>NZ_CP197004.1:0-135000 GCF_056688965.1 Clostridioides sp. LIBA-2809
ATGGATATAGTTTCTTTATGGGACAAAACCCTACAATTAATAAAAGGTGACTTAACTTCAGTAAGTTTTAATACCTTTTTTAAAAACATCGTACCATTAAAAATACATCTTAATGACTTAATACTCTTGGCTCCTAGTGATTTTAATAAAGATATCTTAGAAAATAGATATTTGCATTTAATTGAAGATGCCATCAGTCAGCTGTCACTAAAAAAATATAATATTAAATTTGTATTGAGCGAAAAAGAGGTTGCTGACCTAAATTCTGATAGTACAGATTTAAATTATAGAGTACTTTACCCTAACCTAAATCCAAAATACACATTTGATACGTTCGTTATTGGTAATAGCAATAGATTTGCTCACGCTGCATGTGTTGCAGTTGCTGAATCTCCAGCTAAAGCTTACAACCCGCTTTTTTTGTATGGAGGAGTTGGGCTAGGTAAAACTCACTTGATGCATGCTATAGGACATCACATTGTTAGTCAAAAAAAAGACTCAAAAGTTGTTTATGTTTCTTCAGAAAAATTTACTAATGAACTTATAAACTCTATAAAAGATGATAAAAACGAAGAATTTAGAAATAAGTATAGAAATGTAGATGTATTATTAATTGATGATATTCAATTTATAGCAGGAAAAGAAAGAACTCAAGAGGAGTTCTTCCATACGTTTAACACTCTTCATGAGGCAAATAAACAAATAATTATATCTAGTGATAGACCACCAAAAGACATACCTACACTAGAAGATAGACTAAGATCGAGATTTGAAATGGGACTTATAACTGATATTCAAGCACCAGACTTTGAAACAAGAATTGCTATACTTAGAAAAAAAGCTCAATTAGAACGCATCGAAGTACCAAATGAAGTTATGTCATATATAGCAAAAAATATCAAGTCAAATATAAGAGAACTAGAAGGTGCCTTAACTAGAGTAGTTGCTTATTCTTCTCTTAGTAATAGAGTGATATCTTTTGATCTTGCTACAGAAGCTTTGAAAGATATTATAACAACGTCTAAAAATGAAGAAATAAATGTTCTTAGAATAAAAGAAAAAGTATCTTCTGTATTTAATATAAAAATGGAAGACTTCAATTCTAAAAAAAGGACACGCTCAATAGCTTATCCTAGACAAATAGCTATGTATTTAACGCGCGAACTTACTGATTTATCCCTTCCTAAAATAGGAGAAGAGTTTGGGGGTAGAGACCATACAACAGTAATTCATGCTCATGATAAGGTATCTAAAGATATAGCAGAAAGCGAAGAAATTAAGACTAAAATAGACAAAATCATATCAGATTTAAAGGGATAATTTATACACAATTGTCTGTTTATATCTATTGGATAACTTGTTTATATCTTTTTTGAATAAAAATTATTAACAAATAATTAAGTCTCTAATAACAAAGATATTAACATATTATACACATGTTGATATCTTTGTATTTATAACGTTATACGTACTTATTAACATTATCAACAACACCTACTACTATTACTACTATGATTTTAACTTATTTTTTTATATAAAAGGCCAAAGGAGGTTATCCACATTGAAAATAATTTGTAATCAAAAAATCCTAGCAAATAGAATTGGGATTGCTCAAAAAGCTATTAATGGAAAAACAACTATAGAACTATTAAAAGGTATACTTATATCTACAGAAGAAGGTCAATTAAAACTTACAGGGTATGATGCTGAGATAGGAATAGAAACTTATGTACAAGCAGAGATTATAGAAAAAGGTGATGTTGTTGTAGATGCAAGATTATTTGGAGATATAATTAGAAAATTACCAGATTCTTTTGTTGAAATAGAAACAGATTCAGAAAATAATATTTACATAAATTGTGTAAATTCTAGATTCAAAATTAAAGGATATGCAGCTAAAGAATTTCCTAAACTACCAGAATTAAACGAAGAAGATTTATATAGCATACCTCAAGAAATTCTAAAAAATATGATTAAACAAACCGTATTTGCTATTTCCCAGGACCAAACAAAACCTATTTTGATGGGAGAACTTTTAGAAATTGTGGATAGAAATTTAAATTTAGTGGCTATTGATGGATATAGATTGGCTGTAAAAAGTTGTTCAGTGGATAGTTTAACTGAAAATATAAAAGTCATAATTCCTGGAAAGACGCTTATAGATGTAAATAGCTTACTTTCTGGAGAAGATAATGTTAAAGTTGGATTTAATGAAAAAAATGCTATTTTTATAATCAATGATACAAAGATTATTACAAGGTTACTTGAAGGAGATTTTATTGATTATAAAAAATTATTACCAAGAGAACATAATAGCAGAGTTAAATTAAACACTAAAGAACTTTTAAATAGTATAGAAAGAGCATCTTTATTGTCTCAATCAGAAAAAAATAATCTTATAAAATTATCTATAAGAGATAAAGTAATGGCAATTACTTCTAATACAGAAAAAGGAAATGTATATGAAGAAGTTGAAATAGATTTAGATGGAGATTATCTAGATATAGCTTTCAATTCTAGATACTTTATTGAAGGTTTGAAAAATATAGATAATGAGGAAATATTTATAGAATTTACTACAAATGTAAATCCTTGTATAATTAAACCAATAGATGATGTTAATTATATTTATTTACTACTTCCAGTAAGAATATCATCAAATATATAGCAGACATGAAGGAGTTGTCTTTTGTAGAAAAATTTTTCTAATATTAGACAACTCCTTTTATAAGTACATTTATGGTATAATATACTTTTAGTGTATCAATAGGAATTTGCCTAAAATAGTGACAAGGAGGAACTATTATGACTGAAATAACTATAGAATCAGAATATATAAAGTTGGACCAATTTCTTAAATTAGCAGACATTGCATCAACTGGAGGTCATGCAAAATTTTTAATTCAAGAAGGTTTAGTGACAGTAAATGATGAAATAGAACTAAGAAGAGGAAAAAAGATAAAATCAGGAGATATAGTTGAAATAGAAGGAACTAAAATAAAAGTATTGTAAAAAAGGAGAACTTTTTGTGAAACTTAAAAGTTTGCAACTTGTTAATTTTAGAAATTATGAAAAGTTGCATCTGGAATTTAATGGAAAAGTAAATCTTCTTGTTGGGAAAAATGGTCAAGGAAAGACAAATATAGTAGAATCTATTTATATGCTCTCTTTTGGGAAATCATTCAGAACCAACAAAGATAAAGAAATGGTTAGATTTAATAGTGAAAATTTATATATTGGAGGAAGTTTTTCAAAATATAATAAATATAGTCTAATAGAGCTAATTATTGGAAAAGATAAAAAGGGGATACGAATAAATAAAGTCCCTTTACAAAAAATACAGGAATTACTTGGCAACTTAAATGTTGTCATATTCTCTCCTGAAGATTTGAGACTGGTTAAAGAAGGACCTAAAGAGAGAAGGACATTTATAGATAAAGAGATTAGTCAGATTATGCCTAAATATTATAAATATCTTACCAATTATAATAAAACACTTTCTCAAAGAAGCAGAGTGCTTAAAAGCATGCATGTTGATGAGGCTTTATTAGATGTATATGATGATACATTAGCAAAGTATGGAAGTTATATTTATATTTTGCGTAGAGATTTTATAAAAAAGATAGCCAATATATCTGAGAATATGCATATGAATTTGACTAATGGAATTGAAAAATTGTCAATTAGATATAAGAATCAAATAAATATAACTGATGAAGATACTATAGAGACAGTATATAATAAATTTTTAGCCAAGTTGTCATCGAATAGACCTAATGATATAGAATCTAAGACTACCAGATATGGTATACACAAAGATGACTTAAATATATTCATAAATGATTTAGATGCAAGACTTTTTGGTTCACAAGGTCAACAAAGAACAGCTTCAATATCACTAAAGCTATCAGAAATAGAATTAATAAAAAATGAAGTTGAAGAATATCCAATATTAATTTTAGATGATGTTTTTAGTGAGTTAGATGAAGCACGACAAAAACTTTTAGTAAACAATTTAAGCAATGTTCAAATGTTTATAACAAGTGCTGAGGTTTCACATAAAAAAATATTTGATGAAAAGGATGTTACAATATTTAATATTGAAAATGGCGATGTTATTAGCATAGAGAATGGAGGAAATTAAATGAAACAAGAATACGGTGCAAGTCAGATACAAGTATTAGAGGGATTAGAAGCCGTTAGAAAAAGACCAGGTATGTATATTGGTAGTACAAGCCCTAGAGGTTTACATCACTTAGTTTATGAAGTTGTAGATAATAGTATAGATGAGGCTTTACAAGGATATTGTTCAGACATATATGTATCTATTAATGAAGATGGCAGTGTTTTAGTAAAGGACAATGGAAGAGGGATACCTGTTGAAATACATCCTAAGACTGGTAAATCGACTTTAGAAACAGTACTAACTAATCTTCATGCAGGAGGAAAGTTTGGAGGCGGAGGATACAAAGTATCTGGAGGTCTTCATGGAGTTGGTGTTTCTGTAGTTAATGCACTGTCAAAATGGATGCTAGCAGAGGTTTATTTAAATGGAAAAGTATACAAGCAGACATATGAGAAAGGATTACCAACATCTAAACTTGAAGTAGTTGGAGAATCACAAGACAAAGGAACCATGATTCAGTTCATGCCAGATGAGACAATATTTGATGAAATAGAATTCAAATATGAAACATTGGAGTATAGACTTAGAGAACTTTCTTTTTTGAATAAAGGGATAAAAATAGTATTTGAAGACAAAAGGGAAGGTCAACAAAAAAGAAAAGAATTCCACTATACAGGTGGTTTGGTAGAATATATTAAGTATTTAAATAAATCTAGAACTGGTATACATGACGACATAGTTTATATAGATAAAAAGGTTGACGATTGTTTTGTCGAACTAGCTATGCAATATACAGATGGTTACACAGAGAACATATATTCTTTTGCAAATAATATAAATACACATGAAGGTGGTTCTCATTTAAGTGGATTTAAAGCGGCTCTTACCAAAACTGTAAATGATTATGCTAAAAGAAATAAATTTTTAAAAGAAAATGATGTTAACTTACTTGGTGAAGATATAAGAGAAGGTCTTACAGCAGTAGTATCAGTTAAATTACCAGAACCTCAATTTGAAGGTCAAACTAAAACAAAACTAGGTAATAGTTTTATGAGAGGTCTAGTTGATAGTGTAACAGTTGATGAACTTGGTTCCTTCCTAGAAGAAAATCCAGCAACAGCAAGAATCATAGTTGATAAAGCTTTAAGAGCACAAAGAGCTAGAGAAGCCGCAAAAAAAGCAAGAGAGTTAACAAGAAGAAAAAGTGTATTAGAAAGCACATCTTTACCTGGAAAACTTGCAGATTGTGCAGAAAAAGACCCTGCTAAAAGTGAAATATTCTTAGTCGAAGGGGATTCAGCGGGAGGTTCAGCTAAACAAGGTAGAGATAGAAATAGTCAAGCTATACTTCCATTAAGAGGGAAGATACTTAATGTTGAAAAATCAAGACTAGATAGAATATTATCTTCAGATGAAATAAAAAATATGATAACAGCTTATGGTTGTGGTATTGGAGAAGATTTTGATATAGATAAGGCTAGATACCATAAAATTATAATTATGACCGATGCCGATGTAGATGGAGCTCATATAAGAACTTTATTATTAACATTCTTCTTTAGATATATGAGACCTCTTATAGATGAAGGATATGTTTATGCAGCACAACCACCTTTATATAAAGTTACAAAGCAAAAAAAGGAACATTATGTTTATTCAGATAAAGAACTAAATATCTTATTAGATGAAATTGGAAGAAATGGTGCAGAGCTTCAAAGATACAAAGGTCTTGGAGAGATGAATGCAGAGCAATTATGGGATACAACTATGAATCCTGATACAAGAACTTTATTACAAGTAACTGTAGAAGATGCTGCAATTGCAGATGAAGTATTTTCAATGCTTATGGGTGATAAAGTAGCTCCAAGAAAAGAATTTATAGAAGAAAATGCAAGATTTGTTAGAAACTTAGATATATAGAGAGAGGGGATTAGTATACATGGAAGAAAATAACAAAATACTCCCTATTGAAATAGCGGAAGAAATGAAAAAGTCATATATTGATTATTCGATGAGTGTTATAGCTGGACGTGCTCTTCCTGATGTTAGAGATGGTTTAAAGCCAGTTCATAGAAGAATATTATACTCAATGAGTGAATTAAATTTAACTCCAGATAAACCTTACAGAAAATCAGCTCGTATTGTTGGGGACGTTTTAGGTAAGTACCACCCTCATGGAGATACTGCTGTTTATTATGCAATGGTAAGAATGGCTCAAGACTTTTCAACTAGAGCACTTTTAGTAGATGGTCATGGTAACTTTGGTTCTGTTGATGGAGATTCACCAGCAGCTATGCGTTATACAGAAGCTAAAATGAGTAAATTATCATTAGAGTTATTGAGAGATATAGAAAAGGAAACTGTAGACTTTAAACCAAACTTTGACGAATCATTAAAAGAGCCTTCAGTATTACCAGCAAGATATCCTAATTTATTAGTAAATGGCTCTAATGGGATAGCTGTTGGTATGGCAACTTCAATACCTCCACATAACTTAGCTGAGGTAATTGATGCAACTATATATTTAATTGATAATCCAGAGTGTAGTGTAGATGATTTAATAAAATTTGTGCAAGGTCCAGATTTTCCTACAGCTGCAATTATAATGGGAAAAGAGAGTATAGCGGAAGCATATAGAACTGGAAGAGGAAAAGTTAAAGTTAGATCTAGGGCTTTTATTGAAGAACTTCCAAAAGGAAAACAACAAATAATAGTTACAGAAATACCTTATCAAGTAAATAAAGCTAAATTAGTTGAGAGAATAGCTGAGTTAGTTAAAGAAAAAAGAATAGAAGGTATATCAGATTTAAGAGACGAAAGTAATAGAAATGGTATGAGAATTGTTATAGAATTAAAGAGAGATGCTAATGCTAATATAGTATTAAATAATCTGTATAAACATTCTCAAATGGAAGATACTTTTAGTATAATAATGCTTGCACTTGTAGATGGGCAACCAAGAGTTTTAAATCTTAAGCAAATATTATTTCATTATATTAAACATCAAGAAGATGTTGTTACAAGAAGAACTAAATTTGAATTAAATAAAGCTGAAGCAAGAGCACATATTTTAGAAGGATTAAAAATTGCTTTAGATAATATAGATGCAGTTATAAGCCTGATAAGAGCTTCAAAAACAGGTCAAGAAGCTAAACAAGGCTTAATAGAAAAATTCAAGTTAACTGAAATTCAAGCTCAAGCTATATTAGATATGAGACTTCAAAGACTTACAGGTTTAGAAAGAGATAAGATAGATGCTGAATATGAAGAGTTAATTAAGAAGATAAATAGATTAAAAGAAATTCTAGCTGATGAAAGATTACTTTTAAATGTAATAAAAGATGAAATTACAATAATAAAAGAGAATTATTCTGATGAGAGAAGAACAGAGATAAGACATGCTGAAGGCGAAATAGATATGAGAGACCTTATAAGCGATGAAGAAATAGCAATAACTCTTACTCACTTTGGTTATATAAAGAGACTTCCATCGGACACTTACAAGAGTCAAAAAAGAGGTGGAAGAGGTATTTCAGCACTTACAACTAGAGAAGAAGATTTTGTAAGACATTTAATAACTACAACTACTCATAGTAGACTGTTATTCTTTACAAATAAAGGTAGAGTGTTTAAACTAAATGCATATGAAATACCTGAAGGTAAAAGACAAGCTAAAGGTACTGCTATAGTGAATTTACTTCAATTATCAGCAGATGAAAAAATTGCTACATTGATACCTATAGATGGCAATGATGAAAATGAATACTTACTACTTACAACAAAAAAAGGTATTGTTAAAAAGACTAAGAGAGAAGAGTTTAGAAATATAAATAAATCTGGTCTTATTGCTATAGGTTTAAGAGATGATGATGAACTTATTGGAGTAGAACTTACAGATGGAAAACAAGAAGTACTTTTAGTTACTAAAGATGGTATGTCTATAAGATTTGATGAAAATGATATAAGATATATGGGTAGAACAGCAATGGGTGTAAAAGGTATAACTTTAAGTAAAGACGATTTTGTTGTGTCTATGAACCTTTGTAGTAAAGGTACAGATGTATTAGTTGTAAGTAAAAATGGTTTTGGAAAAAGAACAAATATAGAAGAATATAGAAGCCAAATAAGAGCTGGTAAAGGAATTAAAACTTATAATATCTCTGAGAAGACTGGCACAATTGTAGGTGCAGATATGGTTAATGAAGATGATGAGATAATGATTATAAATTCTGATGGAGTTCTTATTAGAATAAGAGTTAATGAGATATCACTGTTTGGAAGGGTCACAAGTGGTGTTAAATTAATGAAAACTAATGATGAAGTCAATGTAGTTTCGATTGCCAAAATAAATATTGAAGAAGAATAGGATAAATATCCTATTCTTTTTGTATAATGTACTTAGATAAAAATTTAAAATTGAAAGGAGTAGTTGTTATGTGTAATAAAAAAAGTTGTAAAAAAGGTGGATTTTTATTAATAGGAGCTATTTTAGGTTTTGTATTTGGTCTGTTTTTTGCACCAAAAAAAGGTTCTGAATTAAGAAAAGAAACAAAAGAGAAGTTTAATGATGTGAAAGAAAATCCAAAAGAAGTTCTACATGAAACATTTAATGATGTCAAAGAGAGAATAATAAATTTAGTAGATGATGATAATAATGAAGAAGATATAAAGATTTCTGAAGAAGATATAGTAATAAGTAAAAGCTTTGATGACGAGGGAGATGTTAACTAATGAATGCATGGGGGTGGCAGATTGGAGCAGTGTTAGTAGGTAGTTCTGCTCTTATAGTAGCAATTTATTTAGCTAAAACTCTAAATAGCCTAAATAAGGTTGTTGAAAAGGCTTATAAGATTGTAGATTATAACGAAAGACACATACAGGATATTGTTGAAAATGCATCATCAATATCAAAGGGAATAGATGATATAGTTTATGTAATTAATAAAATAATGAGTATAGGAAATATATTTAAAATTATTAAGAGGAAATAGGAGGTTTTTACATGTCTATGAATATAGATTCAAATTTAGATTCTCAAAATAAATTTTGGAATGTTTGTCTTGATGGAGAACTTGATGTTTCTACTGCAGATAAACTAAAGGAACATTTGCATAACTTGATAGAAAAAAATATGTTAGATGTAAAAATTAATCTTAAAGATTTAGATTATATAGATTCAACAGGTTTAGGAGCTATGATAGGTGTATTAAAAAAATTAAAAATAAACGAAAAAGAGATATACATAGTAAATCCTAAGAGTAATGTCAGAAAGATTTTTACTATAACAGGTCTAGATAAAATATTTAAAGTGGAGGGATAGACTTTGGCTTGTGAGACTATAAAGATGGAAATTACTACAAATCCGGATTATGTTAGTATAATAAGATTAACAGCGTCTGGAATTGCTAATAAGATGGGATTTCCAATAGATGATATAGAAGATATAAAGGTAGCAGTATCAGAAGCGTGTACAAACGCAATAAAGCACAGTAAAGATGATGTGTTCAATATAGTATTTAATATCTTAGATAATGCAATTAATATAGAAATTCAGGATAATGGAAAAGGATATGATGTTAGCTCAATAAGTACACCAGATTTAGAGAATCCAAAAGAGAGTGGTCTTGGACTATTTATAATTAGAACTTTAATGGATGATGTAGATATTGAATCAGAACATAATCAAGGAACAAAAATAAAAATGACTAAATATTTAGGAGTTGATATTTAATGAAAAATGTAGCTAATGCTACACATTACCTAAATATGGATACAAAAGAGCTATTTAATTTATATAATAAAAATAAAAATGTAGATATTAGGAATATTCTTATTGAAAGGCATCTGTATTTAGCAAGATTGTTAGCTAAGAAGTATATAAATAAAGGTGTTGATTTTGAAGATATATATCAAGTTGCTTCATTAGCGTTAATTTATGCTATTGATAGATATGATGTTGAAAAAGGATTTGAATTCTCCAGTTTCGCGACACCAACTATAGTAGGAGAAATAAAAAAATATTTTAGAGATAAAGTGTGGACACTTAGAGTACCAAGAAGAATACAGGAACTAAGTAAAAAGATAAGTGATGCAAAGATTAAATTGGAACAAGAAAATAAAAAGCATCCGAAAGTAAAAGATATAGCTGATTATATAGGAGTTAGTGAAGAAGATGTTCTAGAGGCTATGGAAGCTTCTTACGGGTATCAACCTATGTCTTTAGATTCATCAAGTAATGATGATTCAGAAGATAAAGATATAACTCTTATTGACAAGATAGGAAAAGAAGAAGGTAATTTTGGAAGTATAGAGTATGAAGATTTTATTAATAAGTTTATTAAAACTTTGAATGAATTGGAAGTAAAAATATTTAAAGATAGATTTTTCTTTGATAAAACACAATCTAGTATAGCTAAGGAATTAGAGATATCTCAGATGACTGTTTCTAGACTGGAGAAAAAAGTAGTAGAAAAGCTAAAAAAAGAATATGAAAAGAATTTATAAAAAAATATAAAAAAGTATTGACCTACTGTTTTAAAGATGGTATAGTATTACTTGTCCTTGAAAAAAGGAAAAAGAAATAAACACGAACATTGAAAATTAAACAGTAGGTTAATTTATATTAAGAAACAAACCATAAAGCCAGATATTTTGATAACAATAGTATCTGAGCCTGATAAACTTTTATTTGAGAGTTTGATCCTGGCTCAGGATGAACGCTGGCGGCGTGCCTAACACATGCAAGTTGAGCGATTTACTTCGGTAAAGAGCGGCGGACGGGTGAGTAACGCGTGGGTAACCTACCCTGTACACACGGATAACATACCGAAAGGTATGCTAATACGGGATAACATATTTGAGAGGCATCTCTTAAATATCAAAGGTGAGCCAGTACAGGATGGACCCGCGTCTGATTAGCTAGTTGGTAAGGTAACGGCTTACCAAGGCGACGATCAGTAGCCGACCTGAGAGGGTGATCGGCCACATTGGAACTGAGACACGGTCCAAACTCCTACGGGAGGCAGCAGTGGGGAATATTGCACAATGGGCGAAAGCCTGATGCAGCAACGCCGCGTGAGTGATGAAGGCCTTCGGGTCGTAAAACTCTGTCCTCAAGGAAGATAATGACGGTACTTGAGGAGGAAGCCCCGGCTAACTACGTGCCAGCAGCCGCGGTAATACGTAGGGGGCTAGCGTTATCCGGATTTACTGGGCGTAAAGGGTGCGTAGGCGGTCTTTCAAGTCAGGAGTGAAAGGCTACGGCTCAACCGTAGTAAGCTCTTGAAACTGGGAGACTTGAGTGCAGGAGAGGAGAGTGGAATTCCTAGTGTAGCGGTGAAATGCGTAGATATTAGGAGGAACACCAGTTGCGAAGGCGGCTCTCTGGACTGTAACTGACGCTGAGGCACGAAAGCGTGGGGAGCAAACAGGATTAGATACCCTGGTAGTCCACGCTGTAAACGATGAGTACTAGGTGTCGGGGGTTACCCCCCTCGGTGCCGCAGCTAACGCATTAAGTACTCCGCCTGGGAAGTACGCTCGCAAGAGTGAAACTCAAAGGAATTGACGGGGACCCGCACAAGTAGCGGAGCATGTGGTTTAATTCGAAGCAACGCGAAGAACCTTACCTAAGCTTGACATCCCAATGACATCTCCTTAATCGGAGACTTCCCTTCGGGGACATTGGTGACAGGTGGTGCATGGTTGTCGTCAGCTCGTGTCGTGAGATGTTGGGTTAAGTCCCGCAACGAGCGCAACCCTTGTCTTTAGTTGCCATCATTAAGTTGGGCACTCTAGAGAGACTGCCAGGGATAACCTGGAGGAAGGTGGGGATGACGTCAAATCATCATGCCCCTTATGCTTAGGGCTACACACGTGCTACAATGGGTAGTACAGAGGGTTGCCAAGCCGTAAGGTGGAGCTAATCCCTTAAAGCTACTCTCAGTTCGGATTGTAGGCTGAAACTCGCCTACATGAAGCTGGAGTTACTAGTAATCGCAGATCAGAATGCTGCGGTGAATGCGTTCCCGGGTCTTGTACACACCGCCCGTCACACCACGGGAGTTGGAGACGCCCGAAGCCGATTATCTAACCTTTTGGAAGAAGTCGTCGAAGGTGGAATCAATAACTGGGGTGAAGTCGTAACAAGGTAGCCGTATCGGAAGGTGCGGCTGGATCACCTCCTTTCTAAGGAGAATTACCTACTGTTTAATTTTGAGGGTTCGTTTTTACGAATACTCAAAATTAGCACTTTAAGCAACAGAATAAACTGAACGAATGTGAAGTTTGTTTGTTGGCGCTGTGCCTTAGCACTTTAAGCAACAGAATAAACTAAGCGCATGCGAAGTTTGTTTGTTGGCGACGTGCGTTAGCACTTTAAGCAACGGGATTTATCCGTTGGCGCTGTGCCTTAGCACTTTGAAAACTGCATATATATTTAGTGATATGACATCTAATTTGTAATATATAAAGCTGATAACTTTTAAAAATTATCAAGTTGATAGACTTTAATCTATCAAACCTTTTTAACTGGTCAAGTTATTAAGGGTGCAGGGCGGATGCCTTGGCACTAGGAGCCGATGAAGGACGTGATAAGCTGCGATAAGCTTCGGGGAGTTGCACGTAAACTTTGATCCGAAGATTTCCGAATGAGGAAACTCACTTAGAGTAATGTCTAAGTATCATTAAGTGAATACATAGCTTAATGAGGGGAACTCAGGGAACTGAAACATCTAAGTACCTGAAGGAAGAGAAAGAAATTCGATTCCGTAAGTAGCGGCGAGCGAACGCGGAATAGCCCAAACCAATAAAGTTTTCTTTATTGGGGTTGCGGACATATCATAACGAAGAGGTATCGTAATTGAAGAGGTTTGGAAAGACCCACCACAGAAGGTAATAGTCCTGTATGTTAAACGAGAAGACTTCAGATATGATCCAGAGTACCACGGGACACGTGAAACCCTGTGGGAAGCAGGAGGGACCACCCTCCAAGGCTAAATACTACCTAGTGACCGATAGCGTATAGTACCGTGAGGGAAAGGTGAAAAGAACCCCGGGAGGGGAGTGAAATAGAACCTGAAACCCTGCACTTACAAGCTGTGGAAGCACATTTCTTGTGTGACCGCGTACTTTTTGTAGAACGGGCCAACGAGTTACGTTAAGTAGCAAGGTTAAGCACTTAAGGTGTGGAGCCGTAGCGAAAGCGAGTTTTAACTGAGCGTTCAGTTACTTGATGTAGACCCGAAACCGGGCGACCTACCCATGAGCAGGATGAAGCGAAAGTAAAATTTCGTGGAGGTCCGAACCCACGAGCGTTGAAAAGCTCGGGGATGACTTGTGGGTAGCGGTGAAATTCCAATCGAGCCCGGAGATAGCTGGTTCTCCCCGAAATAGCTTTAGGGCTAGCCTCAAGGTGAGAGATACGGAGGTAGAGCACTGAATGTCCTAGGGGGTATTGCACCTACCGAAGACTATCAAACTCCGAATGCCGTCATCTTATACTTGGGAGTCAGACTGTGGGTGATAAGATTCATAGTCGAAAGGGCAACAGCCCAGATCGTCAGCTAAGGTCCCTAAATGTAAGTTAAGTGGTAAAGGATGTGGGATTGCACAGACAACCAGGATGTTGGCTTAGAAGCAGCCACTCATTCAAAGAGTGCGTAATAGCTCACTGGTCGAGTGATCCTGCGCCGAAGATTTCCGGGGCTAAAACTTACTACCGAAGCTACGGCATCATTATGATGGGTAGGGGAGCTTCCCATACGGGTTGAAGCATGACCGTAAGGACATGTGGACAGTATGGGAGTGAGAATGTTGGCATGAGTAGCGAGATGTGGGTGAGAATCCCACAGGCCGTAAACCCAAGGTTTCCAGGGGAAGGTTCGTCCGCCCTGGGTTAGTCGGGACCTAAGCTGAGGCCGAAAGGCGTAGGTGATGGACAACAGGTTGATATTCCTGTACTACCGATAACCGTTTGAGAGATGGGATGACACAGTAGGATAAGCTAAGCACACTGTTGGTTATGTGTGCCCAAGCATTGAGGCAGTCAGAGTAGGTAAATCCGCTTTGATAATGCTGGGATGTGATGGGGAGCGAAATTTAGTAGCGAAGTAGCTGATTTCACACTGTCAAGAAAAGTCTCTATCGAGGTTAAAGGTACCCGTACCGCAAACCGACACAGGTGGGTGAGGAGAGTATCCTAAGGCCCGCGAGAGAACTGTTGTTAAGGAACTCGGCAAAATGACCCCGTAACTTAGGGATAAGGGGTGCCACCATCCGGTGGCCGCAGAGAATAGGCCCAAGCGACTGTTTACCAAAAACATAGGTTTCTGCTAAGTCGCAAGACGATGTATAGGAGCTGACGCCTGCCCGGTGCTGGAAGGTTAAGGGGATCTGTTAGAGTAATCGAAGCAGTGAACTTAAGCCCCAGTAAACGGCGGCCGTAACTATAACGGTCCTAAGGTAGCGAAATTCCTTGTCGGGTAAGTTCCGACCCGCACGAAAGGCGTAACGATTTGGGCACTGTCTCAACAACAGACTCGGTGAAATTGTAATTCCGGTGAAGATGCCGGATACCTGCGACAGGACGGAAAGACCCCATGGAGCTTTACTGTAGCTTGACATTGGGTCTTGGTACTACATGTACAGGATAGGTGGGAGGCTTTGAAACCAGGACGCCAGTTTTGGCGGAGCCATCCTTGGGATACCACCCTTGTAGTACTGGGACTCTAACCATAGGCCATGAATCTGGTCTTGGGACACTGTCAGGTGGGCAGTTTGACTGGGGCGGTCGCCTCCCAAAAGGTAACGGAGGCGCTCAAAGGTTCTCTCAGTACGGTCGGAAATCGTACGTAGAGTGTAAAGGCAAAAGAGAGCTTGATTGCAAGACATACAGGTCGAGCAAGGATGAAAATCGGACTTAGTGATCCGGTGGTTCTGCGTGGAAGGGCCATCGCTCAACGGATAAAAGCTACCCTGGGGATAACAGGCTTATCTCCCCCAAGAGTCCACATCGACGGGGAGGTTTGGCACCTCGATGTCGGCTCATCACATCCTGGGGCTGTAGTAGGTCCCAAGGGTTGGGCTGTTCGCCCATTAAAGTGGTACGCGAGCTGGGTTCAGAACGTCGTGAGACAGTTCGGTCCCTATCCGTCGCAGGCGTAGGAAATTTGAGAAGACCTGTCCTTAGTACGAGAGGACCGGGATGGACGTACCTCTGGTGTACCAGTTGTTCTGCCAAGGGCATGGCTGGGTAGCTATGTACGGAATGGATAAGCGCTGAAAGCATCTAAGCGCGAAGCCAACTTCAAGATAAGATTTCCCACCGCAAGGGTAAGACCCCAGAAAGACTATCTGGTTGATAGGTCGAAGGTGTAAGTGCAGCAATGTATTTAGCTTATCGATACTAATAGGTCGAGGACTTGACCAAATTATTTGATGTTCATTCAGTAAAATATATGTGTAGTTTTTAGAGTGCTAACTCTATATGTTTAAACTTGTCAAAAATTATAGATTTTTAGTAGTTTTATAAACTAAAAAATCGAATAAAAAAAGTATTGACATAATAAGACAAAGATGTTATTATAATACTTGTCTTAGAAAAAAGTTAAATGAAAATTTAGACAATAATCTGGTTATAATAGCAGAGAGGATACACCTGTTCCCATTCCGAACACAGAAGTTAAGCTCTCTAGCGCTGATGGTACTTGGTGGGAAACTGCCTGGGAGAGTAGGACATAGCCAGGTGATGTGCCGAAGTGGCGGAACTGGCAGACGCACAGGACTTAAAATCCTGCGGGACTTACCTCTCGTACCGGTTCGATTCCGGTCTTCGGCACCACAAATTATTGTGGGCCATTAGCTCAGTTGGTTAGAGCGCCCGGCTCATAACCGGTAGGTCTGGGGTTCGAGTCCCTGATGGCCCACCACAATAATTTAAAGAACTTTGAAAATTAAACAGTAGGTTAATTTATAAAACAAGAAACAAACCATAAAGCCAGATATTTTGATAACAATAGTATCTGAGCCTGATAAACTTTTATTTGAGAGTTTGATCCTGGCTCAGGATGAACGCTGGCGGCGTGCCTAACACATGCAAGTTGAGCGATTTACTTCGGTAAAGAGCGGCGGACGGGTGAGTAACGCGTGGGTAACCTACCCTGTACACACGGATAACATACCGAAAGGTATGCTAATACGGGATAACATATTTGAGAGGCATCTCTTAAATATCAAAGGTGAGCCAGTACAGGATGGACCCGCGTCTGATTAGCTAGTTGGTAAGGTAACGGCTTACCAAGGCGACGATCAGTAGCCGACCTGAGAGGGTGATCGGCCACATTGGAACTGAGACACGGTCCAAACTCCTACGGGAGGCAGCAGTGGGGAATATTGCACAATGGGCGAAAGCCTGATGCAGCAACGCCGCGTGAGTGATGAAGGCCTTCGGGTCGTAAAACTCTGTCCTCAAGGAAGATAATGACGGTACTTGAGGAGGAAGCCCCGGCTAACTACGTGCCAGCAGCCGCGGTAATACGTAGGGGGCTAGCGTTATCCGGATTTACTGGGCGTAAAGGGTGCGTAGGCGGTCTTTCAAGTCAGGAGTGAAAGGCTACGGCTCAACCGTAGTAAGCTCTTGAAACTGGGAGACTTGAGTGCAGGAGAGGAGAGTGGAATTCCTAGTGTAGCGGTGAAATGCGTAGATATTAGGAGGAACACCAGTTGCGAAGGCGGCTCTCTGGACTGTAACTGACGCTGAGGCACGAAAGCGTGGGGAGCAAACAGGATTAGATACCCTGGTAGTCCACGCTGTAAACGATGAGTACTAGGTGTCGGGGGTTACCCCCCTCGGTGCCGCAGCTAACGCATTAAGTACTCCGCCTGGGAAGTACGCTCGCAAGAGTGAAACTCAAAGGAATTGACGGGGACCCGCACAAGTAGCGGAGCATGTGGTTTAATTCGAAGCAACGCGAAGAACCTTACCTAAGCTTGACACCCCAATGACATCTCCTTAATCGGAGACTTCCCTTCGGGGACATTGGTGACAGGTGGTGCATGGTTGTCGTCAGCTCGTGTCGTGAGATGTTGGGTTAAGTCCCGCAACGAGCGCAACCCTTGTCTTTAGTTGCCATCATTAAGTTGGGCACTCTAGAGAGACTGCCAGGGATAACCTGGAGGAAGGTGGGGATGACGTCAAATCATCATGCCCCTTATGCTTAGGGCTACACACGTGCTACAATGGGTAGTACAGAGGGTTGCCAAGCCGTAAGGTGGAGCTAATCCCTTAAAGCTACTCTCAGTTCGGATTGTAGGCTGAAACTCGCCTACATGAAGCTGGAGTTACTAGTAATCGCAGATCAGAATGCTGCGGTGAATGCGTTCCCGGGTCTTGTACACACCGCCCGTCACACCACGGGAGTTGGAGACGCCCGAAGCCGATTATCTAACCTTTTGGAAGAAGTCGTCGAAGGTGGAATCAATAACTGGGGTGAAGTCGTAACAAGGTAGCCGTATCGGAAGGTGCGGCTGGATCACCTCCTTTCTAAGGAGAATTGCCTACTGTTTAATTTTGAAAGTTCTTTATGAACTTCATATTTGGGGGTGTAGCTCAGTTGGGAGAGCACTTGCCTTGCAAGCAAGGGGTCAGGAGTTCGACTCTCCTCATCTCCACCATTTAAGAGCATATTACTTAAATCTTTGATTTATCTAGTAGACTCTTACATTGCACTTTAAGCTTATTTTTATACAAGCCTTGTGCATTAGCACCTTAAGCAACAGAATAAACTGAACGAATGTGAAGTTTGTTTGTTGGCGACGTGCGTTAGCACCTTAAAAACTGCATATATATTTAGTGATATGACATCTAATTTGTAATATATAAAGTTGATAACTTTTAAAAATTATCAAGTTGATAGACTTTAATCTATCAAACCTTTTTAACTGGTCAAGTTATTAAGGGTGCAGGGCGGATGCCTTGGCACTAGGAGCCGATGAAGGACGTGATAAGCTGCGATAAGCTTCGGGGAGTTGCACGTAAACTTTGATCCGAAGATTTCCGAATGAGGAAACTCACTTAGAGTAATGTCTAAGTATCATTAAGTGAATACATAGCTTAATGAGGGGAACTCAGGGAACTGAAACATCTAAGTACCTGAAGGAAGAGAAAGAAATTCGATTCCGTAAGTAGCGGCGAGCGAACGCGGAATAGCCCAAACCAATAAAGTTTTCTTTATTGGGGTTGCGGACATATCATAACGAAGAGGTATCGTAATTGAAGAGGTTTGGAAAGACCCACCACAGAAGGTAATAGTCCTGTATGTTAAACGAGAAGACTTCAGATATGATCCAGAGTACCACGGGACACGTGAAACCCTGTGGGAAGCAGGAGGGACCACCCTCCAAGGCTAAATACTACCTAGTGACCGATAGCGTATAGTACCGTGAGGGAAAGGTGAAAAGAACCCCGGGAGGGGAGTGAAATAGAACCTGAAACCCTGCACTTACAAGCTGTGGAAGCACATTTCTTGTGTGACCGCGTACTTTTTGTAGAACGGGCCAACGAGTTACGTTAAGTAGCAAGGTTAAGCACTTAAGGTGTGGAGCCGTAGCGAAAGCGAGTTTTAACTGAGCGTTCAGTTACTTGATGTAGACCCGAAACCGGGCGACCTACCCATGAGCAGGATGAAGCGAAAGTAAAATTTCGTGGAGGTCCGAACCCACGAGCGTTGAAAAGCTCGGGGATGACTTGTGGGTAGCGGTGAAATTCCAATCGAGCCCGGAGATAGCTGGTTCTCCCCGAAATAGCTTTAGGGCTAGCCTCAAGGTGAGAGATACGGAGGTAGAGCACTGAATGTCCTAGGGGGTATTGCACCTACCGAAGACTATCAAACTCCGAATGCCGTCATCTTATACTTGGGAGTCAGACTGTGGGTGATAAGATTCATAGTCGAAAGGGCAACAGCCCAGATCGTCAGCTAAGGTCCCTAAATGTAAGTTAAGTGGTAAAGGATGTGGGATTGCACAGACAACCAGGATGTTGGCTTAGAAGCAGCCACTCATTCAAAGAGTGCGTAATAGCTCACTGGTCGAGTGATCCTGCGCCGAAGATTTCCGGGGCTAAAACTTACTACCGAAGCTACGGCATCATTATGATGGGTAGGGGAGCTTCCCATACGGGTTGAAGCATGACCGTAAGGACATGTGGACAGTATGGGAGTGAGAATGTTGGCATGAGTAGCGAGATGTGGGTGAGAATCCCACAGGCCGTAAACCCAAGGTTTCCAGGGGAAGGTTCGTCCGCCCTGGGTTAGTCGGGACCTAAGCTGAGGCCGAAAGGCGTAGGTGATGGACAACAGGTTGATATTCCTGTACTACCGATAACCGTTTGAGAGATGGGATGACACAGTAGGATAAGCTAAGCACACTGTTGGTTATGTGTGCCCAAGCATTGAGGCAGTCAGAGTAGGTAAATCCGCTTTGATAATGCTGGGATGTGATGGGGAGCGAAATTTAGTAGCGAAGTAGCTGATTTCACACTGTCAAGAAAAGTCTCTATCGAGGTTAAAGGTACCCGTACCGCAAACCGACACAGGTGGGTGAGGAGAGTATCCTAAGGCCCGCGAGAGAACTGTTGTTAAGGAACTCGGCAAAATGACCCCGTAACTTAGGGATAAGGGGTGCCACCATCCGGTGGCCGCAGAGAATAGGCCCAAGCGACTGTTTACCAAAAACATAGGTTTCTGCTAAGTCGCAAGACGATGTATAGGAGCTGACGCCTGCCCGGTGCTGGAAGGTTAAGGGGATCTGTTAGAGTAATCGAAGCAGTGAACTTAAGCCCCAGTAAACGGCGGCCGTAACTATAACGGTCCTAAGGTAGCGAAATTCCTTGTCGGGTAAGTTCCGACCCGCACGAAAGGCGTAACGATTTGGGCACTGTCTCAACAACAGACTCGGTGAAATTGTAATTCCGGTGAAGATGCCGGATACCTGCGACAGGACGGAAAGACCCCATGGAGCTTTACTGTAGCTTGACATTGGGTCTTGGTACTACATGTACAGGATAGGTGGGAGGCTTTGAAACCAGGACGCCAGTTTTGGCGGAGCCATCCTTGGGATACCACCCTTGTAGTACTGGGACTCTAACCATAGGCCATGAATCTGGTCTTGGGACACTGTCAGGTGGGCAGTTTGACTGGGGCGGTCGCCTCCCAAAAGGTAACGGAGGCGCTCAAAGGTTCTCTCAGTACGGTCGGAAATCGTACGTAGAGTGTAAAGGCAAAAGAGAGCTTGATTGCAAGACATACAGGTCGAGCAAGGATGAAAATCGGACTTAGTGATCCGGTGGTTCTGCGTGGAAGGGCCATCGCTCAACGGATAAAAGCTACCCTGGGGATAACAGGCTTATCTCCCCCAAGAGTCCACATCGACGGGGAGGTTTGGCACCTCGATGTCGGCTCATCACATCCTGGGGCTGTAGTAGGTCCCAAGGGTTGGGCTGTTCGCCCATTAAAGTGGTACGCGAGCTGGGTTCAGAACGTCGTGAGACAGTTCGGTCCCTATCCGTCGCAGGCGTAGGAAATTTGAGAAGACCTGTCCTTAGTACGAGAGGACCGGGATGGACGTACCTCTGGTGTACCAGTTGTTCTGCCAAGGGCATGGCTGGGTAGCTATGTACGGAATGGATAAGCGCTGAAAGCATCTAAGCGCGAAGCCAACTTCAAGATAAGATTTCCCACCGCAAGGGTAAGACCCCAGAAAGACTATCTGGTTGATAGGTCGAAGGTGTAAGTGCAGCAATGTATTTAGCTTATCGATACTAATAGGTCGAGGACTTGACCAAATTATTTGATGTTCATTCAGTAAAATATATGTGTAGTTTTTAGAGTGCTAACTCTAAAGAAACTAGTATTACTAGATTCTAATAACTTAATAGATATATTAAGCATAGAGATTATGTGGTTACAATAGCAGAGAGGATACACCTGTTCCCATTCCGAACACAGAAGTTAAGCTCTCTAGCGCTGATGGTACTTGGTGGGAAACTGCCTGGGAGAGTAGGACGTAGCCACGTAATCTTTTTTATTTGCAATAAAATTTAAGATTAAATAGAATATAAAGTCAATATTGATTTATAATAAGATAAAATATAGAATTATATAGTATAGGTAAAGTTTTTGATTTAGAAAGAAGGTGTAATATGAATTCTGATGAAAGAAGAAGCAAATTAATAGATATTTTAAAAGAATCTAAGTGCCCTGTAAAAGGTGGAATGCTAGCTGAGATATTAAATGTAAGTAGACAAGTAATAGTACAAGATATAGCCCTTATAAGAGCTAGAGGATTTGAAATAATAGCTACACCTCAAGGATATATAATATATAATCAACCATATTTTACAAAACAAATAAAATGTAAGAATCACAAGAACTCTAAAGAAATTTATGATGAATTAAAGATTATTGTAGATTTAGGTGGGATTGTAAAAGATGTCATTGTAAATCATCCAACATATGGTCAGATAACTGCAGAACTTAACATTTATTCTAAGATGGATATAGATAATTTCATGAAGAAGGTTGAGACAAATGAATTTAAGCAGTTATCAGTTCTGACAGAATGTAGTCATATTCATACAGTTGAGGCGCTAAAAGAAGAGACTATAGAAGCTATAACAAAAGAATTAGAGGACAGAGGAATATTATCATAAGGAGGAGTTAAATGAATTTTTTATCATTGGCTAAGACTGCTTCAACAAATAGTAATATAACTAAGAGAACTTTAGAAAATATGCTTAATAACTTTAGTGATAATATACCAAATATTATATATGCAATAATTGTATTTGTAATAGGTATCTATATATCTAAGATAGTAAGAAAGATGGTTTCAAAGTTTTTAATCAAATATGGAATGAGTAAAGGTGTAAATAATTTCATTGTATATGGAATATATATATCTATGCTATCTATTATATCATTGATAAGTTTGGGAATTATAGGAATACAAACTACTTCAGTTGTAGCTGTATTAGGAGCTGCTGGATTTAGTATAGGTTTAGCATTTAAAGAAATATTATCAAACCTAGGCTCAGGTATGATTATTTTATTTTTTAAGCCATTTAACATAGGTGATTATATTCAAGGTTCAGGTGTAGAAGGTACAGTTTCTGATATACAGATATTTAGTACTGTTCTAAAAACTCCAGATAATAAAACCATAATTATACCAAATTTTCAATTGACAAGTAATAATATAATTAATTACACACATCAAAATAAAAGAAGAATAGATTTTTCTTATAATATTTCCTATGATAGTGATATAGATGTAGTTAAGTCTATATTGAATGAAATTTTTACAAATGAAAAAAGAATATTAGATGACCCAAAACCTATAATAGGTTTAAACTCTATAGGAAATAATACCATGCAAATAGTTGCTAGACCATGGGTTAAAACTGATGATTACTGGGATGTATACTTTGATATAATGGAAAAAGTCAAAAATAAATTTGATGAAAATAATATAAAAGTTCCATTTGTTCCTTCTTCATTGTTATTTAATAATATAAGCAATTTAAATACAATGGATAAAAGATAGAATTTTAATTAAATAAAAAAAATGAATTTAATATAAAAAATTAAAGAAAATTCTAAAAAAATTTGAATAATAGTATTGAAAGATGTTAATATATATAATATAATGATTATCAAATAAAACAATTAGTTAAAAAGCGGTGAAGGAAAATAGTAAAAAACAGATTGTATTCAGAGAATGAGTGGATGGTGAGAACTCATTACAATGGTTTTTGAATCTACTCTAGAGCTTCTAGTTAAAGCTAGACGTTTACCTACGTTATAGGTCTGAGAGGATTATACACTTTAGTATAATCAATTAGGGTGGCAACGCGGATAAAAGATTTTCGTCCCTTTTATAGGGTAAACGGAGGTCTTTTTTTATTTCTCAAATTTGTTTAAACTAAAGGTTTATAGCTATAATACTTGTAAATTAATTGGAATTATAATTTAGATTATCAAAATTATTAGGAGGAATTAATATGTTAGATATTAAAAGAATAAGAGAAAATTTAGATGATATCAAGAAAGCTATGGATAGAAGAGGTGAAAAAGAATTTGACCTTGATGCTGTAGTGGAATTAGATAATAAAAGAAGAGAAATACTTCAAGAAGTTGAAGTTATGAAAAATGAATTAAATGTAAATTCTAAAAATATACCACAATTAATAAAAGAAGGAAAAGATGTAACAGAAGAAAAAGCAAGATTAAAAGAGTTATCAGACAAGATAAAAGGTATTGATGAAAAAGTAAAAGAAGTAGAAGCAAAAATGGAATACACATTGATGAGAATACCAAATGTTCCTCATCCTGAGGTACCACAAGGCGAAACAGATGAAGATAATGTTCAAGTAAGAACTTGGGGAGAACCTACTAAATTTGATTTCGAGCATAAAGCACATTGGGATATTGGTACTGGTCTAGGTATATTAGATTTTGAAAGAGCTGGAAAAATAACTGGTTCAAGGTTTACTCTATATAGAGGTCTAGGTGCTAGACTAGAAAGATCTTTAATGAATTTCTTTTTAAATACTCATACAGCTAAACATGGATATACAGAAGTTTTACCTCCATTTATGGCTAATAGAAATAGTTTTATAGGTACAGGTCAACTTCCTAAATTTGAAGAAGATATGTTTAAGATAGAAGGACTAGAGTATTTCTTAATACCAACAGCTGAAGTACCTGTTACTAATATACATGCTAATGAAATATTAGATGTCGCAGAACTTCCAATTAAATATTGTGCATATACTCCTTGTTTTAGATCTGAAGCAGGTTCAGCAGGAAGAGATACAAGAGGTTTAGTTAGACAACATCAATTTAATAAAGTTGAGTTAGTTAAATTTGTTAAACCAGAAGATTCTTATGATGAATTAGAATCATTAACTCATGATGCTGAAACTATGCTACAAATGTTAGGTCTTCCATATAGAGTTGTAAAAATATGTACAGGAGATTTAGGATTCACAGCTGCATTTAAATATGATTTAGAAGTTTGGATGCCAAGTTACAATAGATATGTAGAAATATCTTCTTGTTCAAACTTTGAAGACTTCCAAGCTAGAAGAGCTGGAATAAGATTTAAAAGAGATAAAAAATCAAAAGCAGAATATGTTCATACTTTAAATGGTTCTGGATTAGCTATAGGAAGATGTTTAGCTGCTATATTAGAAAATTATCAGCAAGCAGATGGTTCTGTAGTAGTTCCAGAAGAATTAAGACCTTATATGGGTGTTGATGTTATAAGATAATTCTATTTAATATCATATGTAGAAAGATATTTTAATATAAAAGATATACTATGAATGAACAATAAATTAAAAAGGCTATGAAATTATTAATATAATTATTAAATTTCATAGCTTTTTTATGTCAATTTATATAACAGAATGTTTATCATAAAATACTAAATATCTTTATAAATCAACACTTATGTAAATGAATAAAGATTATTTTAGAACTAATTTAAATAAAATATAGCTATATCTATTAATAATTAAATAAACAAAATAAAATTAAGTTGAATTATAAAATGAATTATGATAAGATAAGTTTGTTATAAGTTTTGGGAGGAATTATGGAAAGTTCATTTTATATGAAAGAAGCATTAAAGGAAGCATATAAAGCATATAATAAAAGAGAAACACCAATAGGTGCTATTATAGTTAAAGATAATGAAATAATAGCTAGAGCCCATAACCTTACAGAAACATTAAAAGATTCTACAGCTCATGCAGAAATGTTGGCGATAAAACAAGCATCAGAAAAAATAGGTGGCTGGAGGTTGACTGATTGTGATTTATATGTTACAATGGAACCTTGCATAATGTGTAGTGGTGCAATAGTTAATTCTAGAATAAAAAAGCTTATAATAGGGACAAGACATGTAAAAAATTCATATATAGAAAAACAGCATGAGTTTAAATTAGATTATTTTAATAATAATAATGTAAAAGTGGCTTTTGATGTTTTGCAAGAAGAATGCTCGATCATATTGCAAGAATTTTTTAAGGCATTAAGAAAAAGAGATTAAGGAGAGATGGTCGAGTGGTCGAAGGCGCTCGCCTGGAAAGCGAGTATATGGGTAAAACTGTATCGTGGGTTCAAATCCCACTCTCTCCGCCAGAAACAATAAAAGTAATTAAATATGGTTGTAATTTTGCTGTACTAGATGGGGAGGTAGCGGTGCCCTGTAACCTGCAATCCGCTATAGCAGGATTGAATTCCATCTAAAGGCTTATTTTCTGTAGGGCCGCCCTAAATAAGTGGTGTTGATGCTTAGGTCCTGCGCAATGAAAGCTCATGAACCCCGTCAGATCCGGAAGGAAGCAGCGGTAAGTGATCACTTTTGTGTGCCGCGGGGGTGCCTAAGTTGAGCTAACTGTTTTGGTAACGCCTATGGAATTAAGTCGATAGATGGTGTACAGCATTTAATATATAAAAGACTAATCCCTTAGATAATGAGGGATTTTTTTATTAATTTTACTAAAGAGAGGTAAAAAGATGCATAAAGCATTATATAGAGCATATAGACCACAAAAGTTTGAGGACGTTATTGGTCAAGATCATATTATTAAGACTTTAAAAAATCAAATATACAATGATAATATAGGACATGCTTATTTGTTTTGCGGTACAAGAGGTACTGGTAAGACATCTACTGCAAAGATTTTTTCTAGAGCAGTTAACTGTTTAAATAAAATAAATGAAGAACCTTGTAATGAGTGTGAGATATGTGAATCTATATTAAAGGACAATACAATGGATGTTGTAGAAATAGATGCAGCATCAAATAACAGTGTAGATGATATAAGAGAACTTAGAGAAAGTGTGAAATATTCTCCAGCTAATGCTAAATATAAAGTATATATAATAGATGAGGTTCATATGTTGTCTCAAGGAGCTTTTAATGCACTATTAAAAACATTAGAGGAGCCTCCCTCATATGTAATCTTTATATTGGCTACTACTGAACCTCACAAGATACCTGCAACTATTTTATCGAGATGCCAAAGATACGATTTCAAAAGAGTTACAGTTAAGGACATGACTCTTAGAATGAAAAGGATTTGTGAAGATGAAGGAATTGATATAGATGATAAAGCTCTTAACTTAATATCTAGGAATTCTCAAGGAGCACTTAGAGATGCTCTTAGTATATTAGACCAATGTATGTCATTTGGAGAGAATAAAATAGATTATAAAGATGTTGTTGAATTGATGGGAAGCGTCAATATAGAACAATTATTTGAATTGTCTCAATGTATTGTAGAACAAAATACTAAAAAATCTCTTGAGATATTAAATGAATTTGTTTTATGGGGAAAAGATATAAGAAACCTTATAAATGATTTGATTGATCATTTTAGAAATTTAATGGTATGTAAAGTATCATCAGAATTAGATGAAATAATTTCATTACCAGAAGAAACTATAGAACAACTTAAATTTCAATCTGAAGATATAGATATAAATGATTTAATAAGAATTTTAAATGTGTTATCAGCAACTCAAGATGATATAAAGTCATCTTCAAATCCAAGGGTCTTGGTGGAAATAACTATGATGAAGATTGCTCAACCAATGTTTGATGAAAGTAAAGAAGCTCTTATTAAAAGAGTTGAAAACTTAGAAAAAATGATTGAATTGGGTAGCTTTAAAGTTTCAAAACAGGATAATAGTAAAGAAAAAGAATATGATGTAGATAGAGACATAAATGTAAAAAAAGAAAATGTAGTTTATGAAGAGGTAAAAAATGAGGATGTTATACTTATAGAGTCATCTTGGAAGAATATACTTAAACAAATTAAAAAAGATAAAAAAATGCCAATATATGCACTTTTAAGTGAGGTAAAAAGTTTTAATGTATATTCTAATATGTTATACGTTATATTTGATGATAAATTTGATTTTGCAAAAACTAGACTAAGCTCCCAAGATACAATAAATTATCTAGAAAAAATAATAAGAGATGTTTTAAATAGAAGTTTTAATGTGAAAATAGTGTTGACATCAGAAGTTAAAGATATAAATCTTGAAGTTAAAGAGAAAAAAGACATTGGTGAAGAGATTTTAAAGAACATAGTAAATGAAGAGATACTAGAAATAAAAGATAGTATTGATGAAAATGAAAGTAAATAATAAAATATTATTATGATATAATAATAAAATGAAAATAAGTTTAGGAGGAATAGTATTTATGGCTAAAAAAGGTTTTGGAGGCGGAATGATGCCTGGTGGTGGAAATATGAACAATTTATTAAAACAGGCTCAAAAGATGCAAGAAAATATGCAAAAAGCTCAACAAGAGTTAGAAAATAAAGAAGTAGAAGCTTCAGTTGGCGGAGGAGCAGTTACTGTAAAAGTTAATGGTAAGAAAGAAGTTTTGGATATAACTATTAAACCAGAAGTAGTTGACCCAGATGATATAGAAATGCTACAAGATTTAGTTTTAAGTGCAATAAATCAAGCATTGAGAAATATTGATGATATACAAGCAAATCAAATGAATAAGGTAACTGGAGGTATGAATATACCAGGGTTATTCTAGTAGGTGATATTTATGCAAGTTTATACAGGTCCAATAACGAGACTTATAGAAGAATTTTCAAAGCTTCCCGGAGTGGGGAGAAAGACTGCTCAAAGATTGGCATTTCATATTATTAGTATGAATACTAATGATGTAGAAGCTTTATCTAAAGCGATTATAGATGCAAAAAGAGAAATAAGATATTGTTCAATTTGTTGTAATATAACAGATACAGATCCATGTAGTATGTGTTCAAATAAAAATAGGGACTCTAGTGTCATATGTGTTGTAGAAGATCCAAGAGATGTAGCAGCTATGGAGAGAACGAGAGAGTTTAAGGGTCATTATCATGTATTAAATGGAGTAATTTCTCCAATGGATGGAATTGGTCCAGATATGCTAAAAATAAAGGAACTTATACAAAGGCTTGGAAATCAAGAAGTTAAAGAAATAATAATGGCAACAAATCCTACTATTGAAGGAGAAGCCACAGCTATGTATATTGCTAGATTAGTAAAGCCAATGGGAATTAAAGTTACTAGGATAGCTCATGGTCTTCCTGTTGGAGGAGATTTAGAGTATGCAGATGAAGTTACAATATCAAAAGCATTAGAAGGTAGAAGAGAGATATAAAAATCGAGGTTAATACCTCGATTTTTGTAATTTTTTGGTGTTAATTTCAAATTAATTTTGATTTAGATTTGTTGAATAAATTTCTTCTGTATTGTATAATTTGTTGTATAAATCATTTAAAAATTTTGATAGGGGTGCAACATGAAACCAATTATGAACTTAGAAGAACATAATGCAATGAAAGAAAAAAGAGTTAAAAAAATGAAATCAAAAGATAAACCTAAATATGATGATTTTGATGATATAAACTTTTCTAATAAGAAAAAAACCAAGAAAAGTGTACGAAACAAAAATACTGAATTCAGAAATAATTATAAAAACTATCAGTATGATTATGAAGAAGACTTTTATGAACCAATTTAATATTAAATAATTAGAAAATAAAAAATCCCTAATAGATAATATATACTATAGGGATTTTATTTATTTTATTAATTAGAAATTATACTTAAAATCAAATTAGCTATATTTTGGGCTGAATTTGATTTTCTTATTGATTTAATATTTCTTTTTAACATTTCTAACCTACTTGGGTCATCTATTAAAACTTTTAATAATATTGATAAATTATACTTTTTTGTAGTTCTAAGTGCTGCACCACAATTAGATAAAAAATCTAGATTCTCTTCTTCTTGACCAGGTATATAATATGGAACTATCATAGGCACATCTTTTAAGAGTGCTTCAGTTGTAGTAAGACCACCAGGTTTACTTACCAAGACATCTATAGAAGCTAAAATATCATTCATTTTATTAGTATATCCAAGAACACATACATTTTTATTATGAGAACGAGACATAAGTTTTTTTTCGATTTTTTCTTTTAAACTTTCATTTCTACCAGTTATTACAAGTATCTGAAAATCTCTATCAGTATCTAATAGTTCATCTAATGTTTCTTTTATATTTCCAGCTCCAAAACTACCACCCATAAGTAAAACAGTCAATTTATCAGGAGATAAATTCAACTCAGAAAGAACAATTTCTTTATCTCTGTGAGAAAGAAATGATTTTTCAACAGGAATTCCAAAAGTTCTAATTTTACTAGGTTCAACCCCATCAAATACCAATAATTCTTTTACATATTCATGACCAACTATATAATAATCAATTTCGTTTTGTATCCATGTAGAATGCGTAGTATAATCAGTTAATACAGAAATAAGTGGAGGTACATTGATAGTATTTGTATGATGTTTATAAAAATACTCTGTATAAGTATTGGATTCATTATTATGTAAGTTAAAGTTTTTTTTCAATGTACTAAGTGCAATCATTGGAAAAGGATGCGTTCCTATAATCAAATCTGGCTTTGTGCTTCTAATAAGTTTTTTAAATTTTTTTGCCATAAATGTTATTATTAAATTGTCTTTAAATTCATTTTTTGATAAAAGATTCGTTTCAGATAATCTATATACACTTCCATATGCTTTGGGGGTATATATAGCAGACTTTTCATATCCTCTTGAAATTATCTTATCCATTGTGTTATTAACTAATTTTAAACTATCTATTATTTCACATTCAATTGGCTCTCCATCAAGTGTTTTGGAAGTAAGTTCTTCTTTAATAGCTAGAGCAGCTCTATTATGTCCACCACCAGTGGAAGCAGACATTATTAATACTTTTTTGCTCATAATAAAATCCTCCTAAAATGTAGCATAGTATTTGTATGATATTATATTTTGATATATATAAATTGTCATTGTAAATCAAATTATTAATAAATTATTTTTTAATATTAATCTAATACAAGATTACAAAAATTACAAGTGAAAGAAATGTAAATTAATCTTATAAAATATGTGCTATTATAAATATCCATTATAAATAAAAAATTTAATTATAGAATAAAAAGGAAAATTGAGCATAGAATATATATTAGTTTTATGAAATAAACACTTCTAAACAGTATTAAATTTAAAAATTTGAATATAAAAAATATATGATAAATAAAAAATTAAAAAAAATGAAAAATTATATTGACTTAGATAAATAAAGGTGATATAGTATTACTTGTCCTTGAAAAAAGGAAAAAGAAATAAACACGAACATTGAAAATTAAACAGTAGGTTAATTTATATTAAGAAACAAACCATAAAGCCAGATATTTTGATAACAATAGTATCTGAGCCTGATAAACTTTTATTTGAGAGTTTGATCCTGGCTCAGGATGAACGCTGGCGGCGTGCCTAACACATGCAAGTTGAGCGATTTACTTCGGTAAAGAGCGGCGGACGGGTGAGTAACGCGTGGGTAACCTACCCTGTACACACGGATAACATACCGAAAGGTATGCTAATACGGGATAACATATTTGAGAGGCATCTCTTAAATATCAAAGGTGAGCCAGTACAGGATGGACCCGCGTCTGATTAGCTAGTTGGTAAGGTAACGGCTTACCAAGGCGACGATCAGTAGCCGACCTGAGAGGGTGATCGGCCACATTGGAACTGAGACACGGTCCAAACTCCTACGGGAGGCAGCAGTGGGGAATATTGCACAATGGGCGAAAGCCTGATGCAGCAACGCCGCGTGAGTGATGAAGGCCTTCGGGTCGTAAAACTCTGTCCTCAAGGAAGATAATGACGGTACTTGAGGAGGAAGCCCCGGCTAACTACGTGCCAGCAGCCGCGGTAATACGTAGGGGGCTAGCGTTATCCGGATTTACTGGGCGTAAAGGGTGCGTAGGCGGTCTTTCAAGTCAGGAGTGAAAGGCTACGGCTCAACCGTAGTAAGCTCTTGAAACTGGGAGACTTGAGTGCAGGAGAGGAGAGTGGAATTCCTAGTGTAGCGGTGAAATGCGTAGATATTAGGAGGAACACCAGTTGCGAAGGCGGCTCTCTGGACTGTAACTGACGCTGAGGCACGAAAGCGTGGGGAGCAAACAGGATTAGATACCCTGGTAGTCCACGCTGTAAACGATGAGTACTAGGTGTCGGGGGTTACCCCCCTCGGTGCCGCAGCTAACGCATTAAGTACTCCGCCTGGGAAGTACGCTCGCAAGAGTGAAACTCAAAGGAATTGACGGGGACCCGCACAAGTAGCGGAGCATGTGGTTTAATTCGAAGCAACGCGAAGAACCTTACCTAAGCTTGACATCCCAATGACATCTCCTTAATCGGAGACTTCCCTTCGGGGACATTGGTGACAGGTGGTGCATGGTTGTCGTCAGCTCGTGTCGTGAGATGTTGGGTTAAGTCCCGCAACGAGCGCAACCCTTGTCTTTAGTTGCCATCATTAAGTTGGGCACTCTAGAGAGACTGCCAGGGATAACCTGGAGGAAGGTGGGGATGACGTCAAATCATCATGCCCCTTATGCTTAGGGCTACACACGTGCTACAATGGGTAGTACAGAGGGTTGCCAAGCCGTAAGGTGGAGCTAATCCCTTAAAGCTACTCTCAGTTCGGATTGTAGGCTGAAACTCGCCTACATGAAGCTGGAGTTACTAGTAATCGCAGATCAGAATGCTGCGGTGAATGCGTTCCCGGGTCTTGTACACACCGCCCGTCACACCACGGGAGTTGGAGACGCCCGAAGCCGATTATCTAACCTTTTGGAAGAAGTCGTCGAAGGTGGAATCAATAACTGGGGTGAAGTCGTAACAAGGTAGCCGTATCGGAAGGTGCGGCTGGATCACCTCCTTTCTAAGGAGAATTACCTACTGTTTAATTTTGAGGGTTCGTTTTTACGAATACTCAAAATTAGCACTTTAAGCAACAGAATAAACTGAGCGCATGCGAAGTTTGTTTGTTGGCGACGTGCGTTAGCACTTTAAGCAACGGGATTTATCCGTTGGCGCTGTGCGTTAGCACTTTGAAAACTGCATATATATTTAGTGATATGACATCTAATTTGTAATATATAAAGCTGATAACTTTTTAAAATTATCAAGTTGATAGACTTTAATCTATCAAACCTTTTTAACTGGTCAAGTTATTAAGGGTGCAGGGCGGATGCCTTGGCACTAGGAGCCGATGAAGGACGTGATAAGCTGCGATAAGCTTCGGGGAGTTGCACGTAAACTTTGATCCGAAGATTTCCGAATGAGGAAACTCACTTAGAGTAATGTCTAAGTATCATTAAGTGAATACATAGCTTAATGAGGGGAACTCAGGGAACTGAAACATCTAAGTACCTGAAGGAAGAGAAAGAAATTCGATTCCGTAAGTAGCGGCGAGCGAACGCGGAATAGCCCAAACCAATAAAGTTTTCTTTATTGGGGTTGCGGACATATCATAACGAAGAGGTATCGTAATTGAAGAGGTTTGGAAAGACCCACCACAGAAGGTAATAGTCCTGTATGTTAAACGAGAAGACTTCAGATATGATCCAGAGTACCACGGGACACGTGAAACCCTGTGGGAAGCAGGAGGGACCACCCTCCAAGGCTAAATACTACCTAGTGACCGATAGCGTATAGTACCGTGAGGGAAAGGTGAAAAGAACCCCGGGAGGGGAGTGAAATAGAACCTGAAACCCTGCACTTACAAGCTGTGGAAGCACATTTCTTGTGTGACCGCGTACTTTTTGTAGAACGGGCCAACGAGTTACGTTAAGTAGCAAGGTTAAGCACTTAAGGTGTGGAGCCGTAGCGAAAGCGAGTTTTAACTGAGCGTTCAGTTACTTGACGTAGACCCGAAACCGGGCGACCTACCCATGAGCAGGATGAAGCGAAAGTAAAATTTCGTGGAGGTCCGAACCCACGAGCGTTGAAAAGCTCGGGGATGACTTGTGGGTAGCGGTGAAATTCCAATCGAGCCCGGAGATAGCTGGTTCTCCCCGAAATAGCTTTAGGGCTAGCCTCAAGGTGAGAGATACGGAGGTAGAGCACTGAATGTCCTAGGGGGTATTGCACCTACCGAAGACTATCAAACTCCGAATGCCGTCATCTTATACTTGGGAGTCAGACTGTGGGTGATAAGATTCATAGTCGAAAGGGCAACAGCCCAGATCGTCAGCTAAGGTCCCTAAATGTAAGTTAAGTGGTAAAGGATGTGGGATTGCACAGACAACCAGGATGTTGGCTTAGAAGCAGCCACTCATTCAAAGAGTGCGTAATAGCTCACTGGTCGAGTGATCCTGCGCCGAAGATTTCCGGGGCTAAAACTTACTACCGAAGCTACGGCATCATTATGATGGGTAGGGGAGCTTCCCATACGGGTTGAAGCATGACCGTAAGGACATGTGGACAGTATGGGAGTGAGAATGTTGGCATGAGTAGCGAGATGTGGGTGAGAATCCCACAGGCCGTAAACCCAAGGTTTCCAGGGGAAGGTTCGTCCGCCCTGGGTTAGTCGGGACCTAAGCTGAGGCCGAAAGGCGTAGGTGATGGACAACAGGTTGATATTCCTGTACTACCGATAACCGTTTGAGAGATGGGATGACACAGTAGGATAAGCTAAGCACACTGTTGGTTATGTGTGCCCAAGCATTGAGGCAGTCAGAGTAGGTAAATCCGCTTTGATAATGCTGGGATGTGATGGGGAGCGAAATTTAGTAGCGAAGTAGCTGATTTCACACTGTCAAGAAAAGTCTCTATCGAGGTTAAAGGTACCCGTACCGCAAACCGACACAGGTGGGTGAGGAGAGTATCCTAAGGCCCGCGAGAGAACTGTTGTTAAGGAACTCGGCAAAATGACCCCGTAACTTAGGGATAAGGGGTGCCACCATCCGGTGGCCGCAGAGAATAGGCCCAAGCGACTGTTTACCAAAAACATAGGTTTCTGCTAAGTCGCAAGACGATGTATAGGAGCTGACGCCTGCCCGGTGCTGGAAGGTTAAGGGGATCTGTTAGAGCAATCGAAGCAGTGAACTTAAGCCCCAGTAAACGGCGGCCGTAACTATAACGGTCCTAAGGTAGCGAAATTCCTTGTCGGGTAAGTTCCGACCCGCACGAAAGGCGTAACGATTTGGGCACTGTCTCAACAACAGACTCGGTGAAATTGTAATTCCGGTGAAGATGCCGGATACCTGCGACAGGACGGAAAGACCCCATGGAGCTTTACTGTAGCTTGACATTGGGTCTTGGTACTACATGTACAGGATAGGTGGGAGGCTTTGAAACCAGGACGCCAGTTTTGGCGGAGCCATCCTTGGGATACCACCCTTGTAGTACTGGGACTCTAACCATAGGCCATGAATCTGGTCTTGGGACACTGTCAGGTGGGCAGTTTGACTGGGGCGGTCGCCTCCCAAAAGGTAACGGAGGCGCTCAAAGGTTCTCTCAGTACGGTCGGAAATCGTACGTAGAGTGTAAAGGCAAAAGAGAGCTTGATTGCAAGACATACAGGTCGAGCAAGGATGAAAATCGGACTTAGTGATCCGGTGGTTCTGCGTGGAAGGGCCATCGCTCAACGGATAAAAGCTACCCTGGGGATAACAGGCTTATCTCCCCCAAGAGTCCACATCGACGGGGAGGTTTGGCACCTCGATGTCGGCTCATCACATCCTGGGGCTGTAGTAGGTCCCAAGGGTTGGGCTGTTCGCCCATTAAAGTGGTACGCGAGCTGGGTTCAGAACGTCGTGAGACAGTTCGGTCCCTATCCGTCGCAGGCGTAGGAAATTTGAGAAGACCTGTCCTTAGTACGAGAGGACCGGGATGGACGTACCTCTGGTGTACCAGTTGTTCTGCCAAGGGCATGGCTGGGTAGCTATGTACGGAATGGATAAGCGCTGAAAGCATCTAAGCGCGAAGCCAACTTCAAGATAAGATTTCCCACCGCAAGGGTAAGACCCCAGAAAGACTATCTGGTTGATAGGTCGAAGGTGTAAGTGCAGCAATGTATTTAGCTTATCGATACTAATAGGTCGAGGACTTGACCAAATTATTTGATGTTCATTCAGTAAAATATATGTGTAGTTTTTAGAGTGTTAACTCTATGTAAAGTACTAACTTCAATTAATATGGTATATATCATAAAAAACAATTACTATTTAGTACTTTAAAACTATTGACATTTAAAAATAAAGATGTTAATATAATACTTGTCTTATAAATAGGCAATATGTGGTTATAATAGCAAAGAGGATACACCTGTTCCCATTCCGAACACAGAAGTTAAGCTCTTTAGCGCTGATGGTACTTGGTGGGAAACTGCCTGGGAGAGTAGGACATAGCCACGTGGATATTCCAAGGTAGCTCAACGGTGGAGCAACCGGCTGTTAACCGGTAGGCTGTGGGTTCGAGCCCCACCCTTGGAGCCAAAAAAGCCGAAGTGGCGGAACTGGCAGACGCACAGGACTTAAAATCCTGCGGGACTTACCTCTCGTACCGGTTCGATTCCGGTCTTCGGCACTTATAAAACAATATCGCGGAGTGGAGCAGTTGGCAGCTCGTCGGGCTCATAACCCGAAGGTCGTAGGTTCGAGTCCTGCCTCCGCAACCATTAAAATATTAAAATGGCTCGTTGGTCAAGAGGTTAAGACACCGCCCTTTCACGGCGGTAACAGGGGTTCAATTCCCCTACGAGTCACCAATTAAATATGCGGGTGTAGCTCAATGGTAGAGTTCTGGCCTTCCAAGCCAGCTGTGAGGGTTCGATCCCCTTCACCCGCTCCAAAAATGGGACCATAGCTCAGCTGGGAGAGCACCTGCCTTACAAGCAGGGGGTCACAGGTTCGAGCCCTGTTGGTCCCACCATTTGCGGCCTGGTAGTTCAGTTGGTTAGAATGCCAGCCTGTCACGCTGGAGGTCGAGGGTTCGAACCCCTTCCAGGTCGCCAAAACAAAAAATGCTGGTGTGGCTCAACGGTAGAGCAGCTGACTTGTAATCAGCAGGTTGTAGGTTCGATTCCTATCACCAGCTCCATGTAAAATTAATACGGAGGATTTCCCGAGCGGCCAAAGGGGGCAGACTGTAAATCTGTTGTCATCGACTTCGGTGGTTCGAATCCACCATCCTCCACCAAAAAAAATGCGCGGATGTGGCGGAATTGGCAGACGCACTAGACTTAGGATCTAGCGCCATTGGCGTGGGGGTTCGACTCCCTTCATCCGCACCATTTTTATTTAATTTGTACATATATAATTGTGGGTGCATAGCTCAGCTGGATAGAGCAACGCCCTTCTAAGGCGTGTGTCCGGGGTTCGAATCCCTGTGCGCTCACCACATATATTGGGGATTAGCCAAGTCGGTAAGGCACATGACTTTGACTCATGTATGCGTAGGTTCGAGTCCTGCATCCCCAGCCATTAAAATTAGGTTCATTAGCTCAGCTGGCAGAGCACCTGACTCTTAATCAGGGTGTCCCGAGTTCGATCCTCGGATGAATCATTGTGAAGTAGAATATGGAGAGGTGTCCGAGTGGTTTAAGGAGCTGGTCTTGAAAACCAGTGACTTCGAAAGGGGCCGTGGGTTCGAATCCCACCCTCTCCGCCAAATGCCCAGATAGCTCAGTCGGTAGAGCAGGGGACTGAAAATCCCCGTGTCGGTGGTTCGATTCCGCCTCTGGGCACCAAAATATGGCGGTATAGCTTAGTTGGCTAGAGCGTTCGGTTCATACCCGAAAGGTCATAGGTTCGACTCCTATTACCGCTACTAAAATTTAATGTGGGCCATTAGCTCAGTTGGTTAGAGCGCCCGGCTCATAACCGGTAGGTCTGGGGTTCGAGTCCCTGATGGCCCACCACATTAAATTAAGCAAATAACTTCGAGGTGTAGCGCAGTTTGGTAGCGCACATGGTTTGGGACCATGGGGCCGGGGGTTCGAGTCCCTTCACCTCGACCAATTAAGGTGGGTATAGCTCAGTTGGTTAGAGCGCCAGATTGTGGCTCTGGAGGTCGTGAGTTCGACTCTCATTATCCACCCCAACTAATATGGTCTATTAGCTCAGTCGGTAGAGCACCTGACTTTTAATCAGGGTGTCCCGCGTTCGAGTCGCGGATAGATCACCAAAAGGCGGCGACATAGCCAAGTGGTAAGGCAGTGGACTGCAACTCCTTGATCCCCAGTTCGAATCTGGGTGTCGCCTCCAATATATTCCAAGGTAGCTCAACGGTGGAGCAACCGGCTGTTAACCGGTAGGCTGTGGGTTCGAGCCCCACCCTTGGAGCCAAAAAAGCCGAAGTGGCGGAACTGGCAGACGCACAGGACTTAAAATCCTGCGGGACTTACCTCTCGTACCGGTTCGATTCCGGTCTTCGGCACTTATAAAACAATATCGCGGAGTGGAGCAGTTGGCAGCTCGTCGGGCTCATAACCCGAAGGTCGTAGGTTCGAGTCCTGCCTCCGCAACCATTAAAATATTAAAATGGCTCGTTGGTCAAGAGGTTAAGACACCGCCCTTTCACGGCGGTAACAGGGGTTCAATTCCCCTACGAGTCACCAATTAAATATGCGGGTGTAGCTCAATGGTAGAGTTCTGGCCTTCCAAGCCAGCTGTGAGGGTTCGATCCCCTTCACCCGCTCCAAAAATGGGACCATAGCTCAGCTGGGAGAGCACCTGCCTTACAAGCAGGGGGTCACAGGTTCGAGCCCTGTTGGTCCCACCATTTGCGGCCTGGTAGTTCAGTTGGTTAGAATGCCAGCCTGTCACGCTGGAGGTCGAGGGTTCGAACCCCTTCCAGGTCGCCAAAACAAAAAATGCTGGTGTGGCTCAACGGTAGAGCAGCTGACTTGTAATCAGCAGGTTGTAGGTTCGATTCCTATCACCAGCTCCATGTAAAATTAATACGGAGGATTTCCCGAGCGGCCAAAGGGGGCAGACTGTAAATCTGTTGTCATCGACTTCGGTGGTTCGAATCCACCATCCTCCACCAAAAAAATGCGCGGATGTGGCGGAATTGGCAGACGCACTAGACTTAGGATCTAGCGCCATTGGCGTGGGGGTTCGACTCCCTTCATCCGCACCATTTTTTATTCAATTTAATAAACGAGCGGGAATAGTTCAGTGGTAGAGCGCAACCTTGCCAAGGTTGAAGTCGCGAGTTCGAATCTCGTTTCCCGCTCCAAATTTTGTGTTTATATTGTAATGTGGGTGCATAGCTCAGCTGGATAGAGCAACGCCCTTCTAAGGCGTGTGTCCGGGGTTCGAATCCCTGTGCGCTCACCACATATATATTGGGGATTAGCCAAGTCGGTAAGGCACATGACTTTGACTCATGTATGCGTAGGTTCGAGTCCTGCATCCCCAGCCAAATAACATGGTCTATTAGCTCAGTCGGTAGAGCACCTGACTTTTAATCAGGGTGTCCCGCGTTCGAGTCGCGGATAGATCACCAATGGAGAGGTGTCCGAGTGGTTTAAGGAGCTGGTCTTGAAAACCAGTGACTTCGAAAGGGGCCGTGGGTTCGAATCCCACCCTCTCCGCCAGATGCCCAGATAGCTCAGTCGGTAGAGCAGGGGACTGAAAATCCCCGTGTCGGTGGTTCGATTCCGCCTCTGGGCACCAAAGTATGGCGGTATAGCTTAGTTGGCTAGAGCGTTCGGTTCATACCCGAAAGGTCATAGGTTCGACTCCTATTACCGCTACTAAAATTTAATGTGGGCCATTAGCTCAGTTGGTTAGAGCGCCCGGCTCATAACCGGTAGGTCTGGGGTTCGAGTCCCTGATGGCCCACCACATTAAATTATGAATACATGGTGGGTATAGCTCAGTTGGTTAGAGCGCCAGATTGTGGCTCTGGAGGTCGTGAGTTCGACTCTCATTATCCACCCCAACTAATATGGTCTATTAGCTCAGTCGGTAGAGCACCTGACTTTTAATCAGGGTGTCCCGCGTTCGAGTCGCGGATAGATCACCAAAAAGGTGGCGACATAGCCAAGTGGTAAGGCAGTGGACTGCAACTCCTTGATCCCCAGTTCGAATCTGGGTGTCGCCTCCAATAAAACATGCGCTCATAGCTCAACTGGATAGAGTGTCTGACTACGAATCAGAAGGTTAGGGGTTCGAGTCCCTTTGGGCGCACCATATAAACATCGAGGGATTATAGCTCAGCTGGGAGAGCACCTGCCTTACAAGCAGGGGGTCACAGGTTCGAGCCCTGTTAATCCCACCAGTGCAAACCTCTAGTAATTTTACTAGAGGTTTTATTTTTGATTAAAAAAGTTTTTATATTTAGGAGGTAAGAAACTTGTATATAATAATAGGAAATGAAATAGTTGATAGCGAAGAACTAAAATTAACTATAGATAAAAATAGCAAATTTAAAGTTGAAAAAGATTTAAGTAAAAGTACAAAAAGGGAAGATGTAATTGCATATCAGTTGAGTATAGATTTGAATTACTTAGATACTATTATAAGCGAACAATATGATTCTGTTAACTTATCTGATGAAGAAAAATTTGATGAATATATGACTTTATCTGATGAACTTGCACTAGATTTAGAAGAATTTATGCCAAAATACACAATAATAAATGCTAGAGCATATAAATTAGATGAGGTAGATGGAGTCGTAAAAATAATCTTGGCTATAGCTTATGCGGATTTAGGTCATTTAAAACTTTCAGATGTAGTGAAGAGGGTATCTAGACAAATAGATTAGGGTATGAACGATATTAAAAAAATATATAAAATCTTACGTAAAGATGAAAATAATTATGTAAACATAAGAAAAAACAGTATAAAATCAAGTCAATTGTAGAAATTTTCACATAAATTTGCCTGAAATTCCATAAAAAATGCCTTAATTTTAGTGAGGTAAATTGAGTTTACACAGTCTAAAAATTACTTATATTTATAAATTTATCTTATTAATTAAGGAACTTGCTTAAACATCTTCAAAAATAAAGTATTTTAGTCTATAATCTTTAATATTACACAAACAATAAAGGAGAAGAATAGAGTATGCTTAAAAAGTTTAATAAAATACTAGTAGCTAATAGAGGCGAAATAGCTATAAGAATATTTAGAGCCTGTTCAGAATTGGGGATAAAAAGTGTTGGTATATATAGTAAAGAAGATAAATATGGATTATTTAGAACAAAAGCAGACGAATCATATTTGATAGGGGAAGGCAAAGGGCCAATAGATGCGTATCTAGACATGGATGGGATAATTGACTTGGCGAAGAGAAAAAAAGTTGACGCGATACATCCAGGATATGGTTTTCTAGCAGAGAATGCAGAGTTTGCTCGTAAATGTGAAGAGAATGGAATTACTTTTATAGGGCCATCATCTAAAGTAATGAATATGATGGGAGATAAGATAAACTCTAAGAAAATCGCAAAAGAAGTTAATGTTCAAACTATACCAGGTGTAGAAAAAGCAATAAAGAGTACTGAAGAAGCAAAAGAAGTTGCAAATAAAATAGGTTATCCTGTTATGATAAAAGCATCTAATGGTGGTGGCGGTAGAGGGATGAGAATTGTACACCGCGAAGAAGACTTAGAGATTGAATATGAAACTGCTTGTAGCGAATCAAGAAAAGCTTTTGGAGAGGATATCATATTTATAGAAAAATATATAGCTGATCCAAAACATATAGAAGTTCAAATATTAGGAGATAACTATGGAAATATAGTTCACTTGTACGAAAGAGACTGTTCAGTTCAAAGAAGACATCAAAAAATAATAGAATATGCACCAGCTTTTTCATTAGATGATAAAGTAAGACAAGAAATATGTGAAGATGCAGTCAAATTATCAAAGCATGTAGGCTATGCTAATGCAGGAACATTAGAATTCTTAGTAGATGCAAATGGCGGACATTATTTTATAGAGATGAACACAAGAGTACAGGTTGAACATACTGTAACAGAGATGGTTACAGGAATAGATATAGTTCAAAGTCAAATACTAATAGCTCAAGGTTATAGTTTAGATAGTGAAGAAATCAATATAAAATCACAAGATGATGTAGAAATAAGAGGGTATTCTATTCAATGTAGAATAACTACAGAAGACCCTAAGAATAAATTCATGCCTGATACAGGGAAAATTCAAGTGTATAGAACTGGTTCAGGATTTGGTATAAGACTAGATGGTGGAAATGGATTTACAGGTGCAAATATAAGTCCTCACTATGATAGTTTACTAGTTAAAACAATTTCTTGGGATAGAACATTCCAAGGAGCAATAAATAAAACTATAAGATCAGTAAAAGAGCTTAGAGTTAGAGGAGTTAAAACTAATGTAGGATTCTTAGTTAATGTTTTAAATAATCCTATATTCTCAAATGGTAAATGTAGCACTAAGTTTATAGATGAAAATCCAGATTTATTTGAAATAACAGAAAGTAAAGACAGAGGAACAAAATTACTTCAATTCATAGGGGATGTAATTGTAAATGATAATGCTTGTAAAGAAAAACCATTATTTGATGCATTACATGACCCAAGAATGGATAAAGATGGCTCAAAGGCAGAAGGAAGTAAAATACTTTTTGATAAGTTAGGTAAATCTGCATATATAGAAAAGATAAAAAATGATAAGAAATTATTGCTAACAGATACAACAATGAGAGATGCACATCAATCATTATTAGCAACAAGAATAAGAACATATGATTTATTAAAAGCTGCTCAGCCAACAGAAAAATATCAAAAAGATTTATTCTCACTTGAAATGTGGGGTGGAGCTACTTATGATGTTGCATATAGATTTTTAAAAGAATCACCTTGGCGTAGATTACAAAAGCTAAGAGAAGAAATACCAAGTATAATGTTCCAAATGTTGCTTAGAGCATCAAATGGAGTTGGATATAAAAATTATCCAGATAATGTAATAGAAGAATTTACAAAAGAATCTGCTAAACAAGGTATAGATGTATTTAGAATATTTGACTCATTAAACTGGGTTGAAAATATGAAGCCATCTATAAATACAGCTTTAGAAACTGGAAAAATTGTTGAAGCAACTATGTGTTATACAGGTGATATACTAGATAAAACTAAAACTAAATATAATCTAGAATATTATATTAAGATGGCACAAGAATTAGAAAGTTTAGGAGCAGATATAATAGCAATAAAAGATATGTCAGGACTTCTTAAACCATATTCAGCTTACACTCTAGTTAAAGAGTTAAAGAAAAATATAAAAGCACCAATACATTTACACACTCATGATACAAGTGGAAATGGTGTAGCAACTTGTTTAATGGCATCAGAAGCTGGAGTAGATATAATTGATGCTGCATTAGAATCTATGGCAGGACTTACAAGTCAACCATCACTTAATGCTATAGTAGAGGCTCTTAAAAATACAGAAAGAGATACAGGTATAGATTTATTTGGATATGATGAGTTAGGAAAATATTATAAGGACTTAAGAAAAGTTTATAGCAAATTTGAAAGTGACTTAACTAACTCTTGTGCAGAAATATATAATTTTGAAATACCAGGTGGTCAATATACAAACTTAAAACCTCAAGCTGATAGTTTAGGATTAGTTAATAGATTTGACGAAGTTAAAGAAAAATATAAAGAAGCTAATGAAGTTGTAGGGGATATAATAAAAGTAACTCCATCTTCAAAGGTTGTAGGAGACTTAGCTATCTTTATGACTAAAAATAAATTAGATAAAGACAATATAATTGAAGAAGGTAAAAACTTATCATTCCCAGATTCTGTTGTGGACTACTGTAAAGGTATGATTGGTCAACCAGAAGGTGGAATACCAAAAGATTTACAAGAAGTAGTTTTAAAAGGCGAAGAAGCTATTACAGTAAGACCTGGTTCATTATTACCAGCAGAAGATTTTGATGAAATAGCTAAATATCTAGATGAAAAATATGACATAAATGCTAATATAAGAAATGTTATAAGTTATGCTTTATATCCAAAAGTTTATGAGGATTATATCAAACATTTACAACACTATAATGATATATCTAAACTTGAAAGTGATGTATTCTTCTATGGCTTAAATAAAAATGAAGAATGTGAAGTAGAGATAGAAGAAGGTAAAGTATTAACAATAAGATTAGTTGAAATCGGTGAAGTTAAGGAAAATGGATTTAGAACTATAGGATTTGAATTGAATGGAATGGTTAGAGAAGTAGAAATAAAAGATAGAAACTTCTCTGGTAAAATTCATAATGTTGAGAAAGCTGATATGAATGACCCTCTTCAAATTGGAGCAAGTATACCAGGAAAAGTTATAAAAATAATGGTTAAAGAAGAAGATGAAGTAAAAGCTAATCAACCACTAATAGTTATAGAAGCTATGAAAATGGAGACTATAATAGTTGCTAAGACTGATGGAGTAATTAAGTCAATCAAAGTAAAAGAAGATGATATGGTTGAAGATAAACAATTATTAATGATAATGAAATAATTGAATTAAGATAATTAAAAAAACACTCTAAAACATTTAATAAAAAATGTTTTAGAGTGTTTTTATTTATTTAAATTAAATTTTTGTTAAAAAAAAGAGGAAAATTACATCCATATGTAGAAATAAAGCTAGTAAGGAAAATGTTATCTAAAAATTCTAAAAATAATAAACATTTTCTGGACTATTTCTTAGGAAATAACAGCTAAGAGAAAATACATAAATTTAAAAGGTGGGTGCTTATATGAAGGTTTATGATAGTAAAATGTTGAGAAATGTAGCGGTATTAGGACATAGCGGATGTGGAAAAACAAATCTAATCGAAACTATAGCTTACACAGCAAACACTAATAAGATACCTAAATTAACAGACAAGGTAAATATGACTTATAGTATGGGATTAATACCTATAGAGTATAATGATTATAAGTTTAACTTATTGGATACCCCAGGATATTTTGACTTTAGCGGAGACGTTGTATCATCTCTTAGAGCAAGTGATGCAGCAATAATAGTAATAGATGCAACAGCACCTATTCAAGTTGGTACAGAGAAATCATTGGAACTAACTGAGAGTATTCCTAAGATAATGTTTATAAATAAAATAGATAATGAAAAAGCAAGATATAAAGACGCAATAGCAATGTTAAGAGAAAAGTACAACAATAAGATAGTTCCTATGATAAGTCCTATATATAAAGATAAAAACTTTGTAAAGTTACATAATGTATTTGAAAACATAGATGATTTAGAAGGTGAATTCAAGGAACAAGCTATGAGTGTTAAAGAAGCATTAATGGAACTTATAGCAGAAACAGATGACCAAATATTAGATAAATATTTTAATGGTGAAGAGTTAACTACAGAAGAAATACAAAAAGGTATTGTTATAGGGATACAAAGAGGTGATATTATACCTGTAATATGTGGTTCAACTATAAATAATATAGGAACAAAAGAAATATTAGATACTATATCAAATTACCTAGAACCTATTTTTACAGAAGAAAGCAAACCATTTAGAGGATTAGTATTTAAGACTATGGTTGACCCATTTGTTGGTAAAATGTCATATATAAAGATTACTGAAGGTGTACTTTCTAAAGATAAAGATGTCTTTAATATAAATAAAAGTGTAAAGGAAAAGATAGCTAATATATATACATTAAAAAATAGTGAATTAGTGGAAGTAGAAAAAGCTAAAGCTGGAGATATAGTAGTTGTAACTAAAATTAATTCTCTAAAAACAGGAGACACTATATCTACAGATAAAGATGCAGAAGCTTTAGAAAATATAGATTTCCCTAAACCACAGATATACTATGCAGTAACACCTAAGAATAAAGGTGATGAAGAAAAAGTAGCATCTGTATTAAATAAACTAGTAGAAGAAGACCCTACATTACATTCTTATAGAAATACAGAGACAAAACAAGCCCTTTTAGGAGGACAAGGAGAACTTCATATAAAAACAATTAAAAATAAAATGAAAGATAAATTTGGTGTTGATGTTGAATTAAATGACCTTAAAGTTCCTTATAGAGAAACTATAAAAGGAACAGCAGATGTACAAGGAAAACATAAAAAGCAATCAGGTGGTCATGGTCAATATGGAGATGTAAAAATAAGATTTGAAAGATGTGAATCTGATTTTGAATTTACAGAAGAAATATTTGGTGGGTCTGTACCAAAACAATATATACCTGCAGTTGAAAAAGGTCTAAAAGACTCTATGCAAAAAGGTGTATTAGCTGGTTATCCTGTTACAAATATAAAGGCTACACTTTATGATGGTTCATATCATGATGTAGACTCTTCTGAAATGGCTTTCAAGATGGCAGCGAGTGCCGCCTTTAAAAAAGGTATGGAAGAAGCACATCCAATACTACTAGAACCTATAATGAAGCTGAAGATAACTGTACCAGAAGAATATATGGGAGATGTTATGGGTGATATAAATAAGAGAAGAGGCAAAATATTTGGAATGGAGCCAGATAATAAAGGGAAACAAATAATATTTGCAGAAGCTCCACAGGCAGAGACATTTAAATATGCAATAGATTTAAGAGCAATGACACAAGGTAGAGGATACTTTGAAATGGAATTAGCAAAATATGGAGAGGTACCATCACAATTTGCAGAAAAAATAATTGGGTTAGCTACTGCAAAATAATAGGTAAAATAGAATAATAAATAATTAATAGTATACTATTAAAAATATTTTTAGGATTTGAACTAGGTATAAGTTTATTTTAGGTAAGCATATACCTAGTTTTTGTATTTTATTATTATTATTTTTTAGAAATGTTTAATAATAAAGGTGAGAAGGTATATCTAAAATATAAAATATTTAATAATAAATCAAAATTTTAATGTTTGGTTATCATAAATGTAATGAATAAAACTTTATGATTGATAAAGAGATAAATTCATATTTAAATTGTTATAAAAAATATAAAATTATGTAATTTAGGGCTTTAAAAATTTAAATAATAGGTGTAAAATAGTAGTCAAAGAAAGTCAAAAATTTAAAGGCGTGTGGTGATATTAATGGCAACTATGACAGATATAATTGAAAAATTTATTAAAGATTTGATGGAAGAGGATAATAGCATACAAATTCAAAGAAATGAACTAGCAAACTTGTTTAGTTGTGCACCATCACAAATAAATTATGTCTTAACAACAAGATTTACAATAGATAAAGGGTATTATATTGAAAGTAAAAAAGGTGGCGGAGGATATGTTCAAATAGAAAAAATACGAAAAAGTAAAGATGGACATATTAGAGAATTATTAAATGAAAAAATAGGAAGTCAAATATCATATAAAAAAGCAAAAGAATTATTGGAAAGTTTGAGAGAGTCAGGCTTAATTAGTGAAAGAGAACTAAAATTAATATTATATGCAATAGATGATAAATCATTATGTATGCCAGTATATGAATTAAAAGAGAAGGTAAGGTCTAATATTCTAAAGAATATAATAATAGGATTATTTAGTATAGAGGAGTGATAATTTATGCTATGTCAAAAATGTAATAAGAATAAAGCATCCGTATATTATAATAAGATAGTCAATGGAGAAAAGACAGAAATGTACCTATGTAGTGAATGTGCAAAAGAGAACACAGAAATGAATTTTAATTTAGATATGCCTTTTTCAATGATGGATATATTTTCTAACTTAGGATTTCAACCTAAAAAAGAACTTGAAGAGAAGTTAGTTTGTCCAAATTGTAATATGACTTATAGCGAATTTAAGAATAATGGAAGGTTTGGATGCAGTGAATGCTACAATGCATTCAGTAGCCAAGTAAATCCAATGCTCCAAAATATACATGGACACATAGAGCATACAGGTAAGGCACCTAAAAAATCTTTTTACAAGATAAGTGTAGAAAATGAGATTAAAGAATTAAAAGAAGATTTAGATAGAGCTATAAAAAATGAAGAGTATGAATTGGCTGCTCAATTTAGAGATAAAATTAAATATTTAAAAGGTTCTATTGACTAAGATTGGAGTGATATTATGAGAGAGAACATAGTCATGAAATCAAGAGTTAGGCTAGCTAGAAACCTAAATAATTATCCTTTTCCAAATAGATTAGATAAAGAAAGTGCTATGGAAATAATAGAAAAAGTAAAAAATGTATTTATGAATTCTAGTTTAGAGCAAAAAGAAGAATTTGATTTTTATAAAATTGAAGATTTAGATAAATCTAAGAAAATGCTTATGGTTGAAGAACATATAATAAGCCCAGATTTAGCAGAGAATGATAAAAGTGCAGTTATAGTAAAAAAAGATAAAACTGTAAGCATAATGATAAATGAAGAAGACCATATAAGAATACAAACTATGTGTGATGATTTAAATTTAGAATGTGTATATAACATAGCAAATGAGATAGATGATTTGTTAGAATCAAGTTTAGAATATGCATTCAGCACAAAGTTAGGTTATCTTACATCTTGCCCAACTAATACAGGAACAGGAATGAGAGCTTCTGTGATGATGCATTTACCAGCATTAAGTCAATTGGGATATATGGATGAACTTTATAAAATATCCTCACAAATAGGCATAGCTATAAGAGGTATATATGGAGAACGAACAGAAGCATTAGGAAACATATATCAAATATCCAATCAACTTACACTTGGAAGAACAGAGTCTAATATTATAGAGAATGTAAGTGGTCTTACAAAAGATGCAATATCAAAAGAAATAAAAGCCAGAGAAATATTGCAAAAAAAATTGGGTATAAAATTAGAAGATAAAATATTTAGGTCAATAGGAACACTTGAGAACTCAAGAGTAATGAGTAGTTCAGAGGCTATGAGCCATCTATCAAATATAAAAATGGGGATAGAAATGAACTATATAGATAAACTAGATTTAAAGGCGATAGAACAACTTATGATAGGTATACAACCAGCACATCAGTCAATAATGTATAAGAGTGATGATGTTGAGAATAGAGATATAAATAGAGCAACATACATTAGAGAAACTTTGGAGAAATTAAGAGGAGGGATGAATTATGAACTTCAATAGATTTACACAAAGAGCTAAGAAGGCAATTGATTTAGCATTTGAATCTGCCAAAGCCTTAGGGCATAATATTGTTGGGAGTGAACATATACTTTTAGGTCTTTTAAGAGAAGAAGAAGGTATAGCTGCTAAAGTTCTAAGTAAAGTTGGATTTACAGAGGCTTATTTAGAAGGTAAAATAATTGATATGGAAGGTAAAGGAGACGGAATTCCAGAAGACATAGTATTAAGCCCAAGAAGTAAACAGATACTTGAACTGTCAGGTATGTTTGCAAACAAATTAAAAACAAATTATATTGGGACTGAACATATACTATTATCTATTATTCAAGAAGGAGAAGGAATTGCTAATAAGATTTTAAATTATGCAGGAGTAAATGATAGAACTCTTGCCCAATTAACAATTGATATGATGGGTATTAGTGATAAAAATCAATATAAACCAGAAAATAGTTACACGGGCAACCAGAATCAAGTAGAGTCAAAGGTGCTTGATAAGTATGGAAGAAATCTTACACTATATGCAAAACAGAATAAAATAGACCCTGTAATAGGTAGAGAGAAAGAAATACAAAGAGTAATACAAATACTAAGTAGAAGAACAAAAAATAATCCAGTATTAATAGGAGACCCAGGAGTAGGTAAAACAGCTATAGCTGAAGGTTTAGCAACAAATATAGCCCTAGGAAATGTTCCAGAAACGTTAAAAAATAAAACTTTATATTCTTTAGAGATGGGTTCATTATTAGCTGGTGCTAAGTATAGAGGAGAATTTGAAGAGAGAATCAAAGAAGTTGTAGATGAAGTTATTAAAAATGGAAATATAATTTTATTTATAGATGAAATGCATACAATAATAGGAGCTGGCTCTACAGGAGAAGGTTCTATAGATGCATCAAATATATTAAAGCCAGCTTTAGCAAGAGGAGAAATACAAGTTATAGGTGCAACAACAATTGATGAATATAGAAAGCACGTTGAAAAAGATTCTGCATTAGAAAGAAGATTCCAACCAGTTATGGTGGATGAACCAAGTAAAGAAGACTCAATAAAAATATTAGAAGGATTAAGAGATAAATATGAAGCTCATCACAAAGTTAAAATAACTGACGATGCTATAAAATCAGCTGTAGAATTATCAACTAGATATATATCAGACAGATATCTACCAGATAAAGCGATAGACTTGATTGATGAAGCTGCATCAAAAGTAAGATTAAAGGAAAATACACCTCCTTCAGAAATAAAGAAATTAGAACTAGAAATAGAAAACATAGACAAAGAAAAAGAAGAAGCAGTGAGATGTCAAGACTTTGAGAAAGCAGCAAAAATAAGAGATGAACAAGGTCTACTTAAAAAACAATTAGAAGACGTAAGAGAAAGATGGAATAAATCATCTAAACATTCTGATTTAGTTGATGGAGAAGTTATTGCTGAAGTAGTTGGCTTATGGACAGGGATACCTGTTAATAAAATTCTTGAAGAAGAAGCTGATAGACTTCTAAGACTTGAAGAAATATTACACAATAGAGTAATAGGGCAAGAACAAGCAGTAAAATCTATCTCAAAGGCAATAAGAAGGTCAAGAGCAGGTCTTAAAGACCCTAATAGACCAATTGGTTCATTTTTATTTTTAGGTCCTACAGGAGTCGGTAAAACAGAATTATCTAAGGCATTGGCAGAAGTACAGTTTGGAGATGAAAATCAAATAATAAGAATAGATATGTCTGAATATATGGAAAAACATGCTGTATCAAGAATGATAGGTTCGCCTCCAGGTTATGTTGGTCATGATGAAGGTGGTCAATTAACTGAGAAAGTAAGAAGAAATCCATATTCAGTTATTTTATTTGATGAGATAGAAAAAGCTCACCCAGATGTATTTAATATTTTGTTACAAATTTTAGATGATGGTAGATTGACTGACTCAAAAGGAAGAACTGTAGATTTTAAGAATACTATCATAATAATGACATCAAATGTCGGAGCATCTACGATTGGCAGACAAAAAACTTTAGGTTTTAGTATTGCTAAAGGAGACGAAGAAGAAAAGTCTCAATATGAAAAAATGAAAGAAAATATAATGGGTGAATTAAAACAGAGATTCAGACCCGAGTTTTTGAACAGAATAGATGATATAATTGTTTTCCATTCATTAAATGAAAATCACATATCAAAAATAATACTTTTAATGGTGGCTAAATTACAAGAAAGACTAAAAGAAATGGATATAAAATTAGAAATGAGTGACGAAGCTGTTAAATTAATTTCTAAATCTGGATTTGATTTAGAATATGGAGCAAGACCTCTTAAAAGAGCTTTACAAAAAGATTTAGAAGATGAATTATCTGAAGCAATCTTAAAGGGTGATGTTAAAAAGGGAAGCACTGTAGTAGCAAAGGTAAAAGATGACAAAATAGTTTTTGAAACTAAATAATTTAATAGAGTTGCATTTTAAAATCTTGCATATACAAGTTTTAGAGATTAAACAGAATTTTAAGGGCAATGAATCTATAATAATTCATTGCCCTTAATTATTTTATTTAATCTTTACATATTGTCTTTCACATATGCTAAAATTATAGTATAGAATAATAAATTAAGGATGATAAAAGTATGGCAAAAATAAAAACAAAATATGTATGTCAATCTTGTGGATATGAAACAGCTAAATGGCTGGGAAAATGTCCTGAGTGTACAAAGTGGAACACATTTGTAGAAGAAGTAGACCAAAAAAGCACCAAAAAAGAGGTCTTTATAATAGATAAATCTTCATCTAAACCAGTTAGCATAAATTCAATAGAAAGCAAAGAAGAAGAGAGATTTACAACAGATATAAATGAATTAGATAGAGTACTAGGAGGCGGTATAGTTAAAGGCTCTTTAGTACTTGTTGGTGGAGACCCTGGTATAGGTAAGTCAACACTTTTAATACAAGTTTCTAGTAATGTTGCGAATTTAGGAAAAACTGTTTTATATATAACTGGGGAAGAATCAGAATCTCAAATAAAAATGAGAGCTAAAAGATTAGGAATTAACTCAGAAAATTTATATATATTTGCTGAAAACAATTTAAGTATAATTGAATCTTATTTAGAAAGTGTAAATCCAGAATTAATAATTCTAGACTCAATTCAAACTGTCTTTAGTCCAGAAATATCCTCGGCACCAGGAACTGTCAGCCAAATTAAAGAAGGTACTTCAAAATTCATGAAAATTTCTAAGAAAATGGGTATTTCAACATTCATAGTTGGTCATGTGACAAAAGAAGGTTCACTAGCAGGACCAAAATTATTAGAGCATATGGTTGATACTGTTCTATATTTTGAAGGTGAAAGATATAATACTTATAGATTAGTAAGAGCTGTTAAAAATAGATTTGGCTCAACAAATGAACTTGGAGTATTTGAAATGAGAGATTTAGGATTAGTAGAGCTTGATAATCCATCTAAAATTTTGATATCTGAAAAACCAAAAGATGTAGCAGGTTCAGTAATAATATCTACTGTAGAAGGTACGAGACCAATGTTACTTGAATTACAGGCACTAGTTTCGCCTACAAGTTTTGGTATACCAAAAAGAACCTCTACAGGAGTAGACTATAATAGAGTAGGTATGTTATTAGCAGTATTAGAAAAACGTGTTGGATTGCAAATACAAAATCAAGATGTCTATATAAACATAGTTGGAGGAATAAAGATAAATGAACCTTCAATTGATTTAGGCATAGCTATTTCTGTAGCATCTAGTTTTAGAAATATACCTATAGATGAAGATATAGCTGTTACAGGAGAAGTGGGTCTTACAGGAGAAGTTAGGGCAGTAAGCTTTATAGAAAAGAGAATAGCTGAATGTAAAAAACTTGGATTTAAAAAGATAGTAGTTCCTAGAAGTAATTATGATGTTGTAAAAGACACCAAAGGTATAGAAATATGGCCAGTAGATAACTTAAGACAAGCTATAAATATAGTACTTGGGAGGAATCAATAAATATGGAGAATTTTCTAGATAATAAAAATATGCTATATGCATTAAAAATGATATCTCCTGGAACTCCGCTTAGATTAGGTCTAAACAATGTACTAAGAGCTAAGACAGGTGGATTGATTGTAATTGCAACTAACGAAGATGTAATGAAAATAGTAGATGGTGGATTTGCTATAAATGCAGAATATTCACCATCATATCTATATGAATTAGCTAAAATGGACGGAGCTATAGTTTTAAGTAGCGATATAAAAAAAATACTATTTGCTAATGCGCAACTTATACCAGATTATTTTATAGAAACATCAGAAACAGGAACAAGACATAGAACAGCAGAAAGAGTGGCAAAACAGACGGGTGCTATAGTCATAGGAATTTCACAAAGAAGAAATGTTATAACAGTTTATAGAGGAAATGAGAAGTATGTGGTCGAAGATATATCTAAGATATTTACTAAGGCAAATCAGGCAATACAAACTCTAGAAAAATATAAGACAGTATTAGACCAAGCTATAACAAATTTAAATGCTTTAGAGTTTAATGATTTAGTAACTATTTATGATGTTGCATTAGTCATGCAGAAGATGGAAATGGTAATGAGAGTTACCAGTATAATTGAAAAATATGTAATAGAATTGGGTGATGAAGGAACTTTAGTAAGCATGCAATTAGAAGAGTTAATGGGTACAACTAGAATAGATCAGAAATTAATATTCAAAGATTATAATAAAGAAAATACAGAAATAAAAGAACTTATGAAAAAAGTTAAAAATTTAAATTCAGAAGAACTAATAGAATTGGTTAATATGGCAAAACTATTAGGGTATAGTGGTTTTTCAGAAAGTATGGATATGCCTATAAAAACAAGAGGCTATAGAATTCTTAGTAAAATACATAGACTACCAACAGCAATAATAGAAAACTTAGTAAATTATTTTGAAAACTTCCAACAAATATTAGATGCGTCTATTGAAGAATTAGATGAAGTTGAAGGAATAGGTGAAATAAGGGCAACATATATAAAAAATGGACTCATAAAAATGAAACAATTAGTATTATTAGATAGACACATATGATGAATTTTAAATGAATTTTACTACTTTTTTCTTGAATATAATATACACTTTGGTCTATAATAGATAAGTATAACTAGGGGGTGAAGCATTGATAAGGAAAGTAACAAGGATATTGTTTATTTTACTTGGATTTACGATAGGTATAACGACCTATTTAACATTAATGAAAGATTTTGAAATATTAACATTTGGGAAAGAAACATATGGTTATATCGCAGCTGTAGTAGCAGGTATAATAATAGCCATTTTAGGATATCTTATAGAGCCATGGGTTGTAAATAGAGTAAAAGAAATTGCTAAAATAGTGGATAAAGAGTTATCAAAATATCCTCAGACTGATATATTGTTAGGGTCTATGGGTCTTATAGTAGGATTTGTGATTGCATATTTATTAAGTGGCTTAGTAAATAGAATACCAATAGTAGGTGGAATACTATCTTTACTATTATATTTATTCCTAGGATATCTTGGAATGAAAGTTGCGCTTAAAAGTAAAAATGATTTATTTAATATTGGAAAATTAGGAAGATTAGCAAATCCTATTAAAGATAAAGATAAGGACAAAGAGAACAAAAAAGATATAAAAGCAATTCCTCCAAAAGTATTAGATACGAGTGTAATAATTGATGGAAGGATAGCAGATATTTGTAAAACAGGCTTTATAGAGGGAAAACTTATTATTCCTGCTTTTGTTTTAGAAGAACTGAGACATATTGCAGATTCTTCAGATGATTTAAAAAGAGTGAGAGGTAGAAGAGGTCTGGATATATTAAATATAATTCAGAAAGAATTAAATATAGAAGTTGAAATAAGTGAGAGAGACTTTGATGAAATAGCTGAAGTTGATAGTAAATTATTAAAGCTTGCTCAGGTTTTAAATGGAAAAGTTGTTACTAATGATTATAATTTAAATAAAGTTGCTCAATTCCAAGGTGTTGAAGTATTAAATATAAATGAGTTAGCTAATGCTATAAAACCAGTTGCAATACCAGGTGAAGATATGGTTGTTCAAGTGGTGAAAGAAGGAAAAGAGGCTCAACAAGGTGTTGCATATCTAGATGATGGAACTATGATAGTTGTTGATGGAGGAAGAAAACATATGAACGAGACTATAAAAGTACTTGTAACTTCTGTTCTTCAAACTCCTGCAGGTAGAATGATATTCGCAAAACCTAAAAATTAATATATTCAAAAAAACCTATAGTTTGGGCTGTTTATTTTAAATAGATGGTCCAAATTTATTTATTTATAACGACAATGTTTAATGTATTCTTAAAGATGAGGATTTAAATCAGAAAGCAGGGAGAATTTATGAGAAAAAAGATTATATCTTTCTTAGCAACATTTATCATAATATTAACATCGATTAGTCAATATAGTTTTGCAGATGATATACCGACATATGGAAAAGTAATATTTATAGATATGAATAGAACTAGTATGAGCAATATGTTAAGAATAAAATCATTGAAAGAAGAACTAGATAGTAGAGGATATATCGGTCTAATGAACATAAGAGGCGATAAAGGTAGTGATGACAGAAGGTCATATGCTAGTATGGGTGCTGGTGGAAGAGCTAATGTAGCTAATGAAGAAGATATTAATTTTGAGAGCTCAAGTAAAGATAGGGATATAGTTTTTAAATCAGCTACAGGAAAAAGCGCAAAAGGTATAAATAATTTAACCATAAATAAGTCTATAAATGAAAATTTAAACTTTGGGGAGTATGGTTCTGTATTAGGGTCATTAGGTCAAAGTTTATCTGATAATGGATTAAGAACATCTGTGTTGGGAAATGCAGATATAATTGAAAATGGTCAGCTTATAAAAAATAGAAACTTATGTCTAGTTGCAATGGATGAGTATGGAAGAATTCCTAATGGAAACGTAGATAATATAAATAAGAAAGATTTATCTATGCCTTATGGAATATCAACTGATTATAATAAATTGATTAAAGAGACTAAAGAAGCTTACAAAAATGATGATGTAGTTTTTGTAGAGCTTGGAGATACATATAGATTAGATTTATATAAACCAAACCTAACTGAAAAAACATATGGTAACATGAAAAATAGCATAGAAAAAAATATAGATGTATACTTAAAAAATGTATTTTCTATGGTTGGAGAAAATGACACTGTTTATATATCAAGTGCATTTCCAAGTGACTTAGATTATAAAAACAAAAGAAGGCTTTCTCCAATAATAAAATTAAGTGGTAATGGAAAAGGGCTATTATCATCTTCAACCACGAGAAGAGAAGGGATTGTGACTAATCTAGATGTTGGAGCTGAAATATTAAATAACTTTGATATAAAAAATCAAAATATGGTTGGAAAGAAGTATGAACTTATTAACAGAGATGATAATAAAGAATATCTGCTGGATGAATACCAAAAGATAGTATCTGTTTCAAGCATAAGGTCTACAATACTCAATGGATTTGTAAGTATAGTATTCTTGTCTTGGATAGTTGCTATGGTTCTAATTTTATTTAGAAAGCATATATCAAAAAATCATAAAGAAACAACATTTTTTATATTAAAAGAACTTTTAAAAGTAGGAATAGTCATGCCATTGTCATTTATGATAACTCCAATAATGAATTTTAAAACACCAGTAGCAATATCTTTAGGAATAATTATAATAACACTTACTATATACTTGATAAGCAAAGTTTTAATAAAGAATGATTTAAAAAATATGTTATTTTTTACTGGATTAACTATATTGATTATGGTTATTGATTCTGGATTTGGTTCATATCTAATGAAAAGCAATGTAATGAGTTACGATTGTATAATTGGAGCTAGATACTATGGAGTAGGCAATGAATATCAAGGAGTAGCAATAGGTAGTGCAATATTTACGTTTGCAATTTTACTTACATATAAAAAGATACCAAAGTGGTCTGTAATAGTATTTTCTTTAGTTATCTTAATTACGAGTGCATCTCCAGCTATGGGGGCAAATGTTGGAACTGCTATTTCTGAATGTGTTGCATTTTTACTATTTATACTATTAATATATAATGTAAAAATAGACTTCAAAAAAGTTGTTTTATTAGGTATATCAGTATTACTTGTTTTAGGAGTTTTTGTAGCTATAGATATGATTTCAGGAAGTAACTCACATCTAGGTATGTTTGTAAAAGAAGTTTACTTTAATGGACCAGGAGAAATAATACAAACATTTAGTAGAAAGATAGAGATGAACTTAAAACTAGCTCAAACTAGTGCATGGGTAAATATACTATTAACTGGAATAGGAGTAATCTTGGTTCTTATGATTAATCAGATTAGGTATTTCAAACAATTGATTGATGAATATCCAATTGTATTTAAAGGCTTTATCGCATCAATAGCAGGATGTTTTGTAACTCTTTTAGTAAATGATTCTGGAATTGTGTCATCAGCTACAGCTTTTATTTATGTAATTGTACCTATGATTATATTAAGTATAAATCTGGTAGCATTAAAAGAATAAGTTGCATAGAGGCTATATATAAATATTGATATGTTAATTTAAATTTATTTTGTCAAAATAAATTTAAAGAAGAAATTTTATAAAAATTAGTTATTATATAAAAATCCCAAGTTTATTTTAACTTGGGATTTTTATATAATAATTTAAATTTTATCTTGTTTCAATATAATTTGAAAGGATGTACTTTTCCCTAAAATGCTTGAAACCGAAATATTCCCTCCATGTGCATCAATAATCTGCTTAACAATAAACAATCCTAATCCTTTGTTTTGTGTATTATGATTTTTGCTACTATAATATTTGTCAAAAATATCATCTGCTTTTTCCGCATTTATCCCAACACCATTGTCAGTAGTATTAATGTAAATTTGTTCAGAACTCTGTTTTAAGCAAATTTTTATTTCTGTACCATCAGGATTATGTTCAACACAATTCATTAAAAGGTTATAAAGAGCTCTATACATTAATGTCTCATCTATGGCTAAATACAAACATTCTAAATCTGTATAAAATCCAAATATCTGTTTTTTAGATTTTGGATTATTAGCTACATCAGCAATAAGGTTTTGAAGAAATGCAACCATTTCAACCTGTGTGTGTTTAAGTAGTATTTTTCCAGACGAATCTATAAAAAATGTCAGACTTAAATTGTCTATTAATTTTTCAATATATACTCCTTTTTTATATATGTTATCTAAAAATATCGTTCTCTCTTCTTCACTAAAACTGTGGTTTTTGTTAAGCATTAGAGATGAATATCCTGTGATGTATGATAATGGCGTTTTCAAATCATGTGATACACCAGCAAGCCAATCAGTTTTTGCAACTTCAAGTTTTTCTCGTTCCATTTCAGTTTCTTGAAGCTTATTGCCTAAAGATTTTATATTTACAATGACTTCTTTATACATAAAATAGTACCATTTTAATTTCCCATTATTGGTAAAGGCTTTTTTGACTATTGCATAATATCCTTTAGATAAATTACTTATTGAACAAATTATCAAGTAAAGTGGTCGAACAAGAAATAAGCAAAAAAGTATCCCTCCTGTAATAAAGCAGAAAGAAATTATAAGTATGCTTGGAAAATATCCAATAGATGAATCAGTCACATATAAAAATTTATGTGATTTTTCAGGATATATTAATTGATTAAGTAATATGAATAATGTAACGAAGTATACTAGAAATATAAAGAGACCTGTTGTAAAGTAAGCAATAAAACGAAAGTATAATTTTTTCAATATATCAGCTCCCATCTGGTGGTATGAACTTATACCCAATTCCACGAAGGTTTGTAATAACTTTGTATGGTTTATTATCATCCAATATCTTTTTTCTAAGCTTGGATATATGTATTGTAACAGTCTTTTCATCTCCATATCCTGCTAATCCCCAAATTGTATCGTACAGATGTGATGTAGTAAAGACCTTGTTAGGATTTTGGCAAAAAAATTCCATTAGCTCGAGTTCTTTGGCTGTACATTCTACGTCTTGACCATTTACAGTAAGTATTGCACAAGTCATATCAAGAATAATATAACCATAATGATAAATTAAGGAATTTTCTGAATGAGTATGTAATACTGAACGTTCAAGTTGTTGACGCCTAAAAATAGCTTTGATTCTGGCGACAAGCTCCATTGTATTAAAAGGTTTTGTTATATAATCATCACCACCAATGGCAAGTCCTGATAATTTATCGTAATCACCAGTTTTGGCAGTCAGAAATATGATAGGGGCTATAGTTTTCCTGCGCATTTTCGCGCATAGGTCAAATCCGCAATAATCTGGTAGCATTACATCAAGAATGATAAGGTCATATTGCCTGTTTTCAATACACTCAAGGGCTTTGGTTCCTGTTGATACACAGGTAACATTATTATAGTGTTCTTTATTTAAGGTTATTTTCACTAGGGTTAACAGCCCTTCTTCATCATCAACAATAAGTATCTTTTCAGGGTTTTCCAATTTGTCATCCATAATATTTCATCTCCCAGTATACAAAAATAGTATCATTATAATACCATACATGCAAAATGTAAGCAATAAATTATTCTTTTGTTTTTACCCTCACTTTACTTTTATTTTATTTTCATACTATATTCTATAGATAAAAAGAGAGATAAAAATAAAACAGGAGGTAAAAAATGACAAAATCGCTAAAATCAAGAGGACTAAGTGTTCTGTTATGTGGAGCTTTGATTGTTGGTGTAATGGCAGGATGTACATCTCAGGCTACATCAACAAAAAGCTCAACATCTAAGTCAACACCTAAAACAATGGAAAAAGTTACCCGTGTAAGTTCTGAAAAACAGTTGAAGAAATCGAAAGAAAAATATGAGAAAAACCCAAATGATGGAGCCTTAGCATTAAAATATGCTCAAAACTTATTTGAATTGGGAGATTTTACAGAATTGCAAGAAGTATTAAAACCTTTTTTAAATGGAGATAAACCTCTACCAGATGCTATTTACCTTTCAGCACAAATAGAATATATGAATGGTAATTATACAAAAGCGGAAAAGCTATACAATACTCTTGTGGAGAAATATCCTGATAAATTTAAAGAAAAGGCAGAAGCTGGGCTATCAATGGTCTATTATCAAACAAATCAATATCAGAAAGCAAAACAGCTATCTATGGGGCAAGAAAATGCAAGTAGCTTATTGAACAATATGATGAAAGATTTTGGTGATAGACAACCTAATCAAATTGAATGGAATGGAAAAAATGAAAGTGTTATTCCATTTCTTACAACTGACCCTCTGCCTGTTGTGCCAGTAGAGATAAATGGAAAAAGAATGAACGCTTTTATTGATACTGGTGCTCCTACATTTGTTCTTGACAAAAAATTTGCAAAAGAACTTGGAATCAAACCAGTTTCAAATGCAGATGGAAATTTTGCTGGAGGTGGTACTTCTGAGATTGGGTTTAGTAGAGCTGATTCATTTAAGGTAGGAGATATAAATATGAAAAATATCCCAGTAATGATAGGAGAGCTTGGTGGACTTGCAGAACTATTTAAGAGTACTGGATTAGATGTTCGTGCTGTTCTTGGTACAAATGTATTAAAACAATTTGTACCAACAATGGATTATCCAAATGGTGAGTTGGTATTAAGACCACGAAGTGAAGTAGTAAGGAATGAAATAGTTGTAACTGATGAAGATGCCAAAGAAGGTAAAAGTGAAATAATACAACAAATTCCATTCACACTTTCTTCTACTCATTATATGTTTGGTAAAGGTTCAATTAATAATAAAAATAATCTTAATTTCTTTATTGATTCAGGATTTAATGGTGGAAAGGGTGCTGGGGTTATTTTGCCTAAACAAACAATTGATTTATTGGGTATTACTATGCCAAAGCTAAGACCAGCTACTACAGAAGAAGGTGGAATGACAGGAAATGATTTTGAAGTAGCACAATTTGATATTTCATCATATGGATTAGGTAATGTGCAACAGAGAAAAGGTATTGGGCATTTTGCGACAGGACAAGAAGGAATGTATCAAGCACATGGATTTTTCCAAGATGCTTTAATAAGCCATAATTATCTGAAGAATTACAAATGGACAATTAATTTTGATTCAATGAAGATGACATTTAATGAGAAGAAGAATATATAATCTAAATTGTGAACAAGAGATATCTTTTTAATTTTATTTTTGGTTTACTTTTATTTTACTTTCATTTTACTTTCATATTGTATCTTATAGATAAGAACAAAAATAGGAGGTAAAAAATGATGAAATCACTGAAATCAAGAGGAATAAGTATTATATTATGTGGAGCTTTAATTGTTGGTGTAATGACAGGATGTACATCTCAGGCTACCTCATCGAAAAGCTCAACGCCTAAGTCAACTAAGACAATAGAAAAAGTTACTCGTGCAAGTTGCGAAAAACAACTAACAGAAATCAAAGGAAAGTATGACAAAAACCCAAATGATGAAGCTATAAGATTAGAATATGCCCAGATACTATTTAAATTAGGTGACATTACAGAAGCACAAGAGATGCTGAGTCCCTTGATGAATTCGAAGAAACCTTCTCCAGATGTGATTTATCTTTCTGCACGAATAGAATATCTGAATGGTAATTATGAGCAGGCTGAAAAACTATATAATACTCTTATAGAGCAATATCCTGATAAATTCAAAACAAAAGCTGAAAAAGGATTGACACTAACATATTATCAAACAAATCAATATCAAAAAGCTGAAAAATTATCCGTAGCATCAGAAGATAAGAATAATAGTATAAATAGTGTATTGGAAATGATGAAAGCTTTTAAGGATAAACAACCAAATCAAATTGACTGGAAGGGAAAAAGCGAAACAGTGATTCCTTTTATCACAACTGACCCTCTGCCAGTTGTGCCAGTAGAGATAAATGGCAAAAGAATAAATGCTATTATTGATACTGGTGGTCCAATGTTTACTATTGATCAGAAACTTGTAAAAGAACTTGGTATAAAAACAGCCTCAAAAAACGAAAATGAATTTGCTGGAGGTAATTCTGTTGAAACTGGTTTTGGTCAAGCTGATTCACTTACTATAGGAGATGTAAATATTAAAAATGTACCTGTAATGTTAGGACCATTTGATGGGTTTGAAGAGGTATTTAAGGGTTATGAAAATATTCATGGTATTATTGGTACAGGTGTATTGAAGGAATTTGTACCTACGATGGATTACCATAGTGGTCAATTAATATTAAGACCTCGAAGTGAAGTAGGTAGAGAGAATCTTAATAAAATGCTTGCAGATGACAAAACATTGGAAGAAATGCCATTTACGCTTGCAGCCACTCACTTTTTGTATGGAAAAGGCTCAGTCAATCAGAAAAGTGGACTTAACTACTTCCTTGATTCAGGACTTGCTGACGAAAAAGGTGCTGGAATTATATTACCTAAAGAAACTATAGATTCTTTGAAGATTCCTATGCCAGAGCTAAAGAAAGCTCCTGAAGGACAAGGTGGAATGGGAGGAAGTGATTTTAAGGAAGCACATTTTGATGTTTCATCATATGGACTGGGTAATTTAAAACTAAAAAATGGTCTTGGATATTATTTTACAGGTGGACTGTGGGATTATGATGAGGAACTTGGATTTGTTCATGATGGATTGGTAAGCCATAATTATTTTAAGAATTATAAATGGTCAATTGATTTCGATTCTATGAAGATGACATTTAGCAAATAGAAATAGTATATAACACAAATTGCGTGATTAAGTTTCACTTCTTTAAAGACACAGAGGTACAGGAAAAGTATCTCTGTGTTTTTTATATGTAAAAATATTTTATAAGTCAAATGTAATAGATAACTTGTTTACAAATCTGTTAGGAGTAATAGTATTCTAGCTCATCTAATTACAGAGATACTATTAGTTGGTCAAGTTTCTAGCTGAGTTATAACAGAATTAGATAGAGTAGTAAAAACTAAAATTATGTTTTTACTAGTATTTATTGTAACAATTTTCTCATTATCCAAAAAAACAGTTGACTTTTTATATGAACCCCTTCTATAATGTTACTGAAATTAAGTAAAATGATTGAACAAATGTAAAGATAATTAAAAAAGCTTGATTTTGGAGGAAAGCAAATGAAAAAAATTGGAGACCTAAGGTTAATGATGAAGTGTTGTTCACTTTATTATGAAGATAATTTAAATCAACAAGAAATAGCAAATCAATTGGGAATATCAAGACCAACAATATCAAGAATATTAAAAGAAGCTTTTGAGCAAGGAATAGTAAAAATACAGATAGTTGATGTTTTGAAAAATGACTACCAAAAAATAGAGAGAAGTCTAGAAAGAAAATATAAATTGAAAGAAGTAATAGTTGTAGATGATAAACAGGATTCACTAACTCAAAAACAAGAATTAGCAAGAGCTGTATCTGAATACCTAACTAGAGTAGTAAAGGAAAATGATATAATAGGAGTTTCAATAGGCACGACGCTAAAAGAAATACCTAGATATGTAGAAAAAAATAACTGTAAAAACGTCACATTTATACCTCTGTTAGGTGGAATTGGAGACAATGAAATAGATATTCATGCAAATCAAATAGCAGTAAGTCTAGCAAGAGCTTTTGGAGGTGATTTTAAATTATTACATGCTCCAGCTGTTATGTCTGATTTGTCTACAAAAGAAAAACTTTGTAAAGATGAAAAAATTAAAGAAGTACTAGATTTAATATATAAAACGACTATAGCAATCGTAGGTATAGGAAATCCTATGAGCTTAAACTCAACAATAATGGCTTCTGGATACATGCATGAAGAAGATATAGAAGATTTAAAAAAATATAACTCAATAGGTGCAATTTGTTTACAAGCCTTTGATAAAGAAGGAAAAACTTCTATACTTGAATTTAATCAAAGAGTATTAGGAGTAAAGCTAGAAGATTTAAAAAAAATAAAAAGAACAATAGGTGTAGCTTCAGGAGATGAAAAAATAGAAGCAATAAAAGCATCATTAAAAGCAAAGTTTATAAATAGTTTGGCAATTAATCACAGTTTAGCACTTAAATTATTAGAAGATTGTGACTAATATAATAATAGATAAAAGTTAACAGGAGGGAATGTATATGTCAATATCAAAAGAAACATTGCTTGAAATGTATAAGAGAATGAATCAGGCTAGAAAATTTGAAGAAAAGGTTAGTTGGTTTTTTGCAAGAGGTATGGTACATGGAACAACTCATTTATCTGTAGGTCAGGAAGCTTCAAGTGTAGCAGCTGTAATGGCTTTAGAAAAAGGAGATTTAGTATCATTAACTCATAGAGGACATAGTCAATTTATAGGTATGGGAATAGACTTAAACAAGATGATGGCTGAACTTATGGGTAAAGAGACAGGATTTTGTAAAGGAAAAGGAGGCTCAATGCATATAGCAGATATTGAGTCAGGCAACTTAGGGGCAAATGGAGTTGTAGGTGGAGGTCTTACAATAGCTCCAGGAGCTGCACTTACACAACAATATAAAAAAACAGGTAAAATAGTTTTATGCAGTTTTGGTGATGGGGCATCAAATGAAGGTACTTTTCACGAAGGGATAAATTTATCCTCAATATGGAAGTTGCCAATAATATTCTACTGTGAAAATAACTTATATGGTATGTCAACAAGTATAAAACGTCATATGAATATAGACAGTATTGCTACTAGAGCAGCTTCTTATGGAATAGAGGGAATATCAATAGATGGATATAATCCAATAGAAGTATACGAGACAGTACAAAAAGCTGCTGAGAAATGTAGAAGAGGTGAAGGACCTGTATTGATTGAAAGTAGAACTTATAGATGGTTAGGTCACTCAAAATCAGATGCAAATGTATATAGAACAAAAGAAGAAATAGAATCATGGAAAGCAAAGGACCCTATTGAATTTTTAAGAAATTATCTTATCGAAAATAATATCTCTAACGAAAATGAATTAGATAAAATTCAAGAATTTGCAAAACAATCAATAGAAGATGCAGTAGAGTTTGCTCAAAACAGTCCAAATCCAAAGATAGAGTCTTTATTAGAGGATGTATATGCAGACTAAGAATGGTAAAGGAGGAAAATAAAAATGAGTACAAGAGAACTAACATATGCACAAGCTATAAAAGAAGCAATGTCAGAAGAAATGAGAAGAGATGAAAATGTAATATTTATGGGAGAAGATATAGGTATATATGGAGGAGCATTTGGTGTATCAGTTGGAATGATAGATGAGTTTGGTCCAGAAAGAGTAAGAGATACTCCTATATCAGAAGCAGCTATAGCAGGAGCAGCAGCAGGAGCTGCGGCAACTGGTCTAAGACCTATTATGGAAGTAATGTTTATGGATTTTGTAACAATCTCTATGGATGCAATTGTAAATCAAGCAGCAAAAATGAGATATATGTTTGGTGGAAAAGCTCAAGTTCCAATGGTTGTTAGATGTCCTGGTGGTTCTGGAACTGGTTCAGCAGAGCAACATTCACAAAGTTTAGAAGCTTGGTTTTGCCATGTTCCAGGAGTAAAGGTAGTTGCACCTTCTACACCAGCAGATGCCAAAGGGTTATTAAAAGCAGCTATAAGAGATAATAATCCGGTCATATTTGTTGAGAATAAATTGTTATATAGAAAAAAAGGTATTGTCCCAGAAGATGATTATGTAATTGAAATTGGAAAGGCAGATATTAAAAGAGAAGGTACAGATGTTACAGTAATCACTTATGGAAGAATGTTACAAAGTGTTGAGGAAGCAGTAGAGGCGCTATCAAAAGAAAATATAAGCGTAGAAATTATAGATTTAAGAACTTTATATCCATTAGATAAAGAGACTATAGTGAAGAGTGTGTGTAAAACTGGAAGAGTTCTAATTTGTCATGAAGCAGCCAAGACTGGTGGACTAGGTGGAGAAATATCAGCATTAATAACAGAAAGTGAATCATTTGATTATTTAGATGCACCAGTAAAAAGAATCTGCGGAAAAGATGTGCCAATACCATATAATCCAGAGTTAGAAAAAGCAGTTGTCCCAAGAGTTGATGAAATAGAAGAAGCAATAAAATCTTTAATTGTTAGATAAGGAGGGATAGATATGGTGGCAAATAAAGTAAAGGCCACACCAGCAGCCAGACATCAAGCAAGAAAAGACAATATAAAACTAGATAGGCTGATTGGAAGTGGAGAAAATGGAAGAATTCATTTAGTTGATGTGTTAAATTACTTAAAAGATAGTAAGGCAAATACTACTCCTTTAGCTAAAAGAATAGCAGAAGATTTGAATATAGATTTAGAAACTATTGTAGGTACTGGATATAATGGAAAAATAAGAAAATACGATGTAGAAAAATTAACTGAAAAAGAAACTATTGCATCAGTTAATACATCTAAAGCTAGTGAGCAAAAAGAGACAAAGAGTAAAGATGAAAATTCAAGCATGTTTAATACAGTAGAAGGAACGTTTGAAAAACCAAATCCAATGAGGGCCACTGTAGCAAAACGAATGTCAGAAAGTTATTTTAGTGCCCCTGTATTTACATTCAACATAGAGGTAGATGCTACTGAATTGAAGTCACTTAGAGCAAAGTTAATAGACACAGTGAAAGAAGCAACTGGAGTAAAATTAACTATGACAGATTTAATAGTAATGGCAGTATCTAGAATACTTCCAAAGCATCAAGCTTTAAATTCAGCATGGACAGACGATGGAATATTTAGATATAAAGATATAAATGTAGCTATTGCAGTCGGGCTAGATGAAGGTTTATATGTCCCAGTAGTAAAAAATGTAAATAAAAAATCTTTAAAAGAGATAGCTAAAGAAAGTAAAGAGCTTGCTGAAAAAGTAAAGACAGGAAAACTTCTACCAGCAGACCAAGAAGGCAATACATTTACTATAAGCAATGTTGGAATGTATGGTATAACTACATTCACACCTATAATAAATATGCCTTCAAGTGCAATACTAGGGGTGGGTGCTACACAAGATAAGTTTGTTCCAGTAAATGGAGAAGCTAAAATAAAACCTATAATGAACTTATCATTGACATCAGACCACAGAGTAATAGATGGAACAGTAGCAGCAAAATTCTTAAAAGACTTAAAAGAATTGTTAGAAAATCCTTTATCAATGCTTGTATAGTTTTTGATGTTTCATTACCGATATAATAGTTTTAATAGATTACATAGTTATGATTATCTAGGTAAATTTAAAACTTTTATATGTTAGGCATTACTTTTAAATGTAACTATATGAATATAAATTGATTAATGAAAATATATGAAAATAAATAGGAGGAGAGCCTATGTCAGTAGAAGTAATAATGCCAAAAGCAGGAGTAGCTATGGAAGAAGGTACTATAGTTTCTTGGCTAAAACAAGAAGGTGAAGAAGTAAAAATTGGAGAGCCTATATTAGAGATAACAACAGACAAAGTAAACATGGAAATAGAGTCAGAGGGAGAAGGTACACTGGCTGTAATCATACATAAAGAAGAAGGTGAAGTATTACCAGTATTTACAGTAATAGGTGTAATAGCAGAAAAAGGTGAAAATCAAGAAGAAATAAAAGATAAATATTTATCTGGTAATGTCTCAAAAGAAGATATTGTTGAAGAAATTCAAAACGTAGAGGAAAAAGAAGAAAAAATAAATAAAAAAGAATGTAATCATGATTATGATGTAGTAGTAATAGGTGGAGGACCTGGAGGTTATTTATCAGCATTAAAAGCATCTCTATTAGGTGGAAAAGTTGCATTAGTTGAAGAAAACATATTAGGAGGAACTTGCTTAAATAGAGGTTGTATTCCTACAAAGACCTATATAAAAACAGCAGAAATATTGGAAGAAGTTGAACAGTTATCAAAGAGGGGCGTAAAAGTAGCTGTAGATAAGGAACAGGATATCAAAAAAGCAATAAAATATAAAAATAGAGTAGTTAAAAAACTTACAGCTGGTGTTGGTGGTCTATTAAAAAGCAGAAATGTAGATGTATTTAATCTTAAAGCTAGCGTTAAAGAAGCACATAAAGTAATATTATCTGATGGAAAAATTTTAGATACAGAAAATATAATAATCGCAACAGGTTCTAAAGTAAGAGTATTACCTATAAAAGGAATAGAATCGAATTTGATAATAACTAGTACAGAAGCTTTAGATTTAGAAGTGGTGCCACAAGAATTAGTAATAATTGGTGGTGGAGTGATAGGTTGCGAATTTGCAGAGATATTTAATTCAAGAGGTTCTAAGGTAACTATTGTAGAAATGGAAGATAGAATAATTCCAAGAATGGATAAAGAATTGAGCGAATCTCTGAACTATTCTCTTAGTAAAAAAGGTATAAATGTATTAACTAAGAAGAAAGTTTCTGAATTCAAAGAAGAAGGCAATAAAATAGTAGTATGCATTGAAGATGAAGAGCCAATAAAAGCAGATTTATGTCTATATGCTATAGGAAGACAAGCTAATCTTTCTGGTATAGAAGATTTGGATATTAAAATAGATAAAGGTTCAATAGCTGTAAACAGTAAAATGGAGACAAGTATACCAAATATATACGCAGTAGGTGATGTTACTGGTGGTGTGATGTTAGCTCATGCAGCATTTAAAATGGGAGAGGTAGCAGCTGCAAATGCTTTAGGGATGAATGAAGAAGTTGATTTAAGTGCGTTGCCTAGTTGTGTCTATACAATTCCAGAAGTAGCATCAGTTGGACTTACAGAAGAAGATGCTAGAAAAAAACATAATGTAAAAGTGGGTAAATTCAACTTTGCTGGAAATGGAAGAGCCTTAGCTTCTGGACAAGAGCAAGGATATGTAAAAGTGATAGCAGATGATAAATATGGAGAAATTTTAGGAGTACATATGTTTGGATGTGGTGTAGCAGAACTTATAAATCATGCAGCATCATTTAAGGCATTAGAAATACCTGCTGATGAAGCTAGTGAGTTGATATTTGGTCATCCATGTACTTCAGAAGCTTTGATGGAAGCTTTAGCAGATGTAAATGGGAGATGTTTACATTTACCTAAAAAATAAATTATTAATGTAAGTTTATTATTAAAATAAATTTATATTATAAAATCTTAAAATACTTATTTAGCCATACTCTTTCTTGTATAAATATATATATTTGTACGAGAAGGAGTATTTTTTATGTGAAAATATAGAAATTAAATATTTGTAGTTTTTGTTGTACAAAAAAGATAGTAATATAAAATAACAGTGTCATTTTAGTATGACTTTACTTGGAATTAGAAAAAAAGACTTTTTTGTTTTTTTAAACGTATTATTTGTAAAATATTAAAAAAAATTTTCTTAATATTTCAATAAAAGAATAGCTTGATTTAAATGTTATGATTTTATGCAATAATAATAAGCACAAAAAAAACAATATATGGCATATAAGTTGCTATATAAATAGTAAGGAGGGAACAATTATAAATGAGGCAAAGAATAAAAAACCTAATTGAAAATGAAGATAAGAAAAATCCTTTAACAGATGAAGCAATTTCAAGTATGCTAAATGTTCGAAGAGAAGATGTTACCTTTTTGAGAAATGAGTTAAAAATAGAGGATTCAAGACAAAGAAGAAAAGTTGTTTTGATTAAAGCTATAAAGGACATTTTAAAGGAAGAAAATATTATAAATAAAAATGACATAACAAGAAGGTTAAACAGTATTGGATTTACAGTATCAAGATTTACAGTCATACAGTATTTAAAAGAAATTCAAGATTCTGATGATTTAAAGCCTGATAAAGAAGTTGATGATAAAAAAGAAGAGATAAAGAATAATGGAGAAAATATAGATATAGCATTTGATAAATTAATAGGCAGTAGTGGCAGTTTAAGTACAATTATAAAATTATCCAAAGCAGCAATACTCTATCCTCCTCACGGCCTTCACACCATCATTATGGGGCCAACTGGTGTTGGAAAGAGTGAGTTAGCAGAATGTATGTATAAATTTGCAGTAGAATCATCTAGATTCCCTAAGAATGCACCTTTTATAGTTTTTAATGCTGCAGATTATTCAGAAAATCCACAGCTTTTATTATCTCAATTATTTGGACATGTCAAAGGTGCTTTTACAGGAGCTGATGAGACCAAAGAAGGTTTAGTATCAAAAGCAAATGGAGGAATCTTGTTTATAGATGAAATACATAGATTGCCTCATGAAGGTCAAGAGATATTATTTCAATTAATTGATAAAGGTATGGTCAGAAAGCTAGGAGAAACAAGGTTGACAAATAAAATAGATGTAATGATTATTTCAGCAACTTCTGAACCCATAGATTCTCACTTACTTAATACATTTAAAAGACGTATACCTGTAACAATTGAAATACCAGAATTAGTTGCAAGACCATTAAATGAGAGGTTTGATATTATAAATAACTTCTTCTTAATAGAAGCTCAAAGAATGGAAACAAGAATACATATAAAATCAGATGTATTAAAAGCTCTTATGCTTTACGATTGTATAGGAAATGTTGGTCAGCTTAGAAGTGATATTCAAGTAGCTTGTGCCAGGGGACTATTAAACAAACTTACGAGCAAACAGAAAGAAGTAAATATAAATATATCAGATGTACCTGGATATGTTAAACAAGGTCTTATGAAAATTAGAAATTGTAGAGATAAAATAGAAAATTATGTAGATGGAGACTTAATTATAGACTCAAGTTATCATGGTGAGATAGAAAAGAAAAATGAAGATATATATACTTTTCCAGATGAAATATATAAGCTTACTGAAAGAAGACATATTGATTTATTAGAGCAAGGTTTAGATTTTGATGTTATAAATAGAATTGTTGGAGGAGAGTTAGAAAGCTGTATTCAAAAATATATAAAGCAAGTTAAAAAAGTTTCTATTAGTGATAATATTCCAGATATAAGTCCGATTGTTGGAAAATATATTGTAGAGCTTACTTATGAAGTAATCAAAATAGCATCACAATATCTTAGTTCCTTAGAGCCAAATCTACATTTATGTTTAGCAGTTCACTTAAAAGCAGCTTTTGAGAGGCTAAAAGAAGGTAAAGTAATATCCAATGCCCATTTAAAAGAAATAATAGGAAATTATCCATTAGAATACTCTGTAGCAGAAAAGGTAGCTCAACATCTGAAGGAAAGATATAATATAAATTTGCCAAAAGAAGAAATAGGTATAATAGCGATATATTTTAAAATGAGTAGCAGAAGAGATATATCTGAACAAAAAAAGATAGGTGTACTTCTTATGGCTCATGGAAGAGTGGCTTCATCTGTATGTGAAGTTACAAATAAACTATTAGGAATTAACCATGCAAGGTATTTAGATATGCCATTTGAAAAAAAACCAGAAGAAATGATTGAAGAGGCTACTACAGTAGTAAAAGATATTGATGAAGGTAGAGGCGTGATTATATTAGTTGATATGGGTTCGCTTTCATATTTTGGAGATATTATCTCTGGGAAGACAGGGATTAATATAAGGACAATATGTAGATTTGACACCTTACTATCCATAGAAGTTATACGAAGAGCAGTTTTACCAGATTTAACAATAGATGAAATAGTTGATGAAGTTAAAAGTATAGAACCACAAGTAAAGGAGAGGGCTAGTAAATATAACAACACAAAATTAGATTCTAGAAAACCTATAATTTTAACATTATGTATTACAGGATTAGGAGGAGCTTGTAAGGTAAAAAAAATCTTAGAGGAAAATATTAAAGGTATAAATGAAAAGGTTGATATAGAATCTATAGGTATGATTGAATATCCAAGTCTTGACTTAGAGATAAAGCAAATAAGTAATGATAAGAATGTAATTGCTATAGTTGGAACAATTGACCCACAGATAGCCAATATCCCTTTCTTTAGCCTAGTAGACATAACTGATAAAACAAAATTAAATCAAATAAATAATTTAATTGATACAAATCAAATTGTTAAAACAAATAAAAAATATGAATTATCAGATTTAATACATAAAGAAGATATCTTTGTAGATTTACAAGTTAAATCAAAAGAAGACGCTTTAAAGTACATGAGTAAAAAACTTAGAGAAAAAGGTTATGTGACGAAAAATTTCTATAAAAAAGTGGTAGAAAGAGATAATCTATTTCCGACTGAATTATCAGATGGAATAGCAATACCTCATACTGATGGAATAGATGTAATTAGACCAGCTATAAGTATAGCTATTTTGAAAAATCCTATTATATGGAGTAAAAATAAAGTGAAAATAATACTTTTATTAGCTGTAGACCAAAAATGCTTTAATCCATTAAATACTCTACTTACATTTATAGAAACAGATGAATTTAAAGATATAAAAAACATTAAAGATAGAGATTTTATTAGGGAGATGATATTAGATGGAGTCAATGCAAATAATCAGTAGTAATTTAATTTTCAAAAATATTGAAGTGTCAAATAATGAAGATGCATTAAAATTTTTAGGACAACGTTTATTTGATAAACAGTATGTAAAAGAAAGTTACATAGAAGCTGTTATAGCAAGAGAAAAAAAGTATGCTACAGGGTTACCAACGGAAATCTATGGAGTAGCTATACCACATACAGATATAGTACATGTAAATGAACCAGGTATAGCGATTGGCATACTTAATAAGCCTGTAAAATTTATAATGATGGGTACAGAAGATACTGAAATTGATGTAAAAGTTGTATTTATGTTAGCAGTAAAAGAGCCACAAGAACAATTACAATTATTAGAAAAACTTATGACTATATTTCAAGATAAGAATATGTTAAATAATATTGTAGATTTAAATGAAGAAAGTATGAGTGACTTATTAAACTCTAAACTAAAAAATTAAACATGTAAAGAGTATTAAAAATATATAAATGCTATTGAAGATTTCTAACTATAGATATCTTTAAAATAAAACAATTTTAATGGGGGTGAATAATGTGGCTAAAAAAATATTAGTTGCATGTGGAACAGGAGTATGTACTTCAACAATTGCTATAAACAAATTAAAGAAAGCACTTCAAGACCTTGGGAAATTAGACATGGTTAATATTACACAGTGTAAAGTAGTGGAAGTTGCGTCAAAAGCACCTGACTATGATTTGATAATTTGTACTACACAAGTTTCTAGTAGTATAAAAACACCTGTAATAAATGGGTTACCTTTTTTAACTGGTGTTGGAATGGACAAATTAATCGATGATGTATTGGAAAAATTAGAATTATAATTTGAACTTTTAAAGAATAGAGTCTCTAAAATTATAAGTTTTAGAGACTGAAAATTAAATAATGGAGGGTCTTTAGATGGAGATATTAAATTTCATTGTTAGTTTAGGTGCACAAGTAATGATGCCAATAATAATATGTATTTTTGGTTTGATATTAGGCACAAAGATTGGAAAATCATTAAGAGCTGGTTTAACAGTGGGGGTTGGATTTATAGGTCTTAATACTATTATAGCTTTATTGACAGATAACTTAGGTCCAGCAACACAACAAATGGTTAAGAACTTAGGATTAAACCTATCTATAATAGATGTAGGCTGGCCAGCAGCATCAGCTATAGCTTTTGCATCAACGGTAGGGGCTTTAATTATTCCAATAGGTCTTGTAGTAAATATAGTTATGTTAATTACTAATACTACTCAAACTGTTGATGTAGACATATGGGATTACTGGCATTTTGCTTTTACAGGGGCTTTAGTAGCAGGAGCCACACAAAGTGTAGTATGGGGAGTGTTTGCGGCAGTAGCAAATATGGTAATTGTATTGGTAATGGCAGATTTAACTGCTCCAGGTATAGAGAAATATTTGGGTATGCCAGGGATATCCCTTCCTCATGGATTTACACAAGCATTTGTTCCAATTGCTATAGTTGTAAATAAATTACTAGACTTAATACCAGGTATAAATAAGATTGAGATAAATGCGGATACACTACAGAAAAAATTTGGATTATTTGGAGAACCTTTAATCATGGGGTCTATAATAGGTATAATAATTGGTATTGCAGCGAAATATGATATAAAAGGTATATTACAGTTAGGTGTAACTATGGGAGCTGTATTGATATTAATTCCAAAGATGGCAGCATTGTTAATGGAAGGTTTATTACCAGTATCAGAAGCAGCACAGGAATTTATTGAGAAAAGATTTAAAAATAGAGGGAAGATTTATATAGGTTTAGATTCAGCAGTAGGGATAGGTCATCCTGTTACATTGTCAGTTGCATTAGTATTGGTTCCTTTAACTATAGTTATAGCAGCTATATTACCAGGAAATAAAGTCCTGCCATTTGCAGACTTAGCAGTAATTCCATTTGCACTTGTTTTAATCGTACCAATTACAAAAGGAAATGTATTTAGAACATTAATAATAGGAATACTTATAATTACTTCTGGATTGTTAATTGCAACTAATTTAGCTCCACTATTTACTCAAATGGCTCTAAATGCTAGTTTTAAAATGCCTGAAGGAGCAACTATGATTTCAAGCATTTGTGATGGTGCAAATCCATTAAGTTGGGTATTTGTAAAGATTATGAATTATAAAGCTATTGGAGGAGTGATTTTTGGAGTTATAGCTTTAGGAATGGCTATTTACAATAGAAATAGAATAATAAAGGAAAATAAAAAATTATCTCTAGAAGAGGAAATATAAAAATAATTTTATTGGAGTGTATGGATTATGAAAAAATATAAATATAATTCTATAAGATACTTAATTAGCGTGATAGTACCAGGATTTTTTATGATTTTGATATTGATTTATGCACTGTTTAATAACTATATAAATTTTAGTGTAAATATGTATAGTTTGTTGATAATTATCTGTACCTATGGGATACACAATACTTTTGTATCATCAAGTAATCCTAAAGAAATTATTATTGATAATAAATGTATACATTTTATCTCATTTATTGCTACACATAAGTATGAAATTACAGATATCAAAAAAGTAAGAATACGAGAGTTTTACAATAAAAATCTTTATCTGAAAATTAATGATGGGAGCTTTTTTAAAGGTAGGTATTGGATAAGAACAAATATGTTTAGTAACGATATAGAATTATACAATTATTTTGTTGCATTAGAAGAAGGTTTATATCCAGAATCATTAAAATTTAGAAATAAGAGATTAGATAATAAAGGAGTATAAGAGTAAAAAATTAAAATTGGAAGTGGATTAATTTCTATTGATAAAATGTAATATTAGGTTTTATGGAAAGTTTTTGGAATTTTCAAATAAAATTGAAGATAGTATTTAAATAATAAGGTGCAACTAAGATATATAAAGGTTGTGTCTATAATAGATTGGGGGATTTAACTAATGTTGTTGGAGAAATTGAGAAAAGAAGTATTACAGGCATCTTTAGACCTTTTAAATTATAAGTTGGTGACATTAACAGGAGGAAATGTAAGTGGAAGAGACGAAGAAACTGGATATATAGCAATTACCCCAAGTGGAATGGACTATAGAAACCTTATACCAAGTGATATTGTTATAGTGGATATAGAAGGAAACACTATAGATGGAAAATGGAAAGCATCAGTGGATTTGCCAGACCACTTATATATATATAAGCATAGAGAAGATATAAATAGTATAATTCATACACACTCTACATACTCAAGTTGTTTTGCTATTTTAAATGAACCTATAGCGTGTGCAAGTACAACTCTTGCAAATGAAGTAGGTGGGGCGGTACCTGTCGCAAAATTTGCACCACCAACATCTAACAAAATGGGGAAATGTGTTGTTGAAGTAATTGGTAATAAAAGAGCGTGTCTTTTAGCAAATCATGGTGTAATAGCAGTTGGTCCATCTGTAGGACATGCCATTACAGCAGCTGTAATGTTGGAAGATTCAGCAAAAGTATATTACTTGGCAAAATCAATTGGCACACCAGTATTATTGCCAGACGAAGAAATTCAAAGAGCTAGAGATGTATTTTTTAATGTATATGGTCAGGACAAATAAGCTAGGTAAAACTTTTAAATTAATGTAAAAATATAGATATTCAATAATATTAAGGCGTTTTATAATGATATAATAAGTTTAATAATTAAGAAAGAAAAATAGGAAGTCTAATAGTATATAAAATTATTTAAGTCTAAAATAAAAAATAAGATAAAATAAAAAAGGAGTCTATATTTCTATGTATTACTTATTAAACAAAAGCACAAATCCTTACTTTAATTTAGCATTAGAAGAATATCTATTTTTAAATGAAAAATATAATGATGATATTATAATCATATGGAGAAACGAGGAGTCCATTTTTATTGGTAAAAATCAAAATCCATATCAGGAAATACATCATGCTGTCATTGAAAAGGGAGAAATCCCTATTTTAAGAAGAATATCTGGAGGAGGTACTGTTTATCACGATTTAGGTAATATAAATATGTCATTCATACAAAAAGATAGGCATCTTCATGAAATAGATTTTTTGGAACATACTAAGTTTATGCAAGATATGCTCTTAGCCTTAGGCTTAGATGTATCTATAACTGAAAGAAAAGATTTATTTTTAAATGGTAAAAAAATTTCAGGCTCAGCACAGTCTATAAAAAGAAAAAATTCTCTTTATCATGGAACTCTTCTTTATGATTCGGATTTAAATAAATTGACTAAGTATCTGAATTCAAATAAATCAACTGAATCAAATGCTACTAAGTCTGTTTCAAGTAAAGTGACAAATATTAAACTTGTACTTGAAAAAGATATAAATTACTTTTTAGATTATTGTGTTAAATATTTAAAATCTAATATAAAAAATATAAAAGAACTTGAATTAGATGATGATGATATTAAAAGTGTATACAATCTAGTGGAAGACAAGTATAAAAAAGTGGAGTGGGCATATGGTAAAACACCTAAATTTCAAGTAGTACTGCCATTTAATAGTGAAAGTGAAATCAATATACATGTTAATAAGTGGAAGGTATCAAAGTTTTTTATTTCCTACAAGGATGATGTGATTAATATGGATAAGTTGCTAGAAGTGGAGTTTTTTAAACAAGAAATAAAAGATAGCCTCTTAGAAAATTATCCACATTACATAGATTTAATTAATTTAATATTTTAATATAAAGCCTCCAATTTGATAAAATTTTCTTATATCAAACTGGAGGCTTTGAATATTTTTTGCAAGCTTATAAACCATTACAAAGTTGTAAAGTTAAAAACAACACTATTGAAAAATCAATATATATCGAATTAAATGTGCATGTTTTTAATTAGAAAATAGAGATTAACTGTTTATACAACTGAAAATTTAATATATAATTAATCAGATGGTTAAAATAAAAAATATTGAAAGTTTTAATAAATTATAGTTAAAAATAAAATACGAGGTGATACCATGTATAGTGTTATAATTGTTGCTGCAGGAAGCGGAAGGAGAATGAACCTAGATATAAACAAACAGTTCATAAAATTAAGAGAAAAAGAAATTATTGCTCATACAATTCAAGTTTTTTATGAAAATATAAATATAGATGAAATTGTGGTATGTATAAAAAAAGAAGAGGAAGATTTTTTTAAGGAAAATATAATAAATAAGTATAATTTTAAAAATATAAAAATAGCATATGGTGGAAAAGAGAGACAGGATTCAATATATAATGGCTTAAAAAAATTAGATAAAAATTGTGACATAGTACTTATTCATGACGGAGCGAGACCATTTGTAGACCATAGAATAATTAATGAATCTATAAAGATGGCTAAAGAAAGAAAGGCTGTAGTTGTAGGTGTTCCAGTAAGTGACACTATAAAGATAGTGTCCGATGGAACAGTAAAAGAAACTCCAGAGAGAAGTCTATTGTGGGCAGCACAAACTCCTCAAACTTTTGAATATAATCTGATAATAAACGCTTATGAACAAGCATATAAGAACAATTACTATGGTACTGATGATTCAATGTTGGTGGAAAATATAGGGCAAAGCGTTACTATGGTAATGGGCTCTTATGAAAATATAAAGATAACTAGTCCAGAAGATTTAAATATAGCAGAACAAATATTAAATATGGAAAAAAGAGATGAAGTTAATAGTAGAAGGAGAATTATATGAGAATAGGGTTAGGATATGATGTACACAAATTAACAGAGGATAGAAAACTTATAATTGGTGGAGTAGAAATACCACATGATAAAGGTTTGTTAGGTCATTCTGATGCTGATGTACTGATACATGCAATAATGGATTCTATTTTAGGAGCTTTAGCTTTAGGTGATATAGGTAAGCATTTCCCAGATACAGATGAAAAATATAAGGGAGCAAATAGTATGAAATTATTAGAATATGTATATAATCTAATAACAAGTAAAGGGTATAAGATTGGGAATATAGATAGCACTATAATTGCTCAAAGCCCTAAGATGGCTCCATATATTGAGAGCATGAGAAATAACATATCAAAAACTTTAAATACGGATATTGATAATATAAACATAAAGGCAACTACAGAAGAAGGTCTTGGCTTCACAGGAGCAAAACAAGGTATCGCATCACAAAGTATTTGTTTATTATTGTTGACAAGTCAGAATAATTAATATATTATTAGTAATAAGTTTATTGGATATCAAATAATAGGCCTATATAGAATATCTATAATATGTGAATTTAAGTGAAATTAATATAAATATAAAACTAGCTATGATAAAGAAATAGTAAAACGATGAAATCTTTACAGAGAGAAAACGTTGGTGAGAGTTTTCAAGAGGAAATGTTTGAACCTGTCTTTTAGCTTAAAGGTATAAAAATCTTTACGGTAGGAACCGTTACATTCCCAAAAGAGAGCTATTTATATAGCTAACTAGAGTGGTACCGCGGAAATTAAACCTTTCGTCTCTATACTTGTATAGAGATGAGAGGTTTTTTATATTTTCAAGAAATTAATATTCAGGAGGAATTTATTAATGAAAATGTCTAAAATGTTTATGCCGACATTAAAAGAAATCCCAGCAGATGCTGAGATTACAAGCCATCAATTAATGGTTAGGTCGGGAATGATAAAAAAAATGACTTCAGGGGTTTATAATCAATTACCGATGGGATTAAGAGTGTTCAAAAAAATTGAACAAATAATTAGAGAAGAACTAAATAAAAAAGATTGTCAAGAGATACTTTGTGCGGCTTTACTTCCTTCTGAATTATGGAAAGAGTCCGGAAGATGGACTGCTATGGGTGAAGAAATGTTTAGGCTAAAAGACAGAACAGAAAGAGAATACTGTCTCGGACCAACACATGAAGAAGCCTTCACTGATATAATAAGACAAGAAATTACTTCATATAAACAATTGCCATTGAACCTGTATCAAATACAAGTAAAATATAGAGATGAAAGAAGACCAAGATTTGGTGTTATGAGAACTAAGACTTTTACTATGAAGGATGCATATAGTTTTGATGTAGATGATAAAGGTCTAGATAAATCATATCAAGATATGTTTGATGCATATGTGAGTATATTTGATAGATGTGGTCTAGAGAATAGTCCAGTTCAGGCAGATTCAGGAGCTATAGGAGGGTCTACATCAGCTGAATTTATGGTTAAATCAGAAGTTGGTGAAGATGAAGTTGTATTCTGTAGTGGATGTGACTATGCAGCAAATGTAGAGAGAGCAGAATCTTGTAATGTAGTATCAGAAAAAGAAGATATGAAGGAATTAGAAGAAGTTCATACGCCAGGAGCAGCTACAATAAAAGAACTAGAGGAATTTTTAAAAATTTCTCCAGATAAATTTGCTAAAACTTTAGTATATGAGGCAGATGGAAAAACAGTTGTAGTTGTTGTAAGAGGAGATAGAGAAGTTAACGAAGTTAAAGTGTCTAATGCTATAGGTTCTGTTATAGAATTTGCACTTGCTACAGATGATGTAGTGAGAAAAGTAACTAATGCAGAAGTAGGTTTTGCTGGACCAATAGGTATAAACGCTGACTATGTATTTATAGATAAAGAAATTGTTGAACAAAGAAACATAGTTGTTGGGGCTAATAAAACTGAGTATCATATAAAAAATGCTAACTATGGAAGAGATTTTGAAGGAATAGTTGGAGATTTTAGAAATGTTCAAGAAGGCGACAAGTGTATAGTATGTGGGAAGCCACTTGAAATAGCCAGAGGTGTTGAAGTAGGTCACATATTCAAGCTAGGAACTAAATACTCAGAATCTATGAATGCAAACTTTATAGATAAAGATGGAAAATCAAAACCTATAGTAATGGGATGTTATGGAATAGGTGTTGAAAGAACAGCTGCAGCTATAATTGAACAACATAATGATGAAAAAGGTATAATATGGCCTTTATCAGTAGCTCCATACCATGTTGTGATAGTTCCAGCAAATATGAAAAATGAGGAACAAGTATCAATAGCTGAAAAGATATATAATGATTTACAAGCTATGGGTGTAGAAGTTTTATTAGATGATAGAGACGAAAGAATAGGTGTGAAATTTAATGATTCAGAATTAATAGGAATACCTATGAGAATTACAGTAGGTAAAAATATTAGTGAAGGTAAAGTAGAATTTAAGTTTAGACATAAAGAAGATAAAGAAATAATTGACATAAAAGAAATAAATGAAAAAGTAAAGGCAGAGTTTATCAAAAATAATGTTAGGTTAGGATAGTAACTTAAAAAGCTATTGTATAGATAATCAGAGTTGTACTTTATAAACACCATTTTATCTATATAAGGAGATAAAGTGGTGTTTTTTTATAAAAACATAATAAATGAGGAGGTAATTGAAATGGCAAAAAATGAAAAACAATTTGTTGAAGAAATAACAAAGATGGAAGATGATTTCCCACAATGGTATACAGATGTAATAACTAAGACTGACTTAGTTGATTATGCACCAGTAAAAGGTTTTATGGTTGTAAAGCCATATGGATATGCATTATGGGAAAAAATGCAAGAATTTATGGATAAAAAATTTAAAGAAACTGGACACAAAAACTGTTATTTCCCATTATTAATACCAGAAAGTTTATTAAACAAAGAAGCAGAGCATGTTGAAGGTTTTGCTCCAGAAGTTGCATGGGTAACACATGGAGGAAATAAAAAATTAGAAGAGAGACTATGTGTAAGACCTACTTCAGAAACTATAATATGTACAATGTATGCGAAATGGTTAAAATCATATAGAGAATTACCATACCTTTATAATCAATGGTGCTCAGTTGTTAGATGGGAAAAATCAACTAGACCTTTCTTAAGAACATCTGAGTTTTTATGGCAAGAAGGTCATACATTACATGAAACAGCAGAAGAAGCACAAGAAGAAACAATACAACAATTAGAAATATATAAAGCATTATGTGAAGAATTACTTGCAATGCCAGTTGTAGCTGGTCAAAAAAGTGAAAGTGAGAAGTTTGCAGGTGGTGAAAGAACATATACTATAGAAGCTATGATGCATGATGGTAAAGCGTTACAATCAGGTACAAGTCACTTCTTAGGTCAACACTTTACAAAAGCTTTTGAGATTACTTTTGCAGATAGAGAAGGAAATTTAGCTAATCCATACCATACATCTTGGGGAGCATCTACAAGACTTATAGGTGGACTTATAATGACTCATAGTGATAACAGAGGTCTAGTATTCCCACCAAGAGTAGCTCCAATCCAAGTTGTTATAGTTCCTATAGCTGCTAAAAAAGGAAATGTAATGGAAACAGTGGATAAAATATATGCTGATTTAAAAGCTAAAGGAGTAAGTGTTGAAGTTGATGATAGAGACAACTATACAACTGGCTGGAAGTTTAATGAGTGGGAAATGAAAGGTGTTCCAGTAAGAATTGAAATTGGACCAAAAGATATAGAAAATAATCAAGCTATGATATTCAGAAGAGATACTTTAGAAAAGAGTTCTATGCCTTTAGAAGGATTAGCTGATGCTATATGTGATTTATTTGATGTTATACACAATGATATGTTTGAAAAAGCAAAAAAACATAGAGAAGATAATACATCTGTAGTTGAAAATATGGATGAGTTTAAAAAAGCTTTAGAAGAAAAGCCAGGATTCATAAAGACTATGTGGTGTGGAGATGCAGAATGTGAAGCTAAGATTAAGGAAGAAACAGGAGCAACTATAAGATGCTTACCTTTTGAACAAGAAAACTTAGGTCACAAGTGTGTATATTGTGGAAAAGAAGCAGATAATATGGTAGTAATGGCAAAAGCTTACTAAAATAAGATGTTTAAATAAAAACTGGGGTGATGAGTATTTGATACTTTTCATCCCAATTTTATTTTAAGTTTTATTTCCTTATATATATTTATTATTAGTGTACATACTTACTTTGTAGAACAGTTACTATATAAATATTCCATAAAGTAACTAATAAATACAAATATATCAATAGGGAATGCTTTTAATTTTCAACAAATAAATGAATTAAAAGAAAGATTTATGAAATTAAAACTAGGATTTTCTGCTATAATAAACATGTGTATTTTTAAATAAATAAGGATATTATTATTAGATTTGATTATGCGAAATTCTATGAAACAGGAACCCTGTGACTTTAGTCATGGGAGGTTCAGTAAAAATAAACTTGCAAAACAATGTACTAGTTTAATATTATAGTTATATTGAATAAAATATCAGGAGGAAGTAAAAATGAATGTAAGAGTAAGATTTGCACCAAGTCCAACAGGATTTGTACATATAGGTAGTTTAAGAACTGCTTTATATAATTATTTATTTGCAAAAAAAATGGGCGGAGAGTATATATTAAGAGTAGAGGACACAGACCAAAGTAGATTAGTAGAAGGTGCTATAGAGAATATGCTTAATGCTATGAAATGGGCTGGGGTTAATCATGATGAAGGTGTTATATTAGATGACAATGGAAGTGTAATACAAAAGGGAGAATATGGTCCATATATTCAATCTCAGAGATTAGATATATATCAAGAATATATAAAACAACTTTTAGATAGTGGAAAGGCTTATTATTGTTTCTGTACAAAGGAAAGACTAGATGAAGTAAGAGATGCTCAAAGAGCAGCAGGAGAAACAGCTAAATATGATGGTCACTGTAAGAATCTTTCTAAAGAAGAAGTAGAAGCAAATATAAAAGCAGGAATACCATACGTTATAAGATTAAGATTACCAGAGAATCATACAATTAAGTTTACAGATTTAGTTAGAGGAGATATGGAATTTAATACTAATGATTTAGATGACCAGGTACTAATGAAAACAGATGGATTCCCAACTTATCATTTTGCAGTAGTTGTAGATGATTATTTAATGAAAATCACACATGTTATAAGAGGAGAAGAGTGGGTATCATCTACTCCAAAACATGTCTATTTATATGAAGCTTTTGGATGGGAAGCACCTGTATTTGTACATTTACCAAATATACTTAATAAAGAAAAGAAAAAATTAAGTAAGAGACAAGGTGATGTAGCAGTTGAAGACTTTAAGAAAAAAGGATATTTACCAGAAGGTTTAGTAAACTATGTAGCATTAGTTGGTTGGTCTCCAGAAGATAATCAAGAATTGTTTACAATGGAAGAATTAGAAAAAGCATTCTCTGTAGAAAGAGTATCTAAAAGTGGTGGAGTATTTGATACTGAAAAGCTAAATTGGGTTAATCAACATTATATAAAAGATGGTGATGACACTTACTTAACAGATTTAGCAATACCATTCTTAATAGAAGATGGATTTATAACAGAAGAAGAAGCTACTAGTAAGTATGAGTTTTTAAAGAGTATGATATCAGTACTTAAAGAAAAATTACAATATGTAAAAGAAGTTACTGAACATGCAAGTATATTCTTTGGAGATAAAATAGAAGTAGAGACTGAAGAAGGAAGTGAATTCTTAAAATTAGAACACATACCTACTTTAATAGATGCTTTACAAGAAAAAATAGAAAAATCAGAAGTATTAAATGCTGAATTTGTTCAAGCAATGCTTAAAGAAATACAAAAAGAGTATAAAATAAAAGGAAAAAATTTATTTATGGGCTCAAGAATAATTTTAACAGGGCAAATGCATGGACCAGATTTACCAAAAGTAATGGAGGTTTTAGGAAAAGAAACTTGCTTAAATAGAATAGCTTATGTAAAAAATAATATATTATAGTCATAAAAGTCCGCTAATTTAGAAGCGGACTTTTTTTGTGTTAGTATTTGGTGAAAATATCTAGTTAAGAAAATGAAGGTATTTAGGGCTATAAATTTAATATATAAAAAGCAAAGCAAAAATATAAATAAAATATTAATAATAAACTAATAAAAATATTAAGCATAGAAGAAGGAAATCTATTATTTTAGTTTGATTTAATTATTAAGGGGGTAATTACTATGTATAGTAATATGGATGATGTTAAAAAGGAATTAAAGGAGCTATGCTTAGAATATGTTACAATTTTAGAAAAATTAAAAGATGAAAAAATGATTACAGAAGAAACTTTTGAAAAATGTTCTTCTCAAAAAAAGATATTTTTAGAAGAGCAATAGAGAATAACAATAGTATTTGTTATGATGTGGTTTAGAAGGATAGTACTAAAAATGATAGTAGTACTATTATTTATTGCAATTTTCAACTATAATATAATATATAATGTTAATAAAATAATTTATAAAAATACGGTGAGGTGATGAGTGTGAAAGTTTATAATACATTGACTAGAACAAAAGAAGAATTTGTTCCATTAGAAGAAGGAAAGGTAAAAATGTATGTGTGTGGTCCGACAGTTTATAACTATATACATATAGGTAATGCAAGACCATTTATAATATTTGATACTCTAAGAAGGTATTTAGAGTATAGAGGATATGATGTAACTTATGTACAAAACTTTACAGATGTTGATGACAAGATTATAAATAGAAGCCATGAAGAAGGAATATCTCCAGAGGAAGTTGCTACTAAGTATATAAAAGAATATTTTGTAGATTGTGATGGGTTAGGAATTAAAAGAGCTACTGTTCATCCTCAAGTTACAGATAATATACAACAGATTATAGATTTTATAAAAGAATTAGAAGATAAGGGATATGCATACGCAGTAAATGGTGATGTGTATTTTGATACAAATAAGTTTGAAGGATATGGAAAGCTTTCAGGTCAAAAACAAGAAGACTTAGAAGCTGGTGCTAGAATTGAAGTTAATGACCAAAAAAGACATCCTATGGATTTTGTTCTTTGGAAAGCCAAAAAAGAAGGTGAACCAGGATGGGATAGTCCTTGGGGAGAAGGTAGACCTGGATGGCATATAGAATGTTCTGTTATGTCTAAGAGATATTTAGGTGAGACAATTGATATACATGCAGGTGGTCAAGATTTAACATTCCCACATCATGAAAATGAAATAGCTCAAAGTGAAGCTAGAAGTGGAAAAACATTCTCAAAATACTGGATGCACAATGGATATATAAATATAAATGATGAAAAGATGAGTAAATCTAAAGGTAATTTCTTTACAGTAAGAGATATATCAAAATTATATGATTTAGAGATAGTAAGATTTTTCATGTTATCAGCACATTATAGAAATCCAGTAAACTTTAGTGATGAGATGCTAAATCAAGCTAAAGCTGGTCTTGAAAGATTATATAATACTAAAGAAAAATTAGAATTTACATTAAGTAATTTAAAAGAGTCTACTTTAACAGAAAAAGAAGTAGAGCTTGTTAAAGAGTTAGATAACTTCAGACAAAAATTTATCGACGCTATGGATGATGATGTCAATACAGCAGATGCAGTGAGTGTAATATTTGAGTTAGCTAAGTTAATAAATTCTAATGTAGATGAAAACTCTTCTCTAGAGTTTGCTAAAAAATGCTTAGATGAATTTAATGAGCTTACAAAAGTATTAAACATTGTAAATAAGAAAAAAGATACTGTATTAGATAAGGACATTGAAGAATTAATACAAAAAAGAACTGATGCAAAGAAAAATAAAGAATTCCAATTAGCAGATGATATAAGACAACAATTATTAGATATGGGAATTGTATTAGAAGACACAAGACAAGGTGTTAAGTGGAAAAGGGTATAAAAATGGAAAAAACTGAATTAGTTACTATGTCACCACTAGTTTTAGCATACTTAGGTGATACAGTGTATGAGACATATATAAGAGAACATTTAATTAGACAGAATACACAAAGAAAAGTTAATGATTTGCATAAATTAGCTATAAAGTATGTAAAAGCTAAAGCTCAGGCGAGTATAATTCATGAAATTGAAGCTGAATTAACTGAGGAAGAGAGCAAAATATACAAAAGGGGAAGAAATCAAAAATCAAATACTTCTCCTAAAAATGCAGATATTATAGACTATAAACATGCAACTGGATTTGAGGCCTTGGTTGGATATTTGTATTTAAATAATGAAATAGAGAGACTTCAATATATTATCAATAAAGGAATCAAAATTATTGAAAGAGATATGTAAATATTAAAGAGTGTTGTCTTAATAATAATCAATAAGGCAACACTTTTTTTATAACTAATGTATAATAAATATATAGAAATTAGTCATGAGAAAGGATAAAAGTTTATGAAAGTAAAATTAATATCACATACACCTGAACCAGAAAAAGTAATAGCTATGGCAGCTAAGCTATGTTATTCACCAGTTGGGACAGACGAAATAGAAAAAGACTTAACAGATGAAAGTATAGAGAAATTTTTAAATATGTTATTAGGTATAGGCCATGGGTCAATATTAGAACATGCTTCATTTACATTTTCAATAGAAGGGATATCAAGAGCTTGTTCACATCAAATTGTTAGACATCGTATAGCTAGTTTTTCACAACAAAGTCAAAGATATGTTAAATTAGAGCAATTTGAGTACATAATTCCTCCAGAAATAGAAAAAATAGAAAAAGCAAAAGAGTTATTTATAAATTCAATGAAAAAAGACCAAGAGGCTTATGATAACTTAGTAGAGATATTATTTGAAAATCATTATAATGAATTAATAAAAGATGGAAAAAATGAAAAAACAGCAAAAAGACAAGCTGAGAAGAAAGCAATAGAAGATGCTAGATATGTATTTCCAAATGCATGCGAAACAAAAATGGTATTTACTATAAACGCTAGAAGTTTGTTTAATTTCTTTGAACATAGATGCTGTGAAAGAGCACAGTGGGAAATAAGAAATCTAGCTGTAGAGATGTTAAGAGAGGTTAAAAAGGTTGCTCCAATACTATTTAAAAAGACTGGACCAAGTTGTGTAAATGGGAGTTGTCCAGAAGGAACTATGACTTGTGGAGATATAGTTCAAGTTAGAGAAAAATTTAAGGCCTTGTAGGAGGTGAATCATTTGGCAAGTATAGAAGGAAGAAATCCAGTAATAGAAGCTATAAAAAGTGATAGAGAAATAGACAAAATATTAATTTCAAATTCAGCTAAAGAAGGTTCAATTAAAAAAATAATAGGAATGGCTAAAGAAAAAAACATAATCATACAATATGTTGATAAACATAAGTTGGACGAGGTCAGCACAAGTCATGCACATCAAGGTGTAATAGCTTATGCAAGTGAATATAAGTATTATGAATTGGATGAGTTAATAGATTTAGCAAAGAATAAAGATGAGGACCCATTTTTCATTATACTAGATGAGATAACAGATCCACATAATCTAGGTTCGATAATAAGGACAGCAGATGCAGTAGGAGCACATGGAGTTATTATTCCAAAGAGAAGGTCTGTACACATAACCCCTGTAGTTGCTAAAGCATCCGCTGGAGCAGTAGAGTATATGCCAGTTTGTAAGGTAACCAATATAGTTAATACAATAAAAAGATTAAAAGATGAAGGGCTGTGGATTGCAGCTGCTGATATGGATGGAGAAACTTTTTATAAACAAAATCTTACAGGTCCTCTTGGTGTAGTAATTGGAAGTGAAGGTTTTGGAATATCTAGATTGGTTAAACAAAACTGTGACTTTATAGTAAAAATGCCAATGATAGGTAATGTTACGTCTTTAAATGCATCTGTGGCAGGTGGGATACTTTTATATGAGATATTCAGACAAAGACTGGATAAAAGTAAATAACCATGAAAAAAAATATAAATCATTACTTAATAATAGATGGCTACAATATTATAAATGCGTGGGATAATTTGAAAGAACTGGCTAAAGAGGACTTAGAAGATTCTCGAGAAAAGCTTATTGATGATATTATAGAATTTTCTGAGTTTATGGGTTATAAAACTATAATAGTTTTTGATGCTTATAATGTTAAGAATTCACGAGAAAAAGTTGAGAAAAGAAAACACATAACAATAGTTTATACAAGAGAGCACCAAACAGCAGATAGTTATATAGAAAAATTTATAACTTCTTTATCAAAGTATGATGATGTAAAAGTAGCGACTAATGACTATGCAGAGCAACAAATGATTTTAGGAAAAGGTGCTACAAGAATGTCTGCGAGAGAATTAAAGCTAGAGTTAGATCGTTCCAAGAATAAAATGAAGGAAAAAAATAGCGGTTTGAGGAAAAAAATTCAGCGAAATTGGTTGGAGGAAAGGTTAGATAAAGAAACATTGTCGAAACTTGAGAACATTCGTAGAAAGCGTTGAAATTACTAGCTTCTTTAGACTATAATATACCTATAAATTTGTTTTATATATGGGGGAGATTTACATGTTGGTAGCGAAAGAAAAAAGTTATGAGTTAATAGACAATTGTCAGCAAGATGAGTATAACATTGTATTAAGAGCAAGTGAAGGAGATAAAATAGCATTAGAGTACATTATTACCAAATACAGAAATTTTGTAAAGGCAAAAGCAAAGTCATATTTTTTAATTGGAGCAGATAAAGAAGATATAATACAAGAAGGAATGATAGGCCTTTATAAGGCAGTTAGAGATTTTGATGGAAGCAAGACAAATTCATTTAAATGTTTTGCAGAGATATGTATAACAAGACAAATAATAACTGCTATAAAAACTGCAACAAGACAAAAACATATACCTTTAAATTCATATGTTTCTTTGAATAAACCAATATATGATGAAGAGTCAGACAGAACACTTTTAGATATTATAGCTACAAGTATAGTAACAGATCCAGAAGAGCTTATAATTAGTAAAGAAGAGTTGAAAAATATAGAATCAAAGATGAACGAATTATTAAGTGACTTGGAATTAGAAGTCCTAGAATTATATTTAAATGGAAAGTCATACCAGTTTATAGCGGACAAGCTTAAAAGAGATGTAAAGTCAATAGATAACGCTTTACAAAGGGTTAAGAGAAAATTAGAAAAACATCTTGAAAACAGAAATGATTAATAGTAAAATACTTACCATAAGCTTATTGTGAGCAAAATTAATTTATATCGAAAGATAAGGGAGGAAATTCAAAATGGCTAAAGCTAAATACGAAAGAACAAAACCTCATGTTAATATAGGTACAATAGGACACGTTGACCACGGTAAAACTACATTAACAGCAGCAATAACAAAAACATTATATGACAGATACCAATTAGGAGAAGCAGTAGATTTCGCAAACATAGATAAAGCTCCAGAAGAAAGAGAAAGAGGAATCACAATATCAACAGCACACGTTGAGTATGAGACTCCAAACAGACACTACGCACACGTTGACTGCCCAGGACATGCTGACTACGTTAAGAACATGATAACAGGAGCAGCACAAATGGACGGAGCAATATTAGTTTGTTCAGCAACAGATGGACCAATGCCACAAACAAGAGAGCATATACTATTATCAAGACAAGTTGGTGTACCATATATAGTAGTATTCTTAAACAAATGTGACATGGTAGATGATGAAGAGTTATTAGAATTAGTAGAAATGGAAGTAAGAGATTTATTAACAGAATATGATTTCCCAGGAGATGATACTCCAATAGTAAGAGGATCAGCATTAATGGCATTAGAAGATCCAAAGAGCGAGTGGGGAAATAAGATAGTAGAATTATTCGAGCAAATAGATGAGTATATTCCAGCACCAGAGAGAGATACAGACAAGCCATTCTTAATGCCAGTAGAGGACGTATTCTCAATCACAGGAAGAGGAACAGTTGCAACAGGAAGAGTAGAAAGAGGAGTACTAAAAGTACAAGACGAAGTAGAATTAGTAGGATTAACAGAAGCACCAAGAAAAGTAGTAGTAACAGGAGTAGAGATGTTCAGAAAATTATTAGACCAAGCACAAGCAGGTGATAATATAGGAGCATTATTAAGAGGTGTACAAAGAAACGAGATAGAAAGAGGACAAGTACTAGCAAAAACTGGATCAGTAAAGGCACACACAAAGTTTACAGCAGAAGTATATGTACTTAAAAAAGAAGAGGGTGGAAGACATACACCATTCTTTGATGGATATAGACCACAATTCTATTTCAGAACAACAGACGTAACAGGAGCTTGTAAATTACCAGATGGAATAGAAATGGTAATGCCTGGAGATAACGTAACGATGGAAGTAGACTTAATAAACTCAATAGTTGTAGAAGAGGGATTAAGATTCTCAATAAGAGAAGGTGGAAGAACAGTAGCTTCAGGAGTTGTTGCTACAATAGTAGAGTAATCTTTTATTAAACTGATGGATTAAAAAGAATAATAGAAAGAGGGGTTATGCTCCTCTTTTTTTAACATAGAAATACAAAAACATTGACACAGCATAGGATTTTGTGATAACTTATACAAGGTAATGATTATAGGAAGTTAATAATATCTTGAATACTGTAGATTTTTAATAAATACATATTTTAAAGGTATTATATTCACATATATTAACAATATATATTATTGTATTACAAAGTTGGAGGTGTATCAGATGAGAGTTAAAGTAACTTTAGCATGTACAGAGTGTAAGCAAAGAAACTACAACACTACTAAGAATAAGAAAAATAATCCAGACAGAATAGAATTACAAAAATATTGTAGATTCTGTAAAAAGCATACAACTCATAAAGAAACAAAATAGTTTTTTATAAGGATGTGAGTATGGAATGGCTGCCCAAAAAAATGACGGTGCAAAAACTAAAAAAAGGTTTAGTTTATTTGGATATTTAAAAGAGACTAAACAAGAATTAAAAAGAGTTACATGGCCGACAAAAAAGGAACTGTTTAAAAACACAAGTATAGTTTTAACTGTAGTTATTTCATGCACTATATTAGTATGGGGTATAGACACTATATTATCTGGTGCACTAGCGTTATTACTAAAATAGACGAAAAGAGGTAAGTTAAATGTCAGAATTACAAGAAGCAAGTTGGTATGTAGTTCATACCTATTCGGGACATGAAAATAAAGTTAAAGCTACAATTGAGAAAGCAGTTAAAACAAGAGGTATGGAAGACTGCATAAGACAAGTAGTTGTTCCAACAGAAGAGGTAGTGGAAACTACTAAAACTGGAAAAGAAAAAACTAGACAACGTAAAGTTTATCCAAGTTATGTTTTGGTTAAAATGATAATAACTGATGAATCTTGGTATGTAGTAAGAAATACTAAGGGAGTTACAGGTTTCGTTGGACCTGGTTCAAAACCAGTACCATTAAGTGAAGATGAAGTCAAAGCTATGGGAATAGATACAACAGACCCTAAAGTAGTAAATAGCGATATTGATTTTGAAATAGGAGACACAGTAAAAGTATCTCAAGGACCATTTAGTGGACAAATAGGTAACATAGAAGAAATTGACTTAGAAAATAGAGAAGTCAAAGTATGCATAAATGCATTTGGTAAAAGGACTCTATTTGTAATAGAGCTTGAAGGTATAGAAAAAATCTAATACTATATAGAAAAATCTGAGGAGGTGCGCTCAAAATGGCTAAAAAAGTTATAGGTCAAATAAAATTACAAATACCTGCAGGAAAGGCTACTCCAGCGCCACCAGTTGGACCAGCATTAGGACAACATGGTGTTAATATAATGGGATTCACAAAAGAATTTAATGCTAAAACTGCAGATCAAGCTGGAATGATAATACCAGTTGTTATAACTGTATATCAAGATAGATCATTCAGTTTTATAACAAAAACTCCACCAGCTGCAGTTTTAATTAAAAAAGCATTAAACTTAAAATCAGGTTCTGGAGAACCAAACAAAAAGAAAGTTGCTAAAATGACTTCAGCTCAAGTAAGAGAAATAGCTGAGTTAAAAATGCCTGACTTAAATGCTGCATCAGTAGAAGCTGCTATGAGTATGATAGCTGGTACTGCTAGAAGCATGGGTGTTGTAATAGAAGACTAATAAAAAGAAACACTTTTTTTTATAAAGTGGGAGGCGAAAAGCCGAAATTAACCACGAGGAGGAAAATAAAATGGCTAAAAAAGGTAAAAGATATGCAGGTGCATTACAAAAAGTAGATAGAACTAAATTCTATGATGCATCAGAAGCATTAACATTAGTTTCAGATATAGCTGGAGCTAAATTTGATGAGACAGTAGAAGCACACATTAAATTGGGTGTTGACTCAAGACATGCTGACCAACAAGTAAGAGGTGCAGTTGTATTACCTCACGGAACTGGTAAAACTAAAAGAGTTTTAGTTTTTGCTAAAGGTGAGAAAGCTAAAGAAGCTGAACAAGCTGGTGCTGACTTTGTAGGAGCTGAAGAATTAGTTCAAAAAATACAAGGTGAAAACTGGTTTGAATTTGATATAGTAGTTGCTACTCCAGATATGATGGGTGTAGTAGGTAGATTAGGTAGAGTATTAGGACCTAAAGGTTTAATGCCAAACCCTAAATCAGGAACAGTTACATTTGATGTAGCTAAAGCTATAGATGAAATAAAAGCTGGTAAAGTTGAATACAGATTAGACAAAACTAACATAATACACGTTCCAGTAGGAAAAGTATCATTTGGTGGAGAAAAATTAGCTGAAAACTTTGCAGCATTAATGGATGCTATAATAAAAGCTAAACCAGCTGCTGCTAAAGGACAATATTTAAGAAGTGTAACAGTAGCTTCTTCAATGGGACCTGGAGTTAAAATAAACCCAGCAAGAACAGCTGAATAATAAAACTGTTGACACAGGTTGACAAAAATGTTATTATATCACTTGTCAATGTAAAAAAGAATAGATTTGCCGTAGATAGTGGGTGCGAAAGCTTAATATCCCGCCGAGGTTTTAGATAAATTGAGATTACTAAAGCTTTTGATGTCTACTTTTGGCAACAAAAGCTTTTTATAATGTTGCGGTAAATACTAAGCCTATTTGGTGAAGGAGGTGCACATCTATATGAGAAAAGCTATAGAAATTAAATCAGAAGTTGTTTCTGAGATAGTTGAAAAGTTACAAAAATCTTCTGCTGCTGTTGTTGTAGATTACAAAGGATTAACAGTTGAAGAAGTAACTGAGTTAAGAAAACAAATGAGAGAAGCTGGTGTAGATTACAAAGTATATAAAAATACTTTAGTTAGAAGAGCAGCTAAAGAAGTTGGTATAGAGCAATTCAATGATGAATTATTAGTTGGAACTAATGCTATAGCATTTGGATATGATGATCCAGTTGCTCCAGCAAGAATATTAAAAGGATTCATGGATTCTCATCCAAAGATGAAATTAAAGATGGGTATTGTGGAAGGTGCATTCTACGATGAGTCTAAAATTGTTGAAATGGCTAACATACCATCAAGAGAAGTTCTTATCGCTAAATTACTTGGTAGCTTAAAAGCTCCAGTATCAAACTTTGCATATTTAATAGATGCAATAGCGAAAAAGGCAGAAGGTCAAGAAGAAGCTTAATTGCTTAATTAAAAAATTATAAATATTAATTTGAAATAAAATTCGGAGGTGCTAAAAATGACAATAGAACAAATATTAGAAGCTATAGAAAATATGAAAGTTTTAGAATTAAATGAATTAGTTAAAGCTGCTGAAGAAAAATTCGGTGTATCAGCTTCAGCTCCAGTAATGGTAGCTGGCGCAGCTGCTGGTGGACCAGCTGCTGAAGAAAAAACTGAGTTTGATGTAGTATTAGCTGAAGTTGGTTCTTCAAAAGTTGGAGTTATAAAAGCAGTTAGAGAAATAACAGGATTAGGATTAAAAGAAGCTAAAGAAGTAGTTGATAATGCTCCTAAGACAGTTAAAGAAGGAGCTTCTAAAGAAGAAGCTGATCAAATAAAAGAAAAATTAGAAGCTGCTGGAGCTAAAGTAGAAGTTAAGTAGTTTCTTTAAAAAGATACCCAATGGGTATCTTTTTTATTTGCAAAGAATTATAGAATTTATTTGGAATTATAAATAAAATATTTTTATAAAATGAAAAAAATTTATATAATAGTATTAAATTAAGGGTATCATATAGTATGTAATGATATTTTAATTTAATATTGTTATTAAATTAAAATATAAACAATTATTGTAATGTATATATGTAGGGTATATAATTAAATGGAACTGTAAAAAATTACATATTATTTTAGAAAAATACATGAGTAATTTGGAAATAAAATGTAATAAATAATTAATTAACGAATATGAATTTTAAAATGAACTAAGTATTTAAAAAAATCGAAAATTGTAGACTTTGAAGGATATATTTAAGGAGGAATTAACAATGGAAAAATTACAAGGAAAAATTGCAGTAGTTACTGCTGCAACAAAAGGTATTGGATTAGCTTCAGCAGAGATATTAGCAAAGAATGGAGCAATTGTATATTTAGCAGCTCGTTCAGAAGAATTAGCTAATGAAGTTATAAATAAAATAAGTGCAGAAGGTGGTTGTGCTAAGTTTGTTTACTTTAATGCTCGTGAAGAAGAAACTTTTACTTCAATGATAGAAGATGTAGTTAAAAAAGAAGGTAAGATAGATATACTTGTAAACAATTTTGGTTCAACAAACCCTTCTCTTGACAAAGACCTTGTAACTGGGGATACAGATAATTTCTTTGACACAGTAAATACTAATTTAAAAAGTGTGTATTTACCATGTAAAGCAGCAATTCCTCATATGATAAAGAATGGAAAAGGCAGTATAGTAAATATATCAAGTATAGGTTCAGTGTTACCTGATTTATCCAGAATAGCTTATTGTGTATCAAAAGCATCAATCAATTCATTAACTCAAAATATAGCGACACAATATGCAAAAGATAATGTTAGATGTAATGCTGTACTTCCAGGTCTTATTGCAACTAAGGCTGCACTGGATAATATGTCTCCAGAATTCATAAAAGAGTTTTTAAAGCATGTTCCTTTAAATCGTATAGGAGAACCAGATGATATCGCTAAAGCTGTCTTATTCTATGCTAGCGATGACTCATCATTTATAACAGGAGATTTACTTGAAGTTGCAGGAGGATTTGGTTTACCTACTCCACAATTTGCAGATAATATATTAGGATAGTCAAGTTGATAATATGTAATGAAGATTTATGAATTAGTTATGTTAAAAATTCTATTTTTATAAAGACCATAGATATAATTTATATTGGAAAAAGTTTAATGCTCAAAATTCCAATTTAAATTTATCTATGGTCTTTATTTTGTATATTAAATAAATTGTATATATTTGTATAAATCTAATTATTTACAACTATTTTCTTATGGAATTATAATTAAATAGGGGAATGGTATTTGTATATAATTTTATATAGAAAATTAGACCTATAAATGCAAAATATGGATTTTATATTGAAAAATTGTACATAATACATAATATATGCTTAAAATAATTTACAAAAAATCAAAAATAATGCATAGTTTACATATAAGATAAAAAATATATTGAAAAATACTTGACAATATGCTAAAATTATTAGATGCGTTAGAATGAACTATTGTTTTATTTTTAATTATTGAGAGGTGAAAAGTGAATGCCACATCCTGTCACGATAGGTAAAAGAACTAGAATGAGCTTTTCTAAAATTAAGGAAATAGCTGATGTGCCAAATCTTATAGAAATTCAAGTAGATTCCTATGAGTGGTTTTTAAAAGAAGGTTTAAAAGAAGTGTTTGATGATATTTCACCAATAGAAGATTATACTGGTAATCTTATATTGGAATTTGTTGACTATTCTTTAGACGATAAACCAAAGTACGATATAGAAGAGTGTAAAGAGAGAGATGCTACATATTGTGCACCTCTAAAAGTTAAGGTAAGACTTATAAATAAAGAAACAGGCGAAATAAAAGAACAAGAAGTATTTATGGGTGACTTCCCTTTAATGACAGAAAGAGGAACTTTCGTTATAAATGGAGCAGAAAGAGTTATAGTAAGTCAATTAGTTAGATCTCCTGGTGTTTACTATGCGGAAGAAAGAGATAAAACAGGTAAGAGATTGATTTCATCTACTGTAATTCCTAATAGAGGAGCATGGTTAGAATATGAGACAGATTCTAATGATGTAATTTCTGTAAGAGTTGATAGAACAAGAAAGCAACCAGTTACAGTTTTACTTAGAGCTTTAGGAATAGGAACAGATGCAGAGATAATTGACCTTTTAGGAGAAGACGAGAGATTAACTGCTACATTAGAAAAGGATAATACTAAATCAGTAGAAGAAGGTCTTGTTGAGATATATAAAAAATTAAGACCAGGCGAACCTCCTACTGTAGAAAGTGCATCATCTTTGTTAAATGCTTTATTCTTTGATCCAAAAAGATATGATTTAGCAAAAGTTGGTAGATATAAGTTTAATAAGAAACTTGCTTTATGTTATAGAATAATGAATAAAATTTCAGCACAAGACATAATTAATCCAGAAACTGGGGAAGTATTTGTAAAAGCTGGAGAAAAAATAAGTTATGAGTTAGCTAAAGATATACAAAATGCAGGTATAAATGTAGTAAATCTACTAATGGATGATGATAAGAAAGTTAGAGTTATAGGAAACAACTTTGTAGATATTAAGTCTCACATTAATTTTGACATAGATGATTTAAACATAAAAGAAAAAGTACATTATCCAACTTTAAAAGAAATTTTAGATGGATATAGCGACGAAGAAGAAATAAAAGAAGCTATAAAATCAAGAATTAAAGAACTTATACCAAAACATATATTATTAGATGATATAATAGCTTCAATAAGTTATGAATTTAATATATTCTATAATATAGGAAATATTGATGATATAGACCACCTAGGAAACAGAAGAATAAGATCTGTAGGTGAATTATTACAAAATCAAGTTAGAATTGGTCTTTCAAGAATGGAAAGAGTTATAAAAGAAAGAATGACAGTTCAAGATATGGAAGCCATAACGCCTCAAGCGTTGGTTAACATAAGACCAGTTTCTGCTGCAATAAAAGAATTCTTTGGTAGTTCTCAGTTATCTCAGTTCATGGACCAAACAAATCCTCTGTCTGAGTTAACACATAAGAGAAGATTATCAGCTCTTGGACCTGGAGGTCTTTCAAGAGAAAGAGCTGGATTCGAAGTGCGTGACGTTCACCATTCACACTATGGTAGAATGTGTCCGATAGAGACTCCAGAGGGACCAAACATCGGTCTTATAAACTCTCTAGGAACTTATGCAAAGATAAATGAATTTGGATTTATAGAATCACCATATAGAAAATTTGATAAAGAAACATCAACAGTTACTGATGAAATACATTATCTAACTGCTGATGAGGAAGATTTATTTGTAAGAGCTCAGGCAAATGAGCCATTAACAGATGATGGTAAGTTCGTAAACCATAGAGTTGTTTGTAGAACTGTAAATGGTGCTGTTGAAATGGTTCCTGAAAGCAGAGTAGATTACATGGATATATCTCCTAAGCAAGTTGTATCTGTTGCCACTGCTATGATACCTTTCCTAGAAAATGATGATGCCAACCGTGCCCTTATGGGAGCTAACATGCAGCGTCAGGCAGTGCCTCTAGTTAGAAGAGAAGCACCAATTATAGGAACTGGTATAGAATATAGAGCTGCAAAAGACTCTGGAGCAGTTGTTGTTGCTAGAAACTCTGGTATAGCAGAAAGAGTAACAGCAGATGAAATAATTATAAAAAGAGAAGATGGAAACAGAGATAGATATAATTTACTTAAGTTTAAACGTTCAAACTCAGGTACTTGTATAAATCAAACACCTATAATAAGTAAAGGTGAAAAGATTGAGAGAGGCGATGTTATAGCAGATGGTCCAGCAACTGATTTAGGAGAAGTTGCACTTGGAAGAAACTGTCTTATAGCATTCATGACTTGGGAAGGTTATAACTACGAGGATGCCATATTAATAAATGAAAGATTAGTTAAAGAAGATAGATTATCAACAATTCATATAGAAGAGTATGAATGTGAAGCTAGAGATACAAAACTAGGACCAGAGGAAATAACTAGGGATATACCTAATGTTGGAGATAGTGCAATTAAAAACCTAGATGACAGAGGTATAATAAGAATAGGTGCAGAGGTAGACTCAGGTGATATACTAGTTGGTAAGGTAACTCCAAAAGGAGAAACTGAACTTACTGCTGAGGAAAGATTGCTTCGTGCAATATTCGGAGAAAAAGCTAGGGAAGTTAGAGATACTTCACTTAAAGTACCTCATGGTGAATCTGGTATAATAGTTGATGTAAAAGTATTTACTAGAGAAAATGGAGATGACTTATCTCCAGGAGTAAATGAATTAGTAAGATGTTATATAGCTAAAAAAAGAAAGATAAAAGTTGGAGATAAAATGGCTGGTCGTCATGGTAACAAAGGGGTTATCTCAAGAATATTACCAGAAGAAGATATGCCATTCATGGAAAATGGAACTCCTCTAGACATAATACTTAACCCACAAGGTATACCATCACGTATGAACATCGGTCAGGTTCTAGAAGTCCATTTGGGACTTGCTGCTAAGACATTAGGATGGTATGTGGCAACATCAGTATTCGATGGTGCTAATGAGTACGATATAATGGATGCTCTTGAGGCATCTGGGTATCCTAGAGATGGTAAATTAACTTTATACGATGGTAGAACAGGTGAAACTTTTGATAACAGAATAACTGTTGGATATATGTATTACTTAAAACTACATCACTTAGTAGATGAAAAATTACATGCAAGAAGTACTGGACCATACTCATTAGTTACTCAACAGCCACTAGGTGGTAAAGCTCAATTTGGTGGACAAAGATTTGGAGAGATGGAGGTTTGGGCTCTAGAAGCATATGGAGCTGCTCACATACTTCAAGAAATACTTACTGTTAAGTCTGATGATGTTGTAGGTCGTGTTAGAACTTATGAAGCTATAGTTAAAGGTGAAAACATACCTGAGCCAGGAATCCCAGAATCATTTAAGGTTCTTATAAAAGAACTTCAAAGTTTATGCTTAGATGTAAAAGTATTGACAGATGAAGACCAAGAAATAGAAGTAAGAGAATCTGTAGATGAAGATGATACAATAGGCGAATTTGAGCTAGACGTTGTAAATCATATGGGAGAAGTTGAAGAAAGTAATATAATAGAAGAAATTGAAGATGATTTTGCTGAAAACGCAGAAGATGAGGATATAGAGAATTTAGAAGAATTCGCTGAAGAGGATTTATTTGAAGAAGAAATAGATTTTGAAAGTGATGACTTTGATGTGTAAATTTAATTAATGTAAATCTCAAATAGAAGGGAGAGAACTCCTTGTTTGAATTAAACAATTTCGAGTCGATAAAAATAGCATTGGCTTCTCCAGAAAAAATAAGACAATGGTCTAGAGGAGAAGTTAAAAAGCCAGAAACTATAAATTACCGTACTTTAAAGCCAGAGAAAGATGGTCTTTTCTGTGAAAGAATATTTGGACCACAAAAAGACTGGGAGTGCCATTGTGGTAAATATAGAAGAGTTAGATATAAAGGTGTAGTTTGTGATAGATGTGGAGTAGAAGTAACTAAATCAAAAGTAAGAAGAGAGAGAATGGGACATATAGAGCTAGCTGCTCCTATGTCTCACATCTGGTACTTCAAGGGTATACCAAGTAGAATGGGACTTTTACTTGATATGTCACCAAGATCATTAGAAAAAATATTATACTTCGCCTCATATGTAGTAGTTGATCCAGGAGAAACTGGATTAAATGAAAAACAGTTACTTACAGAAAAAGAATACAGAACTGCTCTTGAAAAGTATGGATATACTTTTACTGTAGGAATGGGTGCTGAAGCTGTAAAGACATTGCTACAGAATATAGATTTAGAACAACAAAGTAAAGACTTAAGAGCGGAATTAAAAGATAGTACAGGACAAAAGAAAGTTAGAACAATCAGAAGATTAGAAGTTGTAGAGGCATTTAAAAAGTCTGGAAATAAACCAGAGTGGATGATTTTAGATGCAATACCAGTAATACCACCAGATTTAAGACCGATGGTACAACTAGATGGTGGAAGATTCGCGACTTCAGACCTAAATGATTTATATAGAAGAGTTATAAATAGAAATAATAGACTTAAAAGATTATTAGAGCTTGGAGCTCCAGATATAATTGTAAGAAACGAAAAAAGAATGCTTCAAGAAGCCGTTGATGCATTAATAGATAATGGTAGAAGAGGTAGACCTGTAACAGGCCCTGGAAATAGACCACTTAAATCTTTATCAGATATGTTAAAAGGTAAACAAGGTCGTTTCCGTCAAAACTTACTTGGTAAGCGTGTTGACTACTCAGGACGTTCTGTTATAGTTGTTGGACCAGAACTTAAATTTTACCAATGTGGACTTCCAAAGAAAATGGCATTAGAATTATTCAAGCCATTTGTTATGGACAAATTAGTTAAAGAAGGATATGCACATAACATAAAAAGTGCTAAATCTATAGTAGAAAAAGTTAAACCAGAAGTTTGGGATGTTTTAGAAGATGTTATAAAAAGTCATCCAGTTCTTCTTAACCGTGCACCGACTCTACATAGATTAGGTATACAAGCATTTGAACCAATCTTAGTTGAAGGTAAGGCTATAAAACTACATCCTCTTGTATGTACAGCATATAATGCAGACTTCGATGGGGATCAAATGGCAGTCCATGTACCTTTATCAGTAGAGGCACAAGCAGAAGCAAGATTCTTAATGCTTTCTGTAAATAATATCCTTGCTCCTAAAGATGGTTCACCTATAACTACTCCATCTCAGGATATGGTTTTAGGTTGTTATTATCTGACAATAGAAGCACAAGATGGAGCTAAAGGAACAGGCATGGTATTTAAAGATTTTAATGAACTATTACTTGCTTATTATAATAAATCAGTTCATCTACATGCTTTAGTAAAATTAAAGGTAACACTTGAAGATGGAAGCAGTTCATTAGTTGAAAGTACAGTTGGTAGATTTATATTTAATGAAAATATACCTCAAGATTTAGGTTTTGTAGATAGAAAAGAAAACCCATTTGCACTGGAAGTTGATTTCTTAGCAGATAAAAAATCTCTTGGGAAGATAATAGATAAATGTTTTAGAAAACATGGAAATACAGAAACAGCTGAATTACTAGATTATATAAAAGCTCTAGGGTTTAAATATTCTACACTAGGTGGAATAACAGTTGCTGTTGATGATATGAGTGTACCAGAAGAAAAGAAAGTATTTATATCTGAAGCAGAAGCAAAAGTTGATAAATATGAAAAAGCGTACAGAAGAGGTCTAATATCTGATGAAGAGAGATATGAGAAAGTCATAGAGACATGGACAGAAACAACTGATAAAGTTACTGATGCTCTTATGGGTGGACTAGACAGATTAAATAATATATATATAATGGCACATTCAGGAGCCAGAGGTTCTAAAAACCAAATTAGACAGCTGGCAGGAATGCGTGGTCTTATGGCCAATGCGTCTGGTAAAACAGTTGAGATACCAGTTAAATCTAATTTCCGTGAAGGTCTATCAGTACTAGAATACTTTACATCTTCACATGGTGCCAGAAAAGGTCTTGCTGATACCGCTATACGTACAGCTGAATCTGGATACTTAACAAGAAGACTTGTTGATGTAAGTCAAGATGTTATTGTAAGAGAAATAGATTGTGGAACAGAGGATACTACAGAAATTTATGCTATAAAAGAAGGAAATGAAGTTATAGAAGAGATATACGATAGAATTGTAGGAAGATATACTATAGACCCTATATTAAATCCTGAAACTGGCGAAGTTATAGTTGAAGCTGATGCTATGATACAAGAAGATGAAGCAGAAACTATAGTAGATTTAGGAATTGAAAAAATTAGGATAAGAACAGTTCTTAACTGTAAAACTAATCATGGAGTTTGTTCTAAGTGCTATGGTAGAAACTTAGCTACAGGAAAAGAAGTTAATATAGGTGAAGCAGTTGGTATAATAGCAGCTCAATCTATCGGTGAGCCGGGTACTCAGCTTACAATGCGTACATTCCATACTGGAGGAGTTGCAGGAGCCGATATAACTCAAGGTCTTCCAAGGGTTGAAGAATTATTTGAGGCTAGAAAACCAAAAGGATTAGCCGTAATAACTGAAGTATCTGGTAGAGTTGAAATAGACGAAACTGGAAAGAGAAAAGAAGTAAATGTAATACCAGCAGAAGGCGAAACTCAAACATATGTGATACCATATGGTTCTAGATTAAAGGTTAAACAAGGTCAAATGTTAGAAGCTGGAGACCCATTAACACAAGGGTTTATAAATCCTCATGATATAGTAAGAGTAAATGGTGTTAAGGGAGTTCAAGAATATATAGTTAAAGAAGTTCAAAGAGTGTATAGACTTCAAGGGGTTGACGTTAACGATAAGCATATAGAAGTTATAGTAAGACAAATGCTATCTAAAGTTAAAGTTGAAGACCCAGGAGATACAGATTTATTACCAGGTGGATATGAAGATGTATTAACATTCAATGAATGTAATAAAGATGCTGTAGCCAAAGGTCTAAGACCAGCAGTTGCTAAAAGAGTTTTACTTGGTATAACTAAAGCGTCTCTTGCAACTGATTCATTCTTATCAGCAGCTTCATTCCAGGAGACAACAAGAGTACTAACAGAAGCAGCAATAAAAGGTAAAGAAGACCACTTAATAGGACTTAAAGAAAATGTTATATTAGGTAAATTAATACCAGCTGGAACAGGAATGAAGAAATATAGAAATATAGCTGTTGAAAAAATTGAAGATTAATGGCAGATAGAGTAAAGAAATCTTGACAACCATTATTTGTGGTGTTAAAATAGTAAAGTGTGTTGTTTAAAAGTGCACTAAGGGCTTGAATAAGCTCTTAGTGACTTTTAGATGGCAATAAATGAAAACTAAAAAGCATCAAGCTAGAAAAATGCTAATATCACATATTTATGTGTTATAGACATTAAATTGTAAGTAACGTATGTTACAATCAGTCAGTATGAATATTCATATTGATGTAGTTGGCGGTCACTGATAAGATCGAAAATTTGGAAGGAGGTGCAGATGATGCCAACAATTAACCAATTAGTTCGTAAAAGTAGAAAAGCGGTAGAGAAGAAATCTACTGCTCCAGCATTACAAAAAGGTTACAACTCTTTAAACAAGAAAGTAACTGACGCTAGTGCCCCACAAAAAAGAGGGGTTTGTACTTCAGTAAAAACAGTTACTCCTAAGAAACCTAACTCAGCTTTAAGAAAAGTTGCCAGAGTTAGATTAACTAATGGTATAGAAGTTTCTGCTTATATACCAGGAGAAGGACACAACTTACAAGAGCATAGTGTTGTTCTTATAAGAGGAGGAAGAGTAAAAGACCTTCCAGGGGTTAGATACCATATACTAAGAGGTACTTTAGATACAGCAGGTGTTGATAAGAGAAGACAATCAAGATCTAAGTACGGTGCGAAGAGACCTAAAGAAGCTAAAAAGTAAAAACAATTAATGATTGATTATAGTTCGGTGCTTTAAATATATATATTTATGGCATCACGGCATTAAGTGAATTATGTCGAGTACCTATGATTTAAGTTAAATAATTAAGGAGGGAAGCGAAATGCCAAGAAAAGGTAATGTTCCAAAAAGAGAAGTTTTACCAGATCCTATGTATGGGAGTAAGGTAGTTACTAAATTAATAAATAATCTAATGGTAGACGGAAAAAAAGGAAAGTCTCAAAGTATAGTTTATGATGCTTTCGCAGTTATTGCTGAAAAGACAGGAGAAGAAGCTTTAGAAGTATTTAATAAAGCAATGGACAATATAATGCCTGTTTTAGAAGTAAAAGCAAGAAGAGTTGGTGGAGCAAACTACCAAGTACCAATCGAAGTTAGACCTGAAAGAAGACAAACATTAGGTTTAAGATGGCTAGTAAAATACACTAGAGCTCGTGGAGAAAAAGGAATGGTTGATAAGCTTGCTAAAGAAATAATGGATGCAGCTAACAACACTGGAGCTTCAGTTAAGAAAAAAGAAGATACTCATAAAATGGCAGAGGCTAATAAAGCATTTGCTCATTACAGATGGTAGGATATATAGATATCTTATAAAATTGAGGATATCATAAGGAGGATAACCATGGCTAGAAAGTTTCCTTTGGAAAGAACTAGGAATATAGGAATCATGGCTCATATAGATGCAGGAAAAACTACTACTACAGAAAGAATTCTGTTTTATACTGGGCAAACTCATAAAATAGGAGAAACTCATGAAGGAGCTTCTCAAATGGACTGGATGGAGCAAGAAAAGGAAAGAGGTATAACAATAACTTCTGCCGCTACTACTGCTTCATGGAAAGACCATAGAATAAATATAATAGATACTCCTGGACACGTGGACTTCACAGTTGAAGTTGAAAGATCTCTAAGAGTTCTTGACGGTTCAGTTGCTGTATTCTGTGCAAAAGGTGGGGTTGAGCCTCAATCAGAAAATGTATGGAGACAAGCTGAAACTTATGGAGTACCTAGAATAGCTTTTGTAAACAAAATGGATATATTAGGTGCAGATTTCTATAATGTTGTAAGCATGATGAAATCTAGATTAAATTCTAATGCAGTTCCTATGCAATTACCAATAGGTAAAGAAGATTCATTCATAGGTATAATAGACTTATTAAAAATGGATGCTGTTATATACAAAGACGACCTAGGGGTTGAAATGGAAGAAACAGATATACCAGAAGACATGAAAGAATTAGCCACTGAGTGGAGAGAAAAATTAGTTGAATCAGTAGCTGAAACTGATGAAGAACTAATGATGAAATACCTTGAAGGTGAAGAGCCTACTATAGAAGAATTAAAAGTTGCTATAAGAAAAGCTACTATAGCTTGTGAAATGAACCCAGTTTTCTGTGGTACAGCTTATAGAAATAAAGGTGTTCAGTTAGTAATAGATGCAGTTTTAGACTACTTACCAGCACCAACAGATATAGCAGCTATAAAAGGTATATTAGAAGATGGAGAAGAAGCTGAAAGACATTCTTCTGATGAAGAGCCATTCTCTGCATTAGCATTCAAAATAATGACTGACCCATTCGTTGGAAAACTAGCGTTCTTCAGAGTTTACTCTGGAACATTAGAATCTGGTTCTTATGTTTTAAATGCAACTAAGAATAAGAGAGAAAGAATTGGTCGTATATTACAAATGCATGCCAATACAAGAGAAGAAATAACTAAAGTTTATGCTGGAGATATAGCAGCAGCAGTAGGATTAAAAGATACTACTACTGGAGACACATTATGTGACCCTGCTAATCCAATAATACTTGAATCTATGGAATTCCCTGAGCCAGTTATATCTGTTGCTATAGAGCCAAGCTCTAAAGCAGCTCAAGAAAAAATGGGTATAGCTCTTCAAAAATTAGCTGAAGAAGACCCAACTTTCACAGTTAAGACTGACCAAGAAACAGGACAAACTATAATATCTGGTATGGGTGAGTTACACTTAGAGATAATAGTAGATAGATTATTAAGAGAATTCAAAGTAGAAGCTAAAGTTGGTGCACCACAAGTTGCATATAGAGAAACTATAACTCAACCAGTTGATGTTGAATACAAGTACTCTAAGCAATCAGGTGGTAGAGGACAATACGGTCACGTTAAGATTAGAGTTGCTCCTCAAGAGCCAGGTGAAGGATACAAGTTCACAAACAAAACTGTTGGTGGATCTGTACCAAAAGAATATGTTGGTCCAGTTGACATGGGTATACAAGGAGCTATGCAATCTGGTATAGTTGCTGGTTATCCAGTTGTAGACGTTGCTGTTGAGTTATATGATGGTTCTTACCATGAGGTTGACTCTTCTGAGATGGCGTTTAAAATGGCTGGTTCAATGGCATTCAAAGATGCTATGAAGAAAGGTAATGCAGTTCTTTTAGAGCCTTACTTCAAAGTAGAAGTTGTTACTCCTGAAGATTACATGGGAGATGTTATGGGTGACTTAAACTCAAGAAGAGGATTAATTCAAGGTATGGAAGCTAGAAGTGGTGCACAAGTTATAAATGCATTCGTTCCACTTTCAGAAATGTTTGGATACTCAACAGACCTAAGATCTTCAACTCAAGGTCGTGCAACTTATACAATGATATTCGATCACTATGAGCAAGTTCCAGCTTCAGTTGCTAAGAAAATAGCTGAAGGAAAATAATTTAAAAATAATTAATAATATAAATATAAAAAATAATCAGCGATATGAGATATATCTCATATCGCACAAGATAAAGGGAGGAAATTCAAAATGGCTAAAGCTAAATACGAAAGAACAAAACCTCATGTTAATATAGGTACAATAGGACACGTTGACCACGGTAAAACTACATTAACAGCAGCAATAACAAAAACATTATATGACAGATACCAATTAGGAGAAGCAGTAGATTTCGCAAACATAGATAAAGCTCCAGAAGAAAGAGAAAGAGGAATCACAATATCAACAGCACACGTTGAGTATGAGACTCCAAACAGACACTACGCACACGTTGACTGCCCAGGACATGCTGACTACGTTAAGAACATGATAACAGGAGCAGCACAAATGGACGGAGCAATATTAGTTTGTTCAGCAACAGATGGACCAATGCCACAAACAAGAGAGCATATACTATTATCAAGACAAGTTGGTGTACCATATATAGTAGTATTCTTAAACAAATGTGACATGGTAGATGATGAAGAGTTATTAGAATTAGTAGAAATGGAAGTAAGAGATTTATTAACAGAATATGATTTCCCAGGAGATGATACTCCAATAGTAAGAGGATCAGCATTAATGGCATTAGAAGATCCAAAGAGCGAGTGGGGAAATAAGATAGTAGAATTATTCGAGCAAATAGATGAGTATATTCCAGCACCAGAGAGAGATACAGACAAGCCATTCTTAATGCCAGTAGAGGACGTATTCTCAATCACAGGAAGAGGAACAGTTGCAACAGGAAGAGTAGAAAGAGGAGTACTAAAAGTACAAGACGAAGTAGAATTAGTAGGATTAACAGAAGCACCAAGAAAAGTAGTAGTAACAGGAGTAGAGATGTTCAGAAAATTATTAGACCAAGCACAAGCAGGTGATAATATAGGAGCATTATTAAGAGGTGTACAAAGAAACGAGATAGAAAGAGGACAAGTACTAGCAAAAACTGGATCAGTAAAGGCACACACAAAGTTTACAGCAGAAGTATATGTACTTAAAAAAGAAGAGGGTGGAAGACATACACCATTCTTTGATGGATATAGACCACAATTCTATTTCAGAACAACAGACGTAACAGGAGCTTGTAAATTACCAGATGGAATAGAAATGGTAATGCCTGGAGATAACGTAACGATGGAAGTAGACTTAATAAACTCAATAGTTGTAGAAGAGGGATTAAGATTCTCAATAAGAGAAGGTGGAAGAACAGTAGCTTCAGGAGTTGTTGCTACAATAGTAGAGTAATCTTTTACTAAACTAATGGATTTAATATAGAAAAAGAGGGGGTAACACCTCTCTTTTTTGTTTTTTGTTGACAAGTAGCACTAAAGCATATATACTAAACTAGTGCCTTGAGACAGATTAACAATCAAGTCTGAGGTTATGCTGTTGTAATAGAAAATAAAATTGAAAAAAATATAAAAAAAACTTGAAAAAATGTAACAGATGATATAAAATATAATAGTGTGCTTGAGAGATTAAGAAAATAAGAATTAAATCCTAGTGAAATACGAACTAATATCGATTTGAAAGTTACAACACACCCGGAGCAGTGTATCGGTATTGGTTGTACGCAACTTGAAAATTAAACACGTGATAAAGGAGGGAAAACAAAATGGCTAAGAATGAAAAAATAAGAATAAGATTAAAATCATATGATCACAAATTATTAGATTTTTCAGCAGGGAAAATAGTTGAAACTGCTAAAAAGGCTGGATCACAAGTTTCAGGACCTGTGCCTCTACCAACAGAAAAACAAGTTGTAACTATATTAAGAGCTGTACATAAGTACAAAGACTCTAGAGAACAATTTGAAATAAGAACTCATAAAAGACTAATCGACATAGCTAATCCAACACCTAAAACAGTTGACTCATTAATGAGATTAGACTTACCAGCAGGTGTAGATATAGAAATAAAATTATAAGAACCCCTAAGATATTATCCTATAGATGATTATCTTAGAATGATTACTCTAAAAGATGTAATCCGCTGTAAGAATTATAGGAGGTGCTAATATGAAAGGAATATTAGGAAAAAAAGTTGGTATGACTCAAATATTCACTGATAAAGGTGTAGTTATACCTGTAACAGCTGTTGAAGCAGGACCTATGGTCGTTACTCAAATAAAAACAGTTGATAAAGATGGATACAATGCTATACAAATAGGTTTCGAAGATGCTAAAGAAAAAGCTTTAAACAAACCTAAAAAAGGACATTTAGCTGCTGCTAATGTTTTAAAGAAACATTTAAAAGAATTTAGAGTAGATTCTGTAGAAGGATACACAGTAGGACAAGAAATAAAAGCTGATGTATTTGAAGCAGGTGCAAAAATAGATGTTACTGGAATAAGTAAAGGTAAGGGATTCCAAGGTCCAATAAAAAGACATGGACAAAGTAGAGGTCCTGAAACTCACGGTTCTAGATACCACAGAAGACCAGGTTCAATGGGAGCTTGTTCTTACCCTGGTAGAGTATTTAAAAACAAAAAATTAGCTGGACACATGGGAAGCGTAAAGGTAACAGTTCAAAACTTAGAGGTTGTTAAAGTAGATGCTGATAAGAACCTTATATTAGTTAAGGGAGCTATACCAGGAGCTAAAGGTTCAGTAGTAACTATAAAAGAAGCTGTAAAGGTTTCTAAATAATGACTAACCTAGAGAAAGGAGGAATAACAATGCCAAAATTAAATGTACTAAATGTTAGTGGACAAAACGTTGGAGAAATAGAATTATCAGATTCTATATTTGGCGTAGAAGTTAATGGACATGTTTTATACGAAGTTGTAAAAAATCAATTAGCAAATAAGAGACAAGGAACTCAATCTGCTAAAACTAGAGCAGAAGTTAGAGGTGGCGGAAGAAAACCTTGGAAACAAAAAGGAACAGGTAGAGCAAGACAAGGTTCTACAAGATCTGTACAATGGGTAGGTGGAGGAGTTGCTTTTGCACCTAAGCCAAGAAGCTACAGATATACATTACCTAAGAAGGTAAGAAGATTAGCTATGAAGAGTGCTTTATCTTCAAAAATACAAAATAGTGAAGTTATAGTATTAGATGCATTAAACATGGATGCTCCTAAAACTAAAGAATTCGCTCAAATATTAAATAATATAAATGCTGCTAAAAAAGCTTTAGTAGTTATAGCTGACAAAAATGATAACATAATAAAATCAGCTAGAAATATAGAAGGTGTTCAAACTGCATTAGTTAATACTATGAATGTATATGACATATTAAAATATGATTCATTCATAATAACTACAGATGCTGTTAAAAAAGTGGAGGAGGTGTACGCATAATGACTAATCCACATGATGTAATAATAAGACCAGTTGTAACTGAGCACAGTATGGCTGAAATGGGTGAAAAAAAATACACTTTTGTTGTGGCTAAAGATGCGAACAAAACTGAAATAAAAAAAGCAGTAGAAAAAGTATTCGGAGTTAGTGTTGATAAAGTAAATACTTTAAACTACGATGGAAAAGTTAAAAGAATGGGTAGAACTCAAGGAAGAACATCAAGCTTTAAGAAAGCAGTAGTTAAGTTAACTGCTGATAGTAAAGAAATAGAATTCTTCCAAGGAATGTAGTATTATAACAAACGAAGGAGGGAAAACAGATGGCTATAAAAAAGTTTAGACCAACTTCTCCTGCCTTAAGACAAATGACAGTTTTAGTTTCTGATGAAATAACATGTAACCAACCAGAAAAATCTCTTTTAGTTAACTTAAAGAAAAATGCTGGTAGAAACGTACATGGTAGAATAACTGTTCGTCATAGAGGTGGAGGACAAAAAAGAAAATATAGAATAATAGATTTTAAAAGAGATAAAGATGGTATACCTGCTAAGGTTGCTACTATAGAATATGATCCAAACAGAACTGCAAATATCGCATTATTAAACTATGCTGATGGAGAAAAAAGATATATATTAGCTCCAGTTGGAATTAACGTTGGAGATACTATATTGTCAGGATTAGGTGCTGATATAAAACCAGGAAACTGTTTAGCATTAAAAGATATGCCAGTTGGTACTATCATTCATAATATAGAATTAAAGCCAGGAAAAGGAGCTCAATTAGTTAGATCTGCTGGAGTTTCTGCACAATTAATGGCTAAAGAAGGAAAAAATGCTTTATTAAGATTACCATCAGGTGAGATGAGATTAGTAAGCATAAACTGTAAAGCTACTATAGGACAAGTTGGAAATATAGAGCACGGTAACGTAGTTATCGGTAAAGCAGGAAGAAAAAGACATATGGGAATAAGACCTACTGTAAGAGGTTCTGTAATGAACCCTAATGACCATCCACACGGTGGAGGGGAAGGTAGATCTCCAATAGGTAGACCATCTCCTGTTACTCCATGGGGTAAACCAGCTCTTGGATACAAAACTAGAAAGAAAAATAAAGCTTCAAATAAATTAATAGTATCAAGAAGAACTAAGTAGTAAATTTATTTTTGCTCGGAAAGGAGGAATATAAATGTCAAGATCAACTAAAAAAGGGCCTTTTGTCCATGCAAGACTTTTAAAGAAGATAGAAGCTATGAATGCTAGTGGAAGTAAAGAAGTTATAAAAACTTGGTCAAGATCTTCAACTGTATTTCCACAAATGGTAGAAAACACTATAGCTGTTCATGATGGAAGAAAACATGTTCCAGTATATATAACAGAAGATATGGTTGGACATAAATTAGGTGAGTTCGTTCCTACTAGAACTTTCAAAGGACATAAGGATGACGAAAAATCTAATAAGAGAAAATAATTAAATTATGACTAAGAAAGGAGGAATAACAATGGAAGCAAAAGCTACTGCTAAATACGTACGTGTATCACCAAGAAAAGCAGGCCAAATATGTGACCTTGTTAGAGGAAAGAATGTTGATGAAGCATTAGCAATATTAAAGTTTACTCCAAGAGGAGCAGCTTCAATAATAGCTAAGGTTGTAAAATCAGCTAAAGCTAACGCAGAAAACAATCACGAAATGGATACTGAAAAATTATATATAGCATCAATAGTTGCTAATCAAGGACCAACAATGAAGAGATTCATGCCTAGAGCTATGGGTCGTGCAACTACAATAAGAAAAAGAACTTCTCATATAGAGGTTGTTGTTAAAGAGAAAAAATAATTAATAGATAGGAGGGAAAGTAATGGGTCAAAAGGTTAATCCACACGGCTTAAGAGTCGGTGTTATAAAAGATTGGGACTCAAGATGGTTCGCTACTGATAAAAAAGAGTTCGGAAACTTATTATTAGAAGACCATAATATACGTAAATTCTTAAAGAAAAGATTATACTCAGCTGGAGTTGCTAAGATAGAAATAGAAAGATCAGCTAACAAAATAAAAATGGACTTACACGTTGCTAAGCCAGGAGTAGTTATAGGAAGAGCTGGTGCAGGAATCGAAGCATTAAAAGTTGAATTAGAAAAAATGACAAAGAAAACTATAATAGTTAATATAGTAGAAGTAAGAAGTACAGATAAAAATGCTCAATTAGTAGCTGAAAATATAGCTTTAGCTATAGAGAGAAGAGTTGCTTTCAGAAGAGCAATGAAACAAGCTATACAAAGAGCAATGAAATCTGGTGCTAAAGGAATAAAAGTTTCTGCTTCAGGAAGATTAGGTGGAGCTGAGATGGCTAGAACTGAAGGTTATAGTGAAGGAAATGTGCCACTACAAACTTTAAGAGCAGATATAGATTATGGTTTCGCTGAAGCTGATACTACTTATGGAAAAATCGGTATAAAAGTTTGGATATGTAATGGTGAAGTTTTACCAACTAGAGACGGTGTAAATCCAAGAGAAGAAAGCAGAAAGAGCGATAGAAGAGACAATAAGAGAGATAACAGAAGAAACGATAGAAGAGGAAATGACAATAGAAACTATAGAGGAAATGATAATAGAGGAAATGATAACAGAGGAAACTACAGAGGACAAAGACCTCAAGGTGGATCAAGACCTCAAAGAACTGAAAACAAAGGAAATTAATAATAGTTAGGTTCAAGGAAGGAGGAAAAATACTCATGTTAATGCCAAAAAGAGTAAAGCGTCGTAGAGTTCATAGAGGAAGTATGGCTGGGCAAGCTCATAAAGGTAACAAAGTTACTTATGGTGAGTTTGGATTAGTAGCTTTAGAAGCTTCTTGGATAACTTCTAATCAAATAGAAGCTGCCAGAATCGCGATGACTAGATATATAAAAAGAGGGGGAAAGGTTTGGATAAAAATATTCCCTCATAAACCAGTAACAAGAAAACCAGCAGAAACTCGTATGGGTGCAGGGAAAGGTTCTCCAGAATATTGGGTAGCTGTAGTTAAGCCAGGAAGAGTTATGTTTGAATTAGCGGGTGTTTCTGAAGATAAGGCAAGAGAAGCTATGAGACTTGCTGCACATAAATTACCAATCAAATGTAAATTTGTGAAAAAAGAAGATTTAGAAGTAAAGGGTGGTGAATAGGATGAAAGCTAAAGAATTAAGAGATTTAACAAGCGAAGAGCTAATGAACAAATTAAACGACTTCAAAAGTGAATTATTTAGCTTAAGATTCCAATTAGCTACTGGTCAATTAGAAAATACAGCTAGAATAAAGTTTGTTAAGAAGGATATAGCAAAAGTTAAAACTGTTCTTGCTGAAAGAAAGTTATACGAAACTAGAGCTTAATTTGGAAAGGAGGCTTTTTAAACATGGAAAGAGGAAGAAGAAAAGTTAGAATAGGCCGTGTTGTTAGTGATAAGATGGATAAAACAATAGTAGTAGCTGTTGAAGAGTTTGTACGTCATCCACTATATAATAAACGTGTTAAGAGAACTAAGAAATTCAAGGCTCATGATGAAAAGAATATATGTAACATCGGAGATAGAGTTAAAATAATGGAAACTAGACCTTTATCAAAAGACAAGAGATTTAGACTAGTTGAAGTTGTTGAGAAAGTGAAATAGTTTTTGAAGAAGGAGGGATTACGATATGATACAACAAGAATCACGTCTAAGAGTTGCTGATAACTCAGGAGCTAAAGAAATTTTATGTATACGTGTTCTAGGCGGAAGTAAAAGAAGATATGGTAACATAGGTGACGTTATAGTTGCTACTGTTAAAAGTGCAACACCTGGTGGAGTTGTAAAAAAAGGTAAAGTTGTTAAAGCTGTTATAGTGAGAACTAAACAAGGCATGAGACGTAATGATGGAAGTTATATTTCTTTTGATGAGAATGCAGCTGTTATAATAAAAGACGATAAAACTCCAGTAGGGACTCGTATATTCGGGCCTGTTGCTAGAGAGTTAAGAGACAATGAATTCATGAAAATAGTTTCTCTTGCTCCAGAAGTACTATAATTAAGGAGGTGCAATAGGACATGATGCGTGTTAAAAAAGGTGACACTGTTGTAGTTATAGCAGGTAAAGATAAAGGTAAAAAAGGTTCAGTTTTAAAGGTATATCCTAAAGCTAGCAAAGTGTTAGTTGAAGGTGTAAATGTAATAACTAAACATCAAAAACCAAGTGCTATGAACCAACAAGGTGGAATAATAAATAAAGAAGCCCCAATACACATATCTAATGTAATGCCATTTGATCCTGAAACAGGAAAAGGCGTTAGAGTAAGATATGAAGTAAAAGATGGGAACAAAGTAAGAGTATCAGCAAAGAGCGGAAAAGAATTATAATAAATATTGCTTGAAAGGAGGGACCTTAAATGGCTTCTAGATTACAAGAAAAATACATGAAAGAAGTTGCTCCTGCTTTAATGGAGAAATTTGGATACAAAAACGTAATGGAGATACCTAAGTTAGATAAAATAGTTATTAACATGGGTATAGGTGACGCTAGAGAAAATCCAAAAGGATTAGAAAAAGGCGTTGAAGAATTAGAAATAATATCAGGACAAAAGCCTGTTATAACTAAAGCTAGAAAATCTGTTGCTAACTTCAAATTAAGAGAAGGAATGCCAATAGGAACAAAAGTTACATTAAGAGCTGACAAAATGTTCTACTTTATGGACAAACTAGTTTCTGTTTCTTTACCAAGAGTTAGAGACTTTAGAGGAGTTAACCCTAACGCTTTTGATGGTAGAGGAAACTATGCTTTAGGAGTTAAAGAACAATTAATATTCCCTGAAATAGAATATGATAAAATAGATAAAGTAAGAGGAATGGATATAATATTTGTTACTACAGCGAAAACTGACGAAGAAGCTCGTGAATTATTAAAATTATTAGGAATGCCATTTTCTAAGTAAGCAAAGGAGGGATTCCCGTGGCTAGAAAAGCGATGGTTGTTAAACAACAAAGAAAGCAAAAGTACGCTACTAGAGAATACACTAGATGTACTATATGCGGAAGACCGCATTCAGTTTTGAAAAAATTTGGTATATGCCGTATATGCTTTAGAGAATTAGCTTATAAAGGTCAAATACCTGGTGTTAGAAAAGCAAGCTGGTAGAAGCTTGATTAGAATGGAAGGAGGGCAACAAAATGACAATGACAGATCCAATTGCAGATATGCTTACTCGTATAAGAAATGCTAATGTTGTTAAGCATGAAACTGTAGATGTTCCAGCTTCTAATATTAAGAAAGAGTTAGCTAGAATCTTATTAGAAGAAGGTTTCATAAGAGGTTATGATGTTATAGAAGACGGAAAACAAGGTATCATAAGAATACAATTAAAGTACGGACAAGAAGGCGAAAGAGTTATAACAGGTCTTAAGAAAATATCTAAGCCTGGTATGAGAGTTTACGCTGCTAATCACGAGATACCAAAAGTATTAAACGGATTAGGAATATCAGTTATATCTACTTCAAAAGGAATATTAACTGACAAGCAAGCTAGAAAAGAAAATGTTGGTGGAGAAGTAATCTGCTACGTTTGGTAATTAATATGAACAATGTAAGGAGGTGCGACCATGTCAAGAATAGGTGTTAAGCCAATAATAATACCAGCAGGTGTTGAAGTTACTATAGCTGAAGGAAATTTAGTTACAGTAAAAGGTCCAAAAGGAACTTTAACTAAACAATTAAGTGCTGAGTTAAACATAAAAAAAGAAGAAAATACAATAATGGTTGAAAGACCAACTGATAATAAAAAACATAGATCTTTACACGGATTAACTAGAACTTTATTAGATAATATGGTTGTAGGTGTAAATACTGGTTTCGAAAAGAAATTAGAATTAAAAGGTGTTGGATATAGAGCTCAAAAACAAGGAAAGAAATTAGTTATGAACTTAGGTTTCTCTCATCCAGTTGAAATGGAAGATCCAGAAGGAATAACTGTTGAAGCTCCAAACCAAACAGAGTTAATAGTAAAAGGTATAGACAAGCAATTAGTAGGAAATTATGCTGCTAAGATAAGAGCTTGGAGAAAACCAGAGCCATACAAAGGTAAAGGTATAAAATACGTTGATGAAGTAATCAGACGTAAAGAAGGAAAAACTGGTAAAAAATAATACCAAAACTTAAACGCTAGAAAGGAGTGAGCTAGGTGTTAAAAAAGGCTGATAAAAATGCTAATAGACTTCAAAGACATAAGAGAGTTCGTAGAAAAATAAGCGGTACTTCTCAAAGACCAAGATTATGTGTATTTAGAAGTGCTAACAATATATATGCTCAAATAATAGATGACACACAAAGAGTAACTCTAGTTGCTGCATCTTCTTTAGACGCAGAAGTTAAGAGTGCTGTCAATCATACAGGAAACAAGGAAGCAGCTAAGAAAGTTGGAGAATTAGTTGCTAAAAAAGCTGTTGAAAAAGGAATCACTGAAGTTGTATTTGACAGAGGTGGATACTTATATCATGGAAGAATTCAAGAATTAGCTGAAGGTGCTAGAGAAGCTGGTCTTAAGTTCTAATACGAAGGAGGGAAAAATACATGCTACGTCGTAAGCCGATAGATGCAGGACAACTTGACTTACAAGAAAAAGTTGTTGAAGTAAGACGTGTTACTAAGGTTGTAAAAGGTGGTAGAAACTTCAGATTTGCAGCGTTAGTAGTTGTTGGAGATGAAAACGGACACGTTGGTATAGGTGCTGGGAAAGCAATGGAAGTACCAGACGCTATAAAAAAAGCAGTTGAAGATGCTAAGAAAAATCTAATAGTAGTGCCAATAGTTGGGACTACAATTCCTCACGAAGTACGCGGACACTTTGGTGCTGGAAATATATTAATAATGCCTGCTGTAGAAGGTACAGGAGTAATAGCTGGGGGACCTGCTAGAGCCGTACTTGAGTTAGCTGGACTAAAAGACGTTAGAGCTAAATCTTTAGGATCTAACAATCCAAGAAATATGGTAAATGCTACAATAGAAGGACTTAATTCTCTAAAAACAGTTGAAGATATAGCTAAACTTAGAGGTAAAAAAGTTGAAGAACTTCTAGGGTAAGGAGGTAGTGTAAAATGGCTAAATTACAAATAAAGTTAGTTAGAAGTGTTATAGGAACTACTCCTAACCAAAAAAAGAATGTTGAAGCGTTAGGATTAAGAAAAAGAGAGCAAGTTGTTGTAAAAGAAGACAATGCCCAAACAAGAGGTATGATAAATAAAGTAAGTCACTTATTAGAAGTAACTGAAATAGCTGAATAATTTTTATAAAGTAGTGCAAGGAGGTGCAATCCATGAAGTTACATGAGTTAAAACCTGCTGAAGGTGCAGTAAGAGCTAAGAGAAGATTAGGTAGAGGTACTGCAACTGGACAAGGTAAAACTGCAGGACGTGGACAAAAAGGTCAATGGTCTCGTTCTGGTGGTGGAGTAAGAGTAGGATTTGAAGGTGGACAAATGCCACTAGCTAGAAGACTTCCTAAGAGAGGTTTCAATAACATATTTAAGAAAGTTTACACAGAAGTTAATGTTGAAGTTTTAAATAGATTTGAAAATGGAACAGAAATAACTGCAGAATTATTAAAATCTACTAAAACTATAAGCAAAATAGGTAAAGACGGAATCAAAATCTTAGGTGAAGGTAATTTAGAGAAAGCTTTAACTGTTAAAGCTGCTAAATTTACAGCTTCAGCTCAAGAAAAAATAGAAAAAGCTGGTGGAAAAGCAGAGTTAGTATAATAACCTGCTAATCTCCTAGCCAGTACAGGCGGGGTGAATTAGCGTGCTGTCAAAATTAAAACAAGCTTGGAAGATTAAAGCAGTAAGAAAAAAAGTAATGTATACACTTATGATGATCGTGATATTCAGAATAGGTACTACTATACCGGTTCCAGGCATAGACACTAGTATTATACAAAAGATGGTAGGCGGCAATAGTCTACTTTCTCTGTATAATATGTTTACTGGTGGAGCATTTAGTAACTTTTCACTATTTGCTTTAGGTATAAGCCCATATATCACTGCATCAATCATAATACAACTTCTAACAGTAGGTTTTGAAAGTCTAGCAGAACTTCAAAAATCTGGTGAAGAAGGAAAGAAAAAAATTAATAAGTACACTAAATATACAGCACTAGCTCTAGCAGTTGTACAAGCTTTGGGAATTACATTAGGAATTGTAAGAAGTGCTTTAATATCAAATAGTGTGTTTTTTATATCAACTGTTGTAATAACATTAGTTTCAGCAAGTATGTTAGTAATGTGGATTGGGGACAAAATTACTGAAAAAGGAATTGGTAATGGTAGTTCAGTAATAATATTTGCAGGTATAATATCAAGAATACCTACAGATGTTATTAAAATCGTACAACAAGTTAAATCTGGTGACGTTGCACCTTGGGTTATAGTAATTCTAATTGTAGTTATATTACTTACAGTTACAGGAGTTACATTTATACAAGAAGCAACTAGAAAGATACCTGTACAGTATGCTAAAAGAGTTGTTGGAAGAAAAATGTATGGAGGACAAAGTTCTCATATACCAATGAAAGTTAACCAATCAGGAGTTATGCCTATAATTTTTGCTAGTTCACTTTTAGCTTTTCCTCAAACAATAGCTATGTTTATGGGGTCAAATGCTCAAGCTTTTGTTCAAAAATACTTAAGTATGGCAACAGAACAAGGATTCTGGACATATAGATCAATTGAGATTCTACTTATAATTTTCTTCTCATATTTTTATACAACTGTATCATTCAATACAGAAGACATATCTAAAAATATGAAAAATAATGGTGGATTCATTCCAGGTATAAGACCAGGTGAACCTACTATGGATTATTTAAATAGAATTTTAACTAGATTAACTTTAGCTGGAGCTACTTTCTTAGCAATAATTGCTATGGTGCCAGCTCTTACAACACATTATATGAAAGTAAATATGAGTCTAGCTGGGACTTCATTGTTAATCGTTGTTGGGGTTGCTTTGGAACTTAAGAGACAGTTAGAGTCAAACTTAGTTATGAGAAGCTATCAAGGTTTCTTAAAATAAAATGGAGATGGATAATATGAGAATAATATTACTTGGACCTCCAGGTGCTGGTAAAGGTACTCAGGCGGCAGGAATAGTAGAAAAATACAATATACCTCATATATCAACAGGAGATATATTCAGAAAGAATATAAAAGAGGGAACAGAACTTGGAAAGAAAGCTAAAGAATACATGGACCAAGGTTTATTAGTACCAGATGAGTTAACTGTAGGTTTAGTTACTGATAGAATATCTCAAGAAGACTGTAAAAATGGATTTATGTTAGATGGATTTCCAAGAAATGTAGCACAAGGAGAACACTTAGATATATTCTTAAAAGATACTGGTATAGAACTAGATAAAGTTGTTAATATTGAAGTTGACAAGAGCATACTAGTATCTAGAGCAGTTGGTAGAAGAATATGTAAGTCTTGTGGAGCTACTTACCATGTTGAGTTTAATCCTCCTAAAGTAGAAGGTGTATGTGATGTATGCCAAGGAGAATTATATCAAAGAGCTGATGATAATGAAGAAACTGTATCTAAGAGAATACAAGTTTATCTAGATGAAACGAAACCTTTAGTAGACTATTATGGCAAACAAGGTATAATAGCAGATATAAAAGGTGACCAAGCAATAGATAAAGTATTTGAAGATATTGTCTCAGCTTTAGGAAGTGGAAAATAAATGATTATCTTGAAATCAAAAAAAGAAATAGAACTTTTAAGAGAAGCAGGCAAAATTGTTGCTGATACTCATGAAGTTTTAAGAAAAGCTATTTCTCCGGGAATATCTACTTTAGAATTAGATAAAATAGCTGAAGAGAATATAAGAAAATATAATGCAGAACCTTCTTTTAAAGGATATGGAGGTTTTCCAGGAAGTATATGTGCTTCTATCAATAGAGAAGTAGTACATGGGATTCCAGGAGAAACCATATTAAAAGAAGGGGACATTATAAGCTTAGATATAGGAGCCTATTATAAAGGATATCATGGTGATTCTGCGAAAACTCACGGAGTAGGCATGATATCTGAAGAAGATAGGAAATTGATAGAAGTAACTAGAGAAAGCTTCTATGAAGGAATAAAATTTGCTAAATTAGGATATAGACTTTCAGATATCTCACACGCAGTACAAACACACGTTGAGAAACATGGTTTCTCAGTAGTTAGAGATTTGGTGGGGCATGGAGTTGGAGCAAATCTTCATGAGGATCCACAAGTACCTAATTATGGACTCCCAGGAAAAGGACCAAGACTTAGAGAAGGAATGGTTATTGCTATAGAGCCAATGGTTAATGCAGGTCGTTATCATGTAAAGACTCTATCAGATGGGTGGACGACTGTTACAATAGATGGAAAAAAATCAGCTCATTATGAGCATACGATAGCAATTACTGAACATGAACCTTTGATATTGACAAAGTTGTAATTTAAAAAGTAGGTGAAAAAAGTGCTATCAGATAATTTAAGTATAGGTCAAGTTGTTAAAGTTTCATTAGGACGCGACAAAGGAAATTTATTTTTCGTAGTCAAAATAGTTAATAATGAATATGTATTAATAGCTGATGGAAAGAAAAGAAAACTTGACAAACCTAAGTTAAAGAAAGTGAAGCACTTAAAAAAATATAATTTTATTAATGATGAAGTTAGAAAAAGAGTAGTATCTGGACAAGAAATTACAGATTCTTTTTTAAGAGCTGAACTTACTAAGTTAAATTAGATGATTTAACTTATTGAAATGGAGGGCTGGTTAGTTAATGGCCAAAAAAGATGTTATAGAATTAGAAGGTACAGTTTCAGAAGCTTTACCTAATGCTATGTTCAAAGTTAAACTAGAAAATGGACATGAGATATTATGCCACATTTCTGGAAAGCTAAGAATGAACTTCATAAGAATTCTTGAAGGTGACAAGGTGAATGTTGAACTTTCTCCATATGACCTGACAAGAGGAAGAATTACTTGGCGTAAGAAGTAGACTATATTAATATTTAGTCTAAGGAGGGATTAATAATGAAGGTTAGACCATCAGTAAAACCAATATGTGAAAAATGTAAAGTAATAAAAAGAAAAGGAAAAGTAATGGTTATCTGTGAAAATCCTAAGCATAAGCAAAAGCAAGGATAAGAAATTATTACTAGTATTTTGTTAAATTTTATAGTATAATACTATATTGTGATGTTAACAAAAGAACGTTAAAATCGTTGAACAATCTGGCGTAGGATTGGTATATGATACGAAGTTTTAAACACTAAAAACTATGTGTAGGAGGTGCGATCATGGCAAGAATAGCTGGGGTAGATTTACCTAGAGAAAAAAGAGCGGAGATAGGCTTAACTTATATATATGGTATAGGTAAAGCGACTGCTAACGAAATATTAGCTAAGGCTGAGATAAATCCAGATACTAGAATAAAAGATTTATCAGAAGATCAAGTTAATGATTTAAGAAAAGTTATAGATGACGATTTCTTAGTTGAAGGTGACTTAAGAAGAGAAATTGCTTTAAACATAAAGAGATTAAGAGATATAAAATGTTATAGAGGAATAAGACACGCTAAAGGTCTTCCATTAAGAGGACAAAGAACTAAGACTAATGCTAGAACTAGAAAAGGTCCTAGAAAAACAGTATCTCGTAAAAAGAAAAAATAAATAAATAATACTTAGATGAAGGAGGGAAAAGGAAAATGGCTAAACCAAAAAAGAAAGTTACACGTATTAGAAGAAGAGAACGTAAAAATATAGAACGTGGTCATGCTCATATACAATCAACTTTCAATAATACAATAATAACTTTAACTGACGTTCACGGAAATGCTATATCTTGGGCAAGTTCTGGACAATTAGGATTCAAAGGATCAAGAAAATCAACTCCATTTGCATCTCAAATGGCTGCTGAAACAGCTGCAAAAGCTGCGATGGAACACGGATTAAAAAGTGTTGAGGTATTCGTAAAGGGGCCAGGTTCAGGAAGAGAAGCTGCAATAAGAGCTTTACAAGCAACTGGACTAGAAGTAACTATGATAAAAGATGTTACTCCAATCCCACATAACGGATGCAGACCACCAAAGAGAAGAAGAGTGTAATTAATAAGAGTACAAATAGGAGGTGTAGATAAATGGCAAGATATACAGGTGCATCATGTAGACAATGCCGTAGAGAGGGAATGAAATTATTCCTTAAAGGTGATAGATGTTATACAGATAAATGTGCTATAGTAAAAAGAAACTATGCTCCAGGTCAACATGGCCAAGGAAGAAAGAAAGTTTCTAACTATGGATTACAATTAAGAGAAAAACAAAAAGTTAAAAGAATATATGGAGTTTTAGAGACTCAATTTAGAAACTTATATGAACGTGCTGAAAATATGCCTGGTAAAGCAGGGGAAAACTTATTAAGTTTATTAGAGAGAAGATTAGATAATGTAGTTTACAGAATGGGACTAGCATCTTCTAGAAAAGAAGCTAGACAATTAGTAGCTCATGGTCATTTCACTTTAAATGGAAATAAAGTAGACATTCCTTCATTAGTAGTTAAAGTTGGAGATGTTATAGAAGTTAAAGAGAAATCAAGATCTTCTGCAAAATTCAAAAATTTAGTAGAAGTTAACTCAAGAATAGCTCCTAAATGGTTAGAAGCTAATGTAGAAGGAATGACAGCAAAAGTAGTTGGTGTTCCAACAAGAGAAGATATAGATCTTGAGATAGCTGAACACTTAATCATAGAACTTTACTCTAAATAATAAGCACACTTTTAAAAATTATTTTAAAATTTTGTTTACCCTCAGTGGATTACTGAATTTTAAGGAGGGTTTTGTCCATGATAGAAATAGAAAAGCCAAAAGTAGATATAGTTGAGCTTAGCGAAGACTATAGATATGGTAAGTTTGTTATAGAACCTCTAGAAAGAGGATATGGAATAACTATAGGTAACGCACTAAGAAGAATATTATTATCATCATTACCAGGTGTAGCAGTAAATGCTATAAAAATAGATGGAGTTCTTCATGAATTCTCTACAATACCTGGTGTTAAAGAAGATGTTACAGAGATAATATTAACTTTAAAAGAGCTTTCAGCAACTATAGATGGTGAAGGAAGTAGAACACTTAAAATAGAGGCTCAAGGACCATGCTCTATCACAGGTGCAGATATAATCTGCCCTCCAGATGTTGAAATATTAAGCAAAGATTTAGCAATAGCTACATTAGATGATAATGCTAAACTTAATATGGAGATATTTGTAGATAAAGGTAGAGGATATGTTTCTGCTGAAGAAAATAAAACAGAGAATGTTCCAATAGGTGTTTTACCTGTGGATTCAATATATACTCCTGTTGAGAAAGTTAGTTATCATGTTGAAAACACAAGAGTTGGTCAAAAAACAGATTATGATAAATTAGTACTAGAAGTTTGGACTAATGGTAGTATAAATCCTCAAGAGGGTATATCATTAGCTGCAAAGGTATTAGTTGAGCATTTAAATCTATTTATAGACTTAACTGAACATGTAAGTAGTGTTGAAATCATGGTAGAAAAAGAAGAAGATCAAAAAGAAAAAGTTCTTGAGATGACTATAGAAGAATTAGATTTATCAGTTAGATCATATAACTGTTTAAAGAGAGCGGGAATTAACACAGTTGAAGAATTAGCTAATAAGTCTGAGGACGATATGATGAAGGTTAGAAACCTAGGTAAGAAGTCATTAGAAGAGGTAATACAAAAACTAGAGGAACTTGGACTAGGATTAAAACCAAGTGAAGAATAGCGAGCAAAGGAGGGATAAGAATGGCTAAGTACCGTAAATTAGGACGTGAAACAGCTCACAGAAACCTTATGTTAAGAAACTTAGTAACTTGCTTACTAAGAAGTGGAAGAATAGAAACTACAGTGACTAGAGCGAAAGAAACTCGTAGAATGGCTGAAAAGATGATAACTCTTGCTAAAAGAGGGGATCTTCATGCTAGAAGACAAGTTTTAGCTTATGTTATGGATGAAACAGTAGTTAATAACTTATTCACAGATTTAGCTCCAAAATATGCTGAGAGAAATGGTGGATACACTAGAATAATAAAAATAGGGCCAAGAAAAGGCGATGCTGCTGAAATGGCTTTTATAGAATTAGTATAGTAAGGAAAGGATTAGGCTTGATGGCTTAATCTTTTTTTTATTTTTTTGACTCAGGTGTGATATAATAATGTGTAAAATGATTTTTATAAGTTATTGCTTACTAAAAGGAGTATGAATTAATGGATAATATAGTAAAGGTAAATAATATTTCGTTTGAGTATATTACAGATGAAGCAAAACTTAAAGCAATAGATAATTTAAGCCTAGATGTTAAAAAAGGAGAATTTGTTGCGATAATAGGACATAATGGTTCTGGTAAGTCTACTTTATCTAAAAACTTAAATGCAATTCTTATGCCTACTGAGGGAAATATTCTTATTGATGGAATGGACACCAAAGAGGAAGAAAGATTATGGGATATAAGACAAACTGCAGGTATGGTATTTCAAAACCCAGATAATCAAATAGTGGCTACAATAGTGGAAGAAGATGTTGCGTTTGGACCTGAAAACTTAGGTATAGAGCCTAAAGAAATAAGACGTATTGTAGAGGAGTCTTTAAAGAGTGTAGGTATGTATGATTTAAGAGGCAGACAGCCTCACTTGTTATCAGGTGGTCAAAAACAAAGAGTTGCAATAGCAGGAATTATTGCTATGAGACCTAAATGTATAATATTTGATGAAGCAACTGCAATGTTAGACCCATCTGGAAGAAAAGAAGTTATGAAAACAATAAAAAGACTTAACAAAGAAGAAAATATAACTGTTATACATATAACACACTTTATGGAAGAAGCAGTAGAGGCAGATAGGGTTGTAGTTATGGAAAAAGGGAAAAAAATCTTAGAGGGAACTCCTAGAGAAGTATTTAGTGAAATAAAAATGCTAAAGGAAATCGGTTTAGATGTACCTTGTATGACAGAGTTATCTAGTTTATTAATAGAAGAGGGTATGAATATTGGTAGTGATATATTAACTGTGGATGAGATGGTGATGGAATTATGTCAATTATAGTAAAGAATTTAACACATATATATAACGAAGGCATGCCTTTTGCAAGTAAGGCACTTGATGATGTTTCTTTTGAGATTAAAGATAGAGATTTTGTTGGTCTTATAGGTCATACAGGCTCAGGAAAATCTACACTAATACAACATTTAAATGGACTATTAAAGCCTTCATCAGGAGAAATATTTATAAATGATTTTAATATAACAGATAAAAACTTGAACCTAACTGAGATTAGAAAAAGAGTAGGTGTTGTATTTCAATATCCAGAATACCAATTGTTTGAAGAAACGATTGATAAAGATATAGCTTTTGGACCTGCTAATTTGGGCTTAGAGGAGTCTGAGATACATAACAGGGTAAAAGCATCAATGGAAGCTGTAGGACTTGATTATGAGGAGTTTAAAGATAAATCTCCTTTTGAATTATCTGGAGGTCAAAAGCGTAGAGTAGCAATTGCTGGAGTTATAGCTATGAATCCGGAAGTTCTTATACTGGATGAGCCTACTGCTGGTCTTGACCCTGGTGGAAGAGATGAAATTTTTAATTTAATAAAGGATTTACATGAAAAAAACAATATGACTATAATACTGTCATCACATAGTATGGATGATATGGCAAAGTTAGCAAAAACTTTAATTGTTATGAATCATGGTAGAATAGAATTTATGGGAACTCCTAGAGAAGTATTTAAATCAAATGCTGGTAAATTGAAAGAGATAGGATTAGATATTCCACAAGTTTTAGAGCTTGCATTGAAATTGAGACAAAAAGGTTTTGACATCAGAGAAGATATATTGACTTTAGAAGAAGCAAAACAAGAAATATTAAAAGTTGTGAGAGGACGAGGATTATGTTAAAAGATATAACTATAGGGCAATACTACCCAACGAGTTCTGCTATTCATAAATTAGATCCAAGGATAAAACTTGTAGCAACAATTGTATTTATGGTGTCTATATTTGTAGTAAATAAATTTTGGCCTTATATAGTAGTTTTATTATGTTTATTAGGTATGATAAAGTTAGCTAATATACCAGTCAAGTATATTATTAAGGGTGTAAAGCCTCTTAAATGGATTATTTTGTTTACATTTCTTATAAATATTTTTTTCTTGCCAGGTGATGAAATATGGTCATTTGGATTTTTGGCAATAACAAAACAAGGTCTAAGACAAGCAATTTTTATGGCAATAAGACTTATATTTTTAGTGGTTGGGACATCTTTACTTACTCTAACTACTTCCCCAATAGAATTAACAGATGGTATAGAAAGATTGCTTAACCCATTTAAAAAAATTGGTTTACCAGTACATGAGCTTGCAATGATGATGACAATTGCTTTACGTTTTATTCCTACATTGTTGGATGAAACAGATAAAATAATGAAAGCCCAAATGTCTAGAGGAGCAGATTTTGAAAGTAAAAACCTTATAAATAGAGCTAAGAACTTAGTGCCTCTTTTGGTGCCATTATTTGTGAGTGCATTTAGAAGAGCTGATGAATTAGCTATGGCTATGGAAGCTAGGTGTTATAGAGGTGGACACAATAGAACTAAAATGAGAGAGTCTGTCATAGCAAAGGGAGACTATATAGCATGTGTATTCCAAGTTGTTTATTTAGGAGTTATTATAGCTACTAGATTTATAGCAATTTAATAGAAACATAGATATAAACGAGGTAAAGTATGAGAAATATAAAAGTTACAATCCAATATAATGGCAGTAATTATTGTGGATGGCAAAAACAACCTGATTCTTTAGGAATACAGGGTACAATAGAAAAGGCTATATATGATATAACAAGAGAAGAAGTCAAACTTGTAGGGTCAGGTAGAACTGATTCAGGAGTTCATGCTATTGGTCAAATTGCAAATTTTAAAATTAATTCAGACATAAATGTAGAAAGTATACCAATGGCTTTAAATGCTAAACTACCAAAGGATATATCAATTATAAAAGCATGTGAAGTTAACGAAGATTTCCATTCAAGGTATAGTGCAAAAGGTAAAACATATAAATATCTAATATATAATAGCAAGTTTAGAAATCCGATACTTAGTGATATATCGTATCAAGTAAAATATGAACTTGATTTTGACAAAATGTGTTTAGAGTCAAAAAGTATTTTAGGAACACATGATTTTAAAGGTTTTATGAGTTCTGGTTCATCTGTAAAAGATACAATTAGAACTATATATGATATTGATATCAATAAAAAAGACGACTTGATTGTTGTAGAAATTAGTGGTAATGGATTTTTATATAATATGGTAAGAATTATTGTTGGAACACTTATTGATATAGGACGTGGTAGAATTAATGAGTCATTTTTAGAGATAATAGAATCTAAAACTAGGTCAAAATGTGGACATACAGCTCCAGCACAAGGATTATTTCTTAAAAAAGTTCATTATTAACTTGACACACCAGGCTACATGTATTAAAATATATGAGAATGTGTTAATAAGTCCACTTGCCCCGGACTTGACATAAACGGTAAAAAAATTTTATGAGAAATAGTTAAGGAGGGACAGTTATGAAAAGTTATATAGCTAAGCCAGCTGATGTACAAAGAAAATGGTACTTAGTTGACGCTGAAGGTAAAACACTAGGTCGTTTAGCAACAGAAATAGCGACAGTATTGAGAGGTAAACATAAACCAACATTTACTCCTCACGTTGATGGTGGAGATTTTGTTGTTGTAGTAAATGCAGGAAAGATAGTTTTAAGTGGTAAGAAATTAGATCAAAAATATTACAGATACCATACTGGTTATGTAGGTGGATTAAAAGAAATATCTTACAGAGATATGATGGATAAGAAACCAGAAGAAGTTATAGCACATGCTGTAAGTGGTATGTTACCTAAGAACAAATTAAGAAGCAGAATGATGACTAGATTAAGAGTATTCGCAGGTGCTGAACACACTCATGCAGCTCAAAATCCAGAAGTTTTAAACTTTAAGTAAGATTAATAGGTGAAAGGAGGAGTTTATAATGGCTAACGTTCAATATTATGGAACTGGAAGAAGAAAAAGTTCTGTTGCTAGAGTAAGACTAGTTGCAGGTGAAGGAAATATATTAGTAAATGGAAGAGCATTAGAAAATTATTTTAACTATGAAACATTAATAAGAGATGTTAAACAACCATTAGTTTTAACTGGAAATGAAAATAAATATGATGTTATAGTAAAAGTTGAAGGTGGAGGATTCACTGGACAAGCTGGAGCTATAAGACATGGTATATCTAGAGCTTTATTAAAAGCTGATTTAGATTTAAGACCTGCTTTAAAGAAAGAAGGTTTCTTAACTAGAGATGCAAGAATGAAGGAAAGAAAGAAATACGGATTAAAAGCAGCAAGAAGAGCTCCACAATTCTCAAAAAGATAATTACTTATTTTTTTGGAAAAGCAAAATACCTTATATATTTTTATTTGAAAAGTATTGGTATGTTAAAAATGTTGGGTTTAAATTAAGATTTATATACAATGAAATAATAAGATGTTTTATTAGGATGTTTTTCTGTAGGGAAAGCATCCTTTTTTATTTATTTAATATAACGATAAAGTATTAAATTTATTTATATAATGGTATTGTTAATGAAAGTAGTATAGAATTTTATAAATTTGTAATTAAAATTTTTGTATTCTTTAACAGCATAATCTATGAATATATATTAATTAGTATAATTCATAGATTATGTTATTGTAACTTATATAGTCTTTTACCAAATCAATTATTATCTAATAGTAGATAAGAGTGTTAAATTAAAGGGGTTAGTAATATATGATATTGTAAATTATATATGCCAATACTAATAAGTTAATACAATAAATGGAAATTGATAATTAGAAAAGTAAAATTTAAATGTTTGTACTAATATCTGGAATATTATAGTGTTTTTGTAAGTATACATATACAGGGTGATGTTGTGAGAAAGTACATAAAACATATAATTTTCAGTTTTGTTATGGTGTGTCTAGTGATAGTGTCAATATTTGAAGTGAAAAATATATCCGAAGATGTTATTAAGTATATGCCAGTAACAAATAAAACAATAATTTTAGATGCTGGCCATGGAGGGATTGACCCAGGGGCGTTAAATAAGGATAAGAGTACATCTGAAAAGGATATTAACTTAGCCATAACACTTAAGCTTAGAGAGCTTATAGAATCAAGTGGAGGTCTTGTAATATTGACTAGAGAAGATGATAGTAGTCTTTACAAAGAGGAAAATAACAAAACGACAAGACAAAAGTATAATGAGAATTTGAAAAATAGGAAAGAAATAATATCTAATTCTAATGCTAATATGTTTGTTTCTATACATCTCAATGCCTTTGAACAATCAAAATACTATGGAGCTCAAACTTTTTATCCTAAAGACAAACAAGATAGTAAAGAATTATCAAAGTGTATTCAAGAGGAACTTAAAAGAGTAGTAGATAAGACAAACAATAGAGAGGTCAAACCTAGAGACGATATATATCTTTTAAAAGAAAATAACATTCCATCAGTATTAATAGAGTGCGGTTTTTTATCAAATGAAAAAGAATGTAAACTTTTGACTGATGAAACATATCAAGAGAAGATAGCATGGGCAATATACATAGGAATACAAAAATATCTAAGTTAAAAGTATTATAAAAATGGGTCTGAATATGTAAATAGCTTGTATTAAAGCGGTTAAAATGCATTAATATAGGCTATTTTTGTCTTGTCAAAAAAATATTTAAAATAAAAGTTAAAAAAGCGTTGACTTGGAATCATATAGATGGTATTATATATGAGTGCCCAAAAGGAGCACGAAAATACGACAAAAGAACTTTGAAAATTAAACAGTAGGTTAATTTATAAACAAGAAACAAACCATAAAGCCAGATATTTTGATAACAATAGTATCTGAGCCTGATAAACTTTTATTTGAGAGTTTGATCCTGGCTCAGGATGAACGCTGGCGGCGTGCCTAACACATGCAAGTTGAGCGATTTACTTCGGTAAAGAGCGGCGGACGGGTGAGTAACGCGTGGGTAACCTACCCTGTACACACGGATAACATACCGAAAGGTATGCTAATACGGGATAACATATTTGAGAGGCATCTCTTAAATATCAAAGGTGAGCCAGTACAGGATGGACCCGCGTCTGATTAGCTAGTTGGTAAGGTAACGGCTTACCAAGGCGACGATCAGTAGCCGACCTGAGAGGGTGATCGGCCACATTGGAACTGAGACACGGTCCAAACTCCTACGGGAGGCAGCAGTGGGGAATATTGCACAATGGGCGAAAGCCTGATGCAGCAACGCCGCGTGAGTGATGAAGGCCTTCGGGTCGTAAAACTCTGTCCTCAAGGAAGATAATGACGGTACTTGAGGAGGAAGCCCCGGCTAACTACGTGCCAGCAGCCGCGGTAATACGTAGGGGGCTAGCGTTATCCGGATTTACTGGGCGTAAAGGGTGCGTAGGCGGTCTTTCAAGTCAGGAGTGAAAGGCTACGGCTCAACCGTAGTAAGCTCTTGAAACTGGGAGACTTGAGTGCAGGAGAGGAGAGTGGAATTCCTAGTGTAGCGGTGAAATGCGTAGATATTAGGAGGAACACCAGTTGCGAAGGCGGCTCTCTGGACTGTAACTGACGCTGAGGCACGAAAGCGTGGGGAGCAAACAGGATTAGATACCCTGGTAGTCCACGCTGTAAACGATGAGTACTAGGTGTCGGGGGTTACCCCCCTCGGTGCCGCAGCTAACGCATTAAGTACTCCGCCTGGGAAGTACGCTCGCAAGAGTGAAACTCAAAGGAATTGACGGGGACCCGCACAAGTAGCGGAGCATGTGGTTTAATTCGAAGCAACGCGAAGAACCTTACCTAAGCTTGACATCCCAATGACATCTCCTTAATCGGAGAGTTCCCTTCGGGGACATTGGTGACAGGTGGTGCATGGTTGTCGTCAGCTCGTGTCGTGAGATGTTGGGTTAAGTCCCGCAACGAGCGCAACCCTTGTCTTTAGTTGCCATCATTAAGTTGGGCACTCTAGAGAGACTGCCAGGGATAACCTGGAGGAAGGTGGGGATGACGTCAAATCATCATGCCCCTTATGCTTAGGGCTACACACGTGCTACAATGGGTAGTACAGAGGGTTGCCAAGCCGTAAGGTGGAGCTAATCCCTTAAAGCTACTCTCAGTTCGGATTGTAGGCTGAAACTCGCCTACATGAAGCTGGAGTTACTAGTAATCGCAGATCAGAATGCTGCGGTGAATGCGTTCCCGGGTCTTGTACACACCGCCCGTCACACCACGGGAGTTGGAGACGCCCGAAGCCGATTATCTAACCTTTTGGAAGAAGTCGTCGAAGGTGGAATCAATAACTGGGGTGAAGTCGTAACAAGGTAGCCGTATCGGAAGGTGCGGCTGGATCACCTCCTTTCTAAGGAGAATTGCCTACTGTTTAATTTTGAAAGTTCTTTATGAACTTCATATTTGGGGGTGTAGCTCAGTTGGGAGAGCACTTGCCTTGCAAGCAAGGGGTCAGGAGTTCGACTCTCCTCATCTCCACCATTTAAGAGCATATTACTTAAATCTTTGATTTATCTAGTAGACTCTTAGATTGCACTTTAAGCTTATTTTTATACAAGCCTTGTGCATTAGCACCTTAAGCAACAGAATAAACTGAACGAATGTGAAGTTTGTTTGTTGGCGACGTGCGTTAGCACTTTAAGCAACGGGATTTATCCGTTGGCGCTGTGCGTTAGCACTTTGAAAACTGCATATATATTTAGTGATATGACATCTAATTTGTAATATATAAAGCTGATAACTTTTTAAAATTATCAAGTTGATAGACTTTAATCTATCAAACCTTTTTAACTGGTCAAGTTATTAAGGGTGCAGGGCGGATGCCTTGGCACTAGGAGCCGATGAAGGACGTGATAAGCTGCGATAAGCTTCGGGGAGTTGCACGTAAACTTTGATCCGAAGATTTCCGAATGAGGAAACTCACTTAGAGTAATGTCTAAGTATCATTAAGTGAATACATAGCTTAATGAGGGGAACTCAGGGAACTGAAACATCTAAGTACCTGAAGGAAGAGAAAGAAATTCGATTCCGTAAGTAGCGGCGAGCGAACGCGGAATAGCCCAAACCAATAAAGTTTTCTTTATTGGGGTTGCGGACATATCATAACGAAGAGGTATCGTAATTGAAGAGGTTTGGAAAGACCCACCACAGAAGGTAATAGTCCTGTATGTTAAACGAGAAGACTTCAGATATGATCCAGAGTACCACGGGACACGTGAAACCCTGTGGGAAGCAGGAGGGACCACCCTCCAAGGCTAAATACTACCTAGTGACCGATAGCGTATAGTACCGTGAGGGAAAGGTGAAAAGAACCCCGGGAGGGGAGTGAAATAGAACCTGAAACCCTGCACTTACAAGCTGTGGAAGCACATTTCTTGTGTGACCGCGTACTTTTTGTAGAACGGGCCAACGAGTTACGTTAAGTAGCAAGGTTAAGCACTTAAGGTGTGGAGCCGTAGCGAAAGCGAGTTTTAACTGAGCGTTCAGTTACTTGACGTAGACCCGAAACCGGGCGACCTACCCATGAGCAGGATGAAGCGAAAGTAAAATTTCGTGGAGGTCCGAACCCACGAGCGTTGAAAAGCTCGGGGATGACTTGTGGGTAGCGGTGAAATTCCAATCGAGCCCGGAGATAGCTGGTTCTCCCCGAAATAGCTTTAGGGCTAGCCTCAAGGTGAGAGATACGGAGGTAGAGCACTGAATGTCCTAGGGGGTATTGCACCTACCGAAGACTATCAAACTCCGAATGCCGTCATCTTATACTTGGGAGTCAGACTGTGGGTGATAAGATTCATAGTCGAAAGGGCAACAGCCCAGATCGTCAGCTAAGGTCCCTAAATGTAAGTTAAGTGGTAAAGGATGTGGGATTGCACAGACAACCAGGATGTTGGCTTAGAAGCAGCCACTCATTCAAAGAGTGCGTAATAGCTCACTGGTCGAGTGATCCTGCGCCGAAGATTTCCGGGGCTAAAACTTACTACCGAAGCTACGGCATCATTATGATGGGTAGGGGAGCTTCCCATACGGGTTGAAGCATGACCGTAAGGACATGTGGACAGTATGGGAGTGAGAATGTTGGCATGAGTAGCGAGATGTGGGTGAGAATCCCACAGGCCGTAAACCCAAGGTTTCCAGGGGAAGGTTCGTCCGCCCTGGGTTAGTCGGGACCTAAGCTGAGGCCGAAAGGCGTAGGTGATGGACAACAGGTTGATATTCCTGTACTACCGATAACCGTTTGAGAGATGGGATGACACAGTAGGATAAGCTAAGCACACTGTTGGTTATGTGTGCCCAAGCATTGAGGCAGTCAGAGTAGGTAAATCCGCTTTGATAATGCTGGGATGTGATGGGGAGCGAAATTTAGTAGCGAAGTAGCTGATTTCACACTGTCAAGAAAAGTCTCTATCGAGGTTAAAGGTACCCGTACCGCAAACCGACACAGGTGGGTGAGGAGAGTATCCTAAGGCCCGCGAGAGAACTGTTGTTAAGGAACTCGGCAAAATGACCCCGTAACTTAGGGATAAGGGGTGCCACCATCCGGTGGCCGCAGAGAATAGGCCCAAGCGACTGTTTACCAAAAACATAGGTTTCTGCTAAGTCGCAAGACGATGTATAGGAGCTGACGCCTGCCCGGTGCTGGAAGGTTAAGGGGATCTGTTAGAGTAATCGAAGCAGTGAACTTAAGCCCCAGTAAACGGCGGCCGTAACTATAACGGTCCTAAGGTAGCGAAATTCCTTGTCGGGTAAGTTCCGACCCGCACGAAAGGCGTAACGATTTGGGCACTGTCTCAACAACAGACTCGGTGAAATTGTAATTCCGGTGAAGATGCCGGATACCTGCGACAGGACGGAAAGACCCCATGGAGCTTTACTGTAGCTTGACATTGGGTCTTGGTACTACATGTACAGGATAGGTGGGAGGCTTTGAAACCAGGACGCCAGTTTTGGCGGAGCCATCCTTGGGATACCACCCTTGTAGTACTGGGACTCTAACCATAGGCCATGAATCTGGTCTTGGGACACTGTCAGGTGGGCAGTTTGACTGGGGCGGTCGCCTCCCAAAAGGTAACGGAGGCGCTCAAAGGTTCTCTCAGTACGGTCGGAAATCGTACGTAGAGTGTAAAGGCAAAAGAGAGCTTGATTGCAAGACATACAGGTCGAGCAAGGATGAAAATCGGACTTAGTGATCCGGTGGTTCTGCGTGGAAGGGCCATCGCTCAACGGATAAAAGCTACCCTGGGGATAACAGGCTTATCTCCCCCAAGAGTCCACATCGACGGGGAGGTTTGGCACCTCGATGTCGGCTCATCACATCCTGGGGCTGTAGTAGGTCCCAAGGGTTGGGCTGTTCGCCCATTAAAGTGGTACGCGAGCTGGGTTCAGAACGTCGTGAGACAGTTCGGTCCCTATCCGTCGCAGGCGTAGGAAATTTGAGAAGACCTGTCCTTAGTACGAGAGGACCGGGATGGACGTACCTCTGGTGTACCAGTTGTTCTGCCAAGGGCATGGCTGGGTAGCTATGTACGGAATGGATAAGCGCTGAAAGCATCTAAGCGCGAAGCCAACTTCAAGATAAGATTTCCCACCGCAAGGGTAAGACCCCAGAAAGACTATCTGGTTGATAGGTCGAAGGTGTAAGTGCAGCAATGTATTTAGCTTATCGATACTAATAGGTCGAGGACTTGACCAAATTATTTGATGTCCATTCAGTAAAATATATGTGTAGTTTTTAGAGTGTTAGCTCTAAAAAAGTTTAAAAAAAGTATTGACAAAAATAACAAAAAATGTTAATATTATACTTGTCCTAGCAACAAGAAAAAAATGTGGTTATAATAGCAGAGAAGATACACCTGTTCCCATTCCGAACACAGAAGTTAAGTTCTCTAGCGCTGATGGTACTTGGTGGGAAACTGCCTGGGAGAGTAGGACATAGCCACGTTGGATATTCCAAGGTAGCTCAACGGTGGAGCAACCGGCTGTTAACCGGTAGGCTGTGGGTTCGAGCCCCACCCTTGGAGCCAATATGGCTCGTTGGTCAAGAGGTTAAGACACCGCCCTTTCACGGCGGTAACAGGGGTTCAATTCCCCTACGAGTCACCATTTGTGGGATCATAGCTCAGCTGGGAGAGCACCTGCCTTACAAGCAGGGGGTCACAGGTTCGAGCCCTGTTGGTCCCACCATTTGCGGCCTGGTAGTTCAGTTGGTTAGAATGCCAGCCTGTCACGCTGGAGGTCGAGGGTTCGAACCCCTTCCAGGTCGCCAAAACAAAAAATGCTGGTGTGGCTCAACGGTAGAGCAGCTGACTTGTAATCAGCAGGTTGTAGGTTCGATTCCTATCACCAGCTCCATGTAAAATTAATACGGAGGATTTCCCGAGCGGCCAAAGGGGGCAGACTGTAAATCTGTTGTCATCGACTTCGGTGGTTCGAATCCACCATCCTCCACCAATTATCAATTAAATATGCGGGTGTAGCTCAATGGTAGAGTTCTGGCCTTCCAAGCCAGCTGTGAGGGTTCGATCCCCTTCACCCGCTCCAAAGAAAGCGTGGGTGCATAGCTCAGCTGGATAGAGCAACGCCCTTCTAAGGCGTGTGTCCGGGGTTCGAATCCCTGTGCGCTCACCACATATATATTGGGGATTAGCCAAGTCGGTAAGGCACATGACTTTGACTCATGTATGCGTAGGTTCGAGTCCTGCATCCCCAGCCAAATAAAAATATGGTCTATTAGCTCAGTCGGTAGAGCACCTGACTTTTAATCAGGGTGTCCCGCGTTCGAGTCGCGGATAGATCACCAATGGAGAGGTGTCCGAGTGGTTTAAGGAGCTGG
>NZ_CP197004.1:137500-4297678 GCF_056688965.1 Clostridioides sp. LIBA-2809
GAGCACTTGCCTTGCAAGCAAGGGGTCAGGAGTTCGACTCTCCTCATCTCCACCATTTAAGAGCATATTACTTAAATCTTTGATTTATCTAGTAGACTCTTAGATTGCACTTTAAGCTTATTTTTATACAAGCCTTGTGCATTAGCACCTTAAGCAACAGAATAAACTGAACGAATGTGAAGTTTGTTTGTTGGCGACGTGCGTTAGCACTTTAAGCAACGGGATTTATCCGTTGGCGCTGTGCGTTAGCACTTTGAAAACTGCATATATATTTAGTGATATGACATCTAATTTGTAATATATAAAGCTGATAACTTTTTAAAATTATCAAGTTGATAGACTTTAATCTATCAAACCTTTTTAACTGGTCAAGTTATTAAGGGTGCAGGGCGGATGCCTTGGCACTAGGAGCCGATGAAGGACGTGATAAGCTGCGATAAGCTTCGGGGAGTTGCACGTAAACTTTGATCCGAAGATTTCCGAATGAGGAAACTCACTTAGAGTAATGTCTAAGTATCATTAAGTGAATACATAGCTTAATGAGGGGAACTCAGGGAACTGAAACATCTAAGTACCTGAAGGAAGAGAAAGAAATTCGATTCCGTAAGTAGCGGCGAGCGAACGCGGAATAGCCCAAACCAATAAAGTTTTCTTTATTGGGGTTGCGGACATATCATAACGAAGAGGTATCGTAATTGAAGAGGTTTGGAAAGACCCACCACAGAAGGTAATAGTCCTGTATGTTAAACGAGAAGACTTTAGATATGATCCAGAGTACCACGGGACACGTGAAACCCTGTGGGAAGCAGGAGGGACCACCCTCCAAGGCTAAATACTACCTAGTGACCGATAGCGTATAGTACCGTGAGGGAAAGGTGAAAAGAACCCCGGGAGGGGAGTGAAATAGAACCTGAAACCCTGCACTTACAAGCTGTGGAAGCACATTTCTTGTGTGACCGCGTACTTTTTGTAGAACGGGCCAACGAGTTACGTTAAGTAGCAAGGTTAAGCACTTAAGGTGTGGAGCCGTAGCGAAAGCGAGTTTTAACTGAGCGTTCAGTTACTTGACGTAGACCCGAAACCGGGCGACCTACCCATGAGCAGGATGAAGCGAAAGTAAAATTTCGTGGAGGTCCGAACCCACGAGCGTTGAAAAGCTCGGGGATGACTTGTGGGTAGCGGTGAAATTCCAATCGAGCCCGGAGATAGCTGGTTCTCCCCGAAATAGCTTTAGGGCTAGCCTCAAGGTGAGAGATACGGAGGTAGAGCACTGAATGTCCTAGGGGGTATTGCACCTACCGAAGACTATCAAACTCCGAATGCCGTCATCTTATACTTGGGAGTCAGACTGTGGGTGATAAGATTCATAGTCGAAAGGGCAACAGCCCAGATCGTCAGCTAAGGTCCCTAAATGTAAGTTAAGTGGTAAAGGATGTGGGATTGCACAGACAACCAGGATGTTGGCTTAGAAGCAGCCACTCATTCAAAGAGTGCGTAATAGCTCACTGGTCGAGTGATCCTGCGCCGAAGATTTCCGGGGCTAAAACTTACTACCGAAGCTACGGCATCATTATGATGGGTAGGGGAGCTTCCCATACGGGTTGAAGCATGACCGTAAGGACATGTGGACAGTATGGGAGTGAGAATGTTGGCATGAGTAGCGAGATGTGGGTGAGAATCCCACAGGCCGTAAACCCAAGGTTTCCAGGGGAAGGTTCGTCCGCCCTGGGTTAGTCGGGACCTAAGCTGAGGCCGAAAGGCGTAGGTGATGGACAACAGGTTGATATTCCTGTACTACCGATAACCGTTTGAGAGATGGGATGACACAGTAGGATAAGCTAAGCACACTGTTGGTTATGTGTGCCCAAGCATTGAGGCAGTCAGAGTAGGTAAATCCGCTTTGATAATGCTGGGATGTGATGGGGAGCGAAATTTAGTAGCGAAGTAGCTGATTTCACACTGTCAAGAAAAGTCTCTATCGAGGTTAAAGGTACCCGTACCGCAAACCGACACAGGTGGGTGAGGAGAGTATCCTAAGGCCCGCGAGAGAACTGTTGTTAAGGAACTCGGCAAAATGACCCCGTAACTTAGGGATAAGGGGTGCCACCATCCGGTGGCCGCAGAGAATAGGCCCAAGCGACTGTTTACCAAAAACATAGGTTTCTGCTAAGTCGCAAGACGATGTATAGGAGCTGACGCCTGCCCGGTGCTGGAAGGTTAAGGGGATCTGTTAGAGCAATCGAAGCAGTGAACTTAAGCCCCAGTAAACGGCGGCCGTAACTATAACGGTCCTAAGGTAGCGAAATTCCTTGTCGGGTAAGTTCCGACCCGCACGAAAGGCGTAACGATTTGGGCACTGTCTCAACAACAGACTCGGTGAAATTGTAATTCCGGTGAAGATGCCGGATACCTGCGACAGGACGGAAAGACCCCATGGAGCTTTACTGTAGCTTGACATTGGGTCTTGGTACTACATGTACAGGATAGGTGGGAGGCTTTGAAACCAGGACGCCAGTTTTGGCGGAGCCATCCTTGGGATACCACCCTTGTAGTACTGGGACTCTAACCATAGGCCATGAATCTGGTCTTGGGACACTGTCAGGTGGGCAGTTTGACTGGGGCGGTCGCCTCCCAAAAGGTAACGGAGGCGCTCAAAGGTTCTCTCAGTACGGTCGGAAATCGTACGTAGAGTGTAAAGGCAAAAGAGAGCTTGATTGCAAGACATACAGGTCGAGCAAGGATGAAAATCGGACTTAGTGATCCGGTGGTTCTGCGTGGAAGGGCCATCGCTCAACGGATAAAAGCTACCCTGGGGATAACAGGCTTATCTCCCCCAAGAGTCCACATCGACGGGGAGGTTTGGCACCTCGATGTCGGCTCATCACATCCTGGGGCTGTAGTAGGTCCCAAGGGTTGGGCTGTTCGCCCATTAAAGTGGTACGCGAGCTGGGTTCAGAACGTCGTGAGACAGTTCGGTCCCTATCCGTCGCAGGCGTAGGAAATTTGAGAAGACCTGTCCTTAGTACGAGAGGACCGGGATGGACGTACCTCTGGTGTACCAGTTGTTCTGCCAAGGGCATGGCTGGGTAGCTATGTACGGAATGGATAAGCGCTGAAAGCATCTAAGCGCGAAGCCAACTTCAAGATAAGATTTCCCACCGCAAGGGTAAGACCCCAGAAAGACTATCTGGTTGATAGGTCGAAGGTGTAAGTGCAGCAATGTATTTAGCTTATCGATACTAATAGGTCGAGGACTTGACCAAATTATTTGATGTTCATTCAGTAAAATATATGTGTAGTTTTTAGAGTGCTAACTCTAAAGAAACTAGTATTACTAGATTCTAATAACTTAATAGATATATTAAGCATAGAGATTATGTGGTTACAATAGCAGAGAGGATACACCTGTTCCCATTCCGAACACAGAAGTTAAGCTCTCTAGCGCTGATGGTACTTGGTGGGAAACTGCCTGGGAGAGTAGGACGTAGCCACGTAATCTTTTTATTATGATAAATTAAATTAGCACATTAATTCAACATTTTATTTGATTTAATGTTTTAATTGAAAAATAAAGGGGGGTGTCTCAAAATGAACTTTTTAGTTTATGAGGCACTCTTCTTTGTGTGAAATCAAATATATTTTTATCATTTCAACAATGAAAAAGAGGCTTATCTCTCTTTTGAGACAGCCTCTTTCATTTTTTTATCTAATATTTTAGTTAAGTTATTAAATAAATTTTATATACTTATTTGGTATGTTAACTATCATTTAATACAATTATATCTAGGAATTATTTAATTTAAATTGTTATTATGCCATTATTTTATATACAAACTCTTTTAATTTATCTAATCCAGATAAGAAAGTATTTTCACTGCAAGCATAAGATATACGAATATATTTATCCATGCCAAATGCTATTCCAGGAACAACTGCAACGTTATATTCTTCTAGAAATTGATTACAAAATTCTATAGAAAAGCTATCCTTATACTCAAATCTCTCAGATACTTTAGAAAGGTCTATAAATGCATAAAATGCGCCATTTGGATTTACATATCCTACATTTTCGATAGAGTCTAATTTTGATGTAATTAAGTCTCTTCTAGATTTATATGTCTTAACCATATTATCTATATCAGTTGAGCAATCTTTTAAGGCTCCATATGCTATGTATTGTGCTGTTAAACTTGGATGAGATATAAGATGTCCCTGTATAGAGCTCATTGCTTTAGCAATCGTTTTATTAGATGCTGTATATCCTAGTCTTAATCCAGTCATTGCAGCAGATTTAGAAAAACCATTTACAGTTATTGTTATATCTTTGGCTTCCTCACTTAATGATGCAATTGATGTAAATTCTCCGTTATAGCATATTTTTTCATATATTTCATCAGCTAAAATATATATTTTATTTTGTATACATACATCTACTATTTCTATTAACTCATCTCTTGTATAAACACTACCAGTAGGATTTGAAGGATTATTTATTACAAGAATTTTTGTTTTATTTGTTATAGATTTTTCAAGCTCATCTTTTGTTAACTTGAATTCATTTTCTTTTTTAGTATCAATGAAAACTGGAACAGCATTAACCAATTTAACCATTTCAGGATAACTAACCCAATAAGGTTTTGGCAATAATACTTCATCTCCTTCATCTGTTAAAGCTAGTAAAGTATTTGTTATAGAGTTTTTTGCTCCACTTGATATGACTATTTCATCTATTGAATATTTACAGTTATTTTCATTAATAAGTTTTTTACAAATTTCCTCTCTAAGTATTTTTAATCCTGGAACTAAATCATATTTAGTACAATCTTTATTTAAAGAATCAATACCATAAGTTTTTGCATTATTAGGTACGTTGAAATCAGGTTCTCCTATACTAAGATTTATTACTTTAATTCCGTTATTTTCCATTTCTTTAACTTTTGAACTAATACCTATTGTGTAGGATGGAGTTATAAAGTTTAGTCTTTTTGATAACATAAAATGCCTCCTTTTAAATTATTATTTATATTATACGACAATTTTAAAGAATTTACATAAGGAAATTTGTAGATATATACATTAATGTATATGAAATTATACGTTTTTTGCCTAAAATTAGTGTAAAAAAAAGAGAAAAAAGTTTTGACTCTCAGAGTTGTTAGAAACGCTACTGTTCAAAATATCTAGATAGTATTTGCAATGACTTGCGTAAGTTTGACTATTATGTACAAATTTGGTAATCTTAATATAGAAATTATTAAGATAATCCCTTTAACTTAGTTGAAGGGGATTTTTTTAGACTTAATATACTACATATAGTGGTATGTAGATTAATAAAATACAATATATAGTAATAGGAGGTTTTTTTAATTGGTTGAATTCGTAAAAAAAAGAGATGGAAGAGTAATCCCATTTAATGAAGATAGAATAACAAGAGCTATATTTTTAGCAGCGACAAATGTTGCAGAAAGGGAAGGAATAGTACCCGATTATAAATTATCTGAGCAATTAACTCAGGAAGTAATAAGATTTTTAAATCATAAATATTCAGAAACAGTTCCAAGTGTTGAAGATATTCAAGATTCAGTAGTTAAGATTCTTATAGAAACTGGTCATGCAAAAACTAGCGAAGAATACATAATATATAGGACTGAAAGAAGTAGAATAAGAAATTCAAAAACAAGATTGATGAAGGCAATAGAGGAGATTACTTTTGAGGATGCAGAAGATGCTGACATAAAAAGAGAAAATGCAAACATTAATGGTAATACAGCTATGGGAACTATGCTACAATATGGAAGCACTGTATCTAAAGAATTTTGTAAGACTCATATATTAAAGCCAGAACATTCTTTTGCCCATGAGAATGGAGATATACACATACATGATATGGACTTTTTAAATATGGGTACATTAACTTGTTGCCAGATAGATGTTAAAAAACTATTTAATGGTGGATTTTCAACAGGACATGGATTTTTAAGAGAACCACAAGATATAATAAGTTATGGAGCATTAGCTGCAATCGCTATACAAAGTAATCAAAATGATCAACATGGAGGTCAAAGTATACCATTTTTCGATTATGGATTGGCTGAAGGTGTATATAAGACCTTTAAGAAATTTTACATAGGAAACTTAGCTAAAGCATTAAAGTTATTTAAAGGAATTGAAAATAATGATGCAATAAAGGACATAGTATATAATACAGAGAAAGAAACAAATCAAAAGGTTGGCCTTAAGAGAGAAGAACTATATCTAAATTTAGAAAAAGAGAAATTAGTAGAAACTTTTGATATTGATGAAGAACTTGTAAATAACATGCAGAATTTTGCATTTGAAGAATCATATAGAGAAACTGATAAAAAAACATACCAATCTATGGAAGCATTTATACATAATTTAAATACAATGCATTCTAGAGCAGGTGCACAAGTACCATTTTCAAGTGTGAACTTTGGAACAGATATTTCTGAAGAAGGAAGAATGGTAACTAAGAATCTTCTATTATCTCAAGAAAGAGGACTAGGTAATGGAGAAACACCAATTTTTCCAATTTTAATATTTAAGGTTAAAGAAGGAGTAAATTTAAATCCTGAAGACCCTAACTATGATTTATTTAAATTATCATGCAGAGTATCAGCTAAAAGACTATTTCCTAATTTTAGTTTCTTAGATGCGCCTTTTAATGCTAAATATTACAGAAAAGGTGAACCAGATACAGAGGCTACATATATGGGTTGTAGAACAAGAGTACTTAGTAATGTATGTGGTTCAGAAACAGTTAGTGGTAGAGGAAATATATCTTTTACTACAGTTAATTTACCTAGACTGGGTATAAAACATGGTATTGTAAATGGTGAAAAAGCTAATTTAGACAGCTTTTTTGAAGAATTAGATGAGAAGATAGACTTAATTATAGAACAATTATTAGAGCGTCTTGAGGTTCAAGGAAATAAAAAAATGAAGAATTTCCCATTCTTGATGGGGCAAGGAGTATGGAAAGGCTCTGATGACTTAGGACCAGAAGATACATTAAAAGAAGTAATAAAACAAGGAACATTGACAATTGGATTTATAGGTTTAGCAGAGTGTCTTATTGCTCTTATAGGTAAACATCATGGAGAAAGTAAAGAAGCTCAAGAATTAGGATTAAAAATAGTGTCACATATGAGAGCTAGAATGGATGAAGCGACAAATAAATACAAATTAAATTTCTCTTTAATGGGTACACCAGCAGAAGGTCTTTCAGGTAGATTTACTAAAATAGATAAAAAAGTATATGGAGAAATTAAAGGTATAACAGACAAAGAATATTACACTAACTCATTCCATGTACCAGTTTATTATAATATAAGTGCATATGAGAAAATCGAGATAGAAGCTCCATATCATGAACTGACTAATGCAGGTCATATAACATATGTGGAATTAGATGGAGATCCATCAGATAATCTAGAAGCTTTTGAGACAGTTATAAAAGCCATGAAAGACTTAGGCATAGGATATGGAAGCATAAATCATCCTGTAGATAGAGATCCAATATGTGGTTTTTCAGGTGTAATAGCAAGTAACATATGTCCTGTATGTGGAAGAAATGAAGATGAAAGTGATATCAAATTTGAAAGAATAAGAAGAATAACAGGATATTTAGTTGGCACAGTTGACAGATTTAATAATGCAAAAAAAGCTGAAGTAAGAGATAGGGTAAAGCATAGATAGTTTTATTTGGAGGAATAGTTATGAAAATAAGAATGTCATCTACTATAAGCCATGACAGTATAGTTGATGGACCAGGATTAAGGATGGTAATATGGACTCAAGGATGTATTCATAATTGTAAAGAATGCCATAATCCTCAGACACACGATTTATGTGGGGGATTTTATATGGATACAGAAGAAATTATAAATAAGATAAAATCATTAAAGTTACAAAAGGGTATTACATTATCAGGGGGAGAACCATTTTTACAACCAGAACCATTAGAAGAAATTGCAAAAGAAGCTAAAAGAAACGGATTGGATGTATGGTCATATACTGGATTTACATTTGAGCAGTTATTAGATAAGAAAAATAGTAGATATTTTAAAAATTTAAATTTACTAAAACAAATCGATATTTTAGTAGATGGAAAATTTATAGCTGAGAAAAAAGATATAAGTTTAAAGTTTAGAGGTTCATCAAATCAAAGAATAATTGATGTACAAAAAAGTTTGAAATATAAAAAAGTATTTTTAGTTGAACAATACATGAAAGATGATTTATCTATAGCAGAATAAAATATAAATAGATGGGAGTAAATATATTAATATATTTACTCCCATCTATCTTTATGTAATGTCTTAAATTTGTATTATATTAAGATATAATGCTTAAATAAAAATACTCATTGTGTTATTCTAATTTAACTATTTTATAAGTTAGATTAGTTTAATGTATAGTTTCTAAAAATATATAAGATATGAAGTAATGGATTCTTTGCTAAGAAACTAGAATATTCAATTGGGATTTAAAGGTATTTAATTACTATAGTAGAAATATTTAAATAAATGATTAAATGTTGATAAGTATCTTAAAAAGTTATTTACCTAGTATTATTAATATTAGTATTAAGTATCTTAAAAAATAGAAAAGGTTTAAAATAGGTATTTTAACTGAATTTCTTGGCTTGTATTTAGCTTAGAAATAAATTTTATAATATAAATCAGTCGAATGAATAAGGCTAATTACATATAAAGTATGTATTTGTATAAAAAATATTAAATTTTGTAATTTGTGGATAAATATGTTTATAATGTGGATAATATTTAATGTAATAAGTTAAAACAATATGAATCAGTTGTTTATAATGTGGATAATATAACCATATATAGATAAATAAGATATTTGAAAATAAAAAATGTAAAAAAAGTTATTGACTCTAAAAGGAAAAGTTGGTATAGTAATACTTGTCCTCAAGAAAAGGGCAAACAGATAAGGCATAAAGAACTTTGAAAATTAAACAGTAGGTTAATTTATAAACAAGAAACAAACCATAAAGCCAGATATTTTGATAACAATAGTATCTGAGCCTGATAAACTTTTATTTGAGAGTTTGATCCTGGCTCAGGATGAACGCTGGCGGCGTGCCTAACACATGCAAGTTGAGCGATTTACTTCGGTAAAGAGCGGCGGACGGGTGAGTAACGCGTGGGTAACCTACCCTGTACACACGGATAACATACCGAAAGGTATGCTAATACGGGATAATATATTTGGGAGGCATCTCTTGAATATCAAAGGTGAGCCAGTACAGGATGGACCCGCGTCTGATTAGCTAGTTGGTAAGGTAACGGCTTACCAAGGCGACGATCAGTAGCCGACCTGAGAGGGTGATCGGCCACATTGGAACTGAGACACGGTCCAAACTCCTACGGGAGGCAGCAGTGGGGAATATTGCACAATGGGCGAAAGCCTGATGCAGCAACGCCGCGTGAGTGATGAAGGCCTTCGGGTCGTAAAACTCTGTCCTCAAGGAAGATAATGACGGTACTTGAGGAGGAAGCCCCGGCTAACTACGTGCCAGCAGCCGCGGTAATACGTAGGGGGCTAGCGTTATCCGGATTTACTGGGCGTAAAGGGTGCGTAGGCGGTCTTTCAAGTCAGGAGTGAAAGGCTACGGCTCAACCGTAGTAAGCTCTTGAAACTGGGAGACTTGAGTGCAGGAGAGGAGAGTGGAATTCCTAGTGTAGCGGTGAAATGCGTAGATATTAGGAGGAACACCAGTTGCGAAGGCGGCTCTCTGGACTGTAACTGACGCTGAGGCACGAAAGCGTGGGGAGCAAACAGGATTAGATACCCTGGTAGTCCACGCTGTAAACGATGAGTACTAGGTGTCGGGGGTTACCCCCCTCGGTGCCGCAGCTAACGCATTAAGTACTCCGCCTGGGAAGTACGCTCGCAAGAGTGAAACTCAAAGGAATTGACGGGGACCCGCACAAGTAGCGGAGCATGTGGTTTAATTCGAAGCAACGCGAAGAACCTTACCTAAGCTTGACATCCCAATGACATCTCCTTAATCGGAGAGTTCCCTTCGGGGACATTGGTGACAGGTGGTGCATGGTTGTCGTCAGCTCGTGTCGTGAGATGTTGGGTTAAGTCCCGCAACGAGCGCAACCCTTGTCTTTAGTTGCCATCATTAAGTTGGGCACTCTAGAGAGACTGCCAGGGATAACCTGGAGGAAGGTGGGGATGACGTCAAATCATCATGCCCCTTATGCTTAGGGCTACACACGTGCTACAATGGGTAGTACAGAGGGTTGCCAAGCCGTAAGGTGGAGCTAATCCCTTAAAGCTACTCTCAGTTCGGATTGTAGGCTGAAACTCGCCTACATGAAGCTGGAGTTACTAGTAATCGCAGATCAGAATGCTGCGGTGAATGCGTTCCCGGGTCTTGTACACACCGCCCGTCACACCACGGGAGTTGGAGACGCCCGAAGCCGATTATCTAACCTTTTGGAAGAAGTCGTCGAAGGTGGAATCAATAACTGGGGTGAAGTCGTAACAAGGTAGCCGTATCGGAAGGTGCGGCTGGATCACCTCCTTTCTAAGGAGAATTGCCTACTGTTTAATTTTGAAAGTTCTTTATGAACTTCATATTTGGGGGTGTAGCTCAGTTGGGAGAGCACTTGCCTTGCAAGCAAGGGGTCAGGAGTTCGACTCTCCTCATCTCCACCATTTAAGAGCATATTACTTAAATCTTTGATTTATTTAGTAGACTCTTACATGCACTTTAAGCTTATTTTTATACAAGCCTTGTGCGTTAGCACTTTAAGCAACAGAATAAACTGAACGAATGTGAAGTTTGTTTGTTGGCGACGTGCGTTAGCACTTTAAGCAACGGGATTTATCCGTTGGCGCTGTGCGCTAGCACTTTGAAAACTGCATATATATTTAGTGATATGACATCTAATTTGTAATATATAAAGCTGATAACTTTTTAAAATTATCAAGTTGATAGACTTTAATCTATCAAACCTTTTTAACTGGTCAAGTTATTAAGGGTGCAGGGTGGATGCCTTGGCACTAGGAGCCGATGAAGGACGTGATAAGCTGCGATAAGCTTCGGGGAGTTGCACGTAAACTTTGATCCGAAGATTTCCGAATGAGGAAACTCACTTAGAGTAATGTCTAAGTATCATTAAGTGAATACATAGCTTAATGAGGGGAACTCAGGGAACTGAAACATCTAAGTACCTGAAGGAAGAGAAAGAAATTCGATTCCGTAAGTAGCGGCGAGCGAACGCGGAATAGCCCAAACCAATAAAGTTTTCTTTATTGGGGTTGCGGACATATCATAACGAAGAGGTATCGTAATTGAAGAGGTTTGGAAAGACCCACCACAGAAGGTAATAGTCCTGTATGTTAAACGAGAAGACTTTAGATATGATCCAGAGTACCACGGGACACGTGAAACCCTGTGGGAAGCAGGAGGGACCACCCTCCAAGGCTAAATACTACCTAGTGACCGATAGCGTATAGTACCGTGAGGGAAAGGTGAAAAGAACCCCGGGAGGGGAGTGAAATAGAACCTGAAACCCTGCACTTACAAGCTGTGGAAGCACATTTCTTGTGTGACCGCGTACTTTTTGTAGAACGGGCCAACGAGTTACGTTAAGTAGCAAGGTTAAGCACTTAAGGTGTGGAGCCGTAGCGAAAGCGAGTTTTAACTGAGCGTTCAGTTACTTGACGTAGACCCGAAACCGGGCGACCTACCCATGAGCAGGATGAAGCGAAAGTAAAATTTCGTGGAGGTCCGAACCCACGAGCGTTGAAAAGCTCGGGGATGACTTGTGGGTAGCGGTGAAATTCCAATCGAGCCCGGAGATAGCTGGTTCTCCCCGAAATAGCTTTAGGGCTAGCCTCAAGGTGAGAGATACGGAGGTAGAGCACTGAATGTCCTAGGGGGTATTGCACCTACCGAAGACTATCAAACTCCGAATGCCGTCATCTTATACTTGGGAGTCAGACTGTGGGTGATAAGATTCATAGTCGAAAGGGCAACAGCCCAGATCGTCAGCTAAGGTCCCTAAATGTAAGTTAAGTGGTAAAGGATGTGGGATTGCACAGACAACCAGGATGTTGGCTTAGAAGCAGCCACTCATTCAAAGAGTGCGTAATAGCTCACTGGTCGAGTGATCCTGCGCCGAAGATTTCCGGGGCTAAAACTTACTACCGAAGCTACGGCATCATTATGATGGGTAGGGGAGCTTCCCATACGGGTTGAAGCATGACCGTAAGGACATGTGGACAGTATGGGAGTGAGAATGTTGGCATGAGTAGCGAGATGTGGGTGAGAATCCCACAGGCCGTAAACCCAAGGTTTCCAGGGGAAGGTTCGTCCGCCCTGGGTTAGTCGGGACCTAAGCTGAGGCCGAAAGGCGTAGGTGATGGACAACAGGTTGATATTCCTGTACTACCGATAACCGTTTGAGAGATGGGATGACACAGTAGGATAAGCTAAGCACACTGTTGGTTATGTGTGCCCAAGCATTGAGGCAGTCAGAGTAGGTAAATCCGCTTTGATAATGCTGGGATGTGATGGGGAGCGAAATTTAGTAGCGAAGTAGCTGATTTCACACTGTCAAGAAAAGTCTCTATCGAGGTTAAAGGTACCCGTACCGCAAACCGACACAGGTGGGTGAGGAGAGTATCCTAAGGCCCGCGAGAGAACTGTTGTTAAGGAACTCGGCAAAATGACCCCGTAACTTAGGGATAAGGGGTGCCACCATCCGGTGGCCGCAGAGAATAGGCCCAAGCGACTGTTTACCAAAAACATAGGTTTCTGCTAAGTCGCAAGACGATGTATAGGAGCTGACGCCTGCCCGGTGCTGGAAGGTTAAGGGGATCTGTTAGAGTAATCGAAGCAGTGAACTTAAGCCCCAGTAAACGGCGGCCGTAACTATAACGGTCCTAAGGTAGCGAAATTCCTTGTCGGGTAAGTTCCGACCCGCACGAAAGGCGTAACGATTTGGGCACTGTCTCAACAACAGACTCGGTGAAATTGTAATTCCGGTGAAGATGCCGGATACCTGCGACAGGACGGAAAGACCCCATGGAGCTTTACTGTAGCTTGACATTGGGTCTTGGTACTACATGTACAGGATAGGTGGGAGGCTTTGAAACCAGGACGCCAGTTTTGGCGGAGCCATCCTTGGGATACCACCCTTGTAGTACTGGGACTCTAACCATAGGCCATGAATCTGGTCTTGGGACACTGTCAGGTGGGCAGTTTGACTGGGGCGGTCGCCTCCCAAAAGGTAACGGAGGCGCTCAAAGGTTCTCTCAGTACGGTCGGAAATCGTACGTAGAGTGTAAAGGCAAAAGAGAGCTTGATTGCAAGACATACAGGTCGAGCAAGGATGAAAATCGGACTTAGTGATCCGGTGGTTCTGCGTGGAAGGGCCATCGCTCAACGGATAAAAGCTACCCTGGGGATAACAGGCTTATCTCCCCCAAGAGTCCACATCGACGGGGAGGTTTGGCACCTCGATGTCGGCTCATCACATCCTGGGGCTGTAGTAGGTCCCAAGGGTTGGGCTGTTCGCCCATTAAAGTGGTACGCGAGCTGGGTTCAGAACGTCGTGAGACAGTTCGGTCCCTATCCGTCGCAGGCGTAGGAAATTTGAGAAGACCTGTCCTTAGTACGAGAGGACCGGGATGGACGTACCTCTGGTGTACCAGTTGTTCTGCCAAGGGCATGGCTGGGTAGCTATGTACGGAATGGATAAGCGCTGAAAGCATCTAAGCGCGAAGCCAACTTCAAGATAAGATTTCCCACCGCAAGGGTAAGACCCCAGAAAGACTATCTGGTTGATAGGTCGAAGGTGTAAGTGCAGCAATGTATTTAGCTTATCGATACTAATAGGTCGAGGACTTGACCAAATTATTTGATGTTCATTCAGTAAAATATATGTGTAGTTTTTAGAGTGCTAACTCTATATGTTTAAACTTGTCAAAAATTATAGATTTTTAGTAGTTTTATAAACTAAAAAATCGAATAAAAAAAGTATTGACATAATAAGACAAAGATGTTATTATAATACTTGTCTTAGAAAAAAGTTAAATGAAAATTTAGACAATAATCTGGTTATAATAGCAGAGAGGATACACCTGTTCCCATTCCGAACACAGAAGTTAAGCTCTCTAGCGCTGATGGTACTTGGTGGGAAACTGCCTGGGAGAGTAGGACATAGCCAGGTGATGTGCCGAAGTGGCGGAACTGGCAGACGCACAGGACTTAAAATCCTGCGGGACTTACCTCTCGTACCGGTTCGATTCCGGTCTTCGGCACCACAAATTATTGTGGGCCATTAGCTCAGTTGGTTAGAGCGCCCGGCTCATAACCGGTAGGTCTGGGGTTCGAGTCCCTGATGGCCCACCACAATAATTTAAAGAACTTTGAAAATTAAACAGTAGGTTAATTTATAAAACAAGAAACAAACCATAAAGCCAGATATTTTGATAACAATAGTATCTGAGCCTGATAAACTTTTATTTGAGAGTTTGATCCTGGCTCAGGATGAACGCTGGCGGCGTGCCTAACACATGCAAGTTGAGCGATTTACTTCGGTAAAGAGCGGCGGACGGGTGAGTAACGCGTGGGTAACCTACCCTGTACACACGGATAACATACCGAAAGGTATGCTAATACGGGATAACATATTTGAGAGGCATCTCTTAAATATCAAAGGTGAGCCAGTACAGGATGGACCCGCGTCTGATTAGCTAGTTGGTAAGGTAACGGCTTACCAAGGCGACGATCAGTAGCCGACCTGAGAGGGTGATCGGCCACATTGGAACTGAGACACGGTCCAAACTCCTACGGGAGGCAGCAGTGGGGAATATTGCACAATGGGCGAAAGCCTGATGCAGCAACGCCGCGTGAGTGATGAAGGCCTTCGGGTCGTAAAACTCTGTCCTCAAGGAAGATAATGACGGTACTTGAGGAGGAAGCCCCGGCTAACTACGTGCCAGCAGCCGCGGTAATACGTAGGGGGCTAGCGTTATCCGGATTTACTGGGCGTAAAGGGTGCGTAGGCGGTCTTTCAAGTCAGGAGTGAAAGGCTACGGCTCAACCGTAGTAAGCTCTTGAAACTGGGAGACTTGAGTGCAGGAGAGGAGAGTGGAATTCCTAGTGTAGCGGTGAAATGCGTAGATATTAGGAGGAACACCAGTTGCGAAGGCGGCTCTCTGGACTGTAACTGACGCTGAGGCACGAAAGCGTGGGGAGCAAACAGGATTAGATACCCTGGTAGTCCACGCTGTAAACGATGAGTACTAGGTGTCGGGGGTTACCCCCCTCGGTGCCGCAGCTAACGCATTAAGTACTCCGCCTGGGAAGTACGCTCGCAAGAGTGAAACTCAAAGGAATTGACGGGGACCCGCACAAGTAGCGGAGCATGTGGTTTAATTCGAAGCAACGCGAAGAACCTTACCTAAGCTTGACATCCCAATGACATCTCCTTAATCGGAGACTTCCCTTCGGGGACATTGGTGACAGGTGGTGCATGGTTGTCGTCAGCTCGTGTCGTGAGATGTTGGGTTAAGTCCCGCAACGAGCGCAACCCTTGTCTTTAGTTGCCATCATTAAGTTGGGCACTCTAGAGAGACTGCCAGGGATAACCTGGAGGAAGGTGGGGATGACGTCAAATCATCATGCCCCTTATGCTTAGGGCTACACACGTGCTACAATGGGTAGTACAGAGGGTTGCCAAGCCGTAAGGTGGAGCTAATCCCTTAAAGCTACTCTCAGTTCGGATTGTAGGCTGAAACTCGCCTACATGAAGCTGGAGTTACTAGTAATCGCAGATCAGAATGCTGCGGTGAATGCGTTCCCGGGTCTTGTACACACCGCCCGTCACACCACGGGAGTTGGAGACGCCCGAAGCCGATTATCTAACCTTTTGGAAGAAGTCGTCGAAGGTGGAATCAATAACTGGGGTGAAGTCGTAACAAGGTAGCCGTATCGGAAGGTGCGGCTGGATCACCTCCTTTCTAAGGAGAATTGCCTACTGTTTAATTTTGAAAGTTCTTTATGAACTTCATATTTGGGGGTGTAGCTCAGTTGGGAGAGCACTTGCCTTGCAAGCAAGGGGTCAGGAGTTCGACTCTCCTCATCTCCACCATTTAAGAGCATATTACTTAAATCTTTGATTTATCTAGTAGACTCTTACATGCACTTTAAGCTTATTTTTATACAAGCCTTGTGCGTTAGCACTTTAAGCAACAGAATAAACTGAACGAATGTGAAGTTTGTTTGTTGGCGCTGTGCGCTAGCACTTTGAAAACTGCATATATATTTAGTGATATGACATCTAATTTGTAATATATAAAGCTGATAACTTTTTAAAATTATCAAGTTGATAGACTTTAATCTATCAAACCTTTTTAACTGGTCAAGTTATTAAGGGTGCAGGGCGGATGCCTTGGCACTAGGAGCCGATGAAGGACGTGATAAGCTGCGATAAGCTTCGGGGAGTTGCACGTAAACTTTGATCCGAAGATTTCCGAATGAGGAAACTCACTTAGAGTAATGTCTAAGTATCATTAAGTGAATACATAGCTTAATGAGGGGAACTCAGGGAACTGAAACATCTAAGTACCTGAAGGAAGAGAAAGAAATTCGATTCCGTAAGTAGCGGCGAGCGAACGCGGAATAGCCCAAACCAATAAAGTTTTCTTTATTGGGGTTGCGGACATATCATAACGAAGAGGTATCGTAATTGAAGAGGTTTGGAAAGACCCACCACAGAAGGTAATAGTCCTGTATGTTAAACGAGAAGACTTTAGATATGATCCAGAGTACCACGGGACACGTGAAACCCTGTGGGAAGCAGGAGGGACCACCCTCCAAGGCTAAATACTACCTAGTGACCGATAGCGTATAGTACCGTGAGGGAAAGGTGAAAAGAACCCCGGGAGGGGAGTGAAATAGAACCTGAAACCCTGCACTTACAAGCTGTGGAAGCACATTTCTTGTGTGACCGCGTACTTTTTGTAGAACGGGCCAACGAGTTACGTTAAGTAGCAAGGTTAAGCACTTAAGGTGTGGAGCCGTAGCGAAAGCGAGTTTTAACTGAGCGTTCAGTTACTTGACGTAGACCCGAAACCGGGCGACCTACCCATGAGCAGGATGAAGCGAAAGTAAAATTTCGTGGAGGTCCGAACCCACGAGCGTTGAAAAGCTCGGGGATGACTTGTGGGTAGCGGTGAAATTCCAATCGAGCCCGGAGATAGCTGGTTCTCCCCGAAATAGCTTTAGGGCTAGCCTCAAGGTGAGAGATACGGAGGTAGAGCACTGAATGTCCTAGGGGGTATTGCACCTACCGAAGACTATCAAACTCCGAATGCCGTCATCTTATACTTGGGAGTCAGACTGTGGGTGATAAGATTCATAGTCGAAAGGGCAACAGCCCAGATCGTCAGCTAAGGTCCCTAAATGTAAGTTAAGTGGTAAAGGATGTGGGATTGCACAGACAACCAGGATGTTGGCTTAGAAGCAGCCACTCATTCAAAGAGTGCGTAATAGCTCACTGGTCGAGTGATCCTGCGCCGAAGATTTCCGGGGCTAAAACTTACTACCGAAGCTACGGCATCAGTAATGATGGGTAGGGGAGCTTCCCATACGGGTTGAAGCATGACCGTAAGGACATGTGGACAGTATGGGAGTGAGAATGTTGGCATGAGTAGCGAGATGTGGGTGAGAATCCCACAGGCCGTAAACCCAAGGTTTCCAGGGGAAGGTTCGTCCGCCCTGGGTTAGTCGGGACCTAAGCTGAGGCCGAAAGGCGTAGGTGATGGACAACAGGTTGATATTCCTGTACTACCGATAACCGTTTGAGAGATGGGATGACACAGTAGGATAAGCTAAGCACACTGTTGGTTATGTGTGCCCAAGCATTGAGGCAGTCAGAGTAGGTAAATCCGCTTTGATAATGCTGGGATGTGATGGGGAGCGAAATTTAGTAGCGAAGTAGCTGATTTCACACTGTCAAGAAAAGTCTCTATCGAGGTTAAAGGTACCCGTACCGCAAACCGACACAGGTGGGTGAGGAGAGTATCCTAAGGCCCGCGAGAGAACTGTTGTTAAGGAACTCGGCAAAATGACCCCGTAACTTAGGGATAAGGGGTGCCACCATCCGGTGGCCGCAGAGAATAGGCCCAAGCGACTGTTTACCAAAAACATAGGTTTCTGCTAAGTCGCAAGACGATGTATAGGAGCTGACGCCTGCCCGGTGCTGGAAGGTTAAGGGGATCTGTTAGAGCAATCGAAGCAGTGAACTTAAGCCCCAGTAAACGGCGGCCGTAACTATAACGGTCCTAAGGTAGCGAAATTCCTTGTCGGGTAAGTTCCGACCCGCACGAAAGGCGTAACGATTTGGGCACTGTCTCAACAACAGACTCGGTGAAATTGTAATTCCGGTGAAGATGCCGGATACCTGCGACAGGACGGAAAGACCCCATGGAGCTTTACTGTAGCTTGACATTGGGTCTTGGTACTACATGTACAGGATAGGTGGGAGGCTTTGAAACCAGGACGCCAGTTTTGGCGGAGCCATCCTTGGGATACCACCCTTGTAGTACTGGGACTCTAACCATAGGCCATGAATCTGGTCTTGGGACACTGTCAGGTGGGCAGTTTGACTGGGGCGGTCGCCTCCCAAAAGGTAACGGAGGCGCTCAAAGGTTCTCTCAGTACGGTCGGAAATCGTACGTAGAGTGTAAAGGCAAAAGAGAGCTTGATTGCAAGACATACAGGTCGAGCAAGGATGAAAATCGGACTTAGTGATCCGGTGGTTCTGCGTGGAAGGGCCATCGCTCAACGGATAAAAGCTACCCTGGGGATAACAGGCTTATCTCCCCCAAGAGTCCACATCGACGGGGAGGTTTGGCACCTCGATGTCGGCTCATCACATCCTGGGGCTGTAGTAGGTCCCAAGGGTTGGGCTGTTCGCCCATTAAAGTGGTACGCGAGCTGGGTTCAGAACGTCGTGAGACAGTTCGGTCCCTATCCGTCGCAGGCGTAGGAAATTTGAGAAGACCTGTCCTTAGTACGAGAGGACCGGGATGGACGTACCTCTGGTGTACCAGTTGTTCTGCCAAGGGCATGGCTGGGTAGCTATGTACGGAATGGATAAGCGCTGAAAGCATCTAAGCGCGAAGCCAACTTCAAGATAAGATTTCCCACCGCAAGGGTAAGACCCCAGAAAGACTATCTGGTTGATAGGTCGAAGGTGTAAGTGCAGCAATGTATTTAGCTTATCGATACTAATAGGTCGAGGACTTGACCAAATTATTTGATGTCCATTCAGTAAAATATATGTGTAGTTTTTAGAGTACTAACTCTAAGGAAACTAGTATTTACTAGATTCTAAAGTTTAATAGTTATATTAAACATAAAATATATTAAGTATAAAGATTATGTGGTTACAATAGCAGAGAGGATACACCTGTTCCCATTCCGAACACAGAAGTTAAGCTCTCTAGCGCTGATGGTACTTGGTGGGAAACTGCCTGGGAGAGTAGGACGTAGCCACGTTAATGTTCCAAGGTAGCTCAACGGTGGAGCAACCGGCTGTTAACCGGTAGGCTGTGGGTTCGAGCCCCACCCTTGGAGCCAAAAAAGCCGAAGTGGCGGAACTGGCAGACGCACAGGACTTAAAATCCTGCGGGACTTACCTCTCGTACCGGTTCGATTCCGGTCTTCGGCACTTATAAAACAATATCGCGGAGTGGAGCAGTTGGCAGCTCGTCGGGCTCATAACCCGAAGGTCGTAGGTTCAAGTCCTGCCTCCGCAACCATTAAAATATTAAAATGGCTCGTTGGTCAAGAGGTTAAGACACCGCCCTTTCACGGCGGTAACAGGGGTTCAATTCCCCTACGAGTCACCAATTAAATATGCGGGTGTAGCTCAATGGTAGAGTTCTGGCCTTCCAAGCCAGCTGTGAGGGTTCGATCCCCTTCACCCGCTCCAAAAATGGGACCATAGCTCAGCTGGGAGAGCACCTGCCTTACAAGCAGGGGGTCACAGGTTCGAGCCCTGTTGGTCCCACCATTTGCGGCCTGGTAGTTCAGTTGGTTAGAATGCCAGCCTGTCACGCTGGAGGTCGAGGGTTCGAACCCCTTCCAGGTCGCCAAACTAAATAAGCGGGAATAGTTCAGTGGTAGAGCGCAACCTTGCCAAGGTTGAAGTCGCGAGTTCGAATCTCGTTTCCCGCTCCATAATAACTTGGGTGCATAGCTCAGCTGGATAGAGCAACGCCCTTCTAAGGCGTGTGTCCGGGGTTCGAATCCCTGTGCGCTCATTAAGAAAAGTTTACTATATTTTATAGTAAACTTTTATATTGTTTAAAAAGACACAGGATACATGTACATTACCTGTGTCTTTTTCTTTATAAACTTTAAAATATGTAAGAGTTACAGTATATTCATTAATATTGTAAACATATGAATGGTAATGTATAATAGTCTACAAGAAGTTTATGAAACGTATAGTTAGAAGGAGTTATTAACTAGTAGGTAAAGAATATATACATTATATTGTATACTTTAGAATATTAATACATTAGATTACCTTATGAACTTATAGAGTAATTAATTGTACCTATATAATAGATTATAAAAAGTTAAGTATTATAAAGAATTGACAATGTAATGTAACATTTATAGATTATACTAAATAGATTATAATAGTATGAGTGATGAATGTATAAATTTGAGAATGTGTGTTATTTTAGTTATGGAAAATAACTTTTAATAGTAATTTATAGTAACATATTAAAATAAATTTATCTAAACTAGGTATAAAGCAAGTTATTACTTTAAGATAAAAATTACATTAATAAGATAATATTAATGATAGATAATCTTTTAATTTTACAATTGATGAGTAGATTATCAAATTTATTGTAGTAAATATATATTAGTTAATGATATATTAAATAGGTTTTATAGCATAAAACTGCGTTAAGGCGCGAGTACTATTTTGTATTCGCGCCTTGATGGTTTGATTTAATTGACTTGAAACTAATTTTAATAAAAATATGTATTTATTGATTGATATTTTTGATGTGTTTAGAGATTATTTAACAATCTCGAAGCATAAAATTAGAATTATTTACACAAAAGTTAAATAGTTTGTATAGAGTTAGATTTATATAGTATAATACATAGTGTAAATAATTAAGAAGTTATCAAACAGGAGGATAAAACTGTGTTAGATATAAATTCTTTTTTAAATGGATTTTTTAATATAATATTAAGAATGAGTATATATGATTTAATTGACATATCTATAGTAGCGTATATTTTTTACAAAATATTTATGTTTATAAAAGATACAAGGGCAGAACAAGTATTTAAAGGAATAATATTTCTTTTATTAGCAACTCAACTTAGTAACACTTTTAAATTGCATACCGTTTATTGGATATCTCTTAAAGCTTTAGATTATGGAGTTATAGCTGCTCTTATAATTTTTCAACCAGAATTTAGAGCAGGACTTGAGCATATAGGAAGAGCAAAGTTTAATTTATTTGGAAAGAATGTAAATACTTCAGAAGAAACTCTTAATAGAAATATAGAGGAAATTGTAGAAGCTTTGTATTCACTTTCTAGACAAAAAATAGGTGCTCTTATCATAATGGAAAGAGAAACTAGAATAAGTGATATAATAAATACAGGAACTATTATTGATGCTGAAATTTCTAGACAGCTATTAATAAATATATTTATACCCAATACCCCATTACACGATGGAGCTGTTGTAATTAGAGATTCTAAGGTAAAGGCAGCTGCATGTTTCTTACCATTGACAGAAAGTAAGGACTTAAGCAAAGACTTAGGTACTAGACATAGAGCGGGAATAGGTGTAAGTGAAGTATCTGACTGTATTACACTGATTGTGTCGGAAGAAACTGGAGGAGTTTCAATTGCTAAGTCAGGTAAATTGTATAGAGATATTTCTAGAGAAAGAATGATGAATATATTACGTAGTAATTTAAAAACAAATACAGAAACAAGAAGTTTTTTCAAAGGTGGTATATTTAAATGATAAACAGACTGAAAAATAATACCAAAATAAAAATAATATCATTTTTAAGTGCAATTGCATTATGGATGTATGTTATGGCTGTGGTTGACCCTGAAGAAACTAAAGGGTTTGAAGATATACCTGTATCTATAAGTAATATGAGTGATTTAAAAGATAAAAATCTTGTTATATATCCAGACGAAAAATTAACAGCAGATGTATATATAAAAGGCAGTTTATCAAAGGTACAAGGTGTTAAAAAAGAAGATATACATGTATATGGAACTATTGAAGACCCAATACAAGGACAGAAAGAAGTGTATTTAAAAGCAAATATTCCTCAAGGTGTCACTATAGAATTTAAGCATGATGTTTTAGTAGTGAATCTTGAAAAAAATATAAAAGAAAAAAGAGATATAAAGGTAGAAGTAAGTGGAAATTCAAAAGGAAATATAAATAAAATTGAACTTAGTAAAGATTTTGTCGATGTGTCGGGTCCAAGGAGTCTAGTTAATGAAGTCAAAAGTGTAAGAGCTAATTTAGATGTTGGAAATAAAACAGAAGATTTTTCTAAAAAATTGGAATTAATCCCATTAAATAGTAAGGGAACTAAGGTTGAAGGTGTAACATTAAGTTCATCTTTTGTAACGGCACAAATAGAACTATTAAAAGAAAAAACTGTACCAATAAGAGTAAATCTAAAAGATAGTAAAGATAATGATGCATTGAAAAACTATAAATTAAGTGCAGAACAAGTTACAATAAAAGGAAAGAAAGAAAATATAGACAAAATAAATTATATTAAGACAAAACCTGTTGATTTAGCTGGTTTGGCTAATGGAGAAGAAAAAGAAGTGAGTTTAGAAGTTCCAGAAGGTATAACTCTTGAGGAGAGTTCTATAACAATAAAATTAAATGAAACAAAACAGTTAAGTGCAGAGTTTCTATATAGTGTAGGGGATATTGAATTAAGAAATATTCCAACAAATATGGATAATCCAAGTATAATTTCTGATGTAGATATAAAAGTTGTTGTAGAATCAACAGAAGATTTAAGTAAGCTAAATAAAAAAGATATTTCGTTGTTTATTGATTTATCAGAAGGGCCTGTAGAAGATAGTAAATATAAAATAAAATATGAAACAACATCTCAATTTAAAAAAATAAATATAGAACCTAATATTGTTGAAGTGGAATGAACAAATATTTCGAATATTTAGTTGTTACAAGATGCGACAAAAAAACCTATAAAATTAAGTTTGTTAATTTTATGTTTTTGTTGCATCTTGTTTATTTTAGTTATATTATAAAATAAGGACAATGAGATATTTGTTAAATCTAAAAAGTACTAGATATATGAAAAAAGACTGATAAATAGATTTAAATAAATATTTTTGAATTAAATATTTCAATTATCCCTAGGAAAACGTTGCTGAACGAGTTATAATTTAATTGAGATATAAAAAGTTCTATTTCAAAAAATTCAAGATGAGGTGGAAATGCATGAAAAGCTTTGAAGAAGTAATTAAGTTTGCAAAAGAAAGAGGACCTAAAACTATATCAGTAGCATGTTGTCAAGATAAAGAAGTTTTAATGGCAGTTGAGATGGCTAGAAAAGAAAAAATAGCAGATGCTATTTTAGTAGGTGATATAGAAAAGACTAAAGAAATTGCAAAAAGCATAGACATGGATATCGAAAATTATGAACTGATAGATATAAAAGATTTAGCAGAAGCATCTCTGAAATCTGTTGAATTAGTTTCACAAGGAAAAGCCGACATGGTAATGAAAGGCTTAGTAGACACATCAATAATACTAAAAGCAGTTTTAAACAAAGAAGTAGGTCTTAGAACTGGAAATGTATTGAGTCACGTAGCAGTATTTGATGTAGAGGGATATGACAGATTATTTTTCATAACTGACGCAGCTATGAATTTAGCTCCTGATACAAATACTAAAAAGCAAATCATAGAAAATGCTTGTACAGTAGCACATTCACTAGATATAAACGAACCAAAAGTTGCTGCAATATGCGCAAAAGAAAAAGTAAATCCAAAAATGAAAGATACAGTTGAAGCTAAAGAACTAGAAGAAATGTATGAAAGAGGAGAAATCAAAGGTTGTATGGTTGGTGGACCTTTTGCAATTGATAACGCAGTCTCTTTAGAAGCAGCTAAACATAAAGGTATAAATCATCCTGTAGCAGGAAGAGCTGATATACTATTAGCTCCAGATATCGAAGGTGGTAACATATTATATAAAGCTTTGGTATTCTTCTCAAAATCAAAAAATGCAGGAGTTATAGTTGGAGCTAAAGCACCAATAATACTAACTTCTAGAGCAGACAGCGAAGAAACTAAACTTAACTCAATAGCTTTAGGTGTTTTAATGGCAGCAAAGGCTTAAATTTAAGGGGGAAATAGGCAAATGAGCAAAATATTTAAAATCTTAACAATAAATCCTGGATCGACATCAACTAAAATAGCTGTATTTGATAATGAGGATTTAGTATTTGAAAAAACTTTAAGACATTCCTCAGAAGAAATAGGAAAATATGAGAAAGTGTCAGATCAATTTGAATTCCGTAAACAAGTAATAGAAGAAGCTCTAAAAGAAGGTGGAGTAAAAACATCTGAATTAGATGCTGTAGTAGGTAGAGGAGGACTTCTTAAACCTATAAAAGGTGGTACTTATTCAGTAAGTGCTGGGATGATTGAAGATTTAAAAGTAGGAGTTTTAGGAGAACATGCTTCAAACTTAGGTGGAATAATAGCAAAACAAATAGGTGATGAAGCAAATGTTCCTTCATACATAGTAGACCCTGTTGTTGTGGATGAATTAGAAGATATAGCTAGAATTTCTGGTATGCCTGAAATAAGCAGAGCAAGTGTAGTACATGCTTTAAATCAAAAGGCAATAGCAAGAAGATATGCTAGAGAAATAGGAAAGAAATATGAAGATATAAATCTTATAGTTGCTCACATGGGTGGAGGAGTTTCTGTTGGAGCTCATAAAAATGGTAAGATAGTAGATGTTGCAAACGCATTAGATGGAGAAGGACCTTTCTCTCCAGAAAGAAGTGGTGGATTACCAGTAGGGGCATTAGTAAAAATGTGCTTTAGTGGAAAATATACTCAAGATGAAATTAAAAAGAAAATAAAAGGTAATGGTGGATTAGTTGCATACTTAAATACTAATGATGCTAGAGAAGTTGAAGAAAGAATTGAAGCTGGTGATGAAAAAGCTAAATTATTATATGAAGCTATGGCATATCAAATCTCTAAAGAAATAGGAGCTAGTGCAGCCGTTCTTAAGGGAGATGTAAAAGCAATACTATTAACTGGTGGAATCGCATATTCAAAAATGTTTACAGAAATGATTGCAGATAGAGTTAAATTTATAGCAGATGTAAAAGTTTATCCAGGAGAAGATGAAATGATTGCATTAGCTCAAGGTGGACTTAGAGTTTTAACTGGTGAAGAAGAGGCCCAAGTTTATGATAACTAATGATAAAAGAATAAGAATCATAACTGGTCACTATGGAAGTGGTAAAAGTGAATTTGCGATGAACTATGTTGTTAAATTAAGAGATATGGTTTCTGGCAAAGTTGCTATAGCCGATTTAGATGTGGTAAATGTATACTTTAGAACTAGAGAAAAGAAAGAGCTAATGAAATCTTTAGGTATACAACCAATAGATAGCTCAATCAATGCTCCAACATTAGATTTACCAGCAGTATCAGCAGAAGTAATGTCTCCTATGGTGGACCATTCATACAATTCTGTTATAGATTTAGGTGGAGATAATGTAGGTGCTAGAGTTATAGGAAGATTTAGTCATTTGTTAAAAGAAGGCGACTATGATATGCTTTTTGTAATAAATGCAAATAGGGAGAAAACTCAAACTTCTGAAGAAGTTATCCAATATATAAAGGAAATAGAAAAATCTTCTAAGTTAAAGGTAACAGGTCTGATTAATAATACTCATCTCATTAGATTTACTACTATTGATGATGTTTTAAGAGGACAGAAAGTTGCAAAAGAAGTTTCTGAGAAATGTAATATACCTATAAGATATGTTGCGTGTTTAGAAAATCTTGTTGAACAGTTACCAAAAGACATAGAAGGAGAAATTTTTCCTATAAAATTATATATGAGAGAAGATTGGATGTAGTTTGAGCTCAAATATATAGAAAGTTTAAGGAGGCTTAGGTAAATGGCTAAAGGAAAAGTATCTTTTAATGAAGAACGTTGTAAAGGTTGTGGATTATGTGTTGAAGCATGTCCAGTAAAAATCATACAATTAGACTCAAATGTAATAAACAAAAAAGGGTATAACCCAGCAACTGTTTTTGAAATGGAAAAATGCATAGGATGTGCAAGTTGTGCAACTATGTGTCCAGATGTAGTTATAACAGTAGAAAGAGATTAATTTAATTAATATTTAAGGGGGAATTTTAATGGCTAAGATACTTATGAAAGGTAACGAAGCATTTGGAAAAGCAGCTATAGAAGCTGGTTGCAAATATTTCTTCGGTTACCCAATAACTCCACAAAGTGAATTACCAGAATATTTATCAAGAGAGTTACCAAAAATAGGTGGAGCGTTCGTTCAAGCTGAATCAGAAGTTTCTGCGATAAACATGGTTTATGGTGGAGCAGGTGCAGGAGCAAGAGTTATGACTTCTTCATCTTCACCAGGAGTTGCTTTAAAACAAGAAGGTATAACATATGCAGTAGGTGCAGAAGTTCCTTGTGTTGTACTTAACGTAATGAGAGGTGGTCCAGGACTTGGAAGTATACAACCTTCACAAGCTGACTACTTTATGTCTACAAGAGGTGGAGGAAATGGAGACTACAGAACTCCAGTATTCGCACCAGCTACAGTTCAAGAAGCTGTTGATATGATAATGGAAGCTTTTGACGTTGCAGATTACTACAGATCACCAGTTATGGTAGTTGCAGATGGTATGATAGGTCAAATGATGGAGCCAGTTGAATTTAAAGCTCCTGAAAAGAAAAGAGAATTGCCTCCTAAAGATTGGGCAACTGTTGGAACTAAAGGGAAAAGAGTACCTAATGTAATAAACTCTCTATACTTAGAGCCAGAAGTACTAGAAGACCATTGTTGGCATTTACAAGAAAAATTTGAAGCAATGGAAAAAAATGAAGTTCAATACGAAATGTACAAAACAGAAGATGCTGAATTTGTATTTGCAGCTTATGGAACTACTTCAAGAGTAGTAAAAAGCGCAATTGATATATTAAGAGAAGAAGGAATAAAAGCAGGTCTTATAAGACCTAAAGTATTATGGCCATTCCCATTTGAAGCATTTGACCAAATTCCTAATGCTAGAAACATATTAACTGTTGAAATGAGTATGGGACAAATGGTGGAAGATGTTAAAATGGCAGTAGAAGGTAAATTACCAGTTTACTTCCATGGAAGACCAGGAGGAATGACTCCAACACCAGCAGAAATAGTTGAAAAAGCTAAAAAAATTATTGCCGGAGAATTGGTTGCAGGAGGTGCTAGATAATGGCTGTTGTATTTAAGAAAACTGAAGGATTACAAGATACTCAAACTCACTACTGTCCAGGATGTACACATGGTATAATCCATAGATTAGTTGGTGAAGTATTAGAAGAATTAGGAGTATTGGGTGATGCTGTAGGTGTTGTTCCAGTTGGATGTTCAGTTTTAGGATATAAATATTTTAACTGTGACACTCAAGAAGCTGCTCATGGTAGAGCGCCAGCAGCTGCTACAGGAATAAAAAGAGTTCATCCTGAAAATACAGTATTCACTTATCAAGGTGATGGAGACTTAGCTTCAATCGGTACTGCTGAAATAGTTCATGCAGCTGCTAGAGGTGAAAAAATAACTACTATATTCGTAAACAATACAACATATGGTATGACTGGTGGGCAAATGGCTCCAACTACACTAGTTGGACAAAGAGCTACTACTGCTCAATCAGGAAGAAATGCTGAAACTCAAGGTTATCCAATAAGAGTAAGTGAAATGTTAGCTACATTAACAGGAGCTGTATTTGTAGAAAGAGTAGCAGTTGATACTCCAGCTCATGTTAGACAAGCTAAAAAAGCTATAAAGAAAGCATTCCAAGTTCAACAAGCAGGATTAGGATTTGGAATAGTAGAAGTATTATCTACTTGTCCTACAAACTGGGGACTAGCTCCAAATGATGCTTTACAATGGTTAAGAGACAATATGATACCATACTATCCATTAGGAAATTTCAAAAATGTTGAAGTTGAGGAGGTGAAGTAAATGTCTACAGCTAGAGTAATATGTGCAGGCTTCGGAGGCCAAGGTGTTATGTCTATGGGACAATTACTTACTTATGCAGGAATGCTAGAAGGAAAAGAAGTTTCTTGGTTACCATCTTATGGACCAGAAATGCGTGGAGGTACAGCAAACTGTGCAGTAACTGTATCTAGTGAGCCAGTTGGTTCTCCACTTATAACAGATGATGCAACTGCAGCTATATTATTAAACATACCAGCATTTGAAAAATTCAAAGATGATGTTATCCCTGGTGGAAAAATAATAGTAAATAGCTCTTTAATAAAAGAAAAAGTTGATAGAACAGATGTAGATGTTTATTATATACCAGCAAATGAATTAGCAGTTGAGTTAGGAAATGACAAAGTTGCTAATATGATAATGCTAGGGGCTTACTTAAAAGTAGCTGATACTGTAGATATAGAATCTGTATTAGAAGCATTTAAGAAAGTTTTTGGACCTAGAAAAGAAAAATTCGTTCCATTAAACAGAGAAGCTTTACAAAAAGGTATGGATGCTGCATGTTCTGTAGCAACTAACTAATAAAGAAAAAAGATGTCAAAAAAAAGACAATAGAATTATTTCTATTGTCTTTTTTGCTGATAAGTATTAAAATGTTTTTATGACTGAAATTAAGAATATAATGTTATTTTATGAACTATAAAAATATAATACAAATTGCAAGCTTTTCAATTATGAAAGGAGAATCTTTAGTGAGAAAGTATTTTGGAACAGATGGAGTTAGAGGAGTAGCAAATACAGAATTAACATGTGACTTAGCATATAAACTTGGTAGAGCTGGTGGTTTTGTTTTAGCTCAAGGAGACCACAGAGTAAAAGTAGTGGTAGGTAAAGATACGAGAATATCAGGAGATATGTTAGAAGCATCTTTAATAGCAGGTCTTATGTCTGTTGGATGTGATGTTATTACTGTTGGAATAATACCAACACCTGCAGTGGCATATTTAACTAGAAAATATGGTGCTGATTGTGGCGTGGTTATATCTGCATCTCATAATCCTGTTGAATATAATGGAATTAAATTCTTTAATAAGAATGGATATAAATTGGATGATGAAATTGAATTAAAAATAGAAGAATATATAGATGATATAGACAAAATTGAATGTCTACCAATTGGTGAAAATGTAGGACGAAAATTACATGAACATTATGCACAAAGAGACTATGTAGACTATTTGAAATCAATAATAAGCACTGATTTTAAAGGATTAAAAGTAGTATTGGATTGTGCAAATGGTGCATCATATAAAGTAGCACCAATTGTATTTGATGAATTAGGAGCAAGTGTAATTTCAATAAATAGCTCACCAGATGGAAATAATATAAACGATAAATGTGGTTCTACACATCCAGAACAACTTCAAAACGCTGTTTTGGAACATAATGCTGACTTAGGTCTTGCATATGATGGAGATGCTGATAGATTAATTGCTGTAAATGAAAAGGGTCAAATTGTTGATGGAGACCATATAATGATATTGAGTGCTTTAAATTTAAAGAAAAATAATAAATTAGCACAAGACACTTTAGTAGTTACAGTTATGAGTAACATAGGATTAACAATAGCTGCTAAAGAAAATGGAATAAATTTATCTACTACAGCAGTTGGAGATAGATATGTTTTAGAAGATATGGTTAAGAATGGATACAATCTTGGTGGAGAACAATCTGGGCATATGATATTCTTAGATTACAATACAACTGGAGATGGAGTACTTAGTTCTTTAATACTTGCAAATATAATCTTGCAAGAAAAGAAACCTTTATCAGAGCTTGCATCAATAATGAGTCAATATCCACAAGTATTAGTAAATGCAACAATAAAAAATGAAAATAAAACTAAATATATGGAATATCCAGAAATAAAAACTGAGATAGAAAGAATAGAATCTATTTTAGATGGAAATGGTAGAGTTCTGATAAGACCATCAGGAACTGAGCCATTAGTTAGAGTTATGTTAGAGGGTAAAGAGGAAGGTCAAATAAAAGAATTAGCAACAAATTTAGCTAATCTTATACAAGAAAAATTATCGTAATTTATAAGGGTATTCTCAGGTATAAATACTGAGGGCACCTTTCTAAGCGCCAGAACTTAGTTATAGACATAATTATTAAGTAACATAGGAACTAAGTTGACGAGGTCAGAGTTAATCGAATTGTCGGCGGATGCTCTGCGGTGTGTTTACCATCGAAAGACTTCTTTAAATAATAGGAGTAATCCTATGGACAAAGGGAAGCCAAAGTAAACTTATATGACCTAACTCTTAAAATATATAAATAATATTTTTTAGGAGGACACAAATAATGTGTGGAATAGTTGGATATTTAGGAAGTAGAAAGGCAGCAGAAGTTATAGTAGAAGGACTTTCTAAGTTAGAGTACAGAGGTTATGATTCAGCAGGAGTAGCAGTTAATAACTCTAATGGAGAAGAACTTAACATTAGAAAGTTTAAAGGCAGACTTTCTGTATTGGCAGAGGATTTAGAAAAGAATCCTATTGATGGAAATTTAGGAATAGGGCATACAAGATGGGCAACTCATGGAGAACCATCTGATGTAAACTCACATCCTCATTTTAATCAATCTAAAACAATAGCAGTTGTTCATAATGGGATAATAGAAAACTATATGGAAATAAAAGAAGAATTAATTTCCGAAGGTGTTAAGTTTGAATCTCAGACAGATACAGAAGTAATAGCACATTTAGTAGATAAATACTATGAAGGTAATTTATTAGATGCTGTATACAAAACTATATCAAAATTAAGAGGAGCTTATGCACTAGGTGTTATATGTAAAGAACATGGAAATGAATTAGTTGCAGTAAGAAAAGATAGTCCTCTTGTAGTTGGCGTTGGTGAAGGCGAAAACTTTATAGCATCAGATATACCTGCTTTATTAAAGTATACTAGAGATGTTTATTTCTTAGAAAATGGAGAGATAGTTCATTTAAAGGATGAAAATGTAACAGTTTATGATTCTAATAGAAATCTAGTAGAAAAAGAAGTATTCCATGTAACTTGGGATGTAGAGGCTGCATCTAAAGGTGGATATGATTACTTTATGTCAAAAGAAATTCACGAGCAACCAACAGGTGTTAGAGAAACTCTAGAAAGAAGACTTGATGACAATGGAAGTATAGTTTTAGATAGTATAAATATTTCTAAAGAAGATTTAGATAAAATAAATAAGGTTTATATAGTGGCTTGTGGAACAGCATATAATGCTGGATTACTTGGTAAGTATGCTATAGAAAAATTTGTAAATATACCAGTAATAACTGATATAGCGTCAGAGTTTAGATATAGTGACCCATTTGTAGATGAAAATTCATTAGTAATATTAGTTAGTCAATCTGGAGAGACAGCAGATACTCTAGCAGTATTAAGAGATTCAAAAGCTAAAGGAGCAAGAATACTTTCTATAACTAATGTTGTAGGTTCGTCTATAGCTAGAGAATCAGATGATGTTTTCTATACTTGGGCAGGTCCTGAAGTAGCAGTTGCATCAACTAAGGCATATACTACTCAAATAACTTCTCTATATATGATAGCTCTAGATTTTGCTATTAAAAAAGGAACAATAAATAGAGAATTTTATGATAGTATGATTTCTAAGATGAAAGAAATACCATCAAAAATACAAGAAATACTAGATAATGAAGAGTATATAAAAGAAATTGCTAAAACAGTTGTGAGTTCTGACCATGCATTCTATTTAGGAAGAGGAATAGATTATAGTTTAGCAATGGAAGGTTCATTAAAGTTAAAAGAGATTTCATATATACACGCAGAAGCTTTTGCAGCAGGAGAATTAAAGCATGGAACAATAGCTTTAATAGAAAAAGGAACTCCTGTAATTGCTATAGCTACTCAAGAAAAATTATTTGAAAAAATGGTTTCTAATATGGAAGAAGTAAGGGCAAGAGGAGCTTATGTAGTAGCAATAGCTCAAAGTCATAATAAAGATGTTGAGAAATCTGCTGATAAAATAATCTATATACCAAACTCAGATGATATTTTATCTCCTATATTAGCTGTTGTACCAATGCAGTTACTTGCTTACCATGTTTCTGTATTAAGAGGATGCGATGTTGATAAACCAAGAAATCTAGCAAAATCAGTAACAGTTGAATAAAAATATATTAAAAATTAAATAGATAATATTTATTAAAAAGCTCATTCTATTGTTTGTAATCTATAGGATGAGTTTTTTTATGAGGTTTAAATATATTTTTTTTGTTATAATTAATCTAACACCTTATAAGAAAATAGTTTTAACATAGTGAAATGATTTGAAATAAAAAATACTATGATTTGAAATAAAAAATACTATAAATAGGAGAATAAATTATGTCAGATGATTTTAAAAAGAAAAATAGAGAAGATTTTTTTGTTAATCTTGAATCAATTTCTACTGAGGTCTTACAAGAAAAGGTACAAGACAAATCTTGGATTATAATTGATACTCGTTTAAATGATGCCTACAATGGATGGAAGTTAGATGGAGTAAAAAGAGGTGGACATATAAAAGGTGCTGTAGACTTTTCTGCTAATTGGTTAAGTGTATACTCAGATAAAAAAGATAAAGTGCTAGAACAAGCACTGAGAACTAAAGGAATTGATTTAAATAAAAATATAGTATTATATGATGCAAATGGAAAAGATGCTTTGCTTGTAGCAGATTATTTATTTAAAAAAGGATATAAATATTTATATAAATATGATATTAAGCAATGGGCAGAGAATGATAACCTTCCAATGGAAAGATATAAAAATTATCAAATGATAGTTCCAGCTTCTATAATAAAAAAGATACTCGATGGAGGAATACCTGAGACATTTGAAAACTCCAAGAATATAAAAATGATTGAAGCAAGTTGGGGAGAAGAAAAAGAATCGTATGCAAAAGGGCATATACCTACAAGCATTCATATAAATACTGATATTATAGAACCTCCTCCAACATGGATGCTTGATAATGATGATAATCTAACTCAGTTTGCTTTGGATTATGGATTCACAAAAGATGATACTGTAATAGTTTCAAGTAGTACAACTATGGCATCTTACAGATTGGCTGTTATATTGAGATATATAGGAGTAAAAGATGTAAGGGTATTAAATGGTGGAATAGATTCATGGATATCAGCAGGATATGAATTAGAAGTTACTAGTAACTCAAGGCATTCATGTACTAATTTTGGAGCAAATATACCCGTTAATCCACAATTAATAGTTACAACAACCGAATTAAAACAAAAACTAAAAGAAAAAAATAAATGTGCATTAATAGATATTCGTACTTGGGATGAGCATATAGGTAAAATATCTGGATATACATATTATGATAAAAAGGGACGTGTCCCAGGTGCTTTATATGGACATTCGGGGAGTGATAGTGTTTCACTAGAAGAATATCGTAATATTGATAATACAATGAGAAACAAATATGAGATTTTAGAAATGTGGAATGAAGAAAGTATAGATATGAATAAACAGCTTATATTTATGTGTGGAAGCGGCTGGCGTGCTGCTGAAGTATTAACCTATGCAAATGTAATAGGTGTTGAAGAAACCTCTCTTTATAGCGATGGATGGATGGGATGGAGTCTTGATAACTCAAATCTAATTGAAGTTGGAGAACACAAATAGAGTCAGTCTTTAAAAGTACAATAGAATTATTTAATATATAAGGTATATTTAATTTATTAAGTTGAATATACCTTTGTTATGTTTTAAAATATAAACAGAGTTAGAATATGATTATATAAATGTGGACTTATTTAAACATATTATTAGCAGTATAAAATTATAAATATAATATGAGGTGTGAAATATGATTAGCAAAGATGAAAAAGCAAAGTTGAAAGCAGAAGGTATATTAGCCCAAAGCCAAGAAGGATATTTCTCAATAAGAATGTTGAGTAGAGCTGGAAACTTTACAGCAGAACAACTTAACAACTTATCAAAGTTATCTGAAAAATATGGCAGAGGTTATTTAGGGGTTACTACTAGATTAGCTATGGAAATACCATGGATAAAGTATGAAGATATAGATTTAATAAAAGAAGATTTGAAGGCTGTAGGTCTAGAACATGGTGGTACAGGGAAAAAAGTAAGACCACTAGTTGCATGCAAAGGTACTGTATGTCAACATGGAATATATGATACACAAGAGTTATGTGGAAAGTTACATGATTCATATTTTGGATATGATTTACCATCTAAGACTAAGATTACTTTAGTTGGATGTCCAAACAATTGTGCAAAGGCTAATACTAATGATGTAGGTATTGTAGGACAAGCATATGTAAAATTTAATGAAGATAAATGTAAGAATTGTGGACTATGTACATCATCTTGTAGACAAAAATCAGTATATATGGAAAATAAGAAACTAGTGTGGAATAAAGACGAGTGTGTAAATTGTGGGAAATGTGCTGAGGTATGTCCATTTGGAGCTATGGAAGTTGATAAAAAAGGATTAGCTGTCTATCTTGGTGGTAGAATGGGAAGAGGTTATAGATTTGGAGACAGACTTGGCAATCTGTATACAGAAGATAATATAGAAGAATTAGTTCAAGATGTATTTGATACATATAAACATTTAGCAAGTCCAGGAGAAAGAATAAGTAAAGTATTAGAAAGAATTGGTATTGAAGAATTTGAGAAACATTTAATGAATACAAAATCCAAAAATGCATAAAAATACATATTGAGGAAGTATATCTCTCTTAAATTTGTTAATAATTCTGTTATACAGAAAAACATATTTAAGGGGGATTTTTTATTATGAAAAGGATAAGATTAGCTATATGCTTTTTTATATTAATGATTATAGGAATGACAATATCTTATGCAGATACAAGTATAAATACTAGATATAATAGATTAACTAATGCACTTGAAATTTCGGAAGCAGATTTTAAATTTTATAATGTAAAAATCAATTCTGTTATAAATTATAATTTATCAAATAAAGAATTTCGTAATATTTTTATAGAAATAATTAACAATCTAAAGTTGGATGAAAAAGGAATAAATTGGAATCAAAAAGGGTATGGCAATAAAATGCAATTATGTGCTACTATAAAAGGTAGCGATAAAGAAATTTCTATAAAAGGAATAAATAAAAATAATAAAGAAGGTTACATAATAGTTGACATATTGGACAACAAAGTATATAAACATAAAGAGGATATTTATCGTAACGTAGAAAACGTGTTAAATAAATATTCATCTCAAGTAGATGTGTCTGCTTGCATTGTTGGAGAATACACAAAAAGGTTACAAAACAACAAATATGATGATATTTTACAAGAAATATTATATAATATGAGTGCTAAGCAAATAGATAAAGTGAAAGACGTAAACTTTTTATCAATAACAGCATATAGTAAAGTATTAAATGATGATTTAGACTATTTAGGGGAAAAAATTAATTTAAATATAGGAATTAAATATAATGAGGATAATGGAAAAACACTCATATATATTGCCACACCAATTATAAAATTAGATTATTAATTATGAGGAGATCAAAAAATATGGCTAAGATAATAGTAAAAAAGAGTAATCCACTTAAAGGTAGTGTTAAAATAGATGGTGCAAAAAATGCAGTTTTACCAATAATAGCAGCAACTTTATTAGCGAACGGAAAATCAACATTGAATGGAGTACCAAATTTAAGAGACGTTCATGTAATATCAGATTTATTAAGACATGTAGGAGCAGAGGTTGAATATAAAGAAAATACACTTACTGTTGATGCAAGTAATATAAAAACTTGTGAAGCTCCATATGAGCTTGTAAGAAAGATGAGAGCTTCTTTTTTGGTTATGGGACCATTACTTGCTAGATTTAATAGTACAAAAATTTCTATGCCAGGAGGTTGTGCTATAGGAACAAGACCTATAGATTTACATTTAAAAGGATTTAAAGCTTTAGGTGCAAAGATAGAAATGGACCATGGTTTTGTTGAAGCAGCGACAGAAAAATTAGTAGGAAATAAATTGTATCTAGATTTTCCATCTGTTGGAGCAACTGAAAATATAATGATGGCAGCTTCTTTAGCAGAAGGTACTACAATAATAGAAAATGCAGCAGAAGAGCCAGAAATAGTAGATTTAGCAAACTTTTTGAACGAAATGGGAGCAGATGTTAAAGGTGCAGGTACTAACACTATAAAGATAAAAGGTGTCAAAGAGTTAAAAGGAGCAGAACATAATGTAATACCAGACAGAATAGAAGCAGCAACTTATATGGTTGCAGCGGCTATGACAAAAGGTGATATAACTGTTGAAAATGTTTTAATGGAGCATTTAAAGCCAGTTGTGGCTAAATTAAGAGAAGCTGGTTGCGAAATCACAGAGATGGACAATTCTGTTAGAGTAGTAGGTCCAAAAGTGTTAAAACCAATAGATATAAAGACTTTACCACATCCAGGGTTTCCTACAGATGTTCAAGCACAATTTATGGCTATGCTTACTGTAGCAAATGGAACTGGTGTAGTTATAGAAACTGTTTTTGAAAATAGATTTATGCATGTTGCTGAGTTTAATAGAATGGGCGCTAATATAAAAATAGATGGAAGAAGTGCAGTTGTTAATGGTGTAGATGAATTGCATGGTGCAGCAGTAAATGCTACTGATTTAAGAGCAGGTGCCGCCCTTATTTTATGCGGTCTTATAGCAGAAGGAGAAACTCAAATAGGAGAAATATACCATATTCAAAGAGGTTATGTTGATATAGATAAAAAGATAACAGCATTAGGTGGTCAAATCGAAATAGTAGAAGATTAATAATTGGTTTAGAGAAGAAAGTTATAAATTAATAGGGTTGTTCATATACTTAAATACAAGGTTTTAAAAGCTAAGGAGGAGAGTATATGAAGAACCCATTGGTTGTTTTGTTAGGATTCGTGACTTGTTCTGTATTAGTTCCATCACTTATAACTTTAGTTTCTTATAAAAATGTAGAACTAACTCAAAAACCAGAGAAATCAGTATCTATAAACAAAACTATTAAAAAAAGTGATATCAAAGACGAAGGTAATAAAGAAGAAAAAAAGATAGTGAACTATGAAACTGTAAATAAAAAAACACCAATCATCAATGTGTACAATCATATAACAGGAAAAGTTGAAAAAATGGACATGGAGAATTACTTATGTGGAGTAATAGCTGGTGAGATGTCTTCAGAGTTTGACATAGAAGCGCTAAAAGCTCAAGCTGTGGCAGCTAGAACATATGTAGTATATAAGCAGGAACATGAGAAACCAAGTAAACATAAAAATGCGGTAGTATGTACTGACTACAAACACTGTCAAGAATACAAGAGCTATGATACTCTTAAAAAGTTGAATGGTGAAGAATGGATTAAGAATAAATACTCTAAAATCCAAGAAGCTGTCAGAGGAACTAAAGGACAGATAATAACTTATAGTGATAAAGCAATACTTCCTCTTTACTTTTCTACATCTTCAGGAAAAACAGAAAACAGTGAAGAAGTATTTTCTGCAAAATATCCTTATCTAAAATCTGTAGAAAGTCCTTATGATAAGTATTCTCCTAAGTTTGCATCTACACTTAAAATAAGTAATACAGACTTTGTTAAGAGTCTTAGAAGAGCATATAGCACTATTGTAATAGATACAAATAATTTAAGCAAACAAGTCTCAATAACTCAAAGAAGTGATGCAGGAACTGTAGAAAAAATAAAATTAGGAAATAAAGAGTTGACTGGAAAAGACATTAGAACTGTTTTTAAGTTAAACTCAGCCAACTTTGATATAAAATTTGGAGAAGGATACATAGATTTTGTAGTAAAAGGATATGGGCATGGTGTTGGTATGAGCCAGTGGGGAGCAGAAGGAATGGCAGAAGAAGGCCATAAATATTATGACATATTATCACATTACTACACAGATACAAAAATAAAAGATATATACTAATAATTGTATAAAATACCAAAAACACGTCAATAATCCAAATGTAGAAATATATTTGGAGGTGCAAAATGAAGAAAAAGCTGTTAGAAAAAGATGGTTTTTATTTATCTTTATTTGTATGTGTTTGTTTATTAGCAGTAGGTGGAGTTTGGTTTACAAATAATAATGTAGATAAATTAGCTTCTAATAAAGGCATGATGGAAAATGCTAATAAAGATAGTGAAGAGGAAATACATTTAATTGAAAAAGACAAGAAAGATGCTATTCCTACTGCAACAGATTCAAAACAAAACTTAGAAAAAGCTAAGTCAAAAGAAGAAAATAAGTCAAGTACAACAAAATTAAACTACATTGGAGATAAGATAATAAGAGGATATTCAGAAAAAGAACCTAGTTACTCTAAAACACTAGATGTCTGGGAAACTCATAAAGGTGTAGATGTTAGTTGTACTAAAGGTAAAGAAATAAAATCTCTATTAAACGGAATGGTAGTAGATGTATTTGATGATGAAGAATATGGAAAATCAGTAAAAATAAAAAGTGACAATAATATTGTAGTTGTATATTCAAATTTAGATGAAAATGTTAGTGTTAAAAAAGAACAGAAGGTAACAGAAGGACAATCTCTAGGTACTGTAGGAAGCACTTCTCAAGTAGAGAGTGAAGAGGGCATACATGTACACTTAGAGGCATATAACGGAGAGAAATCTATAGACCCAATGAGTCTAATTAAGTAAAAGTATAACAAGTTTAATCATATTTGGTTAAGCTTGTTATATTTTTTGGTGTTTTTACATATATATCATTAAAGCTATTATGTGAGGGGGGTAATCTTTGAGATCTCATATAGAGGAAAGGGCCATAGTGGTAGCAAAATATATACTTGAAAAAAACACTACAGTAAGACAAACCGCCAAGACATTTGGAGTAAGTAAAAGTACAATTCACAAGGATGTTACAGAAAGATTGAAGGAAATAAATCCATCCCTTGCCAAAGAAGTTAAAAGTGTGCTAGACAAGAATAAATCAGAGAGACATATTAGAGGGGGATTAGCAACTAAATTAAAGTATGAGAAGGAACATAAAAAAATGTAGGTTAAAAACCTACTTTTTTTATTGAATTAGATTATTGTAATAAATATATTAAATAATTATAAATAGCAGAATAATAATACTCTTAAAACATTTATTTTCTCTTGATTAAAGCGAGATTTTTGTATATGCTTTATTATAGGAGTATTAAAATAGACTTATAATATAATCTAATATATAAATGAAGGAGTTGAAAAAATGGCTGGAGCTGATATAGGCATAGATTTAGGTACTGCAAATGTACTTGTTTATGTTAGTGGTAAGGGAATCGTTTTAGAAGAACCATCTGTTGTAGCAATAGATAATAGGACAGATTCTGTTTTAGCTGTGGGAGAAGAAGCTAAAAAAATGATAGGAAGAACACCAAGTAATATAGTTGCTATAAGACCTTTAAGAGATGGTGTAATTTCTGATTATGATGTAACTGAAAAGATGTTAAAATCTTTTATAGATAAGATAGTTGATAAAAAAGGATTTGGAAGATTCTTCATGCCAAGGATTATGGTATGTGTACCAACGGGTGTCACAGAAGTAGAAAAAAGAGCAGTAGAGGATGCTACTAGACAAGCTGGAGCTAGAGAAGTATATATCATAGAAGAACCAATAGCAGCAGCCATAGGGGCTGGAGTAGACATATCACAGCCTAATGGGAATATGATTATAGATATTGGTGGTGGGACTGTAGACATAGCCGTAATATCTCTAGGAGGAGCTGTTGTAAGTGAATCTATAAAAGTTGGTGGGGATAGATTTGATGATTCTATAGTTAAGTATATGAAAAAACAACACAACCTTCTTATAGGAGAAAGAACAGCAGAGAAAATCAAATTTGAAATTGGTTCTGCATTTAAGAGAGAAGAAGAAAAATATATGAAGATAACAGGAAGAAACTTAATTACAGGACTTCCTAGTTCTATAACTATAAATTCAACAGAAATGCTAGAAGCTCTTAGAGAATGTGTTGAGCAAATAGTAGTTGCCACTCATGCTGTTTTAGAAAAAACACCTCCTGAGTTAGCAGCAGACATAGGAGATGTTGGTATAATAATGACTGGCGGAGGTTCATTATTATATGGATTAGATAAAATAATAGAACAGAGAACAGGGATAACTGTTACAATAGCAGAGGAGCCATTGTCTTGTGTTGCAAAAGGTACAGGAATAGCTTTGGGTTCAATAGACTTACTTGAAACAGGTGGGTCTTTTAGAAGAAAATAATTAGGAGAGTTTATAATGCTAAATATAGATGAAATAAAAAAATTAATACCACATAGATATCCATTTTTATTGGTGGACAAGATTACAGAACTAGAAGTTGGAAAAAGAGCTGTTGGTATAAAAAATGTAACAGTTAACGAGCCATTTTTTCAAGGTCACTTTCCAGAATATCCATTAATGCCAGGAGTTTTGATAGTAGAGGCTTTGGCGCAAGTGTGTGGAGTTGCAATGATGTCTGTAGAGGAAAATAAAGGAAAATTAGGTGTATTTGCAGGTATAGATAAAGTTAGAATTAAGAGAGAAGTAAGACCAGGAGATACATTAACTATGGAAGTTGAAATGACAACTCTTAGAAGAAATATAGCTAAGGCAGATGCTAAAGCATATGTTGGTGAAGAGCTTGTCTGTAAAGGTGAATTAATGTTTGCTTTGGTTGAAAAGTAAAAACTAACAACATAAGAGTAAAAAGGTAGATAATTTGGAGTATTTAATCAGATACTCTAAAATATCTACCTTTTTATATAAAGAATTTTATCGGTTACTTCACATTGGACTTAGGTGGATACTAATAAAGCTAAAGCTATTGTTTCAGCTAAGTCCAATATAAAGCTAAGACGTATATTATTAAATGAAAGTCTATTGTTTTCATCAATTTTATCTACAATTCCCACTATAGAATAATTTCCTATTTGAGGTAGTTTTTTGCCAACACCTTTTCCGGGCAGGATAGGTCCTTCTCTAATTTGTATATTACCTATGTTACTCTGCGACCCCAAGCAAGCATCTATAGCCAAGAAGTTACCTTGCATATGTGTATTTTTTATAGTATCTAAAGACTCATATATGTTTAAGGCGTGAATAGGGTTATCTAGTGTACCGTAAACGGGGTATTTAAATTTACTGTTCTTAAGTATTGTTCCAACTAAAGGGCCTAAAGTATCACCTATAGCCCTGTCTGTTCCTATGCAAACAACAATCGTATTTTCATTAATTATAGTTTTTAGAACTGAACTTAGCATCTGTATAACATCATCATCGCTGTAATTTACTTTAGCTAAATACAATAGGAACACCCCCTTCAAAAAAATATATGAATAAAAAACAGTAAAAAGACCTAACTTTAAATTTCAGATAGAGATAATATTTTATTTGTCTTACAAAAAAAGGTATGGGAAAAATATGACTAAAAATCTTGACAAAATTTTAAAAAAATAGTAAGCTAGTAAAGTAAAACAAAACTTAAATCTTGATTACCTTATCAAGAGCGGCTGAGGGATAGGCCCTGTGAAGCCCAGCAACCACCCAAATGGGAAAAGGTGCTAATTCCTACAAGACAAAAGTCTTGAAAGATGAGGTCAGTTAATTAGTATACAATTACGATTATTAACCTCTTCTTATAAAGGAGAGGTTTTTTATTTTGAGTAAAATTTCTAAAATTAAAAATAAGGTAAAACCTATAATAAAAATTAAGAATGTATAAGGGGGAATAAAAATGGCAAGACATTTATTTACGTCAGAATCAGTTACAGAAGGACATCCTGATAAGATATGTGACCAAATATCAGATTCAATATTAGATGCATTATTAGAAAAAGACCCACAATCTAGAGTAGCTTGTGAAACTACAGTTACAACTGGATTAGTTTTAGTAGCAGGAGAAATAAGTACATCTGCTTATGTAGATATTCCTAAACTGGTAAGAGAAACAGTAAGAGAGATTGGATATACAAGAGCAAAATATGGATTTGACTGTGATACTTGTGCAGTTATAACTTCTATAGATGAGCAATCTGGAGATATAGCTATGGGAGTTGATGAAGGTCTAGAAAGCAAGACTGGAGAAGAGATAGAAGAAGAAATAGAAAAAGTTGGAGCTGGAGACCAAGGTATAATGTTTGGATTTGCATGCAATGAGACTCCAGAATTAATGCCACTTCCAATATCTTTGGCTCATAAATTATCAAGAAGACTTACAGAAGTTAGAAAGACAGGTTTAGTTGATTATTTAAGACCAGATGGAAAAACTCAAGTTACTGTTGAATATGAAGGAAATAAAGCTGTAAGAGTACATACAGTTCTTATATCAGCTCAACATTGTGAAACAGTATCAAATGATAAAATAAGAGAAGATATAATTAATCATGTTATTAAAGAGGTTATACCAGCTGAATTACTTGATGAAGAAACTAAAATTTATATAAATCCAACAGGAAGATTTGTTATAGGAGGACCTCAAGGAGATACAGGTCTTACAGGAAGAAAAATAATAATAGATACTTATGGTGGATATTCTAGACATGGTGGAGGAGCTTTCTCAGGAAAAGACCCTACAAAAGTTGATAGATCTGCTGCTTATGCAGCTAGATATGTTGCGAAAAATATTGTTGCAGCTGGTCTTGCAGATAAATGTGAGATAGAACTTGCATATGCTATAGGTATAGCTAGACCACTGTCTATATTTATAGATACTTTTGGGACAGGTAAAGTTTCAGAAGAAAAACTTGTTGAATTAGTAAATAAACACTTTGATTTAAGACCAGGAGCTATAATAAGAGACTTAGATTTAAGAAAGCCACTTTACAAAAAAGTTGCTGCTTATGGTCACTTTGGTAGAACTGATATAGATTTACCTTGGGAAAAAATTGACAAAGTTGAGCAATTAAGAAAAGATGCTCTAGGTGAATAATTTTTAACTAAGAGACTGTTAGAATGTAATTTTAAGATTACTTTCTAACAGTTTTTTTATTGTAGATTAAATATTTTTAATAAATGTAAATTTCTCATCATATAATAAACAAACAGTATTTAATTAGATTAGTGTATTTTGTTTTATAATATTATGGTAAATTGATACATATTATAGGATATATGTTAAAAACTGGTTAAGAATGTGTTAACTACTGTTAAATTATTAAAAATATATTGAAATATCACAATAATACGTCTAATATAATCTTAATAAACTTACACTTAAAAAATTATTTTAATTAGGGGGGAGTAATGTATGTCAGGCAAGATAAATGTTAAAACTGTTATAAGTTTTGCTGGAGCTTATGTGGCTACTGTAATAGGCTCTGGATTTGCAACTGGTCAAGAAATACTGCAATTTTTTACGTTTTATGGATATGCTGGTATTATAGGTGGAATAATATCTATGGTATTATTTTCATGGTTTGGAGCAGAAGTTATAGATAAAGGAAGAGAATTGAAGCTTAAGGAGCCAATAAAGATTTATCAAGTATACTGTGGAAAATATCTTGGCACATTCTTTGAATGGTTTGGACCACTATTTTTATTTGGAACATTAGTAATAATGATTGCAGGAGCAGGAGCTACATTATCAGAGTACTATGGATTAAATCCATATGTAGGTAGGATTGGTATGGCAATCGTTTCCCTAATAACTGTTTCTTTAGGTTTGACAAGGCTTTCTAAAATACTAGGTAATATAGGTCCTATAATAATAATATTTACACTTTTAGTAGGAGCTATTAGTTTGTGTAGTAATATTGATGCTTTACCAAATGCTGGAGCTATGGTTGATAGTCTAAACATTAAAACTGCTACATCAAGTGGGTATTTCTCAGGTGTGCTTTATACTTGTTATAATGTAATAATAGTAATAACATTCTTGACAGGAATGGGTTCTTCTGCAGTAAATAAGAAAGATGCTGTGTGGGGTGGTATAATAGGTGGAGTAGCTCTTATGGCAGCAGCTATAATGATGAATTTAGCATTACTTTCAGACATAGGAAATATATATACAAAAGAGATACCAGCACTTTATTTAGCTGATAAGATATCTCCAATAATAGGTATTTTATTCTCAGTAGTTCTTTTATTAGGAATATACACTACAGCTGTACCACTATTATGGTCAGTAACTAATAGATTTGTAGAGGATGACCATCCTAAATTTAGAATGATAACAATAGTAGTAAGTATACTAGCATGTATAGGAGGTCTATTGCCATTTGATAAGCTAGTAGGAACACTATATCCGTATACAGGTTACATGGGAATTTTGATTTTACTATGTATGCTTTATAGAAGAATTACTAAAACCAATGGGTATAAGGAAAATAAATCTGAGATAAGTTAATATTAGAATAAATTTATGAAATTTAGTTTGTACTTTACACATGAAGTAATTAAAATAAAATAGTTATTAAAATATGGTACCTGTTTTCTAAGGTGCCATATTTTTTGGATGCACATTTTTTTTGTTTCTGATAAAATGTATAATAGTTGGAAATTAGGTTAAGTATAAAAATATAAAAACTTTTCTAGAACTATCATAGTCTAACATATAAAATATACTAACTTAAATGGAGCGAGTATTAGTATTTTTAGGAGATAAAAATGGAAAAATTAGAAGGAATGATAAGTGAAATAGTCTTTAAAAATGAGGACAATGGATATACAATAGCTCATCTGGTAAATGAAAAGGATGAAATTGTAATTGTAGGATGTATGCCTACTTTGGCAATTGGAGAGAGTATCGAAGTTGAAGGTAAATGGGTAAACCATAAAATTTATGGTACTCAGTTTGAAGTGAATAGTTTTATGCCAGTGACACCATCATCCTTAGAAGGAATTTATGTTTATTTATCTTCTGGAATGATACATGGTATTGGTGAAAAAATGGCTAAGAGAATAATTGATAAGTTTGGTGTAGATACACTAAATGTGATACAAAATTCACCAGAAAGACTACAAGAAGTAGAAGGTATAGGGAGTAAAAAGGTAAAACAAATAGTAAAAAGTTATGAAGAAGACAGAGAGCTTAGAAACATCATAATAGAACTATCTCCTTTTGGAATAACGCCAAATTACTGTCTAAAAATATATAAGAAATATAAAAGCAGTGCAATAGAAGTCATAAATAAAAATCCATACCAACTTGCTGAAGATATAAGAGGAATAGGATTTAAGGTGGCTGATAGTATAGCCAATAAAATTGGCATAGATAAAAATTCTAAAGATAGAGTTTGTCAGGGAATTTTATACACTTTAAATAAATCTCTAAGCAATGGACATACATATTTACCAGAGCATGTTCTAATACAAGATTCGGAAAAATTATTGGAGCTAAATGGAGAAATAATAAAAGAGTGTATAATGATGTTAGTTTATAACCAAAAAATACATATAGAGAAAGTAAACAATGAAAATCTTATATATCTTATGCCATATTATTTAGCTGAAAATGGAGTATGTAGTCAAATCGTAAAATTATCACAGTATGAATTTGAAGACTTGAAAATAGATATAGATAGTGAAATTAATATTTTAGAAGAAGATAAAAAAATCAAGTTAGCAGAAAAACAAATTTTAGCAGTCAAAGAATCTATTAATAGTGGAGTATTAATTATAACTGGTGGTCCAGGGACTGGTAAGACAACCACTATTAACTCTATCATAGAGATATTTGAGAATAATGGTAAAAGTGTGACCTTAGCAGCTCCGACGGGAAGAGCAGCAAAGAGAATGAGTGAAACTTCTGATAAAGAAGCAAAAACTATACATAGATTATTAGAAATGGGTTTTTCAACAGATGATGATTTAACTTTTTTTAAAGGTGAAGAAGACCCAATAAATTCAGATGTAATCATTGTTGATGAGGTATCAATGGTAGATATAATTTTAATGTACAATCTACTTAGAGCTATAAAGATAGGAACAAGAGTAATTTTGGTTGGAGATAGTGACCAACTACCTTCTGTAGGAGCTGGAAATGTACTTAAGGATATGATTGATTCTAATATTATAAATGTGGTTAAATTAAATAAAATATTTAGACAAGCACAAGAGAGCATGATAATTGTAAATGCTCATAAAATAAATAATGGAGAGCCGCTTTATTTAAATACAAAAGAGAAAGATTTCTTTTTTATAAGAAAATCTACCAATGAAGAAATATTAAATGAAATAATAGGATTAGTTAATGAAAGATTACCTAAATTTTATAAAGTTGATAAATTAAAAGACATACAAGTTTTATCTTCAATGAGAAAAGGAGAGTTAGGAGTTACTAATCTCAATATAGAGTTACAAAAGTATCTTAACAAAAAAGAAAAATTTAAAGTTGAAGAGAGTTTTTCTAAAAGACTCTTTAGAGTAGGCGATAAAGTAATGCAAGTAAAAAATAACTATACAAAAAAATGGGAAACAGAAGACCAAAAAGAAAGTGGAGAAGGCATCTATAATGGAGATATAGGATATGTTTATCATATAGATAAAGATAAGAAAACTATATATGTATTATTTGACCAAACTAAAATTGTATCTTATTTATATGATGAATTAGATGAAATTGACCATAGTTTCTGTACAACAATACATAAAAGTCAAGGAAGTGAATTTCCAGTTGTAGTATTACCAATAACTTGGGCTCCTCCCATGTTACTTAGCCGTAATTTGTTATATACAGCTGTAACAAGAGCAAAAAAATTAGTTGTATTGGTTGGAGATGTAAAGTATCTTGAATATATGATAAAAAATAATAGAGTGAACCAAAGGTATTCAAATTTAGGATATAAGTTGAATAAATTTAAGCGAGAAGGGTTGTTGATAGAATAAATATGAAAATATGCAATGATAATTTTATTAAGCGTTTACAAAACATGATTAATAAATGTCTGGATTTTATATATCCTGAGAATATAAGTTGCATAATTTGTGATAAATCCATAAAGAAAACAAATACTTATTCAATATGTAAAAGCTGTTTTAATGAAATGAATTTTATACAAGATGGTTGTATGAAATGTGGAAAACCAATAACACGTCATTCAATTGAAAAGGAGTTTTTTGAAGACTGTAGCTATTGTTTTAATAAAGATTTTTATTTTGATAAATCTATATCTTGCATTGAATATAATGATGTAAGCAAAAAGATAGTATTAGGACTAAAATATAATCAAAAAACATTTATGGCTAGGTATATAGCTCAGATAATGAAAGAAAAATTGTATTTGGAAAACTTAAAATTTGATTATATACTATTTGTTCCACTTCATAAAAAAAGGTTGAACAAAAGGGGATTTAATCAAGCACAAAAAATAGCGTCTAATTTAAGTAAGATACTTAATATTCCATTATTAGATTGTATAAGTAGAAAAAAATATACAAGAATGCTCTATAAATTAAACAAAAAAGAAAGAAAAGAAGAACTAAAAAATGTATTTGAAGTTAAGGAAAATATAAAATTAATAAATGATAAAAATTTACTTTTAATAGATGATATATTTACTACAGGTTTGACAACAAATGAAATTTCTAAACTTCTAAAGTTATCTGGTGCTAATAAGGTATTTGTATTGACTCTACTGACAAGAGCAAGTGATAATTATGTTATGGAATAATCTTATATGTTGACAATTTTAATTTAAAATATTAAAATGAATAAGTGATATTTAGGTCTGTGGTTGAAAGTCCAAGCCAGTCGCAGGCAAAAGGATCCACGTAAGTTAACACTAAAAATTGGGTTAATGATCATGGTGCGGCTTAGAAGTAAGACCTACCGATAATAAAATCGAGAGAGAGTAGTAGTGCGGCGAACCCAAGCGAACCCTCCAGTAGGCGAGTGTGGGGTCAAAAACCAGGTCAGCTAAATATCATATTAAAGAGAGCTAGCATAATACTTTTATGTGTAGCTCTTTTTTGTATATAATAAATTAAGGCTAAGTCATAAAGAGGTGATATATTTGAACAAAAGACAAGAAAACTTATTAACAACATTGCTATTAAAAGAAGAGTTTATAAATGTCAATGAGATTGCCAATGATTTTGAATGCTCAGAAAGGACAATAAGAAATGATTGCAAATATATTGATGAATGGTTATCTACTTTTTGTAATGCTTATATAAAAAGAAAACCTAATATAGGAGTCAAATTTAGTGGAGATGATACAGATAAAATACTAGTAAATCAGAAGTTACGAGGTGAAGTTAAAAGAGTAAATAGTGAGCTTCATAAGCAAGTTGAGATATTAAATCTACTACTTTGTAACAATAAAAAAGTCACTTTAAATGATTTATCTAATAAATTGTACATAAATAAAAATATTGTCAGAGAAGAAATAAGTAAATTATCAGTGGCATTAAATAATTATAACTTAAATGTCTCAACCAAAAAAGGTAGTGGTATATGCGTTGAAGGGGATGAGAAAGATATAAGGATAATGTTAGTATCATTCTTATTTAAATACATAGATAAATACAGGCTAAACATAGATGAGATAGAATATTTTCATATAGTAGATATAATAATTGTCAAAAATATAATGTCTACTATAGAAGATAATATGGATATAAGACTTACAGATATATCATTCAGACAACTGATGCTATTTTTACTTATAAATATAATACGAATAAGGCTAGGCAATTCTTTGAAAGTATTAAATACTAAGAAAGAGCTCAAGTTAAAAATGCTTATTTTACATATAGAAGATGAATTAAAATCCAATTTATCTATAGTATTAAATCATGAAGAAAAATTATTTATAGAATCTTTAATATTTGGTATGAATAAGCAGATAAACAGTAGTAACACTAAAAAAGCACTATATTTAAATGAAGAATTAGCAGAGTATACAAGAAAAATTATAAATTTAGTGTCAGAGGAATCAGGAATAAATTTCAATAATGATATATTGCTTTATGAGCAATTAATATGCCATTTAAATGTTACAATGCACCAAATGAAAAGTAATGTTTATTTGGAAAACCCACTATTAGATAATATAAAAACTAAGTTTTGTTTTTTATATACAGTAATATCAAATTCAATAGAAATTGAATTAAAAGGAAAACAAATAACTGAAGATGAAATAGGTTATCTTACACTTCACTTTCAAACATCTCTAGAAAGGAAATATAATAAAAGAGAATCAAATAAGAGAGCAAGCATTGTATGTCCATTTAGTTTTGGAGTGAGTATGCTATTAAAAGTAAAAATAGAAAAGAGATTTGATAATATAGAAATTGTTGAAACACTAAGAGAGGAAGATTTAAAAAGAGATAACTTTGACAAAACAATAGACTTTATAATTGCATTTCAAGAATATGAAAATATTCAAAAGCCAATTTTCATAACAACTCCATTATTTACTGATGAAGATGAGAGTAAGCTCAAAGAATTTACAAATAAAATAAAAGAAAAAGATACCTCATATAAACTTATGAACAGATTAATGATGTCTGATTATTTAATAAGGGAGTTAGAGCATGATGATATTTATGAAGCTATAACATATTTAACTAATTTATTGATTGAAAAGCATTATGCAGAAAAGGAGTATTTAGAATCTATTATAACAAGAGAAAAATCATATCCAACCAATGTTGGAAAGGGAATACTATTCCCTCATGGAGACATGAAATATATAAAGCAATCTGTATTATGTTTTGCAAGATTAAAAACACCAATAAAAATTAGAAATGGAAAAGATATAAATATTATACTTTTATTAGCTTATAAAAAGGACGATGACAGAAAAATATTTAGAGAATTATTTAAAGAAATATCTAATCTAACAGAAGATGAAGGTATGTTGGATACTCTAAGTAAATGTGATATAGCAAAAGTAAAAGATATTCTTATATAAAATTCATAGTGATTTATGGATAAGCACAAAATTTTCCAGGTGATGGAAAAAGTTGTGCATGTTTTTTTGATTTTATACGATATTATATGTTTGTAAGATATAAACTAGCTAAAAGTAGAGAAGCAATTTAGGAGGAAAAAATGGAAGAAATAGTTTTAAAGATTATAATTCATGCTGGTAATGCAAAATCCATGCTTTATGAAGCTCTTAACTGTTCAAAGGAAAACGATTTTAAAAAGGCAGATGAATTAGTTGAAAGTGCAAACGAAGAAATCTTAAAAGCACATAAAGTACAAACTGAACTTATACAAAAGGAAGCTGGAGGAAATAAGTCAGATATATCTATCTTATTAATTCACTCTCAAGACCATTTGATGACTTGTATGAGTGAGAGAAATCTTATAAAAGAAATGATTATATTAAGAAAAGAAATTCAAAAATTAAAATAAAAAGAATTAAGGGGGATTTAAAAGAATGAAAAGAAAAGTATATTTATTTTGTAGTTTTGGAATGTCAACAAGTTTGCTTGCAGGTAAGATGCAGAAGGTAGCAGATGAGCATAATTTACCAATAGAAGTAGAAGCATTCCCAATCGCAGAAATTGATAAAATAGTTGAAGAAAAGAATCCAGATTGTATATTATTAGGACCACAAGTTAAGTACATGTTAAAGGAATTAAAACCAAAGTTTGAAACTCAAGGTAAACCTATAGATATAATAAATGAAGCTGATTATGGAACTATGAATGGGGAAAAAGTATTAAAACTTGCTATAAAGTTAATAAAATCTAAACAAGCATAGAATCATAATAGAAAATAATTGGAAATGAGGGTGGATAGATGAATAAATTGGAAAGAATACTTATGCCATTGGCTGAGAAAATAGGTAAAAATAAATTATTAATTGCAATTAGAGATGGTTTTTTAGTATCATCACCATTATTAATAATAGGTTCATTATTTTTATTAGTAGCAAATTTTCCGATAAAAGGATGGGATGAATTTGTAGGTCAAATTTTTGGTTCAGATTGGGCTGTCAAATTACAACAACCAACTGTAGCAACATTTGAAGTAATGACTCTACTTGCAGTTTTAGGAATTGGATATTCTTATGCAAAACAAATAGATGTAGACCCAATAGCATCAGCGGCAGTTGCAATAGTTGCTTTTTTTATAGTAACACCATTTGTAATACCATATACACCAGAGGGAACAACATCAGTCTATATGGTAACAGGTATACCACTAGGGTGGATGGGTTCTAAAGGAATGTTTGTAGGTATGATAACAGCAATAACTTCTGTAAAATTGTTTGCAGCAGTTGTCAAAAAAGGATGGACATTAAAAATGCCAGATGGAGTTCCTCCAACTGTATCAAAATCATTTGCTGCGTTAATACCAAGTGCAATAGTTATGATAGTCTTCTTCTTAGTTAAGATAGCCTTTGAAGCTACACCATATGGAAGTATACATGAATTTATATTTAAATTTTTACAGATGCCATTATTAAAACTAGGAAATAGCTTAGGTGCAATGGCAATCGCCTACATATTCTTACACTTATTCTGGTTCTTTGGAATAAATGGAAGCAGTGTTGTTGGAGCTGTGTATAATCCTATATTAAAAATTTTATCAGCTGAAAATTTAGCTGCATTCCAAGCTGGTTCAAAAATACCAAACATAATAACTGGTCAATTCCAAGATATGTTTGCAACATTTGGAGGAGCAGGTAGTACATTATCATTAGTTATAGCTATGTTATTAATATGTAAAAGTAAACGTATAAAATCAATGGGAAAATTGTCAATTTTACCAGGAATATTTGGTATAAATGAACCATTGATATTTGGTCTACCAATAATGCTTAACCCAATATTATTGATACCATTTGCAATAGTTCCAACAATAAATATAATAATAGCTTATTTCTGTATGTCAGCAGGTTTAGTGCCACTTACAAATGGAGTTCAATTACCATGGACAACTCCAATTATATTCTCTGGCTTTCTAACAACAGGATGGCAAGGGGCTATTTTACAATTAGCACTTCTTGTACTAGGAATATTTATGTATATGCCATTTATAAAAATGCTAGATAGACAATATTTGAAAGAAGAAAAGACAAATGTTGAAGAGGAAGATGATGATATATCTTTTGATGATTTAGTATTATAGGAGGAAGATTATGAAAAAAATAGTTATGATATTGGACCAAATACAAGCTGGTGCTGGAGGAAAAGAAAAAAACAATATACCTCCTGCTGGAAAATCAAGCCCATTAGGTCCAGGTATAATGATGGAACCATTTTTAGATGAGTCTAAAGTAATAGCTACATTATTTTGTGGAGACGAATTTTTTATAAATAACGAAGAGGATGTGACAAACAAAATGATAGCAATGGTAAAAAAATTAAACCCTGATGTAGTAATTTGTGGACCAAGTTTTAATTATGAAAATTTTTCTAAGATGTCAGCTATATTATGTAAAAATATAAATGATAAGACTAATATATCAGCATTTGCAGCTATGTCAGAAGAAAATATAGATATAATAAACGAATATAAAAATGATATATGCATAGTTAAGACACCAAAAAAAGGTGGAATTGGACTTAATGATTCACTAAACAACATATGTAAATTAGCAAAATCAATGGCAAATAAAGAGGATATAACTTTGATGAAAGAAGAGTTTTGTTATTAATTAGTGTTCTAATGTTAACAAGCTTAAATAATATACTATTTATAATAAAAATAGATTAGTAAAATCTATATAATAAGGAGGGGAATTTTGACATGTGGGGAATGATAGCGACCTGGAGAATGGCTCTAGAAGGTATAACTGAGGCATCAGAGCGTTTAGAAAAAGGTATGGAAGCAGGAGATGCCGTAGAACTTGCTGTAAGAAGAGTTGAAGATTATCCATTTTATAAATCAGTTGGCTATGGAGGACTTCCAAATGAAAACTGTGAGGTAGAGCTTGATGCTGCATTTATGGATGGTAATACATTAGATATTGGGGCAGTTGCTGGTATAAGGGATTATTCTAATCCTGTAAGTATAGCTAGAAAGTTAAGTTATGAGAAGGTAAATAATTTCTTGGTTGGAATAGGTGCTGAAGAATATGCTCATAAAAATGGATTTGAAAGAAAAAATATGTTGACTGATAGAGCAAAGTTGCATTATAAAAAGAGAAAAAAAGAAACTCTAGACAAGGGGTTAAGCCCATATGCTGGTCATGATACTGTTGGCATGATATCTTTAGACAAAAATGGTAAGATGTGTGCAGCTACTTCAACGAGTGGATTATTTATGAAAAAAAGAGGCAGAATAGGAGATTCTGCACTATCTGGTTCGGGATTTTTTGTTGATAGTAGTATAGGAGGAGCTACAGCTACTGGTCTAGGAGAAGACCTAATGAAGGGATGTATATCTTATGAGATAGTTAGACTTATGAAAGAAGGTAAGCATCCACAAGAAGCTTGTGATATAGCAGTAAATGAATTGGATGAACAACTTATCAAAAAAAGAGGAAAAGCTGGTGATTTATCATTAGTTGCCATGAATAATAAGGGTGAATGGGGAGTAGCTACAAACATAGCAGACTTTACTTTTTCAGTAGTAACTGAGGAAGAGGCTCCTACAGTCTATATTTCAAATAGAGTAGATGGTAAGACTATACATAAGGTTATATCAAATGAATGGATGGAAGCATATGAAGCTAGAATAAAAGCTCCAATAGAAGTGAAAGAATAAATCAGTCATATAATAAAGTAGAGTTTTTTATAATAAGGAGATTTTTATGAATATCATAAATAATAAAGTAGATGAATTAAAAGAAGATTTATTAAGTGATATTATAGATATTGTAAAAATACCTAGTGTAAAAGGGGAGTCAGAAAATGGCTTCCCTTTTGGTGAAAAAGTAGGTAAAGCACTTAATAAAGCATTAGAAATTTCAGAAAAATTGGGATTTAAGGTTAGAAATTTAGATAATTATATTGGGTATGCAGAATATGGAGAGAGTGAAGATTATGTTTGTGTAATTGGTCATGTAGATGTTGTACATGAAGGCGAAGATTGGGAGTATCAGCCTTATGAAGGGGAAAAAGCCAATGGGAGAATTTATGGTAGAGGGGTATTAGATAATAAAGGACCCATAATATCTGCTTTATATGGATTGTATGCTATTAAAGAATTGGATTTAAAACTAGATAAAAAAGTTAGGATAATATTTGGTACAAATGAAGAAAGTGGATTTGAAGATATACCATATTATTTAGAAAAAGAAAAAGCCCCTCTTATGGGATTTACACCAGACTGTAAGTATCCTGTTGTATATGGTGAAAAAGGAATGGCAAGGATTAGAATCAAAAGTAAAAACATCTATGAAGAAGACACATTCTTAGGTTTTATAGAAAACCTATCTGAAAATGTGCTTGTTACATATAAGGAGTTAAGTAAAAAAGATGGTGATATTATATTAGATATAAAGATAAAATATGATTTTAGCTATAAACTAAGAAATGTGTTAGATGAAATAAGATGCAGTTTTCCAAGTAGCATTGAGATAGAAGTAATTTCTAATTTTAATCCAGTATATTTTGATTGAAAAATAGCTACGCACACTTGTGACTTTAGTCATGAGTTAGTAGCTAAAGTAGTCAGCATATAGGGAAACTTATATGTAGAGATAGGAGAGAACCTATCCAATACTACTTGAATTGCTGGAAACCCCTAAAGCTAACCAAACTAAAACATAAGGATGAAATAAACCTAAGTGTGAAAGTTACGAAAGTAGAAAAAATTGGTTAGATGGTATAAGGTTAAACCCTAAGTACTTTAAAATGGGCAATCAGCAGGTAAGCTCCGAATAGGAGAAACTTCAACGACTATTCCTCTTGAGGGAAGTACACTACAAGCTATTGGTAGTGGAAGTGGGTAGACCTTAACGGATAATGCCGAAGGATAAGATATAGTCTGTGCTTGCATGAAAATGTAAGAAGTTCATAAGAGAACTGCATAGGTAGTAGCGAACTTATGTGAACGACAACCTCAAAAATGATAAAAGTTAGGACTTACGGTTCTTAAATATGTTATTTAGAAATAAATATAAAAACCTTCTAAATAATTGTTTTAAATAATTACGTTTGTTAATATTATAATGGGTGATGAAAAATAGAAGTTACTCGGATATGTATATTAATAATCATAAAAAACAATTAAAGTGAGGTGATAGTAGTGGAAAAAGCTTATAAGTTTAGAATGTATCCAAATAAAAAACAGCAAGAGTTAATTAACAAAACTTTTGGATGTTGTAGATTTGTATATAATAAGTATCTTGCTAAAAAAATAGAAGTTTATGAAAACTATAAAGAAACTTTTACTTATAAACAGTGTAGTTCTGATTTGACCAATTTAAAAAGAGAATTAGAGTGGCTTAAAGAACCTGACAAATTTTCACTACAAAACACCTTAAAAGATTTAGAAAACGCATATAAAAAATTCTTTAAAGAAAATACAGGATTTCCTAAATTTAAATCAAAGAAAACTAATAGATTTTCATATAGAACTAACTTTACAAATGGAAATATTATGTACTTTAGTCAATATATAAAATTACCTAAACTTGGAATGGTTAAAGTAAGGGATAAACAGGTACCTCAAGGGAGAATACTTAATGCTACTGTATCCAAAGAGCCAAGTGGTAAATATTATGTATCACTATGTTGTACTGATATAGATATTAAAGCTTTTAAAAATACTAATAATCAGATAGGTTTAGATTTAGGAATTAAAGAATTTTGTATCTCAAGTTGTGGACAATTTATAGAAAATCCTAAGTATCTTCAGAAGTCATTAAACAAACTTGCTAAATTACAAAGAGAACTATCGAGAAAAACAATTGGTAGTTTAAATAGAAATAAAGCAAGGTTAAAAGTTGCAAGACTTCAAGAACATATAGCTAATCAAAGGAAGGATTTTCTACAAAAACTATCTACTAAATTAATACGAGAGAATGATATTATTTGCATAGAAGATTTACAAGTAAAGAATATGACTAGAAATCATAAATTATCTCGCTTAATTTCTGATGTGTCATGGTCAGAATTTGTTCGTCAATTAGAATATAAGGCTAATTGGTATGGTAGACAAATTGTAAAGGCAGGTAAATTCTTTGCAAGTTCACAAATATGTAATAAATGTGGGTACAAAAACGAGGAAATGAAGAATTTAAGTATAAGAGAATGGGTTTGTCCTTGTTGTAATGAAACTCACGATAGAGATATAAATGCGAGTATAAATATATTAAAAGAAGGATTAAGACTAATAACAATTTAAAATAGATAACGTATGTAAGAACCGTAGGAACTACGGGGATAGCCTGTGGAGAGTTTGTAAGACATATTTTAGTATGCAAAATTCTATGAGGTAGGAACCCTGTGACTTTAGTCATGGGAGGTTCAGAAAGAGAGTAAGCTTATTAAAAAGCTTCAGCTAGCTTATGAAAGAGTAACATTATTAGATGGGACTCCAGTAACAACTAATGGAGGTACATATGCAAAAGTAATGCCAAATATAGTCCCATTTGGACCTTCATTTCCAGGACAAAAAGGAATAGCTCATAATCCTGATGAATATATGGACATAGAAGATATAATTTTAAATGCAAAGATATTTGCAAACGCAATATATGAATTGGCAAAGGAGTAATTATGTTAGAGATAATAGGAATGACAGTAGAAGACGCTAAAATAATAGAAGATTGTGGCGCAGATAGAATAGAGTTAGTTAGTGCTTTAACTGAAGGTGGATTGACACCAAGCTTTGGTCTTATAGAAAGGGTTGTTAACAGTGTAAAGATACCTGTGAACGTAATGATAAGACATCATGCAAAAAGTTTTACTTATAGTGAGGAAGATATAGGCATAATGCAAAAAGATATAAGTATAATTAAAGAGATTGGTGCTAATGGAGTTGTATTTGGTATGTTAGATAAAGATAATAACATAGATGAAAAAAATTTAAATGTTTTATTGGAATGTTGCGATAATCTTGATGTTACATTTCATAGAGCTATAGATGAATCAAATATAATGGATAGTATCAAAATTTTGAAGGATTATGATAAAATTACAAATATATTAACATCAGGTGGAAGGGGAAGTATAGTTGATAACATACAAATAATAAAGAATATGATGTTTGGTTCTAATCATATAAAAATTCTTTTAGGTGGGGGACTTAATTTCAATAATATAGAGAAGATAAAAGAATCAACTAAAGCAAGCAATTTTCATTTTGGTACAGCTATTAGAATAAATAACAATCCTTTTGAAGATATAGATAGACAAAAACTTAAAAAGCTCGTAAATATGATTTCAAGATAGTATAAACATAAAATACTAAACCTAAATAAAGAGTGTGAGTTAATTATAATTTGGGTATATGCATGATAATAGGTATTAAGCATGAAATTATTGTTGTAAGTGGTTTATTACTTTTATATAGTCTTGAATACTAATAATGAAAGAAAAAATAGGATATGGAGGTTTTAGAGGGTTTATATTTATAAAAAATTTATAAAAGATAAACGGCATATAATACATATAATTTCCTAAAATTACCAACTTATGACATGAATTCACATATTAATAAACAATTAATGGAGATATTTGTGGATAGAAATAGTGGTAAAAATAGCTTTAAATAAACAAAAACAAGAGTTATTAACAGTTTTATCCACATTATCCACAGGTAGTTGTGATAATATTAATCCACATGAGTATTAAGATAACTAAAAATGAGAAATAATTCTATCAATTGAATAGAAAAAATCATAAAAGTTAATAATAAAAAGAGGATTATGAGAGTTCGTGTAGAATATATTACTAAAGTATAAATTTTCTTATACTGGCATAATTGAAGGGAGATGTACTTATGAACATAATTATATCTGGAAAACAAATCGAATTAACTGATGCAATAAAAAGTAAAATCGAAAGCAAACTAAGTAAGTTAGATAATTACATTCATCCAGACACTGATGTAAAAGTTACAGTAAGTGCTAAAAAAGCAAGACAAAAAATAGAGGTAACAATAGCTACTGTAAATGGACCTATAATTAGAGCAGAAGATATGCAGGAAAATTTATACACAGCTATAGATGTTGTATATGATAAATTAAGTAAACAATTAAAAAAATATAAAAAGAGATTACAAGATAAACATAAAGACAACAAGAGTATAAGATTCCAAGATGCAGAAATAAATCTAGCTGATGATCAAGTGGACTATGAAGATGAAAATCAAGAATTAGTAATTCAAAGACGTAAGAAATTTAGTGTTAAGCCAATGAGCGAAGAAGAAGCTGTATTACAGATGGAGTTAATAGGACATGATTTTTACATGTTCAAGAATATAGATTCAGATGAAATAGCAGTAGTTTATAAGCGTCATAATGGTGGATATGGTATAATAGAACATGAATAAAGCAATTTAGATTTAATCATATTAGCTATCGATAAATAAATTATCGATAGCTTTTTAAATTAATATTAAAAGTATAGTTTTTATGGTAAAATGAATAATAGTACAATAAAGAACGAGGAGAGATGTAAAATATGAGCTTTATGGATAATTTATTCAACATGGCAGATAAAAAAGAATTAAAAAAGTTCAATAAAACTGTTGATATAATAGATTCATTAGAACCTAAATTTGAATCTATGGCAGACTCGGAACTTAAAAATATGACAAATATATTTAAAGAAAGATTAGCAAATAATGAAAGTATAGATGATATACTTCCAGAAGCTTTTGCAGTAGTTAGAGAAGTTTCTAAGAGAGTGTTAGGACTTAGACACTATAGAGTCCAAATGGTTGGAGGTATAGTGTTACATCAAGGAAGAATAGCCGAGATGAAAACAGGTGAAGGTAAAACTTTGGTTGCAACTGCTCCTGTTTATTTGAATGCCCTTACAGGAAAAGGTGTACATGTTGTAACAGTAAATGATTACCTTGCAAAACGTGATAGAGACCAAATGGCAAAAATATATGAATTTTTAGGAATGAGTGTAGGGGTTATTGTGCATGGTCAAAATCCAAAAGTTAGAAAAGAGCAATATGATTGTGATATAACTTATGGTACAAATAATGAGTATGGATTTGATTACTTAAAGGACAATATGGTAATACACAAAGAGCAAAGAGTTCAAAGAGGATTAAATTATGCTATAGTGGATGAGGTCGATTCTATACTAATAGATGAAGCTAGAACACCTCTTATCATATCTGGACCTGGAGATAAATCAACTCACTTATATTCAGATGCAAATACATTTGTCTTAACACTAAAACCAGATGATTACGAATTAGAAGAAAAAGATAAGGCGGTATCTCTAACAGCATCAGGTATACAAAAGGCAGAAGTATATTTTAACGTTGATAACATAACAGATATATCTCATACAGAGTTATATCATCATATAAATCAAGCTTTAAGAGCACATGTAATAATGAAGAAAGATGTTGATTATGTTGCTAAAGATGGAGAAATAGTAATAGTTGATGAGTTTACTGGTAGACTTATGTTTGGTAGAAGATATTCAGAAGGTTTACATCAAGCAATAGAAGCTAAAGAAGGTCTTAAAATACAAAGAGAATCTAAAACACTAGCTACTGTAACATTCCAAAACTACTTTAGAATGTATAAAAAACTTTCTGGTATGACTGGTACAGCAAAAACAGAAGAAGAAGAGTTTAAAGCAATCTATAAAATGGATGTTTTCCAAGTACCTACCAATAAACTTATGGTAAGAGAAGATTTACCAGACTCTGTATACAAAAGTGAAATAGGTAAATTCAATGCTGTGGCACAAGAGATAATTGAAAGACATAAAGTTAATCAGCCAATACTTGTAGGTACAGTATCAATAGAAAAGTCAGAATTATTATCACAAATACTAAAGAAAAAAGGCATTAAACATGAAGTATTAAATGCTAAGCATCATGATAAAGAAGCAGAGATAATAGCACAAGCTGGTAGACTTGGAGCTGTTACAATAGCTACAAATATGGCTGGTCGTGGTACAGATATAGTTTTAGGTGGAAACCCAGATTTCTTAACTAAGAGAGAAATGAGAAGAAATGGATTTAAAGAGGAAATAGTAAACAGAGTAGATACTCCAATAGAAGGGATACCTGTAAAAGGTAATGAAACTCTATTTGAAGCTAGAGCAGAGTATGAAAAACTATTTGAAAAGTTTAAACAACAAACACAAGAAGAACAAAAACAAGTTGTAGAAGCAGGTGGACTTGCTATAATTGGTACAGAGAGACATGAATCTCGAAGAATAGATAACCAGTTGAGAGGTCGTGCTGGTCGTCAAGGTGACCCAGGTAGTTCAAGATTTTATATAGGTCTTGATGATGACCTTATGAGATTGTTTGGAAGTGATAGGATATCTGGAATTGTAGATAAGATAGGTCTTGAAGAAGATATGCCGATAGAACATAGAATATTATCTAAATCTATTGAAGGAGCACAAAAGAAAGTCGAAGGTAAAAACTTTGGTATAAGAAAACATGTACTTCAATATGATGATGTTATGAATAAACAAAGAGAAATAATATATGCAGAAAGAAAACGTGTATTAGAGGGTGAAGATTTACAAGAACAAATACAATCAATGACTCATTCTATAATAGAAGAGGCAGTGACTCTTTATACACAAGATAAAGGGTTTGATGAAGACGGATTTAAAGAGCATATGTATAATCTGTTCTTACCAAAAGGTAGCATAGAAATACCAGAAATAGAAAAGCTTAATCCAGTTGAAATAACAGAGAAAGTTTACGAAATAGCTATGAAGATATACACTTCAAAAGAAGAACAAGTAGGCTATGAAAGAATGAGAGAGGTTGAGAGAGTAATCTTACTTCAAGCTGTTGATAATCATTGGATAGACCATATAGATGCTATGGACCAATTACGTCAAGGTATTGGACTTCGTGCTGTAGGTCAGCAAGACCCAGTAATTGCTTATAAAATGGAAGGTTTTGATATGTTTGATGAAATGAATAAACATATCAAAGAAGATACTGTAAGATATTTATTTAATATAACAATAGAAACTCCAGTGGAAAGAAAAGCAGTTGTAGATGTTGAAAATTTATCTTCACCATCAGATGGAACGCTTCCAACAAGCAAAACGGTTAAAAAAGATGAAAAAGTTGGAAGAAATGACTTATGTCCTTGTGGAAGTGGTAAAAAATATAAAAACTGTTGTGGTAGATAATCTTGGAGGATTAAATGTTAAAGATACAAGAGTATAGACATAGTGTGGAGCAGATAGCTTCAAATTTAGAAGAATTGAGGGTTTCTCTTTGACATAGCTTCATTGATGGAAAAAATACAAATTAATGAAGAAAAGATGAACAAACAAGACTTTTGGAACGATAATGAATTCGCTCAAAGAGTACTTCAAGAAAATAAATCTTTAAAAGAGACACTAGAAGAATATGAAAGTTTAAAAAATTTATTAGAAGATATAGAAGTATTGATTGAAATAGGTCTAGAGGAAGAGGATGACTCTGTAGAAAAGGATATAGAAAAGTCCATAGAATCAATAGAGGAAAAATTATCTGAAATTAAAATAAAAACTCTTCTAAGTGGAGAGTATGATAAAAATAATGCTATATTATCTATAAACGCTGGTACTGGCGGTTTGGATGCTCAAGATTGGGCTCAGATGCTTTTGAGAATGTATATAAGATGGTCAGAAGGAAAGGGTTATAAAGTTAAGCTTTTAGATATAATATCAGACCCTGAAGCTGGGATAAAGACAGCTACAATCCTTGTAGAAGGAACAAACGCTTATGGATACTTAAAGAGTGAAAAAGGGGTTCATAGGTTGGTGAGAATATCTCCATTTGACCCATCAGGAAAAAGACATACTTCATTTGCATCTATAGATGTAACACCAGAGTTAGATGAGAATATAGAAGTAGAAATTAATCCATCAGATTTAAAGATAGACACATATAGAGCGTCTGGAGCCGGGGGGCAGCATGTAAATACAACTGATTCAGCAGTTAGAATAACACATGTTCCTACAGGTGTAGTAGTTCAGTGTCAAAATGAGAGGTCTCAGCATCTAAATAAAGATAGAGCTATGAGATTTTTGATGGCAAAACTGATAGAACTAAAAGAATTGGAACAAAAGGAAAAAATAGAAGATATACAAGGAAAATATTCACAAATAACATGGGGTAGTCAAATTAGGTCGTATGTTTTTCAGCCATATAAATTGGTTAAAGACCATAGAACAAATGCTGAGTTTGGAAATGTAGACAGTGTAATGAATGGAAATATAGACCTATTTATTAATGAATACTTAAAAATGAATAAAACAGTTTAATAAATATGCACTGTAATTAAGATATATGTATAAGAAGGTTAGTGCTTACTATGCACTTACAGCACTTAGGCTGAGGACGACAACCCTCAGCCTTCGTTCTGTTTATTATACTTATGAAAAAACTAACATTAGGAGTGAAAAAATTGGATATAAATCAAATCTTAAAAAAAGAATTTAATCTTAGAGATGAGCAAATAAACAATACATTAAAACTTATTGATGAGGGTAATACAATACCATTTATAGCTAGGTACAGAAAAGAAATGACTGGTGAGATGAGTGATGTTACACTAAGAGAATTTCATGAAAAATTGATGTACTTAAGAAACCTTCAAAGTAGAAAAGATGATGTAGTTAGACTAATAGATGAGCAAGGCAAGTTAACAGATGAAATAACAAAAAATATAGAAAAAGCAAAGACATTACAAGAAGTAGAAGATATCTATGCTCCATATAAACAAAAGAAAAGAACTAGAGCAACAATAGCTAAAGAAAAGGGATTAGAAAATTTAGCGTTGTCAATACTAGAGAATAATCTAGATAGTATAGAAGTAGAAGCAAAGAATTATATAGATGAGGAGAAAGAAGTTCTTTCTGTTGAAGATGCATTAAAAGGAGCTAGAGATATAATTGCAGAATTAGTTTCAGATGATGCTAAGATTAGAAAATATATAAGAGAATTAGCATTAAGAGAAGGCATGATAGTTAGCAAAAGCTCTACTGATGAGAAATCAGTTTATGATATGTATTATGATTATAATGAAGCAGTAAAGAGCATGGCTCCACATAGAGTCTTGGCAATAAATCGAGGAGAAAAAGAGAACTTCTTAAAAGTTAAGTTAGAAATAAATAATGATAAAGTTTTAAATTACATAATAAATGAATATGTAAATGATAAAAATTTCAAAAATAAGGAAGAAATCGTAAGCTCAATAGAAGATTCTTATAAAAGATTAATTTTTCCATCAATAGAAAGAGAAATAAGAAATCATTTAACAGAAATAGCTCAAGAAAGAGCTATAAGTGTATTTGGAAAAAATGTTAAAAGTTTATTGCTTCAACCACCAGTTAAAGACAAAGTAGTTATGGGATTTGACCCTGCATTTAGAACAGGATGTAAAATAGCTATAGTAGATAAAAATGGTAAACTATTAGATTATACAACAGTATACCCAACAGACCCTCAAAATAATGTGGAAGGGGCAAAGAAAGTCTTAAAAAGATTGATTGAAAAATACGATATAGATATAATTTCAATAGGTAATGGTACTGCATCTAGAGAATCAGAAACTTTTGTATCAGAAATGATAAAAGAGATAGATAGGGAAGTACAATATGTTATAGTTAGTGAGGCTGGAGCCTCTGTCTATTCAGCATCTGAACTTGCAAATGAAGAACATCCAGATATAAATGTATCAATAAGAGGAGCTATATCTATAGCTAGAAGATTACAAGACCCATTAGCAGAGCTTGTAAAAATAGACCCTAAAAGTATTGGTGTAGGTCAATATCAGCATGATTTAAATAAAAAAAGACTAGAAGAAGTATTAGATGGTGTTGTTGAAGATTCTGTGAATAGTGTTGGAGTAGATTTAAATACAGCATCATACTCTCTATTAGAACATATTGCAGGAATAAGTAAAGCTATTGCAAAAAACATAATAGCATATAGAGAAGAAAATGGAGATTTTACATCGAGAGTACAACTGAAAAAAGTAAAACGACTTGGACCTCAAGCATTCACTCAGTGTGCTGGATTTATGAGAATCTTAGATGGTAAAAACCCACTAGATAATACAGGTGTGCATCCTGAAAGTTATGACATATGTAAAAAAATGATTGAGATAATAGGGTATTCTTTAGATGATATAAAAAATAAAAATATAGAAGAAATAGATGAGAAAATAAAAGAGATTGGTCTAAAAGAATTAAGTGAAAAGCTAGAAGTAGGTCAAGTTACTTTAAGAGATATTATAGCTGAAATTAAAAAGCCAGGAAGAGACCCAAGAGAAGAAGGAATAAAACCTATTCTTAGAACTGATGTCTTAAAAATTGAAGATATACAAGAAGGCATGTCTTTAAAAGGTACAATTAGAAATGTTGTAGATTTTGGTGCATTTGTAGATATTGGAATAAAAAATGATGGGTTAGTTCATAAATCAGAAATGAGTAATAGCTTTGTAAAAGACCCTATGAGTATTGTTACAGTAGGAGATATAGTTGATGTAAAAGTTATTGGAATTGACTTAAACAAAAAAAGAGTAGCTTTATCAATGAAAAAATAAACAAGTTTATGTATTGTTATTTTGAATTCTATATTTGTAAATACAACTTATAGTAGGTATGAGTATTAAAAATTAAAAAAGTATATTGTAAAAAACAATGTTAAAAAGAAGTAAGAGAGTCTTGAAAATCAGGAGGAAAATGAATGATTTTTATAAAAAATGGTAAAATAAACACCATAACAAATGGAATAATTAAAGGCGATATCCTTATAGATGAAGGAAAAATAATAGAAATAGGAGAAGACTTAATAGCACCATTAGATGCAGATATAATAGATGCAAGTAATAAACTTGTGTTCCCTGGATTTATAGATGCTCATACTCATTTGGGTCTATGGGAAGATGGGATAGGTTTTGAAGGGGCAGATGGAAATGAAGAAACTGACCCAATAACACCACAATTAAATCCTATAGATGGAATCAATCCAATGGATAGAACATTTAAAGAAGCTTTTGAGGGTGGTATAACTTCTGTCTGTACAACACCTGGAAGTGCAAATGTTATGGGAGGTCAATGTATAGCTATAAAAACACATGGAAAAAGAATTGATAAAATGGTAATAAAAAATCCAGTTGCATCTAAAATAGCATTTGGAGAAAATCCAAAAAGTTGCTATGGTCAAGATGACAAATCTCCTCAAACTAGGATGGCTATAGCAGCCTTGCTTAGAGAAAATTTAAAAAAAGCGGAAGAATATCTAGAAGAGATTGATTTATATGAAAGTCATGATGATGAAGACTGTGAAAAGCCTGAATATGACATAAAAATGGAAAGTTTAATACCTGTGCTGAGAAGAGAAATTCCTTTCAAGGCACATGCTCATAGAGCTGATGATATGTTTACAGCAATAAGAATTGCAAAAGAATTTGACTTAAAACTTACATTAGACCATTGTACAGAGGGTCATCTTATTGTAGATGAATTGGTAGAAGAAGGATTTCCTGTGATAGTAGGTCCATCTTTGTCAGAAAGGTCTAAATTTGAACTTAGAAATCTGACATTTAGTACAGCTGGAATACTTTCAAATGCAGGTCTTGATGTATGTATAATGACAGACCACCCAGTAATACCAGTTCAATATCTTCCAATATGTGCAGGCATAGCAGTTAAACATGGTATGAAAGAAGAAAAAGCAATAGAATCAATTACAATAAATCCAGCTACGGCTTTAGGAATAGGAGACAAAGTAGGTTCTATAGAGGTTGGCAAAGATGCAGATATAGTAATTTGGGACAATTCTCCACTAGAGATTCAAAGTAACGTACTTTACACTATAATAAATGGCAAAGTAGTATATGAGAAAAAATAACTTGACAATTATTAAAAAATTAACTAATATAAGAGTGTAAGGAAAATTAAAAAATCAAAGAAGATCTTCGGGGCAGGGCGAAATTCCCTACCGGCGGTATAGCCCGCGAACTACTTAGGTGGTTGATTTGGTGAGATTCCAAAGCCGACAGTAAAGTCTGGATGAGAGAAGATATTTATGGAATATAAATAAGTTTATTTTAGTTTGTTTAAACTATATCCATAAAAACTCGAAGATAGGATCTTCGAGTTTTTTGTTTTTCCTAAAAAATATAAACTATTGATTAGGAGGAAAGTAGTTATGCAAAATACAGTAAAAAGAGGTAATATGATTTCAACAAGAACTTTGGTGGTTATGTCAATTTTATCTGCAATATCTTATTTATTGATGTTTATTCAAGCACCAATACCAGGTATTTTTCCAGATTTCTTAAAAATTGACTTATCAGATATCCCAGCAATATTTGGTGGTATGTCTTTAGGACCATTGGTTGGATTTGGTGTAGTTGTAGTAAAAAATATACTACAAATGATAACAGCAACAACAACTGGAGGAGTAGGAGAATTTGCAAATATATTAATTGGTGGTTCTTATGTACTTATACTTTGTTATTCATATAAGAGAAGTAAAGATTTAAAGGGTGTAGTAATTGGATTTGTATTAGGGACAATAGCTATGACTATAATTGGTTCATTGGTAAATTATTTTGTAATGCTGCCACTTTATGGGCAATTAATGGGACTAGATGCTATAATAGGCCTAGGCTCAGCTATAAATCCTCAAGTTCATGATTTATTTACTTTTGTAATTTGGATGATAGCTCCATTTAATGTATTAAAGGCTGTTATAATATCTTTAGTAACATTACCACTTTATAAAAAAATGGGAAATGTAATAAAAAAATAATTAGACAAGAAAATATAAAATTTTAAAATTAAATGTATTGAATAGCCATAATTTATTTATAACTTCGGTCCTATATTGTGATTGATATATTAAATAGATTATGGCTTTATTAATTTATCAAAAATTGTATATAAAATAAGAAATATTTAGGCAAATTTAATTTTTAAAATAAAGGAAGAATTAAAACGATTAACTATTAAAATACTAAAAAGGTATCTATAATACACAGAGCGAATTCATAATAAATAAAAAATAAAGATATTATAAAAAATAAATAAAGATTTATGCTTAATTTTTTAATAATATCTAATTTAATAATGATAGGGGTGTAGATAGATGAGTATATCTAAAAAATTGAAAAAATTATTTTTAGATGATAAAGGGTATTATTTTAATAGTAATTGGGAAAATATTCATATAAGTGTTGATAACGAAGAGTTGAAAATGCCTTTAAAGTATATTACAAATGAATACATTGAAAATATGGAAAGTGTAAAGTATGATTATCGTGAATTAAAAAATATAAAAAATCAAACTGATGGGATGTGTATTCTAGCGATAAGGCAAAATTATAAAGCCCTAGAGTATGTAAAAAAGCAAACAGAAGAATTATGTTTAGAGGCGATAAGGTATAACTATAAAGCACTAAAATATGTAAAAGAACAAACAGAGTATATATGTCTTGAAGCTATAAAAAAGGATTGTAATGCACTTAAGTATGTAAGAAACCAGACAGAGAAGCTTATTATAAAAGCAATAAGATATTCTTCAAATATAGATGTTGTAAGTATACTAAAAGCTTTAGAGGTTCAAACAAGAAGTATATGTTTAGAAGCAATTAAAAAAGATGGTAGGTGTCTTGCATATGTTAGAGAACAGAGTGAAGAACTATGTATAGAAGCGATTAAGCAAAACTATAAAGCATTACAATATGTAAAAAATCAAACAGATAAGATGTGTATGGAAGCTGTAAATCAAAATGGTATGGCACTGCAATATGTAAACAAACAAAAAGATGAAATATGTATGGAAGCTGTCAAACAAGATGGAAGAAGTCTGCAATTTGTTAATAATAAAACAGAGGAAATATGTATAAAAGCTATAAGATATTTAGATAAAAAATATAATATTAAAGATGTGTTAAGTTACATAGATAATTATACAGAAGATATATGCATAGAGATTGTAAGACAAAATGGTAAGATGTTAATGTATATAAAAAATCAGACAGAAAAAATGTGTATTGAAGCAGTTAAAGAGAATTATAAGTCTCTTAAATATGTAAAAGAGCAATCTGAGAAAATATGCAAAGAAGCTTTAAAGCAAAGTTGTAAGGCAAAAGAGTATATAAAAATTATTATTGAAGACTGTATATAATGTCTAGATATGGCCATCAATAAAAAAAGATAAATAGAAGTACTTTATAATAGTCTAGGCTTATACTATAATTAATTAAGCAGTGATATAAATTCACATGACGATTATATCAAAATGGAGATGAATTGATGGCAAAAATATATTTAGAAAATGAAAATAAAACTAGAGAAATAGGATATAAATTAGGTAAACTTTTGAAAGAAGGTAGTGTTATCTGTTTAGTAGGAGATTTAGGGGCTGGGAAAACTACAATGACACAAAGCTTAGCAGATTCATTAGGTATAAAAGATTATATAACAAGTCCAACTTTTACTATAATAAATGAATATGAAGGTAAAATACCTTTGTATCATTTTGATGTTTACAGAATAGGTAGCAGTGATGAAATGTATGATATTGGATATGATGAATATATAAATTCAAAGGGAATTTGCATAATCGAATGGGCTAATCTAATAGAAGATATACTTCCAGAGGAATATTTAAATATAGAATTAAAGTATAAAGATGATGGAAGAGAAATGATATTAACTCCAAAAGGAGATTTTTACAAAGAAATAGTTGAGGAGTTGACTAAATAATGAAAATACTAGGTATGGATACATCTTCTATGGCAGCAAGTGTATCAGTTGTAGAAGATGATAACTTAATATGTGAGTTTACAGTGAACAACAAAAAAACTCATTCGCAAAAACTTATGCCAATGATAGAAAGTATGTTGAACATGAGTGATTTAAGTATAAAAGATATGGATTTATTAGCTGTATGTATAGGGCCTGGGTCATTTACAGGTCTTAGAATAGGTATGGCCACAGTAAAAGCTATGGCTCATGTAAATAATATACCAATAATAGCAGTGAATTCTTTAGAATCTCTAGCAAATAACATGAATCTATGTGATAGGAAGATATGTTGTATATTAGATGCGCAGAAGAATCAAGTCTATTCAGCTAAATATAAACTTGAAAATGGAGAGCTAATAGAATTAGAGGGTGTTAATGTTGTGGAATTTGACACTTTATTAGAGGAAATAGTATCAAGTGATGAAGAATTTATAGTAGTTGGAGAAGCTGTATATAAGTATAAAGATAAGTTAGAAAATATAAAAAATGTAAAAATACCATCACCAGCTAATAATGTATCTAATGCAGGAAGCTTATGCTCTTTGGCATTAAGTAAATATAATAAAAATATAGATGTACATACTTGTTATACAATAAATCCTATGTATATCAGAAAATCTCAAGCTGAAGTACAATACGATGAAAAAATGAAGAGGCTAAATGATGAAAGATAATACAAAACTAATAGTAGATGATATAAAAATAGAAGAAATGACTATTAAAGATATAGATGAAGTTTTTGAAGTAGAAAAAAATTGTTTTGAAGATTATTGGTCAAAAGAATCTTTTAGAAAAGAGTTATCTAATGAAGTAGCAAGGTATATAGTAGCTAAACTAGATGGAAAAGTTGTTGGATACGTGGGAATTTGGCTTATACTTGATTAAAAAATAGCTACGCACACTCGTGACTTTAGTCGTGAGTTAGTAGCTAAAGTAGTCAGCATATAGGGAAACTTATATGTAGAGATAGGAAAGAACCTATCTAATACTACTTGAATTGCTGGAAACCCCTAAAGCTAACTAAACTAAAACATAAGGATGAAATAAACCTAAGTGTGAAAGTTACGAAAGTAGAAAAAATTGGTTAGATGGTATAAGGTTAAACCCTAAGTACTTTAAAATGGGCAATCAGCAGGTAAGCTCCGAATAGGAGAAACTTCAACGACTATTCCTCTTGAGGGAAGTACACTACAAGCTATTGGTAGTGGAAGTGGGTAGACCTTAACGGATAATGCCGAAGGATAAGATATAGTCTGTGCTTGCATGAAAATGTAAGAAGTTCATAAGAGAACTGCATAGGTAGTAGCGAACTTATGTGAACGACAACCTCAAAAATGATAAAAGTTAAGGGCTTACAGTTTTTATATATGTTATTTAAAAAATAAATATGAAAACCTTCAAAATACTTGTTTTAAATGTTAATATTATGATGGGTGATGAATAATCAGAAAAAACAAGTAAAGTGAGGTGATAGTAGTGGAAAAGTCATATAAGTTTAGAATGTATCCAAATAAAAAACAGCAAGAGCTAATTAACAAAACTTTTGGATGTTGTAGATTTGTATATAATAAGTATCTTGCTAAAAAAATAGAAGTTTATGAAAACAATAAAGAAACTTTTACTTATAAACAGTGCAGTTCTGATTTGACCAATTTAAAAAGAGAATTAAAGTGGCTTAAAGAACCTGACAAATTTTCACTACAAAACACCTTAAAAGATTTAGAAAACGCATATAAAAAATTCTTTAAAGAAAATGCAGGATTTCCTAAATTTAAATCAAAGAAAACTAATAGATTTTCATATAGAACTAACTTTACAAGTGGAAATATTATGTACTTTAGTCAATATATAAAATTACCTAAACTTGGTATGGTTAAAGTAAGGGATAAACAAGTACCTCAAGGGAGAATACTTAATGCTACAGTATCCAAAGAACCAAGTGGTAAATATTATGTATCACTATGTTGTACTGATATAGAGATTGAAGCATTTGAAAATACTAATAATCAGATAGGTTTAGATTTAGGAATTAAAGAATTTTGTATCTCAAGTTGTGGAGAATTTATAGAAAATCCTAAGTATCTTCAAAAGTCATTAAACAAACTTGCTAAATTACAAAGAGAATTATCGAGAAAAACAATTGGTAGTTTAAATAGAAATAAAGCAAGGTTAAAAGTTGCAAGACTTCAAGAACATATAGCTAATCAAAGGAAGGATTTTCTACAAAAACTATCTACCAAATTAATACGAGAGAATGATATTATTTGCATAGAAGATTTACAAGTAAAGAATATGACTAAAAATCATAAACTATCTCGCTTAATTTCTGATGTGTCATGGTCAGAATTTGTTCGTCAATTAGAATATAAGGCTAATTGGTATGGTAGACAAATTGTAAAGGTAGGTAAATTCTTTGCAAGTTCACAAATATGCAATAAATGTGGGTACAAAAACGAGGAAATGAAGAATTTAAGTATAAGAGAATGGATTTGTCCTTGTTGTAATGAAACTCACGATAGAGATATAAATGCAAGTATAAATATACTAAAAGAAGGATTAAAACTAATAAGAGTTTAAAGTAGATAACTTATGTAAAAACCGTAGGAACTATGGGGATAGCCTGTGGAGAGTTTGTAAGACATATTTTAGTATGCAAAATTCTATGAAGCAGGAACCCTGTGACTTTAGTCATGGGAGGTTCAGGAGGGGCATATAAATAATGTGGCTGTTCATAGTGACTATAGAGGCAAAAAAATAGGAGATAAGTTAATAAAAGGTATAGTTGATTTATGCAAAGATAATAATATTGCATCTATGACACTAGAAGTTAGAGCATCAAATAAAATAGCACAAAATTTATATAGAAAATATGGATTTAAAATGGGTGGAATAAGAAAAGAATACTACAGTGATAATAAAGAAGATGCAATTATAATGTGGAACCAATTAAAAGAGGTGTAGAGTTTATGAGTGATATAATAACATTAGCTATAGAAAGTAGTTGTGATGAAACAGCTGCATCAGTTTTAAAAAATGGTAGAGACGTACTTTCAAACATAATCTCTACTCAAATAGAGACACATAAAAAATTTGGTGGTGTAGTTCCAGAGGTAGCTTCAAGAAAACATGTGGAAAATATTGATATAGTTGTTCAGGAAGCTTTAGATAAAGCAAATGTAGGATTTAATGACATAGACCATATTGCAGTTACATATGGACCTGGTCTAGTAGGAGCCTTGCTAGTAGGCTTATCTTATGCTAAAGCACTTGCATATACTTTGAATATACCACTTGTAGGAGTAAATCATATAGAAGGTCATCTAAGTGCAAATTATATAGAGCACAAGGATTTGAAACCTCCTTTTATAACATTAATAGTATCTGGAGGTCATACTCACTTGGTTGAAGTCAAAGACTATGGTAAGTATGAAATTTTAGGAAAAACTAGAGATGATGCATCTGGAGAGGCATTTGATAAGATTTCAAGAGCAATGAATTTAGGTTATCCAGGAGGTCCAATTATTGATAATCTCGCTAAAAAAGGAAATAAACATGCTATAGAATTTCCAAGAGCTTATTTAGAAGAAGATAGCTACGACTTTAGTTTTAGTGGATTAAAATCTTCTGTATTAAATTATCTAAATGGAAAAAGAATGAAGAATGAAGAAATAATGGTTGAAGATGTAGCAGCATCTTTTCAAGAAGCTGTAGTAGAAGTTTTATCAACTAAAGCACTAAAAGCAGCAAAAGATAAAGGCTATGATATTATAACCCTTTCTGGTGGAGTTGCTTCCAATTCGGGTCTAAGAGCTAAAATAACAGAGCTTGCAAAAAATAGTGGGATAATTGTTAAATATCCTCCTCTAATTTTATGCACAGATAATGCAGCTATGATAGGGTGTGCAGGATATTATAATTTTATAAATGGTAAAACACATGATATGAGTTTGAATGCAGTTCCAAATTTAAAGATAAATCAGTAATATAAACTAAATTTATAAGTATATTAAGGATTTGTTTCAAAAAAGTAACTAGAAGTAAAATTGAATATAATAAAAATAAATATAGTATATATTAAAACTTGAAGTAAAACTATGTATAACATTTATATTCTAATGAATTGCAACGTGTTTAGAATATAAAGGTCATCTTTAGTCTGAATTTGCTTCAAGTTTAATTTTTTTGTAGAAAGATTATTTTAAAAAGTGGGTAATGTACCCTTTTTTTTCCCTATTAAAAAGTCTTATACTAATTATAGAAAGATTAAGGAGGGGAAGAAATGAGTCAAAGTAAAGAAGACAAGATAAGAAGTATTTTAGAAGCAAAAAATATTAAGGCAAATTTTCAAGATAAAGAAAATTTAGATGAATTTAGTGAAAAAAAGGCAAGTAAAAGAGCTGATGATTTATTAAATGTATATTATAATACATTATCTACAGCTGATATGGAATTTCCATATTGGTATAATAGAGAATATAGAAAATCAGATGGTGATATACCTGTAGTTAGAAGAGCTAAGGCTCTTAAATCTGCTTTTTCTCATATGACACCAAATATAATACCAGGCGAGAAAATAGTAATGCAAAAAACACGCCACTATAGAGGGTCATTCCCAATGCCTTGGGTAAGTGAAAGTTTCTTCGTAGCTCAAGGTGAACAAATGAAGGAAGAAGCAAATAAGTTGGCTAGTAATACAGCAGATGAACTTACAAAATTTGGTTCTGGTGGGGGAAATGTAACTGAAAGTTTTGGAAATGTTGTTTCAATAGCTGGTAAGTTTGGAATGAGAAAAGAAGAAGTACCTGTACTTGTAAAAATGGCTAAAGAATGGGTTGGAAGATCAGTTGAAGATGTAGGTTTTCATTATGAGAAAATGATGCCAGATTATGATTTAAAAGAAAAATTAATGAGTACGCTTATTTGTATGTTTGATTCAGGATATACACTTCCTCAAGGTAGAGAAGTTATAAATTATTTTTATCCTTTGAATTATGGATTAGATGGAATCATAGAAATGGCAAAAGAATGTAAGAAAGCAGTTGCAGGAAACGCATCTGGAGATGGACTTATTGGAATGGACCGTCTATATTTCTATGAAGCAGTTGTTCAAGTTATTGAAGGATTACAAACTTGGATTTTAAATTATGCAAAACATGCAAAATATTTAGAGAGTATAGAAAAAGATTTGGAAGCTAAAAAAGAATATTCAGATTTAGTGGAAATATTAGAACATATTGCACACAAACAACCTCGTACATTTAGGGAAGCGCTTCAATTGACTTATACAATTCATATAGCATCAGTAAACGAAGATGCTATATCTGGTATGTCTATAGGTCGTTTTGGTCAAATCTTATATCCTTGGTATGAGCAAGATATAGAAAAAGGAATAATTACAAAAGAAGAAGTAATTGAATTATTAGAACTTTATAGAATAAAGATTACTTGTATTGACTGTTTTGCTTCAGCAGGTGTAAATGGAGGAGTATTATCAGGAAATACATTTAATACATTATCTATAGGTGGATTAAGAGAAGATGGTTCTACAGGAGCAAATGAATTAGAAGAATTACTATTAGAAGCAAGTATGAGATGTAGAACTCCTCAACCTAGTTTAACTATGTTGTACGATGAAAAACTTCCAGAAGATTTCCTAATGAAAGCTGTTGAATGTACAAAGCTTGGTTCTGGTTATCCAGCATGGGTAAACAACTCAAATGGAACAACTTTTATGATGAGACAATTTGCTGATGAAGGTATGACTGTTGAAGAAGCTAGAGCTTTTGCATTAGGTGGATGTCTAGAAACATCTCCAGGATGTTGGAAACAGTTAACTTTAAATGGAAAAACATATTCTATAGCAGGTGGAGCAGGGCAAACAGCTGGTTCTGGAGTACATTTTTTAGCTAATCCTAAAATATTAGAACTTGTTCTTATGAATGGTAAAGACCATCGTATGAATGTACAAGTATTTGAACCTCATAATAAACCTCTAGATACATATGAAGAGGTTGTAGAAGTATTTAAAGATTATTATAAACAAGCAATAAATGTTCTTGAAAGAGCAAATAATATTGAGCTAGATATATGGAGAAAGTTTGATACCTCTGTAATAAATTCACTATTAAAGCCAGATTGTTTAGACAAAGGTCAACATATAGGAAATATGGGATATCGTTATAATGCAACATTAAATGTAGAGACTTGCGGTACTGTTACTATGGTTAATTCATTTGCGGCACTTAAAAAACTTGTATATGATGACAAATCTTTTACACTTGAAGAAATGAAAGAGGCTATTTTGAATAACTTTGGATTTAAAGATGCTTTAGAAGTTGGAAATTATTCTATGGCAGACCAAGTAAAAGTAGATGAAACTGGTAAATATGATGCTATTTACAAGGCCTGTCTTGATGCACCTAAATATGGAAATAATGATTTATATGCAGATAGTATTCTTAAAAACTATGAAATATGGTTAGCAAAAGTATGTGAAGAAGCACAATCTTTATATGCTAAAAAGATGTATCCTTGTCAAATATCTGTTTCTACACATGGTCCACAAGGAGCTGCTACTTTAGCTACTCCAGATGGTAGATTAAGTGGGACAACATATTCAGATGGTTCAGTTTCTGCATATGCAGGAACTGATAAAAATGGTGTTTATGCATTATTTGAGTCTGCAACTATTTGGGACCAAGCGGTAGTTCAAAATTCTCAAATGAATTTAAAACTTCACCCAACAACTATTAAAGGACAACAAGGTACTAAAAAATTATTAGACTTAACAAGAAGTTACTTAAGAAAAGGTGGCTTCCATATACAATACAATGTTGTGGATTCAAAAACATTAAAAGAGGCACAGAAAAATCCTGATAATTATCGTCAATTAATGGTGCGTGTTGCTGGATTCACTCAATACTGGTGTGAATTAGGAAAACCAATACAGGACGAAGTAATTGCTAGAACAGAGTATGAAGGGGTGTAAAATATGAAAAAACATAGTGATTGTATGAATTTTTGTGCAGTAGATGCTACTAAAGGAATTTGTAGATTATCAAAACAAATGCTTAACTTAGATGATGAAGCTTGTGAAGAAATAAAAACAATGCCAAAATGTAAAAATTGTAAAAATTTTATTGATGTTAATGATGAAGGTATAGGCAAATGTGTTGGTCTTGAAAGGGAAGACTGGGTATATTCAACATTAAATGCAATTACTTGTGAAGGACATACGTTTAATGAGTAGTCAAAATCAACTAGAAGGCATGATTTTTGATGTACAAAGCTTTTCAGTCCATGATGGACCAGGTTGCAGAACAACAGTATTTTTAAATGGATGTCCACTTAGTTGTAAATGGTGTGCAAATCCTGAAAGTTGGACTGTAAGACCACATATGATGTTTAGTGAGTTATCTTGTAAATATGAAGATGGGTGTACTGTATGCCATGGCAAATGTAAAAAAGGTGCATTGAGTTTTAATCTTGATAATAAGCCAACCATAGATTGGAACATATGTAAAGACTGTGAAAGTTTTGAATGTGTCAACTCATGTTATTATAATGCGTTTAAGCTATGTGCAAAACCTTATACTGTAGATGAGCTTATAAGAGTAATTAAACGTGATTCTAACAACTGGAGAAGTAATGGAGGAGTAACATTTAGTGGGGGAGAGCCACTACTTCAACATGAATTTTTACATGAAGTATTATTGAAATGTCATGAGATAAATGTGCACACTGCTATTGAGACAAGTGCATGTGTTTCCAATGAAGTTTTTAATAAAATATTTAAAGATATTGATTTTGCATTTATTGATATAAAGCATATGGATAGAGAAAAACACAAAGAGCAAACTGGTGTGTATAATGATTTAATATTGGAAAACGTATCAAATCTTGCTAACTCTGACTGGAAAGGAAGATTGGTACTTAGAGTGCCAGTCATAGGAGGATTTAATGATGGTACTGAAAATATAAGTGATATTATATCTTTTATGCACAAAAATAATTTGGTAGAGATTAACTTGTTACCATTTCATAGGCTAGGAGAATCAAAGTGGATTCAATTAGGCAAGGAGTATGAGTATTCTGATAAGGGAGATGTTGATGAAGAGCATCTTGAAGAATTACAAGATATATTTTTGGATAATGGTATAGCTTGTTATGTTGGTCATGAGACAGCTTTTTAAAAGTAAATGCCATAAATTTTAATTAAAAAGGATGTCACACTAAAAGTTAGAGTGACATCCTTTTTTGTGTAAAAATAATCAAGTAAAGTTTTATATATTACTTAATATCCATAAAGATTGCTTCAAATTTATACCTAAATATCTATTTTGTATAGCTTAAATTATGACTAGAACACCTATTATGTTTACTTTATAGTAGTAGAAGCCTTATGGTAAAATATTACTATGAAAAAATTTAATATAATCTGTATTAGAAACAACCAAAAATAATAATTAGGAGGAAGATATCTATATGAACAAATTATGGAACAACTTTTTTATTAAGAACAAAGACAAAAAAGTACGTTCAGGGTGGATTATTATAGCCGTTATGGCTACCTTTTACATACTTCAGTATTATTCAAGTTCTATACTTATACAAATATTACGAAAAATTTTGATTGCTACAGGTGATATTAATCCAAAAACAAACTATTTTTCGGAATATGCTAATTGGCTAAATGATGTTTGTTTACCAATTGTATTTCAAATTCTAACAGATGCTCTTATGATTATTATTCCAATAATTGTATGGAGATTTATTATGAAACATCCTATTAGTGAAATGGGATTACATTCTTATAGGGTTAAGAAAAAAGAAGGATATGTGGGAATGTTGTTAGGAATAGTCAATTGTACAATAGTTTTTATTATAACAATAACAATTGGTGGAGGGCATGTTGTTTCATGGGTACCAAAACTTTCACTTTTAACAGTTTCCTGGATAGCTGTCTTTATTGTAGTTGCTTTTGCAGAAGAAATTTTAAATCGTGGTTTTTTAATGGCAGTTTTACGAAGATGTAACAATATTTATTTTATAATGATTGTTCCATCTGTTGTTTTTGGATTGATTCATATATCAAATCCTGATGTTACATTTTTATCTATAGTTAATATTATAATTGTTGGAATCCTTTTCTCATATATGTTTATAAAATCCTCAAATATATGGATGTGTATAGGCTATCATTTTACATGGAATGTATTCCAAGGAATTATATATGGTATGCCTGTTAGTGGACTTCAAGTCCCAGGGATTATAACTACACAAATTACTAATAGTAATCTATTAAATGGTGGTATGTTTGGTATTGAAGGTGGGATTTTGACTACTTTTATTAACATACTTAGTTTTATATTTGTATGGTATTACTATAGAGATTCTAAGTATGATTTTATTAGTAATAAAGTAAATATGCACAATATCAAGAATTAGTTAATTAGTATAAATTTTAAAATAAATCAATACTATTACAGGTAAATTATGTTATTTGGTAGAGATGATACTAATAAAGGTGTGTATGGATTTACACATTAGTAGTATTTCTTTATAACACAGTCAATTTGAAAATATTTATATAAAATAATACCTTATATTCAAGTAAAATAAAGAATAGCAACTAATAAGACATAAATAGTTGTTATTCTTTTTATTTGTCTATTAGCTTAATATAAACTTTTTTTACATATCTTTAAGTGACTGATTTTATAGAAATTATAAATAAAAGGTACAAAAGTATATAGTTTATTTATAGATGTCTGTTTTTTACAAGATTAAATGTATATTATATGATATAATCGACTCAATTATTTCAATAAGACTTATATTTTTTTATTTATACCATATCTTATTGAAATCTACATAGTTTAATTTTACTTATACAATATAAATAAAATATACATATATCAAGGAGGTAATATGAAATTTTTAAATGCTTTAATAGTGGTTGAAGATATTGAGAAATCAAAAAAGTTTTATTATGATGTTTTAGGATTAAAGGTAATCTGTGATTTTGGAGAAAATGTTGTATTAGAAGGTGAGATATCATTACAAGAAAAAAAACTTTGGTTAGAGTTTATTAATAAGAGTGACAATGAAGTTAAATTCAAAGGAAATGATGCTGAGTTATATTTTGAGGAAGAATATTTTGATACTTTTGTTGAAAGATTGAGTACAATGAAAGATATAGATTATGTTCATCTGGCTGTAGAACATAGTTGGGGTCAAAGAGCGATTAGATTTTATGATTTAGATAAGCATATTATTGAGGTTGGGGAAACTATGTCATCTGTGTGTAGACGTTTTTTAGATAGTGGACTTTCAATGGATGAGGTAGCTAAAAGAATGGATGTAACTGTTGAATATATTGAATCAGTTTTAAACTAGGCATAGATTATATTAAAATAAAGGCGTCAGCTAATATATGCTTTCGCCTTTATTTATTATTTTTTATAAAGAGTTTATAAAATGTTATTGAATTTTTTCTCCAGAAATATATAATTTTGAATCTTCTGATTTATCTTCATACTCAATACCCTTATTTTTTTTCATAATTATGTATAGAGGTGCTATTAATAACATTGCTCCTAATCCTATTAAAACTCTATTTTGAGTTATAGGTTTTGCCATATCTTCTGCCCAAGCTTGCTGTAGCAACCATAAGCTACCTAAAATAGCTACTGTTGGTATAACAGGTCCAAATGGAATCTTAAAAGAAGCTTGAATGTCTGTTCTTTTTCTTAAAACTATTACTGATAAACAAGTTGGTATATACTGAGCAAATCTTGCAATTACACTCATTACTGCAAGTTGTTCAAAACTTCCAGTCAATACAAGTGGTATACAACAAATTAAAGATATTATTATTGCTACATATGGAGCATCATATTTATTTGTTTTTCCTATAAATGATGGAAGAGAACCTTCTTCTGCTAGAGAAGAACCACATTTAGGAGTTACTATTGAAGAACCTATATTTATTCCAAATATAGAGATTAATGTTGCTACAGATATAAAGACCTTACCATAGTTACCTAAAAATACACTTGAAGCATCTGCAATTGGAATACTATTTTCAAATAGTTTATCTCCAAGTATACCCATACAGACAACTTGAATTAAAATATAAATTATTGCACATATAAATATAGTAGTTATTAAGGCAATTGGAAGATTCTTTTTAGGATTTTCCATCTCTCCACTTGCTACAATAAATGATTCAAATCCAGTAAATGCGTAAAATACCAATATGATAGCTGGTCCTACACTAGAGTTAACTACATTACCAGAAGGGACAATATTTCCGAATTTTATAAAGAATATTCCGACTATTACAAAAACTATTAATGGTACTAATTTAGCTATAGTTATTACGTTATTCATTATCTTTGTGCTTTTAATTCCAAATAAGCTATTTATAGAAAGTAGTGTTACTAGCAATGCTGCTATATAGCCCTTGTATTCAGTTGCAGCTTCTGGCCAAAATGAACCTAAAGCTGTTGCAAATCCTACTGCTAGAGTAGACCATGATATAATTCTTATAACCCAAGACATGGTACCAACTTCAAAACCTATAAAATCTCCAAAAGCTTTTTTGGAATATAGATATGCACCTCCATTTTTATCAAACATACTTCCAACTTCTGCAAAACATAAAAGTATTGATAGAACTAGAATTGTAGCAAAAATATATATAAATATACTGTTTTGACTTGCTAGATTATAAACTTTACCTGGTAGTAAGAATATACCTGAACCTATTATACTATTAATTCCTAATAATATCATACTAAATAACCCTAATTTTTTAGCTTTTTCCATATTAATTTATCTCCTATTCTTTTATTAATTATCGCACTAATTAAAATATAAAGTATTCATTACATGCATCATAACACCTATTGGTAGACAATCCTCATCTATATTGAAGCTAGAGGTATGCAGAGGTGAAGTTAACCCCTTTTTCTCACTTTTACATCCTAAGTGAAAGAATGCTCCTTTGCAATGTTCTGTGTAAAAAGAAAAATCTTCCCCACCTAAAGAAGGGTTTGGTCTCAATATAAATTTTTCCTCTCCAAGTAATTTTTTAGTACTTGAGATAACAGTGTCTACTAATTCTTTTTCATTTATAACAGCGGGATAATTTTCATCACTTACATGCAATGTCCCAATACAGCCAAATGCAGAAGCCGTATCTTCAACAATTTTAGATATCTTATCAATCATAAAGTTTCTCGTTTTGCTATTTAAAGTTCTTAAAGTACCTTCTAGTTTTACATCTTCACATATTACATTGTGTGCATCTCCACCATATATTTTACCTATAGTTAAAACAGCAGCATTATTTGGTTCTAAGTTTCTACTTATTATAGTTTGTAATGATGTAACAATTTGTGAAGCTGTAACTATTGCGTCAATACCATTTTCAGGATATGCACCATGAGCTCTTTTACCCTTGACATTTATTTTTATAGTGTCAACACTAGCATTTAATGTATCATATTTTGTTTCAATAAATCCTGTTTCAATATGTGGCATAACATGAAGCCCAAATATATAATCAGCTTTAGGATTTTCTAAACATCCATCTTCAACTAAGAATTTTGCTCCTCCAAAACCTTCCTCTGCTGGTTGAAATAAGAACTTTACATTTACATTTAATTTATCTTTTATTGAATGTAAAACTTTACATGCTCCAAGTAGCATTGTTGTATGAGCATCATGACCACAAGCATGCATTTTTCCAGAATGTATTGATTTGTAAGGTAAATTATTTTCTTCTTCTATAGGAAGGGCATCCATATCTGCTCTTATACAAATTGTTTTACTTGCATTTTCTTTTAAAATATATGCCATAATCCCATTGTGTTTTGTAAATTCCATATAATCAATTCCTATTTCTTTTAAGTAAGAAATGACTTTTTGTTTGGTAAGGTTTTCTTCAAGAGCTAATTCTGGAATTTTGTGCAATTCTCTTCTTACATTTATTAGCCAAGGTTTTATAGAATTACAACTTTCTATTACAAAATCTTTTCCCAGTTCTTTAGTTTGATATTCTAATTTTAAAGCCTGTTGCATTTTTATTCCTCCAATTACTTTTTATTGTTTGGTTAATATAATAGCAATTATTATGCCATAATTTTTAATGAATAAATTTTGTTTTTTATAAGAATTTTGAATTAAAATAATCATTTGTTTGTTGATAAAATATAAAAAATGATTATTTTATTGCAGTTTTCGGAAAAAAATATTGTTTTAGATAAGAATAATCTTATATATTAACCGATATAAAGATAATAGGGATTATTAAATTTATCCTATTCCTATTAATTCCTATTAATTACATACAAAATAATGTACTATATTTACATATCTGAAAAATAAAAAATCTATTGAGGAAGCGTCTTGCACCTGAATAGATTTCTTTGTTTAATATATTATAAATTTATAAACTTTCATATTTTAATTTATTATAAAAGTCTTCTCCTTGTTGAGTTATTTTACTTCCATATCTGCCTGAACCACAAATTATAAGTTCTTCTTTTTTTAGATATTCAAATATTTTTTTAATTTTACCTTCTGTAATTTGGATATTTTTATCTAGTAATGTCTTTAAAATTAATCCTCTACCAATTCCAACATCTGATTCCTTATTTAAAATTAATATCTCGAGTATATTTAATATATCATTCTTATTATATTTTAATTTCAATGATGAATTTTTGTTATCTAAAGTTCTTAAATTTGGGGGTAAATCTTTTTCTAATATAATATTATCACACATAATATTTAAATAAGATGTTACATTTTGAAGTTCCCTTATATTGCCTTTCCACTTATAGTTTTGTATAAGTTTTTTCGCCTCTGGTGTAATTACTAATTTCTTGTTAATTAAATCTTCCATAATAATTAATATATCTTCTTTTCTTTCTCTTAGAGGAGGGATATTTATTGGTATTGTATTTAATCTATAATATAAATCCTCCCTAAACTGCCTCTTATCAATCATTTGTTCTAAGTTCTTGTTTGTAGCAGATATGATTCTAACATCTATATTAATTACATTGTGAGAACCAACTGGCATTATTTGTTTTTCTTGAAGAACTCGAAGTAGTTTTGTTTGTAATTCTAAGGGCATATCGCCTATTTCATCTAAGAAAATTGTCCCGTTATTAGCAAGTTCGAATAGTCCTTGCTTTCCATCTTTTAGACCACCAGTAAAAGTTCCCTTATCATATCCAAATAACTGACTTTCTAGTAAATTCTCAGGAACAGCTGCACAATTTACTGCTATAAAGGGCTGATTTTTTCTATTTGAATTATTATGTATAGATTGAGCTATTAGTTCTTTACCAGTTCCACTTTCGCCTCTAATAAGTATACTTAAATCAGATTTAGAAACCTTCTTAGCTAATTCGATGCATTCAATCATCTTGGAGCTATTTGTTTTTATATCCTTAAATGTGTATTTTGCTATTTGTCCTTTTTCTCTTAACTTCTTAGTGAGATTTTGTTCTAGTTTTTTTATGTATGTTATTTCTTGTAAACTATAGTATGTACCCATTTTTTCATCTCTATTGTATATATTTTTTTTATTTACATTTATATATTTTTTATTGAATATAATAACTTTGTCTAGTATCTCTTGTTCATTCAATAAAACTTTTAAACTATCTATAAATATTTCCTCAATGTGTTTTCCATATATATCTTCTTTTATGTCTAAAATATCTTTTACCTTACTATTATATGTATTTATTTCACCATCTTTTGAAGTAAATAGTATACCATCCTTTGATAAGTTTAATATTGTATCTAATTCTTCTATTTTTAAGAATAGTTCCTTATATTTATCTTTTATACCAGTATCTAAACTTATTATCTCTTCTGAATATTTAACTAGATTAGATTGTATTTCTTTTGAATCAATTTGTAATAAGTTTATTATTTCTATAAAAGTGGATATATCTATATATCTATGACCCAAGTCAAATATATCTGAGATAAAGCTAGGCACTTTTTCTGGAACTCCTGGAGTTATAGCTATCTTTATATCCTTATAGTTATTGTCATTCATATATGGAATTGGTCTGATATTAGTTACTCCAATTTTATAAAACAAACTTATGGTTTCTAGAGTAGTTTCATCAGAATCGTTTACGATTAGAGCATTTGTACCTTGTGGTAAAGATAATAAATTATATATTTTATCTTCCTTAAAAGTTCTTCTTATAACAATAACTTTTTTCTTATCTAATATATTATTTATAATTTTATCTAATCTTTCTACTGACATTACTAATATCACATCATCATTTATAATATCATTATCATTTATTTCATCTATAAAGTATCTGTTAATATTTATATAATCTCCAAAAACTAATTTCAAATTATTTTCTAAAAAATCTATTAAATCTTTTCTACTATCATTTACCAATGCCACTGATTTTTTCATTAACTTCTCCTTATATAATAAATAGTCTCTAACAAAAAGGTTGTATAGAGCTATATGATTCTGGTAATTTAAATTTATCAAATAAAAAAGAAAGTGTCTATCCATGACTTTATAAAAGTCGCCTTAAGACACTTTCTTTCTTATAATTAAATCTTGTCACCAAATCCCCCTAATTGTTGCTTAAAATTCAAACTGTATGTATATTTTTCATTTCTATTCGATTAAATTATAATATACACCTAAAAAATTTATTTTAATAAATTCTATTGATAAAATAATTTCATAAATATAGAATTGTATTAAAATAAATAATATATGAAAATATATATGTATAAGTTTATTCTGCGTGAGTAGAATAAATTTGTCAAGACTAATTTAACAGTAATAGCATATTTTATTAAAAATAATATAAATTAAAATATTTTATACAATATACTATAAAGGAGAACTTTGATTAAAAAATAGCTACGCGCACTCGTGACTTTAGTCGTGAGTTAGTAGCTAAAGTAGTCAGCGTATAGGGAAACTTATATGTAGAGATAGGAAAGAACCTATCCAATACTACTTGAATTGCTGGAAACCCCTAAAGCTAACCAAACTAAAACATAAGGATGAAATAAACCTAAGTGTGAAAGTTACGAAAGTAGAAAAAATTGGTTAGATGGTATAAGGTTAAACCCTAAGTACTTTAAAATGGGCAATCAGCAGGTAAGCTCCGAATAGGAGAAACTTCAACGACTATTCCTCTTGAGGGAAGTACACTACAAGCTATTGGTAGTGGAAGTGGGTAGACCTTAACGGATAATGCCGAAGGATAAGATATAGTCTGTGCTTGCATGAAAGTGTAAGAAGTTCATAAGAGAACTGCATAGGTAGTAGCGAACTTATGTGAACGACAACCTCAAAAATGATAAAAGTTAGAACTTACGGTTCTTACATATGTTATTTAAAAATAGATATAAAACCTTCGAAATAATTGTTTTAAATAATTACGTTTGTTAATATTATAATGGGTGATGAAAAATAGAAGTTACTCGGATATGTATATTAATAATCATAAAAAACAATTAAAGTGAGGTGATAGTAGTGGAAAAAGCTTATAAGTTTAGAATGTATCCAAATAAAAAACAGCAAGAGCTAATTAACAAAACTTTTGGATGTTGTAGATTTGTATATAATAAATATCTTGCTAAAAAAATAGAAGTTTATGAAAGTGATAAAGAAACTTTTACTTATAAACAGTGCAGTTCTGATTTGACCAATTTAAAAAAAGAATTAGAGTGGCTTAAAGAGCCTGACAAATTTTCACTACAAAACACCTTAAAAGATTTAGAAAACTCATATAAAAAATTTTTTAAAGAAAATGCAGGATTTCCTAAATTTAAATCAAAAAAAACTAATAGATTTTCATATAGAACTAACTTTACAAATGGAAATATTATGTACTTTAGTCAATATATAAAATTACCTAAACTTGGTATGGTTAAAGTAAGGGATAAACAAGTACCTCAAGGGAGAATACTTAATGCTACTGTATCTAAGGAGCCAAGTGGTAAATATTATGTATCATTATGTTGTACTGATATAGATATTAAAGCTTTTGAAAATACTAATAGTCAGATAGGTTTAGATTTAGGAATTAAAGAATTTTGTATCTCAAGTTGTGGAGAATTTATAGAAAATCCTAAGTATCTTCAAAAGTCATTAAACAAACTTGCTAAATTACAAAGAGAATTATCGAGAAAAACAATTGGTAGTTTAAATAGAAATAAAGCAAGGTTAAAAGTTGCAAGACTTCAAGAACATATAGCTAATCGTCGAGAGGATTTTTTACAAAAACTATCTACTAAATTAATACGAGAGAATGATATTATTTGCATAGAAGATTTACAAGTAAAGAATATGACTAGAAATCATAAAATATCTCGCTCTATTTCTGATGTATCATGGTCAGAATTTGTTCGTCAATTAGAATACAAGGCTAATTGGTATGGTAGACAAATTGTAAAGATAGGTAAATTCTTTGCAAGTTCACAAATATGCAATAAATGTGGGTACAAAAACGAGGAAATGAAGAATTTAAGTATAAGAGAATGGATGTGTCCTTGTTGTAATGAAACTCACGATAGAGATATAAATGCAAGTATAAATATACTAAAAGAAGGATTAAGACTAATAACAGTTTAAAATAAATAACTTATGTAAGAACCGTAGGAACTACGGGGATAGCCTGTGGAGAATTGGTAAGACATATTTAAGTATGCAAAATTCTATGAAGCAGGAACCCTGTGACTTTAGTCATGGGAGGTTCAGGAAAGCAGAAAAAACAAGCATATACCCGATTATCAAAAATAATTTAAATCAAGTGTCAATTGTTGAATATAAAAAGGGTCAAAGGTTTGTAGCATCAGATAAAGATTTACAAGAAGTTTTTTTTATAATAGAGGGAATTGCTTTAGTGGAATGTACTACTAGAGGAGGAAATAAATTTCTTGTTGACATTGTACCTGAAAATGAATTTATAGGTAAAATCAGCTATATATATGAACATAATTTGAAATGTGATATATTTGCCAAGACCAACATAAAATTATTTCGATTTGAAAAACATATATTTGAAGAGTTTTATCTTAAACCAGATTTTATTGCTCTATTTCACAGCAAATGTACAAGAAGGATATATGAGTTGTATAAAACTAGAATGGTAAGAGAGTTATTTTCTTGTACAGAAGTCATTGCATATTGTATTTTAAAAAAACAAGAAAATAATATCTGTAATATAAAAGCTATACGCAATTTTAGTGAAATATATTCAATCAGTAGAAAAAGTAGATATTATTCCCTATTAAAGTTAACTGAGAAAGGGATAATAAAAAAAATAGGTAATACATATGAAATTTTAAATTATGATGAATTACATAGGTTAGCATTTGAAGTAAAAGAGTTTTTGGAAGATGAATAAAGACTATTATTCAATCAAAATAGTATATAATGGCATTTATAAAAATAGAAATAGTCTCACTGAAAAACAAAAATATTTTAGCTATTTTCAATGAGACTATTTATAAATGTTATATACTTACAAGATATAGTATTATTAATCAATTTCCTTTACTATATTAATAGCCCATTTTTTAGATAAGGCTCTAGGAACACCAAATATAAATTTAACAACTTCTTCACTGTAAGTGAGTAGAACAAGGATAAATATAGGTGCGCCTTTAAATGCGGCTATAAAAGTTAGAGGAATAGAAGCTAGCCACATACATCCTAATTCTAAAAACAGAGCGTATTTAGTATCTCCTCCACTTCTTAAAATACCAATTATGACTAATGTATTAAAGGATTTAAGAGCCATTAGTATACCCATTATGAAGAATATCTTAGTTATATCAGAAGATAAGCTATCAGAAACACTAAACATTTTTAATAATAATGGGATATTCAAAATTAAAATAATTCCAAGTATTAAGCCAGCCAAAAACACCAATATAGAAAATTTCTTAGCATACTCAATAGCTCTCTTAATATGGTCTGCTCCAAGTTCATTTCCAAGCATAATAGATGCACCAGATGCAATACATACAGCCGTCATTATAAAGAAGTTTCCTGTGCTGGTTGCTATTTGACTTGCTGCTATAGCTGATGTACCTGCTCTTGCATATGCGACAGAGTACAGGACAGTTCCAACTGCCCATGCAGAGTCATTTACAAATATAGGAAAGCTTTTTGATGAAAAAGATTTTACAAAAATCTTATCAATAGCTTTTAAATTTTTTAAGCCAAATTTTAATATATAGTCCTTTTTATAAAAATAAACATAAGTAATCATTAAAATTAATTCACATATTCTGGCAATAACAGTTGCTAAGGCTGCTCCTTTTACACCTAATGCAGGGAGACCAAAATTACCAAAGATAAATCCATAATTTAAAATAACATTTGTTACAAGAGCAAAGGCACTACAAATCATACCTAACTTAGGATTTCTAACACCTCTTGAACCTGTACTAAATACTGTACTTATAGCTATTAATGGATAACTAAATACTGCAATACTAAAGTAATCTATACAAAGTTTTACAACTTCTGAATCATAAGAAAATATATGTATAATTGGCTTTGGTGTTAGTAAAGCAGGAATAACAAATATAAAACTTAAGATAATGGCCAATATACAAGTAAGACCTGTAACTTTTCTTATATTGCTGACATCTTTCTTTCCATAAAACTGTGAAATAAAAACTCCAGCTCCTCCTGTAATTCCAGATAGGGACATATTAAAAAGAAAGAAAAATTGGTTTGCAACTCCAACTGAAGCTACAGATACCTCCCCCAAACTACTTATCATAACTGTATCTATTACATTTACAGAAGTAGAAATTAAGTTCTGTATAATAATAGGTATACATAAAGATAACAGTATTTTATAAAATCTTTTATTTTCGTCTTTTAAAGAAAATAGTTCTTGCAAATAATCCTCTCCTTTTTACATAAATTCTTCCCACTCATCATACAGAGAGGCAAGGTTATTTTCTAAATTAATTTTTTCTTGGCTAACTTCCTTAGCTTTATCTGGATTAGAGTATACTTCTTCTTGACATAAAAGTATATCTAATTCTTCAATTTTAAGTTCTAACTTTTCAATTTCTTTTTCTATATTTTGTCTTTTTATTCTATTTTTCTTTTCTACTTCTCTTTGTTCTCTTTCTTTTCTTTTTTCATCTTTTATCTGAGTTCTAGTTTTTTCTTCTTTTTCTTCTATAAGACTCATCTCTTGGATTTGCCTTTTTTTATCGATATAATAGTCATAGTTTCCTAGATATTCAGTAACTCCATTTTCATCTAAAACTAAAATCTTATCAACAACTGTATTTAGAAAATATCTATCATGTGATATTGTAAATATAGTCCCATCATAATTAGTTAATGCCTCTTCAAGAACTTCTTTAGAATCAATGTCTAGATGGTTAGTAGGCTCATCTAATAATAATAAATTTGCATTTGATAGTATAAGTTTAAGTATAGCAACTCTAGCTCTTTCTCCACCACTTAATGTAGAAATCTTCTTAAAAACTTCTTCATCAACAAATAAAAATGCTCCTAACATATTTCTCAAAGTAGTTTGAGTAAGATGATTATTATTTTCCCAAATCTCATCTATTATTGTGTTATCCAAATTAAGAGTTTTTTGCTCCTGATGGAAGTAAGAAACATGGACATTAGTACCAAATTTAATATTACCACTAATAGGTTGTAATTCATTAGTTATTATTTTAAATAATGTAGACTTACCAATGCCATTTGCACCAATAAGAGCAACTTTTTCTCCTCTATATATATCTAAATCCAAGTCTTTAAAAAGTACCCGTTCTCCATAACCCATGGATACATCTCTGATTTGAAGAACATCATTACCACTTTGGACAGATGGAGTAAATTGTATACGAGCTTTTTTTCTATAAGCTTCTGGCTTATCTAGAACATCTACTTTATCCAATGCTTTTTCTTTACTTCTTGCACGTTTTAGATGCTTTTCTCTACCATAAGCTTTAAGTCTTTCTATTGATTCTTCCTGTTTTTTTATTTCTTTTTGCTGGTCTTCAAATTTCTTAAGTTCTAGTTCTTTTTCTACTTTAGATAACTCAACAAATTTAGAGTAGTTACCATTATATACTTTAAGTCTTTTATTGTGAACTTCAAAAATTCTATTTACAGATTGGTCTAGGAAATATCTATCATGAGATATTAACATAACAGTACCCTTATATTGTTTTAGAAATACTTCTAACCATTCTATAGCCTCAGAATCTAAGTGGTTAGTAGGCTCATCAAGTAGCAATAAAGTTGGTTTTTTAAGAAGTAATTTTCCTAAAAGAACTCTAGTCTTTTCACCACCAGAAAGTATACTTATTGGTTTATCCATATCATTTTCACTAAATCCTAATCCTTTTAAAACCCCTTTGGCTTCAGACTTATATCCATATCCATTTAAATCTGAGAATAATTCCAGTTTATGTGAATACTCATCCATTATTTTTTCTAGAATTGAAGAGTTTGTTTTTGTACTTTCTTCAGATATTTTAACCTCCAATTCTCTTAAATAAGATTCCATCTCTATCAAATTTTTAAAAACTTCCAATACTTCTTCCAGAATCGTATTATCCGAATAAAAATTGGTATTTTGTTCTAAATATCCGATTTCACAATCTTTAGAAGTGTAAATATCTCCGCTATCATAACCATAAATTCCTGAAATTATTTTAAATAAAGTAGTTTTCCCAGTACCATTAACCCCAATTATACCAATTTTATCGCCTTCATTTACTGTAAAACTAATATTTTCTAATATAGAATCTATACCAAAACTTTTATTTAAGTTATTACATGACAAAACAATCATAAATTTCTACCTCCTTGAACTATCTAAAATTATAATGTTTTGATATAATATAATCAAGGTTATATGTATTAGTTTTGAAAAAGAAATATTTTATTGTGAATCAAACAAAAAAGAGGACACTTTTAGGAGGTGAAGATGTTGGGAAATAAAAATATATCAATGGCAGTTATAAGAAGGCTCCCAAAATATCATAGATATCTTGGAGACTTATTAGATAGGGATATACAAAGAATATCTTCTAAAGAATTGAGTGATATAATAGGATTTACCGCTTCTCAAATAAGACAAGACCTAAACAACTTTGGCGGCTTTGGACAACAAGGATATGGTTATAACGTAGAGGCTCTTCATACTGAGATAGGTAAAATTCTTGGATTGGATCGACCATACAACGCAGTTCTTGTAGGAGCAGGTAACTTAGGACAAGCCATAGCCAATTATGCAGGATTTAGAAAAGCTGGATTCGAGATAAAAGCTTTATTTGATGCAAATCCTAGAATGATAGGTTTAAAGATAAGAGAATTTGAAGTATTAGATTCAGATACTTTAGAAGACTTTATAAAAAATAATGATATAGATATTGCTGTATTATGTATACCTAAGAATGGAGCACAAGAAGTTATTAATAGAGTTGTAAAAGCAGGAATAAAAGGTGTGTGGAATTTTGCACCATTAGATTTAGAAGTTCCGAAAGGTGTTATAGTTGAAAATGTAAACCTAACAGAAAGCTTATTTACCTTATCATATTTAATGAAAGAAGGAAAGTAGACAACTTAAATATATTAATAATAAGTAGTTATGAAGAGTATTGAGAAAGTCAGAAGATTTAATATTAAATCCTCTGGCTTTTTGAAGTATTAGGATAAAATAAAAATTTAAATAATGTATACAAATAAATAGTCTTAGGGAGAGTGATTTTAGTGGAGGAATTATGGAAAAAGGTTATTGAATTTCATGGGCATGAATGTCCAGGGTTGGCTATAGGTTTTAAAGCAGCACTCGCAGCAAGAGAATACTTAGAATGTAAACAATCAGGAGATGAGGAGATTGTATGTATTTCTGAAAATGATGCTTGTGGAATAGATGGTATACAAGTAGTGTTAAGTTGCACAATGGGTAAAGGGAATTTACTACTTAGGATGACTGGAAAATCAGTATATCATTTTTTTAATAGAGAAAACGGAAAATCTATAAGAATATATGTAAAGTCTAAACCATTTGATATGGATAGAGAAGGATATAAAAAATACTTATTAGAAAGTGATTTTGAAGAAATATTTGATATTACAGATACGAAGTTAAGACTTCCTGAGAAAGCTAGAATATTTAAATCTCTTAAATGTGAAGTATGTGGTGAATTTGCACCTGAGCAGTACATAAGAATTCAAGAAGGGAAGAAAGTATGTCTTGATTGCTTTGATAAATATGAAAGATTTTATGAAGAGGATTAAATTTATATTAAATTAAAAGTATTTAGATGTATATTAATAGTATATTAAGAAGAATCATATAGAGAATATAACAAAATATATAAATTATGATACTTGAATTATGTATAATTAAAAAGAGACTGATTAATATTGATAAAATAAAATCAGTCTCTTTATGAATAACGAATTATTATTCTGGTTGAGGTGCATCTACAGGACAAGCTCCTGCACAAGAACCACAGTCTATACAAGAACCAGCATCTATAACATATGCGTCGTCTCCAGCTGATATACAGCTAACAGGGCATTCAGCCTCACAAGCACCACAGCTTATACAAGCGTCAGTAATTTTATATGCCATTTTGAAATCCTCCCTTTTATATGTATTGTAATTCAATAACATTATAACAAATATTATTGAATATAACAATTAAATTAATTCTACAACAAAAACTTTATTGTGATATTCTTGTTTGAAAGTTTTACAATAAAGTTTAATCTGCTTATATTTTTATTTATCTTAAAAGGATTTATTTTAAAAATAAAATTAAAGTTAAAGAATATGGTATCGATTCTATTTAAAAATGTTATACTCTAAAAAAGTATATTTTATCTTAAAATCTATTAATGCAAAGGAGATTTAATATGAAAAATAAATTAGTTTACATATGTATTATGAGTATGGTGTTATTTGTAGTAGGATGTTCTAATAATCCAAATAAGGAAAGCAATACTAAAAAGGATTCTAAGAATAGCCAAAGTAAGGTTGAAGAAGAAAAAAGAGAACCTGTAAAAAAAGACATAACTATAAGTTTCGCTGGTGATGTAACTATGGGAAACTATAAAGGTTCATCATATTATGGTAGTTTTGACCATGAATTTAAAAGACAAGGAGAAGACTATGATTACTTTCTTAAAAATGTAAAACCTGTATTTGAGAAAGATGATTTAACAGTAGTTAACTTGGAAGGGCCACTTACTACTGCGTCAAATGCAAAAGAAAAGAAGTTTGCATTTAAAGGGGCTCCAGGATATGTAAATATTTTAAAATCTGGAAGTGTAGAGGCAGTAAGTGTTGCGAATAATCATTCAGAAGATTATTTTGAAGAAGGAATGAAAGACACACAGTTTATCTTAGATGAAAATAAAATAAATTATTTTGGTCTAGGCAAAGATGCTGTTATAGATGTCAAAGGAATTAAGGTAGGATTATTAGGATATAATGGATTATCAACTGAATATAATGAAAAGAACTTAAAACAAATGGAAGATGATATTAAAGCTCTAAAGAAAAAATCAGATATTGTTGTGGTGTATTTTCATTGGGGTATAGAATTAGATTATTATCCAGATAAAAAACAAAAAGATTTTGCTCATTATGTAATAGATAAGGGAGCTGATTTAGTTATGGGTTCTCATCCACACGTTATTCAAGGTATAGAAAAATATAAAGATAAGTATATAGCTTATAGTCTAGGAAATTTTTGTTTTGGAGGAAATAAGAATCCTTCTGATACAGATAGTTATATATATCAACAAACTTTTTCTTTTTCAGATAACAAACTAACTTCAATTAAAGAGCCAAATATAATCCCAACATCAATAACATCTAGTAGCTCTAGAAATAATTATCAACCAAAAGTACTGGATGGAAGTGAGAAAGATAGAGTTTTAAATAAACTAGAAAAAATAAGTAAAGATTTGAATAAATAAAAATGTAAAAAAAAATAAATATATATATTTATTTTAATAATTTATATTTTGTTTAGGATATGGTAAAACGTGGTATTAAATAAGTAGATTTTAATAGTTAAATTATAATCAATTATAATAAAGCTATTTAATCTACTTTTTTAATATAAAAATATAAGGGGGAATTTGTAATGGCTTGTAACACTTGTAAAATGTGCGAAAGTGCAGACAAGAAATTAGAAAGTTTTGTAGCTTCAAAGGATGTTGAAACAGCATTTCATAGAACAGAAGATCAAAAAGTTAAATGTGGTTTTGGACTTCAGGGGGTTTGTTGTAGACTCTGTTCAAATGGACCATGTAGAGTAACTCCTAAATCTCCAAGAGGTATATGTGGAGCAGATGCAGACACTATAGTAGCAAGAAACTTTTTAAGAGCTGTAGCATCTGGAGCAGCTTGTTATTTACATGTGGTAGAAAATACAGCTAAGAATTTAAAGAATGTTGGAATAACTAAAGGTGTTATTAAAGGAGAAAAAACATTAAATCAATTAGCAGAGATGTTTGGAATAGAAAGTGATGAAAAATATGATAAATGTATAAAAGTTGCTGATAAAGTTATTAATGATTTATATAAATCAAGAGATGACAAAATGGAATTGGTAGAAAAAATAGCTTATGCACCTAGAGTGAAGAAATGGAAAGAGCTAGGGATAATGCCTGGTGGTGCAAAGTCAGAAGTTTTTGATGCAATAGTAAAATCATCAACAAATTTAAATAGTGACCCAGTAGATATGCTAGTTAACTGTTTAAATCTAGGTATATCAACAGGATTATATGGTCTTACACTAACTAATCTTTTAAATGATGTTATGCTAGGAGAACCAGTTATAAGAATGGCTCCTGTAGGATTTAATGTAATAGACCCAGACTACATAAATATAATGATAACAGGTCATCAACATTCAACATTTGCAAATTTCCAAGATAGATTAAAAGATGAAGATGTTATAAAATTAGCTCAAGCAGTTGGAGCAAAAGGATTTAAGTTAGTAGGATGTACATGTGTTGGTCAAGATTTACAATTAAGAGGAGAACACTATCAAGAAGTATTTGCTGGACATGCTGGTAATAACTTTACAAGTGAGGCTGTTTTATCAACTGGAGCAATAGATATAGTTCTTTCGGAGTTTAACTGTACTATACCAGGTCTTGAGCCAATAGCAGATAAATATAAAGTGAAAATGGTTTGCTTAGATGATGTTGCTAAAAAAGCAAATGCGGAATATATAGGATTAGACAGAAGTAAATTAGATGAACTTAGTAATACATTGATAGAAAAAGCATTAGAATCTTATAAAGAGAGAAGAGAAAGTGTTGAAATAGACATACCAAAAGACCATGGATTTGAACAATCTTTAACTGGTGTAAGTGAAAAGAACTTGAAAGCGTTTTTAGGGGATTCATGGAAACCTCTTATTAATTTAATTGCAGAAGGAAAAATTAAAGGTGTTGCAGCTGTTGTAGGATGTTCAAATATGACAGCAGGAGGACATGATGTAAATACTGTTGAGCTTACTAAAGAATTGATTAAAAAAGATATAATAGTACTTTCAGCAGGATGCTCTACTGGAGGATTAGAAAATGTTGGTCTTATGTCACCTGGAGCAGAAGAGTTAGCAGGGGAAAACTTAAAAGAAGTATGTAAGACTCTAGGAATACCACCAGTATTAAACTTTGGACCATGTCTAGCGATAGGAAGACTAGAAATAGTAGCAACTGAATTAGCAGCTGAACTTGGAATAGACTTACCACAATTACCATTGGTGCTTTCAGCTCCACAATGGTTAGAAGAACAAGCCTTGGCTGATGGAGCTTTTGGTCTTGCCCTTGGTTTACCTCTTCATTTAGCTTTACCTCCATTTATAACAGGGGGAAAATTAGTAACAGAAGTATTAACAGAAAAATTAAAAGACTTAACAGGAGGACATGTTATAGTGAATCCAGACCCTAAATCTTCAGCTAATCAATTAGAAGAAATAATAATAGACAGAAGAAAAAATTTAGGGTTAAAGGATGTGGAATGTAATGCATAGAATTTTTATAAATAAAGATTTATGTACAGGATGCAAGAGTTGTGTATTAGCATGTATGCTAAAGCACAATAAAGACTATGATATGTATACTCTTGATTTAGAAAATATAGATAATGATAGTAGAGGACATATAGAATTAGATAGCAAACATAATAATCCAGTTCCAATTCTTTGTAGACACTGTGATGAACCAGAATGTGCATTAGCATGTATGAGTGGTGCAATGCATAAAGACAGTGAAAGTGGAATCGTTTCATATGATGAAGAAAAATGTGGTTCATGTTATATGTGTGTGATGTCTTGTCCATATGGATTATTAAAACCAGATGATAGAAGCAAGCAAAACATACTTAAATGTGATTTATGTAAAGATGAGGAGTATCCTAGATGTGTAGCTAATTGCCCAAGTGGAGCAATTGAATTACAGAAGGAGGAAAATGATGAATTATGTAGTGTTAGGAGCTAGTGCTGCTGGTATCAATGCAGTAAAAACATTAAGAGAATTAGATAAAGATTCAAATATAGTAGTAATTTCTAAAGATGAAAATATATACTCAAGATGTATGTTACATCATGTTATATCTGAACACAGAACTTTGAAACAAATAAATTTTGTTGATGAAGATTTTATGGAGAAAAATAATGTAAATTGGATTTCAGGTAAAACTGTTAAAGGTATAGATATAAATAAAAAAGAGGTTCAGACAGAAGATATTACTGTAAATTATGATAAACTTTTAATAGCTACAGGCGCATCTTCTGCTATTCCTCCAATAAAAAATTTAAGAGATGGAAATTTTGTATACTCTGTGAGAAACATAGATGATATTTATAAAATAAAAGAAAAAGCAGAAAGCTCTAAAAATGTAGTTATAATTGGTGCTGGTCTAGTTGGTATAGATGCATTAGTTGGATTATTTAAATACGAGCAGTTAAATATTTCTGTAGCGTTTATGGAAAAATACATTCTAGATAGACAATTAGATGAATATACAGCATCAGTATATGAAAATAAATTTAAAGAAAAGGGTGTAAAATTTTACCCAAGTGCATCAATTCAAGAAATTGTCTTAGATGATAGTAAAAATGTTAAAGGTGTTGCGTTTTCAAATGGAGATATTCTTGATGCAGATATGGTAATTGTGGCTACAGGTGTTAAACCGAATGCTGATTTTTTAGATGGAACAGGAATAGAATATGATAGAGGTATAATAATAGATGATATGTGCCAAACAACACAAAAAGATATCTATGCAGCAGGAGATGTTGTTGGCAAAAATGCTATTTGGCCTTTAGCAGTAAAGCAAGGAATTGTAGCTGCGTATAATATGGTTGGAAAAGATAAAAAGATAGAAGACGAATTTGCTTTTAAAAATAGTATGAATTTCATGGATATACCAACTATTTCTATAGGTATGAATACACCTTTAGATGATAGTTATAAAGTATTAATTAGAGATGGAATTGATGATTATAAAAAATTTGTTTTTAAAGACAATGTAATTTATGGAGCTGTTATACAAAGAGATATTTCATATGTAGGAGTATTAACTTATTTGATAAAAAACAAAGTTGAAATATCTGATTTAGAAAATAGAATATTTGATGTATGCTATGCAGACTTTTTTAATATAAAAGAAAATGGAGAATTTTGTTATAGCGTATAAAGCTATAGTAGAGTAATGTTTACAATATAAAAATCAATTAATAGAGCTATTCTAAAATAAGAAATCTTATTTAGGAATAGCTCTATTTTTATACTTAAGTTTAAACTATATTACAGTTTATAAAACTATTATTTTGAATGAGAATACATATATTCTCTAGTAAGAGGTAAATCATTTTTTATACCTTTAGTTAAGAGTATCTGATGTATATCTATAATACCAGTATTGAAAGCAGCAGCACAAGAACAAAGGTACAAGTCCCACATTCTTATAAACTTATCATCAAACATTTCTTTAATCTTTGGCAGATTTTCATAGAAATTTTTTTGCCAATGTAATAAGGTTTTTACATAATGCAATCTTAGACTTTCTACATCTATAGTATGATATTTGTAGTCGCTACAAATATGTATCATTTCTCTTAGGCTAGGAATAACCCCTCCTGGGAAAATGTATTTTTTTATCCAAGGGTCTCCATAAGATTCTTTAAGACCACTTATATAGTGAAGTAAAAATAATCCTCCATCCTTTAAGACAGCATTTACATTTTTAATAAAAAGTTCATAGTTTTCTCTACCAACATGTTCAAGCATACCAACACTTACAACTCTATCAAACATAAGGTCTGAGTTTTTAAGCTCCCTATAATCCATAAGTTTTACTTCGAGATAATCTTGAAGATTCTCTTCTTGGATTCTTTTATTAAATTCTTTATATTGTTCTTCACTGAGTGTAATTCCAACACCATGAATCTTATATTTTTTTGCTGCTTCTATTAATAGGAATCCCCAACCACAACCAATGTCAAGAAGACTCATACCTTCTTCTAAATTTAGTTTAGTTAATATGTGGTGAACTTTATTGACTTGAGCCTCGTAAAGAGTATCATTATCATTTCTAAAGTATGCACAAGAATAACTAAGAGTTTTGTCTAACCATAAGCTATAAAAATCATTGCCAATATCATAGTGAGCATGTATTTCTTTTTTTTGATGTCTCATTGAATTTGATGAGTGTAATAGATGTTTTACAGCTGAATTATCAATATTGAATTTGTCTATTTGTTTCAAAAGCAGATTCAAAGTTAAGAATAAATCTCCTTCAACTTCGATATCTCTATTTATGTAGGCTTCTCCAAGTGCTAAAGATGTACTTTTTAGTAATTCAGATTTGCTAATATCATTATTTACAATAACTTTAAACTGAGGAGAGCCATCTCCAATTAGAAATTCTTCTCCGTCTTTAAGCCTAACTAGAAATGGTGTTTCGCCAAATCTTTCTAAATAGTCTCTTAAAAAATTTTTTGTAATATTCATATTACCAGCTCCTTCTAATGTAAATCCAGTAAGTTTTCCTTGCTTAAAGTATATTATATTCCTTTTTTTAAAAAAGTAAAATTTTTTTCAGTAAATTTTCTATTTGAAGGAAATTTATCTTTTGTAAAAGAATTTCATATTGTAGTATATTTTTTGCTTATAAAATTTCATATTGGATATAATATTCAACTGTTAATGATATAATAATTTTAATCAATAAAGTGTAATAAAATTTTGTAGTAAATAGATTTAAGCTATTTTATGAAGGAGATGTGAAATGGAAGTATATGCTTTGGTTGGGTCAAGTGGTACAGGAAAGAGTTTTAAGGCTTTAGAGTTTGCATATGAAAATGATATAGATTATATAATTGATGATGGAATTTTAATATATAAAAACAAGGTTTTAGCTGGAATATCAGCCAAACAAGCAAGTACTACTATAGAAGCAGTTAAAAGGGCTATTTTTTATAATTTGGAACATAGGAAAGAAGTTAGGGAGACAATTAAAAAAGAAAATATAAGAAGAATTCTTATTATTGGAACATCAAAAAAAATGGTTAATCAGATTGTAGATAGATTATCAATTGGAAGAGTTTATAAATTTGTGAATATCCAAGAGATAAGTACTAAATATGAAATAGAAATAGCAAAACAATCTAGAAAAGAAGGAAATCATGTAATTCCTGTTCCAGCAGTTGAAATAAAAAGTATGGCAAGTGGCCTTAGTATAAATCCATTAAAGAGACTTTTTAGAAAAGGAAATAATAGGAATATGGTAGTTTTGGAAAAAACAATAATAAGACCAACTTTTAGCTATATCGGAAAGTTTTATATTAGTGAAGAAGTAATTAAACAGATTATTGAATATGAAGTGTACAACTTTGGAAGCATTGATAGAATAAATAAAATCAATATAGAGAATTGCAATAATTTTATGAATATTTTTGTAAGTATAAATATCAATGATTTAGAAGTTATAAAAAAAATTGAAAGTATGCAACAGATAATAAAAAAGTCTATTGAGAAAATGACTTTAGTTAATGTACAAAAAATAGATATTAACATTCATAAAATTAAAAAAATAAACTTCCTCCCATGTTAAAAAATAAACTGAAAAAATGATATACTAATTTGCAATAAAGTGTGCTATAATTAAACTGTAAATTTAGGAAATGGTTTTTTCTAAATGGAGTATACATAATTATAACGTATTTATAAGGGGGCTTTCAAATGTCAGGAAAAGATGTAAATGTCTTCGAGATGGCGCAATCTCAAGTAAAAAATGCATGTGATAAATTAGGTATGGAACCAGCAGTTTATGAATTATTAAAAGAACCTATGAGAGTTATAGAAGTTTCAATTCCAGTTAAAATGGATGACGGTTCTATAAAAACTTTTAAAGGATTTAGATCACAACATAATGATGCAGTAGGGCCAACAAAAGGTGGAATAAGATTCCATCAAAATGTTTCAAGAGACGAAGTAAAAGCTTTATCTATATGGATGACTTTCAAATGTTCTGTAACAGGTATACCATATGGTGGAGGTAAAGGTGGAATAATAGTAGATCCATCAACTTTATCTCAAGGTGAATTAGAAAGATTAAGTAGAGGATACATAGATGGAATATATAAATTAATAGGTGAGAAAGTTGACGTTCCTGCACCAGACGTAAACACTAATGGACAAATAATGTCTTGGATGGTTGATGAGTACAATAAATTAACTGGACAAAGTGCTATAGGTGTTTTAACTGGTAAGCCAGTTGAATTTGGTGGTTCTTTAGGAAGAACAGCTGCTACTGGATTTGGTGTTGCTGTTACTGCAAGAGAAGCTGCTGCTAAATTAGGAATAGATATGAAAAAAGCTAAGTTAGCTATTCAAGGTATAGGAAACGTTGGTTCTTACACAGTTCTTAACTGTGAAAAACTTGGTGGTACTGTTGTAGCTATGGCTGAATGGTGCAAATCAGAAGGTTCTTATGCTATATACAATGAAAATGGTTTAGATGGTCAAGCTATGTTAGACCACATGAAAGAGCATGGTAACTTATTAAACTTCCCAGGAGCTAAGAGAATATCTTTAGAAGAGTTCTGGGCTTCAGATGTTGATATAGTAATACCAGCTGCATTAGAAAACTCTATAACTAAAGAAGTTGCTGAATCTATAAAAGCTAAATTAGTTTGTGAGGCTGCTAATGGACCAACTACTCCAGAAGCTGATGAAGTATTTGCTGAAAGAGGAATAGTTCTTACTCCAGATATATTAACTAATGCTGGTGGAGTTACAGTTTCTTACTTCGAGTGGGTACAAAACTTATATGGATACTACTGGTCAGAAGAAGAAGTAGAGCAAAAAGAAGAAGTAGCTATGGTTAAAGCATTTGAATCTATTTGGAAAATCAAAGAAGAGTACAATGTTACAATGAGAGAAGCTGCTTACATGCATTCAATTAAGAAAGTTGCTGAAGCTATGAAATTAAGAGGATGGTACTAGGATTTACTCTTAATAAATAATAGGATATAATTATTTAAGATATAAAGGGGCTGTACATAGTACAGCCCTTAAATTATGTGGCTCAGATAATATGGGTCATTTTTTGTTTTAATTTATAAATTATGTAATATAAAAATTAAAGTGCTATAAGTAAGATGGGTGAGAATTAATGGTTGATTTAATTTTAAATGGAATTTTTAGAACTCTTATAGTAAGTAGTTTATGTAATCTTTTAATATTAGCTTTTAAGAAAAGCTTCTTTAAAAGATTTAGTAAAAAATTTAACTATTATATATGGATAATAGTAGTTATTAAATTGTTATTACCTTTTACATATTATACTCTTACTTTAAATATTTTTAGAAGTAAAGAAAATATAAATATTGATAATATTAATTTGGAGTATTTTAATGAAGTATCAACTTCAAGTAATAGTATTTTATTGTATATTTGGATTTTTACCGTAATAATATATTTAGTTTATACTGTTTTGAAGTATATAAAACTTAAAAATTTAGTAAATGATTTATCTTATGAAGTTGATGACAAAGAAATAATAAGGCTTTACACAAGTTTGTTAAAAGAATTCAATATATCTAAGGAAATAAAACTTAAGTATTCTTATGAAGTTGAAACACCAGCATTTTTTAATTCATGTGTACTTTTACCACCGCATGATTATAAATTAGAAGAGTTAGATTGGATTTTTAGACATGAGCTAATGCATTTTAAAAGTAAAGACCTTTATTTAAAATATATAGTACTATTTTTAAAAATAGTATATTGGTTTAATCCATTTGTATATATGATGGATAAAGCAATAGATTTAGATTGTGAACTTTATTGTGATGAAAGAGTTTTAAAAAATTGTAATATACAGCAAAAACAAGAATATGCTTTAACCATTATAAATTCAATGAAGAGAGGTACAAATTTTTCAAATAAATTTGTAGCTGGTCTAAATAAACAATCTGATATTAGAAAAAGAATAACAAATATGTTTAATGAAAAATATAAAAATGGTATTTTAATAGCCTTAATTATAAGCCTGTTGTCTTCTATTACATTTTTAAAATTTGATTAAAAAATAGCTACGCATACTCGTGACTTTAAGTCGTGAGTTAGTAGCTAAAATAGTCAGCATATAGGGAAACTTATATGTGGAGATAGGATATAACCTATCCAACACTACTTGAATTGCTGGAAACCCCTAAAGCTAACCAAACTAAAACATAAGGATGAAATAAACCTAAGTGTGAAAGTTACGAAAGTAGAAAAAATTGGTTAGATGGTATAAGGTTAAACCCTAAGTACTTTAAAATGGGAAATCAGCAGGTAAGCTCCGAATAGGAGAAACTTCAACGACTATTCCTCTTGAGGGAAGTACACTACAAGCTATTGGTAGTGGAAGTGGGTAGACCTTAACGAATAACGCCGAAGGATAAGATATAGTCTGTGCTTACATGAAAGTGTAAGAAGTTCATAAGAGAACTGCATAGGTAGTAGCGAACTTATGTGAACGACAACCTCAAAATGATAAAACTTAGGACTTACGGTTCTTACATACGTTATTTAAAAATAAATATAAAAACCTTTAAAATACTTGTTTAAAAAAATTTACCTTGTTAATATTAGGATGGGTGAGTAAAAATTGAAGTAGCTCAGATATGTATATTTAGTACAATACCATATAGTATGGTGTGTAAAATATAGACATCCAGTATTACATAATCATAAAAAACAAGTAAAGTGAGGTGATAGTAGTGGAAAAAGCATATAAGTTTAGAATATATCCAAATAAAAAACAGCAAGAGCTAATTAACAAAACTTTTGGATGTTGTAGATTTGTATATAATAAATATCTTGCTAAAAAAATAGAAGTTTATGAAAATAATAAAGAAACTTTTACTTATAAACAGTGTAGTTCTGATTTGACCAATTTAAAAAGAGAATTAAAGTGGCTTAAAGAACCTGACAAATTTTCACTACAAAATACCTTAAAAGATTTAGAAAACGCATATAAAAAATTCTTTAAAGAAAATACAGGATTTCCTAAATTTAAATCAAAGAAAACTAATAGATTTTCATATAGAACTAACTTTACAAATGGAAATATTATGTACTTTAGTCAATATATAAAATTACCTAAACTTGGAATGGTTAAAGTAAGGGATAAACAAGTACCTCAAGGTAGAATACTTAATGCTACTATATCCAAAGAGCCAAGTGGAAAATATTATGTATCATTATGTTGTACTGATATAGATATTAAAGCATTTGAAAATACTAATAGTCAGATAGGTTTAGATTTAGGAATTAAAGAATTTTGTATCTCAAGTTGTGGAGAATTTATAGAAAATCCTAAGTATCTTCAGAAGTCATTAAATAAACTTGCTAAATTACAAAGAGAACTATCGAGAAAAACAATTGGTAGTTTAAATAGAAATAAGGCAAGATTAAAAGTTGCAAGACTTCAAGAACATATAGCTAATCAAAGGAAGGATTTTCTACAAAAACTATCTACCAAATTAATACGAGAGAATGATATTATTTGCATAGAGGATTTACAAGTAAAGAATATGACTAGAAATCGTAAATTATCTCTTTCTATTTCTGATGTGTCATGGTCAGAATTTATTCGTCAATTAGAATACAAGGCTAATTGGTATGGTAGACAAATTGTAAAAGTAGGTAAATTCTTTGCAAGTTCACAAATATGTAATAAATGTGGGTACAAAAACGAGGAAATGAAGAATTTAAGTATAAGAGAATGGGTTTGTCCTTGTTGTAATGCAACTCACGATAGAGATATAAATGCAAGTATAAATATACTAAAAGAAGGATTAAGACTAATAACCGTTTAAAATAGATAACGTATGTAAGAACCGTAGGAACTACGGGGATAGCCTGTGGAGAATTGGTAAGACATATTTTAGTATGCAAAATTCTATGAAACAGGAACCCTGTGACTTTAGTCATGGGAGGTTCAGTCAACCAGTCTTATTGAAGAAAATGATTTCTTAGAGAGCTCAAGATATACATTTGAAGGAAGAAAAGAAGATGTATTTGTAACAATAGATTTTACATATGCAGATGCACCTAAAAAATTTAGGAGAGAACATGAAGAAAATTGTAGAGCAATTGGGATAATTCCAAAAGATTCAGATCCAATAGAAATGATGCCTAGATTTTTTAAAGATTGCATGGATATAAAAAAATAATGTTAGACTTAATCTTAAAGTTAATATTATGAAATTTTTATATTTAGACTATCAAATCTTAATTATAGCTTCGACTTTGTATATTTCTAACTGTCAAATTTATAGATATTAAATTAATGATGTTTAATGCACAGTAATCATTACTAAGCTATAATTAAGTATAAGGATATTTCATAAATCATGCCTTAAAATAACTATAATATAAGACAATAAAACATAGTTATTTATTACAGAAAACATATATTTTAAGTAATAAATATGATATTAAGGTATTAAGAACTAATTAAAATTAACTATAGAACACTCTTAAATAAGATAGGGGAAAAATATATGTCTAACTTTATTCTAAATGGGATTTTTAGAACTGTTATAGTGAGTAGTTTAAGTATTCTTCTGATATTAATTTTCAAGAAAAATATATTTAAAAGATTTAGCAAAAAATTTAATTACTATATATGGATGATAATTGTTATTAAATTATTTTTACCATTTACATATTATACTTTTACAATAAATATATTGAGAAGTAAAAAACATATCAATATTAATAATATAAACTTAGAGGGATTTAATAATGTTTCAACTATAATTAGTAGTATTTTACTATATTTTTGGACTATATCTGTAGTTATATATTTAATTTATACTATATTTAAATATATAAAACTTAAAAACTTAATAGGCGATTTATGTTATGAAGTTGAAGACGAAGATATAGTAAATCTTTATAAAAGTATATTGAAAGAATTTGATATAACAAAAAATATAAAGCTTAAGTACTCATATGAAGTTGAGACTCCAGCATTTTTTAATTCATGTGTGCTTTTGCCACCACATGATTATAAGCTAAAAGAATTAGATTGGATTTTTAGGCATGAACTTATGCATTTTAAGAGTAGGGACCTTTATTTAAAATATGTAATCTTGTTTTTAAAAATAGTATATTGGTTTAATCCATTTGTATATATAATGGATAAACACATAGATTTAGATTGCGAACTTTATTGTGATGAACGTGTTTTAAAAAATAGAAACTCAGAGGAAAAAAAGGACTACGCTTTGACGATTATAAATGCAATGAGAAAAGGAACAAATACTTCAAATAAATTTATAGCTGGTCTACATAAGCAATCTGATATTAGAAAGAGAGTAAAGAATATGTTTAATGAAAAGTATAAGAATGGTATATTAATGGCATTAACTCTATGTCTATTATCTTCTATTACTTTTTTAAAGGTTAATGCAACTAGTATTGTCAATTTTAATGTATTGCCTAAATATGACATGGAGAAGCTGCATATTTTTAGCGGAGAAGTTACACTTTTAGAATTTACATATGCAGATGCTCCTAAAAATGTGAGAGAAGAACATAAAAGAAATTGTGAAGAAATAGGGCTGATTCCAAAAGATTCTGACCAAATAGGAATTGGTGTAAGATACTATGACAGTCTGTCAAATGATTAAGAAAAATTCAAATAAATGAAATAAATTATTTTTACCATTTACATATTATACTTTTACAATAAATATCTTAAGAAATAAAAAAGATATCAATATTAATAATATAAACTTAGAGGGATTTAATAATGTTTCAACTATAATTAGTAGTATTTTGCTATACATTTGCATATATAATGGATAAACACATAGATTTAGATTATGAATTTTATTGTGATGAATGCGTTTTAAAAAATAGAAATGTAGAGTTAAAAAAATCACAAAATGACTAACTTTATAGTAATTCACTCAAAAAATATACGCCACATGAAAACGCATAAAAAAACACATAAAACAATATTTATGCGTACTTTAGCCTCTAAAGGTACAAAATTCTTTACTTTTACAGACTCGTATTATATAATTAAGTAAATAATGTATATTTAGGTGACATATTGGATAAACTAAGTTATTTATTTTATTAATATAATGATACTATAAAAGTTATATAAAGTGGTTTACAAAAAAGTTACAGATAGAGCTTTTATTAATGTATTGTGTATTAGTATTTTATCCTTAGGTACACTTCACCTACAAAATAGAATCATAAGATAATTATGGGAAAATTTTAGGAGGTTTATCGTGAAGAAAAAGATATTAATACCAGTATTTGCATCAGTTATGGCATTATCAGTAAGTTCAATTGTAAATGCGGATGAAGTAAATGATTCATCTCAAAATAAGGATGATAAAACAAATACTGAATTAAATTTAGGTAAATATAAAGAAGTAAAATATAAAGTTGCAAAGATAAAAGATGGAGTAGCTATAAAGATAAGAGAAGAAGGTCAAGTTCAAAATATAGCTTATTCTGGTGATGAATTTACTGTTCTAGGAATTCAAGGGGAATGGGTTAAGGTTAAAGTTGAAGATGGTGAAGGTTGGTTAGCTACTAGATATGTAGATATATCTGAAGGTGTAGGATATACTAACGCTGATAAGGTAAACTTAAGAAAAGATAAGAGCGAAAGTTCAGAAGTAATTGAGGAGCTAGAAAAAGGAAGCTCTTTATTGGTGTTGGAAGAAAATGGTGAGTGGTTAAAAGTTAAAGATGGAGAAACAGAAGGATATGTAAAAGCATCTTATATATCAGATAAAGCTCCAGTAATAGAAGAACCAGAAGTAAACCCAAGTATTAATCAAAATGGAAATTCTACAGATAATAATCAACAAAATAATAATACAAATGACAATCAACAAAATAATAATACAAATGTGCCAACAGCTAACTCTAATGCAGTTCAAGCTGTACTTAATTTGGCATATTCTAAACAAGGTTGCCCATATGTTTGGGGAGCAGAAGGACCAAATACTTTTGACTGTTCTGGATTTACACAATATGTATATAGAAATGCAGTAGGCAAGAAAATACCAAGAACATCTAAAGCACAATCTAATTATGGACAAACTGTAAGCAAAGCAAATTTACAGCCAGGAGACTTAGTATTCTTCACAACTAATGGTTCTGGTTCTGTTAGTCATGTTGGTATATATGTAGGTGGAGGTAATATGATACATTCACCATCAACAGGAAAGACAGTTCGTGTAACTAGTATAAATTCAGCATACTATACAGCAAGATTTGTTACAGCAAAAAGAATATTATAGTCAATTTGTAATTTGACAAATTGATAAATACATAAGTATAAACGCTCTATATTATATTTAATTTAATCAGGAAACAAAAAATGATTATATTTTAAATGTAATATAGAGCGTTTTTGTATGGATTTACATTTAATCAATATTCAAGTTAATATTACTATTAAATAGTAGTCTTTCCATATAATGATTATTTGTGCAATCCCTTGACAGGATAAGGCAAAGGTGGTAAGCTACTAACAGTACAAAAATACTTTTAATTTTAGTTCAGAGAGGCTAAAAAAGGAGGACGAAAGATGTTAAAATCAAGAAATTTAATCCAACCAGAAGACTTTTCAATAGAAGAAATAGATGAAATATTAGAATTAGCTCAAAAAATAATTGACAATCCGTCAAAATATTCTCGTATATGTGAAGGCAAACTATTAGCTACATTATTTTATGAACCATCAACAAGAACAAGATTAAGCTTTGAATCTGCAATGAACAGGCTAGGGGGTCGTGTTGTAGGTTTTTCAGAGCCAAACTCATCCTCTGCATCAAAAGGTGAAACTTTAGGTGATACAATGAGAATAGTATCTAGTTATGTTGATATAATAGCTATGAGACATCCTCAATCAGGGGCAGCGTCAGAGGCTGCTAGATTTACGGAAGTGCCATTTATCAATGCAGGAGATGGCGGGAATCAACATCCAACCCAAACACTTACAGATTTACTTACTATAAAATCATTAAAAGGAACTTTAGAAAACCATACGATAGGATTATGTGGTGATTTAAAATATGGAAGAACTGTGCATTCTTTGGTTAAGGCTATGGCCAGATACAAAAATACAAAGTTTGTATTTATAGCGCCTGAAGAATTGAAAATGCCAGATTATATAAAAGAAGCTATAAAAGGACATGCATACTATGAGACTAATAATTTAGATGATGTTATAGGAAGCTTGGATGTTTTATATATGACTAGAGTTCAACAAGAAAGATTTGAAGATAAATCAGAATATGAAAGACTTAAAAACTATTATATCTTAAATAAAGCTAAATTAGAAAAAGCATCTAAAGACATGCTGGTAATGCATCCATTACCAAGAGTAAATGAAATAGATATAGATGTAGATGATGATGATAGAGCTGTATATTTTAAACAAGCTAAATATGGTATGTATGTTAGAATGGCTTTAATAATAAAACTTTTAGGTATAAATGAAGATTAATAGCCCTCATATAATAGTAAAGTAAAGGAGATTTTGGGATGTATAAAATTCTGGAAAATATATACATAGGCGAAGATATGTATAGAATGAAAGTAAAAGGTAATTTTGAAGGTAGAATGGGACAATTTTATATGCTAAGAGCATGGGACACTTATCCAGTACTTTCAAGACCTATAAGTATACATGATATAGATGAAGAAGGAATAACTTTTCTTTATAAAGTAGTAGGAGAAGGAACTCAAATTTTAAGTAACCTAAAAGTAAATGATACTATAAAGTTAGAAGGACCTTATGGTAATGGATATACTAAGGTTGATGGAAAAGTAGCTCTAGTAGGAGGCGGAATCGGTGTAGCGCCACTATACTTAGTTGCTAAAAACATAAAAAACTGTGACGCATATCTTGGATTTAGAGAAGATGTTATATTAGAAGATGAATATAAGCAAGTGTGTAATGAAGTCCATACAACAGTAGGTAATACTTTTGTAACAGATATAATTGATGTGGAGAAATACGATTACATATTAACATGTGGTCCAACTCCAATGATGGAAAAATTAGTTAAGATGGTAGAATGTACTAAAACAAGAATTATGGTGTCTCTTGAAAACCATATGGCATGTGGAGTCGGCGCTTGTTTAGTATGTACATGTAAAACTAATGAAGGAAATAAAAAGACTTGTAAAGATGGCCCAGTGTTCTGGGGAGAGGACGTGATTTTTAATGGCTAATTTAAATGTAAAATTTGGAAGTATAGAATTTAAAAATCCAGTAATAATGGCGTCTGGAACTTTTGGATTTGGAAGAGAATATAACGACATTTATGATATACAAAAACTTGGTGGTATAAGCAGTAAAGGACTTACTTTAAATAAAAAACCTGGTAACAATGGTATGAGAGTTCATGAAACACCATCTGGGATGATGAATAGCGTTGGGCTTGAAAATCCTGGAGTTCAAGGATTTATAGATAATGAATTGCCTTTCTTTAGCGAATTAGATTTAGTTAGAATCGCTAATGTTGGAGGTGGTACACTAGAAGACTACTTATTAGGTGTTCAAATGTTAAATGACAAACCTATAGATATTATTGAATTAAATATATCTTGTCCAAATGTTAAAGCTGGAGGCATGGCTTTTGGTATAAAAAATGAAGTGGCAAGGGAAGTCGTTCGAGAGGTAAGAAACATAACGAAACTACCTTTAGTAATAAAACTATCACCTAATGCAGAAGACATTGTAGGAATGGCAAAAGTTTGTGAAGAAGAGGGTGCTGACGGGGTATCTCTAGTTAATACTTTTAAAGCAATGGCAATTGATATAAAAAATAGAAGACCAGTATTTGAAAATGTCTATGCTGGGTTATCTGGTCCAGCTATAAAACCTATAGCTTTAAGAATGGTACATGAAGTGTGTAAAAATGTAAATATACCTGTAATGGGAATGGGCGGAATAACTAAAGCTACAGATGCTATAGAATTTATAATGGCAGGTGCTACTTGTATTCAAGTTGGAACTGCAAACTTTATGAATCCTAAAATTGGTCTTGAAATAATAGATGGAATTAATGAATTTATGGAAAAAGAAGGAATAAAGAGTTTAGAAGAAATAAAAGGAATTATATAAGGTAGTATAAATAGTATTTTAAAAATAAAAAATATAGATTAAGTAAACAATAATTTTATAATATTAATATGGAGGAAAAATAATATGAGTAAAGTAGATGTAGTAGATATATTAAAGAAAAGTGATGCATTATTAGAAGGACATTTTTTATTATCTTCAGGAAAGCATAGTAATAGATATGTACAATGTGCAAAAGTATTAAGATTTCCAGAGTATGCTGCTCAAGTATTAAGTACAGTTGTTGAACAAATAAAAGATTTAGATATAGACTTAGTAGTAGGGCCAGCAATGGGTGGAGTAATAGTTTCTTACGAATTAGGAAGACAGTTAGGGAAAGAAGCTATATTCACTGAGAGAAAAGACAATACAATGGAATTAAGAAGAGGATTTGAAGTTAAAAAAGGTGCAAAAATAATAATTGCTGAAGATGTTGTAACTACTGGTAAATCAACTATAGAGACAAAAAGAGTATTGGAAGCATTAGGTGGAGAAGTTATAGGTGTTGCATGTATAGCAGACAGAACTAATCATGATATAGGTATGCCTATATATAGTGCTATAAAACTTGATATACAAGTTTATGAATCTGATGAATGTCCTCTATGTAAAGAAGGAAAATTACCAGTTGTTAAACCTGGAAGTAGAGAATTTAAAGAATTAGGAATGTAACAAATAACTCGATTAATTTTAGTGGTACTTAGAAAATATAAATTTTTTAGAGTAAAAACTATTAATGTGAGATATAGATTAAAGAAAAAACAGTTAACCTTATAGACTAAGGTTAACTGTTTTTTTGTTAAAAATATATTTACAAAATAGGAGCTAGTAGCAGTACAATATAAGTATAAGATAAAAAAATTATTATATATATTGAGGAGGGATAAGTATGAAAAATCAATTGAATGAAACTCAGAAAAAGGTTATATTTTTTGGAGTAGGAGCTGTAGGGGCTACTTTTGCAGAACAATTTTTAAATTCCAAGTATGATTTTAAAATTCTTTGTGACAAGGAAAGAAAGAAAAGATATTTAGAAGATGGATTTATAATAAATGGGAAAAGGTATGATTTTGATTATGTAACTAAGGATGAGTATAAACAAGAGGCTGATTTTATAATTATAGGCTTAAAATATAATAATTTGAGAGAAAATATAAGAGAATTAGACGGATTAGTTGGAAAAAATACAGTGATAATGTCTTTATTAAATGGAGTTGATAGTGAAGAGATAATAGGAGAAAGATTTGGAATTGAAAAAATGGTATACTCATATGTTACCAATATAGATGCTAAGAAAATTAATAATAATATTATACATACTACTAATGGAATCATTGTATTTGGAAACAAAGATAATAATGAAGATAGAAAAACTAATATAATAACTGAGGTATTTGATAGTGTAAATATAGAATATATTCTATCAAAAGATATTCAACGAGATATATGGTGGAAATACATGGTTAATATAGGTGTAAATCAAACGTCAGCTATACTAGGTGCATCTTATGGGGTATTTCAAAGCTCTGAGCATCTAAGGGAATTAGCAAAGTCTGCAATGAGAGAAGTAGTTGATATAGCTCAAGCAAAAGGCATACATCTTACAGAAGATGATGTAGAAAATTCGTTACATAGAATATTAGAACATTCAAAAGAAGGAAGAACATCAATGCTCCAAGATGTAGAAGCTCATAGACTTACAGAAGTAGATATGTTTTCTAAAAATATTTGTGAACTTGGAAAGAAATATAACATATCTACCCCTATAAATCAGACTTTTTTTTACATGATAAAAGTAATTGAAAGTAGATTTTAAAGATTATTTATACAAAACTTTGATAAGCATTGATTTTAAATTCTATTAATATTATAAACTGTTTAAATTGCTAAATACCTTTAACTCATCAATAAAAATATTTGCTGCTTTTGATAAAGTTATATCTTTTGGATGTATATATGAGAAATGTCTGTTGTAGTTGCTTCCAAGCTCTATGACAGACAGTTCATTATTTAAAACAGGTAAGCTTGTAACTAGATTAGAAACTATTGTAATTCCTAAATTATTTCTAACAGATTCTTTGACAGCATAGTTACTTCCAAAAACCATCATACTTTTTGGAATAATCTCTTTAACACTTAAAAACATATCTAAATAATCTCTAGTACCAGAGCCATCTTCTCTTACTATCCACTTCTGGTCTTGTAGCTTGTCAAAGCTAAAGTCTTTTAACAAAGGGCTATTATATGGAAGTGCTAAAACCATCTTATCTTCAAAAAAATATTCTTGAATAAATGTAGGAGAAGAACAAGTGCCTTCAATAAGTCCAATATCTAAAATGTAATCCTTAACATGAGAAGATACAATTGATGTATTTTCTATGAAAATTTCTACATCTATGTCAGGATACTTTTGTGAAAATAATGCTAAGAAATTAGGTAGAATATACTCTCCAATGGTTAAACTAGCACCAATTTTTAAGCGTCCAGTTATAACATCTGAAACTTGGCTTACATCATGATAAGTAATATTTAAAAGATTTAATATTTCTTTAGCCCTTTTATATAATATTTGTCCACTTTCTGTTATAAAAATAGTCTTTTGCTTAATAGACCTGTTTATAAGTACAACTTTAAAGTAGTTTTCTAGATTTTTAATGTGTTTACTTACACTTGGCTGTGATAAGTTTAAGTATTCACCAGCTTTAGTAAAATTTTTATATTCAACTACAGCCACAAATGTTTTTAATTCCTCAAACAATTTTATATCTCCTTTACTTAATGAAATTTTACATTTTTTATATGCTTTCTACAAATAATTATACTACATGTAATAATCATCAAAAATATTAATCATTACGATATTATATATTTATTTTACTTATGGTTATTACAATTATATACTATTATTGTAAAGAAAACTATATTAATTATAAGGTAGGTATATTATGTTAAAGAATAAAAGTAATTTGACATCAAAAACTATAAAAGAAATATTACCAGGACTGATTGTATCAGTACTAGTAGGCTACATGAGTATATTTATTTCTACTCTAATTCCTAAGGTAGGAGCAGCATCAATTTCTATATTTTTAGGCATGTTTGTAGGAAATTTATTCTTAAATCAAAAGGTGTTTCAAAAAGGCTATAAATTTTCAGAGACAGATTTACTATCATATTCAATAGTACTATTAGGAGCAACACTCAGTGTATCTACCTTAATAGACTTAAAAGTTTCAGGAATTTTATTTATAATATTACAAATGACAATAACAATAATAGCAGCACTTTATATAGGCAAAAAGTTAGGTTTTGAAGAAAATTTTAGATTTTTAATGGCAAGCGGAAACGCAGTATGTGGTTCTTCTGCTATAGGAGCAACAGTTCCAGTAGTTGGTGCTACAGACAAAGAGAAGGGAATTGCAATAACTATTGTAAATGTTACTGGTATATTTCTTATGTTTTTACTTCCAATAATAGCTCAACTTTTATATAGCCATGAACTTGTAAAAACATCAGCAATGATAGGTGGGACTTTACAATCAATTGGTCAAGTTGTAGCAAGTGGAGCAATGGTTGGAGAAAATGTAAAAGATTTGGCAACTATTTTTAAAATAGTAAGAGTGATATTTTTAGTTGTTGTTGTATTAGTATTTGGGCATATGAAAAATCAGTCTAATAGTGAAATATTTGAAGAAGAAAAGGACGAGATAAAAAAGAAAAAAGTAACTATACCATGGTATGTAATTGGATTTTTTATAACTTGTGCACTTTTCTCAATGAACATTATACCAAAAGAAGTATCTGTATTGTGTAAAGAAATAAGTAATAAATTTGAAATAATAGCTTTAGCAGCAATTGGCTTAAAGGTTAATGTAAAAGATTTAGTGAAACAAGGGAAAGAAGTTTCTTTATATGGTTTACTTGTAGGTACAGTGCAAGTTGTATCAGCTATAGTTTTAATAAAAATATTTATATAGTACAAAAATAGTGTTTGTAATATTAATTTGATTAATTAAAATAATATGATACTAATAATTTATAATATAAATAAAAAATGAATTTCGATAAGTTTAAATGGGTATAAACTTATAGAAATTCATTTTTTATTTAAAGTGAAAATTTAAAGTAAAATATTATTTTACATAATAATAACATTATAAATTTTGAAATTACTTATCTTTGTGTTAAAATAAGTAAAATACACATATTAAAGTTAAGTTTTTAAATAAATGGACAAAATAAAAATATAAATATTAAGGAGATTTGGTATATGAATGTTTATGAAAAGGATAATGGAGTTATACTAGAAGGGGTAACAGATTTTGATCCAAAACATATATTTGAGTGTGGTCAATGTTTTAGATGGCATAAACAAGAAGATGACTCATACACTGGTGTTGCAAAGGGTAGAATATTAAATGTAAAAAAAGAAAATGATAAAGTATATTTAAATAATACAAATTTAGAGGAGTTTAATAGTATTTGGTATAATTACTTTGATTTAGGAACTGATTATACAGAAATAAAGAATAAGCTAAAAAATATGGATGAATATTTAAATAAAGCTACTGAGTTTGGATGTGGAATAAGAATATTAAGACAAGATGGATGGGAAATGCTTATATCATTTATAATTTCCTCTAATAATAGAATTCCTATGATACAAAGAGCTATAGAAAATTTATCAAAAAAATTTGGTAAGTACATAGGTGAGTATGAGGGTGTTGAATACTATGCATTCCCAACACCAGAAGAGCTGAATAAGGCCTCTCAAGAGGAAATAAGAGCATGTCAAACAGGTTTTAGAGACAAGTACATAAAAAGTACTACACAGGCAGTTATAGAAAATAATGATAAGGTATCTGAATATACAAATTTAACTACAGATGATTGTAGAAAAGAACTTTTAAAATTCAATGGAGTAGGACCTAAAGTATGTGATTGTATTGCATTATTTGGCATGCAAAAATATGATTCTTTTCCAGTTGATGTTTGGGTTAAGAGAGTTATGCAAGAGTTCTACATAGATGAAGATATGAGTTTACCTAAAATGAGAACTTATGGGATTGATAAATTCGGAGATATGTCTGGATTTGCTCAACAGTATTTATTTTACTATGCGAGAGAACTTGGTATAGGAAAATAGAATTAAGGGGGAGAAATTATGGGAGTAATAGGCACAATATTTCTGTTCTATTTAATTATATCATATCTAGCTGGAGCCATAATTTCTGTGATTATATTACTTGAAAATAGAGATCCTGCAAAAACCATGTCATGGTTACTAATGTTTATTATATTTCCAGGGATAGGTTTAATTGTATATGCTATATCAGGTAGAAATATTAGAAAGCGAAAATTATTTAAGACTCAAAAACTAGCTAACAATATAAAAGAAAAGAAACTTTTTGATACGTTAGAAAAGATAACAGAAATCGTTGAACTAGAAAAAGAATCTATAAAGCAAAACAAGCTTTTAAGAGATGAAGAGGATGGTAGTTACAGAAAAAGAGTAATAAACATGTTGTTAAAGACTGGTATGTTTCCCTTCACTAAAAATAATAAAGTAGATGTATTTGTAGATGGAAATGAAAAGTTTAAAAGGCTTATAGAAGATATAAGAGAAGCAAAAGACCATATACATCTAGAGTACTTTATTATAAAAGATAGTGATATAGGTAGAGTGTTAAAAGAGGAACTTATAAAGAAAGCCAAAGAAGGCGTTAAAATAAGAATTTTATATGATGATGTAGGATGTTGGAGATTTTGGTTTAATAGAAAATTTTTCCGAGAAATGAGAGAAGTTGGTATAGAAATAGCAGCATTTTTACCTACAAAATTTCCTATAATAGGAGGAAAATTGAACTATAGAAATCATAGAAAAATTGTTGTTATTGATGGAATAATTGGATATACAGGTGGAATAAATATAGGAGACGAATATTTAGGAAAAAATGATAAATTTGGGTATTGGAGAGATACTCATATCAGAATTAAAGGTATTTCTGTATACATGCTTCAAATGACATTCTTAATTGACTGGTATTACACAACAAAAGAAGTTTTAGTGACTAAAAATTACTTTCCAAGTGTGGGTAATGTTGGTGAAAGTATGATACAGGTTGTTGCAAGTGGACCAGATAGTGATTGGGAAGATATTCATTATGCTTATTTTTCTGCGATATGTCAAGCTAGACAAAATGTTTATATAGAAACTCCATATTTTATTCCAGATGAGAGTTTACTAAAAGCAATAAAAAGTGCTGCACTTAGTGGAGTAGATGTGAGAATAATATTTCCAAAGATTGCAGACCACAAGATAGTAAATATAGCATCCTATTCCTATTTTGAAGAAATATTAAGAGCAGGTGGTAAGGTTTATTTGTATAATAAAGGGTTTATACATTCTAAAGTCGTAATAATAGATGATAAAATTGCTTCTGCAGGTACAGCTAATATGGATTTAAGAAGTTTTATGCTTAACTTTGAAGTAAATGCATTTATCTATGATGAAGAAGTTATTGGAGTAATGACAGATGATTTCTTTGAAGATTTAAGTCACTGTGAAGAGCTGAATCTGGAGGTATTTAAGAATAGAAGTATAATACAAAAAATCAAAGAATCTGTAGCCAGATTATTTTCACCAATATTATAAAAAATTATTAAAAAAGGTATTGAAAATTATGTGTGATTGGTATATTATAATAATTGTTAGCACTCTATTGAATAGAGTGATAATAAACAAAAAGTATATATATAAATCTACATATAAAAGTAGTATTAATTTAAAAATAACTAAAAACATAGGCGAACTAGTCTATACTTAATATTTTAGGAGGCGTAAAGAATGAAAATAAGACCATTAGCTGACAGAGTAGTAATTAAAAAAGTAGAAGCAGAAGAAAAAACTGCAAGTGGAATAGTTTTACCAGGAGCAGCTAAAGAGCAACCTCAAATAGCTGAAGTTGTAGAAGTTGGACCAGGTGGAATAGTTGAAGGAAAAGAAATAAAAATGGAATTAACAGTAGGAGATAAAGTTATATTCCAAAAATATTCTGGAACAGAAGTTAAGATAGAAGGACAAGAGTATACAATACTAAGACAAAGTGATGTATTAGCTGTTATTGAATAAATATAGAATAAGTTTATTAGGAGGGGTTTAAAATGGCTAAAGAAATTAAATTTTCAGAGGAAACAAGAAGAGCTTTAGAAGCTGGTGTAAATAAATTAGCAGATACAGTAAAAGTAACATTAGGACCAAAAGGAAGAAATGTTATATTAGATAAAAAATTCGGTTCTCCACTTATAACTAATGATGGTGTAACTATAGCAAAAGAGATAGAGTTAGAAGATAGATTTGAAAATATGGGTGCTCAATTAGTTAAAGAAGTTGCAACAAAAACTAATGATGTAGCTGGAGATGGTACTACAACTGCTACAGTTTTAGCACAAGCTATAATAAGAGAAGGTTTAAAAAATGTAACAGCAGGGGCTAACCCAATATTATTAAGAAAAGGAATACAAAAAGCGGTAATAGTAGCGGTAGAAGAATTAAAAAATCAATCAAGAATAGTAGAAACACAAGAAGCTATATCTCAAGTTGCCTCTATATCTGCTGGTGATGAAGAAGTTGGAAAATTAATAGCAGAAGCTATGGAAATAGTAGGAAAAGATGGAGTTATAACTGTTGAAGAATCTCAAACTATGAATACTGAATTAGATGCTGTTGAAGGTATGCAGTTTGATAGAGGATTTGTTTCTGCATATATGGTTACAGATGTAGACAAGATGGAAGCAGTTTTAAATGACCCATATATATTAATTACTGATAAAAAAATATCTAACATACAAGAATTATTACCAGTTCTTGAGCAAATAGTTCAACAAGGTAAAAAGTTATTGATAATAGCTGAAGATGTAGAAGGTGAAGCATTATCTACATTAGTAGTTAATAAATTAAGAGGAACATTTGATGTAGTAGCAGTTAAAGCTCCAGGATTTGGAGATAGAAGAAAAGAAATGCTTCAAGACATAGCAATACTTACAGGTGCTCAAGTAATATCAGAAGAATTAGGTTATGATTTAAAAGAAGCTGATTTATCTATGTTAGGTAGAGCTTCATCTGTTAAAGTAACTAAAGAAAATACTACGATAGTAGATGGTTCTGGAGATAAAAAAGCTATAGAAGATAGAGTAGCTCAAATCAAACATCAAGTAGAGCAAACTACTTCAGATTTTGATAGAGAAAAATTAATGGAAAGATTAGCTAAGCTTGCTGGAGGAGTAGCTGTTATAAAAGTTGGAGCTGCTACAGAAGTTGAGTTAAAAGAAAGAAAGTTAAGAATAGAAGATGCTCTTAATGCAACTAGAGCAGCAGTAGAAGAAGGAATAGTAGCTGGTGGAGGAACTGCTTTTGTTAGTGTTATACCAGCAATAGGTACACTAGTTGAAAGTTTAGAAGGAGAAGTTAAACTAGGTGCTCAAATAGTTAAAAAAGCATTAGAGGAACCATTAAGACAAATAGCTATAAATGCTGGTCTTGAAGGTGCTGTAATTGTACAAAATATTGTTAATTCTGAAGCAGAAACTGGATTTGACGCATTAAATGAAAAATATGTAAATATGATAGAAGCTGGTATAGTTGACCCAACTAAAGTTAGTAGAAGTGCTTTACAAAATGCTGCATCAATAGCAGGTACTTTCTTAACTACTGAAGCTGCTGTTGCTGACCTTCCTGAGAAAGAAGATGCAGGAATGCCAGGAATGGGTGGCGGAATGCCAGGTATGATGTAATTTAAAAAATTTAGAACATAAATCTTAATATAAAGAACTATTCTGACTTAGTTTTAATTTCTAAGTTGGAATAGTTCTTTTATGTATAAGTAATGTTACATAAATATTAATTGAGGTATAATTGTTATTAGATAAAAAATTAAAATTAAAAAGGATGCGAGAGTATGGACTTAAGAAAGTTGCTTGAAGAAGTTAAAAATGAGAACATTGATATAGATGTTGCATTAGATAAATTAAAAGATTTACCATATGAAGACCTTGGATATGCAAATATAGACCATCATAGAGAGCTAAGAAATGGATACCCAGAGGTTATTTATTGTGAAGGAAAGAGTGACGAACATATTTTAGGAATTATTGATAAAATGAATCAAAAAGGCTCCAATATATTGGGGACAAGATGTAGAAAAGATACATTTATAAAAATTAAAGAAATCTATAATCATGCTGAGTATGAAGAATTATCTAAAATTCTTAAAATTCAAAACCATGATATAGAGAATATAGGAAAAGGCAAAATTGTGATTGCTACAGGGGGAACTTCTGATATACCAGTAGCAGATGAAGCATATTATACAGCTAAATTTCTAGGTAATGATGTTGATAGAATCTATGATGTAGGAGTGGCAGGCATACATAGGCTTTTAAACAAAAGACACAAAATAGATAGTGCTAGAGTAATAGTAGCTGTTGCAGGAATGGAAGGTGCACTTGCAAGTGTAGTTGGAGGATTGGTTGATGTTCCAGTGATAGCTGTTCCAACTTCTGTAGGATATGGTGCAAATTTTGGAGGGTTAGCAGCATTGCTAGCTATGTTAAATAGTTGTGCATCTGGGATATCTGTTGTAAATATTGATAATGGATTTGGAGCAGGATATTTAGCAGCAATGATAAATAAATTATAATAAATAAATTATAATAAATATATTGATATAAATTAAACATAAATTACATAATAAAATCTAATTTCTATTATATTTTTATTGTTAAAATTAAGGAGACATATATGAGTGAAAAAATACTTTATTTTGATATAATAAGTGGTATATCAGGGGATATGACCCTTGCAAGTTTATTAAATTTAGGTGTACCTAAGGAAATTTTTCTGGAGGAAATTCATAAACTAAATATGAGCGATGAATTTAATATAAACATCAGCTCAAAAAATGAGAATGGAATAGTAGGTACAAAAGTAGAAGTAATTACAAAAGAAACGCATACACATAGAAATTTAGTGGATATATTTGAGATTATAGATGAAAGTGGTCTAAATGAAAATGTAAAATCTAAAGCAAAAAAAATATTTATGGTAATTGGAGAAGCAGAAGCAAAAGTTCATGGAACTACGATAGATAAGATACACTTTCATGAGGTAGGGGCTATAGATTCAATTGTAGATATAGTAGGAGCTTCTATATTAGTTGATTTACTTTGTGTAGACAAAGTTTGTGCCAGTACAGTGACTGTAGGTTCAGGATTTGTAAAATGTGAACATGGAATTATACCTATACCTGCACCTGCAACTATGGAAATTTTAAAAGATGTACCAATTAAATTAAATAATGTAAAAGGGGAATGTACAACTCCAACAGGAGCTGCAATCATAAAAGTTTTGTGTGATGAGTTTGTAGATGAGTTTGAATTTTCTCCAAAACAAATTGGATATGGAATAGGTCATAAAAAGTTTGAAGTGCCGAACATGCTAAGAACTGTATTAGGTGAAAAAAAAAAGAAGAGTTAATTTATGAAATTAGTGCAAACATTGATGATATGTCTTCAGAAATCTATTCTTATTTGTATGAAAAAGTATTAGATGAGAAAGCGTTAGATATTTATACAGAGAGCATCTATATGAAGAAGAATAGACCTGCAACAAAAGTATCTATTTTATGTAATAAATCAGATTTAGAAAAATTTATTAAAATATTACTTTTAGAAACTAGTACTTTTGGAGTGCGATATAATGCATACAATAGAGAAATTCTAGAGAGAAAATTTGTAAAATTGGATACAAAATATGGAGTGGTCACAGTAAAATTAGGGTATTATAAAGATAAACTAGTCAAAGCTACTCCAGAATATAATGAATGTAAAACTATAGCAAAAAATGAAGATATTCCTATAAAAAAAGTGTTTGCTGATATAAATTTTAGAATAAAAGAAGAATTTAGTGAAAACTTATTGACATAAGCAATAAATTTTGATAAATTAATACTCAGCTTTATTAAATAAAAGCAAACAGAAAAAAATATATAAAATATAAACTCACTCGTATATGCTCAGAAATATGGTCTGAGAGTCTCTACCAAGATACCGTAAATATCTTGACTATGAGTGAAATTATTATACCAAAAGACCTAGTTAAGTAAATGTGTAGGCTGAGTTATACTCCCTATGTGTTGGCTATAAGATAAAGGTATTTTGGAAGCCTGTATAGTAATTTCACTTTTGTTAGAAATTATGGAAGTTACTATACAGGTTTTTTGTGTAAAAAGATTTAATATAATTTAGACTGTATTGTGTTAAAATAAATATATAAAAACTATATTATACAAGGAGAGATGTAAATTTATGAAACATGAATTAGTACTTGTAATAGATTTTGGAGGACAATATAATCAGTTGATAGCTAGAAGAGTTAGAGAAAACAACGTATATTGTGAAATACTTCCATGTACTGCAAGCATAGAAAGAATAAAAGAAAAAAATCCAAAAGGGATAATATTTACTGGTGGACCAAATAGTGCATATTTAGAAGATTCACCAACAATATCAAAAGAGATATTTGAACTAGGAGTTCCAATACTTGGAATATGCTATGGGATTCAAATAATGTCTCATGTATTAGGCGGAGTTGTAAGAAAAGGTAATAAACAAGAAAAAGAATATGGAAAAACAGCTATAACTTATGGAAAATCATCATTATTTGAAGGTATAACTACAAATAGTGTATGGATGAGTCATACGGATTTAATAGAAAAAGTTCCAGAAGGATTTAATATAGTTGCAAATACTAACGATTGTCCAGTAGCGGCTATGGAAAATGTAGAACAAAACTTATATGGAGTTCAATTCCATCCAGAAGTAGAACACTGTTTGGAAGGCGATAAGATACTTACAAATTTCTTATACAATATTTGTAAGGTAAAAGGTGACTGGACTACAGATTCATTTATAGAAGATAAAATAAAAGAATTAAAAGAAAAAATAGGTGATAAAAAAGCTTTATGTGCTTTAAGTGGAGGAGTTGATTCTTCTGTTGCTGCAGTTCTTATTCATAGAGCAATTGGGGACAACTTAACTTGTATATTTGTTGACCATGGTTTACTTAGAAAAAATGAAGGAAATGATGTAGAAAGAATATTTAGAGAGAAATTTGATATAAATTTAATAAGAGTTAATGCGGAAGATAGATTCTTATCTAAGTTAAAGGGCGTTTCTGAGCCAGAGGCTAAGAGAAAAATAATAGGTGAAGAATTTATAAGAGTATTTGAAGAAGAATCAAATAAATTAGGAAAAATGGATTTCTTAGTTCAGGGAACAATCTATCCAGATGTTATAGAAAGTGGGCATGGAAATGCTGCTACTATAAAGTCTCATCACAATGTTGGTGGAATTCCAGAAGATGTAGACTTCCAAGAAATTGTAGAGCCATTAAGAGAGTTATTTAAAGATGAAGTTAGAAAAATAGGATTAGAGCTTGGTATAGAAGAAGGATTAATATTTAGACATCCTTTCCCAGGACCAGGTCTAGGAATAAGAGTTATAGGTGATGTAACTAAAGAAAAATGTGATATATTAAGAGAAGCTGATGCTGTTTATATGGACGAGCTTAGAAAAGCAGGTCTATATAGAGAAATATGGCAAGCTTTTGCAACATTACCAGATGTTAAGACTGTTGGAGTTATGGGAGATGAAAGAACATATGCTTATTTAGTTGGTTTAAGAGCAGTTACTTCTTCTGATGGAATGACTTCTGACTGGTACAAGATGCCTTATGATGTATTAGAAAGAATTTCTAATAGAATAATAAATGAAGTTGATGGAGTAAATAGAGTAGTTTATGATATAACTTCTAAACCACCAGGTACTATTGAATGGGAATAATAAATAAAAAAGCTATAAACCTTGTGATTTCAAGGTTTATAGCTTTTTAAATTTATCTAATAATAAACTCACCTAGACTTGTTTATCTACATTAATCAAATTTATTTAAATAATAGATTTTCAAGTTATTTTATTATTTCTTCGATTTCATCATTATTTAACTTGTAATAAACTCGTCCAGATTTTTTTCGATATTGACCAAGTTTAATTGTAGTAGAACTAACATATGATATTTAAATTTTTTACTATAAGATTATTTAAATGTAGATAAAACTAAAAAGGTCTTTCTAGAAAACAAAACCTACCTAATTATACTTACTTACCAATATCATCACTTGATGTAGGCAAGATTCTACCACATTTTCTCCGTACTCTAGTATAAAATCATCTAGCTGTGTATCTATAAAATCACAATAATCATATGGACTACCAATATAAGCAGTCAATATATGTGTACATCTATCCATTTTATCTCCAAACATAATATATTTATCCCCCTAAAAAACTTTCATGAAAAACAAAAAGATTATATCTTTTTGGCAACTGGCTGACATAACCTATAACTTATTTTATAAGTCTTAGTCCCTATAGCTTTGCGTCACTAAATTTCTCTAGTTTTGCCGATTTAGTTTTATTCTACAACTACAATAATACAACAGAATTACTTATTATTCAACATGATTATTTGAAAATTGAATAAATTTATGCATATGAATGTTATTTTACTTCAAAAAACAGACCAGATGTATTGATTATGATAAATTTTGCCTGTAGTTTTTCTATTAAAAAGCTTCTATTATTAAATTAAGAAGATGGTATAAATTGAAGCAAATAGAAGTAGTTAATAAATTAAGTAGAGAGAAATTAGGTAACTTTGGGATATATTGTAGAGGAGATGAGGTAAACTTGACAGTAATAAGCATATAAATTATACTTATTAGCAAAGGTCAGATAATGTTGAAAATAGTATTAAGTAAGATAAGATAAAAAAGACTAGAGATTAAGTTATCTAGTTTTTTAATTTTTAACATTTTATGTATATGAAAATAAATATGCTTTCTGTACATAATGTATTAATATTAATACTATAGAATAATTTGGTAGTTAATATATTAAAATGAATATTTTAGAAGATGGAGGGATTATGAAAAATAAAATAATTATAGTAGTTACTTTTCTATTTGCAGCACTGATGTCTGGGTGTGCCTCAAAGAAAACAACAGAAATAAATGTGTTAGCGACTACTGATTTACATGGTGTTATACCTTATGAATTAACTTCTTATGTAAAAGAAGAAAGAGAAAAAGATAAAAATATAACTTTGGTAGATGCTGGAGATTTTTTTGATAGTGGACAGGTATTAGGTAGCAGTATGGATGATTATTTTAGTGATAGATATAAAAACAGTGACAATAACACTGAGAGTTATATTGAGGCACCTCTTGCAAGAGATATGAAAGAAGTAGGTTATGATGTTGCAGTTCTTGGAAATCATGAATTCATAGCTAATAATAAATTCTATTTAGATAATATGATATCTGATTTTGAAAAACAAAAAATAAATATATTATCAGCAAATACTTATAAGAAAAATGGGGAAAATTATACAAAACCATACATAATAAAAAACATTAATACACCTGAAGGAAATGTAAAACTTGGAATTTTAGGGCTTACTATAAAAGAAGTTGGAGAGAGAAAACAATGGAAAGATGGAGGGCTTGTAGATTCTAAATCATTAGAGTTAAAAGACCAAGAAGGATATAATGGTGAATTGTATATGAATGATTTGGTAGAGGATGCTAAAAAATGGGTTGGTATAATGAAAAAAGAGAAACCTGACATCATAGTAGCGGTTGCACATACAGGCGAAAAACCCAAAAAACCTAGAAACCCAGGAAATAGAATACAAGACTTAGCGCAACAAGTTGATGGAATTGATGCTATAGTTGCTGGACATAATCATGTTCAAATTGAGCAGCATGATTATAAAAATAAATCAGGAGAAAATGTTATAGTTACTGAACCAGGTAAACATGGGGAATGTATTTCTAAGATTAACTTTAAATTAGAGAAAAATAATGACAAATGGAATGTGGTTGACAAAACTAGTAAATTAGTTAAATTTGAAAAAAATAAAGAAGATGAAAAATTTGGAGAGTTCATTTCTTCAGTTAATAAAATCAGTAAAGGTAAGAGCGAAATAAGACTATCAGAAGTAACGACTCCTGAATGGGATAAAATATATGTTTTTAAATCTGGGACACCAGCAGAGGATATATATAAAACAGTAGGATATAAATGGAGAAATATATCATCTCCAAAAGGTGATGGTATGGTACAGGTTGTTGTAATGAACAAAGATAAGCCTATTACCTATCTATGTGAAGAATCTGAAATTATGCCACTTAATATAAAATGTGATGAATCAGAGTATAAAGATAATGTTGTGACTATTTATCCTAATAAAAATGATAAGTTTAGAGTTGAGAAAGGTAAAAAAGAATATATTATTAATTTAAAACATATACAATAGAGACTCTCGTCTTATTTTAGTTTAGATGATGTCTAAAATAAAGTGTGTATTATTCTAAAGAGTGGTGATAATTAAAATATCACAATATCAAAGAATAGTACACACTTTTTTCATTTAACAAAAATTGATGTTAAAAAATCAAATTTTCAAACTAGAGTATATTGGTTATATTGTCTAATATTATTTTCAAAGGTTGTGTGATATTTTTATCCTTATGTAAGATTGCTAACATTTTATTTTCCATATCTATTCCATCTAATTTAACCAATCGTAATTTATTATGTAATAACGAATCTGATAATAAGTTTTCTGGTAAAATGGTTATACCTAACCCTGCCTCTGCAGCTTTAATAAGTGCAAAAGAACTAACACTTTCCCAAACGGGATAAGCCTTTTGGCTGGAAAGAGATAATACACTATCTAAAGTATCACGAATAGCACTTCCTTTTTCACGTAACAACAATGGAAACGTACATAATTGGTGTAGAGATATTACTTGTTCTGATAAAGGAAAAGTTGGAGCACATGCAACACATAATTTATACGAACCTAATAAAATTGTACGGAATGCCCCTTGAGGTTCTGTACCTTCCCAAAAAGCTATATCGGCTTCTCCATTTTTTAAAATATCCATAGCTGAATTAGCACTTTCAACACGTACATTCACTTTAAGAGATGGAAATGAATTCTCTAATCGACTTAAAATTGGAGGAAGTAAAAAAGAAGCAATTGTAATGCTAGATACAATATTTATAGGTGTACTTTCCTCTAAATAGCTAATTCTCTTATCTAAATTGCGACAAGCGGTTAGTATACTGCGTGCTTCTTCTAAAAGAGAAATACCGCAACGAGTCAGACATACTCCTCGTGGTAATCTGTCAAATAGTGCTGTGCCAGCCTGTTGTTCAAGTTCAGCTATGGCATGAGATACAGCAGATTGTGTGATATGTAATTTTTTTGCAGCACCTGTGAATGTTCCTGTTTGCTCAATTGCCTCTAAAATCTCTAAATATCGTATGTTCATAATAAGTATCCTCACTAGACATGAATAAAATTAATTGATTCTATTAAATTCTATCATTTTACAGATTGAAGGGCAAGAGATATACTAAATAAGAGAAGGAAGAAGGAGGTAGATTTTGAAGAAAAGCAAAAAACCATATTTTTGGCTTCTAACTATCAATTTATTCATTAGCACATTCACTTTTGGAGGGGGGTATGTAGTTGTACCTATGGTTAGACGTTATTTTGTAAAACAGAAGCAATACTTTACAGAGGATGATTTGATGAGTATGGCGGCAGTTGCACAATCAACTCCTGGAGCAATTGCAATCAATTTATCTGCTTTGGCAGGTTATCGAGTAGCAGGTACTTTAGGAGCTGTTATTAGTTGTATATCTGCTATAATACCTCCACTTGCTATTCTTGGATTAGTATCAGTATTTTACACAACTTTTATCTCCAATGTTATTGTTGCTGCAGTATTAAAAGGAATGCAAGCTGGTGTTGCTGCATTAATCGTAGATTTGATTATTGATATGTGTTCTATGATACTAAAAGAACGTTCTCTATTCTTATCAGCTATGATACCTATTGCTTTCTTTGCAAATTTTGTGATGGGTATAAATGTAGCTCTCATATTAGTTGTTTGTTACTTTATGTGTGTAATACGAGTTTTTTACAAGAAGAGGGAAAATAAATGAATACAATTTGGAACTTATTTTTTATATTTTTGAAAATAGGATTGCTTAGTATTGGTGGTGGCTATGCAATAATACCTTTAATTCAAGAGCAAGTAGTAAATCAAACTGGATGGATAAGTGAGAAAATGTTTACAGATATTATAACTATTTCGCAAATGACACCAGGACCATTAGCTGTTAATACTTCTACTTTTGTTGGGCTTCAAATTGGAGGTTTTTGGGGAGCAGTTGCGGCTACTTTAGGTTGTGTATTATGTGGGGTAGTAATATCTCTATTTTTATATGATTTTTTTCAAAGGCACCAAAATTCTACCTATATATTTGAAATATTAAACGGTCTAAAGTCAGCATCATTAGGTTTAATTATCTCAGCTGCCGCCACAATTATAATCCTTGCATTATTTGGAACGAGTACAATGTGTTTTAATTCCATATTTAAGACGTTAAATTGGATTGCACTAGTAATATTTTGTGTTATGTTATTTATAGTGCGTAAATGGAAGACTAATCCCATCGTAATTATGTTAATAAGTGGTATAGTGGGAGTGCTTTTTTATTTATAATGTCATCACTCAAACACATTATACAAGTTCCGTGTTTGGGTGAGTTTTAGCACATGTCAATCAATAATAAAAATGTCCAAATAGCCAATAGAGTAAGGCTATTCAGACGTTTAAGAAGATTTGAAAAGACAATCTAAAACTTACATAGTCTTTAGATTAGATTTATTATTTACCATACAAGAAATGATTTTTCTTTGAATAGATATTATTAAATTAAGCTATAGATATAATTGTTTATGCCAAGAATTCATTTGAGTTTAATATATCAATACTTAATGTTAAAATAGGTGTATTGACCATCAATATAATATTTACTTAGTAACATAATCCTACACATTATTGATTTTCTAAAAACCAATTATATGCTTCTCGACAAAATTTATCACTGTCTAAATAGTAACTATTATGAACATTATCAATTTCAATAAGCTTCTTCTTACATTTTAAAGAATTATAATAACTATCAAAATATTGTATTTTAAAATATCTGTCATGAAGTGTTTTGAAGACAAGAGTGGGTATATTAACTCCATTTTTTATTGTACTATCTTGTGCAACAAAACATTCTAACATGGTGCTAATCATTTTTGTACTATTTTTCCAAATATGAGGATTTTTCTTTTCCAATACTTTATAAAATTCGTTATCATAGACTTCGTTATAACCTTCATACTTAGGAGGTTTTAATGTTATATGGAAATTAGGGAGATATTTGAGAAAAAAGTTCAATAATTTAACAATTGGATAGGGATAACCTACTCCTGTCGTATTTTTATAATCAACACAAGCGAACTGAGCAAAACTTTTTAGCTTATTGTTTGAACATGCATAATATTGGGCAAACATACCACCAATACCAGTATTTCCATATAGATGTATGTTAGAAGAGTAATTTTCTTCTATATATGTAACAACAGAATCTAAGTCTTTTACAATTGAATTCCGAGAGAAATCTTTTTCATTTCCATCACTTCTCCCTGTTCCTGAAAAATCAAAAGCGAAGATATTTACATTATATTGAGTAAGTGGTTCATAGGCTTTTTGCATCTCAAGTGTAGTAACAATGGGAGTATGCGTAACAATAATATTCATAGATGATTTTCCAGTGATGAATGAATTACAAAAAATATTTATATCTCCATTTGGTATTTTTATATGCTGCCAATTCATTTGGTTTCCTTTCCTTATATTACAAAAATATAATGATTTCTAGAATCTAATTTATAGGTTAGTCATATTTTATCACAGCAATATATTAAAGTTAACTCTTTTCTTATGTAGCTACAGTAATAATTTTTTCATAATAACTGCTAATTTTATGTTTCAATTTTTTCTAGTTTCATTCGCAATACCTTAATTTTATATAAAATGTCCTGTAATGCTATTTGGATTTATTCTTATTTCATCAGGCGTTCCTGAAGCAACGATTTCTCCTCCATTTGTTCCACTGTCTGGACCTATATCGATAACCCAGTCAGAAGCACATATAACTTCTGTATTGTGTTCAATAATTAAAAGTGAATGTTGCTCATTTACAAGTTTTTTAAAAGTAATTAGCAAATTCTCTATATCTTTAAAATGAAGTCCAGTAGTAGGCTCATCTAATATGTATAACATTCTTTTTTTAGTTTTTGTTCCTAATTCTTTTGCTAATTTTATCCTTTGAGATTCTCCTCCACTTAATCCTAATGTATTTTGTCCTAGTTTTAGATAGCCAAGTCCCACTTCATCTAATAGGGAGAGTTTTCTATATATATCAGGACAATCACTAAAAAATGATTTTGCTTCTGTTACTTCCATGTCAAGTATATCTGCCACTGTTTTTCCTTTGTATTGTACAAACAGTATTTCTTTTTGATATCTCTTACCTTGGCATTCACTACAAGTTACCCATTGGTCTGCCATATATTGTAGAATAATTTTTGTTTTTCCTAATCCTTGACAGTTGGGGCATTGCCCCTTTTTGCTATTAAAGCTAAAATGGCTTTCATCCAATAATTGTTGTTTTGCTTGTGAAGTTTTAGCAAATAGAGAACGAATTTCATCAAAGATATTGATATAAGTAGCAGGTGTAGAGCGACTAGATTTTCCAATAGGTGTTTGGTCCATTAAGATAAAATCATCAATAGTATCAAATCCAGTAAGTTCGGTATAGTTTTTATTTGGGATAGATTTTTGGTTTAATTTTTCTTCTAAAGCAGGAAGTAAACTGTGAAATACAAGAGAACTCTTACCAGAACCACTAACACCTGTAATAGAGCACATACAGTTTAAGGGAATTTCTACATCAATATTTTTTAGATTATTTGCATGGCATCCCTTTAAGTTTAACCATTTACTTGGCTTAACATTATTTTTTGAACTTATTTTATTGGATGTACTCAGATATTTGCCTGTTATAGAATTTGGATTTTCTATAATTTCTTGAGTTGTACCTTCTGCAATAATGAAGCCACCTTTTGTACCAGCGTTTGGACCTACATCAATAATATAATCAGCAGCCAGTATTGTATCCCTATCATGTTCCACGACTATAACAGTATTACCGTTATCTCTTAGCTCTTCTATAGTTTTGATGATTAGATTATGGTCTCTTGGATGTAAACCAATAGATGGTTCATCTAGAATATAGGTTAAGCCTACTAATTCACTTCCTAGCTGACTTGATAATCGTACTCTCTGTAGCTCTCCTCCAGATAAGGTTGGAGCTGTTCTATCTGTTGATAGATAGCTAAGACCTACCTTTAATAGATAACTAACTCGAATTTTTAATTCTGTTAATATATCATTTACCAAAAATATCTCATTTTGTTGAAGTTGATTTGGTAATTCACACAACCAATTCCACAACTGTTCTATCGTCATTTTTGTTAATTCAGGGAAGCGATAACCTTTGATTGTAGTGAATCTAGCTTCAATACATAGCAACTCACCACCACATGTATGGCAAGGAATTTTGTTCATATATTGATGTAAGGCATTATTTTGAGAACTGGATTCTCTAAAAAGTCTTTGAATGTGGTTGATTGCCCCTGATGCAGGTCTTTTAATCTTTGATTCTCGCCCCCTTGATTCAAAGCTAAATTCATATATCTTATCGCCTGTACCATATAAGATTGCATCTATAAAATCTCTTGGCAATTCATTCCAAGGCATATCTAGGTCGATATTTTTATCTTTTGCGATTGCATATAATTCACCTACCATCCAATTACCATTTGGCTTTTTCCCCCTCAATTTTCCAAAGTAGTAAGTAGCTCCATCCAATATTGAAATAGTAGGGTCTTTTACAATTAATTGAGGATTAACTTGATAGGTAAAACCCAATCCATTACAATCATGACAAGCTCCAGTATGGGAATTAGCATTGAAAGTTGAAGTATTTATCTTAGAAAAAATAGTTTGGCAATGTGGGCAATAATTTTTTGTAGTATTCTTTTTTTCTAATGGAATTTTGCAATATGGACAGTAACTTTTTCCAATTGATACAAATAACATTCTTAAGTAATCCCAAATGCTTGTAAGAGTACCAACTGTAGAACGAGGATTTTGGCTTCCTTTTTTTTGTTCAATAGCTATAGTAGGAGTTAATCCTTGAAGTAAATCGAATTCAGGTTTTTGAAGATGTTCTGAAAGTTTTGCTCCATTACTTAGGTTTTCAAAATAACGTCTTTTTCCTTCTTCATAAATCGTATCGAAAGCTAAAGAGGATTTTCCACTACCACTTACACCTGTAATAACAGTTATTTGATTCTTTGGAATTGTAACCTCAACATCTTTTAAATTGTTTTGCCTTCCTCCTTTTAAATAAATAGAACTTTTATTGTGACAAAGTGAATTTTTAATTGGTTTATTTATTGCTTTGGTAAATTTGAATTTTTTTTCTAGTTCAAGAGGATTACCTAATTCTTTTGTTTCCGAAATACCTAACATTTTTAACTGAGAAAAGATTGATGTCAAATAATCTTCAGGTAATTTTTCTATTAACAAATTAAGGTCTTCTATTTTTATATTGCCACTTGATAATATCTCTGCCATTTCATCTAACAAATTTTTTTCTGCTCTTGTTAATTGATTGTATTTTTTAGAACTTAATTCTGTCCATAAATCCCATGGAAGCAATTCCAAACCAATCATATTATTAAAGTCATGTAGAAGGGTACCCTTTATGGAGTGCCAACCTTTCCAATTTTTATTATATCCAAAGTCATCTGGGTGAGTATGGCCTTGTCGACAACTTATCCAGGCTTCTGAGCCAGTTAAAAACCCATCTATTTTTCTGACATCATGAGTGTCAAAATTAATGTGAAAATAATTTTTTTGTATGTTATCTATTTGTGCATCTATTTTTATCCACCTTTTTGTTACCATATCATAGTATTCTACAAGCCAGTGGTCTTCATAAGGAAGCTCACTTTCAAAATAATTAGCAAAACCTGCTCTCATTCTAGCTTCAAAACCTCTATATCTTAGGAAGGATACAAGAAGTAAAGAGTAGTCTCTGCACATACCAACTAATCTCTGTTTTGGCTTTCTTGGAATAGTTAGTGAGTTAGAATCTATTTCAAATATTCTTTTTAACATTTGAGGAATTGTACGAAGTAATTCTTCATCGGCTTGCTGCCTATTAAAGGTTATACCATATAGTTTTCCTTGGTCTCCATGAATTACTAGGTTTTGGACTACTTTTAATAATTCTACTGGAGTATTTGGTAAATTTTGATATTTATTTTCAAATATTCTAGGATTTGTAATAATACTTTGTTCTTTATAATTGTTTATTTTCATTTATTCTTCACCTCTCTGAATGCATAATATACCCTAACATGGTGTTAGATTCAAGGGAAATTTAAATTTTTCTCGGGATTGTTTTAATTCATGATAACATTAAATTTTTAATGAAATAATAAATAATACTTAGTTTAGGTACTAAAATTTAAAAATAAATAAAAAAATAATATAATGATGAATTGTAATACAAATATAGTTTGTGTTATATTTGTTGTAATGAGTATAAGTTGTATTTACAGTTTGTTAAAATTTGCAATGGGATATTGTAGGAGGCTGAGATGACAGAACGTGAAAAGATGTTAGCAGGAGAGTTATATGATTGTGGAGATAAGGAATTGTTATATCAATGGCATAAGGCAAAAGATTTGACTAGAGAGTATAATAATTTGAAATCAGATGACAAGATTAATAAAGAACGTATTTTAACTGAGCTCTTAGGTAAAAGAGGGGAGAATATATGGATTACGGCACCTTTTTATGTTGACTATGGAAATAACATTTATTTTGGAAACAATTGTGAAGTGAATATGAATTGTACTTTTTTAGATGATAATGAAATAATAGTAGGTGATAATGCCCTAATTGCACCTAATGTGCAAATATATACAGCTTTTCATCCAACAAATGCTAAAGATAGATTTGGAGAAAAAACTGATGATGGATTTAAGTTTTGTAAAACTATAACAGCTCCAGTTAAAATTGGGAATGATGTTTGGATTGGTGGAGGAAGTATTATTTTACCAGGTGTAACAATAGGAGATAATGTAACTATTGGTGCAGGAAGTGTTGTGACAAAATCAATACCATCTAATACTATAGCTTACGGTAATCCTTGTCATGTTATTAGAGAAAATAAGTGAGAACTATTGCAATATATTTATTCATGAAATATTGAAGACATTATTAAAATAAAGAGCTATCTCAAAATTAGGGGTAGTTTTTTTTATTAATAGATATCAGGCATTGTATTTATTCCATTTACTATATTTATGCACATAAAGAATTATATCTCATATGATTGATTAATAAAGATATTATTTACGAATTATTAACATAATGTTAATATGGAATTCTTGAATATTAAGAAATAGGATACTATAATATAGTATGAATAGATTCTTAGTAGAGAAATTTGTAGGTGCTAATATACATTTAAAAAATAGATTTATAACCTGGAGGACAAAAAATGAAATTATCAAGGTATAAGAAAAATAGTTTAGTTTTGTCTATAATCTTATATTCACTTATTATTTCAATCCTTGTAATTATTATTTTCAGTACCATAAAACTGCACAATATATCTAATAAACAAACTAAAAGCTATTTAAAGGATGTATCTACACAAATTGTAATGAATGTTGATTCTAAAATAAAATTTATCTTATCTGATTTAAGAATAATGGCAGATTTTATTAAACAATATGAGGGTGATAGTCGATATGAGTACTTATCTAAAAGAAAGACTAGTTATAAGTATTATGACATTGGAATAATTGATTTAGAAGGTAAGGCAGAGTTTTTAAGTGGAAAAAAACTTGACTTGAAGGATACTGTTTCATATAAAAAAGGAATAGAAGGTAAAGAATACTCAGAAGTAATAGAATCGTTAGGGTTTGTTCTCTATACAGTGCCTATATTTGATGATAACCATGAGATTTCTAGCCTTTTAATAGGTGTATCTGATAAAGAAAGTATGAATGATATTCTTAAAATAGATAATTTTAATGGAAAAGGAACTATTGAAATTATTAATAGACAGGGAAGCCCTCTTTTTATAGGAAAAAACAGTGAATTAATAAAAGACCTTAGTTACAAATATAAAGATTCTATAAATGAGCCTTGGGCTCAAAAGATGCTTAATGATTTTGAAAATGAAAAGTCGGGAGATATTATAATAACATCATCAAAAGATATAAAATGTTTATTAACTTATTATCCAATTACAAAAGGTCTAAATGATTGGTATTTTGTTCTTATAGTGCCTGAAGAAGCTGTACTTGGTGAACTTAATAAGCTAAACTCTTTTACAATAATAATGACGTTTATAGTTACATGTATTATTGGAATTATAACATGGCTTTTATATACTATAAGAAAAAAATATGTAAATCAAATAGAAAATATTGCATATTTAGATAATATAACAAATGGCATTAACCAAACCAAATTTAGTATGTTAGTAAAACCCTTAATTTCAGAATCGCCAGATAATACCTATATGATGATAGCGATAAATATAAAGGAGTTTAAGTTAATAAATGATTGCTTTGGTAGTGATAAAGGAAATATGACACTCAAACATATTTATAATGTTTTATCTAAAAATATTACTAAAAATGAAGAATTTGTATGTCGTCATGATGCAGACCTTTTCTATTTGTTTATTAAAAATAGACCAGTGTTAGAAGTTTTAGAGTTATTGTATAAAATAGAAGCTGATATAAATTATTTTAATGAGGGTAGAGAAAATCCGTACTTTTTAAGAATATCAGCAGGTATTTACACTATTGAAAATCGTAATGAAGATTTAATCACAATACAAGACTATGCAAATACAGCAAGAAAAAGCTTCAACAAAGCTCATCAAAGTGATTTTTCTTTTTATAGTGATATAGAAAGAAAGCGATTAATATCTGAGAAGGAAATTTCAAATTTAATGGAAAAAGCCCTTGAAGATAAAGACTTTTTTATATGTTTACAACCAAAAATTGATATAAAAAATGGTAAAATCAGTGGAGCAGAGTCTCTTGTGCGTTGGAGAAATTCAGAAAAAGGTATAATTTATCCAAGTGATTTTATTCCTCTTTTCGAAAAAAGTGGATTTATATGTAAATTAGACTTATATATACTTGAAGAGACATGCAAATTGATTTCTAAATGGATAAAAGAAGGTAAAGAAGTATTGAGAATTTCTGTTAATGTATCAAGACAACATTTAAATGATAAGTCTTTTTTAGAAAAATATGAACTTATATGTAATAAATATAATGTACCAACATATCTGATAGATTTAGAGCTTACAGAATCTATCTTCTTAGAAAATCCAGAAGCTATAGATGTAATAAATGATATTCATTCTAAGGGATTTAAGTGCTCTATAGATGATTTTGGATTTGGATACTCATCATTAGGGATATTAAAAGATTTTAAAGTTGATATAATTAAATTGGACCGTTCATTCTTTGTCAGCAAAAATAATATAGACCGTGGTAAGGTAGTTATTGAGTCTATTATTGAACTTGGCAAAAGACTTGGTATGAAGATAATTGCTGAAGGAATTGAAGAGTTAGAACAAGTTGAGTTTCTAAAAAGTATAGGATGTGATTATATTCAAGGTTATGTTTTCTCTAAACCACTATTAATATCTGAATTTGAAGAGTTCACATATGCTGATAATAAAATAAAAAGTTTAAAAATATCGAATGATTAAATATCTAAAAGAAAAATCTGAGCAGGTTATATGATTGAAAATATAACCTGCTTTTTTTATTTGTATATTTAATAAAAAAGACAGCTACAGATTTTGTAAAAACAATTTTCAAATGTTGTAAGTTGTCGTTAAAGCTTTATTGTATTATTCTGAATATATAGAAAGTCAGTTCCTGTTTTCAGACATAAAGAAAGTAAAATATACATAATAATATAAAATTTGCTGTTTTTATAACTCTAATTATTTTGAAAGGAGGAAAGTATGATAAGTGGAAGAATGTTACTCATTATGAATTTTCTAAAAGATAAAAGTAAGACAAGTTACCGGGAAATTAGTCAACAGTTAAGCATAGAAGAAAGAAAAGTTAGATATGACATAGACAATCTAAATGTTCTTTTGCAATCATTAAATAAACCACTAATACAAAGAATGAATAAAGGCTCATTAATTATTCCAAGTGATTTCCAAGTAGTATATATAGACAATAATGACTATGTATTTTCCTTAACTGAAAGAGTATCTATTATGAAGATTATATCAATGTTTAAAATAGATAAGTTAAACTTAGAAAAATTGAGCAAAGAGTTTAAAGTTTCTAGAAGTTCGATTAAAAATGACCTTAATGTTTTATCAAATGAACTAGAGAGAAATCAAATAACTATTACTTATGATAAAGTTTTCAAAATAAATGGAGATGAAGATACTATATACAAACAAAGGTTAAACATATTAAAATTATATTCTTACCTTTTTGGTAAAGAAAAATCTGATTTGAGCGTGTTTGAGAAGTATATAGTGAAGGTAATCGAAAAAATATTCAAAGGACTTTCCTTGAATGATATATATAATTGGTCTACAGATTTACTTTTACAAATGGGCTGGACTCTAAATGATGAGTCTTTTACATGGTATGTATCAAATATTTTTCTTTTTACATGGTACATACATTCAGATGAAAAACATCCTTTAGAATCTTCTTCATTGAGTGAACCATATTTTGAGAATAAATTTGACCAAGAATTTGAACAAATCATTCAAAAGAAGTTAACTAAAGAACAGATTTTATTGTTAAATAGTTTTGTATTTTTTACAAATAAGTATGCAAGTTTAAATGAAGATATGGATTTAATTAGTACAGAGATAATAGTTCAGGATTTAATTTATAATATGTCTGAAATACTGAACATTGATTTTAAAGAAGATATGATTCTTTATAAAGGTCTACTTAATCATATCGCTCCATTGATAGAGAGAATCAAACAAAATATACAGATTTATGAAGAGTTATTCCATGTAATACCAGATAAATATCAATATGTACTTGAAGCTACCAAAACTTCTGTACAAAAAAATAGGATGTTAAATCAAATAAAAAATGAAAATGAAATAATACTTCTAGCAATACATTTTTTAGGAAGTGTACAAAGAAACGAAAGTAACAATTATAAAAATATATTATTAGTTTGTGGATTTGGATATGGTGTAATTGCTATATTAAAAGATACTTTAATAAATGACTATCAAATAAATATAGTAGATAGCATTCCATCATACAAATTACAAGATTACAAAGACTGGGAAAATATAGATTTTATCGTAACAACATCAAAAATAGTAGTAGACTTACCTAAAACAATTATTGAGATTAATCCTTTTTTACAAGAAAACGATTATTTAAAACTTGAAGAAAAAGGAATAAAAAGAAAGAATGTCTTGACCAATTACATATCAATTAAAAAGAGATTAGATTTTTTAGAAGAAGATGCTCAAAAAAGAGTACTGAATATTATATGGCAAGAACTAGGATATAGTGATGAGAGAATGCTATCTAGACAGCTTAAACTAAGTGATTTAATAGGTATTGATACAATAAGTGTGATTGATAAAGAAATAAAATGGGAAGATGCTGTGAAAATTAGTTCAAATATACTTGCTGATTGTGATTTTGTGTCAGCACAATATGCTGATAATATTATAGATATTCTAAATAATGTAGGTTTCTATGCTGTAAAGGATGAGGAATTTGCTTTGTTACATGGTAATGATAGTTCATTGGTCAAAGTAAGTTCAATAAGTTTATTAATATGCAAAGAAGCAGTCAAATTTGGAGATAAGAAAGTTAAAATCATATTTTGTCTAGCAAGTATAGATAAAAAAGAGCAAATTCCTGCAATAATTAATTTAACTAAAATGGTTTATAAAACCAATTTTATTACTATGTTAGAAAGTGTAAAGACAAAAGAAGAAGCAGAATGTTTAATTCATAAATATGAGAAGGAGGTCACTGAATGAGCAAATTAGTCAATGTAAAATGTTCATTTGAGATGAAAGCAACTTCAAAAGAAGAGGCTATTATATCATTAGTAGATGTAGTATCAAAAGAGGGTTATCTGAAAGAAAAGAATCAATTCTTAGAAGATGTTTTAAAGAGAGAAGAAACACTGTCAACCTATATTGGTCATGGCATAGGCCTTCCTCACAGTCAAAGTATTGGAGTTAAGGATTCTTGTATTACAATTGGAAAACTTGATACATCTATTGAATGGACAGAAGAAGGTGAAAAGGTAGATTTAATATTTTTAATATCTGTGGCAAAAGACAATGAAAATAATCTTCATCTAAAGATTTTATCAAAGCTTGCACGTTTGTTAATGCATGAAAGTTTTAGAAATCAAATTAGAGAGTCAGACGAACAAACAGTCTATAATCTTATAAAAGAAAAAATAGGGGAGGAAGATTAGAATGAGGATTTTAAAGTTTTTACAAAAACATCTTATGACAGCAACTTCATATATGATTCCATTTGTAGTTGCTGGAGGTATATTATTTGCTCTATCAGTAACTCTAAGTGGACAAGCTGCTGTTCCTGAAACTGGATGGCTAGCTAAACTTAATCAAATTGGAGCCGCTGGTCTAGCTTTGTTTATTCCAATATTGGGTGGTTATATAGCATTTAGTATGGCAGATAAGCCAGGGTTAGCTCCAGGCATGATAGGTGCATATTTAGCAAAAGAAGTAAATGCTGGTTTTATAGGTGGTATCATAGCAGGATTTATAGCGGGATTTGTTGTTTTGCAATTAAAGAAAATTAAATTGGCACCTACAATGAGAACTTTAGGTTCAATATTCATTTATCCTTTGCTTGGAACATTGATTACAGGTGGTATAATTGTATTTTTAATTGGAGAACCTATAGCTTCTTTTATGACATGGATGACTAATTGGTTGAATGGAATGTCTGGTGTTTCTAAAATACCTTTAGGTGGTATCCTAGGAGGAATGATAGCTTCTGATATGGGCGGTCCTATAAATAAAGTAGCTGCGACTTTTGCCCAAACTCAAGTTGATACACTTCCATATTTAATGGGAGGAGTTGGTGTTGCAATTTGTATACCTCCAATTGGATTAGGGTTAGCTACATTATTGTTCCCAAAAAAATTTAGTAAAGAGGAAAGAGACTCAGGAAAAGCCTCTCTATTAATGGGATGTGTTGGAATTACAGAAGGAGCGATTCCATTTGCAACAGCAGACCCTGTTAGAGTAATTCCATGTATTATGGCTGGGTCGATTATAGGAAACATTATGGCCTTTTTATTGGGGTGTTTAAATCATGCACCTTGGGGAGGTCTGATAGTATTACCAGTTGTTGATAATAGATTGGGATATATTGCATCAGTCATAACTGGAGCAATAGTCGTTGCAGTATTAATGAAATTAGTAAAGAAGGATGTAAAAGAAGACGAAGAAATTGAAGAAGATATAGACGATTCTATTGAACTAGTATTTGAAGAATTATAGATATATAGATATAAATACTGTTAATTTATATGAAAACCTATTATAAAAATAATCATACAAAATTCTAATTTTAAAGGAGATAAGAATATGAAAATTGTAGCAGTAACATCTTGCCCTAGTGGAGTAGCACATACTTATATGTCAGCTGAATCACTTGAATTATCAGCAAAAAAATTTGGTATAGAAATAAAGGTTGAGACTCAGGGGAGTTCTGGAATAGACAATGAGTTGTTACCTAAAGAGATTGAAGAAGCAGCCTGTGTAATACTAACTAATGATGTTGAAATTAGAAATATGGATAGATTTAAAGGAAAAAAAGTTGTAAGAATGAGTGTTTCTGACATAATTAAAAAATCTGATGCATTAATTAAGAAAATAAAAGATACTTTTCAATAAAGTTTGATTTATTTTACATATAACATAAAGATGTATTTGATATTAATTCTATTAAATACATCTTAAAAATAGAATAAAAGGAGATATAGTCATGAAAAAATTACCAATAAAGACTGTCGTACAACGACTACTAGACTTACAAGAAGAGGGGAAAAGTGCAACACTTTTAGGAATTGGTCCTATGTCACCAAACTTGTTACAGGCAAGTTTTGAACTAGCAAAAGATGATGATTTTCCTTTAATGTTTATTGCCAGCAGAAATCAAGTAGATGCAGATGAACTAGGTGGTGGTTATGTAAATGGTTGGAATCAAGAAACTTTTACAAAGGATATTAAGAAGATAGCTGATAAAGTTGGATTTGATGGTTTATATTACTTATGCAGAGATCATGGAGGCCCATGGCAAAGAGACAAAGAAAGAAATGACCATTTGCCTGTTGACAAAGCCATGGAATTAGGAAAAAAATCTTATTTAGCTGATATTGAGGCAGGTTTTGATTTATTAATGATTGACCCTACAAAAGACCCGTTTGAAATGGGAAAGGTAATCCCTTTAGATGTAGTCCTAGAAAGAACTGTAGAATTAATTGAATATTGTGAAAATGAAAGAAGAAGACTCAACCTACCAGAAATAGGCTATGAAGTTGGGACAGAGGAAACAAATGGAGGATTAACTTCAACTGAGACATATGAAACATTTATAACTAGATTAAAAATTGAACTTGAAAAGAGAGATTTACCAATGCCAACATTTATAGTTGGTCAGACAGGGACTCTAACTAGAAAAACAGAGCAAGTAGGCACTTTTAATTTTAAGAATGCTTATGATTTAGCTCAAATGGCTAAAAAGTATGGCGTTGGCTTAAAAGAGCATAATGGAGATTATTTAGATGATGTAACTTTATTAGAACATATACCTTCTCAAATTATTGCTACAAATGTTGCTCCTCAATATGGCACTGAAGAGACTAGAGCATACTTGAAACTAGCAGAAGTTGAAAGAAAACTAAAGGAAGAAGGATTAATTGAAAAAACTTCAAATATTAGACAAGTTCTTCTTGTCGATGCTATAGAATGTGGACGTTGGAGAAAGTGGGTAATGGGAGAACAGAAAAATCTAACTACTGAAGAAATATTTAAGGATGAAGTTTTATCTAATGAGATATTAGATATTGCAGGTCATTATACATTCAACAATGATGATGTTAAAAGAGAGATAGAAGTGCTTTATAGTAATTTAAGCAAAAATAATATTGATGGTCAAAGATTTGTTGTAGACCATATTAAACGACCTTTACGTGATTATGCAGAATGTTATAATTTAAAAGGTGTTACTACAAGAATTTTAAATAAATAATAGGACTTATAGTGGTAAGTATTGTTATACTAGGTATTTATAGTTATAATTATACTTACCACTATTAAATTTAGGAGGATTAATATTTTGATTAATTTAATTTTTGATGTAGATGATACTTTATACAACCAATTGACACCTTTTTATATTGCATATGATAAGTTGTTTTCTTCAATAAAAGGTGTTTCTGTTGAAGATTTATATATAAGCAGTAGAAAATATAGTGATGAAGTATTCCATTTGACTGAGAGTGGAGAGATGCCAATTGAGAAAATGCATGTATATAGAATAATGAAGGCTTTTGAAGAATTAGGAAATCCTATTACAGAAAAGGATGCTCAAAATTTTCAAGATGAGTATATATATCAGCAATCACAAATTACTTTAATACCAGAAATTGAGCAAATTTTGAATTTTTCTAAAGAAAGAAATATTAATATAGGAATCATAACGAATGGGCCATCAGCGCATCAAAGGATGAAGTTAAAGCAGTTGAATATTGAAAAATGGGTTGACAAAAATCATATTTTTATTTCTAGTGAGGTTGGTTTTTCTAAGCCAGACATCAATATTTTTAGAGTGGCTGAGAATGTCATGAATCTAGATAGAGAAAATACATATTATATAGGCGATTCTTATAAAAATGATGTAGTAGGTGCTAAAAAAGCTGGATGGAAGAGTGTTTGGATGAATCATAGAGGTCATGGAGTAGAAGAATTGTTTTATAAGCCTGATTTTGTAATTTTGGAATATAAGGATTTATTGTCTTTACTTATAAAAGTATGTAGTAAATCAAATACTAGTAATAGAATTATATAAAATAATTAAGAGTAGCTATGTAAAATTATATATTTAAATTGTAGGAAATCTATTTTTTATTAAAAAACAGATTATTTAGAAAAAGGGGAGGTCTTAAAATAAAAATTTGAGTATCCCCCTTTTGATTATCTAATTAAAATGAAATAATTAGAAATATATTTTATTTAGCTTAATCAATAACGTTTTGAGATTCCTTATAGCTACATGTTAACTGTTGAATAGGCTTGTCATATGGCTTAACCCATTCTTTATTAATACTTAATTCTGTAAGTGCTGTATGACCTTCAACCATTTGAGTTAGTGAAGCTGAATATATAGCTCTCAATTCAGGGGTACTACTTGTTAATGCAGAGTTAAGGTACATATTAGCAGATGCTTTAGAAGATGCAAGCATACTTAATATTATTACTTTATCGTCTATATAAGTATTGTTTTTAATTAGATTTTCTATCATATTTCTCATATTGTCTATACCTCCTCAGAAATTAGTATTTCATTTTCAACTATAAATTGTTGCATAGCTTTAATTCTTCCTTCTGTTGCTAATATACTAGATTCTGATTGTCTTTTTAGGTCTTCATCTGATATTAACATATTTATTGCTCTTTGCATAAGTAATCCATCAGATTCCATTTTTATAACAGCTGCTAAAGATATTTTTTCAGTTTCTGAAAGTATTCTCATTTAATCATCTCCTATATTGTAATTTATTCTTTAATATTATGTCTTCCTTTTTAATGAAATAACCATAACATTTTTTTACAGTATCTTATATTCTATTTATATCAAATTTTAATCAACTCATAAAATTTTTTAGGAGGATAAAATGAATTTTAAAAATAAAACCAAAGTATTAAGTTTATGTTTAATATCAATACTAATGATATTTACATCGTGTACGAATCCTAAAAGAGGGAAACAACTGAAATCAATATATTAGCAACTATAGACTTACATGGAGAAGTTACATATAATATAGCTTAAAAAATAAATAAAGAAAAAAGAACCTAATATGATATTAGTAGATTTTTATGAGTCAGATGATTTATTTAAGACAATGGAGCAATATCCTAGTGATGCTTGAGATGTTTACGGAAACGATGAAATAGTTAAAAAAGAAATGACTATAATTATACAAATGAGTGAAGTTAAATATGATTCAGTAGTATTTGGTAATAATGAGTCTGTTGCCATCTCTAAAAAATGATTTACTGTTAACTAATATATAAATAATATTAGAAAAGAAGGTTTATATTATGATATTTAACAGGCATTCTTTTAAAAAAGAGTTGATAAGGTAAAAAAGAAGTAATAAAAAATAATATATAAAAATTCAAAAAAGGAGTTAAATTTAAAAGTTGATTAAAAAAATCAATCTTGAGACTATCCATTTTTTATTTTAACAAAAAAATATAAATATAGTTCGACACAGGGCGAATGAAAAAAATACAAGAAATATTTTTTTTAAAAAATTTCAAAAAAGAGTTGATAATATATGTATATTAATATAAAATTTAAGGTGTATAATTCGTATAATGATACGAATGATTTGAAATGTAAAATAACTTATAAACGGAGAGGGGAAGTCTAATGAAAGTAGCAGTAGTTATGGGTTCAAAATCAGATTATCCAAAATTAGAAGAAGGGATAAAACTACTTGAAAAATATGGAATAGAAGTTGTAGCAAGAGCATTATCTGCTCATAGAACACCAGAACAACTTTCAATATTCCTAAAAGAAATAGAAGATGATACTGATGTAATAATAGCAGCAGCAGGAAAGGCAGCACATTTACCAGGTGTAATAGCTTCACAAACACTAATTCCTGTAATAGGATTACCTATTAAATCATCAACTATGGACGGACTAGACTCACTTTTATCAATAGTTCAAATGCCAAAAGGAATACCAGTTGCAACAGTTACAATAGATCTAGGTTTAAACGCAGCTTTATTGGCATTACAGATAATGACTTTAAAATACCCAAAATTAAAAGAGGATTTGAAATCATATAGAGAAGAGATGGCACAAAAGGTGCTAGAAGACGACAAGAATTTAAGGGGGTAGCAGAAATGTTATTATATGAAGGAAAAGCAAAACAAGTATACTCTACAGATAATGAAAATGAATATGTTGTTTATTATAAAGATGATGCAACAGCATTTAATGGAGAAAAAAAAGCAGAAATATCTTCAAAAGGTATACTAAACAATAAGATATCAACAATAATCTTTGAAATGTTAAAAGAAAATAATATAAATACACACTTTATAAAAAGTTTATCAGATAGAGAAATGCTAGTTAAAAAAGTAGAGATTTTACCATTAGAGGTAATAGTAAGAAATATTGCTGCGGGCTCTATTTGCAAAAGAGTTGGTCTTGAAGAAGGTGAAGTTTTCGATGAGCCAATCTTTGAAATAAGCTACAAAAACGATGCTTATGGTGACCCAATGTTAAATGATGATTATGCAGTAGCAATGAAATTAGCAACTAGAGAAGAATTAAAGTTCTTAAGAGAAGAAACTTTAAAAATAAATGAATTACTAAAAGCATTTTTCTTAAAATTAAACCTAAAGTTAGTTGACTTTAAAATAGAATTTGGTAAAGATTCAGAAGGAAACATAATATTGGCAGACGAAGTATCACCAGACACTTGTAGACTTTGGGATGTAAATACAAATGAAAAGTTAGATAAGGACAGATTTAGAAGAGACCTTGGAGACCTTGTAGAAGGTTATACAGAAGTACTTTCAAGAATGAATAATAAATAGGAGGCAAATGTATGTGTGGAGTTTTAGGGATTTACTCTAATAAAGATGTAACTAAAGAACTATATTATTCTTTATATTCTATGCAACACAGAGGGCAAGAAAGCTGTGGTTTAGCTCTTTTGGATGATGGAGAAATTAAGTACAAAAAAGATATGGGATTAGTTGGAGATGTTTTTAAAGAAAGTGAACTATCTAAGTTAAAAGGAAATATAGGTATTGGACATGTTAGATATTCAACAGCTGGGGGAAGTCATGTTTCAAACTGTCAACCTTTAGTTGGAAGTTGTAGAAAAAGACAATTAGCCATAGCTCATAATGGAAATCTAGTTAATGCAAATTATTTAAAAGACATGTTAGAAGAAGATGGATATATGTTCCAAACTAATTCAGATACAGAAGTGATTTTATATATACTTGCAAGATATTACAAAGGTGATATAGTAGAAAGTTTAAAAATGACTATGGATTATATCAAAGGTGCATATGCTCTTGTAATAATGAGTCAGGAAGAATTGGTTGCAGTTAGAGACCCACATGGATTCAGACCTCTTGTACTTGGTAAAAAGGGTGATGAATATATATTTGCATCAGAAAATTGTGCAATAGACATACTTGGCGGAGAAGTTATAAGAGATGTAGAGCCAGGGGAAATAATAATAGTTAAAGATGGAGAATTAAAATCATATTTTTATTCAGAAAATTATAAGCCGGTTAAGAAGAGTTGTATATTTGAACACATATACTTTGCAAGAAACGATGCAACTATAGACAATGTAAATGCATATGAATTTAGAATTAAATGTGGTGAAAGATTAGCTCAAAATGAAAATGTAAATGCAGATATGGTAGTTCCAGTTCCAGATTCAGGTTGGCCAGGAGCTATTGGTTATGCAAATGCTAGTGGATTAAAAATAAGTGAAGGCTTAGTTAAAAATAGATATGTAGGAAGAACATTTATAAAACCTACACAAGAAGAAAGAGAAATAGCTGTAAAAATAAAATTAAATCCTCTTTCAACAATAATAAAAGGAAAATCTATAATTTTAGTAGATGATTCAATTGTAAGAGGAACTACATCTAAACAGTTAGTAAAATCTTTAAGAGAAGCAGGGGCAAAAGAAATTCATCTTAGAATAACATCTCCTCCAGTAGCTTACTCTTGTTATTATGGAATAGATACTCCAAATCGTTCTAAATTAATTGCATCAAGTAACAACGTAGAAGAAATGAGAGAATATATTGGATGTGATAGTCTAAAATTCCTAGATATAGAAGGAATGTTAGATGCAGCAGAGCACAAGTCTACTTTCTGTAAAGCTTGTTTTGATGGAGAATACCCAGTTAAGAAAATTGATAAGGAGGAATTACTTTCATGTTAACATATAAAGAATCAGGTGTAGATATAGATGAAGGAAATAGAGCAGTAGACCTTATAAAAGGTAAAATAAAAGGGACTTATGATGGAAATGTAGTTGGAGATTTAGGTAACTTTAGTGGATTATACAGTTTAAAAGATTTTGTGGGAATGAAAGAACCAGTTTTGCTTGCATCTACAGATGGTGTTGGGACTAAGTTAAAAATAGCTCAAATGATGGACAAGCATGATACTGTTGGAATAGATTTAGTTGCAATGTGTGTAAATGATTTAATTTGTCAAGGAGCAAAGCCATTATTTTTCCTTGATTATATAGCTCTTGGGAAATTAGTTCCTGAGCATATAGAAAAAATAGTTGGTGGAATTGCAGATGGTTGTAAAATGTCTGGTTGTGCACTAATTGGTGGAGAAACTGCTGAGATGCCTGGTATGTATGGAGATGATGATTATGATTTAGCGGGATTCTCTGTAGGTATAGCAGACAAAGAAAAGATTGTTTCTGGAAACAGTGTTAAATCAGGAGATGTATTAGTTGGTATATCTTCAAGTGGAGTACACAGTAATGGATTTTCTTTTATAAGAAAGATATTTTTAGAAACTTACAACTATAAGATGGAACAATATGTTGAAGAACTAGGAATGACAGTTGGGGAAGCGCTTTTAACACCAACTAAAATATATGTTAAATTAGCTTTAGATGTATTAGCTAAACATGATATAAAAGCTATAGCTCACATAACTGGTGGAGGGCTTATAGAAAACATAACAAGGGTTATACCTAAAGGATTAGGATTAGACATCAATAAAAAATCTTGGGAGAAGCCTCCTATATTTAAAATGATAGAAGGTTTTAATGCTGTTGATGAGAGAGAACTTCACAAAAGTTTCAACATGGGTATTGGACTAGTTTTAATAGTAAATAAAGAAGATGCTAACAATGTTGTAGACTTTATAAACAATAGAGAAAATGACAATGCTGCTTATGTAGATAAAAAATACAGTGAATTATTAGAAGATAAAGCATATATAATTGGTGAAGTAGTAGAGAGTCATGAAGGTGTAGAATTATGTTAAATATAGGAGTTTTAATATCTGGTGGGGGAACAAATTTACAAGCAGTTATAGATGCAACTGAATCTGGAAAAATAAAAGGTCAGGTTAAAGTAGTTATCTCAAGTAAGCAAGATGCTTATGGCTTAGAGAGAGCTAAAAATCATAACATAAAGGCAATTTGTGAATCTAATGAAGACAAGATAATAGAAATTCTTAAAGAAAATAAAATAGATTTAGTAGTTTTGGCTGGTTATTTAAAAATAATCAGCCCAAAGCTGGTTAATGAGTTTAGAAACAAAATGATAAACATACATCCATCATTAATTCCTTCATTCTGTGGAGCTGGATTTTACGGAGAAAGAGTTCATCAAGGTGTTATAGATTATGGAGCCAAAGTAACTGGAGCTACAGTTCATTTTGTTGACGAGGGTGCTGATACTGGACCAATTATAATGCAAGATGTAGTTAAGGTTAATCAAGATGATGATGCAAAGACACTTGCAAAAAGAGTGTTAGAAGTTGAACATAGGATTTTAATAGAAAGTTTGAGTCTTTTTTGTGAAAATAAATTAAAACTTCAAGGTAGGAGAGTGTTTATAAATGAGTAAGAGAGCTTTAATAAGTGTAACTGATAAGACAGGTGTAGTAGAATTTGCTAAAGAGTTAAATAAGCTAGATTATGAAATTATATCTACAGGAAATACTTTCAAGACATTAAAAGAAAATGGAGTTAATGTAATGCAAGTTGAAGATGTTACAAACTTCCCAGAAATATTAGATGGAAGAGTAAAAACATTAAATCCATATATACATGGTGGGATACTTTACAAAAGAGATAAAGACTCTCATGTGAAAACTGTAAATGAACACAAAATACATTCAATAGATTTAGTAGCTGTAAATTTATATGATTTTGAAGGAACTTTAAAGGCTGGAAAAAGCCACGATGAAATGATAGAAAACATAGATATTGGTGGCCCATCTATGATACGTTCTGCTGCTAAAAACTATAAAGATGTAATAGTAGTAGTAGATATAAAAGATTATGATTCTATAATAGAAAAATTAAAAACAGACACAATGACATTAGAAGACAGAAAAAAATTATCATATAAAGCTTTCTCAACTACAGGAAGATATGATGCGTTAATATCTAGTTATTTTGCTGGAGAGGTTGGAGATACATATCCTGACATATTAAATTTAACTTTCCAAAAAGAACAAACTTTAAGATATGGAGAAAATCCACATCAAAATGGTTTCTTATATTCACAATCAAATGCAAAAAATCCAATCTTAAACTATGAGCAATTAGGCGGTAAAGAACTTTCTTTTAACAACTTAAACGATTTACATGGATGTTTAGAAGTAATGAGAGAATTTAAAGATAGCGAAGAAGTAGTTTCAGTAGCTATAAAACATGCTAATTCATGTGGAGTGGGATTAGGTAAAGATGCTTTTGAAGCATATACAAAATGTTATGAAGCAGATAAAGTTTCAATATTTGGTGGAATAGTAGGAATAACTTCTACTGTAGACAAAGCTACAGCAGAGAAATTAAATGAAATATTCTTAGAGATAGTAGTAGCATATGATTTTGAGCCAGAAGCTTTAGAGGTACTTAAACAAAAGAAAAATTTAAGAATACTAAAATTAGCTAAGATAGAAGATAGTTTACAACCATATGAAATGAAATATTTAGATGGAAAATTATTAATACAAGATAGAAATAGCACTTTAGCAGAAAAAAGTGAAAATGTAACAAAAGCAAAACCAACAGATGAACAACTTAAGGACATGGAATTTGGTATGAGAGTAGTAAAAAATATGAAATCAAATGCAATTGCGATAGTAAAAAATGGTCAAACTTTAGCTTTAGGTTGTGGGCAAACATCAAGAATTTGGGCATTAAAAAATGCTCTTGAAAACAACAAAGATAAAGATTTTACAGGAGCTGTTTTAGCATCAGATGCATTTTTCCCATTTGATGATTGTGTAACATTAGCTCATGAATATGGAATATCAGCAGTAGTTCAACCAGGTGGTTCTATAAAGGATAAAGACTCAATAGAAGCTTGTGATAAGTATGATATGGTTATGGTATTTACAGGAATAAGACACTTCAAACACTAAGGAGGATATTATGAAGATATTGGTTGTAGGCGGTGGCGGAAGAGAGCATGCTATATGCTGGAAACTAAGCAAAGAAAAGAATATAGATAAAGTTTATTGCGCGCCAGGTAATGCAGGAATTGCAAATGTAGCAGAATGTGTAAATATAAGTGATACTAATATAGAAGAACTTTTAAAATTTGCAAAAGAAAATGAAATAGGTCTTACAATAGTAGGACCAGAAGTACCACTAGTTATGGGTATAGTAGATGAGTTTGAAAAGGAAGGTCTAAGAGTTTTTGGGCCTAATAAAAAATGTGCTCAACTTGAAGGAAGTAAAGCTTTTTCAAAAGATTTTATGATAAAACATAACATACCTACTGCAAAATATAAAGAATATACAAACTTAGAAGAAGCTATATCAGAAATAGATAGCTTTGGATATCCAGTAGTAATAAAAGCGGACGGATTAGCTGCTGGAAAAGGTGTTGTAATACCTGAAAATAGAGAAGATGCTATAGCAACTTTAAAAGAAATGATGTCAGATAAGAAGTTTGGAGCTGCTGGAGATAAAATAGTACTTGAAGAGTTCTTAAAAGGAATAGAAACTTCAATCTTGGCATTTGTAGACAATGACACAATAGTTCCTATGGCAAGTGCAAAAGACCATAAGAAAGTAAATAATTATGAACAAGGACCAAATACTGGTGGGATGGGGACTTTTTCACCTAGTGAAATATATACAGAAGAATTAGCAAATAAAGTAAAAGAGACAGTATTAGAAAAAACTTTAGAAGGATTCAAAAAAGATGGTCTTAACTTTAAAGGTATTTTATTTGTTGGTCTTATGATAACTGAAGATGGAGAGAAAGTACTTGAATACAATGTAAGATTTGGAGACCCTGAGACACAATCTGTTTTATTTAGATTAGAAACAGATTTACATGAGATAATGGAAGCTATATTGGATAATAAATTAAAAGATATAGAAATAAATTATAGTGATGATGAAGCAGTATGTGTTATGCTTACATCAGGAGGGTATCCAGACAGTTATGAAAAAGGAAAAATTATAACTGGTCTTGAAAACCTGGATGATGATATAGTAGTATTCCACAGTGGTACTAAGATGCTTGATGGTAATTTAGTTACTAATGGAGGAAGAGTAATTGGTATAACTGCAAAATCAATTACAGTTAAGGACGCAGCAGAAAAAGTTTATGAGAATATAAAGAAAATAAACTTTGAAGGAATGCACTATAGAACAGACATAGGAAGATAATTTTTCTAAAATGGAGGATAAGGTATGTTGAATACTGAAAATAAAGACTCAATGGTTAGAAGAGTACTAGTTGAAAAAAGAGAAGGTTTTGACCTTGAGGCTAAAGCTTTAAAAAAAGACTTGTTAGAAAGTTTACACATAAGCAATATAGAAAATTTAAGAATATTAAATAGATATGATGTAGAGGGAATATCAGAAGAAGTTTATGAAAATGCAGCAAAAACAATATTTTCTGAACCAAATCTAGATGTAGTATATTATGAAGAAATACCAGAGTTAAATGGTGAAAGAGTATTTGCGATAGAATTTCTTCCTGGTCAATATGACCAAAGAGGTGATTGGGCAGCTCAATGTATCCAAATCGTAAATCAAGGTGTAAGACCTGCTATTAATACAGCAAAGGTTTATATATTATCAGGTCAAGTAACTGATGAAGAGTTTTCTAAAATAAAAGATTACTGTATAAATCCAGTAGATAGTAGAGAAGCATCTTTAGAAAAACCAGAAACATTAAAAATGGAAACTGAAATACCAACAACAGTTGAAGTATTAGATGGGTTTATAGATTTAGATGAAGATGGACTAAAAACATTTGTAAGTGAAAAAGGATTAGCAATGACTTTAGGAGACTTACAACACGTTCAAAAATATTTTAAAGATACAGAAAAAAGAAACCCAACTATAACAGAAATAAAAGTTCTAGATACTTACTGGTCTGATCATTGTAGACATACTACTTTTATGACTGAAATAGAAAATGTAAAAATAGAAGATGGTAAGTTTAATGATATAGTAAAAGAAGCGTATCAAATGTATCTTAACTCAAGAGACAATGTATATGTGAACAGACATAAAGATATATGTCTAATGGATATAGCTACAGTTGCAGTAAAAGAATTAAAGAAAAATGGAAAATTAAATGATTTAGATGAAAGTGAAGAGATAAATGCATGTAGTATAAATGTAGATGTTGAAGTTGATGGTAAGATGGAAAAATATTTAGTAATGTTTAAAAATGAGACTCATAACCATCCAACTGAAATAGAACCATTTGGTGGAGCAGCTACTTGCCTAGGTGGAGCTATAAGAGACCCATTATCAGGAAGAAGTTATGTTTATCAAGCAATGCGTGTTACAGGAAGTGCTGACCCAAGAACAACTTTAGAGGATACTTTACCTGGAAAACTTATGCAGAGAAAAATAACTACAGAAGCTGCTCATGGTTATAGTTCATATGGTAACCAGATAGGTCTTACAACTGGACAAGTTGCAGAAGTATATGATGAAAACTTCGTTGCAAAGAGAATGGAAATAGGTGCAGTTATAGCAGCAGCACCAAAAGAAAATGTAGTAAGAGAAAGACCTGAAGCAGGAGATGTGATAGTTCTTCTTGGAGGAAAAACAGGAAGAGATGGTTGTGGAGGAGCAACTGGTTCATCTAAAGAGCATAGTGAAGAATCAATCTTAACTTGTAGTGCAGAAGTTCAAAAAGGAGATGCTCCTAACGAAAGAAAAATACAAAGATTCTTTAGAAATAAAGAAGTCGCTCAAATGATAAAAAGATGTAATGACTTTGGAGCAGGTGGGGTTTGTGTTGCTATAGGTGAGATTGCTGATAGTTTGGACATAAACTTAGATTTAGTGCCTAAAAAGTACGATGGACTTGATGGAACTGAACTTTCAATTTCAGAATCACAAGAGCGTATGGCTGTGGCTATAAAAAAAGAAAATAAAGATAAATTTATACAATTAGCAGTAGAAGAAAACTTAGAAGCTACACATGTAGCTACAGTAACTGATACAGGATATTTAAGAATGTTCTGGAATGGAAAAGCAATTGTAGATATAAATAGAGAGTTTTTGGATACAAATGGAGTAAAACAAACTACTGATGTCCATGTTACTAAAGTAGATGAAGAAAATACATTCTTTAACTCTAATGAAATAGTAAAAGACGTTAAATGTGCAAGTATGAAAGATAAATTTACAAAAGTATTATCTGACCTTAATGTTTGTTCTCAAAAAGGATTAGTTGAGATGTTTGATAATACAATTGGTGGCAATACAGTACTTATGCCATTTGGTGGAAAGTACCAAGCTACTCCAACTCAAGGTATGGTTGCTAAGATACCAGTACTTGGTGGAGAAACTAATACTTCTACAATAATGACTTATGGATACAATCCAAAGGTAGGAAAATGGAGTCCATTCCATGGTGCTTTATATGCAGTAGTAGAATCTGTGTGTAAATTGGTTGCTATTGGAGGAAATTACAGTACAACAAGACTTACATTCCAAGAGTATTTTGAGAAACTTGGTAACAATCCAGAAAAATGGGGTAAACCATTCTCAGCACTTTTAGGAGCATTCTATGCACAAAGTAAATTTGAGATACCTGCTATAGGTGGAAAAGACAGTATGTCTGGTACATTTAAAGATATTGAAGTTCCGCCAACTTTGGTTTCATTTGCTGTTGATACAGTAGATGCTAGAAAAGTAGTATCTCCAGAATTTAAAAAAGCAGACTCAAAAGTAGTAATGTTATGTGTAAATAAATCAGAAAATGATGTTATAGATTTTGAAGAATTAAAGAAAAACTTGGATAAAGTAAGAGAACTTATACATGGAAATAAAGTTTTATCAACATATGCATTAGGATTTGCAGGTGTGGGTGAAGCAATAAGTAAAATGTCTTTTGGTAATAAAGTAGGATTTAAGTTTAGTGAAGAAGCTGAAAAGGCACTTACAGATGATAAATTATTTGAAGCTAGTTATGGAAATATAGTACTTGAATTAGCGAATGATGATTTAAATGTGTTAGATGGATATAATTACATGATTCTTGGAAGTACAGTTAAAGAAGCTAGTTTATTCATCAAAGGTGAAGAACTTTTATTAGATGAATTATATAAAGCACATTGTAGTACTTTAGAGCCTGTATTCCCAACTAAAGCAGAAGAAGTAAAATCAAAAATAGAGACTATAAATTATATATCACAAGGGGAGGCTAAAAAATCATCATTAAGTATAGCTACTCCAAGAGTATTTATACCAGCATTCCCTGGAACAAACTGTGAATATGATTCTGCAAGAGCATTTGAAAGAGCAGGAGCTAATGCAAATATAAGAGTATTCAAGAATTTAACTTATAAAGATATAGAAGATTCTATAGATACAATAGTAAATGAGATAAAATCTTCTCAAATAATAATGTTACCAGGTGGATTTAGTGCAGGTGATGAGCCAGATGGTTCTGGTAAATTTATAGCTACTGTATTTAGAAATCCTAGAGTACAAGAAGCTATAAATGAGTTTTTAACTAAAAAAGATGGTCTAATGCTAGGTATTTGTAATGGATTCCAGGTATTAATCAAATTAGGATTAGTTCCATATGGGGAAATAAGAGTTCAAAGTGAAAATGCACCAACACTTACTTACAACAATATTGGTCGTCATCAAGCTAAGATTGCTAGAACTAGAATTTCTTCTAATAAGTCTCCTTGGCTGGCTCAAACTAATGTTGGTGATATTCACAATATAGCAGTTTCTCATGGAGAAGGTAAATTTGTTGCTAGTGAAGAAGTTATGAGAGAATTAATTGCTAATGGACAAGTAGCAACTCAATATGTTGATTTTAATAATGAGGCTACTTATGATATTGAATTTAATCCAAATGGTTCATTCTATGCTGTTGAAGGTATAACTAGTGTTGATGGTAGAGTGTTTGGTAAGATGGGACATTCTGAGAGAATTGGTGAGGCAGTATATAAGAATATCATAGGTGAAAAAGACCAAATGATATTTGAATCTGGAGTTAAGTATTTTAGATAAGGTCTTGATATTTAATTGGTAATTACAATATATATTTTTAATATTTAGACTTAGAGAGATGTAATAATATGATGATAATCATTCAATATTACATCTCTTTTTTATTTATATAAAAATAATACATTCTACTCAAGTCAAAATATAAGCTATGTTATAATTAATTATTAAGCAGAATTGGATATTTATTGGAGGTAAATACGATTAATGAAAATATTAATAACAGGGTCTAATGGTCAATTGGGAAAAGAGCTGGTTAACCAATTAAAATCAATCAATCAAAGTATGAATCAACCAAAATACACTATATTAGCTACAACAAGAGATGATTTAGATATATCTAATCAAATTAATGTAGATAATTTTATATTGTATAATAAACCCGATATAGTTATAAACTGTGCAGCATACACGAAGGTTGATGAATGTGAGGATAATATAGAGATTGCATATAAAATAAATGCATTAGGAGTAAGAAATCTAGCCATATCATCAGATAAAGTTAATGCAAAACTTGTCCACATATCAACTGACTATGTGTTCAATGGTTTTTCTAAATATCCATATATAGAAGACAATAAAACTGAGCCCAAGTCTGTGTATGGGAAAAGTAAACTTATGGGAGAAAAATTTGTGGAACAATTCTCACATAAATACTTTATATTGAGAACAGCATGGTTATATGGTGATGGGAATAATTTTGTAAAAACTATGATAAGACTTTCTAAAGGAAACAAAGAAGTTAATGTTGTTGATGACCAATTTGGGAGTCCAACAAGTACAGTGGATTTAGCAAAGGTTATAATAAATATTATGGAAACAGAACATTATGGGGTTTATCATGCGACATGTGAAGGTGAGTGTAGTTGGTATTATTTTGCAAAAAAGATATTTGAATTAAAAAATATAGATATAAAAGTAAATCAAATTAAAAGTAAAGATTTTAAATGTAAGGCTCAAAGACCTTCATATTCTGTATTGGATAATTTTATGTTGAAATTAATTGGATTAAATTCATTTAGGAAGTGGGAAGAATCTATTGAAGAGTATTTAAATGTATATGATAGAGACAGAAAATAAATATACTACTTGTATAAAATAAAATAAGATGTTGTATAAAATATAAATATTTCTTTTATTTATCCGATAATCATAATATGACAAAAACAATTTTAAGGATGGAATAAAGTATGAAAGGAATTATTTTAGCAGGAGGGTCTGGAACAAGACTATATCCTATAACAAAATGTATATCAAAACAAACACTTCCAATATATGATAAACCAATGATATATTACCCTATGTCAGTTCTTATGTTAGCAGGGATACAAGATATACTAATAATATCTACACCAAGAGATATAACAGCATTTGAGGAACTATTTGGAGATGGAAGTTCATTAGGACTTAAAATAACATATGCAACTCAGGAAAAACCAAATGGGATTGCAGAAGCATTTATAATAGGAGAAGAATTTATAGGAAATGATAGTGTATCTCTTGTATTAGGTGATAATATATTTTATGGGTATGGGTTTAGTGAAAGATTAGAGAATGCAGTTAAAAGAAGTGGTGCAACTATATTTGGATATCATGTAAGCAATCCAAATGAATTTGGAGTTGTAGAATTTGATAAAGATTTTAATGTATTATCGATAGAAGAAAAACCTAAAATACCTAAATCTAATTATGCTATACCAGGATTATATTTTTATGATAATGATGTTGTAGAGATAGCAAAGTTTGTTGAACCATCAGCTAGAGGTGAACTAGAAATAACTTCGATAAATAATGAATATTTAAGAAGAGGAAAATTAAAGGTAGAACTTTTAGGAAGAGGTATGGCTTGGCTTGATACTGGTACACATAAAGGTCTATTAGATGCTTCTAACTACGTAGAAGTGGTTCAAACAAGACAAGGATTGTACATAGCATGTTTAGAAGAAATTGCATATACAAAAGGATATATAAACAGAGAACAACTAATGAAATTAGCTAAACCACTGATAAAAACCGAGTATGGTCAATATCTATTAAATTTAGCTAGTGAAGATATGTAATTATGGTAAATAAAATTTATTATAAATTTTATTAAGGAGTTTGTTATAATGGGAAAATTTAAATTTATAAAGACAAAAATAGAAGGATTATATATAGTTGAACCAAATGTGTTTTGTGATGAAAGAGGATATTTTATGGAAAGTTACAATAAAAAGGATTTTATGGAGCAGGGCCTTGATATGTGTTTTATTCAAGATAATGAATCCAGTTCAAGAAAAGGCGTTTTAAGGGGAATGCATTTTCAAACTAGATATCCTCAAGGAAAATTAGTCAGAGTTATAGAGGGAGAAGTTTTCGATGTTGCAGTTGACTTAAGGAAAGATTCACAAACATTTGGAGAGTGGGAAGGAGTAATACTGTCTGATAAAAATAAAAAGCAATTTTATATTCCAGAAGGATTTGCACATGGATTTTTAGTTTTATCAGAAAAAGCAGTATTTACTTATAAATGTACAAATTATTATCATCCAGAATTTGAAAGTGGTTTTCTGTGGAATGATAAGCAAGTATCAATTGATTGGCCTTTAGAAGAAATTGAAAAAATATTATTGTCAGAAAAGGACAAAAAACAGAAAAGTTTTAAAGAGATTTGTATAGAGGTTTATTAGAATTAAAATTTAGGAGAAAAATATGAAAAAAATATTGATAACTGGAGGAGCAGGATTTATTGGGAGTAATTTTGTACATTATGTGCTTAATAAGTATGTAGATTATTTTATTGTTAATTTAGACTTGTTGACTTATGCTGGTAATTTGGAAACATTAAGAGAAATACAAGACAATCCTAACTATAGGTTTGTTAAAGGAGATATTTCAGATAGAGAACAGGTATATAAGTTATTTGAAGAAGAAAAGTTTGACATGGTTATCAACTTTGCTGCTGAATCCCATGTAGATAGGTCAGTTAGGAATCCTGAATTATTTATACAAACAAATATTATGGGAACCCAAGTGCTTTTGGATGCATCTGTAAAATATGGAGTAAAAAGATACCATCAGATTTCTACTGATGAAGTATATGGGGATTTGCCAATTGATAGAAAGGATTTATTTTTTACTGAGAAATCTACTGTCAATCCAAGTTCGCCTTATGCTGCTTCTAAAACATCAGCAGACTTATTAGTAAATTCTTACTATAGAACATATGGATTGCCAATAACAATTTCTAGATGTTCAAATAATTATGGACCATATCATTTTCCTGAAAAATTAATCCCTCTCATGATTCTAAATGCTTTAGAGGATAAGAACTTGCCAGTATATGGTAATGGAACAAATGTAAGAGATTGGTTACATGTATATGACCATTGCACTGCTATAGACTTAATAATACATAAAGGTAATATAGGCGAAATTTATAATATAGGTGGTCATAATGAAAGAAGTAATATAGAAGTAGTAAAAATTATATTAAATCTTTTAGGTAAATCTGAAGATTTAATATCCTATGTAAACGATAGACCTGGTCATGATTTAAGATATGCTATTGACCCATCTAAAATAGAAAATGAGCTAGGTTGGAAGGCGAAATATGATTTTGATTTAGGTATAAGAGAAACGGTTAAATGGTATGTAGAACATGAATATTGGTGGAGAGCTATTTTATCAGTTTAATTTTGAAGTTTATAAAGTTTAGAAAGGGGAGTTTTATATTGAATGATATAAGTTCACTAATTAATATATTGGCATTGACTCAATTATCTGGTAGCAACACTACAAATCAGTGTAATTGTACATATAATAATTCATCTGGATTTGACATGATTATGATGACTTTGTTAAAAGCAATATCACAAAATAATCAACAGACTTCTAATGGATACAATTTATCATCTAATTCTGAAAATTTATTTAATGAGCTTGATAATGTAGTAAATAATACAACTAGTAGATTTATAGATGTTGATACAAAAGATAAAAGTGTAAAGACAAGAATTGAAAATGCTGTAGAGCAAGCATCAAAAAAATATAACATAGATGCAAATCTTATAAAGGCAATAATTAAAGTTGAATCAGATTTTAATCCTAATACAGTTTCTTCTGCTGGAGCTAAGGGTCTTATGCAACTTATGCCAGAAAATTGCAGAGACTTGGGTGTTACAGACCCTTTTAATATAGAACAAAATATAGATGCAGGAACTAGACATATTAAAGAATATATAGATATGTTTGGAGGTAGCATAGAAATGGGGCTGATGGCATATAATGGTGGTCCTGGAAGGATGAAAAGCAGAGGGGTGGAATCAATTTCTGACTTATATAAAATGCCAAAAGAAACACAAAATTATATTCCAAAGGTTATGAAATATTATAGAGGGTAGGCTTTATTATGGGTATAAATATAGATAAGCTAAACATAAGTCCAAGTAGAAATATAGAAGTGAAAAAAACAAAGGAAAATAATAAATTTTCTGATAGCTTAGGTTTCGTAAAACAATCTTCTTCATTAGAGGATATAAAAAGAAATTTTGAAAGTGTAAAAAAGGCTGGAGAAAGGCTTGTACTTACTCAAAATTATGGAGACATTAATAGGTATAAAAATGCTGTAAAAGAATATCTAAAATCTGTTGTAGATAATATGTATTCACTCGATAAAAATAGTAGTTTTTGGGAGCATCAATATTACAAAAATGTAAAGATTGTTGATAATAAACTTGAGGATATGACTAGTAAGTTACTTAGTGAAGAAAAAGAAAACATAGATATTGTCTCTACTGTTGATATGATACAAGGCCTGTTAATAGACATGTATAGATAAGGTTATACGAGGAGAAAAGTTTTATGAATAACAAAAAAGAGGATATATATGAATTGAATTTTGGTCAACTAATAGAAGAAAAGACTGGAGTTATAGAAGAAAATCAAAATGTTTTTAATGCAAAAGTAAATGTATCTGTTTCTATAGGAAAAACAACAGAAACAATAAAAAACATATTAGATTTAAAAGAAGGCTCTATAATAAAATTAAATAAGAATGTAGATGAAAAATTAGATATATATGCAAATGATAGATTGTTTGCTTATGGAGAAAGTATTATTACAAATGAAAAATTATCTATAAGATTATCTAAAATAGAAGATTCAGATATAAATTAACATTTTAAATAGTATCCCTTTAGGTTATTCTGTATGAGTTTAGCTAAGGGGATATTTTTATAAAAATTTTAAAATATGTTCGAATCATATAAATATTTTTATTTTTTGAGCGATAATTAAAATATAAGAATGTAATTTTGGAGGTGAAACTATGGATATTAAAAATGTGAGTTCAAATATTGTAATAAATAATTATCTAAAAAATACGTCAGATGTAAAAAAAGTTCAAGAAGTTCAAAAAACCAGTAAAACAGACAAGATAGAACTATCTAAATTTGCAAAGGAAATGGCAAGTGTATCAAGTATGAGTGATGAGACTATTAGAAATAAAAAAATAGAGGAAATAAAAAGTGCGTTGGAAAATGGAACTTACAAAATAAAGCCAGAAGAAATTGCAAAAAAAATGATAGAGGATATGCGAGGATAAAGTCATGATTACAGACTTAAAAGTTATAATATATGAAGAAAAAAAGATACTTAGTAATATGATGGAGTTATTAAAGGAACAATTTGATTATATAGTTGTAAAAGATATAGAAAATCTAAATAGGTTAAATACTAAACTAGAAGATATCAGTAGAGAACTTGCATCTATAGAGATAAAAAGAAGACAAATTTTTAATGATAATGTCTCAATGAGTGAAGTTATTGAAAATAGTAATGATGAATATTTAAAAGAAATATATGCAGACCTTAAGCGTATTATTGCTTTGGCTAAGAATCAACAAGAGTCAAATGATTCTCTAATAAAGAAAGAACTTATCTTTACGAAAAAAATGATTAATTTTATAAAGCCAGTTGATAAACAAACTACAACTTATAATTCTTATGGAAATATTAGAAAATAGATATTGGGAGGAGAAATATGGCAGGATTATTTTCCATTTTAAATACAGCTAATTCGGGCATGAATGCGCATCAAAAAGCAATACAGACAATTTCTCATAATATAAGTAATCTGGACACCGAAGGTTATTCTAGGCAGAGGACAGAGTTTGCTACAAATAGCCCAATGTATATGCCTAGCTTGAATAATGCAATTGGACGAGGTCAGCTGGGTACAGGTGTACATGTAACAGATGTAACAAGAGCTAGAAATAGTTTTTATGATTATCAATTTAGATCAGAAGCTCATAAATATGGTAAGACAGTTTCAAAGTATGATTATTATAATACTATAGAAACTATAATAAATGAACCATCAGATTATGGTATATCTGCAGGTATAGATGACTTTTTTAAAGGATGGGAATCATTAGCAAAAGATATAAATAGTGACAGTAAAAAAAGTCTCGTGGTAGAAAATGCATCAAATTTAGCAACTTTAATAAGTGAAAGTTATAAGAAGCTTGATAAATTAAAAGGAGATATAGATGATAATATAAATTCTGAAATAAAGCAGATAAATGATATGTTAAAAAGTCTTGAAGATTTGAATAAATCTATTGATGTTATATCTGGCTCGGGTTCTACTCCAAATGATTTACTTGATGAAAGAGATAGAATATTAGATGACTTAAGTTTTAAATTAGACCTTGAAAATAGTGATGTTAAAAATATGCTTGCAGATGGTAAATTAGAACTTAATGAACTAAAAAATCCGGATGGAACTTGGAAAACAGGTGTATCAGGAACCTTACAAGGTTTGTTTGAAATGCATGGCAAAGTTGATACATATAAAAGTGATTTAAAAGATGTATCTGATGGATTAGCTAAACAGATAAACGATGTTTATAATACTTCTGCTGGAATAACAGTAACAGATTTTTTTATAACTTCAAATGTAGCTGGTGAAGATATTATAAAGGTAAATCCAGCTATAAAGAGTAACCCAAACGAATTAAAGCTTACTGCTGATGAGGCTTCAAAGATTGCTAAGTTAAAGGATGAAAAAGTAGATATTGGGGTAGTTGGTGGAAAAGTAAGTACAATAAGTGATCACTATAAAGCTTTTGCAGAATCAGTAGGTTTAGATTCTCAAAAAGTAAATCAAGATGAAGTGAATCAACGTAAAATTATAAATAATATTGATAACTCACGAATGAGTGTTTCAGGTGTATCTTTAGATGAAGAAATGACAGAACTTATAAAAGTACAACGTTCCTATCAAGCTAGTGCAAAAGTTATGTCAACAGCTGTACAACTGTTGGATGTTGTAATAAATGGAATAATTTAATAGCAGGAGGAATCTATAATGAGAGTTAGTACAGGTATGATGTCTAGTAGTTATCTAAACTCGCTACAAGATAATCTACAAAGATTAGATAAGGTTAATAGACAAGTTAATACAACAAAAGAAATAAACAAATTATCAGATAATCCATATAAAGCAATAAAAATATTGAACTCAAAGAGTGAAATAAAAACTATGGAGACTTATGTTGAGAATTGCAAAGATACAGGTGATTGGTTAGAAACTACTGATACTGCATTAGACCAACTGGGGAAATTATTATCAGATATAAAGAAAACTTTGGTAGCAAGTGGTGATGGTGCATATTCAGAGGGAGAGCTAACAACCCTTAGTAAAGAAACTAATGAAAAAATGAAAGAAATTGCAAATGCTTTAAATGCAACACATGAAGGGAAATATATATTTTCAGGTTCAAATACAGGTATACCACCTGTTGAATGTATAGATAATGCTGATGGCTCAGTGAGTTTAAAGTTTAATTCTAGTATAAATCTTAATAAATTAAATGATTCTTTAAGTATGGACATAGCTCAAGGAATAAGTGTAGATTACAATGTTAAATTGAGTAGTCTTGGATTTGACCCAACACAGGCTGACCCATTTAAAGAGCTAAATAACATATCAAAAAAATTGGCAAATCCAGATGCCGATGCTATAAAAGAGCTGACAACAACTTGTCTAGGGGATATGGAGAAACTAATAGAAAATACAGTAAATGTTAGGTCTATATATGGAACAAAAGCAAATACAGTAGAGGCTATGAAGGAGAAAAATGATGATAGTTTGATACAGTTAAAGGATATTCTTTCACAAAATGAGGAAATAGATTATGGAGAAAAGCTTGTTCAATTAAAGGCAGCAGAGTTAACTTATCAAGCTTCACTACAAACAGGAGGAAAGTTATTTAATGTATCTATATTAGATTACATATAGTAAAATAACACAGATATGATGAAGGTTACATTAAAAAAAGGAATACTAGGATTTGAAGATTTAAGAGAATATGAACTTTTAGATATAGAAAATAATGATGTTCTAAAAGAATTTAATTCTACTGAAGAAGATTGTATAGGATTCATTGTTGTATCACCATTTGAAATTATGAATGAATATGAAATATTTTTAAGTCAAGAGACAATTGAAAAACTAGATATAAAGTCTCCAAATGATATTATGTTGTTTAACATAATCACTCTTGGAAGGACATTTGAAGAATCAACTGTGAACATGAAAGCTCCTATAGTAATAAATATAAGAAATAATTTTGCAATGCAAATAATATTACCGGATGAGGAATATTCAATCAAGCATCCACTATTGCGAGGTGATGGTGGATGCTAGTAATTTCAAGAAAAAAAGATGAAGCAGTACTTATAGGAGATAACATAGAAGTCAAAGTTGTAGGAGTAGATGGAAATAATATAAAACTAGCTATATCTGCTCCTAATAACATAACTATATTGAGAAAAGAAATATATGAGAAAGTAAAAAGTGAAAATATAAAGGCCACAAATAAAAATATAAAAATTCTAAAATCATTAAAATAAAATGTTTGGAGGAAGTAATATTATGTATGGAGAAAATCCTTATAATTCGTACAAGCAAAATGCAGTTTTTATGGCATCAAAGGAGCAACTGTTGCTTATGCTTGTTGATGGGACAGTAAAATATACAAAAATAGCCAGAGCAGCTATTATAGATAAAAATACACAGAGAGCACATAGAGAGCTTATAAGAGTTCAGGATATATTTACAGAACTGATGGTTACATTGGACCAAAGTGCAGGGCAATGGGCAAAAGATATGTACAAAGTTTATGATTTTGTAAGATATGAACTTTCAAGAGCCAATATTAGAAAAGATATTCAAATAATAGATAATGTGTTACCTGTAATAGAACAAATTAAAGATACATGGCATGAAGCTGATAAAAAAAGTAAAGAAGAAAGAAGTAGGTATAAATAATGGATTTAAATTTAGATAAACTAAATGAGTTATCACAAGAAGAGTTATTACTAATGCTTGTAGATGGGACAGTAAAATATACTAATATATCAAGGGATGCACTTTTAAATAAGGATTATTTAAAAGCACATAACGAACTTGTAAGAGTTCAAAATATATTTACAGAATTGATGGTTACATTGGACCAAAATGCAGGGCAATGGGCAAAGGATATGTATAAGGTTTATGAATTTACAAAAGCTGAATTAATAAGAGCTGATGAAAATAAAGATGTCAAAACAATTGATGATATATTGCCAATAGTAAAACAAATCAGAGATACATGGCATGAAGTTTATAATAAATTAGAAATATAATTATAGATGGGGGATAAAAATATGTCAAGTATAAGTCCTATAAGAGTTACAGGCCTTTCAGGAAATTTTGATATGGAAGGTATAATAGAAGCTAGTATGACAAGAGATAAAGAAAAAGTTGATAAAGCAAAACAAGATCAACAAATAGTTAAATGGAAGCAAGAAATATATAGAAATATTATACAAGAATCAAAGGATCTTTATGATAAGTATTTAAGTATAGACTCTCCTAACAGTATAGTAAGTAAAAATGCCTACTCTGCTACAAGAATAACTAGTTCTGATGAAAGTATTATAGTAGCAAAGGGGTCAGCTGGTGCAGAGAAAATAAATTATCAATTTGCAGTTTCTCAAATGGCTGAACCAGCAAAAGTTACTATTAAATTAAACTCAAGTGAGCCTATTGTTCAACAATTTCCACCAAATGCTAGTGGAGCAAGCTCTTTAACTATCGGAGGTGTAAATATACCAATATCTGAACAAGATACCACAAGTACTATTGTAAGTAAGATAAATTCACTTTGTGCAGATAGTGATATAAAGGCTTCTTATAGCGAGATGACAGGTGAATTGATTATTTCGAGAAAACAGACTGGTTCATCATCAGAACTTGATTTAAAAGTAAATGGGAATGATAATTTAGCTCAACAAATTGCTGATGATAATGGTATTACATTTGGAACTGATGCTAGTGGAAGTAAATTTGCAGTAGTAAATGGGAAAAATATGGAAGCTGATGTAACTGATGAACAGGGAAGAGTAACGCATATAAGTAAAGAACAGAACTCATTTAAAATAGATAATATTGATTACAATGTAAATTCAAAAGGTACTTCTAAACTAGTTTCTGTTACTGATACTGAAGAAGCTACTAAAAACATGAAGGCATTTGTAGATGATTATAATAAGTTGATGGATAAGGTTTATGGACTAGTTACCACTAAAAAGCCAAAAGATTATCCACCTCTTACAGATGACCAAAAAGAAGATATGACAACTGAGGAAATAGAAAAATGGGAAAAAAAGGCTAAAGAAGGTATACTTAGAAATGATGATGAACTAAGATCTTTTGTTGAAGATATTCAATCTGCATTTTTCGGAGATGGAAAAAATATTACTATATTAAGTAAACTGGGTATCAATGAACATGAGAATTATAATAAAAAGGGTCAAATATCATTTAATGCAGATACTTTTTCAAAGGCTCTTATAGATGATAGTGACAAAGTGTACAAAACTTTGGCTGGATATTCTTCAAATTATGATGATAAAGGAATGTTTGAAAAGCTAAAAGATATTGTATATGATTATTCAGGAAGCTCATTCTCTAAATTTGTTAAAAAGTCTGGAATAGAAAAGACTTCTTCTGCCAGTGAAAATGTATATTCAAAACAAATTGCAGAGCAAGAAAAAAATATAAACAGACTAGTTGAAAAAATGAATGATAAAGAAAAAAGACTTTATGCTAAATACTCAGCTTTAGAGTCTTTATTAAATCAATATTCTTCTCAGATGAACTATTTCTCGCAAGCACAAGGTAATTAGTTATGGATAAATTAAAAGAAAAAATAAATTTATATAAAGATATATCTTTACAAATTATAGCTTTGATTAAAAAAGAGGAGTATAAAAATATAAGTAATAGAATAAATGAGAGACAAGATATTATAGATAGTATAAGTGAAGTGGATAAAGATGATTTTATACAGCTTTATAATGATAATGAATTAATTGAAATTGATGATAGAATAAAAAATTATTTACAAGAACAATTGTCAGAAGTAAAAAAAGAGTTACATGAGTACAAGCTTACTAAACAAGTAAACACAATGTATTATAGTTTAAATAGAGAAAAAGTAAATATTTTTAATAAAAAAGTATAAAGTTATAGGTTAGCTTGTCCGATGATATAAGTGAAGAATTAATATAAAAAGTTAAAAGTAGAAATGACAAGGATGTCAACTATACTAAGGAGGGTAAAATAATGAGAGTTAATACAAATGTAAGTGCTTTGATAGCAAACAATCAAATGGGAAGAAACGTAAATGCTCAAAGTAAATCTATGGAGAAGTTATCTTCTGGGGTTAGAATAAAGAGAGCTGCTGATGATGCTGCTGGACTTGCAATATCTGAGAAAATGAGAGCTCAAATAAAAGGTTTAGACCAAGCAGGAAGAAATGTTCAAGATGGTATATCTGTTGTACAAACAGCAGAGGGTGCATTAGAAGAGACTGGAAATATACTACAAAGAATGAGAACTCTATCATTACAATCTTCAAATGAAACTAATAATGCTGAGGAAAGAGATAAAATAGCTAATGAGTTATCACAATTAAAAGATGAGGTTGAAAGAATATCAAGTTCAATAGAATTTAATGGTAAGAAGCTACTTGATGGAAGTTCTACAGAAATAAGATTACAGGTTGGGGCTAACTATGGAACAAATGTTGCAGGTACAACTTATAATAACAATGAAATAAAAGTTGCACTAGTAAATACTGCAAGTATAATGAGTAAAGCTAATATAACAAGCACTACAATAGCAAGTATGAATGTAGATGGAGCTTCAGGAACTGAAGCAGCTAAACAAATGGTATCTAGTTTAGATGCAGCTCTTAAAGAATTAAATACATCAAGAGCTAAATTAGGGGCACAACAAAACAGACTAGAATCAACTCAAACTAACTTAAGTAATACTTTAGAAAATGTTACAGCTGCTGAATCAAGAATAAGAGATACAGATGTAGCTTCAGAAATGGTTAACTTATCTAAAATGAATATATTAGTTCAAGCATCACAATCAATGCTTGCCCAAGCTAATCAACAGCCACAAGGAGTTTTACAATTATTAGGATAAAATAATTTTGTATATTAGATAGAGAAGAAAGAGTAGGGCTTTGCTTTACTCTTTTCTTTTTTAGAAAATATATCTTTGAAAGGAAAATACATATGTTACTTAGTATAGTTATGGTTGTCAAAAACGAAGATAAGATACTTGAAAAAACTTTAAAATCATTAACAACATTAAGAAATTCTGTAGATAGTGAGCTTATAATAGTCGATACAGGCTCTACAGATGATACTATAAAAATATCTAGAAAATATACAGAAAATGTATATTTCCATAGTTGGAATAATGATTTTTCTAGTATGAGAAATATATCAATATCCTATGCAAAGGGTGAATGGTTACTTATATTAGATGCAGATGAAATACTAATTGATTCTTCAACTATTGTAAGGTTTTTTAAAGATGGGCTTGATAAAAAATTCAATTCTGCTTCTATACAATTAAAAAACCTTTACTCATATGATAAAAAATCATATGGATATTGTTCAGTACTAAGACTTTTCAAAAACATTGACTTTAAATATCGTGGTAAAGTACATGAACAACCAATATACAAAAATCCTATATTTAATAATGTTGCTGATTTTGAACATTATGGATATTTGTTTGAAGATGAAGAAATAAGGATAAACAAAGTAAAAAGAAATGAAGAATTATTATTTGAAGAGTTAAAAGAGAATGAAAGTTCTCCATATATAAATTATCAATTAGGGAAAAATTTTATTATATTAGGAAAATATCAAGAAGCTTTAGATTATCTTGAGAAATCTTATGAATTATACTCTGAACTAGAATCTGCGCCTGGTTACTTGATAACAAGCCTTGTAAAAACATATTTATATCTAGGAAAGCATAAGAAGTGTGAAAAATTATGTTTAAAATATATTAAGAAAGATATGAATAATATTGATATATATTATTATATGGCACAAGCGCAAGTGGATTTAGGTAAATATGAGAATAGTATAGATTCGTATAGAAGATATCTTTATCTATTAGATAATTATGAAGTAAGTACACAAGCAAATAGTTTATTTTCAGATACTGATACAGTAGGGCTTAGAGATGAAGCTATTATTACACTAATAAAAGTTTATTATAAGCTTGAAAAATATGATTCAGTAATTTCGGAATACAATAATATTGAAGATATTGAAAAAAAGAAAAATGTGTATTTTAGTGTATTTATGTCCTTATATAAATTGAATAGATTTGAAGATATAAAAAGATATTATAAAGAAGTTCCAAATTCTAAGGTTGAAAAAAATAGTTTTTATAGAGATATAGAAGAAGTTATAAATAATCTCAAAGATGATGAAAAAGAATATGTATATAAAATCCTTTGTGATATTGATAGTAATTATGGTCTTTTAAATCAGATAAGAATAAGTAAATATGTATCTATAGATAGGTGTAAAGAAATACTCAATGAAGAAAAAGAAGTAATTTATGCATATCTTATAAAAATAGTTTTTGAAGAAGATATTGATTTGTTAGATATTTTTTATGAAATGGAATATGTATGGATAGAGAAATATTTAAAATATCTTTTAGCATTTGAAAGAAGTCTTAATCTTAAGTTATATAAATATATAATTAGTCGTCCAAATACATTAGAAATAGAAAAGATAAGAGTATATAAAATTATATCTAAAGTAGTTTTAGAAAATATTAGTTTAAATGACAAAAAGTATAAGGATGTTTTTTATCTTTATATAATGTACTCTTATAAATACATAAAATACATATATAGTAACCTGAGTGATTTTGAATTAATAAAGTTTGTGTGTAATGATTTAGATAAATTTACTATAGAATTTAAACATATACTTGATATTAAAAATAGGGTAAATGATGATAATGAAAAATTAGAATATATACGTAATCTGAAGAAATTACTAAATGAGTATCCTTTTTATAATAAAATAATAAAAATACTTATAAATGAATTTGAAGAAAATATAAAAGAAAGCCAAGAATTTAAAGAGTTAAAAAATAGCTTTATTATTAGTATAGAAAATATGATTGAAAATGGGAAAATAAATGATGCAAAATTATTGGTAGAAGACTACTCAAAAACATTTATGGATGATGTACAAATTTTAAATATAAAGGGAATTTTATATATGTTTGAAAATAAGTTTGATGAAGCTGATTTTATATTAAAAAAGGCATTATCATTAGATGTAGAAAATGAAGATACTATATATAATATAGAATACTTAAAAAGTTTAAGATAAACTCAAAAATAGGAGACTTGAATAATGAATGTACCAATAATGGTTAATGAAAAATCTAAAGATATAATAAAAGATTGGCAATATACATGTGAAAATGAAGATATAAAATTTACAAGTATAATCATATTGACATACAATCAAATAGAATATACTAAATTATGTATTGAAAGTATTAGGAAATTTACTCCAAAAAATAAATATGAAATAATAATAATTGACAATAACTCTACTGATGGAACAGTTGATTGGTTAAATGAACAATCAGATATAAAATCTGTATATAACAACAAAAACTTAGGATTTCCAAAAGGGTGTAACCAAGGGATTGAATTAGCTAGAGGAGAAAATATATTGTTATTAAATAATGATGTAATCGTTACTCCTAATTGGCTTTACAATTTGAATAAGGCTTTATGGTCGCAAGATAACATAGGTGCTGTGGGACCGATAACAAATGCATGCTCATACTATCAGCAAATTGATGTGGATTACGAGTCAATTGAGGATATGTTTATATTTGCTCAAAAGATAAATAAATCTAACATCAATTCATGGAAATATAGGGTTAAATTAGTTGGTTTCTGTATGTTGATAAAAAAATCAGTATTAGATAATGTAGGTGTTTTAGATGAGTTATTTACACCTGGAAATTTTGAAGATGATGATTTATCTTTTAGAATGTTAGAAGAAGGACACAAGTTATTGTTATGTCAGGATACTTTTATACACCATTTTGGTAGTGTATCTTTTAAAGAAAATCGCAGTAAATATACAGATATAATGGATATTAATAGAAGAAAATTTGAGGCTAAGTGGGGCTTTAATCCAGAATACAGTGGGATGATACGAATTGATTTAATTTCTAGAATGGATGACAACAAGGAGAAAAATATTAATGTTTTAGAAATAGGATGTGGGATAGGAGCTACACTCCTAGAAATAAAAAATATGTATAAAAATTCATCTGTATATGGAATAGAAATAAGCGAATCGGCAGGTAAATTAGCAAAAAATATTGGAGATGTACTGATAGCAGATATAGAAAAAATACAATTAGATTATAAGAAAAACTTTTTCGATTATATAATATTGGGTGATGTGCTTGAACATTTAGTCAATCCATGGAATATAGTCAATGACCTAAAGAGATATCTAAAGAAGGATGGGTATTTGATATCAAGTATACCAAATATTATGCATGTATCTGTTTTAAGAAATCTTGTGCAAGGGCATTTTACATATACTGATTCAGGAATTTTGGACAAGACTCATTTAAGATTTTTTACATTAAATGAGATAATAAAAATGTTTAATGATAGTAATTACATAATAGATAATATTGGTGCTACAAAAACGAATCTTTCAGAAACTGATAGTAGATTTATTGATACAATATGTACAGAAAGTGATGAAGATATAAGAGAACAATATGAGTGCTATCAATATATAGTAAAAGCTTCTAATTATGCAGATACTAAAAAGTATTCTAGTGTTAGTATGGTCAATTTAAAATATGCTTTAATGAGAATTGATAATGAATTAGATGTAGATAGTAATCTAAGTTATATATTTGATAATTATAATATAACTGAACAGTGTTTTATTGATGATATTGAATATTTAGTTGATATGTTTTCAATAAATAAGACAACTATACTAAATAGATTAGGTGCTGAGGCGTATAATAGAGGTTTAGGCGATTTTAGTATAAGTATGTTTATGGTAGCTTTAAATATAGATAGAGATAATATTGATACAATGTATAATATAACTAGTGTATTATGTGATTTAAGAGAATTTGAAGTTGCTTATGACTTAATTATGAATAGTAGTGAGAAAGTACAAAGTGATAGCGATATAAAAGATATATTTAATTTTATTGAGGGAAGAAAGAAGTATGAATAATGAAAAGATATGTTTTATAACCTGTGTAAATGATGAAAGGCTTTATGAGGAATGCCTTGTATATATAAATAGCTTAGATATTCCAAAAAATTTTAACATAGAAACAATTGCTTTGAGAGGAACTAGTTCAATTGCATCTGCTTATAATAAAGCCATAAGAGAAGTAGATGCTAAATATAAGGTATATTTACATCAAGATACTTTTATAATTAATAAAAATTTTATATATGATATTTTAGATATATTTAATAAAAATACTGATATAGGAATGATTGGTGTAGCTGGAGTAAAAGATATACCTATGAGTGGAGTTTGGTGGGATTCTGATAATAAAGTAGGAAAAGTATATGATAGTCATACAGGGAGAATGGATATTTATGAATTTAATAGTTTTGAAGGCTATTTTGATGAAGTCATGGCTATAGATGGATTAATTATGATTACTCAGTATGATGTATTATGGCAAGAAGATAAATTTGATGGATGGCATTTTTATGATTTATCACAAAGTATGGAGTTTAAGAAAAATAACTACAAGGTTGTTATACCAAAGCAAGATAAACCTTGGTGTATGCATGATTCTGGGATAGCAAATATAAGTAATGGCTATAATGAATATAGGATGAAATTTGTAAAAGAGTACATGAAACTTGATTTAAATAGAGAAGGTTTTTTTGAATTTGATAAGAATAAAGCAAAAGCAATACTTAAAAGTAATAAATCTGTTGTGGATTGTATGAAAGAGGAGCTTGAGATAGAGTTAAAATTAAAGAATTATGGAGCTGTTTTGGAGATTGTTTCTAAAATTGCTTGTTTTTCTGTTTTTAATCACACTGGTTTGTATTCTTGTGAAAGATGTGAAAGGTCATTATTAGAATGTGCTAATAATTTACCTAAAGTAGATAATATAAAATTATTTACGAAAAAAGATTTTAAGAGAAAAAGAGTATTGCATGTTTTAAGTGAAGGATATCCAACAGGTGGCCATACAAAAGTAGTTAAAAACTGGATTGATAATGATAAAGATTCTATTCATTCGCTTGTAACTACATGGCAATCAAAGACTTTGCCAAGCTGGTTGCTAAAATCAGTAAAAGATAGTGGTGGTGAAATTATATCTTTAGATTCAATCTCCAATGACTATTTGGAAAGAGCTATGGCTTTAAGGACAATAGCTTATGATTGGGCTGATATAATTGTTTTATATGTTCATATGTGGGATACAATACCCATTGTAGCTTTTGGAATGGATGGGAAAATACCTGTTTTATATGTTAACCATTATGATAGTACTTTTTGGCTAGGGTCAAGTATTACAGATATTGTTATTGATTTTAGCGAAGTTAGCCAACTAGTTACATTGAATAAAAGAGGTATAGATAAGTCTGAGATACTACCCATTCCACTAAAAGAAAAAGAACAGTTTTCGAAATCTGAAATTAGAAAAAAGTATGATTTGGATGATGATATAACAATAATTTTAACTATTGCCAGTGAAAGAAAATATAATAGCGTAAATGATATTAATTACTTTAAAATTGCTAAAACAATAATTGAAAATACAGATAATACTATTATTATTGTTGTAGGTGTTGATACTAACAATAGCTATTGGAAAACACTAAGTAGTGTTACAAATGATAAAGTTATATGCTTTGGAGTTATAGAGGAGATAGATGATTTATATAAAATATCAGACATATATCTAGAATCTTTTATGGTGGGAAGCCATACTTCAAAATTAGATGCAATTTTATATGATTTAATTCCTGTCAAGTTTAAAAATGAAACTTCACCAATTTTTACAAATATGTGGGATTTTATAGATAAATTTGACTATGATAATATTGGAGAGGTTGTAGATATGATAAAAAGATATAATGCTGGTGGTCTTCATAGAAAAAAGCTAGAAGAAAAACAGTCAAAAATAAAACATTTCATTATAGATAAACATTGTACTGCAATAAAAGACTGTATAGATAAAGCGTATAGTAAGGCTGATATTCATAAAGTCAAATATAATTTACATAAAAATGATGAAATTGAAAACTATCAATTATTTGTAGCCTTATATGGGCATGTAGTAGAAAATAAAAAGAGTTATAGGTGATAAAATGGATAATATTTGTATCAAACAATTTGAAAATTATTTTCAGGAAGATTGGGACTATTTTGTAGAAAATAAATCTATAAATGGAACATTTCTTCAAACTCGAAATTTTATTAATTATCATAAAGAAGGTAAATTTTATGACCATTCACTAATGATATATAAAGGTAAGGAGATAATTGCAGTTATACCTGCATGCGAAGTTTATGAAAATAATGAAAAAATATTCTTTTCTCATTTAGGTAGCACCTTTGGTGGAATTTTAATAGGAAGTAGTTTCAATGATATTAAACATGTAAAGGCTATTACAAGTATATTAGAAGAATATTTATATAAAAAAAATTTTAATAAAATATTACTAAGAAATACGTCAAAAATATTTTGTAAAGCAGATACTTCATTGTTAGAGTATTTTTTATTTAAGAATGATTACATGTTTTATGATGAATTAAGTATGTTTTTAGAATTAAATAAGTATAAAGAAAATATATTGAAAAACTTTAGTTATAGCAAAAGAAGAGATTTTAAATATTCTTTAAAGAATAATCTTACCTTTAAGAGATTATATGATGATAAAGATGTAATATCTTTTTTTGAATTATTATCTAATTGTTTAGATAGAAAAAGTGCCAAATTGATACATTCAATAGAAGAACTCTTGGACTTCAAAAATAATAGATTAAAAGATATTGTAGAATTTTATGCAGTATATATTGATGATATTATGATTTGTGGTAGTATGGTATTTAATTTTCAAGATAAGGTTTATCATACTCAATATCTAGCATCAGATTCAGCATATAATAAATATTATCCAATGATATTTTTAAACTATAATCTGATTAAAAATGCCTCAGATAGGAATTTCAAATATTTGTCATTTGGAATTAGTACATTAAATAAAGGAAAATACTTAGATGAAGGTTTGGCAATATTTAAAGAAGGCTTTGGCTCAAGTGGTGTTTGCAATAGAACATATTATAAAAATATAAATAAGTAATAAATCATATTTTATAAAATTTCTTGATTGCAGTAAATCTGTAGTATTTTAGTTTTTATATAAAAATAATTAACTTATAAAGAAGGTTTGTATATGAAAAGATTAATGATTTTAGGCTCAATTAAGTACTTTGAGAATATTGTTATGTCAGCTAAAAAAGAAGGAATATACACAATTGTTTGTGATAATAGAATTAATACACCTGCTAAAAAAATATGTGACGAATCCATAGATGTTGATGTATTTGATTTTAATAAAATAAAAAATATAGCTATAGATAAAAAGATTGATGGAGTTTTGACTGGATTTACAGATTCTTTGATGGAACCATATTCTTATATTGCAAATGAATTAAATTTGCCATGTGTAATTTGTTGCAATCAACTTGAGTCTGTAACTAATAAATCAGTTATGAAGGCATATTTTAAAGAAAATAATATACCGACAACTAATTATTGTGTAATTGAAAGCTTAAAGGAGATAGAAAAAATACAAGGATTAAAATTTCCACTTGTAGTAAAGCCAGCTGATGGCTATGGTTCAAGAGGAGTCTATTTTACAGCAGATATAGATGAATTAATAGAAAAATTCAAGTTTTCTAAGGAAACTTCACAAAATGGACAAGTAATAATTGAAGAATTCTATGAAAGTGATGAAATCCAAGGTCTAGCTTGGGTTTATAATGGAGAATCACATGTATTTTATATTGGAGATAGAGAACTTGTAAATATACATGAAGGGAGAGCTGGAAAACCAGATAGATTACTGTATCCATCAAAGTATTGTTTCCAGTATGAAGAAGAAATAAAATCAATATATCAAAAGATAACTGAGGTTTTTAATATAAAGAATGGACCTCTTTATGTTCAGATGTTAGTTGGCGTAGATGGAATAAAGGTATCTGAAGTTATGCCAAGATTACCTGGGGGATGTGATTATTTGGCAATCTCACAGATAACAGATTTAGATATAGGAAGGCTATTTGCAAATTTTAGTGTGAATAATCATATTGATTTTGATAAAATAAAAAAGTACAATATGAATTTATCAAAATGTGTATATGCATTACCAATATACATAAGACCTGGGACAATAAAGAAGATAAATAACATAGATAAAATAGAAAATTTAGATTATGTAACTCAAATTTTGTTGCTTGTAAAAGAGGGAGATACTATAGAGTTATATGAAGATGAGAGACAAGATTGTGGAAGGATTTATGGAATAGCAAATAATATATTTGATGCAAATAAGAAGAAGAAATATATTCATGAAATGATAGAAATACTTGATGAGAACAATGAGAATATGATAGAAAATTTTTAAATAAGGGAGCATGGTAGATATGAAGTTAATAACTCACGAGCAAATTATGTCATTAAATATCTCTCAGAAGCAAGGATATGAGTGGATAAAAGAATCATTTTTAACAAAAAAGGATTGTCAATTACCACCAAAAATAAGTATGGTAGAACAAGGACATATATTTTACAATGTAATGCCATCCTTAAATCATAATCATATGATTGGTGGAATAAAAATGGTTACAAGATTGCCAGGAAGAAATCCAAGTTTAAATTCAGATATATTTCTATATGATATGAAGAATGCTAAACTAAAGGCTATTTTAGATGGTAATTATATTACAGCCTTTAGAACTGCTGCAGTGGCTGCTCTAGCAATTGATACTTTTGCTAAAAAAGACTTTAATACTATTGCTATTATGGGGTTAGGTGTAACTGCGTTTTCTATAATGAATATGCTTTTATATACTCTTAAAAACAGAAATATAAATATAAAGTTGCTTAGATATAAAGACCAGGCAGAGTCGTTTATACAAAAATATAAGGATAATGAGCAGTTTAATTTTAAGATATGTGATACACATAAAGAGCTTATTGTAGATTCAGATGTAGTGATTTCGACTGTTACATACACAGATGAATATCTTACAAAATTTGAATGGTTTAAAAAAGGTGCTTTACTATTACCTGTACATGTTATGGGATTCGGAAATGTAGATTATTTATTTGATAAAATATATTTAGATGATTATGATCATTTGAGACATCTAGAAAATATAGATAAATACAAGTATTCCTGCGAATTTCAGGATGTTCTAAGCAAACAAGCAAAAGGAAGAGAAAATGACGATGAAAGAATAGTATCCTACAATATAGGTTTATCAATACATGATATATTATTTGCAAGTAAAATCTATGAACTATGTGAAACTCTGAATTGTGAGGAAATAGACTTAAAAGAACCAAAAGAAAAATATTGGATGTAGCATATTTTTTATTGACAAGAATCTATTGTAAATTAAAGTATAAAGTGATATCTTGTTAGAAATTTATTAGAAATAGGATAGGTATATTTATGGACAAGTATAATTTGATTAAGTTTGAATCTATTGGAAATGAGAATGTAGGAAGTTTAGTTGCATTAGAGTCAAATAAAGTCATACCTTTTGATATAAAGAGAGTGTATTACATATATGATGTACCACATAGTATAAAGAGAGGATTTCATGCTCATAAAACTTTAGAGCAAGTATTAGTTTGCCTAAATGGAAGTGTTAAGATAAGATGCTATGATGGAATAAGAGACACAATCATTGCTATAAATAAAAATGATGTGGGACTATATATAGGGCCTGGGGTATGGCATGAAATGTTTGATTTTGATGATAAAACAGTCTTAATTTCAATAGCCTCTGAATACTATGATGAGGATGATTATATTAGAAATTATGAAGAATTTTTAAAATATATAAATATTATCTAGTTATTATGCATATAAATATTATCTTGATTAAACAAATTCAGCATAACTATATAGATAATAGATAGGTAAGGGTGTAACTTTATGTTAGTTAAATTTAATAATTTATTAGAGCAATTTAAGGTTCATAAAGAAGAATATGAGAAGAAGATTAAGGATGTAATGGAAAGTGGATATTACATCCTTGGAAATGAAGTAAAGTATTTTGAAGAAGAATTTGCTAGCTATGTAGGTAGCAAATATTGTGTTGGTTTAGCCAGTGGTTTAGATGCACTGATAATTGCTTTTAGAGCATTAGGAATAAGCGAAGGTGATGAAGTAATAGTGCAATCAAATACATATATAGCTAGTGTCATGGGAATAAGTATAAATGGGGCAAAACCAGTATTTGTAGAACCAAATGAATATTATAATATAGATTCATCTAAGATAGAAAAAAAAATAACTAGTAAAACCAAAGCTATATTAGTAGTACATTTATATGGTCAGGCAAGTAAAATGAAAGAGATACAAGAATTATGTAAGAAATATAATTTGTATTTAATTGAAGATTGTGCCCAATCCCATGGAGCTAAATATGATGGAAAAATAACAGGTACATTTGGGGATGTAGGTTGTTTTAGTTTCTATCCAAGCAAAAACTTGGGAGCATTTGGAGATGCAGGTGCTATAGTAACTGATAATAAAGAAATAGCTGATAAAGTGAAAGTACTTAGAAATTATGGTTCAGAAAAGAGATACCATAATAAATTTGTTGGATATAATTCAAGATTAGATGAAATTCAAGCAGGTCTGTTAAGAGTAAAACTTAAATATCTTAATGAAATTGAAAATGAAAAGTCAAAAATTGTAGATAGATATCTTAATGAAATTAGCAATCCAAAAGTTATACTTCCCAAAATAGAAAAAAACTGCACACATGTATGGCACTTATTTGTATTACAAGTTGAAAAACGAGATGCATTTATGAAATACTTAAAGAAAAATGGTATAGAGTCTATAATACATTATCCGATACCTCCTCATTTATCTGAAGCATATGCTTATTTGGGATATAAAAAGGGATCTTTTAATATAGCTGAGAATTATTCAAATAAAGTTGTTAGTATACCTTTATTTGTTGGTATGAAGGATGAAGAAGTTAGTTATGTAATTAAAAGCATAAATGAATATTAAATAAATTGTAATAATATCATAAATAAATTTTTCATATATAATTTAGTTAAAATTCATTAATTAATATTTTTAGACATTTATATATTATATAAATAAAATTGAAATATATAGAAAAATATAGAATAAAGGAATAGTTTGTCTTATATTTTTACGAAATGAAAATATTTTAGTCAAATTTATTATAATATGGGAGAATATAGTATTTATAATCTGTATAATTAATAATAATTAATTTTTGAAAATAAAATATTCAAGTATACATAAAAAAGATATTTAAAAAATTTGTTATTTATTGTATACTTAAATTAAAACTAAATAGGCAAAACTAAAGAAATTTAGTGACGCAAAGCTATAGGGGCTAAGGTTTGTATATGCGAACTATGCTAGCCAGTTGCCAAAAAGAGTCCTAAGTATATTTGTATACTTAGGATTAGTCGAAGTGACTGCTTTTTTGGCGGTCATTTTATTGTGGAAAAATTGCTTTATTATAGTAGAAAATACACATAATAACATATTTTACCAATTATAATATAAAATAAAGGAAATTTATCTAAAAAAGTTGCTATTTTACAAAAAAAGGCAACTTTATGAGGGGAAAATTAAATACATATTAAAATTTTTTTTTATTTTTATTGGATTTAATTGAATTCAAATTAGATTTCTTACTAAAATAATTCGTTATTATATTAATGTAATAGAATTGCAATAGATTTAAATGAACAAAGAAGTCATTTTTTGTAATATAGCAACTTCATTTTTTTAATCATTAAATATATCAAATAAATATATTTTGAGGAGGGGTGAGTATGAATACATATGACATTATAAAAATGGGATTAGATGCAACTAATCTAAGAAGTCAAACAATAGCAAATAATATAGCAAATATAAATACTGAAGGTTACAAAAAACATTATGTAACTTTTGAAGAAACATTAAATGAGGCCATGCCAAAAATAGAAGAAAAAATAGACAATTCCAAAGGGTTAAGAGTAGATGGCAATAATGTAGATATAGAAGAAGAGAAAGTAAAGCAAGCAATGACAACACTGCAATATAATGCTTTAATAGGTTTTGCAAATGGCAAAATCGCAATGACTAAATCAATAATAGGTGGGAGGTAACTAGAAGATGAGTGTGTTCAGTGGAATGGAAATCTCTGCTAGTGGATTAACAGCAGAAAGTTTGAAAATGGATATCATATCATCAAATGTAGCTAATATAAATGCTACAAGAGGTCCAAATGGAGAAGCATATAGGAGAAAAGTTGTTTCATTTGAAGAAAACTATGATAATAAATTAGGTATGTTAGGAGTAAAAGTCACATCTGTTGAAGATGACAAATCACCTCTTAAAGAAGTATATGACCCAGCTCATCCAGATGCAAAGCCAAATGGATATGTAGAATATCCAAATGTAAATATATTAGTTGAAATGACAGATTTAATAACAGCTTCACGAGCATATGATTCCAACATAGATACACTGAATGCTCAGAAGTCTATGATATCTAAAGCTTTGGAAATAGGAAAGTAGGGATAAATTATGCCAATTACACAAATTAACAATTTAATGCAAGGTGCAAAGTTAGATAATTTAGTTGGAGAAATAAAACCATTAAATCTTAATAATAAAGAAGAAAAAAAGAATTTTGAAGATGTAATAATAGATACTATAGACAAAGTCAATTTTCAACAAGTGACAGCAGATAATATGAAAGAAAAATTTATAAAAGGCGAAGATGTTTCTATGCATGAAGTTATGTTAAAAGGTCAAGAAGCACAACTATCTATGCAATATCTAATAGAAGTTAGAAACAAGATTCATGATGCATATCAAGAAATGAATAAAGTACAAATTTAGCCTTTTGAACAGGAGTAATAATCAATGATAACCAGTTTTAAAAATAAGATTAAGGAGCAAGTTGCTAAAGCTAGGACAAAAATAGGTTCTTTAAAAAAAGGGACCAAGATAGCATTAGGTATAGGGATTGTTGCTATATGTTTAGCGCTAGTATTTACAGCAATATCTGCAAGTAAAAATAAGTATGCAGTCTTATTTTCAGAACTAGATGTTCAAGATGCTGCAGATATATCAGCAGAATTAGAGTCTAGAAAGATAGATACTAAGGTAAAAGGAAGCACAATTTATGTGCCTAGAACAGAAGTTGATAAATTGAGACTGGAGTTAGCTCCAAGTCTTACAGGTGGTTCTAAAGGATTTGCACTAATGGATGATAGTTCATCTATAGGGCTTACTGATGAAGAGTTTCAAATTAAGAAGCAAAGAATCATACAAGGTGAAATAGAAAAAACAATCAAGAGTTTTCCACAAGTGGAAGATACTAGAGTACATATAACATTTGGAGAATCATCAGTGTTTGAGAAAGAGGCAGTTCCAGGAAGTGCAGCAGTTTACTTAATGTTAAAACCAGGAACAACCTTAGAAAAAAATCAAATAAAATCTGTTATGGCACTTGTATCAGGAAGTGTTACAAATATACCAGAAAAAAATGTTCAAGTTATTGATAATAAGATGAATTTATTATCAGAAGGTATCTTAGACGATGAAGAAGTTGATGAAAATAATCAACCAATAAATGGTGGTATTAGTGTTGATAAAAATAAGGCATCTGAACAAGCATTGAATAAACAATTAGAAAAGTCTATTTTGGAAATGTTAGAACCAATATTTGGGACAGGCAAAGTAAAAGCTACAGTAAATGCTGATTTAAGTTTTGATACAGCTGAAAAAACTGAAATAAAGATTGACCCTGATAAAGTTGCAATAAAAGAAACAAGGTCAAAAAATTCATCTAAATCTGCGACAAATAATGTCCAAGGTGTAGATGCTAATATGAATAATCAAGGAAATAAAAATGGCACTAACACAGAAGATAGTCTGGATGAGAGCTTTGAATATGAGACAGGTAAGATTGAAACTCATACGATAGTTGCACCAGGAGAACTTAAAAGATTGACAGCTTCTGTTGCTATAGATGGAAAAATAGCTAAAGGTGTTCAAGCTGATGTAGAAGATATTGTTAATAATGCTATAGGTATGGATGGAGCGAGGGGAGATACTCTTAGTGTTGTTTCAATGGTCTTTGACCCTAAAGGAAAAGCCGAGGCTAAACAAGAACTGGAAGAGATTAAAAAAGAAGGCTTCAAAGCTAATATAATGAAGGCAGTTATTGGAGTAGTGGTAGTTGTTGCAGTAGGTGCCATTGGATATTTAATATATAAGAAGAGAAGTGAACAAGAAGATATGGATTATGAGGATGAAGTTTATAGTGCTAATTCTGGTACTGTTGATAAAAAAGATAATCCTCTATTAGGGGATGATCCAGAATTGACATTAGAGGAAGCTGTTAAAATGTATGCAGAAGAAAAACCAGACCAAGTAACAGAAATAATAAAGACTTGGTTAAATGAGTAAGGGGGATAGAATGTGTCCACAGAAATTACAAATGTTAGTGCATTTGACTTAAGTGATATAAGTGAAAATGAAAAAGAGCAAAATGAAAAAATAGAAGGCGAAGGTTTAAAAAAAGCTGCTGTACTTTTAATGACATTAGGACCAACTGTGTCTAGTGATATAATAAAAAGCCTTCCAGATAAACAAGTTCAAAAAATAGGTTTGGAAATTGCAAATATTTCTTCGATAGCTTCAAAAGAAAGAAGAGAAATATTAAAAGAGTTTGTAGAAATAAATAAAGCAAAAGATTATGTTATAGAAGGTGGACTAGAATATGCAAGAGAATTACTAAGTAATGCTTTGGGAAATGTTAAAGCAAATAAATTACTTGAAGGCATATCAATGGATACAAGTACAAAGCCTTTTAAACATATTATAAATCTAGATGCAAAGAAGATATTAGAAATACTTAGGAATGAAAGTGCACAGACCATAGCTATTTTACTTGCACATATGGAACCACAAAATGGTGCAGAAGTTTTAGCGCATTTAGATCTTAATTTACAAAATGAGGTAGCTATGAGAATAAGTTCAATGGGTACAATATCTCCAGAAGTTATAAAAGTAATTGAAAATTCATTAGAAGATAAATTACATTCAATAAGTGGTGATGATTTTAAAGATTATGGCGGAATAGCTACCTTAGTTCAAATATTGCTTAATTCTGATAGAAAAACAGAAAAGAATATTTTGAGTACTGTTGAAGAAAAAGACCCAGCTTTAGCTGCCCAAATTAAATCTCATATATTTGTATTTGAAGATATTGTCAAATTAGATGATATGAGCATACAAAAAGTACTAAAAGAAGTAACTATGAAGGATTTAGTCTATGCTTTAAAAGGTGTGGATGATGAAATTTCAGATGCTGTATATAGAAATCAATCTTCTAGAGCAGCAGAAGCGCTTAAAGAAGAAATGGAAATGGTTGGTGTCATAAAGGTTGCACAAGTTGAAGGTGCTCAGCAAAAAATAGTAAACAGTGTAAGAAAACTTGAAAGAGAAGGTGCCATAACTATTGTAAGGAATTTTGGTGATGACTTTGTTGAATAATAAAATTATTAAAAGTAAAAAAGCATCATATAAAGGAATTCTAGATTTATCTATAATAGATAAAGCTAGAGTAGGAGAACCAAACATAAATGAAGAGAATGACTGTAGATTTAGAGATGAAGTAATAAAAGAAGCTATAGAATCTGCCGAGCTAAAAAAGAATGAGATATTAGAAGAAGCAAAAACAAGTGCACAAAATATAGAAAAACAAGCCTATGAAAAAGGATATAGCCAAGGTCAAAAAAATGGATATGAGGATGGATATAAAGAATCATATGATGAATATACCCAAAAAGCTAAAGATGAAGCAGATTTTATAAGAAATCAGGCAAATTTAATTTTATTACAAGCTAATGAGAAAATGACTGAGTACATAAAGGAAAAAAACAAAGAAATTATAAGACTTGCTATTAACATGGCTAGTTCTGCCCTAAAAAAGCATTTTGAAGATGAAGAATCTATGAGTGATTTATTAAAGCAAATTATTCAAGATTATGAAGGAAGCAGTTCATTCATAGTAAGATGTAATTCTTTATATAAAGATAATATAGAGAAAGAGTTTGAAATATTCAAAGAAGAAACATCATTAAAGTCAAGTGTATTTGTTATTGCAGATGATAGTATAGATAAAGGAAATGCTATTATACAAAAGGAAAATGGAAGAATAATAGTTGGTATTGATTGTGCTATAGAAAAACTAAAAGAAGAATTGCTTGGTGAATAAAGTATGTATAAAACTGATATATCTATAGATTTTGACAAAATAAATAAGAAAATAGAAAATTTAGAGCTTACTATATCAGAGGGTAGAGTTAAGAAGATAATAGGGCTTACTGTAGAAGTTGAAGGAATAAAAGCTTTTGTTGGAGAGCTATGTGTTATATACAATCAAGTCAACAAACCAGTTAATTGTGAAGTAGTAGGTTTTAAAGATAAAGAAGTAATATTAATGGCATTAGGAGAGCTAACATTAATAGCACCTGGTTGTAAAGTTATTTCTAAGGGGATACCTTTAAGTGTTATGTGTAGTGATAATTTACTAGGTAAAGTGCTTGATGGTCTTGGAAATCCTATAGACAACTCAGAACTTGTTTTAGGGGATAGATACAACTTGAATAATGAACCTCCTGACCCAATGAAGAGAAAAAAAATACGAAATATAATGGAAACAGGTGTAAGAGCAATAGATGCATTTACTACTTGTGGTGAAGGACAGAGAATAGGAATATTCGCAGGAAGTGGAGTAGGTAAGAGTACAACTCTAGGTATGATTGCTAGAAATGCAAAAGCAGATGTAAATGTAATTGCTCTTGTTGGCGAAAGAGGAAGAGAAGTCCTAGATTTTATTGATAAAGATTTAGGAGAAGAGGGAATGAAAAAATCTGTTGTTGTATGTGCTACATCAGATAAAGCTCCTCTGGTTAGGCTTAAAGGAGCTCTTACTGCTACTGCAATAGCTGAGTATTTTAGAGACCAGGGCAAAAAAGTAATACTTATGATGGACTCAGTAACTAGATTTGCTATGGCACAAAGAGAAGTAGGAATAGCGATAGGAGAGCCACCAGCTCAAAAAGGATACACACCATCTGTATTTGCAATTTTACCAAAACTCATGGAGAGAACAGGCACATCAGATAAAGGCTCTATTACTGCATTTTATACAGTATTAGTTGATGGAGATGATTTTAATGAGCCAATAGCAGATACGACAAGAGGAATACTTGATGGTCATATAGTTTTATCTAGAGATTTGGCAAATAAGAACCATTATCCTTCCATAGATGTCTTGAACAGTTTAAGCAGACTTATGAATGAGATTGCTTCAAAAGAAGATATAAAAATAGCATCATTTGCAAGAGATATGTTATCTGAATATAGAGAAGCAGAAGACTTGATAAATATAGGTGCATATGCTTCAGGTACCAATAAAAAAATAGATGAAGCAATCTACTACCATGAGCATATTATCAACTTTTTAAAACAAGGGATAAATGAAAAAAGTTCTTTTAATGAAACTATAAGTAGTTTGAAAAGAATATTTGAATAAATAATTTAAAAAAATATTTGAATAGGTTGTGATGAAATTGGATAAAAATTTTAAGTTTAGATTACAGAAAGTTTTAGACTTAAAAATGAAAGACGAAGAAAAGATAAAAATGGAATTTGCTAAAATTCAACAAAAAAAAATAGATATAGAGAATAACTTGGAAAACTTAGAAAATAATTATAATAAGTATTCTATAAGTAAAGACAACGATAGTATTCAGAAACAAAAGATAACTATTAATTATTTGTTAGCTTTAAATAACTCTATAATGGATTTATCAGAGGAACTAGATAAGTCGACAAACGAACTTGAAAAAGCTAGAAAACAGCTTATAGACAAACAGATAGAAAGAAAATCTTTAGAAAAACTAAAAGAGAAAAAGTATGGACAGTATTATAGAGAAGAAAATCTAAAGGAACAAAAAACTAATGATGAGTTTGCAAGTATGAGTTATTTAAGAAATAGACAAGTTCTATAAGAATAGTAGGAAGTGAGGATATTATTGTATGAAGATACAAGCAGATTCTTATAATGTTATTAAAGATATTGGGGATAAAAAAAGCTCATCTAAGAATAAAGATGTGAAAAAAAATAAATTTGAAGACAATTTATACAAAGCAATAGACAATAAACCAGTTAAAGATAGAAAAGAAACAAATAATCAAAATGTTAGTTCAGATAAATCGGAAAATAGTGATAATGAGTGTCATTTAGATGAAGATAAGAGTAATCACTTAGAAGATGAAAGTACATATGAAAAAGATGGAAGTAAGATTAATGAAATTTTACAACAATTGTTAAATATTTTAAATAATGATGATAAAAAAGAAAAAGATATAAGCTCTATGTTAAGTAATATAGAAAAGCTAAGTATATCAGATGAATTGAAACAAGAGCTTAAGATTAATAAAAATCTGTTGAATAAGATTGCAAACCAAAACCCAGAGTTAAATAAGGATAATATGAATAAATCTGATGATGTGCAAAATTTAGATATGATGAAGTTAAGAGAGCTTTTAGACAATAATGCTAATGGGAACTTTGAAGTGATTAGTAAAACTACAGAAGAGGATACTAAAAGCATAGACTTATACAATTTTAATAGTAATAGAATGGATAATCTTAACTTAAATAAACAAAGAGATGATAGTTCTGATATTTTGGAAAAACTAGCAGGGGCTAATGGAAATAAGAGCGGAAACTTTAGCCAAGTAATAAATAAAAGTATGGATATAAACAAAACTAAAAATGACAATGTTAATTTAAAACATATAGAATCAAACGTTATGGACGATTCTATTAAAGCTATCAAACATATGAAAACAAATGATATACAAGAGCTAACCATTAAATTAAGACCAAAAGAATTGGGAGATATGAATATACAATTACTGAAAGATAGTGAGAGTATGAAAGCTGTTGTGACTGTTTTTAATAAAGATGTATTTGACTCTATAAATAAAAATATTACAGATTTAAAGCAACATCTTGAACTTACAAATGTAAACATAAAAGATGTATCTGTGCAAATGCATAGTGACAATAGAAATACATCAGATACTTTTGATAAAGCATTTGAACAGCAGAATAGACAAAATAACCAAGAAAATATGGACAAGCAGGGTACAAATAATAAGCGTAACAATATCGCTATAGAAGATGAGATTAAAGAAAATATTATTGATGATGATAGAGTAGATTTATTAGCTTAATAAGGGGGAAGTATTGTATGTACGGAGTAGCAACAGCCTTAGCAGGTACTCAAGGAAACTATAGGTCAAATAACTTAAGCCAGTTTGAAAGAAATATTAATGATATTGCGAATAAACAAGTTAGAAGTAAAGGAAATCAAACAGTGACAGATAATGGAACTCCAATTATAGGACAAGGTGATGATGCTGATAAAGATTTATTTATGAAAATACTTGTAGCACAAATGGGTAATCAAGACCCAATGAATCCACAAGATCCAACAGAGTATGTATCACAATTAGCTCAGTTTGCGACTTTAGAAAAGATGTCTGCTATGAATGATAAGTTAGATGTACTTTTAGCTTTAAGCAACTCTACTCTAATAAATTCTGCATTAAGCATGGCAACATCATTAATTGGTAAAGAAGTAGAGGTATCTGGAGAAGAAAAAGAAGATGAAAATATTGTAGGTGTAGTGAAGTCCACATACATAAAAGATGGAGAGGTACACTTAGAACTGAAAGTAGATGGCAGTGATAAAACTGTAGATGTTAAGTATGAAAAATTACTTAAAATAGGAGAAGTAAACACAAATTCAGATGAAGAAAATTCTCCAGAATCAGGTGAAGAAGAAAGTTCTCCAGAAGAAATATAATATTAAACTAGAAAAGAGGTATATTCATGATAAAAGCAATGTATTCAGGTGTAAGTGGAATGAAAGCAAATCAAACAAAGCTAGATGTAATAGGTAACAATGTAGCAAATGCAGGGACTACTGCTTTTAAGAAAAGTTCTGCTAGAATAACAGATTCATTTTATCAAACTGTATTATATGCAAGTGCTCCAACAGCCGCATTAGGAGGAACAAACTTAGGACAAGTAGGTGTAGGTAGTAAGATATCAAGTATAAATAAAGATATGATACAAGGAAATGTACAACCAACTAATAGACCATCAGATTTAATGATAGATGGAGAAGGGTATCTTCCAGTAGTAAGGCAAGGAACAGTTATGTATACAAGAGATGGTTCTTTTAACTTAGATACAGGATTTAAAGCAGCAGCTGGACCTTTGCAAAATATCAAAGGTGGAAGACTTGTAAATGGTGATGGGTATATGTTACAAGGCGAGGTTTATAAGGGTACGTATGATGCTGCTACTGGTGAATTTACTAAAAATGCTACTGCAGAAGGAAAAGAACCTATTGTAATACCACTTCAAAGCGTAAGTCCTAAAGATGGAACAGTCCAAAATGTACTAGAGTACAATATATCAAAGGATGGTACTGTAGAATTTTTATTAAGTGATGGTCAAAGAACACAGTTTGTATATCCTATACCTGATGGTAAAAAAGTAGGAGATGCATCTGGTTTAAATATTAATGATGGTAAGATTCAAAAAGTACAAACATATGCATTCCAAAATCCTGCAGGACTAGATTCAGAGGGAGGAAACTTATGTAAACCATCAGCAAACTCAGGAGACCCACAAATAGCAGGAGCTACAGGAACAATAATACAAGGAGCAATAGAAGCTTCCAATGTAGACATAGCAGAAGAATTCACAGAAATGATAATAGCAAGTAGGTCTTTCCAAGCAAACAGCAAAATAATATCAACATCAGATGAAATCCTACAAGAGATAATAAGTCTTAAGAGATAGTAGGTACATATTATGATAAGAGTAACCGATTTAAATGGAAGAAGCTACATATTAAACTCAGACCTTATAGTAAGAATCGACTCCGTGCCAGAGAGTAGAATTTTACTTACAACAGGGGAAAAAAACCTTGTAAAAGAGTCAGTAGACGAGATAGTAGATAAAGTAGTAAAGTACAAAAGGAAAATAAATGTAGGTTATATTAGGAGCGAGAAATAATGAAAAAAACAGATTCACTGACATTTATTGGACTAATATTATCTACAGTATTAGTTTTATTTGGAGCAGTAAAAGGTAGTAGTTCAGGGTTAAAAAGTTTCTTTGATTTTGCATCAATATTAATCACAGTATTTGGGTCGTTTGGAGCTTTAATGATTACATTTACTTTTGATGATATAAAACTTATAAAGAATGCACTACAATACTCATTTAAGACAATGAGTGTATCAAAATTAGACTTATTAAATCAATTTAAAACACTTTCTAAAAAAGCTAGAAAAGAAGGTCTTCTATCAATAGAAAGTGATGTTATGAAAATACAAGACCCATTCATGAAAAAAGGATTAGAGTTATGTATTGATGGTTTGGAAGTAAATGAGATAAGGTCTATATTAGAATTGGAGATAGATTTTATCGAAGATACAAATAACAGGTATTCTAAGATATTTAAAACTTGGGGTACTTTTGCGCCTGCGTTTGGGATGCTGGGGACTTTAATAGGTCTTATACAAATGCTATCAGACCTTACATCTCCAGACTTAATAGCATCTGGGATGGGAAAGGCATTAATTACAACATTCTATGGTTCTTTACTTGCTAATATCGCTTTGAATCCAATTGCATATAATATAGATGAAAAAACAGAAAAAGAAGTTTATGTGAAGGAAATGATGCTTGAAGGAATAATAAGCATACAGTCTGGTGAAAGCAGTATAGTGGTTGAAGAGCGCTTAGCAACATACCTTTCAAGAAGTGAGAGATTACAGTTTACAAAATCCAATAAAAATACAGAAAGAGCAATGAGTAATGGGGCGTAAAAAAAATAAGAAAAAGGATGATATAAATCCAGATGCATGGCTAGCTACCTATGCTGATACCATAACACTGATTCTTACATTTTTCGTATTACTGTATGCTACATCAGTTGTAGATATGGAAAAATTCAAAAACATATCAAATGCGTTAAAAGGTCAGTTTTCTGGAATAAGTATGTTTAGTACAGGTTCAAGCACAAGTGAGAAATCACCAATAGATAGTACTTTAGTGGATAAAAGTGATAAGTCAAATTTAGAACAAGATTTAAAAGATAAGGTTAATAATTCTAATTTACAAAATAGTGTAACAGTTAAGGATGATAGCAGAGGGATTTTACTAGAGTTGGATGATTCAATACTATTTGACTCTGGGATTTCGGAGTTAAAAGTCAATAGTAAAGCTACTCTCAATAAAGTATATGACATGATAAAAATGATGAAAAATAAGATAGTTATAGAAGGTCATACTGATAATGTACCTGTAAAATCAAGTACACATGAATCCAATTGGGATTTATCTTCTAGTAGAGCAGTAAGCGTTGTAAGATACTTTGTAGAAGAAAAGGGCATGGACCCTAAACTGTTTTCAGCAACAGGATGTGGAGAGTATCAGCCTTTGGTTTCAAATGAAACAGCAAAAGGGAGAGCTGAGAATAGAAGAGTTAATATACTTATAACTATCGACTAGGAGGAAGAGATTTGTTCAAAAATAAAAAAGTTATTCTAATTATTTTGATACTAATTATTTTCTCAGCAGGAGCAGGATTTTTTATATTAGGTGAAGGTGGAAATAAGCAAATTACTAAAATTATAAGCTCATTTATTCCAACAGGAAAAGATAAAGGAGAAATAAAAACAGAAAATCTTGATTTAGAAGAAATGGTATTGAAACTAGCTGATGAAGGTGTAAGATATCTAAAAGTATCAATAACTGTATCTTATGATTCTTCATATAAAGATATAGAAAAAAATACACCTTTAATTAGAGACAATATCATAAATTGCCTTATGGCAAAAAGAGCAGATGATTTTGCTGCTGAGAATTTAAATAACATAAAAGAAGAGATAAAAAATACACTAAATACAAACCTAGGTGGAAATGTAATTCAAAATATATATTTTACAAATATAGTAGTGCAATAAAGGATGGTAAGACATGATACTTTATTTATTAAAGATATTAATATGTATTCCAATAATTTTAATATTGATAGTCTTATCTTTAAAAATTAGCCAAGGAAGTTTATTAAAAAAATACAATGATAAATATGTAAAAATATTAGATATTGTAAGTATAAATAAAAATAATAGCATAATAATTTTGAAGATAGGTGAAGAAGGATGCATTGTTGCATCTTCTTCTTCTAGTATGAATAAGATAAAAGATTTGACCAAGGAAGAAATATCAAAAATAGAAGATGATATTAAAGAAAGAAATTTTAAAATCCAAGATTTTAAAATAGAAAGAATTAAAACAAAATATGATTTCAGTAGATATATTGGAAAATTTACAAAAAAGGAAGATAAGTAAATGGAACTATTATCAAAATTACCTTTGGCTGATGTACCATATACAAGTTCAATGCAATTGTTTTTATTTCTAACTGCATTAATGTTTTTACCATTTGTAATGTTTATGATGACAAGCTTTGTCAGAATAGTCATAAGTTTATCATTTTTAAAATCAGCATTAGGAGCACAGCAGGCAATTCCAAGTCAAGTTTTGGTAGGGCTTGCAATAGTATTGACAATATTTATAATGAGACCAGTATTAAATGAAATAAACGAAAAGGCATTACAACCATATATTAAAGAAGAAATTACTATGGAAAAAGCTATGGAGGAAGCAGAAGGACCTATTAAAGAGTTTTTACTGAAGCAAACTAGACAAACAGACTTAGACTTATTTGTGGAACAAGCTGGTTTAAAAGAAAAAAAATTAACTCGTGAAAATATACCATTATCTGTTGTAGTTCCAGCATTTGCTATAAGCGAATTAAAAACTGCTTTTCAAATAGGTTTTTTAATATACATACCATTTTTGATAATAGACCTTGTTGTTGCAAGTGTTCTAATGTCTATGGGGATGTTTATGTTGCCTCCAGTTATGATATCATTACCATTTAAGTTGCTATTATTTGTAATGGTGGATGGCTGGAATTTGATAGTAAAAACATTGATATTGGGATTTGGATAGGAGAAAAATAGTATGAGTGAATTTATGATAATGAGTGTTCTTAAAAATGGAATGTTTACAGGGGCTATGATTGCAGCTCCAGTACTAATTGTTTCTCTTGTAGTTGGACTTTTAATTAGTGTGTTTCAAGCTACAACTCAAATCCAGGAGCAAACATTGACTTTTGTACCAAAACTGATAGCAATTCTTTTAGTAGTAGCTATTGGTGGAAGCTGGATGTTACATACTCTTATTAGTTTTACTTCTGAGATATTTAATATGATATCTCTTATAACTAAGTAGGTAGGGTACATATGATTTTTGTATTTATTAGAATAGTAGCCTTTTTTGGAACGTTGAGAATACTATTTCCAGCTGGTACACCTGCTTTATTTAAGTCAATTTTTGCAATCATTATATCAATACTGATTTCAAGTACTATGCAAATTGAATATGTTGCAAATATAGATAATATTATAATGTTTACGTTATATGGAATAAATGAAACTATAACAGGTATTATACTTGGATATATAACTAATCTGTGTTTTTATAGTATCAGAATGGCTGGTTCTATGATGGACCAACAGATGGGATTGTCAATGATTAATATGTTTGACCCAAACTCAATGACTCAGACAACTTTAATCGACAATCTTATGAACTGGACAGCGCTAATGATATTTTTTAGCATGGATGGACATCATATTTTAATTCGAGGTATAAGGTATAGTTTCGAGTTAATTCCAATAGGAAAATCATTTGTAGATAATAATATAGACTATATAATAAACATATTTGTACAGTGCTTTATAACTGGATTCAAAATAGCAATACCTATCGTGCTTTGTCTGCTGATGGCAGATTTTATCTTAGGGCTTATATCAAGAAGTGTTCCTCAGTTAAATGTAATGATAGTTGGTATGCCATTAAAAATATTGGTTGGTATAGCCTTATTTATCATATCGATACCTTTAATTGTTAGCCAGATAAGTCATTTACTGAGTCAGATACCAAAGATGTATGAGGGAACATTTGCTCTGGCTCCAATGTTTTTTATGGGTTCAACAGATAAGACAGAAGAAGCTACTCCAAAGAAAAAGGGTGAACAAAGAAAAAAGGGTAATATAGCAAAAAGTAGAGAATTACCCGTTGCAATGACTCTATTTGCATTCACTTTATTAGTTCCTACATTATTTTCATATGTAGTGGATACACTTAAATCTTCACTCAATTATTTTTTAAATGTGAATTTTTATATGAACATAAATTATTCAAATTTAGAAAACTTAATTATAGTGGGATTAATGGATTTTTTTAAGACATTTTTGCCAATAGCTATTCCATTCTTGGTTTTAGGCGTAGTAGCTAACTTATTTCAAGTAGGAATCTTGTTTACTGGAGAAACTTTGAAACCAAATTTATCAAAATTAAATCCTGTTAGTGGATTTAAAAATATGTTTTCTATGAGAAGCTTATCAACTTTAATAAAAGATACAGCAATAATATCTGTATTAGCTTATATAGGATATACATTTTTTCAAGATAATTACTTAGATATATTAAAGCTAGGTAATATATACCTACCTAGTTTAATGTATACAGTTAAAGATTTAGTATATTCCATATTAAGTAAAATTTGTATAGCTATGGTAGTTATAGCAGTTGCAGACTACTTTTATCAAAGATATAGCCATAAAAAGCAACTGAGAATGACAAAACAAGAAGTTAAAGATGAATATAAAAACGCAGAGGGAGACCCAGAAATAAAAGCTAAGATAAAACAAAAGCAAAGGCAAATTTCATCTCAAAGGACTATGCAAGCAGTCCCAAGTGCCACTGTAATAGTAACCAATCCGACCCACTTATCTATAGCAGTAAGGTATGAAAAAGGGAAGGACCAAGCTCCCGTAGTAGTGGCAAAAGGTGCAGACTATTTAGCCTTTAAAATAAGAGAAATAGCAAAGGGAAATGACATCCCTATAATAGAAAATAAACCTATAGCTAGGTTGTTATATAAACAAGTAGAAATAGACCAAGAAATTCCAGAGGACATGTATCAAGCTTTTGCAGAAATATTAGTAGCAGTATATAAAATCAAAAATAGATACAAAGTCCCAAAAAGGTAGGATAAGTAATGAATAAGTTTAATCTAAAGGAAAATATGGATGTAATAGTGGCTTTTGGTGTTGTAGGAATTGTTCTTATGATGATAGTGCCATTACCTACATTTATATTAGATATTTTACTGGCAATTAACATAAGTTTATCTGTGCTAATTTTATTAATGACATTATTTACAACTAATGTACTTGATTTATCTATATTTCCAACAGTGTTACTTGTTACAACACTATTTAGACTGGGATTGAATCTTTCATCAACTAGATTGATTCTAACTCAGGGATATGCAGGTGAAGTTATAGAGGCATTTGGAAGTTTTGTTGTAGGTGGAAATTACGTAGTAGGAATAATTATATTCCTAATTATATTAATTGTTCAATTTGTTGTTATAACTAATGGTTCTGGAAGAGTATCTGAAGTAACAGCTAGATTTACGTTAGATGCCATGCCAGGTAAGCAGATGAGTATAGATGCAGATTTAAATGCAGGAGTTATAGATGATAAAACTGCTAGAAAAAGAAGAAAAGAACTTCAACAAGAAGCTGATTTTTATGGTTCTATGGATGGTGCAAATAAGTTTGTAAAAGGAGATGCTATAGCAGGTCTTATAGTAACTGCAATAAATATTATAGGAGGAATTGTAATAGGTGCTGTAATGCTAAATATGACTCTTATGGGTGCAGCACAAACATATGTAAGGCTTACTATAGGGGATGGTCTTGTAAGTCAGATACCAGCTCTATTAATATCAACATCAGCAGGGATAATTGTAACAAGAGCTTCTACTGATGAAAATTTTGGTGGATTAGTAGGTAAACAATTAACAGCAATACCAAAGGCAATAATGATGACTGGATGTGTTTTAATTGTACTTGGCATGATGCCAGGATTACCTAAACCAGCATTTTTTTCACTGGGTATAGGTGCAATAGCAGCAGGTTATTTTTTAGGAAGAGAAAAGAAAGATACTTTAGAAGATTTAGAGTTTGAAAAACCTGATATGGTAAATCCAGATAAAAACGAAGTAGAAGATGTAACAAACTTAATAAATGTAGAATCTATAGAAGTAGAAATTGGATATGGATTAATATCTTTAGCTGATGAATCAGCAGGAGGAGACTTGCTTCAGAGAATAGCATCAATAAGAAGACAGTGTGCTATAGACATGGGTATAGTTGTACAACCTATAAGAATAAGAGATAATTTACAATTAAATCCAAATCAATACAATATAAAGATAAAAGGCAATGTAGTTGGTGGATATGAGATAATGCCTAATATGGTTTTATGTATGGACCCTATGAATCAAGGTTTTAATATATTTGGAATAAAGACAATTGAGCCTACTTTTGGAATAGAAGCACTTTGGATAGAAAGTGACAAGGTAGAAGATGCAGAGTTAAAAGGTTATACAGTGGTAGATTCATCTACAATACTTATAACTCACTTACTAGATATAATAAAATCCAATGCACATGAGTTATTGGGAAGACAAGAAGTTAAGACTATTATAGATGCAGCAAGAGAAAATTATAGTGCTGTAGTTGATGAGTTAATACCAGACTTAATGACACTTGGTGAAGTTCAAAAAGTACTTAAAAATCTGTTAAGAGAAAAAGTAAATATAAAGGATAGGGTTACAATACTTGAAACACTTGCAGACCAGTCTAGAAACACCAAAGATATAGAGCTTCTTACTGAATATGTGAGAATAGCTTTGGCTAGAAGTATTTGTACAAATTTGGTAGATGAAGACAAGTCAATTACAGTGGCTACATTGTCTCCAGAAACGGAGGAATTAGTATCTAATAATTTACAGAGGTCTGTAAATGGAACATATCCAGCCGTTGACCCAGAAAACACAAACAAAATATTTGAGAGTATACAAGATGTAATGAGTAATGTATATTTCAATCATAATATACCAGTAATAGTAGTATCACCAAAGATAAGAGCACCATTTAGAAAATTAGTTGAGCTTGTATATCCTAATTTGACTGTATTATCATTAAACGAAATACCTAACGATGTTAAAATCAAAGCAGAAGGTGTGGTGAGCATATATGATGACGAAAAAGTATACAGCTGATACAATTCAGGATGCTATGAATCTAGCCAAAATGGAATTAGGTGACAATATTACACTAATAGATAAAAAAGAAGTAAGAAAATCTGGCATACGAGGTATTTTTTCAAAGAAAGATATTGAATTAACTGTTGGATGGGAAAAGAGAGATAATATAGAACAAAAAGATTTAAAACGAGAGATAGAACAATTAAAGTCAATTATAAGTAACATGGGGTTTGATAGTAAAAATGATAATGATATAGAAAAAATATGTAAGAATCTACTAAATTTAGAGTTAAATAAAGAAATTGTAGACTTTATAAGAGCTGATTTACAAGAAATGAAATTTAATGGAATTGATACAAGCAAAAATTTAGTAGAAAGCCTAAAGAAAAAGATTAAAATAGAAAATCAAACAATAACTGGAAAAATTGCTCTAGTTGGACCACCAGGAGTAGGTAAAACGACTACAATAGCAAAGTTAGCTGCTAAATTAGTCTTTGAAGAAAATAAAAAAGTAGGTGTAATAACTATAGATACCTATAGGATTGGTGCTGTAGAGCAGTTAAGGATATATACTGATATAATGAATATTCCTTTTAAAGGGGTAATAAGCCCTGATGAGATGGAGTTGGCACTTGATGAGATGAAAGATTGTGATGTTGTATTGATAGATACTACAGGTAGAGGTTATAAAAGTTCTATGCAAATACTAGAAATCAAAAACCTTATAGATAAAGCTGAAACTGATAATATACATTTGGTTTTGAATTGTACAACGAAAGAAACTGATACAAAAGCTATTATAGATTCGTATAGAAATGTGAACTTTAAAAGCTTAATAATTACAAAACTAGATGAAACAATTACATATGGCTCAATATTTAACATAATGAATTATGCACAAAAACCAATATCATATATTACAACAGGACAAAATGTTCCTGATGATATTATAAAACCTAATGAAGATAAGATTATAAGACTACTATTAGGAGTTGAAAGTATATGATGGACCAAGCTCAAATCTTGAGAAAAATGGCAATAGAAAAAAAAGGACTTGATGAATCTATTACAGAGAATAGAAATACACCTAAGATAATTACAATAGCTTCTGGAAAAGGTGGAGTTGGAAAGAGTAATCTAGCTACAAATTTGTCTATATGCTTGACTAAACTTAATAAAAAAGTTCTTATATTAGATGCAGATATAGGAATGTCTAATATAGATATAATAATGGGCGTAAATGTAAAAGGAACCATAATTGATGTAATTAATGGTGAAAAAAATATAGAAGATATAATTTCACAGACTAAATATGGTGTAAACATAATCTCTGGAGGTTCTGCTCTTAATCATATAGAAGACTTCACAGAAGCTCAAAGAAATAAGTTTATACATAGCATAGAACAGATTCATGATGTGGATTTTATAATAATTGATACAGGAGCTGGTATGAGTAAAAGTCTATTGTCATTTATATACTGTAGTACTGAATTTTTCTTAATAACAACACCAGAACCTACATCATTGACTGATGCATACAGTCTATTAAAAGCCATAAGTAATTTTGGTATAAAGAGAAGTGCAAACATAATAATCAATAGAGTGATTAATTTAGAAGAGGCAAAAACTACATATAACAGAATAAATATGGTTGTAGATAAATTTTTAAATCTTAATTTAGAATTGTATGGATATATAATAGAGGATAAAAAAGTGAGTGTATGTGTAAAGAAACAGATACCATTTATTCTAGAATACCCTACAAGTATTGCATCAAAATGCATTATATCTATAGCAAAGAGAATGGTAAGTCAGCCAAAAGAACAGCAAAAAGAAGAGCTTATTGATAATAAAGGTTTACTAAGAAAAATGTTTAGTATATTTAAAAGCTAAGGAGGCGTAATTTAATGAATAGAGAAGAATTAATAAAAGAGAATATGCCTCTTGTAAAGAGTATAGCAAGAAAATTTTTTATACCAGGGAAAGGCTTTGAATATCAAGATTTAGTAAATAGTGGAGTCATAGGGTTGATTGATGCAATAAATAAATTTGATGTTGAAAAAGGAGCAAAGTTCTCTAGTTATTCCTATATAAAGATAAAATCTGCTATATTAGATGAAATCAGAAATCAAAGTCCAATTTCTAAACATAACTTAACGAAAGTAAATAAATATAATAAAGTAATAGAAAAATTGCAAGCTGAATTATTAAGAGAACCGACTTCACATGAAATTGCAAATGAATTAAATATTTCAAAAAAGGAACTCAATGATATTGAAAGTAATATAGATATGTTAAATATTGTGTCATTAAACCATGTAATCTTTGAAGATACAAATGAAACTATACAAGATGTAATAAGTTATAAAGAGGAATATACTCCAGCAAACATAATAGAAGAAGAAGAAAAGTTAGATATTCTATCTAAAGCAATTAATAACTTAAGAGAAAAGGAAAAATTAATACTTTCACTGTACTATTATGAAGATTTAAATCTAAAGGAGATAGGGAAAGTGCTAGGTGTTTCAGAATCAAGAGTTTCACAACTCCATAGAAAATCAATAAGAAACCTAAGAAGTAAAATAAAAGAACTTAAATATTCTATATAGATGGTGATTGATGTGATGATACAAATTATATTAATAGTAGTGTCTATTTTGATAATAGTAACTATAATTGCAAATTTACATAAGGAATCAAAAAACAAAGATAACAGGTACTTTGATAAAATATTTGAACAGGAATATGAGGCAAATGATAGATTGGTAGTTGCAGAAAAAAGAAGATTTTTTTTAGATAAAGTGATTGCTGAAATAAAAAGTAATAATTATATGAAAGTTTATGAAAATTATAACTTAATAAAGACTAGTTCAGTAAAGAAAGAAGATATTTTTATAGAATCAAAACAGGAAATAAAAAAAGAAAATGAGCTATCTCTTAAAGTGAAACATCTTATAAATTCAGGTTATGAGGATGTGGAAATATGCAAGATGTTAGGTATTGGAAAGGGTGAACTGTCATTAATAAGGAGTTGTTACAAGATATAAGAACATTATTGTTTGATAAAAAAGTCCTTTTAGGAATAGGGATTGGTATATTAATATCAACTCTATGTATAATGCTTTTTAGTAATAATGATATGAGTAAAGCAGAAATAGAAAAAAAGGCAAGAGAGCTAGGTATGAAATATGCAAGTGAGATGAAGGTTTTAGAATAGATAATATTGTTGGATAATTTACAAAAAAGGAGGTCATAACGTGATAAGAGGATTATATACAGCAGTTTCTGCAATGATAACTAATCAACAAAAGCAAAATGTTGTTGTCAATAACTTAGCAAATATGGATACTAATGGATATAAGAATAAACTACTTCTAACTAAAAGTTTTGATGAATTACAGTTAGATAGTTACAATAATTATGTGAATGGAACTAAACAAAAGCAAGAAATAGGCAAGTTAAGTCCAGGTGTTTCTATGGATGAAACTATCACAAATTTTAACCAAGGTCCTATAAAAACAACTGATAATAAAATGGATGTAGCTATCCAAGGTAAGGGATTTTTTCTAGTTAGTGATGCAGCTGGGAATCAATTTTATACCAGAAATGGTAACTTTAGAACAGATAATCAGGGTGACCTCATAACTAGTGAAGGATATTATGTACTTGGAACAAATACTGCAACCGGTGCTGTAGGACATATAAATGTTGGCAATAAAAAATTTGAAGTAGCAAAAGATAATACAATATCACTGGACGGAAATGCTATGTACAAATTTAATATGGTAGATTTTAATGATTATAATAAATTAAAAAAAGAAGGAGATAACTTGTATTCTGGAGGAGGAGCTGTAAAGGCAAATAATGCACTTACAATACAGAGTGCAGTAGAGTCTTCGAATGTAGATATTGTGTCTGAAATTAATAATATGATGACAATATCAAGAGAATACGAGGCAAATCAAAAAATAATTCAAGCTATGGATTCTAAATTGGCAAAGATAGCGAGTGAGATTGGCTCAGTAAGATAGATAATAGGAGGTGAATTTTTATGTACACAATGTTTTATACTAGTAAAACAGCTTTATCAGCAAATCAAAGTAAATTAGATGTAATATCTAATAATATAGCAAATAATGATTCCAATGGATATAAAAAAATAAATATGGAATACTCTGACTTAGTAGATGAAGTACTAAATAGACCATCATACCCTACAAATAGTAAAGATATATCAACTGGAACTGGAGCTAAGGCATCAGCCCCTATGAGAAATTATGAACAAGGTGCATTGGCACCCACAGGTAGTAAGAGTGATTTAGCAATAGATGGAGAAGGATTCTTTAGAGTAATAAGAAAAGATGGTACATATGCATATACAAGAGATGGTGGCTTTAATGTAGATGCTTTAGGTAAGATTGTAGATGCTAATGGAAATATATTAGATGTTCAATTTGATGCAGGATATAACTATAATAATACAAATATAGATAACACAAACTTAACAGTTGCAAGAAATGGAGATTTATCTGTAGATAATAAGAAAATAGGCAAAATCAATTTATATCAACCTATAGGAACTCAAAATTTCATCTCTGAAGGTGATAGTTTATTTGTTTCAACTGATGCAGCACAGATTAAACAAGTTGATAAGGTGGATATAGTTCAAGGATATAGAGAGAGGTCAAATGTTTCTTTACAAGACGAATTTGTTGACTTAATAGCCACTCAAAGAGCATTTCAAATGAATTCAAAAGGAATAAAGACAGCAGATGAAATGTGGCAAATAGCTAATAATTTAAGAGCTAAATAATTATGTAAGGTGAGGAATATTCATGTATGATATGAAAGATTATGATTTCGGCAAACCTCAGAGTTATTCAAGAGAAAATTTAACATGTTTAAATTTTTTATTAGCTGAATTCTGTAAAAAGTATAAAAATTATATAATTTATGAACTTAAGTGTAATTCTAGTATGATAGTTGAGAGTATAGACCAAGTAAATTATCAAACTTTTTTAGATAGAATAACATCTTCATGTATAATAGTACAAAATTCGATGGAACCTATCATGAAAAATTTTTCTTTTAGAATAGATAGAAGTGTAGCTGATATGTGGATTGACGTGACAGCTGGCGGTAATGGAGTTGTAAAAGATAACAATAGAGAACTTACAGAACTTGATAAGAAAGTGCTTTTACATCTTATGGAGGATTTAGTAAGAAATATGCATTTATTTGAAGGATTTGAAAAAATACAAGTATTAGATACACATACACATATTAATTTACCGCAATTGTGTTCTCCAACTGCACCTGTATGCGTTGTAGATTTAAAGGTGGTAAATGATAATAAATATGTTGGTAGTGTTTCTCTTTGTTTTCCATATAATGCCTTAGAGGCTATGTTGGAGAGTATTTCTGTTGTAGAATTTTTAGACATGGATGCAGGTGATAACTCAGAAGAATTTACTAATAAAATATACAATAGTGTATCTAATATAGAATTAGCAATTATTGCAGAGATAGGAAAAGTATCCATTAATGTTGAAGATTTACTTAAGTTAGAGGTTGGAGATGTAATAGTAACAAATAAAAAAATAAATGATTATATAGATGTATTTGTAGAAAATTCAAAATCATACACAGCAACGCCAGGATTTATATCAAGTAAAAAAGGTGTGAAAATAAATGATGCTGTCAGAAAAGAGGTATAGTTATGGATAATAGTAATCTTATTTCAGATGAAGAAGCAAAGATGTTATTAAATGATAAAGTTGAAAGTGAAATTGATGGAGATGATGAACTAGCTTTAGATGTCTCTGAAGCTAATAAAAATAATATACAAAGAATACTTGACCTTAAGTTGGAGTTGTCTGTAGTTATAGGAAGAACGAAGATGAGTCTAAGAGATATTTTGAATCTAAATAAAGGCTCTCTTATTGAACTTGACACTTTAGCAGACCAAGATGTAGAAATACTAATAGACAATAAAGTATTGGCTTATGGAAAAGTAGTGGTAGTAGATTTGAATTTTGGTGTAAAAGTAACAAGTATAGTAAGTGAAGAGGATATGGTGAAATCTCTTGTTTAAAAATAACATTAATTAATACTTAAGGCATGAGGTGGTATTTATTTTAAACTTAAATGATATAAAAAAAGATATATTAAAACTCAATAAAAAAGACTCATGTGCTCTCTATAATGAATCTATTAATAATATAAACAATAATTACATATCAAGTGGATTAAAGTTTTTAAAAGAAGCAAGAGATTTAAATCCAGGTGATGTGGATGTATTAAATCTCATAGGTCTTGTAAATTTATTAAAATGCAATTTTGATGAGGCTGTAGAAAGTTTCTATAAGAGTTTACTTTGTGAAAAAACTGCTCTGTGTGAAAAGTATATAAACATGCTTACATCTGAGGAGTTTTTAATTTTCTTTGAAAGGTACAATCAACTTATAAGATTAATCAACAAAGGTATGTATAAACAAGCCATACAAGGCTTTAAACTTATAACAGAGCAATACAGCGATTTAATAGAACCTTATGAGTTGCTTGCCTTACTTTATGATAAGGAAGAAGAGTATATAAAGTTTGATGAATGTGTAGAAGTATTGAAGAACATCGATAAAGAAAATCATTTATTAAATCAAGAAAATGATACATTAGATATATATAATAATGTTAACAGACAAGTTAAAAGTAATGTGAAATCAGATGATTATGAGAATGAACTTGTACATAAAAATATTAATAGTCATAAAATTGATGAAACTATTAATATATCTAAGGAAGTAAGTAAAGATAAGAAACAGAAAAATTTAGATTCTAATAAGAAAAAAAGTATTAGAAAAAATAAGTATTTATATATAGCAATAATATTATGCATATTATTAATAGGACAAAATATATATAGTTCTTATAGGACGAATAATTTAACTAATAAAATATCTAAAAATAATGAAACTAAAGACAAAGAGTCAATAGATTCTAGTTTGAGTAAGAAAGAAAATGATAAAGAAGAAAACGAGAGTGTTGATAAAACTCTTAATACCAATAACACTAAAAATATTAATAAAGAGGATGTAAAATCCAAAAAAAACACTGTAGAATATGAGAATGAAAGTGATAAAGAGTCTAATTTATTTACAGAGGATGAATTGATGTCTAAGGCAAATACCTTAAAGTCAGAAAAGCAAACCAAATCTTCTATACAATTATATAAAAAAGTTGTAGATGTAGGTAAAAATAAGGGAAATACATCAGAGGCAACTTACCAAGTTGCTGTTCTTAGTGAAAAGTTAAAAGACTATGATACTGCTGAAGAATATTACAAAATGTATGTAGAAAATTATTCAGAAAAAGATTCATATTTTGATGAATCCTATTATAACTTAGGTATGATGTATTATAATAAAGGAGATTTAAAAAATTCTAAATTAACATTAAAAAAATTAGTTAATAAGGTACCTAATAGCATGTATAATAATTCAAAAGTGAAAGAAATTTTGAAAGAAGAATAATTAAATTAGATAAGAAAGAGAAATTATTTTATTTTAAAACAATTTCCTTATAATATATTGACATACTATTTTAAAAAATTTAAAATATTAACTATAAAATGAGGAGGGATAAAAATGGAGTTTGAAAAAGGGAGTATTTCAATTCATACAGAAAATATTTTTCCTATAATTAAAAAATGGTTATATTCTGATAAAGACATATTTATAAGAGAGCTTATAAGTAATGGATGTGATGCAGTAAGTAAACACAAAAGACTTGTATCATTAGGAGAAATATCAGAAGTTGAGCCATCAGATTATAAAATTACAGTATCTGTAAATAAAGGGGAAGGCACACTTAAATTTATTGACAATGGAATTGGTATGACTGAAGAAGAGATAAAAAAATACATAAATCAAGTTGCTTTTTCAGGTGCTGAGGATTTCTTTAATAAATATAAGGATAAGATGGAAGAATCAAATGACATAATAGGTCACTTTGGATTAGGATTTTATTCTGCATTCATGGTGTCTAAAAAAGTTCAAATAGACACACTTTCATATACAGAAGGAGCAATTCCAGTAAGATGGATATCTGAAGGTGGTACAGAATATGAAATATCTGAATCAGATGCTAGACATGAGAGAGGAACTACTATAACATTATTTATTGATGATGATAGTAAGGAATTCTTAGATGAATTTACTGTAAGAGGGATAATAGATAAGTATTGTTCTTTCTTACCAGTAGAAATATATCTAGAAGATGTTGAAAGATTAGAAAGAGAAGCTAAGGAAGAAGAAGAAAAAGCTAAAAAACAAAAAGAAGATGGAAAAGAAGAAGAAGTTGTGGATGCAAAGGTAATTGAGCCTTTAAACGATACTAATCCTCTATGGCTAAAATCTCCAAAAGATTGTACTGATGATGAATACAAAGAGTTTTACAGAAAAGTATTCCATGTATTTGATGAGCCTTTATTCTGGATACATCTAAATGTAGATTATCCTTTTAACTTAAAGGGTATACTTTACTTCCCTAAATTAAAAAATGAGTTTGAATTGACAGAGGGAAAAGTAAAATTATACAATAATCAAGTGTTTGTAGCTGATAATATAAAAGAAGTTATACCAGAATTTTTACTTTTATTAAAAGGTGTAATAGACTGCCCAGATTTACCATTAAATGTATCAAGAAGCTTTTTACAAAATGATAGAGATGTAAGCAAAATTTCTAAACATATAATTAAAAAAGTAGCTGATAAGTTAAAGTCTCTTTGCAAAAATGAAAGAGAAGAATACAATAAGTTTTGGGATGATATACAAATATTTATTAAATATGGTTGTTTAAAAGATGAAAGTTTCTACGAAAAAGTAAAAGAATGTATATTATTTAAAACTATTAATGATGAATATATAACATTACAAGATTATTTAGAGAAATGTAAGGACAAGCATGAAAATAAAGTATTCTATGTAAGTGACAAGGAACAACAATCACAATACATTAAGTTATTTAAAGAATACGACTTAAATGCTGTTGTATTAAACTCATCAATAGACACTCACTTTATTTCATTTATGGAGTATAAGGAAAATGGTGTTAAGTTTAATAGAATAGATGCAGACCTTTCTGATGTATTAAAAGACAAAAATGAAAACAAAGATAGTGAAGAAAATAAAGAAGAAATAGCAAAAATAGAAAGTTTATTTAAAGAGGCTGTTGGAGAAAGAGTGAAGAATTATTCTGTAGAAGGATTAAAAAATGAAGATACTCCAGCTATGGTATTAGTATCTGAACAATCTATAAGAATGTCAGAAATGCAGTCAAGATTTGCTGGAATGGATTTAGGAATGAACTTTGAGGAAGAAAAGACTCTTGTGATAAATGAGAATAGCCCAATTATTAAAAAATTAGTTTCTCTTAAAGATAATGAAGAAAAGAAAGATAAAGTTGCACTTATCTGTAATCAAATAGCAGATTTAGCTTTACTTTCTAATAAAGAATTAAAACCAGATGAATTAGATTCATTTGTTCAAAGAAGTAATAAACTTATGAAGATGTTAATAGAATTATAAGATTAAATATATTAAAGTAAATTTGTAAAAAATATCTAATATTATGAGAAGAGTTATTTTAAGATAATTGAAATTATCTTTGTGTAACTCTTCTTTATTTTTTATCTTTGATTAAAGTTTCAAATATTTAAATAGATTACAATTAAAAATTGTATTTGGTTAAATAGAGTTAACTTGATATAGGATAAAATAATACATATAATTAAGTAAAAGATTATTTTGTAATTTATGTTTTAATACATAATTACGCTTAGTGTTGAAAAATAAAATTATTACTAAAGTAGAAATAGGAGGTCTTAGCATGAATTTTAATTATAACTTACCAGTAAACATATTGTTTGGGAGAGGTAGAATCAACGATGTAGGAAAAGAAGTATCTAAATATGGTAAAAAGGTATTGATTGTAACTGGAAAAAATAGTACAAAGAAAACTGGATTACTTGATAAAACAATAGACTTACTAAAAGACTCTAAAATAGAATATGAAGTTTTTGATAAAGTAGAACAAAATCCTCTTATAACTACTATATATTCAGGTGTAGAAATTATAAAAGCAACTGGATGTGATTGTGTCTTAGGTCTTGGTGGAGGAAGCATAATGGATGCTGCTAAGAGTATTGCTTTTTCTTATAAAAATCCAGGAGATTTAAATGAATATATATTTGGAATCAGACAAGGAGAAGAAGCTTTACCTATAATCTTAGTTCCAACTACATCAGGTACAGGTAGCGAAGGAAATTGTTTTGCAGTACTTACAAATTCAGAAACTAAAGACAAAAAATCTATAAAAAAGAATAGTATGTATGCAAGGGCATCAATAATTGACCCAGAACTTATGGTTACAATGCCAAAGCATATAATTGCATCGGTTGGGTTTGATGCACTTGCTCATAATATGGAAGCCTATCTTTCTAATGGAAGAAATCCTCTTGCAGATGTACAGGCTATTTACGGGATTGAACTTATATCAGAAAACCTAGTAAGGGTATATAATAATGTAGATGACTTAGAAGCATGGGAGAAAATAACACTTGCAAGCACTATTGGAGGCATGACAATTGGTACAGCAGGTACAGCCTTGCCACATGGAATGGAACATCCTGTAAGTGGTCTTAGAGATGTAATGCATGGAAAAGGACTTGCAGCTTTGACTCCAAGTATTGTAGAAAGTTCATGGGATAGTGATATTGAAAGATTTGGGAAGATATCAAAGATATTAGGAGGAACTTGTGCAGAAGATTGTTCAGATGCAATTAGAAATTTCCTTAAAAAAATAGATTTAGATATAAAACTAAGTGATTTGGGTGTTGAAAAATCAGATATAGACTGGTTAACTGATAATTGCATGAAAATATCAGCTGCAAATATTAAGAGACATCCAAAAACTTTTAATAAGGAACAAATAAGGGAAATATACCACAAATCTCTATAACTTAACATTATGTATTTAATTTTAAGGTAAAAAAATTTATTATCAGCAAGAAACTTATAACTGATAGTGTACATATAGTAAATTTATCTTAAACTTTTATTTTACTTTCTAATAAATAAAGAGGGTTAAAAAAGGGAAGATTAACTAAGTAATATTTTATAAAAATCTTCAATTTAAAAACTTTAAGTAGAGGTGAAATAAATGTTTAATCCCAAAAGAATAATATTCGAAAAAGGTACCTTAGATACTGATGTCGGTAAAAATATATATGATAAGTTTAAAGATAAAAAAGATGTAGAGATAATTAATATATCCTCAAATAGAATTAAGGAACATATTCCAGGTGAAAATCTATATGAACAATACAGAAGTGGAAAACAGACCATGGTAGTTGGGATTAGGAAAAGTATGAAGTTTCAAACATGTAAACCTTCTGCTAATTATCAACTACCACTTGTTAGTGGATGTATGGGAAGATGTGAATATTGTTATTTAAACACACAATTAGGTGATAAACCATTTATAAGGGTATTTGTAAATATAGATGAAATACTTGAACAAACAAAGAAATATATTGAAGATAGAAAACCACAAGTTACTATATTTGAAGGTGCAGCTACATCAGATCCAGTTCCAGTAGAACCATATACTAATTCATTGAAAAAAACAATAGAATTTTTTGGAAGAGAAGAAAAAGGAAGATTTAGATTTGTTACTAAATACAGTGATGTAGATAGCTTATTGGATGCCAAACATAATAATCATACAGAAATACGATTCAGTATAAACACTCCTAGAATTATAGATGGGCATGAGCATTATACAGCATCTGCTAATAAAAGAATAGAATCAGCTGTAAAACTTGCTAAAGCTGGCTATCAGATTGGTTTTATAATAGCACCTGTGTTTCTATATGAAGGTTGGAAAGAAGAATATAGAAGTCTTATTAGAAACATAAAAGAAGCTTTACCAAAGGATTTTGATAGAAAAATTATATTTGAAGTTATATCTCATAGATATACTACTAAAGCGAAGAATAGAATATTAGAAATTTATCCAGACACATTGTTGCCAATGGAAAATGAAGATAGAAAGTTTAAATATGGTCAATTTGGATATGGCAAGTATGTGTATGATAAAGAACAAATAGATGATATGAAAGATTTTTTTCATAAGGAGATAAATGAAGTATTTGAAAATAGTTTAATAAAATATATAATATAGCAAATCTTTAGATAAGATTTGCTATATTTTATGTTTATATGTATTTTATTTGCTTAAAAAGTGATAAAACTCAGTACTATTATATAAAAAATTAAAAAGGGCATTGTATATCAAGAACATTTTTTTTAGTTTTGATAATATAAAGGTATAAGATTAATAAAAATATTAGGAGGTACTTATAACTTGCATGCATGGGAATCTATTCAAATCACATTAGACTTAATAGAAGAAAAGTTATCAGAAGAAATATCAATTAGTAAAATAGCAAATGAGGCAAACTTATCACCATTTTATTATCAAAGACTATTTAAAAGATTAGTAAATAAAACCGTAATGGAGTATATAAAACTTCGTCGTCTTGCAAAAGCTTCTGAACATTTAGCAGAACATAAGAATCGTATACTTGATGTAGCCTTAAGTTTTGGATTTGAAAGCCATGAGACGTTTACACGTGCTTTTAAAAAAGCATATGGATTAACTCCAGAAGAATATAGAGCAAATCCAGTAAAACTCAATCACTTTGTTAAGCCAGAATTAATTTTAAATTACATTATGGTTGATGAAGGCGTGCCATTAATTGCAGATGATATAGTAATTGAAGTAACTCGCAGAAAATTGAGTAATCCAAGGACTTTTATTGGAATAGAGGGAGAAATACCTATTTGTCAATTAATGGGAGGTGAAACAACTGGTATCGCAACAGCAAAGGAATTATGGATGGAACTTGGAAGTCAAAAACATAATATACCAAATAAAATCCCAGGTGGAAATGAATTTGCTGCTCTTTATATGGGAAATGCAAAAGAAGGAAATTGTATGTATATGGCAGGGATAGAAGTGGAGCCAGGTACATTGGTGGAAGGATACAGTACTTTTGAGTTACCAGCTAAAGAGTATTTAGTATGTGGATTTGAAGCAGAAAATTTTAATGAGTTAGTTGATTCAGCTGTTTTTAAAGCGGATAAGTTTATGGAAAGATGGATGAAGAATCATAATTTAATAGCCACTGATTTTGCGATTGAAATGTATTATCCTACTACACCTGAAGTGGCATATATGGAACATTGGACTATTCCAGTGTCTATTGGACAATAGAAAGGGTGATGAATATGGAGTGGCAAGATATGTTTTTTCAAGATAATAAACCAACACTTGAGCAAATCAAAACATTTATCAATAGCCCATTATGGGACAAGCTAAACAACATCTTGACTTCAACTTATAATGTAGAGCCTAAACTTGAATATAGTAAATGTTCAATGCAAAGAGGTTGGAATATAAAGTACAAAAAAAGAGGTAAATCATTATGTACTTTATATCCACAAGAAGGTTCTTTTAAAGCTTTGGTTATTGTAAATGAGAGTAATAGAGTAGAAGTCGATTTATTTATTAATACTTGTTGTGATTATATTAAACAAATATACAACGAAATAAATTTTTTTAATGGCAGTAAGTGGTTAATGATTCAAATAGATAATATATCTATATTGAATGATACACTTGAACTAATTAAATTTAGAGCTTAGGATATAAAACAGGATGATTTATATACTCATCCTGTTTGCATATTAATTTTTCATAACTTATAGAAATTAGAGAAGCTTTTATATATTAATTTTTCATAATATTATATAGATTTAATTTATCAATTATTATTTAAACTGATTTGATATAGATTTTAAATATATATTTTTTCCTCTATTAGTAAGAGACATAAAAATAATACTCCATAAACAGTTTAGAGTACTTTCTATACTGTCATGTTCATCAAGTTCTTTAGTACCAACTGGTTTATATATAAGTATTGTTAAAATACATTCAATAATATTTTCTAGTTGGTTAGGAATGTTACATTCCTGAATTAAATTAGAGTTTTGAAGATTGATAAAGCTTTCTTTTAAAAACTGCTTAAGTTCCTTTATAAAATCAAGCTGAAATTTATATATTTTAGGGCTTATTTGAGATAACTGGTCATAATGCTTAAAATAGTATGCATTCTCATTTTGAATATTTAGTGAATTTAAAAATAAATTATTTAAATCCTGTAAGGATTTAGGCATATCTATTTTTTTATAGTTTTTGTGTTTGTATTCAACTACTTCTTCAATCAAATCTTCCTTTTTTTTAAAATAATAAGTTAAGTTACCTACACTCATTCCCAAAGCATCAGCAACATTTCTCATAGATACATTGTTATAGCCATATTCATTAAATAAGTCACGAGCTTTAATTAAAATATCCACTTTTGTCTGTTTTGCCATATTGAATCCTCCAATAAAAATTTATGATAACATTTATTTGACATTTTAGTACATTCGTACTACAATGTCAAGTAAAGTACGAGTGTACTAAAATAATATTTAAGTTATATTGGGAGGTTTTACAATGAGATACAAAAAAGATAATTTAGAACTTTATAAACTTGGACTAGGTTGTGGAGGTATGATACACCTTGATAATAAAGCTGAAAATATAGCTACAATACATGAAGCTTTAGATAGTGGTATCAATATGTTAAACACAGCTGATTTTTATGGAGCAGGTCAAAGTGAAATGATAATAGGTGAAGCTCTTAAGGGCAGAAAAAGAGAAGAGGCTTTTGTATCTGTAAAAATGGGGGCTCTTGTTGCACCTAATGGTCAAATGTATGGTCTTGATGTCAATCCTTTTAATATAAAAAATCATGTAGCACAGACTCTTAAGAGATTAAATCTAGATTACATAGACCTTTATCAGCCTGCAAGGATAGATTTAGCAATACCAGTAGAAGAGACTATTGGAGCTATTTCTGACTTAGTAAAAGAAGGATATATAAAACATATAGGTATTACTCAAGTTGATGAAGAGATTTTAAGAAGAGCTAATAAGGTTCACCATATAAGCCTTATAGAAACGGAGTATTCTTTATTTAATAGAGATATAGAAAAAAATATATTACCAACTGCTAGAGAATTAGGAGTAGGGGTTGTTGCTTTTGGGGCTCTTGCTCATGGTCTTTTAAGTGGAGTATGCTCAAAATCTAATGCTCAAAGATATAAATGGATACCTTTATTCTCTGATGAAAATATAGATAGAAATCTTGAACTTGTAGAGAATTTAAGAGAAATAGCAAATGAAAAAGAAGCTACTATTCCACAAATAGCTCTTGCATGGGTTTTATCAAAAGGTGATGATATTATAACTTTAGTTGGAGCATCAAGAAGGGTCACATTAGAGGACTCTTTAAAAGCTAAAGATATTAAATTGAGCGATGAGAATATAAGAAGAATTGAAAATGCTATAGACAAGAATAAAATTTTAGGTGCAAGTTTTCCAAATATGAGGTTTAAGAATGGTAAGGTAGTTAGGTAGGGTAGTATTTAATTTTTAAGCCACTCTTTCACAGGGTGGCTTTTTACACTCAGTTAAATAAACCAATATATAAGTTGCAAATAATCTAATAAAATTCAATTTACTTTATTTTTCGACACTCTTTACAATTAAGTCCACACATGTTTTTTTCTTGCATGTTGATAGCTCCCCAATTAGCAAATTGTTGTAAAATAGGCACAATACTTTTACCTTTACTTGTCAATGTATATTCAACTTTTGGAGGGATTTCATTATATTGTTTACGATGAACAATACCATCAGATTCTAAATCCTTTAATGATTGAGCTAACATAGTGTTTGTAATTCCATCTAATTTTCTTTTTATGCTACTATATCTAATAGGATTATCAACTGCCAACATACATATAATAGGTAATTTCCACTTACCACCAACAATATCTAAAGCATAACGTATTGGACAGGTTAATTCTTCAATATTTGTAGTCATATTCTTTTCATTATCTAAACTCATTATAATTACTCCTTATTTATAGTAGTATCTTTTTTATACTTTATCAGAAAAAACTGCATACTTGTTTTTTCTGTATTTTATATTAAAATTATATCAAAGGATAATCCTTAATACAAGTATTTAAAAGGGGTGTAAAAATTATGAAAGTATTAGAATTTTTGAACAAAGCAGGAGTTTATTATTTAGCAACAGCTGATGAGAACAATCAGGCACATGTGCGTCCTCTAGGATTTGTTATGGAATATGATGGCAAACTTACATTTTGCACATCTAATCAAAAAGATATGTTTAAGCAACTTATTTTTAATCCAAAGCTTGAGCTTTGCTGTATAGACCAAAAACTTAATACTCTACGTATTTTGGGTGAAGCAGTATTCGTTACATCAAAAGAAACACAAGCTAAGGCACTTGAAATAATGCCAAGTTTAGGTCAGATGTACTCTGTAGGAGATGGCAAATTTGAAATATTCTCTATTGATAAGGCAAAAGTTAGTTGTTGTTCAATGAGTGGGAAAAAGATTGATGTAGAGCTTTAATTATAATGGAATCGATATCCATAGTGAAAATGAAGAAAACGTTACTACTGAAATGTTGATAAATTTAACTTAAATTCAATAAAAAAGATTTTTAAGTAATAAATGTGTAAAAATTTTTAGTTATTAGATTTGTATTTCGACCATGATATATATTGTTTTGAATAATTACATAATAGAAATAAGAACAATTAAAATTTATTTTATGATTCAGTAGACTTCCTTTTAAAAAATATTTTAACTACAAATGATTTTTCTGCAATATGAAGAAAATATGATGATTATAAAAAATTGCTACTTACTTATTTATATATTTTTATATATAAATAATAAGTAGCATGACTTTATAAATTAATAGTGATAGAATATAAATCAATAGATAAGATATAATTTTAAAAGGAGTGATATAAAGTGAGCAAATATAGTTCTCTATGGGAATATGTCAAGAAAAATGGTAATCAATCATTTAAATTAACTTTTGAAGAAATAAAGGATATTGCAGGAATAGAGATAGACCATTCGTTTTTAAAATATAAAAAAGAATTAAATGAATATGGATACCAAGTAGGAAAAATCTCTTTAAAAGAAAAGACTGTTATTTTTAATAAAATTGATTAAAAAATAGTTATGCGCACTTGTGACTTTAGTCATGGGAGGTTCAGTAAGCTATTAATAATTACATATAATAAAATAATTTGTATTGACTAACATTAAAACTAAAAATAAAGTAAATCTTATATAAGACTTACTTTATTTTTAGTTGATGACTTTTTAAGTTTTATACTATAAGGGATATATAAAACTGCACCTATTAAAAATGTTATAATTTCTGTTACTGTCATAGACCATATCAATCCATCAAGTCCATAAAAATAATTAAGAAATATTACTATAGGTATATACAATCCACCTTGGCTTATAGACATTATACCTGTTTCAATGCCTTTTCCTGATGCTTGATATATTGTCATAAATAAAGATGTAACTCCATTGAATAAGGCAGATACTAGCATAGCTAGCAATACATACGTTCCTATTTCAATAACTGATGTATCAACTGAGAATGTTTGTATTACCTGAGTTCTAAATATATAAACAACTCCTGAAAATACAACTGCGATTATAAATATGAATAAAGCAGAATACTTTATGCTTTCTTTTAAACGAGGTATATTCTTATTAGAAAAATTATATGCTATAAGTGGCATTACACCTAAAACAATACCCATAACAAAGAATTCTGGAATTTGAGCAATTCTAAGTGCTATACCAAAACTAGCAACTATGTTATTTCCATATTGCATAGAGTAATTATTGGATAATAGTGTAGTCACAATTAAGAAAGAGCATTGGATTAATTGGGATACACCAACTTTATATATTTCAACTTGACTGTTTATGCTGATTTTCATGTAATGTAAAAATCCTCTAAGGTTTTCACTTTTAACATTTAAATACCAAACATAATAAGCACTAGAAGCAATATTAGAAAGCACCATTGATAATGCAGCACCATATACGTGCATATTAAGAACCAGTATAAATAAAACATCTAATATGATACTAACTATTACACTTACAAACATACCATACATAGATTCTTTTGATGCACCTTCAGACCTTACTATTTGTTCAAGTGAGAAGTTCAATATAATAGAAAATCCACCAACAAATAGTGTAATTGCATATTGTTTTGTATATTCAAATGTAGCCATGTCAGAACCTAATAATTTAACAATTGGATTCATTAATAAGTAGCCAAGTAGGCCTATCAATAAACCTGTTATAATACTTGCATAGAAAGTATATCCAGCAATTTTCTTAGCTTCATCACTATTATTTTGTGCAATTAGTCTAGTTATGAATGTGCTACCACCAACACCAAACATATTTCCAAAAGCCATTAGAATTGTAAATATAGGTAGTCCTAATGTTATTGCACTAAGCATAGCTGTGTCATGAACTAATCCTATGAAATAGGCATTGATTACATTATAAATAGTTCCTGCTGACATTCCTATCATCATAGGGATAGATAAATAAAGAATAGTTTTTTTTATTGGTTCTTCTTTTAAATATTTAATGTTTGATTTTTCATTTTCCATGTTACCCTCCTAAATAATATAATTTATAATACTAAGGCACCTTATGAAATATATTATACAGGTACCTTATTAAAATTGCAACATATTTATTAAGGTACCTGTATAATTGCGTTGTATTTGGGTAATATATAGACTTAAAATTGAGTTTTTTAAAAACAGAAGATGCTCTAATAAATATGGAATATAGGGTATTAAAGAGATGGATGAGACTTTAAAATAAATAAAAGAGTAAAGTGATAAGATAATAAATATCTAATCATTTACTCTTTTTGTTTTATTTATTTAAATCTTCTTATTTTAAGCTTTGGAAGTTAATAAAATATACAATGACTACACTTTATTTTATACTTTATGGCTACAATAGATTTTATTCAAAGTAAAATAAATCTTCAAATTTTTTATCTAGAGCTATACATAAAATAAGTGCTAATTTTGCTGTTGGATTAAACTGACCTGTTTCTATTGAACTAATAGTATTTCTTGACACACCTACCATTTCAGCTAGCTGACTTTGAGATAATTTTTTCTCTGTTCTTGCTATTTTTAAGTGATTTTTTAATATTAATTCTTCATTCATATGCTTACCTCAACGATGATAAAACAAAATTAGTCAATAGGAAGATAGTTGTAATTAAGAAAATAATAGCCCAAATTAAATTCTTTTTTTCATGTGTGAATTGGTATTTTGCTATATTTTCAGCAAGCCCAAATGTACAAAATAAAGCAGATACTGCATCGTTTTTTTGTCCAATAAAGGCGTTAAATATTACAATGAAAGCGAAAATACATATGAAAATTGAATATCCTATTTTTCTGCCCTTATTTTCAATATACTCTAATCCTTCATCTTTATTGGATTGACGACTCTTACTTAAAATTTCTTCTTTATTCATATGAGACACCTCCTAATTGGATGCCAAGTTTACTTGGTACTTTAATTATATCATGCCAAGTTTACTTGTCAAGAACTTTGACAATAAAACTTGGCATAAATATGATATTAATCAATAAAAAAAGACAAACTTAATTTAATTAAGAATGTCTTTTTTTATTGAAACACTATAATAATATTCTATTAATCCAATAGCTAAACTTCAACCTAGAGTCTAATAATCTAACATATATTCTTTATTATCTTAGCAGGGACACCTGCAACCACAGTATTTGGAGGGACATCTTTTGTAACTACTGCTCCTGCTGAAACAACAGCATTTTCACCTATTGTAATACCTGGCATAATCATTGCTCCTGCTCCTAACCAAGCATTCTTCTTTATAACTATAGGTGTAGACACGGTGGAATGTCTATCAGATGGTTCTAAAGGATGATTTATTGTTATAAGATTTACTTTAGGTCCAATAAGTACATCATCTTCAATCGTAATACCACCTCTATCCATAAATGTACAGGCATGATTAATAAATACATTCTTTCCAACTCTTATATTCTTTCCAAAGTCTGTGTAAAATGGTGGTATTAAATATAAGCTTTCATCAACTTCAACACCTGTAAGTTTAGAAAATAGTTTTCTTATTTCTTTTTTAGTATGATACGAGTTATTTAGCTCAGCAGTTATTTTTTTAGCCCTTTCTATTACATATCTTATTTTATCCATATCTGGGTCAGAATCTGAAATTATCTCGCCAGATTTGTCTCTCTCAAATATATCTATATTACTCATAAATTTCCTCCTATTGATTTTACTTACAAACTTTACAATATCTCTACGTAAAACTCATTATGTTTGCTCAACTCTTAAATAGAGTATACTACTTGGAGTTAACTACAACACAAGCCTTTTTTATATTATTTAAGAATAAATAATTGATTCTTATTAAAAACTGTAATTAAACATTAATATTAGTCTTGTACATATAGAATGTTTCATTATGTATGTAAACTAAAGTTTACATATTTCAAACCTTACTTTATAGAACAGTTGAGTTTAATACTTTATAATTGAAATATAATTATTTTAAATTGAAAGGGGCTTAATATATGAATTTAGGAGACAAGATTACAAAACTAAGAAAGAAATATAATTATTCTCAAGAGTTGTTGGCAGAAAGGCTAAATGTATCTAGACAAACCATTAGTAAGTGGGAATTAGGACAAGCTAAGCCAGATTTAGAAAATATAAAAAATATATCAAAGCTATTTGATATTACTTATGATTACTTAATTGATGAAAGTAATTTATGCTCTAAAGATATAACTGATAATATTAGTAAGGATGTTGACTGGACAAAAGCATGGAGCTCTAAGTATCCTATTTTAGAAGCATATGTTGATATAGAGGGGATAGAAAAGTATCAAATGGCTATTGAAGAATTATATTCAAGATTTGAAAAAGAATACAAGATGAGCAATGAGAATAATGTACTTATATTAAAAGATATTTTATACAAGACATTTAAAAGGCATAATAAATAAAAACTATATTTGGATATATTCATCTATGGTTTTGTATAAAAATATGGAAATAATTGGAATAGATAAAAAAATATATAAATTGAATTTTAAAATATATTTAAGCAGGTATCTAAGATATCTGCTTATTTGTTTCTCTATGGTTGATTTTTTCATCAAAAGTCAACTTTAAATCGCTTGTTAGGTTCATGGATTTAAGGATATAATTATACAAAGGAGGCGTTGATATGAATGAATTAAACATTGCAAAAACACTGATTTTAAAGCGTAAAGAAAAAGGAATTACACAAGATGAACTTGCAAATTATATAGGTATCTCTAAAGCTTCTGTATCTAAATGGGAAACTGGGCAAAGCTATCCTGATATCACTTTTTTGCCACAACTCGCGACATATTTCAACATTACAGTTGATGAATTAATTTGTTACGAGCCACAAATGATTAAGGAAGATATTAATAAACTATATCAGCGATTGTGTAAAGATTTTACTGTTAAACCATTTGACGAAGTTATGGATGAAATACGAGAAACCATAAAAAAATATTATTCATGCTTTCCTTTGATTTATCAGATGGGTGTTTTGATAATTAATCATTATGACCTTGTAGATGAAGAAAAACGTGAACTATTAATTAGTGAAGCATTAGAAATTTTTATTCGAATACGAGAAACAAGTGATGATATAGAAATTTGTCGTCAATCAAAAGGTATGGAGGCAACCTGTTATATCTTGTTAAATCAACCTATAGAAGTTATTGATTTATTTCAAGATAGTAATTTTCCCATGGTAAATGAAAGCATACTTCTTGCACAGGGACAAATGATGAATGGTCAAACTAATGAAGCTAATGAAACGTTACAGATAGGAGCATATCAGAATCTTACGTTGTTAGTTCAAGATTTAGTGGGACTCCTGCAAAACTCAGATAAATCACAAATTGAAGAAATAGAAAGACGTATTTTAATAATTTCAGATATATTTGACCTTGATGCATTATCTCCTGGCATTATGTTTTCTGTATATTTGACACAGATACAAATGAACTTAATACATGGAAATACTAAAGGAGCTATTAAGTCATTACAAAGATATGTAGATTTGGCAATGAGTGATATATATCCAATTATGCTACATAGTGATGACTTTTTTAATCATATCGATGGCTGGATTTCTGAGATTGGAACAGGTATTACACGTGATGATACAATTGTAAAGGCAGGTATTGTTGCTGCTATTAAGAACAATCCTATGTTCTCTGTATTAAATGAGAACAAAGAATACAGATTTCTTATAGAAAAATTATCTTTATTGGAGGAATAAAATTATGGAAAATTTAATGGAATATTTACCACTTTTGCTTCCTGTTATTATTTTAAATTTAATACTTGTAGTTACTGCACTTATTCATATAATAAAACATCCAAATTATAAAATTGGGAATAAGGCAATATGGATTCTTTTAGTACTATTTATCAGTATAATAGGTCCAATTTTATACTTTACCATAGGAAGAGGTGATGAATGATGAATATTGTTTCAATAAATGGGTTATCAAAAAGTTTTGGTAATCGAAAGATAATAGATAATCTAAATTTTACTGTACCAGAAGGGTCAGTCTTTGGCTTTGTAGGTAAGAATGGTGCAGGCAAGACTACAACCATGAAGATGGTACTTGGGTTACTTGAAGCAGATAGTGGAACTATAAATGTTTGTGGTGAGAAAGTGACATATGGAAGAACAAGTTCTAATCGACATGTAGGTTATCTACCTGATGTTCCAGAGTTTTATAACTATATGAGACCACTTGAATATCTTTCTCTTTGTGGAGAAATTACAGGGCTTTCAAAACAAGAAATAAAGTTAAGAAGTGAAGAGTTGTTGTCACTCGTGGGACTTGGAAATGAAAAGAAACGAATAGGTGGATTTTCTCGTGGAATGAAACAACGTCTTGGGATAGCTCAAGCATTACTTTCACGCCCTAAATTACTTATTTGTGATGAACCAACAAGTGCACTTGACCCTGTTGGTAGAAAAGAAATATTAGATATTATGCTTAAAATCAAAGACTCAACAACCGTAATATTTTCAACACACATACTGTCAGATGTTGAAAGAATTTGTGACCATGTTGCTATATTAAATAACGGAAGCATCGCTCTTAGTGGTACACTTTCAGAAATAAAAAGTATGCATGGAAAAGATAGACTTTTATTGGAGTTTTCAAGTGATGATGAAATCCAAGCATTTAAGTCTAGTAGTAGTATTAAATCCTTACTTAAAGATTCAGAAGAGACTAATATGGAAATTATTTTCCATGGTAAAGATATAAAATCAATACAACAAACAGTTATATCTACACTTGCAGAAATGAATCTTTGTCCAATAAAGATGGAATTAATAGAATTGTCACTTGAAAATTTATTTTTGGAGGTAGTAAAGTGAGAGAATACATAGCATTTACAAAAAAAGAATTTGTAGAGAACGTAAGAAATTATAAATTATTTAGTCTAATTATTTTATTTTTGATATTTGGAATAATGAGTCCTCTTTCTGCTAAATTTATGCCAGACTTGATTGCTCATTTTGCCCCAACTTTAAAAGTTACTGCTCTACCAACTGCTTTAGATTCTTGGACACAGTTTTCTAGCAATATTTCTGGTCTTGGAATGAGTTTAACTCTAATTATTTTTTGCAATATTTTATCAAACGAATATTCTAAAGGAACACTTGTCATTATGTTGACTAAAGGATTGTCACGTTCGTTTGTAGTATTGTCTAAATTTTCTATTGCAGTAATTATTATGACCATTGGTTTCTGGTTGAGCTTTTTATGTACTTATGGTTATACAATGTATTTTTGGCCAACTGCAAATCTTAATCATGTTGTATTTTCAGCATTTAACTTATGGATAATTGGTATTATGTATATTACTATATTAATTCTTGGCTGTGTACTATTTAGACCAGCATTTGCAAGTGTATTACTTGTATTAGTAGTAACTCTTGTTTTGAGTTTAATTTCTATTCCTAAACAGGTTGCACCTTATACGCCTAATTTCATATTATCAAAAAATATAGATTTGATTTCAGGGAAAGTGACAGTTCCAGAATTTATTATTCCAATCATTGTAACAATCATTATTTCAATAGTGTGTCTGTTATCAGCTGTTATTTTATTTAATAAAAAACCAGTTTAATGATATCTTTATTATAAATGCAAATAGCACTGTATTGTGTAAAAATATACTTAGTAATGTATAAGAATATATCTAAGTAAAAAAGGGGGTGTCTCAAAATGAACTTTTTAGTTCATGAGGCGCTCTTCTTTGTGTGAAATCAAATATATTTTCATCATTTCAACAATGAAAAAAGGGTTTATCTCTCTTTTGAGACAGCCTCTTTTTTTGTTTTAGTCGTACTCATTATATCTTATAATAATTAAATTATTACCTTAAGTAACTGTTTAAAAATAAAAAAGGAGATAGATTATAATCTAGTGATTATCAGTTATTTAAGATATGCTATAAGTATATAGAGCCTAAACTAGTAAAGAGTTAAAACAATGTAGTAAGGAGTTAAAATAATATTGTTTTATTAAATAAAGATAAGAATCTTTAAATGTGGTAAAATATACTAAAAAATCACTTTAAAAGTGATAAAATTAATTTAATTAAATATTTTAAAGGGGTGTAGATATGGAAAAGTCAAAAGTATATTTTTGTGACTTATACTCAAATTCGCAAAATAAAAATGTGCCAAACAATGTAAGAAGATTATTTGATATAGCAGGATTCAAAGATTTAATAGGAAAGAATGACCAAGTAGCAATCAAACTTCACTTTGGAGAAAAAGGAAATACTACATATATGAGTCCTGTAGCAGTTAGACAAGTGGTTGATAAGATTAAAGATTGCGAAGGAAAGCCATTTTTAACAGATACAAATACATTATATACAGGAAGTAGAACAAATTCTGTAGACCATCTTACAACAGCTATAGAAAATGGTTTTGCTTATGCAGTGGTAAATGCACCAGTAATAATTGCAGATGGATTGTATAGTAGAAATTATGAAAATGTACAAATAGATAAAAAACATTTTGAAAGTGTGAAAATAGGTGGAGAAATTTATAATTCTTCTGCAATGATAGTAATGAGTCATTTTAAAGGTCATGAAGCAGCAGGTTTTGGAGGAGCATTAAAAAATTTAGCTATGGGATGTGCAAGTGCAGCAGGAAAGCAAATGCAACATTCTGATGTTACTCCAGTAGTAAAGGAAAAAAAGTGTATAGGTTGTGGAAAGTGTGTTAATTCTTGTCCTACAAAAGCTATAAGTATAGTAGATAAGAAGGCAATTATAGATTCTGATGTATGTTATGGATGTGGAGAATGTCCAACTGTCTGTCCAACTAGAGCAGTAACTATACAATGGGAAAGTGACTCAGATGTGTTTGTTGAAAAGATGGCAGAATACGCTTATGGAGCAGTATCAAATAAAAAAGATAAGGTAGGATATATAACTTTTGTCATGAATGTAACTCCACTTTGTGACTGTGTACCTTGGTCAGGTAGACCGATTGCACATGATATAGGAATATTAGCATCAACAGACCCAGTAGCTATTGAACAAGCATGTTATGATTTGATTTGTAAGGAGATGGGTCATGATGTGTTCAAACATGAGCATCCTCATGTAAATGGAACTAGAATAATAGACTATGCATGTGAAATGGGCATGGGAAATAAAGAATATGAATTAATAAAATTATAAGAATAGTAGGGCTTAGATGCATATAATTATTGTAAGAGAAATTTAAAAGTATCAAAGGAGTATGCATTTATGAAAATTTACTATGAGAAAGAAAACAGCAAGAAAGCAAATGTAAACAATATTCCAAGTGTATTTGCATTTAATTTTCTAAGAAACTTTTTAACTAGCAAAGAGTATGAGGAAACTAGAAAAGAATATTTTATAAATAATCTAACAAAAAGTCAGGTTAATCAAGCTATGAAGGATTTAAAATGGTTGTTTAGAGAGTATGAAGGCTTAGAGGTTGTTACGATGGAAAGCTTGGATGGAGTTAAGACAAGAATAGTTTTATAAATTAATAAGAATGATTCTTTAATAAAAAATACTGTTTTAATAATGATACGTATAAGATATTATACAAATACTATTTTAGAACAGTATTTTTTTTGTGTAATAGTAAACCTATATATAAAATAAAGTTGACCAATAAATATTGTCTATGTAATACTATATATAATAAGTAAACTATATAAAAAATATAAGTTGACAAATAGGAGGATATATGGAAAAATACATAGTCAAATTAAAAAATAAAATATTAAGTGGAAAAGAAATAAATTATGAAGAAGCTCTTAATTTAATAAGTATTGACACTAATAACAAAAACAATTTTGATATCTTATTAAAATCTGCAAATGAAATAAGAGAATATTTTATGGGAAGAAAAGTAGATTTATGTACAATAATAAATGCTAAGTCTGGCAAATGTAGTGAAGACTGTAAATTTTGTGCACAATCATCTCATTATAAAACTGGGATAGAAGAATATTCACTGCTAGATTATAATGAGATTTTAAAGAGAGCTAAAGAAATGGAAAGTAAAGGAGTGCATAGATTCTCTTTGGTTACAAGTGGTAAAGGTATGACAGGAAAAGAGTTTAATGACATTTTAAATATTTATGAAGGATTGAGAGAAAATACTAATTTAAAATTATGTGCATCTTTAGGTATTATAGATTATGAACAAGCTAAAAAGCTAAAATCAGCAGGTGTGACTACATATCACCATAATGTTGAGACATCAAAAGATAATTTTTATAATATATGTACAACGCATACTTATAAAGATAGAATAAGAACAATTGAAGATGCTAAAAAGGCTGGATTAGATGTATGTGTAGGTGGAATAATAGGAATGAATGAAAGTAAAGAACAAAGACTAAAAATGGCTTTTGAAATACGAGAATTAAATGTAAAATCAATCCCAATAAACATTTTAAATCCTATTAAGAATACTCCTATGGAAAATTATAATGTATTAGAACCAATGGAAATATTAAAAACGACAGCAGTATTTAGGTTCATAATTCCCAATACATACATAAGATATGCTGGTGGAAGGTTATCATTAAAAGGATATGACAAAGTTGGATTTAATGGTGGTGTAAATTCTGCAATTGTAGGTGATTATTTAACAACTGTCGGAAATAGTATTGAAAATGATAAAAAAATGATTATAGAACAAGGACTTGAATTTTGATAAAGATTACTTAAATTAATTAGTATACTTTTAAATAATAATAAAAGTATATTAATTTTTTTTTGCATATTAATTAAAATATTAAAATTGAATTATAAATTGCAGTATTTCGAAAAATGAGAAAAATATCAAAATTTATATAAAATAGTTGCAAAGGAAAAAAGGATGTGCTAATATCTAGGTAACCGGTTAAGTAAAACGGTTTCCTAAACTATGGGGGTGAACTTCTTGAGTATTACTATAAAAGAAATTGGCGAATTGGCTGGTGTTTCTAAAACAACTGTGTCAAAAGTCATTAATAATAAAGATGAAAATATAAGTAAAGCAACAAGAGAAAAAATTTTGAAAATAATGAAAGAAAAAAATTATGTACCAAATAAATTAGCACAAAGTCTAGTAACTAAAAAAACTAATACTATAGGGCTTCTTATACCAGATATACGAAATCCATTTTTTACAGATGTATCAAGAGGCGTAGAAGATAAAGCTAATGAAGAAGGTTACAACATAATCTTATGTAATACAGATGAAGATGCTAAAAAAGAATATGAAGGTATAAGAACATTATCAGAGAGAATGATAGATGGAATTATATTTGCAGCTTCTTCAAATACAAACTGGAAAGAGGCAAATTATAAAGACATAAAAATACCAACAGTATTAATTGATAAAAAAATAAGTATGAACAAAGAGACTTTAAAAGGAATAGTTAAAATAAACAACTTTGAAGGCGCATATATAGCTACAAAACATTTATTAGATATTGGAAGTAAGAAAATAATATACCTAAGTGGTCCACTTCAAAATGAAATAGCAGTAGATAGATTAGAAGGATATAAAAAGGCTCTAATTGAGCGTGATTTAAGTTATAACTCTGATTATGTGTTTGAAGGAAAATATAAAATTGAATGGGGACAAGAATTTATAAAAAATCTAGAAAAGATAGATTTTGATTCAATATTTTGTGCAAATGATTTGATTGCAATAGGTGTTATAAGAGGGCTTAAGGAAAGAGGATTAAATATACCAAATGATGTAAATGTTGTAGGATTTGATGATATCCAGACATCTAGTCTAATAAGTCCCTCTCTTACAACAGTGAGACAGCCATCTTATGACATAGGATACAAGGCTAGTGAAATACTGATAAATTGTTTAAGAGGAGAGAAAAAAGAATCATTTGATGAGTTAATTTTTAAGCCAGAACTAGTTATAAGAGATTCAACAAAAGATAATGAATAACAGCATGAAAGACATAAATAGATATGTAAAGGAGTAATGTAATGGGAAACATAGTTGTCATAGGAAGTGTAAACATGGACATGGTATGTTCTGTAGATAAAAGACCAGAAAAAGGAGAAACAGTGCTAGGTAATAGCTTTTTCACATCACCTGGTGGAAAAGGTGCTAATCAAGCTATTTCAGCATCTAAGCTAGGAGCAAATGTAAAAATGATATCATGTGTAGGTGAAGATAGCTTAGGTGAGGAATTAATAAGAAATTTTAGAAATAATAAAGTCGATTATAGCCTAGTATCTAGAGATAAACATAAAAGCTCTGGTGTTGCGGTCATAACACTATGTGAAAATGATAATAGTATTGTTGTTGTGGCAGGGACTAATGAATTAGTAGATATAGAATTGATTAAAAAGAATGAAGAAGAGATAAAGAATGCAGATATAGTATTACTACAATTAGAGATTCCATTGGAAACAATAAATTATGTGGTGAATTTCTGTTTTGAAAATAAGATAAAAGTTTTAGTAAATCCAGCACCTGCAATAAAATTAGATAGAGATATAATAGAAAAAGTAACTTACTTAACACCAAATGAACATGAATATAAGATAGTTTTTGACACAGAGGAAGAGATAGAGGAAATATTAAAAAAATATCCTAATAAACTTGTGATAACAGAAGGAAAAAATGGAGCTAGATTTTATGATGGTAAGGAAATTAAACATGTATCCTGTATAAAGGTTGATGTCCAAGACACGACAGGGGCAGGAGATACATTTAATGGAGCATTGTCAGTGGCGATAACAGAAGGTAAAAATCTATATACAGCAGTAGAATATGCAGTAGTAGCATCAGGTCTTTCTGTAACAAAATTAGGAGCACAATCTGGTATGCCTTATAAAGAAGATGTTGAAAAATATTTAAATATTAATAAATAAAAATCTAATTTGTTCAAACTTAAAACTATTAAAAATGGAGGTTAATTATGAGAGTGAGAAAAATTTTATCTTTAGGAATTGCTGGAACACTAGCAATAGGAATGTTAACAGGATGTTCAATGGAAGGGCCAAGTAAATCAGACAACAAAGGTAGTTCAGACAAGAAAGATTTAACTATAGGAGTATCTACAATAACTCTTCAGCATCAATTTTTTATAGACATTGATGAGGGAATAAAAGAAAAAGCCAAAGAGTTAGGTGTAAAAGTTATAGTAAATGACCCAGACCAAGATGTAGCTAAGCAAACATCAGCAATAGAAGATTTTATACAACAAAATGTGGATGGAATGATAGTGCTTGGAACAGATAACTCAGCTATAGTACCAGCAGTAGAAGGAGCGTTTGAAAAAATACCAGTAGTTACAGTAGATGCTGTATTAAATACTGAGAATATTACAAGTTACGTAGGAACAGTTAGTTATGATGCTGGTAAAAAGTTAGGGGAATACACTAAAAAGTACATTGATGAAAAATTAGGTGGAAAATCAGAAATAGCCATAGTAACAGATTTAAAATCTCAAATACAAATGCAAAGAATAGATGGATTTAAGGATGCATTAAAAGGTTCAGCAAATGTTAAAATATTAAATTCACAACCAGGATATGATAGAGAAGAATCTCTTAATACAGTAGAAAACTTAATACAATCTAATCCAGATGTAGATATAATATATGCAACAGCTGAAAATAGTGTATTAGGAGCTAAAGCTGCACTTGAATCTGCAAAGAATAAAGATGTTAAGATAGTAGGATTTGACTTAACTGAAGAAGCAGCAAGTGGAATAACAGATGGAACTATTCTTGCAATGATTCAGCAACAACCTAAAGAAATGGGACGTTTAGCTGTAGAAGCAGTAGTAAAAGCTATAAAAGGTGAAAAGGTAGAAAAAAATATACCAGTACCAGCTTTACTTTATGATAAAGAAAATATAAAAGACTTTAAGAATTAGTAAAATAAAATAAGATTATTTGAAAGAAATCCTATTTAAAAAGGAGTGTCATTATGAGTAATACAATTCTGAAGTTAAGTAATATTGCTAAAGAATTTCCTGGCGTTAGAGCATTAGATAATGTTAATTTTGAGCTATTTCATGGTGAAGTTCATGCACTATTGGGTGAAAATGGTGCTGGTAAATCAACAATGATAAAGATTTTAACTGGTGCACACTCAAAAACTTCTGGTAAATTCGTTTTTGAAGGTAAAGAAATAGAGAATATATCACCAGATGTTTCTAAGAAGATAGGTATAAATGCAATCTATCAGGAATTAACAGTATTTGATGAATTGACAGTAGCACAAAATATTTTTATGGGAAAAGAAATAAATGGTAAAGTCTTAACTAACGATAAAAAAATGAATGAAGAGGCTAAAAAGATTTTTGACAATATGGGAATAGATATAAATCCAAATGGTCTAGTCAAAGAGCTTAGTATAGCTCAAAAGCAAATGGTAGAAATAGCAAGAGTTTTATCATCAGAGACTAAGGTATTAATAATGGATGAGCCTACATCTTCAATAAGTAAAAAAGAAACTGAAATACTTTTTAGACTTATAAATGATTTAAAAGATAGTGGAGTTAGCATAATATATATCTCTCATAGGATGGAAGAACTTTTTGAGATTTGTGACAGAATTACTATAATGCGAGATGGGAAAACGATTTCGACTTTGAATACTAAAGAAGTATCATCTGAAGAAGAATTAGTTAATTTAATGATAGATAGAAAGCTAGACCAATTTTTCCCTAAAAGAGATGTAGAGATAAAAGAAGAGATTATGAGAGTGGAAGGTCTGACTAAGAACAACGTTTTTAATGACATCAGTTTTAATATAAGAAAAGGCGAAATATTGGGAATAGGTGGATTAGTTGGAAGCAAGAGAAGTGAAATAGTAGAAGCTATATTTGGACTTAGAACATATGATTATGGGAAAATATATTTAAATAATAAAGAAATAAAATTTAAAACTCCATCAGATGCCATTGAAAATGGACTAGGATTAATAACAGAAGATAGAAAAGGTACTGGATTGTTTTTACAGATGAGTGTCAAAGAAAATACAACTATGGCTGGATTAAAAAAGATATCTAAATTTAAATCAGTTATAGATAGAAAAAAGGAAAAAGAAGTACTAGAAAAATACATAGATGCATTGAAGATAAAAACGCCACATATGAACCAAGTTATACAAAGTTTAAGTGGTGGGAACCAACAAAAAGCTATAATAGCAAGATGGCTTTTATTACAACCAGATATATTAATTATGGACGAACCAACTAGAGGTATAGATGTAAATGCTAAAGCAGAGATATACAATCTAATGGGAGATTTAGTAGAGAGTGGTGTAAGTATCATAATGATATCTTCTGAAATACCAGAATTAATATCAATGAGTGATAGGATAATGGTTATGAGAGAAGGTCATATAAGTGGATTTTTAGAAGGTGAAGAAATGGTTGAAAATAATGTATTAAAATTGGCTTTCGGAGGTAAAATTAATGAGTTCAATAACTAAGCATAAAGAAGATAATTCATCTCCATTATTAACAAAATTAACAAGTGCATTTAGGGACCAGGGGAGTGCAGCTATAGGACTTGTAATAATTTTTATAATAATGAGTGTAGCTTCATCTAATTTTTTAACTTTAGATAATTTAATTAACGTTGGAAGACAAATATCAATAAACGCAATTCTTGCAGTAGGTATGACGTTTGTAATAATTACTGGAGGAATAGATTTAAGTGTAGGAGCAGTAATTGCTCTAGTAGGTACATTTTGGGCTACAACAGTAGTAAATTATAATGCACCTATATGGGTAGGTATGATACTTGCATTGGCAATAGGGACAATATTAGGCGTTATAAAAGGTGCAATTATTTCAACTCAAAAACTACCGCCATTCATTGTAACTTTAGCCATGTTGACGATAATAAGTGGAGCAAGCTTTGTATTCACAGGAGGAAGACCTATATCAGTAAATACAGATGCATTTAAGATGCTAGGTAGAGGATATGTTGGACCGATACCAATACCAGTTATAATTATGATTATAGTTGTAATAGCAGGTCATTTTCTATTAAAAAGAACTAATTTTGGACGTCATGTACATGCAGTAGGTGGAAATGAAGAAGCTGCTAGATTATGTGGAGTAAAAGTAAATAAAGTAATAGTAAAAGTATATGCACTAGCTGGATTACTAACAGCATTGGCTGGAATAATACTATCATCACGTTTGGCATCAGGTTCACCAACTGTAGGAGATGGAGCAGAGCTGGATGCTATAGCAGCAGTTGTGCTTGGTGGTACTAACATGATGGGTGGCTCTGGCTCTATAGTAGGGACATGCATAGGTGTTGGAATAATAGGAATATTAGGAAATGGTCTAAACCTACTAAGTGTATCTTCATATAATCAAATGATTATAAAAGGGTTGGTAATGTTATTTGCTATATGGATAAATAATATAAAATTAAAAAAATCAGCTAAAGCCAAATAATATTTAAATTTTAGCTAGTGAATTATAAAAATTATTACGCTTTTGAATATGCTAAATGAAAATATGGTAAGTAAAAAAATTTATTATCGTTTAAGTATAGAGTGTTAGACTTGAAATTTTAAATGTAAAAATAAATCTTAGGAGGAAATATGAAAAAAATTCTCTTAGATACACTAAATAATAAAAAACAAGAATATATAGATTATTTAAAAGAACTTGTAAGCATAAAGACTGAAGATATTGGACATGGAATATTAGGTGGATTTGAAAAAGAGGGGCAAGAATATGTTGAGAAACTTGCAAATGATATAGGTTTTAGTGTAGATAGACAAGAAATGAGTGAAGAACTAATTAAAAAAGCAAAAGATACATATAAAGAAGGAAACCTAGGTCACAATTATAAAGATAGATATAATTTAATTTGTAAATACAGTGATAATTTATCTGGCAAGACGATTGTATTTAATGGTCATGTAGACACTATGCCACCTGGTGATATAAGTAAGTGGAAATATAATCCATACTGTGGGACAGAAGATAATGGTAAACTTTATGGTCTTGGAACTGCAGATATGAAATCTGGGCTTATAGCATCAATATTAGCTGTAAAGCTTATAAAAGATAGTGGTTTAAATGTACCTGGCAATGTAAAGATAATGTCAGTAGTAGATGAAGAAGGTGGTGGAAATGGCACTATAAATGCAGTTATGAATGGAATTGATGGAGATTACTGTGTAATTTGTGAACCATCAGAACAGAATTTAATAATTGCACATATGGGATTTGTATTCTTTGAAGTTGAGGTTAAAGGTATATCTCTTCACTGTGGTAGTAAGTGGGAGGGTGTTAATGCAATAGAGAAGGCTATGTTACTGATTCAAGATATAAAAGAATTAGAACATAACTGGCTTATGATATATAAACATCCACTATTGCCTTCACCTACAATAAATTTGGGTGTAATAAATGGTGGAACAGCAGGTTCTACTGTGCCAGATAAGTGTGTATTCAATTTGTGTGTACACTTCTTACCAAATATAATGAGTTATGAACAAGTTGTAAATGATGTAACTAATATCATAATGACAAGGGCTAATGGAGATTTGTGGCTTAAAGATAATAAGCCAAATATAAACATATATCAATCAGGATTAGGTTTTGAGATGGATAAGAATTCTGATTTTGTAGTGAAGGCACATAAAATACTAGAAGATGTTTTAGAGAAAAAATTAGAAATAAAAGGTTCGACAGCTGGAAATGATGCAAGATTGATGAAAAACTTAGCTAAAATACCAACATTAATATTGGGACCAGGCTCAATAGAACAATGCCATTCAATAGATGAGTATGTTGAAATCAATGAGTATTTAGACAGTATACTTATGTATGCAAGTCTAATATTAAACTTATAAAAGTAGGAGGAATATATAAATGAAAAAAGTATTAATAGTAGGGGAATCTTGGGTAAAAAATATAACTCATATAAAAGGGTTTGATACATTTGTTACAACTCACTATGAAGAAGCTGTAAAGTGGTTAAAAGAAGCAATAGAATCTGGAGGATATGAAACAGTTCATATGCCTGCACATGTGGCAGCAGATAGTTTTCCATATAAATTAGAAGAGTTAAATGAGTACGATTGTATAATATTATCTGATATAGGTTCTAATACGTTCTTATTATCTAATAGTACTTTTATAGATTGTAATAGTAGTCCAGATAGACTTGAATTAATCAAAGAGTATGTAAATAATGGTGGAGCATTAATAATGGTGGGTGGATACATGTCATTTACAGGTATAGATGCAAAAGCTAGATTTGGAGAAACTGCTATAAAGGATGTATTACCAATAACTATGATAGATAAAGATGATAGAGTCGAAAAACCAGCAGGAATAATTCCAGAAGTTGTTGACTCTGAACATCCAGTATTAAAAGATATACCAACAGACTGGCCAAAATTTTTAGGATATAACAAGACAGTTGCTAGAGAGAATTGCCCTGTATTGGCAACTATTGGAGGAGACCCATTTGTAGCTGTTGGTGAGTTTGGAAAAGGAAAGTCTGCTATATTTAGTTCTGACTGTGCGCCTCATTGGGGACCAAAAGAATTTACTGATTGGAAATACTATAATAAATTATGGGTCAATATGCTTGATTGGTTAATATGTTAAAAATTTTATAAAATTTGAAACCTCTTACTTGATAAAGTGAAGCTTACAAGTCAAGAGGTTTTATTGTATAAAATGGCTGTACAGTAGAAAATATTTTTAAACTAATTATTTTAGATAATGGCTGATAATTTGTTAAAGTTAAGGAGGATTATACAATTAATATGGAGGATTTAAATAAAAATTTTTTAGTGCAATATATAGATGAGATACAAGAAGAGTTAAGAAATATATCAGATAAGATATGGGAAAATCCAGAACTTCAATATAAAGAATATTATGCTTCAAACTTACAAAAAGAATATTTAAGAAAGTATGATTTTAATATAGAAGAATTAGAAGATATGGATACAGCATTTGTAGCTAGTTATGGACAAGGTAAACCAGTTATAGCAGTCTTGGGAGAATATGATGCTTTAGATGGTTTGTCCCAAAAAATATCCATTACAAAAGAAGCTATTTCAGATGGTGGTGCAGGTCATGGATGTGGACATAATTTACTTGGTACAGGTTCAATGGGAGCTGTAATTGCAATAAAAGAATTAATTAAACTAAAAAAATTGAAAGGGACTATAAAATACTATGGATGTCCAGCAGAAGAAGATTTATCAGGAAAGGTATTAATGATAAAAAAAGGTATCTTTGATGGTATAGACTGTGCATTTAGCTGGCATCCATTTGATATAAATACTCCAATAAGAATTCCAACCCTTGCTAATTATTCTGTAAAGTTTAGATATAAGGGAATTAGCGCCCATGCAGCACAAGCTCCTTACAATGGAAGAAGTGCACTTGATGCAGTAGAACTTATGAACATAGGCTGTAACTATCTAAGAGAACATATATTTGATAGTTGTAGAGTACATTATGTAACTACTAATGGTGGAAAAATGCCAAACATAGTTCCAGATTTTGCAGAAGTATGGTATTACATAAGAGGTGTTAAAATGGAGCATGTAAGAGATGTATTTGACAGAATTGTTGATATAGCAAAAGGAGCAGCTTTGATGACAGGTACTAGTATGGAATATAATATTATAAGTGGGGTATATGATTATATCCCTAATACAATATTAACAGATATTCTATCACAAAATATGAAATTGATAGGAACTCAAAATTATGATGAAAATGACTACTATTTTGCAGAAAAATTAGCTGAAACGGTATCTATAGACAAAAGGATTAGTGTTTCTAGTGTATTGAGTGGAAACAAAGATATAACTAAGATGAATTTACATGATGAAGTTACAGATGATACATTTACTCATAATAACTGCATATCATTATCATTAGATATTGGAGATGTTAGTTACATAATCCCTACAGCTCAATGCTCTTGTTCAGTTTGGCCTATTGGGATTTCTGCTCATACATGGCAGTCTTGTGCTAGTGCAGGTTCTAACATGGGATTTAAAGCGATGTTGTTAGCATCTAAAGCTATAGCGTGTTCAATAAATGATGTAGTTCTTGATGAGTCTATTGTAAGTAAGGCAAAAAAGGAATTAAAGGATACTGTAGGTAATTTTAAATATACTCCAATTATTTAAAAATTAAGTTAATGTAAGTGAGATTGAACTGTATGAATTAGTATAAATATATAATTTAATATTATTTTTAACTTAACCTTCTAATTATTTTCAATCTAAGATACAATAATTAGAAGGTGTTTTTAAAGTTTCTTAGAATACTGTATCTTATATAATCTTGATTAAAAAATAGCTACGCACACTCGTGACTTTAGTCGTAAGTTAGTAGCTAAAGTAGTCAGCATATAGGGAAACTTATATGTAGAGATAGGATAGAACCTATCCAATACTACTTGAATTGCTGGAAACCCCTAAAGCTAACCAAACTAAAGCATAAGGATGAAATAAACCTAAGTGTGAAAGTTACGAAAGTAGAAAAAATTGGTTAGATGGTATAAGGTTAAACCCTAAGTACTTTAAAATGGGCAATCAGCAGGTAAACTCCAAATAGGAGAAACTTCAACGACTATTCCTCTTGAGGGAAGTACACTACAAGCTATTGGTAGTGGAAGTGGGTAGACCTTAACGGATAATGCCGAAGGATAAGATATAGTCTGTGCTTGCATGAAAGTGTAAGAAGTTCATAAGAGAACTGCATAGGTAGTAGCGAACTTATGTGAACGACAACCTCAAAAATGATAAAAGTTAGGACTTACGGTTCTTACATATGTTATTTAAAAATAAATATAAAACCTTCGAAATAATTGTTTTAAATAATTATGTTTGTTAATATTATAATGGGTGATGAAAAAGAGAAGTTACTCGGATATGTATATTAATAATCATAAAAAACAATTAAAGTGAGGTGATAGTAGTGGAAAAAGCTTATAAGTTTAGAATGTATCCAAATAAAAAACAGCAAGAGCTAATTAACAAAACTTTTGGATGTTGTAGATTTGTATATAATAAGTATCTTGCTAAAAAAATAGAAGTTTATGAAAACAATAAAGAAACTTTTACTTATAAACAGTGCAGTTCTGATTTGACCAATTTAAAAAGAGAATTAGAGTGGCTTAAAGAACCTGACAAATTTTCACTACAAAACACCTTAAAAGATTTAGAAAACGCATATAAAAAATTCTTTAAAGAAAATGTAGGATTTCCTAAATTTAAATCAAAGAAAACTAATAGGTTTTCATATAGAACTAACTTTACAAATGGAAATATTATGCACCTTGGTCAATATATAAAATTACCTAAACTTGGTATGGTCAAAGTAAGGGATAAACAAGTACCTCAAGGGAGAATACTTAATGCTACAGTATCCAAAGAACCAAGTGGTAAATATTATGTATCATTATGTTGTACTGATATAGATATTAAAGCATTTGAAAATACTAATAGTCAGATAGGTTTAGATTTAGGAATTAAAGAATTTTGTATCTCAAGTTGTGGAGAATTTATAGAAAATCCTAAGTATCTTAAGAAGTCATTAAACAAACTTGCAAAATTACAAAGAGAACTATCGAGAAAAACAATGGGTAGTTTAAATAGAAATAAGGCGAGATTAAAAGTTGCAAGACTTCAAGAATATATAGCTAATCAAAGGAAGGATTTTCTACAAAAACTATCTACCAAATTAATACGAGAGAATGATATTATTTGCATAGAAGATTTACAAGTAAAGAATATGACTAGAAATCGTAAATTATCTCTTTCTATTTCTGATGTGTCATGGTCAGAATTTGTTCGTCAATTAGAATATAAGGCTAATTGGTATGGTAGACAAATTGTAAAGGTAGGTAAATTCTTTGCAAGTTCACAAATATGCAATAAATGTGGATATAAAAACAAGGAAATGAAGAATTTAAGTATAAGAGAATGGATTTGTCCTTGTTGTAATGAAACTCACGATAGAGATATAAATGCAAGTATAAATATACTAAAAGAAGGATTAAGACTAATAAGAGTTTAAAATAAATAACTTATATAAGAACCGTAGGAACTACGGGGATAGCCTGTGGAGAATTAGTAAGACATATTTTAGTATGCAAAATTCTATGAAGCAGGAACCCTGTGACTTTAGTCATGGGAGGTTCAGAAAAAGTGTTATACTATATATAATTTATATAAAAAGTAGTACAAAAAGGAGTATTTATGTTTGGATATGTTAAAATAAACAAAATGGATTTAACATTTAGAGAATATGACCATTACAAAGCTTATTATTGTGGTCTATGTAAATATTTAAAAAGAAATCATGGAGAAATTTCTAGATTTTCTCTGAACTACGATATAACATTTTTAATTATTTTATTAACTTCAGTATACAAGCCAGAATCTATAAATACAGAGGAAGTATGTATAGTCAATCCATTTAAAAAGAAAAAGGTAATTACGAATGATATTACAGAATATGCAGCAAGTATGAATATTCTTTTAACGTATTATAAACTGGAAGATAATTTAATGGATGATAAACGCATAAAAGATAAATTAGCATATTATATATATAAAAACAAATTAAATTTAGCATATGAAAAGTATTCTGAAAAAGCAGAGTATATAAAACAACAGCTAAATGAATTAAATAAGTTGGAAAATGACAAAAATATAAATATAGATGAAGTATCTAGTATTTTTGGAAATATAATGGGTGAAGTATTTGCCTATAAAAAAGATGAAAATGAGAGAAACTTAAGAATGATAGGATTTAATATAGGTAAATATATATATCTACTGGATGCATATGAAGATTTAGATGAAGATTTTAAGAAAGGAAGATATAATCCTTTTATAGAGTATATAGATAAAAACGATGAGTTAAAAGAAAAGGTAAAAAAAATAATTGTAACATCATTAGGTTTTTTGGCTAGAGGAATTGATAATTTAAATCTAAATACAAATGTCGGAATAATAGAAAATATAATTTATTCTGGTGTTTATTTAAGATATATGAATATATTAGAAAGCAGAGGTGGAAAGAATGTACAGTAATACTTATAATAATGAAAGTTTTATGAGAGCAAGAGCTTTTATAGAAAATAGTGAATTTAAAAAAGCATATGATTTTTTAAAGACGTTGACTGACAAATGTGCAGAATGGTATTATCTAACTGGTTTTTCTGCGATGAACATAGGATATTATGAAGAAGGAGAAGACTTCTTAAAAAGAGCAAAATTTATGGAGCCAGAAAATCATGAATATAGTGATGCACTTAGAAGTTATACACAATATAGAAATGAATATAACAACAGGGCTGATAATTATAATAGAAGAAGACGTAATGATTTAGGTGGATGTTGCTGTTGTTGTGATGATTGTTGCTGTTGTTTAGGTGATGATTGTTGTGAAAACTGTGCTAAGCTTTGGTGTTTAGATTCATGCTGTGAATGTTTTGGTGGAGATTTAATAACTTGTTGTTAGGATGATAAATATGAGTATAAAAGTTGCTTATGGAGGAGTTTTATTAGCATTAAATGTGATACTGTTGACTCTTACAAATATTATTCCTGTAAATACATTGTTTATTATGGGTCTAGCATCACTTTTAGTATCAATTGTAATAATGGAATGGGGTTTTAAAAGTGGAATTGCTTTTTATATAGGTTCTATAGCTTTAGGATTTATAGTGATGGCAAGTAAGTCTCAATGGATTGTGTATTCACTTACCTTTGGAATATATGGTATTGCAAAATATCTTATAGAAAAAGATAGGTCTATATATGTTGAATATTTCATGAAATTAGTGTTTGCAAATATAATGATACTTATATTGTATTTTTTATTAAGAACAATAGTTTATATTCCAATAAATATTTTTATTATAGGCTCATTTGAGATAGCCTTTATAGTATATGACTATGTTTACAGTTCTTTTATAAGTTATTACAATAATAAGTTAAGAAAGATGCTATTTAAAAATAACAGTTGATTTTTATATTTAATTTTAATAGAATTGTAATTTAAAAAACTTAAATAATGTATCTGAATATGTATTGATATGTAAAAATAAATTTAATATATACTTAGTATTAATATATAAAAAGCTTTGATTTTTAGTCAAAGCTTTTTATATATTAGATATAATGATTCACTTTAAAAGATATAATATAAATTAAATATCCACTATATTTACATCTGTAGATAAAGAGTAAATAATATCTTTTCTTTCTACTATTATTTCAACATTTTTAGAAATTTCCTTATTAAGTGATATTTGAGATAAAAGTTCTTTTGTTGGATTTATTGCAATTGGATTTCCAACTCTTTTTAACATATTTATATCACCATTAGTATCACCATAAGCATAGGAGTTTGATAAGTCTAAATCATACTTTACAACAAAATCGTTTATAGCATTATTTTTACTTATAGAATCCCACATTGGAATAACTGTACCTGTAAATATTTCATTTTCAAATACATAGTCACTTCCTAGAAAATCAGTTACATTATATTTTTTTGCCATTTTTTCAACTAGAAATCCAGGACTACCAGATATGAATATGACTATATGACCTTGATTTAGATGCCAATCAATTCGTGAACGTGTGTATTTATAAACTCTATCTGCTTTTAATTTAATTACTTGGTCACTTGTAAAATTAATGCAAGTTTTATCTAATCCTTTTAATGAATCAACATAAAGGTCACATATCTCTAATAGATAATCATCATAATTACCTTGTCTTTTATCCCAATCCATAAAAGTGTCTCTAGCATGTTTATACCAATTTTTTTGGTCAATTATATCGTATTTAATTAATTTCTTAAAATGTTCAACCATAAGAGAGTCTCTATAAAGAGTACCATCTATATCAAAAAAAGCTGCTATATTTTTCATAAGACCACCTCAATTAATCATTTCCTTATATTATATTATAAATTGTATCTAAGTTGTTAAAATATATGTATAATAATTTATATATTAAAAAACAAATATTTTAAAGTCTAAAGGATGTGATTATATGAATTTTAATTTTGCAAAGGCTACGAACTCTAGACTTATGGGTAGTTTAGGTCTTATAATAAATTGGATAGATGATAAAAATAATCATTTCTGTCAATATTTTCTATTAGATGCAGAGGGATTAGGTTTGGCAGATTATGTGAGTTTAAAAAATCCAACACAAGAAGAAGCTTATATGGAAGAAGAAAGATTAATGGGTGGATTTGGCTCAGATAGAGTTGAATTAACAAAGGATGAATCATTGTTTTTAGTATCTTATTTTGGAAACAAGAATATTTTCTATGACAAATTATTACCAGGAGATAAAAGTGAGTATATTGATATTATAAAAAATTATAAAACAAATTTAGTTATAGAAAAATTATATAATAAAATATGCAAAAGAGTTGATGAAGAAGTTGAGTTTATAAACTACATGACTATGCGATTTATAGCTTGGGATAGAGAAAGTCTGAGATATTTTTCTGGAAGTGATGAGATTGCAAATATGCATATTACAAATATAAATGGTACATTGCTTAAAAATGTAGTAAGTGATAAAGGGCAAGGTAGATATATAAGTGAAGCTTTATATGAAGATAATGATGGGTATTATACATGTAAAATTGCTTTTTGTATAAGTAAATGTAATGAAACAGGTTTTAAAATCAATTCTCTGTTGGTAACAGATAAAGAACCTATGTATGATTTTGAGGTATTTGATGAGATTTCCAAAAATGAATTTGTAAGTGTGTATAGTGTAAACTCGTCTGAGGAATTTGCAAAAATATTTTATAAAGAGAATCCATTTTTACTAAAAAGCTATATGAATGAAGGTATATTTTTTACTAGATTTAATTTTAATAATGACCATGTCAAAGAAAATGTGTATATAATAAATAATGATATGAAAGCTATATATTACTTAATGGGAAATAAACTTTTTATTGGTACTTATAATGAAAATGATTGCAATTATATTAATGAGATAAGTCAATCTAACTATAGTAAATATATCAAGTTTGAAGAAAAGTTTTTCTTTGAACAAAATGCGTTATATGATTTTGCAGAATCAGGTTCAATAGATTTTGATGATTTTTTGGAATAATATTTTTGGACATTATTTAAGCGAGATTAACTGAATTTAATCTCGCTTAAATTAATTTCTATAATATTGGGGGAATATTATGAGGAATACATTTATTATTGTGGTCAATTATTAAAATTTTATACAGTTTATTATAAAAATAAAAAAAATTATAATTCTCCTTATATTATCGACCAATATTAATTTTTAGTATTTATTTAGATATATGGGTTGATTTGTAAAATATTAGGTATCTCTATTTCTTTGTGAATAGGTTAGAATCATACCATTTATCAAAATGGATAAATTTAAATGGTTGATGTATATCAATTGCATCTTCAGGACAATTATAAATACACCTCATACATAAGCAACAACTCCAATTAAATTTAACCTTATATTTTGTAACATTTATATTGTGTTTAGGACAATTGTTGGCACATTTAGAACAGTGTATACAATTTTTTTTTGCATAAAAAAATTTACCTAAGATATGGGCTCCATACCATTCTGACCTACCAATAAAGGATAGTGTTTTTACTAAAGTGCTACTATTTGGAAGGTATGAAATTCGATTAATTAAATTATGTACAGTATTAGTTATTTCTTTATCTGCTTTATCAATAAGCTCTCTTGTTTTTGTGTCATCGTATTTGACCATAAAATTTGATGGCATAGCAACTAATTTATTATAAAATACTTTGAAACCTTTAGCATCTAATTTTTTGATTAATAAATTTGATGAAGCATAATTTACATAACTATCTTCACCAGCCGTATGTATTATAAATGTATCCATAGAATGTGTGTTAGGCAAAATTTTTACAAAGTCTAATACAATTTGAGGTGCATTAAAGGAATGTACAGGGTAAGCTACTCCTACCATATTATATGATGTTAAATGAATTTTAGATTTTTTAATATTTTCAATTTTTGTACATTCGACACAAAATTGTTGACTTTCCAATTCTTGCTTTAGTTTATTAATTATATATTCTGTCATGCCAGTTCCAGAAAAGTAAAATATACATAACTTATTCAAAGTAATACCTCCTATTAAATAAAATAGTCACTTGTTAGAGTCATTATAACATAGAACTAATTAAGTTAATAGAAGGACAAAAATATTTAAATCGCTAGTATTTTCAAGGTAGAAGAATATATTTATATAGAGGTATTACTTATATAATTAATAAGATTCTAATGTACAATATTTTATCTTAACAAGTTAAGATATCGATTTAAACTTAAATAAAACATAGAGAATATATAAAGTATTTATTTTAGATATTGTTTTAAGAGATTCTGTGCTCTATGAATCAACTCTTTACGTATTGACTCAGGTTCAATACATTCACAGCTATCTCCAAAACGTAGAATAAGACCATAACCATAATCATTATTGATAAATGGAAAATTTACAATATACTTATTATTTTCACATGGTGTAATATTTTCTTCTCCACAGAAATCGGCCATCCAGCCGAGAAGCGTTTCATCAACTAGTAATTTAACTTTAAATTTATGCTCAATTTCTTTTGGGCTATCTAACTTTTCATAATTAAATTCTCTAGAAACAAAAGATTTTTCTTGAATGGTAAGAGAATCCATACGTGACAAACGAAATATTCTAAATTCATTTTTTGAGATACAAAAAGCTTGTAAATACCAAAGTGACTGTTTTAAAACTAATCTGTATGGTTCTACAATTCTTTTACTTTTTTTATTTGTGCTATCAGTATATTGAAATTCTACATAATGGTTTTTCTCTAATGCATATTTTAATTCTTTGATATGTGCAGGTATGACTTGTATACCTTGCCAAGGTGTATTGTCTATAAAAACTTTATTTGTCTGCATTTTAATATCATTTATTTGTGAACTTGGTAGTAGACCTTTTATCTTTGCAATGGTATATATAATATCATCATTTGATAATGGATAATTGTCAAGACAAGTCAGTAAAGATGTAATATCAGAAACTGTAAATAGACCTTTTTCAAGTTTGTATTGTTCCATAATAGCAATGCCTCCTTTAGCTCCCATGTGGGTCACAATAGGTATTCCAGCAGCATTAATTGCTTCAATATCTCGGTATATTGTTCGTTTTGATACCTCAAACATATCTGCTAAAGAAGATGCACTTATTTTATTATGTTGCAATAATAACATAACAATAGATAACATTCTTGCTAATTTCATATAATCACCCAAAATAATTATAGGATGTATGACATATAGATGTCAACATTATGTTGGTATTATAACAAAGTAAGTATTTAAATATTAAAAAAGGAGGAGATGTTATGAAACATTTTTGTACTTGTCCAGTTGACAAATGCCCAAGGAATCCAAAAAATCATGATAAAGGGTGTGATTCATGTATTATTGATAATCTAGAAAAGAAGAAAATGCCAGCTTGTTTTTTTGGTATAGTTAATGAGGATATCAGTGATGTAACTGATTATTCAATGGAAGGCTTTGTGAGATACTTTCATAAGCACAAAGGCAAATAATAGTATATAGTGATATTTTATTAATAGTGATTTGATTTCAATAATCTAACTTTAACTAAAAAAATCAGATAAAACTAAATTTTATCTGATTTTTTTATATTTATTTTATTAGATTATGTTAATATTTGTTGACCGAATAAAAATATATTCAGTCAACTCTCTATACCTATAATAATATTGGGGGAATATTATGAGGAATACATTTATTATTATTGCCAATTATTGATGTCTTATACAATTTACTTGAAATTACTTAAAAAATAAAAATATTTTACATTTCTTCCTCATCAAATTCTTCAATATTAGTACTTTGTGGCATTCCTTGTATAGACATATTACTAGAACCATAAGGAGTAGGATATATACTAGGAGGCATAGTACTAGGCATAACTACAGGCATACCTTGCATTGTATTATGACATATGACACCTGGTATCATCATAAGTACATTAGGAGGCATATTTTGATTACATGAGAAGTTAGGAATACCCATAGTATTATTTATGTTATTGTTCATATTATATCCCATATTACTGTTCATATTTCCAGGCATACCAGTATTACCATACATATTATTATTCATATTACCAGACATGTTGTTAGGCATACCCATATTATTATTCATGTTATTAGGCATACCCATGTTATTATTATTCATATTGCCAGACATGTTATTAGGCATACCCATATTATTATTGTTCATATTGCCAGACATATTGTTAGGCATACCCATGTTATTATTGTTCATATTACCAGACATATTATTAGGCATACCCATGTTATTATTGTTCATATTACCAGACATATTGTTAGGCATACCCATGTTATTAGATGCATTATAGTTCATGTTATTAGGCATATTATTTGTAGCAGATGTGTTGTAATTCATATTTCCGGATGTATTATTTGTGTTAGGCAAGTTGTTTGGAGAATTACTGCTTTTAGGATAATTATTTGCGCTGTTAGAATAAATATTATTTACATTCTGATTATTAGGTAGTTTTGTATAACCATTAGAAATTTGTGGGTCATTTCTCAATTCATCTTGGGGAATTTCTTCGTTAGTAATATAATCTGCATAGTTAGCTGGGTCTAAGTAAGGCATGTAACTAGTGTCTAAATCCTTTTTTTTCTTGTTACTCATATTAAACTTGCACCTCCTAGAAAACTATAAAAAAGTTTACAAAAACTTATTCTAATAATATATATATTAAAAAAGGTGATAATATGTGCATTCTAATTATTATTAAATAAATAAAAATTATTGTTGCAAATTCAGAAATGATAGCATATAATGAACATATGAACAGTTATTCATATATTAAAATGACGGAGGATTAAAAATGAGAGAAGAGATAAATGATTGTAATTGTAATATAATACACGAAGAAATAGTAATAGAAGCTAAATCAACTATGCCAGATGAAGAAATGCTATATGATTTAGCAGAGTTATTTAAAGTGTTTGGAGATACTACTAGGGTAAAGATATTATATGCATTATTTGCAAATGAAATGTGTGTATGTGATATAGCGAGTTTATTAAATATGACTCATTCTGCAATATCTCATCAACTTAGAGTATTAAAGCAGGCTAGGTTAGTAAAGTTTAGAAGAGAAGGAAAAACAGTGTATTACTCACTAGATGATAGTCATATAAGCCAAATATTTGATTGTGGATTAAACCATATTAGAGAGACTTATAAATGATAAATGAGAGGAGTGAACATATATGGAAGCAAACAATATAATTAAAAAAGAATTTATATTAGGAGGCTTAAATTGTGCACACTGTGCAGAAGAGATTAATAATAAAGTTTCTAAGCTACAAGAAGTTAAGTCTTCCAACTTAAATTTTATAAATAAAAAACTTACAGTAAATATAGAAGATAGTTTTAATGAAGATACTACTATAGAAAAGATAATAGATATAATAGATTCAACAGAACCAGGTCTTGATATACAAATAAGTTCTAAAGGAAATTCATCTAATAAGACATCAATTAAAAAAGAACTTATATTAGGAGGCTTAAACTGTGCGCATTGTGCAGAAGAGATTAACAATAAAGTTTCTAAATTAAAAGAAATTGAATCTTCTAACTTAAACTTTGTAAATAAAAAACTTACAGTAAATATACTTAATGATTTTGAAGAGGATAATGTTATAAGCAAAATAAAGGAAATAATAGATTCTACAGAGCCAGGGCTTGATATACAAGTAGAGTCTGCTAACAAAGTAAAATCTAGAACTACTGAAAAAGCAGGAACTGTAAATGATACAAATAAGAAGGAATTAATTCCACTTATAATTGGAGCTCTCGTATATATCTTTGGTATATATCAAACAGCTACAGGTTATGAAAGTCAATTTAGTAATATAGTATTTATAGTTGCTTATGTAATAGTAGGTGGCGATGTACTTTTAAGAGCAATAAGAAATATATCAAAGGGAAGAGTATTTGATGAGAACTTTTTGATGGCTCTAGCAACAGTTGGAGCGTTAGCAATAGGAGAACTATCAGAAGCAGTAGGGGTTATGCTATTCTATAAAATAGGAGAGTATTTACAAGGTGTTGCAGTTGGCAAGTCTAGAAAGTCTATAACTTCACTTATGCAAATAAGACCAGATTATGCAAATCTGAAAGTTAATTCTGAAGTTAAGGTAGTGTCACCAGAAGAAGTAAATGTGAGTGATATAATAGTAGTAAAACCTGGTGAAAAAGTGCCACTAGATGGTGTTGTAGTAGATGGTATTTCTATGCTAGATACCTCTGCACTTACAGGTGAATCAGTATTGAGAGAAGTTGAAAAAGGGGATGAAATTTTATCTGGTGTTATAAATAAGAATGCTTTGTTGAGTATTGAAGTTACAAAGAGTTTTGGAGAATCAACAGTTTCAAAAATCCTTGACCTTGTTGAAAACTCTAGTATTAAAAAATCAAAAACAGAAAACTTCATATCTAAATTTTCAAGATATTATACTCCAATAGTAGTTATAGCTGCTTTATTGATAGCATTTGTTCCACCCCTTGTAATCTCAGGTGAAGTATTTAGTGATTGGTTGTATAGAGGATTGATATTCTTGGTTGTTTCTTGCCCTTGTGCGCTAGTTTTATCAATACCACTTAGTTTCTTTAGTGGAATTGGATTTGCATCTAAAAATGGTATCCTTATTAAGGGAAGTAATTATTTAGAAGCTTTAAGAAGTGTAGATACAGTAGTGTTTGATAAAACAGGAACACTTACTAAAGGTGTATTTAATGTAACTAAGTTAAATCCTGAAGGTATATCAGAAGAAGAGTTACTAGAATTTGCAGCTATTGCAGAAGTAAACTCAAACCATCCAATAGCTAAATCTATATTAAGTTACTATAATAAAAAAATTGATTTAGATACAATAGATAGCTATGAGGAAATAGCAGCTTATGGAATCAGAGTAAAATATAATGAAAAACTTATACTAGCAGGTAATGAGAAACTTATGAAGAAGGAAAATATATTCTATTCACCAGCTAAAGAAGTGGGCACAGTAGTCTATATTGCTGTTGATAAAGTGTACAGAGGTTATATAGTTATATCTGACGAAGTAAAAGAAGATAGTAAAAATGCTATAAGAAGTTTAAAATCAATAGGAATAAAAGAAGTTGTAATGTTAACTGGAGATAATGAGAAAGTAGCAAAAAATATTGCTAAAGAATTAGAATTAGATACAGTTTATTCAAATTTACTTCCTAATGAAAAAGTTGATAGATTAGAATCTTTATATGAAGGAAGAACTGAAAAAGAAAAAATAGCTTTTGTAGGTGATGGAATAAATGATGCTCCAGTACTAGCTCGTGCTGATGTTGGTATAGCAATGGGAGGTTTAGGTTCAGATGCAGCCATTGAAGCGGCAGATGTAGTGCTTATGACAGATGAACCTAGTAAAATATCTAAAGCGATTGAGATAGCAAACAAGACTAATAAAATAGTATGGCAAAATATAATATTTGCTTTAGGAGTAAAAATTATAGTTATGATATTAGGAGCTGGAGGTATAGCTACTATGTGGGAAGCTATATTTGCTGATGTAGGAGTAGCGCTTATAGCAGTATTAAATGCTATGAGGGCTATGAGATAAAGTATAGATATATACTATTATTAAAAAACATATAGTGATATAATAGTGAAGTATATAATTATAAAGAAAAGTATCAATAAGTTTATTTTGAACCTATTGATACTTTTTATTTGTATATAAATCTATACCTATTATTTTGATTTAATGTTCTTATGTAGTATATTTTTTAACTTGTATAGGTGATTCATGTGTATTACTAAGCTTATATAAAGAAATAAGAATTATAAATGTGTAGATTAGTAATTATAATTTTATAAAAAAAAATATATATAAAAAGTTTCTAATCATATGATATAACTACTATTCAGTAAACTGGATAATATAAAAAAGTAAATATTTTAAAAAAATAATTTGAAAAAGTGTTGACGGATTATTTTTAAGATGATATAGTATTACTTGTCCTTAAGAAAAGGGCAAACATGAAAAATGAACTTTGAAAATTAAACAGTAGGTTAATTTATAAAACAAGAAACAAACCATAAAGCCAGATATTTTGATAACAATAGTATCTGAGCCTGATAAACTTTTATTTGAGAGTTTGATCCTGGCTCAGGATGAACGCTGGCGGCGTGCCTAACACATGCAAGTTGAGCGATTTACTTCGGTAAAGAGCGGCGGACGGGTGAGTAACGCGTGGGTAACCTACCCTGTACACACGGATAACATACCGAAAGGTATGCTAATACGGGATAATATATTTGAGAGGCATCTCTTAAATATCAAAGGTGAGCCAGTACAGGATGGACCCGCGTCTGATTAGCTAGTTGGTAAGGTAACGGCTTACCAAGGCGACGATCAGTAGCCGACCTGAGAGGGTGATCGGCCACATTGGAACTGAGACACGGTCCAAACTCCTACGGGAGGCAGCAGTGGGGAATATTGCACAATGGGCGAAAGCCTGATGCAGCAACGCCGCGTGAGTGATGAAGGCCTTCGGGTCGTAAAACTCTGTCCTCAAGGAAGATAATGACGGTACTTGAGGAGGAAGCCCCGGCTAACTACGTGCCAGCAGCCGCGGTAATACGTAGGGGGCTAGCGTTATCCGGATTTACTGGGCGTAAAGGGTGCGTAGGCGGTCTTTCAAGTCAGGAGTGAAAGGCTACGGCTCAACCGTAGTAAGCTCTTGAAACTGGGAGACTTGAGTGCAGGAGAGGAGAGTGGAATTCCTAGTGTAGCGGTGAAATGCGTAGATATTAGGAGGAACACCAGTTGCGAAGGCGGCTCTCTGGACTGTAACTGACGCTGAGGCACGAAAGCGTGGGGAGCAAACAGGATTAGATACCCTGGTAGTCCACGCTGTAAACGATGAGTACTAGGTGTCGGGGGTTACCCCCCTCGGTGCCGCAGCTAACGCATTAAGTACTCCGCCTGGGAAGTACGCTCGCAAGAGTGAAACTCAAAGGAATTGACGGGGACCCGCACAAGTAGCGGAGCATGTGGTTTAATTCGAAGCAACGCGAAGAACCTTACCTAAGCTTGACATCCCAATGACATCTCCTTAATCGGAGAGTTCCCTTCGGGGACATTGGTGACAGGTGGTGCATGGTTGTCGTCAGCTCGTGTCGTGAGATGTTGGGTTAAGTCCCGCAACGAGCGCAACCCTTGTCTTTAGTTGCCATCATTAAGTTGGGCACTCTAGAGAGACTGCCAGGGATAACCTGGAGGAAGGTGGGGATGACGTCAAATCATCATGCCCCTTATGCTTAGGGCTACACACGTGCTACAATGGGTAGTACAGAGGGTTGCCAAGCCGTAAGGTGGAGCTAATCCCTTAAAGCTACTCTCAGTTCGGATTGTAGGCTGAAACTCGCCTACATGAAGCTGGAGTTACTAGTAATCGCAGATCAGAATGCTGCGGTGAATGCGTTCCCGGGTCTTGTACACACCGCCCGTCACACCACGGGAGTTGGAGACGCCCGAAGCCGATTATCTAACCTTTTGGAAGAAGTCGTCGAAGGTGGAATCAATAACTGGGGTGAAGTCGTAACAAGGTAGCCGTATCGGAAGGTGCGGCTGGATCACCTCCTTTCTAAGGAGAATTGCCTACTGTTTAATTTTGAGGGTTCGTTTTTACGAATACTCAAAATTAGCACTTTAAGCAACAGAATAAACTGAACGAATGTGAAGTTTGTTTGTTGGCGACGTGCGTTAGCACCTTAAAAACTGCATATATATTTAGTGATATGACATCTAATTTGTAATATATAAAGCTGATAACTTTTAAAAATTATCAAGTTGATAGACTTTAATCTATCAAACCTTTTTAACTGGTCAAGTTATTAAGGGTGCAGGGCGGATGCCTTGGCACTAGGAGCCGATGAAGGACGTGATAAGCTGCGATAAGCTTCGGGGAGTTGCACGTAAACTTTGATCCGAAGATTTCCGAATGAGGAAACTCACTTAGAGTAATGTCTAAGTATCATTAAGTGAATACATAGCTTAATGAGGGGAACTCAGGGAACTGAAACATCTAAGTACCTGAAGGAAGAGAAAGAAATTCGATTCCGTAAGTAGCGGCGAGCGAACGCGGAATAGCCCAAACCAATAAAGTTTTCTTTATTGGGGTTGCGGACATATCATAACGAAGAGGTATCGTAATTGAAGAGGTTTGGAAAGACCCACCACAGAAGGTAATAGTCCTGTATGTTAAACGAGAAGACTTCAGATATGATCCAGAGTACCACGGGACACGTGAAACCCTGTGGGAAGCAGGAGGGACCACCCTCCAAGGCTAAATACTACCTAGTGACCGATAGCGTATAGTACCGTGAGGGAAAGGTGAAAAGAACCCCGGGAGGGGAGTGAAATAGAACCTGAAACCCTGCACTTACAAGCTGTGGAAGCACATTTCTTGTGTGACCGCGTACTTTTTGTAGAACGGGCCAACGAGTTACGTTAAGTAGCAAGGTTAAGCACTTAAGGTGTGGAGCCGTAGCGAAAGCGAGTTTTAACTGAGCGTTCAGTTACTTGACGTAGACCCGAAACCGGGCGACCTACCCATGAGCAGGATGAAGCGAAAGTAAAATTTCGTGGAGGTCCGAACCCACGAGCGTTGAAAAGCTCGGGGATGACTTGTGGGTAGCGGTGAAATTCCAATCGAGCCCGGAGATAGCTGGTTCTCCCCGAAATAGCTTTAGGGCTAGCCTCAAGGTGAGAGATACGGAGGTAGAGCACTGAATGTCCTAGGGGGTATTGCACCTACCGAAGACTATCAAACTCCGAATGCCGTCATCTTATACTTGGGAGTCAGACTGTGGGTGATAAGATTCATAGTCGAAAGGGCAACAGCCCAGATCGTCAGCTAAGGTCCCTAAATGTAAGTTAAGTGGTAAAGGATGTGGGATTGCACAGACAACCAGGATGTTGGCTTAGAAGCAGCCACTCATTCAAAGAGTGCGTAATAGCTCACTGGTCGAGTGATCCTGCGCCGAAGATTTCCGGGGCTAAAACTTACTACCGAAGCTACGGCATCATTATGATGGGTAGGGGAGCTTCCCATACGGGTTGAAGCATGACCGTAAGGACATGTGGACAGTATGGGAGTGAGAATGTTGGCATGAGTAGCGAGATGTGGGTGAGAATCCCACAGGCCGTAAACCCAAGGTTTCCAGGGGAAGGTTCGTCCGCCCTGGGTTAGTCGGGACCTAAGCTGAGGCCGAAAGGCGTAGGTGATGGACAACAGGTTGATATTCCTGTACTACCGATAACCGTTTGAGAGATGGGATGACACAGTAGGATAAGCTAAGCACACTGTTGGTTATGTGTGCCCAAGCATTGAGGCAGTCAGAGTAGGTAAATCCGCTTTGATAATGCTGGGATGTGATGGGGAGCGAAATTTAGTAGCGAAGTAGCTGATTTCACACTGTCAAGAAAAGTCTCTATCGAGGTTAAAGGTACCCGTACCGCAAACCGACACAGGTGGGTGAGGAGAGTATCCTAAGGCCCGCGAGAGAACTGTTGTTAAGGAACTCGGCAAAATGACCCCGTAACTTAGGGATAAGGGGTGCCACCATCCGGTGGCCGCAGAGAATAGGCCCAAGCGACTGTTTACCAAAAACATAGGTTTCTGCTAAGTCGCAAGACGATGTATAGGAGCTGACGCCTGCCCGGTGCTGGAAGGTTAAGGGGATCTGTTAGAGCAATCGAAGCAGTGAACTTAAGCCCCAGTAAACGGCGGCCGTAACTATAACGGTCCTAAGGTAGCGAAATTCCTTGTCGGGTAAGTTCCGACCCGCACGAAAGGCGTAACGATTTGGGCACTGTCTCAACAACAGACTCGGTGAAATTGTAATTCCGGTGAAGATGCCGGATACCTGCGACAGGACGGAAAGACCCCATGGAGCTTTACTGTAGCTTGACATTGGGTCTTGGTACTACATGTACAGGATAGGTGGGAGGCTTTGAAACCAGGACGCCAGTTTTGGCGGAGCCATCCTTGGGATACCACCCTTGTAGTACTGGGATTCTAACCATAGGCCATGAATCTGGTCTTGGGACACTGTCAGGTGGGCAGTTTGACTGGGGCGGTCGCCTCCCAAAAGGTAACGGAGGCGCTCAAAGGTTCTCTCAGTACGGTCGGAAATCGTACGTAGAGTGTAAAGGCAAAAGAGAGCTTGATTGCAAGACATACAGGTCGAGCAAGGATGAAAATCGGACTTAGTGATCCGGTGGTTCTGCGTGGAAGGGCCATCGCTCAACGGATAAAAGCTACCCTGGGGATAACAGGCTTATCTCCCCCAAGAGTCCACATCGACGGGGAGGTTTGGCACCTCGATGTCGGCTCATCACATCCTGGGGCTGTAGTAGGTCCCAAGGGTTGGGCTGTTCGCCCATTAAAGTGGTACGCGAGCTGGGTTCAGAACGTCGTGAGACAGTTCGGTCCCTATCCGTCGCAGGCGTAGGAAATTTGAGAAGACCTGTCCTTAGTACGAGAGGACCGGGATGGACGTACCTCTGGTGTACCAGTTGTTCTGCCAAGGGCATGGCTGGGTAGCTATGTACGGAATGGATAAGCGCTGAAAGCATCTAAGCGCGAAGCCAACTTCAAGATAAGATTTCCCACCGCAAGGGTAAGACCCCAGAAAGACTATCTGGTTGATAGGTCGAAGGTGTAAGTGCAGCAATGTATTTAGCTTATCGATACTAATAGGTCGAGGACTTGACCAAATTATTTGATGTTCATTCAGTAAAATATATGTGTAGTTTTTAGAGTGCTAACTCTAAAGAAACTAGTATTGCTAGATTCTAATAACTTAATAGATATATTAAGCATAGAAATTATGTGGTTACAATAGCAGAGAGGATACACCTGTTCCCATTCCGAACACAGAAGTTAAGCTCTCTAGCGCTGATGGTACTTGGTGGGAAACTGCCTGGGAGAGTAGGACGTAGCCACGTAATTTTTTTTATTTATTAAGTTTCTTATTTTTAAAGTACTATTTTTAAAGTGTGTTATAAATACTTTGTATAAATACATATAATAGTTTAAAGAGATTGATTCTTTAAATATAGGGTGTAACTCTTATAGATATGTACTTTTAAATAAGAAAGGAGATAGATAAGTAAGTGTCTGTAATCAATAGTTTTATTTTACAATATGGATTAATCTCTGTATTTGTATTAATTATGATTGAGTATGCTTGTTTTCCATTACCTAGTGAAGTTGTTTTACCATTATGTGGAGCAATTGCTGCAAGAAATCATTTTGGATTTTTGACAATTCTAATTTTAAGTATAATTGCAGGTATACTTGGTTCAATATTTTGTTACACAGTAGGAAATTGGGGTGGTAAATCTATCATAAATAAAATAGTAGAGATATGTCCAAAGGCAAGAAAAGGAATATTTGCATCTCAGGACTATTTTAATAAATATTCTTCTATTTCTGTTTGTGTATGTAGATTAATTCCATTATGTAGAACATACATATCTTTTATAGCAGGTATAGCAGGTCAAAATATTATAACTTTTGTAATATCATCTCTTGTGGGAATTACCATATGGAATACTTCCTTAATTAGTATTGGGTATATTTTCTCAGAGAGTTGGGTAAAAATAATGTCGCATTATAATGATTATAAATTCCTAGTTCTAATTATACCAATATCTATAATTATCATTGGGTTTGCTATTAAGTCATATATACATAAAAAACATCACAAGATAAGATTATAAAAAAATAGTAGATTTTCTCATTATTTTCTATACTTACTGTAAGATTTAAATGCTTGAGTTAATTTCTAATAATCAAAATCCCCGTTTTTAGCCTAGTGTGGAAACGGGGATTTTTAATGCCAAATAGGTAGTGAATATGTTGAATTTAATAATGAAATAGCATATTAAGTAGTAATTAATATATAATTAATTATCAGTTTTATTTTTATATATGGCTATTTTTTCTTGAATATCCAAGTACACTTATTGCAAAAGAAACAATGAATAAGGTTATAACTGTGATGCAAGTTACTAACAAATAGGATTGTGTTGAAGTTGGAATAGCGGAAAATCCAGGTCCATCCTCAAAATATTTGATGAAATAGAAAATAGGAACGACGAAAAGTAATCCTAGTGTCTGTGCTGAACGGAAGCCAAACCAATATGTAAGAGGTAAGCAAATAGCAGTGCAAGTAAGTGGCAAAATAATTGAAGCAATGATAGATAAGCCCAAGAGACTGATTTCAAAATTACTATAGAAAATGCTGCTCATTAAACTAAATATAATGCTTCCAGATAAACTGAAAACCAATGTGCATATAACAGAAATATACTTGCTTGCAACTACAGAATATTCACTAACAGGCATAGCTAATTGGTATCTTTTCCAGTTTACATTTTCATCACTTGCAAAACTTATAATATTTTGCATACCTATTGTAATAGAAAACATAATTGAAGTCATTAGCCCAGCATATATTCCCATATTCATAATGAGAAGGATAATAGCCGCTATTGAAATTATAATAAGTTTCTTATCAATACTTTTAAAAAAGAGATAGAAGTCTTTGTAGATTAATCCTCGCATAATATTCCTCCTTTGATATAGAAAAGCATAATATCTTCCAATGTTGCACTATCAACAATTACATCCTTATATTTTCTTCTTGTAGTCTCTTTATTATCAACTAAGCATTCTATACTTACATTTGTTTGTCTGCAAATAAGATAATCATCTTGTGAGATAGTTTTAAATTTTTCTTTTCCACATCTAATAATTCCATAATTGTAGATTAAGTTATCTTTTTGTTCTTCAAAAACAATTTTTCCTTTATGAATTAATACTACATAATCTGCAATTTTTTCTATATCTGATGTGATATGAGATGAAAAGAAAATGGAGTGTTCCTCATCTTGGATGAACTCTAAAAATAAATCCAAGATTTCATCTCGGCTAACAGGGTCAAGCCCAGTTGTTGCTTCATCTAGAATTAGAAGCTTTGGTTTATGAGCTATAGCACATATAATAGATAGTTTCATTTTCATTCCTTTAGAAAATGAGCCAATAGGTTTTTTAAATGGGAGATTGAATTTTTCTAGATAATGTTTATAAAGCGTATCATCCCATGATGTATATATGCCAGAGAGGATTTTTCCAATATGTTTTGCAGTAAAAATCTCATGAAAATTACACTCATCAAAGACAATACCGATATCATTTTTAATTGAATATGTTGTATTGTCTACTCCAAATATTTCAATTTTTCCAGCGTCTTTTTCAAATTCATTTAATATCAAGTTGATTGTTGTACTTTTTCCAGCTCCATTTTCACCAATAAAACCAACAATTCTACCTTTTGGAACCCGAAATGAAATATCTTTTAATGAAAAACCATCAAAATCTTTATATAAGTTTTGAACTAAAACATTATTATTTTCCATAGTTTCACATCTCCTTAATCTTCATAGAATAATTTTAGAATATTTGTCATTTGCTCATAAGATATACCATGTGTACGACCAATTTCTGAAACTTTTTGTAATAATTCTTCTGCTATTCTTAACTGCTCTTCTTGAATGAACTCTTTATTTTGACTAGAAACAAAACTACCTTTACCAGAGACAGTTTCAATAAATCCATCACGAGTTAAATCCTCATATGCCCGTTGAACAGTAATTACACTTATATGTAAATCTTTTGCTAGACTTCTCATAGATGGGAGCATCTCACCAGCAGATAACGTTCCATTCATTATAAGATTTTTAATCTGTAAACATATTTGTTCATATATAGGTTTATCACTACTGTTGCTAATGATTATTTCCATTTAATCCTCCTATACTGTACTTACTGTACTTATTGGTTAAGTACAGTATAGGCTTATAAATAAGTATTGTCAAGATAATAAATATAAAAGAGAGAATAATGCAATAATTGATATATTGGTCAATATATTGTGTATTTTTCACAGATACAGTATGGTTGTCCATCATAAGATATATCTATAAAGTTCAGTATATGACTATTGAAATAAGCTATAACCTGACAATTTTCAATTATTTCCGTAAAAAAATCTATAAGATATATCTACAGGTAATTTTTTCTTTAAAATAGAGAAAGAGGTATCATTAATTTATAAAATCGATTTTAGCTTATATCCTTTTATGCTAAAATGGTGTTAAGAAATGAAACAAATACTATTTATATAAAAGGGGTAAGAATATGGATATAATAGATAATCTAAGGGTACAAGGGGTAGATGAGAAACTTATTGAAGATGTACTGTATTTTAGACGTTATTATGCTCTAGAGAAAAATTTAGAATACAGGGTAACAAAGTCTAAAACTTATTTTTATGGAAGAGATATTTTGTCTATGTGTATAGCAGCTATTTTAGAAGAAGAAAATATATTATTATCAGGACCAAAGGCAACAGGAAAAAACTTACTTGCTGATAATTTGGGTGAGATATTTAATAGACCCCAATGGAATACATCATTTCATATAAATACAGACAGTTCCACACTTATAGGTACAGATACTTTTATAGATAATGAAGTTAAACTTAGAAGGGGTTCAGTCTATGAATGTGCCATCAATGGGGGCTTTGGTGTATTTGATGAAATTAACATGGCAAAGAATGATGCTATAGTTGTGGTACATTCAGCTTTAGATTATAGAAGATTGATTGATGTTCCTGGATATGAAAGAGTCAACCTACATCCAGCAACAAGATTTATTGGAACTATGAATTATGAATATGCAGGAACAAAAGAACTTAATGAAGCACTAGTATCTAGATTTATGGTAATAGATATTCCTCCTATAGAAGAAGACAAGTTAATGATGATTTTAAAAAATGAATTTTCAGATGCTAATGAAGAAAAATTAATGCATTTCGCAGGAATATTTTTAGATTTACAATTGAAGTCTCAAAATGGTGAAATATCTAGTAAAGCTATTGACTTACGTGGTCTTATGGCATCTCTTAAGGCTATAAGAAGAGGCTTGAAACCAACTCTTGCAATTAATATGGGGATTACAGGAAAGACTTTCGATATATATGAAAAAGAAATGGTTGGAGATGTAATTAAAACTAGAATACCTAATAAATGGGAGAGTACAGATGTATTTCCAATAAGTCATATTTAATATAGGTGAGATTATGAAATGGATATATGATGATTATGAATTTGAAAATAGAGCTAATAACTTATCTTGGACAATAGCTGGTGATTACAATGAGAATATAGACATATCAGAAAAAGATTACTCATCAAAAGAAATAGGTCTATATTTTGCAATAATTGCAGGAGCTAGAAGAAAGTATGTAGATTGGGATATAGTTAAAAAATATCTTACAAATAGAATTAGAAAAGGATATGAGAAAGATATTATATTGGGTCTAATTCAAGTTATATTAAATACAATAGTTGAAGAAAAAGCCATTAAAGATAGGCCAGGAATAGAAGATATAAGAAGAAATGCTTATAAAGATATTGTTTCACGTTTTACCAAAATACACAACGACAATATTATGGATAAAATTAAATATGCATTTGTACTTTATAATATGGACAAGCATCCAGCATTAGACAGTTTGACTAGAAGAATAGTTAATGACATAAGGAATGTAGATACAAATCAAGATATTATGGAGATTTTAAAAGCATTAGATGTTATATATTTAACTTATTTTGAATATATATTAAATGGAGAAGAAAGTAGTTCTACATATGATGAAAATAATGTAAAAGATGTTGAAGTAAACTTTGATACATTTGCTGACTTTATGTATGAAGAACTTTATAGTGAAGAAGAAGAAAATATTATTGAAAGTGATATAGATTCTATATCTTCATCTATGCTTGTAGAAGGAGTGGGAGATTTTGAAGATTCTCAATCTAGTAATTCAGCAGATAGAGTTATATATGTTGATGAAGAGACTGCAAATAAAATATATTCAAAGATAGAACATTATTATGGAAAAACTTATTTGAGTAAAGGTGAAATTAAGAAGATTGAAACACAAAACTGTAGAAATGTTCATGAAGGGTGTAGAATCCACTTTACGGATGGAGTTCTTAGAAGTGAGTGTAATAATGTATTCCAACTAAAATATGTAACAAGACAAAAAGAAAATAATTTAGGAAAATTTAGAGAACATGCTAGAATGTATAGACAGCAGATAAAAAGATTAAAAGAAAGTTTAGCTAGAATTTTAATAGAAGAAAATGCTAAAACTAGAGTGTACTCTGATTGTGGCACTATATTAGCAAATAGAGCTTGGAGAGTGGGTAGAAGTAATAATAATAAAATATTTTATAAAGATATAGAAAATGAAAAAGGGAAATATGTTATTGATATATTATTGGATGCAAGTGGTTCTCAAAGTAGAAATCAAGGAAATGTAGCAATTCAGGCTTATATAATAGCAAATGCTCTAACAGAAGTTGGTATACCAAATAGAGTTATGGGATTCTCTAGTTTTTTAGACTATACAATATTAAAAAGATTTAAAGATTATGATGATAGTTTAAAAAATAGTGAAAATATCTTTGAATACTTTTGTGCGGGTAATAATAGAGATGGTTTAGCTATAAAATCCATATGTAGTGGTCTAATAAATAGAGATGAAGAAAATAAAATTTTGATAGTTCTTAGTGATGGAAGACCAAATGATGTAAAGATAGGAAAAAATAGTGAGAGAACCTTAAGAGGAGAAAAAGCTTATAGAGGTATAATTGGTTTGAGAGATACAGCAAATGAAGTAAGAAAGGCTAGAAAACAAAATATATTGGTATTAGGAGTATTTACAGGGAAAGAATCAGAGCTTGAAGCTGAAAGATTAATATATGGAAATGATTTTATATATTCAAAAGATATAACTAGATTTTCTGATGTGGTTTCAATGTATTTGAAGAAGATAATTAGAAATTAATTAAAGTTGTAAAAAATAATTTATATACATAAAAATATAAAAACAAATAAAATCTGTAAAAAATGTAGAAATTTTCACAGAAAAGGTATACAATGATTTATATAGAAAATGATTTAAGAATAATTTAAAAATTAAATATATAATATTATAGGTTCTTCAAGCAAGATTAATAGGGAAAAAGGTTAAATTCCTTTACAGCCCCCGCTACTGTGATGCAGACGAAACTTTTGTTAGCCACTATGATGATATATTTTTATATTTCATGGGAAGGAAGAGGAGTAGGAAGAAGCTAAGTCAGGAGACCTGCCTAAAATATTAAAGTAATTTCTTCGGGGATGGAGAAAGTTTCTTATAATAATTATACAGATATGTTTATTTTATGTGTTTGTATTTGGATTGTCAAAAATTAGAAGCCTAACCATCGAGTTAGGCTTTTTTATTTTTAAAATAAATCAGACATGTATTATTTATATTTTAATTATTAGAAAAGGGAGAGAGGGGATAGTAAAATGAAACAAAATATCAAATTAGGGGTTATAGCTGCACTTATGTTAATCATTTTAACTCCAGTTACATCAAATGCAATGCACATAATGGAAGGGTACTTACCAGTAAAATGGTCTATAGCATGGGGAGTTATATTTATACCATTTTTCTTAGTAGGACTAAAATCGATAGGAAAAATAGTAAAGCAAGACCCTAAAAAGAAAGTATTATTAGCACTATGTGGAGCATTTGTATTTGTGTTGTCAGCACTAAAAATACCTTCAGTAACAGGAAGTTGTTCACATCCTACTGGAGTAGGTCTTGGAGCAATAATGTTTGGACCAAGTGTAATGTTTGTTCTTGGAACTATAGTTTTAATATTCCAAGCATTACTATTAGCGCATGGAGGAATAACTACTTTAGGAGCTAATGCTTTTTCAATGGCTATTATAGGACCAATTATATCATTCTTAATATTTAAAGCATTAAAGAAAAAAGACGGAAATAATGCAATACCAGTATTTCTTGCAGCAGCAATAGGAGATTTGGCTACATATACGATAACTTCGATACAGTTAGCACTGGCTTTTCCAGACCCATCAGGTGGAGTGATGGCTTCAGCAATTAAGTTTTTAGGAATTTTCTTTATGACTCAAATACCAATAGCAATAGCAGAAGGTATACTTACTGTAATTGTATATAACTTAGTTACAGAAAATGGAGAAAAAAGCATACTAGAAAATAATGATAAAGGAGTTAAAGCTAATGAGTGCTAAAACAAAAACGAAAACTAATATATTACTACTTTTATTAGTAGTGGCTCTTATTATATTCCCATTACTTGTTAACTCAGGTGCTGAATATGGAGGAGCAGATGGTGAAGCTGAAAGTGAAATTACTAAAATAAATCCAGATTATGAACCATGGTTTAGTAGCCCATATGAGCCACCAAGTGGAGAAATAGAAAGTTTATTATTCTCTGCACAAGCAGCATTAGGTGCTGGTGTAATAGGGTACATATTAGGTGTTCAAAAAGGAAAGAGAAGCTAATTATGCTTATAATTGATAAATATGCATATACAAATAGATTAAGTAAAGTAAATCCAAATAAAAAAGTAGCCATAGGAGTAATCTTTCTGATTGCTTCTATGGTAATAAAAAATATATTTGTTTTAAGTGGAATTATGATTTTAATGAGTATTTTAGTTGTTTGTGTGGCTGGAATAGATTTAAAGAATTATTTAAAATTACTTAGAATACCAATGTACTTTTTATTTCTTAGTATAGGAATAACTCTTGTAAATATATCTTTTAATAAGGCAGACTTATTATACAGTTTTAAAATTTTTAGTTTCAATGTAGGAATATCAAAAGCATCTATTGACATGTCTATTCACGTGTTATTTAGAGCTATGTCTTGTTTGACTTGTGTGTATTTTTGTATACTTACAACACCTTTTAATCAATTAATATTCTTCTTTAAAAAAATGCATTTGCCTGATACTTTTGTTGAATTATCAATGTTAATATATAGGTTTATATTCATATTTTTAGAAGAATTCTCAGAAATATATAAATCACAAGAACTAAGATTTGGGTACATAAATTTAAAAACTTCATATAAATCCTTAGGAATTCTTGGAAGTATGCTGTACAAAAGACTTATGACAAGGTATGATGATATGTGCATATCATTAGACATAAAATTGTATGATGGTAAATTTCACATAGTAGGGGATAATGATGTTTAAAATAAATAATTTAACTTATCAATATGAAAAGAATGCTAATGCATTATTAAACATTAATATGGATTTCTCCAAGGGAAATGTTATAGGTATAATAGGTTCAAATGGTTCAGGAAAATCAACATTATTTATGAATTTAATGGGTATATTAAAGCCTACATCTGGAGAAATTCTTTTTAAAGAAGAAAAATTAAAATATGATAAAAAAAATTTGTATAATCTTAGAAAAAATGTAGGTATTGTCTTTCAAGACCCAGAGAAACAAATTTTTTACTCGAAAGTATACGATGATATAGCATTTGCAATGAGAAATATTGGTATAGATGAAAAAACAATCAAAGAGAGAATAAACAAAGCTCTAGTAGCTGTTAATGGAATAGATTTTATAGATAGACCAGTACATTTTTTAAGTTATGGTCAGAAAAAAAGGGTAGCAATAGCATCAGTTATAGCAATGGAAAATGAAATTATATTGCTTGATGAGCCTACAGCTGGTTTAGACCCAGTAAGTACTAGGTCTATTGTAGATATAATAAAGGGATTGAATAAAGATAATATAAAAATAGTAATATCCAGTCATGATATGAATCTAATGTATGAAATATGCGATTACATATATGTATTGGATAAGGGGATTTTAATTGATGAAGGAAAAGCAGAAGACGTATTTGTAAATGAAAATAACATTATACAAGCTGGCTTAGAATCCCCATGGTTAGTAAAGATACATAAAAATATGAATCTACCTTTATTTAAGAAAGAAGAAGATTTGTATAAGTACTGGAAAGAAAGAGAACTTAATACAAACAAATAATTAAGCCCTAAACCTATTTTAAAAAAATAGATTTATATATATAATAACCCTTAACCTAGACCCCTTAAAGGTGCCTTATGATTCCCCAAATCATAAGGTTATTTTTTTTATTAAGTAGTAAAATAAATTATATGGAAAAGTGTTATTTAATTGTAATATATTGGAAATAATCTATTAGTATAATACATAATTATAATTTGAAGTAATTCATATTTTAGATTAAAATATATTTATGGCTGTTAACAGGAGGAGAAATATGAATTTAGATACATTAAATCCTGCTCAAAGAGAAGCAGTAGAAAAGACTGAGGGTCCAGTACTTATACTGGCTGGAGCTGGTTCAGGTAAAACTAAGGTATTAACAACAAGAATGGCATATCTTATAGAAGATAAAGGTGTACAACCACCAAATATATTAGCTATAACATTTACAAACAAAGCTGCAAATGAAATGAGAGAGAGAGTTGAACAAAATATAGGCTCTGAAACTAAGGAAATGTGGATAAGTACATTCCATTCTTGTTGTGTTCGTATACTAAGAAAAGACATAAATAAGATTGGTTACAACAGGAGTTTTGTAATTTATGATGCTGCGGACCAAGTTACATTGGTTAAAGACTGTCTTAAAGAACTAAATTTAAGTGATAAGGTGTTTGAGCCAAAAGCAGTTATAAGTGCCATTTCAGGAGCAAAAGACAAGCTTTATACTCCAAAACAGTTTAAAGATATCAACATGGCAGATAATAGAATGAGTAAGATTGCAGACATTTATGCATTATATCAAGACCGTTTAAAAAGAAATAGTGCACTTGATTTTGATGATTTAATACTTAAAACTGTAGAGCTTTTTAAGGCTAATGAAGAAGTGCTTGCATATTATAGAAGTAGATTTAGATACATAATGGTAGATGAGTATCAAGATACAAGTAAAGCTCAGTATGAGCTGATAAAATTATTAGCAAGAGAACATCAAAATATTTGCGTTGTTGGAGATGATGACCAAAGTATTTATGGATGGAGAGGTGCAGACATAAGAAATATACTTGAATTTGAGAAAGATTACGATAATGTACATGTTGTAAAATTGGAACAAAATTATAGGTCTACACAAGTGATATTAGATGCAGCTAATAAAGTTATATCTAATAATATAGAAAGAAAAAGGAAAAAACTTTGGAGTGAAAAAAAAGAAGGAGAGCTTATAAAGATACAATTAACTGGTAGTGAAATAGAAGAAGCTGATTTTATTTCTGATTCAATTGCACAAATAGCTAGAAAAGAGAAGAGACCTTATAAAGACTTCGCAGTACTTTATAGAGCAAATGCACAAGCTAGACCTGTAGAGGATGCTTTAAATAGAAGTCAAATACCATACAATATATATGGTGGTACAAAATTTTATGAGAGAAAAGAAATAAAGGATTTATTGGCGTATTTAAGAGTTATTCAAAATCCACAAGATGATATATCTATAAAAAGAATTATAAACGTACCTAGAAGGGGTATAGGGCTTAGAACGATAGAAAAAATTGAAGATAGAGCTAATTTAAAGCAGGAGAGTATATATTCAGTACTAATTGATATAGAGACAAATTCAGATATATCTACTAAAGCAAGAGCAAGTATAAGTGGATTTGTTGATATTATAGGGACTCTTAGAACTATAAAAGAAGTATATCCTGTTAGTAAACTTATAGAAAAAGTCTTGGATACTACAGGATACATGGATGAGCTTGTAGAGATAAGAAATAAAAATGAAAAAGATTTAACTGGTAAAGGTGAGGAAGCTCAAGATAGAATTGATAACTTAAGAGAATTTATATCTATAGCTTTGGAGTTTGAAAGTAGTAACGATGAGAATTATGAAAATAAAGATTTAGAGACATTTTTAACTAGTATAGCACTTACGTCTGAATCAAATGATGAAGAAGACAATGATAGAGTTTCTCTTATGACAATTCATACATCTAAAGGACTGGAATTCCCTGTAGTATTCTTAATAGGCATGGAAGAAGGATTATTCCCTATATCAAGAGCCATAAAATCTCTAAGTGATTCACAGATAGAAGAAGAGAGAAGACTTTGTTATGTTGGTATAACTAGGGCTAAAGAAGAGTTGTATATGTCATTGACAGAGAAGAGGACATTATATGGTAAAACGAATGTTGCAATAGCTTCAAGATTTATGGAGGAATTACCAGAAGAATGTATAGAAAGACTGTACAAAGTAAAAAAAGAGCTGAGTTACTCTAAAGCAAGTTATAATATGTTAGATAAATATACTAAAAAATATATGAATACTATAAGTAAATCTAAAGTGGCAGATAAAGTTAATGCAACGATAAAGGATTCTAATAAAGAAACTAATCCAGATGATATACAACTTGGTTCTAAAGTACATCATCCTAAATTTGGGGTTGGTACAGTAGTATCCATAATTGGAACAGATGTTACTATAGCTTTTGACAAGCAGGGAATTAAAAAAATAAATAAAGAGTATACAACACTAAATATTTTATAAAGGAGGTTAATAAAGAATGGATAGTATAAATTTTGCTAAAGACTTAATAGACTTTATATATGATAGTCCATCATCTTTTCATGCAGTTGATAGTGCTAAAGAAATTCTAGATAAAAATGGATTTCAAGAACTAACTTTGAATCATAAGTGGAACCTAAAAGTAGGTGGAAAATACTATGTTACTAAAAATTTATCTGCTATAGTGGCTTTTGTAGTTAATTCAGAAGACATAGAGAAAGATGGATTTAGGATAATAGGCTCTCATTCAGATTCTCCTACATTTAGTATTAAACCAAATGCAGAAATAGAAGCTGAAAAATCTTATTTAAAGTTGAATACAGAGTGTTATGGAGGGGCAATATTGAGTACATGGCTAGATAGACCTCTCGGGATAGCTGGTAGGGTAGTTTTAAAGAGTGATAATATATTAAAACCAAGTGAAAGACTTATAGACTTTAAAAAGCCAATTTGTATAATACCAAATCTAGCTATACATTTAAATAGAAGTATAAATGATGGTCATTCATATAACAAACAAAAAGATATGTTACCTTTGGTTGGTCTGTTAAATGATACATTAGAAAAAGACAACTTTCTTTTAAAACAAATAGCATCTAATTTGGATGTAAACATGGAAGATGTTATAGATTTTGATTTATTTTTATATGAATTTGAAAAAGGAAGCTTAATAGGGGCTAATGATGAATTTATATCTATTGGAAGACAAGATAATCTTGCAATGGTACATGCTAGTTTAAATGCTCTTGTTGATACTAAAGGTAAAAATGGCGTAAATGTAATGGCTGTATTTGATAATGAAGAAGTTGGTAGTTCTACTAAACAAGGTGCAGATTCAAACATGCTATTAAATATATTAGAGAGAATCTGTTTATCAATAGGTAAAGATAGAGAAGAGTTTTTTGAGTCTATTTATTCATCTTTTATGATATCATCAGATTTGGCTCATGCTATACATCCAAACACTCCAGAAAAACATGACCCAACTAATAAACCAGTTATGGGAAAAGGTCCAGTTATAAAGATAAATGCTAGTCAGGCATATACAAGTGATGGATATTCTATAGCTGTTTATAAAAATATATGTAGAGAAGCTAATGTTGAGTATCAAGAATTTGTCAATAGGTCAGATGAAAGAGGTGGAAGTACTATAGGGCCAATATCTTCTACTCATATAGATATACCATCTGTGGATGTGGGAAGTCCAATTTTAGCAATGCACTCTATAAGAGAATTAGGCAATGTTGAGGACCATTATAGTATATATAAAACATTTAGTAAGTTTTTTGAAATATAAATATAAGATAAACAATTTGGAGATGAGACTATGAAATTAGGATTATGCTTAGAGGGTGGAGGCGCAAAAGGAGCTTACCAGGCTGGAGTAGTAAAGGCATTGTATGATGGAGGAATAAATAAATTTTATTCAATTTCAGGGACATCAATAGGAGCAATAAATGGATATTATTTGTACACAGGTAATGTTGATAAGTTGGAAAAAATGTGGACAAATATAAAAGATATCCAGAATGGAAATGTAAAAATAGTAAATAATACTGTGGATAACTCTCCTGCTATAGACAATTTAAGGGAACTGGATGATAGCAAAATAGAAGAAATGAACTTTTATGTTAATTATGTAGAAGTCAATAATAAGGTAGTATCAGAAAAGATTGTTAATGTATCAAAAATGACTCGTAATGAAGCAATTATCAGCATTTCATACAGTGGATTGTTACCATCGAATCCAAAGGCTACTCTTGGATTTAAAGAACAATTTGTAAAAGATGTTCAAGAAGGACTCTATGATGGTTTTAAATTAGATGGAGGTCTAATTAGGAGTGCATTAATTGAACCTTTAATTGGGGATAATGTGGATAAGATTATTTTAATATCAACAAAATATAATTATGAGTTACCAGAAGATATTAAAAAAATATATGATGAAGACAGAATAATAGTAGTTAGACCAAATACTCAATTTGCACCTAAAGACACTCTTAATTTTGATGATGAGTTTTGCAAAGCTATTTACCAAGAAGGATATGAAATAGGAAAAAATATACTTGATAGACTTTAATTTAGAGTATAATATAATAAATGTAATTGTATAATTTAACTAATGAAAAGGAAGGTAATGAATTATGGAAAATAAAAATCCTATAGTAACTATAGAAATGGAAAATGGAAAAGAAATTAAAATTGAGTTATATCCAAATATAGCACCAAACACAGTTAAAAACTTTGTATCGTTAGTAAATGAAGGATATTATAATGGTATAATCTTTCATAGGGTAATACCAGGATTTATGATACAAGGTGGATGCCCAAATGGTACAGGAATGGGTGGGCCAGGTCACTCTATAAAAGGTGAATTTAGTGGTAATGGATTTACTAACAATTTAAAACATGAGAGAGGAGTCATATCAATGGCTAGAACTATGGCACCTAACTCAGCAGGTTCTCAATTTTTCATAATGCATAAAAACTCACCACATTTAGATGGTCAATATGCAGGTTTTGGTAGAGTAATAGAAGGTATAGATGTTGTTGATGAAATAGCATCAGTTAGAACAGATGCAGGTGATAAGCCACAAACTCCACAAGTTATGAAATCTGTTACTGTGGAGACTTTTGGAATAGATTACTCAGATGTAGAAAAAAACTAAAACATATATAAAATTTAACTATAAGTAAAGATATATGTTGTTTAATGAAGATAAAGTGGGATGTAGTTACGTCTTTAGACGAATACATCCCACTTTTTAATTTGTTTTATATAAGGAAAAGTTATATCAAAATATTAAATGGTAAATTACAAAATATATTAATTAAAAATAGTATTGAATTTTCAAATTATTTATTCTATAAAATTATTATTATGAAATTTTAATTGAAAGGTAAAGTATAATTAAAAAAAGTTTACTAAAATTATTTTTATCTAAGTTTTTATATAATAATATATTAAATAGATACAGAAGATATATGGAAAACACTTATTTCAGTATTTTTTGAAGTTATTTTATCTATTTTATTTAAGAAAAATAAGTTTTTTTGTACTTTTTGTTTATAAAAAAATATCATTATGGAAATATCTTCTATTTACAATTTTATAACTTTGGTTTACAATAATAGAGACAATAAATCCTAAAAAACATAAGAAGAAAAAAGTGCTTAATATTTGAGAGAGACTGGTTTAGTTTACACCAGCTAGGCCAGTCAAGGAATAATTTAAAGTGTAATATATAATAATGAAAAAGAACATGTTATTAGAAATTTCTAATACATGTTCTTTTTTTGTAGAAATTAGTATTATTATATAAATATTTAATGAGTAAATTTCTAACTATGCTGTAACTAAGTATGTACTTTAACATAGTATAATATAGACCCAAAATGGAGGGATTATAAATGAGAAATATTATACTTTATTTAAATGATGATACCTTTATATCAAAAAAATATCCAGATAAAAATTTTAGTTTTTTAGAATATTGTTTGATAGGAACTAAATATTCAAGTACTTTTATAGAAGAAAGGCTCCTTACTTTTTTTAAAGTAAGAATACCAAAGATATTAAAAGATAAAAATATATTAAAAGCAGAGTTATTTATTCATATTAATTCAGAGAATAATTATGTTTTTAATGAAAAAATAGATATTGAAGTAAAAAGAATAGTCGAATATTATAATTCAAGGACTATATCATGGAATGATAAATTGCCTATAGAAAATATTGGAGGATATCTACCAATTGGCATAAGTGATACATCTAATTATATTTGTTTAAATATTACAAATGTTGTAAAAGCATGGGCAGTAGGTAAATATCCTAATTATGGATTAGCTCTATCTTTAAACTATCCTTGTAAAATTATAGAATTTACGTCTAGTAGAGGACGTAACAAACCATATATACTTATAACATTTGAAGAAAGAAAAAAAGAGTGTTGTCCTCCTAAATCTTGGTGTACTCCAATGGGAATAACTGGCCCAACAGGGGCAACTGGAGCAACCGGCCCAACAGGGAATACAGGAGCAACTGGAGAAATAGGTCCAATGGGAGTAACTGGCCCAACAGGGAATACAGGAGCAACTGGAGAAATAGGTCCAATGGGAGTAACTGGCCCAACAGGGAATACAGGAGCAACTGGAGAAATAGGTCCAACAGGAGACACAGGAGCAACTGGGGAAATAGGTCCAACAGGAGCAACTGGTTCAACAGGAAACACAGGAGTGACTGGGGAGATAGGCCCAACAGGAAATACAGGAGCAACGGGAGAAATAGGACCGATGGGAGTAACTGGTCCAACAGGGAATACAGGAGCAATGGGAGAAATAGGACTGATGGGAGCAACTGGCCCAACAGGGAATACAGGAGAGACAGGAGCAACAGGAAACACAGGAGCAACAGGAGAAATAGGACCGATGGGAGCAACTGGTCCAACAGGGAATACAGGAGCAACGGGAGAAATAGGCCCAACAGGAGCGACAGGAGCAACAGGAATAGGAATAACAGGCCCAACGGGCGCAACAGGAGCAATAGGACCAACAGGAAATGCAGGAGCAACGGGAGAAATAGGACCGATGGGAGCAACTGGTCCAACAGGGAATACAGGAGAGACAGGAGCAACTGGTCCAACAGGAAACACAGGAGCGACAGGGGAAATAGGGCCAACAGGAGCAACCGGTCCAACAGGAAACACAGGAGCGACAGGGGAAATAGGCCCAACGGGAGCAACCGGTCCAACAGGAAGCACAGGAGTGACAGGGGAAATAGGGCCAACAGGAGCAACCGGTCCAATAGGAAACACAGGAGCGACTGGGGAGATAGGCCCAACAGGAGCAACCGGTCCAACAGGAAGCACAGGAGCGACAGGGGAGATAGGTCTAACAGGAGTAACCGGTCCAACAGGAAACACAGGAACGACAGGGGAGATAGGGCCAACAGGAGCAACCGGTCCAGCAGGAAACACAGGAGTGACAGGGGAAATAGGGCCAACAGGAGCAACCGGTCCAACAGGAAACACAGGAGTGACAGGGGAAATAGGGCCAACAGGAGCAACCGGTCCAACAGGAAGCACAGGAGCGACAGGGGAGATAGGGCCAACAGGAGCAACTGGTCCAACAGGAAACACAGGAGCGACTGGGGAGATAGGCCCAACAGGAAATACAGGAGTGACAGGAGAAATAGGTCCAACGGGAGTAACAGGTCCAACAGGAAACACAGGAACGACAGGGGAAATAGGAGCAACCGGTCCAACAGGAAATACAGGAGAAATAGGTCCAACAGGAGTAACCGGCCCAACAGGAAATACAGGAGTAACCGGTCCAACAGGAGCAACTGGCCCAACAGGAAATACAGGAGCAACGGGAGTAACTGGTCCAACAGGAGCGACAGGCAATTCCTCACAGCCGATTGCTAACTTTCTTTTAAACGCACCATCTGCACAAATTTTAGGCAATGGGGAAGCTATAAAAAATTGGCAGGCAGTGATAGGAAATAGTTCAAGTATAACAGTAGATGCAAATGGGGCATTTAAAGTACAAGAAAATGGTGTGTACTATATCTCAGTTTCAATAGCATTGCAACCAGGTTCATCAAGTATAAATCAATACTCTTTTTCATTTTTATTTCCTGTTTTAGGAGGTAAAGACTTAGCAGGTCTTACTACTGAACCAGGTGGTGGAGGTTTGATTTCTGGATATTTCGTTGGTTTTCTATTTGGTGGAACTACATTTACTATAAATAACTTTTCATCCGTGTCAGTAGGAATACTAAATGGTCAATCAGCAGGAACAGCAGCTACTTTGACTATATTTAGAATAGCTGATACTATTATGACTTAATTTTATATTTAATATATCTACAACAAAAAAACTGTTTCAAATATATATTTGAAACAGTTTTTTATTGTTTAAAAATTTTATATTATTTAAAGTTCTTAATTGCAGTAGTTAAATTAGGCACTAATTGTTTCTTTCTAGATACAACACCTGGTGCAAATGTACCTTGAACACCCTCAACACCAAAAGCATCAGCAATTAATCTATCTTCTGCTTTGTAAATTAAATAAGAACCTTCTTTGATTATATCTGTAACTGCAAGAACCAATTTATCATAATCAGTTGAATTTATATAAGATAAAAAGTCATCTTTTTTAGCAAATATAGAGTCTATGTCTAAAGTAAATACTTGTCCAATACCAACTCTGTGTCCACTCATATTAAACTCTTTAAAGTCCATATTTACTATTTCTTCTATAGTATATTCATCTAGAGAAGTACCACATTTAAACATATCCATAGCATATTTTTCCATATCTATTTTTGCTATTTTACTTAGTTCTTCACAAGCTCTTTTATCCATGTCAGTTGTTGTTGGAGATTTAAATAATAATGTATCTGATAATATAGCAGATAAAAGAAGTCCGGCTATTTCATAAGGTATCTCAACATTATTTTCTTTGTACATTTGATAAATTATAGTACTATTACATCCAACAGGCATAACTCTAAAAGACATAGGAACATCAGTAGAAATACCACCAAGTTTATGATGGTCAACTATTTCAACTATGTTTGCCTGTTCAATTCCATCAGCACTTTGAGCATATTCATTATGGTCAACTAAAACAACATTCTTTTTAGTTGGATTTAATAGATGACCTTTTGAAATCAGTCCTAAAAACTTATTATCATCATCTAATATAGGATAAGATCTGAAGTTTGTCTCTAGCATAATCTCTTTTATTTCATCCATGTAGTCATCTTCTTTGAATGTAATTAAATTTTCTGTAGCTTCTATAGAGTCCAAGAAACTACACTGATTTATCACATTAGAAGTTTTGTAGTTGTCACTTTCAACAGAAACAACAGACACTCCATTTATTTTAGCAAGAGCTAGCAAGTCTTTTGAAATTTCTGTATGATTAGTAAGTATTAAAAGTTTAACTTTTGTATCAATGGCGTATTCAATACTATCATATCTGTCACCAACGATAGCTATGTCTCCCTCTTTTAAAGTTTCTATTAGGGTTTCCATACCAAATGATAAAGTAACCACTCTACCTTTTACATCCTCTCCGCAATTCACAAGGATAGTACCATCAAGATTTTTACAAATGTTTGATAGTGATGTGTGTATAGTTGTAAAGTGTTGATGAAGTAGGTTTTTAGCTATTTCTTTCATAGTAATGATACCAGCAAAAGTTCCATCATCATAAGTTACAGGTAGTGTTTTAACATTTTTTTCATCCATAAGATTATAAGCCTCTAATATAGATGAAGTTGGAGTTAAAGGTACTACTTTATCATAATTTAAATCTCTAACTTGTATTCTAACATTATCTAAGATTTCAGGTGCATCTACCTTAAAGTAATCTAAGGCATATTTAGCTTCTTTTCTGATATCTCCTAAAGCATAAGCTGTTGCTTTCATTCCTAGTTTGTTCTTTAAATGTGCTAATGAAATTGCAGAACATATTGAATCTGTATCTGGATTTTTATGTCCGAAAACTAATAAACTCATTTTAATACTCCTTTCAAAACTTGAATATAATAATAATTGATAAAAATATTATATCAAAAGGTGGTGAGTATTTGTTGTAAAAAGAAAAAAATTTAGTGAAAAAATATTATATAAAATTTTATTTCTTACATAAATACTGCGAATTTAATATAAAAATTATTATTATATTATACTTTTACCCAATCATATACACAATTAAATTTACTTTTATTTGAAATAAATTGATTAAATATACCTGCGAAAAAATTAATTAATATGATAATAAATTAAAAATTTATAAATATTTTATACTATAAAAATTTTTGTATATATATTATAAGTAAAAAATTAACGGATTTAACATAAAACTTATTTATACATATGAAAAGCATAATTATGCTATATTGATTAAAAAATAACTTATATAAACTATAATAATTCCAGTTTATATTTTTAAAAAAATTATACAGAGGTTGTAGAAAGAAAAATTGCATATAAATCAAAAATAATCGTTATTTTATGAAAATACGACAAAAATTTTATCTTATATTTATACAAATAATACATAAATAACATATAAAATTTAATAAGTAAAAAAAGTGAAAGATATAAATTATCATTTTAGTATTTTATTTAGTCAAAGTAAATTATTTAAATGAAAAATATCTCATTTAGATAAAAAATTTAAATAAAAGTAAAAAAAATAATGTATTTGTTAAAAAATAAATTGACAAAATATTCAGAAAAAAACTTCTTGACCTAGGAGCACAAAGTAAATAAAATCTAAAGTATAGAGATGAAATCTATAAAATTATTTTAAGTATAAGTTAAAATATAGATGATGCATTTAAGATTTATAAAAATAGGAGATGCATAATTATTTAGGGAGGTTTTTAGTATGGAGAAAAAAGAAAAGGTTGTAGAAAAATCAAGTGTTGAAGTATGTAGTCCTGAAATTGTGAATAGTGTTGAGACATTAAGAATAAGATTAGAAGAAATAAGACTAGCACAAAAAGAATTTGCAACATTTACACAAGAGCAAGTGGATAAAATTTTCTTAGCTGCTTCAACTGCAGCAAATCAACAAAGAATACCTCTAGCAAAGATGGCAGTAGAAGAGACTGGTATGGGTATTGTTGAAGATAAAGTTATAAAAAATCATTTTGCGTCAGAATATATCTATAATGCTTATAAAGATACTAAAACTTGTGGTGTCATAGAAAAAGATGAAGCATTTGGTTTTACAAGGATTGCTGAACCAGTAGGTGTTTTATCAGCAGTTATACCAACAACTAATCCTACATCAACAGCAATATTTAAATCTCTAATAGCACTAAAAACTAGAAATGGTATAATTTTCTCTCCTCATCCAAGAGCTAAAAACTGTACTATAGAAGCTGCTAGAGTTGTACATGATGCAGCAGTCAAGGCGGGTGCACCAAAAGGACTTATAGGTTGGGTAGATGTACCTTCAATCGAACTTACTAATGTTGTTATGGCAGAGGCAGACCTTATATTGGCTACTGGTGGACCTGGAATGGTTAAGTCTGCGTATTCTTCAGGAAAGCCAGCTGTTGGAGTTGGACCTGGAAATGTACCTGCAATAATAGATGAGAGTGCAGATGTAAAAATGGCTGTAAGTTCAATATTGGTATCAAAATCATTTGACAATGGTATGATATGTGCTTCTGAGCAAGCAGTGATAGTACCAGAAAAAATATATGAAGAAGTTAAAAAAGAATTTAAATATCGTGGAGCACATTTCTTAACTAAAGAAGAAACAGAAAAAGTAGGAAAAGTAGTAATAATTGATGGTTCATTAAATGCTAAAATAGTTGGACAACCAGCTCATATTATAGCTAAAATGGCAGATGTAGAAGTTCCAAAAACAGCTAGAATAATAATTGGTGAAGTAGAATCTGTTGAATTAGATGAACCTTTTGCACATGAAAAACTTTCTCCTGTACTTGCAATGTATAAATCTAAAAGTTTTGAAGATGCAGTTGCTAAAGCTGAAAAATTAGTTGCAGATGGTGGATATGGTCATACATCTTCATTATATGCAGACGCTATAAATCATCCAGATAGAGTAGAAAAGTTTGTAAATGCAATGAAGACTTGTAGAGTACTAGTTAATACTCCATCATCACAAGGTGGTATAGGTGACTTATATAACTTTAAATTAGCACCATCTCTTACTCTTGGCTGTGGTTCTTGGGGTGGAAACTCAGTATCTGAAAACGTAGGAGTAAAGCATTTACTTAATATCAAGACAGTAGCTGAAAGGAGAGAGAATATGCTTTGGTTTAGAGCACCAGAAAAAGTTTATTTCAAAAAAGGATGTTTAGGTGTAGCAGCAAGAGAATTTAAAGATGTTATGGATAAAAAGAAAGCCTTTATAGTAACAGACTCTTTCCTTTATAATAATGGATACACTAAGAAACTAACTGATTTATTAGATGAGATGGGAATTAAGCATACTACATTCTTTGATGTTGCTCCAGACCCAACATTAGCTTGTGCAAGAGAAGGAGCTAAAGCTATGGCTGATTTCCAACCAGATTTAATAATAGCTGTAGGTGGAGGTAGTGCAATGGATGCTGGTAAGATAATGTGGGTAATGTATGAGCATCCAGAGGTAGACTTCCAAGATTTGGCTATGAGATTTATGGATATAAGAAAGAGAGTATACGTATTCCCTAAGATGGGTGAAAAAGCATACTTTGCTGCTATCCCAACTTCAGCAGGAACTGGCTCAGAAGTAACTCCATTTGCAGTTATAACTGACCAAGATTCAGGTGTAAAATATCCATTAGCAGATTATGAATTAATGCCAAACATGGCTATAATTGATGCTGATATGATGATGGAAATGCCACCAAGATTAACAGCAGCATCAGGTGTTGATGCATTAACACATGCCCTAGAAGCATATGTATCTATGTTAAGAACTGAACCAGCTGATGGATTGGCACTTCAAGCAGGTAAGATAATATTTGAATATCTACCTCGTGCATACAAAAATGGAAAGAATGATAAAGAAGCAAGAGAAAAAATGGCAATGGCATCTACTATGGCAGGTATGTCTTTTGCAAATGCCTTCTTAGGAATATGCCACTCTTTAGCACATAAATTAGGTGCATTCCACCATGTTCAACACGGTGTTGCAAATGCATTGTTAATAAATGAAGTAATCAAGTTCAATTGTGCAGAAGCTCCAAATAAGATGGGTGCATTCTCACAATACAGATATCCTGATTGTATACAAAGATATGCTGAATTTGCTTCTTTTGCAGGAATTAAGGGAAACACAGACCAAGAAAAAGTAGATAACCTTATAAAAGCAATAGATGACTTAAAGGCAAGAGTAGGTCTTCCTAAGACTATAAAAGAGGCTGGGGTAGAGGAATCTAAATTCTTAGAAGGATTAGATGCTATGGTTGAACAAGCTTTTGATGACCAATGTACAGGAGCTAATCCTAGATACCCATTGATGAGTGAATTAAAAGAGATATATCTAAAAGTTTATTATGGTAAATAATATTCATTGTACAATATATGTTCTATTAGACTTGTATATAAATTATTAGATTTGAACATAAATAGAGTTTTATTAGATTCGTATATAAATAGTTGTTAATAATACATTATAACTTAAATCTTAAATAGAAATGATAAAAAGTTAGGAAATTCATATTGATTTTGAATATGTGTATTTAATCAATTAACTTTAAAATTAGTCGGAAAAATTTTTTATTACATATAATTTTAAAGCAGAATATATAAAAAACTTTATGAAAAAATTATAAAAATATTCAGAAAATTCTATTGACTAATTTATTTATCATGATATAATAAGTTTAGAAAAGAAAAAGAATTGGGGCCTATTAAGGCCCCCTTACTATTTTTTGATAGATTTATTTAGAATAACTTTCTCACTTTGATTTTTTATATTTATTATAGAATCAGTATAATCTACTTCAAAGTTAGCAAAAGCAGAAAATAAATCTATGTCCCTTAATAAATGAATTGTCATACATTGATTGTTCTTATTTACCCTTAGAATCAATGCTCTTACAAAGGGAAATTGGATTCTAGAATTAAATAAGTTAGAACCATCAGTATCTATATCTAAGCTACGATAATTAATATCTATAAATACATCTACGTCATCGTTTTCTTCTCTTATTATTCTATAGTCAAAATCCAAGTCTAAATTTAAATTACCTAAAACCAATAACATTTAAATCCTCTTTTCTATAAGTAGTTTTAGAGTATTAGTTTAACTAAGCTCTCCATCTATTATAGATATAATTCTATCTGCTTTTCTAGCAATATTTTCATTATGTGTTATTACTATAAGAGTTTGGTTATATTTTTTTATAGAATTTTTTAGTAAATCCATGACTTCTTCTGTAGTTTTACTATCCAAATTTCCTGTTGGTTCATCTGCTAGGATTATACTTGGTTTTGCAGATAAAGCACGAGCAATAGCAACTCTTTGTTGTTGACCACCAGATAATTGATTTGGAAGATGATTTTTTCTCTCACTAAGACCCAATAAATTTATAAGGTCTTCGATGTATTCTTCATCAACTTTTTTATTGTCTAACTTTAGTGGTAATTCTATATTTTCTTTTACATTTAATACTGGAATTAAGTTATACTGTTGAAATACAAATCCTACTTTTTGTCTTCTATATTTTGCTAATCTTTTATCTGAAAGGCAACATATATCTTTACCATCTACTTTTATAGTTCCATTACTTGGTCTCTCAAGACCTCCTACTAAATGTAGAAATGTGCTTTTTCCACTTCCACTTGGGCCAATTATCGCAACAAATTCACCCTTATTTATTTTTAAATTTGCATCCTTTAGTGCATGTACAGATGTTTCCTTTTTTCCATAAATCTTACCTAAGTTAAGAATCTCTAATATAGGCATAATTAATCCTCCTATTCTGTAATGTTTATAGCTTCAACTATACTAATTTTATTTATTTTCCTTAATGGAATATATGTAGCTAGAATACCTACAATTATGTTTGCTAAAACAATTAGGATATATATTTTGTAATCTATTGAAAAATCTAATCCATATGATACAAAGCCTTGCATATAATACATTTTAAATTGTATTATAAGTCCTGCAACAATGGTAATTACACTTGAGAGTGTTCCATATAATATTCCTTCATAAAGTATCATATTTTTAAAGCCTCTCTCAGAAATACCAATAGCTCTCAACATTCCAAATTCGCTAGTTCTTGAAGTTAAGTTATAACTTATGTTATTTATTATGTTAAGTACACTAATTATGAACATTACTGCTACTATGCCATAACTATAAATCATGGATCTAGATGTCATCTTATCAGAATTTTCTTTTTCTACCATCATATCTACTGTTGTAGTTCCAGGAACTTCACTTCCAATTTTGCCTAGAAGTTTATTTATTTTTTTCTTGTTTGCATTTTTATTAAGGTCTGTATAAACTAAGTTATACTTATCTACACCAGTTAATTTTTTTAGATATTCGCTACTCGTTATTACATCTACACCATCATCTCCAGAGTACATACCATTATCTGCAAAAGTATAACTTATAATAGCTCCAACTTTAAATTCATATTCTAAGTATTCATAATTATCTTTTAGACTTTCATAAAGTCCTGTATCCATTCCGGCCTTTGGATATTTAACTTTTATAGTATCACCTACCTTTATATCTATAGCTGGTGTTCCTTCACCAGGAGTAAAGGTCTTTGTGTATTTCTGTGTTTCAGAAATTTCTGGTACATATACTATAGCTAAGTTTTCTTTTTTCATTTTTTTCAAGTTTATACTTCCACTTACTAAGTAATCTTCTAATGAATTTATCATCTCATCATTATAACCTTTTAGTTTTTGCTTTAATGTATATTTTCCAGTAGTCTTATTTTTGATGAATAGAGGATTTTTCTTATAATAAGGAGCTGAATTTATAGTTTCGTAGTAATCTAATCTATTTATTTTATTTACCTCTATTCTAGTGTTTAAGATGCTAGCAGTTTTGACTTTATCAATTCCATCTATATTTTTAATTTTATCTATCTGATTATCATTAAAACCCCTTATATCTTTAAAAGAAGTATTGTCGCCAATTTCATTGAGATGAGTGTTTGATAGAATAAAATCTGCATTCATATATGCTTGCTCTTGGATGTTTTTATTTTGGACATCTAAAAAAGAATATTTATAATTGTCTTTTATGACAATTATACCTCCTATACTCATAGATAATACAATTATAAGGAATCCCTTTTTATTTCTAAAGATGTTTTTTGCAGATATAGATTTTGTTACTGACATATTTAAAGTCAATTTTGATATTAAAGAATTAACTTTGATTATATTTTTATCAGTTCCAAAAGTTTTTCTTATAGCATCAATAGGAGAAATTCTTCTTATCTTTAAATATGTAAAGAAACTTATAATGAGTATTGTCAGTATTATACATGCAATTGATAAGAGGATTATTTTATCTGGAATAACAAAAGGGGTAACATTTATATTTCCTTCAAATTGAATATTTCCTGCAGACCTATTAAATATTTGTGCACCTCCCATACCTGTACATATACCTAGAGGCATTGCTATCAGAGCAAGTATAAAAAGTTCATAAAACATAAGTTTGAAAATCCTAAAGTTAGTGGAGCCAATAGCTCTTAAGATACCATATTCTTGTACTCTTTGGTATATTGATATAACATAGATACTATAGATTACAATACCAGAAAATATACTCATAGCAATTGCAACATATTTACTTGAATTATCTAAAGTACCATTTTCCATAGTAGCGTCTATAAGCATTGAGTTTCTTCCTACGCTTTTCTCATCCAACATAGCATTTTTTACTATATTGTCTATGTTTGTATTTATATCACTGCCTTCATTAAATTCAATAGAAGCTGTAAACTTATTCAATTTTGATTCATGTAGGTTTAAAAAAATTTCACATTTCCCCTTTTGTTTCTCTATAAATCTATCTTCAAGTATTCCTACAACTTTAAAAGTCTCTGGTTTTTCTTTTTGATATAATTTAAAAGTAAGATTTTGATTTATTTCTGGTTTTAGACCCATACTATTTAAAACCCATTTTTCTACTACCACCTCATTGCTAGCTTTTGGAAGGTGACCTTTTATAAGTTTAGATTGATTAGTCAAGTAATTTTTATTTGCATATTGTATGTTTATAGGTAATTTTTCATTAACATCTGTAGATGCATAATAAGATGTTATACCTAGGTTTTTAATATCTTTACCAGATTTTATGGATTCTAATTGATTTCTCTTTATATCTTTAAAGTATGCATGGTCAGTTCCAAGCTCTCTTTTCAATCTATCTACATCTGCTTGCTGAGCACTTCTTGAGAGGGTGCCAATACCAACAATGAGTGATGTAGCAAGAATTATACTCAGAGTAATTGCTAAAGATCTTGCTTTATAACTTTTTATGTATCTTAGTACTATTTTCAAATTATCTTTCATATTTACCACTTCCTTTCTTAGCTAACTTAATTATATGTTTATTTAAAATATATATCAAAGTAAGTATCTTCAAGTTTTGAGTACTTAATTGTACAAATTTATATATGTTTTTGCAAGTTTAATTAATGTACATGTAAATTTTGACTTTTTACATAATTTTTTTAAAATGATATAATCCCTATATAAATTGTAGAGGGGAGGGGAATCATGGATAACCATTTTGTATTTCCTATAGTAATACTAACTTTGTTTATATTTAGCAATCTTATAATGAATAAGTACAGGTTTTATAAAGAATTAGACATATTAAAAAGAGGAATATTAACATTTTTTGTATCGTGTTTTGTATGGATTTTATTCATGGAGGGTATTGAGTATATACAATTAAGTTTAGGATATAATTTTTTACTTGAAGGAGTATTAAATATTATACTTTTTTTAAGTTTAATTATTTTAAGTCTTTATATAGGATTTAAATTTATAAGATTGCTAGACAATAACAATAAACAAGAGTACAAGTTACAAAAACTAGATAGTAAAATAAATCATAAGGACAATATAATCGTGAAATTAAGAAGTCAAAAACATGACTATTTAAAACATTTACAAGTAGTATATTCTTTATTAAATACTGGCTTAGCTGAAGATGCCAAAGAATATATAATGAATATATCAAATAGTTTCAAATCAAAAAATTCAAGATATGGGAAAGTATCTTATTTAGATGCTATAGCTTCCTTAAAATATGAGGAATGTCTTGAAAAGAACATATCTTTTGATGTATATATCCAAGATTTTATGGATAATTTAGAAATTGAACCTAACGATATGAGTTCAGTACTATTAAATATAATAGACAATGCAATAGAAACTTTGTCTGCTATACAAAAGGAAAAGAAGTATATAAGATTACATGCATATGAAGATGAATTTCAGTATATTATAGCCATAAAAAATAATGGTCCTAAAATACCTAATGCCGAAAGTATATTTTTGGATGGGTTTAGCACTAAAGAAGGACAAGATAGAGGTTTTGGGTTATATCTAGTTAAAAATATACTAGATAAGTATGACTATAGTATACTTGTAAATAGTGATGATTTTTTAACTGAATTTGTAATCTTAATACCAAAATATTATTAGTTAGGAGGAGAGAAGTCTGTGATAAAAGTTTTGATTTGTGATGATGATAAAATTGTAAGAGATGATATAGCAAATATAGTTAAAGAGTCTGGATATGTAGATTATGTTAAGAAAGTAAAAGATGGTATAGAAGCAATTGAATTTATAAAAAGTGAGAAAATAGACTTATTGATTATTGACATTGATATGCCATATAAAAATGGAATTGATTCTGCCAAAGAAATTCTTTCTATAGATAAAGATATACATATAGTATTTGTAACAGGTTTTGCTGATTATAGCCTTGAGAGTTTTAAAGTACATCCTATAGATTTTATAGTTAAGCCATTTAAAAAAGAAAAAATTCTTGATTCAATTAACATAGCAATAGACCATATTAACTCTCATAAAATTGCTAAAAATAATTTTATAGAAGACACTCTTTTTGTATATAAAATAAGGAAACAGATACATATGATTAATTTTGATGATATAGTCATGTTTGAGAAAAATTCAAGAGCTATCAATTTATATACTAGAGATGAAGATACGATAAAATTTTATGAGAACTTTGATGATTTAAAAAAACGCCTACCTCCTAATTTCTTTATGACTCATAAACAATACATAGTAAATTTAAGGCTTATACATAAGGTTATACCTATAAACAAGTCTTCTCTAGAGATAAAATTTATAAATTTTCAAGAAAGTGCTATCTTAAATAAATCACTAGAAAAAGATTTTCTATATAGGTTTTATAGGGTTAAAAGGTTCTAGTGAAGAGAAAAAAACTTTCATTCCTATAGAATATGTATTATGAAGATATCATATAAATTCGTTATAATTATAAATTAATTTATATAAAATATAATATAAAAACATATTGGACTTTCAAGGAAAGATAGAAAGTCCAATATATTTTAGAGATAACATTTATATTTATAAGTTGCTTAAGATACTAGGGTCTTTAATCTTATTATCTTCAGCAAGTAATAAGATTTTAGACATAATCTCAGCAGTCTTAGGGTCTTCATCAGCGAAAGGAAGGAATATCTTACCTCTACTTTGAGAATGTACAGGAAGTATATTTAAAGCTCCCATTCCTTTTTTATGTACAACACCAGAACCCATATGTACAGAATACTCACCTAAATTACCTGCTATAAGAGCGTGAGAACCTTCAAAATTTACACTCTTAATCTTTAACAATAATAGTAATTCTTTAGCAATTGCTATACGCATCTCTACAGTAGAGTGGCTTGTTTCAGGGTCAACACCACCAGCATGAGCGACACTTACAACGAGGTCTATATCACGCATAACTTCTGAAAATAAAATTGGAGGTATTGAAGACAATTCTAAGCTTTTATAAGTTTTTCTATCAAAGAATTCTACTGTTTCAATAGTAGGAGGCTCAATGTCTGCTGGCGAAAACCAATCAGCAAGTGCAAACATTTTTGCTACTATATTTTCTTTATAAAATACTTTTTGTAAACCTTCTTCATAATCAACAGTCCAAAGCTGATTTCTAAGAAGTGCTACAGTTTTCTTTGGCTGGATTTGGTGCCCAGCATATCTGCGAGATATAGTTTTTTCAGATAATTCATCACTATTTATTCTATAATACTCACGGAATACTTGCTTAAATGGCTGAACAATTTGCTTATTAAATAAGTCATGTTGGAATTCACTCCATTTACCAGACTCAAAAAGATGAACCGGATGTGCAAGTTTTAATTTATTTTTTGCTGTTAATTTATAAGTTTCGTCCTCTATATTGCAAATAAAAAACTTAGATTTATCATTATAAACATATCCAATATTATCATCACACACCCACACTAGATTCTTAATCAAAGGGCAGATAACTGGATTTTTATAAATATTGGAGATTTCTTTAACTGTAAATATTATTTCATTTTTCATAGCTTGCTCTAAACTCTGTTTTGCACGAGAATACTGACTCTTTAAATCTTTTTGAACAGATTTAAGTTCAAGTACATATGGATGTTTGGCAATGGATTTTGGTATACTTTTTAAAGATTTATTACCTTTTTGAACTTTAGTAGATGCTTTACCATTTTCATCAACATCTATCCAAATTGAAGTTCCATCAATATCTTTTGGCTTAAATAAATGAGCAACTTCATTTAGTTTTTCAGTTTCAAGAGCCCACATCATACGATTGACATCTCCAAATCCAGCACTTCTAGCTAGATTTTCTAGTGCTATTGTACAAGCCTTTGATTCACTTTCACGACGTTGTGCTCCAAATTGTTTACTTTCTTTAGCAAATTTTTGAATAAATTCATAACGGAAAGTTGCTTCTTTAAGGTCTCCTTTTTTCATAGGAAGTAAAGAAAAACTTCTCAATTTGTCTTGATTCCTATTTGTTTCAATTTCTTTCATTAACATCTCCTTATCAAGTTTACCAAGTGTAGCATCAGCATAAAGTTGTGCACGTCTATGAGAGTTACCACCACTAGTTATATACTTAGCTGATTTGTAAAGTATATTGAATCTCTCTTCACCAATAGTCTTATATGAATCTAAAAACCAATCTACATCAAATGCGCCATCAATGAAACTACGTGGTGAAATAGGAGAGAATAGAGCAACTTCTGATTCTTTTTGTGCAGAGAATCCTTCATTTATATGTGCATGGAAGTACCAAATTGTACTCTTTAGACCCTTCCAGTTTAAATACTTTTCAATTATATTAACCCATTGAGGAGCGTACATAGCAGCTTCTATCAGTCTTAATTCAGTAATGTCAGTGCCTTTAAGCAATTTTTTTAATTCTTTTGAGTCATCTTCTTTAGTAGGATAACAATTTTTAAGAAGAGAACTTAAAACGTCTTTTTTTGAATAATTGCTACCATATGAATATCCTCTCTGGAAAGTTTCTTTACCAAGAGCAACTAACAGATTGACAAAATAATTTATACCTTCAAAATATTGTATGTTATTAGCTAGATGAGAAACTTCTGTTGGCATATCACCTCTACGTGATTCAATTTCTATAACTCTATTTGTAACAGTTTTTAAATTGTTTTTAAGCCAAGGATACTTTTCTAATGTGTCTCCAGCCCATCTAGGATTTGTTAGTGTTCTTATTATATTTGATGAATTGTATCCACTTATAATTTCTCTATTAACTTGTTCTTCAGTCATTAATCCTAATTCATGAGCACGAGCAAATACACCTATGCTAGTATAAAAAGGAAATTTATATTCTAATAACTGATAATTTGAAAATGTAGTATAGAAAAACTTAGTAAAAGAAATATCATCATAAATAAATGAATGTGCTTTATCAAGCCAATAATTTAAAATAGGGGCATCTAAAGCAGGGCAGTATTCATTTTGTCTATAATAATTTTTAGTAAATTCAACTCTTTGTTTTTTACATTGTTCTGTAGTTAATAAATTTCTTAGTTTATAATATATTTCTAAACAATAGTCAAATATCTCTTTATGGTCAAACTCATTTAGTAAAACTCTTAGAAGTCTTCTTGTAAGTGCATCGAATTTTAATTTCTGAAGTCTTGTAGATATTTTCTTTTGTTTTTTATAGTCAAGAACATTTGAATAGATAGACGAAAACCAACTTTTTTCTATTTCATTATATCCGCATGTACTTATATTATAAAATAAAATATCAAGTATTAATTTGTAGTCTAAATCGAGTTTTTTACTAATTTCCCTCCAAAGTCCTGCCAATGGATAATTATCAAGAGTATCATTAGAAGTCTTATATTTAATAGGAGTCAGATTATAAGTAGAGTAACCTAAAAGCACTTTTTCCACATTTCCTGACCATCTTTCAACTTCATATTCATAATCTGCATTTTCAGTAATAAGTTCATCAAATTTTTCATAAACTTGTATTATTTTATTTATGTCCGTATCAAGAATTTTTTTAGCTTCTTTTTTTGTTGATATAGAAACAGATTCTTCACTTGAAGATAAACTTATATTTGAAATAATTTTATTAAGTTTTGATGTAGTAGAAGAATCATCTTTAAAACCAAATTGCTCAGGAATTTGAACCTTGTTTTTAGGGCTGTATATTCCAAAACCATTTTCTTTACAATAATCATTTTTTGCTTTCCCTAATAAATTATCAATTAATATTTGAACTTGAGATGTATTTTTTTTAGATTTATCAATATCTTCTATCAGTAAAATAAGCTTATCATATAATTCTTGTCTACCAGAATTGTCTTTTAATAAGTTTACAATTTCAAGACCTCCCAGGCATTTTTGTGAGTTTGAAGATTTTATAAGTGAGGAAGTAATATTCTCTAATTTTGAATCATCTTGTTCAAGTAAAATTTTTATTATTGTTTGTCTAATAGAGCTTGTCTTTAAAGAAAGTAGATTGGTTATTTTGTCTAGTTCTATGTCTGTTAGTTCAAGTTTTCTAAGTAGGCTAAGTACAGTTTCTCTATTGGAAACACTCTTATCACTTAAACATTCTAGTAAGAACTCACGTTGTCTATTCGTTTTTGGTTCATTTATAAAATTAACTATAAGTGAAGCTCTTAAGTCTGAGCTCATAAGGTGACAATTTTCCATAAGAACCTCTATAAACTGTTCATTCATATCGTACGCTGTTAGTGTCATCATACACTTAAGTATATCGTGAGAAGAAATTTCAATCCAAGTCCATGGAAATACACTTCCTAAAAAGGATTTAGTCTTTGAATTTAAAATTTCTAAAGTATGTTTTAAATTTTCAAATTGTTCTTTTCTAGCATTAAAGTCTTTATCAATTGGAGTGTTTGATAGGTCAAAGTCAGTTTCTTTATTTTGCCAATTATAGTAGTAGCCAACAGAGCTTTCTACATAGAAATTTCTAATTACCCATGCTAGAATCTCTAAATCATCTCCCTTGATATTTTTAGATGCTATCGAGTGTTTGAAATATGTACTTTCTGTATGTGATAGGAAGTAAAGACCTACAAGTTTTTTATATTTTTCCTGACAAGAAAGTAAATCTTCAATAAGAGAGTAAGAGTCATATATATTGTAAGTTGCAGTAGCCCATAAAGCAAAATAAATTTCGAGATTATCATCACTATTAACTGATTCTGTACGGAATTTTTCATCAGTCAATGATTTATATGAAAGTTCTAAGCACTTACGTATTATTCCAGGTTTTTGGTCTGAAAAACCAAGTCCTGTCCACGTATCCAAAGCTCTTATAACAGAACTAAATCTCTCTAAATTATTGTCCAAGATAGTTTTTAACATGTATATTGATGCAGAAATTGTACCTTCATCTAAACTCTCTACAATTTGTTGTCTAAGACCTTCTTGTTGCTTAGCTGCCAAAAGAAGTTTAGAAAGCATTTCATAGCATTTCTCACTATGGCTTTTCATAATACCAATTATCATTTGTCTTGTAAGTAGGGCAGTTTGATTTTCTCCAAATATTACTTCTTCCAAGGCACTGATTATTTCTTGATTTCCGTTATCTATTTCTAGTGCTATTTTATCACTCATTACAGAGTCATAGTATAAGACCTTATTTGGAAGGGTAAGATAATCTATAACTGAGAAATCATAATAAATTAAATCGACATAGTTTGAAATAAATCTGATTATACTTCTAAAATAATCTACAAGTTTATTTGAACGATAACCCTTGCGATAATAGCCTCCTGAATATGTATAATCCATCTTTCTTTTAATTAACTGACAAAGTTCTTCTACTTGCTCAGAAGTAAATATTAATTCCAATGCATTCTTTAAAGGTCCAGAAAGGAGTTCATCAATATTTTTAATCTCATAGTAATAGCAATTGTAGTATTTATTTATCATATTTAAGAATTTATCTTCAGGTTCTCTATAATAGTATGAGCTGTTTTCCATACAATCCCAAAGAGATTTTGCTAAGTCATAGTACTTTTTTGAAGAAGATTTAGTGAAATTATTTTTAAAATTTTCAATTATTTTAGGATTTTTTTCTACTCTAGTACGTTCCAACATTTATGTACCTCCAAATTATTTATTTTAAAACATTCTTCCAGCAAGTAAGGTAAGTCTTATAAAGGTAAATATATCTCCATCTTTTAGATTTATAGGGGAATCAAGTTCTTCAATAACATCTTCATTTATAAGCACTTTGTAGATTCCATCTTCAAATGATTGTAATGCAACTTCTATTGCTTTTTCTACAGATTGTTTATTTTCATTATAAATAGAACCAAATCCAACCTTTCCAATATCAGCTTGAGATTCAATTTCTTCATTAGTTAAGAAGTTTATTATTGATTTTTCTGGGATTTTCTCATTATATTCAAGAACATTTTTAGATACAATTTCAGAGATAGCCTCTTTTAGGCAATTGATGTTGTCAGATAAATCAAAAGGGGTAAGTTCTAGCATAGGTTTGCGTTTGCCAACGGCTTTAACTCTAAAATAAATTTGCATAAAATCACCTCGCAAAACATTAATTATATATTTAAAAATTTATCTATTTGTTATATTATATCATTTTGTGAATTATTAATGTGAATTATGAGATTATTTTACAAAAAATAGAAAAAAAGCTATCTTAAAGTCTAAAAAAGCAATAAAAGATAACTTTTAACTATGAGTATATAAAATTATAACTATACATTTATTAAATTTTAATTTTAGAATTACTTTTGATAGCTATCTTTTTTTATTTACGAATTTTGGTCCTAAATATTTTTTGATTTCTTCTTCAGGAGAAAAGTCATCAATAAGTATTTCTTTCCCAGTATCTTCAAATACTACAAGAACTTCACAGTCACCTTGTAAGAAAAATTTTTTAACAGTATCTTCTTTAACTTCTCTAACCTTTATTACATTCTTTTTTTCTTTCTCGAAGTCTTTTGTGTAATAACTTCCCATCATATTGATTATTTTTGTATATCTATTCATAAAATGCCTCCTCATGCGATTAAATTTTAAAAATATGTTATAATAATTGTTTGTATTAACTTAATAATTATAACAAGGAGTATTAATAATGACTAGTATAAAAAATAAAGATATTTTAAATTGTATAGATTATTCCATTAAAAACAAGCTCTTTGATGAACTAAATGATGTATATAAATCCTTACCAACAGGAAATTGCTCTGGATGTGGAAATTGTTGTATGGAATCAGTAGGTATAAATTTAATTGAGTTTTTGAATATATTTTGTTATCTTGAAGATAGAGTGGATTTAAAAGAAAGCTGTACAAGCAAGATATTAGATTACTACTTTGAAGAGTATACGAGAAAGAATCCATGTCCATTTAAAGATAATAAAAACAAATGCTTAATATATGAAGTTAGACCATTAAACTGTAGATTTTTTGGACATTGGAAAAGAGAAGACTATAATAAAAATTTAGCTAATGTTACTAAGAAAAATAACGAATATAAAGTATTGATGAAGAAACAGTATGGGTTTGAAATAAATGATAAAGTAGTAAATTATAGAATAGATTATTGTGACAGCTTTATACCAAATAAAGCTTATTTAAATAAATCTGAGAGATTAAGTTTTTCTGACAAACTTATGATATTAGATTCAAAAATTTATTCTAATGGGCTTATAGATATAGATTTTAGAGATAGAGGTATAGTTGAATATTTTATGGAGTCATTACTTTATAGAGACTTATCGTATAATGTAAAAATAAGGATATCTAAAGAGTCCAAAATAAGAAGAAGAACTATTGATAGAATAAAAAGGATTATTCTTGTAGATTCTCATACTAGTAAGTAATAAATTAATTGTAGCATAAATATTGTCAAAATGAGGTGAAGAAGGTGAATCTTACAAAAGTAAAAGGAAATACCTTTTTTATAAAAGGTGGCACAAACACAGGAATATATGTATTTGAAGATAACACAGCACTTATGATAGACCCAGGATTATGTGGCTCAAGGCCTAGGAGAGTAAATAAAGTTTTAGATGAAAATAAAATACATGTTAAATATATTATAAATACTCATGGTCATGATGACCATTATGGAGCATGTAATCAATTTAAAGAGTATTATAAAGATGTGTGCATAATGTCATCTAAATACGATAAATTATATATAGAAAATCCAGAACTATTTTCAAAGTATATTGTCGGGGGAAAGAGCAATATATTTATGGATAATATTTTAAAAAGTAAAATGCTGGATGATATAAAAATAGATAAATATATAGAAGCTGGTAAGCTTGAATTAAACAATGAAATGTTTGAAATAATTGAGTTCCAAGGTCACACACCTGGCAGTATAGCCGTTTTGACAAAAGATAAGGTGATTTTTGTTGGAGATTTATTAATAGGAGATGAAATTCTATCAAAATATGATTTCTTGTTTCTATATGATATACAAGAACAAATAAATTCATTAGAGAAATTAAAGGATATAGATTTTGAGTACTTAGTTTTAGGGCATGGTAAGCAAGTAATATCAAAAGAAGATTCCTATAAATTAATCGAAAAACATTTAAATGCACTACAAAAATATCTATGTCAAATAAGAAAGTTACTTGAAGAGCCAAAATCTTTAGAAATTTTATTAAAAAACATTATAAATAACAATAATTTAAGCAATAATTATAAAGAGTATCATTTTTTTAAATCTTCGTTAGTATCTGTTATAAGTTACTTAGTGGATTTAGAAGAAATAGGATATATATTGGAGAATGGGGAATTGCTTTACTATACAAAAACAAAATAAATTATGATAAAATAAAGAAGGTCATAAAAAACAAATAAAGGGTGAGCAATATGGAATACGAAAAATGGAATGAGATACTAGCACCTTATGAACATGCAGTAGAAGAATTGAAAATAAAATTTAAAAATATAAGAAAAGAATATTTAGCAAAAGGTGAATATTCTCCCATAGAGTTTGTCACAGGTAGAACAAAAAAAATATCTTCCATAATATCTAAATTAAAAAGGATAAATGCAAAAGATATAGAAACTGAAATTGATGATATTGCTGGTATAAGAATAATGTGCCAGTTTGTTGAAGATATATATGCTATAGTTGATTTGATAAAAGTAAGAAATGATATGACTATAATAGGAGAAAAAGATTATATTACAAATTACAAAGATAGTGGTTATAGAAGCTTTCATGTTATAATAAAATACCCTATAAACTCAATTGCGGGTTCAAAGGAAATCATATGTGAAATACAAATAAGAACTCTTGCAATGAATTTCTGGGCTACAATAGAACATTCATTAAAATATAAATATGACCATTACATACCTGAGACTCTTGCCGAAAGACTTAGAAGGGCATCTGATGCTGCGTTTCTTTTAGACCAAGAAATGAGCGAAATAAGAGAGGATATAATGAAAGCTCAGGCTATGTATCAAATGAAGTCTATAGCTATTAGAGACACTCTAAATAGAATACAAGAGTTATACGACTTGGGTGATACACATAAAGCTATGCAGTATCAAAGAAAACTGGATAGAACTGAAACTGATAAAAATATAACCGAAATTTTGGAATTAAAACAAGAAATAGATATATTATTAGAGCAATATAAAAATACCAAGGTAGATGATAAAGTAGTTCAATAAAAAGCTACTTATATAAAATTTGCTAAATATTAATGGGGCTGCCTCTTAATGGAAAATAATTTCTAAAAAGAGACAGCCTATTTAGTGTAATCAAGAAAGGAATGATATTATGAGTTTATATGCTATAGGAGATTTACATTTTTCAACATCAGTCAATAAGCCAATGAATATCTTTGGAAGTAATTGGGATGGTCATGAAAAGAAGATTATAGATAATTGGAAAGAGGTTGTAAAGGAAGAAGATTTAGTTTTAGTATTAGGAGATACATCTTGGGGAATTAATTTATCAGAAGCTAAAAAAGACTTAGATATAATAAGCGAACTTCCAGGACAGAAAATACTTATAAAGGGAAACCATGATTATTGGTGGACAACCGTTACAAGTTTAAATAAATTATATGAAAATATGAGTTTCATTCAGACAAATTTTTATGAATATAAAGACTATGCAATTTGTGGAGGTAGGGGTTGGATATGCCCTAATGATGTTAAATTTGATGAGACTGATGAGAAAGTTTATAAAAGGGAAGAAAATAGACTGAGATTATCATTAGAGTCTGCTCGTAAAAGAGGTCACTCAAAAATAATTGTGATTACTCATTATCCTCCTACAAATGATAAACTAGAAGAATCTCTATTTACAAAGTTATTTGAAGAATATAACGTAGAGAAAGTGATTTATGGTCATTTACATGGTAAAGAATCTTTTAAAATGGGATTAAAGGGAGTTCGAAATGGAGTAGAATATATATTAGCATCCTGCGACTATACAGAATTTAATTTAATAAAAGTTAACGATTAAAAAACATAAATTGGTAAATACTATAAGATACATGATTAAAAATAAATATTTGAGGGATTTCGGTTTTGAGAAAGGAGACACGACTTATGAGGTGGATATTAGTTTTTATATTTTTATATCTTATTCCTTTAGTAGTGATATTCAGAAATTACAAGAATTTTAAGAGGTCTTGTATCTACAGTAGTATTTATGTGGTATTAGCTACAACAATAATGATAAGTAATATTTATATGAGTGGACTTAATAAGATAAAAGAATCTATGTATTATCACAATTATATTTCTGATGAGACATATGATGAAAAGTATGTATCAAACTTTAATGAAAAAGAAAGTACTGATTTAAAACAGAACAAGGAAAAGAATGAAGAGGCATCAAATAATAAAGACTTAAATAGTAAGCAAGATGAAAATGTACAAAATAAAGAAAGTAATAAAGAAGAAAATAAGGATGTAGAAGAAGATAGTGATTCAGAGAATAATGTTTCAGTAAATGATAAATCAGAAGAACAAGAAAGCGCAACAAAAGAAAATAGTAATCAAACAAGTAAAGAAAAAAATAGTGAAGATATAAAAAAAATAGATATAGAAAGTATAGGAATTTTTAAGAAAGAAATTTATAATATAGAAAGAGTAGCTTTAGTTCCAATGAGAGAATGTATACCTTATACTAAGGATATAGCAAAAAATATAACTAAATTGTCTAGTATAAAAAAAGACGTTACAAATGCTAGAGATAAGTGTAAAGAAGTTGTAAAAGAGTATAAAAATATGCAGATTCCAGAACTTTCTAAGGAAGAGTATACAGAAACATTGAGCAATGCTAGAGATGATGTAAAGAAAGCATATGAACTTAGACAAAAATCTATGGAAAGTGCTTTAAAGTTAATAAATACTAAAAGCCCTAAATATATAGGGAAGATAACTGAGTACCTTGATTTGTCAGATAAGCAGATAGAAAGTTTTAAAAATAGATTAAATGATTTAAAAGAAGAAATAGATGGAGCAGAAATAAATAATATTAATTAATAAGAATTAAGGATATAAGTTAAAAGGGAGATTAAGATGAATAAGCAGAGTATTGGAAAACTAAACATGTTTTTTATGGGGATTACTCAAAGAAACCTTGATAATAGGGATTTTTTTATTGAGTTAGAAGTGATTTTTAAATCTGGAAGAAAAGAATTTAAAGGAATGGCAATAGAAGAAGATAATAAGTATAAATTTAATTTTAAAGGAAAATCAGATTTATATACATTTAATGAATTGCTTAAGAATATTTCTAAAGAAGCAGAAAACTATGATAGCTTAGTATTTAAATATATTGAGAGAGGAACTATTGTTGTAATTGAAGGCGATAATAAGAAGGTAAATGTAAAGTATCTAGACAATATAGAAGAAGTACCTAAAGTAGATGAGTTTACAGCATCTCAAATAAAAAACAGAGATTATTATGTAAAAGTAGGACAGGCAAATGCACTTCTAAAAGAAATTGGAGTACTTACAAAAGATGGTAAGATAAAAAATGATAAAATAAGAAAATACAATCAGATAGACCATTTTGTGGAATTGATAGATAGTATTCTAAAGGAAATACAGGATAAAGACTGTATAACAATCCTTGATTGTGCCTGTGGTAAATCTTATCTAAGTTTTGTTTTAAACTTTTATATAAAAGAAGTGTTAAAGAAAAACTGTTATTTTATAGGGATAGATTATTCAGATGTAGTTATAGAAGCATCAAGAAATATGGCTAAAAACTTAGGATATAAAAATATGTCGTTTATAAAAGAGGACCTAACTAATTATACACCAAATAGAGATGTTGACCTTGTGATAAGTTTACATGCTTGTGATACAGCAACAGATATGGCAATAGGTCTAGGGATTAGAGCAAAATCTGAAGCTATAGTAGTAGTACCATGTTGCCATAAGGAGTTATTAGGGCAATATAAATATGAAGCTATGGAACCAATATTAAAACATGGAGTATTTAAAGCTAGATTTGCAGATTTAATAACTGATGGCCTAAGAACCTTGTTATTAGAAGGCAATGGATATGATACTTCTGTAGTAGAATACATATCTCCACTTGACACACCAAAAAATTTAATGATAAGAGCAATAAAAACTAAAACAAATAATGACAAAGCATTAAAAGAATATAGAGAACTGAAAGCACAATTTGGAGTTGAACCAACCTTAGAAAAACTTATATATTAGTTAAAAATGTAAAATTTACAAAAAGCTTGCTTAAATATGCAAGCTTTTTGGTATTATATAGGTATAGTCATATCTAGAGTTTTGATTTATAATTAAAGCTGTGCTATAATATGTGATTAATCAAATCAATAAACGTTACATGGAGGTAAAAATGAACAAATTGAATATATGTATTGATATAGATGGAACAATAACAAGCCCATATCATTTTCTTCCATACCTAAATGATATTTTTAATAAAAACATAACTGAAGCAGAGTGTATAACACATAATTGGGAAGAATTATATGGTTCAGGAATAAGAGATGTATATGCAGAATTTAATAATAAGTATATACATTCCTATGATGAAGCAAAGATTGTGGAGGGTGCTACTGAGGTAATTGGCACATTATCTAAAGGACATAATTTATCTTTTGTAACAGCTAGGCATGAGTGTTTAACTGATGTAACTAAAAACTGGCTATCGAGACAAGGATTTTCAGATATAGATGTTTACTTATTAGGAAGTGATTATAAAGTTGAAAAGGCAAGAGAACTGAGCTGTGATATATTTATAGAAGATAATCCTTTAAATTCAGTACAATTAGCTGATGATGGTGTTAAAGTAATACTTCTAGATACTAACTATAATAAAGCTGTTAGACATCAAAATATAATTAGAGTTAATAATTGGATAGATATTGAAAAGATTATAAAACAAAGTATTTAAAAGATTTGTAAATCGAAAGGGGGAGCATATGATAGATTTAAAACTTGAAAATAGAAAAGGAAAGATTCATGTAAAGAGCAGTGAAGTAAAAGATATTTTAGAATTACGTCCAGACTTTGAATATGTGCAAGATATATCAAATACTATAAATCAAGAAAACATATTGGTGTTTGATTGTCAGTTGACAGGAAATTCTTTTGATATGGATGATTTAGATATAGAAGAAATATTGGAAGAATTGGGTGAAGAAATAGATGAGTCTTATTTCAATGTTTTATTTGAAGATGTAAGAGCTTATTTAAAAGATGCTACGGATGAGATAGAAGCAGACTTGCAAGAAAATTACTTATTTGATAATTTGAGATGTTATTTTGATATATACAACATAAATCAAGAATTTACCGATTTTAAGTTTGTATTTTTAGTTTCTTTTAAAGATATAAAAATTTCTTCATTAGCAAACCTAGCTAAGATTGTTTCTAAAAGACAGCTTATAGGTGCATCTAAATTTTATAGTTAAAATAGAATCTTATTGTATTAAAAAAACTAGTGGCCTTGTAAAAGTATTAGGCTACTAGTTTTTTATTTGTACATTTTCACAAAATTTCAGAAAACTATTTACATTCTTATAAAAGTAATGTATATTAAACGTAATGTTCGATATATTGGATAAAAGTTGAATTATTAAATCTATTAAATGGTTAAAATAATTTATTTTTATCTGAGTATATTAGGGGGAAAATTTATGCAAAATTTAAATGAAATAATTTCTGAGAATTTAAAAAAAATAAGGAAAGAAAAACATCTTAGTTTAGATAAGATTGCTCAACTTAGTGGAGTGAGCAAGAGTATGTTGTCTCAAATAGAAAAATGTGAGGTAAATCCTACTATATCTACTTTAAAGAAAATAACTAATGGACTAAAAATCTCATTTACATCATTGATGGAGAGACAGGAAAGTGATATAGAATTGGTTCAAAAAAGTGATGTAGACCATTTTATTGAAGATAATGGAAAATATATAAGCTATCCAATATTTCCTTTTGATTCCAAAAGAAGATTTGAGATATTTATGATTGAAATAGAAGAGGGTGGAAGTTTAGATTCAAATGCTGAACTTCCAGGGACACAAGAGTTTATAACTGTTTTTAGTGGTGAGATAACTATTAAAATAAATGGAGAAGATTATGTTGTGTGTAGTGGAAATTCTATAAGGTTTAAAGCAGATGTATCACATATATATAGAAATTCAGGTAAGGGGATAGCTAAAATGAGTATGGTAGTATATTATGTGTAAACACCATTATAAATAGAATCAAAATAGTATATTACAAGAGGGTATCTTACTGTATAAATAATATAGTGAAGTAATGTATTTAGAGTGATAAAAAGTAAAGGTATATAATGAAAATATATTTAAATAAGGAGCGTGATTCATATATGAATAATAAAAAAGCTGTTTTCTTCTTTTGTAATGATTTAAATAAAGACCCAGTAGCTAGCAATGTTTTTAATTGTTTTAGGGAAATAATGGATTTAAAACAAACTAATATTATTGTTGATGATAACTTTGTATTGGAATTTACAGATAAAAATAACAATTTATTTCAGTTTGTAAAGACAAAAGATGTAATAAGCCATGACTATAAATATTATCTGCCAATTTTAAATAAGCATTTTAAAAATTTTGATTTCGCAGGAGTTGTAAATTGGCATGAAGGAGAAAATGCTCCAGAGCATATTTTAACAGCTCATACAATTGGAGATGTACCAACAGGAGAGTTTGGAAACTCAAATCCAAAATATTTTAAAAATCTAATTAATGCAATTGAAGATATAAAAAATGAAAACTCACTTGATGAATTTACTACATTAACAGAGGCAACTCATTGGTCTGGAACAACATATGGAGAAGTGTCTAAATTAATTACAGAATATTCTGTACCTATGTTAGACATTGAGATAGGAAGTAGTAGTGACAGTTTTAATAATAAGATAGCAATACAAGTATTAGCAAAAGCACTGGTTAGAGTATTTGATAATGATGAACCTTTAAAAACTCTATTGTGTGTTGGAGGAGTACATTTTGAAAAATCTTTTGCAGATGTTATAAAAAATAAAGAATACAACATATCAATTGGACATGTACTTCCAAATCAGTGGATTGTAAGTGGAATGTATGATGATGAATCTGGATTTGAGAAATTAGAGAAGTGTGTAAATAGTATTGAAGGTGGAATTGATGGGATAGTTTTTCATGATAAATTAAAAGGTACTTATAAAGAGCAATGCCGTAAACTAGGTGAAAAACTTAATATACCTGTATTTAAACATAAAATATTAAAAAATCCAAAAGATTTGCCTATATGGTAGTTATACAATCAATATAATAAGAAGTCAGATTAATTTTTAAGTGAGGTCAAAAATGATATTATCTTATTTTGCATTATTAATTAGAGTAGTTCTATTAGCTTTTGAGAGAGTAGTTGTAAGGTTATTAGGTGATGAAGAAGGTGATATTTATAAAAATATAGCTTCATCATTTCTATTTTTCTTTATTGGGGGAGTATGTTTATTGCCATTTAGTATAATGGATAGAGTTAGTGATTGGTCATTTTTAATACCATGTTATATAAGTAGCTTAGTTTATTCAATTGGCTCAGTAGCATATGTGACATCTTTAGCAACTGGTGAAGTTTCACTTGTGACTCCAATAAACAGTCTAAATTCATTGTTTCTATTACTTTTATCAGTTATATTTTTAGGTGAAGGTTTAAGTTTAGCAAAAGTTGCAGGAATCATAGTTATGATTGGTGGAGTGTTCATATTAAAAAAAGTAAGCTCTTTTTTAAAAAATGTATCTGTAATTTTTAACAACTTGCCATGTAGATTAATGTTTTTGTACATATTTTTACAATCAGTAGGGAGAGTGTTGGATAAGGCTTTTTTTGTGCAAGTATCTCCTATACTATATTCGACTATACTTTATTTCTTTGTGGGATTAAATCTATTTGTATTCTTAGCATTTAAAAAGAAGCAAAAAGTAATTTATGAGATTTTTAGGAATAAAAAGGGTCTTTCAATTGTAAGTGGTGCTATTAATGGATATTCTTATTTAGCATTATTAATCGCTTTAAATAATCTAGAACTTAGTATAGCTGAACCATTTTCTCAGGTGTCTATGATAATAACTTTGATACTTGCTCATTTTATATTCAAAGAAAATATAAAAGAAAAGATACCAGGTTCAATTTTAATACTAATTGGCGGATGGCTACTGTTGCTTTAATCATTATATTAAGTAATATAAAAAGAAGTAATCAAGAAGTATGATAATTAAAAGCAGTTTGATAAATAGCCAATACATAGTTAATAAATAGGGAATACAAACATATTTATTTAGATAAATTCGTTTATATTCCCTATTTTGATTATATTGATTTTTATATCTTATAATATGAATCTTACAATCATTAGTTCTTATGTCTAACTCTTAGTGGGATATCAAGTTCTTTTGCTAATTGCTTAGATTCTTCTATTTCTTCTGGAGATATTTCATCTACTACGGAAAAAGCTACATCTTTTATATGTTTTTTGCAATCTCTAGCAAAATCTAACATATAATCAAATGATTTTTCTCCAAACTTTGGTTGTGTAACCCTGTTATAAGCTTCTTTATTTGGAGCATTAAGACTTATTGATACTGCATCTATAACATCTTTTAATAGAATAGCTGTTTTTTTATTGTGTATTAAATCACTTAGACCATTTGTATTTATTCTTGTCTTTATGTTGCTTTTTTCTTTTATAAACTTAGCAACTTCTATTAATTCATTTATTCTCATTAATGGTTCGCCATATCCACAAAATACAATTTCATCGTAATCGTCTAAATTGTATTTGTTGAAAGCTTCTTTTACCTCGTCTATACTTGGTTCATGTTCCAACCATAGACTACCACTATTTGCTACTTCATCTTTTTCATTTCTTATGCAAAAAACACAACTACATGGACATGTATTAGTTATATTTACATAGATACTATTTTCAATTGTATATAAGATATTCATAATTTTCCCTCCATAAATTTAAATTCTTAATTAAAATAACGTCTTTTAAAATCAAGTTTATCGAGTGCTATACCTAAAATTATAAAGACAATAAAACTTCCTATTGGCTGTAATAAACCAAGTAAGCTCATTACAAATGCACTTGTAAAACTTCCAATGATTACTCCTTCAGCAAACATGTATAAGACTAACCCCACTATACCTGCTACAATAGAAGCAACTATATTTCTTTTATTTATTATCTTGTCGTTTTTAGAAGTGAAAAATAATACAAGTATTGGCTTTATGATTATAGTTGGTATTACCCAAATAGCAGCACCTGTAGATAAATCAGCTAGACCAGCACCTATTGCAGAGGCTGCTATAGCATAGTTTGTTGGTAAAATAGTTGCAGCTAGATAAATAAAAGCATCTCCTATATGAACATATCCATTATTTCCACCGACTGGGATATGTAGTATATACGCTATTGTCAAACATATTATGGATGCAAATAACGCAGAAGTAACAATATAGGTCGTTTTTTTAGAAGTAACTTTATTCATTTTTTCCAATATACTCCCTCCCTAGAAATCCAGAACTAACATAATTGTAATGTTTTCTTATACATATATTAATATTAATCATACAATTTTCATAGTTTGTTTGGCGTTTTTTTTGCAAAACACAGATTGTACCCATTCAAATGTATATAAATAGAAAAATATAATAGAGTAATAGTCAAAATAGGATAAGTATAAACATAATATGGAATGTATTAGAGGTAATGAAATGATATAAAAAATAATATAAGAGAGTCCATTGAGTAGACTCTCTTATATTTGGGAAATTAAAGGCTATTTTGTTAGATAATAGCTAATTAATAAAAAAATATATTTATAAAATACTAATTTACTCTATTAGTAGCAGTTCCTGTTTCTATAACTTCTACAGCACTACTTAAACTAGAATAAACTATATTTTCTATCGCTGTACTAGTGAAGAAGCCAAGGTGATGAGTGAATATAACTTGTTCCATAGAAAGAAGTTTGTTTATTTCTGGGTCAGTTAATTCACCTGGATTCATCTTTTTATTTAAGAATAATCCTTCTGTTTCAAATGTATCAAGGGCAGCAGCTCTGATTTTTCCTGATTCTAGTGCTTCTATTAAGTCCCCTGTCTTAATTAAACCACCACGTCCAGTATTTACTATATAAGCTCCATCCTTCATTATAGCTAGAGTATCTTTGTTTATCATATGTTTTGTTCCTTCAAGTAAAGGAGTATGTAATGTTATAAGGTCAGCTTCTTTTAAAAGGTCTTCTAAAGTATCTTTGTAAGTTAATATATCATTTAAATCATTATTTGGATATTGGTCAAATGCAATTACGTTAGCCCCTAAGCCTTTGAATAATCTTGCAGAAGTAGCACCTATTTTTCCAGTACCTATAACACCTACTGTAATAGATCTAACTTCTGTTCCAAGAAGTTCAGCTATCCAACGATAGTCACCTTCACAGACTTTTTTCTTTACTAAAGGAGTTTTTCTTAAAAGGTTCATAGCTTGAGTAACAGCTAATTCAGCTATTGCATTAGGTGAATAAGAAGGAACATTAGTAACAATAAGCCCATTTTCATTAACTAAACCAAAATGTATCATATCCATTCCTGCAGTTCTTGAAGCTATAACTTTAACTCCAGCATCTTTTAAAGTCTCATAAATATAAGGGTTATCTATATAGTTAGTTTGTTGTATAGATATACCATCATATCCTTTAGCTTTAACCACGTTTTCTTCAGTCATGTTTTCAGGATAAATATCCACTTGAACATCCTTATGCTCTTCAGACCATTGTTTTATTACTGGTTCTTCATAATCGCGTGCTCCAAATACTAGTATTTTCATATCAATACCCTCCTGTAATTATTAAATTATATGGTAATCTTTCATTTAGAAATAATATGTAACATATAAGGCTATGTTTTTTATACAAAATTTTTAAGGTTAAAAATTTAGTTTTGAAATTGTTTTCCCTGTCATATTTCGATATTTAGTTATTTTTTATTTAATGTAATAATTGCTTTAAAAATTTATCAAAGAAATTGTTATTTTTTAGATTAAATATTATTAAAAATTTATCTAAGTTTGAAATTAGTTAACTAACTTGCTGATTAATTACAATGATAACATGTGTTTTTGAGTTTAGCAATGAAAACTTTTTTTGAAATGTCAAGCTTTTTCACAAAAAAAAATATAAAAAAAACTTTTATATGCATAGAAAGAATAGCAAAATGCAATGGAGAGTTGCATAATGCCACGATTTGGAAAAAATAATTTAATTGCATATTGTTAAAAAACATTCAAATCAAGCGATATTTTGCTTAAATATAAAGTTGGCACGATAAATGCTTAACAATATAGGTGTAAGACAATAAAACAATAAAAAATAATTTTAATAATTTTTAAGTTATTTTAGATAAGATTAGGAACTTTGACATCAAATAGTTAATATCAGAAAAAAGTATTTAAAGTATTTTATGAGTGAGTTAATCGAAATTTTATAATTGATACTATTAAGGAGGAAAACGTTATGCTTTTAGAAGGAGTTAAAGTAGTAGAACTTTCAAGTTTCATCGCAGCACCATGTTGTGCAAAAATGTTAGGTGACTGGGGTGCAGAGGTTATTAAGATTGAACCTATAGAAGGTGATGGAATAAGAGTTATGGGTGGAACATTTAAATCTCCAGCATCAGATGATGAAAACCCTATGTTTGAATTAGAAAATGGAAATAAAAAGGGTGTAAGTATTAATGTAAAATCAAAAGAAGGAGTAGAAATACTACATAAATTATTATCAGAAGCAGATATATTTGTAACTAATGTTAGAGTTCAAGCATTAGAAAAAATGGGAATAGCTTATGACCAAATAAAAGATAAATATCCAGGATTAATATTCTCTCAAATATTAGGATATGGTGAAAAAGGACCTTTAAAAGATAAACCAGGATTTGACTACACTGCATACTTCGCAAGAGGAGGAGTTAGCCAATCTGTTATGGAAAAAGGAACATCTCCAGCAAATACAGCAGCAGGATTTGGTGACCATTATGCAGGTCTAGCATTAGCAGCAGGAAGTTTAGCAGCATTACATAAAAAAGGTCAAACTGGTAAAGGTGAAAGAGTAACAGTAAGTCTTTTCCATACTGCTATATATGGAATGGGAACAATGATAACAACAGCACAATACGGAAATGAAATGCCTTTATCAAGAGAAAATCCAAACAGTCCATTAATGACTACATATAAATGTAAAGATGGAAGATGGATTCAATTAGCTTTAATACAATACAATAAGTGGTTAGGTAAATTCTGTAAGGTTATAAATAGAGAATATATATTAGAAGATGATAGATACAATAACATAGATTCAATGGTTAATCATGTTGAAGGTTTAGTTAAGATAGTTGGAGAAGCTATGTTAGAAAAAACATTAGACGAGTGGTCAGCTTTATTAGAAGAAGCAGACTTACCATTTGAAAAAATCCAAAGCTGTGAAGATTTATTAGACGACGAACAAGCTTGGGCAAATGACTTCTTATTTAAGAAAGAATATGATAGCGGAAATACAGGTGTCTTAGTTAATACTCCAGTTATGTTTAGAAATGAAGGAATTAAAGATTATACACCAGCACCAAAAGTAGGTCAACATACTGTAGAAGTATTAAAATCTTTAGGCTATGATGAAGAAAAAATAAACAGCTTCAAAGATAGTAAAGTTGTAAGATACTAATTAGTAATTCTAGATTTAATAAAAGGAGAATGCTAAAGATGTACACAATGGGATTAGATATAGGTTCAACTGCATCAAAGGGAGTAATTTTAAAAGATGGAGAAGATATTGTAGCTTATGAGACAATATCTTCTGGTACTGGGACTACTGGACCATCAAGAGTTTTAGAAAAATTATATGGCAAGACTGGTCTTGCAAGAGAAGATATTGAAAAAGTGGTAGTTACAGGATATGGAAGAATGAATTATTCAGATGCTGATAAGCAAATAAGTGAATTAAGCTGTCATGCCAGGGGAGTAAACTTCATAATTCCAGAGACAAGAACCATTATTGACATAGGTGGTCAAGATGCAAAGGTATTAAAGTTAGATAATAATGGAAGACTACTAAACTTTCTTATGAATGACAAGTGTGCTGCAGGTACAGGAAGATTTTTAGATGTAATGGCAAAGATAATAGAGGTTGATGTATCTGAACTCGGAAGTATATCTATGAATTCTCAAAATGAAGTATCAATAAGCAGTACATGTACAGTATTTGCAGAGTCTGAGGTTATATCACATTTATCTGAAAATGCAAAAATTGAAGATATAGTGGCAGGTATTCATACTTCAGTAGCAAAGAGAGTTTCTAGCCTAGTAAAAAGAATAGGAGTACAAAGAAATGTAGTTATGGTTGGTGGAGTTGCTAGAAATAGTGGTATCGTAAGAGCCATGGCAAGAGAAATCAACACAGAAATTATTGTACCTGATATACCTCAATTAACGGGTGCTTTAGGAGCAGCGTTATACGCTTTTGATGAAGCAAAAACATCACAAAAAGAAGTGAAAAATATATAAAAAGAGGGATGAAAATGTCTGAAAAAAAAGAAGCTAGAGTAGTAATAAATGATTTATTAGCTGAACAATATGCAAATGCATTTAAAGCTAAAGAAGAAGGAAGACCTGTAGGTTGGTCAACATCAGTATTTCCTCAAGAATTAGCAGAAGTATTTGACTTAAACGTATTATATCCAGAAAATCAAGCAGCTGGGGTAGCGGCTAAAAAAGGTTCTTTAGAGTTATGTGAAATGGCTGAATCTAAAGGATACTCTATCGACCTATGTGCATATGCAAGAACAAATTTTGGTCTTTTAGAAAATGGAGGCTGTGAAGCTTTAGATATGCCAGCTCCAGATTTCCTACTTTGCTGTAACAATATATGTAACCAAGTTATAAAATGGTATGAAAATATTTCAAGAGAATTAGATATACCTCTAATAATGATTGATACAACTTTCAATAATGAAGATGAAGTTACTCAATCAAGAATTGACTATATAAAAGCTCAATTTGAAGAAGCTATAAAGCAATTAGAAATTATATCAGGGAAGAAATTTGACCCTAAGAAGTTTGAAGAAGTAATGAAAATATCAGCTGAAAACGGAAGACTATGGAAATACTCTATGAGTTTACCAGCAGATTCTTCACCTTCACCAATGAATGGGTTTGACTTATTTACTTACATGGCTGTAATAGTTTGTGCTAGAGGTAAAAAAGAAACTACAGAAGCATTTAAATTACTTATAGAAGAATTAGAGGACAACATGAAAACTGGTAAATCTTCTTTCAGAGGAGAAGAAAAATACAGAATAATGATGGAAGGTATACCTTGTTGGCCATATATAGGATACAAAATGAAAACATTAGCTAAATTTGGAGTTAACATGACAGGTAGTGTTTACCCACATGCTTGGGCATTACAATATGAAGTTAATGATTTAGATGGAATGGCAGTAGCATACAGTACTATGTTTAACAACGTAAACTTAGACCGTATGACAAAATATAGAGTTGATTCTTTAGTAGATGGTAAATGTGATGGAGCATTCTATCATATGAACAGAAGCTGTAAACTTATGAGTTTAATACAATATGAAATGCAAAGAAGAGCAGCTGAAGAAACTGGATTACCATATGCTGGATTTGATGGTGACCAAGCAGACCCTAGAGCTTTTACTAATGCTCAGTTTGAAACAAGAATTCAAGGTTTAGTTGAAGTAATGGAAGAAAGAAAAAAACTTAATAGAGGTGAGATATAATGGAAGCTATTTTATCTAAAATGAAAGAAGTAGTTGAAAATCCAAATGCGGCTGTAAAAAAATATAAAAGTGAAACTGGTAAAAAAGCTATAGGTTGTTTCCCAGTTTACTGCCCAGAAGAGATTATACATGCAGCTGGAATGCTTCCAGTTGGTATATGGGGAGGACAAACAGAATTAGATTTAGCTAAACAATATTTCCCTGCATTTGCATGTTCAATAATGCAATCATGTTTAGAATATGGATTAAAAGGTGCTTATGATGAATTATCTGGAGTTATTATACCAGGTATGTGTGATACACTAATTTGTCTAGGACAAAACTGGAAATCAGCAGTACCTCATATAAAATATATATCATTAGTACACCCACAAAATAGAAAACTTGAAGCTGGTGTAAAATACCTAATCAGTGAGTACAAAGGTGTGAAAAGAGAACTTGAAGAAATATGTGGTTATGAAATAGAAGAAGCAAAAATTCATGAAAGTATAGAAGTTTACAATGAACATAGAAAAACTATGAGAGACTTTGTTGAAGTAGCTTATAAACATTCTAATACTATAAAACCATCAGTAAGAAGCTTAGTAATCAAAAGTGGATTCTTTATGAGAAAAGAAGAGCACACTGAATTAGTAAAAGAATTAATAGCAAAATTAAATGCTATGCCAGAAGAAGTCTGTTCTGGAAAGAAAGTTTTATTAACAGGTATAGTAGCTGATTCTAAAGATATATTAGATATTTTAGAAGACAACAATATATCAGTTGTAGCAGATGATTTAGCTCAGGAAACAAGACAATTCAGAACAGATGTACCAGCAGGTGATGATGCGTTAGAAAGATTAGCAAGACAATGGTCAAATATAGAAGGATGTTCATTAGCTTATGACCCTAAGAAAAAACGTGGGTCACTTATAGTAGATGAAGTTAAAAAGAAAGATATAGATGGTGTTATCTTCTGTATGATGAAATTCTGTGACCCAGAAGAATACGATTATCCTTTAGTTAGAAAAGATATAGAAGATAGTGGAATACCTACTTTATATGTTGAAATTGACCAACAAACTCAGAATAATGAACAAGCCAGAACTCGTATTCAAACTTTTGCTGAGATGATGAGTTTAGCGTAAGTTCATTAAAATAAATTTACTATAAAATGTGAAAATTGGAGGAAGCTATGTTATATAACAAAGAACAAGAACTTTTAAGAAAAGCAGTAAGAGATTTTGTTAGTAAAGAATTAGACACTTTGCCAGCAGAAATGGATAAAACAGGTGTAATGCCTAAGGAATTAATCAAAAAATTAGCTGAAACAAAATTTATAAGCAGTAATATTCCAGAAGAGTATGGTGGTGGGGGAGCAGGATATGTTTCTTATGCTATCATAATGGAAGAAATAGCTAGAAGATGTGCATCAACAGCTACTTTCGTTACAGCAGGTTCTTCTCTTGCTACATTACCAATACTTTACAATGGTACTGAAGAGCAAAAACAAAAATACTTAAAAGGTTTAGCAACAGGTGAATTAATAGGAGCATTTGGTTTAACTGAGCCAGGAGCTGGTTCTGATGCTGGTGGGCAACAAACAACAGCAGAATTAGTTGGAGACCACTATATATTAAATGGTAGAAAAACTTTCATAACTAATGGACCATTCTGCGACATAGCTATAGTAATAGCAGTTACAGATAGAAGTAAAGGTCTTAGAGGTACATCAGCATTTATAGTAGAAAGTAAATGGGATGGTTTCTCAACAGGAGCTCATGAAGATAAAATGGGTATAAGAGGAACTGAAACTTCTGACTTAATATTTGAAAATGTTAAAGTTCCAAAAGAAAACCTTATAGGAAAAGAAGGTAATGGATTTAAAATAGCAATGGGTACTTTAGAAGTAGGTAGAATAGGTGTTGCTGCCTTAGCTCTAGGAATTGCTCAAGGTGCTTTAGATGAAGCTGTTAAATATACAAAACAAAGAGTTCAATTTGGTAAGCCTATCGCTAAATTCCAAAATACTCAATTTACTATAGCTGATATGGAAACAAAAGTTTGTGCAGCTAGAGGATTAGTTTATGATGCAGCACAAAAGAGAGATGCAGGAATGAGAGTTGCTCAAGAATCTGCAATGGCTAAATACTATGCAGCAGAAGTTGCAAATGAAGTTGCTTATAAAGCATTACAACTTCATGGTGGATATGGATTCATAAAAGATTATGAAATCGAAAGAATGTACAGAGATGCTAGAATCGTATCAATATACGAAGGTACATCAGAAGTTCAAAAAATGGTAATTTCATCAAACGTATTAAAATAATAAATAATCTAATGAAATTGGAGGTATAGACTTTGAAAATATTAGTTTGCGTAAAACAAGTTCCAGATACTAACGAAGTAAGAATAAATAAAGAAACAGGTACTCTTATAAGAGATGGAGTTCCAAGTATATTAAATCCAGATGATGCTAACGCATTAGAGGAAGCTTTAAAAATTAAAGATGAGCATGATGATGTAACTATAACAGTTATAACAATGGGACCTCCTCAAGCTGACTTTATGCTAAGAGAGTGTTTAGCTATGGGTGCTGATGATGCAATATTATTAAGTGATAGAGCATTTGGAGGAGCTGATACTTGGGCTACATCAAATACTATTGCAGCAGGGATAGCTAAAGTAGGAGACTATGACATAATATTTGCAGGAAGACAAGCAATAGATGGAGATACTGCACAAGTTGGACCACAAATTGCAGAAAAATTAGACATTCCTCAAGTTACATATGTACAAGACTTCAAAATAGAAGGAAAAGACATAATAGTTCAAAGACAATTAGAAGATGGATATGAATTAATAAAAGTAAGTACACCTGTACTTTTAACAGCAGTAAAAGAGTTAAATGCACCTAGATACATGTCTGTTGATAAAATAGTAAAAGCATATAAACATGATGTAAAAGTTTGGACAATTGATGATTTAGATGTAAATAAAGAAGAGGTTGGTTTAAAAGCATCACCAACTAAAGTATTTAGATCATTTACTCCTGACCCAAGAGGAAAAGGAGAAATCTTAGAAGGTAAAGCTGATGAAATAGCTAACAAAATAATAATCGGTCTAAAACAAAAGCACATTATATAAGTTGGAGGAGTACAAACTATGAATGATATAAAAGATTTAAGTTCTTATAAAAACGTATGGATATTTGCAGAACAAAGAGAAGGAAAAATAGCTCCAGTAGTTATCGAATTATTAGGAGAAGGAAGAAAATTAGCTACAGAAGTAGATGCTGAGCTTTGTGCAGTATTATTAGGAAAAGATGTTGATGGATTAGCTAAAGAGTTAATCACTTTTGGAGCAGATAAAGTTTATGTTGCAGATGATGCTCTTTTAGAAAAATATACAACTGATGCATATACAAAAGTAATAAAAGATGCAATAGATGAAATAAAACCAGAAATAATGCTTTTCGGAGCAACTCATATAGGTAGAGATTTAGCACCTAGAATAGCTTCAAGAGTTGGAACTGGATTAACAGCTGACTGTACTAAGTTAGAAATAGACCCAGAAGATAAGAAAATAAAACAAACTCGTCCAGCATTTGGTGGAAACATAATGGCTACAATCATATGTCCAAACCATAGACCTCAAATGTCTACAGTTAGACCTGGTGTTATGGATAAAGCTGAACAAGACGAAACAAGAACTGGTGAAGTTATAGCATTAGACTATAAAATAACTCAAGATGATATAAGAACTACTGTTTTAGAAACAGTTAAAACTAAAAAAGATTTAGTATCTCTTACAGATGCAAATGTTATAGTATCAGGTGGTTTAGGATTAGGTGGACCAGAAGGATTTGAAATGCTTAAGAAATTAGCTGACAAATTAGGTGGAGTAGTTGGTTCTTCTCGTGCAGCTGTAGATGCTGGATGGATAGACCATTCTCACCAAGTAGGTCAAACAGGAACTACTGTTAAACCAAACCTATACATAGCTTGTGGTATATCAGGAGCAATACAACATTTAGCAGGTATGCAATCATCAGATTTCATAATTGCTATAAACAAAAACCCAGCAGCTCCAATTTTAGAAATCGCTGATTATGGAGTAGTTGGAGATTTACATGAAATAGTACCAATGCTTATAGATAAATTAGATAGCGTTGATGATTTATTAGAAGCTATAAAAGCTTAATAGACACAAATTATATAAATATTACTGATTGAATAAGTCTTATTAGTTAGTAACATAATTATTAACCCTTTGATAAGTTATTGCTAGTGTGTATTTGTCAGTTATTAAAAAGTCTGTTTGAATAAAATTTTATAATACAAGATAATTTGGATAATCCTTATATGTGTATTGCTTACAAAATGTGAGTTATATTCTATAAGGATTATCTTTGTTTTTTAAAATAAATCTTAAATTTAATTAAATTGTACTAAATAGACAAATAATTACTAAATGTGTGATAAAATACAATTAAAAGCAAAATGAAATTTTTAACAAACTATAATCATTAAAATTATATCTTAGTTACATTTTAATGAAGAAAGCTATTTAAAAAGACAAATATTACAAGGAGTTGGTTGTATGTGCTAATGGTATTTATTGTAAGCAAACAATAAATTTTGTATGTAGTTCAATAAATTACTTAATGAAAGGTGCGAATATTAATGGATAATAACTTAATAGGGCTTATAGAACATGTAGAAAATCCAGCTATTTTATGTAAGGAATCAGGCGAAATAATATATTGTAATCATCTAATAGATAGTATTTTTAGTTTTCTAGATATAAAAAAGCCTAAAAATATAAATGAATTAGATTCTAACTTTGACAAAAAAGAAATTCTGACAGAGAGTAAAAAGAAAATAGCTTTCAGAGAATTAAGAATGACTGCACATATATACAATATGAAAGATAATAATAATGAAAATACTATAGTTTATTTATTTGAGAAATCTGTAATATCGGATAAAGTAGTTGAGGATATAATAGAACATATAGATGAAGTTGTCGTTGTATTTAACAAAGATGGGGTAATTGAAAAGATGAATAATGTTAGTGATGAGATATTACCTTTTAAAAGAACTGAAGTACTTGGTAGAAATATAACAGACCTTGTAAGACAAGGATTAGTAGAAGAACCAATAATATTAAATATGCTCAAAGTGAAGAAAAAGATTTATAGAAATATCGTTTACCCTGATGGAAAACTTATTGCCTATACAGCAGTTCCAAGATGGGACTCTAAAGGAAAACTTACAGGAGGAGTACTTACAGGAAGAGATATTTCAAGGGTCATTAAGCTTGAATCTCAGATAAGATATAGTGATATGTCAGAGGATACAGAGTATATAAGTCAAAGTAAGATTATGGACAACATAAAAAAAGTTGTAAAGAGAGCTGCAGCTTCTGATTCTTCTATATTTATAAATGGAGAATCAGGTGTAGGAAAAGAAATAATAGCAAGAACGATATATAAGTATAGTTCGAGAAGGGAAAAGCCTTTTATTGCAATAAACTGTGGAGCTATACCAAATGAACTATTAGAATCAGAGTTTTTTGGATATGAAGAAGGTTCTTTTACTGGAGCTAAGAAAAAAGGTAAAAAGGGACTTTTTGAAGAGGCAAATGGTGGAACTATCTTTTTGGATGAGATAGGTGAGTTACCAATGCAGATGCAAAAAAAATTACTTAGAGTTATACAAGAAAATACGATTACTAGAATAGGTGGTAGCAAACCTATAAAGATAGATGTTAGGTACATAAGTGCTACTAATATTTCTCATGAAGACCTTAGAAACAACCTTAAATTTAGACAAGATTTGTACTATAGATTGAGTGTTATCCCAGTAAAAATACCACCACTTAGAGAGAGAAAAGAAGATATAGTACCATTAGTAAATTATTTCTTAAAACTTTACAATGAAAAGTATAATAGAGAAGTAGAAGTTTCACCTAAGGTTATTGAATTATTGGAAGAATATTCTTGGCCAGGTAACATAAGAGAATTGAAAAATATCATTGAAAGATTCGTAGTTTTATCAGCTAAAAATATAATTGGAGAAGATGAATTTAATATGCTTATAAACCTAGATATGATTGATAATGAAACAGATGATTTATCACCAATAGTGGTAAATGGAATTATGAATCTTAATGATGCATATAAAATAGTAGACCAGATGATGATAAGTAAAGCTATAAATAAGTATGGTTCAATAACAAAGGCTGCTGAAGTTATAGGTATATATCCTTCTACCATTCATAGAAAGATAAAGAGTGGACACATTCATGTGTAGTTATTAGTTTAGTAAGGTAATTAGAATTGATAAGATATAACTTATTAGGAAAATGTACATAGATTTATGTAAATATATTTTTTATTATTAAATATTGCTGGAAGTTTTGATTCCAGTAATATTTTTTTGTATTAGCACATAAACATTCAATAAATATTCTTATAGTATTATTTCTTTGTTTATATATAAAGATATATACAACTTAAAAGAGATGGCTTAGAAGTAAATTTAATTACTATAAGTCATCTCTTTTCTTTTATAAATATTTAAAAGTTATATTAGTTTATAGAGTTAGCAGAACCTAAAACATCATCTATTTTGCTTTCAACTACAGCTTGTATAGCATCTCTACCAGCACCAATGTATTTTCTTGGGTCAAATTCTTTTGGATTTTCAGCTAAGAATTTTCTGATAGCAGCAGTCATAGCTAGTCTTAAGTCAGTATCCATGTTTATTTTACAAACAGCCATAGAAGATGCTTTTCTTAACATTTCTACAGGTACACCTTTAGCTCCAGCTATATTTCCACCAAATTCATTACATGTAGCAACTGCATTTTGGTCAACAGCAGATGCACCATGAAGAACTATTGGGAAGCCTGGTAACTTGCTTTGGATTTCTTCTAGTATATCAAATCTTAATTTAGCTTCTCCTTTGAATTTGAAAGCACCATGAGAAGTTCCTATAGCTATTGCTAATGAATCAACTCCTGTTCTTTCAACAAACTCAACTGCCTCAGCTGGTTGAGTATATTTGTGAACATCAGAAGTAACATCATCTTCTGTTCCAGCTAAAACACCAAGTTCTGCTTCAACAACAACACCTTTAGAGTGTGCATATTCAACAGCTTCTTTAGTTATTTTAACATTTTCTTCAAAGTCAAAATGAGAACCATCTATCATAACTGAAGAGAAACCAGCATCAATACAAGTTTTAATAGCATCCATATTTGGACCATGGTCTAAATGAAGAGCTACGTCTACACCTATTTCATCAGAAGCAACTTTAACCATTTCAACTAATGTATGAGGTCCAGCATATTTAACAGCTGACATAGAAGCTTGTATCATAACATAAGAGTTTTTAGCTTTAGCAGCTTTTAAAACACCTTGTAATTGTTCTAAGTCACTTATGTTAAATGCACCTATAGCAAATCCACCTTCGTAAGCTTTTTTAAACATTTCTTTTGTAGTAATTAATGCCATTTTAAAACTCCTCCTATTAACTTTTAAAATTTACCCATCACTTATATTATAACGTTAAATCAAAAAAAGTATATAGTAAATTGTAATAACTATAAATTACAAGTATAATGTTAAATATAAGATAATAGGATTAGGTAAAATAAGAAAGAATATAAGCATTTTAAGAAGAATTAAGATAAAGGAGACTTAACCATGCCACAGATAAAAATAAGAGGAATTCATGAGAATGATATATGCAAAATAAGTGAAAAAATGATAGATGATTTAGTTGAAGCTGTAAAATGTCCAAGGGATTATTTTGAGATAGAATGTATAAAGTCAGTTGCAATAAGGGATGGCAAAATAGCAGATGTATATCCTTTTGTTGAAGTAGCTTGGTTTGATAGAGGACAAGAAGTACAAGATATAGTAGCAAGAATAATAACTGATAGTATAAGAAATAATTTAGATGTAGAAAGTATGGATTTAGCATTTACAGTATTTGAAAAAGAAAAATATTATGAGAATGGAGAACATTTTTAATGGCTAAAAAGCAACGTATAGATAAGATTCTTTCAAACTTAGGTTATGGAAGTAGAAGTGAAATAAAGAAATATTGTAAGCAGGGGTCTGTAGTAGTAAATGGAAGTGAAGTTTCAAATCCAGGAACTCAAGTAGACACTGAAAATGATGAGATATTATTTAATGGAGAAGAAGTTGTATATAGAGAATATATATATTTAATGATGAATAAACCAGATGGATATATATCGGCAACTACTGATAAATACGACCCAACAGTTTTAGATTTAATTGATTTATCATACTTAGCCTTTGAACCATTTCCTGTTGGTAGGCTAGATAAAGACACAGAGGGATTATTAGTTTTAACTAATGATGGAAAGCTTTCTCATAGAGTTTTATCTCCTAAGAAGCATGTGCCTAAGACTTATTATGCAAAAATTGACGGAGTAGTTACTGAAGAAGATGTAGAAGCTTTTGTAGAAGGTGTAGTGCTTGATGATGGATATAAAACTATGCCATCTCAGTTAAATATATTAAAGAGCGATGATGAATCAGAGATAGAACTTACAATACATGAAGGTAAGTTTCACCAAGTAAAAAGAATGTTTGAAAGTGTGGGTAAAAAAGTAGTATACTTAAAAAGATTGTCTATGGGTAATTTGAAATTGGATGAGAGTTTAGAACTGGGTGAGTATAGAGAGTTAACAGATGAAGAAGTAAAGATGATTGAAGAAAGATAATATAATAAATTGGAGGAAGGTTTGTGAAGAAAAAGGATATTGTAGAATTTGAAATAGATAAAATGGAATTTGGTGGTACATCATTAGGCCAAATTGGAGATAGAGTTATTCACATGAAGGGTGGAATAAATGGTCAAAAGGTAAGAGCTGGTGTTAAAAAAGTTAGAAGTAAGAAAGCCGAAGTTAAGATGATAGAATTATTAGAGTACTCACCACTTGAAACTGAAGAAGCTTGCAAGCATTTTAGAGAGTGTGGAGGATGTACATTACTATCAGTACCATATGAGAAGCAATTGGAAATAAAAGAAAAGCAAGTTATGGATTTATTCTTAAAGCAAGATTTATTTGGATTTCAATTTTTAGGGATAGAAGGAAGTCCAGAAAACAAATATTATAGAAATAAGATGGAGTATACTTTTGGAGATGAAGTAAAAAATGGACCTTTGACATTAGGGCTTCATAAAAAAGGAAAGCATATAGATATACAAACTGTTGAGGAGTGTATGTTAGTTGATAAAGACTTCTCAAAGATATTAGTTTCTAGTGTAGAGTTTTTTAATAAAAAAGAGCTTCCTTATTATAGAACAATGAATCATAAAGGATATTTGAGACATCTTGTGGTTAGAAAAGGGATTCATACTAATGAGATTATGGTTAATATAGTAACTTCTTCTCAAGAAGATTTTGACATGAACGAATTTAAAGAGATGCTTTTAGGGATTGATTTCAAAGCTGAGTTAGTAGGGATACTTCATACTATTAACGATGGTTTAGCAGATGCAGTCCAATGTGATGAGTTAAGAGTATTGTATGGAAGAGATTATATACAAGAAGAAATTTTAGGTCTTAAATTTAAGATTTCTCCATTCTCATTTTTCCAAACTAATACTAAGGGAGCCGAGGTTCTTTATAGTATCGCTAGAGATTTTATTGGAGATTACAATGACAAGGTTGTGTTTGACTTGTATAGTGGGACTGGGTCTATTGGACAGGTTATGGCTGGTGCAGCTAAGAAGGTGTATGGTATTGAGATAGTCGAGGAAGCTGTTGTTGCGGCTAATGAGAATGCTAAGTTGAATGGGCTTACTAATTGTGAGTTTATTGCTGGAGATGTGGCGAAGGTTGTTAAGGATTTGAAGGACAAGCCTGATTTGATTATTGTTGACCCTCCTAGACCAGGTATTCATAAGGATGCTATTAGGGATATTTGTGGATTTGGCGCTAAGGAGATTGTTTATATTTCTTGTAATCCGAAGTCTTTGGTTGTTGATTTGGTTGATTTTAAGGGATATGGTTATGAGATTAAGATGGTTAAGTGTATGGATATGTTCCCGAATACGCCTCATTGCGAGACTGTAGTTAAACTTATTAGAGAATAACAGAGTTCTAGCTGTTTTAATTATGTTATAAAGGGGGATTTGCCATCGATTTGCCACCATAATTATTTTTCAGTGGCAAATTTATTCTACAATGCTTTTAAAAATATTTCCAGACTCCAAATTAATTTAGAGTAAAGTCTATACAATAGATTTGTAATAGTAAATAATTACTTGTGATATAGATGAAAAAATTTAATTTACACTATAAATATTCACTTAAGGTACTATACTAAAACATTGATAGTATAGTACCTTTTTGTAAGCACATAAAAAGTAGACAAATACATAAATTATAGTCTATCTGTAGTTAATATGAGATTGGCATTTTCAATAGGATAATATTCCAAGGTATTTTTTCTTAAGTGGAGAAGTACCTATTTTACTATTTACATTTTATATCTTCTAAATTACTTATATATCTATCATTTTATTTATACTATTTTATCCTCATTTTTTATAGAAACTAAAATTTCATTTGGTAAATAATTATATTTCCATTGGATATTGTAATAACAATCTCACTCTTCTTTAGAATTATTGTACCTAATGAACTTAGGATGTATAAAATCATAAATGCGTAGGATGTAAGAAGAATAATTCAAATTTTGAAATTGTAATTTTAGCGAGTTAGCAAGTGTACTTTTATCTGCTTCTCCTAAACCATCAATACCAATAATATATATTTTATTAGAAATGTCCTAATTTATTAGTTTATCAAATATCATCTTCATTATAATTTCATCATTTCATTAATATAAATAGTATTAAGATTTTTATAAGAGTTAAAGCAAGCATGTATTATTACTTAAATATTTGTATAATCAACATCTAGCAATTTACCTTTTTGATGAAAATGATTAACAAGTTTTTTAGGATAATTCATTATTAATTCATCTGGAAAATTAATTTCTTTTAAGATATTCTCAGAATACTCATAGTTACCTATATCAAAACAAATGTGAGCATCTGAAGTTAGTATGATTTTAGCACCATATTTTTTGCAAAGTGTAGCAATATACTTACAATTATCCGAGCTACCACTTCTTGACACACCTTTGATAGAACAATTATTTATTTCTATTAATATATTCTTTTCCATGGCTAATTTAATGATTAATTCATAGTAGATTGGGTAGTTTGGGTTTCCAAGGTGACCTAATATTTCAATATTATCATGCTTATTTATTGCATTTATTAAGGCTTTAGTATTATTCTCTAATGTATTTGGTGAAAAAACGGCTTCGTGAAATGACAAGATAATATAATCTAATCGAGGAATGACAAAGGGTTCTAGGTCTATGTTTCCTTCAGTGTCTAGTATATTTGCTTCACATCCTCTTAGGATTATAATGTCATTTATGATTCTTGGGATATTTTGAATGTTGTGAAAGTACCATTTGTGGGGAGAACCAGGCATCTTAGGACCATGTTCAGATGTACCTAGTATCTTAATTCCATTCTCTTTACAATAATTAATATTTTCTAACAAAGTGCTATAGCCATGACCACTGACTATAGAGTGGGTGTGTAAATCTGATAAAAAATTCATATAAATTCCTCCTCTATAAAAGATGAGGGTAACGTAATTTATATTATAAAACGAACCAGAAATAAAATCAATAGTTACACAATTAGACAAAAATATTAAAATATTGTAGAATTAAGCTTAATAATAAATATTTAACAGTATTACTGCTTATGGGGGAGGTCAACTATGATACAAAAGAGGCTATCAAGGAAAGAAAAAGTTTTAATTTGCTTGAAAAGGCTAACAGAGGAACACTTGAACCTTAATAATGGTATTAGATTTGGATTTGATGCAGAATATATTGCTACTGAAGTAGGTATAAATAGAAGTAATGCTAGTAAGGAATTAAATCAATTAATAAAAGAAAGTATTATTATAAAGATAAAGGGAAAACCTGTTCAGTACTTATATAAAGAAAGTATTGAGAGTATTTTAGGAAAGAAACTAAATAAAGGGATATTTGATAATATTAACTCTGTAAACGAATATAGTGAGAATGATTCTGTCAAAGATGAGTATATTGTAGATAGCATAAAAAAAGAGAACAATATTTTTAATTTAATAGGGTATGACGGAAGTTTAAAGTCTCAGATAGAGCAAGCTAAAGCAGCAGTAATATATCCACCTAAGGGATTGAGTACATTAATAATAGGACCTACAGGAGTTGGTAAATCTATATTTGCAGAATATATGTATAAGTATAGTTTAACTATAAAAGAAGATAATGATAATGCACCATTTATTATATTTAACTGTGCTGATTATTCTGATAATCAGCAATTATTATTAGCGCAACTTTTTGGATATGTAAAAGGGGCATTTACTGGAGCTGATAAAGATAAGTATGGTATTGTACATGAAGCTAATAATGGAATATTGTTTTTAGATGAAGTTCATAGGTTATCTGCAGAGGGACAAGAAATGTTATTTCTGCTTATGGATAAAGGTATATATAGAAGGTTAGGAGAAGCTAATAAGGTACATGAGTGTAGGGTTATGATAATTGCGGCTACTACAGAAGATCCACAGACAGCAATGTTGGAAACGTTTTTAAGAAGAATACCTGTAACTATAAAGATTCCGTCTTTAGAGGAAAGAGGCTTTCAAGAGAGAATGAAGCTTATATGTTATTTTTTTAAAGAAGAAAGTATTAGGATTGGTGTTAAGTTAAAGGTTTCAAAAGAAGTTATTAAGGCATTTATTTTATATAAGTGTAAGGGAAATATAGGACAATTAAAAAGCGACATACAATTAATTTGTGCAAGAGCTTTTTTAGACTATATGACCTATAAAATGGAATGTGTATATGTAAAACTCTCTCTTCTACCAAACAATATTAGAGAGTCATTGTATGGAAATAACAGAAAAGAGGAGTTTGTACAGAACTTTAGTTTTATTGGGAAAGATGATATTATTTTTTTACCAGAAGAAAAGAATTTTGAAAGTGAAAATTTATTAATAGAAAATAAAAAATATGATTTAGATTTCTATGGAATGATAAAAGAAACTTGGGATAAACTTCAACAAGAAGGTATTAAAGAGTCACAAATTAGAAGCTTTATAGATGAAGATATACAGAAGTATTCCTATAATTTAATGAATACTTTTATATATAATAGTAGTAATCAAACAGCTTATAACAATATTGTTAATGATTCAATTGCAACTACTGTGAAGTATATTTTACAAAAGCATGATAAATGGAGTAGAAAAGAAGGATTAGATAAATTAATAAAAGCTATAGCCTTACATATTCAGAATTTAATTGAAAGAATAAAGATTGGGAATATAGTAAAGCATCCTAATAAAGATGAAATTATGAAGGAAAGAGCATATGAATATGACATAGCAAAAGAAATCTTATCTAACATGTCATTAATGTATGGAGTTGACTTTCCAGAAGATGAAGCAATTTTTTTAGCAACATTTCTTTATTTATCTTATGTGGGATTAAATGAGGAGAGTATAGCGATATTAGTTATAATGCATGGTGAATCTACAGCATCTAGTATGGTGAATGTAGCTAATACTTTACTGGATTGTAACCATGCAGTGGCAATCAATATGGGGTTAGAAGATAGAGTTCAGGATATTTTAGTCCAAGCTGTAGAAATAGCCAATGAAATTGATAAAGGAAAAGGAATTTTAATTCTAACTGACATGGGATCTATTTTAACATTTGCTAAAGTTATTCATGATGCTACTGGAAAAGAAGTAAAAGCAATAGATATGGTAAGTACACCTATTGTAATAGAAGCAACTAGAAAGGCTCTAACTCCCGAAATGACATTAGAGAAATTATATTTTAATATTATAGAATCTATAAAGAAACATTATGGAGATATGGAAATTACATATGCTGAAAAAGATAATGGTGCTAGATATTTTGATAGATTACTAATTGATAATATTAGTAAGACATTGACCTTTTTAAATGGGGAGAAAGCTTATTTTATATTAAAAGAAGTAATTAATAGGATTAGTGAACATTATTCTTTAGTAATTCAAGATGAGCTTTTAGTAAAGTTTATATTTCATTGTTCATGTATGATTGAAAGAATAATAATAAAAGAGTCTTTAGTTTATAAATCATATGAAGAAAGAATTAGTAGAAGTAAAGAATTATATTTAGTTATAAAAGAAAATTTTAAGCTTGTAGAAGAGACATTCGATATAATTATTTCGGATATGGAGTATGCAAATATATTAGATATATTTGAATCACAATATGATACAGATAAATTCAAAAGTTGATACAAAATTTAAAAATAGCCAAAAGGCTATCTTTTTTTTACTTTTTTTTGATACAGATTTGATACAGGTTTGAAAAAGATTTTGATACATATTGAAAGAGTAAGTTTTTTTAATAAATTAAGTAAAAAGGGTCGATTAAATCTTGCAAAATAGCCATTTGTTATTGATACACATACATTGGCATGGTAATTGCTTATATAAAAAGTGACAAAAAAAGTGAGGTGAGATTGGTGATAGGTATAATAGTTATGACTCATGGGAGTTTTAGTGAAGAAATTATAAAAAGCTGTGAACTTATTGCAGGACCAGCAGAAAGAACAGCAGCAATTAAACTAAATAGGAATGATAATATTGAAGACTTAAATAGAAATTTTGTAGAAAAGTTAAATGAATTAGATGAAGGTGACGGAGTTTTAGTATTAGCTGACCTATTAGGAGGTTCACCAAGTAATGTTGCAAGTTTAAACCTTAAAAAAGGTGGAAACTTTCATGCACTTACTGGAGTAAACCTTCCAATGCTACTTGAAGCTTTAATTAATAGAGAAGGGAAAAGTCTAGAAGAGTTAGCAGATGCATGTATTGAAGCGGGAAAAACTGGTATAAACAATATTAATAAAGTTCTTAGCTCAATGTAATATAAAAAGGAGTTCGATTAAAAATGTCTTTAGTGGAATATTGCAGATGTGATGATAGATTAATACATGGTCAAGTGATATATAAATGGGTTAGGCATCTAGGTGTTAAAAAAATAGTAGTAGTAGATGATGAAACAACCAATGATGTTATTGCTAAAGGTTTAATAAAAATGGCAGCACCAAAGAATATTGATTTATCAATATTAGCTGTAAGTGAATCAAGGAGGTATTTTTATAATAACCAAGCCGATGATAACGTTTTTGTATTAATTAAAAACTTAGATACTGCAAATAGAATGATAGAGGAAGGAATTGATATTAAAAAACTTATTATTGGAAGAATACCTACAGGGATAGGAAAAAAGAAAATATCTCAAAATGTATACATTAATAAAAAAGAGTTTTTTTTAATAAATGAATTTATTAAAAAAAATATTAATGTATCAATTCAAATGGTACCTGATGATGATGAAGTAGAATTAAATCAAAGTATTAATCACTATAAAGGAGAGTTTGTTTAGCAATGAATAAATATAAGGCAATCATACTCTGCCATGGAACTTGGGGAGAGGTATTAGTAGAAGAAGCGAATGAAAATTTTGGATTGTCAAATCAATATGAAGTTTTATCACTAAGCTCTGAAAAAGATGTTTCTGTATTCATGAAAGAGGTTGAAGAAGTAGTAGATAAAGAAGATGTGAAAATTATAATATCAGATTTGTATGGGGGTTCTACATCAAGTGTTGCAATAGCTGTTGCTATAAGAAGAGGGATAGATGCAATAAATGGACTTAGCTTACAAACAATTTTAATCGTAGATGAAGAATTAAGCAAAGAAGACAAAGTACATACATTACCAGAAAGAGTCGTCAAAAAAAATAATAACCTTTGTGTAGATTTAATTAAAGAATTTAAAAAAATATAAATTATGAGGTGGATATAATGTCAAAAATAACATTAGTAAGAGTAGATCACAGATTAATTCATGGACAAGTTATAACAAAATGGGTGAAAATCGCTCAAGCTCAAAAAATAATAATAGTTGATGACTTTTTAGGTCAAGATGAATTTATGGCTGACATATATAGAATGGCAGCACCATCAGGAGTAGAAGTATCTATTTTAACAGCAGAAGATGCAGGAAAAGCATTCCAAAACAATACTTTAGGAGATAAAAATATATTTATTCTATTTAAGAACGTTGATATGGCAAGTAAAGCGTATAAGGCTGGACTTAAATATGAAAAGATTCAATTAGGAGGCATTCCAAATGAAGCAGGAAAGAAGATGGTATTTACAGCTGTTTCATTAGGAACTGAAGATGTAGAACAATTAAATAAACTTAATGAAGATGGGATTGAAATAGTTCTACAAGTTATACCAGAGGAATCATCTATGACATATGAAAATGCATTAAAGAAATTTAAATAAAAATTCTAAATAAGGAGGAATTATAAATGGAATCTGTTTTGATGTTGGCAATTGTAACAGGATTATGGTATTGGTTTGCAGCAGGTCTTGCAGGGTATACCCTTTTCTCAACACTAAAGTCCCCTTTATTTATAGGTTTTAGTCTTGGATTACTTTGGGGGGATGTAACAACTGGTATGATTGTTGGTGCAAGTATAGAAATGGTTTATCTAGGAATGGTTGCAGCAGGAGGAAATATTCCATCTGATAAATGTTTAGCTGCTCTTATTGCAATACCAGTAGCACTTCAAACTGGTGTTAATGCAGAAGTTGCAGTATCTATTGCAGTACCTTTAGGTGTTATAGGAGTATTAGTTAATAACTTAAGAAGAACTGGTAATGCTGTATTAGTTCATAAGGCAGATAAGTATGCTGAAGTAGGTAATACAAAAGGTATCTGGAGATGCGCAACACTTTACTCTTTAATATTTGGATTTTTTTTAAGATTTCCAATAGTTTTTGTATGTAACTTTTTTGGAGCAGATTTAGTTCAATCATTATTAGATGTTATACCACAATGGTTAATGAATGGATTAACAGTAATGGGTGGTATATTACCTGCATTAGGTTTTGCAACAACAATATTTACTATAGGTAAAAATAAATTCTTACCAATGTTTATTATAGGATTTTTTATGGTCCAATATTTTAAAATATCAATTACTGCAGCTGCAATATTTGGTGTTTGTATAGCTCTTTTAGTTACATTTATGAAAGAAGATAAAAGGGTAGGTGAAGTATAATGCAAGATATTAAAAATGAACAAGGTACAACTGAAGTTAATAAGATAAGAGTACTTACGAAAAAAGATGTAACAAAAACATATCTAAGATGGTGGTGGACAGCAGAATTATCTAACTCTTTTGAAAGAATGCAAGCATTAGCAGTTTGTGCAAGTTTCACTCCAGCTTTAGAGAAGTTGTATAAGAAAAAAGAAGATTTAGTAGATGCATTAAAGAGACACTTACAATTTTTTAATACTCAAGCTATATGGGGAGGGTTAATTCACGGTACAGTTTTAGCTATGGAAGAAGAAAAAGCTACTGAAGGAAAAATCCCAGGAGAAGTTATTTCAGGTGTTAAGAATGGTCTTATGGGACCTTTGGCTGGAATTGGAGATACTTTAGATTTTGGTACATTTCAAACAATATTCCTAGCTTTAGGTGCTTCATTTGGTGCAGAAGGAAGTGTTATAGGTGCATTTTTCCCAATAATGTTTAGTATATTACTATTTTGCGAAGGCTATTACTTATTCCATTTAGGATATTCTTTAGGTAGAGATTCAATTAAGAAAATTCTATCAGGTGGCATTGTTAATAAGATAATTGATGGGGCTTCAATTCTAGGAATGTTTATGATGGGAGCATTGTCTGCAACTACAGTTAAGCTTTCAACTCCATTATCATTTGATATTGGTGGTAAAGCAATTGTTGTTCAAGATACATTAAACATGATTGCTCCAGGTTTATTACCTCTTGGTGTTGTATTCTTCGTATATTGGGGGATGAAATACAAGAAGTGGACAATAACTAAGTTGTTAGTAATTTTAGTTGTAGTAGCATTAATAGGATCATTCATTGGAATATTCTAATTTACAATGATTAAAATATAGAATTTAATTTTAGGAGGAGAAAGAAATGTCAGAAAAAATGTATACAGAAAAGGAATATTTAGAAGGAATTAGAGGTGCAACAGGAGAAAGAGCAGTATGGTTCTATCTTCTTATGAAAGAAGCTGAAAAGTTAGGAGTTAATCCAGATGATATATGTAAAGAAGCAATATATGGATTTGGCAAAATGAGAGGTCAAAAATATAACGTAGCAGATACTCCAGGAAAAATGGCAGAAATGTTATATAATAGTAAAGGACAAAAAGTGTTTGAAATGGAATTAGTAGAAAATACAGATGAAAATGGAGTTCTAAAATTCCATCACTGTCCATTAGATGCTTCTTGGAAAGAATATGGATTAAACAAAGAAGAAAGAAAAGAAATTTGTAGATTAGCTTGCTATGGTGATTATGGAAGAGTTGATTGTGCACAAGGTGTTAGATTAGAGTTTGCTCAAAAATGTGCTCATGATGATGAAGTTTGCGAATTAGTATTTACAAAAAAATAGTTTTTAATGTAAAAGCCTGTCCTTACGGACAGGCTTTAAAAAAACAGAAAGTAGGTCGATTTATGGATATAAGCAGAAGTGTAGATAATAGCTTAAATAGAACAGTAGAATTCCTAAAAGAATTAATAAAAATTGATACACAACAAGGTGAACCTATTTCACAATGTCCTTTTGGTATAGGGCTTAAAAAATCTTTAGAGAAAACTTTAGATTACTGTTCTAGTTTGGGTTTTAGCGTTAAAAATATTGATAATTATATTGGATATGCAGAAATTGGAAAAGGAGAAGAATTAATAGGAATTCCAATGCATTTAGATGTAGTTCCGCCAGGAGATGGGTGGAGTGTAGATCCATTTTCGGGAACAGTAATTGACAATATTATTTATGGAAGAGGTGCCATAGATAATAAGGGCGCTGTATCTATGCTTATACATGTATTGAGAAACATAAAGGACACCTATCCTACAATTAATAAAAGGATAAGATTAATTTTTGGTACAAATGAGGAAACAGGTATGGAGTGTATCAAGCATTATCTAGATAAAGGTGAAGAAATTCCAAGTATGGGATTTACTCCAGATGCTATGTATCCAGTGGTTAATGGAGAAAAAGGAAGAGTTCATATAAGGATAGAAAAAGATATTAAAATTGATAAAAGTAAACCTTACATAATAGTGAGGGGAGGAACTAAAGAAAATGTTGTTCCATCTTATTGTACTGTAAAAATTATTAATGGAATTATTTCAGAGTTGACTACTCAAGGAGTAGCTACGCATGCAAGTAATCCTGAAAAGGGAGAAAATGCTATATCTAAAATGGTAATAAAGATAGTTGAAGATAATATAGATTTTCAGTATAGAGAAGATATAGAATTAGTTTCAAAATACCTTTGTAGTGACTATTATGGAGATGCATTGGGAATTAATCAATATGATGAGGTATTCAAAAACACTACTTTAAATTTAGGAATATTAAAAGTAAATGAGGAAAAAATCATATGTGAACTAGATATAAGGTATGGCAAAAATATAGCTTTAAATAATATAATAGATAGATTTAAAAAGTTTTTTTGTAACGGTTGGGAAATAAAGGTTATCGCTCATAAAGACTTACATTATGTTGATGAAAGTAATTTAGTACTTAAAAAATTATTAGAAGCCTATGAAGAAATAACAGATGAAAATGGATATACAATTGCTATGGGTGGTGGTACATATGCAAGTTGGTTTAAAGATATGGTGGCGTTTGGACCTAAGTTCTTAGCACATAAAACTGGCGGTCATGGCGTAGATGAAAGAGTATCGATAGAGCATATACGAAAGAATATGGAGATATATACATTGGCTTTAATAAAACTATTAGAATTGTAAAAGTATAAGAGATATTATGTGCAAATATATAGATATCTTAAAAATAGAGGTTGTTTCTGCAGAAGGATGTACTGTAACAATAGCTATAGTATATGCAATTTTCCGTGCTTCAGAACAGATAAAAGGAGAGATAAAACAAATTCAACTTTATTTAAGTATGAACATAATGAAGTATGCATTAGGGGTAGGTATACCTAGAACTGGGGAAATAGGAATAGAAATAGCAGCACTTAGTAAAATTATTAAAAAATCAGAAAAAAGCTAGAGATATTATCTAATTTTACTAAAGATAAATTAGATAAGGCTAATGAAATAGTTGATAATAAAATTATTAAAATAAGTCAAAAATATACAGATGAAAAGCTATATAGAAGTGACAAATGGTATGCATAAAAAGGAGTTGAACTCAAAATTTGATTAGAAAAAAAGTGATTTTGAGTTCAATCCCTTTTTATTAGATACAAAAACAAACTATATTAAAATTTATGTTATATTAGAGTTGCAATTATTATAAACAATATTAATTTTTTTATGTAAACTTTAAAATTATATGAAATTGTACCTTATTATTAATTTTATAATATAATAAAAGCAAGAAGAACTACAATCTATTTAGCAAATGTAATTTGTTTCCAAAATATTTGTAATTAGGAATAAGTTCATTAAAAGCTGTGACACTTTGAAATCACAGCTTTTGACTACAATACTAAATTGAAATTTACCAACTATTCATTATGCTTATTACTTGATACTTTAAACTATAATCTCCATACCATCATAAGCAAAGAAAATATTATCAAGCTCCTTCTCTAATTCACTATAATAACCATAGGATTTCCCCCACATTTCATCAATATGTGTAACTATAACCTTTTTAATTCTGTAATAATTTTTAATTTCTATAACTTCATCTAAAGTAAATATTTCATCTTTGAATGGTGCATCTTTAAGTTCTGTTCCATCATTTAATATGCCATCATCAGAAACTAAACTGATTATTAAAACATCTGCATCGAAGTACATATCATTATGAGTAAATGGCTTTGGATTGCAACAAGCATATATGACCTTTTTATCATTCTCTTTGATAACATAGAAAGTTATATTCCTATCTCGGTTGTTGTTAAACAAATCAATATCAAAATTATCTATCTTTATATGAGAAGTTTCATTAACAGAAATGCAGTGTAGAATATCCCCATAATATTTAAGACAATCAAGGTTCATTCGATTTATATCTTCAATCACTTCAGGCAATGCATAAAATTCAATAGGAGTATTTTTATCTGCGATAAAATCATAGCCAATTTTTTCGACAATTCTAATGCCTTTAACATGGTCTGGGTCATGGTGAGAAATCGAAAGGTGTTTTACTTCTGAGATTTTCTGTCTGTTACAAGCTACTGCAATATCTTCAGGTGTGTCTATCAACATTTTTATATCATCAATATATAGGCTTGGGCCTAATCGTTCATATCTTCCACCTTTTTGTCTGGCTTCCTCACATATTTTGCATTTACAAAATGAACTTGGAATAATTGACATACCACCACTACCAATAATTTTTAATTTCAAAGTTATCATACCTCCTTAGTAAAATATTAGATTACATAAATAATCTACACTTAAAACTACTTAACAAAATTTTGATTTAGTAGATTATATCATGTATAAATATGAAATAACAGAAATATATGAATAGGCTTAAGGATATATTAATACAATGTGCATAAAAAATATCATAAATATATGATAATATAAATACAGTAACACCATTTTATTAATTTTTTGGGTTTTTATATATTTAAGTATTGGGGTGATATAGTTGAACCAAGAGATATTTTTTAAAATAATGAATGAAATATTAGAAAATATTGACGAAGGGGTCCATTTTGTTAACAAAGAAGGGAAAACTATAATCTACAATGATTCTGTACAAAAAATGGAAAAAATGAACAGACAAGATATTTTAACGAATTCATTTTTTGATATAGTCAGCAAAATGAAAATAAATAGAAGTACACTAGTAGAAGTTTTGGAGAATAGGAAAATTATCAAAGACAATGTTCAAAAATATCTAGATAAAAATGGGAAAGAAATAACAGCAATTAATACTACGATACCAATTGATGTTAAAGGAGAATTTGTAGGGGCACTTGAAATATCAAAGAATATGACAACCATAGAAACGTTACTAAACAGAAATTATAAAAAAAATTTAATCAACAAAGTTAATAATCAACAAAAGAAAGGTTATGGCTTTGATGATATTTTAGGGGAAAGTAATCTGATTAAAGAGGCAATATCAAAATCTAAGAAAGCCTGTAAGTCTGACGCTTCAGTATTTATATATGGGGAAACTGGAACGGGTAAAGAGTTATTTAGTCAGTCTATTCATTATGGAAGTAATAGAAAAAATTATCCATTTATAGCACAAAATTGTGCAGCTTTGCCAGAGTCGCTATTTGAAGGAATACTATTTGGGACTAGCAGGGGAGGATTTACAGGAGCAGTAGATAGACCAGGTTTGTTTGAACAAGCTAACAAAGGAACTTTATTATTAGATGAAATAAATTCCATGCCTATTATGTTACAGGCTAAATTACTAAGGGTTTTACAAGAAGGTTATGTAAGAAGAGTTGGTGGAACTAAGGACATACCTGTTGATGTAAGAATTATTGCAACAACAAATGAAAGTCCAAGAGTTATTTTAAATGAGAATAAAATAAGGAAAGATTTATATTACAGACTTAACATAATTCATATAGAGATTCCTCCTCTTAGAGATAGAAAAGAAGATATATCTTTGTTATGCAAAAAATTTATTTCAAAGTATAATAAAAAATTAAATAAAAAAGTGATAGGAATTTCAGATGAAGCTATCAAAGTTCTAAAAAATTATGACTGGCAAGGTAACATAAGAGAACTAGAAAACATAATTTATTGTACTATGAGTATGATGGAAGATGAGATACAAATAGAAACAAGTATGATTAATCTAAATGACTATTACAATCTTAAAGAGAATAAAGAGATTAATAATTACTCTTTAAATGATTTAGAGAATAAGACACTTAATGGCATCCTTGGTGAGATAGAAGAAAAGTATATCTGTGAATCATTAAAAAAGACCTCGTATAATATAACTAAGGCTGCATCTATTTTAGGTATGAATAGGCAAAATTTACAATATAAAATGAAAAAATATAATATCAAAGTCTTATAAAGAAGTAAAATAAAAAAGAAAAATAAAGGAGCAAAATTATTATAAAAGAGCAAAATTTTTTGCTCTTTTTTTATTTCTTAAATAAAATATTATTTTTTATTTATGAAAACACATAACAAAGTAATTATAGTTTCAACGTTTCAATAAATATTTATTTTAATTTCAAAGTTGGCATGATTTATGCTTTAACTAATTATTGAGAAGATATAAATTTTTAGGAGGGTGTATATATGAGAAAAGTAAGAGTTGGAATATGGGGATTTGGAGCTATGGGAATAGGTATGGCTAATATGATTCTAAAAAAAGAAGGTATGGAAATAGTATCTGTTTGTAGTAGAAGTACTTCAGGGAAAAGCATGTATGACATCTTAGAAATTGAAAGAGGAGAAAGACCGGAAGTTATTATCAATGGAAATTATGAAGAAGTTTTTAAAGAAAAAAGTGTAGATGTTGTTTTATTAGCAACTGATTCATTTACTAAAAAGGCTTTTGATAAAATAATGTTCTTATTAAATAGAAAAATAAATGTTATATCAACAGCAGAGCAAATGGCATATCCGCAAGCTGATGATGCAGATTTAGCTAAAAAAATGGATGAAGTTGCAAAGGAGAATGGAGTAAGTATACTTGGAACAGGAATAAATCCAGGATTTGTGTTGGATTTACTAGTATTAGCTCTTTCAGGGACTTGTGAGGAAGTTACTAGTATAAAAGCTAAGAGAGTAAATGATTTATCACCATTTGGAAAATCTGTTATGGTAGAACAAGGTGTAGGAGTAACAAGAGAGGAATTTATAAAAGGTGTAGAAAATAATACTATAGCAGGTCATGTAGGATTTGTAGAATCAATAAATATGATAGCTGATGGATTAGGATGGAAACTAGATAAGATAGAACAAACAAAAGAGCCAATAATGACTACAGTAGATAGAAAATCTAAGTACGGAGAGGCATTGGCTGGAAATGTTGCTGGTTGTAGACAATGTGGATATGGATATGTAAATGGAGATGTTTTGATTGAAATGGAGCATCCACAACAGATAATACCTGAAGCAGAAGGCATTAAAACAGGAGACTATGTATCAATAAAAGGTATACCAAACATTGATTTGCAAATAAATCCTGAGATACCTGGAGGAGTAGGTACTTATGCAATGATAGTAAACTCTATTCCATTAATAATAAATGCTAGACCGGGTCTTAAAACTATGTTAGATATACCAGTACCTAGAGCAATAATGGGAGATGTAAGAAATCAGATTGAAGTTGAATTAGAGGAAGAATCAAATGCCAATTAATAAAATAATAGCTAGTTAATAAGGAGATGAAAAAATGGATGCTAAAGTTAATGATTGGGTTATTATACACAATATAGTACTGACTCCAGAAGAAAGAGCTCCACAAGTTCCAGAGGATACTAAGAAAGTATCCTTAGAAATGTGGGTTAAAGGATTTATACAAAAAGATGCTTCTATAGGTGATTTAGTAGAAGTTAAAACAATTACAGGTAGACTTGTAAAAGGTAACTTACTTAAAGTAAATCCATATTATACTCATGACTATGGTAAATGTATACCAGAGTTACTCCAAATAGGGATACAGGCTAAAGAAATATTATTTGGAGGTGTATATAATGAATAATACAGCATCAATGAAAGATATGAGCTATCAAGCTGTTATGGGAAGAAATAATGAAATAATGAAAAATGCAATTGGATTGGATTACTCATCTTTTGAACAAGAAGGAATAGGATTTGATTATGAAAAAATGATGGGTGAAACAGGATATACACTACAAGATATCGAAGCGATTCAATCACAGTATGCTGTTGGGAATACTCCTATAATAGAACTTAAAAATTTGACTAAGTTAGCTAGAAAATGTGCTCCAGAAGGTAAAGGAGCTAGAATATTTGTAAAAGATGAAGCAATGAATGCATCTGGTAGCTTTAAAGCAAGAAGAGCAGCTACTGCCGTATATCATGCTAAAAAAATGGGATATAAAGGCGTAATAGCAGCTACTAGTGGTAACTATGGTGCAGCTGTAGCATCTCAGGCAGCTATGCAGGGTCTAAAATGTATAATAGTTCAAGAATGTTATGATTCTAATGGTGTAGGTCAACCCGAAATTATAGAAAAAGCAAGAAAATGTGAGGCATATGGAGCAGAAGTTATCCAATTAACAGTTGGTCCAGAATTATTTTACACATTCTTAGTTTTATTAGAAGAAACAGGCTATTTTAATGCATCATTATATTCACCATTTGGAATTGCAGGTGTAGAGACTTTAGGATATGAGTTAGCTATTCAATTTAGAGAAAAATATAAAAAAGACCCTGATGTAGTTGTTTGTACAAATGCAGGTGGAGGTAATCTCACTGGAACTGCAAGGGGATTGATAAAAGCTGGTTGTCTTAATACTAAAGTAGTAGGAGCAAGTGTTGACTTAAAAGGATTACACATGGCTAGTGACAATCAATTTAATAAAAAATCATTTACAACAGGGCATACAGGTTTTGGGATACCATTCTGTACGTGGCCTGATAGGTCAGATGTACCTAGATCTGCAGCTAGACCACTTAGATATATGGATAGATATGTATTAGTAAAACAAGGGGAAGTTTTCTATACAACTGAATTATTGGCACAACTAGAAGGAATAGAAAGAGGTCCTGCAGGAAATACATCTTTAGCAGCAGCATTCTCTTTAGCTCAAGAATTAGATGAGGATAAAGTTGTAGTAGTACAAGAAACAGAGTATACAGGAGCAGGTAAACATATATGTCCACAGCTTACTTTTGCAAGAGAAAATGGAATAGATATAAAATTTGGAAATCCAAGAGAAGAAATTGCAGGAGTAAACTTAATATTACCAGAAATACCAGAATTATTAAAATGTGTTGATATTGATATGAATAAAATAAGAAAATCATTTATAAAAAATTGTATATCTAACAATAACATTGATAATGTTGATAATTTAAGTAATCAAGATATAGAGTTTTTAATGGAAGAAGTAAAAAGTTCAAGAGATTTTGTTATTGATACGTTAAATAATTTATAATAATGACTAATTTTCAATTTAATACAAAATAAATAATCGGAAAATTCAATTAAATTTATACGAACGGGGGAATGTTCATGAAAAAAAGAGAGGATGATTTTGAAGTTAGAAGAAAACATCTTCAAGAACTAAGTGATGATGAGTTAAAAGAAAGGTTTTGGAGTTTAGCTACCCAAATAGTAGAGCCAATGATAGACCTTGGCAAAAAGAACACAACACCATCAATAGAAAGGTCTGTTTTGTTAAGAATGGGATTTTCTTCTCTTGAGGTAAAACCTATTTTAGAAGGTGTTATGGAAAGAGGTCTTATAGGTAAAGGGGCAGGGCATGTAGTTTATAAGTTGGCTAAATCTAAAAATATAACAGTTAGAGAAGCTGGTTTATTATTAGTTAATGGTGAATACTGGGATGAAGTTACATGTTTATTTAGAGAAGGGGTAGAATCATGTTAAAGGAAAATAAAAAACTAGATATAGACCATATATTAAAAGATTTGGATAAATATAAACCAAAAAGAAGAGGTTGGGTTTGGAGAGAGCATTTGGAAAATCTTGAAATGGGACCTTTTGAATATAAAGACTGTACAAAACCTTTAAATAAGAGTGTAGGGTTACCATCATCTAAATATTTTAACAATATAGACCCTCAACCAAGCCCAGTTATTACTACTGAAATAGCTTCTGGTAGATTTGAAGATGATATAAGAAGAATGAGGATGGCAGCTCATCATGGTGCTGATCATTTAATGGTTATTAGAACTGCTGGACAATCACATTTTGACGGGCTTATAGAAGGTACTCCTCAAGGTATAGGTGGAGTTCCAATAACAAGAAAACAAGTAAGAGCTCAAAGAAAAGCTCTTGATTTTATAGAAGAAGAAGTTGGCAGACCTATTAATTACCATTCATATGTAAGTGGTGTTGCTGGTCCTGAAGTAGCAGTGATGTTTGCTGAAGAAGGAGTCAATGGAGCACACCAAGACCCACAATACAATGTTCTATATAGAAATATAAATATGATAAGGTCTTTTGTAGATGCTTGTGAAGCTAAAAAAATAATGGCTTTTGCCAACATAGCTCAAATAGATGGAGCACATAATGCTAATGCTACTGCTAGAGAAGCGTGGAAGGTAATGCCTGAACTTATGGTTCAACATGCTTTAAACTCTATATTCTCTGAGAGAATAGGAATAGATAAAAGTAATATATGTTTATCAACAGTTCCACCAACAGCTCCTCCAGCACCATGTTTAAGAATAGACTTACCTTATGCTGTTGCACTTAGAGAATTATTTAGTGATTATAAGATGAGAGCCCAAATGAATACTAAATATATGGAATCATCAACTAGAGAAGCAACAGTTACTCATGTATTAAATTTATTGACATCAGTACTAACTAGAGCAGACATACAATCAACTATAACACCTGACGAAGGTAGAAATGTACCTTGGCATATATACAACATAGAAGCATGTGATACAGCAAAACAAGCTTTGGTTGGTATGGATGGTCTTATGGATATGATAGAACTTAAAGATATTGGTGAATTGAGAGACAAAGCAAGAGAGCTTAAAGAAAGAGCTGTATTATATATGGAAGAAATATTTGAAGTTGGTGGATATTTTGAGTCTGTAGAACAAGGATTTTTCGTTGATTCTGGAAATTATCCAGAAAGAAATGGTGATGGTATATCTAGAAAAATAAAAGGCGGAGTTGGAGAAGGTACTGTTTATGAAAGAGAAGAAGATTATCTAGCACCTGTAACTGCTCACTTTGGATACAACAATGTAGCTCAGTATGATGAAAATGCTATAGATAATCCGTCAATATTAATAGATGGATGCACATTTGAAAATCCAGATAAAATCATATATATTGATGAGCTTGATGATTTTGACAATGTGGAAAACAGACTAAAAGAATCAGAAGAATACAGAAATGGAGATAAAATCAAGCCTGAAATGGAATGGTGTGCAGATGGAATTGTAATGATAACTATGATGCTACCTACTGATAAAAGAACCGCTGAGTTTGCAGCTTTGGAATTTGTAAAGAAAATGAACTTGCAAGAAGTTGAAGTTATAAGTAGAGAAGTTATGCATGAATCTGAAGGTACTAGAATAGAAGTGAAGGGAAGAGTTCCATTTGATATAGATTTAAACAGTTTAGTAATACCAGAAGAGCCTAAAGTACTGACTGATGAAGAAATAAGAGCTGATATAGAAGAAAGACCTATGAAAATAGTTTCAGCTACAGTTGGAGAAGATGAACACTCAGTTGGTTTAAGGGAAATAATAGATATAAAACATGGTGGTATAGAAAAATATGGTATAGAATGTCACTATCTAGGGACTTCTGTGCCTGTAGAAAAATTAGTAGATGCAGCAATTGAACTAAATGCAGACGCAATACTTGCATCTACAATAATAAGTCATGATGATATTCACTATAAAAACATGAAGAAATTACATGATTATTGTGTGGAAAAAGGTATAAGAGATAAAGTAATGATAGCCTGTGGAGGAACACAAGTAACACCTGAAATAGCCGTTGAACAAGGTATAGATGCTGGATTTGGAAGAAACAGCAAAGGTATTCATGTAGCCACTTTCTTAGTTGAAAAAAGAAGAGAAATGAATAATGAGTAATGGAAAATAAAAAAATTTCTTTTAAAATAGATGTGTTGGTAGCTGAAATTGGAAGTACTACCACTGTAGTAAATGCTTTCCATAATATTGATACTGAGAATCCTGTATTTTTAGGTCAAGGTCAAGCTCCAACAACAGTGTTTGAAGGTGGCGATGTAAGAAATGGCTTGTCAGGTGCTATTAAGGATTTAGCTAATAAATTATCTGTAGAGGATATAAAGTATAATGATATGTTTGCAACTTCTAGTGCAGCTGGTGGATTAAAAATGACTGTTCATGGTTTAGTATATGATATGACAGTAAAAGCAGCTAAAGAAGCTGCTCTAGGAGCTGGAGCTGTTATTCGTCAAGTAACATCAGGTAGAATTAAAAGAACTGATTTAAATAAAATAAAAGAAATAAATCCAAACATAATTTTAATAGCTGGTGGAGTTGATTATGGAGAAAGAGATACAGCTATTTATAATGCCGAAATGATAGCTTCTATGAATTTAGGCATACCAGTTATATATGCTGGAAATATTGAAAATCAAGAGGAAGTAAAGTTAATATTCGAAGATACAGATTATAAGCTTTATATAACAGAAAATGTATACCCCAAAATAGATTTATTGAATATAGAGCCTACAAGAAAAATTATTCAAGGTGTATTTGAAGACCACATAACTACAGCTCCAGGAATGAAGTATATTAAAGAAATGGTTAATGAAAATATTACTCCAACTCCAGGGGCTGTGATGGAAGCTTCTAAACTCTTATATAAAAATATTGGAGATTTATTAACTTTGGATGTAGGTGGAGCAACTACTGATGTACACTCTGTTACAGATGGAAGTGACTATATCAATAAAATCTTAGTTAATCCTGAGCCTCTAGCAAAGAGAAGTGTTGAGGGGGATTTAGGTGTATATGTAAATATGAAAAACATAGTAGAAGTTATAGGTAAAGAAAACTTGCAAAATGAATTATCTATAGACATTGATTCAATAATAGATAATTATCCACCAATACCAAAATCAAAAGAAGAAATTTTATTTGTTGAGAGACTGACAACAGAAGCTGTTATCAAAGCTATGTTAAGACACTCCGGGAAAATAAGAAATATTTATGGAACAACTGGAAAAGTTAAAATTGCAGAAGGAAAAGATTTAACAGAAGTAAGATATATAGTTGGTACAGGGGGAGCACTTACTAGGCTCCCTAGTAGAATTAAAATATTAAACAATATGCTTAAATACAATAAAAATAAAGAATTACTATTTCCAAAGGAAAAAACAAAAATATTGATAGATAATGACTATATTATGGCATCTATGGGTGTTTTATCTAAAAAATATGAAGAAGCATCTCTTAAGCTCCTATTAAAAAGTTTAAACTTCAAGGAGGAAAGATTATGTACCCTAGATTAGAAATAGATATAGAGAAGTTAAAACATAATGTCAAAATAATTTCACAGAAGTGTCATGAAAGAAATATTAAGGTATCTTTTGTAACTAAATCATTTTGTGCACAAAAAGAGGTAGTAGAATCAGTATGTTGTGAAGGAATAGACCATATAGCAGATTCGAGGATACAAAACTTAAAAAAATTACAAAATATAAATTTGCCTAAAATGCTGATTAGAATACCCATGATAAGTGAACTAGAAGAAGTTATCAATTATTGTGATATTAGCCTTAATTCAGAACTGGAAACCATAAAGAAACTAAATGAATTGTGTGAAAGTAAAAATATTATTCATAAGATAGTTCTTATGTTTGACTTAGGAGATTTACGAGAAGGATATTTTTATGAAGAAGACTTCTTTAACAGTGTAAGAGAGATAGTAAGATTAAAAAATATTAAAATAATTGGTATAGCTACAAACTTAACTTGTTATGGAGCTGTTATACCATCTAGGGAAAATACAGGCAGACTAGTAAGTATAGCACGAAAAATGGAAGAAAAATTTGGGATAGATACAGAAATAGTATCTGGAGGTAATTCAAGTTCTATGCATCTAATTATGAGTAATACTATGCCAGAAGGTATTACTAACTTGAGGATAGGTGAATCTATTATACTTGGTAGAGAAACAGCGTACGGTAAAAATATACATGGAACATATCAAGATGCATTTAAATTAGTATGTCAAATAATTGAATGTAAAGAAAAGCCATCAGTTCCCATTGGAGAAATAGGGGTTGATGCTTTTAGACATAAACCTGTTTATGAGGATAAAGGAATCTTAAAAAGGGCAATCATAGCTATAGGTAAACAGGATATAAATATTGACTCTTTAATTCCAATAGACACTTATATAAAAATATTAGGGGCAAGTTCAGACCACATGATATTAGATGTAAGTAACACAAAACATGATTATAAAGTAGGTGATAATGTGGAATTCTTATTAACTTATGGAGGTATCATGTCATCTAGTACGAGTGAATATGTTTCAAAAAAAATTATAGTGTAGTGTTCAAATAATTAGGAGGAAATTACCTTATGAAAGAGCGAGAATGTAGAAAAGCAAGTCTGTTTGATGCAATGATACCAATTACTTGTTTGATATTATTTTTAAGTCTAGGAGTCTTGATATATGGTTCATCACCTCATGTACCATTAATAGGAGCTGCAGCAGTAGCAGGGATTGTAGCTGTATATAGGCTTGGATTTAAATGGAAAGACTTAGAGTTAAGTATGTTTAATAGTATAAAGATGGCAATGCAAGCAATCTTAATTATAATTATAATAGGCGTACTTATAGGAACTTGGATAGTAAGTGGAGTAGTTCCATGTATGATTTACTGGGGACTAAAAATTTTATCACCAAATATTTTTTTAGTAGCATCAACACTAGTCTGTGCAATAGTGTCTCTTGCAACTGGTTCATCATGGAGCACAATGGGGACAGTTGGAGTAGCTCTTTTAGGAATTGGTCAAAGTTTAGGTATGCCAGTTGGATTGATAGTAGGTTCTATAATATCTGGAGCTTACTTTGGAGATAAATTATCACCTTTATCTGAAACTACTAATTTAGCTCCAGCAATGGCAGGGACAGATTTGTTTACACATATAAAATATATGTTATATTCAACTATACCATCATTATTAATTTGTTTAGTAATTTATGGTGTAATTGGAATGAAGTATTCAGGTCAAGCATTAGATATAAAGCAGATAGAATTAATTAGGTCTACATTAGATTCTACATTTAATACTTTATCACCAGTATTATTATTAGCTCCAGTAGTAGTAATTGGATTAGTTGTATTTAAAGTGCCTGCTATACCAGGACTTATAGTAGGTGCTGTATTAGGAGTATTGTTTGCAGTAGTTTTCCAAGGAGAATCTATGAGTACAATATTAGATGCAGCACAAAATGGATACGTTTCATCGACACAAATAGAAGAGGTAGATGCCTTACTATCTAAAGGTGGTATTATGAATATGATGTCTACTGTATCTTTAACAATATGTGCTCTATCTCTTGGAGGTATTTTAGAAAAAACAGGTATGCTTGAAGTAGTAGCATCTTCTTTATTAAGACTAGCAAAGGGTGTATTTGGAACAGTTTTATGTACGATGGTAACTTGTACAGTTACCAACATAATCGCAGGTGAACAATACTTATCTATAGTTATACCAGGAAGAATGTATAATAAGGAATATAAAAAAAGAGGTATACATCCTAAAATGTTATCAAGAGCTTTAGAAGATAGTGGAACTTTAACTTCTCCGTTAGTCCCATGGAATACATGTGGAGCATATATAACAGCAACATTAGGTGTATCAGCATTAACATATGGTCCATATGCATTATTAAATATTATAAATCCGTTGGTATCTCTAGTTTTAATTGCATGTAAATTTAAAGTAGCAAAAATAGAAGATGAACCTGAAACTTGTTTGAATTTTGATGTCTGATACTAATTATATGATAAAAAAGCTATAAGTAAATTTGTTATTATAAAAATCTACTTGTAGCTTTTTTTGAGTTTTATATTCGAAGGTTAATTTTATTTTGTTTGCAAGATAATAAATGTAGGTTTTTATTGTGTATTTAAAATATATAAGCATTTTAATTATTTAACACTCAATAAAATTCCTTGATTATTTAATAAAGGACATTTTTCTTTTGATTTATAAAGGTTTTTTCTCTACCATAAACTACTGCATTGGGAACGTTTGTGTAAAACTGTTTTTTTTAGACATCTTTTTATGTAGTCAAATAATTCTATATTATCTTCAATTATCAATATATATTACCTCCTTGTACTTAAGTATGCCTTTTAAAAGTAGTATTCATGATAGAAGAGAGTCAAAAAGTAAGTATGTTATACACACAAAGTTGAAAGTTACTATATGTTATGCGATAATAACAAGGACATACTAGATAAGTTGTGTTTAAAAGGAGAGTGAAAAATAATATATGAACGAAAATGTCTTAATAGTAGATGATGAAAAAGAAATAGCCGACTTAATTGAAGTATATTTAAAAAATGAAGGTTTTACTGTATACAAGTTTTACACAGGTAAAGAAGCTCTAGAATGTATTGAATCTAAAAATTTAGATATGGCTATCTTAGACATTATGCTTCCAGATACTGATGGCTTTCATATCTGTCGAAAAATCCGAGATAAATACTACTATCCTATCATAATGCTAACAGCTAAAGTTGAAGACATAGACAAAATAATGGGTTTAACTATAGGTGCTGATGATTATATAACAAAGCCATTTAATCCTTTAGAAGTTGTTGCAAGAGTGAAAACACAGCTAAGACGATATATGAGATATAATAATTCTTTTGAACAGCAGACGACAACTGTTGATGAATATGATATTAAAGGACTAATTATCAATAAAGAAACACATAAATGTAGTTTATTTGGTAAAGAAATATTACTAACACCAATTGAATTTTCTATTCTATGGTACTTATGCAAACATCAAGGGAAAGTTATTCCTTCTGAAGTATTATTTGAAGCTGTATGGGGGGAAAAATATTTCGACAATAACAATACAATTATGTCTCACATTGGACGTATACGTGAGAAATTACATGAACCTTCTAGAAATCCAAAATTTATAAAAACTGTATGGGGAGTAGGTTATACAATTGAAAAATAAAAATATTAAGAAGAATTCTGACTTTGCTCAAGTAAAGAATAAAATTTTTATAAAAACAGCTGTAATGGCATTTATATCAACCATATTTATTTGGATTTTATATTCTTTTATATTATATAGGAATTTCTCTGAATGGGTAGTATCTTTTTTTGTAAAAGTTTTTCGTATGGAATATAAAGCAGCTTTAAATTTGTATCAGCAGATTTTTCGTAATAATATGGAGATTTTTATAATAATAGCTATCACGATTGTATTTTTTATAATATTCCGTTTATATTTAAATTGGTTTACAAAATATTTTAGTGAAATTAATCAAGGTATTGATTCGCTTATTAAAGAGGATATTAAAGAAGTTACTTTATCTACAGAGCTTTCTGCTGTGGAAAAAAAGATAAATTCAATTAAACATACACTTGAACAACGTAAGTCTGATACACAAATTGCAGAACAACGTAAGAATGACCTTATTGTTTATCTAGCACATGATTTAAAAACACCACTTACCTCAGTTATAGGATATTTAACATTGCTTCGAGATGAAAATCAGATTTCTAAAGAATTGCGAGATAAGTATCTATCTATTTCACTAGATAAAGCTGAACGTCTTGAGGATTTAATCAATGAATTCTTTGAAATTACAAGATTTAATCTATCAAGTATAACTCTTGAATACAGTGAGGTAAACTTAACACGTATGCTTGAACAATTAACGTATGAATTTACCCCTATTTTAACAAGTAAAAATCTAAAATATACATTGAATGTAGCTCCAAATACGATGATAAAATGCGATGTCAATAAAATGCAGCGTGTATTTGATAATTTATTACGCAATGCTGTTTATTATAGCTATGAAGGTACTATTATTGAAATAACAGCTATGCAGGATGAAAAAAACATAAATCTAAAGTTTATGAATTATGGTAATACAATACCAGAAGAAAAAATTAATCGTATTTTTGAACAATTCTATAGATTAGATGAATCTCGTAGTTCAAATAATGGTGGAGCTGGTTTGGGGCTTGCTATATCAAAAGAAATTGTTGAGCTTCATAATGGGATAATAACAGCATATAGTAAGGATAACATCATTGTATTTGAAGTTATTATTCCCAATTTAAGAAAATATTAAGAATTTACGTATAAAAAAATAAGAAATCCTTCAGGATAAATAGATAAAAGGCACTCTTGTTATTGATATAATTACTGTATTAAAACAAGAGTGCTTTGTTTTAATACAGTAATTATATCAATAACAAAGGAGAATTGACTATGAATAAGAAAAAAATTGCAGTTATATTTGGTGGAAATTCAACAGAATATGATGTATCGTTACAATCATCTTTTGCAGTACTTGAAAATTTAAATGCAGATAAATATGATATTATGCCAATTGGAATTACAAGAGATGGTAATTGGTATCGTTATATAGGAAATTATGAAAACATCCAAAATGACACTTGGTGTGAAGATTCCACTTATCTAATTCCTGTTGCTGTATCTCATAATCGTGTACAAAATGGTATTATTGAATTCTATAAAAACCATATTAAATATACTAAAATTGATTTTGCATTTCCTGTATTGCATGGAAAGAATGGAGAAGATGGTACAGTACAAGGGTTATTTGAATTAGCAGGTATACAGGTTATTGGATGTGGTACTCTTTCTTCAGCGTTATGTATGGACAAAGATAAGTCGCATAAACTTGTCCATGCAGAAGGTGTCAAAGTACCAAAATCAATCATATTAAAACATTCAGATAAATCTAACGTAATTAAATTGTCAAAAGATTTAACTTGTCCATTATTTGTTAAACCTGTGCGTGCAGGCTCATCATTTGGAATTAGTAAAATTTATAAGAAAGAAGAGTTAGAAATAGCAGTTGACATAGCTTTTGAACATGATAATGAAGTAATAATTGAGGAAAATATTGATGGATTTGAAGTAGGCTGTGCAGTTTTAGGAATTGATGATTTACTAGTTGGAAGAGTAGACGAAATAGAATTATCAAAAGGATTTTTTGATTATACAGAAAAGTATACATTAAAAAGCTCAAAAATTCATATGCCAGCTAGAATTAATGCTGATTGTGAGAAAAAAATACAAGAGACGGCAAAAACTATTTATAGAACGCTTGGATGTTCAGGATTTGCTAGAGTAGATATGTTTCTGACTCCATATGGTGAAATTGTTTTTAATGAGGTAAACACAATTCCAGGATTTACTTCTCATAGCCGTTATCCAAATATGATGAAAGGTATTGGATTGTCTTTTAAAGAAATCCTAGACAAAATAATTGAGGTGCATGTAAAATAATGAATAATATTTTATTAATCAAAGATAAAGAATCTAAAGTGATGAATACTATTTCACTAACTAAAGATAAAGTTTATGATGGTAATCTAATTCTTGTAAATGCTTTTTTACCAATTAAAATATCTTTCAATGCGGAGTTAATACCTGTAGATACAAAATTTCCAAGTATTCTTATGAAATGTGAAGCTGTAAATGCTTTACAAAATATTTTGAAAAATATAGGAAGTACAAATGAGATAGTGCCAGTAAGTGGATATCGTACTGCAAATGAACAAAAATATATATATTCAAACTCTCTTTGTGATAATGGAAAAGAGTTTACTGAAAAGTTTGTAGCACTTCCAAATTGCAGTGAGCATCAGACAGGGCTTGCTATTGATTTAGGTCTTAAGAAAGATGTTATAGATTTTATTTGTCCAGAATTTCCTTATGATGGTATCTGTAATGAGTTTCGTAAAGTAGCTCCACATTATGGTTTTATAGAGCGTTATCAGTATAAAACAGAAGAGATAACAGGAATATCTCAAGAGCCATGGCATTTTCGTTATGTTGGGTATCCCCATTCTAAAATTATCAGTGAAATGAATTTAGCTCTTGAAGAATACATAGAATATATTAAGAGATTTTCTTATGAAGATTGTTTTAAGGTAGAAGATAATGAAAAAATTATAGAGATTTTTTATATACCTCTTGATAATGAAGAAGAGATACAATTTTCTATACCTAGACAATATGATTATCAAATGTCAGGTAACAATAGTGATGGTTTTATTATGACACTTTGGAGGAACAAGAATGATTAAGAATAAATCCTATGCAGGACTTGATTATTTTAGGATTATAGCTGCATTGCTTATAATTGCAATTCATACATCACCATTATTATCGTATAGTAAAATGAGTGACTTTATACTGACTCGTATAATTGCTCGTATTGCTGTGCCATTCTTTTTTATGATATCAGGCTTTTTTCTAATTTCAAGACATAATTACAATTATGATAAGCTGAAAGTTTTTCTAAAAAATACAGTATTTATCTATGGTATAGCTATCTTTATTTATATTCCATTAAATATTTACAATGGATATTTTTCTATGGATAATTTGCTACCAAATGTTATTAAGGATATTGTATTTGATGGAACTCTATATCATTTATGGTATCTTCCTGCTTCAATTATTGGTGCAAGTATTGCATATTTTCTTGTAAAAAATTTGGGTATAAAGTGGTCATTTATAATTTCTGTTATCCTTTACATAATTGGTATGCTTGGTGACAGTTATTATGGTTTTTTAGAAAAATTACCATTATTAAAGAATTTTTATGGATATATTTTTGAAGTTTCAGACTATACACGAAATGGTGTGTTTTTTGCTCCAGTATTTTTCATACTAGGTGCCATAATAGCAAATAAATCTGTCAGTATATCATCTAAAAATAGCTTGATTGGATTTCTTATATCATTTACTCTTATGTTTTGTGAGGGTATTATTTTACACAATCTAGGCGTACAGCGTCATGATAGTATGTATATTATGTTACTACCATGTATGTATTTCTTATTTACAGCTTTAACGTTTTTTAAGGGTAATAGAGTCAGATTTTTACGAACATCATCATTAATTATTTACATTATACATCCTATGATGATTGTTATTATTCGTATGTTTTCTAAAATACTTGGAATACAAACAGTCTTGGTTGACAATAGTATTATTAATTATATAGTGGTAAGTATAGCATCTTTTATAACTTCAATAATAATTATATTGATTCTCAACAGGATAAAAGGGAAAAAAGGAAAACATAGAAAGACTTGAAATGTAAATACTAACAGAGCTTGGATTGAAGTTGACTTAAATAATTTGGAACATAATGTAAGAGTATTACAAAAAGCTATGCCACAAAATTGTGAATTGATGGCAGTTATGAAGGCTAATGCGTATGGACATAGCGTTTTTGAAGTAGCAACTCATATAAATCAAATGGGTGTAAAATCATTTGCAGTAGCAACAATAGATGAAGCTATTGAACTACGACATTATGGAATATCGGGAGAGATATTAATTCTTGGATATACTAATCCAATAAGAGCGAAGGAGCTTCATAAATACAATCTTATACAGAGCATTGTTGACCTTAATCATGCTGTATGCTTAAATGAGCAAGGATATTATATAAAATCACATATCAAAATTGACACAGGTATGCACCGACTTGGTTTTGATGCTAATGACATTGTATCAATATTAAAAGCATTTGAGTTGAAACATTTAGACGTCTGTGGTATATTTACACACTTGTGTGTTTCTGACAGTATGATAGAAGAAGACATAAACTTTACAAATAGACAAATTGAATATTTTTATAAGTTAATTGATTTGCTATCAAAAAGGGAGATAAAAATTCCTAAAATACATATTCAAAGTAGCTATGGATTTTTAAACTATCCTAAACTTAAGTGTGATTATGCAAGGATTGGAATTGCACTATATGGGGTACTAAGTTCTCCAAATGATACAACTAAGCTACAGCTTGATTTACGTCCTGTTTTATCTTTAAAATCACAAGTTGTCCTTATTAGGAGAATACAAAATGGTGAAAGTGTGGGATATGGAAGAACTTTTATTGCAAATAGAGATAGTATAATTGCAGTACTATCTGTAGGTTATGCTGATGGGTTACCTAGAAATTTATCTTGTGGAAAAAGTAATGTAATAATAAATGGGTGTTTTGCACCAATAATAGGACGAATTTGTATGGACCAACTTATTGTTGATGTTACAGATATTCCTAGTGTAGAGGTTGGGAGTGTAGGAACACTAATTGGAAAAGATGATTTGTCTGAACTATCTGCTCCTGAAGTTGCAGATGCTTCTGGTAGCATAGCAAATGAGTTGCTGAGTAGAATGGGGTCTAGATTGAAATTCGTAGAGAAGTAACAGTATTAAAAATTTATTAATCTTATTGTATTCGTATGGTATCTGATTAGAAGATTGATATAGATTATTTCACTTTTAAGTATGGTTTTGTATTTTATATAATTTATGATGTTCTGCCGTATAAAATCAATAACATATTGTACTTAAGATGGTTAGGAGATAATACTTGATTTATTGTCATACAATTTATAGAGTGGTATAATTTAGGATAAATAAGAGAAGTAGATACAGGAGGAACAACATGGAGATATATGATATATTAACACGTTTTTATATTCAAGATATAGAAAAAGCGATATCTTTTTATGAGAATCTTTTAAAAGAAAAATGCTCTTTACGTTTTTCTTATAAAGAAGTTGGATTGGAGCTAGCGCAGGTTGGAAATGTATTATTATTATCTGGTTCTGATGATGCTCTCAAACCATTTATAGAAACAAAATCTACTTTTATGGTTGACTCTGTTGATGAATGGAGAAGTTATCTATTAAATAATGGAGCAGTTCTGATAAGAGATAAGAAAAAAGTTCCTACAGGATATAATATGACAGTAAAACATCCAGATGGTACAATTGTAGAATATGTTCAACATACAAAAAAAGATTAGTTAAAAATAGACTTTGTCAATAAACAACTAATTATAATCTATATTGACAAGCCAAATTTGTTACTTTTAGTTTCAATATATTATAAATTAAATTAGTATACTCAAAATAGAATAGAAAGTTATTACATAAAGGTGAACTTTATATAGAGTTCACCTTTTTATTCTTTTGAGAGATAGAAAATAATGTACTGAAATAATACAACAAAAACCCAACCTATTCCAGTAGCAAATGCTACAGACTTTAGACTAAATCTTTGAATAAGCAAATAAGAAAGAATTACACGAATTGATATATGTAAGATAGTTCCAATTACAGGGATGTTTACCTTTCCACTTCCTCGGTACCAACCAACAAAGGCACTTCCTATAAAACATAAGACATAGAAAATAGCGATAGTTTCCATATATTCTGCACCATTTCTCATAATTTCATTATTTGTATTACTCATCATAAGTCCAATAGCAGTTTCTGAAAAAAAGTACATTATTAAAGATAAACCAATTCCCAGACATACCATGATAATCAATCCTGTATAAAATCCTTGTTTTGCCCTCTTTCTATCTTTATTTCCAGTATTTTGTGCAACAAATATAGATATGGCTTCAGCTCCACTATCTCCAAAAGAATTAGCAAAACCTTCAATTCTTGTTGTGGCAGTATATGCTGTAATCATATCTGTTCCCATTATATTTACAGCACCTTGTACTAGTAGTTTTCCAATATATAAACTAGATTGATGGAGAGCAGATATTAAACTATAAGAGATAGTTAATTTTAATAATTTCCATTCAAACTTCATATCTTCTTTTTTAAATAAAAGAAATGAGATATTTTTTCTTATATAAATAAAACAAAGAAGTGATGCAAGTGTCTGTGATAATACAGTTGCAAAGGCGGCTCCTTGAATTCCAAAATTGCATACTGCAACAAAAACTAAATCTAAAACAGTATTCATTATCATTGAAAACATTAAGATAATAAGAGCCGATTTGGTATTACCAACAGCTCTCAAAGTTGCTGATAACAGATTATAAAAATATGTTGCAATGAGTCCACAAAAAATAATATTTAAATAAGATGTTGCTATACTTGCAACTTCATGTGGAGTATTAATTATGTTTAGTAGTGGAGAGAGTATAAGTATTGAGAATATACTTAATACAAAAGTCAGCGTAGCTCCGAAAATAGTTGCTAAAAAAGATTCTTTTCTAAATGAAGATAAGTCATTGGCACCATAAAAATGTGCAAAGATAATTGAAATACCTGTGCAACTTCCGCTTAGTATAAATATAAAAAGATTCATAATAGTACCTGCTACACCTACAGCAGCAAAAGCAGTTTGGCTTACAAATCTACCAACTATAATTGCGTCAATAGTATTGTAAAGCTGTTGAAGTATGTTTCCTAAAAGTAATGGGAGCATAAGTATGAATAATTCTCTTTTTATGTTTCCCTCTGTTAAGTTAGTTGTATATTTCATAATAGCACCTCGTTAAATTTTAAGATACAACTAGTTTACAGTCATATCAAATAATTGTAAAATGCCGTTTTTAGCCATATAATATAAATAAATATTTATATTATGAATTGAGGTGAGTCTGTGACAGAACTTGAAATACAAGCATTTTTGACTGTTATAAAGTTAGGAAGTATTTCTGCCGCTGCTGAAAGTTTATATGTTACTCAGCCCGCATTAAGTAGAAGAATAAATGCGTTAGAAACAGAATTAGGATATAAATTAATTAGACGAAAAAAAGGCATACGAATATCAGAGTTGACAGAAGAGGGAAAGGCATTTGTTCCAATTGCAGAAAAATATAAAAGCCTTTTACAAGAAGCCAAGGCTATAACTAAAATGGATAGGAGTAAAATTCTAAACATATCCTCTATAGGGAGTGTAAGTTCATATATACTTCCAGATGTATTCTCATGCTTTATGAACACATATCCAGAATATAATATAAACTTTTACCACTATCATTCTTATGAAGCATATGATTACATTTCAAAGGGAGAAGTAGATATAGCACTTATTTCTGATGATATGTTTTTTAATAATATAGAGACAATACCAATCTTTAAAGAAGCTATGTTACTAGTAACAAGCTATGGTTCAAAGTACAAGGGAGAATTGCATCCGTCTATTTTGGATGTTGCTGATGAGATAAGGCTTCCGTGGAATCCTGAATATGATTTATGGCATAATTTTTGGTTCCGCTCAACTCTTCAGCCTAAAGTATTTCTAGACCAGATGTCACTTTTGGAATACTTTATGAGACAAGAGAATGTATGGGCTATTGTACCAGTGTCAGTGGCATATCATCTTAAAGAAATATCAAATATTGAAATACATTATATAAAAGATGCACCTCCAGATAGATTTATTTACTACCTAATTAAGGAATCTAGTAAGACGGAAATAATAAATAATTTTTTATATTTACTAAATGAAAAGTTATTGAAAATTAAAGGGTTAGAGTCTTTAATTAAAAAGTAAAAGTTATATTAAACTCTTGAACTAAAAATTTATTATGAGGTTAAGACATTATTTATGAGGTTAAGACATTATTTTAGAAATAATTATTATCAGGAGTGGAAAAAATATAAGGAAATTATCAAGTATATGAATTATCAAGTATATGATAGTAAATATAAAGTACATATAAAAATAAATTTGTTTGAAAAAGAGCAAGATTCATTAAATCTGATTAAGTGATGATTGATATAATGTTGCATGGATAAAAGGAGGAAAGCTGCAATGTCTTATAAAGTAATTAATGTCATAACAGCTATTGACTATATAGAAGAACATTTATCAGAAAAATTGGATTTAGATATAGTTGCTAATGCTGTTCATTATTCAAAATATCATCTACATAGAACTTTCACATCTTCTGTTGGCTTGACGATGCATGATTATATAAAGCGAAGAAAATTAACAGAAGCTGCAAAACTATTGGTATTTTCAAAGAAACCAATAATTGAAATTGCGTTAATAGCTGGATATGAAAGTCAACAGGCATTCACTTCTATATTTAAAGCTATGTACAAAAAATCTCCAAATAAATATCGAAAAGAACAAGAATTTTATCCTTTGCAGCTAAGATTTGTTTTGAAAAAAGACAATTTATTTTCAAAGAATGTGCTAGAGTTAGAAAAAGAAATTAAACTTGCAAATAGGTCCGATATACCATTATGGATGAATTTAGTGAGATTAGTCATAGATGGATTTCCAAACTTGCAAGAGGAAGAATATATTTCTCAATTGGAACAGTATATTTTAGAAGAAAGAGCTTTGATATTAAAGCTTAATAACACTGCTATTGCCAACATGGTATTTAATAGAGAAACTAGAAGTATTGATTTTTTTGGGATACATCCACAATATCGTAATTCAGATATTGCACAAGTGTTTTTGAAGAAAGTTATTGAAGATTTCTTGATAGATACAGATATTTCAATTACTACCTTTCGAGAGGGTGACAAAGCAGATACAGGGCATAGAGATATGATAAAGAAGTTGGGTTTTGCAGAGGCAGAATTACTTGTGGAGTTTGGATATCCTACTCAAAAATTTGTCCTGAATTCTGTAGATAAAAAGGAGAATAAATAGCAAGAATGATTAAAAACTCCAAAACACAATTAAGTATAATGATTCAATATAAGTACTTAATTAACAAGGAGGATTTAAATGTCTGAAAATAAACAGGTAGTAAATTATGATTCTATTGTGTCTGATTATGAACATAACATATATGAAAATGATACAGAGTTGTTAACTTTTTTCCCAGATGAGATTGTACATCTAATAGATATAAATAACAAGTTAGAAGATGCTTTTAAGAAAGCTGAAAATCTTGTTGGAAAACTTGACAGAGACTATATGGAAGCCAAAATGTATATGGTAAAAAATCGGGGAGAAATAGACCCACATGAAATGTTTCAAAATGAACAATCACTAAAACAAATAGATAATTATGGAGCTTTTATGGTGAAAGTTCGAGATAAGATTGATAAGATTAAAGATTCTCCATATTTTGCTAGAATAGATTTTAGATTGAAAGATATGGATGATGAATATAAGTACTATATAGGTAGATTTGCATTTGATTATGAAGATGAACTGTTAATACTTGATTGGCGTTCTCCAATTGCCAGTATGTTTTATGATTATGAAATAGGGAAAGCAGGATATGATGCACCAATAGGATGGGTAGACGGAGAAATAACAAGAAAGCGACAGTTTAAAATTAAAAATGGGAAATTGGAATATGCATTAGAAAGTTCTATTAATATACAAGATGATATTCTTCAAAAGGAGCTTAGTCATACTTCAGATGAAAAAATGAAGTCTATTATTTCAACAATACAAAAGGAACAAAATCAAATTATTAGAAACGATAAAGCTGATACATTAATTATTCAAGGTGTGGCTGGTTCTGGGAAAACATCTATAGCATTACATAGAATTGCATTTCTTCTTTATAGATTTAAAGATAAAATAGAAGCAAACAATGTGATTATCTTATCACCTAATAAAGTCTTTGGAGACTATATTTCCAACGTTCTACCAGAACTTGGAGAAGAACCATTATGTGAATTAAGTTTTGAAAATATAGCAGAAGTACAATTAGAGAGAATTATTAATTTTGAAAGTGAAAGAGACCCATTAGAAATAAATGATGATAAATGGACTGAAAGAGTGCGATTTAAGTCTACGCTCGATTTTGTAAAACTTATGGATAGTTATATAAAACAGATGCCTAATAAGATTTTTATTCCAGAAGATTATACTTTTGGAAGCTTCATAGCTAAAAGTGATTGGATACAGAGTAGATTTGAGGCGTATAATAAATATCCAGTTAAGAGAAGGCTAGAGAAAGTAGCTGAAGATATTCATTATAGATTTGAAACAGATAATATTATGGAAGAGGATTTACCAAGAGTAAAAAGCATACTTAAGAACTTGAATGGAATGTTGACAATAAAAAATACTCTTACGTTATATAAGGATTTTTTTAAACAAATGGATATATCAAATATGTTTGTGATGGCATCAAAGAAAACTCTTGAGTGGTCAGATGTATACCCATTTATATATATTCATGCTGCATATGAAGGAATACAAGAAGATAAAGTTATAAGACATATTGTTATTGATGAAATGCAAGATTATACACCTATTCAATACGCTGTAATAAACTTACTTTTTAAGTGTAAAAAGACTATTCTTGGAGACTTTGGACAATTAGTTAATCCTAATCATACTCATACACTAGATGATATGAGACAACTATATAATGATGGAGAATTAGTTACATTAAACAAAAGTTATCGTTCTACCTTTGAGATTATTAACTTTGCAAAAAAAATTCAAGACATATCTTCATTAGAACCTATTGAACGACATGGAGAAGAACCAGCTTTATTAAAATGTAATAACGAGCAAGATGAAATAAATAAGATAAAAACAGAAATTGAAGAATTTAAAAAGAGTGATAATGCTACTCTTGGCATTATATTAAAGACAGATAATGACGCTAAAGCTATGTATGATGCGTTAAGAGAAGAATATAGTGTTCACTTAATATCTTCTGAAAGTTCTAGCTTTACAAAAGGAGTATCCATAACTTCTGTTAAAATGTCAAAAGGCCTAGAGTTTGATGAAGTTATTGTCCCTTCAGTAAATAATAAAACGTATTATAGTGATTATGACCGAAGCTTGTTGTATATTGCTTGTACACGAGCTATGCATAAACTTAAACTAACATATGTTGGGAAATTAACTCAACTTATAGGTATGTAGATTATATATTTAGTCATTATATGTGTTTATGTATTATAAATGTAACTTACTGCTAAAACTCATTAATAACTCATTAATAAATCAATAAAAAATACGTATAAAAAATAAAAGCTATAAATCATATTTAAAATTTTATAATTTATAGCTTTTATAATGTTAATTTCTCTCAAAGTGAAGTTGCAATTTAAGTTTATAAATTAGAATGAAATAGCAATATATCTATAATAGTTCCTAATTTCTTAATGCTGATATTATATTATCTATACATTTATTGATTTTCTAAGAAAATCTGATGTTATAGTACGACCTTTTTCCACCATTTCTATTGGAGTACCTTCAAATACGACCTGACCACCATTTTTACCACCATCAGGACCGATATCAATCACCCAATCCGCTTGTTTCAATACATCTAAATTATGTTCAATTATAATTACAGTATTACCTTTCTCTACTATATGCTCAAAAATCAGCATAAGGTTTTCAATATCAGACCCATGGAGTCCTGTAGTTGGCTCATCTAAAATATAGATAGTACCTTTTTTATTGAGGTTTTTAGCTAACTTAATTCTTTGACGCTCTCCTCCAGATAGTGTACTAAGCGGTTGACCTAAGGTCATATAAGATAAGCCAACATCTTTCATAGTTTGTAAGATTTTACAAAGCTTCTTTTCTGTAAAAAATTCGAGAGCTTCATCTACTGTCATAGATAGTATATCAACTATATGTTTGTCTTTATATAATTTTGACAAAACTTCCTTACTATATCTAGTACCTTTGCAAGCTTCACATGTATTAATAATAGGGTCCATGAATACAAGCTCTGTAACAAGTACTCCTTTACCATCACAAACAGGACAAGCACCCTTTGAATTAAAACTGAATAAACCTTCTTCAACATTATTTTCCTTAGCAAATACTTTTCTTATTTCATCAAAGAAACCAAGAAATGTAGCAGGCGTAGAGCGATTTGTAGCTGTAATGGGGCTCTGGTCGATTTTAATAACATCTTTTTCATACTTTTTTGCAAAAACATGAGAAATTAAAGTACTTTTACCAGAACCAGCTACTCCAGTAACAACAGTCATAATTCCAACTGGTAAGTCTATATCAACATGTTTTAGATTATTTATACAAGCATCTCTAATTGGAAGAATACCTTTTGACTGACGAGCATTAGTTTTTATAGGTAATGATAGATTCATTGCATTTGAAGTAAGAGTGTCTGCTAGAAGTAACTTATCATAAGAACCTTGGAACACAATATGTCCACCATGTGTACCAGCTTTTGGACCAATATCTATAACTTCATCTACTATGGATATAACATCTTTATCATGCTCTACGACAAGGACAGTGTTTCCTCTATCTCTAAGATTTTTTAATAACTGATTCATACGATGTACATCTCGTGGATGCATACCAGTACTAGGTTCATCGAAAATATAAGTCAGACCTGTGAGGCTACTTCCCATATATCGCACAAGTTTTAATCTTTGAGCTTCTCCTCCAGATAAAGATGATGATTCTCTATTTAGGTGTAGGTAGGGAAGTCCAATATCAATCATCCTTTTTAAACCATCAACAAGAGTTTTTATTACAGTTTCAACTCTTTTATCCTTTATTTGTAACAATAAATCATAAAGGTCGGTAAGTTCCATATCACACATATCTGCAATCGAATATCCTAAAATAGTGCAGTTAAGAGTTTCTTTATTTAATCTTTTTCCATGGCATATAGGACATTCTTCATCTGTTATAAGTCTCTCTGATTTTTCCTTTGTGTGTTTACTCATATTGCTAATATCTCGATTTAGATATGTTTGATTATATTTGTTAAAAATACCTTCTACTTTGGGATTTTCCTGTTTGCCATTTTTATTTTTTGAGCCATAAAGCAATAAATTATATTCTTCTAAAGAATAATCCTTTAGAGGTTTATCTAAGTCAAAAAGTCCAGACTCTGCATACTGCTTCCAATACCATGAATTAGGTTTAAATAAAGAGTCATTTATACATCCTGTATTCAATGAGTTTTCAGTATTTAGAATAGATTCAATATTGATTACCTTAACCCTACCAATTCCAGAACAATTTTTACACATACCATTGGGGTCATTAAAAGAAAAATGTGAAGTTGTTCCTATGTAAGGTTCTCCAATTCTAGAAAATAATAGTCTTAATGATGAATACAAATCACTTATAGTACCAACTGTGGAACGTGCATTGCCACCAAGAGGAGTTTGGTCTACGATTACAGAAGCAGTTAAATTATCAATCAGCTCTACCTGAGGTTTTCTATATTTAGGCAATCTATTTCTGATAAATGAAGAATATGTCTCATTCATCTGTCTTTGTGATTCTGCTGCAATTGTATCAAATACAATACTGGATTTTCCAGAGCCAGAAACTCCAGTAAAAACAACAATTTTATTTTTAGGAATTTTAAATGATATATTTTTTAGGTTATTTTGTGTAAGTCCTTTTATTATAATATTTGACATGAATGTTAAATCCTTTCTGAGTATATTTTAGTAAAGTAATTTTATTGTGTAAGCATATTATAATAAAATTAAAAGCTACTTTCTTGATATATTCTGCTATGTTATAGAAAGTATTTCTAAGTTCAACCAGTCTTACACAATCTGAATAAATAGTAGTTGATAATAGATAAAAAAGTATATAGTAGATAATAACAATTTGATAAATATAAAGATACTTATACAATTAAAACGACTTGACATTTAAAACTTACTATTGTAATATTTAAATATTACAATAGTAAGTTTTAAAAAAGAATAAATTATTACCTCACAAACTGAAAGGAGGACATAATGATATTAATAGTTATATTAAGTATCTTCATCATAACTTTAATCAAAATAATTATATTAGGTAAAGAAAATATAAGAGACATTGCTATTCCTTTAATCCTATTTATTGTTAGTGATTTTTTATTTTTGTGTGGAAACATCATATTTAGGGGAGGATTAATTCTACTATTTATAGGTTTATTTGCAATACCATTGATGTTAATTGCATTTATATGGATTTGTGTACATATGGTTAAGCTTTACTATAAAAAAGCTCTAAATAAAAGAAAAATGATTGGATGTATATTTAGTATTTTTATAAGTATAGGTACTATATTTATTCCTAGTCCAAGTGAAAGTTTTAGATTTAAACTTTATGAAGAAGATTATAATGTAGTAGCTAAAGCTATTTTAAAAGCTTATGATGAAAAAAAGTTAAGCGATGAATGTAATTTTTATATTAAATATGATACAAGTGAATTGGAGAAAATATTTTCTAAAGAAGTAATAAAAAAAATAGAAAAATTAAATAGAAATTTAAATGTAGTTAAAATCTCTGGAGATAAAAATTTAGTCTATTTTTTCTTTGGAGCCGAATTACAATCTGTTGATGGAGTTGTAATTGTTAAAGACTTGAAAGATGCTAAACCAAAATTAGATTTTATCAACAGAAGTATTCAAGCTCCTAGATTGGAGCATATTACAAACAATGTCTATTATTTTAAAGGTGGACTATAACTTATATAGAGGAGATAGTATAAAGTATGAAAAGAAAAAATAATTTTATTTGGGCAGTTATCTTATTGATTGTTATAGCTATAGGAGTATATTATGTAGGAAAAAAGCATAACAATACAAAACAAAAACATGATAAGAATTATATAAACTCTGAATTAAATAAATCTAAAATTGAAAACAATAATCAAAATAAAAAGGAAAAAATTAATATAGTTGATTATAGCGATTGTTTTGAAAATATTAGTGGAGGAGCTATTTTTTATAACAGTAAAAATAAAGAATATAATATATATAACAAAGAGTTAATTGAAACAAGAAGGTCACCATGTTCTACTTTTAAAATAATTTCAACTCTAATTGGTCTAGAAAAAGGGGTAATAAACTCAAAAGAATCAGTTATGGGATATGATGGTACAATTTATAAAAATGAAAATTGGAATAGAAATCTTACTTTAGAAGAGGCATTTAAGGAATCTTGTGTTTGGTACTACAAAAAATTATTAAATCAAGTTGACTCTAAATCTGTTCAAAAAATTCTAGATGATTTAAAATATGGTAACTGTGATATTAGTGAATGGGAAGGCGATTTAAAAAATGGAAAGGGATATTTAAATGGATTTTGGTTAGAATCTTCATTACAAATATCTCCAAAAGAGCAAGCGGAAACAGTAGCAAAGATATTTGAAGGAGATACAAGCTTTAAAAAAGAGCATATTAATATTTTAAAAGATATTATGAAAATAGATGTAAATGATAAAAACATAAATTTGTATGGAAAAACTGGTACAGGATATGATAGAAAAAATCAACGTGCAGATGCGTGGTTTGTTGGTATGGTACAAATTAAAGATGATACTTATTATTTTGCTATTAAATCAGATGATTCCAATAAAGAAGTTACAGGTCCAAAGGTAAAAGAGATTGCAATTAATATAATTAAGAAATACTATAATGTCACAAAATAAACTTAATTTTATTTGAGGGTATAGCCTATTTAATTATTAAATAATTTTACTAAGTTAAATATAGATAGAGTATAAATTCTATAGTACATAAAATATTTGCTATTGAGTAATAAAATAAATCCTAATATATATTAAAATAAATGTTAATATCTCTTAGAGACTATGTAATGTATTAAAAGTATAAATAAAATATGTTGCATAGTTTTTATTTTACATTATAATCTTAAATAATATACAAAGATATAATAAATGAAATTAAAAAATGAAATAATATTTTAAGGAGCTGAATGTTATGGATAGACTACTAGATATTAGACCTGTATATGATGAAGATATTAAATTGATAGAAGATTGGATTGAGCAAGAATATATACTTAAATGGTTTAAAAGTTCTGAAGAATGGATAAAAGAAATTAAAGCTAGATTTGGAGAATTTAGCTTTGTAAAACACTTTATTGTTATGTATGATAATATGCCAATTGGGTTTTGTCAATATTATGACTGTCTTAGTGCTAATGAAGTTTTTCATCCTGACATACCAATTATAGGTACATTTAGTATAGACTATTTAATTGGAGAGGAAGAATATTTAAGGAAAGGTATTGGAAAAGCAATCATTAAATTACTTATACATAAAATATTTAACGAAACAGAAGCTGAAAGAATAGTAGTGACGCCAGAAAAAGAAAATCTTGCTTCTTGTAATTCTTTAAGAACGAATAATTTTGAATACGATGAAGAAAATGATTTATATTACTTGAGTAAGAGTGATTTTTTGAGCAAAAATGATTTAGACTGATTAAAAATAATTAAAAATATAGATGTGTTTATAAAATATGATTTGCCTAATTAAAGCAGGTATTTTAATAGTTGTTTATATTTAGATTTGTGTCACTATAATGTCATTTTAGGTTGATAAAATTTAACCATAAAGGAGATGATTGTATATGGAAATACTAAAATGTGAAAATCTCACAAAAATATATGGTTCAAATCAAACTAGGGTGACAGCCCTAAATAATGTGAATTTATCAGTTCAAAAAGGGGATTTTGTATCCATTGTAGGAGCATCTGGCTCTGGTAAATCTACATTATTACACATGCTTGGAGGAGTAGATAGACCCACATCTGGGAAAATTTATATTGAAGATACAGAAATAGCAAGTTTAAAAGAAGAAGCTCTTGCAGTTTTTCGACGTAGAAAAGTGGGTCTTATCTATCAATTTTATAATCTTATACCAACTCTTGATGTTAGGAAAAATATATTATTACCGATGTTACTTGATAAAAGAAAAGTTGATGAAGATAGATTTTCTGAAATTGTATCAATACTAGGATTATCTGATAGATTAAATCATCTTCCAAGTCAACTTTCAGGTGGACAACAACAAAGAGTATCTATAGCTAGAAGTTTAATCTATAGACCAGCTATCTTATTAGCAGATGAGCCAACAGGTAATCTCGATAGAAAAAATTCAGAAGAAATTGTAGATTTACTAAACTTATCGAATAAAAGATTTAATCAGACAATACTTCTTATTACTCATGATGAGAAAATAGCACTAGAAGCAAATCGTATTGTAACTATGGAAGATGGTGTGATTGTCTCTGAAAAGGTGGTGAAGAAATGAATATTCTTCAAGAATACACCTTAGACTTTGTACGACGCAATAAACGCAGTAGTATAGCTATAATGCTAGCCATATTACTTACTACAACAATGATGTCTTCTTTATGTGGATTGTTGTATACTATGTGGAGTGATTTCGTAAGACTTTCAATAGAGAAAGAAGGCAACTGGCATGGTGAATTATTTGATACTACTTATGGAAGCGACCTATCATTAATTGAAAATTTTTCTTCAGTTGATGATATAATGGTAAAAGGGCAATGGTATGTAGGAAAAATTAGTAATGACAAAAGAGATTATATAATTTATAGAAATGCTACATCAGAATACTGGAACTCCATGCCAGAAAAAGACACTATACTAGAAGGTCGTCAACCAAAGAATGTTAATGAAATTGCACTTTCAAAACAGTACTTTGAAAGTAATCCAAGTACAAAGATTGGCGATAAGATTACTATTCCAATAGGAAATAGAACTTTAAATGGAAATTCTCTTGAACCCGTAGCCCCAAAATCAAAAAGCGAGAGTTTTAAAAAAACTTCAGAAATCACATTAACGATAGTAGGAAAAATGGATGTTACAACATCATCAGTTGTACCTGCATACACAGCTTTAGGATATTTGGATAAAAAAAGTATAAAACCCAATGATAATATAACTGTGTACTTACGATTTAAAAATATAAGAGATACATATAAAGAACTCCCAAAGCTTGCTAAGTCATTGGGATGGAAAACTAACGAATATGGAAAATACAATCTTAAATACAATAGCAATTATCTTTTAAAGATGTTAGTCTTTTCTCCAGAACAGAAAGCATCCATGAAGAGTATAGAAAAATTTGCAACTCCAATTATGTACTTTACAATAGCAATTTTTACAGTAGCAGTGTTTGTAATGGTGATTTACAATGCATTTTCATTATCAGCAAATGCTAGGCTTACTCAATTAGGGATATTATCTAGCATTGGTGCATCACCAAAACAAATTAGGAAATCTGTGCTATTTGAAGGCTTTTTATTAACTATTATACCTCTGCCAATTGGTTTATTTTTAGGCTGGTTATTGTGTGATAGACTTATAATTTATATTAATTCAATCAATTCTTCTACAGGTACTCAAAGTGTGGTATATACTTATGGTATTCCTGCTTTTTTACCAGCAATTTTACTTACAATAATAACAGTCTGGATTTCTGCACTTATACCAGCACGAAAAGTATCAAAGATATCTCCTATAGAAGCAATACGACAAGGAGATAGTATTAAGATAAAAAAATCACATAAATATTCGCTAGGAAAGATATTTGGTATAGAAGGAGAACTTGCAATGAATGCACTTCATGCACGTAAAAAATCCTATCGTACTGCAACAATATCTTTAACACTATCTTTTCTATTGCTTACAGGTTTTTTGCATATAATCGCAAACCAAGAAGGAGCAGAAGCCGTCTATGGAAGTGATGTCTATCAAGAACAGAGGGATATATCAATCCATTTAGCAAATGGTGAATCTGTAGAGCCTACTTTTATTGAAAAGTTAAGTAAGACAGAAGGTGTAAAGAGTTCATTATATTATCTTAAAATGTCTGCTACTACTTGGCTAACTGAAAAAGATGCCTCAAAAGAGCTTGCAGAAAATGGTGGATTTAAAGATGTAGTTTCATCTAAAAAATACTCTCCTATAGAACGTAATGGAAAGTTTCGTATATATTCAGCTATAATTGGGCTTGATGATGATAGTTTTGCAGAATACTGTAGACAAATTTCTGTAGACCCAAAGTTATTCTACGATACAGAAAATCCAACTTCAATTGTATATAATAAAGAGGAGGATATTAATCGTAGTACACGAAGAGATAAAGTATATATGGATTATTTAAATCTTTCAATAGGAGACAATCTTAAATTAAATGAAAGAATATCTGATGAAGATAAAGGCGATTATACTTTTAATATGAAAGTGGGAGCTATTACAAATACCCTTCCTCAAATAATAAATACTAATTCAAGATATACATTAATTCAAATAGTACCAATGTCTATAGTACAGGAAATATCTAAAAATTATAATGAAGAAGGTAGATTACGTTCAAATAATATGATGGGATTATTTAAAGTAGATAATCGTGAGGATATTCCAAAAGTAAGAGGGAAACTAGAGTCTATTTACAATAAAGCTTATGGGTCTGGAGATTATAGTATTGAAGATGTCGTAGAAAATGAAGAAAAAGGTGCTAGTGGAAGAAAGACTATGAATTTAATAGTAAGCTTCATTACAGGATTGTTGGCTATGATTGGATTATCTAATGTACTGGCTACAGTATCAGGAAATCTTAGAAGCAGACGACAAGAGTTTGCCATGTTACGTTCTGTTGGATTATCACCAGATGGTATAAAAAAGATGCTTGTTTTAGAAGGCTTATTTTTAGGAATTACACCATTATTACTTAGTATTCCTGTGCAAATAGCAATAGTGTATATTTTTCTACGTATAAATGAAATACACTTTATAGAGTATCTGCCATTTGCACCTTTATCTACAATAATAGGTTTTACTGTATTGATACTTTTTATTGTAATATCATCATATATGATAGGATATAAGCAATTAAAGAATGAAAATATAGTAGAATCTATAAAAAATGAAACAATATAAATAAAAGTTATCTGAATTAATTTAAGAGGAGCACGTTAAGACTATCTATAAGTATAGTTAAATTATTTATTTAATAAAATGTGATTTATTTGATAAAGTCTAAAATATAACTAGAAATATATTGTTTAAATAATAGATAGAATAATAAATATGGCTGGATTATAGGATTTTACCTATAATCCAGCTTTTTATGTATAAAATTTAATTATGAATCTTGCACCACCATTATGACAATTTTCTGCATGTAGAGTACCATTTTGACGTTCTATAATAGACCTTGATAAAGCAAGTCCTATACCAATACTGTCTTTATGAGCATTTTTACCACGATAAAATCTATTAAAGATATATGGGAGTTCTTCCTGAGAAAACCCCTTACCATTATCCTCTATAATAATTTCAGCATATAAAGGGTTTTTGCTGTAATAAGCAATAATATGTCCACCATCTTCTATATGTTCACTACAATTTTTAAAAATATTTAAAAGAGCTTCTAACGTCCAATTAATATCAACTTCAAATTCTACTGAATCGGAACCTTTGATAGAAAGTGTTTGATGTTTTTCTTTTAAAGAATCTTCTATAGGCTCAACTGCATAAGTAAGGAGAGAATATATATCTATAAGTTTTCTTTCAAATATTAAAGTACTTGCATCCAATTTTGATAATATAAGTAAAGATGAAACTAATCTCTCAAGTCTTGAAATTTGATTTGTTAGTCTATTAATATAATCTAGTTCTTCATCTGGACAAGTTTCTGCAAGTAATTGTGCCATAAGTGACATAGAAGTAATTGGAGTCTTAAGTTGATGTGCAATATCCGCAAGATTATCAGAGAGAGACTGTCTTTCTTTCAAAGCAAACTCTTTTGAACAACGAAGTTCCCCTACTGTTTTATATATCTCATCTTCAAGGTGAGAAAATTCATCTTCACATCGTACAAGCACAGATTCTTTTCCTGAATTTACTTCTTCTAAATATCGAGTAAGATTGTTTATTCTATTTATTTTTTGTTTATTTTGCCTACATTTAATTATATATACTACTAGAGCTATTGTTGAAATTATAATAAATGAGACTCCTAAAAAGTAAAAAAAGTTTTTGCTCCAAAATGTATTTTTAGAATATCCATACTTTAATAAAATCTCATTTCCTATTTTAAAGTCATTGTTACCAGAATCTTTTAGAGATTTTAGTATATATTCTGTAGACTTAGGATTTAACTCGTATGATGCACCAATAGCTTTAGACATCATCTTATATTCATCAAAAGAAGTTACAGTTGTTAGAATTACACTTAACAAAATAGTTATAGCTAAGCAGAATACTATAAAAACAAATGTATTATTGATATTTTTTGGAGTTTTCACTAGCTGTCCTCCATTCTATATCCTATGCCTCTCAATGTTTTTATACAAGGTGGATTTTTTAATTTTTCCCTAAGACGCTTTATTGTGACAGTAAGAGTATTGTCATTGACAAAGTTGCCATCTACATCCCATAGCATTTCTAATAACTTTGTGCGAGTCATAGCTTTATTTTTATTTTCCATCAAGCTCAAAAGAAGTTTATATTCTCCTGCAGTCAAAAGCACTTCAACATTATCTAAATATACTTTGACTTCAACTTTATTCAATTTTATATTTTCGCATGTAATAGTATTGTTAGTCTCAAAATGAGTTCGTCTAAGGACTGCATTAATTCTAGATTGGAGTACTGAAAGCAAAAATGGTTTAACCACATAGTCATCTGCTCCCATATCTAATCCATGTATAATATCTTTTTCATCATCACGGACTGTCAAAAATATCACTGGAGTATTTTCTATACTTTTGATATACTGACAAAATTCATATCCAACACCATCAGGTAAATTTAAATCAAGCAGAACCAAATCAATAGTTTTATCGAAGTTTTTCTTAGCTTCAGCAATTGTATTATAACAACATATTGTGTGATTTTTCTTTTCAAGAGACGTTTTTATCCCAAATGTAATTGTATCATCATCTTCTAGAAGTAGTATTTTAGCCATTTACTTTAAATCCTTTCTTAGTTTAAATTAGCAGCTTTAGACTTAATATTTTATCATACTGGAAATAGGGAAAAATATCATTTAAGTAATATAAAATTTATTTTACAAACTTAAGTCTAAGCTTTAAGTGAATCTATCAAAAGAAAAAGTGTTGTTTCAATAAATTTATCCTCATCTATATTAAAATTGTTTAGGTATGATTTTCCTGTTACAGATAATAAATTAAAAAATCCTGTAAGTGTAAATATTGATGAATACATAAGAATAGGTATTTCAATATCATACCTAATACTTCCATCATTTTTTCCAACTTCAAACATTTCTTGAATTTCATTAAACATAAATTTATTAAAAGAAAAAAACTTATTCTTAAATGGTATTTCTGTATCTGAGTTTTTAGATTTTACAATACCAATCATTCCCATAAGAGATAGAAGGGATGGATTCGTACAATAAAATTTGTGAAATGCAAAGTATGAAAGCTTTATTTTTTCAAAACCTGTTTTACCCTTTGCACTTTCTATTTCAATACTATCCCAAAGTCTCTTATATCCTCTTAAAACAACAGCAAAAAATAAATCCTCTTTACATGAGAAATATTTATATATGGTGCGTTTAGTATATTCAACTTCTTTTGCCAATTCGTTCATAGTTGTATTATCAAATCCATTAAGACAAAATAATATTTCTGCTTTATTAATAATATCATTTTCTTTTTGTATTTTTTCTTTATCTCTTCTTGATAATTCTGACATATAAATTGTTCCTTTCTATTGATAATAATGTATACCGATGGTATACTTATGTAACTGCAATATATTTATATACTGATGGTATACTTTTATAAAAATAAAATTGATATCAGGGATTATAGATATTTATAACTTCACTAATTAATTATATAGGCAAAATACTAAATAGGGGGAATTTATTTATGAAAATAACAGAAAATGTATTAATGTTGGATAGTACTCGTGGCTCAAATTGTTTTATTGTGTTTGATGAAGAAATTACTCTTATAGACACAGGACTTCCTTTTATGGGTAATAATATGATTAAAGAATTAAAAAGACTTGGGATTCAACTTACAGATATTAAGCACATTTTACTAACACATCATGATGTTGACCACATATCTAATATTAAGTTATTAAAAGAACATACAAGAGCAGAAGTGTGGGCTCATATAGAAGATATACCTTTTATTACAGGAGAGAAGGATAGACCTGGATTTAAAAAGTTTATTGGAAAGACAATTTCTAGAAGAATTATTAAGGATATTAAACCTTATGGAGAAAATATGAAGGTTGGAAATATACAAATTATCCATACTCCTGGTCATACGCCGGGACATGTATGTATGATTTTTGAAGATGTATTATTCGCAGGGGATTTAGTTAAAAATAAGAATGGCAGTATAATTCCTTATCCTAATCTTTGGAATTGGGATTCTAAAAAGATGATGAAATCTATAAAAGAGTTAGATAATTTAAAATACAAATGGATATGTATGTCTCATGGGACTCCTTGTATTAAATAAAAAATAGTAATTTATCAGACATATACTATATTATCTATTGACTATATCCAACATTGGTGATAATATAATATCCAAGATAGAGTATAGGTGGTGAATTTCATGATACGCACTTTAATTTTATATTATTTAAATATTAAACCAACACATGGGTATGAGATTCAAAAGTTTCTACAGGTGTCTGGTGCAGATAGATGGACTAAAATACAGTCTGGGTCAATATATTATGCGTTGACAAAATTAGAAAAAGATGGAGCAGTTAGAGTTTTAAGAGAAGAAAAAACTGGTGCTAGAATTCGTAAAATCTATGAGATTACCCAAAGTGGCAAACTAGAATTAAAGGAAGAAATACAAAAAGAACTTCAGATGCCAATAGTTCCAACGGGTTCAAATAAATTTCTGTTACATAATATTTTGGATATATTACCTAAGGATACTTTACAAAAAAATCTTGAAAAGCATATAAAATATTTGATAGAGCAGAAGAGGTATTGGGAAAATTGGAAAGAGATTAAAAAAATTGATAGCAAGAGTCTTGCAACAGAAAAAATTGCATTTGATATGACAATAGGCAATCTAAATTATCAAATCCTATGGCATGAAGAAATACTAAATAATCTTGATAAGTATATATCTGTAGGTTGCGAAACGCAGAACATAATTAAATCTATAGACTTTTCAAATATAGAAGAAAATTTTTTATTTACATCTGAAACAACAAATGAGTTACTCGAAGTTCAGAGACTTAGGGATGAAATAATTGATAATCCAGATAAAGCTATAGAAAACATAGATAAAATAATATTAAAATTACAAAATAAGCAGTAAATTTCATTATAATAACACGAGTACAATACTCGTGTTTTAAAAAAGTAATATATACAATGTTGGATATATAATATTGGGTAAATATTGAGGAGGATTTTATAAATGAGTAATGTATTGTTAGAGATTGAAAGTTTATGTAAGAAGTATAACGATAAAGAAGTTGTATCAGGAGAAAGTTTTAAGGTATTAGAAGGAGATATTTTAGGTTTTATTGGACCAAATGGAGCAGGTAAAAGTACATCTATAAATATGTTTACTACAATTGTATCTCCAGACACTGGAAATATATATTATAAAGGAAAAGATATTGATAATCAACAAAATACTTTTAAGCGTTCACTTGGTGTTGTCCCACAGGAATTAGCTATATATGAAGATTTAAGTGCATATGATAATGTTAAATTTTTCTGCTCATTATATGGATTTAGAGGTAGTGAACTTAAACGTCGAACTAAAGAAGCTTTGGAGTTTGTTGGACTATGGGATAGATATAAGGAGTTTCCAACAAAATTCTCTGGAGGAATGAAGCGTAGGCTAAATATAGCTTGTGCAATTGCACATAGCCCAAAAATTCTCATCATGGATGAACCAACAGTAGGCATCGACCCTCAATCAAGAAACAAAATTATGCAAACAATCAAAGACCTTAATGCTAGTTGCACAACAGTTATATATACTAGCCACTATATGGAAGAGATTGAAACTTTATGTAATAGAATTGTTTTAATAGATAAAGGGGTGATTATAGAAGATTTAGATAAGAGTTTATATAAAAATAAATATTTAAAATTTGGTTGTAAGACATTCTTACAGGTACAGATTTAAGAGACTTGGAGGGATAAAGAGATGAGATATTTTTTACCATTATTCAAATTGGGAGTGAAACGAAGAAGTAAAGATTTTTTTGTTTTATTTTATAATATTGTTTTTCCAATAATAATCATAGTGTTATTAGGCTATTTGACATCAAAATCTTATGGTGAGGATTTTACATCATATAACTATTATACTATTGTTACAATACCATTTTGTGTTCTTATGGGAATCATTAGTGTATCCTATGCAGCACAAGATGAAAAAATTTCTAGCACATCATATCGTTATATGATTTCTCCTATTTCAATAGCAGATTTAGTTCTTTCAAAACTTTTCTCTTGCACAATAGTACTTTCACTATGTAATTTGCTAACCTTGGTGTTATTAAGAGGTATATTTCAGATGAGTTTTGGAGGAAATTTTTTAGCTGTTATTTTTCTATTAATGTGTGAATCAATTGTAGTATCATCTATGGGTTTGTTTTTGGGACTTGTTTGTAAAAATTTAGATATGTTACGTAATATCATTAATATACCAATAGTGATTTTTGGTTTTTTGGGAGGAGTATTTTTTCCAGTTAGCTCTCTAAATTCAGTCATTTCATTAATAATCCATATATCACCATTAACATGGATTAATAGAGCTATAGTTGCTTGTATCTATGATAATAATTTACATCTCCTTTTTAATATATCATGTATATTTATAATCATAAGTATATTGATGACTATATTTACAATTAAGTTTTTTAAGAAGGAGGTCTTTATATAGTGAATTTAATAAATATTTTTAAGAATAATTTAAGAAGGAATATGAATAAAAGATTGGTTTTTCTAGTTACAATTTTATTTCCTATAATTGTAGTAATTCTTGGGGTATTGGCAAATTACATAAGTAAACCATCTTTCAATATTGGTATTTTAAATGACTATAAAAACGAACAAATTCTAAATGCATCTGAAAAAAGAATATATGAAAATACAATAATAGCTCTAAAAAATACTCAAGGAATAAATGTAGAGACTGCAGACCTTAAAACAGTTAAAACTGATATTATAACTGGAAAGTATTCAGCTGTTATACATTTTAATAAAAATGATTTTAAATTATACTCTATAAAAGATAAAGATACAAATAATACATTAAAGTATTTAATAGAAAGATATAAAAAAGAACCAACGACTATAGATATAAATAAACTACAAGAAATTTCTTTAGGAGCTTTACAAAGAATAATTGCATTTATTGTGTTGTTTTTAATGATAACATCTACTGTAACAGCATCTATGATTATTAAAGATAAAAAATCAGGTACATTTACAAGAATACTCTATTCTCCGCAAAATATAAAAGGATATGTGTTAGGGAATATGTTATACAACTTTACAATAACATATTTTCAGTACATAGTTTCAATATCCATAATTAAGTTACTTAATATTGATATTGGAATGGATTATATAGAACTAATTTTTATAGGGGTGTGGGTATCAGCTTTAGCAACTTCTTTTGGAACATTTATATCTTCTTTATTCAATAAAGAGATGTATGCAAATTTATTTTCTACATGTATATCACTTATATTATCACTTATTGGTGGTTCATTCATTCCAATTGAGAAAATGCCAACAATGTTACAAAAAATTAGTATTATAAGTCCAATGCGATGGTTTATCAGTTTTGTGACTTATGTAGAAGAGAGAAAAGGAAGTTTTTTCAATATGAATTATATTTACATTTTAACATTCATGATAGTAGTTTTAATTTTATTAGCTATGAAACTTACTCAAACAAGTAAGTATTCAAGTCGTAATAATTGACTAATATAAAACTTTGTATAATACAAAAAAGCCAATAAACTTTAATTTTTAAAAGTTATTGGCTTTTAGTATTGTATCTAAGCCTTTTATTTAATTTAAAATAATAGAATATAAATTCTTAGTATAACCATGACTTAGTATCAAAGCACATTTTTTGGATATCATCAATAAAGCAACTTACATGGTATCCATCAGTAGATGCATGATGTACGGTTATAGAAAGAGGTAGAAGTATTTTTTCATCTTTTTGATAGTATTTACCTGCTTCAATTGTAGGGAAAAAATAATTTTCAAGACCATGATTGTGTACAGTAAAACTCTTAAAACTAATCCACGGAATACAAGAAACTGTATAGCAATTTTTGGGTGGATTTGGTTTTGCTAGAAAACCATGATTTTTTCCGTACTCTTTAATGTCTGCCAAATAATTTTCATAGAATATCGAAAAATCTTTATCATATTCTGTCCATATTGATGAAAAAGTATTATTATCATCATGAAAAATTGCATAGAATGGTGTTAATGTACTCCAATAGCCAAGTTCATTTTCATCATATGCAATTTTTAATTCTTTATATAGATTCAAGCAAGTTGTTATTATGTATAAATATGCTGGATAAAATTTGATATTTCTTTTTTTCGTTTCATTAAGTAAATTGGTAATATCTATTTCTATAGTCAAATCAAATCCTACATTTGTCATTTTTGAGAAATAGTAAAAATGTGTATATCGTTCCCAGTTTTGTAAATCAATTTTATGGAATTCTTGTTTACTCATATAAAATCACCATATTCTTTATAATATTTATTTGATTATCAATATCTTCATTTGTAAGTTTCAAAACAGGAGAAGATGTTTTCATACTATCGAATAAAAACATTATGTGTATTGCAATTGTTTTAGAATCACATTTTTTAAATTCACCTTTAGATTGTCCATAATCGATTAAATTTGAAAGCATTGTGATAGCTGAATTATATCTTTTATTCATATAATCACGTTGGTCTTTTTCTACAAAAGCAAATTCATGTATTGCAAAATTTAAACCACAATATTTATTATTTATATCATTTTTTTGTTGTTGTAAAAAATATTCTAATATATGCTTAGCTGATATATTTTCTTTGATACTTTTATCTAATAAACTTTGAGAATTGTCTTTATGAGTATTTAATATACTGATAAAAATTTCTTTTGTTGAATTAAAGTGTCTATATAGTCCACCACGACTTAAGTTACATGCTTCACAAATATCTTTCATTGTTACATTGCTGTATCCTTTCTCAGAAAATAACATTATTGATGTATCAATGATAAATTGTTTGGTTTGTTCTCCTTTTGTTGACATATCTTGTACCTCCTTTTTAACGACACGAGTGTCTCTTTTAATTATGAGACACTTGTGTCGTTTTGTCAATGCAAATTTATTTACTTTAAAATGACTGGATAATACTGTAATATTAATTTATAAAATGACTGGACAATGCAATAGGATTGATTTACTTTTAAATTGATGTAAAGAGTAATTAAATACTAATAATATTATTGACTTTTAAAACTTACGTGTGTAATATATAAGTTACTATTAATTATATACTGCTTACATATTTTGAGGGATAATTAAAACATAATAAAACCATAGAGCAGTTATATTCATAAGATTATTTTGAATTTAAAGCTTACATGTGTAATATATTAAATAGTAAAGGTGGTTTGTATGAGAAAAAATAAAAAAACAAGAAGAATGATAGTTTTTGGTTTTCTAATTTGTCTATTTACAGTTATTGTTGCTTTTTCAGCAAAATTTATATTAAATGGACTCAATAAAAGCAAACCAGATGAAGTATTTAAGCAATATATATCTTTTGCAAATGAAAGAAAATATGAAAAAATGTATGATTTGTTAGATGAAAAGAGTAAGTCAGAAAATAAAAAAGAAGATTTTATTTTAAGAAATAAAAAGATATATGAAGGAATTAACTCACACAATATGAGTGTCAAGATTAATGATATTAAAAAAGAAAAAGGTAATGACAAAATAATAAAATATGATTCGAAGATGGATACTTTAGCAGGAGAAATTTCATTTTCAAATGAAGTACTACTAACTAGAGATAGACATAAAAATTATAGAATAAAATGGCAGTCAGATGTTATATTTCCAGAACTTGAAGAAGATAATACTGTAAGAATATCAAAGCTTAAAGCTAAGAGAGGAAGTATTTTAGACAGAAATGGTGTAATGATTGCTGGTCAAGGTCTTGCATCTATGGTAGGGTTAGTTCCTAAAAAAATGAGTGATAATATAGAGGACTTAAAAAAATTATCTGCTTTACTAAATGTACCAGTTGAACAAATTCAAAAGAAATTAAAGGCATCTTGGGTAAAAGAAAATTCAATGGTACCTATAAAAACCATTGAAAAAATAGAAGAAAATGCGGATGGAACTGTAAAAGAAAAAGATAAAGAGTTGCAAGACTCACTTCTTAGTATTCCAGGAGTTAAGATATCTAATACAGAAGTCAGAGTGTATCCATTGGGTGAAAAAGCTGGTCATTTAACTGGATATGTTCAAAATGTAAACGCAGAGATATTAAAGGAAAAAGAAGGTAAGAGATATAATTCTAATAGTATAATTGGTAAGATTGGTTTAGAGAGTTTATTGGAAGATAGGATACGTGGTATTGATGGATATGAGATTATCATAGCTGATAGATATGGAGATAAGAAAAAAACTCTAGTAACTGAGCCTAAAATAGATGGAGAAAATGTAAAGCTAACTATAGATTCAAAACTACAAAGTAAACTATATGAGCAAATGAAAAATGATAAAGGTTGTGCAGTAGTTATGAATCCTAAAACAGGAGAGATTTTATCACTTGTAAGTAGTCCATCGTATAATCCAAATGAGTTTATATTGGGGATGTCAGGAGATAGATGGAAGGAAGTCAATGAAAATGAAAACAAGCCAATGTACAATAGATTTAAAGCACGATTGTGTCCTGGGTCTTCTTTTAAACCAGTTACTGCTGGTATTGGTATAACAACAGGAAAGATTAATCCAAATGAAAACTTTGGGCATAGTGGTCTTAGTTGGCAAAAAGATTCTAGTTGGGGGAGTTATAAGGTAACCACATTAAAAGATTATGGGAATACTGTAAATATGAAGAATGCGCTAATTTATTCTGACAATATTTATTTTGCTAAAGCAGCATTAAAAATAGGTGGAGATGTATTATCAAAAGAGTTGTTAAAACTTGGATTTGAGGAAAACATGCCATTTGAATTTGGATTATCTTCTTCAAGGTTTGGTACGGACAATAAATTTGATACTGAGATACAATTAGCAGATAGTGGATATGGGCAAGGTAAGGTTCTTGTAAATCCAGTACACATGGCATCAATATACTCAACTTTTGTTAATGATGGAGACATGATAAAGCCTTACCTTGAATTTAAAGAGAATCCACATGCTGAGTTTTGGAAAAAAGGTGTGTTTTCTAAGGAATCTGTAAAAATTATTCGTGATGACTTGATTCAAGTTGTTGAAAGTCCTAATGGTACAGGTCATAGTGCTGTGACTAAGGGAATTACTATTGCTGGGAAAACTGGTACAGCAGAAATTAAAGAATCTAAAGATGATGTTACAGGGACAGAACTTGGATGGTTCAATGCTTTTACTGTAGATGAAAACAGTGATAAACAGTATATGGCAATTGCTATGGTTGAAGACGTAAAGAATCGTGGAGGAAGCCATTATGTTATACCTATTGTTAAATCAATATTTGAAGATTAATTTTATTCAATTTGAAGATTAATCTAATTCGCTTGGGGGATAGTATTTTAGATGTATTATTTTCGAATTTGTTGGTAAATTTTAAAATAAATAAAGAGGCTGTCTCAAAATAGAGAAGAGCCTCTTTTTCATTGTTGAAATGATGAAAATGTATTTGATTTCATACAAAAAATTAAAATAGTGGCAACAATTGAGGATGTGAGGGAGAGTTGCCACTATTTTGTATAGGGTATTATATTATGTTTTTAAGCTAGTTTTACTATCTTCTATGTTTATATAATAACTCTTGTGTGTGAATTTAATAGATAATTCATATGAAAATTATGTGAAGTTTTTGGACTTTATAGTAAATGTATTAGGAGTTATAGATTTTTTTGTCATTTAATATAGATAGTGTTATTTTAGCTGCTGAACTACCATTAGAATAATCTTTACTTTGAATATTTGTAGCAAAGAAATAAGTATTTTCATTTTTTTCTACATAACCTATAAACCAACCATTTACATCTTTTCCATTTATAGTAGCAGTGCCTGTTTTACCAGAAAGTGATACTCCATCTTTTTTTGATACTAGTAATGAATCTTTTACAGTTTTTATATCTTTGTCTTTAAATTTAAACTCATTTGTATAAAAATCTTTAAGTAATTTCACCTGTTCAATAGGTGAGATTTTTAATGAAGATTCTAGCCAAAAGCGTGATATGCCTCCTGAAACATCGTAATTACCATACTTAATTTGTTTAAGATAAGTTTGTATATCTTTTATTCCTGTTTTTTTATCTATATATTGAAAATACCAATTTACAGAGTTTTCCATAGCAGAAAATAGGTCTTGGTCTTTATTCCATGAGCTGTTAGAATGATGTTTTCCGTCCCAAGGAATATATGAATTATTTCTTGTTATTATCCCATTTTCTAATCCCAACAAAGCACTATATATTTTATATGTAGAATTTGGAGAAACTCTTTTTTTACTTTTTTCTTCATTGTAAATATGATATTGATTGGATTTTAAATCATACATAACAAAACTACCATCAAAACCTTCAAAGTAGTTACTTAGGTCTTCATACGTAGTTTGGTTATTTATAGGTTTATATTCTTCATTAACATCTGCCATAATGGATAGTGTAGGGCTATTTCCAAATACAATTAAAGCAATCAATGTAAAAATTAAAATGCTTTTAAACTTTAAAAATTTTGATTCAGCATGAAAATTTGCTATCTTTAATAATCTTCTTTTTATCTGTTTTTTTGACCCACTGATATTTGATGTAAGTGTGAGATTATATGGTCTTGAAATATTATCTACAAAATTTATTAGTGTTTGTCCATATTCTATATAATTTTCTTTATCAAGTTTTTTCAAAACTGAAATGTCACATGCAATTTCACGGTCTACTCGCATTTCTTTAAGTGCACACCACACAAGAGGATTAAACCAGTACAATATTTGGAAGAAGCACATTATATAATTTACCAAGATATCTCTGTTTTTAGAATGTTGTAATTCATGAAGTAAAATATATTTTATATCATTTGAAGATAATTTAGATATAGACTCATCTGGTAATATAATATGTGGTTTAAAGTATCCAAATGTAATGGGTGTATTTATGATGTAGGATTTACATAATATAAAATTCTTATTTATCCCAATATCTTTTTTACACTGTTGAAATATTGAAACTATCTCATCATCTTCTAAAATTTGTGCAGATTTTTTTATATTTCTTATTTTAAAATTACAATGAATAGCAATAACTATCATTATTGAAATACCAACTATCCATAATATTAATAATAAAATATTTAAACTACTAAAATTAGATTGATTCAGAGATACTGAAAAATCTTTTAATGCATTTGAGTTATTAATAATACTACTTGAGCTATTTTTTATTGTAGAAGTATTAGCAGTATTGTTTTCAAATTGAGTAAAACCATGTAGATAGTTAAACATATTTCCGAGATTAATATATTTAAGAGGTATAAATGGAATTATTAATGTTATAAGCAATATAAATCCAATATTATATTGGTATTTTGCAGAAATGTGCTTATTAAATATTTTTTTAGTAAATAAAATTACAATAATCAACAATGATAGGGTTAATGTACTAAATAAGAATCGGATAAAGAATGGAGCATACATATTTACTTATCCTCCTTAGTCACCCTTTTGTTTAAAATCTCTCTCAATTCCTCAATATCATCTTCAGAGAGTTTATCATTTTCTAAAAAGTTTAGTACCATAGAATTAAGAGCACCATTATAAAAACGATTTAAAAAAGAACGACTTTCTTTAGCTACATATTCTTCTTCCTCAACAAGTGGAGTATAAACGAACACTCTACTATTTTTTTCATATGTCAAAGCTCCTTTTTTAACTAATCTTAACAACATTGTCTGAATTGTTTTAGGACTCCATGTACTTATTTCTACTAGTTTTTCAATTACTTCATTAGTACTAATAGGAGCATATTTCCAAATAATCTTCATCACTTGATATTCTGCTTCTGAAATTTGTGGTAATTTTTTCATGATATACCTCCTTATACTTACATTTGTAATATATAAAGTATATTATCATTAATTTGGTTTGTCAATTCATAAAGATAATTCATTTATAGTTGTTTAAGCAAGTGCACATAGTTAAATAGAATTATTAATTAAGCTGTATAAATACACATTTAAGTTAAATAGAATTTATATTGACAGCTAAAAATATAGTTGATATACTTATTGTTGATATAACAACTAAAATAAGGAGGTATAGAAATGATAATTACAGTTATAAATGGGAGTCCTAGAAAAAACGGAGCTACATCAAAAGTTTTGGCTTATTTATATAAAGATATAGAAAGATTAATACCAAATGTAAAAATTAATTATTTCGATTTAAGTGAAGTCAATCCATCATACTGTATTGGTTGTTTAAATTGTTATAAAATGGGGAAATGTATTAATCAAAGTGATAAAGTAGAGTATATTCATGATATAATTACTAAGAGTGATGGTGTTATATTTGGTAGCCCGACTTATGGAAGCAGTGTAACTGGGCTTTTCAAGGTATTTACAGATAGAGCACATATGATGTTGGAAAGGTTATTGTACCATAAGCCATGTATAGCAGTTACTACATATGAAAATGCTCGAGGTTCAAAAGCGATTTCTTTTATGAAATCAATGGTCTTAGATTCTGGAGGTTACGTTTGTGGTAATTTATCTATAAAAACTGGATTTAATCAAAATCCTATAACTGAAAATGTAGAATTAAAGATACAAAAGGTATCTAAAAAATTTATTTATTGCATAGAGGAAAAGAAAAATCCACCTGTGTTTTCTCAAATTTATAACTTTATTGCTATGAATGTTTTTTTAAAGCCAATGGCATTTAAAAATATTGAGCAGTATAAAGGAATAATTGATAGATGGGAGGAACAAGGGATTATTTAGATGGAGGTAAAATGAAAGATTTTGAGAAACTATATGAGGTTACAAATAAGTTAGTAAGAACTTCATTGAAAGTAAAAGATGATTTGAAAAAAATGTTTAAACAAAATGGATATGATATAACAGCTGACCATTATGCGTTATTAAGATTTCTATGGGAACAAGATGGAATTTCTCAGATAGATTTATGTGAAAAATCATGTAAGGATAAATCTAATACGACAAGAATCTTAGATGTTATGAAAAATAAAGGATTGATTGTCCGTAAAGTAGATATTAAAGATAGACGTAAATTTCAAATATTTTTAACAGATTTAGGCAAAGAATTAGAAGAGCCTTTAAATGAAATTGCAAGTATATACGCAGTAGAGACATTTAAATCTATTTCTGATGAAGAGTTACCTTTGTTTGCCGATATTTTAGATAGAATTGGCAAGTAAATACAAACTCTATTTTGGGAAGTCTTTTTAACTATTAATGATACAAAATGATAGAAAGAGGGATAAGAATGAGTTCTAAGATTTATTATTTTTCTGGGACAGGGAATTCTCTAGTAGTTTCAAAGACTTTAAAAGAAATGTTGAATGAAAGTAAAGAAATAATACCTTTAGCCATACATAGAAAAAAGCAAAATATAGAGATAAATGAAGATATATTAATAATTGTTTTTCCTGTTTACTTTGCTGATGCTCCTGAGATAGTAAAATTTTTTGTAGAGAAATTAAATTTCAATAATAATACTCATATATACGCTATAGCCACTTGTAATGGAGTAGCTGGGCATAGTTTGTTTACTATAGATAAACTACTTAAGAAAAAGGGTAAAAAATTATCTGCTGGTTTTATAATTGATATGCCTGGAAATGCTTTGACAACACCTCTAGATGTTGAAGAAGAAAGATTGAAAAATATAACTGATAGAGTATATGAGGTCGCAAAATGTATCAATAACTTGGAGAAGGGAAGTATAGAGGGGAAAAATAATTTGAAGTCATATATAGATAGTTTTATGCTTCGTTTAGTAGGAAAGAATATGCAAATTGCAACTACTAAATTTTTTGCAGAAAACAAATGTAATGGATGTGGGACATGTAAAAGAGTTTGTCCTGTAGATAATATAAGTATAGTAGATAAAAAGCCAAAGTGGGGTAATGAGTGTGAAAGATGTCTAGCTTGTTTTCACTGGTGTCCAAAAGAGGCTATCAATATAAAAAAATCATTTTTAACAGATAGAAAGAAGTATCATCATCCAAATGTTACTGTTAAGGATATATTTTTAGATAAATAGATATATTTTATTTGTATTAATAATTATCTTATCAAATAAAATTTTAGAGCAATAGAGAGAAACATATAGCAATCTTATGGAAATATTGTAAAGAGTAATATGTAATGATACTAAGTATATTAGAGATTAAAAATAATAATAAATAAATATATAGTGATATTAATATAAAAATAAAAGTGCCTCATAAATAAAAATTTTTGAGGCACTTATTATTTGTTTAACCTAGCATCTATCCTTTTATAAGTTCAACCATTTTCTTTATATCATCTGATGCCATTTCAAACTTTGATTTTTCAATCAATATATTTCCACCAGTCATGATATACGATGGAAATATTCTTAATTTATCATAATAAAGTTCATTGTTACGAAGTTTATATGTTGAGATAGAAGGGATAGCATTCTTTTTTGTATGTTTTTTAGTAATCATATTAAAAGATTTCTTTGCAACATCTCCCATCAACATTACTACTTTTAGATTATTAAATAATTGAATTTCTTTTTCTAAAATAGGCATATGCAATTTAATTGTATCACTAGTTATTGTATATTCTGATTTAGGAAGTTTTACTGCATTGGTTACATAGATACCCATATCTAATATATCATTTATATTAGATACTTCTATGCCTGCATTGTTAAATAAAGGGAGAGTAGTTTTCAAGTAATCTGCATCTTCATTTATACTATAAAAATCGTCATTGGGGTTATTTGGTACAACCTCATTAATCATTATAGTTTTTATGGAGTCTGTGTCTATTGTTATATTGGGAAGATATGATACTATTTTGTTTTCATCGAAAAGATTATTCTGCTTAATAAATTCATTTAAAGTTGATTTTATATTTATTTTCATATGATAAATCTCCTTGGTTTCAAGCTTTAAGTACTATAAAAAATAGTCTTAAAGTATATAATTTTAAAATCATAATAACATATCAAACATGACAACAGAATGTCATGTTTGATTGATAAATTATCTAAACTTAGAATTTATTAGAGCATCTGCTTGTTCATAATCATCTTTATGTACATAAATTGAATACTCGTAAGAAAAATCTTCCTTTTGTCCTAAATTTCCAAGAATCATTTTACTGGAAAAAGGTCTTTTAGAGTAATTATTGTTTTTCACTTTATACTTATATTTAATTTTGTTTACTGATAATATACTGCATATCTCATTAAATCTATCTAAAGAATATCCTCGGAAAAGCTCAGTTCTATTTAAAATCATAAAGACAACCTCCTTGTAAAAGTAATTTATCGAAATTAGAGGAGAAAAGGACTATAAGTTGTTATAAATAAAAGGTAGCAAAATTAAATTGATTTGTAAAGTTTTTCAGAGTATTATACTAGTAATAAAATAAATAAGTTTCAGATGTAGAGTTTAAAGAAAATGTGTAAATGAGATTATATAGATATTGAAGGAGAAATTTAAATGAAAAAAATATCACAAGAAAAAGTAAGCACATATACTCAAGAAGTATCTCAAGAAAAAATTGAGCAGTGGAAATCTGTATATGAAAAATATAAAGATATCTTAAAAGTAAATTCTAAGCCTATTTTAGAAGTAATAGAATTTTTAAAACAAAACTATATAATAAAAGAAGAAACTTCAGAAGAATTCAAGGATGTAATTATCCATAATATTAAATTAAATAAACCTTTATCAGAAAAAATCCCCAATAATGCAGAATTAAAACATGTTGCATTTATAATTCAAAATGAAGGGAATGCAAAAAAATTATACGATACACAAGAGGAAGTGTATAGTGGTTGTCCAATTATGGTTGGGATGGAGTTTGAAACAGGATGTGTATTTGTAGAGGGTAGTGATGAACTTAATGATGAGATAACTGCATTTAAAGGATTAGATAAATATGATATAAATAATTATTATTTAGTAGCAAACTATGTTAGATGTCTAAAGAAATATGAATTAATAGATTAGTGCATGATTTAAAGATTATAGAATAAATTTGAAGCTAGTATAATTATGAAATATCAGCTTAAGTCTAATACAACTAAATTTAAATCTAATATAAATATTAAGCATAAAGAAGCGTAAACTTGAATAGAGTTGCCAAAATAAAATTGGTAACTCTATTTTTAATTTTATATTTCATTAAAATTTCTAGCTGTTATAGAATTGTTATTTTTTCATGTTAGTATTTTCTTAGTAATAGAAATCAACGCATTACAAGAAAGGAGAAATATATATGAAAGATTTAATTCTTGAAACAAAAAATTTATCAAAAAAATATGGAGAACAAATGGCGGTTAACAACGTTTCTCTGCAAATTGAGAGAAATAGTATCTATGGACTTTTGGGACCAAATGGTGCAGGAAAATCGACAACACTTAAAATGCTTGTTGGTCTTCTTCGCCCAACACATGGACGTATTATTTTTGATAGGAAACCTTGGAAACGAGAATCTCTTGCAAATATTGGAGCCTTAATAGAATCACCTTCTTTGTATGGAAACCTTACAGCAGAAGAAAATTTACTAGTACATACAAAACTTTTGGGATTACCTAAAGATAAAATTTATGAGGTGCTAGAAATAGTCAACTTGAAAAATACAGGTAAAAAGAGAGCTTCACAATTCTCTATGGGTATGAAACAAAGGTTGGGAATTGCTATTGCGCTTTTGAGTGACCCAGAATTGTTGATACTGGATGAGCCAACTAATGGGCTTGACCCCTTTGGAATTCAAGAACTTCGTGAGTTGATTGCTTCTTTTCCAAAAAAAGGTATAACTGTGATTCTTTCTAGTCATATTCTGTCAGAAGTTGCTCAAGTTGTAGATAATATTGGGATTATAAGTGGAGGACGACTACTATTTCAAGGAGAACCTGACCCTAATGAAAATCTAGAAGAATTCTTTTCAAATGTTATTCTTAAAGGAGGACAAATAGAGGAGGGAAAAAAAGATGAATAGTCTACAATCTGAACTTTTAAAATATAAAAGAACATTTATGGGGAAACTGATTGTTTTTTTTCCAGTATTCTTTGCAGCATATGCACTTATAATGCAAGGAACACTTATGCAAAATCCATTATCCCAATCAGATTCTTGGGAGTGGCAAAATCTTTTAGCATTAGTTTTTAACTGGTGGTCATTTATGTTCTTGACTATTGGATTTGCATTGTTTGCTACTTTAGTAGCTGCACAGGAAAGAAAAGCTGGAAATTATCGTGCTTTACGTACACACAATGTATCTCCTATGGTACTTTGGATTAATAAAGTTATAGCTATGGCAGTCTACAGTTTGATTTCAACATTAATTTTAATAGTTGTAACAATTATAACTGGTTTAATATTGAAAGCTGGACCAATTCCTTTTGGACAGATTATAGGGGCAAGTATTGTATGTTGGGTTGTCTCTCTTGCTATACTTCCAATTCAGTTATTGATTGCTACGTGGAAAGGTATGTTCTTAAGCATGGGAGTTGGATTTTTAGGAATGATATTGGGTGTCCTTGCTGCGACACAACCATTTTGGATTGCAGTACCATGGAGTTGGGCAGTTAGAATGGTGTGTCCAATCATTAACATACATCCTAATGGTACTATATTACAAGCTGGAGACCCTCTTTTGAATAATTCAGTAATTCCTATTGGTATTGTTGTTTCTTTGGTTGTGTTTCTAGTATTAACAGCACTTACTGCAGTTTGGTTTAGTAGGAGGGATGACAAATGATAAAACTATTATCATCAGAATGGCTTCGAGCAAAGAGAACAGCTGTCCGATGGCTTACTCTTTTTATGCCTGTTATTTTTTCATTATGTGTGGTTGCCTATCTTGCAATCAAATCTGGAAGTACACAAGCATTTGCTTTTGAAGGGTTTTTCACAGTATGGACTGTATTCATTATTCCTATTGGAGTAGGTATTCTGTCAGGATTTATAGTGTATGAGGAAGAACTTGCTGGAAATTTTAATGGTTTTTTATGTATAGGTATTTCTCGTGTTAGATTATATCTTGGAAAATTTCTTTTTCTCCTTTTTTGTTTAGCTGTATGTACATTTATTGCTACATTGATACTTTGCATAGGCATGAATATTGCAGTGCCATCTGGTGCACCAGTAGGGCTATTTATGGCCGCCGCCGCTCTTGTGGTAATCGGGTCACTTCCAATATTAGCTATTCACCTTTGGGTGAGTTTTGCATGGGGAATGGGTGCATCTATTGGTATTAGTGTTGGTGGAATTTTAATGGCTGCAATACTTGGGTTAACAAGTATTGGTTCAACAGTTGGCCCATTTGTTCCATGGACATGGCCAGTAAAATTGGGTATGCTTCCAGGCACTTACTTTATTAAAGGAGATGGAACTATTCCAACTGAAGAGATTTATTCTGGAATGATACAATCAGCTACTATACATTTTGTAGCAGTGGCAATAGGTCTAATTATATTCTTGATAGGAGGAGTTGTTTGGTTTAAAATATGGGAGGGAAGGAAAAGCTACGAGTAGATGGATATTGCTTTAATAACTAACTTCCCATAATATAAAGGAGGTGTTATATTGAGCAAAATATTGATTATTGATGATGAAATAGACTTAGTAATGTTACTTGAAGATGAATTGAAAGAAAAAGGTCATGAAGTATTGGTAGCTTCTGATGGGCAAAAAGGTATAGAGTTATCAAAAATGGAGCCTGACCTTATTATACTGGATATTATGATGCCTAAAATGGATGGTTTTGAGGTATGCCAGGCAATTCGAGATGATGTTTTGTGTCCGATTATATTTTTGAGTGCAAAGCAATCGGAAACTGACAAAATCAAAGGATTGACTTTTGGAGGAGACGATTATGTAACAAAACCCTTTGGATTGCGTGAATTGATGGCAAGAATTGAAGCCAATCTGCGTAGAGAAAAGCGGTCACAGTATATCAATGAAGAAAATAAACGGTCTACATTGTATTTTGGAAAGTTGTGCCTATATATGAGAGAGCGTACAGTTAAAATTGATGGCAAGGATATTGACTTAACAAAAATAGAGTATGATATTGTTGAACTACTAGCACTTCATGCAGGACAAGTTTTTTCCAGAGAACAGGTCTATGAAAAAGTATGGGGATGTGATTCTGAGGGCGATTCTGCAACTGTTGTTGAACGAATCAAAAAAATACGAGCTAAGTTTGCCGCTGTGATGCCAGAAAAAGAATATATTTCTACAGTTTGGGGAATTGGATACAAGTGGAACAAAATGTAAGGGAGGAGAAATTATTAAATGAAAAATCAATCACTTACGACCCAGTTCAGGCATACCTTTATTTTCATTATAATAGCTAGTATAGTCTCCACAATAATTACTTATGTCTTTGCTATTTACTTGTTTATATATTCAGCAGATAAGGATATTTATCAATCAAATTATTATGAGAGACAAGTTCCTGGAATTGAAAAATACATTAATGAAAAAAACATAGACTGGTTATCTCAATCGAATGAAAAAGAATTAAAAAGTATTATTCATGGAGATGGGCTTTTATATCAAGTTGTGGATGATAATGGCAATGTATTGTATAGTACTAATCCACGAAAACCATTCAAGACAAAAGAAGAACTATTTAGCAATTTTAGCAAAAAAATTGCTCGTAAAGGAGGTTACATCTATACTATTCCTATTAAAGATGATAATGGAAAGGTTGAAGGAGCTGTTATTCTGTCCTATCAAGTAAAAGTGACATTTGCAAATAATAGGGGAAGATTTATAGGTGTAATTATTGTAATAGCTTTATTCTCTCCATTTTTATATATTATTGGGTTTACTGTATGGTTTTCTAAACGCTTTGTAAAAAATATCAATAAACCAGTGCATTTATTAATTGATGCTTCCAAGAAGATAAGAGAAAAAGACCTTGATTTTGAAATCGACTATTATTCAGATAATGAACTTGGAAAACTTTGCAGTGCTTTTTCTGAAATGAAAGATGAACTAAAAAAATCTTTATCTGTACAGTGGAAAATAGAACAAGAACGTGTTGAAATGGTAGAAGCTCTAGCGCATGACTTGAAATCTCCCCTTTCTGTTATTTTGGGATATACAGATGCACTTATTGATAATAATTTAGATGGTAACGAAAAATTACACAGGTATCTCACAGTTATAAGAGAAAATACAGAAAAAAGTGCTTCTCTTGTTCAGAAAATGCAATACACATCTGATTTGGAAAAATCAAATATACAATTAAACCTTGTCCCTGTAAATTTACCTGATTTTTTGAAACAAAAGGTACAAGACTATGAATTACAGGCTCATCAAAAAGAAATAAAGCTTGTCCTGAAAATGCAGGGTAATATGCAGTTTCCAATTCAAATAGATGTGGATAGATTGACTAGAATTTTTGATAATATTATATCCAATAGTCTGCAATACACTCCAGTAGGTGGTAGTATTAACATCAGTGTAGAGTCTGAAAAAAATTGTATCTATTATAAGATTTGCGATTCTGGTAGTGGGTTTAGCCCTAAAGATTTGAAAAAGGCTCTTGATAAGTTTTATAGAGGCGATGAAGCTAGGCAAACTAAAGGTGGTCATTCTGGTCTTGGGCTTTATATTGTAAAGCAATTAGTGGAACAGCTTGGAGGTTCTGTCAAAATAGAAAATTCAAAATCAGGTGGAGCATGTGTGACATTTTGGCATGGCACTTAATTACTTAAAAGTTTTATGAATTTAACTTATATATTTTAAATCAAAAGAGGAGGACTATTATGCCTCCTCTTTCTTAAATTTTAATTAATATCTATACAATCAATTATATTCATCTTTTTAACTTTTCTCAATGGAATAAGAGTAGCTATTATACATGCAAGTATAGAAACAAGTGTAACTTGTGAAATTGAAAGAATTGGTATATTAGTAAAATCAAGCTTTTCTATAGTTGCCATGTTTATGATAACAGCACTGGCATATCCAGCAATGGAGCCAAATATGGATGCAAAAATTCCATAGTAAGCACCTTCCCATAAAAACATCTTATATAGACTACTATTACTCATACCAATAGCTCTTTTAACTCCAATCTCATTAATTCTAGTATTTATATTTGTATTAGTTGTGTTAATTATATTTAAAGTACCAATCAAACCCACAAAAAGTATTACTGCCCATGCTAGAAATTCTATTTGTTCAAAACTCTCTTTAAGTTGCTTGTCTGATTCGATGTATGATATCCAATGAGAGCCTGGATTGTTTTTACAAATATGCTCTATAGATAATCTTATTTGTTCTAAATCTGATTTATTTTTAGCATAAATATTTATTTGATTAAACTTGTCTTTATTTGTCAAGGTGTCATAAACAGAATCATATACAATAACATCAACACCATTTAACCAACCATTACCTTGCAAAAAAAACATTTTATCTATTGTACTATATATTTCTAGTTGATTTTTATTGATTGTAATATTATCTTTAGGTTTTAGATTTGTATATTTAATTTTTACACCTGGGGTAGAAATAGCAACTGGATTTTTTATAAAGCAAATAGAGCCATTTTTAAAATCTTCTAATGTGGAATTTGTAATAGAAGGTATTGAGTCTTTTAAGGTCCTTTCATCAATTCCAATGATTTTTAACATCTCACCACTATTTTCAAAATGGATATTTGTATCTATTTCGCCCTGTTTATATTCAGAGTATTTTATAAAAGAAGTACGGTCGATATTTTTTATGCTCTTTATTTTATCTAGAGTGGACTTATCAAAACCAGATACTTCGCTTGTTAAGGAAAAATCTCCTTCTTTTAAATTGCTTACTGACTTAGATACATCTAATACATTGGAAAACTCACTCAGTGCGACGAATACTGTTATACTCATAAATAAAGAGAGTATAGTTATTATAGTTCTTCCTTTATTTCTTTTTAAGTTTAGCCATGCGAGATGCCTTTCAAAGTTTTTTATTGTTTTTTCTCTTTTAATCTTTCTTTTGATTTTAGTAGTACTACCAGCCATAGCAATTTTTGGAGAGACATGTGAAGCATATATTGCTGATGGTAGGGCAGAAATAAATGAAAAAATCAATGACATACTAGCACTTAATAATAATGGGAATAGATAAGCAGTTGAGTTTTTATGTATAAGCTCAGTTATTTCTTTACTATTATTTGCTAGAAGTATATCTGGGTTTAAGATATTAGTTACCATTCCAGTTATGCCCTTAGAAGATATAATTCCAACTATAGCTCCAATAGGTATGGCAATAGCACATAAGATTAAAATTTGTAAAATAATAATCTTATATAGTTGATTTGGTTCAGCACCTATTGCTCTTAGACTTCCATATTCCTTAATTTTCTTTGTAACAGATATTTTTAAAATGTTGTAGATTACAAGTCCCGAAGCCAATAAAACTAATAAAGCAATGAATAAAGATACCAATATAATAATAGAGATACCGTCATTGTCAGAATTATCTTTTTCAAACTGTATTCCAAGTGCATTTAAATAAATCCAATTATACTGAATTGAATTGTGGGAAAGACCTATATCTTTGGCTAATTGATTTACTATTTCTTGGAACTTGTCTTGTTGTTTTATTTTAAAATCCAATGAGGATAAAGTATATCTTTTAGGCAGAAAATTTTCTGATGTACCTTTACCTACAATACCATTTACTGTACCACTTGCATATCCAGTATAATCATCTTCTAAAATACCACTCAATTTAAAGTTGGCCGTGTAATTATATGCTGGTATAGTGTCCTTTAAAAGTGAAATATCTAAATTCATAGGTATTGTCATACCTAGTTTTGGCTTTATGCCCATAAGTTTCAGTGTATTTTCATCTAAAGCTATTTCATTCTCATTTTTAGGAAGATTTCCAGATTTTAATTTCATTAACTTTGGGTAATTGGAAAGTCCCTTTTTATCATATTCTTTTACAAGTACAGAGATGCCAGAATCTTTTATTTTACTAGTACCAAGGGCTACTGAAGTACCTGCTTGATAAATTCTATTATCCTTCTTTATTTTATCAACTTGATTTTTAGTAAGTTGGTGAAAGGATACATGTCTATCACCATTAAAAGAACGAGCTTGTTCAATTCTTAAATTTTGAAGTATAGCAATTGACTGCCCAATCACAGTCGTCATAATGGTTGATAGTACTATTGCTATAATAATAAGTGTAGTCATAAGTTTTTGGTTTTTTAATTCTTTTATTGAAAGTGAAAGGTAACTCTTCATTATTATTCCACCTCCATAAGCACACCATCAATAATTGAAAGTCTTCTATCAGCAAGTTTTGCAATTCTATCATCATGGGTGATTACTACTAAAGTTTTACCAAACTGCTTTGAAGTTTTGATAAGAAGATTCATAACCTCACTACCACTTTTACTGTCTAAGTTTCCTGTGGGTTCATCAGCAAATACTATATTTGGTTTTGCAATAAGTGCTCTAGCAATTGCAACTCTTTGTTGCTGACCTCCTGAAAGCTCATGAGGAAGATGGTGAAGCCTATCTGTGATTCCAAGTAATGACGAGATTTCATTTAAGTATTTTTTATCAGGCTGTTTCTTATCTAGAAGTACAGGCATTGAAATATTTTCAGATGCTGTAAGAACAGGTAAAAGATTAAACTGCTGAAAAACGAATCCAAAGGACTTTCTTCTAAGAGCAGATAATTCTTTTTCACTATATTTATATATATCTTTATCATCAAGTAACACTTGCCCAGAGGTAGGGTTATCTAAACCACTTAAAATATGTAAAAGCGTACTTTTTCCACTTCCAGAAGGTCCAATTATAGAAACAAATTCACCTGATTTTATTTCTAAATTGACATTATTGAGTGCAATAACTTTATTGTTGCCAGAACCATATATCTTTGATAATTGCTTTGCTTTTATAATCATAAAAAACACTCTCCTTTTCTATATAAGAAGAGTGTAAGTTTTAAAACTCAATTTTTTCTCAACTTTCTAATTTTATTTATTTAAGAGTTTATTTCAAAAGGATATACTTTATAAATTCTAATTAACAAAATTTATAGAAGAGAAGTAATAATCTTATAAAATTGCTTTAATTTTTTGTTGAGAATTTAGCTGTAATTTTAGCACTATTGGCTGAGTTATTTTCAACGTAAATAGAGCCACCATGTTTTTCACATAATATTTTAGATATATAAAGACCCATACCAAAGTGCATGTTGTTGTTATTTGAAATCTTATCTCTATAGAAAGGTTTTAAGGCTGATTTTAGAGATTCTTCACTAAATCCTATACCATCATCTTCAATTATAAATGTAAGGAGCTCTTGTTCAAGATATATAAGTATGGATATATTATTTTTCGCATATCTAAAAGCATTTGATATTATATTTTCAATAACTCTAAGAATAATATTTTCATCAAACAATAGGTTTATATTATTTATTTTGTTTGTAAGTGTAAAAGATTTTTTCTCTTGTTCAGCAATAATAGATAGATTTCTATCTAAGTTTTTTATAAACTTGTCTATACTTGATAAAGATTTTGAAACAACCCAATCTTCTAATCGTTGAGAACTACTCATATTTTCCACATAACATTCGATTCTATTGATATGTTCAGACATAAGTTGAGTAGTTGATAAAATTTTTTCGTCAGTAAGTTTTCCTGTTGGTATGTATTTTGTTAAATAATTTGAGTAACCTTTTAGAACTGTTAGAGGATTTCTTAAATCATGAGAAAAAGCAGTATTAAGCTGTTTTCTATCATTAATCATAGTCCACATATTTATATTGTTTTTCTTTAGTTCTGTCCTCATTTTATCAAAAGCATTGCATAGATTACCTAATTCATCATTACTCTTGTATTCTAAGCAAAAGTCTAAGTTATTATGGGATATTTCCATTGCACCTTTATTGAGTATTTCAATAGGTGTTTTCAATTTTATCCTATAAAAAATTATATCAGCCAATAATAAAAAACCTATAAAAAATACAAGTGGAAGCACAAACTGAAGTGTACTAATTATATTAAGTAATGTTTTATCATAATCACTGAACTGGTTAATATTATTCTGCATTATGGTTATAGTCCCTGTATGTAGAGGTGTTCCCAAATATTTATCTTGTATAGACTTATATATATTATTAAGTAAAATGTATGATAGAGCTGTAAGTATTGATGCTATAATTAGAGAAGATAAGGTAAGAACAAAGAAAGATTTTTTTAGTGACATATCATTTATTTTATCCATTTATAACCAACTCCCCATACTGTTTCTATGTAATTTTCAAGAGTATATTTTGATAATTTGATTCGTATTTTTCTAATATGTTCCATTATAACATCGCTATTACCATTACTATTGTATCCCCAGATTCTATCATAAATTCTTTCTCTATCAAATACTTGACCAGGATTCATGGAAAGAAGCTCCACTATATCAAATTCTTTCTTTGAAAGGGAGACTAGATTATTATCTATAGAAATCGACTTTTTCTCATAATCTATTACTAAATCATTATAAAATTTAATTTTAGTTTGATTTGATTTTCTTTGTTCACGTCTTAGATGAGCAGATACTCTAGCTCCAAGTTCATCTAAGTCGAAAGGTTTCACAATGTAATCATCAGCACCAGCACGAAAACCATTTATCTTATCGGCATTTTCAATCTTAGCAGTAAGAAACAGAATAGGGCATGATACATAATCTCTAACTCTATTACAGACCTCAATCCCATCTATTTCAGGCATATTTATATCAAGTAAAATGATATCTGGGTTTATAGATATTTTTTCTAATGCAATTTTTCCACTTTGAGCAGTGTAGACCTCATAATCATTCATTTCAAAGTAGTCTTTTAAGAGTGTTATTATACCTTCTTCATCATCTACAACAAGTATTTTATTGTTCATAAAAATTCTCCTTTCTAAATAAAAGCATTTAAAGTATGTTTAATTTTAGTATAAAAATCTCAATAAATTCTCAAATTTTTAGGTATATGCCAAAACTTAATCATTAAAGTTAGTATATTTTGATATATTAAATAAATCAAGCATATGATTGTTGGTAATTTTAAATGAAGATATATTTTATATTTAATACTTGTAAATGTAAAACTTTAACTGATGAAGCCTTATAATTTAAATGGAAAACAGATATGTAGAATGGAGGACAGATATATAGAAAGGAAAAGATTTAACTGAGTAAGGCGATTGATTAAAAATCAGATAAATTATAAAAACTTATAAAAACGAATGAATATACATTAATTAGTTGATATATCAATTATTATTGCTTTTTATATTGGATTAAAATATAATTGACATATCAACTAATTTTGTTTTATATAGTTTTAAATAAGAGAATAATAAATTCAAATGAGCCTAAAAGAGCAAGTATCTACAAAAAATAATATTTATTTAGGAATTATAATAATACCAAATAAAGTATTCATAATTCAAATGTAAAGTTGGAAGGTATGATGAAAGAAAACATTAAGGATATTTAATAAGATAATGATATATATTTATTAGTGGATAGATTAGTAATCAAGATGGAAGTTACATACTATAAAAAGGGTGTGGTGCTATTTTCTAGTACGTAACCTCTCTAATAAATCATTTTTCAGTATTTTTAAACCATTCTATTGTAGCTTTTTCCATCTCTTTAGGAAGTATATTATTATATACTTGATTATATAACCATGATAAAGTCTTATTATTCAAGTAATTTTTCATTTCATTTTCAGCTTCTAACATTACTACTTTTATTAAACAAGGACACTTAGTATGTGTATCTGGTAAATTTTCCTTATCTAATAATATGTTATTTTGTCTAATTTCTGCACATTGGAAGAATGATTCCTTTCCCTCTACTGCTTCAATAACATTCCAAAATGTTATATCTTTTGCATCACGAGCTAATGTATACCCACCTTTTACTCCTGGAACAGATTTTACTATTCCTGATTTACTTAATTTAGCATATATTTTCGATAGATAAGTCTCTGATATTCCTTGAAATGTTGCCAAATCTCTGATTCCAACAGATTTACCTTCTTCTAAATTTACCATATATAATAAACAATGTAGTGCATATTCTACTCCTATTGAAAACTTCATTACAGCAAAACTCCTTCTCTAAAATAATATCTTTAATAATACATTATTATTAATTATCATTCAACCCATTACCTTATTATCAAATCTTATAAAATAATATAATTTTTATCATTGACATAGTATAAAAACTATTATATTATAATTAAAGACAAGATATATCGGCGATAATAAATATCTTTAATATATCTTTTAAATATTCATCAATTTAAAAATTATTCTTAATATACAGGAGGAAATATAAGATGTTTACAGAAAAGTTTTTCGAAGTATTAAATAATGAAGGCGTAGTTTCCATAGTAACTTATAACAATAGCGAGGCTCATGTATCTAATACTTGGAATAGTTATATAGTTCTTGCTGATGAAAATAAAATTTTAATTCCAGCAGCTGCAATGATTAAAACAGAGGAAAATATAAATATCAACTCTAAAGTTAAATTAACTATTGGTAGTCACGAGGTAATGGGATATAGATACATGGGAACAGGATTTTTACTTGAAGGAAAAGCCAGATTCTTAAAAGAAGGAAGTGATTTTAAAATGATGGCAGATAAATTTCCTTTTTTAACAAGAGTGTTAGAAATTACAGTTGAGTCTTGTAAACAAACTTTATAAAACATATTTTAAGTTTAAGGAGAGAATTATGCCAAGAAGAATCAATAAATCTAATTGTATAGGTTGTGGCTCTTGCGAGAGAGTGTGTAAGGTTGGGTGTATAACAAAATTAGAAGAAAAAAGAATAATCAATGAATCTGTATGTGTTGACTGCGGAGCTTGTCAACTTATATGCCCTAAAAAATGTATATCTTCAAAGCAATAGAAATGTCATCAAGTAAATGTAATTGACAGTAAGATAATGATTTATTTGTTAAGTCAAAACTATGGAATGTAGTGAAGAGAGTAGTATTTGTTAATATACAAGCAGAAGGAGCTATTGCAGAACAAATTTAATTTGCTCATGCGACAGCCTCTTCTATTATATGTTTAATATTTCAAAGTTTTAAGTTCATATAAGTCTGTTCTTCTATGTTTAAGCAATGGTAATTGCTGTCTTATGTCAGGAATTAAATCTCTATCAATATCAGCATAAATAATACATTCCTTTTCATCAGCTTGAGCAATAATTTTTCCCCAAGGGTCTGAAATTCTTGAATTACCATAAGCTATGTAGGAAGCATCTTTATTTCTAGCAGGTGCAGCACCAACATAGAATATTTGATTATCTAAAGCACGCATTCTTATAGATAACTCCCAATGAGCAGGGCCAGTAGTCATATTAAACGCAGCAGGTAAGATAACGATTTCAGCACCTTTAAGAGCCATTAAACGTGATAATTCAGGGAATCGAATGTCATAACAAATAGCTATACCAACTTTTCCATACTCAGTATCTATTACAGTAACATCATTTCCTGCTGTAAGAGTATCGGATTCTTTAAAGCTAACCTTTCCTGTAACTTCAATATCAAATAAGTGCATTTTACGGTGTTTTCCAATTAGAGTTCCATTTTTATCAAATACATAGCAAGTATTATAGATTTTTCTATCTTCTAATTCTGGTATACTACCAGAAACTAGATAGATTCCATGTTTTTCGGCTAACTTACTCAATACCGCTGTTGTTTCACCTGGATATTCTTCAGCAAATTTAGGAAAATATTTATTTTCATATGGACAGTTAAACATTTCTGGCAAAATCACAATTTTAGCTCCATTGATGGCAGCTTCTGTTACCATTTCTACAGCATGATTGATATTTTCAATTTTATTTTCTGTAGTTATCATCTGACATACTGCAATTTTATAAGAATTCATAGAAATTACTCCTTTCAATATTTTTATGTTATTATAACATATTAAATAAAAATTAGATATTCTTAGATTTCCATAAAGAGGTAAGAAAAGGACTTATAAGTATATCTAAAAAAGTACATAGATATTATTATAATTATCTGTTGTATCCATATATTGACTTTTCTTATATATGTTGATAGTATTATTATAAATACAATAGAATAATTAATAGAGTTTTATAGGGTTCCGCAATTATTAATGATTGGTCTGGTCCAAGATAAAACCCACAGCATAGTTTTACTGTGAACACGGAAGGATAAAAACCTGGGAGATATTTTAGAATATTTCTCAGGTTATTTTATTTGTAAAAAATGAGAAATTTGATGAGAGGGATGATTTTATGAAATGGTTATTTTTATTTATTGCAGGTTTGTTTGAGGTTTTTTGGGCTTTTCAACTAAAAAATTCGCATGGATTTTCTAGATTGACTCCAAGTATACTTACTATTGTTGGAATGATTATAAGTTTTTACTTTTTATCATTAGCACTTAAACATCTTCCACTTGGAACTTCATATGCTATATGGACTGGAATTGGTACAGTTGGTACAGCTATTGTGGGGATTACTATATTAAATGAGCCTATCAGTATAGCTAGAATTGCATGTATAGGTCTTATTGTGGTAGGGATTGTAGGTTTAAAGTTACTATCTACTAATTAGAATGAATTAATTTAAATAAGCTATGAAAGTAAAGATTTTTTAAATATTTTAAAATAATTAACATTTAAAAAGTCTTCATTTCATAGCTTTTTTTATAAGTTTATTATATTTGAAAATTATATGTATATACTATGTATTATTTTGCTAATAAAAGAGCAGTTAAATCCATAGGGTCAACTATTACACCATCTTTATAAACACGCATATTTCCAGATGCTATTTCATCTATTAATATTACTTCATCATTGTAGAATCCAAATTCAAATTTGATATCATAAAGCTCAAGTCCTTTTTCAGCTATAGTATCACGAACTATATTAGAAATTTTTTGAGTCATACTTTTCATTGAATCAAATTGAGCTTGAGTCATAATATTTAAAGCTTCTAAACCTTCAGATGTTATAAGTGGGTCACAACGGTCATCGTCTTTTAAAGTTGCTTCTACATAACAATCTAGTTTAGCACCTTCTTCAACGCATGAACCATAACGACGTAAGAAACTACCAACAGCTCTATAACGACAAATAACTTCTAATCCATTACCAAAAACTTTTGCTGGTAGAACTTCCATAGTTGCTTCTTCTAAGTTAGCACCTACATAATGAGTTTTAATTCCAGCATTGTTTAGAATTTCAAAAAACTTAACAGATGTCTCTAAATTAGCTCTACCAATTCCATCTATACTTAGACCTACACTATTTTCACCTGGGTCAAATACACCATCTTTACCAGTTACATCGTCCTTAAATTTAAGTAAGTAATTTCCATTATCTAGTTCAAAAACATCTTTAGTCTTTCCTTGATACACTTTTTTCATAAACAACCTCCAAAAAGTTAAATTATTATATTGAATAAGGCATTAGTGTCAAAAAAGTTCTGATATTCGCATGAAAATTTATATTGATACCTTATATTTAATATTATATCACAAATAGAAGTAAAATTTCCGAACATTTTTATAAAAATAATAAAAAAAGTACATTTTATGGGTTTTATAATAAAAGACTTAGTGTAGAAGGTGAGTGTCATTTACATTGACACACATATGCTTTAATATAAATAATTTTTGACACACTTTAACACACATTTAATGATAATTTGACAAACCGCATGAAAACAGTATTTACATATATTGGCATGAAAATTGCTTTATATATTTAACATATAAAATGATATTAAATAGAATAAATAATAGGGGTGATTAATAGTGAAGTCAGTTAGATTCTATGGTATAAGAGACACAAGAATTGAAGATGTAGAGGTACCAAAAATATTAGAAAAAGATGATGTAATAGTTAAAGTAAAAGTAGCTGGAATATGTGGTTCTGATATATCGAAGTATTCAAAGACAGGTCCACATATGGTAGGCGAAATTTTAGGTCATGAATTTTCTGGAGAAGTAGCTCAGATTGGTTCAGAAGTGAAAAATTTTAAAATAGGAGATAGAGTTGCTGTTTGCCCAGCGATGCCATGCTTTGAGTGTGATGAATGTAAAAAAGGATTATATTCGAGATGCAATAATGTATCGATAATAGGAAATAAAGAACTTGGAGGGTGTTTCGCTGAGTATACAAAGGTAAAAGAAAGAAATTTAATAAAAATACCAGATGAAATAAGCTATGAAACAGCTGCTGCTTTAGAACCAGTATGTATAGCAGGACATGGTCTTTTCAGGTCAGAGACTAGAGTTGGAGATACTGTTGTGGTACTTGGAACAGGACCAATAGGATTATTCTCAATACAATGGGCAAAGATATTTGGTTCTACAAAAATAATAGCTGTGGACGTATTTGATGAAAAATTAGAACTAGCAAAAGAGTTAGGAGCAGATATTTGTATAAATGCAAAAGACAAGAATCTTATAAATGAAGTAAAAAATTTAACTAATGGGGCTGGAGCAGATGTTGTTATTGAATCAGCAGGAACTCCAATGACATGCGGTCAAGTATTGTTGTTAGCCAAAAAAGGAGGGACAGTACTGTATGCAGGTGTACCATATGGAGATGTAGCTTTGACTAGAGAACAATTTGAGAAGATAGTAAGAAGTGAATTAACCGTAAAGGGAACTTGGTTTGGAAATTCATTCCCATTTCCAGGAAAAGAATGGAGTGCTGGGTTATATCACATGCAGAAAGGGGACATGAATGTTGAAAAATTAGTAACACATAGAATAAACTTGGACGAAGTGCCATCTTATTTTGAAAAAATATACAAAAGAGATATCTTCTTTGGTAAGATAATGATTAATGTAGCTAATTAGATTAGAATGCTAGAGTAATAATCTATAATCTATATAAAAAAGTTTAGTTAAGAAAGGTATGATTCATATGGCAGGAATAGTTATAGCTGCACATGGAAATATGGCTAAAGCAATGTTAGAAAGTGCTGAATTAATAGTAGGTAAACAGGAAAAAGTAGAAACTTTAGGATTAAACCATGGTGACAGTATAGATGATTTTAGTAAAAGATTAGAAAATGAAATTGAAAAATATAAAGATGAAGGTGTTTTATTATTGCTTGACTTTTATGGTGGAACTCCATTTAATACATCTGCGATTGTAATAAATAAGTTTGCTAAAGTATGTGACTTGGAATGTTTAACAGGTGTAAATTTACCTATGCTTTTAGAATTATTTTTAAACAGAGAGAACATGAAGTTAATAGAGTTGAAAAATTTATGTGAAGAGGTTGGAGCATCAGGGATTAAAGATGTAAAAGCAGCTTTAAATATATAAAATAAATTAAAAATTGGAGGAATTATTATGAGTAATATAGCATTAACAAGAATTGATGATAGATTGATACATGGTCAGGTGATTACTGCTTGGTGTAAGATTACATCAGCAAAAAGGATAGTAATAGTGGATGATTTGGTTGTAAAAGACCCATTCATAGTTCAAGTTTTACAAATGGCAGCACCATCAACTGTTAAGGTTGAGGTACATGATGTAGAGTCAGGTGCTGAGGTATTAAAATCATATAATGGGGATGAAAATTTAATCGTCTTAGTTAAATACCCTAAAACTGTTTTGGGTTTAGTAAACAATGGAGTAGATTTAAAAGAGCTAAACGTTGGGGGTATGGGAGCTGGACTTGGGAGAAGAAGTTTTTATAAAAATATATCTGTATCAGATGAAGAAAAAGAAATATTTAAAGAACTAATATCAAAGGATATTAAGTGCTTTATACAAATAGTACCAGATGCAAAAAAAATTGATGTAGGAACTTTATTATAAAAATACTATCTTTTGAATCTTTAGAAATAAATAAGGAGGAAGTCTATGCAAATTTCACTAATTCAAGCAGTATTAATAGCAATTTTTTATTATCTTTCTTGGAGTCCATGGCTGACTTATGTTGGATTTTTTACATGGAATAGACCTTTGTTAGCAGGATTTGTAACAGGAATTATATTAGGAGACCCTGTCCAAGGAGCAATTATAGGAGCGGGTATAAATATGATATATTTAGGTTTTATATCAGCAGGAGGGGCACAGATGGGAGACCCAGCTTTTGCAGGATATGTGGGGACTGCTTTAGCTATAGCATCTAAGCTAGATGTAAGTACTGCAATGGCAATAGCTGTCCCATTAGGTACTGTCGCAACTGTACTTTGGATTGGAAAAATGACAGTAAATTCTTTTTTTGCACATTGGGCTGATAAGGAAGTTCAAAAGGGTAATGTCGACAAGGTAGCGTTTATAAATATAGTTCCACCACAGATACTATTATTTGCAATGAGTTTTATACCTGCATTATTAGTGGTTTATTTTGGTCCAAATGCTATAGATGGTATGTTGGAAGTAATGAATGAGAATGTACTTCATGTATTTAATGTAATTGGAGCGATGTTACCAGCACTTGGAATTGCTATGAATTTAAAATTGATTGGAAATAAATTTACGATGCCCTTTTTCATATTAGGAATATTGATGGCTGTTTATTTTAAAGTGGATATAATAGTAATATCTGTTATTGGGGTAATACTTGCTCTTACGATTACTTCAATTAAGTACGGAAAAGATAGTGCTACATTTTAAATACATGAGAGGGGGAAAATATTATGTCAGATACAAAAAGTGAAGTGTCTAAGAAAACGTTAAGTAAGAGAGATGTAATAAAATCATGGCTAAGATGGTTTTTCTTTGCACAGTCTAATTATAATTATGAAAGGTTACAATCAACTGCATTTTCACATTCAATGTTACCAGTACTTAAAAAATTATATCCAGATAAGGAAGAGTTAAAACAAGAAGTTGAAACTCATCTGGCTTTTTTTAATACAGAACCTATATGTGGATGTGTTATACATGGAATAACAATAGCAATGGAAGAAGAAAAAGCTAATGGTGCAGATGAGATAAGTGGCGATGGTATGAATGCCATAAAAACAGGCCTGATGGGTCCATTAGCAGGTATTGGTGATACTCTAACTCAGGGAGTTATAACACCAATAGTATTAGCTGTTTGTATTGGTTTAACTGAAGGAGGAGCGTCAATCGCAGGACCTATACTATTTGTAATAGCTCAATATGTAATAATGACTTCAATTTCTTTTGGAATGTGGACAAGTGGATATAAGTATGGTAAAAAATCTGTTGAAAGTATACTTCAAGGTGGAATAGTAAATAAGGTTATAGAAGGAGCTTCTATACTAGGAACTTTAGTTATGGGAGGGCTTGTAGGTAGATTTATTAATTTATCCACACCAATAAGTTATACTAGTGGAGATTTTAAGTTTAGTCTTCAAACGGATTTACTTGATAAGATATTCCCAGGACTAATTCCTTTGGTGCTTACCTTATTAGTACTTTTTGCTTTAAAGAAAGGGCTTTCTCCAATAAAAATAATGTTTATATTAATAGTAGTGGGAGCTATTACAGGTATTGTAGGATTATTTTAAATATATATACTATATAGTCAAAGAGGATTATAAATAGGTTGATTAAATTTATAAGAGAGTAGTAAAAAGTATAGTGATTAGGGTAATTAAATTTATAATAGATTGATTTTTAAGGTTATACAAGCTACACTATATAATCTTTTAAAAAGTATCTCAGAAAGATTTTTAATCTAGATGAGGTACTTTTTTATTTGGATATAAAATTTTAAGTTGACTCAAAAAGATAGCAATTATATGTAATTAATATATTATAAATAATTGTAAACTTCTTGTAACATGTATTTTATATAATTGAAACAATGGATATAATATGAAATATGATAATAAATTTTAGGGGTGTGAATAGATGAACATATTAATTGCTGATGATGAAGTTAGCATGCTTAAGATACTTTGTGCATATTTTAAAAAGGAAAACTTTAATGTACTTACTGCAAAAAATGGAGAAGAAGCATTAGATATTTTTTATGAGAATAAGATAGACTTAGCAGTACTAGACTGGATGATGCCAGTAATTGATGGAATAGAGGTCTGCAAAGAGATAAAGGAAAATAGTAATACAAAAGTTCTTATGTTGACGGCCAAAAGTCAGAGTGAAGATGAAATAGAAGCACTCAATATAGGAGCAGATGAATATATTAAAAAACCATTTGACCCTAGAGTTTTGATAATAAGGGCTAAGAAATTAGTAAATTATAAAGATACAATTAATATTAAAGATTTAAAAATAGATTTTAGTGCAAATAAAGTTTTTAAAAATGAGAAAGAGCTGATATTGACTAAAAAAGAATTAGAATTAATGCGTTGTTTAATTAATAATAAGGGGATTGTTTTATCTAGGGAGAAACTTTTAGATTTAGTATGGGGCTTGGATTATGATGGGGATTTTAGAACAGTAGATACTCATATAAGAAGGTTAAGGGCGAAAATAGGGGAGGACATAATAAAAACTTACAGAGGGTTAGGGTATAGTCTGGAGGATTTTGATGACTAAACTAAACAAAAAATTGTCCATAAGCATATCTATAGTAGTTGTAGCTGTTTATATAATGTCTATAACTATAAATAGTATGTTTATTCATAGATATTATTTACACGAGAAAAGAAATGTATTGGATAATATTGCAGATAAAATCAAACATAACGATATAAATAAATTAAAATCAGATATTGATTCGATTGAAGCAAAAAATAATACAGCTATTGTATATATAGAATTAGATAAGAATTACAAAGATAAAGGTAATATAGATAAAATAAATCAAGATTTGTTAAGTGAATTTTGGAAGAAAGGTCTAAGTTTAAATAAATTTTGGATTGAAGAAGATAGCTTAAAAAATATTGATAATAAAAGTATAAATAAAATATATAATCAGGGTAAAACGAAATATAGTCTACTTGTAAAATTTATGAAGAAAGATAATTACTTGTTTGCCATATCTATACCTATAGAACATTCTGAAGAAACTATTGGGATTGTAAATAGATTTAATATAATTATGGGAATCTTTTCAGTAGTCATAATGACTATACTTATATTTATATTATCAAACAGAATTATAAGACCTATGGAAAAATTAAAGCTTCTATCTAAAGATATATCTGAATTAAATTTTAGGACTGAAGCAATAAAAACTAATGATGAAATAGAGGAATTAGCTTACAGTATAAACATAATGAGTGTAAAACTTGAAAAAGCACATAATGAATTGAATAAGAGAAATAAGAATCTAAAATCTTTTATATCAGATGCATCTCATGAAATGAAAACTCCAATAGCACTCATAAAAGCATATGCGATAGGGATGAAAGATGGGTTGGATGATGGTACTTATACTGATACAATAATTGAGCAGGCAGAAAATATGACTAATACAATAAATACTCTTTTATATTGGGCAAAATATGAGAAAAGAGAAGTTAATTTGCATCCAGTGGATTTAAAAGAGAGATTGTATAAAAGTTTAAAAAACTATGAGCTTTTAATTGATAGAGGTAGTATAAAAGTTAAGTGTAGTATAGATGATAAAGAACTTAGAATAAGTTCAGATAAAGATAGTATAGATATTATATTTAATAATTTGATTAGCAATGCGATAAAGTATACTAGTAATAATGAAATAGAGATTAATCTTTTTAAAGAGAATGAGAATGTTGTGTTATCTATAAAAAATGGTATAGATTATGATATGGAAGATGATATTGAGAATATATGGAAGCCTTTTTATGTTTTAGAGAAGTCGAGAAGTAAAGAACTTTCTGGCACGGGTCTTGGTCTTACTATAGTGAGAACTATACTTGAAGAAAATAATTTTGGATACAGGGTTGAAATTTGTGATGGAATGATAGAATTTTATATTATCTTTATAAAAGTAATTTGAATTTAAATTAAAATATAAAGAATAATTAAAAAAACATCATAATTATTTATTTTTCATATGGATAAAATTGGTTATTTAATATATAATTACAAGTATAAATAATAAAATTTATTTGCAAATAAAGTAGTACTTTTAATTCTAAAGGCTACTTTTTTTGTGCAAAATTCTCTTTTTTACCACAATTCATTAACAAAAAAATTAAATTCACTTTAAAGTCTAAATTTACTAATTTTTCAATTAATTAGAAAATTTCTTTATTCCTTTATTATAACTACAATATAAAAAAATAGTAAATAAATTATATATTAATTATGAAATCATTATAGTTAGAAAACCTCTTTAAAATTAGGCATTAAGTATCCCTTAGAATTAGAACGGGAACAAAGCTGAAAAATTTAAGTGTTATCAAATGGACAAGGGGGAAAAATATAATGAAAATACCAAAGAAGATTGCTGCTATGATTACAGTTACAATGATAGCTGGAAGTTCAACAGCAGGGATAGCTAGTGCACAAACTGTAGCAACAAATTTAACAGGACAAGAAAGATATGAGACTGCTGTTAAAATAAGTCAAGATGGATGGAAAAATGCTGATGAAGTAGTAGTAGTAAATGACTCATCTATAGCAGATGCCTTATCTGCAACACCATTTGCAAAGGCAAAAAATGCTCCAATACTTTTAACAGGTAAAGATAAATTAAATGATAAGACAAAAGCAGAAATACAAAGATTAAAAGCTAAAAAAATATACTTAATAGGTGGAACTTCTGTATTAAGTACAAATATAGAAAAACAAATAAAAGATTTGAAAATATCTTTTGAAAGAATCTCTGGAGCTGAAAGATACCAAACATCTTTAGAATTAGCTAAGAGATTAGATGGCATAAGTGATGTTAAAAAAATAGCTGTAGTTAATGGCGAAAAAGGGCTTGCAGATGCAGTAAGTGTGGGAGCACCAGCTGCTCAAAACAACATGCCAGTAATACTTGCTGATTCTAAAAATGGAACAGCAGTTGCAGATAAGTTTATAAAAGATGCAGGAATAACTCAATCTTATGTAGTTGGTGGGGAGAGTTCAGTTTCTGAAGCTGTTAAAAATAAACTGCCAAATAGTACAAGATTAGGTGGAACAGATAGAAATGATACAAATGCAAAAGTAGTAAAAGAGTTCTATAAAAAGACAGATTTAAAAAATGCATATGTAACTAAAGATGGTATGGCTAAACAAGACCAACTTATAGATGCATTAGCAGTAGGTGTATTAGGAGCTAAAAACCAATCACCAGTAGTTCTAGTTGGAAAGAATTTATCAGCTTCACAAAAATCTTTAGTAAACTCTAAGAGTTTTGACAAAATAACTAAAGTTGGCGGAAATGGCAATGAGACAGCATTTAATGAAATGAAATCATTACAAGAAGTAAGCACAGTTGAAGCTAAAACAATTTCTGAGTTAAAATCAGCTGTAGATAAAGCTACTGCTAATGATGTTATAAACTTTAAACCGAATAGTGAAGTTAAAGAAGCATTTACAATACAAACTGATAAAGCAGTAACAGTAAACTTAAATGGTACATATACAAAGACTGTAACTATCAACATGCCTAATGGGGATGTAAACAACTATGCAAAAGTAGATGATGTAGTTATAGATGATGTTAAAGATGGGACTTTCATTAACTATGGAAAAATAACTAACTTAAAGGTTAATGATAAAAATGGAGCTAAGATAGAGAATAATTCTAAAGGTGAGATTGGTAGTTTAACAGTAGCATCTGGAGCAAGTCAAGTAAAAGTGACTAATGGTGGAAAGATAACTACAGTTACAAATAATTCTAAAGGAACTACTATAGATAATAAGGGTACAATAAGTACTGTTAAAGGAGATAATTCTCCATCTATAAGTGGAAATAATCCAAGTTCTAACTCATCAGGAGGAAGTTCTTCAAGTGGAGGAGGTTCACATGGAGGAGGTTCATCTTCAGGAGGAAGTTCATCAGGAGGAAGTTCTTCAAGTAATAAAAATCAAGCTGCTCCAACAGGGATAACTGCAACATCACCAACATCAGCAGCAAATAGTGATGGAGTAATAAGTGGTGTAACAGATGCAATGGAATATAGATTAAAAACAAATTCAGCATGGATAAAAGTAGAATCAGGAAAAACAGAGATAACAGGATTATCACCTGGTATATATGAAGTAAGATATACAGCAAAATCAGGATATAATGCAGGAGCAATAAAAGAAATAGAAATACCAGCATATGCAGAAGATCAAGAGCAAGAAGCTCCTGGAAGTTTGGAAGTAATAGCACCATCAGAAGCGAATAATGATGGGAAAATAACTGGTGTAACAGATGCAATGGAATATAAACTAAAAACAAATCAAGATTGGATAAAAGTAGAATCAGGGAAAACAGAAATAACAGATTTATCACCAGGAATATATGAAGTAAGATATGCAGCAAAGCCAGGATATAATGCAGGAGCAATAACAGAAATAACAATAAAAGAAAATGGTCAAGATCAAGATCAAATTGCACCAGTTGGATTGTCAGCAACATCACCAACAACAGCAGCAAATAATGATGGAAAAATAACTGGTGTAACAGATGCAATGGAATATAAATTAAAAACAAATCAAAACTGGACAAGTGTAGTAACAGGAGAAACAGAGATAACAGGGCTATCACCAGGAACATATGAAGTAAGATATGCAGCGAAAACAGGTTATAATGCGGGGACAGCAGCAGAAGTAGAAGTAAAAGCATATGTAGCAAACCAAGAACAAGAAGCACCAACAGGATTGTCAGCAACATCACCAACAACAGCAGCTGATGATGATGGAAAAATAACTGGTGTAACAGATGCAATGGAATATAAATTAAAAACAGAACAAAACTGGACAAGTGTAAGAACAGGAGAAACAGAGATAACAGGATTATCAGCAGGAGTGTATCAAGTAAGATATGCAGCGAAAACAGGTTATAATGCGGGGACAGCAGCAGAAGTAGAAGTAAAAGCATATGTAGCAAACCAAGAACAAGGAGCACCAACAGGATTGTCAGCAACATCACCAACAACAGCGGATGATAATGATGGAAAAATAACTGGTGTGACAGATGCAATGGAATATAAATTAAAAACAGAACAAAACTGGACAAGTGTAAGAACAGGAGAAACAGAGATAACAGGATTATCAGCAGGAGTGTATCAAGTAAGATATGCAGCGAAAACAGGTTATAATGCGGGGACAGCAGCAGAAGTAGAAGTAAAAGCATATGTAGCAAACCAAGAACAAGGAGCACCAACAGGATTGTCAGCAACATCACCAACAACAGCGGATGATAATGATGGAAAAATAACTGGTGTGACAGATGCAATGGAATATAAATTAAAAACAGAACAAAACTGGACAAGTGTAAGAACAGGAGAAACAGAGATAACAGGATTATCAGCAGGAGTGTATCAAGTAAGATATGCAGCGAAAACAGGTTATAATGCGGGGACAGCAGCAGAAGTAGAAGTAAAAGCATATGTAGCAAACCAAGAACAAGGAGCACCAACAGGATTGTCAGCAACATCACCAACAACAGCGGATGATAATGATGGAAAAATAACTGGTGTGACAGATGCAATGGAATATAAATTAAAAACAAATCAAAACTGGACAAGTGTAGTAACAGGAGAAACAGAGATAACAGGGCTATCACCAGGAACATATGAAGTAAGATATGCAGCGAAAGCAGGATATAATGCAGGAATAGCAGCAGAAGTAGAAGTAAAAGCATATGTAGCAAATCAGGAGCAAGGAGCTCCAACAGGATTATCAGCAACATCACCAACAACAGCAGCTGATGATGATGGAAAAATAACTGGTGTAACAGATGCAATGGAATATAAATTAAAAACAGAACAAAACTGGACAAGTGTAGTAACAGGAGAAACAGAGATAACAGGGCTATCACCAGGAACATATGAAGTAAGATATGCAGCGAAAGCAGGATATAATGCAGGAATAGCAGCAGAAGTAGAAGTAAAAGCATATGTAGCAAATCAGGAGCAAGGAGCTCCAACAGGATTGTCAGCAACATCACCAACAACAGCGGATGATAATGATGGAAAAATAACTGGTGTGACAGATGCAATGGAATATAAATTAAAAACAGATCAAGATTGGACAAGTGTAGTAACAGGAGAAACAGAGATAACAGGGTTATCACCAGGAACATATGAAGTAAGATATGCAGCGAAAGCAGGATATAATGCAGGAATAGCAGCAGAAGTAGAAGTAGAAGCATATACAGCTCCAATAAATATTTTTCAAAGATTATTGAATTTTATGATAAATTAGATATTTAAATTTAAATTATTAGTTTAAATTCTAATATATCAAGTTTATAGTAAAAATTATTAATAAAAGCACCTTTCCTATAAAATAATAAATTTATAGTATAAGGTGCTTTTTTATAAGTGTATATACAACTTATTCTATAAAGTAAAAGGGATAATAAGTAATGTAAAATAATTTGAGCTTCGAGAGTAATAAAAGTTTTATTTATGGTAACTGTTTAACTATAATCAAATGTTGAAAAGGCGATTTTTTATGAATACTTTAAGAAAACAATTAATTAAAGAATTTATAAAATCTAGAGATATAAGTAACTATTTAAGAGATATGTTTAAAGTGTAATTTAATGCAAAACTTCACATAATTTTCATATGAATTATCTATTAAATTCACACACAAGAGTTATTATATAAACATAGAAGATAGTAAAACTAGCTTAAAAACATAATATAATACCCTATACAAAATAGTGGCAACTCTCCCTCACATCCTCAATTGTTGCCACTATTTTAATTTTTTGTATAAAACAAAAAACCCCACCATAAAGTGGAGTCTTTCATAAATCTCATCTAACCTAAGCCTTAAAACAAACAGAATTTTTAACCTCAAGCTTTCTATTTATCTTAGCAACCTTAATCTTAATCTTATCCTTCAAAGGAATACATCCTATATTACTTTCACTTTTCACATCAACACTACCAACAAACTTGCCAGAATCATTATAATACTTTGCAACACCAACAATATCTCCCTTATGAATAGGATAACTCATATTTTTGAACACTATCTTAGGATGGATATTCTCATTATCTGAAACAACTCCATATAAATCTTTATCGACCTTAACAGTTATCTTAAAATCATCAACACCATCAACACAAGGAGTTTCTATAACATCTCCCTTATGAGCTATCTTCTTAGAATAGAAATTATCTTTACCATACTTCAATAAAGTAGCAGAAGAAGAAATTCTATTCTTTTTATTACCATCGCCAAGGACAACACCTATTAATCTATGATTTCTTTCATTTTTAGCATCTTTAGGTACCATCATAGAAAATGCAAGACAATATCCAGCATTATCTGTATAACCTGTCTTTATTCCATCAACACCAGGAACTGAAACAAGTAGTGGATTTGTGTTATAGTGTGTAAAATCTTTCTTAGTATCATTATACACTTGCATAGTAGTTATTCTAGTAACTTGATTTTCATAATGGTCATACATATACTTTCCAAGCTCTACTATATCATGAGCTGTTGATATATTCTCAATAGGTGCTTCCTTATGCTCTGGGTCAGTATATATAGGAAGCCCATTTGGATTAAAATAATACGTATCAATCATTCCTATTTCTTCAGCTTTCTTATTCATCATATTTACAAAATTCTTTTCAGTTTTACCAACATACTTTGCTATAGCCATAGCAGCATCATTTCCTGATACAAGCATAAGACCTTGCATAAGCTCTCCTAGAGATATTTCATCACCATCTTTAAGTTTACAAGTAGACCCACCTACTGAAGCTGTAGACTTGTCTATCTTTACCATATCAGTTTCTTTTACTTGATTCTTATTGACTGCTTCTATTGCAAGTAAAAAAGTCATCATCTTACTTAAACTTGCTAGAGGCATCTTTTCATCACTGTTTTTTTCAAATAATATTCTTTTAGTTTCCTGGTCTATAAGTAGTGCAGCTCTTGAAGAGTTTGGTACTGGTGGAGTATCTGCAAACGCAAAGCCAGGAGTTATAAATATAAAAATTAATGCAAGTACTATTAACTGTTTAATTTTTCTTTTCAAAATCTCATCCTCCGTTTCATATATTAATTAACATGCACAAAGTAGGTGCTGTAAGTTTTATTTATCTAGATACTCATTAATCATATCTATTATATAAGCAATTTCTTCATCTGGTATTGAAATATTAAAATAAGCTTCTGTTGGCTTAAAGGCCTCATGTATTAAATTATACAATTCATAATTTTTACTAATTAACTCATTAATGTTATTATATGGAAAAGTTGCATTTTTAAAACATCTTTCTATCATAAAAGAACAGTGAAGTATATATCCTAGCTTAAACTTACTTTTTAGACCTTCATCTATTAATTCTATTAGTGAAAATAATGATGAATTGACATAGTTGAATAACTTAACTGAGTCTAAAAGCTCTAAGTTTTGAGACATAAAATTTATTATTAAGCTGTTATATGATAGATTTGTTTCTTTTATATTAGTAATACTATTGGCGTTAAATGTACCTTCTATTATCTTGTTTAACATATCTAGACCATACCCATTTAGGAGTTCCTCTATGTGTATAAATGGGGTATTAGCTACATTAAAATCTACACTGCCAACAACTGCCAAGATTTTAGTATTACTAAATTTATTCCTATACATTTTAAAACTCTCTATATTATGAGGAACTAAATTAATATTGTACTTATTGATACTTTTAAGTGAAGAGTTTATAAAATCTGCTATCTTCATAGCTGAACCATAACCCGTTATACAAGTCGTTATTATGGCATACTCTTTTGATTTCTCAGGATAATTTATTTCTGTTGAGTCAATTGCAGCTCGTCCAATATATGGATTTAAAGAACTTAAAGAATTAGCTAATTCATCCAAAGTCATTTCTGGTAGTGTACTTTTTCTTACTGCTTCTAAAACTATTGGGGTAGACACCATCTCAATAGAACGTATTCTAATTTTTGTTTTTTCTGAAATAAGTTCTCCAAAAGCTATAAGAGAGCCCATATCTGTTAAAAGAAGCACTCCCTTGCCTTCATCACATTCTTTTACCAATTCTATAGCTTTATCGAGTATAGTACTTACCTTTACATCAAGAGGCATGTCAATTGCATTACAGTGATTTGTACCAAGTAATGAATTTGCTACATCACACATACTACTGGCTGTTGAATTTCCATGAGCAAGTATTATGACACCTATATTTTCAGATTGATTATTTGGTTCAAGATATGTGCTATTTAGGAACATGGATATAAATTTTACCTCATCTTTAGGTAAAGATGTTTGTAAGTCGTTTTCAATTATACTTAAAACTATTTTAGCTATATTTAAATCTTTATCTAAGAAAATTTTATCATTATATAGATTGTACTTAGGATTATATGTGTCTTGATTTATATTTTCTATAAGTGCACTTATATGCATTGAAAGAGCGATATAAGTTTGTTTTGTGTATTTGTTTCTCGATATTTTTTCAGCTTCTTTTAAAGAATGTTCAACAGCATAGTAAATCTTTGGATTAATTACCTTAAAAATTTCATTACTTGTATAATCAGAGTGAGTTACTGAAGATATTGAAAGTAATTTTGTAGAGTATTTCTCCATGTAATTTATAAACATACTCCTTATATCATTTTCTAGATAAGGAATCTCTGTAGAATATTTAAACCCATTATTTGGTGTATCTATATTGTATTTAGACAGTTCTTTTGTATATTCAACCTCTAAATTGTTACCATTAAATTCATAAAAAAGCATGTAATCAAGTTCTGATAATTTATTTAGATTACTGCGATTTTCATTCAATTTTAAAAGACCAGTATAGATGTAATCAGGAACAAGGGACAAATCTATTTCTATATTCTCTTTTAAACCAGTCTTATAATTTAAAAAGGCTCTTGCACTCATAAGTTGTATGTCAGATTTAAGTTGACCAATATTACCAAAACAATCATAAAGAAGTAAAGATTTAATTACATCTTTGTGAACTCTTATAGTTGCATTAGTATATTTAGATTCTATAATAAAGAAATATTTAATAAGAGATAATCTTTCTTTTAAGGACCTATCCTGTAAAGAAGGTAGGTTAATTGTAACTGGGATTCTTCTTAAAAAAGTCCCAAGTAGAGAAGAATGTATATCTTCTGTTGTGGCACACACAATAAAAACAGTAGCTTTATGTACGATATCAGATTCTCCTAATCGTCTGTATATGCCTTTGTCCATCAAAAGAAAAAGCATCTCTTGACCTTCTGGGGGTAATCTATGTATTTCATCTAAAAATAATATACCTCCATCAGCCTGTGCGACTATCCCGAATTTATCCTTATTAGCACCAGTAAAAGAACCTTTAACATAACCAAATAAATTACTTAAGAGTAAGTTAGCATTCTCTGCATATTCAGCACAGTTAAATACAACAAATTTACTTTCAGAAGAAAAGACACTACTTTCTACAGCATATTTGTACATTGTTTCAGCAAATGTACTTTTTCCAACACCAGTAGGTCCTATGAGTAATGTATTAAGACCTTTTGGAGGATAGAGTATAGCAGATTTAGCTTTTTCTATAGCTAACTTAAGACTAGAATCGTGTCCAAGTAATGTTGAAAAAATATCTTCTGAATCATTTTTACTTGATTCAAGCAGTTCATTACAATTACGTATAGAAAACTCAGAGCTGTCTAAAGTATGACCAATTAAATTTTCAATAATTCCAGCATGTAAAAACAAAATGGGTTTGCCAGGTATCTTTATAACTTTTTTTCATTAAATAAGTTATTTAATTCTTTACTGGTATTACTTCTATCAAGAGATGAATGGTTAGCAACTTCTATTGTAGTAAATCCAGTTTTATCTGATTGAAGGTCTTTTAAAGTTATATTTTCACATAATTTATGTAGTGATAATAGAACCTTATCTTTTCTTAGCATATATTGCCTCCTTTCTTTATATTTAAGTTATATTTAAGTTATATTAAATATATTATAATATATATTCAGTATTAAAATAAGGTTTATAGTGGATATTTTGTATTTTACTTTTTAATATGTTGTTTTGTGTAATGGATGATGTTAAAATAAGAGTTGCATTATATTGGATATAGATTTTTATGAATTTAAGTAGAATATTATGTTGTTACATAAATAAATATGAGTTTTTTAGTATATATCTACCATAAATTAATATATGAAGTATCATTTATTGATGTATGGTAGATATATATGAAGCAATATGAAAGTAACTTATAAAGTTATGGATAATTTACATAGATAAATTTACAAATTATATTTTGTATCATAAGAGTGATGTTTTATACTATAAATATACAGCTATTACGTTGATGTAAAATTTATAGAGATTTAAAAATCAAAAAATAGATAGTTTTATTGCAGAGAAGTTTGTACAATTTAAAAGATTATATCAATGGTTGAAAGTGTTTGTTATATATTATTCAGCCATTTTATGCTGTAAATAACTTTAAAATTTAGTTTTGACAAGCATAAAAAACAAATTTTTTCATAAAATGTAAATATTGGATATTGTTTATTTAAACTAGTTTAAATAAACAACATCTTGTAATAAAATATGAATAATACTATAAAAGAATGGGAGATATGTTTTGTGGATATAGATAGAATTTTAAACTTTTCCTCAAACGCAGGTAAAGCTATGTTGCAAAGCGGAGGAGAAACTTATAGAGTTGAAGAAACGATAGCTAGAATATGTCAATCTTTTGGGATAGACCATGTAGACGTATTTGCGACTCCAACAGCTGTAATGGCGTCTGTGTTTGTAGATGGAAAATTACATTCAGCAATTAAAAGAATAAGTTCAAGAAGAGTAGACCTAAATCTGGTTCACGAGGTTAATTCATTATCAAGGGCAATAAGTATAAATAATTTAGACATTGAACTATGTGAGAAAATTTTAGACGAGATAAGTGAAGATAACTACTATTCAGATTTGATAACAATATTTTTTGCAGGTATTGCAGCAGCAACTTTTTCTATACTATTTGGAGGAAATATAGAAGAGTTTATAGCCGCATTTACTGTGGGAATTCTGACTAAGTTCGTTACTATGTACTTAAATAAATCATCATTAAATGATTTCTTTGTAAATGCAATTGGGGCAGTTATTATAGCCCTTTGTTCTATTATAATCTTGAAGCTTGGGTTTATAAAGACTATAGACCATCTGATAGCAGGAGCGATAATGTTATTAGTCCCTGGTCTAGCGCTGACTAATGCTTTAAGAGATTTATTGGATGGACAATTGATTTCTGGTCTTGCAAAGTTGGCAGAAGTATTTTTTATAGGTGTATCTATAGCAGTAGGAATGTTCTTGGTACTTGGATTGTACTTCAAGTTAGGGGGGATATAAATGCATTTATTTATAGAAGTAATAGCAGCTTTTTTTACAGCCTTAAGCTTTGGAGTGCTATTTAATATGAAAGGAAAGAATTTGATACTGTCAGGGATAGGTGGGAGTATCGCTTGGTTTTCATATAAATTTTGTTTGAATATGGGAGTAACCGAAAATCTATGTTTCTTTATAGCTACAGTATGCTTTGCAATATATTGCGAGTTATGTGCTAGGATTTATATGACTCCAGCAACTACATTAAGTGTATGTTGCTTAATAATATTAGTACCAGGCTATGGAATATATAATACTATGTATTCTGCCTTGACAAACAATTATATCAAAGCAGTAGAATATGGTGTAAGTACATTATCCTGTGCAAGTTCAATTGCGTTGGGACTAGTATTTATAACTACAGTATTTAGAAAAGTAAACTTATATGGAATGTTTACAAAAATAAAAGAAAATGAAAAATATAAGAAGGGTATAAATAAAATTAAGCCACAAAAATAGAAAAAATTGACTTTTAGGTAAAAGGATGATAATATAATAACATAAAATAGAATAAGAATATCCAAATTAGATAAGATATTCTTATTCTATGGAAATAGTTTTTTTTTATTTCAAAAAACTGACAACTTGCATTATGGGTGTAAGTTTTAGTGTTCAGTTTGTACCAAAAAATTTGTACCAATGCTAGAAACCTTAATTTAAATTAAAAGGGGGAAGATTTCAAGATGGAAAAGCTGTCGGATAAGAGAAGAGTCAAGGCAGTAAGTATGGAAACCTTCGTATTTATTGTACTATTGGCGGTAGGATTTGGATATGTAGGAAGCATCATGGGTGCAGGTATGATGTTTAAAGTAATAATGAGTACAGCACATGCGCTTTTATTAGATACAGTATTTTTAATAATGGCTATGGCAGTTCTTGCAGGTGCACTTAGTGCATTGCTTTCAGAATTCGGAGTAATATCTTTAGTTAATAAGATATTTAAAGGTCTTATGAGACCTATATGGGGCTTACCTGGTGCTAGTATAGCAGGAGTAGTTGCAACATATTTATCTGATAATCCAGCTATTATACCATTTGCTAAAGACAAAACATTTACACAATATTTTAAGAAGTATCAGATACCTGCTTTATGTAACTTAGGAACAGCCTTTGGTATGGGGCTTATTGTAACAACTTTTATGATAGCTCAAGGTAAAGAATATGTACTACCAGCTATAATAGGTAATGTTGGGGCAATAATAGGTAGTATTATTAGTGTTAGAATTATGTTGACTTTTACTAAAAAGTATTATAATTATGACCCTAAAAGCGATACTGAAAAGCAAGTAAATGAAAAAGGTACAAAAATTGAAGAGTTTAGAGAAATAAGAGATGGTAATGTATTCCAAAGAGGATTAGATGCTATACTTGAAGGTGGTAAGCTAGGTGTTGAAATGGGTATGGCTATAATACCAGGAGTTTTAGTAGTTTGTACATTAGTTATGTTATTAACTTTTGGACCATCTACAGACCCTGCTACAGGTCAAGCTGTTTACACAGGTGCTGCATATGAAGGTATAAAATTATTACCTGCTATTGGTGATAAAATTAGCTTTATAATAGAGCCATTATTTGGATTCACATCACCAGAAGCAATAGCATTCCCTGTAACTGCATTAGGAGCTGTTGGAGCAGCGATATCTTTAGTACCAGAATTTATAAAATCAGGTGCTATAACTCCTAACGATATAGCAGTATTTACAGCAATGGGTATGTGTTGGAGTGGATACCTAAGTACACATATAGGTATGATGGATGCTTTAGAAGCAAGACCATTGGCTGGTAAAGCAATACTTTCACATACAATAGGTGGTTTATGTGCAGGTATATGTGCCCACTTTATATTTATGCTCGTTGGATAAGAATGTTCTAGAAATCAAATATTAAGATATTATAATTTATAAAATTGAATAAACTAGTAATTTAAGTATGTAAAATTAAATTAGTAATTTAAATATATAGAGGTGCTGTTTTGAAATCGAGATTTACTTTCATTTTAAGACAGCACCTTTTAGTAATTTAAGTACATTAATTAAATGTATTGATTGAATTTATTATGATAAAATTGTATTATATACAATAGAGCCAATTTAAACAGTAACAATAAGGAGGAATTGTAGTAGATGAAAAAGGAACGACTACATCATGAAGACTTAAAAGAGTATGATTATGATGAAGATGATTATCTCAGTAAAAAGGTGATTATTAAGGACTTCATAAAAACTATATTGGTTATGATAATTGCTACTGGAATATCAGTAGTTTTTGAAAAGATAGGTTTTAATGAATCTAATATTATACTGGTATATATATTAGGTGTACTGTTTGCTACAAGTATAACGTATGGGTATTTTTTTGGAATACTTTCTTCAGTAATAGGAGTGCTATCATTTAACTTTTTCTTTACACACCCATTATATACTTTTTTAGCGTATAGGAAAGATTACCCTATAACATTTTGTATTATGCTGATGGCAGCTATTATAACAAGTACCTTAACTTCTAGAATAAAAAGAGAAGTGAGACTTTCTCATAAAAGAGAAAAAATGATAAGATTGCTTTATGAGAATAATAAAACATTACTTAAAGCAAAAAATAAGAACCAAATTATTGAATTTTGTGGGTCTAATTTAGTAAACATGTTAAATAGAACTGTTATAGTAACTATTGCAGATGATGATAATAATTTAGGCAAGCCAAGTATTTATATTTGTAATAATGATGGTAGTGAGAACATATTCCATTCAGTATTAGAGAAGGAAGCCATAAAAGAAGCTTTTAGGACAGGCGAGCCAGTTGGAATAGGAACAAAATATTGTAAAAGGAGCAGTGCGTACTATTTTCCTATAAAGGGTCAAGAGTCAAATGTTCTTGGAGTTATAGGTATTGCATGTTTTAAAATAGATATTATTACAGAAAATGAAAAGATATTGTTAGAAGCAGTTTCAACACAAGTCGCGTTGGCAATTGATAGAGAAAATTTATTTGAAAAGAATAAAAAAGCGAACCTTGACGCAGAAAGAGAGCGATTAAGAGGAAACTTACTTAGGTCAATTTCTCATGATTTGAGAACACCACTTACAAGTATATTAGGTTCATCTTCAACTATACTTGAAAATGATGATGTTATAGATAAAGAAACTAGAGTAGAATTATTGAAAAATATATATGAAGATACAAGTTGGCTAACTCATTCTGTAGAGAATATACTTAGTATGACTAGAATAGATGAAGGCAAGTTAGATATTGAAAAACGACCAGAGGTTGTTGATGAGATAATAGCTGAATCCATACTAAGAGTTAAGAAATTTGCCAATAATAGAGATATACAAACTAATATTCCAGAAGAGATAATAGTAGTTCATGTGGATGTACTGTTAATAGAGCAAGTTTTAGTAAACTTAATAGATAATGCTATAAGACATACACCTAAAAATTCTAAAATAGAATTAACTGTAAGTAAAGAATCAAATCAAGTTATATTTGAAGTTTCAGATAATGGAAAAGGAATACCAAATGAGGATATTGATAATATATTTAATAGATTTTACACTAAGAATAAATCTAGAAATCTTGAAAGAAGAGGTATTGGTCTTGGATTAGAGATATGTAAGTCTATAGTAGAAGCTCATGGTGGAGAAATTGTCGCTTTCAATAATCCTTCTGGAGGAGCTACATTTAGATTTAGTATACCTATATATGAAGAGGAGGCGAAAGACGAGTGGAAATAAAGCCATTGGTTCTAGTTGTAGAAGATGATAAGCCAATTTGTAAATTTATAAAAGTGTCTCTTGAAACTCAAAACTATAGGTGTGTAGAGACTGATAATGGAGGGACAGCTATATCGCTCATACATTCTCTTGACCCAGATTTAATAATTTTAGATTTAGGTCTGCCAGATATTGATGGGATTGAGGTAATTGGACGAGTTAGATCGTGTGCCAAAAATAACAAAATAATTGTTGTTTCAGCAAGGGAACATGAGAGAGATAAAGTTGAGGCTTTAGATGGAGGAGCAGATGATTATTTGACAAAACCTTTTAGTGTAACAGAGCTTTTAGCTAGGGTTCGTGTAGCACTTAGAAATAAGGCTCAACAAGGTAATATAAGTAATGATGTTACAAAGAATTTTGAAGTTAAAAATCTAAAGATAGATTATGAAAATCATACTGTTTCAATTAATGATAAAGAAATACATTTAACTCCAATTGAATATAAGATTATCGAATTGATGTCTAAGTATTCAGGGAGGGTTTTAACTCATAAATTTATAATAGATAAAGTTTGGGGAAATTACTATGAAAGTGAAAATCAGTCCCTTAGAGTATTTATGGCAAGCATAAGGAGAAAGATTGAAAAGAACCCTGCTCAGCCAGAGTATATTTTGACTGAAGTTGGAGTGGGTTATCGTATGGCAGATGAATAGTTGCTAAATTAAGATGAATACTAATTGGATAAAAATTATTTGTCATTTGAGCAAATATAAATATTTTAAAACGAATAGAAAGAGCTATATATATTTTATAATGAATAGATATAAAATCAAGTTATCTAATCTTAAATATGTATAGCTCTTTTTGCATTAAAAAATATATATCTTTAAGAAATAAAATACATTTCAAATTGAGGATTAATCTAATATAAACATTATCTTTTATAGAAAATTTATTTATGCATAATATATTATTTTTAAACAATATATATTGATATAAAAAGTTATTTTTTTTATTTTTATATCAATCTTTGTGATATTATATAATATATCTATAGGAATAATATGGAGAATTTATTATAATTGGAGGACTTTAATCAATTATTAATTGTAGTAATAATTTGCATATTTTTAAAAAGATAAGGTATTATCTTTCTGTATGATTGAACTATTTATTCTATAGAAATATTTATAATTTGCGTGTTTGGAATAGCTAAATATAAGATATTACTATATATATGTATTAAATTAAGTATTACAAAACTTTATTCTATAATTAACATAATGGTGCGTTCTATTTATCAAAAAATATAACGTTATTAAGATGATATTTTCGACTATAAAAAAGTATAATATCATCACCAAATGTATAGCAAAACTTTAAAGCTTCAAAAACTCAAACTGGATAAAAGGAGTTATACATAAATGAAGATGATAAACTTAGTAGATGAATTGGATGAAATTGTATATGTTTCTTCTTTGGACACATATGAACTTTTATATATTAATAAAATTGGAAAAAAGACAATGGGGCTTGATGATATCTCTAATAGAAAGTGTTATGAAGCATTACAAGGTAAAGATTCTCCTTGCGAATTTTGCACAAACTCCATTTTGAAAGAAGATAAATATTATATATGGGAAAATACAAATACTCGAACAAATAGACATTTTATATTAAAGGATAAGTTGATTAAATGGGAAGGTAAATATGCACGATTAGAAATAGCTCTTGATATTACGGAAAAGGAAAATATAAGTAAGTCAATAGCAGAAAAATTAGAAATAAAGGAGCTACTAGTTGGATGTATTAAACATCTTATAACAGAATCTAATTTTTCTGATGCTGTAAATCTGGTTCTAAGTAATATTGGGAAATTCCACAAAGCTGATAGAGCATATGTTTTTGAAGTCTCTGAAGATGGAAAAAAAATAACCAATACATATGAATGGTGTAACGAAGGTGTTGAGCAACAGAGGCAATCATTGGAAAATCTTGATATTAATGAATTAAAAAATTGGTTTTTATTATTCCAGCAAAAAGGCTTTGTGATAATTGATAATATAGAGAGTATAAGGGAAACACAGCCAATGGAGTATGAAATTTTAAAACCTCAAAAAATTAAGAGTTTAATGGCTTCTTCATTAAAACAAGATAATAAAATAATAGGATTTATTGGAGTTGACAATCCACAAAAGGCTGTTGGAGACACTTCTCTTTTAACATCTCTATCTTATTTCTTATTAACTGAGATGAAAAAAAGGAAAGTAGAAAATAAATTAAATTATATGAGTTATTATGACTTCTTGACTGGAGCATATAATAGAAATAAATATATTAAATATATAGATAATTTTGACAATAATAAAGTTAAATCCATGGGTGTTGTATTTATAGATATAAATGGATTAAAAGACATTAATGATAGCTTTGGACATGCGAGAGGAGATTCTACTATTGTATCAGCTTGTGTAACAATAAGAAAATACTTTCATTCTCATAATGTTTACCGTATTGGAGGAGATGAGTTTGTTGTATTATGTGAAGATATCTCAAAACAACTCTTTGAAGAATTAGTAATTTGGTTAAGTGAAGAATTTAAGGAAACTATGGTATATAGTGTAGCTATAGGAAGTATTTGGAGTGAAAATAATATCGACATATATAGATTGACTAAAATTGCTGATGAGAGAATGTACCAAGATAAGAAAAGATACTATAATAAGAAGAAGTTGAAGAATAATGAAATAGAGGAAATGAATAATCTAAGTGATTCTACTAACGATATTTTATTTAAGCATAGAGACTTAGATAATGAGGTGTATTTTGATAATGTAGTGAGTGAGGGTTATTCTAAGGCTTATAAAAAATTGGCATATAATACATATGATATAATCTTAGCTATTTCCATAGAACAAAATTTAATTACGCAAATTTATCAATCAGAAAATAATATTTTTAGTTTCCCTATGAAGGAAAATATAGAGGAAACTTTTTTATATATTAAAAAATATTTAATCCATCCGGGTGATAGAATATTGTTTGATGGAAATAATTTTTTAAAGTCGCTTGATAATTTCTGTAATAATGAACAAGACGATTTAGAGTTAAGTTTTGAGTATAGACGTCTAGGAATAGATAAAAGGTACTATTGGGCATCAATTTGTGTACTAAAGATTACCAACATAAACAAGTTAGGTGATGAACAGACACATATTTTAGTTGCTATTAAAAACATAGATTATCTTATGCAAATACATAAAAATCAGAAGGATATGTTGACAGGTTTATATAGTTATGAAGGTTTCTGTCAACAAACAACTCTATTACTCAAAGAATATCCAGATAAACAGTATGCTATTATAATGATGGATATAGATAAATTTAAAGTAATCAATGACATTTATGGTATTAGAGAAGGAGATAGAACATTAATATATATTGCAGAATTGATTCAAAAAAACCTTGATTCTAATGATATATGTTGCCGTATGTATGCAGATGTATTTTACATATTTTATGAGAGTTATTCAGATAGAGATATTCATAAATTAATTTATAAAATTACTAATAATTTAAATATGAAAAAGTTTGAATATATGTTAGTACCATGTTTTGGGATTTATAGAATTTTAGATAATCATATACCAATTACAAATGCTTGTGAAATGGCGGGGTATGCACATAAGAAAGTAAAAAAACAGAGTATAAATCATTATATGTTTTATGATGAGACTATAAGAAATGATGCACTTGAAGAAAAACAGATGGAAAGAGAAATGGAATATGCACTTGAAGATGGACAATTTCAAGTATATTTACAACCCAAGTATAATCTTAAGATAAATAAAATTGTTGGGGCAGAGGCATTAGTTAGATGGGTTCATCCAGAAAAAGGTATAATACCTCCAATAAAATTTATTTCTCTATTTGAGAAGAATGGATTTATCATTAAATTGGATATGTATGTATGGGAACAAGCATGTTTCTTGATTAAAAAATGGATAGATTCAGGTGAAGAGCCAGTTCCTATATCTGTAAATGTATCAAGATTGCATTTGCATAATCCACACTTTAGAGAAATAGTTTTAACCCTAATAGAAAAATATAATATACCAATATCGTTTTTGGAATTAGAGCTTACAGAGAGTTTATTTATTAAAAATATAAAATTATTTGCTAAGATAATAGCCGAGCTTAGAACTGATGGTATTGTTTTAAATATGGATGACTTTGGTTCAGCTTACTCTTCATTAAACATGTTAAAAAATATTAATATTGATACATTAAAGATTGACTGTGGTTTTTTTAATGATGAAGAAATTACAGAAAGAGAAAAAATAGTTTTAAAACATACTATAAATATGGCAAAAGATTTAAATATGAATGTAGTTGCAGAAGGTGTAGAGACAAAAGAGCAAGCTCAATTTTTATTGAGTTTAGATTGTGTAATAATCCAAGGTTATTACTATTGTAAGCCAATCCCAAGTGATGATTTTGAGAATTTATTATATAACAATCAAGGGAGTCAATTGGTTATAACTTAAGATAAACGATTTATGTAAATTGTTTAAGAACATTTCAAATAAATTGAATCTAAAAATCTTGTAAAAATAGTCTGTATATGTTTAACAAAATAACATTTCTAAGTTTAAACATGTACAGACTTTGTAGTGTCTAAAATTCAAATTTTTAGTAAAAAATTTATCTAGAGATGTTTGTGTATAAGTTCTTTACCATAAATATAGAATGTGAGATAATAAATTAGATAAAAAGAGAAAGCAATGAGGGTATAATTTTTAGAAAGTATAAAATCTATGGATTAGGAGCGAAGTTTATGATAGTGGGTATTATAGGTCCTTCAGACTCTGGCTTTAAGATAAAGGATGATTTAAAACAGATAGACAGTGATTTAGAAACTAAAATATATGTAAGAGAAAAAGTGGTAGATACAATAGAAGTTATTTCTAAATGTGAAGATGAATGTGATGCTATTATATTTACAGGATGTGCAGTTTATGAATTTATAAAATCTAAGTATGAGATAAGTAAACCACATTCCTTTGTACCAAGAAGTGGGACAAGTATAATGAAGGCATTTTGGGCAATCAAAAGCGTAAATATAAATTTAGATAAATTCAGTATAGATGTAGTAGATAAATATGTAGTAGAAGATGCACTTAAAGAATTTGATATTAAAGCTACAAGTGTGTTTTGTAATCCATTTTCTTTGGAAGTTGGAGAATCTGAGCTTGTAGAATGGCACATAAAGCTATTTGAAGAAAAGAAAACAGACATAATGTTAACTGGTTTTGGTGCAGTATACAATGAGTTAAAAGAAAGAGGTTATCCAGTATTTCGACTACAAGCTACTATACAATTAATCAAAGAAAGCTATGAGAAAGTAAAGAGTGAATATGCTCTAAGTAAGGCTAGATTTTCTCAGATTGCTGTTGAAATCCTTAGTATAATAGATTATAAAGAAAAGATAGATAACTATTATTCTGACATGATAAAAAAATCGGATATGGATAAGCTTGTAGTAAACTATGTGAGAAGTATTCAAGGTTCCCTATTTTTATTTGGAAGGAATGATTATGTTGTATTTGTTCATAAAGGGGTAGCTGATAATGAATATAATTATGACAAGTTATTTAAACTAAAGAGAGATATAAAAGATATGGGATTTTCTCTTAGTATAGGAATTGGTACTGGAGTAACTGCATATCAAGCTGAAAATAATGCACATAAAGCATTAAGGCATTCTATAGATTCAAAAGAAATTGGCATATATTTAGTAGATGAAGATGAAAACATAAGAGGTCCTTTAGCTTCAGAAAATGAGTTAAATTACTCTTTAATGTTATCTGATGAAAAAGTAATAGATATATCTAAAAAGACGGGAATGAGTTGTGAGTCAGTTGCAAAAATTATTGCTATAAGTGAAAATAGAAAAAGTAAAATTTATGATTCAAAAGAATTGGCAGAATATCTTAATGTAAGCGAAAGAAGTGCAAGACGTATATTAAATAAAATAGTGAGTGCAGACCTAGGTAGAATATGTGCTAAAGAAACTAGTATTGGTGGAGGAAGACCAAAAAATATTACTGAAATATTGTTCTAAAAAACCATATAAACTACTGTGATAAATTATTATATGAAATACTAAAACCTATGTAAAACAACCTTTTAAGATATAACTTATAAAGTTGAAGATACATAGGTTTTTAGTTTTATAATTTAAATAGATGTATTGTAATATTTATAATTTAATCATATGGTAAACTATTTTAGCAGTATCATATAATTCATCTATATTTACATATTCATTAACTGTGTGAACATCATACATACCTAGACTTAATATAGCACAATTATATCCAAGATTAGCTAATATATTTGCGTCACTTCCACCACCAATTACCATTGGATTTGGAACAACACCAACTTTTCTTATTGCTTCTTCACTCAACTTGAAAACATGGCTATCTTTACTAAGTTCAAAACTAGGATAAGACATATTATATTCAAAAGTATAAGTAGTATTAAATTTAGATGCAGCATCTTTACAGCATTTTTCCATATGATTAAGCTCATATTCTAATGTCTCAGGTATATGAGACCTAATTTCAGCAGTCAATGTAACCTTATCAGTTACTATATTTGTAGCCCCACCACCTTCTATTTTACCTATGTTTGAAGTAGTTAAGGAATTTATTCTACCTATATGCATATTACTTATTGCATGAGAGGCTACCAATATAGCATTTATACCTTTTTCAGGCTCTATACCAGCATGTGCTTTCTTTCCATAAAAAGAGATTTTTATAGATTGTTGAGCAGGAGCTTTATATGCTATCGAACCAATAGCTCCACCAGAATCTAAAATCACTATATCTTTACAAGGTAAATTATCAGGGTTGAAGTTTTTAACACCATGCATACCAGCTTCCTCACAGATTGTAAAACAAAGATAAATATCTCTATGTGGTATTTTTTCTGTAATAACATGTTCTAAAGCTTCAAGTATAGCAGCTATTCCAGCCTTATCATCTGCACCCAGTGTAGTAGTTCCATCACTTCTAACTACATTACCATCTAGTACAGGATTTACACCTAAGCAAGGTTGAACTTGGTCCATATGTGCACATAAACAAAGTGGTCGGCTTCCTTCTTCACCTTTTATATGGGCAATAACATTACCTGTATTACCACCATATTTTTCACCAGCATCATCTATAATGGCATCTATATTTCTTTCTTTTAAGTAGTTTACTAGCCATTTAGACATTTCTAATTCTTGATTAGATGGACTATCAATTCTAACCATATCCATAAAATTATTTATAAGTCTATTTTTATCTAACATAAATTTTTCTCCTTTTAGAAAGATTTAAATAAATTACATACTATATGAAGGTAGTATTCCAGGTCCTAATGGAATATTAAATACCATAAATAATATCAATAATATAGTCCACACTATTAAGAATGAGATTGAGTATGGTATCATGTTAGCTATTACAGTACCCATACCAGCATCTTTATCATATTTTCTCGTGAATGCTAGTATAATAGGGAAGTATGGGAATAATGGGCTAAGTGGGTTTGTTATACAATCACCTATACGATAAGCCATTTGAGTAAGTGCTGGATTATATCCAACCATCATAAACATTGGTACAAATATAGGTGCAAGGATAGCCCATTTTGCAGATGCACTACCTATAAATAAATTTATAAAGCAAGACAAGATAATAAATCCTATCAATAATAAAGGCCCATTTATGCCTGCTGATTTTAAAAATTCTCCACCTTTTACAGCCAGTATTAGACCTAAATTACTATTTGTAAATAATTGTAGGAATTGTGAAGCTGCAAATGCTAGTATTATATATCCGCCCATATCACTCATTGCACTAGCCATTATAGAGACAACGTCCTTGTCCTTCTTTATTTTACCAATAGTTTTTCCATATACAACACCAGGTATAAAAAATGCTAATGCTATGATAGGTACCATACCTTTCATAAGAGGAGCATTATTTGATAGTAAATCTCCTGTTTCTGGGTCAGCTAAGAATGGTTTTTTACCAATTACACTAAGAGCTATTATGATTGCTACATATATTAATATACTTATACCAGCCTTTTTAAGACCTTTTTTTTCTACATCATTAAGACTACCATCAACATCTAATTCTGCATTTCCTTCATACTTACCAAATCTAGGTGCTACAATTTTTTCTGTTACCCATGTTGCCAACAGTATTAGAACAAAAGTTGATGCTATCATAAAAAATAAGTTCATTGTTGCATTAGCTTGAAATCCAGAATCAATCATTTGAGCTGCTGGAACTGTAAAACTTGCAGCAAGTATATCATTGACACTTATCATGATATTTGCGGCAAATCCTAGACAGACTGCTGCATATCCAGAAAATAAACCTATAAGTGGATGTCTACCAACACCAAGGTATACAAGTGCAGCCAATGGTGGAAATAGTATCGTACCTGCATCTGATGCAATATTTGCAAGCATACCTATAGTCATTACAACAAGAGTTACTTTTGTTTCAGGAATTTTGCTTACTGATGCTTTGATTGTTGCTGTCATAAGTCCAGTTTTATCACATACACCAGCACCTATCATAGTTACTAAAACTAGTCCTAAAGGAGCAAATCCTTGGAAGTTACTAACTATATTTCCTAAAAGAATTTGAAGTTGTTCTACAGTCAGTAAATTTACAGCTGTTATAGTTTCACCTGTACCAGGATGAACTACTGATATACCCATAGAGCCAACTATACTAGATAGTATAAGCAAGAGTACACATAGCCCTAAAAATATTGTAACTGGGTCTGGTAGTTTATTACCAACAATTTCTATTCTGTTTAATGTTCTGTCAAAAAAGTTTTTCTTTTTAACTACGTTATCATTCATAATATCCTCCCTAATGTTTAAAAATATAATTAAAAAATAAGTATTGTGGTCAAGCTTATAATTAAAATTACCATTGTCGATTTAAGACGTGTCCACAATATGTCCTAAAAAAAGTATAAAATAAACTTTTAACTATGTCAATGCAATTTTCTGAATTTTCTGGATGGGTAGTGTTAATTAAATATGCTTTAAGTAGATTAATGACGAACTATATCTAATGTATTTGAATAATATATACGCTTTAAAATTAATTTTAAAACAAAATTTTATAAAAAGCTAGTGGAAGATTAAGTTATTAAAATAATACTCTAAGATAAGATTAAGCCATTAGAATAATTAGAGTGTAGATTTGGTTCAAAATTGAAAAGAAAAAATCAATTATTAGTTCTTTGTAATATATATATAGTATAAAGATTACCTATACAAACAATTTATGCAAATTAGGATTATAAAATTTATATGAGAGTGTATCTCTTTACTGTGTGTCTCTTTTTGATGACTTTTGTATATTGAAATGATATAATATATCCGAGTAATAAGTAAAGGAATATTAAATTAAAATTAAGATATTTGTAGGTTTATCTAAAATATATGTTAATATTAGCATCTTTTTATCGAAAGTCTAATGGAAATATAAACCATTTATAATTATAAATTCTTAGAAAAATCCTTTAAACTATAAAAAATACTATAGTTAAATCACTTTTTAAATTAATCAGTAACATAAGATTTTATTTATAAGAGTATTGATAGTATTTGTACTGATAGAAGTATTAAATGATTCATAAGTAAGTGTAGGTGATGTATAAGGAGGATATGATGCTAGAGACAATATTAAGAAGTTTTAGAGCAAAGAAGATGGATTTGTATCAATCTGAAATTAGACTTAGAAATTACTATAGTTTGAGTGGCTTATCTCTAGTAGGGCTTACCATTTCAGCTATGGTTCTTATATTTGGATTGATTTTATCAGAAGTAGTTACATTTAATACAGAATTTTTTCTTATATTTGGATATTTTCTTATTCTTCATATCCTTTGTAGATTCTATTTAAAAGAACACACTAGATATATAACCTATATTTTTTATGGAGTATTAACACCAGTTATGATAATGGGTATTTTGATGGGAACTTTTTTAGATAAAACAGAACCATCAATTACAATCATGGTATTTATATGTGTACTTCCTCTATTTATATTAGATAAACCTTGGAGAATAGTTCTTTATATAACAGTAACTGCTATAGTTTATGGTATCTGTTGTTTTATAGCAAAGGATATCAATATGTTTATGGCAGACTTAGTTGATTTAGTTACATTTTATTTTTTAGCTGTTGGTGTCAATTTCTTTATTCTAAATGACCGTATTGAAAGTGTAGAAAACTATATTAAGTATCGAGAAAAATCGGAAATTGATTTATTGACAGGTATATATAATCGAGGTTCTGGAGTTGAGATGATTGAAAAACTCATGTCTAAGAAAAAATATGGTGCCTTTATTCTTATTGATATAGATGATTTTAAGTACATTAATGACTCTTATGGTCATATAGTAGGAGACTATTATTTAAAAGCTGTGGCTGAAAATATAAGTAATGTATTCTATGATAGTATTGCACTAAGATTAGGCGGAGATGAATTTGCTATCTATTCTGTGGAATTAACCAACGAAGAGAAGTGTAGGATACGATTTGAAAAATTATTTGAAGTGTTAAATAATATGGAAGATTTGTCAAATGATAATTATGTGTTTCATATAAGTTTAGGATGTTCTATTTGTGATGAAAACATTATCAATTTTGAGGAGCTGTATAGTAAAGCAGATGAAGCTCTTTATTCAGCAAAGGAAGCTGGGAAAGGATGCTATCGTATAAATTAGTTAGATATTTTACTATATTCTACCAAAAATGTATAGAATCTTTAGAAATAAAAAATCAATTTTGATTGGTATTTCAAAATTGATTTTTTATTTGTGTATATCCATAGTATCAGCTCCTTAATCTAAGTTTATTATTTTTTAATAGAGTGTACTTTCTTTTATAACTCTAAAAATAAGAGTATCGTATTTTTGAGATTATATATGGGATAAAAAATTATATCTAGATACAGTTTAAAGATTAATAAAAGTAATGTGTTTTATATTTTTTATAAAAATCTATGAATATCTTTTGAATTGCGCAGAGGATATAACTTTATTTTACGTGCATAGTGAAGATTTTGTTCTAATCTACTATGTTCAAATGGTTTTCCATGTCCAGGATAAATCATCTTGGGTTTTGTATTTATAATTGTTTCCCAAGATTGAGCAAATTCCATTTTATTTTCTGCAAATATGGTGATTTTATGAATACTTGGAAAGCCATTCATTGCAGAATCTCCACAAAATAAAGTACCATTATTAAGTAGTAGGGAAATTGAATCAGAAGTATGTCCAGGTGTTTCTATGATTTTTCCATTTAATTCTTTTTCAATTTCTTTTAGATTATTGTCAGAGATAAGAATACATCTTTTTTCAAACTCTTGCTTTAGTGTAGGAAAACAATGTCCACCTTTTCCAAACAGTTTCATAATTTGACAAAAGAGAAAAGCGGTACGACTTGTGCATCCACCAATAAAAGAGTTTTGTCCTTTATATAGAGCTTTTAAAGCTTTATCATGCATGACAATTTTTGTATTAGGAGATTCTTCTAAAATCTGATTTATAAAACCTGCATGGTCATCATGGGCATGAGTTAGAAATATGTATCTAATGTCTTTGATTTTTATGTTGGATTTGAATATTTGTTTTTTGAAATGTTTAAAACCATTTTCATATCCAGTATCAATCAAGACAAAACCGTCTTGAATAGGGTATAACCAATTATTTACAATTAGGTTTCCTGCATTAAACATTTTTGCACCACCTTAAATTAAAATAGAAATTTGTATAGTTAGAAAGAATATATCATACTTATATTTATACTTCAACAGAGTCTTAAAAGTTTTAAAGTGAGTAGCATCAGTAAATATTTGCATTATCTACAGATGCTACTTTTTTGTGAGTTTTGTGGGGCTAGCACTAATTCTTTATAGGATTAGCAACTTATAAGATGAAATAATAACTGTAGTGTAAAGTTGTTACTTTTCAAGATATGCTTTTAGGGCAAACCCAATAAATTTTGATGCCCCATCTCCATATTTCTTATCATTAATTTCAATAAATGTAGGATTTGATATATAATTTTCAGACATAATAAACCAATAGTTATCTCCCATATCAATACCGTTGTTAATTTCATCAGTAAAGGAAATTAGCTCTCCAACTAATTCTTGGACATCTAAAGATGTTACATCTTTACTTAGATTTTCTGTAAGTTTTTTTGTAATATCATCACTTTTTTTTATAAGGTTAAATACTTCTGATTGGTCAATAGTAGAGCCATTAGATATAAAATTTTGAAGATTACTTTCCATAGCTTTTGTGTATTTTTCTATACTTCCATACTGTTTAGTTGCCATATCAGCTATTTTGTTTTCATTAGACTTCATTTCTGAAATCATTTCATCAAAGTTTTCAATACTTCCAAACTGCTTGATAATTCCATCAGTATGAGTTTCTTTGAACTCAGTTAATATACGAAAATATTCATCCATATTAAAATCTTTAAAATCCATACATTTTTCTCCTTTTATAAGTTTATCAAGTAACTCTAATAGAGCATTTAATCTATCCCTTTTTATTTGAATTAGTTCTCGTTGATTCTCAAATGTAGTAATCATATCAAATTTAGGATTTTCCATGATTATTTTAATTTCTTTTAATGTAAAATCAAGTTCTTTAAAAAATAGAATTTGTTGTAAAACTTCTAATGCTTTCTCATCATATAATCGATATCCAGCACTCGTTATTTTTGTAGGTTTAAATAAACCAATTTCGTCATAAAACTGTAGAGTACGTATACTAATACCAGTTAGCGAAGAGACCTGTTTTACTGTCATCATTTTAATTCACCTTCTTTCATACTCTGTAATTGAGACCTAGCTAATATTATTTTTGCAAGAAATAGCATTTACTTATTAACCCTATCTCTAACTACTACTGTATACTATCACTATACGTAAGGGTCAATATCTTTGTTATATTTTTTCTAAATAATATTAAGGATTTTACTAAGAACAATATGTTTTATTTTAGTTGTGATTTATGAGATGTGCTTTATTTGAAAAGTAAAAAGTCGGTAATAAGGTATTCTACAAATAAAGAGAAAGATAAGAAAAGATGGTATAGCTTTTAGAGCATATACCATCTTTTATATTAGAAAAATATACTTATAAAGTTTTATCGTGTTTTTCTAAGAATGTCAGATATTCTTCTTTAGTCATAACTGGAGTAAAGGCATCTAATATGTTTTTAGCATCTTTAGCATTATCAAAAAGAAGGTCTACAACTGTAAGTGCCATTGCTTTTGCAGGGATTATGTAAGCCAAATCTTCATCAACTATTTCAAAATCTCTTGTATGAAGAGCACCTTTTACACCACCAATCATAGGATGAAGAGTAGGCATTATATGAGATACATCACCAAAATCGAAAGAACCTGTAAAATCTCCACCATCAACAACTTTTCCTTCTAGACCCAAATCTTCAAGATTATTTTTAAATAAATTATCAAGATTTTTGTATCGTAATATTGGTAAGTAACCAGGAATTTCAGTTATTTCAACCTCAGCTCCAACTGCCATTCCACCAGCCATTAAGGCTTTATTTATTCTTGAATTAGCATCAATCATACCGTTTATAGTTCTAGCTCTTACATATGATTCCATATGGACATCAGCAGGAACAACATTTACTATATCTCCACCTTTTGTAATAATAGGGTGGAATCTAACTCTTTCAGATTCTTTAAAAGTTTCTCTAAGTGCATTTACGTTGTTTATAGCAAGCATTGCTGCATTTAAAGCATTTATACCATCATGTGGAGCAGAACCAGCATGAGATTCTTTACCTATAAATTTAACTTTTTTTCCGACAAATCCGTTACTCTCAGGACCAACTAGAGCCTTATCTTCTCCTAAATCAGAAGAGTGAAACATCATAGATATATCTATATCATCAAAATAACCTCTTTTTATTAACTCTTGCTTTCCACCGAAGTAAGTTATTTTTCCTTCTTTTTTCAATTGTTCTCTATATTCCAACTCAATAAATTCTTCAGCTGGAGTAGCCATAAAAGATACTTTACCATCTAGATGTTCTAAGACACCACTTTTTACTAAACCAACAGCTGCACCTAACATTCCAGCTATTTGAATGTTGTGTCCACAAGTATGAGAAGCACCTATTTCATTAGCATCTTTATGTTCTTTACATGATATGCCATCCAATTCTCCAAGTATAGATATATGAGGACCTTTTTTATTAGAATTTGCATCTGCCTTACATCCTGTTACAGCTATATTTTTCTCTACAGATAAGTTTAATTCTTGTTCAAAGAAGTTTGAAACAGCTTCTGTAGTTTTAAATTCTTTATATCCATATTCTGGATTATTATATATTCCTTGACCTACTTTTAATATTTTTTCTCTATTTTCATCTATAGTCTTTATTACTAGAGATTTTAATTGTTCTTTGTTCATAATAAATTCCTCCTATATTTTACCTTGAATACTTAAAACTATATGAGCTATACTCGCACATGCGAAGAATATAGTTGTGAAAACAATAAGTGATATTATAACTATTTTCCATGACATTTCTTTTAAAGATTCTATTTTATTTCCAACAGAAATTCCTGCAAAAGCTAGTAATGGAGTAGTTACAGCCATAAAGTTAATATTATTAGTGTTTGTTAAGAATACTTCAGATGTTGGGCTATATGGCATACTAAGTAAAAGACCTATTATAGTTGCAAATCCAAAGGCTGGAAAGATTGATTTAGGAAATAAATCTTTTACAATCATAGCAGCCATAGCAGCTAATATTAACATGACCATTCCAGGAAGAGCTGTAACTATAGATGTCCCAACGCTAATTCTTTGCCCTATAAGAATTATAACTCCAATAACAGACATAACCAATAATTGATATGAACTTTTCTTTAAATTTAAATTAGCAAACATTTATTAGCACTCTCCTTCTGTTGTTTCAATTTCTTTAGTCTTTTTATTTTTAGCAAATTTAGGTTCTAAAATCTTGTACATAAGATTAGTAAATGGTAAGGATACAAAAACTAAGAATATAATTCCTGTTATACTGGACATCATATTACTTGTTGCTGCATAGGCAAGTATTGTATCTGCCATTTCAGGTGGCACCATAGTAGACAATGAACCAGCAGCCGCTGTCATCATACTTCCACTACCAACACCACAAGCCATTCCCAAAGCATATGGATGAAGACCACTATAGATAGAGACTGAACCTAGCACACTAAAGTATATAGTACCAAGAACTGTACCCATTAAATATGTACCAAGTACACCACTACCTTCTGGAGAATTTATTCCATATTTCTCAGATATAACTCCTAAAGAAGGTTCACGGCTTATACTTGCAGTAGCTCCAATTGCTTCTCTTTTCATACCAAATATTAAGGCAAGAGGTAATGCAACGATTGGTGCAAGTATATGACCAAACTCTTGAGCGATGAATGCTGGTCCAGCTTGAATTATCTTATCAATGTTTGGACCAACTGTAGTACCATATTTTATACCAAGCATTACTAGTGCAATTCCAACAACTTCCCCAGCAATGTTTATTTCTTTTTCCCCAATAGCTTTTTTAAGTGCTTTAATTTTTTTCCCTAATAAATCTGGTGTTATTATAAGTCCAATTATAACTGCATAGAGCATAGGAAATAGTACTATAGAAGCTTTTCCAATAGCTATAGTTCTTTGCCCTATAAATTCACATATTACTACTAATATTAAGCAAGTTAAAAATACTTGAATAAAATGTTTTTTATTACTTTCCATAATTTCCTCCCCAAAAGAATAAGTATTGTACTTATTTGAAATAAAAAATACGCTTTCTCAAGTGTAATACGTTTTCCTATATAATATATAACTATTTCAAACAAGTTTCAGAAATGTCATTAACATGTCCTTAATTAAGGATAAAACAAAAATTTAACATTGTCAACGAAAAAAATGTAAAATATTACATATTTTTCAATATACTGTAATATATTTTATTCGTGAAAAATTATTTAAATATTGTAGGAATAATAGATAAAAAGCTTTAAAATAAATAATATAAAATTAAGAAATGATAAATTAAAATTTTCAAGTGAATGAAAGTATTTTAAGATTTAAATAAACATTAAAAATTAGTATGACTAACTTAGATTAAATAAATTTAATGATTCTAGTAGGTGGTAATGAATGAAAATAAACAGATTGACAGAAATAATAGTAATACTATTAAATAAAAAACTGGTAACTGCTAAAGAGTTGGCAGAGAGATTTGAAGTTTCTACAAGAACCATATATAGAGATATAGAAACTTTATCTATGTCAGGAGTGCCAGTATATATGACAAAAGGTAAGGGAGGAGGAATATCTTTAATAGAAGAGTATTCTATAGATAAGACCATATTATCAAAAGAAGATAAAGAGAGTTTAATAGTGGCACTCAAAACTTTACAGGCAACAAAGTATCCAGAAATAAATTCAGTAGTAAATAAAATCGGTTCAATATTTGGAGAGCAGAACTTTGCAAACTGGATTGAAATAGATTTTACTGAATGGGGAAGTAATTTTAATGAAGATGATAAATTTACAAAAATAAAAGAAGCTATTTTAAGGCGTAATACTATAAATTTTAATTATGTAAATAGCCTATCAAGTCAGACAAATAGAACTGTTGAACCTATGAAACTTATGTATAAGAGTAAGACTTGGTATTTATATGGATTTTGTAAATTAAAGGATGACTTTAGGATATTTAGAATTAGCAGGATAAAAAATTTAGATGTAAAGGAAGAAATATTTTCAAGAAAGACAGTAGAAGATGTATGTTTTAATGATTCTAAGATAATTAAGGAAAATACTATAACTTTGAAATTGAGATTCAAAGAAAAGATGCTTTTTAGAGTATTTGATGATTTTAATAAAGATTTAATAACTAAAAATAAAGATAATACATATGATGTGATTGCTGAATTTCCTATTGGTGAGTGGATTTATGGTTATATTTTATCCTTTGGGGATAATGTTGAAATACTTGAACCTAAAGAAGTTAGAGATAATGTAATAACTAGACTAAAAGAGTTGTCTAAAATTTACTCATTATAATATAATAATTGGATTAAAATGGTTATTTAAAATTTATTCATTACATAATATCTCACTAAGTCTAATTATATTAAAAATATGACATAAAGGTGTCGTATATTATAAATTATAATTGAATTAAATAAGTTTAAAACTAAAACACATTAATAAAAACAAAGTGAGGTATAAAGTATGGATTATGAAATAGTAAATATAAGCGAGAAAATAGTTGTAGGAATATCAAAAGAGACTACAAACCAAGATGGACAAGCATTAAAAGATATAGGTGAGTCATGGAAGAAATTTATGGGAAAAGGTATATATAACTCTATAAAAGGTAAAAAGAATGAAAAGACAATAGGTCTATATACAGATTACCAAGGAGATTTTACAAATCCATATAACTTTGTTGCATGTTGTGAAGTAAATAGTAATGCTGATAAAGACAATAATTTAGATGAATTAAATACTAATGATGCTGTTGGAGAAATTATTATAAGTAAAGTTATACCAGCAGGTAAGTATGCAAAGTTTACTGTAGTAGGAGATATTCACAAAGCGATAGGAGATTTCTGGGTTGAATTTTGGCAAATGGATTTTGACAGAACTTATATTAGTGATTTTGAAGAATATCAAGGTAATACATATGATGATAATAAACATGAAATTCATATTTACATAGGAATAAAGTAGATTTACCAGTACTATATTGGGTAGATGTAATTTGTTATTGACACATGTCAAATGAAGGGTTATTATGAACTAGTAAATGTTAGAAGCAAGACAATAGAATGTTTGAAAATTTTATGAAAAATTTTTATACATGAACTGTGAAAGGGGATTTTCCTATGTTTGAATGTGCATTTATTTATGTTGCTAAAGGTCTTAGTGCTGAGAAGCAAAGAGCAGTTATTCCATCTGATACTATCAATATGAATGTTATTGGTGTGGAAAATTATGATGAAGCAGAAGTTGTAGCTAAAGAAATGGTAGAAAAAGGATGTACAGCTATTGAATTATGTGCTGGCTTTGGTAATGAAGGTATTTACAGAATTAAAAAGGCTGTTGGACCAAACGTTGCTGTAGGTGCAGTGAAATTTGATTTTCATCCAGCTTTTGGGTTTAAGAGTGGCGACGAAATGTTCTAATAGGAAATATTCTAATAGGCAGTGTTTTTCATAATGTAGACTATGAGAATGTATTTTCAGAGATACTCTAAAATGAATTTTAAAGAAAGTAAAGAATGATAGAAAAGCATACATTTAGTACTCTAAAGTATTATACTTTATATTAATAGAGATAAGTAGAGAAAGCTATGATGCTTGTATGATGTTTTATTATTTATAACTATAAGCAGTGAATCTATAAAAGGTTTACTGCTTTTTTTATGCTTCACAATAGCAATATCGCTTTGAACTTGTATAGACATGTTATTTTATTATATATTTAATACTTTTACTTGAAATAAGATACTTATAACTATCAGGATGTATCTTGCAATTTTTAATATAGAAAAGAAAAAAATATAGGGACAAATTAAGATAATAGTTTTGGATTTATGAATATATAATTAAAAAAAATATAAAAAATAATCTATAAAGCTAAATCCAATTTAATCGATAATACATATATAGAAATATAATTAAATAAGTAAACAACTCTTTATTGAATGTTAAGTAAGCTAGAAGATATATTGGAAGAGAGCGAATAAACTTGTAATTGAATATTTGAGTAGTGTTAGAAGCTATTTTCGTTTTTGATAAATTACAGATTCGGCAGACTATAAAAATAAATAGACAGAAATAATTTTGATGAATCTGAAATTTTTTTTCATACAAACATAAAAAGATATAAAGTTATTTCTATCTTAATTTGATTACTTCTGACAACCTTTTATGTTTTATACAATTATATTTTTAATAACTCGTCAAAATGCCAAACATATATTACAATATATATATAAGTTTTTTCATTGACAAATTGTGTTAATATGGTTGAATATAATATGGCATAAATAATTACTTTTATTTATCAATGAAATACATTTATTATGTAGCGAAAAATAGTCAGATAGTATAGATAATAACTGAAAATAAAGGCATTTATTGTTGTACATATGGAGGAGTTAGTTTTATGGAAAATAAAATTTTGATAGTAGATGATGCTATTTTTATGAGAATGATGATTAAAGAAGCTCTGAGTAAAAGTGGTTATGAGAATTTAGTAGAAGCAAATGACGGAGAAGAAGCTTGTAATATATTTAAAGATGAAAAGCCTGATTTGATGTTACTTGACATTACAATGCCAAAAAAAGATGGTTTAGAGGTGTTAAGAGAAGTAAAAAAGTTAGATTCAAATGCTAAGGTGGTGATGTGTTCTGCAATAGGACAAGAAAATATGATTGTAGAAGCTATAAAACTTGGAGCATTAGACTTTATAGTAAAACCCTTTAAAACGGATACATTGGTCAAAGTTGTGAACAATGCCTTAAAATAAGAATGTAAATACGCACTGATTTAGTGAAAAGTACATAAATGCAATAATAAAAGGAGGGGTTTATATTATAAATTATTTAGAACTTGATGATGCTCATATAGATGCTCTTAGAGAAATTGGTAATATAGGCTCTGGGAATGCAATTACTTCACTTGCATCTATGATAAATAGCAATATAGAAGTATTAATACCAATGGTAAAGATACTTGAATATAACGAAGCGACAAATTTGCTTGGTGGTCCAGAAAACAAAGTAGCATGTATTTTACTAGATATGAAAGGTGATATTAATGGAATGTTTATGTTTTTGTTGGATGAATCAATAACTCAAATTATGCTAAATTCTCTTTTTAATAAAGAAGAATCTATTTTAGATGAGATTGAAGATATTGAAATTTCAGCAATCAAAGAAATAGGAAATATTATGGCAAGTTCATATGTAAATGCTATAGCATCTATGTTAGACATGACTATAAGTATTTCAGTTCCAGATATGTGTATTGATATGGTTGGAGCTGTCCTAAATGTACCTATGATAAGATTTTCAGATGTTGGTGACAAAGTTTTATTTATAGAAAATAAGTTCAAAATGAGTGATAATTATTTTACTAGTCACATTTTGATGATTCCAGAAATGGGCTCACTTAAGGAAATATTGGTGAGATTGGGATTAGAAGTATGAATAAGGAGATAGTAGTAAACATTGCAGACATGAAGATAGCTTATAAGCCAAATGTTTTGGTTACATATGCGCTTGGTTCTTGTGTAGGAGTGTGTTTGATAGATAAGGTAGCAGGAATTGGTGGAATGTTACATGTTATGTTGCCATATAGTAAAGATGCTATTAACATTGAAAATAAATACAAATTTGCTGATACAGGAATAAATGAGCTTATCAAGTCTATGGAGCATATAGGTGCAAATAGAATATATATAAAAGCAAAAATTGCTGGAGGAGCTCAAATGTTTTTAGGAAATAGCAATTCATCAATTGCAAGCATAGGGCAGAGAAATGTTGAAGCAGTAAAAAAAACACTTCTAGGGCTAAATATTCCAATAGTAGCAGAAGACACAGGTATGAATTATGGAAGGACAATACGTTTTTGTACTGGGACAGGTGAATTGCTTGTAGATTCAATAAATAAAGGTAAAAAGAAAATATAATATAGATTTAATTGAGAGTATATTTAGGAGGGAGGAGTTAAATGAGATTTCCAGATGACCCATATTTAGATTATAGGTTAGTTGATGAGGGAATTAAGTATCTAAAATTTAAAGTAGATGAGCAAGATTTTGGAATTGAGATTGAAAAGGTTGTAGAAATTGTTGGAAATCAAGAAATTATATTTATTCCAGAACTCCCAACATATTCTAAAGGTATAATAAATTTAAGAGGGAAAATCATTCCAATAATAGATATGCGTTTGAGACTTAAAAAAATTGATTTAATTATTACTAATTGTATATATATAGTAGTAATTGAAACAAAAGATTTGTTAGTTGGATTTATGGTTGATAAAGTTGATGAGATAATAAGCTTAGAAAAAAGTCAAATATCTCCTCCACCAAGAGTTACTCTTGAATATTCAGATTATTTTGTAAGTGGTATTGGAGAAATAGAGAGTAAAATAATTACCTTACTAGATTTAGATAAACTTTTGACAGATAAAGAAGAAATTTTAATAGATGAAGTAGTTAATAAATATAATTGCACTATCATGTAACACAGAGATATAATTAAAAGGTTATTATAAAGAGATTGTGATGGGAACATTTGAGAATGTAGTGGTATAATTATTAAGTATAAGAATTTTAAATTATTAAAATCTGAATATATTATGTTTAAGAGAGGTTTGTATATGGAAAATAAGCAACAAGGAACAATTTTAGTCGTTGATGATAGTGTCCTAATGTGTGATTTAATAGATAAAACACTTACAAAAGATAATTTTAAGGTGAAAAAAGCATTTAATGCAATAGAAGCAAAAGAGTTTATTGAAGAATGTATACCGGATATTATTTTACTTGACATAATTTTACCAGATAACTCTGGATTTGATTTTTGTAAGGAAGTAAAATCTAATTTTCGCACAGCAGATATACCTATAATATTTATAACTTCAAAAAATGCAGATACAGATATAGTAAAGGGGTTTGGTGCAGGTGCAATAGATTATATGGTGAAGCCTTTTAGTATGACAGAATTAAAAGCTCGTATTATGGCTCATCTTGAAGTAAAGAAATCTCAAGATAAATTAAAAAAAATAAATAATGAGCTGGAATCTTCTCTTGAAAAATTGAATAGACTCGTTGTAAGAGATTATCTTACAGGCCTTTACAATAGACGACATATAATTAATCAACTTATGGAACAAAGAAAAATTAATAAGTTTAATGAGACATCTATATCTCTTATTCTAGGCGATATTGATGATTTTAAAGTTATCAATGATACTTATGGTCATGAAGCAGGGGATTTCGTGTTGACAGTAATATCAAGTATAATAAAAAAGAATTGTAGACAGATTGATACGGTCTCAAGATGGGGTGGAGAAGAGTTTTTAATAATGCTTACAAATACTTCGATGGAAGGTGCTAAAATACTTTCAGAAAGAATTCGCAAAGAGATAAAAAATTTTGAATTCAACTATAAAGAAAACAAGATAAAATGCACTATTACATTAGGTGTAGTAGAAGTAAACTCAAATATATCATTAGAAGAAAACATATCCTTAGCAGATAAAGCAATGTATGAGGGTAAAAATTTAGGCAAAGATTGTAGCGTAGTAAGTACAATGAAAGGATTAAAAAAGATATAAACTAATATCTTAATAAACTTACTTTATAAAGGAGTATAGATATGAAAAGAGAAGTAAAGCTTTCTAAATTGGCAATTGTATTGCTAATTATTATAGTAATGGCTGTTCTAGCAGGGATTTTTTCTTCGATTTCATCTTATAAAGCATTCGAAAAAGTAGAAAAAAGCATTAATGATATGAATAATTTGAGAACTCAAAGTCAGTATATAAAAGATACAACGAGAGAAGTAAGTGATGTATTAAGAAGATATGTATTTACAGGTGATAAAAAGGATAAAGATATTTATGAAAAAGAGCTATATGGAAAAACAAGAGAGTCGGCTTTAGATAAATTAGAAAGAATTGGTCTTACAAAGAGCGAATCTAATAAAATCTTAGAAGCAAAAGAAATATCAGATTCTTTGGCTCCAACAGAACAAAGTGCTATGAAAGCAGTTGAAAATAATGATAAGAGCATGGCTCAGAGCATAATTTTTGGTAGTGAGTATATAAATTCTCAAGAAAGAATGGATTCTTTGATAAATGAATTTCAAGAGGATATAGCTACCCGTTCAAATAATGAAATTATAGAAGTCAAAAAAGAATTACAAAGTTTAATACTAAGAACCATATTTATACTTTCCCTACTAATAATACTGACAATAATAGAATATACAGTAATAAAATTAAAGATAGTGATTCCTATTAATAAAGTAGAAAGACACTTTTCAAGAATTGCATCTGGAGACTTAAGAACAAGTATAGATGTTGAAGAAAGTAAATCTGAAATAGGAATGTTAGTTGGTTCCGTTAAAAAGATGCAAAGTATGCTTTTAAATTATATAGACCTTATAGACAGTACACTGACTAGTATTGCAAAAGGAGATTTAAGAGTAGAGATAGACCAAGAATTTATAGGAGATTTTAAATCAATTAAAACATCATTAGAAAGTATAATAAACTCTTTTAATAATGATTTTTCTGAAATAAATTTATCAGCAGAACAAGTTGCAAGTGCATCTGAACAAGTAGCAGCAGGTGCTCAGGCTCTTTCACAAGGTGCTACTGAACAAGCTAGCTCAGTAGAAGAGTTAGCTTCCACAATTAATGAGATATCAGATGGAATTAAGAAGTGTGCAGATAGTGCTAGTCTTGCATGTGAAGTATCTGACCAATCAGCACAACAAGTTAGTTTTGGAAGCAGATGTATGGATGATATGATGACTTCAATGGATGAAATAAGTGAAAAATCCAGTGAAATATCAAAAATAATCAAAACAATAGATGAGATAGCTTTTCAGACTAATATTCTTGCATTAAATGCAGCTGTTGAAGCAGCAAGGGCAGGTCAATATGGTAGAGGATTTGCAGTTGTAGCAGATGAAGTTAGGTCTTTGGCTGGTAAAAGTGCAAAAGCAGCTCAAAATACAGCAATTCTTATAGAAGAAGCCATTAAAACAGTAGAAAATGGTGTTAAAATTGCTAAAGAGACTGCAGAAGCGTTAGATTTAGTGGTAAACGGTGTAGAAAAAACTACTGATTATATTAACGGAATTTCTTCGTCTGTACATAGCCAAGAAGTAGCAATTACACAGATTTTATCTGGAATAGAACAAATTTCTATAGTAGTCCAAATGAACTCAGCAACAGCAGAAGAAAGTGCAGCAGCTTCAGAAGAGATGTCGGCTCAAGCACAAATTTTAAAAGAACTAGTAGAAAAATTTCATCTAAAAGAAAGTGAGATAAGAGAATCATCGTGGATTTAAGTTATGAGATATTGTATATAACGGAAAATAGAAAATTATTTGAGGCCGTAGGTGATAAATATGAATTATATTGAACCGAGTATGAGACCAATGTTAGATATGTTTATATTTGAGACAAGTCTATTACTTGAACAATTAGATGAAATTATGATTCAAACAGAAAAAGAAAAAGTATTTAATTATAGCAATATTAATGAAACTTTTAGAATAATGCATACGATAAAAGGTTCAGCCTCTATGATGGGGCTAGACAACATAGCCGCTTTGGCACACAGTGTAGAAGACTTGTTTTATGTCATACGTGAAGAAAAAATAGAAGTTTTAGACAATGACTTTTTGTTTGATTTAGTTTTTCAATCTTTGGATTTTATAAGATGTGATATAGGTAAGTTGCAGTCAGGAGATTGCATATCTTCTGATTACTCTAACTTTATAGAAACAATTAAAGATTATGTAAGTACTTTGGAGATATCAAGCTCTATGGAACCAAAAGAAAATACAAGCTTAGAAGGTACAGATGATAAAGAAATAATAGATTCAGTTTTTTCATATAAAGAAGGTTCTGATATAGCAAAAATAATCTTTGAACAAGATTGCATGATGGAAAATGTAAGAGCTTTTATGCTTATATTTGAAATAAGGGACTACTGTAAATTTCTAGAATTTTATCCTAAAGATGTGGAAACAAATACAGAAACAGCAGAATATATTAAAAAATATGGGTTTTATATACAGTTTATTGCTAAAGATGACAAAAGCATAGTTTATAGGACTATACAAGAGAATCTATATGTAAAAGAATACCTAAATATTAGTGAAAAAGATATAGAAGTAAAAAGAACCTTGGATAATAGTGAAATAGAAAATAAATTAAAAAATAATCAGGAAATAAGCGTAGAGTATCAAAACACTTATACAACAGAATATGAACCACAAGAAAATATTTTAAAAGAAAAAGTAGACATAGAAAAGTACAGTCTAAGTGATGAGAATGAACATTTGCCAATAAGTAAACAGAGTATTATGAGTGTAAATTTAGAAAAATTAGACTTACTTCAAAATATAGTTGGAGAAATTGTAATTATGGAATCAATGGTTGTAAATAGTGTGAACTCTACAGGTGTTGATATAGATAATTTCAATAAAGCAACTAGACAATTGCATAAGCTTACAGATGAATTACAGGACATAGTAATGTCAATGCGTATGATTCAAATTGCTGGTGTATTTCAAAAAATGCATAGAATTGTACGAGATATGAATAAAAAATTGGATAAAAATGTAGAATTAATAACTATAGGTGCAGAAACAGAAGTAGATAAAAATGTAATTGATAATTTAGCAGAACCATTTATGCATCTTATAAGAAATGCTATGGACCATGCAATAGAACCTATTGAAGAACGGATAGCTAAAGGTAAAGAAGAAGTAGGAAAGATAGTTCTATCTGCTGAAAACTTAGGTGGAGAAGCCGTAATAAGTATTTCAGATGATGGTAGAGGTCTTATGAAAGATAAGATTTTAGCAAAAGCCAAAGAGCAAGGTATCCTTAAACATTCAAGCAATGAATATACTGATGATGAGGTCAATTCTTTGATTATGACTCCAGGATTTTCTACAAAAGAATCTGTAACTGAATTTTCTGGTAGAGGAGTAGGCATGGATATTGTACGTAAAAGTATTGAAAAGGTTGGAGGTTCAATTGAGGTAAAAAGCAAACAAGATGAAGGAACAACATTTACTATGAAAATACCACTGACTCTTTCGATAGTAGAAGGTATGGAGTTTAAAGTTGGAGATTCGCTATTTACTTTACCAATATCATCAATAAGAAGAACGTTTAAACTCACAGATTTAAACCAAATAGTTACAGAAGGTAATACAAGAGAGTTAATTATGATATATGGAGCATGTATCCCTATTATAAGGTTGCATAAAATATATAATATTCAAACAGAGGTAACTAATCTAATGCATGGTAATATGATAATTATTGAAAATGAGCAGAAAGCAGCATGTATTTTTGTTGATGAAATAATAGGAAATCAACAAGTTGTTGTAAAGCCATTTCCAGTTTATTTTAACCGGTTCAATATGAAAAACAATGGATTATCAGGATGTACAATACTTGGAGATGGAAGTATAAGCTTGATTATAGATGCAGATAACATTATGGAAATATATTAGGGGATTTAAAGTATGTCTAAAGATGAAATTATTAAACAAGTATTAACATTTTATGTTAATGATGTTCTTTATGGAATAGAATTAGAAAATGTGATTGAGACTATAAGATTTCAATCAATAACATATGTACCATGTCTTCCAAAGTATATAAGTGGAGTTATTAATTTACGAGGAAGGATAATACCTATTACTAATATGCATATAAAATACAATCTTCCTGAGACTGATTATAATGAGAGAACATGTATAATAATTACAAAGGTTGATGAGTATCAAGTTGGAATTATTGTAGATAAAGTTGTCGATGTTATCCAAATAAAGAAATTAAATATATTAGAGACAACCGATTCTAACAACATAAATACGAATAAAGATGTAAAAGAAATCGCAAAAGTTGGAGATAATTCTATACTAATTTTAGATATTCAAAAGTTTTTGATTAACAACATGTAGTTAGTTTTGACAAATTAGCAGGAGGAATTTTTTGCATGATAAAGCTCACTGATGAAGAATTTATAATTCTTGTAAACCATATAAAAAAAGAATATGGTATTGATTTAAGCAAAAAAAGAGCATTAATTGAGGGTCGGTTATATAATACAATGAGAGAAAGAAAGTTTAGTTCTTTTAGTCAGTATATGAATCTATTATTTAAAGACAAGACAGGAAATGAAGCTATAAACCTAATAAATAGACTGAGTACTAATCATACCTTTTTTATGAGAGAACCCCAGCATTTTGAGTTTATACATAATAATATACTTCCTTTTTGGGAAGAAAACAATAAATTAAGAAACTTGAATATATGGAGTGCAGGTTGTTCTAGTGGAGAAGAAGCGTATTCAATAGCTATGACTTTAGATGACTATTTTGGACATAATAAAGATTTGTGGAATATTAAAATTATAGCTACTGATATTTCAATGAATTCACTTGAAAAAGCTAAAAGAGCTACATACACAGAATTAAATGTTAACAATGTTCCTGATTTATGGAAGAAGAAGTATTTCATAGACAACAAAGATGGTACATTTAAAGTTTGTGATAAGATTAGAAGAAGTGTGGTTTTTAAACCATTTAATTTAATGAACGATTTCTCGTATCAACATTTTGATTTGATTTTTTGTAGAAATGTTATGATTTATTTTGATTTAAAAACTAGAGAAGAACTCATAAATAAATTTTATAGTGTAACTAAACAAGATAGCTTTTTATTTGTAGGTCATGCAGAGATAATTAATAGAAGCAATACCAAATATAAATATGTAAGACCTGCTGTCTATAAAAAATAAAAGAGTATTTTTGATATATGATTTTGTGGAGGCGGTAATGTGGAACATTTTAATAATATGGTAATTGCTATAGGTGCATCTGTAGGTGGCACAGAGGCAATACTTGAAATTATAAAAGACTTACCAAAATCGACACCAGGAGTTGTTGTAGTTCAACATATGCCAGCTATATTTACTGATATGTATGCACAACGGCTTGACAAGCAGTGTGTTATGAATGTAAGAGAAGCTAAAAATAATGATAGAGTAGAACGGGGAACTGTGTTAATTGCACCTGGAGGCTATCAGATGAAATTACATGTGAATAAAGACGGATATTATGTAACTTGTGAAAAAGGTGAAAGAATAAGTGGTCATTGTCCGTCAGTAGATGTTTTATTTGATTCAGTTGCAGAAGTAGCAGGTAAAAATTCAATAGGCATAATACTTACAGGCATGGGTTCTGATGGTGCAAATGGACTTTTAAAAATGAAAGAAAGTGGTTCATTTACTATTGGTCAAGATGAAAGTTCTTGCATAGTATATGGCATGCCAATGGTGGCTTTTGATAGGGGTTCTGTTATATTACAATTACCACTTGCTGAAATTTCAAACTGTTTGATGAGACATCTTAATATTTAAAGACGAAAAGATTAATTTTTTGTAAATAAAAAATTAATCTTTTATTAAATTATATGGATAAAAAACCCTAGAAACTCCAAATATAAGAAGAGAGATTTATATTTAGGAGGAAAATGATAATATGAAATTTTTTAAAGGCGATATGAAAGCTAAAGTTTTAAGATATGTATTTGTTTTAACCTTGACTATAATAGCTGTTTTAGCAATTAAACATGACCATATATATAATAATTTAGGGAAAGATGCTTCAATTAATCTAAATAGGAATAAAGAAGCAGTAAGTGTTATGAGTAATCAATCATTGCCAAAAGATAACACAAAGAGTAAACAAACTTTATCAGTAAGTACAATAGGAAGTAAAACAATAGTGAAAAATGATGAATATCTAGAAAGTACTATAAATATGCCTATAATAACAAATTCAAATAAGATTGTTGAAAGGTCTACAAATGATAAAATAAAAAATGATATCTTTGAATTTTATAACAAATCATATACAGAAGCAAAACAATATCTTAAGGATAATCCTGATGAAGAAAATAAGTTTGTTGCAAATGTGGATTTTGAACTTAAAAAGAATACTGACTCTGCTCTTAGTATAAAAGTAAGATATTATACTTATAGTGGTGGTGCACATGGATTTTATCAAGATATAGCATACAATGTGGATATGAGAACAGGAAAATTTTTAGAACTAATGGACTTATTTAAAGATAACACTAAATATAAGGAAGTTATAGATGAAGAAATTAAAAGACAAATAGCTGAGTTGGAAAAAAAGGATAAAGAAAATATCGGAATATACAATTTCAAAGGTATAAAAGAAAATCAAAACTTTTATTTACAGGATGAGAATTTAGTTATGTATTTTGATTTATATGATATAACTCCATATGCAGCAGGAATACCAGAATTTTCAATAAACAAAAAATTAATAAGCTATATGTTAAAACCAGAATATGTAGATTTATTTAATTTGAAATAGAAACTTAAATTAAATGTTATGCTATAATATCTAGCATAGAGATTTATTAAAATTGGGGGTATAAAAATGCTACTTTTAAAAAAAGACGACATAAAAAAAGTATTTACAATGAGAGATGCAATTGAGGCTGACAAGGAAGCTTTTAGAATTTATTGTGAAGGAAAAAGTGTAAATCCTTTGAGAACCAATATACAAGTTCCAAGTCAAGATGCTAGTATGTTATTTATGCCAGGATATGTAGAAGAATTGGGATGTGGGGGAATAAAAATTGTATCTGTATTTCCTAAAAATGCTCAAAAAGGTAAACCAGTAATTCCAGCAACAGTATTATTATTAGATGGCGAAACTGGAGAAGTGAGTGCAGCCTTAGATGGGACTTATGTAACTCAGATTCGTACTGGAGCAGCATCTGGAGCAGCTATAGATGTATTGGCTAAAAAAGATTCTAAGATAGGAGCTTTAATTGGTCTAGGAGGACAAGGTGAGCCACAACTTGAAGCTATGATAGAAGCTAGAACTTTGGATGAAGTGAGAGTTTTTAGTAGAAACAAGGAAAGTAGAGAAAAGTTTGCTGAAGAAATGAATTTAAAATTAAGTAAATATAATACTAAAATAATTGCAGTTGAATCTTCTGATGCAGCTATAGACAATGCAGATATAATAGTTCTAGCTACTCCATCAAAACAACCAGTACTTAATGGAAACTTAGTAAAAAAAGGAGCTTTAGTAAGTGCAGTAGGTTCATATATGCCAGATATGCAAGAGTTGTGCCCAAATTGCTTAACTAGAGCATCTAAGATATTTTTTGAATCAACAGATGCAGTTTTATCTGAATCAGGAGATATACTAATTCCATTAGAAGAAGGTAAAATAAGTAAAGATGATTTTAGCGGTGATTTAGGTAATGTTATAAATGGAACTATCCCTGGAAGAGAAAATGATGATGAAATAATTGTGTTTAAAACTGTCGGAATAGGTGTACAAGATGTCGTAACAGCAAAAAGAATATATGATAAAGCAAAAGAAAACGGTATTGGAATGGACTGGCAGTGGTAAAAATTTCAAAATAAGTCTATGATTAGACAAAATTATGTTATAATGTTGATAAATAAATTTTTTTATTATCTTAGTTGAGGGAGGATATTTGTATGAAAATGGTAAAAAAGTTAATATTATCTTCGATTATGGCTCTAGTTTTAGTTTTAACTATAGGGTGTTCTAATGCAGAAGAAAAAGTAAAATCAAATTTTGAAGCCAATTTAGCTGCACTAGAAATGTATAAATATGACGAAAAGGGAATTTCTGACGCATTAACAGAAGTTGAATATAAGCAAATTCAAACTTATAATAGCAAGGACAAGGTTTCAATGTTAGCTCAATTGACACCTCTTTATGGTAAAGAAAATGCTGAAAAGATATACAACACAATTGTTAAGTTAATCCAAGGAGTTGAAAAGACTGTAACAGTAGACTCTTCTAGTAAGGATAAGATAACTTTAAAAGTTGTAAGTAAAGCATTAGATACTAGTAAAGTAATGTCTGAAGCAAATAATTTAGTAAAATCATATGTAACTGATGAAAAGAACTACAACAAAAAAGAAAAAGAAGTTCAAGATGATATGGCAAAAATGATTATAGACCTTTACAATAAAAAGCCAACTAAGGATGTTACAACTTTAATTACATATACTAAAAAAGATGGTAAATGGCAACCACCTAGTAATATACAAACATTATGTGAAGGAATATATACAATTTAATTTATTTTAAAGACACAAAAACTATCTTTTAAACATATAATAAAATGTTTGGAGGATAGTTTATTTTATTCTAAAAATATAAATTATATTTTATAGGTAACGTATTTTATCAGGGTATTTAATACGACCTACTTGATTATTTTATTGTACTATTAGCCAAATTAATTTGATATATTTGGTAATACTGACTATATAAAACTAGCAATACAATTATGAGATATCTTGATAAAACATGGTGAATAATTGTGTGTTATATAGTCGAAAATATGATATATTAATATTATATTATGCGTTAAAAATTTACTTATGTATTTTTTAAAAGAAATTTTATATGAAATGAGAGGGGTGTTTTTTATGGTATCAAGGCAAGAATTAAAAAGAGTGTCCAAAGCTCAATTGTCTGGAAACTGGGGTACATGTGCAATTGCTATGGCAGTATACATTGCATTGATAGTACTAATATCAATTGTAGGATTGCCTTTTGAACCTTTAACTACTATTGTAGTAGCTATAATAGGTTTTTGCGTTGCAGCAGGATTTACATGTATGTTCCTAAAGATTACTAAAGATGAAAAAGTAAAAATAGGAGATATCTTTGTAAATGGAAGAATTTATTTAAGAAGTTTTGGATTTTATATATTAGAATCAATTGCTGTTTATATTTATTCTTTTATAATCACAATTATAGGAGCATTTTTATCATTTGGAGTTTTAATTACTAGTGGAGCGATTGAATATCTATCAAGTGATACTGTTGGGATAGGAACAATTATTTCTACTGGAATAACTTTAGTTCTTATAATATTTGTTCTTATGTTACCAGTTTATATATTGCTATTATATGTTTCTCAAGCTGCTTTCTTAATTTGTGAAGATAAGGATAATATGGGCGTATTTAAAGCTATGGGTGCCAGTTTAGATATGATGAAAGGAAATGTACTTAAATTATTTGTACTAAACCTTAGCTTCATAGGATGGTATATACTGGCAATAGTTACTCTTGGAATAGGTCTAATATGGTTGATTCCATATGTAGGAGTTACTAACTGTAATTTTTATAGACAATTATTAAAAGAGAATCCAGATGTAGATGATATATTATTAGATAAAGAAAAATCTTATTCTATGTATTAAGATAGTTTTATAGTTAAAGAAAATATAGTTTAACTTAAATAGTAAAGTATACATTGACAAAACTGTCTTTTAGAGGAATTATTTTCTTAAAGGCAGTTTTTGTTATTAAAAAATAAATGGTTGACATAGTATAGACTATTATGATAGTTTTTAATTATAGTAATGACTATTGCGATAACCATATTTGAGGAGCGATTTTATATGGAAATAAAATTATTTGATTCAGAACTTAAAGTAATGGAAGTTCTATGGGAGTTAGGAGAAAGTAAGGCAGGGGAGCTAGTAAAGATATTAAAAGAAGAAACTGGATGGAATAGGAATACTACTTATACAGTTATAAAAAAATTAGTTGCAAAAGGTGCAATAGAGAGAATTGAACCGAATTTTGTTTGTAAAGCTTTAATAAGTAAAGAAGAAGTACAAAAACAGGAAACAGAAACACTAATTAATAAGATGTTTGGAGGGTCTTCAGAGAAATTTCTTTCAGCTTTTCTTAATAAAGAAAATCTTTCAAGTGATGATATTACAAAACTTAAGCAGATTGTCGAAAAATTAAAGTGAGGTAAGATTTATGTTCATTAAATTGTTAGAAATGAGTTTTACTTCTGGAGTTTTACTTTTAATTATTATTTTCATAAGAGCATGTTTATTTAAAAAATTACCTAAAAAGGTATTTGTATTATTATGGTTGATTGTATTGCTTAAACTTCTTATACCAGTAAGTTTAAACTCTGGTTTTAGTATTTATAGTATAATTGAATCTACTTTTAATGTTGAGTTAGGAGCCACATCATCTGAAGATTACACTCTTAAGAAAGTCAGTAAATCTATAGGTAAAAATACTTCTAACAATAAAGTACTATCTGATATTGAGAATCTTACAATATTGGAAATGTTAGGTATTTTGTCCCTTGTGGTTACTATTATACTTAGTATGTTTTTATGCTCTAAGTATATTAAAATAATTAATCTTTTTAAAACTTCAATACATATAAAAAATCATGATTTTATTAAAAAATGGATATGTGAAAATAGGTGCTTTAGAAAATTTATGGTTTGTGTATCTGAATTTACTAAGACACCGCTTACATCTGGTATTTTAAAACCACGTATTATTTTACCAAAGCAAATGGACTATAGTAATAATCAGACTTTAAACTTTGTTTTGACTCACGAGATGGTTCATATTAACAGGTTTGACAATATGTTGAAGTTGTTTATGCTTTTGGCTCTTGTTATTCATTGGTTTAATCCTTTAGTTTGGGTAATGTTTTTTTTACTAAATAAAGATATAGAATTTAGTTGCGATGAAAAAGTGATGAATATGATTGGGGAAGAATACAGAGCTGATTATGCAACTGCATTGATAAGTTTAGCAGAAGAGAATAACCCATTTTCAATGGCGATTTACAATGGATTTGGAAAGACAAAGATAGAAGATAGAATAGTTAATGTTATGAAGTTTAAAAAGTCAACTTATGTTACCTTTTTAGTTTCAGCTGTATTAGTTTGTGGAACAAGTCTTGTTTTCGCAACAGGGAATAAAGAAATTAATGAAGTTGAATCTTTTGATTTAACAAAAAGTGATAAAAGTGAAGTTTCATTAAGTAATAAATCTAATGATTTATATTCTTCAAGTATAGATTCAGATATTTCTGTTAGCATGTCAAAGGCATCTAGGAATAAAGAAGATGAATCCATGAGTAAAGTGAGTAAATCTAAAAGCAATGAAGATGAATCCATTAGTAAATCAAGTAAATCTAAAAGTAATGAATATATGTCTGTGAATAAATCTAGTAATTACAATGATGTATTTTATACTAATTCAAAAAATTATTCAGTTCAGGAAATTGGTTATGATGAGAATGGTTTAGTTATATCAAGACAAGGAAATTTGTTGTCAGTAAGCAAAGTACAATATAGAACTTCTGTAAAAGAACCATAAATCTTAGAGATACAAGAGATTTAGAATTAAAATACTATCTTAAAATAAGTTTAATTATTTTGAGATAGTATTTTTTATTAAAAAAATCATAAAAATACTTGACATAAAAGTGACTATCATGGTAGTCTAAAAGTGTAGTTAATAACTATTGTGATAGTCACTATCAACTACAATACTTAAATAAATATCTAAGAAAGGAAGATTGGTTATGAAAATAAAAAAATCTCTTATGGGTACAATGATGGCAGCTGCTATAGTATTAGGAGGAACAGGGTCAATATTTGCGAATGAAAATAGTAATGTATCTAATATTACATTAGATAAATTTGATTCTCTAATAAAATCAAGAATAAGTGAGCCTGCTGAATTAGAAAAGTATGGAGTAGAGTATTACACTTATGAAGAGTATGCTAAAAATATTGAAGATTTAAAAGCATATGCTAAAGACCCTAATGAAGTTAAAGATGTATCTGCAAAAGACCTTGAAAAGAGAATTAAAAAAATGGAACAAGATTTAGAGAAAATAAAAACTGAAGGATTGAAGATTATGAAACCTATTAGAGTAGAGACTGGAAATGGGCTTGTAATTTTCTGTGGTAGATAATCTACCCAGCTTGTAGTGTTGACATTGCTTTTTTATTAAAAAGTTTATAAAAATGCTTGACAGAAAAGTGACTATTGTGATAGTCTAAAGATGTAGTTAATAACTATTGCAATAGTCATTGCCGACTACAATACCCAAATAAATCTTTAAGAAAGGAAGATTGGTTATGAAAATAAAAAAATCCCTTTTAAGTACAATGATAGTATCTGCTATGATACTAGGAGGAACTGGAGCAGTATTTGCGAATGGAAATGATTCCTCTAATATTACATTAGAGAAATTTGATTCTCTAATAAAATCAGGAATAACTGAGCCTGCTGAATTAGAAAAGTATGGAGTAGAGTATTATACTTATGAAGAATATGCTAAACATATTGAAGAATTAAAGGCATATGCTAAAGACCCTAATGCAACTAAAGATGTAAGTCAAGAGGACCTTGAAAAAACAATTAAGATAATGGAACAAGAGTTAGAAAAGATAAAAACTGAAGGATTAAAAATTATGAAGCCTATCACTATAGAAAATGAAGATGGGACTCAAGTTTCAGTTTCTTCAAGTTTTGTAGCAACTAATTAGTGTTAAATATAATCTCAAAGATATCTTAAAACCCTAAATAAGCGTGATTAAATACATTAGGCTACTGTGATGTAAACATGCAGTTGATGGTTATCTAAATATTCATCAACTGCACTACCCAAATGAAATTTAAGTTTGTTAAAGTGAAGTAAAAAAGTATTAAAAAAACTTAGACAAGTGTAATTGAATATATTGAGTAAGAATAAAATGAGACTCAGATAAGTAATAAAAGAGCTAAAGTCTAAGCTAAAAAGGAAGTAAGAATTAGAAGAAAAACAAAATAAAAGTAAATCAAGTCAAAGTAAAAGTATTAAACCCAATTTATAATGTTAACATTTTTTAATGTATGTTAAGAAATGTTAACATTATTTTTTTTTATCCAAAATAATAATTCAAACATTCTGAAAATTCTAACGAAAATTAAATATTATCTATTAGATTCATTAAAAGTTAAAGGAAATAATCAATTTAGTATTTTTAAAAGGGGTTTTAAAAAATTTAAACTTCTTGGCATAACAATTGCTTAATACATAAAGTAATAATATGATTATAAATTTGTGGATTAATTTTATCATTATTTACTTATCAATACCTATACTATGTTGATAATAAATATATGTTGATAGCTTTTAAAATGTATCATAACAAGTACACTAAGCTATTAAAAGCGTATTATTTTTAAGGGGGGAGAGTAATGAAACAATTGCTTACAGGAAATGAGGCAGTAGCACGTGGAGCTTATGAAGCAGGAATATCTTATGCAGCTGCTTATCCAGGAACACCAAGTACTGAAATATTAGAAAATATAGCACTATATAAAGATGACATAATTGCAGAGTGGGCACCAAATGAAAAAGTAGCAGTAGAGTCTGCAATAGGGGCATCTATTGCAGGTGGAAGAGCACTTGCAGCTATGAAACATGTTGGAGTAAATGTAGCAGCAGACCCAATATTTACATATGCGTATATGGGAGTAAATGGTGCAATGATTATTGTATCTGGAGATGACCCTGGAATGCATTCATCACAAAATGAACAAGATAATAGACACTATGCTAAATTTGCAAAAATAGCTATGATAGAGCCAAGCAATAGCCAAGAATGTAAAGATATGTTAAAAGTAGCTGTTGAAATAAGTGAAAAATACGATACTACAGTCTTATTCAGAATGGTTACAAGAGTATGTCACAGTAAAGGTCTTGTTGAGTTGGGAGAAAAAGAAGAAACAGTTGTAAAAAAATATGAAAGAAATCTTTCTAAATTTGATGCTATACCAGCTACTTCAAGAGTACTTAGAGTTAAACTTGAAGATAGATTAAAAAAACTCGAGGAGTTTTCTAATGAAACAGATTTAAACTTTATAGAATGGAATGATAAAAAAATTGGTGTAATAACTTCAGGGGCTTCTTATGAGTATGCTAAAGATGTGTTTGGGGATACTGTATCATATTTGAAATTAGGATTTACGTATCCTCTCCCAACTAAGAAAATTAGGGAGTTTACAGAACAAGTAGATACTGTTTATGTAATTGAGGAATTGGAACCTTATATAGAAGAACATTTAAAAGAGAATAATATACCTTGTATTGGAAAGGAAAAGATACCTAATATAGGCGAGTTAAACCCAGATATCATAGCACAATCAATTTTAGGAGAAAAAAGAGAACTGATAGAATATAGTAAAGAAAAGATAGTAGGCAGACCACCAACATTATGTGCAGGATGTCCACATAGAGGATTTTTCTATGAGTTAGGAAAAGTTAAAAATGTACTTATAAGTGGAGATATAGGCTGTTATGGACTTGGAGGAGCAGAGCCTTTAAATGCTAAGGATACTTGTATATGTATGGGAGGTGGTCCAGGAGTAGCTCATGGGGCACAAAAAATATTTACTAAAAATAATATTAATATGAGAACTATAAGTACAATAGGAGATTCGACATTCTTCCATACAGGAATAAATGGGCTTATAGATATAATCTACAATAAAAGTAATACTGTAACATGTATTCTTGATAACAGAATTACTGGTATGACAGGGCATCAAGAGAATCCTGGAACTGGATTTTCATTACAAGGTGATGTTACTGAAATGATGGATATAGAAACTATAGTAAAAGCTTTAGGATGTAAGAATATAAAAGTTGTAAACCCTAATAAGTTGGATGAAGTTAAAGGGGCATTAGCATGGGCTTTATCAATTGATGAACCTTCAGTAATAATTACGAGGTGGCCATGTGCATTAAAAAAATTCACAGAAGATGACAAAAAGAGATTTGACCTTATACCATCAGTTTGTAGTGTAGATGATGAGAAGTGTATTGGATGTAAGAAATGTCTTACAACAGGATGTCCAGCTCTGAGATTTGATAAATCTAAAAAGAAATCAAGTATAAATCAAGCTCAATGTGTAGGTTGTACAGTATGTGCACAAGTATGTCCAGTAAATGCTATAAAAAAGGTTGGTGAAAAATAATGAAAAAGGTTAAAAATGTATTGCTATCAGGTGTAGGGGGGCAAGGTACTGTTTTAGCAAGTAAAATACTTTCTGCTGGTCTTATTGATGCTGGATATGATGTTAAGATGTCAGAAGTCCATGGAATGGCTCAAAGAGGAGGAAGTGTAACAACTCAAGTTAGATATGGTGAAAAAGTACATTCTCCTATACTTGGGAAGGGCGATGTTGATGTGCTAGTTTCATTTGAGACTATGGAAGCTTTGAGATATCTTGATTTTCTAAAACCTGATGGTAAATTAGTAGTGAATGACTATGAAATGCCTTCAGCACCAATTTTAACAGGTAGGGTGGATTATCCTGAAAATATAATAGATGATATTAAAGAAAAAGTGGATGCAACTGTAATAAAGGCAGTTGATATTGCAAGAGGTCTTGGAAATGAAAAAGTTATGAATGTGGTTCTTTTAGGAGCATTGATTAAAGCTTTACAGGTAGAGAATGATATAGATTGGGAAAAAATAGTGTCACAACAGGTTAAGCCTAAGTTTATAGAAATTAATATAAAGGCTTTAAAAGAAGGGATGAGTATATAAAAAATAAAAATGAAGTTATAAGTATGTAAATGTATAGAAAAAATAACTGGAAATGAAACATATATAAGGCTATAAAATTAGATGATTAAAAAACAAAATAAATAAAGGGTTAGGGTAAGAGAATAAGTACAAAATAAATTGTATAGATGATTGTAGAGAAGGCTAGTTAAGAACTAGATAAAGGGTTAGGGTAGAAAAAAATTACAAAACAAATTGTATAGATGATTGTAGAGAAGGCTAGTTAAAAACTAGATAAAGGGTTAGGGTGGAAAAAATTACAAAATAAATTATAAGATGATTGTAGAAAAGGCTAGTTAAAAACTAGATAAAGGGTTAGGGTGGAAAAATTACAAAATAAATTATAAGATGATTGTAGAAAAGGCTAGTTAAAAACTAGATAAAGGGTTAGGGTGGAAATCAATTACAAAATAAATTATAAGATGATTGTAGAAAAGGCTAGTTAAAAACTAGATAAAGGGCTAGGGTGGAAATCAATTACAAAATCAATTATAAGGTGATTGTAAATAAGACTAGTTGAAAACTAGATAAAGGGTTAGATGAAAAGATAAATAAAAATTAAGATTAAAATACAATCATTTAAAAATAGAATTTTATAAATTTAAATATGGAAAATGAATATCTAATAGGCAATATTAATAAATAATTACAGATAGATTGTAAATTAAATAAATCTTTGACAGGAAGGAGAACTATTTATATATTAAATAGGATTTATAATATGAAAAAAGGCGATTTTATATGGAGTGGAATTCTTATTTGTATTATTGCTATCTTAGCGATACCAAGTAGTAGAGAAGTATTTATGGCAGCAACAGGTGCACATCCATATATTGGAGGTTTTTTCAAGTTTGCTGTACTAGCCACAATGGGAGATTTGCTTGGTGCTAGAATTTTGCATAAAGACTGGAAAATACCAGTAGGAGTCTTTTACAGAGCAATAGTCTGGGGAATAATAGGTGTAGCTACCACATATGCTATGTCAATCTACTCAGCAGGTGTAGGTCAAGCACAAGTGGATGGTATGCTTCCATTTGAGGGAATAGCTTTTGCGAATGCTTTATTTAAGAGTGCAACCATGAATATACTAATGTCACCTACTGTATTTTTATTCCATAAGGTTATGGACTGTTTTATAGACAAAAAATATGAAGTTGAAAAAGGGATTAAGGTAACACTTAAAGATGTGGTAAATATTGTGGACTGGAATGCTTATCTTGGTTTTAGTGTTTTAAAGACCATACCATTTTTCTGGATACCATGCCACACAATTGTATTCCTATTCCCTGCTGAATATAGAGTAATTGCATCTGCATTTGCATCTATAGCTTTAGGGCTAATCTTAGCTTTAGCTAATAAATCTAAAGTTGCAAGTTAAGTTTAGTGATGAAGTAAAAGGTATTATTTAAACTAGGAATAATCTTTTAAAATAGTAATAGTATTATTATATTTATAATACGTAATATTTTCATTATAATTTAACATTATAATTAACATTTTATTAAATTTCAAAATAAAAATAAGATTTTAAAGAAAGCTAAATTTGCGAGTACTGTTTTTAAGAAGCTTAAAATCCCCCATTTAAAGTTTTAAGATTCTAAAACAATAAGTTATAACTACAAAAATGGCTGTTAGGACTATGATACTTAGAAGTTAAAATACTTATAGTATATCTTAGTTCGTAACAGCCATTTTTATTTTTAGCCAATAATTTAAAATAAATTCTAACTCGAGTCTTAAATTAAAGGGTTTAAAGAAGCTATTCTAGTTGTAGCCACATAAACTCTAGATATTTCATACCATGTTTTAAAATCTACTACTCCACTTTGAGGTAAACCAAAGATTCCTTGGAATATTTTAACTGCATTTTCTGTGTCTGTTCCATAGATACCATCTTCTCTTACTTTTGGGATAGCTGGGTAAGAGTTAGATATAGCATTTAACTGATTTTGTATAGTTCTAACATACTGTCCAGAAGAACCAACCTGTAGTGTAGTACCAGGGAATGATACAGGAACACCACTTACTATAGGTGCTTTTTCAAATACTATCTCATCTCCATAGAAATATCTTAGTATACCTTCATAGTCGTACCCTTGGTCTCCTAAGTCTTTGCTACCCCATTGAGTCATTTGGTCAGGACATTGAGATTTCTGACCATCACAGTATTGTGCTAATAAGGGCTGTCTAGCTGTGGGAGGTCTTTTTATAAATGTATTGAATATAGCATCTACAGCTACGTTAATTGGTTCAAATAAGTTTCTATTATTTATAAATTTATGGTCATATGCTGTTGATGAGGTTATTGTAAAATTATAGCCTTTATTTCTATACCATTCAGTGAATACTCTATTTAGAGTAAATGATATTATAGCTATTATATTTGCATAAATTGTCTGCTCAGGCCAAGTTGAATATATTTCAGATGATGCTATATTTTTAATGTACTCTTTAAATGGAATCCAATAGTTTGGAGCTGATGAATTTTCTGGTAAACCATCATGAACTACTATAAATTCAGGTACTACAGGGTTATCTAATACAACGAAACCAGTAGGAGGTGGTAATGGTTTTAAATTACTTTCTGGAATCTTAGGAGGATAAGTACCAAATAAAGTATGTTCTCCTATGTCAAAAATCAATTCACTTTGTCTTGAGAAAGAACGTTTACTTCTTGTTCTAGGAAACATGGGAACTCCCTGTCTCGCTTCAATTGTAGCTAATAACTGTGTTCCTTCTATGACAACTGTTTCATATCCATCTGCTATGGCTTCTACTATATACTGGCTGTAAGGCCTAACATCAGATGGTTGTAGAGAGTAATCTACATCTGGTGCTGGTAATACTAATCCAATCACTTGACCAGATTCATTACTTGTTAGGTTTTGGTATAAAGTTGATGAGCTTTGGCTACCATTAGACATTGAATATATGTTTACTGTTGCATTTTGAATAGGTCTATTGTTAGTAGCATCGATTATACTTACTGTTAAGAAACCATCTTGCATCAAATCACCCTTTCTTTAAATGAATTTAGTTCCCTTATATTTCAAGATATGAATATAGCTTGAAATTTGTTAAATAATATAGATATAAATTTAAATTTTTTTAATGTTTTAGTATATTTGATTTTTAATAATTTAATGTGTATTTGAGAGTGTATTTAAAACAAAATAAGTTAAAAATAAATAGATGCTATAAAACAGAAATGGATTAAGAATTTTGAGCAGAAATGAATTAAAAATTTTGAAAGGAAAATAATCTATGAAGCTGGATTTATTTTTATTGGCAATAGTTCCTATACTAATAGGTCTGTTTTGGATAAGGTCTAAAGATAGATATTGCAGAGAACCTCTAATTCATTTGATTAAATTTTTTCTAATAGGTGCTTTTTTGAGTATTATAATTATACTTCTAGAAAATTTAATGATGAAATTTAATGTATTTGAAGGATATTCAGAACTAATATATGTATCATTTGTAGTTGCAGGGCTTGTGGAAGAAGGTGTAAAAGCTCTGATACTAATTCCTGCACTAATTAAAGAAAAACATTTCACGGAAAAACTAGATGGCATTATTTACTCTGTATTTTTAGCTTTGGGGTTTGCAACAATTGAGAATATAGTCTATATTTTTTCTGAGAGTGGCAATTTAGCACTTCAAGTTGGTATTAATAGAGCGATTATCTCTATCCCAGCTCATGTAATGTTTGCTATTACTATGGGATATTATATTTCTAAGTATAAGTTTGAAGGAAATAAAAGCAAAAGACGTGAGTACTTATTTATGGCTGTATTGATTCCAATTTTATTACATGGAGTTTTTGATTTTATATTGATGATAGAATATAGATGGGCTATTATATTACTTATAGTTTATGTGATAATGTTGTGGAAGATAAATCTCGATAAACTTGAGAAATATATGAATCACTCTAAAAAAGTGTTTTTCGGTAATCTTAAGAAAAAGAAGAGAAAATAGAGTTCAAAAGAAAAACATAAACAATTAAAAGTATTAAATGACAGACAAGCAAAGCAGATTGAAGGGGGATTATAGATTTGGCAAACTTACCAAAAGAATTTTTAGAAGATATTAGAGAAATACTACAAGATGAATATGATGATTTTATAAAAAGTTATGATGAAGACAAGACTACTGGTCTTAGAATAAATACATTAAAAATTGATAAGAACAAACTCTTGGATTTAAATTTGTTCGATTTACATCAAATACCATGGGCAGAAGAGGGTTTTTATTATGATGATAAAATCAATAGACCTGGTAGAAATCCACTGCATGAGGCTGGAGCATACTATTTGCAAGAGCCTTCTGCCATGAGTGTGATACCAAAAGCAGATATTAAAGAGGGGGATAAAGTACTCGATATGTGTGCTGCTCCTGGTGGGAAATCTACATATATACTGTCTGAATTAAATGATACAGGTCTATTGGTTTCCAATGAGATTAATGCGAGTAGAATTAAGGCTTTAGGTGAAAACCTAGAGCGATTTGGAGCGAGAAATTGTATTATAACAAATACTGATTCTAAAAGCTTAAGGAAGGCATTTAATGGGTATTTTGATAAGGTGATTATAGATGCACCTTGTTCTGGTCAGGGCATGTTTAGAAAGGATGAGGTTGCCATATCAGATTGGAGTTATGCAAAGGTATTAGAATGTCAATCCATTCAAAAAGAAATTATAAGAGATGGATATAAAATGTTAAAGAAGGATGGCATTTTAATTTATTCAACATGTACTTTTTCAAGAGAAGAAAATGAACATGTTATAAATGAGTTTATTAGTGAATATCAACATGCAGAACTTATTGAAATGGAAAGGTTATGGCCTCATAAAATAAAGGGAGAAGGTCATTTTGTTGCCAAAATAAAAAAATTAGAAGACGAAGAGTGTAATGTCAAGGAATTAAAAATAAAAAATTTAGATAAAGAAATAAAGGATTATAGGGAGTTTGAAAAGAAATTTTTAAAGGTTGATTTTTATAGTAATAAAAAAAATAAATTTTATTTAAGAGGAGAAAACTTGTACCTACTTCCAGAAGTATATCCAGATACGAAAAAACTGAAAGTATTGAGATACGGTTTGCATTTAGGGGTTTTAAAGAAGAATAGATTTGAGCCTTCTCATGCACTATCTCATTATTTAAAGGTTGAAGATGTAAAAAATGTCGAAAACTTTAGTGTACAGAGTGAGTCACTTCTTAAATACTTAAAAGGGGATGTTGTAAATTCTAATGAAAGTAGAGGCTGGGTTTTGGTATCGGTTGAAGGTGTACCTTTAGGCTGGGGAAAAGAGTCTGCTGGTGTAATTAAGAATCATTATCCTAAAGGTCTTAGAAAATTATTTTAAACTAGTAGAAAAAAGAAGTATAATATTTATATTGTAAGTTTATGGTAGATTATTTTGCTGTAGATTGACTTAATATTTAATACAGAGGAGACGATTTTAGTGGGTGAAGCAGTTAAAAAAGAAGTTGTAGAATGGATAAAAGTGATTGTCATAGCTCTTGTTTTGGCATTTGCTATAACTCGTTTTATAGTGCCAACAATAGTTAAGGGAGAATCAATGTATCCTACACTGGTTGAACGTGATTACCTAATAGTTAATAGAATCGCGTACAAGGTAGGAGAGCCAAAATACAAAGATATAATAGTATTCAAAACCGACTTAACAGAAGAAAATGGAAAGAAAAAAGATTTAGTAAAAAGAGTCATTGGGGTTCCTGGTGACCATGTGAAAATAGAAGACTCCAAGGTATATGTAAATGATAAATTGTTAAATGAGACTTCCTATATACATAATAATCGTACTGATGGAGATATTGATATAGTAGTTCCAGAAGGAAAATTATTTGCGATGGGAGATAATAGAGAAAAAAGTTTAGATAGTAGATACGATGAGGTTGGATTGGTCGACGAGCATACCGTTTTAGGAAAGGTTCTAGTCAGATTGTATCCATTTTCTAAGATAGGAACTATTGACTAAACATATAAAATTTGGAGCAATCGCTGATTAACTGAAATCACCAGACCATGCACAATAGTTGTCTGTATAAAAAGACAACACCTTATTTAGTAGACTTATCTAAAAGATAATGTTAAAAAAGCATTATCAAAAAAGATAATATAACTATAAAGGAGAATTTGTGAATGAATGAAACTATTAAAGAAGAGATTGTAGAGTGGATAAAAATAATTATTACTGCACTTTTTTTTGCATTTATTATAACTCGTTTTATAAAACCAACACTAGTAAATGGAGAATCAATGTACCCGACGCTTAAATCACATGACTATTTGGTAGCAAATAGGATGACATATAAATTGTCAGAGCCAAAATGTGGAGACATAATGATATTTAAGACTGACTTATTACAAGACAATGGAAGAAAAAAAGAGCTTGTAAAAAGGGTTATAGGTGTACCTGGTGACCATCTAAAGATTAGGGATTCGAAGGTTTATATAAATGGCAAGTTATTAAATGAAGTTTCATATATACATGATAATTATACTGAAGGCGATATTGATATGGTGATTCCTAAGGGGAAAGTATTTGCGATGGGAGATAATAGAGAAATAAGTTTGGATAGTAGATATAAAGAAGTAGGATTAGTAGATGAACAAAATATTAAAGGAAAAGTTATTTTAAGAGTATTTCCTTTTACAGATATAGGTATTTTTGAGTAGGTGATTTGTATGGCAGTTGGTGTAGCATCCTTATTGTTTAATCTTGAGGAGGCTTTAAATATTTGTGAAAACATAAAGCAAATAACTCATTTAGAGATTGGAATTGACAATATATCTGAATGTAGTGAGTTACGTAAATATAAAGATAGAATTTCTAAGCTAGGATTATCTGTAGGGATACACTTACCTATGGAGTTAAATACTTGCGAAAATATAGAGTATATACGAAATTCATGGATAAATTTTATTGAGAAAATAGAATTTGAACTTAAAGGGTTTGATATAAGGTATTTTAATCTTCACTTGGGATATGTTATGACAAATAGAGTTAAAAAAAATAGGAACAAGTATTTAGACAATAGTGTAGACTTTTTAGACAAGATAAATACAAACTCGTATATATCTATAGAGAATACTTATTCAAAAAATGGGGATTTTTCAAATATTGGAAATATATCTTATGATTTTGAATATATATTTAATAGAATTAAAAATTCTAAGATTTGTTTTTGTTACGATACTGGACACTGTTTAATTGATGAGGATGATTATATAAAGAACTTGAAGGATAAAATAAAAGTGATACACTTAAGTGATAATGATGGTATCAATGATACACATGTAGGTATAGGAAAAGGAATTTTATCTGAAGAGGGGATTAAAGAGGTCTTAAAATTAGATGCAGAATATTTAGTACTAGAAATAAATTACGAAGATATTGAAGATACTATAAGTAAATTGAATCGTATTGTAGGAGAGGGTTAAACACCTCTCTTTAACTTGTTAATATGCCTCGTTGATTAAAATTTGTATTCATCAAAAGGAAGGAGATGTTGAAGTGAAAAAAATAAACTTAAAAATAGACGGAAAAGACAAGGAATATTCATTAGAAGAAAACTCTTTAGGAATTAGGCTAGGGGATATAGCAAAAGAATTTTGTGATGAGCATAAGGGTTATATAACACTTGCAGTTGTAGATAATAAATTAAAAGAGCTAAATTGCAGAGTAAAGAATGATTGTGAGATAAATTTTTTAGATACTACTAATGAAGATGGGGAAAGAGTTTACTTTAGAGTCATGTCATTTGTATTTGTAATGGCTTGTAGAGAAATATTTTGGGATAGCAGAGTTACAATAGAACATTCATTATCTGATGGGCTATATTGTGAAGTTCATATAGAGAGAAAACTTAAACAAGTGGATGTTGAAAATATAAAAAACAAGATGGAAGAGATAGTAAACAACGATTATACTATAGAAAAAATTGAAGTTACGAGAGATGAAGCTATTTCTATCTTTGAAAACAATGAAATGTATGAAAAAGCAGAGCTTTTGAAATATAAAGAGTATGACAGTGCTAAAGTATATAAGTGTAGAAACTATATAGACCATTTTTATGGGTATATGCTACCATCAACTGGTTATATAAAATCATTTGATATTAAACTTTACAATGGTGGAGTTATAATTCTAGGCCCTAGTGAAGAAGATAAGACTAAACCTATGAAATTTATACCTCAACCCAAGTTATCAAGTGTGTATTATGAAGCAGAAGAATGGTCAAGACTTATGGGAATTGACAAGGTAGTGTCACTTAATAAGATAATAGAAAACAATGAATATGGAGACATAATAAGAACATTTGAAGCGTTACATGAAAAAAAATTATCTCAAATAGCAGACATGATAAAAGATAATAATAAGAGAGTAATCTTAATAGCAGCTCCATCTTCATCTGGAAAAACAAGTTTTGCTCATAGATTATCTATACACCTTAGAGTGAATAATTTAAATCCTATTTCGATTTCTTTAGATGACTATTTTATAGACAGAAAACATACTCCTTTAGACGAATATGGAAATTATGATTTTGAATCAATTTATGCTATAGATTTAGAGAAATTTAACTTCGACTTAAAGAGACTTTTAGCAGGTGAAGAAATTGATGCTATAAGATTCAATTTTAAAGAAGGAAAGAGAGAATATACTGGTAAAAAAATAAAGATAGACTCTAATCAACCGATTATATTAGAAGGTATACACGGGCTAAATCCTATTTTAACATCATCTATACCAGAAGAAGATAAATTTAAGATATACATAAGTGCCCTTACTCAAATAAATTTGGATGACCATAATAGAATTCCTACTGCTGATTTGAGAATGATAAGAAGAATTGTTAGAGATTATAATTTTAGAGGTTATAGTGCTGATAATACTATTTTACAATGGGCATCAGTTAGAAGAGGAGAAAAGAAGAATATATTCCCATATCAAGATGAAGCAGATGCTATATTTAATTCTGCTTGTGTATATGAGTTAGCAGTTTTGAAGCGATTTGCTAAGCCTTTGTTGGAGGAAATAAAAGAAGATAATCCTGCGCACATTGAAGCAACTAGACTACTAAAGTTTTTACAATATTTTGTAGAGCTAGATGATACTTCTGATATACCAGGAACTTCAATTCTTAGGGAATTTATTGGAGGAAGTAAAATAGTGGATTAATTTGGTCTATAGTATTTGTTTTTAGATTTGTTAGTAAATAAGAGAGGCTGTCTCAAAATAGAGATAAGCCTCTTTTTCATTGTTGAAATAATAAAAATATATTTGATTTCATACAAAAAAGAGTGCCTCATGAACTAAATAATTCTTTTGAGACACCCCCTTTTATTTTGCTATAATAGTTACAAATTTTAAAATATATATTAGAATCTATTTGAAGACATGAAGACATGAAGACATGAAGACATAAAAATTTGGAGTTTAAAAGGTTGAACTATTAAACTACTTAAACATCTAAATTGAGTGAAAAATGAATAAATTCTTGTAAAAAATAGTTTTAAAGTATAATTTTTTTTAACACTGTTTTATTATAGTATAAATCTGTGCTAAAATAGAATATATAACATAATATAAGAGGTGCCTATGAATACGTTAGATGAGACATTATTAAAAGAAATTATAAGTTCTAATAAGAAGTATACTAATTATGGACAAGTCGCTAGTTACATACCAGAATTAAAAAATGCTAGAAGAAATGATTTAGGAATTTGTATAATAGATAGCGAAAATAATCTTTACAGTGCTGGAAATTGTAGCACAAAGTTTACTATACAGAGTATTTCAAAACCAATTGTGCTTGCTATGGCACTTATGGACAATGACTGGGAAGACGTTTTTTCAAACGTTGGAATGGAGCCAAGTGGAGACCCATTTAATTCTATAATGAAACTTGAAATTAATGACACAAAAAAACCCTGTAATCCAATGATAAATGCAGGAGCTATAGTAACCACTTCTCTTATAAATGGGAGCTGTTTGGAAGAAAAAGAAGAAAGAATGCTTAGTTTTTTTAGGAGATTGGCAAAAAATGATAATATAGGAATAAACTATGATGTCTATAAGTCTGAAAAAATGACTGGAGATAGAAACAGAGCAATGGCTTACTTATTGAAAAGTGATGGATTTATCAGAGGTAATGTAGAGGATGTTTTAGACCTTTATTTTAAACAATGCTCAATTGAGATAGATTCTGTAGATTTGGCGAGAATTGGCATAAATCTTGCTAACTATGGAGTAGACATAGAAAATGGTGAGCATTTGATGAGTGAAATGGTTTCTAGAATTGTCAAAACATTTATGATGACTTGTGGAATGTATGATGCTTCTGGGGAATTTGCTATTAAAGTTGGCATTCCTGCAAAATCTGGAGTTGGGGGTGGTATAATGGCTTCTGTGCCAGGGCGTATGGGTATTGGTGTTTATGGACCTGCACTTGACAAAAAAGGTAACAGCGTCGCAGGAGTTAAAGTTTTAGAGGAGTTGTCAAATAAATTAAAATTAAATATTTTTTAAAATTTTAAGAAAGGATTTTTTTGACAACAACATATAATTTAATATATAATTAAATTGTAAAGAAATATGAATTAAATAAATTTTTTAGGAGGGGTCAATGAAAGAGGTATTGGTATTACGAGATTTGGAGTGCATAAAGGCTATTGCGCATCCACGTAGAATAGATATTCTAAAAGCGTTTGACAAATCGCCATTGTCAGCAAAACAATTATCTCAATTATTGGAAGAACCTCATGCAAAAATAAACTACCATATAAAAATGTTATACAAAGTTGGTATTTTAGAATTAGTTGAGGAAAAAATAAAGTCGGGGATTGTGGAAAAATACTATTATCCAAGCGCAAAAAATGTGGTTATAGGGAATAGGATACTTAATTTTTCTTTAGACAATGGGGAAGAAAAAGAAGAATTGTACATATCAAAATTTGAAAACATGAGTGAAGTTTTTTATAAGGCAGCAGAAGAAGATGTTTTAGAAAATGAAAATATAGTTGATTATCATGATATTTCTCTTACTCACGATGAATTAGTTGAACTTAATGATGCTATGAAGTCAAAGATAGATGAAATTTTAAATAAAAGACAACACAACGTTGAAGGTTCTAAGTATGATATAGCTATGGTTGTAATTCCTACACTTGAGGAAGAATGTCCTAGTTAGAACCATTAATTATGGATTAATTAAAAACATAAGGTTAGAGATTGAACATCAGAATTTACTTAATAATCAAAAAATATTTTTTGGTATGAGTAAAACAATGATTTTTAGTCTCTATTTTTTTGTTTGATTATATAATTGGATAGTAAAAGAAATATAATTGACTTGTAAAGTGTATATAATTAAGTTGTAGGAGATATATAATTGGATTGCAAAAGAAATACAATTAGACTGTAGGAGATATATAATTGAATTGCAAAAGAAATACAATTAGATTGTAGGAGATATATAGTTGAATTGTAAGAAAAATACAATCAGATTGTAGGAGATATATAATTGAATTGTAAGAAAAATATAATTAGATTGCAAAAGAAATATAACTGGATTGTAAGGTATATAGATTATAATATGTAAGAAATGACTAAATGATTTATAAAGAGTATGTAAGATTATAATATTTGAAATTTCTTAAAATGGGTATAATTAAACTGTAAATATTAAAATTAATATACATGAAATTAATTGTAGTTACATTAAATTACAGTTGCATTAAAATAAAAACTTATTTGTTAGAAACTTATAATTAAAATTTAGTACGAGTTTAAGTACAAACAAAAGGAGATTAATATGATTAAATTAGGAACACATCTTTCAATAGCAAAAGGATTTGCTAAGGCAGCTGAGACAGCTGTATACATTGATGCAAATACATTTCAATTTTTTAGTAGAAATCCAAGAGGAGGAAATGCTAAAGAATTTGATGAAAAAGATATAGCTAAATTTCAGGAGATTAGAAAGGCAAATAATTTTGCACCACTACTTGCACATGCTCCATATACTATGAACTTAGGTGGAACAAAGGAAGATGTATACGAATTTGCGACAAGAGTTATAGATGAGGATATAAGAAGGATGGACTCGTTAGGAATTGAATACATGTGTTTTCACCCAGGTAGTCATGTAGGTGGTGGAATAGATTTTGGTATAGACAGAATAGTAAAAGGATTGAATAATGCTATTAAGGGTGATGAAAATATAACTATACTTCTTGAAACTATGTCAGGAAAAGGAACTGAAATAGGATTTAAGTTTGAGCAATTAAAAAGTATAATAGACGAAATTGAACACAAAGAAAAAATAGGTGTGTGTCTTGATACATGTCATATTTTTTCAGCTGGTTATGATATAGTGAATGATTTAGATGGAGTCTTAGAAGAATTTGACAAGATTATAGGTATAGATAAGTTAAAAACTGTTCACCTAAATGATAGCATGATGCCATTTGGAGATAAAAAAGACAGACATGCTCCTATAGGGGAAGGAAAGATAGGATTAAAAGCATTAATTGATTTTATGGAGCATCCTAGTCTGAAACACCTACCATTTTTCTTAGAAACTCCTTTTGATGATGAAGGTCATAAGAGAGAACTTAAGATGATAAAAGAGATATTATCTAGTAAATAAAATTTCATTTACGATATACAATTCTAATAGAATGTAAATATATTGCAAAGATTCTCATAATTTGTTGTATAATTAAAGATGATACATTTATATTATATAAAAATTAATTAAAGTTAGGTGGGGAAAGATATGAGAAATTTGGGCAATACCAATATGAAAATAAAGAGAGTTGGTTTTGGGGGAATTCCAATACAAAGAATTACTCAAGAAGATACTAACTTAGTTATAAATGAGTTAGAAAAGCAAGGGATAAACTTTATTGACAGTGCAAGAGGGTATACAATAAGTGAGGAAGCAATTGGAATTGCTATTGAAGGAAAAAGAGATAAATTTTTCTTAGCTACTAAAAGTATGTCTAGAGATTATGACTCAATGAAGAGAGATGTTGAGATAAGTTTAAATAATTTCAAAACTGATTTTATAGATTTATATCAATTCCATAATGTTAAAGAAGAGGAATATGACAATCTTTTTAAAGATAAAATGGCTTATAATGCTCTTCTAGAGGCAAAAAAACAAGGGAAGATAAAACACATTGGTATAACTAGCCATAATTTAAATACTATAGAAAAGGCAATAGAAGATGGGAAATTTGATACTATACAATTTCCTTACAATATAGTTGAAGGTCAAGCAGATGAAGTATTTAAAAAAGCTCATGAAAAAGGAATTGGTATAATAGTAATGAAGCCTTTAGCTGGAGGAGCTTTAGATAATGCTACACTAGCTATTAAGTACATATTGTCTAAAGACTATATAGATGTAGTTATACCAGGTATGGAGAGTGTTGAACAGGTTAGACAGAATGTTGCTGTACTTGAAAATCTTGTACTAGATGAAAAAGATAATAAAGAAATTGAGGAAATAAGAAATTCTTTAGGCAAAAAATTCTGTAGAAGATGTGAATACTGTATGCCTTGTGCTGTTGGAATAAATATACCATTGAGCTTTTTATGTGAAGGATATTACACTCGATATGGATTAAAAGAGTGGGCTAAAGAAAAATATGAGGTTATGGATGTTAAACCTACTGAGTGCATTGATTGTGGTCTTTGTGAGAGCCGATGTCCATATGAACTTCCTATAAGAGAAATGTTGAAGACTGTTGTCGAAAAATTAGGATAGATTTTATTTATTGAAATCGGTGTAGTAAGTTTACTCCGATTTCTTTTTATATGGAGATGCTTTATTTATGTGAATATGGCTTTGTATACAAATATTAAATTTATATGAGTGCAGTAATTTTATAAGTATTAAATTTACATAGCTACAAGTATCATATAAATTTAAAATTTGTGTAAGTATAGCTATAGCACAAATATTATTATAGTTTCAAATGATATAGCATTACTATAGTATCAAGTAGTATATAAAATATTTATTTCTCAAAAATATTATAGGATATATCGTATTTAGATACTGGATAAAGCTCAATTTCAACCCTAGGGTTATCTTTATCTATAAAGTCGAATAAAAGTACTGGTTTAAGTTGTTTATCATTTTTTATTATTCCACTTTTTTCAATACCATCACAAATACTCTTTGGATAATTATGTAAGTCCCCCATTCTCTTGTTTGGGAAGTATAATTTTAAAACAGTTATTAGATTTTCTTCAACAGTTTCTCCTTGATACTGTTGGTTTATAAAACCTGCAATCATGTTTTCGTATGCAAGATACTTAGAATACTTTCCCTTTGAAGGCATCCATGCTTGACCATTTATATTATGAAGTTTAAAATTAGATTTACTAATGGGTCTACCTGGAATTGTTATTTTAATCAAATTGTTCACCATCCTTATACAGTATTTATTATAATCTGTGGATGCTTTAAAAGCAAATTCTTATTTGTGATGTTTTTATAAGTGATAAATTTGTAGAGGATAAAATTTATCTGTCTATTATGAGTGCTAATTTTAAAGATATAGGGTGTATTATTGTAAATCAAAGTTATATTTAATCTTGTAGTTGTAAATTATGAGTATAAGATGTATTACATTGTTGAAAGTAGATAAATCATATTATATTAAAATGGAGAATAGATGACAATTTAATTATATGGTGGAATCTGAGTTATGTAAGTATTGAAGTAAAATAGCTAAATCATATCAGTAAGACAATTACTAAAAAAATAGTAAGAAAAAAGTTTGAAATGTGTTGATATTGTAAAATAATAAGAGCTAGAGTGTATAAAATAGTTATATTAAAGAACAAATGGATATTATTATAGAGAGATGAGACTTATATTATAATTTAGTTCATTTTATAATATAGTAATAATAATTGTAGTTTTATAACTTAAATTAAATAGGTTAAATAGGTTAAGTAGGAATAAATAGATTAAGTAGGAATAAATAGATTAAATAGGTTAAGTAGATTAAATAGGTTAAATAGATTAAGTAGGAATAAATAGCTTAAGTAGTATTAAGTAGGAATAAACAGATTAAGTAGTATTAAATAGATTAAGTAGGAATAAATAGATTAAAAAGGAATAATTTTATGAATAATAAGGAATTAAAAGAATTTTGTAATCTTATAGGATTAAAGTGTGTAGGAATAGCTGGTATAGACAAGTATGATAATCTAAAAAAGATACTTGAAGATAGACAGGAAAAAGATTATTTGACTGGTATGGAAGAGCCAATAATTGAGAACAGAATTAACCCCAGAAATATAATGGAAGATGCTAATTCTATAATAGTATGTGCATTTCCATATCATATAAATAGACAAGAAAAGAATGAAAATTCAAATTTATCAAAATATTGTCATGGTAAGGACTATCATATTGTAGTAAAAGACTTTTTGCAACAAATTTGTGATTATATATCTGAAACGATAAAAGATTTTAAATACAAGATATTTGCTGATAATGGGCCACTAGTTGACAGATATTTAGCTTATTTATCAGGAATAGGATATTTTGGAATAAACAATAATATCATAACTGATGAATATGGTTCTTATGTATTTATAGGATATATAGTAAATAATTATAAATTTGAAGAAGATAAACCACTAGAAAAAAGTTGTTTTAAATGTGGTAAGTGTGTAAAATATTGTCCGGGAAATGCTATATTAGGAAATTATGATATGAATCCCAAGAAATGTTTATCATATATAACTCAAAAAAAAGGAGATTTGTCAGAGGAAGAAAAGGCTGTGTTAAAGAGTAATAAAAAAGTATTTGGGTGCGATATTTGTCAAGAAGTATGTCCACATAATGTTGGAATACCAACAACTCATATTTTGGAATTTAAAGAAAATATAATAGATTATTTGGATTATGATGAGGTACAAAATATTTCAAACAAAGAATTCAAAAGGAGATATGGGGATAGAGCCTTTAGTTGGAGAGGCAGAAATATAATAAAGAGAAATATGGAAATAATTTTAGATAAGTATAATGACTAATAATAAGAGTCTATTTCATATACTTTAATGTGAATTTACTTTAACACTTATTGTGTCAAAGTCATATTATATCATTAACGTTAAATATGAGGAGGTGGGGGAATATTGAAATATAACAATACATCTGAAATAAATCCACTAGATTGTATATTGGGTCAAGAAAGAGCCGTAGAAGCTATGGAATTAGGTTTAAGAATAAATAATCCAGCCTACAACATATACCTAGCTGGTGAATCTGGAACAGGAAAAAGTACTTATGCCTTAAAGGTTTTGAATGAATATGCATCCAAAAAAAATACACATAAAGATTGGTGCTATATATATAATTTTGAAAACCCTAGAGAGCCTATTATAGTTGAGTTAGAAAAAGGGTTTGGAAGAGAACTTAAGAAAGACATGGAGAAGTTAATTGAAAGTCTTTTAGAGGATTTTAAAAATGCATTTGAAAGTGAAAGTTTTGAAATAGAAAAAAATAAACTTTTGGATGAATATGAAATAGAAAAAGATATGTTGCTAAAACAAATTAAGAAATATGGAGAAGAAAAAGGGTTTAAATTAAAACAGAGTAAAATGGGAATAGTCTTTATACCTTTGAAAGAAGAGGAAGATGAAAGTGACATATCTGATGAAGAGTTTTATAAGGCAAAAAGAGAACTAGAAAATATGGCTATACAAGTCGTATATAAAATTAGAAATTTGGAAGAAATAGCTGAAAAAGCTGTCTTAGAGCTTGAAGAAGAGATAGCTAAACTTGTAGTAGAACCTCACATTAAAAGATTGTGTGAAAAATATGAAAATTATGATAAAATTCAAGTTTATTTGGAAAATATAAAGAAAGATATAATAGAATATATGTACTTATTCTATTTAGATGAAGATGAATTAAAAGATAAGTATGATAAAGAGCATTTTATTAAATATAAAATTAATCTATTTGTAGACAACGGAGGTGCAAAGAATAAAGAATCAGCACCTGTCATAGTAGAGATAAATCCAAGTCCTACAAATCTATTTGGAAAGGCAGAATACGATTATGCAAATGGCAATATAAAGACTGATTTTACAAAACTATTATCAGGAGCATTTCATAGGGCTAATGGTGGTTATTTAGTGATTTATGCAGACCAATTGTTAAAATATACGATGTCTTGGGAAATTCTTAAAAAGACTTTGCAGACAAAAAAAGTAATACTGGAAACACAGACAGCAATTAAGCCAGAAAATATGCCACTAAATGTAAAGTTAATATTGATTGGAAGTCACTATATATATGATATTTTATATAGATACGATGAAGATTTTGAAAAATATTTTAAAGTATTCGTGGATTTTGATAGCGAAATGGATAAGAACGAAGACAATGAAGAAGGCATTGCTAGATTTATAGCATCTCAGTGTGATAAGAATAATTTAAGACATTTTACTAAGGAAGCAGTTGATGAAGTTGTCAAATTTAGCACTAGATTGTCTGGTGATTTAGGAAAATTATCAACTAAGTTTAATAAAATAATGGAAGTTGTAATAGAAGGAAGTGCATATGCAGAATTTAGAAATTCAAGATATACAGAGCAGTGTGATGTTAAGAAAGCAATAAGTGAAAAGAAAAAAAGAATTAATAGAGTGGAAACACATATGGATGAATCAATTGAAAATGGCTTTACTTTAATAGAGACAGAGGGAAGAAAGGTTGGAGTAATAAATGGTCTATCAGTCTTAAGCACAGGAGAATATTCTTTTGGTAGAGCTTCAAGGATTACAGCAACCACTAGCCCAGGAAGTAAAGGCATAGTAAATATAGAAAGAGAAGTAAATATGAGTGGCTCTATACATAACAAGGGAGTGCTTATATTAGGTGGATACCTTTCTGAGAACTTTGCACAGGATTTAATAATGTCACTAAATGCTTATATTTGTTTTGAACAAAATTATGGTGGGATAGATGGAGATAGTGCATCTTCAGCAGAGTTATATGTACTATTATCATCTCTTAGTGGAGTATCAATTAAGCAGAATATTGCTGTTACAGGTTCTATAAATCAAAAGGGAGATATACAAGTAGTTGGTGGAATAAGTGAAAAAATAGAGGGATTTTATTCTATATGTAAAACTAAAGGATTAAATGGTGAGCAAGGTGTCATAATTCCTAAGAAGAATCAGAGAAATCTCGTTTTATCAGATGAGGTTAATGATGCAATACAAGATGGAAAATTTAAGATATATACAGTTGAAAGAGTAGAAGAGGCTATAGAGATATTGACGGATGTTAAATTTGAAGAAATAAAGAAATTAGTAAAAGAAAAATTAATATCCTTCAGTAAGATACAAACTGTGTCAAAAGAATAAGTTTATTGTAGAATTTAATGGGTATTTATGTATAATAAAAAGCAAGAACTTTAATAAGTTTTTGCTTTTTTTGTGAAATATCTGGAATTTAAATTTTTATTTTGTATGTTTTATATATTGATGTTTATTTTTTGTTGATATGATTAAACTATGTATAAATAGCGTCTTATAAATTAGTATTTTAAAGGGGGATAATTATGAAAAATGTAAATCTAAAAGAGAATGAAGAGATAAAAGATAATAAAGATATAAATGGGAAGAATCTAAAAGAGAAAGAAGATATAGATAAAAAAGACATAAATACGGTTGAAGCTAAAAAAGGAATGGATAAAACAATTAATAAAAAAGATAAGATAATTGATGAGAAAGATATAGAAAATTTTAGTGATATTGAAGAAGATAAAAAAACTGTGAAAGCAGTCAAAAAAAACACTAAAAAAAGTACTAAAGAAGGCACTAAAGAAAGTATCAAAAAAACTAACAAAAAAACCGAAACAGACGAAAAGGCAAAGAGTATTAATTCTAGTAAGAAAACACAAAAATCAAGTAAAGAAGCTAAAAGTAAATCTAAAAATAAGAATAAGTCAGTAAATGAAAAAGATGTAAATAAGATTTTAGATGAATTAGAAAAACTGTACCCAGATGCTACATGTGAGTTAAATTATGGGACAGCCTTTGAACTTTTAATAGCTACTATTCTATCAGCTCAGTGTACTGACGTAAGGGTAAACAAAGTTACATCAGAGTTGTTTAAAAAGTACAACACAGCAAGAGATTTTGCTGATTTGAGTATTGAAGAAATTAGTAAGGAGATAAAAAGCTGTGGTCTTTACAAAAGTAAATCTCAAAAAATAAAAGATACATCTGAACAACTATGTGAATTATATGATGGTGAAGTACCAGATAGTTTAGAAGAACTTGTAAAATTACCTGGTGTTGGAAGAAAAACAGCAGGAGTTGTACTTAGTAACGCCTTTAATCAACCAGCAATAGCAGTAGATACTCATGTATTTAGAGTTACCAATAGAATTGGAATAGTGGATGAGCCAAATCCTCAAAAAACAGAATTTGCACTTATGGAAGCCATACCAAAAGAAAGATGGTCACACTCACACCATGTATTAATTTTTCATGGAAGAAGAATGTGTAAAGCTAGAAATCCAGAATGTGGAGATTGCCCAATAAAAGAAGATTGTAATTATTATAAAGAAATTAATGAAATGAAATAACTTTTATCAAAGTAAGTTGTACAAGAGGGATTTTCTGATATAATAATACTTATGAAAATGTTAGATAGAAAACTATTATATATAGCTAAGTAAAAATTGTTATTAACATTATTATATATAATAGTATAATATTATTGTTATTCTGTTTATAAAATAAAGTTTAATAAATTAAGAGCAATACTTAGGGAGGATAAAAATGTCATTAAATATAGTATTAGTAGAACCAGAAATACCTCAAAATACAGGAAATATAATAAGAACTTGTGCAGCAACAGGTTCAACTTTACATTTGGTAAAGCCATTAGGTTTTTCATTAGATGATAAACACCTAAAAAGATGTGGGCTTGACTATTGGGATATAGCTGATATACAATATTACGATAGCTTTGAAGAATTACAAGAAAAGTATCCAAACAGCAAATACTTTTTTTCTACAACAAAGGCTAATCAGTCACATTCAGATGTGAAATATGAAGAAAATTGTTTTATAGTATTTGGCAAAGAAACAAAGGGATTACCAGAACCTTTGTTGAAAGCAAATATGGATACTTGTATTAGAGTACCTATGTTGGATGTTGAAAAAGCTAGGTCACTAAATTTATCAAATTCAGTTGCTATAGTAGTGTACGAAGCTTTAAGACAAATAGGATATCCTAATATGAGGTAATTTAGCAAGCCTAAATGAGAAAGGAGCATACTTGATGAAAAATCTAAAGATAATCTGTGACAGTTTATCGGACGTGCCAAAAGATTTGTTAGATAAATATGATATAGATATTGTCTCGTTAACAGTTATATTAGAGGAAAAAGAATACAAGGATAGAATCGATATATCTGGAGATGAATTTTATAAAAGGCTTAGAGAAGAAAATGTATATCCAAAAACTTCTCAAGCTACTTATGCCCAATTTAAAGAAATATTTGAGAAGTATACTAGTGAAGGTAGAGAGATACTTTATATAGCAGGTTCTGCCACAGCCACAGGGACGTATCAAAGTGCTGTAATGGCAAAGAATGATGTAGAAGGTAAAATATATACATACGATTCTAACTTGCTTTGTATGGGAACTGGTTTACTTGTAATAAAAGCAGGAGAACTTGCAAGTGAAGGGAAATCTATTGATGAAATATTGACTGTTTTGGATGAATTAAAAGAGAAAGCTTTTGTTATATTTTCAGTGGATACACTAGAATATTTACAAAAGGGAGGAAGAATATCATCTACTAAAGCAGCAATAGGAAGCATATTAAATATAAAACCTATCTTAGAGATAAAAGGTGGACTAGTTTCGCAAATATCTCAAGTAAGAGGAAAGAAGAATGTAATTTCTAAAATGATGGACTTGATAAAATCAAATTGTGGGGATGATTTATCAGACCAAATTGTGTATATAGGATATAGTGATGATTTTAAGGAAAAAGAACAATTATCTAAGGTTATGGAAGATGAATTAAGACCTAAAGAAATTAGATTTTTCCAAATTGGCGTGTGTATAGGTGCACATGCTGGTCCTGGTGTCACTGGTATCATATGTTTAAGAAAATAAATAATATTTTTTAAATGATTATTTGTTTTTTATTAGATTAAGATAAAATATTAAATATTGATATGCTAAATTGGATTTATTTTAGATAAAATTAAGTATTGATATATTGGATTTAGTTTTTAGGGAAGTGTGTAAATAGATAATAATCTATTGCACACTTTTTTATAGTAAGATTTATTGGAAAAATTTCAAAACATGATTGTAAATTGTATATAAAAGATTTGTAAATAGAATATAAAAATGTCATGAAGGTGTAAGGAGTGAAATTTGATGAGTTTAAAAAGAGTGTTGATATTGATATTAACCGTAGCAATGACAACTGGAATGTTGGTTGGGTGTAGCAATAATCCTGATAACAATTCTAATTCTAACAAAGATAATAAAAGTAATATAACTGACAAAAATAATTCAAAAAAATCTATATCTATGATACTAGACATTGAAGGAACAAACAATGAAGTTATGAATAATGCTGCTTTATTGGCATTAAACAATGCTCAAAAGAAACTTAATATAGATACAAATAAAGTGGAATCAGATGATTCGTCATCTTTTTCTAATAGCATAGACATTTTATGTAATGACAACCAAGATTTAATTATAGCTGTAGGAGCTAGATTTGCAAAACCATTGGAGAAAATAGCTAAAAAATATCCAAAGCAACAATTTGCAATTATAGACTATGAGTATGACAAGCAACCTTCTAATATAACTTCAATTTCTTATGAAGACCATAAATCTGGATATCTAGCAGGACTTATTGCTGGAAAGATGACTGAAAGTGATAAAGTTGGTTTCATAGGAGGAGAAAAGGGTTCTAGTAGAGATAAATTTGAAGCAGGTTTTAAAGAAGGTATTAAATTTTCTAACAGCAGTATAAAGGATGTTTCAGTTGAGTATGTGGATGTTTTTAAGGATAGTAAATCAGCTGAATCCATAGCTAAAAAAATGATGGATAATGGAGTAGATGTTATTTTCTCTACTACAGAAGATGACTCAAAAACTGTAATAAATGCAGTTAGAGCGAAAAATAAAAAAGTTATAGCTACTAATAAAGACCAACATGATTTGGCTCCAGAAAATGTTATAAGCTCTATTGTAAAAGATTTTGAAAATCCAACTTATAATTTGATACAAAGTTTTGTAAAGGGAAATTATAAAGGTGGAAAAGTTATAGAAAATACAGTTAAGTCTGGAAGTACTGGACTTGCGCCAAATAGCTCTCAAAATATTCCTCCAGATGTGTTAGAATATGTTAATAAGAACAATAAATAATTATAGAGACTTCAGGTTCTATATCAGGGAGTGAATTTTGTGAAAATAAAAAGGATATTGATGCTCTGCTTTGTTGTGGTGTTTACAATTTTTATATTAGCTATATGCAATTTTGACTTTGGGCTTAATAAAGTAAATAAAGCTAATTCTAATATAAATAGTGCTAAATCCAAACAGAGTGAGTCTAAAAGTGTATCAACCTCATCAAATAAAGATAAAGTAAATAAAGATAAATCAAATAACAAAAGTAATAATGAGGAAGATGAAATAAAAGATGATGATTCTTATGTGAGAAAAACTGTTGGAGTATTATTAGACACTGAAAATTTAAATAACGAATCATATAATAACAATGTACTATCAGCTCTAAAAAGAGCTGATGAAGATTTTGATATTAGAATAAAACTTGAGAAACCAAAGACTTATAAGAATTTTAAAGAAAGTATAGAAAAACTACATAAATCTGAGCCAGATTTGATAATAGCAGTTGGAGCTAGATTTGCAGAGGTAATAAAAGAAGAAGCTACTAAATATCCAAAACAACAATTTGCAATAGTTGACTATGCTTATAAAGTTCAACCATCTAATGTAATTTCAGTATCATTTCAAGATAATGCTACTGGATATTTAGCAGGTCTTATTGCAGGTAAAATGACTGATACTGGTAAAGTAGGTTTTATAGGAGGTGTTGAGGGTTCTAGTAGAGATAAGTATGAATCTGGATTTAGAAAAGGTCTTAAAACTTCAAATAAAAATGCTGAGTTATTAGTTAAATATTCAAATGTATTTGAAAATCCTGAATCAGCTAGAACTACTGCAAAAGAAATGAGAGATTCTGATAGAGATGTCGTATTCTCAGCTACAGAAGATGATAGTAAAAGAGCTATTCAGGTAGCAAGAGAAAATGGTGGTAAAGTTATAGCTATTAACAAAGACCAATATGATATGGCACCAAATAATGTAATAAGTTCAATAGTAAAAGATGTGGAACAACCAGTCTATGAATTAATAAAGAATGTTATAAAAGATGGTTTTCATGGAAGTAAAGTAATGGAGTTTAAAATAAAAGATGGAGAAATTGGATTGACTCCAAATAGTAGTAGAAATATACCACCAGATGTTTTAGAGTACATAAAAAAAGAGTATAACAAAGTGAAAGATACATATTAATTATTGTTTTAAAAGTTTATAAAAATGCACTTTTTAGGTGTAAGTTAATTATAGAAGAGTCTAATAATAGGTGTGTTAGCAGAAAAATTCTGCTACACACTTTATTTATTTCAAATAAAAAATTTATCAAAAAAAAGAAAAAGGAGTAAAAAATGGAATTTACAAGAGAGCCATTTATACTAGATGACGATTTGTGTCTAGCTTTGGTGGACAAAAGAATTAGTTATCTAATGGAAAATGAATTAAAATTAAGAAATATAGAGATAATAAAAACAATAGAATGTAAAGAATTATATGAAAGCATAAAATATCACCCAGATATATGTATTTGTAATTTAGGAAAAGGAGATATAATTGTTGCGCCGAATGTATATAATCAATACAAAGAGTTATTAAGTAGATATAAATTTAATATAATTAAGGGAGAAGCTAATTTATTAAATAGATACCCTTATGATATACCTTACAATATTGCTATAGTTGGTGACTATGCTATACACAACTTTAAGTACACTGACAGAGTAATATTAGATTATATTGAAAATAATAAACTTAAAAAGATAAATATAGAGCAGGGCTATTCTAAATGCTCAATCTGTATAGTAGATAGAACATCTATAATAACATCAGATAAAGGTATTTGGAAAAGCATGAAGAATACAGAAATAGAGTGTTTATTAATAGAAAAAGGTCATATAAATTTATTTGAGATGAATTATGGATTTATAGGTGGATGTACAGGGTTAATTTCTAAGGATAAACTAGCTTTTTGTGGAGATGTTAAAAAACATCCTGACTATGAACGTATAAAAAGTTTTGTAGAAAGCAAAAACAAGGAGATAGTTACACTTAGCTGTGAAAATTTACTAGATATAGGTTCTATAGTTCCTCTCATGACAAGAAAGGAGCGATAACTTTGGTTGAGAAGGATAATATTTCTTCTATGAAATTTTTGAGGAATAATAATGTAAACGATAGATTAATATATACGAATGACATTGTAGAAGTAGTAATAGATTCTGCAAAGCAAGAAGTATTAAATAAAAGAATACTTAATGGTACTAAAGATGAACAAAGAGCTCTAAATATTGATGAGATATCAACAGAAATAACTAGTATGATAATAAGTATAATGAAAGAGAAACTTTTAAAAGAATACATTCTAAAATGCTATGGGCGTACATATCCTGAAGATAAAAATAATATATACATATATTCACTAAACATATTTGCTAAAAAAGAGATTTTTATGAGAGAAACAGTATTTACAAGGGTGAGAAATTATATAGAGGAAAATGATTTTATAAATGTAGAAGGTTTTATCAGATTTAGAATGAGAGAATTTATGAAATATATTTCTGCTATAGGTGATATTGCAGTTGAGGAGTATTTAATAAAGAAAGACCAAGATGAGTTTATAAGAGTTTTAAAATACTTTATAGATACTCAAGAAGAAAAGATTGATTTGCTAAAAGTTCATATAATGGAAGATAATACATTTATTTTATACGATAAAAATGGAAACAAAATAGACAGTATAGATGATGAAGAAATCATAAATATGGTAATAAGAGAGAATTTAAACTACGAGGACTTTTTAATAAGTACCTTATTAACCTTATGCCCTAAAAAAATAGAAATATTAGATTTATTAAATAATAATTGTTCAAAAGAAATTATAGATACTGTAGAGGCAATTTTTGAAAATAAAGTTAGTATAATTATGGAGAATTAGGAGCTAAAGATATAAAACTAAAAAAATTCTTTTTAAATCGACACAAAAGACTTATAATTGTATATAAAGCTATAATATAGCTAGAGCTATTAACTATAAAAAACATCGACTGATTAAATGTAATATAGCTGACAAATATACAATTGATAAGGAGAAATTTTATAATGGATAATTTAATTAGGATACTGATATTAGCTGTTATTGGTGGATTTATAGGTTACGTTACAAATGTAGTTGCTATAAGACTAATATTTAGACCAATAGAGCCTATTAAAATACCTCTTTTAAATATAGAAATAGTAGGACTTATACCAAAGAGAAGAGCAGAAATAGCAGCAAATGTAGGAGAAATAATTCAAGAAGAATTTCTTTCTATGGACGAAATACTTGCAAATATCATTACTGACGAAGATAAGGAAGAAGTTGTAAGATACATAAAAGCAAGGGTAAAAATTATAATACATGAGAAAGTCTCATTTATACCGAGTGGCATAAAAAACATGATACAAGACTATCTAGGAGAGATAATTGAGTCTGAAGTTAAACAAAGTATAGATGAATTGAGTAAAAATATAATAAATAAAGCAAATGAACGTATAGATATACAAAAAATGGTCGAAGATAAGATTAATGAACTAGATTTATATGAATTAGAAGAGATAATAATAAGAATAGCTAAAAAAGAATTAAAGCATATAGAATTTTTAGGTCTTGTTTTAGGTTTTTTAATAGGTATAGTTCAAGGATTGGTTACTATATTTATTTAAATATACAATAATTAGCTATTGTATTTAAGTATACAAAAACTAAAAATTAACTTCAATAATAATTAATTTTAGTATTTATCTAGTCATATCTATCATGCATGTAGATATATTTTAAAAATTTAAAATTGGTGAAAATATTATAATATAACTATAAATCAAAAGATTAAACTAATATAAAAATATTAGAATATTGATTTACAGTTGATTAAGATGAAAAATAATGGGTAATTATTATATTACATTAATGTTGATTGATGTATAAGTATCTGTTATAATGAAAATATATTAAAAATTATAGCATTGAAGAGGAAGAGTAGATTAGAAACCATTCTCAGAGAATTTGGGTCTATGGCTGAGAGCCCATGTAATAGGTCTATTTGAAAACTACCTTGGAGCTGAGTTTATTAGCAGTATTTGTATTTATACTATATGTGAAAGTGCTCGGGTGACGACCTTATAGTCATCAAGAGGGTTGTATATACTTGTATACACCAACTTGGGTGGAACCGCGAATTAATATCGTCCCAAACATATTTGGGGCGATTTTTTATTACAAAAAATCTAAAAATTATTTCAATAAGGAGGAAAAAACAATGATTAAAGTTGCTTTAAAAGATGGCTCAATAAAAGAATTTGAAAGTGCTATTTCTGTTATGGATGTAGCAAAATCCATTAGCGAAGGATTAGCTAGAAATGTGGTAGCAGCATCTGTGAACGGAGAGGTTGTAGGTATGGACCACATTATAGATACTGATTGTAACTTAAATTTATTTAAGTTTGAAGATAAAGAAGGTAAAGAAGTTTTTAGACATACATCAGCACATATATTAGCTCAAGCTATAAAGAGACTTTACCCAGAAGCAAAACTTGCTATAGGGCCAAGTATAGAAAATGGATTCTACTATGATATAGATTTAGACCATAGATTGGTTCCAGAAGACTTAGAAAAAATAGAAGCTGAAATGAAAAAAATAGCTAAAGAAGATTTAAAAATAGAAAGATTTGAACTTCCTAGAAATGAAGCTCTAGAGCTTATGAAAAAACAGGGGGAAGACTATAAGGTAGAACTTATATCTGATTTACCTGAAAGTGAAATAATATCTTTCTACAAGCAAGGTGATTTTACTGATTTATGTAGAGGACCACATTTACCATCTACTAAAAAAGTTAAAGCTGTTAAATTACAAAGTGTTGCAGGTGCATACTGGCGTGGCGATGAAAAAAATAAGATGCTTCAAAGAATCTATGGAACTTCTTTTGAGAAAAACAAAGACTTAGAAGAGTACTTACATTTATTAGAAGAGGCTAAAAAGAGAGACCATAGAAAATTAGGTAAAGAATTAGGATTATTTATGATACCTGAAGAAGGTCCTGGATTCCCTATGTTTTTACCAAAAGGTATGGAACTTAAAAATGAATTATTAAAATTCTGGAGAGAAATACACAGAAAAGCTGGATATATTGAAATAGAATCTCCTATTATATTAAATAGAAAATTATGGGAGACTTCAGGTCACTGGTATCATTACAAAGAAAATATGTATACAGTTAAAATAGATGATGAAGATTATGCTATAAAACCTATGAACTGTCCTGGAGGATTAATTTACTATAATTCTCAATTACACTCATATAGAGATTTCCCAATGAGAGTTGCAGAGCTTGGTAGAGTTCATAGACATGAGTTATCTGGTGCATTACAAGGATTAATGAGAGTTAGAGCATTTACTCAAGACGATTCACATATATTCATGTTACCAGAGCAAATAAAGGATGAAATAAAAGGAGTAGCTAACCTAATAGATGGTATCTACAAAACTTTTGGATTTGAATATAACTTAGAGTTATCTACAAGACCAGAAGATTCTATGGGAAGCGAAGAAGAGTGGGAAGCAGCAGAAAATGGATTAAGAGAAGCTTTAGAAGAACTAGGTCTACCATATACTATAAATGAAGGTGATGGTGCATTCTATGGTCCTAAGATAGACTTCCATCTAAAAGACTGTTTAGGAAGAACTTGGCAATGTGGTACTATCCAATTAGATATGCAACTTCCAAGACAATTTGATAATACTTATATTGGACAAGATGGTGAAAAACATAGACCAGTTATGATTCATAGAGTTGCTTTTGGTAGTATAGAAAGATTTATAGGCATATTAATAGAGCATTATGCTGGTAAATTCCCAGTTTGGTTATCTCCAACTCAAGTTAAGATACTTCCTATATCTGATAAATTTATGGATTATGCAAATGAAGTTAAGAAAGAGTTATTTGATAAGGGTATAAGAGTTGAATTAGATGATAGAGCTGAAAAAATCGGATTTAAGATAAGAGAAGCTCAACTTGAAAAAGTTCCATACATGTTAATAGTAGGAGAAAAAGAAGTAGAGGAGAATAATGTTTCTGTTAGATCAAGAGATAAAGGTGAAATAGGTAGCATTAAATTAGATGAATTTATAGCTAGTATTTCAAAAGAAATTGAATCAAGAGAAAGTATTATTCAAAACTAATATTTAAGATATTGATAGATAATATAAGTTTAATCTATATGTTGATAGATATAAATTAAATTTATAAAAAGATAAGTATAATTAGAGGTACAGTTAATCATATTTTTATGATAATGTACCTCTAATTTTTTTGTTGTAGGTTAAATAATGTATTTATATGTCTGCTGATTTAATGGTGTATAAAAGATTCTCAAATAATGTATCTATAAAGGTTAATTTAAAGTTGTATAAAGTAGGTTTAATTGATATATCTATAAGTGTTAATTTAAAGTTGTATAAAATAGGTTTAATTAAAACTGGTGATTCTTTGAGAATAGATGCATATAAAGGATATGTTGAGATTATATGTAAATAGATTGGACTTAGTAGAGTATTATAGGTGAGACGTGTACTAGTGAAAATAAATGAGGAAACAAAAAATTATTATATCAAAACACTTCTATGAGTATTAGATTTATCAATAAATAATAAATCGACCATAGAAGTGTTTTGATTTTAATAATAAAAGTGTTTTTGCCATAATAATAGAAGTATTTTAGTCGTAATAATCATTTTATCTAATTCTTATTCTTTATAATAGTCAAATCTCCACTTGTAGTACTTACATATAAATTTGTAGTCCCATTTTTATAAGTGTATAAATCATCATGATGATTCAATTCGAAATCACTATCTAAGGAACCGGAAAGCTTATCAAGATTTAAAGTGAAGCCTGGATTATCAGGGATAGATAAATCAACATCTGCAGAAGTAGTCTCGAAATTTAGAGAAGACAACATTTTGTTAGATGTAATTTTTGCATCACCTGAAGTTGTTTCTGCTTCAATATCAGAAAGCGTTCCAGATACATTCATTTGTCCAGAAACTGTACTACAGATAAGACTTTTATTATTTATATCTTTTAAATTTATATCACCACTAGTTGTATCTAAATTTAAACTATCAATTTTACCAGAAAGTTGTATTTTACCAGATGTTGATGAAAATTTAGCATCTTTACTATCTAGTTTTGCTATATCAATATCACCACTAGTTGTATCTAAGTTTACTTTATTAATATTACCAGAAAGCTCTATTACGCCTGAAACCGTACTAGCTTCCATTACATTACCTTTTATGTAAGTACTATATATATCTGCTGAGGCAGTAGATAACGATATTTTATCATAAAGCTTATTAGGCAAATATAGTTCAAGTATTGTTGGTTTTGGAAGATTAATCCCTATAAAGAATTTTTTAGCTGAATTATCATCTATAGAAAGCGAATTTCCATCAACCTTTATTTTTGCAAGTTTTTTCTTTGAAAAATTAGAAGGAGTTTTTTGAATTAGTTTGATTTTATTAGAATCACTTTTCTTAATTCTAACTTCGCCTGAAATCCAGTCTACATCAATATCAGTTATTTTATCTGAAAAACTTTCACTTTTAGCTACTATATACTTATCATAGTTATATTCTGAATTTAAGTTCCTAAAAGAAAAATTAAAAGAATGTGAAACTATACTTCCAAAAAGAAGAAGGACAAATATGATAGAAAGTGATATTGCAATAATACTCCATATGAAAATCTTTGTCTTTATGAGTTTTTTATTCATGCTTATCATCCTCCTTTGATTCACTTAGTTGTATTATCCCTTTAATAATCTCAACACCAGCAGAACCTATTATGAAGAGTATCCACGAAAAAGACCAAATATCAAATAGCATACTTGTAATTAGATATATAGCAACTATTATAATCCAATATGCACTTATAAATGATTTGTAAGCTGGATTTATATCATCATAATTTGTCTTAAATTCTTTGAATTCTTTTGTTGAAGTATCATTGTATAGAACATAGTTTGGTTTTGTCATTTGATTATAGACTAGTAACCCTACACCAATCGCTATCAATATAAGCATTAAAAGAATAGCTAGAGTTGGTTCCATGCCAAAACTTACAATTGAGACTACAAATAGGAAAGGGCTTATTATAAAAATGGCAATTGCTATTGATGCTCTTAAGGCTCTTTTCTTTTTTTCCTCAATTAATTCAGGAGGTATAAAATATGGTTCTTTAACACTTTCAATTAACTCAGATAAATCGCCAATTCCTGAGATTACTGAATTATATGCTTCTTGTTCTGTTTTACCACATTGTATTTGGTCATTGTATTTTTCTTTTAGATTTTCAAATAATTCATCTTTAAGTTCTTTGACTTTTTTTGTTTCATTAATTCCTGTAAAGCTATTATTAATATAAGTACGTATTTTATCTAACATATTTTCACCTCCTAAATTAATATGTCTATTAACGCTTTTGTATTATCCCATTCTTCACGGCTTTTTATATACTTTTCTCTGCCTATACTTGTTATAGAATAATATTTTCTTCTAGCTCCAGTAGCTTCATCTCCCCAATAAGAGGTTATTGCACCAGATTGCTCAAGTCTACGAAATGCTGTATACAGAGTAGCTTCTTTTAACTCATACAATCCATTGGTCTTTTCAAGTATAGATTTATTAATCTCATAACCATAACTGTCTTTTTCAAGTAAATGCTTTAAGATAATTGTTTCTGTATGACCTCTTATCATGTCAGATGCGATTGTCATGAACATCACCTCCGATTAAATATATAATACTTTGATATACCTCGCCTGTCAAGGTATATCATGAGAAAAAATATTTTATTCTAATTTTAAGACTAGTTTATCTACAATTAAATATAAAATTTTTATGAAGAAAATCATTTATATTTAGTTATAGATAAATTTATATAGTTATTAGTCTAAAAAGTGATATAAAGTTTAATTCAATTTAGCAAAATTAGTGATATAATTAAAAAAGAAAAGAAATATGGATTTATTTAGAATAATTTTGACAATCTATTTACTACACGTGTAGAGTCGTATATAATTAAATTATACGTAAAATATAAAAAAATAGTTTATTAATACGTTAGGAGAAAGTATTATGATAAAGTCAAGTTTATTTTGGAATATTTTCATTATGATATCCTTTATAATAGAATGGTTTCTTTGTAAGAAAATGTTAGATTATACAAGTGAGCAAAAAATTTCTAATAAAAAAATAAATATATATATGGGATGCATTATTGTTTTTGCTAATATAATTTATTTTTTTGATGTGCTTCCAGATATAAGAGTAATTATATCTGTGATAATTACCGTTGTATTTTACAAAATATCATATGATGTTAGGTTTGTGAAATCTGTATTAATATCTTTAATCTACTGGATGTTACTAATTTCTACAGATGCTTTAAGTATATCTTTGACAGTTTGGCTTAATTCTATAGATGATATGAGTAAGATGGCTACAGGAGATATATACAGAGTTGAGTCAATTGTATCAGGAAAGATACTTTTGATTTTGGTTTTATTTTTATACAGAGCATTAAGGATAAAATTAAATATAGAAATAAATAAGAAAACATTTTCCTATATATTCATTCCAATAGTTGCGAATATAGCATCTTTTTTTATTATTTTTAAATACATATTTAATCAAAAGTCTGGGAGTGTAATGCGTAATAGTCAATTTGTTATGATTTCTATAGTACTACTTCTATCAAGCATTGTTTTAATCTTAATTGCTAAGAAGTTACAGCAATATAATACTTTACTGGTAGAAAACAATATGATTAAAAATGTTTTAAAATGCGAAAATGAGTATTATGAAGATATAGAAAAGAAATATCTAAAAACTAGATTATTAAGTCATGACATGAAAAATCATCTATTGTGTATAAATGCCATGATTAAAAAAGGTGTTGATGTTACTTCATATTTAGACAATTTGCAGGGAGAAATTAATTGTAATAACTTGTTTTTTAATACTGGCAATTTTATATTAGACAGTATATTAAGTGAAAAGAAAGAAATCTGTGATAAAAATAATATAGAACTAAAAACAGGAATAAATTTTAGCTATTGTGAAGCTATTGAATTAGTAGATGTATGTCACATATTTTCTAATATTTTAGATAATGCTATTGAAGCATGTAATAAAATAGAGGATGGTAATAGAGCGATTTGTATTAAAGGTGATGTAATGCAAAATTTTTATCTAATAAGAGTGGAAAACACTAAGGTAAATGAGATTATTACTAAAAATGGAGATATTATGACAGACAAAACAGGTCCTTTTCATGGTCTTGGAATAAAAAGTATAAAAAACTCTGTAAATAAGTATGGTGGTAATGTTGTAATTGAATATGATGACAAGAAATTTGTGGTTAAAATTGCTATGCCGCTCAAAAACGTGAAAAAAATAGTTAACCATGTAATTTAATGTATATAGGTAGATTTTATAATGACATGTACATATTGAAATTATTTATTACTTATGAGAATTTTTTAAGGTTGGGATATTATACATATTATAAATTGGGCATATTAATGAGCTTAAGATATTAGGCTTTTTATTGTAATAAATAGAAAAAGAAGTTACATCGAAAGTAGAAAAAATCTTTAATGATGTAACTTCTATGGTATATGTATGAGGGGCTATATCGCCATTTCTGTGATTAAGCTTCTCATAGCTTCTATAGTTGTTTGGATAAGTTTATCAAGTTCCCATTCAAGCATTTCTGCACCGCTTCTTATAACGTCTCTAGAACAGCCAGCAGCAAATGACTTATCTTTAAATTTCTTTTTAACAGATTTTAATTCTAAATCAGAAACACTCTTTGAAGGACGCATTATTGCAGCTGCACCAATTAAACCAGTAAGTTCATCTACAGCAAACAATACCTTTTCCATAAACTGCTCTGGTTTAACATCTGAGCCAGTCAATCCATATCCATGACTTATAGTAGAATCAATTATAGACTTATCTAAATCAAGCTCTGTCATTAATTCTCTTTGTTTAACACAATGTTCATCAGGATACATTTCAAAATCTAAATCGTGTAAAAGTCCAACTACTTCCCAAAATTCTACTCTCTCAGGGTCGTATTCTTTTGCATAGTATCTCATAACTCCAGATACAATTTGAGCGTGTCTTATATGAAATTCTTCCTTATTGTATTTTTTTAATATTTCCCATGCTTGTTCTATATTTGGCATGTAACTCATTTTTATCACTCCTCTAGCTGAATATTTTGAATTTTTATAAAGTTTGTTTTCCATTGATTATATCAATCAATTTCCAATACGTCAACACACTATACACAATTTTGTATCTAAATTCAGAAATTAGTGAAAATTAAATTTTTATGTCAAAATTCTTTGTATCTAGAGTTTTTCATTCTTTAATGTTACCTTTGATACAAATGCTATAAGTAATGTAATAAATCCGACTCCTATTATAATAACGTACACTTTATCTGATAATAAATCGAAAAGTTTACCATATATAATCTGACCAAGAGGCATTGCGAGTGATGTCCCTGCAAAAAGAATAGACATCACTTTTCCTAGCAGTTCATTTGGAGTTTTTAATTGTATGATTGTTATAGCATATATTGAGATAAGAGTTGTTGTAAAAAATATTAACATAGAGGATACAATAAAGATTAAAAATGGAACTGGAAATCCTGTATTTAATATAAATGGATAGACTGAAAATGCCATTGGTATAAATATAAGTGCACATATGGTGAAACAAATATGTAAATTAGTTATTTTCAGATGTTTTGAGAAAATACCAATACTCACAGCAGCTATTAACGAACTAAAAGAGATTGCTCCTTCTGCTAGACCATATAGAAAATTATTGGCTCCCATAGTTATTTTTACTATATAAGGGATACCTACGATTAGCATAGAGCTTAAAAATAGATTTATTGCCATAGCTAAAAAAAGTATTTTTAATGTAAACCTATTTTCTTTACATATATGGACAATACCATCTTTTATATCAATAAATATAGTTTTTATAATGTTACCAGTTTGCTCTTGTTTAACAAAAGGAATCTGTATAAATATCTCCATAATTGCAGATAGAAAGAAACTTATACAACTGATAACTACAATTGCATTAATACCAAGTATACCATATAAGACACCTCCAAGTACTGGTCCTGCTATGTTTGTAAGAGAGGCAACTCCAGCTACGATACCATTTGCATTTATTAAATGTTCATTATCAACTAAAATAGGTGTACTTGACTGAACTGTTGGTTGATACATTGTGCTTATAACTGAAAGTATGGTCATAATAATTCCTACAAGTAGTATTGAACCATTATCATTAAATAAAAAGAAAGCTAAGATTAGTACTGCGATACTACTTGAAAAATCAAAAATAACCATTAAATTTCTTTTGTTGAATATATCTGCAATAGCCCTACCAATAGGAGAAAATACTATAATTGGAATTGAAGATACTGCGAGTATTGTAGCAAATATTTCTGCTTTACCAGTCGTATCAAGTATGTAGAGAGATAAAGCAAACTTGAGTATTGATGCACCAAATAATGAGATTATCTGACCCAATACCATCAAGTTAAAATTTTTATTAAAAGTATTTAATGATTTTACCATATATATACCTACCTATCTAAGATTATCAAAACATTTATAATGATTGCTATGACAGCAATTACTATAAGGAAATTTTTTCTTATTTTAACTCCTAATATTATTAAAAGTATAGAAACTATTATAGATAAAATAGAGTAAAAGGGCATAAGCTCACTGCTAGGGTCTACGAGTTTTGTGTGGATATTCAGTTTATCATTTATTTTGTAAATGATATCGTTTAGTTTTTGTATTAATTCAATCATATTAACGCTCCTAGTCATAAAGAAATATTTAAAAAATTTATCTTAAATTATTACTCAAGTATGTGTGCTACAAGATTGTCTACCATAAAATCAAATACTTCAATATAGTCATATCCAATATCTTCTTTTAGTAATAGACTTGATAGTAGAGCATTGCAAACGCCAAATGCTTTTTCTTTCTCTATTTTTAACTTGAGATTGTATCTTTCAATTAAGTTGTAAAAACTTTGTACATTGTTATATTCAAGTTGTGAAAGCATCTCCTTAGGTAGCTTATTTAATAAGGTGATGTAATCAGCATTATTTGGCGAATATAAAAATGGATTTTTATCATATAAGCGATATAACATCTTTAAAGATTTTGCAAAACCTTCTTTTTGAGGCATGTTACTTAAGATTTCATCTACTGATGATATAAGCTTGTTTTGAATTCCATTTAGTACTTCAAAAAACAATTTTTCTTTTGAATCAAAGAATGTATAGAAAGAGCCTTTTGCAATCCCTGATTTTGAACAAAGGTCGTCAATGTTAGTTTTTTTGTATCCATATTTAGACCAGTTAATTTCACATTCTGAAATTAGTCTTTTTCTAATATTATTTTTTTCTATTTCTGTAAAGCTTTTAGCCATATTTATCAATCCTCTCTATAAATTGTGGTATCTATGACTTAAAAAATATTTTAAGTCATAGATATATATTATTCTTCATTTATAAATTTGTCAAGTTTGACCCTGATAATAAGAAATGTTTTTTACTACAATCTGTATCTCATATGGAAACTATTATATGAAAAGAGCCAATAGCCATAAGGAATGTTCCTTATAGGTTATTGGCTTTATGTATTTGTATCTGAGTATTTGATAACTGGCAAATTTAATTGTTCTACAGTGATAAGATTTTCTTATTTACATTTGAGATAGTATAGAAAAAATTTTTAAGCATCTTATTTTTTCAGATTTTTAACCTTATTTATAATGTTTTCGATTTGATACTATATCATTTGAGTTAATGTAAGGATTGTGATATTTTTTGCGTTTTCTAGTGAAATAAGGGAAATTAATGGATTCTTTTGGACAAAAGGAAATGCAAGCCATACACTGATTACATTGATGTTGAAATGTTGGTCTACCATTTTGCATTATTATATTTTTGCAAGGGCATACCTTAACACATAATCCACAAGAAATACAATCATCCCAAACCTTGAAATATTTATCATTAGAGGGACAATTCTTTATGTAACGGTCCATTATTTTATGAAAAAGTGTATTTACTAAAAAATTAGGTTTTGGGTAGTTTCTTATTTCTTTTTGTGATATTTCTTTTGAGATAATTCTAAGTTGTTCTTCCGTTTTAGGAACACGTTTTTTAGGGTTAGGAAATGGTGGATACATGGCTACATAGTTTGCAACACTATACACTTTATTTCCATAAGATAAATTACACCCTTTTTCCTTGAGTAACAATGCTAATTCTTCCATGCTTTTTCCGTTAATAAAAGCAGGCATAGAGATTGCGAATATGTAGGCATCAGGGGATAAGTCTAAATTTTTTATAAACTGAATTACAGTTTCTGGTATAGTCCAATGGTACACAGGAAAAACAAACCCTATTCGTTCAACAACTAATTTTGAATAATCAGATGGTGATGTTCTCATTGAGATAATCTCTGTATCATTAAGTTCTTGTGCGATTACTTGAGCAGCTCGCATACTATTTCCTGTTCCAGTAAAGTAATAGATTACATTACGCATATTTTTTACCTCCAAAATCTGTTGAATAAGACTTGTGACAGTCTGTTTTTATTCTGAGTTTTAAACAGAATAGTGTTCTGTTTGGATTATATCATAGATACAGATTAGGGTCAATGATTAACAGAATAGTGTTCTTTTAATTATATAATCTGTTCTATTATTGTTGACATTATGATATGTGTAATCATATCTTGTAAGAAAAGTAAGGGTGAAATAATGAGAGAATTATTTAAAATAAAAATGCATTAAAATAAAAATACATTAAAATAAAATACATTAAAATAAGTACTTAAATTACAAAGACATATTAAAGATATATTAAAAAATAGATATTTAAATTAAAAATCTATTTAAAATATAAAGCTATTTAAAGTACAAAAAACATGGATTATGAAAAAATTTTTCAAGGTAAACGTTTATGAAAAAAAGAAATGTTTATATAAAGAATAAATGGCTATAATTTAAATACACAAAGTTATATCATAGAGAGGAATAAAAATATGTTTAATGAACTTAGAACAAAAGAAAATGTATATAAAAATTTAATAAATGGAAAATGGATAGAATCTAATTCAAGAAAACCAATAGAAATTTACTCACCAATAGATAATTCTCTTGTTGGTAAAGTACAATCTATGACAAAACATGAAGTAGATGAAGTTATTAAAAATACAAAAGAGAGTATAAAAGTATGGGCTGAAATGCCTGTATATAAGAGGGCGAATATATTCCATAAAGCTGCTGATTTATTGTTAGAAAATATGGAAGAAATAGCTAATATATTGGTACTTGAAATAGCCAAAGATATAAAATCTGCAAGAGCAGAAGTTGAAAGAACAGCAGATTTTTTAAGATACACAGCTGATGTAGGAAAAAATATGGAAGGTGAAGCTATTAGTGGTGATAATTTCCCTGGTGGAACAAGAAATAAGATGTCTTATGTTTCAAGAGTTCCATTAGGTACTGTTTTAGCAATATCTCCTTTTAATTATCCTGTGAATTTGTCAATGTCAAAGATTGCACCAGCACTTATTGGTGGAAATACTGTTGTATTAAAACCTGCCACACAAGGAGCTATTAGTGCGCTTCATGTAGTAGAAATTATGAGAAAAGCTGGAATACCAGATGGAGTACTTAACACTATTACAGGTAGGGGTAGTGAGATAGGCGATTATGTTGTAACCCATAAAGGCATTAATTTTATTAACTTTACTGGTAGTACTGAGGTTGGTCAACATATATCTAAAATATCTGGAATGGTACCATTATTATTGGAGCTTGGTGGAAAAGATGCAGCTATAGTATTAGAAGATGCGGACTTAGATTTTGCAGCTAAGAATATAGTGTCTGGAGCTTATTCATATTCAGGTCAAAGATGTACAGCAGTAAAGAGAATCTTAGTACAAGAGAGTGTAGCTGATAAACTAGTGGAAAAAATAAAGCCATTAGTAGAGAAGTTAACAATTGGAAATCCAATGTATGAAGTAGTTATTACACCTCTTATAGATAATAAAGCAACTGATTTTGTTCAAGGTTTAGTTGATGATGCACTACATAAAGGGGCAAAATTAATAACAGGTAATGTTAGAAAAAATAATTTATTCTATCCAACATTATTAGACAATGTAAATGTTGATATGAAGATTGCTTGGGAAGAGCCTTTTGGTCCAGTACTTCCAATTATAAGAGTTGAAGATATGAATCAAGCAATTGAAATTGCTAATCAGTCAGAGTATGGGCTTCAATCGTCAGTATTTACAAGTGATATTGATAAGGCGTTTTATATTGCTGATAAACTTGAGGTTGGAACTGTTCAAATAAATAATAAGACTGAAAGAGGACCAGACCATTTCCCATTCTTGGGTGTAAAGGCATCTGGTATGGGAACTCAAGGTGTTAAGTATTCAATTGAGGCTATGACTAGACCTAAGGCAGTAGTGGTAAATGTTAAAGAGCTATAAAAAATAATTTCTTTTACCTAAATTTGATATTGATTGGGAAAAGAATGGATTATTATATTTTACCTTATAAAGTAAGCTGATAGATGCTTACTCTATAAGGTATTTTTTTATGTTTTATCTCAATAGAATGACTAATTTTCTGTATTATATTATCTTAAATTATAGAAGATTGTTTTAAAATATTGTTCTAATGGACTATTTATCCAGTTATGCATTTTTATTGACCAGTTACACAAAATATGTTGAATATTAAGAAAATTGGTACTATTATATAAATAAATATATATATAAAGGAGGTTTTTATATGAGTCTTTTTGTTGGTGGATGGTCAAAATTTAGGGCTGTCGAAGAAGAAGATTTAAAAGTATTTAATGAAGCTGTAGGAATGTTAAAAGGTGTTGATTATGAAGCACTTATTGTTGCTACTCAAGTTGTAGCAGGAACAAATTTCAAATTTATTTGCAATGCTACTTCAGTTACAAATCCTCCACATGATTATTTAGCAGAGATAGTTGTTTTCAAGCCACTTCCTTGTGATGAACATGATGCAACAATTACAAGTATTAATATAATTAAATAATATTAATAGGAGCTGGAATATGAGATTAAATATAACAAAACAAAATACTATAGAGGTTGAAAATAGTAAAAAAGAAGATGTCTATTTTGTAATAGTTGATAATGTTTTCTTTGAACGTCAAGGTGATGTATTTAACAGTATCACAAATAATAATTTAAATAATTATGATGTAGAAATACTACCAACTAATAATATTTTTTTAGAATTAAAAATAACATCTACTAAAAATTTAGAACCTGTTTTTATTGTAGTTGAAGATAGACAGTACAATCATGGCAGTGTAATGTTTAAGCCAGTAGTGGTGTAATGTCCAAATTGTTTATAGAAATATAGCTATAATAAAAAGAAAAAAGGCTATAAATGTAATAACCATGGAAAGATAGTATTTAGAAAATATAATAAAATAAATGTATTAAGTAAAATAACTGTGTTGGTAAAAATTATACTCTGCAACACAGTTATTTTACTAAACAGAAGGAAGGCACTTATCAAATAAAAAAGTAAAAAGTAGAAAATAACCTTAAATAGTATAAATTTTATTTAAATAAAAATCTATAATCAAGGGGGAAAATAAATGCCAGAAAATAACAAACAACTATTAGAAGAAATCACAGTCTTATTAAATGAAGGAAAAGTAGCAATAGATAAGGCTCAAAATCAAAATTTAATTCTAATTCTTGGTGGTACAGGTTGTGGAAAAAGTACTGCAATTAACTATCTTGCAGGATGTAAAATGATAGAAGTAGAAGATGAAGATACTGGTATATCCTACATTGAATGTTTAGACCCTGTAGCAGAGATTGGTTCAGGAGCTGTTTCACAAACTTTGTATCCAAACATTGTAGATATGAGAAAATCAGTCGAAGGAATGGATGCAAAATTATGTGATACGGCAGGATTTAGTGATAATAGAGGGGTAGCCCATGATATTAGTGCAGCAGTTTCGTTAGGAGAAGTATTTAAAAATTCTGCATCTATATGTGCAGTAGTTGTATTAATACCAGAAGCAGACATATTAGATTCTAGACTTACAAAAGTGCTGGATTTATTCCAACAGTTAAATATGTGTCTTCATAGAGATAATTTTAAGGGAAGTATAACCTTTTTCGTTTCAAAAAGCTTCTTAGGAAGAACAGAAAAACAATTATATAATATTATCAAGAAAAAATATGAACAGTTATGTGAAAATTTAGAAAGTAACATAGATGAAAAAGCATGGTTATTTGAGGAATTGCTAAAAGATAATGGAAAAAATATTCACCTTTGTAAGCCACTTGCGTCTGATGATAGGGAAAGTTTATTAAAACAAGTGCTAGAACTAGATGAAGTTAAAGATAAGACATCGGCATTCCAATATCCAATTAGTGCAGATGCAAGATTAGTTTTAGACACGTTAATAAAAGATATTCAAAGTAGTATCGTATCCAGTTTAGAAGAGTATGTTAAGTCATATACACAAGACTTTATCAAGGTTATTGAAAGAATAACAATGATTCAAGAAATATCAAAATACGATAAAGTCGTAGGAGTATTTAAAAACTGGTTAGAAAGTACAGCAAGTCTTACTATAGACAAATTTATTAATGTACTGTCTAAAGAAAGTGGATTATTCTTGCAAGATACTTGTATGAAATTACAAAATAAGATAAAGGGAAATTTAGATATAATTGATGCTTTAAGTAAGTATACAGAAAATGGAACTGGGGAAATTTTATTACCTTCTGTACATATGGAATTTATTATAGAAAAAGTAAGTAAAAAGATAATGGAACAAAACTTTACTATAATAAGAAAGAATCTAGAAGAAGTTTTAGTTTCTTATGAAGTACAAAAACAGATAATTACATTAAAAAATAGAGAAAAATTAATGGAAGTTGCAAATAAGAAGGACTATGTATATAGTGTAAATGATTTTGAAGAAATTTTGATGAATGTTACAACTATACAGAGTGAAAAATTAGAAGATAGTATAACAAGATTAAATACATATGGAGAAGAAGGAAACGAAATAGTTAGGGAATTTGTAAGTAAATACATTTTAAATCCATTTATAGTAAAAACAATCAATATTAATGATAAGAAGAGTGTTGAAATAAGAGCATTAATTCCAAACTTAGTAATTAGTAGTGTATTGGAATATTTCAAAAATAGAAAAGTGGAGGACAATACTTCTACATTTATGTTCTTTGCTAAAGAAACTATTTATATGGATGATAACCTTGGAATGGGATTTGCATCAGAAAAAAATATTATTCTTGCTTGTAATAATCTTGATGTAAGTAGTAATGTAAAGATTAATGTAAGTGGAAAAGATGGAGAAATTTTAGATAATTCTATTTATGGACAAAATGGTAAAGATGGTAGAGATGCAGGTAACATTTACCTATGTGTTAAGAAAGAAATTAGAAATTATCGCTTAACACTAATTGCAAATGGAGGAAATGGCTCTAAAGGAACAGATGGGAAATATGGTGAAAATGGAGCAAATGGAGCAAATGGAGCTGATGCAGGATATACAAGTTATTTCGCTGGACAAATATTTAAAGGATACTTTGCAGAAGGAACAAAAGGTAAAAAAGGTGACAAAGGTGGAGCTGGTGGAAATGCTGGAAGAGGTGGAAATGCTGGTAAGAAAGGTAATATTTACTTCATTGCAGACTCAGAAGAACAAAAAAATAGAATAATTAATCATTGTGATATAACAGTGAGAGATGGAGAAGTAGGTCCAAATGGTAGACCAGGTCTAGGTGGATATGGAGGAAAAGGTGGTCATCATGGATATAATACACTTTCATTCTCTGCAAGTGGTATAGATAAGACTTTATACTATACAGGATATTTTACAAGCTGGGATTATAAGACAGAGAAAGTATTTTATTATCGTGTAGAACTTTATGGTGGAAATTGGAGCGAAGGAAAAACAGGTCCATCAAGAGAATACGCTGAATATGGAGACAGAGGAGAAAATGGAGGATTTAATACTCCAAATACTAAGTCATCAACAGCTGTTTCAAAAGTAGAAGAGAATTTTATTAAAGAAAAATATCAAAGCTATTGTTCTGAAATATAGAAAGGGATGTATATATGGCAGATAAACTTTATAATGGAATCGTAAACCTTTTGGAAGATGGAAGGGACGAACTTAGAAACTATAATTTAAAAGAAAAGTCAATTTTATTATTTTTAGGTGCTTCAGGTGTTGGAAAGAGTACTTGTATCAATTACTTAAAAGGTTGTGAAATGGAAGAAATAACAGATGAAGAAACTGGACAAGTATATATCACTGCAAAAGAGTCAGCTGTTGAAATTGGAAATGGTGTATACTCTAAGACATTATGCCCAGAAGTTGTAGATGTTACAAATAGAGACTTTTCATTATGTGATTGTCCAGGATTTTTTGATAACCGTGGACCCGAATATATGATTGCAGGTGCAATGCTGGTAAGAGAAACTATCACTACGTCTTCAAAGGTGAAAGGAATGGTAGTTATTTTAGACTATCAATCTCTAATGGATTCTAGACATACATTATTAATAGAAACCGGTAAAAACTTGAAAGATATGCTTGGTGATTATGAAAAGTATAAAGAAAATTTTTTCTTCCTTATCAATAAAATACCTAAGTTACTCATCAATACAGTAACAGAAGAGAAAATAAGGGCTATATTAAAAAAAGTAAAAGAAGACCTAGATAGTCAAGAGAAAGATTATGAAGGTTACAAGGAACTAGTATACCTATTAAATGTAGTATTATCAGATACTGTATCTATTAAACTATGTAATCCTCTGGATAAAAATCCAAAAGGTTTATTAGATGAAATGAAAAATCTCCCTGGAACTTTTGAAAAAACAGATATGGGCTTGATGCTTACAGCTTCTTGTAAAATAGAAATACAAAAAGCTGTTGATATAACATATAAGGAAATAGAAAAGCTTTTAGTTCCTTATATACAAAGTGTCAAAAAAGGTATAGAAGAGTCTATTTCCATCTTACCTTCTATAAAAAATCTAAAAGATAAAGAAGTTCAGTTGGAACAAATTTATGAAAATTTATGTAGTAAAACAAGCAGTATCAAGGAGCTTATGGAATTTGTACAAGAACTTTCATATGGTGATGGATTACAAAAAGTGAATGTATTAGAAGAAATACGCCTTCTTTTAGAGCTAAATAGTTACTGTAGTGAAACTCATATTGTTGGTTTGAGCGAGTTATTAAAATCATTACTGAAGAATACATTAGAAGATACGTTAAGGGGTCTTAGAAACTGGATAGTAGAAGAAGAAAATAAGAAGGAAGAGACTAAAAGGCTCGAAGATGCAGAATATAGAAGAGAGAAAATTAGAAGTTGTACATATATAAAATCATATGATAAAGAAAAGATACTTTCTATATATATACCAATACCTAAAGTGAGCTTATCGGATTTGACTGAAATAATATCTGGTTATCAACTTAATATTTTGTCTTCTATACATATGTATGGAGAGTGTGAGTTGAAAATTGATTGTAATATGGAGAAAGAAGTTTTTTCAGGTAAAAATATTGTATTGATGGTAGAAAAATTATGTATACCAAAAGGTTCTTATTCAATTAACGTATCTGGTAAAGATGCAGAAAAATTGGTTGGAGAAGACACTATTTATAATGGAATGAATGGAAGAAATGGTAATAATGCAGGAACTTCAGGAGATATTTTATTATCTTTTAAAGAGATAGAAAAACAAGGAGAACTTAAACTCTATACTGATGGTGGATTAGGTGGAAATGGACAGGATGGAAAAATTGGAGAGACAGGAATAACTGGAGAAATTGGAGCAAATGCAAAGATAGGTTCTAAAAAAGAGTCGAAAGAATTTGCTAAGGAAAACAAGACAAAATATTTTGTGGTAAAAGCAGAAAAAGGAAAACCAGGTGGAACTGGAGGTACAGGAGGTAATGGTGGAAATGCAGGTCTTGGAAGCAAATCTGGACAGATTTATCTCCTTGGAAAAGCATCTGTACTAAAAGATGCTATAAGTACAAAAGATGGACATCATGGTATGGCAGGAAAAGGCGGTTCTGGAGGAAAAGGAGGCTCTGGGGGTCTTGGAGGAATTAGAGGAATATATGAAGAGACAATAAGATATATAGGTATCTCTACTCCAATAGATGACAGTGATAGAAACTACTACTATTTTGATTAAAAAATAGCTACGCACACTCGTGACTTTAGTCATGAGTTAGTAGCTAAAATAGTCAGCATATAGGGAAACTTATATGTAGAGATAGGATAGAACCTATCCAATACTACTTGAATTGCTGGAAACCCCTAAAGCTAACCAAACTAAAACATAAGGATGAAATAAACCTAAGTGTGAAAGTTACGAAAGTAGAAAAAATTGGTTAGATGGTATAAGGTTAAACCCTAAGTACTTTAAAATGGGCAATCAGCAGGTAAACTCCAAATAGGAGAAACTTCAACGACTATTCCTCTTGAGGGAAGTACACTACAAGTTATCGGTAGTGGAAGTGGGTAGACCTTAACGGATAATGCCGAAGGATAAGATATAGTCTGTGCTTGCATGAAAGTGTAAGAAGTTCATAAGAGAACTGCATAGGTAGTAGCGAACTTATGTGAACGACAACCTCAAAAATGATAAAAGTTAAGACTTACGGTTCTTACATATGTTATTTAAAAATAGATATAAAACCTTCCAAATAATTGTTTTAAATAATTACGTTTGTTAATATTATAATGGGTGATGAAAAATAGAAGTTACTCGGATATGTATATTAATAATCATAAAAAACAATTAAAGTGAGGTGATAGTAGTGGAAAAAGCTTATAAGTTTAGAATGTATCCAAATAAAAAACAGCAAGAGCTAATTAACAAAACTTTTGGATGTTGTAGATTTGTATATAATAAGTATCTTGCTAAAAAAGTAGAATTTTATGAAAATGATAAAGAAACTTTTACTTATAAACAGTGCAGTTCTGATTTGACCAATTTAAAAAGAGAATTAGAGTGGCTTAAAGAACCTGACAAATTTTCACTACAAAACACCTTAAAAGATTTAGAAAACGCATATAAAAAATTCTTTAAAGAAAATGCAGGATTTCCTAAATTTAAATCAAAGAAAACTAATAGATTTTCATATAGAACTAACTTTACAAATGGAAATATTATGTACTGTAGTCAATATATAAAATTACCTAAACTTGGTATGGTTAAAGTAAGGGATAAACAAGTACCTCAAGGTAGAATACTTAATGCTACTATATCCAAAGAGCCAAGTGGTAAATATTATGTATCATTATGTTGTACTGATATAGATATTGAAGCATTTGAAAATACTAATAGTCAGATAGGTTTAGATTTAGGAATTAAAGAATTTTGTATCTCAAGTTGTGGACAATTTATAGAAAATCCTAAGTATCTTAAGAAGTCATTAAACAAACTTGCTAAATTACAAAGAAAACTATCGAGAAAAACAATTGGTAGTTTAAATAGAAATAAAGCAAGATTAAAAGTTGCAAGACTTCAAGAACATATAGCTAATCAAAGGAAGGATTTTCTACAAAAACTATCTACCAAATTAATACGAGAGAATGATATTATTTGCATAGAAGATTTACAAGTAAAGAATATGACTAGAAATAGTAAACTATCTCGCTTAATTTCTGATGTGTCATGGTCAGAATTTGTTCGTCAATTAGAATATAAGGCTAATTGGTATGGTAGACAAATTGTAAAGGTAGGTAAATTCTTTGCAAGTTCACAAATATGCAATAAATGTGGGTACAAAAACGAGGAAGTTAAGAGTTTAAATATAAGAGAATGGATTTGTCCTTGTTGTAATGAAACTCACGATAGAGACATAAATGCGAGTATAAATATACTAAAAGAAGGATTAAGACTAATAACAGTTTAAAATAGATAACGTATGTAAGAACCGTAGGAACTACGGGGATAGCCTGTGGAGAATTGGTAAGACATATTTTAGTATGCGAAATTCTATGAAACAGGAACCCTCTGACTTTAGTCATGGTAGGTTCAGAGATATGTACTGAGTCATGCTTCAATAGAAAATGAAGTAGCAGATGATGGAGTGAAATTAAATGCTATTTATGAAAAGCATAAGGATTGGACGATTAACAAACGTGAAGATTCAGGTTCAGATGGAGCAGAAGGAAAAGAAGGACATTTTGGAAATGCACTAAAAGAAAAGGAATTATTAAAGCAAGAGTATTCTTTATCAATGGATACATTCTTCTATGAGTTCTTTGATAGATTCGGTTTTACTGGAAGTAAGGGATATAGAAATCTTAAACTATTGTGTGCAGTAGGAATCTTAGAAGCTGATATTTTAGAACTTTCAAATATTTATGAGATTTTTCATGCTGTTGAGAAAGTAGAGATGCAGTTAAATAAAGAAATACTTCAAAAGTACTTTAAATTTGAGAGTAAAAAGAAAGAACCAATTTCTATAGATGATATGAATATAAAGAAAGAATTTTATCAAGAGGCAAAAGAAATTTATGAATATCTTATAAATAAATTGATGCAGTCTGATAAAATAGAATCTTTTATAGCAGAAAAACAGAATTTTAGCGAATGGAGTATGATTTTATTTGCACTTGAGCAAAAGACTGCATTCTATGTGCAAATGATAGAGGAAAATGAAATTGGAGGAAATCGTGTTACAGATATTCGTGCTTTAACAAATTATCTAGATAAGACTTTAAAAGAATTGGAACAAGGACAGAAAGATAAATTAAAAGAAGGATATTTCAACACATATAAAGAAGGTATACTGACTCAAATTGAATCTGGGAATAAACAAATAGAGGTTTTAAGAAATGAACTTGAGAATAAAATGCTTTCTGTTTCTGCAAAAATGAATCTATTAATTCAAGAGATTCTAAAGATGAAAGAAGATGAAAAAGAAGATATAGAGAAACTAAAAGAGAAACAGAAAAAACTTGAGGAACAAATGAAAACACAGTTAATTCTTTCAGGAATACAAAGCGCGTTGAGCTTACTAACAGCATTTAGTGGTATTGGTCAAGCTTGTCTAGGAGCATTTGATAGTGCAAAATCTTTGAATGAAAATCTTTCAGCTAAAGAAGAGGAATACAACTGGACTAACAGGATGGTTGAGTTTTCAGATTTTAAATTAGATTCTGATGGTATTGGTGTTGTTCTTGGAGAACAGTTAAATGACGATAGAAAGATTGTTTTAGACAAAATGACGTATAACTTAGCAGGTATTGATGAAGGAAAAAGAGAGAAGTTTAATCAGATTAAAGATATTATAGTTAAGTCTGTAGATGACGCTAACTATGCAGAAAGAGATAGTGATATCACAGCAGCAAAAAATGGATTAAGTGAAGGCGAGTATGAGGAAATCTACACAAAAATCCAGAAAAAAGAAATAGGTATGTTAGAAGCAAACTATAGTAATAAGCAACAAAAAGACAAGCTGGCTGCACTAGAAAAGAGTAAGCAAGCTGTTGAAAGACAACAAAAGACAGCTACTATTAAAAATGTCTTAAGTATTGGTAGTTCTGCTTGTTCTCTTGTCAATACAGCAATTAGTGGTGTTAATAATTGTCTTAATGTAAAGTCTAGTTTTGAAAGTAAAATAGAGGTTGTAAAAGATGCAATTAAGGATAAAGAAAATAATATTAAAAAATTGGATGAGTTAAATACTCAGATGGTAGAGTTTAAAGATAAAACTTTTAAAGAATCTATTGTGCCATTTGTAGAAAAATTTGATAGTACAGTTAAAAATCAAGATATATTTGAAAATGAGATAAGTAAATTAAAAATGAAGGATGTTTTAACGGAGTTAATTATAAAATTTTCAAAGTTAAAAATGGAAAACTCAGAGGAGATTTCTGGAATATTCAAGAAAGTGCAGGATATGATGGAAACTCAGATTATCATTACTGATAAGATTGATAAGAAAAAAGATAATCTTGCAATGGGAGAATTGATTTATCAAATGTCGGATAGTGGTAATAAGATGAATGAGTATCAGAAAAAACTTATTCATCAAATTGAATTAAATCAGGTTAGGTATTTGTGTCAAGTGGAGGCAGCAGCTTTTCAATTGTGGACATTCCCATTTGGAAGTAATATAGTAAATATCTTAAATAGATGCCATGTAGGGATTACAGAAGACGAAAATGAGGTTGTAAATCAAGCTAAAGAGCAGAATAGACAGATTAAAGATTTTCTAGACCAAGATACTTATCAATGGCAAAAAACAGATAATCATATTCTAAAAGTAGCATTGGCAGGAAGTTTAGGTGGAAAAACTAAAGTAGGATATGAAAATACATATTCTTTATATGCTTGTAGTGAAGAAGAAGTGAAAAAGCTTTTGACTGGAGAGGAAATTAACTTTGAGATTCCAGTAAATCAACACTTTGATGCTATGAAATATGTAACTATTTATGCTAATATCCCTAATCTTAGACGAAATATTTTAGATGATAGCTCAAAAGTAAATGTACATATGCGTTTATACGATAGCGGATATTTTTCACTATATGATGATAGAAATGATGTCTATTATCAATATGTATTTCCACAAAACTATATTGATATTACACACGGTCTTGATGTTAAATACAATGATTCAGATTCAATAAACTCAATATGGTCTTCAGTAGAAGATAAAGGAATAGAAAAATTCAAGAATTCTGGTCTAAACTCTGGTAGAAGCCCATATTCTATGGCAAAGGTTTCTTTGAAGACACGTTTTAATAAGAAACTTTCTTATGACTTATTGACGAAGGAACAGAAGAAGAAACTAGAATCATATTTTGATAAATCTAGTAAATACGCATGGGACGAGAGTATGGATATATTGAAGAGTCTGGGATATGTTGATTTGAAAGGTGTTTTGGCAAAGAATTGGTCTGAAATCAAAAAAGATATAGATAATGATGGAGAGATTACGAAGCATTTTTCAATATTACAGGTTGATTTATTGGAAAGAATTATTTATGAACAGACTAGCATATTGAAAGAAAATATACCTAACTTGACAATTGAATTTGTAGGATGTGGTATTTATGTAGAGTCTGAATTTAATTATCTAAAACAAAATGATTTAAAATGCTATGAACAAAGATTAGTTGAAAATATAATTGAAGGATAAGTTTTAAAGAAATTTATAAAAGGGGAAGTATATAAAGGAGTTGAACTTGAAATTTGATTGTAAAAAATCAATTTTGAGACAACTCCTTCTTTTTAAATATGAATTATAAATCTTTTATATGTACATGTGTTTTATAAGGATGTTTTATATAATTAGGATTAATTGTAGCTATAAGTATTAGAGTCTTCTAATAAATTTGTCATACTGTTTAAACTTATTCCAACAGTAGAGGCATTGTGCAAAAAGGCAGATGTACTTGGTCTAATAAATCCACCTACACCAAGTAAAATCAGACCTAAATTAAAGCTAATAATAAACTTAGAACTTAAATCGATTCTCTTCATAAGCTTATTACTAATATGTTTTAAAACGATTAAGTTATTCAAATTATCTGCTGATATAGTAATATCTGAAATCTCTCTTGCTATTTCAGCACCTTCACTCATTGCAATTCCGACATCTGATTCTGAAATAGCAGGGGAATCGTTGATTCCGTCTCCAATCATAATTACTTTGCGACCATTTAGTTTTTCATTTTTAACAAAGTTGGCTTTATCTTCTGGCAAGACTTCTGAATAATATTCATCAACACCAATTTTACTTGCTATAGATTTAGCTGTTTTTTCACTATCTCCAGTCATCATCACAATCTTTTTGATTCCGTATTCTCTTAAATTTGAAATTACATATTTTGCTTCTTCTCTCAAAGGGTCATTGATGCAAATAACTGCTGATAATTTACCCGATATTGCCATAAATAAGTGTGAATATTCATCTGATAGATTATTGTATTTATCCTCTTCGCCATCTGGAATAGTACATTTTTCATCTTCAAATACAAAATGTTTGCTACCTATTATAACTTTTTTATTATCAACTTTTGTTGAAATACCATGTGCAATAATGTATTCTACCTCTGTATGCATTTCTTTGTGACTAAGCCCTTGCTTTTCAGCTTCATAGACTACTGCATTTGCTATAGAGTGTGGGAAGTGTTCTTCTAAGCAAGCTGCAAGTCTTAACATATCCTTCTTATTATAATCTTGGAATGTAATTATATCTGAAACAGTTGGTTGAGCTTTTGTTAGTGTACCCGTCTTATCAAATACAATAGTATCTGCATAGGCAACACCTTCAAGGAATTTTCCACCTTTTACAGTAATATTGTGATTGTTACATTCTCTCATGGCTGATAGCACAGAAATAGGGATGGAAAGTTTTAATGCACATGAGAAATCGACCATCAATATAGAGAGTGCTTTTATTGGGTTTCTAGTAATTGCATAGGTTAATATGCTTCCTAAAAAACTGTATGGAACTAATGTATCTGCCAGATGTTCAAATTTACTCTCTACAGAAGATTTTAACTTCTCAGAATCCTCAATCATGGTTACTATTTTTTGAAATCTAGTAGTACCAGCTTTTTCTTTGACACACATAACAATATTTCCTTGTTCTATTACAGTTCCAGCATATATGTAGGAACCTTCTCTTTTATTGATTGCAAGAGATTCACCTGTAAGTGACGCTTGATTAACCATTGCTTCTCCTGACACTATAACTCCGTCTAATGGAATCATGTTTCCCATATTTACACTGACTAAGTCATCTTCCTTTATTTCTGAAATTGGAACTAGTATTTCAGTATCATCTTTTTTTAACCATACTTTTTCAATGTTTAATGACATACTTTGAGCCAAATCGTCTATAGATTTTTTTCTAGTCCATTCTTCTAGTAATTCACCTATACCAAGAAGAAACATGACTGACCCAGCTGTATTGACATCTTTTCTAAAAATAGAAATACCTATAGCAGTGGCATCTAAAACAGAAATTTCTATTTTTTTATTTAGTAGAGAAGAGATACCTTTTTTAAAATATTTTATAGAGTGAAATCCTATTAAGAAAAATCTTAAGGACTTTGGAAAAAATATTTTAGATACACTTTTAACTAGTAGTTTGTTTACTAATTTATCTCTATAGTAATTATTTAATTCTCTGCTAGTATGTTCAGGGACTAGGCTTTCTATTTCGCTATTATTAAAACTAAACTTGGTGATTTCTCTTATTATGTATTCTCTTTCTCCAGTGTAATAAACAACTGCGTCACCAGTTCTATCGTAAACCTTTGCTTTAGTAACACCATTTATAGAAGTTAAATAATATAAGAGAGTATCTGATTGCTTATTATTTAATTTACCAAGTTGTAAATCAAAACGTATACGACCTCTTATTTCGTGCTTTATATAAAAATTCAATTTACTTCCTCCTGATATTATTAATCATAATACTTGGCACTATTAACTATGATGCTTGATATTATTAATTGTAATACTTGGTATAATTAATTATAATATTTGATATTATTGATTATAATACTTGGAACTATTAACTGTGATACCTAATATTTTTATTAATCATAATACTTGGTATAATCAACTATAGTACTTTATATTATTAGTTATAATACTTGGTATAATCAACTATAGTACTTTATATTATTGATTATAATATTTGGTATAATTGACTACAGTACTTTATATTATTAGTTATAATACTTGGTATAATCAACTATGATACCTAATATTTTTATTAATCATAATACTTGGTATAATCAACTATGATACCTAATATTTTTATTAATCATAATACTTGGTGTAATCAACTATAGTACTTTATATTATTGATTATAATATTTGGTATAATTAACTACAGTACTTTATATTACTAGTTATAATACTTGGTATAAACAACTATAGTACCTTATATTATTAATCATAATATTTGATATAATTAACTACAGTACTTTATATTATTAATTATAATACTTGGTATAAATAACTATAGTACCTTATATTATTAATTATAATAATCGTTAAATTTATTCTGCTGTGCAAGTACTATTTTTCTCTTCAGTTTCATTTTCCTTGATTTCTTCACATTTAACGCTATTAGAATTAGTATCTTCTTCTACAGTTTTTACGGCATCAGTCTTAGGAGCTTCTTGTTCACATTTAGAAACCTCTTGTACAGAATTTGCCTTAGATGTCGATAATTCTTCCTGTTCGTTGATTTCTTTTGCTTCAGCTAAAATATCTTCTACATTTTCTTGAATTTTAGTAGTTGTTTCAAGTACAGAATCTTTAACTTTTAATGCTCCTGCTGTTGCACGAGTACAAGTTTTTTTTGCACAGTCACTTGAAAGTATCTTAACGCCTAAAGTACCAAAAAGTACTCCTCCTAAAAATATCCCTGTTTTTTTCATTTTTAAAATATTCATTTTACCTTATCCTTTCGTTTAATTAGATTTTATTTATATTTGTGTGTAGAGTAATAAATGCTAGAAGTAGAGTATGTTTTACAAAAACTATTTATAGAGTGTAGAAGCTTTACTTGAGCTATGTCAGTAAATTTATAATTTTACAAAAGTAGTTTGGAAAGTTGCAGTAGCTCTTAGATAACTGGTACAATTTTTCTATATTTATTTTATATTTTAGAAAATTCTTGATATTAATTTCAAAAATTTAAAACTTAATAATAATTATTATTAATAGATTTGTAAAATCATATGACATTTATTACCATTTATGAAATTAAGTATAGCACGAGCGAGGGGGATTTTCAACAGCAAATGATAATTTATATCAATTATTTTAGTTGATTTATGAAAGAGTAGAGTAGGTGTATTTAATATTATGAGATTAAGAAGTTTTCTAGAGTGGAATTTTATGCTTAATAAGGATTATCTAAAAGTGGAGGTAGAATTCTCTTTTATTGGCGAAATGATAAAAATATATTTGATTTCACACAAAAGGGAGCGTCTCATGAACTAAAAGGTTCCTTTTGAGACACTCCCTTATTATATTTATTTTATTATATCCATTTTATTGATGGATGAGGAACAGTTCTGCCTTCCTTAGTTACAGATGTTGTAGGGAAGCCAATCGCACAGGCATCAAATCCATATTCTCCTGTTGGTAATCCTAAAATATCGCAAAAATCTTTATTATTACTCAATCTTCCTATTACACTAACAAGTTCAAAACCTAATCCTAAAGCAGTTGATTTAAGCCACATATTCTGCATAACATGAGATAATGACTTTTGTTCTATGGCTGGTATTCCACGACGTTCTGCTACAATAATAAGATAAGGTGATGTCCCTATACCGAGAACACCTTTTTTAACTTGCATCTTTAAGGAAGCAATGAAGGATTGCAGAGTAATGTTGTTCTCAGCCTCCTTCTCAAGGCTTGATATTTGAGTTTTGATAACATCAACAAGAATAGTTTTTATTTTATCCATTTGTAAACTGTTATTTGAAATAACAAAGAAATGTCTGAAATCTGTCTGTTTTGCTACTGCAAGTATTGCATAAGGTGCAAGTCTTCCAGTTTCAATTATTTCTTCAACCAGTTCTTTTGAGGGTGCTTCTTTTGTAAAACTTCTTACAGATCTTCGCGTTCTTAACAGCATATCTAAAACTTCATTAACATTGTTTTTATCTAAATTGTTCATTTTTATCCTCCATTAATCAATTCATCTACCCAAATTATTAAATTTATATTTATTGCGCAATTTCATCTATATTTAATTTTTTATCTTCATTAATATTATTTTTAGGATATCCTAAAATGTATCCATTAAAGGCAAACTTTCCGCTCATGTTAAACATCTACTTCAAATTAATTTGCTTTTTTTATGAACACATTGTTGATTAATAATCTATATGTATATTATAATATTTATAATGCTTTATGCAATAAACAATAATATTTAAACTGTTAAGTAATGGACATTTACTAGAGAATTGTTAATTAAAGTTAAAAAATTTATATAGAATGAGGAAATAAGTCATGAAAAAAACATCTATTGATAGAAGAAAAATACGTACTAAAAAGATGATTAGGTCTGCTTTAGCAGAGTTAATAGACGAGAAAGGATTTAACAATATATCGGTTACTGACTTAACTCAGAGGGCAGATATAAATAGAGGAACTTTCTATTTGCACTATGTTGACAAGTATGACTTGTTAGAGAAGATTGAAAATGAAATCATACAGGAAATTGAAGAAGAGACTAAACATCTTGATTCAGTCAACATGATGAATCTAGATACCTCGAATGAGCCTCTTCCATTTATGGTAAAGCTTTTTGAATATTTTAGAGAAAATTCAGTAATTATTAAAGCGATTTTAGGTCCAAAGGGTGACCCTACTTTTGAAAGAAAAATAAAAAGATTTATTGGAAGTAATTTGTTTGAGAAACAAAAGATTAAAAATTTTAATATAGATGAGGCAGTAATTTCAGAAGAATATTTTATACAATATATACTTTCAGCAGACTTAGGTGTAATTCAACACTGGCTTGAAAAAAACATGAAAGAATCTCCTGAGGAAATGGCACTGATACTTGCTAGAATGTCGTTATTTGGTCCGTTAAGGGCAGTAGGTATTCGTAAAGATGTATGATAAATTTTAGATATTAAGTAAGTATACAAGGAGTTGATAAAATGGGTTTGTCTAGACTGTAATACAGAGTATGATAGAGACATAAATGCTAGTTATTACACTAAAAGAAGGATTAAGATTAGTGGGTATGGAACAGCCCGTAGAGCATATGAATTATTAGTGCAAAAATAATATCGAACAGGAATCTCCACCTTCAAATGTTACCAAAGGTAGTTAAGGTGAAGTGGTTCAATTTGTTGTTTGTACATTTATAGCTAGAAGTATGAGATAAATATATTAAACAATAAAATATAATTTATCAAGGATAAATTTTTATTTTTTTATGCTATTGTAGACATCTGGAATATATAGAGTTATGTATAATACAGCAAATAAAGTTGTCAGTAGAAAATCAAGGTCTAAAAGTAAACTGATTTCTATATCTATAAATAGACCTATTGTAAATTCTATAAATTTATTGAGTTTCAATTAAATCACCATCCTTTTATTTTTTACCTTCAATCTAGTCAAAAAAATATGTGTCCATAAAAATATAAAGAATAATTTGTAAATTTAGCATAAAGTTATAGTTGTTAGGGTGACTCTAAAATCATATTCTAGCTTTATAATTTTATCATAAAAAAGTAGTTTATACTATGATTTTAAGATTTATTATTTATCAAAAAAGTATTGTAATTTACATGTATGGCATCAAAATATAATTTATTACATAAGCTGTAAAATTATATATCATATGTAAAAAAATATTGTATTTAATATCTCTAGTTTCAATATAAATATATACCATTGATGCTGAAATAACTATTCTTGGAAGAATTGATATTAACAGTGATAGAGGTATATTAAATCTAGGAAAACCACAACTAGAATAGTGCATAGTTAAAAAAAGTATAATATTGGCTACAACTGCAATGTTTTTTACAATATGATTTTTCATATCTAACAAGCTAGAGGCAATATTAAAAAATAGACCTCTAAATATTAATTCTTCTAAAAATGGAACATATGTAAAAGCAGCTATAAAATCAATCATTCCAAAATTTGAATCAGAGTCATATCCCTCTGTTAATTTAGAAATAAAGATTGATGTTCCTATGGCAAATATTATTGATACCATTAGTAGTGATAATATAGTTGATATATGTTTTTTGTCGTATTTAAAGAGACTTTTTAAAGAAAGTTTTTTATAAGTATTTTCTACTATGTTTTCATTATACATTTTAGCTAAGATTACTACTATTATAAAAGAAATTATAAAAGTTGAGATAGTTTTAATCATCTGATTTTGTATTGCACTGTTAATTGATTGAAAAGCTGAAGTAATAAAATACACAAAAGCTATGAGTAAAGATATTAATATTGCTAGACAAAAGTTTATAAAATATTTTTTTACGTATGAAAGGTTCATAAATCCTCCTAAAAAAGTAATCATTTTAAGATTAATTTTAAAATGATTAACATTAAAATAAATAGTTATAGTATTAAAATAAATAGCTGTAGTATTAAAATAGTTGGCTATAGTGAAAAAATGATTAATTTTAAGATGAATAGCTATCATAAAATTATTGATGTATGAAAAATTTTACCTATGATATAATGATATATTTAAATATCATGTATGTCTACATTAATATGAATAATTCCATTTTTTAGAGAGTAGTACATTTTTAGAAATTAGGTGATTCTTTTGTATTTAAAGATTCTGTTTTTTCTTTTATGGATATGAAAAAAGCCATTAATATTGATAGATTAATGGCTTATATTAAAATATTAAATTTGAATTTGTCTGAGTTACATTATATTTATTAGTTGTAGATTTTTTGTTTTGTCTATGTACTCAAATACCAAGTATACCCATACCTATCAAGTACTTCAGCAGCACCATCATTTTCATCTGGTGGTGGGTGAGGTAAAAAGTTTTGTACAAGCATACCACCCTCGGCAAGTTTTACAGATATTTCTTCAATTACTTCTCGAGATGGCAACACAACACAAAGTGCCATGCCAGAAATTACAACAGGTTCTTCTGTGTCTGCACCCATTATACAACCATCATATTTTGTGAAAGTGACACTTGCATGCATAACAGGGTTGTTTGGGTTGTTGTTTAGTCTTGCAAATCGAGTTTTTCCACCTCCAAAAGCCTCAGCATAAAAGTTAAAAGCTTCTTCACAAGTATTATTAAATGTTAAATATGGAGTTAATATGGTTAACATCTCCTTCCCTTAGTACAAAATGTAAATAATTTATAGTTACAATTACTCTACAAATTAAGAATAACTAACATTAGTATATCAGAAATACTGATAACAAAGAAGAGAGTGTATGTTATTTTCCATATTAATGACTCATATTTTTCAGATAAATTGAAATTTATATTACTGAAAAAGAAAGTCTTGAATATTTGCAAAACCTTGATTATCGCAATAATAAACAGCTTGACTTGATTTATCATAAACTATTGAAGATTCTGCTATCCATTCGCCTTCACTTTATTTGATTGCTTCCAGTATCTCAAAGACTTTTTCTACAATCATACTAACTGATTCCGATAAAAGTTTATTTACTGTGCTATACATCTTGGAAGAAGTTCTTGTTCTGCCTTTCGTACTGTCAACAAGAGAAACGTCTGTCATAATTTGAAATTCACCTTGCTTAAGAGGAGAATAGACTAGTAGTATAAACAATGGGGAAGTTTGTAGACTTATAATGAGTAGTAAGAAGATATGAGGATATACTCTTATACAAATTGAATCGAAAAGTAGATAATGGTAAAATAAACTTAGAAAAAGCAATAATGCAGTTTATAAAAATGGAGGGATTATAATGGATATTCAAAAATGTGAAAAAGCTTCCTTTACTGTTATTGGGAAGGAAGGTTCTACTGCCGATGGTAAGGGATTTATCCAGCGACTTTGGGAAGATGCCAATTCCCATTTTAATGAAGTAGCTCATCTAGCCAAAAAGGATGATGATGGGAATATTTTAGGAGTATGGGGTGCAATGTCTGATTTTTCTCATTCGTTCAACCCATGGGAAAATGGATTTTCACAGGGTTTGTACCTTGCTGGAGTAGAATGTCTGGATGATGCAGAGCCACCGATTGGTTGGACAAAGTGGATTGTACCAAGCTATGAATATATCTATGTAGAAAATGAGGGTAATAATACTTTCCAAAATGTCATTTTGTATCTACATGAAAACAATATTACTCTTGCTGGCTCGGTACATGATTTTAATTGTCCTGTAACTGGCAAAGGATATATGTTTTTTCCGATACGCAGATTATAAGTAGACTTATATATGAAAGTAATGAGTGCTTTCGTTTACTTTGATTCGGTAAAACATTCATTTTATGCAGATTTGTAGCTTTTTATACGAACAGTAATCCGAGCTTATAATCCGCTCTTTCACGGTTATCTGAATAAAAATATAATATAACTATAAAAAATAGCGTTTATTTTAGTATGTTATAGTTTTCAATGTCGCTAGGAATGAGTATGAATATGGGTGTTCTTGTAATATTAGAAAACGGATAAAGTAATAAAGTAGTGCCAAATTAGCGATCGAATAAAATAACAGCTTGTGAGAAGCCTTAAAGTGATATATTTTCATTTTACAAAACTGTATTAAAATCGTAGAATGAAACAAGTGTCAAGTGGTTAATGAATATTTGGCAAATACAGCTAATTAGTTTAGGGGGGGATTCAATGGAAATTAAAATTGTAAATGAGGATAAGAAGCAGTTTATTGATTTACTTTTGCTTGCTGATGAGCAAGAATCTATGATAGACAAATATCTTGAACGTGGAGAGCTGTTTGCCTTGTATGATAATGAGTTGAAAAGCATATGTGTGGTCACAAGTGAAGGCTCTGATACGTGCGAGCTTAAAAATATAGCAACATACGAAAAGTGGCACGGTATGGGATATGGCAGTAAGCTTATTCAATATATTTCAGCATTTTACAAAGATAAATATAAAGAAATGCTTGTCGGAACGGGCGATATTCCTTCAATTATACAGTTTTATGAAAAAAATGGTTTTTACCTTTCTCATAGGATTGATAACTTTTTTATAGACAATTACGACCACCCTATATTTGAAAATGGGGTACAGCTTGTGGATATGGTTTATTTAAAAAAAGAGTTATAATTATGTTAATCTTATTGGTATAAGGAGCTGATACGAATACGGGTAATTCAATAGTGGCAAGCAGTACATGAGTATACACACTTGTGTATTTTGCTTGTTGGAGGTATGCACCAAAAGTATATGAATACCACTTGCAGGGGAGGTTATGCTCCTAGATATTAGGTATTCATATTTGCAACATTAAAAGAATAGCTTGTGTTGCTTAAATGGCACTAATCCTACAACAATAACCTATGAGAAGTTATGAGACAAAAAATTAAATTATCTAAAAAGCCTTATGCAATGCCGGTTTGAGGAACGACTTATGATAAGTTATGTAACTATTTTATGGTAAGATACAGAGAGTTTACTATAAAAAATAAAATCGTCATAAAAAGTGTAGTATATCTATAAAAAGATGTTTAGATAATTAGATTTCAATGTTTTAGTTATGATAAGACTTATTATTTTACTGTAAAAAAATCAAATATAGATATACTAGTAGACAATATTACTAAAGTTTTTTATACTCCAAGTTTATAAACTAGAGGGAATAGATGGAATTGTGATATATCTGAAAGAAACCCTAAAATTAACTTTGCTTAGGTGGAGTTTTTTTTGCTCTTATATACTGAATAATGTCGAGTAAGTCTGCATCTTCTAAAATATGATATTTAATCCAACCACCATTATTGCCACAAGGATAACGATTGACCCAGAGTTCTTTAGCTTTTGGTGTTAAGGCAACTAGCATTTTTTCCACTGCTGGAACTTGCTTGTCACCTATCTGAATCATAACAGTAAAGGCACCTTTTTCAAAGAATGCATAACATAGATGAAAAGATTTATGACTATATTTGTAGCCCCAACCATAATTGTTTCCAAAAGGAAATCGAAGTTCTTTTGATAAACTGTATTGAGTTTCAAGATAAGTTTCTAACTTGCATAGGCGTGTATACCCATCTTTACCTATGTATTCGATTATTTGAGATAAGCAAGGTTTATTATTTTTTTCAAGCATACGTTCATACATTAGATTTCACTCCTTAAACATATAATTTGTAATTAAAACTATTATCTTCTTAGACATATAATTCGTAATTAAAATTAGTATCTCCTTAGACATATAATTCGCAATTAAAACTATTATCTTCTTAGACATATAATTCGTAATTAAAATTAGTATCTCCTTAGACATATAATTCGCAATTAAAACTATTATCTTCTTAGACATATAATTCGTAATTAAAATTAGTATCTCCTTAGACATATAATTCGCAATTAAAACTAGTATCTCCTTAGACATATAATTCGCAATTAAAATTAGTATCTCCTTAGATATATAATTCGCAATCAAAACTATTATCTCCTTAGACACATAATTCGTAATCGAAACCAGTATCTCCTTAGACATATAATTTGCAATTAAAACTAATATCTTCTTAAATATATAATTTGTAATCAAAACTAGTATCTTTCATGATAATATTTATAGTATAAATTTAAGTCCTTGTTAAGCTTATAAGTAAGCCAAGGGCTATTTTTATATATATTTTCATAAAATATCTTATTTTTACTTTTAGTATAGCAAAGTAATTATGACAACAGTTTGTCATGTTTTGTAAGTCTTATACATGTAGTATGTATAAAATACAAAGTAGTTAATGTTAGCAGTTAATATTAATGGACAGAAAAGACGGAAAAAATATGATATTTATCTATGTTGGAAAATAATGTAAAATAGTGATAAAATATAGTTTATAATATAAAAGGAAAATTATATTATAATTATATGTATTTTATTGGAGCTGTGTATTTAAATACTGTAGAATTTATGTTAATTATTGCTAAAAATGCATAATACTACGTTGTAAGGTTTTATAAACTTCTAATTGAAAGGGGAGAATCCAAATGGATAAAAGATACTTAAAATCCAATGTGTTTGAAGCTTTTCAAGATAGACTTTCTTATATTTTCAGTGAATTTGATTATATCTATGTATCTTTTAGTGGAGGAAAAGATAGTGGCTTATTATTGAATTTAATTTTGGATTATAAGAGAAAGCATAATATAAGTTCCAAAATTGGAGTATTTCATCAAGATTTTGAGGCTCAATACAGTATGACAACTGAATATGTTGAAAAAACGTTTGACGAGAATATTGAAGATATTGAACCATATTGGGTATGTCTACCAATGGCTACAAGAACAGCTGTAGGAAATTATGAAATGTTTTGGTATCCGTGGGATGATGAGAAAGAAGAGCTATGGGTAAGAAAAATGCCAGTCAAAGAATACATAATAAATCAAGAAAATAACCCATTTGTCCATTATAAGTATAAGATGAGGCAAGAAAGTTTAGCAAAACAATTTGGCAGGTGGATGAGAGATAAGCATAAAGGTGCAAAAGTTGTTTGTTTATTAGGAACAAGAGCGTCAGAATCTTTACAACGCTATTGTGCTATTGTAAATAAACAGCATGGATATAAAGGAAAATGCTGGATAACTAAGGAATTTAAAAATGTCTGGACAGCATCTCCTATATATGATTGGGAGTTAGAAGATGTTTGGCTAGCTCACTATAAATTCAACTATGATTACAATAAAATTTATGATTTGTTCTATAAAGCTGGAGTAGCTCCAAGAAAAATGAGAGTAGCATCTCCTTTTAATGATTCAGCGAAAGATAGCCTAAATTTATACAGGGTATTAGACCCAGATGTGTGGATGAAATTGGTTGCTAGAGTGCAAGGAGTTAATTTTACTTCTATTTATGGAAAAACAAAAGCCATGGGGTATCGTAGTATTGCGTTGCCAGATGGACATACTTGGAAAAGTTTTACTCAATTTTTACTAGATACTTTACCTGAAAATATAAGAAATAGTTATATTAAGAAATTTACAACATCTATTGATTTTTGGCACAATAAAGGAGGAGGTTTGCCAAAAGTCGTTATACATGAATTGATAATGAAAGGATATGAAATAGAATTAAATGGAGTTTCAAATTATACAAAAGACCAAAAAATTAGAGTTAAATTTTTAGGTGATATACCTGATGATACAGATGATATTAAGTTTACTAAAGATATACCAAGTTGGAAAAGAATGTGTTATTGTATTTTAAAAAATGACCATATGTGTAAGTTTATGGGATTTAGCCCAACAAAAGAACAAAGAATTAGGACAGAGTATATTAAGAAAAAATATGAAAAAATTCATGAGATAGGAGTTAAGATGCTATGAAATATAAAAGTCCTGTATATGGAATCATCTCAGTACCAATTGAAAAGATAGAATCTAACGACTATAATCCCAACACCGTAGCCCCACCAGAAATGAAGTTGCTATATAAAAGTATTAAAGAGGATGGGTATACAATGCCAATTGTTTGTTATTATAATCAGGAAAAAGACAAGTATATTATTGTAGATGGTTTTCATCGCTATAGGATAATGCTTGAAAATAAGGATATATACGATAGAGAAAATGGGCTTCTTCCTGTTTCAATAATTGATAAGTCTCTTGATGAGAGAATGGCAAGTACTATTCGACATAATCGTGCAAGGGGCTCACATAATGTGGATTTAATGAGTACTATTATAACTGAACTTTGTGAAATTGGAAAATCTGATGAATGGATATCAAAGCATCTAGGCATGGAGATTGATGAAATTCTTAGATTGAAGCAAATAACTGGATTAGCTTATTTGTTTAAGGATAAAGATTTTAGTAATTCGTGGATTCCATCTGATTTTGATTCTAGAGAAGAAAATTAAAAATACATATTAAAAATGAAGAGTTTTAACTATATATAAATACAGAGAAAGAGGCTGTCTCAAAATAGAGATAAGTCTCTTTTTTCATTGTTGCAATGATTAAAATATATTTGATTTCATACAAAAAAGGGTGCCTTATGAACTGAAAAGTTCATTTTGAGACCCTACTTTTTTATGTGTAGAAGTGTTAAAAAAATATTAAAATAGAAGTTTTAAGACTGTATATGATTAAAATAAAATTATAAAATTAGAATTATTTTATAATTAATTTATAAAAAAGTGAAAATAGTATTAAATTGTATATTTATATTGTTTTTAAGAATAAATAATCACATTTTGCTGACGAAATAATATTATATAGTAAATAGTAATTATATTGTAAAGAAGATATAAATTTTATATTAATTATTTAAAATAGATACTTATAAAAGATTAGTTAATTAGGTGCATTTTTAAAAATAAAATAAGAATAAAAAAGATACCTATTTATTTCTATTAAATGTCTATTAAAACTACTGATTATAATATAGCACAAGTATAGAATTATTAAAAATAATACTATTTTAAAATTTAAAAAATTAAGGAGGATAATTAATGGAATATTTAAAAGATGATAGAGAAGATTATTGTTGTGAATTTGCTAGACCATACATTAATCGTCAAATTTATGATAAGACATACAATCCAAAAACAGCATTAAGAAGAGGTACTTTATTTCCTGAATTGGATTTGATAGAGTCAAATAACTATAATGATTGGCTATATGAAAATCCTAAAAATAGAGTTAGAGCTAAAAAAGGGGGTAAAATGTACTAATGCCATTAAATAGAAGAGAACTTTTAGAGCGAATTTCAGAATATCAATTTGCTTGTATAGAATTAAATTTATATTTGGATAACAATCCGAGAGATGAGGAGGCTCTTGATTCATACAGTAGATACTGCGATAAATTTACACAAGCTGTGTGTGATTATGAGTCTAGATATGGAGCATTAACTAATTTTGGGTATGAATCAGGTGAATATCCTTGGTCATGGATATCTGAACCTTGGCCATGGGATAAGTCATTTTATAAATAAAATTATACAGTATTAAAATTAGATTTATTATTAAATATATTAAGGAGGAGTAATATAATATGTGGATTTATCAAAAAACACTGGAACATCCAGTTAACATAAGACAAGCAGACCCTAGAATGGCAAAATATATAATGACTCAGTTGGGAGGCCCTAATGGTGAGCTAGCTGCTGCAACTAGATATCTTCAGCAAAGATATACTATGCCAACTGGAAAATCTCGTGCACTTTTAACTGATATAGGAACAGAAGAAATGGCTCATGTTGAAATAATTTCTTCAATGTTATATCAATTAATAAGTAGTTGTACTCCAGAAGAACTTAAGGCTGCTGGACTTGGAACTAATTACGCTACTTTTGGACATGGTCTTCAACCAGTAGATTCTAACGGAGTAAACTTTACTACAAGCTATATCAATGTCTTTGGCGATGCAGTAACTGATTTACATGAGGATATGGCTGCTGAACAAAAAGCATTGGCTACGTACTATCAATTAATAAATTTAACTGATGACCCTGATTTAAAAGATATATTGAGATTTTTAGGTCAAAGGGAAGTAGTACATTATCAAAGATTTGGTGAAGCACTAATGGATGTTTACGAATTTACAGAGTGTAAGCATCAGTTTTAATAAAATAGAAACAGTAAAAATTAGAGATAAAGGCTTGAATTGATTGCCTTTATCTCTAATTTTTTATTATTTAAATATACTAAAAGAAAGGTTAGGGCTAATAAGACTTTAAAATAAATAACTTATGTGAGAACTGTAGGAACTACGGGGATAGCCTGTGGAGAGTTGGTAAGACCTATTTTAGTATGTAAAATTCTATGAAGCAGGAACCCTGTACTTTAGTCATGGGAGGTTCAGGGTGGAATTGAGAGAGAAGTGAAATGTACTATTTCTAATTCATTAGGATTTGGGGGTCATAATGCTACTATTTGCATAAAGAAGTTTGAAGAATAGTAGTAAGAAGAAGTGAAGTTAAAATAAAAGACTGAAGAGTTAGAGTAAAAAAGGTCAAAATTAAAATAAAAGAAGCAAAATTAAAACTAAAGAAGAAAGAGTTAAGACAAAAAAGAAAGCGTTAAAGCAAAAAAAGAAAGAATTAAAACAAAAAAAGAAAGAGTTAAGACAAAAAAAGAAAGAATTAAAACAAAAAAGAAAGTATTAAGACAAAAAAGAACATAAATTATAGCTGACAGATGTAAGTCTTATATTATTCTTTCCTTTATTTTTCCAAAAATGTATTGTATTATTTATTCAGTAGTAAATACAATGAAATCATATATCAATAATCATTTAGTGTTTGCATTATAGTATCATTAGTTATATTTATTAAATATAATGAGTAAGTAATAAAGTAATCTATATTTAGTAAATTAAAAGCTATATTTGCTGATATTGTACAGAATTATTGGGAGAAGGAGGAAGAGCATGAAAAAGGATACATCTCATGTTATCAAACGGGCAGAGAACTTTCAGGTAATTTTAATTGGAGAAGGACTGATGGTTGGTGCTGTGGCTGGTTTGATTGTACTTTTATATAGGATACTTTTGGGGCAGGCTGGTATATGGCTCAGTCAAATCTTAAAGTTTGTAGAAGGTTCCACAGTAAAAATAATAGCTTGGTTTGCAGTGCTTGCACTACTTGCTTGGATTGTATCAAAGTTGGTGGACTTAGAACCGATGATTTCTGGAAGTGGTATTCCTCAGCTTGAGGGAGAAATGACAGGAAAAATCAAACAAGTATGGTGGCGTGTGTTGCCAACAAAATTTATTGGAGGATTTTTGGCACTTATGGGTGGTCTTGCATTAGGTAGAGAAGGGCCTTCTATTCAACTTGGTGCTATGGCAGGGAAAGGTATATCTAGAGCACTTGACCGAGGTAAGACAGAGGAAAAGTTTTTGCTGACTTGTGGGGCAAGTGCTGGATTGTCAGCAGCATTTCATGCACCACTGGCAGGGGTTATGTTTTCACTGGAAGAAGTGCATAAGAACTTTTCAGTATCTGTTTTAATTTCTGTTATGACAGCATCTTTGACAGCAGACTATATCTCAGCTAATTTTCTAGGTATGGAGTCTGTGTTCCAGTTTGACATCGGGCATGTATTGCCGCAGAATTATTATGGATTAATAGTGATTCTAGGTGTTATTCTTGGAGTTATGGGAGCATTTTATAACTGGTTTACTCTATATGTGCAGTCTTTATATAAAAAGATTCCTAAAATCGGTACATTTGGTAAACTGTTGATTCCATTCACTATGGCTGGTGTTCTTGGACTTATGATGCCTCAAGTGCTGGGAAGTGGGCACAATTTGGTGGAGGCACTTACAAGTCATGAATATATTTTTGGAATGGTTGTTTTGATTTTTGTCATACGTTTTATATTTTCGGCTGTAAGTTTTGGCTCAGGTGCACCAGGGGGTATCTTTTTTCCGTTGCTTGTGTTAGGAGCATTTATAGGTGGAATATTTGGAATGATAGGTGTGAAGGTTTTTGGAATGGACCCTGATTATATAAATAACTTTGTTCTTTTGGCTATGGCAGGATATTTTACAGCTATTGTACGTGCTCCTTTGACTGGTATCATATTGATTTTTGAAATGACAGGTTCTGTTAGCCAAATGCTTTCACTTTCTATAATTTCGATTGTGGCATATATTGTGGCTACTCTTATGAAGTCAAAACCTATTTATGAAAGTCTTTTAGAGCGATTACTTGAGAAAAATGGAGAACCTGCTTCTAAAGAGAGGGGAGAAAAGATATTAGACCAGTTTTCGGTTATGTTTGGCTCTCCTGTTGCCAACAAGAAGATTCAGGATATACAATGGCCAGAGAATTGTCTTTTGGTAGCTATTCAAAGAGGTGGTGAAGAGATTATCCCTAGAGGAAAAACTGTTCTTAAGCCAAGTGATGTGATTGTGACTATGACAGATGAGAGAGACAGTGGTGTTGTGTATGATAGGATGGAGAATTTGTGTAAAGAGAATACGTCACATATTTATAGATAAGTGGTGATATTGGATTTAGGAAAGTGTCAATGATTGATAAAAAAATGAAAATATGAATATTTTAGATTCAGGTAGAAGAGTTTGAAGAACTAAGTTAATTTAATATGTGTATTAATGAAATTATATGGACTAATGTATATTTATATTCTGTGAAAAGCTACAATAATGCAATTTATTGAACTGGAAAAAATTAAATTTGGAAAAAGGAAGATTTAAATATGTGTGATGAATTTGTAAACGTAACAGAAGAAAATCTTGCCAATGAACATTTATGTTGTATTATCCGTATCAGAAAGCCACATCAAGGTATTGAAGCCAAAAAGCAATGGATTTCTGAACGATTAAGAGAAGGGCATACCTTTAGAAAATTAAATGTCAAAGGTACTGTATTTATTGAATATGCACCTGTTGAGACTGCATGGGTTCCTATTACTGGCGATAACTATTATTATATTTATTGCTTGTGGGTCTTGGGTGATTATAAAGGAAAAGGGTATGCGAAATCGTTAATGGAGTATTGTGTGGCAGATGCTAAAGAGAATGGGAAATCTGGTATTTGTATGCTTGGAGCAAAAAAACAAAAAGCATGGCTTTCAGACCAATCATTTGCGAAAAAATTTGGATTTGAGGTAGTTGATAGTACTGATAACGGATATGAACTACTTGCACTTTCTTTTGATGGAACAACACCAGAGTTCAAGCAAAATGCAAAATCGTGTGAAATTGAGAGTGAGAAACTAACCATCTATTATGATATGCAATGTCCTTTTATCTATCAAAATATTGAAATATTAAAAGAGTATTGCACGACACATGATGTTCCAGCTTCATTTATTGAGATAGATACATTACAAAAAGCAAAGGAATTACCTTGTGTTTTTAATAACTTCGCATTATTTTATAAAGGAAAATTTGAAACAGTGAATTTATTAGATGTTGCTCATTTGAAAAAAATACTAAAGAAATGATGGAGTTACATAGAAAAATTTGAAGATTTGAAAGAAAGTTATGGTGAGTGATAGAAATATTATATTTCTAATTTTATATAATAGATTGTTTTTATAGGAAGTATATTGTATTTTGGAAGTATATTTATTATTAGGTATTTTTGTAATAATAGTAATGAAACTAAAAGGCTACAAACAGAAATAGTACAGGTGCAAGTTTGTAGCCAAATAATGTTCTTCTTGATGTGGTTGCGGAAGTCTTTAGACTTTCCGCCATGTTTGCGTGTAGGCAAATGCTTAGTTTATGTTATCACTCAAAATAATACTATTAATAAGAGTTGTGTTAAAAATCATATGATTTTAATTTAGAGTATTCATTTTTTTAATCTCTTAAAATAAGAGATAATTTTTTGGGAAGTCAAATATTTTACATATAAGATTGACTTGTATTGACATATTTAGTTATTCTAGATTTAAAAGAAGAGAGGTGACTATATGAATTTAATTTTGAATGACATTCTTAGGACTGTTGTATTAAGTGGTTTATGTATAGTTATCCTATTGAGCTTTAGAATGACTATATTTAAAAGGTTTAGTAAAAGGTTTAATTATTATATTTGGTTGATTGTGATTATTAAGTTATTACTGCCATTTACATACTATACCTTTACGTTTAATAGACAAGAATACAAATATACTATTAATAAGGTATATTTAGAAAATCTTAATAATCTTCTCACTTCGAAAAATAGCATTTTATTGTTTGTTTGGATTACTAGTATAATAATATATTTAGTTTATATTAGTTGGAAATACGTTAAGGTTAAAATTTTAATAAATGATTTATCTTATGATGTGGAGGATAAAGAGATAAAAAATCTTTATGCGAATTTATTAAAGGAACTTAGTATAAATAAAAAGATACAGCTTAAATACTCCTATGAAGTTGAGACTCCAGTATTTTTTAATTCAAGTGTGATTTTACCACCTTATGATTATACGTTAAAAGAGCTGGATTGGATATTTAGACATGAGCTTATGCATTTTAAGAGTAAAGACCTTTATATTAAGTATTTGGTGTTGTTTTTAAAATGTGTTTATTGGTTTAATCCTTTTATATATATAATGGAGAAGTTTATAGATTTGGATTGTGAGCTTTATTGTGATGAAAGGGTTTTAAAGAATCGTACTATAGAGGAGAGACAGGATTACGCATTAACTATAATAAATGCAATGAGGAAAGGTTCAAGTCATTCAAATAAGTTTGTAGCTGGATTACATAAGGAGTCGGATATTAGAAAAAGAGTATCTAGTATGTTTAATGAAAGATGTAGAAGTGGTATTTTGATGGTAGTAATTTTATGTTTGTTATCTTCTATTACATATTTTAAATTTGATTTGATTATATCAAAACCTATAAAGAGTTCTTTAGAAGCTCCAATGCCAGTAGATACAGGTAAATCTTTTACTATAACTATAGATTAAAAAATTTTTCCTAATACTTAAATAAATATAAAAGTATAAAAGATATGAGACTTTGTAATTAATTCATTTCTAAATGATATTTTTATGACAGTTTTAGCAAGTAGTTTTTGTATAGTTATTTTTATAGCTCTAGAATAACCGTATTTAAACATTTTAATAAATGGGTTTTAGTATATAATATTTAACTTAAGGGATAAAGATAGTATTTAAAATAATTAGTTTAAAGGAGAAAAATTGACTTATGAAAAAGCAATTGGAAGATATGACTTTAGAGGAATTATGGGAGTTATTCCCAATAGTATTGACTACTCATAAGGACTGTTGGAAAGATTGGTTTAAGGAAGAAAAATTCAGGTTAACTGAGGTATTACCTATGCAAAATATTGTTAGAATAAGTCATATTGGAAGTACTTCTGTGAGTACAATCTATGCCAAACCAATTGTTGATATACTGATTGAGATAATAAAAGATTGTAGTATGAAACAGACTAAAGAATTAATTGAGTCAATGGGATATATTTGTATGTCTGAGAGTAGTAGCAGGGTTTCACTTAATAAAGGATATACAATAGATGGTTTTGAAGAAAGAGTTTTTCATTTGCATATAAGATATGTAGGGGATAATGATGAGTTGTTTTTTAGAGATTATTTAATTGACAATCCAAGTGTTGCTAAAGAGTATGAAGAACTTAAGTTAAACCTATGGAAGAAGTATGAGCATAATCGTGATGCTTATACAGATAGTAAGTCGGATTTTATTAAAGAAATTACTGAAAGAGCAAAAGTATTGTATTCTAATAGATACAGTTAGAAATTTATTTATATATTTTTTAATTAGGTCACTTATTGATTTTTAATGTGTGTTAAGTTATATAAAGATATAGAAAGAGAGTTTATTAGATTGTATAAGATTATATAAAAAGGGAAGTTATCTTGTTTAGATTATGTGAATTTAAATCCAAAATGGTAATGGGGTTGATTAGACTATATGAACTTAAATAAAAAGGGCAGTCAGATTGATTGCCCTTTTTTATTTAATTCCTATAAACTCACTTTATTTTCCTTGAGTCAATACCTTTCTTATCTCAACATTATTAGACGTAAACTTAATTAGTATTGGTATAAATATCAACTGAACTAACATACCTGGAATAGCTTGTACTATGTTTCCAAAAACAAATATTAAAGGACTTACTTGAGGTGCTATTGTAAGCGAAACTATAAATGCACCTACAACTGCAAATAACCTACCAACTAACATTGCACCTATAAGACTTAAATAGATTTTATTACTCTTAGAAAATAAAATCCCTGTTACTAATCCATAACCACAAAGCTCAAATACCATTATAGGCATTACTGGAACTAAAGGTGGCATACCTGTCATAACACCACTTAATATAGGTGTAATTATTCCCACTATCACCCCATAACTTGGACCTAATAAAAATCCAGCTATTAATACAGGAATATGCATAGGTAAAAATATAGGACCTGCTAAATTAAACGTATGGAAAAACATAGGTAATATAATTCCAAATGCTATGAATATGCCAGATAAAATCATTTTTTTAGTTTTCATGGAAATCCCCCTAATATAATTATTTATTTCTTTATTACTATGTAATAAATTTCATCATTTTCAAAAGCTTGTTCAACATCCAATCCTATTTCCTCAAATAAGTTTCTTTGTTTATCTATAGGTATAAGTCTATCTTCACTAACACTTTCGTCAACGTCTTTATGCATATTGTTTAAAAACTCTCTGCTGTTTGAATGAGCGATTATAAGCTTACCATCTTTCTTTAAATTGTTTTTTACTAGTGACTTTATAGTCATAGTTTTGTTTTGAAGATGTGGAAACATTGAATATAAAATTATTTTGTCATATCTATCATCTATTGTGTCTTTTTCTACATCTGTTATTTCAAAAGATACATTTTTATAGTTTTTAAATTTGTCACTTGCTACTTCAAGCATTCCCTTTGAGATATCTACTCCTTTTATATATCCATTAGGATTTAGATTTGTCAAAAATGGTATTAATACTCCTGTTCCTGTTCCTACATCAAGTATTTTATCTTTATCTTTTATACTTATCTTTGACAAAAGAGTATTTATCTTTCCTTCATTTACTTCTATTCTATTGTCCCAATCCTTTGCTATTTGGTCAAAAAACTCTTTTTGATTCATCATATAGCCCCCTTTCATTATACCCAAAACCCTATAATACATTATTTTTCATGTCGCAAATATTTAATCCATTGGACACAAAAAAAGCCATGAAGATTCTATAAACCTTCATGGTTTTGGTTTTAAAATTTATATTTTTAGTATAATTATAGTAACACTTATCTATATTTGTCAATGAATATTTAGTATATTTATAAACTTTAATTTTATTAATAATTAAAGTTTGAAATACTTTGTTTTTGGGGCAAGGAAAATAAAATATTAGTTGTGTCTTTTCATTGGAATAGGCAATTAATTTGTTGTATATAAAACAATTCTGTTCACATTTAATTAGCTTTATATGTATAATTTATAATATAATATTTAAGTATAACTATGTTTTTGAGGTATAGAACCATGTAGGAGGTAGAATATTCTAATAAATCTATTTGAATATTCTAGATAGTGTATTATTTTTTAACCAAATCATTTTCATTCATTTTGCCAAAATTGAGGAAATATAAATCCTTTAATTCCTACTATATTTTTGTATCTTCAAAATTTATAAAAGATATCTTAATAGTCATAATGAATTTAAACAAAAACTTAATTACAATTTTTAAAGATATAAAAGATATAGATAAGGACAACATACAAAATCATAGTATATTGTCTTTATTTTATATCTTTAAATTACAACAGTCACTGATAAACCATTTCTGCCATAAAACTTTACTTAAACTCAACATCAGTATATCCAGTTAGAGAAATACCAATTTGAGTGGCTTCAGTACCTTTCTTATACTTAAATCCAGTATCTGTCTTAGTAAAATAATTAGGATAAACAAGTAAATCATATATTAAGAAGTCTTTATCTGTAGCTGTTAAAGAAATCTTGCTATTATCATATCTATTCTTTGAAGTAAATTGAATTCCTCCATTTGCAGCATCAATGTTTATTACATCAGTACAATTATTTGGCAAGTCATAACTAAAGTCACCATTACGAACTTTGACATTCATAACACGTTTTACATTTGGAACATAAAGCTTAACAAAATCTGTGTTACCCATTAATGAAACTTTTCCAGATATACGAACTATCCATTTACCATTCTCTTTTGTAATATGAACATCGTAGTATTTACCATCATAGCTAGCTTCTATTTCATTGGAAGAGGAAGGCAGTATCTCCAAACCTCCATTATAAATATCAAAAGACATATCGAGACTTTGTATATTATCTGGTAGTTTGCCACTACTAGAAACATCTAGTTTTTGTGTATTATCTGTCGATTTATTGTTGTTTTTATGTGTGTCTGAATTTGAATTGTTTTTAGTAGAAGGATTAGAATTTATCTTTTTGTTTTTATTGTTATCAACTTGAATTTGTGGTATTGTATATGCTCCAATAGCCGTTGCCCCAACTGTAAATAAAATCGTTATTATAAGTGTAAAGAGGACCACTAATTTTGATTTTTTTCTAAAATTCATAATTGCTCCCAACCTTTCTTTTAGTAATTTCTTGCTTTCACTTAGAGTGACAGAAGCAAGGGATTCTTTATATTTTCCAACAGTTGCTATAGAGTCTAGTAGAGTCTTTCCATAGTCTTGTACATTACTTGAATCTAGTTTTTTGATAATTGCTTCATCACAAGAGAACTCACATGCTTTGTTAATTTCTTTCCCCATAAGATATACAAGGGGATTAAACCAGTGTAAGCAAACTGTAATTTGTACTAGCCATTTATAGAACATATCCAATCGACGATAATGTGTAAGTTCATGTAGCACGATATATTGGAAATCTTTTTCTGTAATATCTGCCTTTGGTAGTACAATACATGGACGGAAAAATCCAATCAATAATGGAGAAGAAATAAGTGGGTTGATGCAAAGCTCTATAGCCCTTTTTATTTTTGTTTGACCTCCAATAATTGCAAGTCTGTCCAATAGCTCTATGTCTGAAATAGGGACTTGTCCAGCTTTTATATATCGTACAAAGCTTTGATAAATTGTTACCTTTCGTATGAATAGGATAAGAGCAATTACCAACCAAATTAGCCAAGTGTTATTTACTAATAAAGTAATTATGTCCTGCACTGCCTGGTTATTAGTGGATAGCTCCGTTTTATTTGTATCTCTTTGATTGCTTTGTTCATTATTAATGTATGGGATATTTTCATTATCATTCAAAACAGATTGATTTTGTTGTGTAGGGTGATATTTCTCAGTGTGATATACAGTATTATCAAATGTTTGAAAAATGGTTCTCATCAAGTTTGTTTCTGGTGTAAATGGCAATAACAGTCTCATAATGACAATTAGCCAGATATAATACTGCCATTGTCTGCTTATTTTGTTTTTAAAAATTTTCTTGCATGAAAAAAGAATTAGAATAAGCAGTGAGCCAGAAATGGACATTGACAAGAATACTTTCATTACATTATTCATTTATCTTTTTCCTCCCTCCAAAAGTTCCTTTAGTTCATCGTATTCTTCATCAGTTAGCAAATCACTTTGAATTAAATTGGAGACAAGACCTTTTACATTTCCTTCATAGACTTTATCAAGTAGTTTTTTTGTTTGGCTTGTCTGATATTCTGCTTCTGATATAAGGGGAGTGTATTCATTTCGGCGTCCTAATTTTTTTGCTTTTAGATACCCTTTATCCATAAGTCGAGATAAAAGTGTTATTAGTGTATTTTTTTGCCATGTTTTACCCAATGATGTTAACTCGTCTAAAAGAAATGCAAAAAGTACTGGTTCATTATTTGCCCAAATGATTTTCATAATTTCAAGCTCAGCATCTGATAGTTGTTGAACCACTTGAATCTACCTCCTTTTGTATGACATTATGTCATTTTATTTTAGTATAATGCCATGTCATACATTTGTCAATAAACTTATTTAACTTAGAAGGAGTTCTAGTTAGAAGTAAGGATTTTTTGGTGAAATGATAGAAAATATGGTTGCTAAAAGGAGAAAGTCAGTGTTAGATAGAAAAAATCAATATAAGTGGTAGATGGGAGAGCTAATAATAGAAATGATTAATAATAAATAGATATAGTGAGAAGAAAAGATTAATTACAAAGATAAAGAATAAAAATAAAGTCTAATAATAGAAATGATTAATAATAAATAGATATAGCGAGAAGAGAAGATTAATTACAAAGATAAAGAATAAGAATAAAGTCTAATAATAGAAAAGATTAATAATAAGTAGAGATAGTGAGAAGAAAAGATTAATTACAAAGATAAAGAATAAGAATAAAGTCTAATAATAGAAAAGATTAATAATAAGTAGAGATAGTGAGAAGAAAAGATTAATTACAAAGATAAAGAATAAGAATAAAGTCTAATAATAGAAAAGATTAATAATAAGTAGAGATAGTGAGAAGAAAAGATTAATTGCAAAGATAAAGAATAAGAATAAAGAAGTAATTACAAAAAGAAATAACAAGAATAAAAGATTAATTATAAAAAAAGAGATAATTACAAAAGAAATAACAAGAGTAAATATTAATGACAAAAAGGAAGAACCAATAACATATAAATACAAATATTGTTATTGATTCCATGTATGTGCAAGTTTTTATATATATAATTTTTTATATAAAGATTATAGTAATGAGGCTGGATAATAGGAATACTCTTAGATTTATATTAAGATACCTAATATAGTTTTGGTTAAAATAATCTAATATAAAGAAATAAAGAAAATTCATTATCTGTATAAGAGATATTTAATTCTCCATTGTACTTATCGACAATTCCTCTAATATTCTCAATACCATATCCATGAGAATAACTATCTTTTTTGTCTGAAACAAATAAATCTTGCTTTTTATTGATAGGATTTACTTTGTTGTTTGTCAACAAATAGCTAAAATACTCCTTTTCACAACGTGCCTTTAACACTACTTTTCTATTTGATAAATCTTGTATCTTCAAAGAAGCTTCTATAGCATTATCCAAAGAATTTGAAAAAATAGTGCATAAATCTATAGGCTCTATACCTAAGTGATTGTCTATGTCTATATTAAAGTGGACATCAACTCCATTTTCTTCTAATTTTGTATGGCGAAGATTTAAAATTGAATTAAGAGCTTGATTTTTACAAAATTGCTTTCCACTAAGAGTACCAAGGCTTATTTTCAACTGATTAAAATATTCTTTAGCACCATCAGTATCGTTAACCTCTAAATACGATTCAATCATTTGAAAGTGGTTATTCATATCATGTCGTATTTTACGTATCTGAATTTGTTGATTTTCTAGCAAATCGTAGTATTTTTCTTTTATATGATTTGCTTGTTTTTCTATCTTCATCTTTACATTTTCAATTAGTGGTTGTAAAAGAAGTATTACACCAATATTTGCTATAATTGCTGATAAAATGATTATATAAGTTCCATAAGGCAAGTCGCCTAAAAAAATATTATTTACACTACCCATAGGAATTAAATTAGTTGGTGGCAGAATAATAGCAATTAATATTGATAAAAATGAAGCCATACATACCATGTCGATAAAAATCCATATCTTATTTGATAGGTACTGTTTTATATTGATTAATCTATTTTTTAAGAAAATATGTATTAAAAACCAAAACAATAGTTTAATCAGAGCGGAGATTATCTTGACAATGGAAAGTATAAAAAGATAATCCCTTGAACAGATAAGCCCACTATACAGAGGATTGTTTATAAAAAGAAAATTAATACCAACTATAATAGGGTAGAGTATCATGATAATTGATACTATAGGAATTAATTTACTTTTACTACAGATTATAAGCATTATAAAATACCCAAGTAGTGTAAATAGAATATTTACAGGGTCAGAAACCCATATTATCATTTGACTAATAATAGAGTAGCCAAAAATTAATATGACTTTAAAAATCCAATGATTTCTAAAGTCTATAAAATAAGAAGTCAACTTATAAAGAAAAAAGGCTATATAAATATGAATTAAGACTATGATAAAAGTTGTACCATTATTAATTAAAGAATAAGAATTCATTTAAGATACCTTTCTAAAAAATAATATTTTAATATGTATTTTGAAACTGATATTCTAATATCGTCTTTGAATTTAAGTTTCTAATATATACTTAAAAGTTAATATTCTAATATCGCTCTTGAATTTAAGTTTCTAATATATACTTAAAACTAACATTCCAATATCGTCCTTGAACTTAAATTTCTAATATATATTTAAAAGTTAATATTCTAATATCGCTCTTGAATTTAAGTTTCTAATACATATTTAAAAGTTAATATTCTAATATCGCCCTTGAACTTAAATTTCTAACATACTTTTTGAAATTAAGATTCTAACATATACCTTGTAAATTTTCCTACGACTTCCTGATATTTTTTACGGCTTATAGGAATTTTTTCATTCTGAACTTTAGCATAAGTTTGACTTATACTATCTACATGGTTTAGATTAACAATATACCTTTGATGTGTACGTATAAAGTTAGAGGGAAGAATACTTTCCATATCGTTTAACTTTCCATAATATTCTAATGTTCTCTCAAAGGTTACTACAGTCAATTTTCTTAGCTCACTTTTAAAATAGATAATATCTTTCATATTGATTTTACAAAGGTTAGTTCCAATTTGAACTGTAATAAAATTTTCTTTCCATTGTTCTAATTTTTTTAGTGCTTCTTTTAATACCTCACATATTTTTTCACTTTTATAAGGCTTTAAAATATAGTTCAAAGCTCCTACATCATATCCGTGAAATACATAATCAGAAAATCCTGTGACAAAGATGATTATAGTGTCTTTTGAATATGTTCGTATAGTTTTTGCTACATCAACACCGTTACTTTCTCCAAGTTCAATATCTAAAAAAATAATATCCATATAATAGCTTTCGTGTTCTAGGTTATATAGTAGGCTTTCACCATTTGAGTATTCTTTTATTTGGCATGGGTAACCCCACAAATCCATTTCTCTTGTAATGATTTTATTTAACATGTTTCTTTGTTGTTTTTCATCATCACAAATACAAATCGAAATCAATGTCTAATCTCCTTTCAAGTTTTTTGTTTATATAATTAAGTATATAATATATTTTGCTACCTAGATATATAAAATGAGATAACAAATATATCCAGGTAGCAAGATAAAGTTTTCTATATTAGTATGGGTTTATACCTAAAACTATTTTATTAAACTTGAAACTATCTTATTAAACTTATTTTAAGATTCCAGTGATTTTTCTTATTTTGAAATCCCAATAATATTTTTGAATTTTTTATATGTTAATAGATATATAAGGAACATATAAACACCACAAAGCCCTATAAGACCTAAATTTATCAAAAGAGCATTGACCTCACTACTTACAATTCTACCATCATTGTTAAGCATAATCATAAGGTTAAACAGATAGATTACAAAGCTTCCTACAATAAGAGGGTATGAAAACACCTTTTTTAATTGGTTTCTAATACAGAATTTTATATAGTCGTTATTTGCTCCTAATCGACTTAAATCCATAAAAACCTGCTTATGATTTACAGCTATAGTAACGCCTCTTGTATATGCAATGATTCCAACTGCTGTAAAGCAGATGATTGCCACATATATGAATAACATCAAGAAGACTGCCATATTTTTTATCATATCTTGACTTTGTAAAATTTTAAAATTAGGATAGTACTTCCAATTAAGATACAATTGATTATTATCTGGTTCTAGTTTTAAAGGACCTTCTCCACTTGGATAGCTTTCATCCATAAAATACTTTTCTCCAGTTGATTCATAACGTTTTTTTACATACTCATCATAACTAGTGAACATTCCCAATTCTTTAGATGTTCTTTTTATAATCTCTGCCTTTAAATCACTAGCAAAAGCATAAGTATCCTTAGACTTATCTACATTAAATAGTACAGAATTATTGTAATTTTTTATAGATAAATCCTTAGCAAATGCTTTATAATCATTTTCATTAAGAACATAAACATTCATACTTCTATTTTGAAAAAAAGAACCATTAAAGATTAGGTTTCCAGCATGTTTAAAAGGAATTTCTTTTTCTGTTACTGGACTTGATATAAATTTGGTATAATCAGAACCTTTATTTTCATTTTCCTTATTTACAACAGCGAGATATTCCCCATTTTTTATAGTTATGGGTTTACCAATTAATTTAGAAAAATCTTTGGAATTAAAGAACATGTCATATGAACTTTTTTTTAGGTACACCTTATCAATAGTTCCATTTTTATGATGTGTTGACTCTGTACCATCAACAATCAATTCAATAGAAGGAATTTCCATATAGTTTTGAATATATATATTATATTTATCTGCTAATTGTTCAATATCTTCTTTTGATACCTGTTTATCTCTTTGATTGTAGGTAAAAGTGTAATCTATAGGGTTGTTTTTAAGATTATCATAAATTCCTGTAACCATGTTAGGAACATAGAATACAGCAAATAATGCTCCTGCAATTAAAAATGAAATAACACACATATTTTTTACTGTCTGTCTTCCCATAAATCTCATCATGCTAGTTGATATAATATTTTTGTAGTATTTTTCAGGATGTTTTCCTCTTTTTGCGTGTACAACTATATATGTCATAATCATATAGATTCCAACAGCAGAGAATAGATAGGTAATACTCCATATAGATGGTAATAGATAATTTAATTTGTCTATAACTATTGAAGGTACAACATAACCTAAAACAATACCTAGTATAGTAAAAATTATACCTAATATACCATACCATTCCTTTACATCATGTATTGGTTCAGATATTCTTTGGTCATTTAGTATGTCAATTATATTTGTACGATTAATAAATTTTACTGAAAGCATAAATATACACAATGTCACAAATATACAGAATATAAATCCATAGATGAATCCCTGAGTTCCAAATTGATAAGTCATTTCTCTAGTATCAATAATCACTAATTGGAATATCTTCCATATACCAAAGGATACAGGGATACTTAATATAAGACCTAAAAAACAGCATATTATAGAAATTAATAATATTTCTGAAAATAGAAGTTTTTTTAATTTCTTCTTGTTTGCTCCTAGAGCCATGAAAATACCAATTTCTTTACTTTTAAATTTTAAAAATAGAGAAGAAGCGTATGTAGTAAATACAGCACATCCCAATATGGCAACTGAGAATATCATTGTAGCTTGCTTTCTGCTATCTCCACCAGTTGGCAGGATGTTTTGTACTGTTGGGCTAAAATAAATTAGAGCATATGAAGTAACTAGTACCACAGAAAGTATTATACAAAAGAATAAGGTTGTATAGTTCTTCCAATTATAGGCTCGAAGTCTTCCATATAATTTATTAATTGTCATCTTGACCGCCTCCCATTTCTTTTAAAAGTTCTAGTAATTCATCTAGGAATTCGCGTCTTGAACTTGATTTTACAACCTCCTTATAAACTATCCCATCTTTAAGTACGATAACTCGGTCACAGAAGCTTGCTGCAAAGCTATCATGTGTAACCATAAGTATAGTAGCATCTAACTCCTGCTTTGCCTTTAGAAATGAATCAATGACTGTACGACAAGACTTACTATCAAGGTTACCAGTTGGTTCATCTGCTAATATTAAATCTGGATTGTTCATAAGTGCTCTTGCCACAGCTGTACGTTGTTTTTCTCCACCAGATATTTCAGCAGGGTATTTTTTCTTAATATGTTCAATACCAAACAGTTCACATAGACTGACTGCACGGTTTTCCATTTGTAAGACTTGACCACCTTTGATAATTTGTGGAACGCAGATATTTTCAAAGACGCTAAGCCCATCAAATAGCATGAAGTCTTGAAATACAAATCCTAATTGTTGGTTTCTGACTTCAGAAAGTTCTTTTTCCTGCAAATTTCTTATATTATTGTTTCCAAGAGTTATTTCACCATCATCAATTGGGATAAAGCATGAGATACAGTTTAGGAGAGTGGTTTTTCCGCTTCCTGATGAACCCATAATTGCTACAAATTCCCCTTTATTGATTTCAAAAGAAATATTTTTTAATACTGGATATGTTTTATTACCTGTTTTGTACGATTTATATAAGTTGTTTACTTTAAGCATATATATCATCCTCGCTTTCATTTATCTTGTAAGTCAATGATAGCATTTGAAGGGGTTAGAGGAGTACCAGCTCTATTGTAAGAATTGGGTGTTTTTTTGTAAGACTTGAAAATATATTATTGATAGTATGAGAGATTAGCATAGCGAAATGGATTATATTGAATAGTAATAGCTGGAAAGTTTAAAGGGGTAGAGCATAAGTAAAAAAGCTACAGAGTAGTTGAGTAGTACTTAGAACAGTAATGTAGAATAAGACGTTATAGAATAATGAAGTTAGATTAAAGCAAAAATGTATAAAGTAAAAGTAAAAAAGTTATAAAATAGTAAGGTTATATTATTGAAAAGAATTATAAAGTAATAGAAAAAGAATTATAAAGTAATAGAAAAAGGATTTTAAAAATATAAATTCAATAGAATTGAAAAAGTATATCGCAGTATTAAACTAAATAAATTGTTAAAAAGAATTTGAAGTTTGTAGTTAAAAGTATAAAAATACTAGTAGTACAAAAATAATAAAGAATCTTATAAAAATATAAATAGAGATTTAAAGATATCGTAAAAAGCTGTAGAAATAATTTTAAGTCAGTCAAATATTTCTGTATCATAGCAAATCATTATAATAAAGACCTCATCATAGTAAAGTAACTATCATAGTAAATATACTATCAAATAAAGGCACTATTTAATAAAAATGCTATTATAGTAAATATAGCATCTAACAAGTGAACTATTTAATAAAAATGCTATCATAGTAAATATAGCATCTAACAAGTGAACTATTTAATAAAAATGCTATCATAGTAAATATACTATCTAACAAATGAGCTATTTAATAAAAATACTATCATAGTAAATATACTATCAAATAAGGTCACTATTTAATAAAAATGCTATTATAGTAAATAAACCCTCTGATAAAGGAACTATTTAATAAAAATACTATCATAGTAAAGTAACTATCAAATAAATGAACTATTTAATAAAAATACTATCATAGTAAAGTAACTATCAAATAAATGAACTATTTAATAAAAATACTATCATAGTAAAGTAACTATCAAATAAATGAACTATTTAATAAAAATGCTATCATAGTAAAGTAACTATCATAATAAATATACCATCTAATAAACATATCATATAATAAAGACATTAATTTCTTACTAAAAAAGCTACTACAATCAACAACGAAAAAACAATTGAAAGTATCGAAAAAGTAAAGTGAGAATTTGAGTCATTATTACGGTTATTAAGCTTTATCCATAAACCATATACAATTGTGCACAATAATAAAACTGCTGAGATTACTCCTATAAATGTAAAAAACATTAAAACTTCCTCCCTATTTAATGTAAGTATCTTTTAGTCAATGAGAATATTTTCAACCATCACCAGAATTATAAATTAAAAAGCTAATATATCATTATTTTATAATATCTACTAGAAGTAAATCTAATTGAAAGTCTATTAGACTATTTCTTTGTTCAACATTCATAATATCAATACCACTATATTTATAAAAAGCATCATAACGAAGACAAAGCAACTGAATAAACGAAGTTATTTGATATGCAATAGTTCTGTATTCAGCTTCAGTTTTTTTATTGTTCTGGCTTTCATAATGAACCTTAACTAAAGGAAGTATCTCAAATGGATAAATAATTTCTTCTTGTATCAATATGTAGGGTACAGAAACCTTTATAAATTGACTATGTGCACCTATAAAGTCAAAAAATGTAATTAGTATTTCTCTTAATTGTTGTTTAGGTACTAAATTTTTAGTATCATGTGTAGCTTTATATTCATCCATATGATGTTTTAAAATTTTTTTAATAGCAGTATTAACTAATGCTTCTTTAGATTTAAAATAATAGTTAATCATAGCTAAATTGACATTTGCCTTAGTTACAATTTCTCTAGCTGTAATGCTTGAAATATCTCTATTCAAAGATAGTAACTGAATTGTAGCATTAATTAGCTGTTCTTTTGTCGAATCTATTTTCATAATTTTCCCCTCAAAAATTTCCCTATAAAAAAATTAAACGTGTTTAATACACGTTTAGATACTATCATGAAAATTTTGGGATGTCAATGGTGCCTAGTGCTTATGTGTTTAAGTGCAAATCTAATAGACTTTTATAAGTGGGATTTGAACTTCTGTAAGATAATTCTCAGGATTTGATTCATTATGCTCACCTTTATGACCAATTTGTCTATTTATACCTGACATTTTATAATCACTATTTTTGTCCAACCAATAACAAAAGGACTCATATGCACCAGCTATGTTTTCATATGGACCATACACCATAGTGCATGCCATTGTATTAACTTCTTCTGTCTCACGATATGTAAATTCAGACTTATTCTTACCAAATTTCTTTACGACCATTCCAACCTCGACATCTACACCATTACCTGTAAGTTCTTCATCATGATAAAATGCTATATTATTGTCGGATTGACGTGATACTTCTATATGTTCTTCCTTAATAAAATCGTATAACTTCTTCCAGAGAATACCTTCATAGTAGTAGTCTGGTATTATTTCTCTAAGCGATATGATTTTATAGCTTGGAATTTCCTTAAAGACAACATTGTGATGAATCTCATCTTTATCATGGTTTATAGCATCTATAAACCTATCAATTTTATTTATTCTCTGCTGCTCTTGTTTTATTTCATTTTTTATTTCATTCTTTTTTCGATTTAATTCTTTAATTACGAATTCATCGTCCCAGTTATGTACTATATTTGATATTTCTGCAACACTAAATTTTGAATCTCTTAATAAGACTATTTTTTGTAAAGTTGAAATCTGTTCAACTGAGTAGAGGCGATAACCTGTATATTTATCTATTTTTGCTGGTTTTAGAATACCAAGCTCATCATAATAACGTAACATACGAATAGATACCTGTGTTAATTTTGAAACTTCTCCAATTTTAAACATGAAAATATGACCTCCTTTTCACTTATAATTAGTATATATTTTGTTTTTATATACTTCAAGCGTTTAGGGAAATACATTTATTTTACAGTTTTAGGTATAATTACATGGAGTAAAACACCATTGGATTATAGTTATATCAAATTACAAGTTATCTTACACTTTATGGTTAATATTTTATAGTTAATATTAAAATTACCAATCTAGCTCAAATTCAAAATCATCTGATTTTATTTGTTCAATTTCAGAATCTACTTTCTGTTTAAACTTATTAGAAGAAACTATATATACAACAAATATTAGCCCAAATAGTATTTGTACATATTGAGATATTGCACACAATTTAATAGGGCAATGTAGTAGTAATTGAACATTAAAGAAATTGTGCATCATATGAACAAGTCCAGCAGCTAGAATACTTCTATTTGTATTTATATATACAAAATTAATTATAAAGGTTAAAAGTATAATATTTGGTATAAATAAAACTGCATCAAATAAAGAAGATTGTGCTAGAGTATATGGCATTTGACCAGGAGTAAAGTACGACCCTAGATACCAAATTCCACAAATAATACCTAAAATAATTGAAGAGGTTGTAAATCCAAATCTGACCAATAGTTTGTCAATAGCATATCCTCTCCATCCTGCTTCTTGACTAAGTATGCTTAATATAAAGCTTGATAATAGCATAAATGTTATTTTAGAAGGTTCATATATTGCTATGTATTTCCAATTTATACTAGAAGTCTTTACATTAAAGTAATTTCCGATTATTAAAGAAACAATAAACATTAAAGCAAAGAATAATATTGTCAATAAGGGCCATTTTATACTCATTTTTTTTAAGCTAAAACATCTATAAATGAAATCTTTTTTTGCGTTATCTGGATATATTGTAGAGATAAAAAATAGACCTACAATAGCTGGTGATGTATATCCAAGATAAAAAATGATTTCTCCAAGTATCGTGTCTGTAATTCCAAATAATACAGGTGTAAGACTGAATATCCAATTTAATAATAAAGTAAGTGTAAAGAAATAGGTTAAGTGTTTATTTGTATTAAAGGGGGTATTATATATTTGCATTTTTTCACTATCCTTTCGTTTTATAATAGTGTTTTAATTTATTTGTTTTTTTATATACTAAAATGTAATTTAATAGTATATCTCAGTTATGATAATATATTATTTCTTATATTTTGGCTAATTATTTCTACACTAAATACAATCAGTTAGTATTTAATACTAAATATATTGTATTATTTTGATTACAAAATAGGTCAATAAATATACGATTAGTGATATTAATAAAGTATTTTAGATTTTATTTAAATATTTAGCTTTTCTCTAATATTTTTTATGTAACGGCGATTGATAATAACTTTTTCATTATTTGTTAAAGTAGCTTGCATACGATTATGCGATATTATTTTTGTGCTCTCTATGTAGTCCATATTTAAAATCATGGATTTAGATATACGTGAGAAAGATGTATTAACTAATAGTTTTGATAGTTTATATATTTTCAAATCAACTTCAAACACATCATCTTTATAATAAGCAAATGTCTTGTTTCCAACTGTCTCAAAATATAAAATGTCACAGACATTAAGTTTATAAATTTCTCCTGACTTTTTTCCTTTTATATCAAGTAGTGGTGTACTTAATAATGAAATTATTTTTTCGATGTTATTATCTAATGTAGAGCATTTTATAGTTATTTCAATATCATCACAATTAGTAGCTTGTTCGACATGGATTTTCATTAATCATCACCTCATTTTATTACTGTCATTAGAATAGCATTATATTTTATTTAGTCCAACTAGATGCATTCTAAATTTCAAATTGAGTATGGTAAAATTCAAAAATAAAATAGTGAAATTCAAATTTGAGGTGGTAAAATTCAAAAAAATACTATAGATATTTGGAATAAATTTCCAAATATCATAGTATTTTTCATAGAATATATCTAATTATTTTACAAATAGACCTATTTTATGATTTAATATATTGTCAAAATTACTTCTTAAATACCAAAATGTTTTTAGATAGCGTATCAATACTGTTTGATAAAGCATTTAATTTACCTTCAATTCTAACCAATAAATACATGGATAGAGCTATAGGGAAACCAACATTGGTTATTAACAGTTGCAAACTATCGTCCATGAAATCATCCTCCTACTCTATAACTAAGTCATAAGGAGTAGTATTTGTTTCTACAACCTTAGCTTCAACAGCAGAAGCAAGGTCAAATCCTCCAACTAAAAAAATATTTTTAGATATTATCAAATCCATAACAGATTTTATGTTTTCTTCAGTTAAGCTATCTTTTGGGTTTTCTATAGAAAAAGAAACTTGTTTATCCTTTACATTTTTAAAACTCATGACTAATTTTTTCTTAATCTCCATACAGTTACCTCCGTTATAATAATTTATATTTTTAATTGTTAATATTAATGGTTGATTTTAATTTTTGCTAGTATAGAAAATGTTTTGGTATTACTTAAATTGAATCTCGAAAACATTTAAAAATAGTTAACATGTTTAATATATTAATCTTTAAAGTGTAAATAGATTAAAGATACAACCTACAAAATATATAGAACATTGAGTGCATCATATAATTTATCATTTTATAAAGTTTCGGTGTTTTAATTTGCGAATCAGATTATATTTAAAAAATATTATTTAGATAGTGATGTACTGTCTAATTTTAAAATATCTACAATAGGATTTTCCTGAAGACTTGCTATTGCTTCTGCAACAGCATAAACATCATCATCTAATGCTTGTGCTTTTACGTTTGCAAATGACTTACTTTTAATAACCGCCTTACCCTTATCATCAAAACCAGCATCCAATTTTAATTTTATACTAGATAAATTTTTTGTTGAAACAACTGCCATAAAATTACCTCCTAAAAATTTAATTTCAAAGATTTGTCGACTTTCTTTGGTAACTATAATACTATCATCTAAGATAATATCGGAGTTAAACAGTAATTTCTTAAGATTATTTGTGTAAATTTTTATTGGAAAATTTTTGATATATGTATATTTGGTTAATTTATATGTTATGTTTGGAGATAAGTTTTTAATGGTTTTGATATAGAATTTGTGTATTTTTCTATGGGTTGAGCTATTATTGTATAAAATTCTAGGTGTTTAAAGTTAAGTAATAAGGGTTAGATATTATGTTAAAAAAATTATTAAATTTAATCTTTAAATAAAAAAGTTAAAAGTCCAATATTAACATTTTACCTTTAAACCAGTAAAATCTTTATTAAAGCCAACAAAGTTATTAGATTATGAAAAAAATTGTTAAAAGTACTAAACTTTGTTAAGGCTACAAAAACATTTTAAAGGGGAGTGTAGTTTATGAAAGTAAAATTGGAAGATATACCAGTTCAGTTCCATGCAATGATAGAAATAGTTGGAATTGATAAGTTTATAGAGATTACTAAGTTGTATGGAGGGACAAATACCTATATACCTACATGCAAAGGGATTTTTAGATATGCAAGAGATAGGGAGATAGTAAGACAGTTTAATGGAGTAAATTACAATGAATTGGCTGCTAAGTATAATATGTGTGTAGGTAATATTAAGCGAATACTGAATGAAAATGGTATATAAAATATAATACAAAGTGTCTTATAAAGTCTAAGGGTAAAAGATAGAAAAGACATTTTGCAAAGTTTTTTTTAGACAAATTAAGCAAATTTATTACTTTTTAATTTAAATACATTGTATATTCTGTAAAAGAATTTGTTAGATACTGGAGATATATTGAGAATATAAAGAAAATAGTCGAAAATATTTGTTGGCTAAAAAATAGATAAAATGATACAATTGCTTGTACAAAGGGGAAAAAACAATAAATAAGCTATATAAATAAAAAAATATAAATTAATATGACATAATATATTGTATATTTAAGGATATAAATAGATATTTTAAGGAATTAATTGTGTAATTAAAAAAATATTAAAATAAATATATATTTATATTTAAAATATTATGTTATTTATATAAAAATAATAATTATCATATCACAAGCACTTATTAATAGAAATGGGGGAAACAGAGATGAGTAATGGATTTTACAAATTGAATTCAGTGGTATTGGGTTTTGATATAAAGAATGATATTAACAAAATAAGATTCAATCATTATATAATGAGAAAGGAAAATATACAAAGGCTTCAAGGTACTTTACCAATGGGTCAATTTTATATGACAGTGAGAAGAACTGCTACAGATTTACACCTTTCTATTTCTACTATAAGTAGGCTTGTAAGAGAGTTTTTGGATTTAGGAATAATAAAGTTGGTATCTAAAGGTGTAAAAGGGAAATCTCATTCTATATATAGCTATATCAGCATAGAATTTGATGGAAACTTATCTGAGGACAGTGACATAGAGGGTAATGTTAATGGCGATTTTGTTGACAGTAATATAGAATTTGATTGTGATGTCAGATGTGATGAGTTTAATGATGATTTTAATAGTGGTGTGAATGTAGGGGTTGAGTATAACAATAATAAGGAGTTGTCTAATGATACTGGCAATACAGAATATAGTCATAATAATTTCCATAACAAAGATACTATAATTAATAAATCCATTTCTAATATTAACACTATCAAAAATTATATCAATGAACATTCTAATATAAAAAAATCAAAAGGGAAAAATTCTAACCCACTATCAGAGTCAATAAATCTAGACCTTAATGATACATACAATGACACATGTAAAAGAATTGGTAATACTACAGGAAATAATCAGAATAAAAATGTTATAAAACCTAGTAATAGTAAAGTTTCCAGTGATGTAGGTATGATGAGTAAAAACAATTCCTTTAATAACACTCATGATATACAAAAAGAAACTAAATCTGTAACAAATAAAAAAGAGTCTTTAAATAAATTTAATAAAAAAAATATACAGCAAAGCATTATAAATATGCTAAATAAAAAATCAGGAAAGAACTTTAAATTCAATTCTCCAACAAGCATAAAACTTATCAATGAAAGGCTAAAAGAAGGTTATGTCTTAGAAGATTTCTACAGAGTTATTGAGGTAAAAGTAGCTAAGTGGAAAAATACCATAATGGAAATGTATATAAGACCAGAAACTTTATTTAGCTATAAGTTTGAATCATATGTGAATGAAAACATATCTATAAAAAGTCAAAACAATATTTATCAGTGTAAAGAAGGCAGTAATCATGACAATTGGAGTTATGGATATTCTAATTATACAACGTATGATAACAGTAGTCGTGAGAGGAAAAAACATGAAAATGTAAGATACTGGAATCCTATATGTGAAATTTAATTAGTCTAATAATGTATTCATAACTAATAGTATTGTAACTAACAATATATTCATAACAAACAGCGTATCATATCATAATGAATAATATATCTATAACTAGCAATGTATTTTTATTCTAATGATGTATTCATAACTAACAATAGTGTTGTAACTAACAATGTATTCATAACAAACAGCGTATCATATCATAATGAATAATGTATTTATAACTAGCAATGTATTTTTATTCTAATAATGTATTCACAAGTAACAATAGTATTGTAACTAACAATATATTCATAATAAACAGCGTATCATATCATAATGAATAATATATCTATAACTAGTAATGTATTTTTATTCTAATAATGTATTCATAACTAATAATAGTATTATAACTAACAATATATTCATAACAAACAGTGTATCATATCATAATGAATAATATATCTATAACTAGCAATGTATTTTTATTCTAATAATGTATTCATAACTAACAATAGTATTATAACTAACCATATATTCATGACAAACAGCGTATCATATCATAATGAATAATGTATTTATAACTGATAATGTACTTAAAAATTAAAATATAAAAACTTATGAAGAAAGTGAGATTAATTTATATGGGTAAATCAAAAGATGTTGAAATAGAACAGTCTATTTTAGGCACAATTCTTTTAGACAATAAATTAAACTATAAGCTAGATGAATTAAGTGAGGACATGTTTATGGAAAATATATGTCTTGAGATATTTAAAATTATGAAAGAGCTTAAAAAAGAAAATATAGTGATTGATGTGGCTACTGTAAAATCTAAGATAGATAAAAAATCTCTAGCAATAAAAACAAGTGACTTAACTAATCTAATCACTTGGGGGAAGAGTTTTGGGCTTGATAGTCATATTAAGATTTTAAAAGAAAACTTGGCAAGAAGAAGTATAAATCAAAACTGTCAAAACCTTTTGCATAGTCTAAACCTTGGAGAAAACATAGATACCTGTATATACAAGTTTGAAAATAATATGAAAGAAATTTTAGATAAAGATACCCATGAAAATGACGATGTACATAGTATTGCAGAAAAGGTACTAGATTTCTTGGAAAATGATAAAGAAGTTGGTTTTAAATTTGGTATAAAATTACTTGATGCTACTATAGGTGGGCTTTTTAAAGGGGAATTAACTACTATAGCAGCTAAATCTGGAGTTGGAAAGACTGCTTTAGCACTTCAAATAATGCTAAATTCATTTAAGCAAGGAAAAAAGACTTTGTTTATAAGTAGAGAGATGACTAGTGAGCAAGTATTTATGAGAAATATATGTAGGGTAACAGGTGTAAGTACAAGGGATATGAAATCTAAGGAGATAAATGAAAATGATTGGAAGCTTATTGTACATGCAATAGGGGATTTGAGTGAGAATAACTTAATTTATATAAATGACAAGATAGATACAATTAGTTCAATTAGAAAGAGGATAAGGCAGGTAAAGCCAGATTTATTAATAGTGGATTACGTGCAACTCCTTACATCTCAGAAAAGTATGGATAAAAGGGAAAGAGAAGTAGCTACATTTTCTAGAGAGCTTAAAAATATGACTTTGGATTTTGATATACCAATAATTCAATTAAGTCAGTTAAATGATGAAATGAAAGATTCAAGACCTTATGGGGATAGACCTATGAGGGATAGTAAAGCTATCTACCACGATAGCAACAATGTGGTTTATATACATCAATTAAAAGGGAGTGATTATGAAGAAGCAGTTAAGGATATAGGAGAAAGTGAGGAAGCAGTCAGGGAGTCAGAATACAGGGGAATCAAGATGGTTGATTTAATAGTTGCAAAGTGTAGAGATGGACAGACGAAGCATAAGCATTTTTGTTACTTTGGGGATAAGTTACATTTTCAGGAGCTAAAGTATTAGGTCAATAGGATAGCGATAATGAGCTTATTGAAAGTCGAGGAACATGAAACATAATATAAAATATGAGGTGAAAATATGCTAGAATTAGAGAAGATTATAGAATTACTTGAAGAACACAAGATAGAAGTGAGTATTCCAAAAGAATTACATAAGTATAATTTGCTGGAGTATCTTAAGTTGTGTCAACAAAGTGGGGGAACATATTTTTATATTAAGACAATGGAAGGTGCTTTAAAAAATGCTAGAAATGAGCTTATGATTAAGTTGTTTAATGGAAAAAATTATATGGAATTAGCGAGAATGTTTGATATGAGCGTTATTAATGTCAGGTATATTGTAAGAAAAAAATAGAGTTGATTTGGAGAAGGCAATTTTGATTATGCAAAATTTTATAAAGCAGGAACCCTGTGACTTTATTCATGGGAGCTTCAGATATTTCATAAAATATAGGCTAATATAGTTGGGGTGAAATTGTGATTAACAGATTAAAATTGTGTATAAGTTTAAGGTTATAGATGAATCTAAGTGTGATTAGTATCATGATTTTGTGAATAAAGTTGGAGTTATATGTGAGTTAAATGTATGGTCAACAAGGTAAAGTTGTGTATAAGATTATGAGTATGTAAAAGAGAAGGATTTGATTAGTAAGGTAAAGTGGGATGGATAGTTAAGAATATATAATATTTTAAGATATTAAACTATATTAATAAGGTAAAGTAGCGTTTGTAGTGAAAGTTTATATAAGAATATGATGTGTGATTTATGAAGTAATATGTGTATAAAGTTACGAGTATAGACAGGTTTAAACTGTGAATAATATAGTAGGATTGTGTATAAAGTTATATCTTATAGATAGGTTAAACTGTGGGTAATAGAGTAAAAATGTGTGTAAGGTTAGAGCTAATAGAGAGATTTAGACTGTAATTAATAGGATAAGATTGTGCATAAAGTTATAGAAATATATAAGAAAATATTATAACTATGTCAAAGATTATATAATAAATATTTATATAAATAAACAGAAGAAGAGACGATATGAAGTTAAATTAGATAAATTCATATCGTTTTTTCATTTAAAGACTTTCTATAACTAGGATACAATCTTCAATATTAGCATTTTATGTGATTAAGTCACAGATAAAAAGCGAATATATTGATATAATTCTTATAGATTAATAATATAGGGAGGTTATTATGTCTAATAAAAAAAAGAAGTATGCAAATATTTTAGAAAATGAGTGCGTAGCTTGTGGAAGCTGTATAAAAGTATGTCCAAGAGGTGCTATATCAGTTCCACATGGTATTAGTGCAAAAATTGATAGAGACTTATGTGTTGGGTGTGGTATCTGTGAAAAGACATGTCCAGCATCTGTGATTGAGATTATAACAATATTAAAAGAGGAAGAAGGTAAGTGTCATGAATAATAAAAAACATTGGTATGATTATTTATGGATTTTTTCTTCAATATATTTGATATTGGGATTTGTAAATATTATTTTCGCTTGGATTGGACTAATTTGTTTCTTTGTGCCACTAATTATTTCTATTGTTAAGGGAAATAAAGCGTATTGTAATAAGTATTGTGGAAGAGGGCAATTGTTTAATTTACTTGGAAATAAATTAAAGCTGTCAAGAAATAAAGATATTCCTAAATTTATTAGAAGTAAGTGGTTTAGATATGGATTTTTGACATTTTTTATGGTGATGTTTATTAATATGCTTTTTTCAACTTATTTAGTATTTGAAGGCAGTAGAAATCTTAAAGAGGTAGTGACTCTGTTGTGGACTATAAAGATGCCTTGGCAGTGGGCGTATCATGGGACTTTGGTTTCACCTTGGGTGGTGCAGTTTGCTTTCGGTTTTTATAGTGTTATGCTTACATCAACTGTCCTTGGTTTGATTACGATGGTATTGTTTAAGCCTCGTTCATGGTGCGTTTATTGTCCTATGGGTACTATGACTCAGATGGTATGTAAGGCGAAGAGTAAGTCTGTATAGAAAGAGTTTTTGTGAAGACTTAAGAGGTTTAATGTTTAAAGTTGAATAGGTGTAAGATGAGTAATATATTTGAATAGATGTGATAAGTATATGAGTGTGGGAGCATAGATAGGGTTTGTATAAAATAAACTTGTTTATGCTTCTTTTTGATTTAGTAAGGCACTATAATATACATAGAATAGATTTTTAGGAGGTATAATATGTTAAACAATAGAGACTTACTAATGGCTAATATGCTTAATATGATAGTTCAAAAATCTAGATTTGATTGTAAGCTTCTACTTGAAACAGAAAATAGAATGAAGAGTCTAACAGAATCAGAATTGATACCAAGAAATGAACTTATAAACTTATGGAAGATTTGAATATCAGCGAAAAAGACCTTGAAAATATTGAGGTAGATTTTGAATAAATACATAAAAAATACTATTATTAATATTTTAAAATAAAAAATATTACTGGAGTAGGAAATTTCCAGTAATATTTAGGAATACATTTCTATTCATCAACATAATTGACTATAAATGCCATCTTGTTTTTAGTCTATAAAAATACTTCTTATAGAGGAAGTATTTTAAAATCAATATCTTAAAAACACTATAAAATCAATATATCAAAGGCATCTTAAAATCAATTATTGATTCCTTATGACTTCTAAAATATTTTATATCATCCATATCATGAGTAATTATTATAGCACTCTTATTTTCCAGCCTACCTATAACAAAATCCATAACCTTATACTTAGTTTCCATATCCAGTCCTTTAAAAGGCTCATCCATTATAAGCAAGTCAAAATCATACAACAAAGCTCTTAATATTGCTATCCTTCTTTTCATACCTCCACTTAATTCTCTGACCCTTTTATTGATACAACCCTTCAAATCCAATACTTCTAAAGCATTTTCAATTTCTAAATTCCCCAAATTCTCACAAACTAACTTTATATTTAACAACACACTTAGATTTTCACATAAACTATCATCTTGAAATACTGCACTAATCTTTTTATGACTGATACCTGTAATTTTTCCACTATCTGCTTTCTCTAGACCCATCAATATTCTTATTAATGTTGTTTTGCCAACTCCAGATGTTCCAGTTATAAAAGTTATAGAATTATCTTTAAAAGTATTACTAAAGTTATTTAAAATAATCTTATCATTATATTTTTTGCTTAGATTCTCAATTACTATATCCATCTAGCCTATCTCCAATCTTTTTAATCTAGTTTATCTCTAATCTTTTTAATAAATAATCTATCAATGACAAAAATCCCTTTTGAAAGCAAATACTTATTATAATTATAACTATAGTCCATGCAAATAAATCTGGAGTATTCAAATATACCTTAGCCTTATATAGTTTTTCACCTATAGAATTAGCTGGCATACCTATTATCTCTGCTGCTATCCCGGATTTCCAACACAACCCTAAAGAAACACTACATGCCGCTCTTATGTAGGGTGCTACCTCAGATAAATATATGTACCTTACTTTTTTTATTTTGCTCACCTTAAATACTTTTGCCATATCATTCAGCTCTCTAGATATACTATTTATCCCATTTAGAATATTGCTATATACTACTGGTAACACCATCAAGAAAGATATAAAAATGGACAAGTTCTTTGAAGATATCCATATTAGAGAGAGTATTATAAATGAAGCTACGGGTATAGATTGTATTGTAAGTATCAATGGTTCAACAAGTATCCTAAAATTTTTTTTACTCGATGCTATTATTGCAACTACTATCCCTACAATAAAAGCTAGTATAAATCCTGTTGTTATTTTCATAAAAGAAAAGAGTATGGATTCCCAAAACTCAAAGCTTGTAGATAATTCTAATAATCTTTTTAAAGCTGAAAAAGGAGATACTAAAAGTATCTCCTGACCAATTATCATACTACCTATTTGCCAAACTGTAAGCCAAAAGATTATTGCTAGTATATGAGCTTTACTAATTTTCTTGGATGTAGTAGAAATCTTCACCTGGCATCTTTCCTCCTATTGACTCTGGATTAGCTTCATAAAGTACTTTTAAGTAATTGTTTAGTGTAGTTTTCATTGTAGTACCATCTATAAATGTTATATTGCATTTTGGTATTGCTTTTTTTGCTACTTCTGCTGGTACTATTTCATTTTTCTCAATAAGTTTTGAAGCTTCATCTATATCTTTATTTGTAAAATCAACTGACTTCTTGTATTCTTCTAAGAAGCTCTTAACCTTTTCTGGGTATTTTTCAACAAATTCTTTTCGTGCAACAACAACTCCTGTTGTTAAAGCACTTTCAATATTTTTATCTTTATTTAAATTATCCCATTCTTTTGTCAAATCTAAAGCTACTCTTAGGTTGTCGCTCTTAGTCAATGCTGTTGTTACAAATGGTTCTGGGAGCAATGCTATTCCATCTTTGTTATTTAATAATGCTGCCAGACACTCTGTATGTTCTGATTTATACTCTATGTTGACATCTTCAGACGGATTAATTCCATTTTCTTTCAATATGTAATTCAAAGCATACTCAGGAGTTGACCCCTTACCACTAGCGTAAATCGTTTTTCCTTTTAAATCATTTACATTGTTTATAGAATTTCCATTTTCAATTATGTATAAGACTCCTAATGTGTTAATTGCTAGAGTTTCTACTTCACCTTTACTATTATTATACAAAACAGATGATAGATTTGCTGGAATAGCAGCAATATCTATTTCCTTGTTAATTAGTTTAGGTGTAATTTCATCAACAGAATTTGCTATTGTAAATTCATAATCCTTTTCTTTTTTATCATTTTCGTCACTAATCATTTTAACCATTCCCATTCCTGTAGGTCCCTTTAGTGCTGTTACTTTAGCAACTATCTCAGGTTCTTTCTTTTCCTGTGTCTCTTGTGGTTTTGACGCACATCCTGCCAACGAAACAGTTATTAATGATACTAGTAATAATATTGATAATTTCTTTTTCATAAAACTTTCCTCCTTATTATTTAATATTATATTTCATATAGAATCTGTGTTAATTTTTCTTTATTCAATATTTTTATACTCCTTTTATTAAATTCTAAGCAATTTTCACTTTGTAATGACTGCAACTCCCTATATAAAGATGCTCGACTTACATGAAGTCTTTTACTCAATTCTTCTTTAGAACATTCTAATAAAACAATGCCATTTTTACCGTTTTTTTCTAGCAAGTATTCAATAATCTTCTTTTTACTAGATTGTATATTTAAAAATTCTATCTTTCTCAGTAAAAATTGTATCTTTCTATTACAGTATCTTGAATATTCTAAAGCAACAGTGGTATCTGACTTCATCATTTCTATAAAGTGTTTTTTGGGATAAAAAACTACAGAAACATTACTTTTGCACTTTAGTACAGTATCTAAAGATTCCTCATCAAATATATTGGAAATTCCAAAAACATCGCCTTCCTTTATAATAGACATGTTAACTTCACTTCCATCACTTGATATACAATATATAGATACTTGTCCTGTTTTAATCACACCTACATAATACTCTTTATCAAAAAAATCGCTTATAAATTGACCTTTCTTATAATGTTTTGTCTTTATCTTATCTTCTATAATGTATCTTTCAGAAAATAATTTACTATTTGTTAGTACTTCTTTTTCACTCAAAGTCATCACCTTTTCTGATAAATATTCACTTTGATTGAAATAATATCATAGTATTTACCAAATTACAACAATATTGATAATTATTTTCAATAGAGTTTATTTATTAATTGTCTCATTTGATACAGTTTTTATATGTATCTAATGCTATTATATCTCTTAACAAAATATGAAAGGAGATTTTATATAAACCATGAAAACAATACTAATTTCTGGTTCATCTTCTGTAGGGAAGACTGCTTTAATAAAGCACTTAATTCCGTATTTAAAAGCTACTGGACTTAAACCTTCAATCTGCAAGATTGATTGCTTAGCCACTGATGATGATTTAATATATAAAAAATTGAATATACCTTATATTGTTGGACTTAGTAAGGATATCTGTCCAGACCATTTTCTTATTTCAAATATAAATGAACTTATACTTTGGGCTAAAAATAAAGATAGTGATATTTTGCTAATAGAAACTGCTGGACTTTGCAATAGATGTTCACCTGCAACCAACAAAACACTACATATATGTGTCTGTGATTGTACATCTAGTTTTAGTACTCCTCAAAAACTAGGACCTATGTTGAGTGAAAGTGATGCTATAGTCTTAAGTAAAATAGATATGGTATCACAAGCAGAAAGAGAGATAATATCATTTAATATAAAAAAAATAAATCCTAACTCGAATATATTTTTTATTGATGGGTTAGTTGGTTTTGGTGTAGAGTTGATTTCAAACTATATAAAAAATGCTAATCTTACAAATAATGACGAACATTTATTAAGACACACAATGCCAAGTGGGGTATGTTCTTATTGTATTGGAGAGTGTAGGATTGGTGATGAATTCCAACAAGGGGTAGTTTCTAAAATTAATTTTAGGGGTGAATTTTAATGAAAAGTATAACCATATATCCTGGAAAGAATAAGTTTGGGGATACAGAGGACTTTGAATCTCTAACTTTTTACAGAGGTCATATTTATTCTATTGTGGGGAATACAGGTTCTGGTAAGAGTAGGCTAATTAAAGATATAGAGCAGTTTGTAAATAAAGATTCTTTAACTAATAGAAAAGTAGTTATTGATAATATGGAAGTCCCTATTGAAGAACGCAATAAATTTTCTACAAAGCTCATTTCTCATCTTAGTCAAAATATGAGATTTGTCCTTGATTCTACAGTTGAGGAGTTTTTAGTTATTCATAAAGAGTGTAAAAATAATACTTCTGTTTCAATAAAAGAAGTGTTGGATGTAGCAAATTCAATAACGGCAGAACCTATTTCATTATCTCAGGAACTTACATCATTGAGTGGTGGACAGACTCGTGCATTAATGATTGCAGATGTTGCTCTTATTTCAAATAATCCTATTATTTTAATAGATGAAATAGAGAATGCTGGAATAAATAAAAATGTTGCTTTAGACATTTTATTGAAGAATGATAAGCTAATATTTATAGTTACACATGACCCACATACAGCATTGATGGGAGAAAAAAGGATAATAATGAAAAATGGTTCAATCTTTAAGGTAATCAACAAAACTAAAGAAGAAAGAGCAATATTAGATAAACTCAAAGATATATATGAATTTCAACTAGAATGTCAATATAAATTAAGAAAAGGAGAAACTCTTTATGAGAAATGTTAAACTGTATTGGAGTAACATTTGTATACTTCATAAATATGAGAAAAACTATTTAGATAATTTAATAATATCTTTAAAAGAAAAAGGTATTAATCTAGAGGTAACGTATTTTGGTATAGGTTATCCTTATAAATTAAATGAGTATCTGAAAAAGTCAGACTCTGTAATTCCTGATATTATAGTTTCTACGGATTTGGAAGTATATGAAGATAACAGTATATATTCAAAATTTTCAAGTGAATTATATCCATTGTCAAATTATTTTAATATTAAAAGTGAGATTAAATCATCACCTATATATTTTGATGAGAGATTGCTTCCATTTTTAGTTATACCATTAGTATTTTCTTATAACAATAACTATAAGGGTTTAGCAGATTCTATAAAGACTGTAATTGATACTAATACAAAAACTGTCATTGGTGGGATAAACAATTCTGGTGCAAAATCTATTGTTAAAGCCATATGGAGTAAGTATGGAAAAGAGTATGTTGAAAGATTTTTATCTAATTCAACTATATTAGATATGCCAATACAATCGTTTAATGATGTAAAAAATGGTTCTGATAGGCTAGCTATAACTCCTAGTATATATGCAAAACGTGCTAATGATAAAGATTTGTTTATGTCGTATCCTGATGATGGAGCTATAGCGTTACCATCTTACATTGCTGCAAATAAGTCTTTAGATGAGAAAACGATGATAGAAGTATTGGACGCAATTTTATCTAAAGAGTTTTGTAATTTTTTTGTGAAGTCTGCATCCTTATTATCTTGTATTTATGATACTGTAGATGATAGTCTTGTTAAAAACAATCAATATAAGTTTCTATATCCTTCTAAAGAGTGGTTAGACACGATTACATCTGAGGAATTTTTTGAGGTTTATAATATGTATATATAGTTGTATAAATCCATGTGTATTTTCAATGTTATTGGGATAAGTGACTTATATTAGTATTATTGACATAGTTTTATATTTGAACAATAGTAAAATATAAAACTATATAAAAGTAAAGTTAAATACAAATATCAAAAAAATGTAGTATAAGGTTAAATATAGAGAAGATATAGTATAAAGTTAAATACAAATATAGAGAAAGTATAAAATTAAATATAAATAAAATATAGTATAAAGTTAAATGTAAATATCAAATAAGCACAAGACATTCTAAAATAGAATCTCTTGTGCTTATAATGTCAAAGAACGAAGTTTATCCTTATCCAATACTTTTATCCCGCCACGAGATAAAGACACAATACCTTCACTAGCAAAATACTTTAACATTCTAGATACAACTTCTCTGGCACTACCCATATACTTAGCAATTTGCTCATGAGTTAGATTTATAGTGTTGCTGTTGTTCTTAGCTATTTCATCAATTAGAAAAGACGCCAAACGTTTATCAAAACTCATAAAGAGAATTTGTTGCATTGCCCACATAACATCAGAAAAACGTTCAGTAACTAATTTATGTGAAAATAATTCTGCATGGATATTTTCTGTAGATAGTTTTGAAAAAACAGATGAACTAATCTGTATAATATCGCAGTCTGTTTCTGCATCTACATATACATCAAAAGTTATTGTTTTTAAAATACATGAAGCCGATAAAATACATGTATCACCATTATCAAGACGGAAGAGTGTAACCTCACGACCTTCATCTGAAAGTATGTATGTACGTATTGTTCCAGACTTTATAATTAAAACGCCAATACAGTCGCTATCACCACAATGTATGGGAGTTCCTTTTTTATAATGGGAGATGTTTGCTGAAGTAATCAATAACTCTTTTTGTAAATCAGTGAGTTTATCCCAAAACGGCAAACTGTGTGTAAGTATATCAATATCATTTTGTGAAATCATGTAATGGCTCCTTTCTTAAAATCTTATAATCCCATGATACAAGTGAATGGATAAAATAACAAGTAGTTTATTAGTATGATTGTTTAAGTGGATATTAATAGTATGATTTGTATGGAAAAAATATGACAATACCTATATTCTTGCCTATTAATGAGTAAATTATATAAATAGGTGAGTGGTTTATATATTAATATAATTATAGATTGCAGTTATTATATGAAGTAAGAAATACATGAATTTAGGTATATCTAGTAAGCAGAAAGAACTATATGATAGTGTACTTACCATATAATTCTTTGAGCTTATGAAAGATATACAATAGTTTTACTTATTGAATAAAAATATATATGAAGAATCTATACAATAGATGTTGAATGAAAGCATATATATGAGGAATCTCCATAATAGATATTGAATGAAAGCATATATATGAAGAATCTACACAATAGATATTAAAAATAGATTTAACAGTTAATATATCTTTTAAAATTTATTTATATTTTAAAAGATAGAGTCTGTTTTTAAAAGTTTAAGTTCTTTATGTAGTTTTATTGACATAAAACCTGCAATTATTGCAGCTACCAAATCAGCTATTGGTTGTGCATATAAAATACCATTTAATTTATAAAATACAGGAAAAATCAAAATTATAGGGATAAAACATACACCCTGTCTACACATACCCAAAAACCAACCTTCCTTTGCTTTTCCTAGTGCAAGGAATAATGTAGAATACACTGTATAAAAACCAAATAGCATAAATGAAAGTCCATTTGCCCTAAGTGATTTACTTCCACATTCAATCAATAGCATATCACCATTTGTAAATTGTGAGATTATAGCTTTTGGGAAGAACACCATTACAAGACCAAGTACCACACAAAACATTGTAGTCCATAGTATGGATGTTTTTATTGCACTATGCAATCTATCGTAGTTTTTTGAACCAAAATTATAACCAGCAATTGGTTGGAATCCCTTTATAAAGCCAAATACTATAAGGCTACCTAGAGACATTATTCGTGTCACTGCACCCATACCAGCTATAGCAAAATCACCATATTTTCCAGCTTCCATATTAGTTAATGTGATAGCAAGACTAGTTAGTAATTGAAATATCAAAGTAGGCACACCAATCTTTAAAATTTCTGAGACAACATCTTTTGAGAAGCAATATTCACTAATTCTAAAACTAAACATACTTTTCTTGCTGAAAATATATCTTATATATACAAGCGTTGAAATCATCTGTGAGATAGCTGTTGCAATGGCAGCTCCCTTTACACCCATGCCAAAAGTATAAATGAATATCGGGTCTAAAATCATATTAAGCAATGCACCAGATAACATCGCACACATACTTGTTTTAGCAGCCCCTTCACTTGTGACAATATTAGTCATAGTGACGTTGAATACATTAAAAATAGAGGATACTATATAAATGCTAGTATAAGCCATGGCATAAGGCATAATACTTTTTGTAGCTCCTAATAATTTTAAAACGGGATTTAGAAAAATCATAATGACGATAATGACTAATGCACCCACTATAATACTACTGTAAATAGATGTACTAGCTACTTTTCCTGCTTTTTCATTATCACCATGACCTAAAAGTCTTGCAATGTATGAAGCAGCTCCATTTCCAAACAATAGCCCTAATCCCACAACAAGCTGACCTAATGGAAATGCAACAGATATAGCACCCATTTGGCTCGTTCCAAGTCCGCCTACAAAGTATCCATCTACTAAATTGTACAATGCAGTTATCATCATACCTATCATAGTAGGTAATCCCATAGCAAGTAATGCTTTTGGTATTGGGGCAGACCCCAATAATTCAATTTTTTTGTTGCTTTCTTTCATGTTAAACACCCCTTTTCTATTGACATCAACTCTAAATTATAATACTATAAATTATAGTAAGTATGAAAAATAGTACTATAATTTATAGTATTTGTCAATAGAAAGAAAATGAGAGGAGAATTTTTATGGCTACAATAGATTTAATCGTATTAGGTATAGTAAAGCAAGAGCCTCAGAGTGCTTATGATATTCAAAAAGAGGTAGAATATAGAAAAATATCACGTTGGGTTAAAATAAGTACACCATCAATTTATAAAAAAGTAATTCAATTAGAAGAGAAGGGATATATTGAAAGTACATCTGTGAAGAAGGGGAAAATGCCAGAGAAAGCAGTTTACTCATTAACTGAATTAGGTGAAAAACATTTTTTAGATTTAATGTTTGATACAGCTTCTAAGCCAATAAATATGCTTTTAGATTTTAATGCTGTCATAGTAAATTTAAATAGTCTTACACCAGAAAAACAGAAATTATGTATTAAAAACATTGAGGAAAATATACAAGAGTTAAAGAAAACTATTGAGGAAAACATAAGTATAAAGACGAATGTACCAGATATAGCAAAAGCAGTGTTGGACCAACAGTTAGTGCTAGCTCAGGCGTTAGAAACGTGGATAGATTCTCTAAAAGAGAGTATGGACAATAATTAGAGAGTAGGATTTAATTTATTGAATAAAATCTAGTATAAAAAAAGTATGTAAACTAATTAGAGAAACTGGTTTAATCATAGGACAAAAGCTATTCTAAAGAGAGTATGGACAATGATTAGAAAATCGGACTTAATTTATTGAATAAAAATTAGCATAAAAGATAATGAAATATTATTTATATAACAATAGTGAGGATTATTTATATTTTATGATGAAGATTTAGTAATATGACACACTGGTGTCTTGTCCTGTGGTATATGATTAATAAATCAAACATAGAAGGAGGAATAGTTATATGCCAGACTTACTAATAAAAAATAAGTTTAATCACGAGTCACTTCATGAGGTTGCATTGGCTATCCAATCGGTTTATAACCCATTTCAAGTGGACGAGTTTATAAAATCGACAATAGATGAAACATGGGATAATTTAGAGTTAAAATCTAGATGTAGAAAAATAAGTATGAATTTAGGAAAGTATTTACCATCAAACTATAAAGAGGCTATTTCTATTCTTGAAAAATCAGTTAGGGGCTTTTCTATTGCATTTTTTCTTCCAGATTTTGTTGAGGTTTATGGACAGGACGATGTAGATTGGGATTTATCTATAAGTGCACTAGAAAGAAATACTGAATACTGGTCTTCGGAATTTGCTGTAAGAGTATTTATTATCAAGGATGAAAAACGTATGATGGAACAGATGTATAAATGGTCTAAGCATGAAAATGAACATATCAGAAGACTCGCAAGTGAAGGTTGCCGTCCTCAGTTGCCTTGGGGACAAGCAATAACCAGTTTTAAAAAAGACCCTACACCTATTCTTCCTATATTGGAACAACTCAAGACTGATACATCGCTATACGTACGAAAGAGTGTTGCTAATAATATAAACGATATATCCAAAACACATCCAGATTTAGTTATCAATCTTGCACAGGATTGGTATGGAAAAAATGAATACACTAACTGGATTTTAAAACACGGTTGCAGAACTCTATTAAAAAAAGGTAATCGTGATGTATTAGCTCTTTTTGGATACGATGATACTACTTCAATAGATATTCAGGACTTTGTATTAGACACACCAGTTTTTTCTATTGGAGAGGATTTAATTTTTTCATTTACTATTTTAGCAAAGAAAGCTACAAAAACAAGGCTCGAATATGGAATTGATTATGTGAAATCCAATGGTAAAAGGAATAGAAAGATATTTAAAATATCAGAAGTTTCATTAAAAGAAAATGATAAGAAGTTATACAGAAGAAAACATTCATTTGCAGATGTAAGTGTAAGGAGACATTACCCAGGTATACATTCCGTTATACTTATTGTTAATGGTGTAGAACAAGGTAAGTTGGATTTTAAACTAGATGTATAATTTTAATTGAGTAAAAAGACAGTAACTACTACAAAAAATTAGCAGGAAATTATAAGTGTATGTTTAATAACTTATAAAAGATAATCTGAAAACTACTATGGTTTTTATATTAAAAAATTATATAAAGGAATCAGGTATAAGAGAATGATTGAGAGTATACCAGCAAAACAAATTTTACAAAAAGTTAAATTTGAAAATACAAGATGGTTTGGAATTGATTATAATATGAATCTCTATCGCGGTTGTCCCCATGGATGTATATACTGTGATAGTCGTAGTACAATATACAACATAGAAAATTTTGACCAAGTTAGATATAAGGAAAATGTGATAGAAATTTTAAGTAAAGAATTGCGTTCAAAAAGGAAAAAAGGGGTAGTAGGTATTGGTTCCATGTCTGATACATATAATCCTTTTGAAAAGGAGCTTTGTATTACTAAACAAGCATTGAATCTAATTGCAGAAAATCATTTTGGTGTTTCTATTGATACCAAAAGTAGCTTGGTAGTTAGGGATATACCTATTTTACAGAAAATCAAAACAAATAATTCTGCTATTGTAAAGGTAACTATAACCACGGCAAATGACGAGTTATCAAAAAAAATAGAACCCAGCGTAAATCCAAGTTCTGTACGATTTGAAGCGGTAAAGGAACTTAATGATGCTGGAATTTTTTGTGGTATATTATTGACTCCTATGTTACCATTTTTGACTGATAATAAAGATGAAATAAGAGCGATTGTGGAGAAAGCATATAAGGCTAATGCAAAATTTATTTATTGTATGTATGGAGTGACAATGCGTAGTGGTCAGAGAGAGTTTTTTTATAAGCATTTAAAAAATATATCTCCAGAATTAGCACTTAAGTATCAAAAAATGTATGGTTTGAATTATGTATGTAATATCCCAAATAAAGATTATTGTGAAAAGTTATTAAATGAAGAATGTAGACGTTATGGTATTTTGACGAATATGAAAGATATTATAAAAGCTTACAAGAGGTCAGAATCATATACTCAAATAAAATTTTTCTAAGGTTGATTTTAGATAGATACAATAGCGTTTATATTTTAAAGATAAGCAGTATTCAATATTATGGTTAAAATAAACTATATATGTATTGTATAAGGATTATATAAGTTTGTTAGAATAAGGGTCTACATAAAACGAGGATAAGACTGATGATATAAATAAAAACTATAGAAGAAAAAAGGTCAAATTGACCTTTTGGTGTGCTGTATTTATCATACTATTTTTAGATAAGGTAGCATCTTTAGATAGGTATAATGATGTTATGGGGTAAGTTTATTGGGTTTAATTTAATATGTATAAGGCTAATGGCTATTTTGTATATTGGTATATTAGTTTTAAATAGATAGCAAAATAAAGTATTGTGATAGATGTGAGTATTTATCATGATACTTTGTTTTATTGGTGAAGATTTAAGTTAGTGAAGATTTAGATTATGGATGAGATAAATAAAAAGATTATAATAGATAAGATAAATAAGAAATAATTATCATAGATAAGATAAATAAAAAGATTATATAGACAAGATAAATAAGAAATAATTATAATAGATAAAATAAATAGAAAATTATTAAAGGTCAAATTGACTTTTAAAATATAAAAAAGGTCATAATGACCTAAAACATAATGAAGATAAACATAAAATATAGACAAAAATAAAGTAAAGCAAAATAATGAATGAATATCATTCATTGACATAAAAAAAGCCCTGTGATATACTATGAGCAAGAATAAGGGGGTTTGAACATGAAAAATATAAAAACAAAATCAAAACAGGCATTTAATAATCAAGCAAATACCTATGACAGAGATATAAAGGGACAACATGCGAGAAATCTTTATCCAGTATTACTTGAAGAGCTTTCAAAAATTTCATATGACACTATTTTAGATTTAGGGTGTGGAACAGGAGCTGTACTACAAGCGATTTTAAAAGAAGATTGCAAAAAGAAGGCATATGGAATTGATATTTCTGAAAACATGTTGGAAGTGGCAAGAGGTAAGTTAAAAGAAAGTGCTACTTTAATTTTGGGAGATTCTGAGTACCTTCCATTTGAAAATGATTTTTTTGATATTGTGTACTGTAATGATTCTTTTCATCATTATCCCAGACCAGATAGAGTATTATCAGAACTAAGCAGAGTATTGAAGCCAAAAGGGTCTTTAATAATTTGTGATTGTTGGCAACCCTTTTTACTTAGAGATATAATGAATGTCTTTATGAAGTATAGTAAAGATGGGGATGTAAAAATGTACTCAGAAAAAGAAATATGTGGATTGTTATCTGTAGATTTTAATGATATTGTGTGGAAGAATGTAAATCATACATCATATATTGTAACAGCTAAAAATAAAAAGTATTAATGTTATTGAGATAGAGTAGATGTCATTAAAATAGAAATAAAGATAGGTATAGAGGTGGGGTAGATGTCATTAAAATAGAAATAAAGATAGATATAGAGATAGGGTAGATGTCATTAAAATAGAAATAAAGATAGATATAGAGATAGGGTAGATGTCATTAAAATAGAAATAAAGATAGATATAGAGATAGGGTAGATGTCATTAAAATAGAAATAAAGATAGATATAGAGATAGGGTAGATGTTATGAAAACAGAAATAAAAATAGCTATAGAGATAGAGTAGATATTAAAAAATAATAAATTAAATAATGAATATTTTTTTGACTTATAAATGAATGATATTCATTCATAAAAGGGTGATATGGGAACAAAAATTGATTTTATATCAGGAGATACAAAAAAATGCCTTGTAAAGATGTCTTTACCTCTGATAATAGCTATGTTTTTGAACATGACTTATAATCTAGTGGATAGTATATGGATTGGAAATTTATTAGGTGAGACTGCAATGGCAGCACTTACAACTTCAACGCCAATAATTTTAATTATAACTTCAATAGCTATAGGAGCTACAAATGGTATTTCAATTTTAATTTCTCAATCTATTGGTGCAAAAGAGGACAGAAAAATAGAAAGCTTGATTTCCACTTCATTATTGACATCAGTAATATTTGCATTAATAGTTACTGTGATTAGTGAATTATCATTACCACTTCTATTGAGAATATTAAACACTCCAACAGAAACATATTCATTGGCATACAGCTATTTCTGAACCTCCCATGACTAAAGTCACAGGGTTCCTGCTTCATAGAATTTTGCATAATCAATATATTTACTTGGGTATATTGCATTATATCTTTACTGTTATTTTACTGCTGTATTACGTAGTTTTGGCAATACTGTGTTTCAAGCAGTCGCAATGTTAGTATGTACAATATTGAATGCTGTACTTGACCCTTTTTTTATAAATATTATTGGGTTTCAAGGAGCTGCTATTGCTACTTTAATCTCTCAAAGTACTTGTCTCATTTTTATTTCTACAAAAACAAAGTATATAAGTGTATAATGTATTTATAAATAGATAATTATATAAATTTAATTTTATTTATATAGTTATTGGAATTATAATTTATAAATTATGTATAATAAGAATATAATTTAGTTAGCAACGATTACATTGTGTTAAATTCAGATAAGTTATATGATAATTTGTTTATTTTGAGTTTTGGAGGAATAGTTATGGAATCAAATAATAATGCTATAAAGTCGACTGTTAAAAAAGGAATTTCTTTTGGCTCTTGTTTAGCAATGATTATTTCTTATACTGCATGGAAGTCTATCCCGTGGGCTATTTTCCACGGTCTAATGAGTTGGATATATGTGATTTATTATTGGGCTAGATATATGTAGATTGAGATAATAAATAGTTGATATTATTAAATTTAAGAAAGTAAATGTAAAGGCGAACAATCTATTTGTTCGCTTTTACATTTTGTAATTTACCAGCAATAGTTTAAAACAGAAATAAATTTTAAAACTAGTTATAAGTACTAAAGAATGTATAAATAAAACAAAAATATTTGAGTTAGTTATAAGTATCAAAGAATATATAAATAAAACAAAAATATTTAAGTTATTTATGATTATAAAAGTATTTATCAATAAAACAAAAGCATTTAGGTTACTTGTGAGTATAAAAAATATCTATAAATTAAATAAAGATTCTTATGAGGTTAAAATTGAAAAAATACAAACCCATTGAATTAGCAATGATATTTAATATTAATTCAAATACTATTAGGTTTTATGAAGAGGTTGTATATATTTCAAAAGCTAAACGAAAAGAAAATAACTATCATGAGTTTGGAGAATAACATATATTGTAGTTGAAAATCTGTAGATATATATTTGGATATCAATTTACAAATAGTATTATATGAAGTGCTGGTATGATGGTTATCAAGTCAACTGTTAGCAGAAGTTCGGGAATTGGTAAACATCGTACTTTTGACTACATTCATACAATTAAAAAGGAATTAGATATATTTATATTTTTAAAAAGTATGTATAATCAAATAGTATAACAATATTGAAAAGGAGTTGTATTATATATGAAATTTTATACTATACAGACTTTAGAGTTTTGGAACAACAATAAAAATAATAAATATCTATTAAATAATTATTCTCTTATATTAGAAGGTTTTGACATTCCATATAAATGGATGTATATTCAAATGATAAATAGAATACCTAAATTTGATGATAGTATGATATGGGTTTGGTTGAATAGACCTGATTTAAGATGTAGTGCATACTTAGAAAAAGGTACGAGAGGTGTTTTACTCGAAATTGAAATAAGCAAAGATAATGTATTGTTATCTGATTTTGATTTATGGCATTTACCTTTAATGGATATTGCTGTAGAGCTTTATGAAGATGAACAGATTGAAAAGGAGACAAGTTGGCAAAGAATATTTGACTTGGAATTATGCTCAAAATTAAATGAAGTTAGTATAGAAGACTTGACTCTTCAAGGAGTAACATCTAAAGTTTCCCTATCCAAAGTCAAATTAATAAAAGAATTTGTTGCAAAATGATATTTCTATTGATATTTCTATTGAAATTTATTCCAAAAAGTTATATATTTATAACAAGAGGTGTTATAAATACATAACTTTTTTTAAGGGGTGATTTTATATGTCTAAACAACAAATTGGTATTAAATCAACACTTATTTCAGAAACAATAGCAGTTGCCTATTGTCTTGGAGCAACATTAGTAAACAAGTATTTTTTTAAAGGAAGTAATATTGAGTATATTCCTATAATTATTTGGGTAGTAGCTGTAGTATGTCAATGGATTTATGACCAAAAGAATGATGATTTGGTCGATGAAGCATCTAAATACATACTATCAAGAGTTAATGGGATTGCGATAAAAGTATTGTTTTATTCTATGGTTATAATCTCTGTATCCCTTGCAACACTGGATATAAATGTATCGAATTTAAATTTAGGTATGTTTTTATTAGTTATTTTGTTTATTCAATCTTTGTTAAAGTTATTTTTATTTATATATTTTGATAGAAAGGGGATATACAATTAGGTGTCAGTATCGCTAAAGACAAAAATTAAATACTATAGAGAAAAGCACCTTATGACACAAGGAGAACTTGCAAAGTCAGTAGGGGTAAGACGTGAAACTATTGTACATTTAGAAAATGGTCGTTATAATCCTTCTTTAAAATTGGCAATGGATATTGCTAAGATATTTAATACAACTGTGGAAGAGCTATTTGAGTTTGTTGAAGGAGAATAGTATTTAAATTTTGCAGGTTGCTTGTACATTAGAAAATGAACGGTTTTATAAAGTTGAAAATCTATATTAAGATTCATATGACAATTAGAGAAGTTTTGCTACAAGAAATTGGATAAAATAAAATATAAATTTAATTTTAAATATACTTCCAAAATTATCTAGTCACATATATAATATAATTATAAAAATAATGAATATTTTTATAGTAGTAGTTAATTTTCTAATAAGGAGGGTGTAAAATGCCTAGTATGATTATGGAAGTTGTAGGAGTATTGTTTATAGCTATTGGATTAATTTTGACATTCATTGAGATAAAGGAAAATTTCCCTTCTTTTTATGGATTTGGTCAAAATGCTGTAAGAAAAAATGCTGTAGGTATTCTAGCAGCAGGAGTGGCTTTAATTTTCTTTAGAAATGGCATAGAGAGCATAGATTCTATAGCCACTTATGGCATGTTTTTAGCTATAGAACTTATTGTAATAGTTGCATATTTCTTAATAAGAAGAAAATTTGTTAAAGAAGATAAACATTTAAGAGTTAATTAACTAAATTATCTACTATAAAAATTGGAAGATTAAAAACATGTAAAGTTTTGTTTTTGGTTATTTCAAATCCAAATTTGATTATTTTTAGAGAAACTATGTTCTGTATAAAACTAGAATGTGGTTTCTTTTTTATGTATAATATAATTTTTAGAAATGAAAGTTATAATATATTCTATAGGATAAAATATACTAGACAACATGCAAATTCTTATGTCTAAACTCCTAAGAATCTTGACAAGAATGTTAAGATAAGAGATAATGAATTCATTCATTGGACATAAGATTAATTTAAAAGGAGTATTATTATGGCTAAAACAAAAAAGATAATAGATAGTAATATAAATCATGAAGAAATAAATAATAAACAACGTACACGAATATCAAAAGAACCTCAAGAGAGAAAGCAAGAAATAATTGAAACTGCTTTAGAATTATTTTCTGAAAAGGGGTTTGAAAATACAACTATTCAAGACATAGCAGAAAAAATGAATGTTTCGCAAGGACTATGTTATCGCTATTTTAAATCTAAAATAGAAATATTTGCCGCTACTTCAGAATACTATGCAATGAAGGCTGTAGAGCAAATACAAATCCCTATATCAGAGGATTTACCTGCAGTTGATAAGTTGAATACCATCATAAAGCGTATGTTTGAATATGAAATGAAGCACCATGAATTTGAAGCAAGGTATAATGAAAATTCTGAGATAAGGGCAAGTAGACTAGACAATGTTGCTAAGCAACTGGTTGATGTTATGATTCCAATTATAGAGCAGGGTGTAAGAGAAAATGTATTTCACTGTACAAATGTGACTCTTGACACTAAGTTTTTGGTGTTTGGTATTATCCATACTTTTCATGAAGAGATGCCAAACGAAAATATTAAAGAGTATATAGTATCTTTCCTTAATTTTATGAAAGATGCGTTTATCTGTACCTTAAAAATTGAAGATACAGATAAGATTGGTGAGGGATGGATTAATTTGTAGAACCTTATATTTTAGTTATAAGTTATAATTAAGTAGTGTGAAAGATTGATAAAGTATTTGCTTAGGAGTATATCTTAAGATAAAAAAATGACTTTAGTCTATGAGTATGCTACAATACAACCAAATCGGAATTTGGAAAAAGATACTATAATTGTAACGATATTTTTGCTATAAAATCAAATATAGTCAGAGTATATTCTTACTAAATTTTACACTTAAGCAAGTTATTTTAAATAAGTAGGATGTACAAAACTAATAGAGAAAGTTTTTAAAGTCTGTTTTATTAATAAAATAAATATTAGGATAGGCGAACTTATTTTTAGATTTTATACAGTTCAAATTTTTAAAAATAATTTAGATTTATTCTAATGGAAGGGTAAGTATAATATGAAATTACATAAAAAGATACAGCTTTTGTTTTTGATGTTTTTATTTACTATAATGTTAACTTCTTGTTCTGGCTCTTCAATGTCATATACATTTGATGTTGAAACTGGTGATAAGATAAAGGTAAGATTAGACACCTCGGATGGATATTCATTGACACAGAAAGATGGAAAGTTTACTGTGAAAAAGGGCGATGAAGAGGTATTACAAGGAATATTTACTACAAAAGAGGGTTATGAAAAGTATCAAAGTATAAAGACTGATAAAGGAGTAAAGGTTCTTGAAGATAAAGAGAAAGATGAAAATAAGTATTTCTTTTATGAATTTGAGGGTGAAGCAGGTACAGAAAATAACTTTGTTCTTTGGGTCAAAGACTCAAATACAGGTGTAGTAATAGGTAGCTTGTCTGGAGAAAAAGAGGCAAAGTCTGCGTTTGAAAGGTTAACAATTACATTATAATAAGAGTTATAATCAAATGTTAATCATCAAAATCTAAAATTCCGATTTTTAAAGGGGATATCTCAGAATAGAGATAAGCCTCTTTTTCGTTGTTGAAATGATAAAAATATATTTGATTTAATACAAAAAAGAGTGCCTCATTAACTAAACAGTTCATTTTGAGACACTCTCTTTTTTAGTTTAATTTAGTAGTTAAGAGTTATAAGATTAACTGTTTCATTGTATCTAATTTAATCATCTGTATTTTATTTTAAAACAGTAACTATTTTTTTATTTAAATTTTATATTTTTCATTTAGTCGTTATATCTATGAGATTGCCTACTGTTTTATGCCTATTTAAGTGTTTTAAAGATGTATAATCAAACATTTACCCTGTATCTATTTGAGCTATTTAATAAATAAAAAAGTGATATAAAATATCTTTGCGAGTGAATTTATTCATTCCTTGTTGACAAATTAAAAAAATTGATTTATTATTGAACTACCCAAATGAATGAATTTATTCACTGAATTGAATAGTTGGTTAGTTGATTAATGAAAAAAGTTATTCATCGTGCAAAATAAATAATTATTTGGTTAATGAAAAAAGTTATTCATCATGTAAAATGACTAATCAAAAAAACACATGTAAAGAAAGGTAGGAGTATAAATGATATCATTATTAGCTAGATTGTGGATAAAAGATAAAGAAAATATATCATCTCCAATAGTGCGTCAGGCTTATGCAAAGCTTTGTAGCAGTGTAGGCATATTCTTAAATATTCTATTGTTCATGGTTAAATTATTGTGTGGAACTGTAAGTGGCTCAACAGCAATTATTACAGATGGATTCAACAATTTAGCTGATGCAGGTACTTCTTTTGCTTCATTCATAGGCTTTTGCATTGCAGGGATTGGGGCAGGTGAAAATCATATCTTTGGTAATGGAAGATATGAGTGGTTTATGGGAGTTTTGTATTCAATTGCTGTAATTATTATGGGAAGCACATTAGCTCGAAATTCAGTTGTATCAATCATTTCACCTAAAAGTATAGAATTCAGTTTTACAATTCTTTTTATTCTTATTTGCTCTATAATCGTTAAGCTATATATGTTTTTTTACAATAGAAAAATCGCAAAGAAAATTGATTCTACTGCAATGAAAGCAACAGCCATAGACTGTATCAGTGACATGGTTGCAACAACAGCAATAGTAATATCTTTACTTACAGAGTATTTTACAGGATGGGCGATTGATGGCTGGTGTGGATTATTGGTATCTGTATTTATCATCGTTTCAGGTATGAAATCTATGTTTGAGATAGGAGGAAGATTATTAGGAAAATCTCCAGATAAAGAAATGGTAGATGAAATAACTAAAATAGCAATGAAGTATGAGGAAGTACAAGGGATAAATGACTTGATTATCCATGATTATGGACTTGGTCATTTTGTAATTTCAATGCACATTGAAGGCAAAGAGGGTATAGGCAGTAGGATTTTAAATGATGTTGCGAATGAAATCTCTTATAGACTTTATATTGATATGGGATGTAATGCTACCATACAGACAGATTTTTTAGTTACAGACCAAATTATAGTTGATGAGATATTTAAAAGAGCTACAAAAGAAATACATAAAATTGATTCATATGCCACAATAAATGACTTGCGTATAATCAAGTCTGGTCTGCATACAAATGTGATTTTAGTAATTGCAGGTTCAAATAAACTTCAAAAGATTGAAAGTGAAATTAGAAAAGTAATGGAGAAGGCTGTTGCTCCAGTGGATGGTAGCTATCATGTAATGATTAGACTTGTTATTTCACGTAAGAATAAGAAAACTTGCATTTAAAGTATCCTTTAGAGTAAGAAGGCTTATATATAAGTTTAATTAGAGAATTTTATTATTATCGCTTTTATATGAATGTTTGCTTAGATTAAATAAGAATTGTATAAGTTAGCTTAAATAAGAATTGTATAAGTTAGCTTAAATAAGAATTGTATAAGTTAGCTTAAATAAGAATTGTATAAGCTAGATTAAATAAGAATTGTGTAAGTTAGAATAAATAAGAATTGTGTAAGTTAGCTTAAATAAGAATTGTATAAGTTAGAATAAATAAGAATTGTGTAAGCTAAATCAAATGATAGTTATATAAACTACATAAAAGAACATTTAGAAGGGGGATTTATCATGGATAACGAACAACGTATAAAACTACTTAAAGAGACACCTATAAAAAAACTTTTATTAAAAATGGGAATCCCAACAATGATTGGTATGCTAGTTACAGGATTCTATAATTTAGTAGATGCTTACTTTGTTGGGGGGCTTGGTACTAGTCAGATGGGAGCTGTTTCAATTGCATTCCCACTTGGACAAGTAATCGTCGGGATAGCACTATTATTTGGTGGAGGAGTATCATCATACTTGTCCAGACTATTAGGAGAAGGAAATAATTCACAAGCTAATCATGCAGCATCAACTGCACTGTATTCAAGTATATTTATTGGTATAATCTCAATTGTATTGATTGAGTGTTTCATTGACAAAATCATATTTGCACTAGGAGCTACAGATACCATTTTTCCATATGCAAAACAGTATGCAGTGATTTATGTAGCAAGTTCAATTTTTAATGTATTCAATGTAACTATGAACAATATAGCAACCAGTGAGGGGTCAACCAAAATATCTATGATAAGCATGTTATTAGGAGCAGGATTAAACTTGGTATTAGCACCTATTTGTATATATGGATTAGATATGGGTATCTCAGGTGCAGCAGTTGCAACTGCCATAGCACAGGCAATAACTAGTTTAATGTATGTAGTTTATCTATTAATGAAAAAAAGTATTTTCAATTTTTCTATAAGGGAGTTTAGATTTGAACGTGAAATTTACTTACAAATACTTAAAGTAGGGATACCAACTCTTGTATTTCAGATTTTAACAAGTGTAGCTATAGGGCTTACCAATAAAGGTGCTCAAGGTTATGGAGATTCAGCAATAGCAGCTATGGGAATTGTTACACGTATAATGTCAATGGGTTCTTATGCAGTGTTTGGTTTTGAAAAAGGATTTCAACCAATAGCTGGATATAGTTATGGAGCTAAGCAATATATGAGATTAAACGAGGCTATAAATACTACTTTAAAGTGGACAACTATTTTTTGCTTACTGATGTCATTAGTTTTAATTATATTTCCAGAACCTATTATATCTTTGTTTTCAGCCAATGATAATTCTGTAATAGAAATTGGTACATTTGCTCTTAGAATAAGTAGTGTAATGTTTATTTTCTTTGGATTTGGTACAGTTTATTCTATACTATTTCTTGCACTTGGGAAAGCAAAAGAAGGTGCTTTTCTTAGTGTAAGTAGACAAGGGTTGTTTTTTATACCGACTATATTATTGTTGCCATCAATTATGGGGATTAATGGCGTGATTTTTGCTCAACCGATTGCTGATTTGTTTATGGTTATATCTGCTGCAATTCTGGCAGTGAAATTGAAGAAAGAGATAAGAGCTTTGTCAGTAGAAAGAATATAGAATATTGCGATGAGATGTTGTGTAAAGTGATATAATAAGAGGGATATGAGTTATGAAATTTGCTGTATATATTTATTAGTAAATTGAGTAGAAAATGGAGGGGTATTGAAAGTAAATATGGGTGGAATAAGTGGATAATCATTAAATAAGTTATAAAATGATAGACCATTCTTATAAATTATGACTATAATAAAATTCCAAACTGCTCATAAATTCTAATCTTGTATACCTCAAAATAACTATTATAAAATTACATAATGATTTAAAAATATCAAAATAATTGAGGTGATAACATGAACAATACATTTTTAGATAAATTGCTTGAGACAAAAGAACTTAAAAACTCACTTTATAGTGTATTAAAACATCATTTCCTTTATAATTCCAATAAGATAGAGGGTAGTACTTTTACTACAGAGGAATTGGCACTTTTGCTTGATAAGAATGTCGTTACAGGAAGACATACCTTAGATGATGTACAAGAAACTGTTAATTCTAGCTATGCATTTGACATAATAATTGATTCATTGAAAGAAAAAATAACACATGGTTTCTTAAGAAATTCACATTCAAGTTTAATGTTTAATACAACTTTACATTCTAGAGGGATGGCTGGTATATATAAAACTATACCAAATATGATACTAGGAACTGATGTAAATATAGCACAGCCATTTGAAGTAGAACCAAAGCTTGATGAGTTAATTGAATGGTACTACAATCAAAATGAAATAACTATTAAAGTTATAGCTGAATTCCATTATAGATTTGAATTGATACATCCATTTCAAGATGGTAATGGTCGCATAGGTAGATTTGTTATGTTAAAACAGATGCTAGAAAATAATCTTCCTATAAAAATTGTATCTTGGGATAGTGAAGATTTATATAGAAGTTCCTTAAATTCATGTAGCATAGGGAATTATGACCCTTTGATTGAATATCTATCAAGTTTAGAAGATTTTAGAGAAGCATATAAAATATTATGGAAATAGTTGTTTATAGTAAAAAATGATGACTTTTTATATAATTATATTTTTCTTAAGAAATTTAACATTAAGTTCTTAGACATTCTTATCATGAAATATGCCCCCCTCTTAGTAGACATTAAAATATATAAAACTGTCTAAAGCTAAGAGGGTTTTGTTATGTTCAAAACTAAGGTATAATCAGAGCAAAAATTTAAAGCAATCGAATCATATTTAAAAAATGAGAATACAGTAATAAAAATAATGGAAAAATTAAATATCGGAAAAAGCATATTTATAGACTAGTTAGAACTTTCATCAGGGTTATTAGTTTTGTACTCTTTAGTAAATAAGAATGGCAAAAACAATATAGCATCAACTACAATACTCCAAAATAGTGATTCTAATGTAAATATAGATTCGTTACCTCCTTGAAGTATAACATAAACATTGTTATTTACTAAGTGGATTAATATTGGTGCCCAAAGGTTTTTGGTCTTCAGATAAGTATATCCTAAAAATATTCCTATAAAGGTACAATATGATATATGGGAAATAACACAATAAAATGGAGTTTCTGGACTGTACAAAGTAATACAAAGGGGCAAATGCCAAATTCCCCATATAAAACCTAAAACTATTACACCAAATTTTTTTCCATAAATCTTTTGTAGTCTAGGTTGAAGAAAGTATCTCCATCCAAATTCTTCTCCAAAAAATAAATTAAAACCAAAACATAAATTTATAATTATATTTACAAATGCTATAACAAATTTATTTATAATATCAATTGATAAATTTTCATTACTAATAATAATTCTAACTATAATTAATATCAAGAATATTAATATTACACTTAAAACCTTTTTAAAATTTTTACATAAAGATAAATTTAAAACTTCAAATTGAGATTCATTGTAAAGAACAACAGCTAGAAGATAAAAAGATGTTAATGTATCTATTGTTGCAGAAATAATACTGTTATTAATTAAAAATATTTCAGCTATAGGTATTGCTATTCTCACAACTGTAACTATAGCAAAAAACTTTAAAAATTTATCCACTGTTGAATTAAACTTGTAATTAGAAACTCTTTTTAGGACAACAATAGCAGAAAATGCAGGAATATACATAAATAATAATGAAAAGTTTGATATAAATTCGCTATTATTTGGTTTCGATACTGATAAAAATAAAAATATAGATATAAAAGCAATTAGTAAAAAATTTATTAATAAAAAATAATTTATTTCTTTCTTTATTAATTTAATATCATTTGACATATTAATTCTCCTTATCTTAAACTTTATGATTATATATATATAGTAGCAGATTTCATATAGAAATAAAAAAATATAATGAATTTAAAAGAATTTGTTAGATATTCAGTATCTTGGAGTTGTAAAAATAGGTCACTTAATTTTGAAACTATTTATACCTCATAACAAAAAATTCTCCATCCCCTAAGTACGTTTTTTGTATCTTGGTCTCAACTATTTTAAATCCTTGAGACTCATAACATTTTACAGCTCTCTTATTCCAGGTTCTTACTTCTAATACAATAGGTTTAGTACTATATTTATTTCTACATTCTTCTAAGCCTAAACTAATTATTTCTTTACCAATTCCCATTCCACAATAATCTGGTTTTATACCAATGCCAAAGAATACAGAGCTTCCTTTATCTAATAAGTTTATAAAACCTATCAATTCTTTATTGTCATCTATAAAACTTATAAAATTTTTTCTTTTATCTTCTTTTGCTAGTGAGAAATTATTCTTTTTAATCTCATCCCATGAAGGTAGATTGTATATTGAATATTCCCCTTCATATTTCCAATTAGTAACTTCTATAGCATGTTCTTCTGTAAATATAGCTTTATTTAGTTTCATATATCCTCCTAATTTCAAAGCAAATTTTAATATTTATGTATCTATTTTTCTTTTGTATGTAGGCTCAAAGTAGAGTATAATCATAGCTTACAAGTTTTTATTATAAAAAATTTTCATTAGAAAATCAAATAAAAATATTAAAATGAGCAAAGACTTATTTAAATGTAATTTTGGATTTAGGTGATAGAAGTATAGTATCATACCATCCTTTCTTTTTATTTACAATTATTTCTATATATTTCTTATCTGACCCATTTAAAATTGGAACAGGAAATGCTATTAAATTTGAAGACCCATTTGGAAACAGATTAGGAATAACTGATTATATAAAGTAAAATAAATTTGAGTGATTATTAATGTACATATAAAACAAATACAAACTCTCCCTTAAATGAAATGGACTAAGATAAATACATAATAAAAAATGATAATGCTATTAATAAACTAATAACTACAAATTCTATTAATAAACTAATAACTACAAATTCTATTAATAAAACGATAAAAATCATAAATATAAAACTTATATAGTATAAGATTTAAAATATATTAACAGTAATCTGAATATATTAAAAATCCAAATTAAAAATAGAAATGTAAGACAACTTAACTATTATTATACTTTTTTACTATTATCCAAAGAAGTGAAAAAATAAAAAATTTTAAATTTAAAATTTTTTATTTTTTATTTATTGCGGAAAGAATAAAAAGATGCTATACTTTTTGTAACATATTATTCCAGTTATTAAGACATAATAAGCTTTTATAGTTTAATTTGTCTAATGATATTTTAAAAATTATGGTTTTATTATAATATGGCAAAAGAATAGAAATAAGGTGATAGTAGTGAAAGTAAAATCAAATTTAGATGAAATTTTATATCATAAGATTATTGAAAGTCTTATTCGTGGCGAATACTCTGTAGGTCAAAAAATATTACTAAATGACCTTTGTGAAAAATTTGAAGTAAGCAGAACACCAGTAGTACAAGCAGTAAAAATGTTAAATAAAGATGGTGTGCTTACTATTATGACAAATGGTAAAGTGTATGTACCAGAGTATGAATACGATATGGTAAAGCAAGTTTGTGAAACAAGAACACTGATTGAAACATATGCTCTAGAAAAAATGATGCAAGAGGAAGAAGAGGTATTCCAACAAAAGCTAGAAGTGATAAAAAGATATTCTGATAAATGTGAAGAGTTCTATAAACAAGAAAAATCTGTAGAACTTGCACTTACAGATTTAAAATTACACAAAGCTATTGTTGAAGGTGCTAATAATGAGATTTTAAATGATGTATATGTTGGTATACAAGGAAGATTTGTAGTAGTAAATTATCTGATACGACCATTAAAAAATCGTAACTATGAAGGAACAGTGCAAGACCATTTTGAAATATTGAAATTTATTGAAAGCAGAGATACAAAAAAAGCAGTAGAGAAATTGAGAAATCATATTCAAGGAACTATTAAACGATTCTGTGAAGATGAATAATGTATTTCGAGGTTTCTATATATTTATATAGTGTAAATCAGAAATATTACAGGGAAGCCATAAGGCTTCCTAAAAAAATAGCCTTTATAAAATTTTTTATTTTAAATTTAAAATTTTTTATTTTAAATTTAAAATAAAAAATGAAAGAGGTGGTAGGGAGTTTGAATAAAATTATTACAGAAAGGATAGAAAAGACTATGAAGAAGCTATTTACAAGTGAAACATTTTTGGAATATCAATTTGTTAGTGATTGCCAGTTGTCACCAGATGGAGGCTATACAGCATTAGTTGTAAAAAAAGCTGATATCAAAGAGAATGGTTACACAAGCCAAGTTTATGTGTTAGACAATAAGAGTGGTGAACTAAAACAAATAACATCTATAAACTCTGTAGGAGCATATACTTGGGAAGATGAAAATACTATTGTGTTTCCTGCTTTGAGAAATGAAAAAGTAAAAGAAGCTATCAAAAATGGTAAGCAATGTATGAGTTATTACACTTTATCCTTACATGGCGGAGAAGCAGAAGAACTTTTTACACTCCCTATCAAAGGTGGAAAATTAAATCCTATAGGAAAAGGTTTGTATGCAGTTATTGATTCTTATGATAATGACAGACCTGTTGTGGAAGGATTGTCAGAAGAAGAGCAACAGAAAAAAATAAATGCTTATAATAAAAGACACTATGAGCATTTCAAAGAAATTCCTTATGCTGTCAATGGTGAAGGATATATCAGTAGAAAAAGAAAACGTCTATACTTATACAACAGCAACACAAAAGATTTAAAACCAATTACAGCACCTATGTTTAATGTTGTAGGTATGAAAATAAGTGATGGCAAAATCTTATATGTAGGTCAAGAGTTTGAAGATGTAAAAGGTCTAAAAAATGGCGTTTATGTATTTGATACAAATACTAATGAGAATGTTTGTATCTTAGAAAAAGATAAGTATATTGTAAAAGGTTTTGAATTATATAAAAATCAAGCAATACTAAATTTAACTGATGCTTTATCTTATGGGAATGGAGAAAATGGAGATTTTTATACAATAGATATTGATACAAAAGAAATGAAGTTACTTTCAGAACATCAGCATCATTGTATTGGAAATACAGTAACATCTGATATTAAAATGGGTGCTGGTCAGACAACAAAAGTAGATGGTGAATATATTTATTATACTTCTACAGTAAATATGGATTGCATTATTGAAAGAATACATATACCAACAGGAAGACAGGAAAAAGTTACACAAACAGGTTCAGTTGACTTTATAGATGTGAAAGATGGAAATATTGTATGTATAGGCTGCTCAGAAAACGGATTACCTGAAGTTTATACAGTAGAAAATGGAGCATTGTGTAAGAAAACACATTTAAATGACCATATTTTAGATGAATATAAAATTTCTGTACCAGAATATATCGAGTCAAAAGGAAGTGCTGACTGGGAAATACAAGGATATGTATACAAACCAGTAGATTATAAGGTAGGGGAAAAATATCCAGCTATATTAGCGATTCATGGTGGACCAAGACTAACATATGGACCATATTTTATGCATGAGATACAGGTATTTGCAAGTCAAGGTTACTTTGTTTTCTTCTGTAATCCAAGGGGCTCTGAAGGTCGTGGCAATGATTTTGCAGATATTAGAAAACAGTTTGGGGATATTGATTACATAGATTTTATGGAATTTACAGATACAGTACTTGAAAAATACACAGACATTGATGAAACAAAACTAGCTGTGGAAGGTGGAAGTTATGGTGGATTTATGACAAATTGGATTATTGGTCATACAAACCGTTTTGCTGCTGCTTGTGCTCAACGTTCTATTGCAAATTGGAGTGGTATGGAAGGTACAACAGACATTGGTTATTATTTCTGCAAAGGACAAACAGGTGCTTCTCACATGGAAGACCACGAATTGCAATGGAAACAATCTCCTTTAGCCTATGCCGATAAGTGTGTTACACCAACTTTATTTTTACATGGTGAAAAAGATTACAGATGCTATATGCAAGAAGCATTCCAAATGTTTTCTGCATTAAAAATTCATGGATGTCCTACAAAACTTTGTCTCTTTGAAGGTGAAAATCACGAGTTATCTCGCTCAGGTAGACCAAAACAAAAACTACAAAGACTAGTTGAAATGATGGATTGGTTTTCAATGTACATAAAAGAAGAAAAGTAATGTGTATTAATAAAAGACAATAGTGTGCATTAAGGAAAGTTCACTAATATGTATAGTGAAAGATAATAATGTACATTAAGGAAAGTCAATAATATGTATAGTGAAGATAATAATGTACATTAAGGAAAGTCAATAATATGTATAGTGAAAGATAATAATGTACATTAAGGAAAGTCAATAATATGTATAGTGAAAGATAATAATGTACATTAAGGAAAGTTCAATAATATGTATAGTGAAAGATAATAATGTACATTAAGGAAAGTCAATAATACGTATAGGGAAAGATAATAATGTGAATTAAAAAATACTCCTATATAAATATAGTAACTAAAAAAAATAATACAGAAAAAAGGAAAATAAAGAAAGGAGAATACAAAAATGGAAAAACTAAAGATTGAAAGTTCAGATATTTTTGAATATATATTTCCACATGATATTTCTTGTTCACCTGATGGAAAACATATTGCTTATATTATATCAAATATCAATGAGGAAAAAGACTGCTATGAACATGACTTATATGCTATGGATACTAAAACAGAAAAACAAATACATATGACACAAACAAAAGATGTAACATCATTTAGCTGGATTTCTAATACAGAACTTCTTTTTACATCTAAAAGAGATAAACCCAAAGCAGGTACAACAGATTTTTACACTATTTCTATAAAAGGAGGAGAAGCAAAAAAAGCATTTTCTATTCCAAAAGCCTGTAGTGTACCTATGTCACTTGGAAATAAATTGTGGTTATTTACAACAAAAAATCCAACAGATGCTAAAAAAATAGAACCAGACAGAGCAGTAGAAGGAGTAGATTACTGGACATTTACAGATAAACCTTTTATAAGAGATGGGGAAAATTTCTCTCAAAGAAGACGTGTAACATTGGAATTGTATCAAGAAGGAGAAAGAGAAACAAAAGCCATTACACCAAAATATTGTGAGGTAGCAGGTATAGATGTTTCTCTTGATAAGAAAAGAATTTTATATTCTGGTCAGATTTATGAAGATTGTGCGACGCCTTTTTCTGGTCTTTGGGAATACCATGTAGATAGTGGTAAAACAAGAGAACTTATACCACAAGGAAAATATCAAATCAGCTTAGTAAAATATATTGGTGAAGATAGAGTAATGTTACAAGCTTCTATATTAGACCGTTCTATTACACAAAATCATGATATTTTTATGCTTGACTTGAATACTGGTGAAATGAATATGATTGCTAGTCCAGACGGCATGTATGCTACATTACTGGACGTAGATGCAGTATATGGTGGTGGACGTAGTAATAAAGTTATAGGAGATAAGTTTATTGGTGCAAGGATTTGTAGAACTATGACAGAGTTTGATGAGTTTGACACAAAAACAGGTAATATACGCATCATCACAAAAGTGGATGCTTTTACATCTTTTGATATTTATGACAACACTATGTACACAGTCATGTTGAAAGATTATGAATTGGCAGAAATATATAGCATTGATATGGCTACAGGTGCAATGAAAAAAATGACTTCTTTCTCTAAACCATACTTGGACAGTCATAAGGTTTCACTACCTGAGAAATTGACATTTGTAGCAAAGAATAAAGAAGAAGTTGATGGTTTTGTTATACCACCTATAGATGCCAAAGAAGGTGAAAAATATCCTGCTGTATTGTTCATTCATGGTGGACCTAAATGGGCATATGGTTATATGTTTACACACTTAAAGCAATGTGTAACCGCAAAAGGAATGTACGTTATTTATTGTAATCCTCATGGTGGTGATGGTTATGGTGAAGAATTCTTGGAAATGGTAGAAAGATGGGGATATGTTGATTATGACCATATTATGGAATTTGTAGATACTTGCATTGAGAGATATTCTGGAATTGATGCAGACCGCTTAGGTGTTGCAGGTGGAAGTTATGGTGGTTATATGACAAACTGGATAATTGGTCATACAGACCGTTTCAAAGCAGTTGCTTCTCAAAGAGGTATTAGCAACTTGATTACAGCTTCTTTAATTATTGACTTTGGTGATAGAATTATGAAGCAAACTTGTGGAGATAAGACACCTTGGAATCATGAGGAAGTTCTTTGGAACCATTCGCCAATTAAGTATGTAAAAAATGTAAAGACACCAACTTTATTCTTGCATAGCGATAGGGATTATAGATGTTTTATGGGAGATACTTTCCAAATGTTCACTGCATTAAAACAGCTTGGTGTAGATACGGAAATGTATTTGTTCCACGGGGATACACATGGGTTGTCTAGAAACGGAAGACCATCTAATAGAGTTGTACGTGCCAATGCCATTGTAGATTGGTTTGAAAGATATTTATAAGGGGGTTATTCTATGAGTGATATGTTATTATGGTTTAGTGTCGTATTAGTTTTATTTGCCATTGGGGATTTGATTGCAAGTAAAACAAAAGCAAAGGTTTCAGCTGTATTTGTGACATTACTTTTATTTTTGATTCTGTTTGTTACAAAGGTAATACCAGGGGATATTATTGAAAGAGCAGGTATGACAGCAGCTGCAAGTTGGAGTGTTCCAATGATTATGTTTAGTATGGGAACGATGTTGAATGTTAGACAGTTTATAGATGAATGGAGAACTGTGTTGACAGCATGGCTTGGAATTGTGGCAGTTATAGTTTGTGTTTCACTTTGTATTCCTTTGTTTGGAAAAGCAACAGTGTTGACAAGTATACCAGTTATCAATGGAGCATTACCTGCTACTACTATTATGACACAAGCAGCATTAGAAAAAGGATTGACACTTGCGGCGGCTACAGCAACAGTTGTATTTGCAATCCAAAAGTTTGTTGGTACACCAATTGCCTCTAGAGCTGCACTACAAGAAGCAAATCGTCTTTTAGTAGAGTATCATGAAGCAAAATCAAAGGGGATTGATTTAGCCAATGTCGATAATGATAAGAAAGAAGCAGAGGGTACAGGGGAAAAAGTAAAGCAAGTATTCTGTGAGAAGTATGATAAATATTATTCTACAAATGTTTGTATATTTTTTATAGCTATATTTTCTTATTTGGGATATGAGCTTTCAGAGGTTATCCATGTGAATTATTCTATTGTATGTCTTATAGTTGGTGTGCTTGTAACTCGTATTGGTATTGTACCAAAAGATATTTTAGAAAAAGGGAAAATCAAAGGTTTTATCAACATGGTTGTATTTGCAGCTGTTATTCCTTCTTTAGCAAAAGTTTCTTTGGGAGATTTAATTAGTCTGTTTGTACCAATTGTAGGTATGTTCGCAGTTTCTATTATTGGGATATTCCTTGTGATGAAGGTACTTCCTGGTTGGAAAATCATTGGTTCTAAGCCTCTTGCTTTTGGAGTAGGATTCTGTCAGATGTTGGGATTCCCAACTACATATTTGATTTCAAATGAAGTGTGTAATGCTATTGGAGAAACGGAAGAAGAAAAAGCATATTTGATGTCTAAAATAATGCCTAAGTTAGTAGTTGGTGGTATGGCTTGTATGATTTCCATTGTAGTGGCTGGTATTATGGTACCTATGTTGTAGATGGGTTTTGTAATTAAAAAGAAAATGGGGAATTAAATATTGGGATGTAAATAAATTTTATATTTGGTTAGTTCGTGATAAGTAATTAGCTAGTCTATGATAAATACTTACTTAGTTTGTGACAGTAAGAATGTCTTTTTAAGGAAAAACGGTATAACATCTTCTTTATGTTATACCGTTTTTCCTTTTTCATTTCGTTATATTTTAAAATTAATAAGAACATAATATCAAAAACTAATATCCACAGTATATTCATCTTCTATTAAGACATAGTCACAGTCATACTTTTTACACATTTGTAGATTTTTAGTATTTTCTTCAATAGTAGATTCCATTGTGCAGAATGAATCATCTAATCGACTTTCAATGGCATTTGCATATTTTTTAATATCTGAAAAATGTCTTTCTATATAATCCTTAGTCATAATAAGGCAATAATACTGAATTTCTTTTATATACTTACTATCAAAATCTTTTTTCCAATCAAATGGAATATAACATCCCTCAACTACAAGGTTCTGATTATTTTCTATAGCTGTTTTTATAATCTCTTTGACGATAGACCATAGATAGGGTACAAGCTCTTCATCATCTTCTGATGTTAACGTAGTATTTCCACTTCGTATAAGTCCCATTTTTAATAGGTCAATAGATAGATATGTATATTTGTATTTTTCTAATATTTTCTGTGCAAATAAAGTTTTTCCAGTATGAGAAGCACCCGCAATTAAAATAATCATAATTTAAACACCCCTCTCAACAAAGTGAACCATTGAATTATCCCAATACTTTTTATATACTCTATCATTCCTACCATCAAGATTTAGTTGATACATTCTAAATGTAACTAATATGCCTTTTGGTTGCCATTGTTCTTCATAAGAATATTGATAGCTCATACCTAATTGCTTCATTACATCTCTTTATCACTGTAAATTTTGAACAAAGCTTCTATGTCATTCTCAGTAAACCTTCTTAATATGAGTCTTTCTGTTTTTAGTTCAGGAGTATTTTTAAATATCATATCCCTTATTCTCCTTTAAAAATTAAAATTTATCAGCTAACTTCTTGTAATAGATTATACTACGATTTCATGTCCTAGTCATTTTTCATGCTTTGATTAGGTCACTTTTATATCATGATTTATCAAAAGTAAAAGGGTGATAAAGTGAGTGATAATTAAACAGAAATAAAAGCTATGCTTATAAAGCATAACAATAGATTTAATATAGGTATTTGATATTTGAATAGCCAGATTCTATAATGTAGTTGAAAGGGATGATACTATAATTGATAAACAAAATCAATATAGTTTTATTATCTAAAATTTAAAATGAGCATATTCTATCATCAAATTATAAGTATATGCTCCTTAAATTATAGATATGTGTTTCTTAGGAAAATTAATAAAAATCAAAAACTTTGTTACTTGATTTTTAACACCGAAAATAAAAATTAAAATACAAAAAGGAAAGGTGAATAAAATGAATACTAACTTTAATTTTTTTATACCAACACGTGTAAAATTTGGATGTGGGCAACTAAATCAACTCCATAGAGAGAGTTTACCTGGGAAAAAAGCATTACTTGTCATTTCAAATGGAAAATCTACGCATACTAGTGGAGCTCTTAATCGAACACAAGAACAGCTTAAAATTGCTGGAGTAGAATTTGTATTGTTTGATAAAGTACAGGCAAATCCTATTAAATCTACTATTATGGAAGGTGCTAAAATAGCACGTGACAATAATTGTGACTTTATAATTGCTTTAGGTGGTGGTAGTGTAATGGATGCCTCAAAAGCAATGGCTGCAATGGCCACAAATGATGGAGATATATGGGATTACATGTTTGGTGGTACAGGTGGAGAAAAACTGCTTGTAAAAAATCCTCTTCCACTTGTATGTATTACAACTACTGCTGGAACTGGTTCAGAAGTTGACCAATGGGGAGTTATTACCAATGATAAAACAAATGAGAAGATAGGTTTTGGTGGAGATGATAGACTTTTTCCTGTATTAGCAATTGTAGACCCTGAGCTTATGACAACTGTACCTTCAGAGTATACTGCATATCAAGGTTTTGATGCACTATTTCATTCAACAGAAGTCTATATTAGCAAATTTGCGAATCCTATGAGTGACATGATTGCTTTAACTGCTATCGAAAATATTGCAAACTATCTTGCTCGTGCAGTGAAAGATGGAAAAGATATAAAAGCAAGAGAACATGTTGCTTTTGCTAATACATTATCTGGTCAAGCAATGGTAATCACCAGCACTACAGCCAAACATTCAATGGAACATGCTATGAGTGCATATCATCAGAATCTTCCTCATGGAGCAGGTTTAATTATGATATCAAAAGCATTTTATGAATTCTTTATTGATAAACATGCCTGTGATGAAAGATTTATACGAATGGCACAGGCTATGGGTATGAAGAATTCCTCAAAGCCAGAAGATTTCATCACAACACTAGTAGACCTACAAAAAGCATGTGGTGTTGATAACTTGAAGATGAGTGATTATGGGATTGTTTATGAAGAACTTGATGTTTTAGCAAAAAATGCCCGTGATACTATGGGAGGTCTATTCCTTGCAAATCCTTGTGAAATGAACCATGAAGAATGTGTTGCAATTTTTGAAAAAGCATACGATTAAGGAGTGATATATAAATGATAAACTATTACAAAAAGCTGATAGGTGTGGTTCTTTGCTCTACATTGATATTCTTTCTTGTTGCATGTGAAAAACAACAAGAATCAGAATCTACTCAAAGTAAAACATCTGAAACGAGTGAATCATTAAAACCTGATAGTGAAGCAATAAAAATAGAAGATGCACGTATCTTAGTTGCTTATTTTTCTCGTATTGGGAACTCAGATACTCCAAATGAAACAGAAGCTGTGTCCTCTGCAAGTGTAAATATTAGAAACAATGTAATTGAAGGAAATACTGAAATTGTTGCAAAGATGATTCAAAGTAAAACTGGTGGTGATATATCTCTTATAGAGATGGAAAATAAATATCCATCTGATTATAGTATTATTGAAACTCAAGGGCGTGATGAACGAAACGATAACATCCGTCCAAAACTTTTAACTAATAGAAGTGATATAGACTCTTATGACATAATTTTTATTGGATATCCTAACTGGTGGGGTGACATGCCAATGGCAGTGTATAGCTTTTTAGAAGAGTATGATTTTTCAAATAAAATTATCATACCATTTTGTACTAGTGGTGGTAGTGGATTTTCAAACAGTATTGAGAACATCAGAAAAGAACAGCCACAAGCAACAATTAAAGATGGTCTAGCTATTAGTCAAACACTTCCAGATGGTACAGAAGATGAGATAAACACATGGTTGTCTAATCTTGGATTAACAAAATAAATTTATAATAAGTAATTGAAAAGGGGAATAAAATTATGGGAAAAAATGTTTGTATAATATCTACTAGTCCACGAAAAAATGGGAACTCTGAAGAACTAGCAGATGAATTTGCAAGAGGGGCAAGAGAACAAGGTAATAAAGTAGAAAAGATTACTCTATATGATAAAAACATTCAGTTTTGTACTGGATGTCTTGCTTGCCAAACAACATGTAAATGTGTACTAAAAGATGATGCAAATGACATTATTAAAAAGATGTGTAATTCTGATGTACTTGTATTTGCTAGTCCAATATATTTTTATGAGATGACTGGACAGATGAAAACACTTTTGGATAGAACAAATCCAATTTTTCCAGCTGAGTATGCTTTTAGTGATATTTATCTACTTGCAACAGCAGCAGATGTTAATGAAAGTGCCATGGATGGTGCACTTAAAGGGTTGCAGGGATGGATTGACTGTTTTGAAAAAGCAAGATTGGCTGGTGTAGTAAGAGGGACTGGCTTAGACCAAATTGGTGCAATTAAAAATGATACAAATATACTGAAAAAGGCTTACGAAATGGGAAAATCTATTTAATAAAACTAACATATAAGAAAATAAATTGTTGAAAAACATGAACTTCATTGATTGACAAACGAGATTTACTTATAGATAAAAGGAGGATTTTGTATGCGTAAAATAAGAAAATGGATTATATTTTTAGCTATATTAACTAGTAGCTTTGTTTTATCAGCATGTAACAATACATCATCAGCTAAAACAAAGGCAGATGATTTAAATGCACTATCTCAAGTCCCAAATAATCAAAGTACAAATGCCACTGATAAAATAAATGCTACTAATAAAGTAAATTCTACGAATAAAGTAAACTCTATTGACAAAGTAAATAGTCCTGATAAAATAAATGAACATGAAATCCGTATTAAGTTAACATTTGATGATAAAGAAGCAATTGCTGTGCTTGAAAATAATCCAACTACACAAAGTTTGATTGTTCAGCTTCCAATAACAGTTTCCTTTGATGACTTTGCAGGTGCAGAAAAAATTGCCTATACTCCAACAGAACTTTCTCAAAAAGAAGCACCTAGTGGCTATAACCCAGATATTGGAGATATTACATGTTATGGTCCTTGGGGCAATCTAGCAATATATTACAAAGACCAACCTTATGCCAATGGATTGATTCCTATGGGGCATTTTGAATCTGGTTTAGAAGAGTTGAGTAATATGGAGAAGGGAGTTAGAGTTACTATAGAAAAAATGTAAAGTTATATACTTTAAAGGAGTGCTTAAATATGTCCCCAAAAAGAATCTTGCAAATCCTTCTTGATGTTGGAATGATTGGAATGTTACCAATTATAATGGCATATGAACTGGTGGGTAAGTCTACACATGAATGGCTGGGATTGGTGATATTTATTATATTCATTCTGCATAATATTTTAAATTATAGATGGTATAAAAATATACTAAAAGGTCGGTATTCATGCACTAGAATTATCTTACTGATAGTAAATGTTTTACTACTTGTTTGTATGATGTGTTTAATGGTCAGTGGAATAATTCTATCAAATCATGTTTTTATTTTTCTACCAATACATAATGGGGTATCATTAGCTAGAACAGTACATTTACTTGCTTCTTATTGGGGATTTGTGTTGATGTCAATACATCTTGGTCTTCACTGGAGAATCATGATAAATACTGTAAGTAGTGTGTTTTATATTAAAAATTCAAAGATTAGAGTTTGGATTTTGCGAATCATTTCTACTGTGGTAGTTGTTTATGGTGTTTATGCATTTGTACAGCAAAACATTATAGATTATATGTTTCTTGTTAATCAGTTTGTATTCTTTGATAAAGAACGCCCAATAATTTTGTTTTTCATTGATTATTTATCAATTATGGGGATGATTGTGTGTATTGTGAGCTGTATTTCAAATTATTTTCAAAAAATCACCTTATTAAAACAGAAATCTAAGGAGTTATATAAATGAATTAACATGCATATAAATGAATCAATATGCATATAAATTAAAAAAACATTAGTCATATGGCTAATGTTTTTTATTAATTAAATTTTATTAATTAAATAATATTCTTTTCTTTATAAATAATCATCTATAATGTAGTGTAATATTTTTTCATATTCTTTTAGTTTTAATAATATAAATACGAGAGTAAATCAAAGAATAATAAGAAAAAATAAAAGTGGTTGTAAAGCTTATAATTACTTACTTCTATACTAATTACTATACCACAAAATAACAAAAAAATCAAGTCGAGTAATCCCTCAACTTAAGTGATATACTAGGTATTAACAATTTTTTATTAATAAAATATAACTAGAGGATAATCTATGTTTTTTCAATTTATTTAATTAAATTGACCTCTAATTAAGTAATTATAAGGAGAAATATTATGAACTTAACAAAAGGATTAGATGTTTTAAAAGTTTCATCACATGTATTGGGCGAAAATAAAGTTATGTATATTCCTGTAATCTATACAGAAGATGAGGCAACTCTTGTCGATACTGGTCTGCCAGGGCAAGGGGAGTTGATAATGGAGGCTCTTAACAAAAGTAATACAAGCTTCAATAAATTAAAAAATATAATAATCACTCATCATGATATAGACCATATAGGAAATATAAATTACTTAAGAGAAAAGTCTGAGAATAATATCAAAGTATACGCATACAAAAGTGAAGTTAGCTATATAACAGGGGAAGAAACGCCTTATAAACTTTATATGTTAGAGCAAATGGTGGACAATATTGATAATAAGATGCTTAGTATGTTAAATGTTATGGGACTTGGATTTAAGTCATCATACACTAAAGTAGATGTGTCTTTGGATAACCATGAAGTTTTAAATTTAGGTGAGGAAGTAGAAGTTATACATACAGGTGGGCATACTAGAGGTCATATATGCCTTTATTTAAAGAAATCTAAAGTACTTATTGCTGGAGATTTGTTACAAATAAAGGATGGGGAACTCGAGCCAGTTGATGTGATGCATAGCAACAAACAAGAGTTGGCAGATGCTATCAAAAATATAAGCAATTATGATATAGAGGAAGTAATTTTTAGTCATGGCGGATTGTTTCAAAAAAATGTAACTGAGGCATTAAAAAATATAGTTATTGAATAGTATTATTATCAAATAGTATTATGTGATTTAAAATAATCTACAATAATTTCTTAAATTACTTAAAATCATGTTTGAATATGAAGCAGGAAAATTAAAGATAAATAATAAAAAAATCCTTAGAATCTATTTATTTAAATTCTAAGGATATTGTTAAGTTTTAAAGATGTTATTAAGTTGTAAAGATATTAATTTTGATATTAAATTTTTAAGTTGTAAGGATATTAAATTTATTACGAACATATCTGTAAAGTCGAAGTTAGTTGCTAATCACATTGTTCATACCTTTTATTTTTAATAAAATTCTAGTAACTAAAAATAATATAGGTAACTCTATCAAAGAACCTATTATAAGTGCCAATGATATTAAAGATTTATCTGGAAAAGTAGCTATTGCAATAGCTATTGGAGATTTTGCATAAAATAAATGCCCATATAATCATTAAATAGAATTATAAGGGCATTTTAGTAGTTAATTTTAATTATTAAATTAATAACTTTATTTATGTAATCTATAAATATTTTAACTTTTCAGCTATTAATTTATTATTAATCTTTGATGCTTCAAATTCAATAATCTCATAATCACCAAGCTTATTAATATAAAAAGGGTCTTCTTGTATAATTTTATTAGCTTCTTCTTTATCAGTATTGCATAAAATTATTCCACCTACTCTAGGATTTTTTCTTCCAGAGCATATAAATTTGTTATTTGTATAATATTTATTTAAAAATTCTATATGTGCATCTAGTTTTTCTTCAATTTTATTTAGTTCAACTGTATATGTTATGTTTACTATTACCATACGTACATCTCCTTAGATAAAGTATATTTAATACATTTAAACTAGCACTTTTAAGTTACAAAGTCAAATATAAAGCTAATGTAATACGATTGTATGATGTTAAATTTTATTAAAAAATAAAACAAAGTATAATGTGATAAAAAAGGTAATCATTCAAGAAGTATTGGTCAAAGCCATTGGATGTTTAGGTGTAACACATTTTGCAACTAAGGCAGGTAAGCTTTAGGAAATGTGGTATAATACTATATTAGTATTTTGAGTTAACAAATTAGTTTAATTATGATTTTATAGAATTAATGACAATTAGTTTAGTTCACTAATTGCCATTAATTAAAACTTACTATTTCTGGGCTAATAAATTGAAACACCCTTTGTCGATAATTTTTTCAAAGCCTTTTCTGTAGAATTTACACTCTTACCAAGAACACCATTCTTTATGATATTAACATGGTACCCTCTGTTTATTGCTCCTAATGCTGTCTTATAAACACAAGCTGATGAGTCTAATCCAACAATTGAGATTGTATCAACTCTATTTTCTTTTAGGTATTCACTAAAACTTTTGGATGTAAAGGCATCTTGCTGATGTTTAACAAACACTTCATTATTTTCGACATTTAAATCACTACAAATGGAAGCTCCCTTTGACCCTTGAAAAAGGCAACCACCCATTGAAATAAGGCAAAATAGAAAATCAAAGTGATTAAATTCTTGACAGATATATACTATTTTTTGTCCTTGTTCTTTAGCTTCAATGATAACTCTATTTACACTACTTACAAATTCCTCTTTTTGAGGATAAATTCCATCTTTTCCACACATAGCTTCTTGCATATCAATAACCAACAAAATCTTTTGAGGTTCTTGAAAATCTTGTATTTTTTCTCCTTTTGTAGGGCGTATAAATAGAATCATTCTAAGAATCAAAATTATAAGAAGAAAGTATGATATGGCAGTGGGCGTAAAAGAACACAATGTAGCAAATATGATAATACTACATAGTTGTACAAAAGTATAGAAAGCTTTCATAAATAAGTCTCCTTTAGTTTATATTTTTAATCTTGAGATAATCTTACCTTTATTTTTAATGATATGTACTCTTACTTTTTGTACTTTGTAATAAAAGCATTGAAAGCAGTAATAAGTAGTTGTTTTTCTTCTTCAACTGTAAGAGTTAGACTTCCTTTGTAGACTAAACAAGCAATACCATGAGTATAAATCCATATGTTATAAAATAATTCTTTTGCCTGTTCAAAACTAAGCGAACCTTCACTAGCAGCACTATTCACCACAAAAGCAAGTTGTTTGGATGCCTGTTCATCTAAATTATAATTTATAGTACTGTGTTGCATAATAGCTTCAAACAAATTTGGGTATTCTTTGGCAAAGTTAATATATCCAAGTCCATAAGTTAAAAAATCAGAATCATCTAAAGAGTAATCACTGATATATTGAGTATGAAATGTATGGATTTTTTCCTCTACAGAAACACGCAAATCTTCAACTGTCTGGAATTCTCGAAAAATTGGGGCAACTGATGTACCTAGTACTAGTGCAACTTTCTGAGCAGTGATGACAGTAACACCTTCATTTTTTGCTACTTCAAATCCTGCATTTATGATTGCATCTCTATCTGTTTTTATTTTAGGTGGCATAAGCTCAACTCCTTAAAATAGTAATTGTTATCTAACAAGTACTATTTTATGCTCTAAAAAAAATACTGTCAAGCAAACATAGTAAAATATATAATTTATTCTAAATTGTATCTTTGATTTAGATATGAAATAGAGTATTACAAGTATTTTAGACAATAGTTTATATACTACAATTTGAAAGTTTTATAATACTTAAGTTGAAAAATATAATAATTGTGAACTTTATTACATTATAAATATTTTTTTATTATTTTTACAGTATATAATAATTATTGTAATTGATTTTGTGAAATTATTACTGTAATATCTAATTATATAGATAAGGAAGTGGAGTGATAACTATGTGTTTAAAAAAATTATCAAAATTAGAGTTAGTTATTATGAAATTTATTTGGAATTTAGATATAAAAACAAATTCATATGAGGTTATTGATTATATGCAGGAAGAGCATAATTTACCAGAGAAAGTAGCTTTAAAAACTTTATCAAGATTGTCAAAGAAAAAATTCTTATATGTACAAGAAACGAGTAAATGTATGTATTATACAGTTGCAATCAAAGAAAATACGTACTTTGAATTTATATCAAGAAATGTACAAAGCCTTTTGAAGAATATTTTTATAAAGAATTTATTAGTGTCATTTCATGAAGAGGAGTTAACGGCAGAGAAGATAGACTCATTGGAAAACTGGGTAGTAAATTGGGAAGAAGCTTACATATAATATAATTTATAGTCTAAAAAGAGTTTTGTAATGGTTTATTTACAATTATAAGACTCTTTTTAACTGTGTAAATTTAATATAAAATAATTTTGATATTAACTAGAAATAAAAAGATATACTAGAATTCTCATACTAAATCATTAAATTAACTATTAAATTTAACTAGAATAAAAAATTAATATACTATAATGAACTAGAACTTTGTTTCTTTATAATTCCTATATTCTTGATGAAATTATAAAGAAACTTTAAATAAAATAAGAAACCAGTTATATAAGAACTAATAAAAGGAGGTTTTATAAGATGAAAAACAAGATAGTAGTTATTGCTCCTTCTAAGCTATTTTCAGATACTGTATATGAAGTGCTTGAAGAATTACACATAAAAATTCCATCATATATTGCTACAGGTAAAGAAACCATAGAACTAGCAGACAATCTAATCAATCTTGGTACTAAAGTAATAATTACTCGTGGTCAAAATGTTGATTTATTGCGTAATCATGTTTCAATACCCATAGTAGACATTGGATACAAATACGAAGACATATTTTATTCATATAAAAAAGCACTTAAATATTCTTCGGAAGTAGGATTTATAGGTCTAGAATCATCATATAAAACTGCTAAGCGATTCAAAGAAATCTCAAATTTTGATTTGGAAATACCTAAATTAAACTCTCTTTATGAGTTTGAACATAAAATAAAAGAATTAATTGACAATGGCATTGAGATTTTCATAGGTGGAAAAACAACAAAAGAAATCACTTCTAAATACAATAAGCCTTGTATAGAGACGGAAGTTGAAAAATCTTCTATTCATGCATCTATAAATGAAGCAATTCATCTATATAACATAGGGATTGAAAAGAGAATAAGTAATTCTATTACAGAAGAAATCTTAGAATGTACTCATAGTGGTATAATTGCCATTGATAAAAATCACTCACCACTTTTTATAAATAATCAAGCAAAAAGGTTGCTATTTAACCAAGTTGATAAATTTATAAAAGATTATTTAACCTCTAGTGATATTTTAGATTCACTTAAAAATGGACACTCTCTATGCAACAACATAATTAATTTTAAAGGTTCTTCTCTTACATTTGACTGTTTTCCTATTATAATTGATAATTTACATTTTGGATGTGTTGCAACTATACAAGACATAGAAAATATTCAATCTACAGAAAAAGAAATAAGAGAAAGTTTGATTTCAAAATCTCACTGTGCAAAGAGTACTTTTAACGATATATTAGGTTCAAGTGATACATTGATGCACTCAGTAAACATGGCAAAGAAATTTGCTAAATCTGATTCTACAATTATAATTACTGGAGAATCTGGTACTGGGAAAGAAATATTTGCTCAAAGTATCCATAATTACAGTAATAGATTTGATGGACCTTTTGTGGCTATAAACTGTGCAGCGATACCTGAGAACATACTTGAAAGTGAACTGTTTGGGTATGTAAAAGGTGCTTTTACAGGTGCTAGAAATGAAGGGAAAGCAGGTGTCTTTGAATTAGCACATAATGGAACTATATTTTTAGATGAAATAGGAGAGATTTCTAAAGATGTACAAGTAAAACTGCTTCGAGTATTACAGGAGAGAGAAGTTACTAGAATAGGTGATACTAAAGTTGTACCTATTAATGTAAGGGTTATAACAGCTACTAATAAAAATTTAGTGGAGCAGATTGATAATAATAACTTTAGAGAAGATTTATTTTACAGGCTTTGTGTGTTGAAATTGGATTTACCTTCTCTTAGAGAGAGAAAAGAAGATATAGAACAACTGACATATGCTATTATATCTCAATATAACAAACCAGTGTCAATATCTGATTCTGCACTTAAAATATTAAGTAGATATGATTTTCCTGGTAATATAAGACAGCTAAAAAATATAGTAGAAAGATTGGTAGTTATGTGTGATGATAATTTTATAGATGAGTATTTAGTTTCTGATATACTAATTTCTGAACCACATTTTAGAAAGGATATAAATTCAGCAACCACAATAGATTATTCTCCTACTTTGGTAGATAATAAAATTGTGGATTATGAAAAAAAATTAATTCTTGAGACATTAGAGAAAAATAATGGAGCAAAATCTGCTACTGCAAGTCAATTAGGGATTAGTACGACTACACTCTGGCGTAAACTTAAAAAGTATGCTCTTTCAAATTAAATACTTGCTAAGTAAAATAGTGATTAAATAAACGTTCATAAGATAGAATAGTAATGAATAAGATAGTAGTTAAATAAGATGTCCATAAGATAGAATAGTAATTAAATAAGATAATAATTAAATAAGATGTTCATAAAATAGAATAACAATGAATAAGATAGTAGTTAAATAAGATGTTCATAAGATAGAATAATAATGAATAAGATAGTAGTTAAATAAGATGTTCATAAGATAGAATAATAATGAATAAGATAGTAGTTAAATAAAATTTTCATTAAATAAACTAAAAATACGATTAACTAAATTGATAGTTAATCGTATTTTAATCTTTATATATATAAAGATTTTATAGACATAGAGCAAAGGTCATTTATTATTAAGCTCTGTAAACATCATCTATAATTTCTACACCTTTTTTTTCTAACGTTTCTTTTACCCAATCTCTATTTGCAGTTCCCTCAGAAGCATTTAGCACCTTAGCATGGTCTTGCTGAGCATTTGCTTCTGCCTTCTCAATAAGGTCTACTGCATCATTTTTAGGAATTACTATTACACCATCTTGGTCTCCTAGTATTATATCTCCTGGATTAACAGCAATTCCACCTATAGATATAGGTACATTTACCTCACCAGGACCTTCTTTATACGGACCACCTGGAGTAGTTCCTGTAGCATATATTGGACAATTAGACTTTGATATAACATCAATATCTCTTATTGGACCATCTATTACTATTCCAGCCACTTTTTTGAAATCTGAAAGATATTTGTACATTATTTCTCCCATAATAGCTTGTGTTCTATCTCCATTATTAGATAGTATTATTACATCTCCTTCTTGAGCTATATTAAGAGCTTGATGAAGCATTAAATTATCTCCTGGTCTTGATTTTACTGTTAATGCAACTCCACACATTTTGTTTTTTGGTGAAGACATTAACCTTATTTGTGAACTTAATGCACTTGACCTATACATACAATCTCCAACATTTGCTGCTGGTAATACGCTAAATCTTTTTACAAGTTCTTTATCTGGTAAATCTCTTTTTAAATATACTCTATTTCCTATTGTCATTTTAAATTCCTCCTAATAAGTGTTTACTAATCATTAAGTGTTTACTAATCATTGTATATAGTTGCATTGTCCCAATTTATTGATTTTACTGGCCATGTAGGATTTTTACCTTCAAATACCTCATTAACTCCAATTGCAGAATGTAAAGAGGCTCTATTGGTAGCTTCTTTAGTTGCTGCTCCTATATGAGGGGATACCACAACATTATCTAAATACAGGATAGGATTTTTGGAATCAACTGGTTCTTGTTGTAATACATCTAAACCAGCACCTGCTATAATATTATCTCTACATGCTTCATATAAGGCTTGCTCATCTACGACACTTCCTCTTGCTGCATTTATAAAAAATGCTGTTTCTTTCATCATATTAAACTGTTCTTTTCCTATAAAATTTTTAGTAATAGAAGTTGTTGGGCAGTGAACAGAAACAAAATCACTTTCTTTATATATCTTGTTTATATCTCTAGTTACTTCTATACCTTTTGGGAAGTCTTTAGATGATTTATATGGGTCATATGCAACCACTTTCATATTAAATCCATCCATACACATCTTAGCAACTCTTGAACCTATGTTTCCACATCCAATAATTCCTACAGTTTTTCCATCAAGCTCACATTTAGGAGTTCTTAATTTAGCTTTATAATAGTCATCTATAAAGCTTTTTCTTACTTTTGTATAATTTCTAGAGCAATATAACATATACATTAGTGTTACCTCTGCAACAGAAGTACTATTTGCTACTGGACAATACAATACTTGAACACCAAATTCTTTTGCTGCTTCTAAATCCACAGTATCAAATCCTGCTCCATGACGTACTATTACTTTTAAGTTATCAGCAGCTTCAAATACCTCTCTCGTTATTTTAGATAACCTAACTATAATTGCATCAATACCTTTTATATCATTTATTATATCTTTAGTATCCATACCTGAACCAGTTATTAGTTCATGTCCTCTACTTTCTAAGTAATCTCTTCCTTCTTGCATTATTTCTTGTGGTAATAATATTTTCCAACCCATTTTTTTCCTCCTAATTAATTTTCATATATGTAATCTGGGGCACAATATACTATAAATCCATCTTTGATGGTCATTTCTGTTTTTAATAATTTATCTGCCTCGAATTTACTACCTTTCCAATCTGTATAAACTTGTTTAACATCCATGATGTCAAATATCGCTACATCAGCATTTGCACCTTCTGATAAACATCCTATCTGATTTTCCATTTTCATAAGTTTAGCTGGATTTTGTGTTGTCATTTTCACAACATCATATAGACTTATTCCCATACATATGTATCTAGACATAAGGTTTGGCAGAGAGAATATAGGTCTTCTAAACATGCTATCTAACACCAAATCTGTACTACAAATATCAGCTATAAATCCTTGTTCCTTTGCTTTTAACATGACTTCAAAATCCCCATGTTTTCGACCTTCTCCTGTATCAAATATGATTCCTCTTTCCCTTGCTTTCTTCACACATTCATATAAATTTCCACTTGGGTCGAGGATAGTATTTTGAACGCCTTGATATACATGTTCAAATATATCTCCTGGTCTTAATATGTTTAATACTTCTTCTGTAGGAACTGGTAAATTTGTACAATGAACTTCAACAGGACATCCTATTTTTTCAGCTATTTTAATAGTTTCTTTTAGTGGCTCTATTCCTAGACCTTCTACTAAATTTTCACTTAATCTTATTTTTAGACCTAATATATTATCTTTATTTTCATTGTATATTCGTTCTATTTTTTTATGATTGAAATACTTTGGGTCAATACATTCATGGTAGCTAGTAGTTACCAAACCTGCTGAGCAAACTTGCAAGAAACTTTTTATATTTACTTTACTCCTAGCCACAATTGAAGATTTAAATAGTTGGTAATTTGCTACTCCTGCTGAACAATCAATTGCACTAGTAACGCCTGTTGGAAGATATGTACTATCTGGATATATACCAATTTCAGTTCCATCTGCAAACATATGAGCGTGTGCATCAATCAACCCAGGAAAAACAAATTTACCTCTTGCATCTATTGTGTGTTTTGCTTTATCACCATGGTTATATTCAGTTACTTTTCCATTGTATATAGCAATTGTTTTATTTCCATTTACATTGTTTTTAGGGTCTATCACATGACCATTTACAATAAGTAAATCTAGCATAATTATTCATCTCCAATATATAAATTTGATGTGTACTTACCATAATCCAATTATCTTCCAGTAAGGTAAACCTATTACTAAGAATATTGCCAATGCAACCATTACCATGATAGTACCTACTTTCCAAAAGTCTTTTTGAGATACATATCCTGATGCAAAGGCTATAAGACCAGCTCCATTTCCATAATGAGTCAATAAAGCTCCATAACTTGCGAAGAATGCTAGTAATAATGTAACTACCATTGGATTTGCTTTAGTGGATAAAACTATTGCAAATAGTACAGGATAAAAAGATGCTACAAAAGCACTATTTGATACAAAGAAGTATCTAACTGCTAAACTTACTAATAACAGAACTATTGTAACTAATAATCCATTTACATCTGATAGATTAAGTACAGCCCCCAATTTATCAGCTAACCAAGTGTAAAAACCTGCATCAGCTAATGAGCCAGCAATACCATAAAATGCACCATACCATATAAATATATTCCATGCTCCTTTAGCACCAATAACATCATCCCAATCTAAAATACCTGCTATAAGGACTAATGCTAAGAATACAAATCCTACTACCTGCATATTTAAGTTTATAAAAGGTATTTTTTCACCAAACATCCAACCAAGAATTGCAAGAATAAAGAATACGACTAATATCTTTTCATGTTTTGTAATAGTACCCAATGATTCTAAATCTTTTCTTATCTGTGGTTTAATATCTGTTAAATGAGTTAAACCTGGTTTGTATATCTTATATACTATAAGTGGTGCTACTAGTAAGAATAAACCTGCTGGTACGACTGATGCCATAAACCAAGTTCCCCAAGTTAAGTTAACACCTAACATACTTGCCGCCAAAGAAACTGTTATCGCATTAGTTGCCATACCTGTCAAAAATAATGCTGCTGTCCCTTGAGATACTACATATGTTAATACTGTTAAATATGCACCTAATTTTTTAGGCTCATCATCAGGTTTAGAACCTGCACCTTCTGCTATATTTCTAAATATAGGGTATATAATAGTTGTTCTAGATGAATTTGAACCTGTAGCAGGGCTAAGTATTAAATCACTTATCATCATTAAGTATCCAAGCCCTAGAGTAGAATCTCCTGCTCTTAGTAAAAGGTTATATGCCATACGTTTTCCTAATCCTGTCTTTACAAAAGCTGTACAGACAATAGTTACAACAACTAAAAACCAAGTCATCTTATCTGAATATCCATGAAGTAGTATTGACTCGTCCATAAACATAAGTGCTACACCTACAATGATTAAAGTGAGGATTGGTTCTTTAAATGGTTTAATAACAAGACCTGCTAGTAAACCTAGATATAAAGCAACAATATCCCAAGTTTCTTTTTTTAATCCTTGTGGTGCAGGTAAGCTCCATACGATTATTGGTATAGCTGCAACAAGTAAGAATTTCATCAACTGTTTTTTATTCATTTTTTTCTCCTTATTTGATTTTAGATTTATACTAAGTTATAAAAGCACAAAATATGCCAACTTTTCAGATTAATACTATTTTTTTATTTTTTTGTGTAATTTATTACGATTTAATTGAGAATCGAATCGATTCAATAAGAATTTATAAAAACCTTTTCTTAAGTAGTATTAGTAGTGGTATTTTATTTTCCTATATTGCATTTCAAAATGAAATGATATAGTTTAAAAATGAAATGGCATGTTTCAATTATTAATAAAGCAATATAAGGATATCTTGAACTAAAAATCTAAATAATATTTGACAGTTAAAATAAAATACTCGATTTAAATTTTGTTATGTATAATTGTATAAATAGTTATATATATTACTATATAAATTAGAAAAAGGATGTTTATTAATTATTTTTAGAAACAGATAAGGAAAGATAATTTAGATGAATAAGGAAAAAGACTTTAGAAATATAGTTGGAAAAATTAAAAGATGTACAAATCGTTGAAAGAAAGTTGATAAATAGTAGTACTGAGATAATATTCTCATATATCTAATGAAAAGGATAAGAGAAGCTTCAGATAGAATAATTGAATTATAAGGAATTTTTTGAAAGTCTGTAAATGGAGTATAGAGAGATATTTTATAAGATATATTTATTAAGGTAAATCATTAATATGATACAATAAATATAATATGAAAATTAGAAAAATTTCAGAGAGACATTTAAAATATAGGAGTAAATCTTATGAAGGTTCTATGGAATAAAAATATTACATAGTGGAGTAACTTGTAAAGGGTTTTATTTTAAAATAGTAATGGGGAAAAACCTTTAATGGGTGAAAGTTTTATTCAAAAAATAGACTTCAGAAAGAAGGTGTAATATGGGTGAGTTACAGAAAATTCCAGGGGTAGGGAAAGCAACAGAAGAATCTTTAATGATGTTGGGATATACAACAATCGAATCACTTAAAGATGAAAATCCAATAGAAATGTATAAAAAAGAATGTTTAATGCGTGGACATCATATAGATAGATGTCAGCTATATGTATATCGTTGTGCAGTATATTTTGCATCAACTGAAAATCCAGAATCAGAAAAACTAAAGTGGTGGTATTGGAAAGATTAAAAGAACTTAGAGAAGTTTAGGAATCAGTAAAAGAGTCAACTATTCATTTTAAATAATGATAAAAACGAATAGTTGACTCTTTTTTAGTTGTAAACTTTATGTAAATCTATCTATCTAAATATACTACTCAACAAAATATATTAAGATAATTAATTAGAAACTGTCTCCTCAAGCCATTTTCTGCACTGCTCAATATTTACCATAGGGTCAAAACCTTGGTCTTTACCCTTATTTAAAAGCATATCACAAGGGAAAGTGTCACATTCCCCACAATGATTAAGCTCCTTATCTTCACAGCAAGTTTTAACCTTACATTCTCCACCCCAAAATGGCTTTTCCATATTTGGACAGCCAGTGCAATTCACTTGCTCTTTTTTTGTACAGCTATTACAACAAACACCACATCTTGATTCAAACATATTCAAACATCCTTTCTAGTACTAGTATTATAAAATAAATTTAGATGACTAAAAATCAATTATTTGAAATTATAGAGTCATCTAAATATTATACATAAGATTATTATTTCTTTTATACCAAACTTATAAAGACTACTCAAAAAATTCCTTTGCATATTCTACAACACCAGAGATTCCTTGCAATCCACCTTCTAATAATTCTAGAGCCATGAAGTTTTTATCTGGAACTTCAAATGGAGCTTCTATATTAAATTTACTTGCTACCTGATAACCAAACTTAGGATAATACTTGTCATGCCCTAAGACAACACAACCCTTATATCCTTTTGCCTTTGCTACTTTATGCCCCTCTTCAATTAGCTTTGTACCAATTTTTTTACCTTGCATACTAGGAGAAACTGATACAGGAGCTAATGTTAAAAGGACACTATCCCCAACCTTAATTTCTGTAAATAAAATATGACCAACTATATCTCCATCATGCTCAGCTACTATTGAAAGTTCTGGCACAAAGTTATCACTAGTTCTTAAACGATTAACAAGATTATGCTCATCGTGGTCAGAAATTTCTTCATTTTCAAAGGCAGACTTAATAACATCATACACTTTATTTTTATCACTTTCTTTTTCTTGTCTAATTATCATTTTAATTACACCTCACAAAAGTTAAATATTTATTCATCATATTTAATAATTTTTTAGCTATATTTAATTAACTTTCATTATATAATATAGTAGTCAGATTTACATTAAACCTTTAGTATAATAATAAATAATTTTAAATAATAATATTATTATGAACCTTTATACTTTTAATTGTATATCAAGCATATAACTTTTAAGTAACAGATATATAGCCTTTAAATAAAAAGTATATAGTTAGGAGAGTAGAGTAGTAAGCTTCTATTATTTTTTATAATAAAAAGCACTACACCAATAATAGTTGTATCCTCTAATTTCTAACCATTCAGGGAATGAAATATCTTTACTAGTTTTATCATATTGAAACCATAAGTCATACAACTCTTGATAATAAGTTTTTTCCTTTAAGTATTCACTATACGAACCTAATCTTTCTTTATATTTTGTAAGTAGTTTGTCCAATTCGTCTAAATTATACTTAATATTTTCTTTAGTACCTAGAATCACACTTTCTTGTATATGGTGAGAGGCAAACCAGAGCCCATCTATATACTTATTTAATAATAATTCTACAGACTTAATATCTTTGTTATCTAACCTTAAGGCGTCTTTTAACATATCCTCAGAAGAGTAGTATTCTTCATTATCCAAAAAAATAGGAATATCCAACTGGTATCCCCATCTAAGAAAGGGCATTTCCTCATTTAAAATAGCCTTTTTGACTATTGGAAAAATTAACTTAACAACTAGAGGTTGTTGAAATGTTTTTATACTATTTTTATCAAAACGTTCCTTGCAAATATATGTAACAAAATTTTTCTGCTTACTTTCAGGTAATGTCAGTATGTATTCAATCATAAGGTCTAGTTTTTTGTTTGCTAACTTTTTCAAGCCACTATTTCTTGTGTTTGCATATTCATTCCAAAGTGTTGTTATTTTGCTATCTTCATAATCTATGGTATTCATATTTTTCCTCCAAATAATATTAAAACTCTTTTTGAGTTATACAATTATGTCTGAATACTAATGCCTAAGTATATAGTTATATAAATAAGCTTATTACCATGCATCAGGAATTAAATTCCAAATTACAATTATAGTAATAAGTATTATTGATAAAGTAACTGAAGATGTAACTAATATTGGCTTATTTTTTTTTATAATACCCACAAATATACCTACTGTTAACAGCAGTACTAATAAAAGGATTACCAAACTAAATCCAAATGCAAACATATTTATATGCCCTCCTCATAAAAATATATATAAGCTTTTCCTGTATTTTACCATATCACGTGGTGAAAGTCATTTTTTAACACTAAATATTTTAAAGTAATATACAAAAAAATATGATAAAAAATAAGATTATATAACATTAAGATAATAATTGCTTTATAAAAATAAATATACAATATGCAAATAAATATAATATATAATAAATAAACCATCTAATTATAATTCAAATATAATTAGATAAAATAAGTATTTGAATTATAATAGATGGTTTTAATTCTAAATAAAATCTTTACTATTAATATATTTGATTCTAATATATTAGCTATTAAGAAATAACATCATTTTTCTTAAAATTTCTATTGGCAATTTCAGCAAACACTATAGTAGTAATAAATGCAACACATATTGTAACCAAAGTATCATTAATATTTAAAGCAGATTGTTTTATAACTCCCATTGCACTTCCTAGCATAGAATAAGGAAAAAAGATACCAATAGAAGGTTTAGCCACTATTAAACCCATACCAAACAAAGAAAGACAAAGGCTGATTCCAATAGGAGTTGCAAAACTTCTTATCTTAATAGACATATATAGCTGTATAGAAGCTATTGAAATAGAAATAATCCAGCCTTTAGCAATCCAACCAGTAAGTTCTTTAGGTATACTATCAGGAAAGCCAAACATATTTCCTGCAACTATGTAAAAGATAACAAATACAATTTGTGTAATAGCTGTAAGTATTGAAACTACTGCAAGCTTAGATAAGAAGATATTTTTTAGATTAACTGGCAATGTCATTATATTATTCCAATTACGATTCATATGTTCAAGCCTACAAATATAAGCACAAAAGATTGCTATTAAGATAGGAAAGAAAAATTCCCCATAAAAAAGACTAACTTGAGTCCATAAGCTATACCATTGTTTTGTGAGTATACCCTGATTTAGATAAAAGTTACCACAACCAATCAATACACTTATAAGTGGTAAAGCTAATAATACATACCATATAAAAGAATTTTTTAACTTTAGGATTTCTCCCAAAACTGATTTCCTTAACATTTAAACCCCTCCTATACTTCTTTTTTTAATAAATGATTTCTTCCAATATAATAAATTAACATTCCAATCAAGAAAATTAAAATTGTAATAGAAAAATTCATATCAGTTCTGTAAACAGATGAACCTGCAACAGTATCATAAGCATAACTCAGAGGTGATAATTCTAGGTAATAAGACCATATAAACAATCTACGGATACCTTGATAAAACAATCCTGATGTCAAACCTATAAAACTACCAACCATACCAAATGTAATTGCAATCATTTGATTTGGGATTACAGTTGCAATCCATAAGTGGAGTGCAATTATAGCAATATTTACGAGAATTGTTCCTAATGAATATTTTAAAAGTAAAAATATGGAAAGTGGCTCAGTAACTCCTCTAAAATGTCCAAATAGGATAATAGATAATACTTGCATCAATACAGGTACAGATACCAAAATAGCAGAACATAAAAATTTAGATGAATAAATACTATTTAAGGATGTTACAGAAGATTTTAAAAGTTTCCATGTATCTCCCTTATGCTCTATATCGCTTATACGTGATGTAATTATTGCTATTAGAATAGGAAAGAATAAACCATTTAAACTTGTAAAACTCATAATCATATATGAATATTCAAATCCACCTAGCATATCTGGGTTACGTGTAATAGCTCTGCTTGAATTCATGATGCACCACATTATTTCAACAGCTACAAATAAAAAGGTCATCAGAATAATTTTCTTTCTTTTAAGTTTGTAAAATTCTAGACCAAGATATTTCATTATAACGTCACCGCCTTACCAGTAAGTTCTAGGAATATGTCTTCCAAGCTCTTTTTATGCTCTTCTATTCTGAATACATCAATATTTGAGTTGACAAGCATACTATTTACTTTGGCTACATCTGAGTCCTTTAAATTTTCAATAGTCAAGTATCCATTTTGTATAAGTGACATATATCCTTTATTGTTCAATAGTTTTTGTGTAGATACAAGGTTTTGTGTTTTGATAGCAATATGACTTTGTCCTCTATCATGAAGTTCTTTTATGCTATCTTGAAAAACAAGTTCACCATGGTTTATTATTCCTATTGATGTGGCAATCTGGTCAATTTCACTCAAAAGATGGCTGGATATTAGAACTGTCATACCATATTTTTCTGGTAGTGACTTTATTAATTCTCTAATTTCCTCAATTCCTGCTGGGTCAAGCCCATTTGTAGGCTCATCAAGTATTAATAATTTAGGAAACTTCATTATAGCCATGGCAATACCAAGACGTTGTTTCATACCTAGAGAGTATTGACTAACTTTTTTATCCTTTTGGTTTTCTAGTCTTACTATTTTCAGTGCTTCATTTACATTTCTTTTAGGTAAATCTAAGAGTTTTTGCATGATAGTCATGTTTTCAAGACCTGTTAAATGTCCATAGTATGATGGAGATTCTATCAATGAACCAATGTCCTTCAAAATTGATATTCTATTCTTCTCATTTAGTTCTTTATTTAAAATATTAATATTTCCTTGTGTAGGCTTTGCAAGTCCAAGTAACATTTTAAGTGTGGTAGATTTTCCTGCTCCATTAGGACCTAGAAAGCCATATACAGCTCCTTTTGGAACTCTTAGGTCTACATCCCTTACTCTAAATATTTTATTGTATTCCTTTGAAAGTCTTTGTGTTCTAATTATCATTTCCATATATTTCATCCCCTTTTTTAACCTGTGTTTATTGTTTTTTTTAGCTTATATTAGTATAATAACTTGGTTACATTTCAGATAGCTGACGTTTACCTTACAATAACCTTAAATAGTCTGTTGAGGTAAAGTCATGAAAAAGGGTCTATGATATACTAAAAAAGGGTGATAATTATGGAATCAATAAAAGATAAAAAAATACTTGTGGTGGATGACCACAAGGAATTATTAAAAATGATAGATGAAATCCTAAGAAAAGAGGGATTTAGTAGAATATTTTTAGCATCGAGTTATGAGGAAGCTGTTAGAGTATTTAAAAATATAAAGCCAGATTGTGCAATTTTAGATGTTGTTTTACCAGATGGCGATGGTTTTTCCATTATGAGAAAAATTAGAGAGACATCTAAGATACCAGTGATTTTTCTTTCTGCAAGAGGTGAAGATGAGGATAGATTGATTGGTTTAGGTCTAGGGGCTGATGATTATATAGTAAAGCCATTTTTACCAAAGGAACTTACTTTAAGACTTGTGGGGATATTAAATCGTGTATATGTGTCTATAGAAGAAGATGAGTTACCAATATTTAGATTAGGAGATTCTGTTGTTGTAAATTTAAATAGTGCATCTGTTGAAAAAGATGGACAAGAGATTTCTTTAACAGCTAAAGAACATTCACTACTTTTAAAGTTGTATGAAAATAAAGGGCGAATTGTTACTAGTGACTCACTGTGTCAAGCTATTTGGGGAGATGATATGTATGGATATGAAAATACTCTTATGGTTCATATCAGAAGGGTTAGAGAAAAGATAGAAAAGACTCCATCTTCTCCTAAGCATCTTCTTACAGTAAGAGGGCTTGGATATAAGTTGATAATTAATTAATTTTAGATAAGAATGAAGGAAGTCAAGAGGAGTGATTTAATTTTGGATAGTGTAAAGTATATATTAAGGAGATTTATAGGTTCAAGTATCTTGATTTCGTTGCTTTTTATTATATTAAATATATTAGGTTTATTCATGTTTTCATATATGACATTTGTATCTAAGTATTCAGGTGATTTAAATCAAAGTGATAGTAAGGAAATAAGAGCAAACTTGATGATGCTTGAAGATAAATTAATTTTAAAAGATGGAAAATTTACTCTAGATGATTCTAGTAAGGGAGTTTTACATAGCAATAAAGTATGGGCAATGCTAATTGATGACAATGGAGATAGAGTATGGGGCTTTGATTTGCCAAAAGAAATTCCAGACCATTATACTTTGACAGATGTAGCTAAGTTCTCAAGGTTCTTTTTAAAAGATTATCCTGTGTATGTATGGGAACATCCAAATGGAACCTTAGTAACGGGGTATCCCAAGGATAAATATACTAAATTCAACCTTACCTATACTATTGACGAAATAAGTCAATTTCCTATGATGATAATAGGTATGCTTCTGTTTAATGCAATAATTACATTTTTACTAGCCTTATTTATAGGATTAAAAATGGTTAAATCCATAAAGCCAATTATTACTGGTATAAAGCTTATGTCAAAGGGTGAGCCAGTACTTCTTCAAGAAAAGGGGATATTAAGCGATATTTCAAAATCTATTAATACTGTGTCTAAAGAGTTACAAATGAAAAATGAAAAGCTTAGAAAGAAAGAGGAAGCTAGGACTAACTGGATTGCAGGAATATCTCATGATATAAGGACACCACTTTCAATGATAATTGGATATTCTGGAGAACTTGAAGAAAGCAGTAGTCTTTCTCAAAGAGAGCAAGAACAAGCATCTATTATATGTAATCAAGGTGTTAAAATTAGAGAATTAGTAAATGACCTTAATTTGGTGTCTAAACTTGAGTATAATATGCAACCATTAAATTGTGATAAGGTTAGGGTTTCTGTGTTTTTGAGAGAGCTTGTTTCTGAATTTATAAATAATAATTTGGATAATGATTTTTATATAGAGCTTGATATATTGAATGAAGATATTACCATCAATGCAGATAAAAAATTGTTAAAGAGAGCTATTAGTAACTTAATACAAAACAGTATAACTCATAATCAGCAAGGTTGTAATATAAAGGTGATTTCTAAATCAGATTTGGATTTTTGCTATATAATTGTTGAAGATGATGGAAAAGGGATGAGCCAAGAAAAGATTAATTATTTATTAAAATCACAAAATGGCTTAAGTGAAGCATATGCAAAAGGTCAAAATCATGGTCTAGGTCTTTTGATAGTTGCAGGTATTATCAATGCACATGAAGGCAAGTTAGATATTATGAGTACTGATTGTCAAGGAATAAAAACAATACTAAAATTACCACTGATTAAGTAATATTTTATAAAATAATAACAGATAAGAATGAAGAATGGAAATATTTTGAAAATAATTTTATTATTTATTGACAAAGAGGCTCTATTAGAGTAGAATGGTGATGAATTCTTTTCTTGTCAAGTTTTATTAAATAAAGAGTAACTTTTACTTTATGCGCTTAAAGTTGAGTTGCTTGTGGTATCAAAATTTTCATAGAAATAATATTTTGGAATTATTGTAAGACTGTTAAACTCTTTATATAATTCCATTTTTTTATATTTTTTATCTAATATTCAATATTATTATTGACAAAAAAATTCTACTAAAATAGAATTAGAGTATAGTGTTTTTTAATTTTAAGAAAAATATAATCATATGCTAAAGAAGGTTTTAATTGTATGATGTTCTGTGTAATTATAGTAGCTTTTATTCAATTATTTTAAGTATGTTTTATCTTACTTATTTATTTATAACAAGAAAAATATATTAAATTAGCGTATTTTGTGTTTTGAAGTTCTACTAAAGTAGAGTTTTTGTGTATTATTTTAGTATATATCTTGTACAGATGTATATATATATCGAAATATATTGATTATTTATAATATGATTAATGTAAAAATTTAAAAAAGTAGATATAGATAAAAAAACTGCTGAAATAGCAAAATATAATTATATAGAAAATTACAATTAAATCCGAAAGTAGAATCTTAAAATTACAATTAACATTATTTTTTTAGTTAAGAAATAAAAAGCTAAAGGAAATTGAAATACAATATTTAAAATTAAAAAATATAAAAGGAAGGAGAGCTACTGGACAAGTATCCAAAAGTAGATAGCTGAGTACAAAATATTTCATAAAATTAAGCAATATAATACAAAAGAAATTTGACACTATTTATATATATTTACTGTGTACAAGTAGCTAAATTTAAAATTTAAAAATATCTTATAAATCGAAGTTCATATAAATCAATATAAGATTTATTTACTAAAAAAATTTTATTATGGATATTGCTTGTCTATATTCTGAGTAGCAAAGGTTTATCATGCCTATAAAAAAGTTGCCAAAATCAGAATTAAAGATAATGAAATTTATATGGAAACTAGATTCCAAAGCAACATCGAGAGATATTGTTTTAGGAATGGAGCAAAAATATCAGTGGAAGCAAACAACGACTTTGACTCTTTTATCTAGATTGGTAGTGAAAGGATTTCTAAATTCTCAAAAGATAGATAAATATACACACTATGAAGTTTTAATTAAAGAGAAGGAATACGTAAATGTTGAAACTAGAGATTTCTTTAAAAATGTTCATGATTCCTCTATGAAAAGTTTATTATTAGCATTACATGATAATATTAATTTGAGTAAAGGAGAATTATTATTTATTGAAGAGTGGATAGAGAGTCTAAAAAAAGATGAAAAAAACATATAAAGTAGAATATTTTTTAGACTTCCAATCTAAATCATATAGTATATTTATATAATCTATATGACTACTTAAGTAGTATAGGTAAAATCTATGAGTGTATTGTTAGATTAATCCAAATCAGATTAAGCATGAGTGTAAATAATAATGGATATTTTATTAATTCGATTAAAAAAGCTACCTTTACTTATCAACTAGATAAGTGTAATTAAGGTAGCTTTTTTAAATTGAACAGCACCCTATTTAGTAGAATTTTACAGTATCTTGTTTACTGTGTCTAATAAATAGGGTGCTGTTCAAATATAATAAGTTAGCTTTTTAAATATGAAATATGAAATTTTAGAATGTATGAGATGTATAAGCCTTGTAAATATGACATACAGTTTTCTTATTTAAACTGATAAAATAAAGAGATAATAAAAAATATTGAACAAACTAAAAAAGTACTAAGAATTAGGAGGGGAATTTATGAAATATCAAGTTTCACTATTAGCAGTAAATGATGTTGAAGTATCAAAAAAGTTTTATCAAGAGCTATTTGAGCAGGAAGTTGAATTAGATTTAGGTAAAAATGTAAGCTTTAGTGGAGGATTTGCTATACAAGAAGATTTTGGATGGCTTACAGGGATTAATCCAGATACAATTATACAAAAATCAAATAATATGGAACTTTATTTTGAGGTTGATGATTTTGATAAATTTATTGAAAAACTCAACTCTTATAAAGATGTGGAGTTTGTTCATCAGCCATTAAAATATGAGTGGCAACAGAGAGTAGTCCGTATTTACGACCCTGATAAGCATATTATTGAGATAGGAGAATCTATGGAAGTCATAGCTAGAAGGTATTTATCTGAAGGTTATTCTGTAGAAGAAACTTCTAAAATAATTCAACATCCAATTGAATTTGTAAAGCAGTTTGAAAGTAATAAGTAATGTTTTTTTATTTTTCCTTTATTATATTTTAAAATTTAAGTTACATGATAATGCAACTATATAAAATTATGTTTAATATGTTCAAGTAGTAATTACTTGAATTAAGATTAATTATGATGGAATGAACTAAAGAGAATTTATAGGATTAATATTTGACAAGAATTATAAAGTAAATTAGGATGAATATAATATTAATATAAAATGAATAAAATAACATATAAGAAATAAAAATAGCTTAGAAATACTTTGATAAAATTGAATATTGACAACATTAAGAAAAAGTAAGGTCAGAGTATTTAGAAACAAAAAAGTTATTGTAAAATTATTATATTAATATGTATTAGTCAAATATTGTTGTAAAGGAGTGGGTATTATCAAAGCAGTTGAACTTTACAAAAAATTAGAATTGGAGTTTGATATTAAAAATATTGAGGATGATTGGAGTTTTATGAATTTTGAAAATGATTTTATTACTCCAGAATTTAAAACGAAATACATAGGAGTAGTATTAGATAATGCTCAAAATATCAATAAAGTATATACAACTACTTTTCCTGACAAGGAGATAATTAAGCAGGTTATAGATAAAGATGAGAAAGATATTTTAATTTTTTCACATCATGCAATGGGGTACATAGCATCAGATGAATGTTTTCCATTCTATGATATACCATTATCTTATATGGAAGAGATGAGAACTCGTAGAATCTCTTTTTACGTATTACATTCGCCATTAGACAACTATAGTGAGTATTCAACTTCTGTCAGTTTTGCAAAGGCTCTAGGCTTAGAAATAGTCGAACCATTTTGTAAATATGATGATAAAATCAAGACAGGAGTTATATGTAAGACGTCCTTAAAATCAGTGGAAGAGATTAAGGAATTAGTCAAAAAAACTGTTGGTCATGATGTTAAATTGTATGATTATGGAGATGCTATATTAAAAGATGGTTTAGTTGCTATTGCAGCAGGAGGAGGAAGTTATCCATTTGTAGCAAGTGAAGTTGCCGAACTTGGTATAAATTTATACATAACTGGATTTACTAAACCTTTAAAGCACTTTGAACCAGTATTAGAGTTCCATAAAATAGCAAAGGACAATTTGATTAGTGTTATAGGTGCTACTCATTATTCTACAGAAAAATTTGCCTGTATGTCTATGGTTAATTATTTTAAAAAACTAGGTCTAGAATCAGAATTCTTGGAAGGAAAAAAATATTTAGCAGATTTATAGGGGATAAATTAGAAAACTTATAGGATATGATTTACAGGATTATAGAATATGATTTAGCAGATTTATAGGATATGATTTATATGATTATAGAATATAAATTAGAAGATTTATAGGATATGATTTACAGGATTATAGAATATGATTTAGCAGATTTATAAGATATGATTTATAGGGTTATAGAATATAATTTAGCAGATTTATAGAAAATAAATAGTATATAAAACCATAAAAATAAGCAGTTAGTAGGAGTTTGTCTCTATTGACTGCTTATTTTTATATCTTCTTATATAGGCATTTCGTAACCGTATTTGCTAATATTACAGTTAGTTATAGTCTTATGACTTGTTTTTCCTTTGCTCATCCAGTTAATTGTTTGAAAAGTTCTTTTCTCATTCTCTTACCATGTAATGCCCACTGATTACTGCAAAGATATATGCTGTGTGGAAGACTCTGTTTACTGTGCCTTTCTGTATTTTATATATTTGTAAATTTATGTTTTAATCAATAAAGTTATACCATATAGAAATGAAATATAATGCTTTTACCAAGATAAAAGGGGTTCATAAGTAAGTATATATAATCATATTTTACATTTACAAATGAACTTCTGATTGTTATTTATTAGGTTTATTTTTCGATATTTTTTCTGATATTATTTATACTTGATTAGATTTTATAAATATTTATTTCGAATTATTATAAGTATTTATTTTAAAAAAATAGAATTATTATATTTATGAGAATAAATGGTATAATAAAAGGTAAAGTGTCAAATATGCACTAAATTAAATAAGTTAATTAGTATATAGATTAAAGTATAAATAATTAGAACTTATTAAATATCAAAAAATGACCACTTATAAAAGTAGTTGTTTAAAAAGACATAAATAAAGTAGTTATTTAAAAACACATAAAAAGTAATTATCTAAAACATATAAAAAAATAATTATCTAAAAAGACATAAAAAAGATAATTGCTCATTCAAGTAACTATCTCAAAATGGACAAAAAGATGACTTCTTATTAATCATCTAAAAAATAGAAAATCAGATATATGAAATTTAATAAATAATAATTGACAGAGAAAGGAAAGATAGAATGATATTTACAAGAAGCAATAAATACGATAAGGAATTTCTCATGGAAAATATGATGGGACCTAATTGTATAAAAATATTGGAAGAATTAACGAGTAAGATAAAACTAGAAAAAGGAATGCGTATCTTAGATTTAGGATGTGGTAGAGGTATATCTTCTATATTTTTAGCTAATGAATTTGATGCTACTGTATTTGCAACGGATTTGTGGATAGAACCAACTGAAAACTATGAAAGATTTAAACAGTTTAAATTGGATAATAAAATATTTCCTATACAAGCTGAGGCACATGAATTGCCTTACGCAGAAGGTTTTTTCGATGCAGTAATAAGTGTACATTCTTACCATTATTTTGGAAATAAAGAAGGGTTTTTAGAAAATCACATATCACCCCTTGTAAAAGAAGGAGGAATAATTGCTATGGCAATGCCTGGATTAAAACAAGATTTTGTGAATTGTATACCAGATGAACTTATTCCATTTTGGCAAGACAATATGAATTTCCATTCAATTAAATGGTGGAATGAACTTTGGTCAGAATCTGAGTCTGTAACTGTAGAGAAATGTGAGGCTTTAAGCTGTCATGATGAAGCTTGGAATGATTGGCTAAACTGCGATAATTCTTATGCTAAAAATGATAAAAAAATGCTAGAAGTAGAGAATGGTAAGTACTTTAATACAATTTCCTTGATAGCTAAAGTTAAATAAGAGAAAAATTTAGATGAAAAACTTAAATTTAAAATAATTTTTTAGATTGTTTATGCCCAGTTGTATTGTTTATGTCAATTGGGTATTTTTATTTAAAAAATATAAATATTTTTTTATTTATTTTCTAACTCTACTATATAAGAAATAAATACATAATGTAAAATATAACTGTATGATACAGAGTATAAGTATAGGATATAAACTTTGAATAGGATATAATATAGATAAATGAATAGGTATTAATTATAGGAGAACTATGTTTATGATAAGCTAACATTGACAAATCAAAGGCTTACTTTTATACTCGATACAAGTAAAATAGCTTTTAAATTATAGATTCAAAATAAACAAAATATGTAATTATAAATCAAATAATATAATGAATAAAAATATGAAACTATAAAATAAATAACTTAGGAGGTACAATAATGAATGAGACAAAAGAAGAAAATTTATTAGAACAATTTTATAAAGTACAATCATTGCTACATAAATTTCACCTTCAAAATCATAAATCACATGGATTTTTTAGAGCAACACACAGAGGTCAAGGTAGAGTATTATCCATGTTGAAAATAAAGCCAGAAATCACTCAAAAAGAACTATCATACTTACTTGATATGAGACCTCAATCTTTAGGTGAGTTACTTTCAAAATTAGAAAATCAAGAATTTATTACTCGTACACACTCAGAAAAAGACCGTAGAGTAATGGTAGTAAGATTGACATCAAAGGGAATGGATGAAATTAATAAAAATGAACAGAAAGAAGACCCAACTAATCAGATATTTAATGTATTAGAGCCAGAAGAAAAAAGGAATTTAAGTGATATTCTTACAAAGATTACTGATGAACTGGAAAGAACTATAAAAAGTGAGGATGGTAATAATTTTGATGGAATGCCTATGCAACCACCACCAAGACCTCATCATGGACAATATTTAGGTGGTTTTGCTGGTAGAGAAGGAAATCAAAACTTCTTTAATTCACGTGAAGCATATCAAGATTTTTTTAATAGAGAAGAGCTATTTGAACAGATGGTAAAACAACATCCAGAGCTTATTGAACAATTGATGAAACAGCATCCAGAGTTTTTTACTGAAAAAGAACTTGATAGAAAAAATAGTTCTAAGAATGAAAATAAAGAAGATATTAATGAAAGCAAACCAGATATTGATGAAGATTAAAAATTTTATAGTACTATTTTAGAAGTTTTTCTATATATTTTATTATACTTCAAATTAAATTGTGAGATGTTGAAATATAGAATCAAAAGACTAGTATATCTATATTATTTTAACTACTGAAAAATTTATTTTAATAGAGAGATATATAAGTAGAAACATACAAAGCTATTTTAAGTTAATATATATAGTAATTTATCTACTATTATAATTAGGGTAATAGAGCATGATTTAATCATAAATTAAAGAAGGGGAAATGTTGAGTTGATGGAAGGAATAAAATTTATAAAGCCAGAAGAAAAGTATATTTGGTCATATTGGCAGACTTTTGATAATATTGCAAAAGAAAGGAAATACCTAGCTATGGACGAAGCATTTCCTTTTGAAGAAACAGTTGAATTTATAAAGAATGTTATGATTGAAAAATTTCCACAGCTGTTTATAATTGATGTAAAATCAGATATCTGTATTGGTTGGTGTGATGTTTTGCCTAAAGCTGAGACAGTTGGCTATTTGGGTATGGGTATTCTTAAGGAATACAGAGAAAAAGGTATCGGAAGTAATCTTTTAAAACAAATTATTGATTTATCAAAGGAATATGGATATAAAAAAATTGAGCTAGATGTATTAAAAAGTAATAGTAGAGCTATTCATGTTTATAAATCTTTAGGGTTTGTGGAGGTAAATACAATAGCTAGTGGATTTACATGGAATGATAGACCTGTAAAAGAAGAAGTTATTCAAATGGAGCTTACACTAATATAAAATAAAGTTTATTGAGAATTAATAGGGTGGTAGTAAAAAATACTATCCTATTTTATTGTTTAAAATAGAAGTTTTTCAGTTAAATATACTGTTTTTAGAGAAAATTTTGTTTTCCTTCCCACTATAATTATATCATAAATAAAAATTTTTTTTAAGACTGTGAATATATCCTCATTTCTATATAATTGATATAGTGGATTAAATGTTAATTTCAATTGAGGAGGATTATAATATGAATCTAAATGATTTTGAGTCAAATCTTGAAAATCAGTGGTTACAAAAAACTCTTAAAGAGGCTAATAGACAACTTGAGGAAAAACGTAATGAAGAAGATAAGTTAAAAAAAGATGCTATAGAGACTCAAAGGGAACTATGGAATGACTTAGGTTCTATTTCTATTGAAAATGGATTAGAGCAACTTTCAGAATTTATGTCATTTATGGATGTTATGAAACATCAAAAAAGAAGCCATGAATTTACTAAGAAACTCAAATATAAGTATGAAAGAATGATTGAATCTCCTTACTTTGGAAGAATTGACTTTACAGAAGCTTGTGAAACTGAGTCTCAAAAATATTATATTGGATTATCAAATCTTATTAATGATGATTATGATTTTCTTGTATATGACTGGAGAGCTCCTATTTCAAGTATGTTTTATGATTATGAAATTGGACAAGCAAGTTATGAGTGTCCAGAAGGCATAATCTCTGGAGAAATAACCAAAAAAAGACAGTATAAGATAAAAAATGGAAAGATTGAGTATATGTTTGATAGTAATGTAAATATAGATGATGATGTATTACAAGAGCTTTTAGGTAAAAACTCTGATGAGAAAATGAAAACTATAGTTACTACTATTCAAAGAGAGCAAAATCAAGTAATTCGTAATGAGAAATACAAGAGCTTAATTGTACAAGGTGCCGCTGGAAGCGGAAAGACATCTATAGCACTTCATAGGATAGCATATTTATTATATAAACATAAAGATAAAATAACTTCTGCAAATATAATGATATTTTCTCCAAATAACATATTTAATGATTATATCTCAAATGTATTGCCACAGCTGGGTGAAGATAATATCTGTCAGACAACATTTAAAGACTATATGTATAAAGAATTGGGTGATGAGTTTAAAAAAGAAAGCCCAACTGAAATGATGGAGTACATTCTTAATAATAATGGGAAAATCACATATAAGGATAGGATAGAAAATATAGAATTTAAAACCTCTTTAGAGTTCACAAAAATATTAAAACAATATCTAAATTATTTAGAAACAGATGATAGATGTTTTGAAGATATTATTGTAAGAGGTAAGTTAATAATTTCATCTGAAGAGTTACAAACACTGTTTTCTAATGACTATTCAAATTTACCAATTAAGAAAAGATTAGAGAAAATAAAATCAAGGATAATATTTTTAATTGAGCCATATGAAAAAGCTTGGATTGATGAAATATTTAAAAAACTTCAAGCATCTGGTGATTATATAGAAAAAGAAGAAATGATGGAGAAAAGCACTTTTATTGTAAGAAAGCATCTAAAAGAAGTTTACTCTAAAATTTCAAGAATGACAGAATTAGATTTAATAGATACTTATAAAAATTTATTTAAGAATTTAGAAATATTTTTAGATAAGGCAAATATTGAGTATGATAAAAAGTTTATAGATAATATAAAAACTTATACAATGGATAATTTAAGTGTAAGGAGCCTTTATTATGAAGACCAAGTGATTCTTTTATATTTAAAGGGAGCTCTTGGAGGTATTCCAAACACATCACAGATTAAATATGTAATCATAGACGAGGCACAGGACTATACTCCTTTGCAGTATGAAATATTTTATAAACTTTTTAAATCTGCCAATATGACTATATTAGGAGATATTAACCAATCAATCAACCCATTTATGAATGTTGGAGATTATAACAATATTCCTAATGTATTGGAGAATGATACTTGTATAATAAATCTAAGTAAAACATATCGTTCTACAATGGAAATTACTAGATTCTCAAGACAACTTCTTACAAAAGCTATAGATGATGGGTATGTTGAGAGACATGGTGATGAGCCTAAGGTCATTGGTTTTACAGAGAAAAATTATATGGATAAAAAGCTTATTGAAGATATAAAAGCTTATAAACAGAAAAATTATAAGTCTATCGGAATTATAACAAAAACAGCTCGTGAGACTAGGGAAGTGTATGAGTTTTTAAAAGAAAATAATATTGATGTAGAGGCAATAACAAAAGATGATGATGAATATGTGAATGGCGTATTAGTAATACCATCATATTTATCTAAGGGACTTGAATTTGATGTAGTTATAATATACGATGCAAGTGATGAAAGGTATAATAGTGAAGATGAAAGGTTACTTCTTTACACTTGTTGTACAAGAGCTCTTCATGTGTTAAATATATACTATTTAGGTAAGATAACCCCTTTGTTAAAATAACAAGTTTTTGATTATAATCTAACTTTTATTTTAAGGGTAGCAGATATTTATAGTCTACTTTATTTATCTGTTTTGTATGGATTTACTCATATATTTGCAACTAAAATTAATATAATGATTTATGATAAAGTTAAATCTTTTAAAATCTAAACCAAAGGACTTATTGTGTCTTTGCAACTAAAATTTATATAGTAATTTATGATAAAGTTAAATCTTTAAAAAACTAAACTAAAGAGCTTATTGTGTCTTTACAACTAAAACTTATATAATGATTTATGATAAAGTTAAATCTTTAAAAAACTAAACTAAAGGACTTATTGTGTCTTTACAACTAAAATTTATATAATGATTTATGATAAAGTTAAATCTTTAAAAAACTAAACTAAAGAGCTTATTGTGTCTTTACAACTAAAATTAATATAATGATTTATGATAAAGTTAAATCTTTAAAAAACTAAACTAAAGGACTTATTGTGTCTTTACAACTAAAATTTATATAATAATTTATAATAAAGTTAAAGCCCTTAAAATTCCATATGAATGGTTTTTAAGGGCTTTTTATATTAGTAATAACTTTTGCGAGTAGTTAGATTTGTAGAGCAGTTAAATATCTAAAATTTCATATATTAAATCTAAAGAAAATATAAAGATGGAAGATACAACTATATTTACAAATAAGAAAATTAAAATCATGTATAATAAACTCATAAACAACTTATTGTTAATTATATTTATTTTGCATCTATTACTTCATGAGCCATTTTAACTAAGTCATTCATAGATAAATTTGAATCTTGAATTGTAAAAGAGTAGTAAACTCCATCTTGTTCCCAAGTCAAGAATTTAAATTCATTAACTTCCACTTTATCTGTTCCTTCACTAAATGTATATTTACCTGACTTTTCATCAAGTTTATCTTGTTCTGTCATTTTATAACCTTCTGGCACAAACTTGTACATTGATGTTTCATAAGAAATATTTATATCTTTGTAAGTATCTACAACTTTCATATTCTCAGAATCTTTTTCAAGTTCATTATTTGCTGTTTTAAGAGATATTTCATCATTACCATTTTTATACTCAAACTCAAGTACTTTTAATTCTCCTAAAACATTATCTTCTTTATCAAGTGCTTTTTCATTTATAGTATATGCCCCTTTAAATTTATATCCATTACTAAATTCGGAAATTAGATTAGGGGTAAAGTTAAAGTCTTTTTTTACCTGTTCAGTAGTTGGAATAGATGCATAGGTAGCCTTAATGTTTGATTTTCCAACTATACTAGATATTTCTCCCACTGCAAGAGCTGTTGTACCTAATACTAAAGTTATAGCTAAAGTTGCGACTAAACCTCTTCCAAATGGTAATTTATGTGTTTTATTATTCATTTTATAATTTTCCTCCCTTTCTGGTAAACTATTTAGTGTTTTACTTAAACTATTATGAAAGCTTTCTGGAGCTTTTGGAAACGAATTATTTAAGCTATTTTTATTCATATGATTACCTCCATATTTTCTAATTTAGTTTTTAATAATTTTCTTCCTCTTGATAATCTACTTTTCACAGTTCCTTGAGGTATATCCAATATTTCCTTAATTTCATCAACTGAATAACCTTCAATATAGTAAAGTACTATTGGAACTTTAATTTTTTTAGGGAGACTTTGAATAGCAATATACAAATCATTATAATCTTCTTTTTCAGCGATTTTTTTATTTTTAAATACGTCTTCAAATGATAGAAATTTCAATTGTTTACGTCTTAATGAATTACATTCATTTATCACTATTCTAATCAACCAAGTTTTAAAATATTGTTCTTCCTTAAGAGAATCTAACTTTTCATATGCTTTTAAAATAGCATTGTTGACGGCATCTTCACAATCTTGGTCGTTTCCTAGAATAGATTTAGATACACGATACAAAGTCTGTTCTGATTCAAGGATATTATTTATAAATGTAGTTTTATTCAAATGAATTCCTACCTTTCTGTGCAAATTGTAGCGCTACTTTTTTGCCTTTCACTTATTAGATAAGATTTTACTATAAATGGTTCACTTTTTTTAAAAAAAATTGAATAAATAAAAATAAGGTACCTTAAAAATAATGTTGACAAATTATTAAGGTACCTTTATAATTAGAAATAGATAAGGTACCTTAGTAAAAACGAGAAAATAAATTAATAAAAAAATCGAATTAATTAGGAGGAGTTAATATGAATTATTACAGAGATAAAAAAGAAAACTTTAGAGGGTTTGAAGGTCATCATAGTAATCCATGGAATCATATGTGTGAAGGATGCAGACTATTTGAAATGATGTATCATGAAAGATTTGGACCAAGAGGATATGGTCAAGGAGAATTCAGAGGTCATGAAGGATTTGGTTCAAGAGAGCATGGACATGGAGAGTATAGAGGTCATGGAGGATGTGACCCAAGAGAACATGGGCAAGGAGACTTTAGAGGGCATGGAGGATATGAGCCAAGAGGATATGGACAGGGAGAATTCAGAGGTCATGGAGGATGTGACCCAAGAGAACATGGGCAAGGAGACTTTAGAGGGCATGGAGGATATGAGCCAAGAGGATATGGACAAGGAGAATTCAGAGGTCATGGAGGATATGAGTCAAGAGGATATGGACAAGGAGAATTCAGAGGTCATGGAGGATGTGACCCAAGAGAGCATGGACATGGAGAGTGTAGAGGTCATGAAGGATATGAGTCAAGAGGCAATGAGCAAGGAGACTTTAGAGGTCATGTAGGATATGAGCCAAGAGAATATGGTCAAGGAGAATTCAGAAGTCATGAAGGATTTGATTCAAGAGGATATAGTCAAGGAGAATTCAGAAGTCATAAAGGGTGTGACCCAAGAGGATATGTACAAGGAGAATTCAGAAGTCATAAAGGGTGTGACCCAAGAGGATATGGTCAAGGCGAATTTAGAGGTCATGAAGGATATGAGCCAAGAGGATATGGTCAAGGAGATTGCAGAAAAGGTCATGAAGGATTTGAACAAAGAGGTGATGAAAGAAACCATATGGAGCACAAAGTGCATGAAGAATTTGCTACTAAAGATTGTAAAATAGATAATGAATATAGAGAACATGAAAGATTTGAAAATCAAAATGAAGGTGAAAAAATAGAGGCTGAAAACAAAGAAGATGCTAAGAAAAATAATATAGAAGAAAATAAAAATATGACTGAATCTAAGGTAGATAGCAATGAGTCAGTACAAGAAGGTCAAAAAAGTAATACTAAAGAAGAAAAAAAATCTATTGATAAAAAGTAAGATTATAAATTAAATAAAAATTAATAATAAATAAAAGAAAGAAATAAAAGAAATAAAAATTAAAAAATAGTATTAAAGAGAGATACTAAGAGATAAATACTTAAAAATAAATCTCACAAATAAATTTAAATATATAATACTAGTAAAATGACAAAGGTGATAGTTTTTAATAGACTATTACCTTTGTCATTTTTAGATACTGTAAATTAATTTGTGCTTTTAAAGATAATTTCTACTTTATAGGAACAATTATTTATTTACTATAAATGTAGTTTTATTCAAATTAACTTACTTCATGTACAAGTTTAAATATAAGTTCTTTAAACAGCGCCTAAAGACAACTACATTTTGACCAAAAGTAAGCTTTTAAGAAAAAGCAATGATATTTAAATAAGAATTAAAAATAAGAAACGAAATCATTTTGTATAAATAGAATCGTAAATAACACTAGAAATCATAAATTATGAAAATAATAATCTTTTTAGAAAATAATAAAGTTTTCTGACTAAAAATTTTATATTGAAATGTCAAAATAAAGAAATACCTTATAAGTTAATTATGCAAGAAAAAGAATATGTGGGAATTTTCTGATATTTATCAATTATCAATATATTATCCAAATCTTAATATTTTTAACGAGACTTTAAGACAGATAATACCCTATTAAAGATAACCTATCTTAGATAAAATAAATTAAAACAAAACAAAAATAGAAGAAGATTAAAAAAGAAAGTAAATCATGAAACATCAAAAAATTTATTTTTAAGGGGGAATAAAGTATGAAGTTTCAAGAAATGATTAATAGTCCAGGTCTTTGGATTGTCTCTAGTTTTTTAGTAATTATTTCCGTTGTTCAAGCAATCGTATTTATGAGGGCAGCACTAAAAGAGGCCTCAGCTATTGGTATTGAAAGAAAAGGAATTAAAGCAGCAATTCGTTCAGCTAGTGTTACAGCTATTGGACCTTCTCTATCTCCTGTTATTACATTATTATCGCTTGTAGCTATAATTGGTGCTCCTACGACTTGGATGAGACTTTGTGATGTAGGAGCGGCCAGAACAGAACTTGGAGTAATATCTCTCACATCCAATTTGTCTGGGGTTGAAGTAGGTAGTGCTGCATTTGGAGCACAAGCTTTTTCTTATGCACTATGGGGGATGGCTTTAAATAACTTAGGTTGGTTGTTCATTGTATTTATTTTGGGACATAGAATGCGTGGAATTGTTGAAAAAATGAACATGAAATATAATCCTGCTTGGGTTAAAAAACTACTTGCAGGAGCTACTGTTGGATTATTTGCTTACCTTCTTTCAAACCAAATAAAAACATTTGAAATACCAAAAATGACCCCAGCAATTATTTCAGCTATAGTTATGCTAGTATTTACGACTTTATTTAAAAAGAATCAACGTCTTCAAGAATTGTCCCTAGGTATTGCTATGTTGATTGGAATGTTTGGTACACAGATTATATTATCGTGATTAAAACAGATAAGAGGTGATAGTTATGTATGATAAAAAGATGATTAAAATAGGAAGAATTTCTATAGGTCTTGCAATTATTGCAAACTTTATTCCAGCTATCTATGTAGGTCTTCGTTTTGGGCAGATGCCAATGCTTTCTGTTATATTCCAAATTTGGGGGCTAGTTGCCACAACTTATGGAATCAGTTGGATTGTTCAACCTATCGCTTATTACCCAACTTTGGGAGCCCCAGGTTCTTATATCGGTTGGCTTGCAGGGTCTGTTGGAGACATACGTATGCCTGCAGCATCAATGGCACAGAAAATTGCAGGTGTAGAATCAGGGACACATGAGGGTGAAGTTGTTGGAACAATTGGTACATGTTGCTCAATATTTGTATCAGCTTCCATGATTACCATTTTTACAATTGTAGGGTATAAAGTAATTCCTTTGTTACCTGAATTTATTACTGATTCATTTAATTATATACTTCCAGCACTATTTGGAGCAATTTACGTTGACATTGCACGTAAGGATATTCGAGCTGGTGGATGTACGATTGCTGCAGCATTAGCGATTATGTATTTTGGTGAAAAAATTGGTATACCAGGAGGATTACTAACTTTGTTTATTGTAGTAGGCGGAATACTTATCACAAGAGTTTTCTTTGTAGTTGATATGAATAAAACAACAGAATAAAAGTGTTTATTAAAAAATATGAATATAAATTAGTTTTGAAAGGAGAATAAATATGTTTGATATTAAAATTATCAATGGGATAATCGTTGATGGTACAGGAGATTCAAGATATAAAAGTGATGTAGGGATTGTAGGAGATAAAATCATAGCTATTGGAGATTTAAGTCAAGAAGAGGCGAAAAAAACTATAGATGCAACTGGAAAATTTGTATCTCCTGGTTTCATAGATTTCCACACTCATTCCGATTTATCTCTTGTATATGATAAATATACAAGAAGCCGTATCTATACTGGTGTAACAACAGATGTTATTGCAAACTGTGGTATAGGAGTTGCTCCTATAAGAGAAGAGAAGAAGCAAGAGCTAATTGACTATCTTGGAACTAGAATAATTGGTACAATTCCAACAAAATTGGAACTTCATTGGAATACAATGCAGGAATACTTTGATTACTTAACTGAAAATTCTCCAGCCGTAAATGTTGTAGCTTATGTAGCACAAGGTCCTGTACGTATTAATGAAATGGGTTTTTCAAAGAATCCTGCTACTCCAGAGCAACTTGAAAATATGAAGTTGGAAGTTAGAAAAGCTATGGAAGCTGGATGTGTAGCTCTTTCATCAGGATTAGTTTATCTGCCAGGAGCATATACAAAGAAGGAAGAAATGGCCGAACTATGTAAGGAATTGATACCATACAATGGATACTATATATCTCATATTAGAGATGAAGGCGACGACGAAATGGAAGCTCTTGATGAAGCAATTTATATAGCTAAGACAGCAGGAGTTCCTCTGCATATTTCTCATTTGAAAATTATGGGTCATAAGAATTTTGGGACTATAGATAAAATATTTGAAAAGTTAGATAAAGCTGAGGAGGATGGTTTAGAAGTAACTTTTGATTGTTACCCATATACAGCTGGAATGACATCTTTAGGTGCACTTTTACCTACTTGGGTATTTGAAGGCGGTGTAGAAGATATGATAAAGCGATTAGAAGTACAAGAAAACAGGGAGAGAATAATAAAAGAGTTAGAAGAAGGTATTCCTGGTTGGCAATGTTTTTACCAATTGGCAGGTGGATGGGCAGGTGTTGTACTAGCTTCTGTAATGACTGAAGCAAATAAATATGTGGAGGGTAAAACTTTAATAGAAGTAGCCGAAATCAACAATGAAGACCCATTTGATACATTCTTTAGACTTTTGATTGAAGAAAAAAGTAAAATTCAAGTGGTTGTTCATACACAAGGTGAAGAAGATACAGATAAAGTTGTTTGCCATCCAAAGTCATGTATAGGTTCTGATAGTATGGATCTTTCTACAGAAGGTTTGCTATCTCTTGGAAAACCTCATCCTCGTGCATTTGGTACCTTTGGACGAATTTTCTCCTATTATGTTAGAGAGCAGGGTATGTTGACTTTTGAGGAAGCAGTTAAAAAGATGACCTATCTTTCAGCAAAACGCTTAGGTATTTGTGAAGAAAGAGGTCTACTTAAGGAAAATTATTTTGCAGATGTAGTGGTGTTTGACCCAGATACAATACAAGACAAAGCAACTTACAATGATTCTAAAAAGTATACAGTGGGAGTAGAATATGTATTGGTAAATGGTAAAATTGCGTTGGCAGAAGGAAAACAAACTGACATATGTGCTGGACGTGTAATTAAAAATCCTCTTAGCAGAGCAAAATAAAATATATTAGAAATTTTTCTAAAAATAGCCTTTCTTTAAAATATAAGGAAGGCTATTTTTGTTAAATTAATAAAGTTTGTTCTACTTGCGTTTTTAAAAGGTTTTAACTTTAAGTAGAAAAAACAGAAGATTAATTGTAAAATGTAATTAATATTACTGGATAAAATTTAAAGACAAAAATATTTCAACAAATAATGATAAGTAAAAAAACTTCAAGTAGATTTTTGTATGGTAAATAATTGATAAATTGTTTTAAAGGCTAACGATATTATAAGAAAGGAGAGACATAATGAAAATACTTTATGTAGGACCAGATATGGTAATCGACAAAATATTAGCAGTAAGCAAAAGAAATTTTCCGAATATTGAAACAGATTTTGTTAGATATGATAGATATGTTGAAGCACCTGACTTATTGGAACAGTATAAAGGTAGAGTAGATGCAGTGCTTTTTACAGGTAAATCACCATTTAAATTTTTTGAAAAAAGACAAAAAGATTTTATGCTGTCTGATTATCTTCCTAGACATGAAACAACATTATACAGAGTATTGCTTGAAATTACATATTTACTTAAATGCGATATTAATAGACTTAGTATAGACACTTATGATAAGGCAATGGTTAAGAGATTGTATAAAGAAATTGGAGTCGAATTTAAGGATGAACAAATGTTTTTTGCAGACCAAAAGTATTTAGAAGACGATTACATAAAGTTTGTGCTCGAATTTCACAAATATAATTATCAAAATAATAATATATGTTGCTGTATTACAGGTCTTGAAGAAGCTTATCATATAATGAAAAAAAATGATATTCCAGTAGTTTTAGCTTTGCCTTCTGAGGATGTGATGGTGCAAAGTATAAAAAATATCCAGATGCGTTATATTGCAAAGAAAAACAATGAGAATCAGATTGTTGTTCTTGCTATCAAACTAAATATGCCTTCAGAATATTCATTGATGAAGGAAGACGAGTATGCTTATCTTTCGCAAAGGATTAAGATACTTGATAAACTATACCATTTCAATAGTCGTATAGATGGTGTTTTGGTAGAGCAGAGTAGAAGTGAATTTATGATTTTCACAACTAAAAAAATACTAGAGTTAGAAACAAAGAAGTATAGGGATATTTACTTGTTGGATATGATTCGTGAGGTCTCAGTTATAAATTCTTACATAGGAATTGGTTATGGAAAAACAGCAAATGAAGCTAAATTTAATGCTTATGAGAGTATTAAGATGGCTCAGGTTCAAAAAAATGATGCAGCATATGTAGTTTTTGAAAATGGAGAAGTTATGGGACCACTAGAATCGAATCCTACTGTTAAAAAGAAGAATAGCTTTGATGAACGATTTTATCAAATAGCCACAGAGACAGGTCTCAGTGCTAATATTGTATATAAAGTATTCAGTAGTATAATAAATAGTGGAAAAACTGAATTTACATCAAAAGAGTTAGCTACTATATGTGGTGTAAGCATTAGGACTATGGACAGGATAATACTTAAATTGTGTGATGCTGGATATTGTGAGGTAGTAAGTGAACAACTTATGAGTAAGTATGGCAGACCTAGTAGAATATTACGTTTTAAGCCTTTTTTATTATTTTAATATAAATGTGTAAAACTTAACTAGATATTAGAATAATTTATGTGATTGTTTGAAAAAAGTTATCATATTAAGTAATGAAATTTTTCAATAAATCATACATTTGATAAAAATGTTAATTAGATTACCTTCTTGAATGGTAGTGAGATATTCTATATTGAGGATTTAGTTATACTACTTTTAGAAAGATATGAGGCTGTAGGTAGATTTATTTTTAAATGAATCTACTTACAGCCTTAATTTTTTAAAGACCAACACTTTTTAATTTTATTCTAATTTTAAATGGTATATATTTAGATTTCTATAAAGTGTAAAGTTGAGGGGACTAATTTTAGGCAATGGTTTATTGATTTGCAGTAGTCATTTAATATATTAATTTATTTATAGAATTATATCAATTTGATTAGATATGAGTCACAAATTATATTTTTATGATAACATTTTCTTTACAAATTTTTAGAGATATGTTAATATTTAGAAAAATGCATATGTATTCATAAAAAACACTTTAAACAGGGAAAAAAGTGCTTGAAAGGATAACGTATGCAGTTGGAATGAAAGGTTAAATTATAACTTAAACAAATATGGGAGGATATAAATATGGGAAAATATCAAAATTCAAAAAAAGTTGTAAGAAATTACTTTGAAGCATTAGAAAATGCCAATGGGAATGGAGTTAAAAATGTTTTAAAGCAACACATGAAATCGGACTATAATTGGAAAGGTGTATATCCATTTCATGAACAAGAAGGAATAGAAAATGTAGCAGATGTATTTTGGAAACCTTTAAAAAATTCATTAAGTAATATGCAAAGAAGACAAGATATTTTTATTGCAGGGACTAATGAAATTGACAATAGTGAGTGGGTAATGAGTATGGGACACTTTATGGGACTTTTTGATAACGATTGGCTTGGTATTAAACATACTCGTAAAATGATTAGTTTAAGATATGCAGAATTTAATTGTGTTCAGGATGGAAAAATTTCTAAAACTGGATTATTTGTAGACATAATTGGATTTATGATTCAAGCAGGAGTCAATCCATTACCTCCACAAACTGGTTCATATTTTGTATATCCAGGACCAATTGACCATAATGGATTACTTTTTGAAGATGCAGATGAAATTGAAGGAGTAAAAACTTTGGAATTAGTGAATAAAATGGTAGATGATTTATCTAAATTAAATGAAAGTGGTTCTATGGGATGCCCTCCAGAAGTACTTGAAAAATCATGGGCTAAAGATATGATTTGGTATGGTCCAGGAGGGATTGGTGCTTCTTATACTATACCTAGATATCAAGAGCAACACCAATTACCATTTAGAAATAATTTAAAAGGAAAGACTTTTAATGGACATGTATGCAGATTCGCAGAAGGGAACTTTGCTTGTTTCTTTGGGTGGCCTAATCTGACTAATATACCATGTGGAGGTTTTTTAGGATTGCCAGGTGGTGAGATTAAAGCAGACATGCAGGTTGTTGATGTTTATTATCGTAAAGGGGATAAGCTTCAAGAAAACTGGGTACTAATTGATATTCCTTATTGGCTGAAACAACAAGGTCTTGATATTCTTGAGAGAACTAAAAGTATTTTTAATGCCTAATTATGCATACGTATTCTTAAAAAGATGGAGGAATATAAAATGATATCCAATAATAAAAATGATGGAATAGTAAAAGAGCAAGAAAAAGAAAGTTCTATAAGTGAGCTTGAATCAGACAAAGTTAAGGAAAGACATAAATCTAAAGTAAATCAAACTAATTTTAGCAATACAGATAAAAATCAAATTACTAATAATGAAACTACTAATAATGGAACTATTGATAATGAAATTACTAAAAATCAAATTACTAATAATGAAACTATTGATAACGAAATTACTAAAAATCAAATTACTAATAATGAAATTACTGATAATGAAACTATTGATAACGAAATTACTAAAAATCAAATTACTAATAATGAAATCGCTGATAATAAAACCATTGATAATGAAATTACTAAAAATCAAATTACTAATAATGGAACTACTGATAATGAAATTACTAAAAATCAAATTACTGATAATGAAACAGGCATACATAAAACTGATGAAGATAAATCTAATATAAATATTACTACTGAAAAAAATGAAAAAGTTGTATTTAAGGGGGAATATAATATGGAGTCTACAAAAATTTACTATGGAGATTCACTAGAAGTAACACCTGTTGGAGTGATGGACTACAATGATTTTTCAAAACAGACAAAAAGGGAGCAAGAAATACCAGGATTTGATTCTAAGTATAGGGATTTTGTAGATTATATTATGAAAATAACTCATAATATTTGGGAAGAAAAAGGTATAGGAGTTATTTATGATACATATCACAACAATGTTACAATGCACTGTGGTTCTTCTAATTTAGTTGGTATTAAAGACGTTATTTCCAATACTCTTCAAACATTACATGCTTTTCCTGATAGAAGATTAATTGGACAAAATGTAATATGGTCTAACTTTGGTGCTGATGGTTTTTTATCTTCTCATCGTGTTTTATCTACAGCAACTAATCTAGGTGATAGTAATTTTGGACCAGCAACAGGTCGAAAAATAAACTTTAGAACTGTAATTGATTGTGCTACAACAAACAATAGAATTCATGAAGAGTGGTTAGTTAGAGATAATTTATGGATTGTTACTCAATTAGGATTAAATCCTCAGGAAGTAGCAAAAGATATGGCAAAAGCAAGTGTATCTAAAGTACTTAGTTTACAATCAACATATGGTATCTGTGAATCTATGGATGGTCAATTTATGCCAGTTAAATACCAAGCGAAAGATGATTCTGTTGGTGAAATGATGCTTGAGATGACAAGTCGTATTTATAATTATAAATATATAAATGAAGTTAAAAAATACTATCATGATAATGCAGTAGTCCATTTTATATGCGATAAAGATTTAAATGGATATGATGAGATACAGGGTATGATTGTAAGTTTACTTGCATCAATTCCAAATGGAAGTTATGAAGTAGAAAGAGTAACCTGTAATCAAAGGGAAAAAAATGAAGGATATGATGTATCTGTAAGATGGAGATTACGTGGAATAAATGAGGGGATAGGTTTTTTTGGACAACCTTCTGGAAAACCTGTAGAGGTAATGGGAATCAATCATTATCATGTACTACAAGGTAAAGTAAAGGAAGAATGGATAACTTTTGATGGTATGGATGTTCTAAAGCAAATGTATATGGGTGTAGAAGAGTAAGTTTATTAGAGTATAAATAGTTTTGAAATCTATATAATGATTATTCTTTTTATAAAATTCGAGAAATGGATGTATATAACAAATAGCAGGATAAATTCTTAGATAAACTATGATTAATATTAAAAAGGGGGATTTATAAAGAATATGAAAACAACAGTTGAGATAGAAAATGATATCATATTAGGAAAGGACTATTCAAACCTAAAAAGAGGAATTGCATTTTTTTCAATTGCTTTAATATACTTTTTTTATTGCTACAATTTTATGGTAGGTACCTTTATTAAACCAACAATGATTTATGCTCTAACAGAGGGTGGATTTGGTTTTTCATTAAGACAAACAGAAGAAATATTTGCTGTGATGTCTTTTGGGACAATTCCAGGTACGTTTATTTTTGGAGTGATTTCTACAAAAATTGGGAAAAAGAGGACTTTGATTAGTGTTGCTTTATTAATTGGACTGACAACATTTATACCAATGTTGTCTCCTACAAATATTATATTATGGAAATTTGCACGTTTGTGTACAGGAGTAGTACTAGGTGGTGTATTTGGAACAGCTATGCCTTTGGTTGCAGATATGTTTCCAAGTAAATATCGTGGTAAATTAGCGGCTATATTAACTGCCTTATTTTCGTTAGCTATGATTTTCGGTGGTAAGGTGTATGGAATCTTGGGTGATGCAAATTGGCAAATATTGATGTATACTGCGATTGTACCACCTATAGTTGGAGCTATCTTGGCAATTTTCTTTGTACCAGATGATTTGGAGTATACAAAAGAATTAGTTAAAAAAGGAAAAGAAACTGGTGAAAGAATTAGCTATATAAGTATGTACAAGGGAAAATACTTATGGATTGGTCTGGGAACAATTCTTTTATCAGGTGCTAATTTTACAGCATATTCAGCATTTTCAAATAATGCAACTACATACTTAGTAACAGGAATTGGAATGACAGCAGCAGTAGCCGGTTCCATATATAGTTTACAAGGAATTGGTCAATTAGTAGGATATTTATTTTGGGGTTCTATAGCAGATAAATTTGGGAGAAAAGTACCTTTTATAGGGATGGCATTAGCAGCAGTGTTTGTTTTTATATATACAAAATTAGGAGGAGACAATATAACAACATTCTACATGATATCAGTATTGTTAGGTCTTGCTGTTGGATATTCTGGAGCATGGGGAGCATACTATACAGAACTATTTCCAAGCAAATATCGTTCATTGTCATCTGGGATTTCGTTTAATGGAGGAAGAATTATATCTACATTTGCAATACCTGCCATAGCTGGTACAGCTTCTGGTACTTTAGGTATGATAACTATCTTTTATATATCAATAGCAGTATTTGTAGCAGGTGCTATTGTATGGTTATTCTTACCAGAAACATTAAACAAGAAGTAATAAAATAATGAAAAATTCTTTTATCACTTAGAAAGGGGTGGCTTATGATTTCATCAATTGATGTATGTATTATAACAGGATATTTGCTGTTAATGTTAGTTATTGGTTATTATTCAGGAAAAGATAATAAAAATCAAGAAGATTATTTCTTAGCAGGTAGGTCAATGCCATGGATTCCAATTGCTTTATCAGTTGCAGCTACTATGATTAGTGCAAATGGCTTTATAGGTGGTCCTGGATGGGCATATATGGATGGAATGTATCCAGTAATGGTTAATATTACAGTACCTTTAGCAATATTTTTTGCACTGAGCGTTACCACCCCAGTTATTTATAGATTAAAGATAACTTCTGTATATGAATATATGGGATTTCGATTGGGAAATTATTCAAGAGGATTAACTATTATTCAATTTTTTATTAATTCATTGATTCAAGCGAGTTCTATGGTATATATACCAGTACTTATTATTCAGATGATTACTGGTTGGCCACTTTATGTTTTAGTTCCAATCGTTGTACTTGTATCAATCATATACACATTATTAGGAGGAATTAAAGCAGTTATATGGACTGATAGTATTCAAATGCTAGTAGTAATAAGTGCTGTATTTATAGTAATTATTACAGCTTTAAAAGGAATGAATCTCAGTTTTTTTGATACATTGCAAATTGCACAACAGAGTGGTAAATTAAATACATTTGATTTTAGCACAGATATTTCAATTACAAATACTTTTTGGGCTACTTTAATTGGTGGAACTATAATGTGGATAAGATATTTCTGTTTTGACCAAGCTCAAGTACAAAGAGTTTTAACATCTAAATCTTTAAACAGTGCAAAAAATTCTTTTGTAGTTAGTGCATTTGTTATGAATTTAGTTTATTACTTTATGTTATTGGTAGGAGTGATTTTATTTGTCTTCTATGATGGAAGAACATTTGAAACTTCAAACGAAATAATGATTACTTTTATTTTGAATGAACTCCCAGTAGGAGCAATTGGAATTATTATTGCAGGTGTGTTTGCAGCAGCAATGTCTAGTATTGACTCTATACTAAATAGTATGACAACTGTTTTTACAAAAGATATTTATGAGTTTTATTTTAAAAAAGATGGTAAAGAATCATCATTAAAAGTAACGATGATTATAACAATGGTTATAGGTGTTGTTATGACAGGTTTCATTATTATGGGATTTGGAGGAAGCATTAAGTCAATTCTTGACCTTGTTGGTAACTATATCTCATACTTTGCTGGACCAGCTACAGGTGCATTTGTACTAGCAATGTTTACATATAAAGCTCATGATAAAGGAGTATCTATTGGCTTTATTGCAGGATTAGTTTTAGGATTTTTTATTTCTAATAAATATAACGTGAGTTGGTTGTGGAATCCAGCAATAGGTGCTACAATAACATTGATATTTGGATATATTTTTAGTATCATTTTAAAAAACAATAATAGTGTAGACGATATTAAAAAATATACTGCATTTGGTATGAGAAGAGACCTTATTTACAAAGAGATGGATAAAGTGGATGGAGTGTCTATACTACCATTTTCTTTAGGGAAGCAAGAATTAATTGTGTTAGCTTTTTTCATCATCCAATATATTATCTTATTTTTAATACAATTTTAAGAAGAAATACTAGATGTTTAAGGAGAAATACTAAATGAATCAAAAAAAAGTTCATTATAATAAATCAGCTACATCAAAAGATGTTGCGAGATTGGCAGGAGTATCTCAATCATCTGTTTCAAGAGCATTTGGTAGTGCAAATGGAAAGGGTGTAAAACCTGAGGTAAGAGAAAAAATTTTTCGTGTAGCAAATGAAATAGGATATGTTCCTAATTTAGTTGCAAGAGGAATGATTAGTGGCAAAACAAATGTTATAGGATTGATAGTTGGTGATAATCTAGGTCCATTTTACAATAGAATTATCAACTTATTTGTAGAAAAAATTCAAGAGATAGGTAAACAATGTCTTGTTTTTAAAGTTCCTAGACAAGAAAGTATAGACAGTATAATTTCAAAAGTGATTCAGTTTCAAGTAGAAGCTGTAATTATTACAGCTTCAGCTATGAATAAGGTTATGGCTGAGACCTGTGAAGAAAATAATATTCCTGTTATTCTTTTTAATCGTTTTATACCTGGTATAAAAATAAGTACAGTCTATGTAGACCCAATTGAAGGTGGAGGAATGGCTGCTGAATATCTGCTTGATAGGGGACACAAAAATATAGGATACATTCAATTTACTAGAGAAACAAGCGAGGAAATGGAAAAGAAAATTGGATTTTATTCTAAGTTAAGACAAAATGGAATTCATAATCTTAAAGAAGAATCTGCAAGTTATGATTATGATTCTGGATATGAAGCAGGGAAAAGAATGTTATCATTACCAAGTCCACCAACAGCGATTTTTTGCACAAGTGACTTGATAGCTATTGGGGTAATGGATGCTGCAAGATTTGAGTATAAATTAAGGATACCAGAAGATTTATCAGTTATAGGGTATGATGATATTCAGATGGCTTCATGGAAAAGTTATAATTTAACAACAATTAGACAGCCACTAGATTTATTAATTGAAAAAACAATTAAGATACTTAAAGCTTTATTAAATGAAGAAAATCATGAATCAGTAGTTGAAATGCTAAAACCTGAATTGATTGAAAGAGGTTCTACAGTTTAAGTGATAGATATCTAAATATATGTTAATGATAATTTTTGTAAAGGAATCTTAGTAAGTAAAAGAATAGGATTTTTATAATTATTCTTGGTTAACATTGGCTGATAATAAACTTTAATGTATTTATGTAAGGGTAATATTTATATTAACAGATAAAATTAAAAGATGAGTCTTAAAGTTGATAAGACTCATCTTTTTAAATTTACATTAGTTTACAGCTTCTTTTCCTATTAAATCTTTCAACTCTTCATGAGTCATAGTTTCTTTTTCAAATAGGAATTTAGAAACAGAATGTAAATCTTCAAGATTATCCTTTAATATCTCTAAAGTTTCCTTATAACAAACTTCAACTATACGATTTGCTTCCTTTTGAATTTTATCACATAAGAAAGTTTTATCATTTCCATCAATAGTCATAAATCCTAAATTACTCATACCATATTCACAAACCATTTGGTTAGCTATCTCAGTAACTTTCTTTAAGTCATCTTTAGCTCCAGTAGATTTATGATTAAATATTAATTCTTCTGACGCTTTTCCTGCAAGTAGTATTTTTATTTTTCCAATCAACTCATCCTTAGTATAAATATATCTATCTTCATCAGGTAATTGAAGAACATAACCTAATGCTTGTCCTCTAGGAACTATAGATATTTTTTGTATAGGACAAATTCCTACTATATCACTTACAAGAGCATGTCCAGCTTCATGATAAGATACTATTTTTTTCTCTTTTTCAACCAATGCAGAGTTTTTAGACTCTAGCCCTGCAATGACTCTTTCAAGTGCCTTATCAAAGTGTTCTGATGTAATGTATTCGCTGTCATCTCTAACTGCAAATATAGCAGCTTCATTTGCTATATTTGAAAGATGGGCTCCATTGAAACCATGAGTTTTTTTAGCTAAAAGTTCTAGATTTACAGATTTGTCTATAGGCTTGTCATCTGTATGTACCTTTAGAATTTCAAATCTAGTATGATAATTTGGTGCACCTATATGAATGTGTCTGTCAAATCTTCCTGGTCTAAGTAAAGCTTCATCTAATAAGTCAAGTCTATTGGTAGCACCTATTATTAATACATTGGAGTCTTTATTAAATCCATCCATTTCAACTAAAAGTTGGTTTAATGTTTGGTCCTTTTCGTTGTTACTTTCAAGATGTCTTTTTGCTCCTACAGCATCTATTTCGTCTATAAATATTATACTTGGAGCTTCTTTTCTAGCTTTTTCAAATAAAGTTCTAACTCTTTTTGCCCCTACACCTACATATTTTTCAACGAACTCTGAACCTGTAACATTGAAAAATGATGAGTTTGTTTCACCAGCTACAGCAGATGCAAGTAAAGTTTTCCCTGTTCCTGGAGGGCCATAAAATAATACCCCTTTAGGTATCTTTGCACCCATTTTTTGATATTTTTGTGGTGACTTCATAAAATCAACTATTTCAAATAGTTCTTCTTTTACTTCGTCTAATCCAGCAACGTCTCTAAATGTAGTCTTTGGTTTTGTAGAAAGTGAATCGTCTGTTTGATTTTCTCTTTCCATTTTTGTTTGTGCAAAGACAGGAACTGGATTGTTGATTTTCTTAAAAAAGTTGTTTAGCATTTTCATATTCACACCTCAGGTAATTAATTATTGTTAATCAATTTTATATTTTCCATATTTACTATTTTTTATTATTTATTTTTCATGGAAAAAATATACATGTTATCTAAATAAAAATAAATTTGTTAAATGTATGAAAAAGTGAATTTGTATGTATATATAGATTGTTTTTATGTATTAAATAAAATGCGACAAATCAAGATAAAATAAAAATGATAAAAAATGTTATATTGTATAGATTAAGGGACATGAAGCATAGTATTATGTATAAAATTAGCTAAGTAAGTTTTTTAGTTATAGTTTTAAAATAATATCGATTTAGGATTATTATATCTTTATCATAAACAAAAAAATTAATATAAATAAAAGGAAGAACTGTTAAATAAGTATTAAAAGGTGGAACTACTGAGTGTGTTAACTAGATATAAAAATTTGAACTATATATCTGTTAAATAAAATAACTGTTAAAAAAAATAGATTTTAAATAAAATTTAGTTGTTAAATAAGATTTAAGGAAATATCTATCTATACTATTATACAAATTGTATAAATAGATAACTTATTAGAGTATCGTATAGAATAATAAGTATGTAGTATATTAGAATCCAATATAGAATTTGTTATGTAGAATACACAGATATAAAAATTTTTATAGTAGAAATCTAAAAATTAATAGCAAAATAGATAGCATGGACATATAATTATTATTAGGAAGAAGTAATTAAATTTTGATAAACTAAAAAAAGTAGTTGCAAATAGTTTGATTAAGTGATATAGTAGATAAGGTAAGAATAAAACAAAGAAGAAGTCCGCTTCTCACCTTACAACGAAGGTTAGTAAGGTAAATATAAGTTAAAGCTTAATTTTAGTTTAAGCTTGTTTAAATTTGGTAACTTATATGGCGGATGATTATATCATTCGCTTTTTATTTTATAAAAAATTTGGAGGTGTCCTACAATTAGCAAAGAATTAGCAATCAATGAACAAATAAAAGATAAGGAAATAAGAGTCCTTTCATCAACAGGTGAACAACTTGGAGTAATGCCTACTAAAGAAGCTCAAGCAATGGCTACTAGCAAAAACTTAGATTTGGTTCAAATCTCGCCAAATGCAAATCCACCAGTATGTAAGATAATGGATTATGGAAAGTTTAGATATGAACAAACGAGAAAAGACAAAGAAGCTAAGAAAAAGCAAAAAAATATAGTTGTAAAGGAAGTAAGACTTAGACCAGGTATTGAACAAAATGATTTAAATACGAAAGCTAATAATGCTATAAAATTCCTTAAAAAGGGAGATAAAGTCAAAGTTGAACTTAGATTTAGAGGAAGAGAATTAGGACATAAAGACATAGGCAAAGAAGTTATGCTTAAGTTTTTAGATATAATAAAAGAGTTTGGAGAACCAACAAAAGCCCCTGCATTTGAGGGTAATAATATGGTTGTAATTATAGATCCAAAAAAATAGATGATTAACTGAGAGGAGGAATTTGTCATGCCTAAAATGAAAACTCATAGAGGTGCAGCAAAGAGATTAAAGAAAACAGGAACTGGAAAGTTAAAGAGAGCTAAAGCTTTTAAAAAACATATATTAACTAAAAAATCTGCAAAAACTAAAATGAACTTAAGAAAATCAACTTTAGTAAGTGATGGAGATGCTAAGAGAATAGCACAATTATTACCATACTAGGATACAGATTATAAATAATAACTATAGAAGAGGGATATAAAAGGAGGTCATAACGATGGCAAGAGTTAAAAAAGCTATGAACGCTCGTAAAAAGCACAAGAAAATATTAAAACTTGCAAAAGGATTCAGAGGATCTAGAAGCAAATTATATAGACCAGCAAATACATTCGTAATGAAAGCATTAAAAAATGCTTATATAGGAAGAAAGTTAAAGAAGAGAGACTTCAGAAAACTTTGGATACAAAGAATAAATGCAGCTGCTAGAATGAATGGAATATCTTATTCAAGATTAATGAATGGATTAAAATTATCTGGTATTGAAGTTAACAGAAAGATGTTATCTGAAATGGCTATACAAGACCCAGAAGGATTTGCAAAATTAGCAGAAGCTGCTAAAGCAAAATTAGCTTAGTATTGAATCATGAAATGTAAAGTCTTTGAGTTATACAAATAATTCAAGGGCTTTTTTATTTTTTGAAAAGTAATTAGTTATTAAAAAATTTTACTGTTATTATTTAACTATAGAAAATGATATTACCCAATGTATAAATTTTCCAAGTAATCTTGAATTGATATTATCAACATGATAATATTATCTTATTAAGAATATTAGGGGAGGTAATGCAATATGAATGATAAGTTGATGGATTGTTTTGTAAACCCAACTAAATGTAAGTTGCTACTTGAGATTTTTTCAAATAACAGAACTACAGCAAAACAGTTAGGCGAAAAATTTCAAGACATATCAAAAGCTACACTCTATCGCTATCTTAATAAAATGCTAGAAGATGACATTATAAAAGTGATTGAAGAAAATAAAATAAGAGGAACTGTTGAAAAAGTATATGCTATGAAGTTGGATATCGCTGATGATGTAAAGAATATTATAAATGAGAATTCTGGAGAAGCATATGCACAGCTATTTACTCAATATATGATGGTATTTTTAAAAGAGTTTTATGAGTATGCTGAAAAAGGGGAAAAGGATATCTTAAAAGATGGTTCGGGATTTTCTGTCTGTCCAGTGTATGCTAGTGTTGATGAGATAGTTGAAGCGAATAAAAAGATTGCTAGTATACTGGAACCTCTTAAAAATAATTTACATGGAGAGGGAAGAAGATTGCACTCTGTAGGATTAATAATTACACCACCTAAAGAATATTAATAGTAATAAAAAGTAACAGTTTGATTTTCATATAAAGCTGTTGCTTTTTTAGTATTTTTATTTCAATGTATGTAATAAAATGTATATCAAGCTGACATATAAAATGATATGATATATTTAAGGAAAAGATTGTATATATATGACATATTTAAAGTAAAGGGGATGAAACTTATGAGGTTAATTACACGTTCTGATTTTGATGGATTAGTATGTGGTGCATTATTAAAAGAAGCAGGTATTATTGATAATTGGAAATTTGCTCATCCTAAGGACTTACAGGATGGATTAGTTGAGGTAACAGAAGATGATTGTCTTGCAAATGTACCATTTGTTGAGGGTTGTGGTCTTTGGTTTGACCATCACTCTAGTGAGTTTGAGAGAAATGAGCTTCTAGGAAAGTATAAAGGTGAAAGTCGTATGGCTCCTTCTTGTGCAAGAATTATTTATGAGTATTATGGTGGAAGTGAAAGATTTCCTCATTTTAATGAGATGTTAGAGGCAGTAGACAAAGTTGATTCTGGAAATCTTACAATAGAAGAAGTACAAAATCCAACTGGATGGATTTTAATTGGTTACCTTATGGACCCAAGGACTGGTCTTGGTCGTTGGAGAAACTTTACCATATCTAACTATCAATTAATGGAAAAGCTAATTGATGCATGTAGAACTTTAAGTACAGAAGAAATTTTAGAATTACCAGATGTAAAAGAACGTATAGATGTTTATTTTGAGCAAACAAGTAAATTTAAAGAGATGATTGCTAAATATACACATGTAGAAGGAGATGTTATCATTTCTGATTTACGTGGAGTTGAGACAATCTACACAGGGAATCGCTTTATGATTTACAGTATGTATCCAGAACAAAACATATCTGCTTGGATTGTAAATGGTAAAGGTGGAAAAGGGTGTTCTGTAGCTGTTGGATATAGTATTTTAAATAGAACTTCTAATGTTGATGTTGGTAGTCTAATGCTTAAGTATGGTGGTGGCGGACATAAAGCTGTTGGAACTTGCCAGTTCAATGATGAGCAAATAGATGAACTACTTCCAAAGTTACTTGATGAACTTGTAAATCCTAAAAAATAATGAATGAATTTATAAATTATAAAAGCTAATATAAATAAAATCGAACTTCTTTGTACCCTTTCACATAAGGTTGTGAAGTGGTACAATGCAGTTCTTTAATATTTTACTAATTGAAATGCCCATACTATCATACCTATAGTAGAAACTGAGCTTAGTATCAGGATTCTCCCATATCTCGTCTTAAATCATATTCATTATTGTACAGCTTTAAATGCACTAAATATACTTGCATACCAAAACATGACTCGTAATCGTTCTATTTAATATAACAACTTAAAATATGATTAAATACAAATAATATAAGGGATAAAATGTATATATTTGAATATAAAATCTGATGCCTAAATGAATGTTGCTCATAATCATATAAACTGCTATAGTTTAAAATAAAGTATGATGTTAAATTTTATTATAATCTAAAGATTTAAGAGGGAGGATTTTATGAAAATAAAATTTTTTATAATGACATCTATGATATTTTTAATAGTATCACTACTTGTGGCGTGTCAAAGTACTGAAAATTTAGAAGAGGAAACACCAGATGCAGAAATTAAAATACTAGGTACAGCTGACTTACATTCAATTATGACAGATTCTTTGGTTTCATATGTAAAAGAAGAAAGAGCAAAGAATGAAAATTTACTCATGGTAGATGCAGGAGATTTTTTTGGTACACAAAGTAAAGAAATGTGGGAGTGGACTTCTGGAAAAAAGCTAGTTATTAGAAGAAATGGTAGAGCAGAATATAAAGACATAATTAAGACAAGTAAAGATGAGGTACCTATAGTCAAAGATATGGCACCATTGAAATATGATGCTGTAGTATTTGGAGATAATGAATTTATTTCAAATGATAAGCAAAATCTTGATAAACTAGTTTCTGATTTTAAAAATAATAATATGCCATTGGTATCGGCAAATATATATGAACAATCTGGAGAAAATTATGTACAACCATATGTGATGAAAAATGTTAAGACAGATGCTGGGAATGTAAAAGTCGGAATACTAGGTCTTACTATAAAAGAAGTAGGGAAAAATCATGGGATTGAAGATTTTGAAAAAGAAAAAAAGGCAAGAGAACTTGGAGAACAACCTGAGTACAAGGGAAAATTATATTCAAATGATTTAATAGAAGATGCAAAAAAATGGGTAAAAGTAATGCAAAAAGAAAGTCCAGATATAATAGTTGCAGTTGTACATTCAGGGGAAGAACCTAAAACAGATAGAAATCCAGGTAATAGAATAAAGGAATTAGCAACTACAGTGGATGGGATAGATGCAATTGTAGCTGGTCATACTCATGAAAAAATAGATGAGCATAAATATAAAAATAAGTCTGGGGAAGAAGTAATAGTGACACAACCAGGGTCACATGCAGATAGTGTATCGCAGATTAATTTTAAATTAAATAAGAAAGATGGTAAGTGGGAGATAAAGGAAAAGTCTAGTAAATTAAAAGTAATTGATAAAGAAGTAAGTATAGTTGCTACTGCAGATTTACATTCACATTTTTCTGATAAATTAACCGTTGACCTTGTTAATGAACGAAGTAATCCGATTGAACCTGTAGTAGTAGATGCAGGTGACTTTTTAGACCCTCAAACAGAGGTAATGACTAAGTGGTATAAAGAGTGGAAAAATATAAGGGATAATAATACAGGCAAAAAGATTAGTAGATGTCCAATGGCCATAGATATGAAGGAGGCTATGTATGATGCGGTGGTACTTGGAAATCATGAGTTTGTATCTGAAAAAGATGAGTTCTGGTCTGATGAGCGTCTTTTAGATGCTGTTATAGAGGATTTTGAACAGGTTTCAATTTCTGTATTATCAGCAAATATATATAGGCAATCTGGTAAAAATTATGTTAAGCCATATCTCATAAAAGATGTAGAGACGAATGAAGGAAATGTAAAAGTAGGAATATTGGGTCTTACTATAAAAGAAGTGGGTAAAGGTATTAAAAATGTAAATTTACAAGAGCAATTTCAATACAAAGATAAATTGTGTGCAAATGACTTAGTGGAAGATGCAAAAAAATGGGTAAAAGTGATGAAACAAGAAAGGCCAGATATAATAGTTGCAGTAGTACACTCAGGAGAAGAACCTAAAAATCCAAAGCATCCAGGCAATAGAATAAAGGAACTAGCAACTACAGTAGATGGAATTGATGCGATTGTAGCTAGTCATACTCATGAAAAAATAGATGAACATGACTATAAAAATAAAGCTGGAGATAGAGTTATAGTGACACAACCAGGAGAACATGGTAAATATTATTCTAAAATTACTTTTAAAGTAAATAAAGAAAAAGGTTCATGGGTTATCAATGATAAATTTAGTAAAACAGTCGCAGTCGAATAATTTTATAAAATTTATAGATACAGCAAAATGTCTAATATTAGCAGTATAGATAAGATGAATAGATAAGAGTATTTCAATGTGGTAAATATATTGTGAGTATACTAGGATAAATCTTAATTGATAATCTGAGTGTACTAGAGTAAGTTTTATTTTACTAATAAAAAATATTGAGAACTATATGTAGATTTAATTAAAAAGGAATTTACGTATAGTTCTTTTAGTATAATAAATAGTACAAACTTATATAGTAAAGATAAAGCATGATATTAAATTTTATTATCATCCAAAAATCTAAGGGGGAGGCTTTTATGAAAATAAAATTTATTATAATGGCATCAATAATATTTTTAATAGTATTACTCGTAGGGTGTCAAAGTACCAAAGATACAGAAATCAATGTACTTGCTACAAGTGATTTACATTCAATTATTCCAGATAATTTGGTTTCCTATGTTGAGGAAGAAAGAAAATATGATGAGAATTTACTTATGGTAGATGCAGGAGATTTTTTTGATATGCAAAGTGGTGAAATGAACAAGTGGTTTACTGGACAAAAACTGGTAAGATTTAAAGATGGTATACCAGAGTACAAAAAAATAGCTGAACCACGTGAAGGGGAGGTTCCTTTAGCTAAAGAAATGGCAAAGCTGAAATATGATGCAGTTACATTTGGAAATCATGAATTTGTTTCTAATGATAAACAAAGCCTTGATAGGTTGGTTTCTGATTTTAAAAATAATAATATACCATTGGTGTCAGCAAATGTATATAAACAATCTGGAGAAAACTATGTAGAGCCATATGTAATGAAAAGTGTAAAGACTGATAAAGGGGATGTAAAGGTTGGAATATTAGGTCTAACTATAAAGGAAGTGGGTGAACGCTCAAGATTTAAAAATTTTGAGGAAGACAAAAAAGCTAGAGAACTTGGGGAACAAGCACAGTATAAAGGAGAATTATATGCAAATGATTTAGTAGAAGATGCTAAGAAGTGGGTAAAGGTTATGAAAAAGGAAAAGCCAGACATAATAATTGCCATCGTACATTCAGGTGAAGAACCCAAAAACCCTAAAAACCCAGGAAATAGAATAAAAGAATTAGCAACTACTGTAGATGGTATAGATGCTATTGTAGCAGGGCATACTCATGAAAAAATAGAACAGCATACATATAAAAATAAGTCTGGTGAAGAAGTAATAGTAACACAACCTGGAGCTCATGGTAATAGTGTATCAAAGATTAATTTTAAGTTAGATAAGAAAAATGAGAAGTGGTCTATAAAAGATAAGTACAGTGAGTTAAAAATATTTGGAAAAGAGGTAAATATAATCACAACATCTGGTCTGCATCAAAATTTTTCAGATGAAATGGTAGTCAGCTTGTTTAATGAAAGAGATAGAGATGTCCAGCCTATATTTATTGATACTGGGGATTTTCTGGATACCAACGCAAAAGAAATGACTAAATGGTCTAAAGAGTGGCAGTACAATGCAAAGAAAGGTATCCATAAAAAAATAAATGAATGGCCAATTGTATACCTTGGTTATGATGCAGTAGTACTTGGTAGCCATGAGCTTACATCAGATAAAAATAATTTTAAAGAAAAGAAATCTACATTGGATTCTATTATAGAAAATTTTGAGGAAATGAAGATACCAGTTTTGTCAGCTAATATATATAATGAATCTGGAGAAAATTATGTAAAACCATATATAATGCATAAAGTGGAAACTAGGGAGGGGAGTATAAAGGTTGGAGTATTGGGTCTTACTGTAGATAAGGATGAAAAAGATTCAAGTGATTCAGGTTCAAATAAAGATTCAAAGAATTTAAAGATTCATGAAGAAACAGAAAAATTATATACAAACAATTTGGTAAAAGATGCAGAAGAATGGATAAGGGTTATGCAAAAGGAAAATCCAGACGTAATCGTTGCAGTTGTTCATTCAGATAATAATATGGCCCTAAAAAATCCAAGCAATGAAATAAAAAAACTTGCTATGTCAGTAGATGGAATAGATGCTATTGTGGTAGGTCATACGAAAAATAAAATTGAAGAACATAGTTATAAGAATGAGTTTGGGGATAAGGTTATAGTAACACAATCTGGAGAAGAGTGTTATTCTAAAATAAGCCTTGAATTAAGAAAAGAAAATGGTAAATGGAATGTCATCAATAAGTACAGTAAGTCAATAAAAATGAAGTAAGTCAATAAAAATTAATAAAAATAAAATAGAGTAATAAAAATAAGTAGAGTAATAAAAATAATAAAATAAAAGATGAAGTGAAGCAATAAAAATAAATAGAAGTAATAAAATAAATAGAATAAAAAAATTTGAACAAATTAGTAAAATTTAATAAAACCATAAAAATAAAACAAACTGATAAGGGGAAATTAAACCTATATCACAATTAGATAATTGGATATATAGTAAGATTATATTTACTGATAGCAGTATGTTTAGACAAAAATAGGTCTAGATATAGTTAAAAGATTAAAGAATTGTATATTAAAATAAAAAAGAAGAACCTTTATATCTGAGGTTCTTCTCTTTTATTTACAGACAAGTAAAATTATCTATAAAGAATCGAATATATTTTTCCTTTACATTTTTTTGATATGCAATACCGTATTCAATGAGAGCTTGTTCAGTGATTGGGCGAATAATAAAGCCATCACTTTCCGCTGGTATGCAATGCTCAGGTAATATTGTTATACCATATCCACAATTTGCAAGTAGGATACTTGCTTGGTCGTTTTCACATACAATATTAAAGTGGCTTTGAGAATGTAATGATATTTTTTCCTGTAATACATTCCCATGTTGAAATGGTATAAATTTAGGATTCAATATAATTAAGCAATTTGTCTTTAAATCATCAAAAGATACACTATCTTTCTCAGCAAGTATGGATTGTGAGGACATAATAGCATAATTTTTAGCATCTTTTAATTTTTTAAAAGAACATTCTTTCATATCTCTAATCATTTCTCTTGTCGAAAGCATAATGTCTAAATGTTTATTATTGAATAAATTTTTAAGTTTAAAATAATCTTCCATAAAGATTAAAGGGTATACCTGTGGAAAGACGATTCGTAAGTCTGACAAGATATCTTTTAATTTATTGAGTTCAGCATGACTAGAACATCCAATACGTAAAAAAGAAGTGTTCTGAGAAGTAGCTTTTGCTATCCTTTTTTGTGACATCTCTATTTTGTTGAGTATATCTTTGGCATCGTTGTAAAATATATTTCCCATTTCCGTCAATCTAACCATCTTTGAGTTTCGTATAAATAATTTCGCTCCTAATTCTTCTTCTAGATTTTTGATATGGTGGGTGACTGTAGGAGTAGATAAAAAAAGTTCTTCTGCAGCTTTTGTGAAATTTAGCCTGTCAGCAACACATACGAAACATTTTAATTGTTGAGTATTCATAGAGCACCTTCCTTCCATATTAAAAGTATAACTGGAAGATATTATAATTTCAATATAACATTAGATTTTATCTAATATTATTGCGTTTTTTGAAATTCTCATTCAAAACAGATAATGATAAAATTTTAAATATCAGACATCTAAGTATAACCATTTCTACAACAAAATAAATAAAATTTAAGTAAGAAAATTATAGATAATTGAAGCTGTCTGATAAAACTTAGAATAAGTCAACATCTTAAAAATTAGTTAGAAAAGGAGATAGAGTATGATTAAAAAATTAGCTTGTTCTATTAAAGAGTATAAAAAGGCTTCTATACTAACATCAGTATTTGTTATATTGGAAGTCTTAATGGAAATTTTGATTCCTCTGATTATGGCAGAAATGATTGATGTGGGAATCAGTGGAAACAATACACAGACCCTAGTACGATTTGGAACGATTTTAATTGTTTGTGTATTTTTAGGGTTATTTTTTGGAATCCTGTCTGGAAGCTTTTGTGCTACTGCATCTGCTGGATTTGCACAAAATTTAAGGAAGGATATGTATTATAAAATACAGGACTATTCTTTTGCTAATATTGATAAATTTTCAACTTCCAGTATTGTAACAAGATTAACTACTGATGTTACAAATGTCCAAAATGCTTATATGATGATTATTCGTGTGGCTGTTCGTGCTCCACTTATGCTTGTATTTTCATTGGTTGCTGTATTTATGGTTAATGCGAGTTTATCATCTATATTTTTAATTGCAATCCCAATTCTTGGCGTTGGTTTGTATTTCATTGTAAACCGTTCCCATCCATATTTTGAAAGAGTGTTTAATACTTATGATGATTTAAATGGAGTTGTGCAAGAGAATCTCACAGGTATACGAGTAGTTAAATCTTTTGTAAGAGAAAAATTTGAAATCAAGAAGTTTAAAAATATCTCAGAAAAAATATACAAGACGTTTGGAAAAGCTGAAGGAATTGTTGCATATAATATGCCATTAATGCAGTTTTCAGTATATTGTTGTACATTACTACTTTGCTGGTTTGGTTCAAAGATGATAGTTTCAAGCAACGCAACTACAATGACTACAGGGGAACTTTCAAGCTTAATTGCATATGCCATGAATATTCTTAATTGTCTTATGATGTTATCTATGGTTATGGTTATGATTAATATGGCAAGAGCTTCTTCTGAACGAATTATAGAAATAGTAGATGAAGAGAGTTCCTTGAAAAATGGTGATAATCCTGTATATCATATGGAAAATGGAGAAATAAGTTTTGATAATGTATCGTTTAGTTACGTAGATGATAAAGAAAAAGAGTGCCTAAAAAATATTTCATTTCATATAGAAGCTGGTTCAACATTAGGGATTATAGGTGGAACTGGAAGTGGGAAAAGTTCGTTGGTTCAATTAATACCACGTCTTTATGATGTTACAGAGGGGAAAATTACAATAGGAGGTGTAAATGTAAAAGATTATGATTTATTTACGCTTCGTAATGAAGTAGCAATGGTTCTTCAAAAAAATGAGTTGTTTTCTGGGACAATTAAAGAAAATTTACTTTGGGGAAATAAATATGCTAGTGAAGAAGAAATGATACATGCTTGTAAATTGGCACAGGCAAATCCTTTTATTGAAACATTTCCAGATAAATATGACACGTATATTGAACAGGGAGGGACAAATGTTTCTGGTGGTCAAAAGCAAAGACTGTGCATTGCAAGAGCTTTGTTAAAAAAACCAAAAATTTTAATACTTGATGATTCTACAAGTGCAGTCGATACAAAGACTGATTCAATGATTAGAAAATCATTTAGTGAGGAAATACCAGAGACTACAAAAATTATTATTGCACAACGTATTTCTTCAGTAGAAGATGCTGATTATATTATTGTCATGGAAGGCGGTAAAATCAATGGGTATGGAACACATGAGGAACTGCTAAAAACGAATGTAATCTATAGGGAAATCTATGATTCACAAACGAAGGGAGATGATAAGTGATGGAAACAAAAGTATTCAGTGTATGCAAACGACTGTTATCCTATATTGTAGGAAGACATAAAGTTTTATTTAGTACAGTTGTTGTATGTATCCTTTTTAGTTCTTGTACGATTGTTATAAGTTCTTTGTTTTTACAAACATTAATTGACGATTATATCACTCCACTTTTACTTGAGGATAATCCATCATTTAGTGGGTTATTATATACTATTATTTTAATGGCATGTATTTATATCTTAGGTGTTGTCGCAACATTTCTCTATAATAGAATTATGGTAAAGATTTCTCAAGGAACTTTGAAAGAAATCAGAGATGATATGTTTGTACATATGCAAAAGCTTCCTATTAGTTATTTTGATACTCATACACATGGAGATGTTATGAGTCATTATACGAATGATACAGACACGTTGCGTCAGTTTATTTCACAGGCATTGCCACAATTTATTTCGGCTATTATTACAGTAGTCGTTATATTGATTTCTATGTTTATAAGTAACGTACCTTTGACAATTTTAGTTTTAATAGTTACAGTCATCATGAGTATAACTACTAAAAAAATAGGTGGTGCAAGTGCAAAATATTTTATAAAGCAACAGGAGACATTAGGAAATATTACAGGTTATATTGAAGAAATGATAAATGGTCAAAAAGTTATTAAGGTATTCTGTCATGAAGAAGATGCAAAACAACAATTTGATAGAAAGAATAAAGATTTATGTTTAGATTCTACGCAAGCAAATAAATACGGTAATATACTTATGCCAGCTATTATGCAACTTGGTAATCTGCAATACGTGTTAATTGCTCTTTTTGGAGGTCTTATGGCATTGCATGGTGTAGGCTCTATTACAGTTGGAATGATTGTGGCTTTCTTAAACTTGTCAAAAACATTTTGTATGCCTGTCTCACAGATTGCACAACAGATTAGTATGATGGCTATGGCATTTGCAGGAGCAGAACGTATATTTGAATTAATTGATGAAGAACCTGAACAAGATAATGGATATGTTACATCAGTACATGCTAGATTTAATAATGGTGAAGTAATAGAAACGACTGATAATACAGGTGTGTGGGCATGGAAACATCCTCATCATGATGGTACAATAACATATACTCCTTTAAAAGGTGATATTCAGTTTTCTGATGTTGATTTTGGATATACAGAAAAGAAATTAGTACTAAAAAACATAGTTCTAGAAGCAACAGCAGGAGAAAAAATAGCATTTGTTGGTGCAACTGGAGCTGGAAAAACTACCATCACAAATTTGATTAACCGTTTTTATGATTTAGCAGATGGAAAAATTAGATATGATGGTATTAACATCAATAAAATTAAAAAGACAGATTTACGCCATTCATTGGGTGTTGTTTTACAAGATGTCAACCTATTCACAGGGACAATTATGGATAATATAAGATATGGTAAAATGGATGCTACAGATAAGGAGTGTATTGAGGCATCTAAATTATCAAATGCACATGATTTTATTACTAGACTGCCAAATGGGTATCAGACTATATTGACGCAAAATGGTGCTAGTCTTTCACAAGGTCAACGACAACTAATCTCTATTGCTCGTGCAGCAGTTGCAAATCCGCCAGTAATGATTCTTGATGAAGCAACATCTTCTATTGATACACGTACAGAAACACTGGTACAGCAAGGTATGGATAATCTTATGAAAGGTAGAACTGTCTTTGTAATAGCACATAGATTGTCTACTGTTAGGAATTCAGATGCGATTATAGTTCTTGAACAGGGACGTATAATAGAAAGAGGTACACATGATGATTTGATAAATCAAAAAGGTGTTTATTATAGTCTTTATACAGGGGCATTTGAGTTGGAATAGGATTATGGTGTATAAATTTTCATAAAATATATAGATAAAGCAAGGCACCTTAAGTCATAATATGTGTGCTTTGCTTTATTATTTTATGTATGTAATTGTCTATTATTTTTTAGAAGTTTTATTTTTAATGTTTTCTTATATATTTTTACTATATACACTTATTAAATAAGAGTACTGTTATATATTGGATATATAAGTCATTATTTAAACCTACTTGTTTTATGATATAATATTATAAATATAATTAAGTGAAAATATCTTAATAAAGGAGGAGATTAAATATTTGGCATCTATACAACAGTATATTAAAAAATATATGTATAAGTATTTCAATAAAGAATTAAACTTACAAGAAAGGCTTTTTTATCTTTTTTGTTTTGCTGGTGTTATTTGTTCATTTTTAGCTTTTGTTGCAGCTCTTTTTAGTAGTCTTCCTAGTATATCAGTATGGGGTAGTTTTTTTTGTTTTTGTATAATGTCAATATTGGCAATCTATTCTTTTAAAACAAGATATGTTAATGTAGGACGTGTAGTAATTAATATAGGGCTTAATCTATTTTTATTTCCGACACTCTTTTTTATAAGTGGGGGAGTAAATAGTGGGATGATACTTTATTTCTTATTGGGGATATGTGTAATATCATTGACACTTGATGGATATAAGAGAATAGTTATGTTGTTTATATCTATAATTGTGTATGGAGTATCTATATTTCTAGCATTTAATTATCCTAACCTAATTATATCTATAGGGGAGTCTCGTATATCAGACACAATAAGTAGTTTTATTATTGTTTCATTGTTTTTAAGTGTAATAATGATAATAGTCTTGCAAGAATATTCTTATGAACGTGATAAAGTATATAAATTAAATGAGAAACTTAAAAGACAAGCAATTGTAGATGATTTGACGAATTTATATAATAGAAGGTATTTGATACAATATATAACTAGTATATTAGAAAAACCAGTAGAAGATAGGATTTTATCCATTGTATTATTTGATATAGATGATTTTAAAAAAGTAAATGATAAATATGGTCATCTTTGTGGAAATAAGGTATTGATTAGATTTGGTCAAATTTTAACTGAAGAAATTGGAAAAGACGGAATTGCTTCAAGGTATGGAGGAGAAGAGTTTATTATTGCAATGCCTAATTTTACAAAAGATAGAGCTATTGAAGTTGCTGAACGTATTCGTGTTAGAGTTTATAGTGATAAAAGATTGATAGAACTAGTAAATAAGATTACAGTAAGTGGTGGATTAGAAGAGTATACCAGAGATATGACTATTGATAAGCTAGTAAATGGAGCTGATAAGAAACTTTATATAGCTAAAAATAATGGAAAGAATAGAATTGTTTTTGAATAATTATAATAATTATGTAGTCACTAATTACTATCGAAATATATATGTGTTTATGACTTATATTTGGAAAATTTATGCCACTTGAAGTGGCTATTTTTCTGTTTATTTTTAATAGTTTTATTTATTTTAAATATAACAATTCTATATGATTTTCGATAAAAATGAAAATTGTCACATAATATAAGTAAAAGTCATCTACTTTATTTGAAAATAGATGACTTTTATAAAAATATTCTAATACTTAAGTATGTTAAGTCTGTTTTTATTGAACATTATTCTTTTTCACATATATGTTCTAAGGATACCTCAAGTATTCCTTTGATGTGGCTATCATCTAATGAATAAAAAACAAGTTTACCTGATTTTCTTGATTTAATTAATTTAGCAGTTTTAAGTGTTTTTAACTGATGAGAAACCGCTGATTTTGTCATATTTAAGAGAGACGCAAGATCTCCTACACACATTTCATTTTCTAAAAGTGCCCACAATAATTGAATTCTTGTTCCATCTCCCATAATTTTAAAAAAATCAGATAAATCATATAGTAAATTCAATTTTGGCATTTTTTTTGATGTTTTTTCTACTAAATCGGTGTGTATGGCTTCACAATCACATTTTCTTTCCATAGCATGTACCTCCATAGTTGTAATTATAATTGATTACTTGTTCAATTGTCAAATAAATAGGCTATCTTTAAGAACATTTAAAATGTCTAATCGGGACTTGACGATTGAATATATGTTCAACTATAATTTAATCAATAGTTGAATAGTTGAACAACTGTTGGATTTTGAAAGGAGGAGTTTCTGATGAGGAAAAAATTTGATTTAATTGATTTAGACTGTGCTAACTGTGCAGCTAAAATGGAAAATGCTGCTTCAAAGATTGAGGGTGTTAATTCTGTGAATTTTAGTTTTATGACACAAAAAATGACACTAGATGCAGAAGATGCAAGTTTTGATGAGATTCTACAGAAAATCATTAAAGTATGTAAAAAAGTTGAACCTGATTGCGAAATTGTAATCAAGTAATCAGCTACTGGGAGGAAACATATGAGTAAGAAGTTAAAGAATTTACGTTGCCGAATATTCATAAGTTTCATCGTTTTCTTAGGTGCTATTACTATGCCAATGAATAATACAATTCAGTTTGTATTATTCTTGGTAGCTTATTTAATTGTTGGTGGCGATATTATAAAGAAAGCTGTTACCAATATAGGGCATGGCCAAGTATTCGATGAAAATTTCTTAATGGTGTTAGCAACAATTGGAGCATTTGTAACCAAAGACTATCCAGAAGCTTTTATGGTAATGTGGCTATATCAAATTGGAGAATGGTTTCAACAATATGCGGTTGGTCGTTCAAGAGAATCAATTACAGAATTAATGAATATTCGTCCTGATTATGCAAATGTTGAAAAAAATGGTTCTTTAGTTAAAGTAGACCCAGAAGATGTTTCTTTAGGAGAATTGATTGTAATTAAACCAGGTGAAAAAATACCACTTGATGGAATCATAGTAAAAGGAAATAGTTTAGTTGATACATCTGCTTTGACAGGAGAATCAGTTCCTAGAGAGGTAGAGATAGGAACTGAAATATTAAGTGGTTGTATAAATAAAACAGGATTAATTACCATAAAAGTAACAAAAGAATTCGGTGAATCAACAGTGTCTAAAATACTACAACTTGTAGAAAATGCAAGTAGTAAAAAAGCAAAAACTGAAAATTTCATTACTAAATTTGCTAGATACTATACACCTATCGTTGTTGTTGCGGCTATGTGTCTTGCGTTCTTACCACCTTTATTTATTGAGGGTGCAGAATTTGCAGATTACATTCATAGGGCTTGTTCATTCTTAGTAATTTCATGCCCTTGTGCATTGGTTATTTCTGTACCACTAGGATTTTTTGGTGGGATAGGTGGAGCATCTAAGCATGGCATTTTGATTAAGGGTAGTAATTATCTTGAAACTTTATCAAAGACTGGAACAATCGTATTTGATAAGACTGGTACATTGACAAAGGGTTCATTTGAAGTGACAGAAATAGTTCCTGTAGATGTTGAAAAAGCTACATTACTTGAAATAGCTGCTTATGCTGAAAGTTACTCAAATCATCCAATTGCTGAATCTCTAAAGAAAGCATATGGAAAAGAAATTTTATCAACAAGAATTAGTGATGCCTCGGAAATTTCAGGTAATGGAGTATTTATTAAATTTGATGGTGCAGAAGTGTATGCTGGTAATGAAAAACTTATGAGGAAAGCTAAAATTAAAATACCAGTTTCAAAATCTGTTGGCACTGTTGTTCATGTTGCTCTTAATGGAAAATATATTGGTTATATTCTTATTGCAGATGAAATCAAAGAAGAAGCAAAGCAAGCTATTCACGATTTAAAAGAAATTAATAAGGTAAGTCAAACTGTTATGTTAACTGGTGACAATAAGGCTGTTGCTGAATCTGTTGCCAATAAATTAGGCATTGATACTGTCTATTCTCAATTGTTACCAGCAGACAAGGTAAAACAAGTTGAACATCTTTTAAACAATAAAGTAGATAATACTTCTCTTGCATTTGTAGGAGATGGAATAAATGATGCACCAGTGCTTACTCGTGCTGATATAGGTATTGCTATGGGGGGATTAGGCTCAGATGCTGCTATTGAAGCGGCAGATATTGTCATTATGGATGATAAAATCACAAAAATCAATTCTGCAATATATATATCAAAGAGAACACTAAAAATTGTGAAACAGAATATTATCTTTGCTTTAGGAATTAAAGCAATTGTATTAATTCTAGGTGCTTTTGGGATGGCTGAAATGATGGAAGCTGTATTTGCTGATGTTGGTGTTTCTTTCATTGCTATACTTAATTCAATGAGAGCATTGAGAGTTAATGATTTTAAAAATTACAATTAATATTGAAGGAATGGCTTGTGAACATTGCGTAAAGATGCTGTAGGGACTTTTGATGAAGAAGACAAAATCAAGGAAATCATGTTACTTTTCAACGTGATGACGAAGTAATTAGCAGGGCGTATCCTTATGGTATGTCTTGCTCTCTTTTACAGCAAAAAATTAATGGCTTTTTAGGACTATTTAATGTAGGTGTGTAACTGATTTATATGAACATACTCTATATAATAGTTATGGTTAAGCTAAAAAAGCATAATACAATATGTAAGAAAGAGATGAGGAAATGGATAAAAATAGATATTCAAGTAGTATGAATGAAACGGCGATTTATAAAGTTTTTTCGGGCATAGAACTTATATATAACAATTACAATGTATCTAATTTTAATTTAGATGGTCAAGATAAAAATAATGTATTAGAAATAAGCTATTGTCTTAAAGGTAGAGTAGAGTGTGAACTTAAAGATGGAACTTATTTATATTTAGGTGAAGGAGATTTGGGGATTAATATGTTGGATAATCCTGTAGAAGCTATGAATTTTCCACTAGAACATTATGAGGGAATATCTGTAAATTTATACTTAGATACTTTGAGTAAACATTTTCCTGAAATATTAGAAAATGATTCTGTAGATATTTATAGCATCAAGGATAAATTTTGTATGGATGATGGATGCTTTGTTATGAGAGCCACAAAACAGATAGAACATCTATTTTATGAATTATATAAAATTCCTGATGATATTAAAGAAGCACATTTGAAAATGAAGGTTATAGAGCTACTTTTGTCTATGAGTGTTTTAAATAAACCATCTGATGAGAAAAAAGAAAATTATTATAAATATCATGTAAAAACCATTAAACAGATACAAGATTACATAACGAAAAATTATGCAGAGCGATATACTATTGATGAATTATCTAAAAAGTATTTTATTAGCCTAACAACCTTAAAAGTCTACTTCAAGGAAGTTTACGGAATGACAATTGTGAAATACATGAAAAATTACAGAATGAAAAAGGCTACAGAATTACTAAGAGATACAAGTAGTTCAATTTCTGACATAGCACTTGCAGTCAGCTATGAAAGTCAAAGTAAATTTGCAATAACATTCAAGGAAGTCTATGGAATGAGTCCTTTGGAGTATAGAAGAAAGGTTCTATTAGAACTGGACTAAAATAAAAAGGAGGATATATTTATGAACGAAAAAAATGACACACGTACACGATTACTTACAGAAAGTCCATTAAAATTAATGTTTTCACTAAGTATTCCTGGCATTATTGGCATGGTGGTGGTTGCTTTGTACAATATGATGGATGCTATATTTGTTGGACAGCTAGTGAGTTCAACTGCAATGGGAGCTGTAAGTGTTTCTTATCCACTTACATTAATCAATGGAGGTATCGCTACACTTGTCGGTGTAGGTTCGGCTTCTATATTATCAAGAGCAATTGGTAAGAAAGATAAAGCGATAGTAGATAAGATAATGGGAAATCTTGTTATGATGATTACAATTTTATCAATCATTATAACTATTATAGGTGTGTGCTTTACACGTCAATTATTGCAATTTAGCCGTGTAGAGGGAGAGATGCTTACTCAGGCTGAAAGTTATTTGAAAATCATTTTTGCTGGTTCATTGTTTATCAATTTCACTCAAAGTTCTAATATGGTTATGCGTGGACAAGGGTTATTGAAAAAAGCAATGGTAATAATTGCAAGTGGTTCGATTTTGAATATCATTTTAGACCCTATCTTCATTACTTATTTTAATCAATATGGAATGGGAATTCAAGGTGCTGCCTATGCTACTTTAGTGTCTCAAATTGTACAGTTTTGTATCAGCATGTTGTACTTTACAAGAAAAAGTGAAGGTATAAAAATCAAAAGATTGAAACTAGAATGGGATATTATTCCTGAAATTTGTTCTGTTGGTATTTCTGCTATGTTAATGCAAGTAATGACATTAGTGCAACAAACAGTTATATTTAATATAGGCTCACGATACGGTGGAGAAAGCGCATATATTTTATTAGGAGCTGCACTACGTGTACAAAATTTTGCATTTGTTCCATTATGGGGGATGAGTCAAGGTTTCCAACCAGTTGTAGGTACAAATTATGGTACTAAAAATTATAGTAGAACAATTAAATTAACAAAAGTATTTGTGCTTAGTGCAATTGTATTATCATTATGCTTCTTCTTACCAATACAAATTATTCCTGAAAAAATCCTTTCTTTATTTATTACAGAAAATGATATTGTTACACAAGGTGTTAGCAACTTTAGACTTATGTTCTCCACATACAGTGCATTAGCAGTTTTCATCATGATTGTTACGTTATTTCAGTCTTTAGGTACAGCTAGTAAAGCGAGTATGCTTGTGATGTTAAGACAAATAATTTTATTCATTCCTGCGGTTATTTTATTTCCTATGATAGCAAATTTAGGAGAAACTGGAGTGTGGCTTGCTATTGCACTGGTTGATGGTTTTGTGGGGGTATTATGCTTATTCATGATGTTTAAGGAATTTAGGAAATTAAAAAAATTGGCATAAAACTGATATGGAGGGCGTGATATGAAGTATTTGAATAAACATTAGATACATAGTATGAATAAACAGATAACAAAAGCACAGGGAATTTATGTGCTACAGATGAATATATTATCAAAATAAATAAATCTACCTTGAAATAGTAAAAAGACTTGTGCCATATTATTATATGCTTTGCAAGTCTTTACTGCTATTTATTTTTAAATATTTTTCATCTTAATTACACATTTAATTATATTAAAATGCTATAGAAAGTTAAAAAAGAGCTACAAGAGAAAAATAAAATAATGGGCTTCCAAGAAAGAAAAAACAGAACTTTGTGACACCGATATATTGCTTTCAATTTTGAGTATAAAGATAAATAAAAGTTAATTGACATACATGCTGTACGCATGTTAATATAAAAATAAACTTTATAGGAGTAAAACATTATGAAACATAAAGAACATTATGATGACCACTATGTTTTAGAAATTTCTGAAAAACTATCCTCCGTAATGCCAAGTTTTAACTCAAAAGCATTTTCTGGTGACTTAATCGGTCAACTTGATGATAAGGAATTATTTGCACGATTTGATTGTATAGTAGACTCAATGCAAAAAAATATGGGGACTGATTATTCAAATAGTATTCATGCTTTTTACAACATGTTAGGGCCAGAGTTAACTAAACCAGAAGGAATGTTTAGCTTTGGCTGGTGGTTGTGGCCTATTGGCAGATATGTCGAACGTTATGGAAATGAAAATTGGAAAATATCTTTATCATTTTTGAAAGAATTGACAAAACGGTTTACAGGTGAGTATGCCATTCGCTCCTTGCTGAAAGAACATCCAAGAGAAGTGATGGACGAGTTGATTGTATGGACACGTGATGATAATGTGCATGTGCGTAGATTGGCAAGTGAAGGTGTTAGGATTCGTTTGCCATGGTCAGAAAAATTGCTTGTAGCATTAGAAGAGTTTGAACGATATGTAAAAATTCTTACCAACCTTAAAGATGACCCAGAAAAATTTGTTCAAAAGAGTGTTGGTAACAATTTGAATGACTTGTATAAGGAATCTCCAGAGAAGGCAGAATACATTATTGAACAGTGGCGAAAATCATCTTCAAGTGACATGCAAGAATGGATTATCAAGCATGGTATGAGAAATCAAAAATAGAGAGGAGTTTTTAGTATAGTGCAAGACTCTAAAGGTGTGATGATTGATATTATTGAATCAATACAGGTCAGCGAAAAATTTCGAGATAACTATAAAGTGGGAGAGACATTATCATGAAAAATGAAGAAGCTACACAAAAGACAACATCTGCTTTGTTGAAAATAGCAAGAAAGCATTTTACAAAGCTTGGATACTTTGATGTATCACTAGAAAAAATTGCAGAAGAAAGTAATGTAACAAGAGGAGCCATATACCACCATTTCAAGAATAAAAAAGGGCTTTTTCTTGCTGTACTGGATAATGTCCAAAAAGATGTTGCTAAACAAATAGAGAGAGAAGCACTTAAAAGTTATGACCCTTGGCAACAATTAATATTGGGATGTCTGGGTTTTATAAAAGGTGCCAATGCAAAAGAATGTAGGAGGATATTGCTGGTAGATGCTCCAGTGGTAGTTGGTTGGGATGCGTGGAGAAAAGCTGACCAAGAAAATTCAATGAATGTTTTACAAGAACATATTGATGACTTAAATGAACAAGGCTATTTAGAAAGAGATGTTGATACAAAATTAATGACATATTGTATTTCTGGGGCATTAAATGAATTAGCCTTAAATTATTCATCAAATGAAGAAGTAGAAATTAATAATGAAATAAGCTTCACTATATCTCACATGGTTAGTGGATTTAGAAAAAAATAAATAAAAATAACTTCGAGCCATTTGGCTCGAAGTTACTCGAAAATAGTATTTAAAGAATTACAATACGTTTTTGATTGTGTGTTAAAAATTTTTTGATAGTTTCTTATAATTAGACGTAATACACTTACTATCCTAATTTTTACATAATATTAACTATCGAATCAATGCAAGATAGCCTAGTGGCAGATACATACATAATAGTGATAATCTTTGCCACAATCCCTCCAAAGATACAATCGTATTTTTATAACTCTGTTTATCTGCCATAACAAATAGTGTAAAGAATATGACTGCGAAAATAAAACAACAAATCGAAAAAATAGCAAATCCCATTCTTTCACTTTTAAAGGCATAAATACCTATCAAAAGTGGGGCAATAGTCAAGGTCACAAATCCAATAACAGAACCAAAGCCGTGTATCTTTTCTGAAATAGTATTGAGGCTTTTTACTTCTCCAACAGAAAATAAACCAGAAAGAATACAACCACCAACAGCATATGTAATTATCACAATAAATAATACTATCGCAATTATACTTGAAGATTTTGAAACAATCATATAAATTTTAAAATTACTTACCAAAAGGGTAATACCACAAACAACCAACCATATATTATAAACAGTATGTAATGGTGCTTTATTATTTCCTAAGACACTCATAACCTGTGTTAAATGATTATATCCCTTATAGGTTGGTGCTATAATGAATGGAATAGCTAAATCAAGTAATAAAGCAATTGGTAAGAATATCAGTAAACTATTTTTCATCATCTATTGCACCACTTAATCCACCAACACCTTTTAAAATTTTGACAGCTAATTCTTTCATCACATCAGCTTTTACAATAGCTATTCCTTGTTCTTCGTCACCAAGTACCAAAAGTGTATCTCCTGATTTAATATCAAAAATCTGCCTTGCTTCCTTTGGAATAACTATTTGTCCTTTTTCTCCAACTTTTACAGTTCCAAATATATGTTGCCCTTTTTTCATTTCCATACTTATTTCTCCTATCATATTTTTTGTAGTCATACTTTTCATACTTATAGGTAAAGTATGACTTAGACAACAAGAGTTGTCAAGTTTCTATTGAGAATAGTATATAAATACATTCATTTTATCTACTAAGAGTATATGTAAATATTTTTTACATAATCAATCCTAGACTAATTAATAATGTTAACCTTAAAATTATTAATTGTTTTTTATGGTTAATTTATAAAATATTTATAAACATTTTATAAACATTTTATAAACAAACCGACTATTATTAAGAGTTTTTTTCATAGTACTATAAAATAACAGGAACTGTGTTATTACAAAAAGAGAAAACTTATCAACTTTTTTATGAATACAATGTTTAGTATATTTAATATATTTTATATAACTTGGGTGATTAATTTTTAAAAAATAAATAAAAAACAATAAATATCTTAATTATCGAAATCCAAGATGTTTTATTATAACGATTATCTCAAATATCATAAAAATAAACTTATTCGCTCTAGTTATAGTAAAAATACACTTGTTCCTGTAAATACAAATAATTTAAATTTTAAAAGGAGGAATTAATCATGGCAATTGAAACTAAAACTCCAGACTGGGTTAACGTGCTGGAACTAAATGAAAAGATAGACATTACTGGAAAAGAAGATGTAAGTGATATGATACAAGAGATTGTTTCTGATGAATCACTAAAAGATTCCGTTATATATTTTCCAAATGGTGACTATTTATTTGAAAAAGGTATTAAAATTAGCCAACAAATAACACTTCAAGGAAATTCTTATTACGGAGGTGATGTTCCAGAACTAAATGAAGATGAAAGAGATAAAAAACCATTTATAGGAGCAACGAATTTTATAACTAAAGATGTTTCTAATATGAGTATTGTTACATTAGCAGAGGAAAGTCAAACTATAAAGAATATTAACTTTTACTATGATAATCGTGAAAAAAATAAATTACCTGAAGATGTATCTGCTATAAAAATATCTACTATAACAGAAGGTGAAGGGGTACAATGTCTATCTCATTTTGAACATCTATATATTTCTGGTTTTTCAGGAACAGGAGTTGAAGTTCCACTTTATGCAACTGGTAATGATATTACTGTTACTTCATGTGGTACTGGGATAAAACTTGGAGAAAAATCGATGCTTTCTAGCAGTAAGATTTACAGATGTGAAAATGGAATGGAAATTACAACTGGTGTCAGCTTAAATAATATAAGAATAGAAGACATTCAAGAAGTAGGGATTAATAATAAAGGACTTGGTTTCAATCTTATTATGAATCTTGCAGTTAATAAATGTGGATACTGCGGATTTATGTTTGAAAAAATGTCTCATAGCCAAATAACTGCAAGATTTACTAACTGTAGTCAATATTATAGAAACGTTGACTATGATACTTATAGGAATATTCCCGATAAAAAAGAAGAAGCTTATTCTATATTTTATGGAGACACTTTAGACAACTGTAATCTTGTATTGGTAAATAATAATGTTGATACTATAGAAAATGGTTTAGAGCGTAAAATACATGTAATCAAAGCAAATGAAACTAAAAATGTAACTCTAGAATGTGATGCTGAGGCAGATAGTTTTGTACAATATGCAAAAGGTAACTTATTATTAGAAAATGGTAGAAATACTTATAAGTTCTATGATGGTGAGCTTTGTTCTGTAGGTGGAGTTCAGGTTTCTGATATAAATCAAGGTGATTTGCTTAAGATAAGTGACAATACGCTTTATGTAGATAATAATGGACAAGATTTAGTAGTTCCTAAACTGAAAAAGAATTCTGTTATATCATCAATATTAGATTCTGAAGAAGAAATAGGTAAATTGCATAGTGGAACATGGGAACAAATAGGTGTAAAAACACTTGCTGACAATCCTATGTACTATTATAAAAAAATAAATGATTAGTTTTAAAATTAGGAGGTAGTGAATTATGGGAGAACCTATAATAATTAAAGAAACAGATGGGTGGATTAATGTTTTAGATTATGGAGTTTGTAGAGATGAAAAAGAAAATGTAAGTTATAGGGTACAAGAAATTATTAATGCTGCGCCAGAAGATTCTATTATATATTTTCCAAGAGGGAAATACTTATTTACAAGTGGTATAGAGATTAACAAACGATTAACACTATGTGGAGATACCTATTTTAGGTCAAATAATCCAGATAATATAGCTTTTCATTCAGGAGCAACACAATTTTCTTGTAAATTTGATAAAAAAGAGATAGAAAATAATACAATGAAAAGTTTTACGGTGATAACAGTAAAGGGTGTAAAGCATTGTATTAAAAGTATTTCTTTCCAATCAGATAGCTGCTATAGACCTAAAGATGATGAGAGCAATAATAGTCATAAGCCTCCTGCAAATGGAGAAGCAGGACTTCATCATAAAATATTTTTAACATATGAAGGAAAACATATATCAGCAATTATGTGTGATAATGTATCAGAAGGACCTGGCCATTATGAGAATCTAGACTTTGGTGGTTTTGGTGAAATTGCACTTAAAACACCTAATAATTCTACAGCAAATGATATTACTATTTTTACATGTAATCGTGGGATTAGTGCAGGAGAAAATTCAATAATTACTAATGGAAAGACCTGGGGATGTACTTATGGAATGAAAATTTCTACTGGAACATTTCTAAGTAATATGAGAGTTGAAGAAGTAGGTAAAGTTGCTGTTGACAGTATTGGTAAGGGCTCAAACTTTATAACAAATATTACAATTGACCAATGTGGCTATTGTGGATTCAAATTTGATTCAATATCTAATACCCAAATATCAGGAAATATCTCAAGATGTGGACAATATTATTTTAATTTCAACCATGATGACTACTTAAAGTTAGATGAGAAAGTCGAGGAAGCATATTCTTTATTATATGGAAATTCAATAGAATCAAGTAATATAACAATCTCAAATAATAATACAGACAATTGGGAAGATAAGGGGGATGACAAAGATGAAAATGGTAATACCAAGTTTAAGGAACATAAGATATATCTTATAAAGGCATTTGAAACCAAAAATGTATTATTAAGATGCACTATAGATGCTACTGATATGGTTCTTGAATCAGAAAAAGGAAATTTGATATACAATAACAAAGGACAAACAGTTATATTCCATGATAGTAAACTTAGTAGTATCAATGGGATTAATATATCTGGAGAAGAGTATGGTGATAAAATCAAGATAAAAAAAGGCGAAATGTATATAAATAGTAATATGAAGATGTATAGTCCACAGATAGGCGATGTACTAACAGCTGGAAATGCAACAAGTGATACAGTTGCTAATTACTATGGTGGGAAATGGGAAAAGATTGGTGAAAAGATAGAGTTTGGAACTACAGTTCATTATCATAAAATGATAGATAAATAAATCTATTAATCTCAAATAGGTAGTTTTCTAACATTCTAGTTTTAATGAGTTTAATATAGTCAAACGGATAATTATAGAAAAATTATTTGACATCAAAAGTAAATAAGAAAGGAATAGATGATATTATGGAAGAAATTAAGTATGAAAGATGGATTAACGTATTAGAAATAGAAAATGGTATTAAAAATGACGGTTCAGAAGATGTAGGACCTCTTATACAAAATATTATTAATGAAACAGACTTTTGTGTTTTATATTTCCCAAAAGGTAAATACCTATTTAAAACTGGTATTACTATTGATAAGGAAATTACATTGCTAGGAGATTCTGATACATCAACAGGCGCTACACAATTTATAACAATTGGAATACCTAACATGAGTATTATTACATTAAAAGGAAGAAAGCAATGTATTAAAAATATAAATTTTTATTCTGATAGCTGTAAGGTACTTGTTAATAGTGAACCACCAACAAAAGGGAACCCACATTACCATTATAAAATAGATATTAATAAAAATGAAAAAAATGAAGAAATGAAGAATGTGTCAGCAATTGCAACTGATGACCTAAGTGATACTCACAGAGGTCTAGGCCATTATGAAAATCTTTATATAACTGGTTTCTCAGGTACAGGAATTCAAATTCCTTATTATTCAATTGTAAATGACATTACAATTTCATCTTGTGGATTAGGCGTTGACTCTGGAAATGACATAATCATTTCCAACAGTAGAATATCTAAATGCCAAAATGGTATGGAAATAAAAGTAGGAGCTAGTCTTAATAATATTAGAATCGAGAAAATACAAGAAGTAGGTCTTAGAAGCAAGGGCGGCGGTAGTTACAAAATCAGGAATATTACTATTGATCAATGTGGTCATTGTGGTTTTGCATTTAATACAATAATTAATACTTCCATCTCTGGGATTATAAGAAGATGTGGTCAATATTATTATAATACAGACTATGATACTTATTTAAAGATGGAAAATAGAAAAGAAGATGCATATTCTTTATTTTACGGAGAGCAACTTAAGGATAGTTATATTAACCTAGTTAGTGATAATAAAGATAATTGGGATGATGGATTAGAGTATAAACATAAAGTTTATGTATTCAGGACTCTTTATATTATAAAATCAACATTAAAATGTAACATAGATGCCTATGATTATATAATAAAATCAGACTATGGAGGAGGAAATTTAAGATTACAAAATAACTCTAATAATTATATATTTGTTGACTTACATGAACCATATAATGTTAATGGTATTAACTTAAAATGGGAAGAGGATGAAAATATATTAAGACTATATGGAAACAAATTCTACTTTAAAAGTGAAAATAAAGAATTAAGTCCTTTTAGACCTAGCTCTGGTCTTGTTGTCAAATCAACAGATTCAGATATTCTTCAGATAATATATACCTATGGAGACCATTGGGAAAAACTTGGTTCTGAAGTTATTGGAGAAGAAACTGTATATTATTATAAATATGTTCCTATAAATCTGTTGTAAATAGCATAAAGAAATGAATCCTTACAATGGGATTCATTTCTTTATTAAAATATTTTATGATAAATTTTTAATTTATATCAAGCATTTTTAAGTACTTCTCATTGACTTTATATACATCCTTTTCTCTTGATAAAAGTTCTATCTCTTCAAGATTATTAAACACTTCCATCAACTGGCCAACTAATTCGATTTCCTTTATTCCAGCCTTTAAATATCTACTTTTATTCTTTTTAATATAGTTTTCTAATGTCATAGAATAGTTATCTTTACTACAGATATATTTTAATATATGTTCTTCTGTTGCTGATAGAGTAATATCATTTTCAAATAATTCTTCCTTCAACACACTCTCTAAAGACTTTCTATCATGCATGTCTCTCTTTCATTTATAGATTGTATTATGGACTTTAACATGAACTCTATAAATACAGTTAAATTATATACCTTATTCTCCACATCTAGTATCGCCTTATAATATTTGGTTCTGTTTTTAGATATCATATATGATATTGAAAACTCTTTAAAAGTATCATATCCTTTATTAATTAAATATAGATACGATAAGGCTCTTGATGTTCTTCCATTACCATCACTAAAAGGATGAACATATACAAAGTAGAAATGAATTATTGCACTCTTTACTAAATCATTTACTTTACTATTTTCCATAAAAGTTATTAATTCATCTATAAAATCATATATTTTCAAAATTTTTACGTATTTATTCCTCGATTTCAAAAATTAAATCAATTTTTCTTGTGAAGCCATGGGCATTTATTTCTATGGGAATAAATCCAATATAACGATAACCTTTTTTTGCATATTCTTCGATAATTGTGCGATGTTCTTTCATTACACCAGTGACAAGAAATTGAGATTCATAGCTTAAAGTAACATATTCATACTTTTTCATTTTTATTATCTCCTTGAGTTAAATTTATATTTATATATATCATACATTTAGTTTCAAACAAAAGCAATAAAATGGTCAACTGACTACTCGATAACACTTTTGCAATAAGTATTTATATAACTCTTGAATAGAGCAAGTTTAATTTGCAAAATATAAGTCTAAACATATAAACTTAATGACAAAGGAGACAAATTATGAGTCATAAGAACATCGCAATTGTAACTGGTGCGAATAGTGGTTTTGGCAAAGAGTTTCTTAAATTATTAGTCAATGAAGAGGAAATAACAGAAATATGGGCGATTGCAAGAAACAAAGAGCGATTAAATCAATTAATAGATGAGTTTGGAAGTAAGGTAAAAATTTTTTCAAAAGATTTATCTAAACTAGAAGAAGTGAAAAAAATTGGTACATTTTTAAATAAAGAAGACATATGCATAAAATACCTTGTAAATAATGCAGGTTTTGCAAAATTCTGTTCATACAATGATTTGAGCATAGATGAATCTGTTAATATGATTGATTTAAACATTACAGCTGTTGTGGCAATGGGTCTTATATGTATCCCATATATGAAAAAGGGTAGTCATATCATAAATGTTTCTTCTCAAGCATCATTTCAACCATTACCATATCAAAACATTTATAGTTCAACTAAAGCATTTGTAAGAAATTATACAAGGGCATTGAATGTTGAACTTAAAGATAAAGGAATAAATGCAATTGCTGTATGTCCAGGGTGGATGAGTACCAATCTATTTGAAAGAGGGATAGTTAAAGCTAAAAAAGGGACAAAAAAATTCTCAGGTATAGTAACACCAGATGTTGTTGCTGTAAAAGCTTTGAAGGATACAAAGAAAAATAAAGATATTTCTGTATATGGTATCAATACAAAGTCCAGCCATTTACTAGCAAAACTATTGCCACAAAAGATGGTGATGAAGGTTTGGTTAAAACAACAGCATATCAAGGAATAAGAAGCTTGTTTTTTGTTAATTATATATTTTTGTTAAAATTAAAAGACTATCTAGCTCTATTTAGCTTAAAAAAGAGTAGAGTACAAAGCGATTGTTTGTACCTTACTCTTTAAAATATTGTCCAATTATATAAGCTAAAGTTATATTTTTTTAACTGGAAAGCATACCTCTGTTACCCAATTATCAGGATTATTATCATTACCAGGTCCTATATGATAAATATTAAACATAGAGCCATCCATCTCATAATTATTGTCTGATATCCAATTACCAATAGCCTCAGAAGTATCTATAAGTTGATTGAAGTTTCCTTTGACTATGGCAGTTGCCGCAGTCACGCTTGGTACAGTCTTAAATCTAACATGCTCAGTGTCTTTATACTTTCCAGATACAGCAACTTGTACTTCAACATCGACATAATCTTCCTGATATCCTGTATCATAAAAGACAGCTCTAGAATGATTAGGAGATTCAATTTGAATATTTTGCTCTTTTGTCTCTGAGAATGATTGATGCCATAAGAGTCCTTCATCTTTGTAAGCTGATATGATTTTTCTAAGTGTCATCATATATTTTGGTGGAAAATTCTTTATAGTTACATCATAACTGTTCATATTATCATTTCCTTCAATTCTTTTAATAGTAGTTTCTATTTTAAGTATCTTTTTCTGTATATCTTCTAATTGTTCTTTCACTTGTGAGTGATGGATATTTAGATATTTTATTAGGCTTTTTTTATCGTTGTATTCTGTTAAAATTTCTTTTATAGAATACAAGCTAAAACCCATATCTTTTAGTGCGTGGATTCTATTTGCAGTTGAAAGCTGGTCTGCACTATAGTATCTATATCCATTAGCTTTATTTGTATGACTTGGTGTCAAAAGTCCAATTTCATCATAGTGACGTAGCATACGAATACTAATTTTACTTAGTTTTGAGAAGTCTCCTATCTTAAACATGTCTAAGCCTCCTTTTATAAAGGTGTTTTTGTCTTACTATTAATATAAACCATGTCATAATGTTAGAGTCAACTAAAATCATGTTGACATATCTTAAAAAATACTATACTGAACATGTTTAGAATTAAAAATGATACATGTATTGGAGGTATATGCTGGAGGCTGTTATGAAAAGTAATGATAAAGATGCAAGAGAACGCATAATTGAAGTTACATTGAATATTTTGGATGAGGTAGATGATATTGAGAAGGTTACAGTTTGACAAATTGTTGAGCGTGCAAATGTCGGGGTTGGTCTAATAAATTATCATTTTAAAACTAAGGACAATTTTACAGGTGTATTTTTAGTGATTTCAATAGTTCTTTTAATTATGTATGTAAAAAAATAATAGTATCATTAAAAATAAATAATACAATCAATCATTATTAATAGATAAAACGTCAGAAATTCTAAAGACTAGAGCTTTTAGAATTTCTGATGCTTTATTAGTGTATTTTATTAAATAGTAATTATGTGGTTAGTATTAATCATTAAATAGTAATTGTGTAGTCAGTATTAATGAGTATCAAAGTTACTATTATATTTAGTATTGTAAATTTAGTACCATAGATTAAGAAGCATTTTTTAGTTCAAGTGGATTATCTATGCCAAAATAATCATATAAAGCAGAACTTATTTCTTCTAAATTTCCATTTTGGAATGGTAATTGTAAATTTACCTTTTCTACTACATCTTTAAATCCAGCATCTGTATTTTGATTTAAAAAATCCATGTACACATCAACTGCTTTTCTATAATCATCTTGTGACAATTGCCATATCTGAAGTGATATATCAGATGCAAGACCATAGCTCAGGTAGTAAAATGGAACTTGGAAGTTGTGAGATACAAGTATCCAAAAAGGAGCATTCTTTTCTTTAAGTACATTGCTGGATACTCCATATTCTTCTTCTAAGTCAAAAAATAACTTATTTATATCATTTAAGCTCATGTATGGGTTTTTATATATAATCTCTTGAAATTCATCATAGAGGCAAGCATCAATAATAGTGTTTAGAACAATTGATAAGTGTTCTTTTTTTATAGCCTCAGATTTTTTACCAAAAAAATCATCAAAATACTTGTAAAATAAAATTTCTAAAGATGTTGAATGAACTTCGCATATATCTATACTTGGCTGTATCTTGTTATTTAGATTAATGCTATTGTAGTAATTATAAAAATGACCAAACTCATGAGCAAAACTAGTAACACCTAAAAAAGAATTGTCCCATGTATTAAATAAAAAAGGTGCTTTATACTTAGTTATATAAGTAGTGTATCCTCCAGGAGATTTATTCTTTCCAGAAGAATAATCATACAAGTCATATTTTTTCATATAGCTGAAACCATCTTTTAATTTTGGAGATATATCTTCAAGTACCTTGTCAAATTTCCTAAATGAACGATTTTTATATACTTTAGTGTAGATAGAAGAATCAGAAGGTCTTGATGAAATCTCTCTATATAATGGAACTATGTACTCTTTTACATCTTTTCTGAAATTTTTCGCTTCTTCCTGAGAATAATCTTTATTTAAGTTCATATAAGCATAATCTATATAATTTTTAAATCCTAGTTTACTTGCTATTTCAGTTCTTGTTTGGATAAGTTCTAAATAAATATTGCCAAATATAGGGTTGTATTTTTTTAAGTAATCTGAATAAATCTTTACATATTCTTCTGGATTAAGGTTTGGCGTTGATAAGGCTTCTTCAAAATCTGTCTCTATACCATCTATTGGTACTGTTGACTTAGATAGTAAGTCTTCATATTTTACAACTAGGTCTTGTTCTTTTTTAAGCAGACCTTCAACTTCTTTAGAATTAAGTTTTCCAATATTTTTTAGATAATTGAACGTATCTTTCCCAAGTTCTTTTTCTAGTTCTTTAGAAAACTTAGAAGTTACAAATATATCCTGAAAATCTTTGTAGGCCATGTCAACATCTACTGATTTACTCATAAGATATTTATATTCTTTAGAGTAAAATTCATCTGAAGAATCTATGTTATTTCTGATTTTTGCTATAGTAAGTGTACTGTAAAAATCCTGATAAATCTTATCAACATCGTTAAATAAATTTAATTGTTCTTTAGCGGTTTTAGATGTTAAAAGTTTGTCGTTATATGTGTTAATATTTTCGCAAATTGATTTTATATCTGGACGCTTATATTCCATTTTTTCAAAGGGAATAGTTCCTCTAACCGAATCTTTTTTTGAGTTATTAGTATAATTTCTTATGTATGATGCAAATATAATAAAAACTGCAATTAAAATTAGAGAAACAAGTATTTTTTTCTTGGATTTAACCATAAAAATCCTCCAATCATGGATATAGTTATTAATTATTTTACTATATTAAATATAAAAAATGCATGTTAAGAAAATTTAACATAAAAATATATACAAGATTATAGATAATATAAAAAATTTAACTTCAAAAAAGTATATGAAATTTATACTGGTAAAATGATAAATAAATTTTAAGTACAAAATAGTAAAAGCTATGATAGTTTTAGACCTATTACATGTAAAAAATATAGATGTTTTTGGTATAATTTAAATTAAAAGATATATAAAAAAATTTGCAATATTCTAAACAAGAATTATAAAAATTGATATCATTGTCTTTATACAATATTTATACTATAATAGAATAATAATTTAGAGGAAAGCTCTAAAAATAAACAAATTAAGGGTCTTAACAGTAGTGATTTTATGTTAAGGAGGTATAAAGAAAGTTGAAAACAATAGTTAGAAGACTTATTCTCTACGCAGATGGAATGCGACCTACTCAAATAATGGTATCTGGGTTTGCTGCGATTATTGTAATTGGAGCATTGTTGTTGACACTCCCGATAGCGTCGCAAAGTAGAGAGAGTATAGGGTTATTGAATGCTCTATTTACGGCTACCTCAGCGGTTTGTGTCACTGGTCTAGTTATGGTAGATACAGCAACTTATTGGAGTTTATTTGGACAGATAGTTATAATAACATTGATACAAATTGGTGGACTTGGATTTATGACCGTAGCCACAATGTTTTCACTTATGGCACGAAAAAAAATACAATTAAGAGAAAGGTTATTAATACAAGAATCGTTAAATCAAGCTGATTTGTCGGGTCTTGTAAAACTTACAAGATTTGTATTAATAATAACTATAACAATAGAAGGAATAGGAGCATTGATTTTGTCAACTGTCTTTATTCCGCAATTTGGTTTATCTAGAGGTATATGGTATAGTGTATTTCACGCAATATCAGCGTTTTGTAATGCCGGATTTGATTTGATGGGAAGTGTAAGCGGACCATTTACATCGCTAAATTCTTATGTAAATAACTTTACAGTATCAATGACTATTTCTTCACTTATAGTGCTTGGAGGGCTAGGATTCCCAGTTGTACTTGATATTGTAAGAAAAAGAAGATTATCAAAATTAAATGTGCATTCTAAAGTTGTCTTATTTTCAACTGCGACACTTATTATAGTCGGTGCATTATTTATTTTTCTTATAGAATTTAATCAAAAAGCTACTATGGCGGACTTGCCTTTAAAAGGAAAAGTATTGTCAGCAATATTTCAATCAGTAACGGCAAGAACCGCTGGTTTTAATACACTTGATTTAGCTACTTTACAAGAAAGTAGTATATTTATAATGATAATTTTGATGTTTATTGGAGCATCACCTGCATCTACTGGTGGAGGTATAAAAACTACGACACTGGCTGTTTTAATAATTACTGTTAGAAGCTTTATATCAGGAAAATCAGATATAGAAGCTTTTGAAAGAAGATTAGCTCCAGCAACTATAAAAAAATCGCTAGGTATATTTGTAATTAGTATATCAGCAGTTATTTTTGGAACTTTGATTATTTCAATAACTCAGCCTAATTTTACACTAGTTCAATCTGCATTTGAGGTTACATCAGCACTTGCTACAGTTGGTTCAAGTTTAGCTGGAAGTCCAAACCTAAATGCTTTAGGAAAGATAATAATTATAATCTTTATGTTTATGGGTAGAGTTGGTTCTCTTACTTTATTTATGGCGATACTTTCTGGAGGTAGAAGAAAGAGTCAACCAGTTAGATATGCAGAAGGCAAGATTATGGTTGGTTAAGATATAAATTAGTAGTATAAATTTATTAATGATGTATAGAAACTAGTACTACAAATTTATTAATAAAGTAGATGAACTTAGGTATAATCATATGAACAAATAAATTTGATTAATAAATAAAATATAAATAAAAATGGTAAATAAAAATTAAACTAATCTATGTATATATATAAATCATATATTATATATAAAATTTATATGTATAAAAATTAATTTAAAAGATATTATACAAATCGTGTATTAGGGAGGAAGTTTCGAGATGAAGCAATATATAGTCATTGGGTGTGGGAGATTTGGAAGTTCCGTTGCATCTACTATGCATCTTTTAGGACATCAAGTAATGGCAATAGACAAAAATGAAGATTCAGTTCAAAGTGTATCTGACAAGGTAACTCACTCACTTATAGTAGATGTTACTGATGAACAAGCATTAAGATCATTAGGTTTAGGTAACTTTGATGTGGCAGTAGTTGCAATAGGTTCTGATATAAGAGCATCTATAATGGCGACTCTTATAGCTAAAGAAATGGGTGTAGAGTTGATAATATGTAAGGCAAAGGATGAACTACAAGCTAAAGTACTTTATAAAATTGGTGCAGACAGAGTTGTATTCCCAGAAAGAGATATGGGAGTAAGAGTTGCACACAATTTAGTTTCTGATAACATATTAGACCATATAGAGCTTGACCCAGAGTATTCAATTGTTGAAATCGTAACTCCAAATATTTGGGTTGGAAAGACTCTAGTAGAGCTTGAATTAAGAGCTAGATATGAGATAACTGTACTTGCTATAAAGACAGGTAAAAATATAAATGTTACACCTTCTCCAGACGAGGAACTTACAGCTGGAAGTATTCTAGTTATAATTGGTCAAAATACTAGTATAACAGCCATAACATCTGGAGATAAGGGGATAATTAGAAGAAGATAATTTATTATTTAATATATATTTAATTGCAATAAAAGTAGATAGTATCATATAATTATGAATAGTTATATGATACTATTTTTATTTAATCAAAAGTAGGATTTAGATAAATATGATTTTAATTAAAAGTAAGGTAAGGAGGTTATGCTAAGATAATTTTAGCATTTAGATAAAATGATTACGAATATAAGCAGTAAGGATAATGAAAAATTAAAGTATACAAAAGCACTATTGAAGTCAAAAAATAGGAATAAAGAATTAAAGTTCATAATAGAAGGCTATAGAATAGTAGTACTTGCACTTGAATGTAGTGCAAATCTTGATTATGTGTTTATCAATGAGGACTTTGAAAATAAGAAGGAACATGTGGAACTATTAGAAGCTTTAGATAAAAAAAACACAAAGATATATAAGACTACTAACAAAAACTTTAAAGAACTTGTAGATACAGAAAATACTCAAGGTATAATAGGTGTGGTTTCATTTAAGGAAAAAAATTTAAAAGAAAATATAAATGCCAAAGATAAATTCGTATTGATTTTGGACAGAATACAGGACCCAGGAAATATGGGAACTATAATAAGAACTGCTGATTCTGCTGGAGTAGATGCCATAATAGCACTAAAGGGATGCGTCGATATATATAATCCAAAAGTAATTAGGTCGACTATGGGTTCTATTTTTGACATGAATATAATTAATGCTTCTCAAGATGATACTGTGGACATGCTTAAATCATTGGATTTTAATATAGTTTCAAGCTATCTAAACACAGATAATCTTTATGACAAAATAGATTATGGCTCAAAAGTTGCTTTGGTGATAGGAAATGAAGCTAATGGAATAAATGAAGAACTTGTATCAAAGTCTGATATTTTGGTTAAGATACCTATATATGGTAAAGCTGAGTCATTAAATGCTGCAATAAGCTCTGCTATACTGATGTATGAAATAAAAAAATACTTGATTTAATGTATTGTAATAAATATAATGTCATGTTATAATCTTGAATTAAATAGTAGCATATCAAAAACAGTCAATATATTTAAAAAAATAATTGAATTAATTATGTATTAGATGTATATTAAAAATAGTCACATAATTTAAATGGAAATGATATAATACTAAAATAAACAATATAATATTGTAGATGCAATGAAAGAGGAAAGTATTTTGATTAAACTTAGTAAAGAGATAAACACCTAGGCTGGGAGTGTTTTCTAAGAGGTCATGAGAAGTTCCCTCTGGAGTAACAGAGCTGAAATTTGATAGTAGGCTTTGACGTGAAAAACGCGTTAAGTTTGTTAGAGGTGGTTTGATGATTTTTAAATTGTTAAACTACTAGGGTGGTACCGCGAAACTATAGCCTTTCGTCCCTAGACAGGGATTGAGGGGCTTTTTTTATACAAAAAAACGAAAGGGTGATATGTGTGCAAGAAAAATTACTTGCTTTACGTGAAGCAGCTTTAGCTGAAATAAAAGAGGCACAAAGCATAGAAAGTGTAGAAAGTTTAAGAGTTAAGTACTTAGGAAAAAAAGGTGAGATAACTGCCATACTTAAAGAGATGGGAAAATTATCTGCCGAGGAAAGACCAGTAGTTGGTAAGGTTGCTAATGATGTAAGAGAGAATATTGAACTTAGCATAAATTCTAAGAAAGAAGAATTAAATGCTATTGAAAAAGAAAGAAAATTAAAAGAAGAAGTAATAGATGTTACTCAACCAGGAAAAATTCTAAAGGTTGGAAAGAGACATCCAATAACTCAAATCATAGATGAAGTAACAGATATATTTATTGGAATGGGATTCTCTGTGGCAGAAGGTCCAGAAGTTGAGACTGTTGATAATAACTTTGATGCTTTAAATGCTCCTAAAGACCATCCTTCAAGAGATATGAGTGATACATTCTATATGAATGAGGGTGTATTACTTAGAACTCAAACATCTCCAGTTCAAGTAAGAACTATGAGAAGCCAAGAGTTACCAATAAAAGTAATTGCACCAGGTAGATGTTTTAGGTCAGATTCGCCAGATGCAACACATTCACCAATGTTCCATCAGATAGAAGGGCTTGTTGTTGGTAAAGATGTTACTATGGCAGAATTTAAAGGAACTATGGATATCTTCGTTGAAAAATTGTTTGGTTCTGATATCAAAACGAAGTTTAGACCTCACAACTTCCCATTTACAGAGCCAAGTGCAGAAGTTGATGTTACTTGTTTCAAATGTGGTGGTAAAGGTTGCCCAATGTGTAAATATGAAGGTTGGATAGAAATATTAGGTTCAGGTATGGTTCATCCAAACGTTCTTAGAAATTGTGGAATAGACCCAGAGGTTTACAGTGGATTTGCATTTGGGGTTGGGGTTGAAAGACTTGCAATGCTTAAATATGAAATAGACGATATTAGATTATTATTCGAAAATGATATGAGATTCTTAAATCAATTTTAATTAGGAGGGTATGTAGATGTTAGTATCTTTAAAATGGCTTAGAGACTATGTTGATATAGACATGGATGTAAAAGAGTTCGCTGACAAAATGACAATGACAGGAACTAAAGTTGAAACAATAGATTATTATGGTGAAGAAATAGAAAATATATTGGTTGGAAAGATTTTAGAAATAAAACAACATCCAAATGCTGATAAGTTAGTTGTAACTAAGGTAGATATTGGAGATAAAGTTGTTCAAATAGTTACAGGAGCTACGAACATATCAGAAGGAGATTATATTCCAGTAGCTGTAAATGGTTCTAAATTACCTGGAGGAGTTGAAATCAATCAAACTGACTTCAGAGGTGAATTATCAGATGGTATGATGTGTTCAGCAGCTGAATTAGGTATAGATGAACATTACATTGAAGAGTATAAAAGAGGTGGTATATATATTTTAGACCACGAAGATTCTTATGAATTAGGAAAAGATATAAAAGATGTTTTAGGATTAAAAGATGCTTTAATAGACTTTGAATTAACTTCAAACAGACCTGACTGCAAATGTATGATAGGTATAGCTAGAGAAGCGGCTGCAACTATAGGAACAAAAGTAAAATATCCTGAAATTGAAGTAAAAGAAAGTGATGAAGAGATAGACTTCAAAGTTGAAATAGACAATCCAGACTTATGTAGAAGATATTTTGCTAGAATGGTTACTGATGTAAAAATAGAGCCTTCTCCATATTGGATGCAAAGAAGACTTACAGAAGCAGGTGTAAGACCTATAAGTAACATAGTTGATATAACAAACTTCGTAATGTTAGAGCTTGGTCAACCACTTCATGCTTTTGATATAAATCAAGTAGAGACTGGAAGAATAGTAGTAAGAACTGCTAAAGATGGAGAGAAACTTGTAACATTAGATGATGTTGAGAGAACATTAGATAAAGATATGCTAGTTATAACAAATGGAGAAAAATCACTTGGTTTAGCTGGTGTAATGGGTGGTGCTAACTCAGAAATAACTGACTATACAAAGACTGTTCTTTTTGAAAGTGCCAATTTCAAACCAGAAAACATAAGAACTACAGCTAAAAAAGTTGGAATTAGATCAGAAGCATCTTCAAGAAATGAAAAAGATTTAGACCCTAATCTTGCAGAGATAGCAGCAAATAGAGCTGTACAACTTGTTGAGATGTTAGGAGCAGGAAAAGTTTTAAAAGGTGTTGTAGATGTATACCCAAATAAACCAGAACCTAAAAAATTGGTAGTAAATCCTCAAAGAATTAACCATCTTCTAGGTGTAGATGTACCAATGGAACAGTTTGTAGGAATTTTAGAATCATTAGAATTTAAATGTAATTTAATAGCTAATGATAAATTAGAAATAGATGTACCAAGTTTTAGATCAGATATGGAGCAAGAAGCTGATGTATGGGAAGAAATAGCTAGAATCTATGGATTCGAAAACATACCTTCTGTACAATTAGAAGGAAATACAACAGCAGGAATTAAAACTTCAAAACAAAAATTCATGGATGCTTTAAAAGATAATTCAACTGCTGTAGGGTTAAACGAAATATTAACATATTCATTTGTAAGCCCTAAGGGAGTAGACAAAATAAGAGTACCAGAAGGTAATGCTAAGAGAAACTTTGTTAAATTACTTAACCCATTGGGAGAAGAAACTTCTGTAATGAGAACTACTTTAATACCAAATATGTTAGATGTTTTATCAACTAATGTATCTCATAAAATAGAAGAAGTATATGCATTTGAGTGTGGACATATATTCATACCACAGGATTCAGAGTTGCCTAAAGAAGAAAATAGAATGTGTGTAGGTATGTATGGTAAAGATGTTGATTTCTTTGCATTAAAAGGTGCTATAGAAACAATACTTGTAAATGTAGGATTTAAAGAGTATGAAATTGAACCTCAAGATAATAATACTACCTTCCACCCTGGTAGATGTGCTAAAATAGTGTATAATAATAAATATGTAGGTACATTAGGTGAATTGCATCCAGATGTTATAGAAAATTACAATCTAGGTCAAAGAGTTTATGTCGCTGAAATAGATATTGACTTTGTATTTGATAATTCTGATAGAACAAAGAATTATGTACCATTACCAAAATATCCATCTACATCAAGAGATATAGCTCTTATTGTTAAAGAGGATGTATTTGTAAAACAAATAGAAGATATAATAAAGGAAAATGGTCAAGGATTAGTAGAAAGTTACAAGTTATTTGACGTTTACAAAGGTTCTCAAATAGAGGCTGGATACAAGTCAATTGCATATTCAATAACTTATAGAAGTAAAGATAAAACTCTAACAGACGAAGATGTAGCTAAGGTGCATGATAAGATATTAAGTGAATTAAGCGAAAAATTGAATGCTAACTTAAGATCAAATTAACAACTAATGTCGGGGGAGGTTAGGATGAACAAAGTAATGGTTAAAATCCATGGCGCTGAATATCCAATGGTTGGAGATAAGTCAGAGAAGTTTATGATTAGTATTGCTGATTTTGTTGACAAAGAAATGGATAAAATAACACGTCAAAACCCGAAATTAAGCTTATCAGTTGCTGCGATATTAACTGCATTAAATATATCAGACCTTTTATTTGAATGTTCAGATGAGAATGAGAAGTTGATTAAAGCTAATGAAGAATTGAGTAAAAAGGTTGGGTCTTCTAATGAAGAGCTTCAATTAGAAATTAAGTCTTTAAAGCTTACAATAGCAGAAAAAGAGGCAGAGAGTCGTGAAACTGAGGCTAAGATGAAAGAGTTAATTGATATTATAGAAAATAAAAAGCAAGAAATATTCGAACTTAGTAATACGACAGAAGGTTCTAGAGCTGAGTTAGATGCTTATAAAAGCAAGATTGAGGAGTTAAGTGCTCAACTTGAAGAGGCAAATGAAAGAGCTACGATAGCCGAGAATTTGGCTTCAGAGTTTCAAAACAAAGCTTATGATTTACAGCTAAAATGTACAGGGTTAAATAATGATGAAAAAAATGTGAAATAAAATTAGAAGATTTGCTGTCTCTATTGTTTTTTGAGACAGCTTCTTTTAATGTATAAATACAAATATGTGTAAATATAAAAGTTTTTTAATATTAATAAAAAATAGTATCTAAAATAATTTTGATTTGGTATCTATCATTAGAAAGTGAGATGTTTTATATATGACAAACCAGAGTCAGATGTCTGAATCATTCTTCTTATGCTCTTTATTGGCAATAACAGGAGGATTTTTAGATATTTATACTTATGTAGTAAGAGGTAAGGTCTTTGCTAATGCACAGACTGGAAACATAGTTTTATTAGGGCTTAATATAGCAGAAGGGAACATAAAAAAATCTTTTTATTACTTGATTCCTATTTTGGCATTTATGTTAGGTGTCTTTATAGCAGAGAAGATAAGAAAGTACTTCAAAAATAATTCTAAGATTCATTGGCGTCAAATTATCATTATAATCGAAATGATTACTATACTTGTTGTTTCTTTTGTACCTAGAGGACAATTTAATATGTTTGTAAATGTTGCTATCTCTTTTATTTGTTCAATGCAAGTAGAGAGTTTTAGAAAGGTAAATGGAAATAGCTTTGCAACGACAATGTGTACTGGAAACTTAAGAAGCGCCACAGAAACATTATTTCATTATATACAGACTAAGAATATTTTTATGATAAAAAAGAGTTTGCAGTATTATGCTATTATAGTATTCTTTATATCTGGGGCTATTTTAGGAACATTTTTTACAAAGATTTTTGTGGAAAAGTCAATCTTAGTATGTTTCTTTATTTTGGCAGTAGTCTTTGGAGTTATGTTTATCAATAAGGATGATTCATTTAATGAAAACTAACTTAGTATAAATTGATAAAAAATGAGTTATTATTTGATATACTTTATACAGTAAATAGTGTATAAATTGTTTGAGACATATCAAGTTAAATATAGTAAGTAGCGTATAAATTGTTTGAGATATCTTAAATATAATAAGTAGTAAATAAGTTATTTTAAATACATTAAATATAATAAATAAGGTATAAATTATTTGATGTATTTTAGATATAGTAAATAGTGTATAAATTTAATGTAAATATTTATGTTATAGATAATTATATTAACCTAATAAGTATAAATAGAGGAGAAAAATATGAAAAAAATAGAATTACTTGCACCAGTTGGCTCTTTTGATTCATTAAAAGCAGCAGTACAAAATGGAGCAAATGCTGTGTATTTAGGTGGTAAAGACTTTAGTGCAAGAGCATCTGCAAATAACTTTGATAGAAATGAGCTAATTGATGCTGTTAAATACTCTCATATAAGAGGAGTGCAAGTCTTTGTTACTGTGAATACATTGATAAAACAATATGAGATAGAAGATTTTGTAGAGTATGTAAAATTTTTATATGATATAGATATAGATGCTTTAATAGTACAAGATATAGGAATGGCAAGGCTTATAAAAAAACTATTGCCTGATTTTGAACTACATGCAAGTACTCAAATGGTAGCTCATTCGTTAGAAGATGTTAAATATCTTCAAAGTATTGGGTTTGATAGAGTTGTTTTGGCAAGAGAATTAAATGTCGATGAGATAAAATGGATTTGTGAAAATACAACTGTAGATATAGAAGTTTTTGTACATGGGGCTTTATGTGTGTGTTACTCAGGTCAGTGCCTTATGAGTAGTATGATAGGAAATAGGTCTGGAAACAGAGGTAGATGTGCACAACCATGTAGACAAAAATATGAGTTGATAGATATAAATACAGGTGAAGTAGTAAAGAGCGATGGAGATTATTTGTTGAGTCCTAGGGATTTAAGCACTATAGAAGATTTAGACAAAATAATTGAAGCAGGTGTATTATCTTTAAAAATAGAAGGAAGAATGAAAAAGCCAGAATATGTAGCTACTGTAGTTTCAGGATATAGAGAAGCAATTAATGAATTTGTAGATAAGAATAAAATAAGTATTTCTGAGGAAATAATAAATAATTTGTACACTATATTCAATAGAAAGTTTACAAAAGGATATATATTAGGTGAAGTTGGTAAGGCTATAATGAACTCAAATAGACCTAATAATCAAGGTCTCTATGTTGGAAAAGTTTTAGATTATAATAGAAAAAGCAAAAGACTTAGAGTTATGTTAGAAAATACCCTTAAAAAAGGTGATGGAATTAACCTAGGTGGAGGCACTATTGGAAGGATAATAAAAGATGGAGAGATAACTACAATAGCACATAAAGGGGACTTAATAGAATTGGATTTTGTTGGAGAAGCAAAGAGAAATCAGCTTATATTTAAGACCTCAGATAGTGAGTTGATGGATAGAGTACAAGCTACATTCCAGCAAGATAAAGAGTTAATAAAAACTAATATAAAAGCAAAAGTAAGTATTAAATTAGGTAAAAAACCAGTACTTTCTATGAGTGATTTTTGTGGGAATAAATCGGTTGTAGAGGGAGAAAAGGTAGTTGAAAAAGCTATAAAAGTAGCTTTAAGTAAAGAAAAAATAGAGACACAAATTCAAAAGCTTGGAAATACACCTTATACACTAAAAGGTATAGAAATTGATTTGGATGAAGGTGTAAGTATGCCTATAAGTATGCTAAATCAAATGAGAAGAGATTGTATTGAGCTTTTAGATAAAGAAAGAATAAAGATAAAAGATAGAAAATTTAAGAATAATAGATTAAAATACCAGCCAAATAGAGTAAGTAAACAGAAAAAACTTAATACAGTCCCTAAAATTAGAGTTAAAGTCAAAAACTTAGAGCAATTAGAAGCTGTATTAAAATATAATGTAGATTTAATTTATTATGAAGATATAAATACACTATCAAAAGCTCTAGAAATGGTATCAAATATTTCTAAAGAATCAATAGTTTCAAATGTAAATAACATAAATACTTCTGATGAAAAGAGTTTTAATGCTGAAAATAGTGAAAGCAGATTGATATATTCAGTACCAAGAATTATTAGAAATAAAGAATATAAACAATTTGAATTATTAGATAACATAAAAGGTGTCAATAAGATTCAAATTGGTAACTGGGGTTCTATGGAATATTTTAAAGGAAAGGAGATGAATATAGATTGCTATTTAAATGCATTTAACAGTGAAAGTATAAATCACTTTAAAGATGAGGGAGCTAGTACAGTTTGTTTATCACAAGAATTAAATCTAAATGAAATTAAACAAACTTTAAAATATACAGATGTAGAAATCGAAGCAGTAATATATGGATATACTCCTATGATGATTACAGAATACTGTCCTATGGGAGTTGTTGTTAGGGATTGTAAAAAGGATAAGAGAGTTGCTAAATGTAAAGAAAGCAGTTATGCTTTAAGAGATTTTACAGATGCAAGTTATAGGATAACACAAGATATATTCTGTAGAAGCACGATTTACAACTCAAAGGTTACTTGTATGTTAGATAATCTATATGAGTTAGATGAAATTGGAATAGATGTGTTTAGAATAGATTTTACAGTGGAAAATGGCGAAATGGTTAAAAAGATTATAGATGCTCATATTGAGGTTTTGAGTAATGATTATAAGCTTGGAGAAAAGGCTACTAACCTATATAAGCAGTTGGATAAAGTTGGAACAGTTGCAGGACACTACTATAAAGGTGTAGAATAAATATAATATGAAAAATATACATAAATATATAAATAAACTTGGATTTATGTGTATTAATATACAAAAATATCATATATATGAAAAAACAGGGGGATTAATGAAAATGAGAGAAGAAGCTTTAGAAATTTTATTTAAGTATTTAGAGACTGACAGAATGAGAAAACATTGCTATGCTGTTGAAGCGGTTATGAAAGATTTAGCCAAAAGATTAGAGCCAGAAAAAGAAGAAGAGTGGGCAGTTGCAGGTCTTTTACATGATTTAGATTCAGATATAGTTGGAAGAAAACCAGGGGAAATCTGTGAAGGGCATGCTACAACAACAGTAGAGCTTCTTAAAAAAGAAAACTTTGGTGATGAAGAGATGTATAGAGCGATACTTGGTCATCACGATGGAATGGGCGTTACAAGAACTAGCCTTATGGAAAAAGCTATATATGCAGCAGACCCTATAACTGGGTTTATAACTGCTATAGCTTTGGTTTATCCAGATAAAAAACTTACTAGTGTAAAAACAAAGTCTGTAATTAAAAGAATGAAAGAAACGAGATTTGCTTCAAATGTAAATAGAGATGCAATGAGAAGTATAGAAGATATAGGGATTCCATTTGATGAATTTGCAGAGCTTTCTCTTAATGCAATGAAGAATATAAGTGATGTTCTTGAAAGTAATGAAAATGAATAATGTAAAAGAGATAATAAATTTAATTGTCTAATTTATTAATAATTTATAAAACAGATTACTAATAAGAGATTAAATAATTGATGCTTAATTAAGCTATTAATACTTGGTTTAACAAATCACTAAGAACCAGTTAATTATGGTGATAAGTATATTTAAGAAATAGAGTATCAATAGTGTACAAATAAAAAACAGAAAAAGAAAGTAAGGCGGGATATATGAAGCTTACGACTATTTGTTATATAGAAAAAGATGATAAGACTTTAATGTTATATAGAAATAAAAAGAAAGATGATATACATGAAGGTAAATATGTAGGAGTTGGAGGAAAGTTTGAGCAAGGAGAGACTCCTGAAGAGTGTATAATCAGAGAAGTTAAAGAAGAAACTGGACTTACGCTTAAATCACTAACATATAAAGGTCTTATAACTTTTCCAAAATTTAAGAATGAAGAAGACTGGTACATGTTCCTATATTTTTCAGATGACTTTGAAGGTAGTTTGTCCGAAAAAGATTTGGATGATTGCAAAGAAGGTAAATTACTTTGGGTAGACAATGATAAAATATTTGACTTAAATATGTGGGAAGGTGACAGATTATTTTTGAATTGGGCTAAGACTGGGAAAATTTTTAGTGCAAAGATAATATACAATAATGGAGAATTGGAAGATTATAGTGTAAGTTTCTTAACTTGATTTGTATAAAAATTTTCAATTTAAACTCATATATTGTTAAAAAAATAAAAATTGACTTAGACAACTATTTGCTTTATACTAAAGTAAAATTTTTAAATGGAGGAAAATTTAGGATGATAGACATAAATTTAGAAACATGCGTAGGTTGTGGCTTGTGTGAGTCAGACTGCCTTGTAAATGCAATAAAAGTTAGAGAAAATAAAGCAAAGGTAAAAAATGTTCTCTGTATTAATTGTGGTCATTGTATGGCAATTTGCCCAACAGACTCTATAGAAATGCAGGGATTTGATAAAGGTGAGGTATTAGAATACAATCATGAAACTTTTGACTTAGAGTCTGAAAACTTGATGAATTTCATAAAATTTAGAAGAAGTATAAGAGACTACAAAGATATAGAGGTAGAAGAAGAGAAAATAAGAAACATAGTAGAAGCTGGTAGATATACACCAACAGGTGGAAATAGACAGCCTCTAAGATACATATTAGTAAAAGATAAGTTAAAAGAAGTAAAAGAATTGGCAATAGAAGGGCTTTATAATTTAGCATTAAATACTGATGATGAAGACTCTGTTCGCTCTATATATAAAAACACGTTTAAGAGAATGTATAAAGGATATAAAGAAAAAGGAATTGACTCTTTATTTTATGATGCACCACTACTTATGGTAGTTGTTGGTGATATTTCTTTAGGTGGAAGTGTATATGTAGATGGAGGATTGGCTGCATCTAATATGGAACTTATGGCTTACTCTCAAGGATTGGGAATGTGCTATAATGGATTTTTTGTTATGGCATCAAATGTAGAACCAAAGATAAAAGAGCTATTAGGAATGAATGATAACGAAGCAGTTATAACTTCATTTATATTAGGCTATCCAAATGTAAAATATAAGAGAACTGTAAATCGAAATGTTGCTAAATTTGATATAAAGTAGTACTCGGATTGTGTTCTATGCTAAATCAAAATAGATAATGCTATATAATTAATACATCAAATTTATTGTAAACACAAGGTAAATAGAGTATAATCAAAATATATTATGTATGAATGAGGATGTTAAATTTTTACAAAAATTTTATGTCCTTTTTTGTACTAATCTATTTTTCAAGTCTAAGAATTTATACAGTATACTATACTGTAAATATTATTATATGGAGGATTTTATAGTGAATTTGAAAAAATTACTTTCATTAGTTTTTGTAATTATGTCCATATTCACTTTCTGCATATTTCCCTTTAAGAGTAATGCTATGAATAATGATAATCGTACCATACGTGTTGCTTATCCCATTCAAAAAGGTTTAAGTGAGATAGATGAAAAAGGTAGGTACTCTGGGTATACCTATGAATATTTACAAGAAATTGCCCAATATACTGGGTGGAATTATGAGTTTGTTCAAGTCGAAGGAGATATAAATGAATCTCTTATTAAGTTAATGGATATGTTAAAAAATGGTGAGATTGATTTAATGGGTGGCTTGTTGTATGATGAACCATTAGAGAAAGTGTATGATTATGTCGGATATAGTTATGGAACTGTAAATACAGTATTACAAGTACTTCATGATAATGCAGATATTGACAGTGTAAGCTCACAAGTGACAAAGAACATGCGTATTGCTGTAATAGAAAATTCTACTAGTAAAATTAAAGAGTTAGATAGATACTGTGAAATGAATCAAATATCCTCTGAATTGATACCTTGTAAAACAATGGAAGAACAAATACAAGCTCTAAAGGATGAAAAAGCAGACGCAATGCTTAATGTCAGTATGAATCCTAGAGATGATTTGCGCACTATAGCTAAGTTTTCTCCTAAGCCATTTTATTTTGTTACAAGCAAAGGCAATACAGAATTATCTAAAAAGCTTAATTCAGCGATATCTAACATTGAGCAAACAGACCCTTATTTTTCACCTACATTATATGAGAAATATTTTACACCAGAGAATAAAGAGATGATTTTATCTAAGAAAGAATCTGAGTACATTAAAAATACAAAAACTTTAAAAGCAGGTGTTTTACTAAACAATCCGCCATTTCAATATGTAGATGATAAAACAGGAAAATTAAAAGGTATTTCAATAGATTTATTGAATTACCTGGCAAAGAAGACTGGTTTGAAATTAGATATGGTGCCTGTAGAATCTCAGAAGGATTTAGAAAATATGATAAAAAATTCTAAGGTTGATATTGTAGCAGGCATGACATACGATTATGAAAAGGCACGTAAACAGCATGTAGCTATGACTCGGCCATTTATTTCTACACAGTATATGATGATGATTAACAATAAGGTAAACGAAGATAGCTTAGAAAATAAACGTTTAGCTCTTGAAAAAGGTACTTCTTATAAAGGCTATTCTGCTAAAAATATAATTTGGTATGATACGCTAGAAGAATGTATTGATGCTGTGAATAGTGGAAAAGCAGATTATACATATGGTGAAGGTTATTCCATACAGTATTATGTAAATCAACCTAAGTATAAGTATGTTCGTTTAATTCAACAAAACTACGAACAACATCTCTTCTGTTTTGGTGTAGCTAAACAGAATGAACAGGAATTATTTAGTATATTAAATAAGGCTGTAATTAGTATACAGACTGAAGAGATGCAATCAATTATTTATAATAATACTACATATATATCAGATTTTTCTCTAGTTCAAATTATGCAGGAAAATCCAATTCAAACTATTCTTGTAGTATTTAGCATATCATTATGTATTATTATAATTATGGCTTGGAGTCTTCGTACTCGTACAAGCATGAATCAGAGAATTTCTTTAGAGCTTAAAAAACATACTGAAGTATATGAGATGGCAAGTGAATACTTTTTTGAATATGATTATCAAGCAGATAAAATTACGATTGCGATGCAAGAAAATGGTGTTAATGTCTTTGGAGGTCTAAGTCATTGTAAAGACACATCTGGAAATGAAATTGAAAAAGAGTACAGAGAACAATTTTTTAAGTTGATTATGGAACAAGAAAATGGTTCAACAGAAATTTATTGTATTTGCCCTGATAGGGAGTTTCATTGGATTAGAATTACATCAAAGATAATTTATAATGAAAAGAATGTACCTGTTTATTCAATAGGCAAATTGCACAATGTTGATTGTGAAAAAGAGGAAAAAATGAGACTGTTAGATAAAGCACAAAAAGACAGTTTAACAAATATTTTTAATGCAGCTTCTATAAGGGAGATGGCTACAAAGAGTTTGGATGATTTATCGAATAATGAAAGAGGAGCTTTACTTATTTTAGATATTGACCATTTTAAAGAGATAAATGACAATTATGGTCATCTTATTGGAGATAAGATGCTGATTGCAGTTGCAAATATTCTTACTAAATCTTTTGAGGAATGTGACATAGTAGGTCGCCTAGGAGGGGACGAATTTAGCATATATGTTAAAAGTGTAGAGGATATGGAAAGCCTTGTAGAAAAATGTAATATTTTATATGATAAAATCCATGGTATTAAATTACCAAATGGTAAGAGTATATCTGTAAGTATGGGTGGTGTAATGTCAAAACAAGGACAAACATATGATGATATATACAAAATGGCAGATGATGCTCTTTATAATTCGAAAAAGCAAGGTAGAAATTGCTTTAAAATTGTTGAATAGAAAAATTTTCTTTATATACTTTATATAATCTATACATAATGAAAACATGAAAAAACATATAAGTATATGTTTTCTAGAAAAAATGAAGTGAATCAATTTACATATGTAAAAATTACTAAGTGGGGTAATTTAATATCTTGATTATAGGTAATTATATAAGTTTAAATAATAAAAATATATTAAATAAAAATATGTAATGAAATAATAAAGCCTAATGATAAATATAAAAATGCATCATTAGGCTTTATTCCTATAAACTTTTATAATGTTAATTTATAGAATGAGTTTTATATAGATTTATTTATAATCTATAATTGTATCCAAGAGTTAATCTAAATAAAATTTAGATTTAATATTGGTTCATAGATTTTAATATTTCTATAACATAATCCCAAACATTAGCTATAGAAGGGATACTAACATGCTCATTTGGAGTATGAACATCAAACATATCTGGTCCTATAGAGATAGCTTCAGCATGAGGAAGTTTATCAAGTAATAATCCACACTCAAGACCAGCATGTAGAGCCATAACAGTAGGAACTTTACCAGTTAATTTTTCATAAGTCTCACTACATATTTTTTCTAATTTAGAACCTTTTTTGAACTCCCAAGCTGGATATTGAGAAGTAAGACCATAATCAGCACCTAAAGCTTGAGCTAAAAGTCTTATTCTATCAGCTATTTCATCTCTAATAGACATAACAGAACTTCTAACAGAAGTTAAGAATTCAATAGTAGATTCTTTAGTTTCAATTATAGCGAAGTTAGTAGAACTTTCAACTAATCCTTCTATATCAAGGCTTACAGATTGAACACCATGAGGAGTTAAGCTTGACATTTGAATAACCTTTTCTTTACAATCTTTAGCAAGAACTTTTTCTACAGAAGTTTCAGCAACTGAATAAGTCATACCAGGGTCAGAAGTAGTGAACTCATGTTTAAATGCAGTTAAAATATCATTTATTTGTTTTTTAGCAACTTCAACATCAGCTTTATTGACAGCTATTACACACTTAGCTTCACGAGGTATAGCATTGTGTTTAGTTCCGCCATCAACTGAAGCCAAATCATAGTCAACATCTAATACACTTAATACTCTAGCTATTGCTTTGTTAGCATTTGCTCTTTGTAAAACAATTTCCATACCAGAGTGTCCACCTAATAGTCCAGTAACTTCAACTAATAAACCTTGCTTATCAGCTTCAACTTCTTTGTACTCAACAGGTAAACTAACAACACAAGTTTTACCACCAGCACAACTAACTAATAAGTATCCTTCCTCCTCGGAGTCCATATTTAGGATATATTGACCTTTAATTAAACTAGGCTCTAATGCATCAGCACCATTCATACCATCTTCTTCATTAACAGTAACTAAAACTTCTAATGCTGGATGCTCTAAAGTGTTATCTTCTAATATAGCCATACCCATAGCAACAGCTATACCATTGTCAGCTCCTAGAGTAGTTCCAGTAGCATATATCATGTCACCATCAATTCTTAATTTTATAGGGTCTTTAAGAAAATCATGTTCAACATTCTTTTCTTTTTCACAAACCATATCCATGTGTCCTTGAAGAACTACGCCTGGACAATTTTCATATCCTTTTGTAGCAGGCTTTCTTATTATTATGTTTAAGCTTTCATCTTGAATAGTTTCAAGACCTAAATCTTTACCAAAGTTAAGTAAAAAATCACTTATACCTTTTTCATTTCCAGAACCTCTAGGAATTTGAGATATTTTCTCAAAGTTTTTAAAAACATTCTCTGGTTTTAATCCTTCTAATACGTTTCCCATGACTTATGTTCCTCCTTAATTTATCTATATAAGTAGCTATTTTAAAAAAACAAGCTAAAATAAACTTCTTTAAAAATATTAAAGAAGATTTTTTAACAGATTATATTACAAATAAAGCATGTTTATGTATAATATATAGATAGCTACATACATAGTATAATACAAAATATGCGTAAAATATATCTAAAAGAGAAAAAATATAATAATTTTAGAAATGAAAAAGAAATAAAACTTGCAGTTTTTATTGGAAATGCTTGAAAAGCATACATTTTTAAAATTAAATAAAAAAGTTAAAATATCGAGGATGGTGAATATAGAAAATGAATGAGAAATCGTTAAGAGTTCTAGAATACAACAAAATAATAGACTTATTAAAGAAGAAAGCCTCATCTTCTTTAGGTCTAAAATATATAGAAAGTTTAGTCCCAAATACTGATTTTATAGAAGTAAAATCCATGCTAGAAGAAACTAGTGAAGCTCAATCAATTATTATAAAGAGAGGTTCAGTAGCTTTGGAAGGTATTCATGATATAGAAGACAAGGTAAAGAGAGCGTATATAGGTGCATCTCTTTACCCAGGAAGTCTAATTATGATAGCAGATACTTTAAGAGTAGCTAGGAGATTAAAAAATAGTCTATCTAGTAGTGATGAAGAAGATTTCAATTATCCAATAATACAATCTCTATCAAATTCTCTATACGTGTATAAAGACATAGAAGACCAGATATACACTGCGATAATTAGTGAAGTAGAAATATCTGACAATGCTTCAAGTACACTTAGAGATATCAGAAGAAGAATATCTCAAAAAAATCAATCCATTAGGTCAAAACTAAATTCAATAATAAGTTCGACTACGTATCAAAAATACTTACAAGATGCCATAATTTCTCTAAGAGGTGATAGATTTGTAGTGCCTGTAAAAGCTGAATATAGGTCACAAGTAGCTGGTATAGTACATGACCAGTCATCTTCTGGTGCGACACTTTTTATAGAGCCAATGACTATAGTAGAGATGAATAATGAGTTGAGACAGTTGAAATTAGGAGAGCAAGAAGAGATAGAAAGAATTTTATCAGAGCTTTCTGCTATGGTTGGAGAAGTGAGTGAACATTTGATTTCTAATCAGGAAATACTAGGAAGATTGGATTTTGCATTTTCAAAGGGAAAACTTTCTATACAAATGAGAGGTATAGAACCAACTTTAAATGAGGATAAATATTTAAATATAAAAAATGGAAGACATCCATTGTTGGATAAGAAGAAAGTAGTAGCAAATACGATTTATTTAGGAAGAGACTTCCACACATTGGTAATAACAGGTCCAAATACAGGTGGTAAGACTGTTACAATAAAAACTGTAGGTCTATTTGCACTTATGACACAAAGTGGACTTCATATACCTGCTGATTATGGAAGTAGTATGTGTGTATATGATAATGTATTTGCAGATATAGGAGATGAACAAAGTATTGAGCAGAGTTTATCAACATTTTCATCGCATATGACGAATATAGTATCAATACTACAAAGTGTAACAGCAGACTCTTTAGTTATATTTGACGAATTAGGAGCAGGAACAGACCCTGTTGAAGGAGCTGCCCTTGCAATAGCAGTATTAGAAGATATAAACTCTGTAGGAGCTAAATGTATAGCAACTACTCACTATAGTGAGCTTAAAAACTATGCTCTTACTAAGTCTGGTGTAGAAAATGCAGCAGTTGAATTTGATATAGAAACATTAAGTCCGACATATAAACTACTTATAGGTGTTCCTGGAAAATCGAATGCTTTTGAGATTTCTAGAAAACTTGGACTAAGTGATTATGTAATTTCACGTGCTAAAGAATATATAAATACAGATAATATAGCATTAGAAGATGTATTACAGAATGTTGAAAAGAATAGAATCAAAGCAGTAGAAGACAGAGAAGAAGCTGAAAGATTAAAAGAAGAGATTGAAAGACTAAAAGTAGAGTATGATGAAAAGCTTGAAAAATTGATTAGCCAAAGAGATAAGATGGTTGAAAAAGCTAAATCAGAAGCCTTTTCAATTATAAGACAAGCTAAAGAAGAAGTAGACCTAATAATAAAGGAACTTAGAAATCTTGAACAGGAAAGAGCTTCAAAAGAAAAGAATCGTAAGATAGAAGAGCTTAGAAAAGAATTGACTAGCTCCATGGGAAGTCTTCAACCAACAGTAAAAAGTATGATAGTTCCAAAGGTTTCAAATAAGGAGATAAAAGACCTAAAACCAGGTGAAGAAGTTAAGGTAATAACTTTAAATCAAAATGGTAGTGTAGTTTCAGTGGATAAAAAGAGAAAAGAAGCAGTAGTGCAAATTGGTATAATGAAGATGACTCTACCTTTTAAGTCTTTACAAAAAACTCGCAAAGATGTTTCAACAAATGTAACTAAATCAACAAGAAATATCATAAGGTCAAAATCTGGTAATATAAAAAATGAAGTTGACCTTAGAGGATTAAATTTAGAAGAAGCTATAATGGAAGTCGAAAAATATCTTGATGATGCATATGTGGCAGGATTAGAATCTGTAACAGTAATACATGGAATAGGTACAGGAGTATTGAAAGCAGGACTACAAGACGTCTTAAGAAGAAATAGACATGTAAAATCACAAAGAGGTGGTCAATACGGAGAAGGTGGAGCAGGAGTAACAATTGTTAAACTAAAATAATTTGTATGGGAGCACATTTTTATGATATTAGTATCTGCATGTTTAATAGGAATAAATTGTAAATATAGTGGCGATAATAATGAAAATGAAAAAGTTAAGGAATATTTAAAAGGCAAAGAATTTACACTTGTATGTCCAGAACAGTTAGGTGGTCTATCTACACCAAGACCACCTGCTGAAATAGTTGATAATAAGGTAATTACCAAAGATAATAAGGATGTGACAGAAAACTTCGCAAAGGGTGCAAAAGAGACTCTAAAAATAGCAAATTTATATGTATGTAGCGAAGCAATATTAAAAGAAGGCAGTCCATCTTGTGGGTGTAATTTAATTTATGACGGTAGTTTTTCTGGTAAAAAAATCTCAGGAAAAGGTGTCACAGCAAAACTACTTGAAGAAGCAGGAATAAGAGTTAAAAGTGAAAAAGATTTGTAGAAAATCAATACAAGAATAAAAAAGTTGTATATAAAGATAGTTACAAGGATGTGTATAAAGATAGTTATAAGAATTAACCAAATTTATAAAACATCATAAAAAGTAGAAAAGTTGTATAAAAAGCAAATGTAAGGTTGAAAAAATCTTATACAGATTAATAAAATGGTATAAATTAAAATTGTAATTAGAGCATTTTTAACGTATGCAGAATTCATACAAAGGGTACATTTTTTAAAGTACTTTGTCACATAATGAAATACTTGAAAAAACACGAAATTTGATTTAACATAAAGAGATAAGCACAATATAAACCAGGTACAATGTAGAGAGGAGCAACAAGATGCAAGATTTCAAGGTAGCAATATCAAATTGCCTTAAAGAAAAAATAGAAGATTTATCGAAAGAAGAGATAGAGGCACTTATAGAAGTACCACCAAATAAGGATATGGGTGACTATGCTTTTCCATGCTTTAAATTAGCTAAAGTATTTAGAAAAGCTCCAAACATGATAGCAAATGAATTAGCAGAAAGTATAGAACCAAGTGGAGAGATAACAAAGGTAATACAATTAGGCGGATATGTAAACTTCTTTGTAAATAAATCTCAATTAGCAGAAACTGTAATCAAAAAAGTATTAGAGGAAAAAGAAAACTACGGTCATAGTGATTTTGGTAAAGATAAAACTGTAATAGTTGAGTATTCTTCTCCAAATATAGCAAAACCTTTCCATATAGGGCATATAAGAACTACAGTTATAGGCAATGCTTTATATAAGATATATGATTCACAAGGATACAAGACTATAAGAATAAATCATTTAGGTGACTATGGAACTCAATTTGGTAAGTTAATAGTGGCCTTTAAAAAATGGGGAGAAAAGACGGTAGTAGAATCTAATCCAATTCCAGAATTACTAAAATTATATGTAAGATTCCATGATGAGGCTGAACAATATCCAGAAATGGAAGATGAAGCAAGAGCATGGTTTACTAAATTAGAAAATGGTGACGAAGAAGCAAAAGAATTATGGCAATGGTTTAGAGATGAGAGTTTAAAAGAATTTAACAGAGTGTATAAACTTTTAGATATAGAATTTGATTCTTTGGCAGGTGAAAGTTTCTATTCTGATAAGATGGGTAAAGTTATTGAGTTATTAGAAGAGAAAAATCTTTTAAAAGAGTCTAAAGGTGCAAAGATTGTTGATTTAGAAGAATATAAGATGCCACCAGCACTTATTACTAAGAATGATGGCTCAACACTATATATGACAAGAGATTTGGCTGCTGCAATATATAGAAAAGAAACTTATGATTTTGACAAGTGTATATATGTAGTTGGTTCTCAACAAAACTTACATTTCCAACAATGGTTTAAAGTAATTGAGCTTATGGGATACGATTGGGCAAAAGATTTAACTCATGTTGGATTTGGTATGGTAGCTCTTGAAGAAGGTACTATGTCAACTAGAAAAGGAAGAGTAGTATTTTTAGAAGATGCTTTAAATCAAGCTATAGATAAGACTAAGGATATTATACTAGCTAAAAATCCAAATGCTAAAAATGTAGATGAAATATCTAAGCAAGTAGGTGTTGGTGCAGTAGTATTCCAAGAATTATCTAATAGTAGAATAAAAGACTACACATTCTCATGGGAAAGAACATTGAGTTTTGATGGTGAGACTGGACCATATGTTCAATATACACATGCTAGATGTTGTGCAGTTTTAAGAAAATCAGAAGAAGAAGTAACTTCTGATATAGATTATAGTCTATTAGCTGACGAAGATAGTGCAGAAGTTCTTAGAGTTATAGAATCATTTAACAAAAATATTTTACTTGCTCTAAAGAAAAATGAACCACATATAGTGACTAGATTTATGTTAGATTTGGCTCAAGCGTTTAATAAATTTTATCATGACAATCCAATTTTAGTAGAAAATTTGGAAATTAGAAAAGCGAGACTTGCATTAGTTCTAGCTACAAAACAAACTTTAGAGAATTCTCTGAAGCTGTTGGGAATGCACGCTCCAGAAAGAATGTAACACGATAAAATGTTGAAATAAAAAGAATAAAATTGAACTTAGTACGCAATTTGTATAACTGTAAAATATAGGGATGTCGAAAACTGATACTTTACATATAAAAAAGTAGTATCGTATAATAATATATAGATAGTAGATTACAATGATTTTTGTACACTACTATCCCCCTATATATGACAGCTTCTTAAACGGGCTGTCTCTTTTTTTTTAATGACAAGATATTTAGATTCAATTTTTTAGAAAGGATATATTTATGAATGACGAATTACTAAAAAAAGTCTACACATCTTCTTTTAATAGTGCAAGTAGGGCTCTTAAAGATTTGATTATAATAAATACAAAATCCTTAATAGATGATAAAGTGCAAAGATGTGTATATATAGACGAAAATAGACTGAGAGATGAACTTGTTTACTATAGATTTTATGGAGAGAAAATAGGTACTATTAATTTTTTAAATATTTTATTACCATTAATTTTATCAAATACTAATATCCAAAAAAGTGAAGATGAGGTTATTAGACTAATAAAAAAATATGTAAATTATTTTAAAAAAGAAGAATCTTTATTTGATTATTTGTTAGGTTCTGTAGCTTATAATTCTGTTATGCACAATCTTATAAATAATAGTAAAATAGAATATGTCGAATTACTACAAAGTATTAAAGACAAGATAATAGGATTTTCTATAGAATTAGACAAATCTGATATTGTAAAGTTTCAGATGGCAAGGATTAAAGCAATACAATTAATTGATAAATATATTGATTCGAAGTTTGAAGATTATGATGAAGAAAGTATTCTATTAAATGTGTTAAACATCTTATATGATGTATATATGGAAGATAGGATTGTAGAAAATGAAGGAATTAAGAGCATAAAAAAATCTATATTATCCATTTTGGGTGAAGATAGTGAATTAAATGAAGATAATATAGATTTCATTTTTTCTATGTCGGAATATGTTGTTAAATTGAGAAAATATAAAATTGGAGTTAAAGCTTACAATAAAAAGATAGACCCAAGAAGTCTTATAAGACTTGAAGAAGGTAATACTATAATAGACCCCATATTTAATCAAATAACAGTTATGTCGAAAACCTTTAATGATAATATATTAAGCATAAAAATAAATTCTAAATCAGGTATTTATATATTGAAATTTAAAAAGGTTTAGGTTATTAGAGCGTGCTATTTTTTTCTAGATAATCCAAAAAATCTTTTTCCTTAGTGTCAGTTAAAAAACATAATTCCTTTACAATATTATTTCTAAGGTCAATAAAATCACTAATTTGAGTATTTTCATTAGTGTATTCAAGAGACTTTATAATAAGTAGTAAATCTCTTTTTGATAAAGAGTTGATAGATACTTTTTCAATTAATTCCATAAAAAACTTCCTTTCCTCACATTACTTGAAATTAATAAATTAATTATATAGATATTATTAAAACTTTACATATACTATTTTAACCTATAAGGGGTACAAAAAGACAGTATAATCTTAAAAAGAGGTGAGAAATATTTGAAAATTTTATTAACAACATTAAATTCTAAGTTTATTCATACAAATTTAGCTATAAGATATCTAAAAGAATTTGTAAGAGATTTGATAGAAGTTGATATGAAAGAATATACGATAAATAATGATTTGGACTATATTTTGAAGGATATATACAAAAACGAGTATGATATAATATTATTCTCCACATATATTTGGAATGTGGGAGATATAGTTAAGCTTTGTGATAATCTAAAAAAAATTAGACCTAATACTAAAATAGCTTTGGGCGGACCAGAAGTTAGTTATGATAGTTATGAGGCGATGAAAAAGTACGACTTTGTGGACTATATACTTTATGGAGAAGGAGAATTAATTTTTAAAGACTTAATACTTCACTTACAAGGTGAAAAAAACATAAACGATGTAAATGGACTTGTATATAGACAAGGCAATGAGATAATAGTGAATAAACCAATGGAATTACTTAAAAACTTGGACGAGATTCCTAGTCCTTATGAGAATTTAAATCCAAAGGAATATGAAAATAGAATAGTGTATTATGAATCATCAAGAGGTTGTCCATTTAACTGTCAGTACTGCTTATCATCTACTATTCCAGGTCTAAGATATTTTAGTTTAGATAGGATAAAGAGTGATTTAAAAGCTTTAATAGATGCAAAGGTATCACAGATAAAATTTATTGACAGAACATTTAATGCAAATAAAAAAGTAGCTATGGAAATTATGGATTTTCTTATGAAAAATGATAATGGATATACTACTTATCATTTTGAAGTTACAGCGTATTTGATAGATGATAAGATGCTTGAATTTTTAGCTGATTGTAAAGAAGGTCTTTTTCAGTTTGAAATAGGTGTACAATCGACAAATGAAAAAACACTTGATGCAGTAGGTAGAAGGGATGATTTTAAAAAGTTGTCTCATGTTGTGCAGACTGTAGCATCTTATAGAAATATACATCAGCACTTAGACTTAATTGCAGGGCTTCCTTATGAAGATTATAAGAGTTTTGAGAATTCCTTTAATGATGTATTTAATTTAGGTATAGAGCATCTACAATTAGGTTTTTTAAAGATGATTAAAGGTACAGGCATGAGAAAAGTGGCAGACGAGCATGGTTTTAAATATAAAGATTATGCTCCATATGAATTTTTATATAATAATTATATAAGTTATGAGGAAACATTGAAGCTAAAGGATATAGAGGATATATTGGAGAGATATTATAATTCTAAAAACTTTGTGTTGTCTATGAGATATATTATAGGCAAGTTTTATAAACAAAGTCCTTTTAAATTCTTTGAGACTTTTGCCAAGTATTTTGATGAAAATGGATACTTTGATTTGGCACAAGGAAAGAATCAACTTTACAAAATATTGATGGATTTCTATAATGAAAAAATAAATATAGATAATGATGTATTCAATGATATATTAAAGTATGACTATATATCACTGGGTAAAACATCGAATATACCACAGTTTTTTAATAAGTTAGATGTGGATGATTTTAAGAATAGATGCCATGTATTTTTACAGGATAATGATAATTTATCAACATATTTACCTAGTTTTGTTGATAAGCCAGCTAAACATATAATAAAATATGTTCATTTTGAGCCATTTAAATTTAATGTTGTGGATTTAAAAAATGATATAAATACAGAAATAAGAGAAGAAGAAAATGTAGTCTTATTTGAATATGATGATAAAAAAATATTTGAGAAATCTAAAACTCATAAAGTAGAGATTTAAATATTTAGGAGGAGAAAATGGATTTTAAAATAGAAAAATATTTGCTGAAAAAGGCAGAGGAACTAGCTTTTATTACTATAAAGCATGGTGGAGAGTTTAAATTAAAGAGCTATGATGTGCCAAAAGATGGATTAGATGTACCTATAAAAAATGAGGTATTGGTAAAAGGAATAAAAGAAAAGACTGCCCAAGATAAGTTAAATTCAATGTCTATAGCAGATGCTATGATATATATAATTGGGATAGATAGTAAATTTAAAAACAATGGAGAATATGAAAAGTTTTTAAATGCTTTAGCTAAAGATATTAATCTGGATTTGAAGGCATATATGGGATATATGTCAAGAAAATACTTTGAGATTGGTGAGCATACAGATTCTTTAATATATATAAAAGCATTTATAACAATGTATCCAGATGATTTAGATGCAATGTATAATTATGCAATTGTTTGCCAAGAGATAGCAAAACAGTATCAAAAAGACATGGATGAGAAGGCAATGAATGCATTTTTACTTGAAGCAATGGCCAAGCTTGAAAAGATAATTGGTGTTGATGAGAATTTTGCATTAGGTTATTATCACTTAGGCTACCATTACTATAATCAAGGTCAATATCTAAAGACCAAGCTAACTTGGGAAGATGCGTTAAGACTGGGGCTAGATTCTGATTTAGTAGCTGAGATACAAGATAATCTAGGAAAGATGGATTTTAAGGTTCAGTACGAAGAAGGATATACGCTTGTATTCCAAGGCAAATTTAAAGAAGGATTAGAGAAACTACTTCCATTAGAAGAAGAACATATGGATTGGTGGAACTTGTTGTTCATGATAGCTCTTGGATATAAGGGTATGGGCGAGATAGAACAGGCTGAGATGTATTTGGAGAAGATATTGATAATAAAGCCTAAGCAAGTGGATGCTATAGTGGAATTAGGGCTTTGTGAGGCTTATAAAAATAATTTAGATAAAGCAATAGAATATTTTGAACAGGCTGCTAAGATAAAGGAAGACCCAGAGATACTTTGTAATTTAGGTATGGCTTATTTAAATAATGGTGATATTGATGATGCAACTTATTATATAGAAAGAGCTTATGAATTGAATCCACAAGATGAGATTACAATTGCTTGTTTAAAAGAGCTTGGAATAAATAAGTAAGTATATTGTTAAGTTGTATTTAATTTTATTGGTTAGGCGGTATAACATTTATCATGTTATACCGTTTTTTATTTTTTACTTATTTTTCTTCAGATGAGTTCAACATGATATAAGAAAAGTCTTTTTGTATTTGAAGTAAAAATTTTTCAGCTACTTTTGAAAATATTTGATGTTTTTTCCATATGATATTTAATTTAGCTTCTAAAGGGGGAGATAGAGGTCTAAAGCAAAGATTACTATTTTCTGTAGTATTAATGAGTCTATCTAAACATAAAGCATAACCTAATCCCTCTTCTACCAGAAGAGAAGCATTATAAACTAAATTATATGTAGCAACAATATTTAGCTTTTCAGTACTATATTCAAGCCATTTAGAAATTGCTTTATCAACTAGTGTCTGTCTTGAAATAATAAGTGGTATATTACATAAATCTTTTGGATTTATCGTATTTTGTGAAGCAAGGATACTGTCTTTACGCATTAGTAACCCCCAAACATCAGTAGTAGGAATTTGTGTATAATCATACTTCTGTATGTTTGCAGGTTCAATTAAAATCCCAAAGTCAAGAAGTCCTTTGTCTAATTTTTCAGTTACATCATCAGCATTTCCGCTAAAAATGTGGTATCTTACATTAGGGTATTTTTGATGAAAATGATGTGCAGCTCTAGCTATAAGTCGCATAGCTTCAGTTTCTCCACCACCTATATATATATCACCACTAATAATTTCATTGGGATTGTCAAATTCCAATTCTACTTTATCAACTAATGATATAATTTCCTCTGCTCTTTTATGTAAAAGTCTACCTTCATTCGTTAAGGAAACTTTTCTATTTCCTCGAACTAATAATTTGACTCCCAACTCTTCTTCAAGTTCTATAATCTGTCTAGAAAGTGTTGGCTGTGTTATATGTAAAAAGGTTGCTGCACCAGATATACTTTCCTCTCTTGCAATTGCTAAAAAATATCTTAATACTCTTAATTCCATAGTTAATCATCCTTTACTAACTTATTTATTAATATAATTATATCAACTTTTATGCTTTTTACGTATATTTAAGTATTTAATATAGGCATTTGATATAGAAAAAGTTGTATATTACACTAAAAGGAGTAATCATATTACTTATAAAGTTAAATAAACTAATTTTTATTAAAATGTTATTTAGAAAATACAAATAAATTAAAGTTTATATTGAAAGGATGTATAAAATGAATATCAATGAATTTTTAACGCATGTCAATCAAAGAAAACCTGTTTCTAGTGAATCAGAAATACATGAATTTATGGTTAAGTTAAGTAATGAGGCAATGAAAATAACAAGTAAGTTAAATTCTTCTTATCATGAACCAGAAGAAGTGCGTAGTTTGTTTTCTGAGTTAATTGGTAAGAAAGTAGATGAATCATTTTTTATGTTTCCACCATTCTATACGGATTGTGGAAAAAATATTACTATAGGAAAGAATGTTTTTATAAACAGCAGTTGTCATTTTCAAGACCAAGGTGGTATTGAGATTGGAGATAATACTCAAATTGGTCATAATGTGGTATTAGCTACACTTAACCATGGTATTGCACCAGAGAAACGTAGTACAACTTATCCTTCTCCAATTATAATAGGAAAAAATGTATGGATTGGTGCTAATGTAACTATTGTTTCTGGAGTTACTATTGGTGATAATGCAATTATTGCTGCTGGAGCAGTTGTAACCAAAAATGTTGCAGAAAATACTATTGTAGGCGGTGTTCCTGCAAAGATTTTAAGCGTTATTGATTAAATCTCAGAATAAAATATTAAACTATCTTTTAGTTATACAAATTTTTTATAACATAAAAAATAAATTGAGAAAAGGTATAGCAAATATGGTATTATTTAGTTAAATATATATAAGGGAGGGGTTACTTTTGATAAAAAAATTAGATGATATTTTAGAGCAACTTAAAGGAGGAGAGAAAATAGTTCTCTCTGTGGCAGCAGCTCATGACAAAGAGGTTTTGATGGCAATAAAGGATGCTGTAGAAAGAAATATAATTACTCCTATATTAGTTGGAAATGAAGCAAAAATAAGAGAAATATCAAAAGAAATAGGATTTGATTTAAATGGTATCAAAATAGTGGATAAGGATGATATCAAAGACTGTGCAGAAATAGCAGTTAAATTAGTATCAAGTAAAGAAGCTGATTTTGTAATGAAAGGATTGTTAGATACATCAGTTATCTTAAAAGAAGTGTTAAACAAAGACTATGGTCTTAGAACTGATAGTTTATTAAGTCATGTTATGGTATATGAGCTAGAAAAATACCATAAATTACTTATAACTACAGATGGAGGAATGAACATAGCACCTGATTATGAACAAAAGGCAAAAATATTAAAAAATTCAATAAAAGCTGCAAAAGCTTTAGGTATGGAAACTGTAAAAGTTGCATGCTTAGCAGCTAAAGAAAAAGTAAATCCTAAGATGCAGGCTACTGTAGATGCAGATATGTTAGCAAAAGCTTGTAAAGAGGGAGAGTTTGGAGAAAACGTAATAGTAGAAGGACCTCTAGCTTTTGATTTAGCGGTTTCAAAAGAGGCTAGTGAAATAAAAGGATTTAAGAGTGAAGTATCTGGTGATGTAGATATTATGTTGGTTCCAACAATTGAGGTTGGTAATGGAATAGGGAAAGCCTTTACATATATGGCAGACTCTAAATCAGCAGGTATAATTATGGGCGCAAAAGCTCCTATAGTTTTGGTATCAAGAGCTGATTCACATGAATCTAAATTATACTCTATTGCATATGGAGCTATTGTAGCTAAGAGCATGAAATAAAATCAAGAGTATGAAATAAATGAATAAAAATAGAAAAAGCAGTCAAAATGTCTAAATTAATGCGATATTAAAAAAATTTTATATAAAAAATAATTATAGCTTCAAATGAATATATACAAATGTTCAATTTGAAGCTATAATTAATATTAAAGTAGGAAAAATGAAAAAATTCAAAAAAATTAGTCCAAAAAATGCTATTCTAAGAAGTTTTTACTAATTAAGTTTAGGGAGTAAAAATCTGTAACAAGTCCAAAAAGTAATGAAAAATAATAAATACACAATCAATATATAAAAACAAAAAATGACTAGAAATAATTCAAACTTGATTTAAAAAAAATCAAAACGTAATTTAATTAAACTAAAGTATCAAAAAATAGGTTTAGGTATTAAAAAATAGCCTAAAACAGGCAGTAAAATTAACTTAAATTAGGTACCAAAAATTAAATTTTTATGTATTATCTAATTTTGTTAAAAAAATATTTAAATCTAAAGCAAAGTACTGAAAATTAGTATATAATCAACTTAGAAAGCATTTATTTTATTATTTTATGACATGAAGTCAGTCACCTGGGGGATTTTAAAAATCAAAAAAAGGGGATAGGAATATGGATGAAAAAATGTTAACAATTGATTTAAACAGCCAGAAGATGATAGCAAAAGCTAGAGAAGAAGGCGTAGAAACAATGTATGATAGAAAAGAAGGCTTTAAGGCACAATGTGGTTTTGGTCTTCAAGGTGTTTGTTGTAGAATATGTGGAATGGGACCATGTAGAATAAGTCCAAAGACTCCAAGAGGGTTATGTGGAGCAGATGAACACACTATAGTAGGTAGAAACTTTGCAAGAATGGTTGCTGGTGGGACAGCTGCCCATTCAGACCATGCTAGAGATATAGCACATACATTAGCATTAGCTGATCCAAATGGAAACTATAAAATAAGAGATGAAGCTAAGTTAATAACTTTAGCTAAAGAATGGGATGTAGAAACAGAAGGTAGAGATATCTATGATGTAGCACATGAAGTGGCAGAAATTGCATTAATGGAATTTGGAAAACCTTTTGGGACATTAAGATTTATAAAAAATGCGCCAGAGCCAAGACAAAAAATATGGAAAGAATATGCTATAGAACCAAGAGCTATAGATAGAGAAATTGCAACAATAATGCACTCTACTCATATAGGATGTACTGGTGATATAGACAGTTTAATACACATGAGTCTTAGAACTTCTATGGCTGATGGTTGGGGTGGTTCTATGATAGGTACTCGTCTAAGCGATATCTTATTTGGAACTCCAGTGCCAAGAAGAACAGAGGCTAACTTAGCAGTATTAGAAGAAAATAAAGTTAACATAATATTACATGGACATGAGCCAGCATTATCAGAAATGATAGTTTTAGCTTCAGAAGAGCCAGACTTAGTAGCTTTAGCTAAAGAGGTTGGAGCAGATGGAATAAACTTAGCTGGTATGTGTTGTACAGGTAATGAGATTACAATGAGACATGGTGTAAGAATAGCAGGAGACTTTCATCAACAAGAACTTGCAATAATAACTGGAGCAGTTGAAGCTGTAATAGTTGACGTTCAATGTATATTCCCTGCATTAGCTAGAGTTGCAGATTGTTACCATACTAAATTTGTAACAACTTCTCCAAAAGCTAAAATAACAGGTTCAACTTATATTGAATTTAGAGAAGAACAAGCACTTGATGATGCTAAAGCAATAGTTAAAGAAGCTATTTTAAACTTTAAAAATAGAGATAAATCAAAAGTACTTATACCTGAATTAAAATCAGGAGCAACAGTTGGGTATAGTGTAGAAGCAGTAGTAAACCAATTAGATAGAGTTGTAAACTCTCATATAGACCCAGCAGGAACAGTTAAGCCATTAACAGACTGTTTAAAATCTGGAGTATTAAGAGGAGCAGCTGGTGTAGTTGGATGTAACAATGCTAAAGGAGTTTCAAATGAGGCTCACGTAACAATAATGAAAGAATTAATCAAAAATGACATAATAGTAGTTACTACAGGATGTGGTGCTTCAGCAGCAGCTAAATTTGGTTTAATGGAAACTGATGCAGCTGAAAAATATGCAGGTAAAGGTCTTGCAACTGTCTGTAAATTAGTAGGAATCCCACCAGTACTACATATGGGTTCTTGCGTTGATATAAGCCGTATACTAGATTTAGTTGGAGCAGCAGCTAATTACTTAGATATGGATATGTGTGACCTTCCAGTTGTAGGTATAGCTCCAGAGTGGATGTCAGAAAAAGCAGTTGCTATAGGATGTTATGTTGTGGCTTCTGGTATAGATACTTATCTAGGAATAATGCCTCCAATAACTGGTTCTTCAAGAGCAGTAGATATCTTAACTAGTGAATTAAAAGATAAAGTTGGTGCAACATTTACTGTAAACACAAATCCAAAAGAATTAGCAGCTACAATAATAGAAGATATAGAGAAGAAACGTGTTCACTTTGAAGCATTAGTTGAAGAAAAAATGGCAGAAAAAGCTGAAGCTTAAGAAATAAAAAAATCATAGAAAAAACGATTTTATAAACAAGTTTATGGTTGAATAAAGTCAAATATTAAAGTAAAGAGTATCAAAATACAATGAATATACTGAATAAATAAAATATAAACAATATAATGAAGAATAATAAAACTATACATGCTGCTTTGAAAAGCTAGTAAGGTAAATGTAATTGGTTCCTGTAAGAACTAGCTGTAGTTTATTTTTAGTGTATAAAAAAATAATTAACTATAAAAATTGACTACATAGAAAGCAAATAGAAATAAAGGTGGTAAGGATTATGAAGATAGCAATAACAGGTAAAGGTGGAGTAGGTAAAACGACTTTTTCTTCAATGCTCTCTAGGATGTTTGCTGAAGACGGATACAGAGTTGTTGCTGTTGACGCCGACCCGGATGCTAATTTAGCTTTAGCACTAGGTTTTCCAAAAGAAGTATATGAATCAATAGTACCTATATCAGAAATGAAGAAATTAGTTTCAGATAGAACAGCTGCTTCTGTAGGTTCATTTGGAAAAATGTTTAAGATGAATCCTAAAGTGGACGATATCCCTGAAAATTTCTGTAAAGAATATAATGGAGTAAGATTACTTACATTAGGAACAGTAGATTCTGGCGGCACTGGATGTGTATGTCCAGAGCATGTTCTTTTAAAAAGATTATGTTCACATTTAATACTACAAAATAAAGATGTAGTTGTTATGGATATGGAAGCAGGAATTGAACATTTAGGAAGAGGAACAGCCCAAGGAGTAGATGCTTTTATAGTAGTTGTAGAACCAGGAGAAAGAAGTCTGCAAACATATAGAAAAGTAAAAAAACTTGGACATGATATAGGAGTAAATAAGGTATTTGTTGTAGGAAATAAAATTAGGAATAAAGAAGATGAAGAATTTATAATCAAAAACTTAGAAGATGGAGAATCTTTAGGATTTATTTATTATAATCAAGATGTTATAGATTCTGATAGAGCTAATCAATCTCCATATGATTCTAGTGAAACAACAAAAGCACAAATTAAAGCAATAAAAGATAAATTAATGTCATTTAAAGATAAATAGAATTTTGATTTGGGATTTTAGGTTGGTTAAAGGTTAGACATAGGTAATAGATAGGTAATAAATAAGTAATTAGATAAATAACTAGCTATTAAGTTTGAATATTTTAATAGCTTAGTAGCTAGTTTTTAAGCAATTTTACATGTATAATTATCTTATAAAATATAATTTTTACATATTAATACAATTTTTAGAAAAAATTATATTTTAAATCTATTTAGGTTGTGGGAGGAGATTCAGTTATGGGATTTAAATCTGATATTGAAATAGCTCAAGAAGCTAAACCTCAAGATATTAGAGAGGTTGCAAAAAAATTAGGACTAGGTGAAGATGATGTAGAACTTTATGGTAAATATAAAGCCAAAGTTGACTACAATCTACTAAAAAGAGACACTGGTAAAAAAGCTAAGTTAATATTAACTACAGCTATAAACCCAACTCCAGCAGGTGAAGGAAAAACTACTACTACTATAGGTGTTGCTGATGCATTTGCTAAGTTAGACAAAAATGTACTAGTTGCTTTAAGAGAACCATCTCTAGGACCAGTATTTGGTGTTAAAGGTGGAGCAGCTGGTGGAGGATATGCACAAGTTGTTCCTATGGAAGATATAAACTTACACTTCACAGGCGATTTCCATGCTATAGGAGCTGCTAATAACCTTTTAGCTGCTATGCTTGATAACCATATTCACCAAGGAAATGCTCTTAGAATAGACCCTAAGAAAATAACTTGGAGAAGATGTGTAGACATGAACGATAGACAACTTAGAAATATCGTTGATGGTATGGGTAAAAAAGGTGATGGAGCAGTTAGACAAGACGGATTTGATATAACTGTTGCTTCTGAGATAATGGCAGCATTCTGTTTGGCAAGTGATATATCTGACTTAAAAGAAAGATTAGGAAACATAATAGTTGGATATAGCTACGAGGGTGACCCTGTAACAGCTAGACAATTAAAAGCTAATGGTGCAATGGCTGCATTATTAAAAGATGCTTTAAAACCAAACTTAGTTCAAACTCTTGAAGGAACACCATCATTTGTACACGGTGGACCATTCGCAAATATAGCTCATGGATGTAACTCTGTTATAGCTACAAGAATGGCTATGCACTTTGCTGATTATGTAATAACTGAAGCTGGATTCGGTGCTGACCTTGGAGCAGAAAAATTCTTAGATATAAAATGTAGAATGGCAAACTTAAAACCAGATGCTGTTATAATAGTTGCTACTGTAAGAGCATTAAAATACAATGGTGGAGTTGCTAAAGCAGACTTAAATAACGAAAACCTAGAAGCTCTTGAAAAAGGACTTCCAAACTTATTAAAACATGTTGAAAATATAACTCAAGTATATGGATTACCAGCAGTTGTTGCAATAAACAGATTCCCACTTGACACTGAAGCTGAACTTAAACTTGTTGAAGACAAGTGTAAAGAATTAGGTGTAAATGTTGCTCTTTCTGAAGTATGGGCAAAAGGTGGAGAAGGTGGAGTTGCAGTAGCTAAAGAAGTTTTAAGATTATTAGATGAAGAAGAAAATAACTTTAGATTCTGCTATGAAGATGATTTATCTATAAAAGACAAGATAAATGCTATAGCTACTAAGATTTATGGAGCAGATGGTGTAGATTATACTCCAGAAGCTGATAAAGAAATAGCTAACTTAGAAAAACTTGGATTTACTAAGGTTCCAGTATGTATGGCTAAGACTCAGTATTCTTTAACTGATGACCAAACTAAATTAGGTAGACCAACAGGATTTAGAATAACTGTAAGACAAGCAGCAATTTCAGCAGGAGCTGGATTTATAGTTGCACTTACTGGAGAAATCATGAAGATGCCAGGATTACCAAAAGTTCCAGCAGCAGAAAAAATAGATGTTGATGAAAACGGAGTAATAGCTGGATTATTCTAAGCACATTAATTTATAAATAAAGAGTAGGAAATATCTTAAAATAGCTCGAATAATTTGAGATATTTTCCTACATCCTTTCAAGGAGGATTATAATGAAAATAGCAGATAAAACTTGTGTTGATTTTGTAGAAGTACTATCTTCTAAAGAAGCAGTACCAGGTGGCGGTGGAGCAGCTGCACTAGTTGGTGCAATTGGTATGGCCCTAGGTAGTATGGTCTGTAATCTTACAATAGGAAAGAAAAAGTATGCTGAGTATGAAGAAAGTGTAAAAGAGATATTAAGTAAAGCTGGAAAACTAGAAAAAGATTTATTAAAAATGATAGATGATGATGCAGAATGTTTCTTACCATTATCGAAAGCTTATGGGCTTCCTAAAGAAACAGAAGAAGAAAAAAGAATAAAAGCAGAAACAATGGAAAAAGCACTTAAAGTTGCTTGTGAAGTACCATTAAATATAGTAAGAGTTTGCTATGAAGCTATTAAGTTACATGAAGATTTAGTTGATAAAGGTTCAAGACTTGCTATAAGCGATGTTGGTGTAGGAGTTCAATGTTTAAGAGCTGCTATACTTGGTGGACAATTAAATGTAGTTATAAATATAAATTCTATACAAGATAAAGAATATGTTAATAAGGTAAAAACAGAGGTAGATAAATTAGTTGAAGAAGGCGTAAAGACTTGTGATGAAGTTTATGCTAAAGTTGAAAAAGCTCTTGGAAAATAATTTTTAAATGACGAAAGTAAATACTATGTTGTTAATATGTGGTATATAGAATAAATGAATTTAAGTTTGCTTGTAGGGGAGTTGTGAATATATGGAAGGAATGTCAACTAAAGGACAAATTATAAAAGGAAAACCTGTAGCTGATAAAATTAGTGAAGAGTTAATAAAAGAAGTTGAGTTATTAGTTAAAGAAGGTATAAGTCCTAAACTAACAATAGTTAGAGTTGGAGCAAGAAGTGACGATTTATCATACGAAAGAGGCGCACTAAAAAGATGTCAAAACATTGGTATAACAACAGAAGTGTTAGAATTAGCTGAAGATATAACTCAAGAAGAATACATTGATGTATTAAAGAGAGTTAATGATGACAAAAATGTTAATGGTATATTATGTTTTAGACCTCTTCCAAAACACTTAAATGAAGAAGTTATAAAATATGTTATTGCACCAGAAAAAGATGTAGACTGTTTTAGTCCAATAAACTCTGCTAAAGTCATGGAAGGTGATAAGAGTGGATTCCCACCATGTACTCCTACAGCAGTAGTGGAAATATTAAAACATTATAATGTTGATTTAAAAGGAAGTAAGGTAACAGTTCTTGGAAGATCAATGGTTGTTGGGAAGCCAGTATCAATGCTTTTATTAAGTGAACATGCAACTGTTACAATATGTCACTCAAAGACTAAAAATTTATCAGGTGTAGCAGCAGACGCGGATGTATTAATAGCAGCTATTGGTAGAGCTAAGATGGTTGATGAAACTTTTGTTAAAGATGGGGCAGTAGTTATAGACGTTGGTATAAATGTTGATGAAGAAGGAAATTTATGTGGAGATGTTGATACAAATGCAGTTTTAGATAAAGTATCAATGATAACTCCAGTTCCAGCGGGGGTTGGTTCAGTTACAACATCTATACTTGCAAAACATGTAGTTAAAGCTTGTAAATTACAAAATAATAAATAGATATATATAAGTGGAAGGTTTAGGGGGGAAGTAGATATGATAATTTCTGAAAATAAACCATTAGAAGAAGTACTAGGGTACTTAAAGAATTTTGACAAGCTAGTTTTAGTTGGTTGTAATCAATGTGCAGCAACTTGTAAAAGTGGTGGAGAAGAAGAAGTTTTAAAAATGAAAGAAACTCTTGAAGGCGAAGGCAAAAAAATCTTAGGATATGTAATGCTTGACCCTGCTTGTAACCTTTTAAAGTCTAAAAAGGATTTAAAGGCTCTAAAAGAGGAGACTAAAGAAGCTGATGCAGTTTTATCTTTAGCATGTGGAGATGGTACACAGACAATAGTTAAGAACCTAAAAGATAAGCCAGTTTATCCAGCAAACAATACTTTGTTCATAGGGGAAGTACAAAGGGTTGGAGAATATGAAGAAGCTTGTAAAGCTTGTGGAGACTGTGAACTTGGTTGGACAGGTGGGATATGTCCAGTAACTATGTGTGCTAAAGGTCTTATGAATGGAGCTTGTGGTGGAGCTAAAAATGGTAAGTGTGAAGTAAATGCAGAGAATGATTGTGCTTGGATAAAGATATATGAAAGATTAGAAGCTATAGGACAATTAGGCAACTTAGCAGAAATAAGACCACCAAAAGACTACTCTAAGCAAAATAATCCAAGAAGTTTAAGTGCAAAGAAAAAGAAAGAAGCAGCAGCAAATTCATAAAAGTTTTTTTTTAGAAGGTTAAAAGGGGGATTAGAGATGAGCTTATTAAGAGAAACATTAGAAAGTGGAAAATTTGCAGTTACTACTGAGATGGCTCCTCCAAAAGGGACTGACCTTTCACATTTAATAGAATGTGCAAAGCCATTAGTTGGAAGAGTTCATGCAGCAAATGTAACAGACTTTCAATCAGCAGTTATGAGAGCAACTTCTCTTGCTACATGTAAATTACTAAAAGATGCTGGATTAGAGCCAGTTATTCAAATAACAGGGAGAGATAGAAATAGGATAGCTATACAAGGAGAAATGTTGTCAGCAGGTGTATTTGGGATAAACAATCTGTTGGCACTAACAGGAGACCATACTAGCGTAGGAGACCATCCACAAGCTAAAGGAGTCTTTGATTTAGATTCTGTTGGGATACTTCAAACTGCTGAGACTTTAATGGCAGGTACGGACATGGCTGGTAATAAATTAAAAGGTTCTCCAGATTTTTATTTAGGAGCATCAGTAACTCCAGAATATTCTCCAATAGAAGTTCAATTATTAAAAATGCAAAAGAAAATAAAAGCTGGGGCTAAATTTTTCCAAACTCAAGCACTTTATGACATAAATACAATGAGAAAGTTTAGAGAATTAACAAGGGATATGGATTGCAAGGTATTAGCAGGGATAGTACCTTTGAAATCACCAGGAATGGCCAAATTTATGACTGCAAATGTACCAGGAATATTTGTTCCAGATGAACAAATCGAAAGATTAAGAGCAGTTGGAAAAGAAAACTGGGTAAGCGAAGGAATAAAAATGGCAGGAGAACTTATCAAACAATTAAAAGAAGAAGATTTATGTGATGGTGTTCATATAATGGCAATTGGGGCAGAAGAGAATATACCTGCTATACTAGATGCCGCAGGTTTATAGTATTTTAATATTGTAGATTATATAAGGTTTGGGGGAATTAAGGATGAAGATAGTAGTAGTAGGTGGTGGACCAGGTGGATATGTAGCAGCTATAAAAGCTTCTATGCTTGGTGCAGAGGTAACAGTTATTGAAAAAAGAAGAGTTGGAGGAACTTGCTTAAATGCAGGATGTATACCAACTAAAGCACTTCTTGCTTCTTCTGGAGTATTAAACACTGTAAGAGAAGCAAAAGATTTTGGTATAGAAATAGATGGAACAGTTACACCAAACTTCACTGCCATAATGGAAAGAAAAAATAAAGTTGTAAATCAATTAATAAGTGGGATAGAATTCCTATTTGAAAAAAGAGGCGTGAAACTAGTTAATGGTTTTGGAAAATTGATTGATAAGAATACTATAGAAGTAACAAAAGAAGATGGAACAGTAGAAACTATAAAAGCTGACAAGATAATACTAGCAAATGGTTCTGTTCCAGTTGTACCAAGAATGTTCCCATATGATGGAAAAATAGTAATAACTAGTGATGAAGTTCTTGGACTTGAAGAGATACCTGAGTCTATGTTAATAGTAGGTGGTGGAGTTATAGGATGTGAGATAGGGCAGTTCTTTAGAGCCTTAGGAACAGAAGTAACTATAGTTGAGATGGTTGACCAAATACTATTAAATGAAGATAAAGATGTAGCTAAACAACTACTTAGACAATTTAAGAAAGATAAGATTAAAGTTATCACAGGTATTGGAGTACAAACTTGTGAAGTAGTTGATGGTAAAGCTGTTGCAACTCTTTCTAATGGAAAGGTTATAGAAGCACAATATGCACTAGTATGTGTTGGTAGAAGACCTAACCTTGATAATTCTGGAGTAGAAGATATAGGAATTGAAATGGAAAGAGGAAAAGTAGTAGTTAATGAGCATCTTGAAACTAATGTAGAAGGTATATATGCAATAGGCGACATAATAGATACTCCTTTCTTAGCACATGTTGCTTCTAAAGAAGGTATCGTAGCAGTTGAAAATGCTTTAGGTAAGACTAAGGTAGTAGATTACAGAGCAATTCCAAGATGTGTTTATACAGAACCTGAAGTTGCTGGTGTTGGAAAAACTGAAAAACAACTTGAAGCTGAAGGTGTAGAATACAATGTAGGTCAATTTGACTTTAGAGGTCTTGGAAAAGCACAAGCTATAGGACATTTCCAAGGATTTGTAAAGATTATAGCTGATAAAGAAACAGATAAAATAATAGGTGCAGCAGTAGTAGGACCTCATGCTACAGATTTATTAACAGAGTTGTCACTAGCTGTTCATCTAGGATTAACAGTAGAACAAGTAGGGGATGCAATACATCCACATCCAAGTTTATCAGAAGGACTAATGGAAGCTCTTCACGATGTACATGGTGAATGTGTTCATTCTGTACCTAAATTATAATACGTAAACAGAGTACATAAGGCTCTGTGGCTGATTTAAGGGGGAAGTCTTAAAATGGGATACAATATAGCTGTTGCAGGAAAAGGTGGAACTGGTAAAACAAGTCTCACAGGGCTTTTGATTGATTATTTGGTTAAGGACAATAAGGGACCAGTATTAGTTGTAGATGCTGATGCCAATGCTAATATAAATGAAGTATTAGGTATCGAAGTTGAAGCAACGATAGGAGAAATAAGAGAAGAAGTAAATCAAAGAGAAAAGTTAGGCAATGCATTCCCTGGTGGTATGACAAAAGCACAATATCTACAATTTAGATTGAACTCTATAATTGAAGAAGGCGAAGGATATGACTTATTAGTAATGGGTAGATCAGAAGGTGAAGGATGTTATTGTTTTGTAAATGGAATACTTAGAGAACAAGTAAACAAAATATCTGGTCATTACAAATACTTAGTCATGGACAACGAAGCTGGTATGGAACATCTAAGTAGAAAAGTCACTAGACATGTTGATACACTTTTATTGGTTAGTGATTGCTCAAGACGTAGCATACAAGCTGTTGCTAGAATAAGAGATTTAGCTGAGGAACTAAAGTTAAATGTTGGAAGAATACTTCTAATTGTAAATAAAGTTCCAAATGGGGTTATGAATGATGGTGTTAAAGAAGAAATTGAAAAACATAACCTAGAGTTAATCGGTGTTGTACCTATGGATGAATTGATATATGAATATGACTCTACAGGTATTCCTTTAGTTAATTTACCTGAAGATTCAAAATCTAAAGTGGCTATGAAAGAGATTTTTGCTAAATTAGAATTAAAATAGGTTTAAGGGGGAAAAAAATATGGCATTTAAAATGTCTACTCAAAAATATTCTGGAAAAATATCAGAAGTTGAAGTAGGAATAGGGGAAAAAGCAATTAAATTAGGTGGGGAAAATGTATTACCTTTTTATAGTTTTGATGGAGAAGTAGGGAATTCTCCAAAAATAGGTATACAAATATCAGACGTTTACCCTGAAAGCTGGACTGATTCATATAAAGAGTTATACAAAGATGTAGCTAATTGTCCAGTAGAATGGGCTAAATATGTTGAAGCTAATACACAAGCAGATTTTATTTGTTTAAAATTTGATGGTTCTGACCCAAATGGATTAGATAAGTCAGTTGATGAATGTGCTGATGTAGCTAAAGCAGTAGTTGAAGCAATAGAATTACCTTTAGTTGTAGCTGGTTCAGGAAATCATGAAAAAGATGGTAAATTGTTTGAAAAATTAGCTCAAACATTAGATGGACATAACTGCTTATTTATGTCAGCAGTAGAAGATAACTACAAAGGAGTAGGAGCATCAGCTGGTATGGCTTATGCACACAAAGTTGGAGCTGAGTCTTCTGTTGATATAAACCTAGCTAAACAATTAAACGTACTGTTAACTCAATTAGGCGTTAAAGGCGAAAATATAGTTATGAATGTTGGATGTTCAGCAGTTGGTTATGGATATGAGTATGTTGCATCTACTATGGATAGAATTAGACTTGCAGCATTTGGTCAAAATGATAAGACATTACAAATGCCTATCATAACACCAGTAGCTTTTGAAGTAGGTCATGTTAAAGAAGCTATAGCTCCAATAGAAGATGAGCCAGATTGGGGTTGTCCAGAGGAAAGAACTATAGCAATGGAAGTTTCAACTGCAGCAAGTGTTTTAGTAGGTGGTTCAAACGCAGTTATACTTCGTCATCCAAAATCAATAGAAACTATAAAAGAATTGGTTAACGCATTAGCTTAATTAAATTGTTAAGGTTAGGGGGAAAAAATAATGGCATTAAAAGCTTTAGATATATTTAAATTAACACCAAAGAAAAACTGTAAGGATTGTGGATTCCCAACTTGTATGGCTTTCTCTATGAAGGTTGCTTCAGGAGCTGTAGAAGTAGGTAAATGCCCACACATGTCTGATGACGCTATAGCGAAATTGTCAGAAGCTACAGCACCTTTAATGAAAGCTTTAAAAGTTGGTACTGGTGCATCTGAATATGAACTAGGTGGGGAAACAGTATTATTTAGACATGAAAAAACATTAGTAAGTAGAAATAGATATGCAGTTTCATTCTGTACTTGTATGAGTGATGAAGCAGTAGATTCTAAAATAGCTAACATGAAAAAAGTTGACTATGTAAGAATTGGTGAACAAATGAAAGTTGAAATGGTTGTTTTAGAGTACTGTGGAGACAAAGAAGCATATTTAAAATTAATAGATAAAATAAAAGGTAGTGGATTAGAAGTAGCTTACATTTTAGCTTGTGATGATGCACAAGCAGTTAAAGAAGCTGTTGAAGTATTAAAAGATGCTAGACCAATGGTATATGGAGCAACTAAAGAGAACTACAAAGATATGATAGAAGTAGTTAAAGGAGCAAGTTTACCATTAGGTGTAAAAGCTGGTAGCCTAGAAGAATTATATGAAACAGTTGAATTAGTTCAAGCTGCTGGATATAAAGAATTAGTATTAGATGTAACTGGAGAAAACATAAAAGATACTTACACTAACGCTATACAAGTTAGAAGAATAGCTTTAAAAGAGCAAGATAGAACATTTGGATATCCTTCAATAGTATTTGCAAATAGATTATCTAATTCTAACCCTATGATGGAAATTGCTTTATCATCAATGTTTACTATAAAATACGGTTCTATAATAGTAATAGATGATATCAGTTACGCTAAGGCATTACCATTATTTGCATTAAGACAAAATATATACACTGACCCACAAAGACCAATGAGAGTTGAACCAAAGATTTACCCAATCAATAACCCAGATGAAAATTCTCCAGTATTAGTTACTGTTGACTTTGCATTAACTTACTTCATAGTTGCTGGAGACATAGAAAGATCAAAAGTTCCAGTATGGTTAGTAATACCAGATGCAGGTGGATATTCAGTTCTTACATCTTGGGCTGCTGGTAAATTTGGTGGAAATTCAATCTCTGCTTTCATTAAAGAAAGTAAAGTAGAAGAAGTAACTAATTGTAAAGACCTTATCATTCCAGGAAAAGTTGCAGTACTTAAAGGTGATATAGAAGACAATTTACCAGGATGGAGTGTAGTTATAGGACCAGAAGAATCTATGGAATTACCTAAGTTCTTAAAAGGATACCAAGAAAAAGCATGCCAAACAAACTAATAAAATATTAACTAACTATTAATATTAAATTTAAAGGGGGACATTATAAATGGAAAAATTTATGATTATAGGTGAAAGAATACACTGTATCTCACCTTCAATAAGAAAGGCATTAGCAGAAAGAGATCCAGCTCCAATATTAAAAAGAGCGAAAGAACAATTAGAAGCAGGAGCACATTATATAGATTTCAATATCGGACCTGCTGAAAGAGATGGCGAAGAAATAATGACATGGGGAATCAAATTACTTCAATCTGAGTTTAACAATGTTCCTATAGCACTAGATACAGCTAATAAAAAAGCTATTGAAGCTGGACTTAAAGTTTATGATAGAACTAATGCAAAACCAATAATAAACTCTGCTGATGCTGGTTCAAGATTTGATTTAATAGATATAGCAGCTGAATATGAATCAATGGTTATAGGCTTATGTGCAAAAGAAGGTATCCCAAGAGATAATGATGAGCGTATGGCTTACTGCCAAGAAATATTAGAAAAAGGCTTAATGTTAGGAATGGAACCAACTGATATACTATTCGACCCATTATGCTTAGTTATAAAAGGTATGCAAGAAAAACAAGTAGAAGTTTTAGAAGCTATAAAAATGATGACTGAAATGGGACTTTTAACTACAGGAGGATTATCTAACGTATCTAATGGATGTCCTAAACATGTTAGACCTGTTTTAGATAGTGCATTCTTAGCAATGGCAATGGCCAATGGATTTAGTTCAGCTATAATGAATCCATGTGACCCAGAATTAATGAAAACTGTAAAATCTTGTGACATAATCAATGGGGCATCTTTATATGCAGACTCTTTCTTAGAGTTAAATGAAGGTGGATTTGCTTTCTAGGGTTTTTAGGGTATAGTTAATAAAAAATAGGTATAAATATTAAAGGGGGAAATAGAATGAATCTATATAATATAATCTTTACAGGGTCAGAACAAGCTTTAGGTGCAGCTCAAGCTATGCTAGCTGAAGCTATAGAAAAAAATGGAAAAGAACATAAAGTTGCATTCCCTGACACAGCATATTCATTACCTTGTATATATGCTGCAACAGGACAAAAAATGAACACTTTAGGGGACTTAGAAGCTGCTTTAGAAGTAGTAAAATCTTTAATAAACAGAACTCATTTATTAGAACATGCTTTTAATGCTGGTTTAGCTACAGCTTTAGCTGCAGAAGTAATTGAAGCATTAAAATACTCAACTATGGATGCTCCATATAGTGAGCCATGTGCAGGTCATATAACTGACCCTATAATCAGATCACTTGGTGTACCACTAGTTACAGGAGATATACCTGGTGTTGCAGTTGTTCTTGGTGAATGTCCTGATGCTGAATCAGCAGCAAAAGTTATAAAAGATTACCAATCTAAAGGTTTATTAACTTTCTTAGTTGGTAAAGTTATAGACCAAGCGATAGAAGCTGGAGTAAAAATGGGTCTTGAACTAAGAGTTATACCTCTAGGATACGATGTAACTTCTGTTATCCACGTTGTATCTGTTGCAGTAAGAGCAGCATTAATATTCGGTGGATTAACTCCTGGTGATTTAAACGGATTATTAGAGTACACAGCTAATAGAGTTCCTGCATTTGTTAATGCATTTGGACCATTAAGTGAATTAGTTGTATCTGCAGGTGCTGGAGCAATAGCTTTAGGATTCCCAGTTGTAACTGACCAAACAGTTCTTGAAGTTCCAATGAACTTATTAACTCAAAAAGATTATGATAAGATAGTAGCTACTTCATTAGAAGCTAGAGGAATAAAAATAAAAGTTACTGAAATACCTATACCAGTTTCATTTGCAGCAGCATTTGAAGGTGAGAGAATTAGAAAGAGCGATATGTTTGCTGAGTTTGGTGGAAATAGAACTGAAGCTTGGGAACTTGTTGTTAAGAAAGAAGCAGCAGAGGTTGAAGACCATAAGATAGAAATAATAGGACCAAATATAGATGAAGTTGAAGCAGATGGTGTATTGAGATTACCACTTGCTGTAATAGTTAAGATAGCTGGTAAAAACATGCAAGATGATTTCGAGCCAGTACTTGAAAGACGTTTCCACTACTTCTTAAACTATATAGAAGGTGTAATGCACGTTGGACAAAGAGATATGGCTTGGGTAAGAATCTCTAAAGATGCATTTGATAAAGGATTTAGACTTGAGCATATAGGAGAAGTTTTATATGCTAAGATGTTAGATGAATTTGAATCAGTAGTTGATAAGTGTGAAATAACTATAATTACAGATGCTGAAAAAGTTTCTGAATTAAAAGGTGAAGCAATAGCTAAGTACAATGCTAGAGATGAAAGATTAGCTTCTTTAGTTGATGAAAGTGTTGATACTTTCTATTCTTGTAACTTATGTCAATCATTTGCACCAGCTCACGTTTGTGTTGTTACTCCTGAAAGACTTGGTCTTTGTGGAGCAGTTAGCTGGTTAGATGCTAAAGCTACTAAAGAACTAGACCCAACAGGTCCTTGTCAACCAATAGAAAAAGGCGAGTGCTTAGACGATAGAACAGGTGTATGGAATTCAGTAAATGAAACTGTAAACCAAATATCTCAAGGTGCAGTTGAAGCTGTTACATTATACTCTATATTAGAAGACCCTATGACTTCTTGTGGATGCTTCGAGTGTATCTGTGGTATAATGCCAGAAGCAAACGGATTTGTTGTAGTTAATAGAGAGTTCCCAAGTGTTACTCCAGTTGGTATGACTTTCGGAGAACTTGCTTCTATGACAGGTGGAGGAGTTCAAACTCCAGGATTCATGGGACATGGAAGACATTTCATATCTTCTAAAAAGTTTGCTTATGCAGAAGGTGGACCAGAAAGAATAGTTTGGATGCCAAAAGAATTAAAAGATTATGTAGCTGATAAATTAAATGCTACAGTTAAAGAAATGACTGGAATAGAAAACTTCTGTGATATGGTTTGTGATGAAACTATAGCTGACGATTCTGAAGGCGTATTAGCTTTCTTAGAAGAAAAAGGTCATCCAGCATTAGCTATGGAAAGTGTAATGTAATTGATGGAAAATTTAAAATAGTGTGATATAATATTAATATGATTTAAATAATTTAATCAATAATATAATATTGGGGGTCTATCGAAATGAAATTATTACCAGAATTAAAATACTCTAAAGATCATGAGTGGGTGAAAGTAATTGATGGAGATGTTGTATATATAGGTATAACAGATTATGCTCAAGATCAATTAGGAGAAATATTATTTGTTGAAACACCAGAAGTAGAAGATACTGTAACTAAGGGAGTAGATTTTGGAGTAGTTGAATCTTCTAAAGTAGCTTCTGATTTAATATCTCCTGTTAATGGTGAGGTACTAGAAGTTAATGAAAAATTAGAAGATGAGCCAGAATGTATAAATGAAGACCCATACGAAAACTGGATATTAAAAGTAAAGCTAGCTGATGTTGCTGAACTTGATACGTTATTAAGTGATAAAGAATACGAGGCTGGATTAGAATAATTAAAGATTAGTATATTATTATAATTGGGGAAAGTATAGTAAAATTTGAGTGCACGCAAATTTAGCTATACTTTCCTTTTATAATATATAGAACAAATTGGGAGGGATAGTATGATAAAAGTAACTTTTACACCAAACAATAAAGAAGTTTATTGCAATGAAGGGGACGTATTATTAGAAGTTGCAAGAAATGCAGATGTATTTATAGATGCTCCTTGTAATGGAAATGTATCCTGTGGTAAATGTAAGGTAAAATTATTGAACGGGAAAGTTGACACAGAAAAAACAAGACATATAACGGATGACGAGTGGGAGCAAAGTTATATATTAGCTTGTTGTACAAAAGTAGTCTCAGATATAGAAATTGAAGTTCCTTCTAAACTATCATCTTCTATGCATGGTATGAAGATAGAAGGTAGTAATAAAAAAGAAGATAGAGAAATATTTGAAAGAGCTAAAAAGATAATCGAAGAGCATAATCTTCAATTTAAAACAAATATAAAAAAGAAATACATAGAAATGGAAGAGCCAAACTTAGATGATAATATAAGTGATGTAGATAGATTAGAGAGATATGTTAGAAATAATCTAGGATATAATGAAATAGATTTTAGACTAGATATACTTAGAAAGATGCCAACAGTATTTAGAAAGAGCGATTTTAAAGTTACAATAACATACGTCCAAAAACAAAAGAAGCTTACAATTATAAATATAGAAGAAGGCAACAAAGAAAATTCATTGTATGGAGTTGCAATAGATATTGGTACAACTTCAGTAGTTGTATGCCTAGTTGACTTATATTCAAAAGAAGTAGTAGACAAAGCATCTTCTGGAAATGCACAGATAAAATACGGAGCAGATGTTATAAATAGAATTATATATTCAACTAAGAAAAATGGATTAGAGACACTTAATAAAGCTATAGTTGAAGAAACTATAAATCCTCTATTGAAAACAATATACGAAAGAAATGGCATAAATAAAGAGGATGTAGTTACATTAGTAGCTGCTGGAAATACAACCATGACAAGTTTATTCTTAGGTGTGTATACAGACTTCTTAAGACAAGAGCCTTACATACCTCCATTTTTAAAATCTCCAAAACTTATGGGTGAAAATGTAGGTCTTTTTGTAAATGACAGTGCATATGTGTACTTAGCTCCATCTGTTGCAAGTTATGTAGGAGGAGATATAACAGCAGGTGTATTATCAGCAGGTATATGGTCAAGTGAAGAAAATGTTTTATTTATAGATTTAGGAACTAATGGAGAGATAGTATTTGGTAATCAAGATTATATGATGAGTTGTGCATGTTCAGCAGGACCTGCCTTTGAAGGTGGAGGTATAAGCTGTGGAATGAGAGCATCAGCAGGAGCAATAGAAAAAGTAACTATTGATAAAGAAACTTTAGAGCCAACTTTAAAGATTATTGATGAATGTGCTCCAGTTGGTATATGTGGTTCTGGTATAATTGATTTAATTTGCCAAATGATTACTAAAGGTGTAATAGATAGAAGAGGTAAGATATACAGAGATTTAGATAATAAGAGAGTTAGATTTAATGAGCATGAGATAGGAGAATATGTATTAGCATTTAAAGAAGAATTTGATTTAGAAAATGATATAGTAGTCAATGAAGTTGATATAGATAACTTCATCAGAGCTAAAGGAGCTATATATTCAGGTGCATATACTCTTGTAGATAGCTTAGGTATGGACTTTAGCATATTAGATAGAGTTTATATAGCAGGAGGTATAGGAAATAACTTAGACATAGAAAATTCAATAATTATAGGATTACTTCCTGATATTGAGAGAGAAAAATTCACTTATATTGGAAATAGTTCTCTTGTGGGTTCTTACTTAGCTCTTATAAGTAAAGATGCAAAAAATAAGCTTGAAGAAATAGGTAATCAGATGACTTATGTTGAACTTAGTGTATATCCAAGTTATATGGATGAATTTATATCTGCATGCTTCTTACCACATACAAATATAGAGCAGTTCCCAACAGCAAAAAGATTACTTGAAGAGTAAAACATAACTTAAAAGGAATAAATTATGAATAAAAATTTATCTGAAAAAATGAAAATGGCTTTTGATGTTAGACTAAATAATTTTGGGAATAAAATAGAATTTGCTTATCCTAATCAGACACTAGCACTTAGTACTACAAGTAATAAATGTAGTTTAAAGTGTGCTCATTGTAATGGTCACTACTTAAACAATATGGTGCCAATCGAGAATTATAAAGAAAAAGTACAGTCAAGAAATATAACTAGTTTTTTATTAAGTGGTGGTTGTAGCTATGAGGGAGATGTTCCAATAAATACACATATTAAGACTATTAAAGACTTAAAAAAACAAGGATATAGATTGAATGCTCATTTAGGGCTTATGGATAGAGATAGCATTATAGAGTTGTGTAAGTATTTAGATATAGTTTCTTTTGATTTAGTATTTGATAAAGAAACAATAAGAGAAGTTTATAAGATGGAAAAAAGTAAAGACGATTATATCGAAGTTTATAATACAATAAGAGAAAATACAGAAGTAGCACCACATATATGTATTGGTTTAAAGGGAGGACAAATAAAGGGTGAATATGAAATTATAGAATACCTACAAAAAAATCCTCCTAATAAACTTACATTTATAGTACTTATTCCAACAAAAGGGACTGAGTATGAGAATGTAGAACCACCTGAGCTAGAAGGAGTAGCAGATATCTTATGTGAAGCTAGAATTAATTTACCAGATACGGAAATTAATCTAGGCTGTATGAGACCAAGAGGAACGTATAGAAAAGAGCTAGACCAGCTATCTATAATGTGTGGAATCAATAGAATAGTATTACCATCAAAGTCTGCTAAGAGTAAGGCTATAGAAATGAATATGACAATAACTGAGTGTAAGGAGTGTTGCGTTTTATGATTAGACTATCATCTGGGACAGCAATAGAACTTGGAATATTAAACAAAAAAAGCGATATACCTCCTACTACAGCATATATAATGATTGGAGAAAAATGTATAAATAAATGTAGTTTTTGTTCTCAATCAATAGAAAGTAGTACTAGAAAAGATAAGTTATCGAGAGTAGTTTGGCCAGAGTTTTCTAAAGAAGAAATATTGGATGCTTTAAGAATTTATAAAGGGAAAAATATAAAGAGAATATGTATTCAATCAATGGCAAGTGAAGAAGCACATAAGTCTGTTTTAGATTTTATAAATTATATAAATGGGAAAATAGATATGCCGATTTCATTATCTGCAAAATTAGAGAGTTATGAAGAAATAAATAAGTTTTTTTCAGCAGGAGTAGATAAAATAGGAATAGCTATAGATGTAGCAAATAAAGAATTGTATGAAAAAATAAAAGGAAATAATTATGATGAAAAGTTAAAATTTATAACTGAGATGTCAAAATCATATCCTAATAAAATAAGTACTCATATAATAGTTGGTATGGGTGAAAGTCATGAGGATATATATAATCTATATAATTATTTAAAGGAAAATAACATAACGATTAGCTTATTTGCATTTACTCCAGTTAGAGGAACTAAAATGGAAAAAATAAGCCAACCAAATATAGAAAGTTATAGAAGAGTACAATTAATGTCTTATATGATAAATAAAGGCTACTCAAAAGAATGTTTTGAATTTAAAAATGGATATTTAGATAATATCAAACTTGATAATGATATTATAAAAGACATAAACAAAGGTTATCCTTTTGAAATAAGAGGATGTAAGGATTGCAATAGACCATATTATAATGAAAGACCAGGAAGTACTATATACAACTATTCAAGACCTTTAAATCAAAGTGAGATAGATTTAGCTATAAAAGAAATAAATTTATAAATGATTTCTAGGATATATTTGTACTAAAGATGGAGGCGTAATAATCATGAATCAGTGGAGAGTTATACATAATAAATCATATGATGGTGCAATGAATATGGCAATTGATGAAGCTATATTTACTGCATATAAGAAAGGACACAATAAGCCGACACTTAGATTTTATACATGGGAGCCAGCTTGTTTAAGTATAGGATATTTTCAGAAATTGGAAGATGAGATAGATTTGGATAAATGTAGATGCATGAATATAGATTATACTCGAAGAATTACAGGGGGAAGAGCTGTATTACATGATAATGAGCTAACTTATAGTATAATTATAGGAGAAGAGAATCCTTTGATTGACAAGAGTATTAATCTATCTTACAGATATATAAGTGAAGGTCTAGTTAAAGGATTAAATTTAAGTGGAGTAGAAACAGATAATTTAAATAGAGGTGAAAGAATAAGTAGGGAAAATCTATCAGCTGCATGTTTTAATGCACATGCATCATATGAAGTTACTATTAATAATAAGAAGGTTATTGGGAGTGCTCAAAGCAGAAAAGATGGAGTTTTATTGCAACATGGTTCAATAATATTGAATTTCGATGTAGAAAAATTATTTGAATTAATAAAAACTAAAACACCAGAATTTAAGGAAAGGGCTATGAAATTTACAGCTAAGAAGGCTAGTGGAATAGAAAATGAACTTGGCAAAAAAATAGACATAGATATTCTGCAAGAAAATATAGTAAAAGGATTAGCTGACCAATTTAATGTTGAGTTTGTAGAAGGCGATTTGACTGATTATGAGAAGCAATTAGCTAAAGAATTATATGAAAAATATAAGAATGAAGAGTACAATAAAAAGCGTTAACTTTAATTGACTTTATGTAAATTAAAGTGCTATACTTAAGGTATAATAATATACGAAAATTGAAATCATGAAGATTTCTTTGGTGTATTGAAATACCTAAGGGAATCTTTTTTTGATTTTTAATAAAAATCATATTAGGAGGAGATTTATATGTGTGAATCATCAGCTTTCATTTGTAAAAGTAATAATGAGTTAGAAAAGGTTATGGAAAATGTGGTTAATATAGACCCTTGTGATGGAAAGATTTATTTAACTGATTTACTAGGAGAGCAAAAGATAATAGATGGGATAATTAAAGAAATAAGATTGATGGACCATAAGATAATAATACAAGAAAATTAATTAATAGGGGAATTTCATATGATAATAGCAGTGATAGATGGAATGGGTGGAGGTATTGGAGCCCAGATAGTTTCTTCTTTGAGAGAAGAATTACCTACATATGTAGAAATTTATGCACTAGGGACTAATTCTATAGCAACTAGTTCTATGATGAAGGCTCATGCTAATAAAGGGGCTACAGGGGAAAATGCTATAGTAGTGTCAGCCAAAAAAGCAAATATAGTAGTTGCACCTATTTCTGTAATAATACCTAATTCTATGATGGGAGAAGTTACTTGTAATATAAGTGAAGCTATTTCAGACAGTGAGGCACTAAAGATACTGTTACCTATTATGCCAGAAAATATAGAATTAGTTGGATTAGAAGGTAAACCATTAGCACTACTTGTAAAAGATTCTGTAAATCTTATAAAAAAAGAATTTAATATAAAATAACAGGGGGAATAACTAATGATTTTTGATAGAGAGATTGTAAGATATCATCATGGTAATCATGACCATGACCACTGCCACGAACATACTCATGGAGATATGTGTCATGAACATCCGCATGACCATGCTCATGACCATGACCACGAACATAGCCATGAGGAATCATCAGAGTCTAAAGATGAAAAAACTTTAAAAATACTTTTAGTACACTGGATAAATCACAATGAAACTCATGAAGAAGGATTTAGAGAGTGGGTTGAAAAAGCTAGAGCTATTGGAAAAGAAGAGACAGCAAAGAGTATCGAAAAAGCTATAGAGTGTATGGAAGAGGCTAATAAGATGTTATTAGAGGCTAAAAAACATATGTAATATAATTAATCGCTTATATGTTTGATATAAGCGATTTTTATGTTTTTGATATTTAATTATTGAAATTTCTAGGAGGTATGTAATATACTTTAATGAGTAAATTTTATTATAAAATTGGGTTATGTGATACTTAGTATTGACATATTGGAGTATTACTATTAAAAGATAGTACTAATGTTAAGATAGCATTAAGACTGTTTAAAATTACTTTAATATTAGATATAATAAAGTTTAGTATGGTTAAAAGATTTTATTTTAGAGTTTAAAGAATTTATATGTTTATATTAAATTTTTTATTTAAAGAAGGGGATGAACTATTTATGAAAGACGGTCATATACATTCACCTTATTGTCCTCATGGAAGTAAGGATGATTTTGAAAAATACATACAAAGAGCAATTGATGTTGGCATAACAGAAATGACATTTACAGAGCATTTTCCATATGCAGATGGATTTAAAGACCCTGCTCCTGAAAATGATAGTTGTATGAGTATTGAAGACTTACCAAAGTATCTCAATGATGTTAAGAGACTGAAGGAAAAATATAAGGGTAAAATTAAGATAAATGTGGGGTCAGAAGTAGACTTTATAGAAGGTTATGAAGAGGGAATAAAGCAAAACTTAGATAAATATGGAGATGAATTAGAAGATTCTCTTTTGTCAGTACATATAATTAAGATTGACGATACTTATTATTGTGTAGATTACAGTGTGGAAGAGTTTCAAAATTTAATTGATAAGCTAGGTAGTATTGAAGCTGTTTATAATAAGTATTATGAAACCTTGATAAAAGCTGTAAATTCAGACTTAGGAATACATAAGCCAAGAAGAATAGGTCATTTAAATTTAGTTAGAAAGTTTAATCAGGCATTTCCATATGATTATAAAGGAAATAAAGTTCTTGAAGATTTAATAAAGTTAGTCAAAGAAAAAGGTTATGAACTTGACTACAATGTATCTGGTAATAGAAAAGAGTATTGTAAAGAACCTTATATAGATGGATACTTATTAAAATTAGTAAAAGAATATGACATTCCACTAGTTTTAGGCTCAGATTCTCACTGTGCAGAGGAAATAGACAACTATAATATTTTTTAGATATGTTCACATAAAAGACTGTAGATAAGTTTGTATAAAATAAATTTATCTACAGTCTTTTGTAAATTTGGCTAATTTAAAACAATAATAGAATTTAAAACTAATATATTTTATTTGTATGCTCTTGTATTAATTTAAAACTTAGAAAGCTTATTTTGTGCTTAAAGTGATTACTTCATAAGTTTATCATTTTCCATTATTATCGGGTCAAGTAATTCTCCTTCACCTTCTGTCATTTTCAATCTATTAAACATATAATTTTTCACATCTTTTTTACTTTTAAATCTGGTAATTTGATAAGGCGATGTAACTCCATACTTTTCTATAAATAAAATATCCTTGTCAGTCTTAATACATATACCTGTATGACCTATAAATACATTTTTAGTTTCTGGATAACGAAGAAAACCACTTATAATGGACATATTTTTATTATCTTTAAAAGATATCTTTCTCTTTTTCCATTCCTTTTTTATTTGTTCTGCATTTTTATTTATATCATTTGTATCTTTAGTCGGTATTGCAGAAAAAAAGTTGATAAATTTCTCTACATCTTTGGGGCTAAATTTAGCATCTTTATTGTTTGATATAGTATCTAAATCTATACTTAAATCAATGGAATCTCCAGTAAATTTCTTGTTTGAATTTATAAAATCTTTAAAAAGTCTAAAGGCTGTTATTCTACAATTTACATCCATATAATCAGGAAATTTTTTCATCCAATTATCTTGTAATTTTTCTAGGTCATATGGAACTTGTTTTGCATTCGTTGAAGAATATCCAGATTTAGATAAACTTATATTATTTTGCAGTATTTTAACTTGCTGTTTGTTATAACTATTAATTGCTTTAATAAATGCATCTACATCTTTTTTATCAACCTTATTTTTTTCTAAAACTTTTTTTACATCATTTTGAGTTTTTTTATCTATCATATTAGAGTATATTAATTTATTATTCTTAACAGCTGAATATGCAAAGATAGTAAGTATACTTGATAACACTAAAGCAATGGATAATATTACTATTGATAATTTTTTTTTCACTTATATCTCTCCTTTTTAAATTTATTGTGTCGACATATTTATAGTATATAGTACATTTAATTTTAGCTTCAATATGTTTTTAATTACAAAACTGTTGTAAAAAATATAACTTTATTTAAAACTTTTTTTTAATATTTAAATATATATACTAATATAGGGTATATATTTTTTGAATATTAAGAAAAATACTCTTGATATTTTTGAGTTACTTTGTATAGTAAAAATAAATAGGCTATTGCTAGAAAAGGGAGAAATTTTTAATTTGTTTATTATAAGACTTTAGGTAAATAAGTAGGATTGAAGTATCTAAAAACTTTTATTTTATCAAAAAATTATTTGCTTAGTTTGATTTTAAAGCTATTAATAAGTATAAAAATATTATTATTTAAATTCAACTATTCCTCAAAAAAGCGATTTTTAAGGAATAGTTGAAATGAAAAGTTTGGTTACATAACAGTAATTTTAGTTACAAGAATGAAACTGTAAAACTTAGGATTTTATTTATATAATTGCATTGAGAATATTTAATTTAGGAGGTAAGATATGAAAGTAAAAAAATTTAAAACTGGTGTAGTCTCAGCATTAACAATTATGATGATAGGAGTATCATTGACAAATGTATCAGCTATGGAATTAAATGAGAGCAAGGAATTTGAAACTAAATACAATGAGATGAAAAGAGATTTTCAAGAGGAGTATGGAAAAGAGGACAAATTTAATATAACATTAGATGATGAATTTACAAAAGAGGAAGTGAATGGAGCTAAAGGGATTATAAAGACAACTAATAAAGTGAATAATGAAGTTGTAATCTTAAATTATTTCGATGAGATGAAATCTGGAATTGAATTTGAATTGAAGCCAAAAGAAGAAAAAAATGCAATTTTAAGAGAAGAATTCCAACAAGGATATGGGAAGGAAGATAAATTTAAAGTTGTGTTAGATGATGAATTTACAAAAGAAGAAGTAAATGGAGCTAAAGGGATTATAAAGACAACAGATAAAGAAACAGGTGAAGTTGTTGTATATAATTACTTTGATGAGCTTGAAAAATAATACTAAATGTAAACACGATTGTATTAAAATATAAAATAATTAAATGTAAAAAAGTTGTATCAAAAATATAGGATGACTAAATCTAAAACAATTGTATTAAAAACATAAGATAACTAAATCTAAAAATAATTGTATTAAAATGTAAAATAACCAAATCTAAAACAATTGTATTAAAAACATAAGATAACTAAATCTAAAAATGATTGTATTAAAAATATAAAATAACCAAATCTAAAATGATTGTATTAAAAATGTAAGATAACTAAATCTAAAAATGATTGTATTAAAAATATAAAATAATTAAATATAAAAAATTGCATCAATATAAAATTTAATATGAGGGTGAACTTTATATATTTAGAGTTCACCCTTATAGAAAATATAAAATCTAATTTATTAAATGAATATTTTAAAAAGTCAGTCTATTTAATTTATACTAATATTCTACAGAATTTAATCAATAAAGATTAAAGAGTATTAGAAAGAAAGGGTACTAAATGTTTACTCCATGCTGAAATAAATTTTTCTATTATGATAAAACAGGATTTTGCAATAATTCTAAACAGTAATATAAGTCAATTTTATAAATATTTACATAGCTTTTTTAATTTCTAGTTTTGATTTTAAGACATCTAAAAATTTGTAACAATCTTCTGGATATATTTCTCCCATGTTTGCAACTTGGAAGATATTAGCATCTAAGAATTTGCCCTTTCCAGGATATACTACATAACCATTTTCCCTTTCTAAATCCAATATAAACTCATTTATATCTATTTCTTTAGGCAAAAACACAGAGGTAACCGTATTAGACATATACTTATCTGGAAGTAAAAATGTTAGACCTAGTTCTTCCATTCCATTTCTTAAAATAGCAGAACATTCTCTATATCTTTCTATTTTATTGTCATCTTCTAAAAACTCAGTTAAAGCTTCATTAAGAGCAAATATTAAAGTGACATTAGGTGTATTTGGTGTTTGAGAGGACGATTTTGCAAGTTTGTAGTGTTTATAAAGACTAAGGTACACATTTTTACATTGATTTTCTTTAATATTTTGTAAAATGTTTTCTTTAGCACAAAGATATGCAGAGCCTGGGAATGCACCAAGAGCTTTACCACCAACACCAGTTATTATATCTATATCAAACTCATCCACATCAATATATTCTCCAGCAGAGGCACTTATTGCATCTACAAAGAATATTTTATTATACTTTTTAGCAAGTTTTCCTAGTTCAGGTATTGGATTTATCATTCCTGAGCTAGTTTCATGAAATACTATAGCAATTACTTTTATATCAGGATTTTCAATTATATATTTTTCTAAAATGTCTAAGTCTGGATATTCTGCCCATTCAAAATTGGGCTTGTATGTTTTTACATTATAAGCAGATAATATTTCTTCTAGCCTTTCTCCAAAAACACCATTACTAACTAATAAAGCTGCATCTTCTTTATCGAATATAGAAGACAGTACACATTCATTTACAGATGTCCCAGAGCCAGATACGACTAATGAGTAATAATCAGAAGTTGCATTATATAGTTTATTGATTTTCTGTTGAGTATCCTTGAATAAATCCATAAACTCATCTCCTCTATGGCATATATCATAGTGAAGAAGTGCGTTTCTAACCCTATCTGTAACCATTACTGGTCCAGGACTAAATAGATATGTTTTTTTCATTGTAAATCCTCCTTAAAGTTTAATTTAAAATTTGTGATGACTGTTTATGTGTAAATATTATGATATTATGTGTTATTTTAACTAGATTATAGAATAAAATAGTAAATATTGCAATAATATTTTAATTAAAATACTTTTAAAATCATTTAAATTAAAAAAAACAAAAAATATCGTAATAAATATTGTATAAATCCACAGAATGATATAAAATATAAATAACTTGAATAGATTTTATATTCAAAAAATAAAGAAGAATTAATTAATTCTGAAAATAAAGGGGGACGTTTAAAGTGAAATATGTATTAGCAATTGACCAAGGAACAACAGGAACAAGAGCAGTATTAATAAATGAAAAATCAGAGTTTGTTTTTAGTGATTATATGGAACATACTCAAATATATCCGCAATCTGGATACGTCGAACATGACCCTATAGAAATTTGGAATAATACAAAAACTGTAAGTAATAATGTATTACAACAAGCTTTTGAAAGTGGAATTAATGAAAGTGATATAAAAGGAATTGGTATAGATAATCAAGGTGAAACAGTAATGCTATGGGATAAAAATACAGGGATGCCACTTTACAATGCTATTGTATGGCAGTGCAGGAGAACTTACGATTATGTGGAAAATTTAAAGAGGGTGCCAGGTCTAGAAAATAAAATAATAGATAAGACTGGATTAATTATAGACCCGTATTTCTCAGGTACAAAAATTAAATGGGTAATAGATAATGTAAAAGGTGTAAAGGAAAAAATAAAAAATGGAGAAGTGCTTGCAGGAACATTAGATAGTTGGTTAATTTGGAAAATGACAGGAGGAAAATCCTTTTTAACAGATGTATCCACAGCAGCAAGAACGATGCTTTTTAATATAAGAGATATGGATTGGGATAGAGAGTTACTTGATATTATAGGAATACCTAGAAGTATTTTAGCAGATATAATGCCTACTAGTGGTGATTTTGGAACTACAGATAAAGAGGCATTTTGTGGTGTTTCTATAAAAATCACTGCCTCAATGGTTGACCAACCAGCAGCCTTGTTTGGTAATGGATGTTTTGAACCAGGGATGGTCAAAAATACTTATGGTACAGGTTGTTTCTTATATATGAACATAGGTGAGGAGCTAAATATAGCAGGTAATGGTATATTGACAACTGTTGCTTGGAAGATAGGAGATAAAGTTACTTATGCTTATGATGGAGGTGTGTATATAGCAGGTGCTGCAATACAATGGCTTAGAGATGGAATTGGAGTTATAAAAAATTATTCGGAAACTGATGATATGGCAAACTCCATATCAAGTACTGGTGGTGTGTATTTTGTACCAGCATTTGCAGGGATAGCAGCACCTTATTGGGACCAATATGCTAGAGGTACAATGGTTGGGATAACCGGAAGTACTAAAAAAGAGCATATAGTAAGGGCAACTCTTGAATCTGTTGCACTTCAAGTTAAAGATGTTGTTGATTCTATGAATTTAGCTTCAGGTAAAGATATAAAAATGTTGAGAGTGGATGGTGGAATTACTAAAAATAACTTTACAATGCAGTTTCAAGCTGACATATTAGATATACCAATTGAAATTGCAGAAAATCCTGAAACAACAGTGCTTGGGGTAGGGTATATGGCAGGTCTTTCTTGTGGTGTTTGGAATAGTATTGATGAAATTAGAAGTGAATTTACAGTAAGTAAAAAATATATCCCAAATATGACTAATCAAAAAAGAGAAGAGATACTAATTGGATGGAATCAAGCAGTAAAAAGAGCTATGAATTGGGAAAACGATACCAAAAAAATGTGTGCTAATTAAAGTACAATAGAGAATTTTACATATACAGGAGGAAATAAATATGCCCTTTGATAAAATTATATTATACATAATGGCTGTGGGTGTGCTTTTAGGAGCATTAGATAGGATAATTGGGAATAAGTTTGGGCTTGGAGAGCAGTTTGAAGAAGGATTTAATTCAATGGGGCCATTAGCATTAGGAATGGTTGGTATAGTTTGTTTAGCTCCAGTCATTTCAGATGTGTTAGGACCTGTGATAATACCAATCTTCAACCTTTGTGGAGCAGACCCATCTATGTTTGCTACTATTTTAGCCAATGATATGGGAGGGTATCCATTAGCCATGGAACTTGCACATAATAAAGAGGCAGGAATGCTTGCAGGATTAGTTGTGTCGTCCATGCTTGGGTGTACATTGGTATTTTCAATACCAGTAGGATTAGGGCTTATAGAATATGAAGATAGACCATTTTTTGCAAAAGGCTTACTGATAGGATTGATAACTATACCTTTTGGAGGTATTGTAGGAGGCTTAATAGCAGGATTTAACTTATCAATGGTAATTATAAATATGATACCAGTGATAATATTGGCAGTAATATTAGCAGTAGGATTAAAATTGAATTCTACACTTATGATAAATGGGTCATTAATTTTTGGGAAATTTATATCCATATTAATAACAATAGGATTGGGAGCCGCTGCATTTCAAGAAATAACAGGAATAGTGCTTATAAAAGGAATGACACCAATAAGAGAAGGAATTCAAGTAATTGGAAGTATTGCAATAGTATTATTAGGTACTTTTCCAATATTGCATTTGCTAGTTAAAGTTCTTAATAAACCACTTACAATGGTGGGAGGTAAATTAGGTATGGATGCGACCAGTGCAGCAGGGTTAGTATTTACTTTAGCTAATAGTATTCCAGTATATAAAATGATGAAGGATATGAGACCAAAGGGAAAAGTAGTAAATACTGCATGGTTGGTTTGTGCTACAGCAGCTCTAGGAGACCATTTAGGATTTACAGCAGGAGTAGTGCCAGAGATGATTACGCCTGTTGTAATTGGAAAGTTGGTTGGTGGAGTATTGGCAATTGCACTTGCTATGGTCATGACAAAAGACTTAACTTTAGAAGAAGAACAAAGTGTTAGAGTTAAGAAAGATGTTGTATGAAATGAGTAGTACTTAAACAGAATTTAAGTTACTTTAAATTAAAAAATCAAATGACTAAGAATATAATTAAATAGTTCAAAATAATAAAGTAGCATAAAACATTGAAGTAATTGAGAGTATTAAACTAATCTCAAAATAGTAACATAATAAAAAATATAAAGTATTATTTAGATATAAATGGAGCTAAATAAATAATTATTTGGCTCCTTAAGTTTAATTTATTATGCCAAGGAATTAAAAACCAATCATACAAACTAATTATCTGCTATGACTAAAGGTATTCCTCTCTGAGAAAATTCTATTATTATATCATGGTCTATATTAGAGGATGTAATAATAGTATCTATATGTTCTATAGGAGCTACTGATGCAAATGAATTTATACCAAACTTAGGAGGTTCAACAACCACTATAGATTTTCTAGACCTTTCAATCATTTTTTTTCGAACAAGTGCTTCTTCCAAATGATAGTCAGAAATACCATTTTCAAGAGTGATACCTCCAGCACCTAAAATAGCCTTATCAACATTAAATTGTTCAATAGCTGATAGTGTGAGTGGGCCAGAAAAAGAACCTTCAGTTTCTCTAAGATAACCACCAAGTACATATACTTTTATATTAGTATTCATAAGTTCATTTGCCACTAAAATTGAGTTGGTTATTACAGTTAAATTTTTTTTGTCTTTTAAATTTTTTGAAACTTCAAGAACAGTAGTTCCAGTATCCATAAAAATAGTATCATTTGTATTTATAAACTCACTGCATTTGATTGCAATTTGTTTTTTATCATTTGAGTTTATTTTTTTTCTTTTAACATAGTTGAGTTCTACACTACTTGCTATAACTGGTATAGCACCACCATAGACTCTTTTTAAAAGTCCAATACTCTCCATATGGGCTAAATCTCTTCGTGCTGTCTCTATTGATATGTCAAACATTTGAACTATGTCATTTATTTTAATTATATTATCTGATTCGAGAATACTTAAAATTTTCTCGTATCTTTCCTGTGGTAACATAGAATATCCTCCTTGGATTAATATTATTTTAGCTTTGAGCATAACTTATGATTAAGTCAGGATTTATGTATATTTGTTAATGTATGTATATTTATCAAATAATATTATAAGTATTATGCAAGATAATTTTACCATATTTGAAACTTACATTTAAGCAAAAAAGTAAAAATAGATATTTAATAATTCAAAATAACTTAAATTTTATAAAATAATTGACTAAAATATAATTTTATTATATAATTTACTAGTAAAGACAATCTGGAGAAGTACTCAAGTGGCTCAAGAGGATCCCCTGCTAAGGGATTAGGCTGGGTAACCGGTGCGAGGGTTCGAATCCCTCCTTCTCCGCCAATTATTAAAGGCTATTCTTGTTAAAGGTAGTCTTTTTGTAGTGTCTTTAATAAAAGTAATTTACTAAGCAGAACTAAAGAAAGGAGGGAATAGATGACAACTTTAATTTTTTTCATAGTGGGAATAGCATCTTTAGTGGTTGCTTTCGTTATTGATGGAGGACATATTGGAGCACTATTTGTGTTTTCATCAGCACTTGTTGTCTTTGGTGGGACTATAGGAGCTGTTGGAGCTTCAACGCCATTTCCCGTGTTTAAAAAATCTATAAAGATAATGTTGTTAGCTTTTAAAAATAAAAAACCTAACAACATAGAAAATATAATCTATTTTAAAGAAATTGCAATAAAAGCTAGAAAAGAGGGGCTTCTAAGCATTGATAAGGAAATAAATGACAATAATGATTTAGACCCTTTTATTAAAAAAGGGCTTGAACTTATGGTAGATGGAGTTGATGCAGCTACTATAAGAAATATCTTGGAATCACAGATACAGATAACATCAAAACGACATAAAGAGGGTATATCAATATTTGATTCAGCAGGGGGATTTGCACCTACACTGGGGATAATAGGTACCGTTATGGGATTAGTACATATTTTAGGTAATCTTTCGAGTAATCCAGATGCACTGGGTCCTCAAATATCCGTTGCATTTTTAGCTACATTATATGGTGTTGGTTCTGCCAATTTAATATGGATACCAGTAGCATCAAAACTTAAAGCTATAAACCAACAAGAAATAAATGAAAGACTTTTGGTGATAGAAGCAATATTATCTATACTTGAGGGGGATAATTCTAATTTAATGACAGAAAAATTAAAAATATTTTTAAATTCAAAAGAATTAATCGAACTTGAAGGAACAGATAGTAGAGCTGAATAATATAAAAGGATGGAATATTTATGTTACATGATGAAGATGAAAAAGAAGAAAACAATGAGCGATGGCTTTTAACTTATTCAGACCTCATAACACTACTTATGATTTTCTTTGTCATAATGTATTCTATGAGTAATGTTGATGCAGAGAAATATAAACAATTATCTGAATCTCTAAATTCTGCATTTGGTGATTCTTCTGGGGTTATTGAAGGTGGTAAGAGCCAAATGGAGCCAGTAGTTGAACCAGGAAGTAATAATTTAGATAGTTTACAAAATGCTGAGTTCAAAAAAGTTGGTGAGGAAATTCAGAAGTATTTAAATGAAAATGGTATGGCGAATTCAGTATCATTAAAAGCTCAGGATAGAGGATTAGTAATAAGTCTTAAAGATACCATACTATTTGATACTGGAAAAGCAGTTGTAAAGAATAATTCTAGAGATAAAATTATTCAAATAGGTAAGATGTTAAATGAAATGAATAGTTACATAAGGGTAGAAGGTCATACAGACAACATGTTTATAAAAAATTCTGAGTTTAAGTCAAATTGGGATTTATCAGTTATGAGAGCAACCAATGTTGTTCAACTTCTTATTGACAATGCAGGTATAGCACCAGATAAATTATCTGCTGTAGGATATGGCGAATTTAGACCAATAGCAGAAAATTCATCTCAAGATGGTATGTCAAAAAATAGACGAGTTGATATAGTCTTAGTTGATAGTAAATATGATAATGTAGAAAATGTTGGTGAAAATAAATAGTTAAACAAACTATCTCAAGGCAGAATTATTTCTAAAAAGAGATAGTTTTTTTATGTAAAAATTAAAAATAGATGAACAGTAAGTTACCTTTTTGGAAGAATATATGGTATCTTAAATATATAATGTTTAAACGATAAAAAACTCAATTTTAAAATTTTTATAGAGGGTGAGGAAACAAATGAGTAATAAGAATAAAAACACGAAGTATAAAGATAAAACAAGAGAAAGGTATAATAAAAAAGTTGATACTTTAAATAAAGAGAAGCTAAAGGAAACTAACAAAAAATCTAAAAATGTAGATAAGGTTGATGATATTATTAATAAATCTAGTATTGTATTATGTATTCTTTTAGTAATATTTTCTTTACTTTATTTGTTTAAGTTAGTTCAACTTAATGTAATAATGACGCTTTTAGTGATTACAGTGGCTATTCAACAAGGTTTGGTATCGTTTGGAGCATTTAGAAATAAAAATTATGCAAAAGCCCTATTTTCAGTATTTGTAATTATATGCTTCTTAATTGCTTTTAAATATGTTGTTAATCCTGTTTAAATATATCAATAAACGTTCTATAATTAATATAAATAGTGAAGTTGTAGTTTTAATGCTATTATAATTTTATAAATTTGAAGGAGTAGATTTTATGAATAGGTGTAAGTTTGCAAAATTAATTATCACATCAATGATTGTTTTATTACTTACAGGGTGTAGTTTGAAAAAGGAAGATAATTATAAGCTGGACCCAGAGAATCCAACATCAATAGAAATTTGGCATTATTATAATGGACAGCAAAAAATAGCTTTTGACAAGCTTGTTAAGGAATTCAATGACACTGTAGGTGCTGAAAAAGGAATTATTGTTGAAGCGTTTAGTCAAGGTAATGTTGTTGATTTATCAGAAAAGGTTTTAGATTCTGCAAATAAAAAGGTTGGTTCTGAAGATGTACCAAATATATTTGCGGCATATTCAGATACTGCTTATGAAATGGATAAATTAGGATTACTAGTGGATATGGACAAGTATATAAGCAAAGATGAACTAAATGAGTATATAGATGAATATGTAGAAGAGGGCAGAATAAATTCTAATGAGGAGTTTAAACTTTTTCCAATTGCAAAATCTACTGAGATTTTGATGATAAATAAGACTGATTGGGATAAATTTGCCAAAGCTACAAATTCAAATATCAATGATATACAAACAATAGAGGGATTAACAGAAATATCAAAAAAATATTATGAATGGACAGATAGTTTAACAAAAGAGCCTAATGATGGTAAAGCGTTTTTTGGAAGAGATGCTTTAGCAAATTATATTATTATAGGAAGTAAGCAATTAGGAGTAGAACTTTTTTCTGTTAAAGATGGAAAAGTTACATTAAATATTGATGAAAAAGTTATGAGAAAATTATGGGATAATTTTTATGTACCATATATAAATGGATATTTTGCATCTTATGGTAAATTTCGTTCTGATGATGCAAAAACAGGAGATATATTAGCTCTTGTGGGTTCTAGTTCAGGAGCAGCATACTTCCCAGATAGAGTAGTGTCAAATGACAACGAGAGTTATAAGATTGAAACATCTGTTTTTGAAGCTCCTCGTTTTAAAGGAAAAGAAAAGTATGCTGTACAACAAGGTGCAGGAATGGCTGTAACAAAATCCACTAAAGAAGAAGAATATGCATCAGTAGAATTTTTAAAATGGTTTACAGATAAAGAACCTAATATAAAATTTTCTATTGCTTCTGGATACTTGCCAGTAAAGAAAAAAACAAATGATTTAGATGTTATAAAAGAAGTTATGAAGAAAGACGATTTAAATGTATTAAATAAAGTTGAAGAATCAATAGTTTCATCTATTGCACAAATTAAAAGCTGTAATTTATATACTAATAAAGCATTCGATGGTGGAACTAAAGCTAGACAAATTCTTGAATATTCGATGCTTGATAAGGCTAAAGAAGATTTAAATAAAATAAATGAATTAATAAAAAATGGAACTTCTAAAAAGGATGCAGTAGCACAATTTAATAATGACAAGAATTTTGAAACTTGGTTTAATGATTTTAAGACTGAGCTTGAAAATGCTACAAAAGAGTAGATGAATTGGCGGTTAGTGTGTCAACATGCACAAAGGTATAGGTGGAATTAAGTATGGAAAACAATCTAAGAAAAAATAATTCAATAATGAAAAAGATGATATTTCCCCTAATTATTGTTATGCTAATTCAAACAAGTTTATTTTGTGCCACAATTTTATGGGGAGGAACTATTAAGAAGTTAAATGACAACTCATTTGATATTTTAAATGAAAGAGTAATTAATCGCAAAAATTATATACAAAATGAGATGTTGCAAAGATGGTCAAAGACAAGTGAAACGGAAGCCGCAATTAATTCATCTGTAAAAAAGGTTTTGGATGAAAATAATGTTTCAATCAAAGATGTAGGTGAGAATGAAGAAATTAACAAGGAGATTATAAAAAATATATCGAGTAATTTGATATATCTTTTAAGAAAAAATTCTGTTACAGGCTCTTTTGTAATATTAAGTAATAAAAACATTGAAGATGATTCCATGAGTAAAGGTGAAATAAGCAAGACGGGACTGTATATAAGAGATTTAGACCCTAAATTTAGTCCAAATGATAATTCTGATTTGTTAATTGAGAGAGGTTCATCAGATATAGCAAGAGACTTTGGAATATCTATGGATAGTTATTGGGCTCCAAAATTTTCATTTAAAAGTGAAAACAAGCGAAAAGGAGATAATTTTTTTTACAAACCATTTAGAGCGGCAATTGATAATCCAAATGTATCAAGTTCTAATTTAGGATATTGGGGAAGTAAGTTTCTATTAACAAATGCAGGCGATAAGGTTATGACATATTCAGTTCCTCTTATTTATGAGGATGGAACTGTATATGGAGTACTTGGAATAGATTTAAGTATAAACTATTTAAGTGAATTACTACCATATGCAGAGATAAATGGAAACAAAAAAGGTAATTATATTTTAGGTGTGGACAGAAATGATGATATGGCATTTGAAAATGTAGTTTCAAATGGATATTCACTAAAAGAAAAATTTTGGGATGGTTTACATTCTAATTTAGAACAGAAAGAATCTTATAAGAATGTATATAAGATTAAAAATGAAGATAATGATTATAGTAGTGGGAATATTTATGCTAGTGTGCAATATCTAGATTTATATAATTCCAATACTCCATTTGAAAATGAGCGTTGGGCTCTTTTGGGGATTATTGAAGAAAAAAGCCTTTTATCTTTTTCAAAAAGAGTGGAGCGTTTGGTTATAGTATCTATAGCAATTTCTTTAGTAATAGGACTTATAGGTATTTATATAGCATCAAGACTGTTTACAAAACCAATTGTTCTTCTAGCCAAAAAGGTTAGAAATAGTAATCCATCAAAACCAGTAAATCTTGATAAAATAAATATATCTGAAATAGATGAATTATCTTCAGCTATAGAGCTACTTAGTGCAAATGTTGCAGATTCTTCTTCAAAATTATCACAGATTATAGAGATGGTAGATATGCCTATTGGAGCTTTCGAATTGTACAAAAATACAGATAATGTTTTTTGTACAAAAGGATTTTTTAATGTATTTATTACAGAAAAGGGATTCCGAGAATATGGTTATATGCAAAAAGATAAGTTCCTTAAAAAAATGAAAAAGCTAGATAAATATTTACAAAAAGGTTATGAAACAGAAAATACATATATATATAAATTTGAATCTGAAGATAAGAGGTCTAAGTGGGTAAGATTAAACCTTGTTGAAGATGAGCTAAAGGTTCTCGGTGTTGTTGTTGATGTCACAAAAGAGTTCGTTGAGAAAAGAAAAATAGAGTACGAAAGAGATTTTGATATTTTAACTAATCTTTTAAATAGGAGAGCATTTTACTCACAGATACAAGAGAAATTCAAAAACAAAGATGAGCTTAAGGTAGCAGCATTTGTTATGTGGGATTTAGATAATTTAAAATATATCAATGATACATATGGACATGATACTGGAGATGAATACATTAGATGTGCAGCAGGAATACTTAAAAAGTTTATATCATGGAATGGTATAGTTTCTAGGCTTTCAGGTGATGAATTTTATGTATTTATATATGGATATGAAAGTAAAGAGAGTATAAGAGCTATTATTAATTCTGTTAAGATACAGATGAGTAATACATTACTAAAACTTCATGATGGAACAGAATTTAAAATAAGAGCATCAGCAGGAATTTCTTGGTATCCTTACGATTCAAGTAGCTATGATGAATTAATGAGATATGCAGATTTTGCTATGTATCAAATTAAAAACACAATCAAGGGTGAAGTCAGTGAGTTTGATATCAATATATATAATAAGGATTCATTCTTATTGAGTAACAGAGAAGAGTTAAATAAATTGATTGATGGTCAACTTGTTGAGTATGCATTTCAAGCTATTGTAGACTGTGAAGGAAAAGTTTTTGCATATGAGGCACTCATGAGACCTAAAATAAAAACTTTCAGTTCTCCAGTGGATGTTATTAGATTGGCTCGTTCACAATCTAAACTGTATCAAATTGAGCGTATTACTTGGTTTAAAGCACTTAAATCATTTAAAAAATACAGAGAGAAGTTTGGAGATTGTAAATTGTTTTTAAATTCTATTCCAAATAATAACCTATCAAAAGTGGATTTTGAAGAAATTGAGGATTTATATGGTAATTATTTGAATAGAGTTGTATTAGAAATAACAGAAAATGATAAAATTAATGAAGATTTTATTGAGAAAAAGAAATCTTATATAAACCATTGGAATATAGAGATTGCTTTGGATGATTTTGGAACAGGCTACAATGGAGATGCTGTACTATTATATATAATGCCAAATTACGTAAAGATTGATATGTCTATTGTAAGAGGTATTGATAAAGATGAAGACAGACAGAAAATATTAAAAAATCTTATTTCATACTCTAATGAAAGAAATATTAAAGTAATAGCAGAAGGTGTAGAAACTAAAAGTGAGATGGAAACATTAATTAATCTTGGAATAGATTATATGCAGGGATATTATATTAGTAAACCATCATTTATCCCTGAAGATATAAGTGATAAAATTAAAAAAGAGCTCAAGATGTGTCATGAAAATAGGAATGATGTGATTTAATAGAGGAAAAATTACATGTATTTTTATGAACTTTTGGTTTATAATTAAAAAGAAAATAATATAATTATAAATTAGGGTGGTGGAGCTAATAATCACAACAAATATAGATATAAGAAAGTTAAATGAAAATCAATTAGAAGCAGTTGAACATATAGATGGGCCTTGCATGATACTTGCAGGGCCTGGTTCAGGTAAGACTAGAGTAATTACATATAGAATAGCCAATATGGTAGTAAATAAAAATATAGCACCAACAAGAATCCTAGCAATAAGTTTTACCAAAGCATCTTCAATAGAAATGAAAAATAGAGCTTTAAGTTTAAGTGATGATATAAGGCTTAACAAAGTAACCTATGGAACTTTTCACTCTGTATTTTTTAAAATTCTAAGGTATTTTGAAAGGTATAATCTAGATAGTATATTTGATGAAAAATCAAAGCGAATAACAATCAAGGCAATACTAAAAAGTTTAAATATAGAGAATGCTGATGATGATGAGAATATAGGACAAGTTATAAATGAAATTTCTTATGTAAAAAATGAACTTATGGATAAGAATGAATTTAGTTCAGAGATACTGACAAAAGATGAGTTTTTGAAGGTATATAATTTATATGAAGAGCAAAAATCTAAAGTTAATAAAATTGACTTTGATGACATGCTTATAAAGACTTACTATTTACTCTTAAATAATAAGTCTGCATTAGAGATGGTTAGAAATGTATATAAATATATATTGATAGATGAATTTCAGGATATAAATAAAGTACAGTTTGAAGTTTTAAAGTTAATTTCTAATCCATTAAATAACATATTTGCTGTTGGAGATGAGGACCAGAGTATATATGGTTTTAGAGGAGCAAGACCAGACTTTTTACTTGAATTTGAAAGATATTTCAATAATACTAAAAAAATAATATTAGACGTAAATTATAGGTCTAAAAGTGAGATAGTACATATTGCAAATAGACTTATAGAAAAAAATAAAAATAGATATGAGAAAATTATTAAATGTAGTCAAGGCACTGGAGGAAGTGTGAGTTACATTTGTCCACATGATTCAGAAGAGGAAGCTTTATATATTGCCAAGGAAATAATTGACGAAATAAAAAAAGATTATGTAGAGTATTCTGATTTTGCAGTGATTTATAGAACTAATATACAGTCAAGAGCATTAGTAGATGTATTTATGGATATGAGGATTCCATTTGTAGTGAAAGACTCAGTAATTACAATATATGACCATTGGGCAAGTCAAGATATACTAGCATATTTAAGAATAGGTATTAATCCAAAGTCAAGTAAAGATTGGTTAAGAATCATAAATAAGCCATTTAGATATATATCTAAGGATAATGTAAATATGGTTAAGGATGAAAAAGATTTTATAACTGCACTAATAAATAAATGTAATCTCCATCCTAAACAAGTCAAAACCATAACTGATTTGGAAATAGACCTAAGTTATTTAAACACTTTAAATCCTAAAAATGCAATATCTTATATTAGAACCAGTCTTGATTATGATAGATATGTATTAGATTATTGTAGTAACAGAAAAATAAAGACTAATGGTCTTGTAGAGATATTAAATGAACTTGAGAGTTCGGCTACAAATTTTAATACTGTGACAGAGTTTTTAGAGCATATTGATAGAGTAAAGACTGAGTTAATGGAAAACAATAAGAATAAGCAGACTGATGGTGTCATATTTACAACTATGCATAGTGCAAAAGGATTAGAATTTAGAAATGTTTATATCATAGGTGTAAATGAAGGAACAATACCTCATGAAAAGTCATATGATATTTGTAAGGAAGAGAAAAAAGAAGAACAGTTAGAAGAAGAAAGGCGACTTATGTATGTTGCTATTACAAGAGCTGAAGAGAAATTGTGTATAAGTTCTACTTTAAATAAATATGGTAAAAAAGTTGATAAATCATTGTTTATTGACGATATAAAATCTCCAACCAAAAAAGAAATTGATAGTATTGGTGTAGGTGATAAAGTGCACCATAAAAAATTTCATGAAGGAGAAATAATTAAAAAAGATGGAATTATGTTTACAATAAAGTTTAAAGATAGGGAGCGAATTTTAGACCTGAAAACTTGCTTATTGAAGAATATAATTTATATTATTTAATTTAGAAGCCAAACTTAGATAGATAGAAAATGTATTATTTATATAGGTAAGAAAGAATTATATTATTTATGTATGATATTTAAGGCAAAGATATAGATAAAAAATATATTATTAAAAAAATAGCTCAAAATATGAAAAATGTTATTTATTAATATCTAAAGAATATAAATAAATCTAAAAGATGCTATTTATGATTATCTAAAGAGTAGAGCTAAATATACATCGTAGTGTTTAAATAATTTACAAATAAAATTATTAAAAAAATAAAAAACTTATTGACAAAAATATTATAAGGAAGTACAATTGTATTAACAATTTAAGGAAACAAATCCAGTGATAGAGAAAGTAGCATATATGGATTTACAGCGAGTTAGGGGTTGGTGTAAGCCTAGCAATGAAGTCTATGTGAAGAGAGCTCTGGAGGAGATTATCAGAAGTTTTAGTATGATAATTGGTTTGCCCGCCTTAAGGGATTGAGAGGATAAGTACTTACTTATCAAAAAGAGTGGTAACGCGGATATAATTCGTCTCTTAGCTGTAAAGCTAAGGGACTTTTTTGATTTAAAAATCAAAATATCCACATAGCTTACAAGCTAACATTCACAAATTTTGAAAGTTGTAAAAGTATTTATCAATAAGAGTGGTAACGCGGTAAAGTCGTCTCTTAGTCATTAAAGACTGAGGGACTTTTTTTGTAACTTGAAACATTAAAGTATTAAAATCTGAGGGAAATTATAATTAAAAGAGAGGGGTAATTAAAATGAAAGCATTTAAAAAATTATTAAGTTTAGGATTAGTATTAGGATTAACATTATCACTAGTAGGATGTAGTGGTGGAGAAGAAAAAACAAAATTAGAACAAATAAAAGAGAATGGAAAATTGGTTGTAGGTACTAGTGCAGAATTCCCACCATTTGAATTCCATAAAGTAGTAGATGGTAAAGATTCAATAAAAGGATTCGATATGATGTTGGCTGAAGAATTTGCAAAAGAGCTTGGTGTAAAGGTTGAAATTAAAGATATGTCGTTTGATGGATTAATAGGTGCTTTAAATGCAGACCAAGTTGATATAGTTCTTGCAGGTATGTCTCCAACACCAGAAAGAGAAAAGAGTGTTGATTTCTCAGAATTATATTATTTAAGTAGAAATGCAGTTATAGTTAAAGATGCAGATATAGACAAAGTAAAAAGTGAAGATGATTTAAAGAAACTTAGAGTTGGAGTACAAGCGGGAAGTATCCAAGAAGAATATGTGGTTAACACTCTAAAAATGACAACTACAAAATCTTTAAAAGCAATACCTGATTTAATTACAGAATTAAAAAATGGAAACATAGATGCAGTTGTTACTAATGAAGCAGTTTCTTTAATAAATGTTAAAAAATATGATGGAATCAAAATGGCAAATACTGAAGTTGGTAAAGATGTAACAGAAGGTATGGCAGCAGCAATCAAAAAAGCTGATAATAACAAAGACTTTATAGAATTATTAAATAAAAAGATAAAAGAATTACAAGATGGTAAAAAAATAGACGAATTTTTAAATGAAGCATCTACTGAAGCTGCTTCAAATTAGTAAGAAAGTTATGTGGGAGATGAAATTATGAGTTTAGATTTTAGTTTTTTAAGTAGATTTGGAACTTCTTTTCTGGAAGGAACAGGTGTGACAGTAGGAATTTCTCTTGTGGCATTATGCTTTGGATTTATAATAGGTATAATCATCTGTATGGCAAAAATATCAAAGAGTAAAGTATTAAGAGCAATATCATCAATCTATATTGAGATTTTAAGAGGGACACCATTATTAGTACAGATATATATAGTATGGTTTGGATTACCTCAATTAGGAATAAGATTCCCTATGTTATTTGGTATACCAAGTGAATTTGTAGCTAGTGCATTTGCATTATCAGTAAACTCTGGAGCGTATGTGGCAGAGATACTTAGATCAGGTATACAATCAGTTGATAATGGACAAATGGAAGCAAGTAGATCATTAGGATTAAATTACTGGTCAACTATGAGATATATAATAATACCTCAGGCTATAAAGAATATACTACCTTCATTAGCAAATGAGTTTATTACACTTGTAAAAGAATCTTCAATAATATCTGTAATAGGAGTTGTTGAAATAATGCGTACTGCTGATATAGTAAAAAATGCAGCGTTTAAAGCATTAGAGCCATTAATAGTAGCAGCAGCAATTTACTTTGTTATAACATTTACTCTATCAAGATTAGTTGGATTATTAGAAAAGAAACTATCTGTGTCTAACTAGATGAGAGCATGTTTAGCATTTAGGGAAAACATAGAATAGTAAAAAGGAAAGTGATAATATGATTACAATAAAAAATTTAAGTAAATCTTTTGGAGATTTAAATGTATTAAAAAATATAGACTTAGAAATCGCTAAAGGTGAAATAATGGTTATAGTAGGTCCTAGTGGTTCTGGTAAAAGTACACTTCTTAGATGTATGAATTTACTAGAAATACCTACAGGTGGAGAGATAATATTTGAAGGAAAAAATTTGGTTGATAAAAAAACTAATATTGATGAAATTAGACAAAATATAGGTATGGTGTTTCAAAACTTTAATTTATTCCCACATAAGACTATTTTAGATAATATAACATTGGCACCAATTAAATTAAAAAAGATGACAAAAGAAGAAGCAGAAAAAAAAGCAGAAGTTTTGTTAAGTAGAGTTGGTCTTTTAGACAAAAAAGATTCCTATCCATCACAATTATCTGGAGGACAAAAGCAGAGAATAGCAATAGCTAGAGCCCTTGCTATGGAACCAGATATGATGTTATTTGATGAACCAACATCGGCTCTTGACCCAGAAATGGTAAACGAGGTTTTGGATGTTATAAAAGAGCTTGCCAAAGAAGGGATGACAATGGCGATTGTAACCCATGAAATGGGATTTGCAAAGGAAGTTGCAGATAGAGTTATTTTTATAGATGGAGGAAGTGTACTAGAAGATAATACTCCAGAAGAAGTTTTTGGAAATCCAAAACATGAAAGAACTAAATCATTCTTAGCAAAAGTGTTATAATATATAAAAAAGGATGTTATTGATATTAGAAACTCAATACATCCTTTTTTTATGATTATTAATATAAGTTTAAAATAAAATTAATATTAATCTCATTTTGCTAAATTTTAGCAGAAAAAAAGAGCTCGGGGTAAGCTCTTTTTTTCCACCGAATCAATTTCCGTTATCAATCCGATTTTTAATAAATATAAAATATATCCTTATGAAAGGGTATTGGGAATAGATATATTAACTAACTAGGGTTACCAGGGGGATAACCTTAATTTATTATAACAAAATGCGACACAAAAATCAATATTTTTTTTGATATAAATTATAAAAGTTATTTTTATAACAAGTAAGCTTATAAAAATAACTTTTATAGTAAAAATAAGCATATGTATAATATAATATATTTATTTTATATAATATATTATTTTATCATATATTGTATTTTATAACGTATTTTTGTAGGATATAGTATAAGTATATTATATTTTACTATAAAATTTTATAATAAAGTGAAAAAACTAATTTTTTATGAAAGAATATTTTGTAAATTTAAGATTGTCTTTTTAATAAAGATTAACAAAAAAAATACTATAATTAGTGGTATAATAGTTAGAGTTGAAGATTTTAAATAAAGGTAGGTGTAATTAAGTTGGAAATATACTTAGACAATAGCGCAACTACAAAACCTTATCAAGAAGTTATAGATAAAATGGTTTATGCACTTAGTACGGATTATGGAAATCCTTCTTCTGTTCATAGAAAAGGTGTAGAAGTTGAAAAAGGAATAAAAGAAGTAAGAAAAGTTATAGCGAAATCTCTAGGAGCGAAAGAAAAGGAGATTTATTTTACATCAGGTGGTACAGAATGTAATAATACTATAATAAGAGGAATTGCAAATCTAAATAAAAAGCGAAAAAATCATATAATATCTACTAATATAGAACATCCTTCTGTTTTAAATACATTGAAAGATTTAGAAGAAGATGGTTTTGAAGTAACTTACTTAGAGGTCGGAGAAGATGGAAAGATAAATATAGAAGATTTAAAGAATGCAATAAAGTTAACTACATGTTTAGTAAGTATGATGCATGTTAACAATGAAATAGGAACTATACAGCCAATAGATGAAGTCGGAAAGTATTTGAAATCTTTAAAAGAAAAGATATATTTTCATGTAGATGCTATTCAGTCATATGGGAAAATCAATTTTAGACCATCTAAATACAATATAGATTTTATGAGTGTTAGTGCACATAAATTTCATGGTCCAAAAGGAATTGGATTTATGTATATAAAAGAAAATAATCGTCTTAAACCCATGCTAACAGGTGGAGGACAAGAGATTGGTATTAGGTCTGGAACAGAAAATGTACCTGGGATATATGGGCTTGGAGAAGCTGTCAGAATACTAAATAAAGATTTAGATGCAGTTATTTTAAAAGTAAATAACTTAAAACATACATTTAAAAATAAAATAATTGATAATATAGAAGATATAAAAGTTAATTCTCCAGAAGATGGTGTATGTCATATATTAAATATATCATTTAGAGGGACAAAAGGAGAGGTGTTACTTCATTACTTAGAGCAAAAAGGTATTTATGTATCAACTGGTTCTGCATGTTCGTCTAAGAAGAAGGGTAGCCATGTTTTAAATGCCATAGGTCTTACAAATGAAGAAATAAATGGGACAATAAGATTTAGCTTATCTGATATGAATACAGAAGAAGAAATATCAGAAGCGGTAGAAGTATTGAAAGAATCAATTTGCGACTTAAGGTCAATAATGAAAAGGAAGTAAAGAATACAGTATAAATAATGATAATAAATTAGTTTAAGAGGTGAAATAGTGTATAATATATTAATAGTGAAGTATGGCGAAATTGGAGTAAAAGGAAAAAATAGATATATATTTGAAAATAGACTTATAAGGAATATAAGAAATATGTTAAAGCCAATTGGCAAATTTAATGTATATAAAGAATATGGAAGAATATATGTTGATTTAGAAGATTATGATTATGAAGAAGTAATTGAAGAAGTTAGAAAAGTATTTGGAATAGTGGGAGTATGTCCTGGAGTAAGAGCTAAAAAAGATTATGATACATTAAAAGAAATAGCTTTAGAAATGTTAGAAGAAAAAATAGAAGCTGGATATAAAACTTTCAAAGTAGAGTCAAGAAGAGGAGATAAATCTTTTAGATTGACTTCTCAAGAAATGAGTATGGATATAGGTGGATACTTATTATCAAAGGTAGGAGATAAGATTGATGTTGATGTAAGAAATCCAGAAGTTAAAATAAAATGCGAATACAGAGAGTTCCATACCATGGTCTATAGTGATACTATATCTGGATATGGTGGATTACCGCTTGGAACGAATGGTAGAGCAATGTCTCTCTTATCAGGAGGTATAGATAGTCCAGTAGCAACATGGATGGTTGCAAAAAGAGGTATGGAAGTAGAAGCAGTACACTTCCATAGTTATCCATTTACAAGTGAAAGGTCACAGGAAAAAGTTAAGGATTTAGCCAAAATATTAGCAAAGTATTGTGGTAGAGTAAGACTTCATAAAGTTAACATATTAGAAATACAAAAGGCAATCGGTGAGAATTGTAATGAAGAAGAAGCTACTATTCTTTCAAGAAGATTTATGATGAGAATAGCACAGAGGCTTTCTGAAAAAAGACATTGTGATGCTTTAATTACAGGCGAAAGTATTGGTCAGGTTGCATCTCAAACTATACAAGGGCTTACTTGTACTAATGCTGTTGTAGATTTACCAGTATTTAGACCACTTATAGCAATGGATAAATCAGATATAGTTGATATAGCTAAAAAAATAGGAACTTTTGAAACATCTATAATTCCTGAAGAAGATTGTTGTAGCGTATTTTCTCCTAGAAAACCTGTTACTAAGCCTAGGTTAGAAAAGATAGAAAAATCTGAAACAGCACTTGACATTGAAGGATTAGTACAGGATGCGATTGATAAAATAGAGGTTGAAGACATAGAGTTTTAATGTATAAGTGATTAGCCTCTTGGGGGAGGTGTTATATATGATTAATATATTATGTGTTGGTATTGGTGGATTTTTGGGTGCTATATTAAGATATTTAATATCTTTAAGATTTGCAGTAGCTAAGTTTCCATTTGGGACTCTAATTGTCAATGTCATGGGTGGAGTTTTAATTGGTTTTATCATGGAAATGAGTATAAGAACAAATTATATTTCTGATAGTTTGAAATTGTTCTTAGTAACTGGTCTAATGGGAGGTCTTACTACATTTTCTACATTTAGTTTTGAGAATGTAAAGTTTTTTGATAGTGGCAATTATATGTTATTTGGATTAAATATATTCTTAAATTTAACATTAAGTATTTTAGGAGTTTTTGTTGGAAGAACTCTATGTAGACAATTTGTTAATATGTAGTATTTTAAAGTAAGTACTATAATTTTATTTAATGGGAATGATTATTATGAATAAAAAGGGTTTTACACTAATTGAATTATTGGTAGTTATATCTATAATAGGAATTTTAGTTATAGTCGCAGTTCCAGCACTATTTAGAAATATAGAAAAAAGTAAGGCAGTTACATGTCTTTCAAATAGAGAAAATATAAAGACTCAAATTGTTATTGCAATGGCTGAGGAACCAAGTAAAGACAAGAATGAAATTATAAAAGATGTGTTAAAAAATAAAGATGGAAAATATTTTGAAACAGAGCCAAAGTGTAAATCAGGTGGAACATATTCAGCAGAATTTGATGATGGTTATGATGGAATAACTGGAGATGAAAGTATTGCAAAGGTGTATGTTACTTGTACAGAACATCCAGATGGTGTTGAGATGGCTAGAGATGTATATCAAAGTATGACAGATTTAATTGCATCATTTGCAGAAGATCCTTCTATAATACCAGGAAATTCAAAAAATAATGATGAGTTTAGAAAATATTTGTTGGATAATAAGTATAAAGGTAATTGGCCTACAATTCCAGATGAATTTAAGAAAAAGTATGATTTAGGGAAAGAACCATTGTATATACAACCATATGCAAATAAGCCTAACACAAATGAAGCTAGTGTAGTTGTATTTGCAAATACTTCAACTAAAGGTAACTGGTATGCTTCTCTAATTTATGATTATGATGAAGCTAAATGGTATAAAGGTAAAGGTGGTATTTCTGTAGCAAATAAAACATGGGAAGCTTTAAAAGAAGAAATCCATACTAAATCTGATTGGGCTCCTTTAAATTAATATAGCATATTTTACTGGTATTAATCAGACTATAGAATAATATTTTCTATAGTTAGTTAATGCCAGATTTTTATTTTAAATATTTTATTGGTATAGGATGATTATTAAAAATTTACTATTTTAAAGTCTTCACATATAAACTAAAAATAATTATAATAAGAATATAAATAATATTAGTTATAGAGTGAATTTTTATAAGATTTAGTATTTATACTAAGAAATACATAAAAAGGGGAATAGATATATGAATAATTTTCAAGATAATCAAACAATAAACTTGATACAAAGCCGTAGAAGTATACGAAAATTTACAACAGACCAAATTACAGACAAACAATTAGATACATTGTTACATTGTGCATTTGCAGCACCTTCAGGATGTAATAAGCAACCTTGGCATATAAGTGTTGTGCAAGAACAGAAACTTTTAAAAGAGATTAGTGATGATACTCTATCTAGAATTCATGAAGTTAGTAATGTTGAGATAAATAAGAATTTTAAATTATTTTATGGTGCACCAACAGTTTTATTTATCTCTTATGATGAAGAAAATTCATGGGCTCCATATGATGTAGGAATACTTACAGGGAATATAACAACAGCTGCACAAGCATTAGGACTAGGAAGCTGTATAATAGGAATGGTTAGGGGACTATTTACACCTGTTGAACAAGGGGATATTGTAGGTCTTGTTAGTGTATTGGATGACAATGATGTAAAAGAATCAGACTCAATAAAGATGAAGTTTGATACAAATAAAAAATATAGAGAATTACTAGATATACCAGAAGGATATTCTGTACCATTTGCTATTGCTGTAGGTGTTCCAAATGGAAATCTACCAAAGGCTAGAGATGTAATTTATAAAGTTTCTAGAGTTTAGACTATTTGATTAATTAAATAGCTATATAAATTTATATGATTAAAAAAGATAACATAAGGCTGAAAATAAAAAAAATTATTTTTAGTCTTATTTTTTATTATTTTATATTTATAAATGAAGAAATGGTAATGTAAATTTATTAGTTTAAGCATATAAAATAAAAATTATAAAGACGAAAAATGTAAATAAACGATTTATAATATTTTGGAAATAAATAGCAAAATATTGAAATGAAGAAAAAAGAATGTTAAAATAAGATGAAAGTAACCCTTAGTTATAAAAGGGTTTTTTTTATGCTTCGAAAAAACAAAAAATATTATATCTACAAACCAATCTAAAAAATTTTTCATTTCTAATAAATAAGTATAAATCAAAAAAATGAAATTAAACTTAAAAACAATAAAATATTTACAAATTTGATTGTTAATTAAGAACATTTTCTTTGAAAAATTCTGTATAAAATAGAAAAAAACTGCTAGTTTTTTCAATAAAAACCCTTTTATAACAAATGGAAACTATTGGAAGTAAAAAATAATGGTAATTATAATAAAAATATGATTTTAATTAAAAAATATTGATGCTTTAAGTATATTTTATAGTCATATTCTAAGCTATTTTTTATTAAATCAGTAAGAATAAATAATAATTAATAGTAAGTATCTTAGAACCTATAAATGTGATTTAAATAATATTCTTACTAGACTTATTTAGAAAAATATTTTGATATAAGTTAATACTATTATGATAGCTTATGAATGTATTTACTATAGAAACAATGAGATAAAAGAAATAGAAAAATAGAATAATTTAGATAATAATATTTTATTGATAAATTACACCAACTGTAAACTATAACCCTACTTTAAAATTATTTTTATTATAAGTAGGGTTATAATATTACTATATTACTTATATTATAGGGGGAGAAGATGAGTGAAGAATCGAACTATTTAAATTTAAATCATATAGAAATTTTCTTTGAACTTTTGTCTCAAAGTACAGAAGACTATATATTTTTTTGGGATATAAATAGAAATAAATTTAAAATTTCTTCAGCAGTTTTTGATGAATTTAACTTAAGTAGAGATATAGATTCTGATGTAGTAAATTGTTGGAGTAAAATTGTTTATCCAGACGATGTTCAAATGTGGAAAGATGATATACAAGCTTTAGTAGATAGAAAAAAAGATGAACATAATTTAGAATATAGATTAATTAATAAATATGAAGAAGTAGTATGGATTTCTTGTAGAGGGAAGGCTTACATATCAGAAGATAAAAAAACTATAGTTTTGGTTGGAAGAATAAAGAATATTGGTGAAAAAAATAAGTTTGATTCTATCACTGGGACATGGAATAGAGAACAGTTTGAGTACTGGATGAATTATATCATAAAAGATAAGACCTATGAAAGTGGAGCTATATTTATTATGGATATAGATAATTTCAAAAATATAAATGAAAAATATGGACACTCTTATGGTGACAAGGTCTTGCGTGCAATTGCTACTGAAGTGTTAGAATATCTACCAAAAGATGTTCGATTGTATAGATTAGATGGAGATGAATTTGCATTTTTTTATCCTACGTGTACTAAAGAAACTATAAACAAAATATATGAAAAGATACAGATGTATACGAATACTCAACATGAGATTGAATCAAATAAGTATTATTGCACAGTAACTGCGGGAGTTGCTATGTATCCAGAAGATGGAGATAATTATTTGGATTTATTTAAACATGCTGATATCGCACTAGATATAGCAAAAATAAATGGTAAAAACAGAATTAAGTTTTTTTCACCAGAACTATATGAAAATAAACTAAAAGTAATTTCAATGCAACATAAGCTAAGAGAATGTATTGAAAATAACTTTAATGACCTTGAACTATTTTTTCAGCCACAAATAGATGCAGCTACAAAAGAAGTAATAGGAGCAGAGGCACTTTTAAGATGGCATTCAAGTACTTATGGAGAAGTATCTCCTATTGAATTTATACCAATCTTGGAACAAAGCAATTTGATTATACCAGTGGGGAAGTGGATTATAAAAGAAGCTGTAAAACAGTGTAAAGAATGGCATAAAATAAATCCAGATTTCAAGATATCTGTAAATGTATCATACATTCAATTAAAAGAAGATTTTTTTAGAGATTTTATAGTTGAATGTCTAATAGAGTATCAATTAAGACCTGAATTTTTAATTCTGGAGTTAACAGAGAATTGTTGGATACCAGATATAAATTTACTAAATGATAAGTTTATTAGTTTAAAGAGCATAGGAGTACATATTGCAATTGATGATTTTGGTACTGGGTATTCATCTTTAAATTACCTTAAAGAACTGTCTGTTAATATAATAAAGATTGAAAGAAGTTTTGTTAAGAATATTACATATAATAGTTATGAACATACTTTCCTTGAATATATTATTAAATTGGCTCATATAATCAACTTAAAAGTTTGTGTTGAGGGTATAGAGTCTTATGAAGAGTATGATATAGTAAAGGGTCTAGGTGTAGATATTATTCAAGGATTTTTATTTGGAAGACCTGTAAGTGCATCTGAATTTTATAGACTTCAATTATTAAAGTAGTATACAGAAAACAATATAATAATATATTAAAATAGGGTAAGGTATAAATTCTTAAGAAACTTATACTTTACCCTATTTTATTGTGTTATCTATAGATATTAATATATATTAACTATTATATACTTTTACTCCAAATTTAGAGATTGTCTCACTTGCTTTTTTTATATCTTCCTTAGTAGCATCAGGAACATCTTTTAGTTCATAATCAATGCCTAAATTCTCCCATTTGTGTATCCCCATAGAATGGTATGGTAGTAATTCAAATCTTTCTACATTTTTTAATGTAGATACAAACTGACCTAGTTTTTCTAGATTATCTGTATCGTCAGTAATACCAGGAACTAAAACCTGTCTTATCCACACAGGGATATTTCTTGAGTCTAAGTGTCTAGCAAGTTTTAAAGCTTTATCCATACCAACACCAGTCAAATCAATAGATTTTTCTTCAACCATATGTTTTAAATCAAGTAAAACTAAATCAGTATTATCTAAAATTGGGTCTATAGTTTTTATATCTACAAATCCAGATGTATCCAAACAAGTGTGTATATCATTTTCTTTGGCTTTTTTAAATAATTCACTTAAAAATTCTGGCTGAAGAGTAGATTCTCCACCAGAAGCAGTTATACCTCCACCAGAAAACTTCATAAAAGAAGTATATTTAAGAGCATCAGTTATTATCTCATCAACTGTATATTCTTTGCCTGATTTAGTGTCCCATGTATCTCTGTTATGGCAGTACTTGCATCTAAGTGGACATCCCTGAAAAAATAATATATATCTTATTCCTGGTCCATCTACAGTACCAAACGTTTCTATAGAGTGTATCTTTCCCTTAATCATAGCGTTCACCTCACAATATATTTTAATGACTTTATTAATAGTTATAATATTTGTCTAAAAAAGGCCATCCTATACCAGAAATAATTCAAATATAAGACGGCCTTTTATTTTTATTTTCTACACAGTAGTAATCTTAGTTAAAGTATAAAAATTTAAAGACTAAGCCATTTTACCGTGGAATGTTCTGTTTATAACATCTAATTGTTGCTCTTTTGTTAATTTTATGAAGTTAACAGCATATCCAGATACTCTTATAGTTAACTGTGGATATTCTTCTGGATGTTCCATAGCATCTTCTAAAGTAGCTCTATCAAATACATTTACATTTAAGTGATGAGCATTTTGAGAGAAATATCCATCCATCATTGCAGAAAGATTATTTATTCTTTCATTCATATCTTTTCCTAAAGCAGCTGGTACTATAGAGAAAGTATTAGATATACCATCTTGAGCATGCTCATATGGTAATTTAGCAACTGAAGATAATGAAGCTAAGGCACCATTAGTATCTCTACCATGCATTGGGTTAGCACCAGGAGCAAATGGAGCACCAGCTCTTCTACCATCTGGTGTATTACCAGTTTTCTTACCATAAACAACATTTGAAGTTATTGTAAGTATAGATTGAGTTGGATAAGAATTTCTATAAGTTTTATTTTTTCTTATTTTGTTCATAAAGCTTTCAACTAACTCTACAGCTATACTATCAACTCTGTCATCATTGTTTCCGTATTTTGGATAATCTCCTTCTATTTCAAAATCAACAGCTATTCCTTGCTCATTTCTAATAGTTTTAACTTTAGCATGTTTTATAGCAGATAATGAGTCTGCACAAACTGATAATCCAGCCATACCACAAGCCATAGTTCTAAATATATCTCTATCATGTAATGCCATTTCTAATGCTTCATAAGAATATTTATCATGCATGTAGTGTATTACATTTAAAGTATTTACATATAATGTTGCTAACCAATCAGTGAATGGTTCAAATTTACTTATAACTTCATCATAATCTAAGTACTCAGAAGTTATAGGCTCAAATCTTGGTCCAACTTGAGCACCAGATTTCTCATCTATACCACCATTTATAGCATATAATAAAGTTTTTGCTAAGTTAACTCTAGCTCCAAAGAACTGCATTTGTTTACCAATTTTCATTGCAGATACACAACAAGCTATACCATAGTCATCTCCCCAGTATGCTCTCATTAAGTCATCATTTTCATACTGTACTGAACTTGTATCTATAGATACTTTAGAACAGAAATCTTTGAATCCTTGAGGCAACTTAGTTGACCATAATACTGTTAAGTTTGGTTCTGGAGATGGTCCTAATGTATATAGAGTATTTAACATTCTAAATGAGTTTTTAGTAACTAATGTTCTACCATCTATTCCCATACCTCCTATACACTCAGTTACCCAAGTTGGGTCTCCAGAGAATAGATTATTGTAATCAGGAGTTCTTAGGAATTTAACCATTCTTAATTTCATAACAAAATGGTCCATATATTCTTGTAATTCTTCTTCTGTTACTATTCCAGCTTTTAAGTCTCTTTCAAAATATATATCTAAGAAAGTAGATGTTCTACCTAAAGACATTGCAGCACCATTTTGGTCTTTAACAGCACCTAAATAACCAAAGTATAACCATTGTACAGCTTCTTTTGAGTTAGTCGCTGGTTTTGATATATCAAATCCATAAGACTGAGCCATCTTTTTAAGTTCATTTAAAGCTGATATTTGCTCAGTTATTTCCTCTCTTAGTCTGATAACTTCCTCATCCATGCAAGAAACTTCTAATGATTCCTTTTGCTTATTTTTATCTTCTATTAAGGCATCAATACCGTATAAAGCAACTCTTCTATAGTCACCAATTATTCTACCTCTACCATAAGCATCTGGAAGACCTGTTATTATACCAGATTTTCTAGCAGCTCTCATTTCTGGAGTGTAAACATCAAAAACTCCTTGATTGTGTGTTTTTCTGTATTTAGTGAATATATCTTTTATTTCTGGGTCTAATTCATATCCAAAAGCATCGCATGAATTCTCAACCATTTTTATACCACCATATGGCATAACAGCTCTTTTTAAAGGGGCATCCGTTTGTAACCCAACTATTGTTTCTAATCCTTTATCTAAATATCCTGGAGCATATGCTGCTATTCCAGAAACAGTTTTTGTATCAACATCTAAAGTACCACCATTTTCTCTTTCTTTTTTAAATAAAACCATTGCTTTATCCCATAGCTTTTTAGTGTTTTCAGTAGCGCCAGCTAAGAAAGAGTCATTTCCTTCATATGGAGAATAGTTTAATTGTATAAACTCTCTAACATTTACTTCTTTAGTCCATCTTCCTGTTTTAAATCCTTGCCATGCATTCATTAAGTATTTCCTCCTTAGATTTAAATGATAAATAATACTATTAAAATTAATTTTTATATACTTAATTTATTTTATATATTTTTTAAAAAATATATTTTCTAATATAATAATAACATATTATACGTATCCTGTATACACAAAAAATAAAAAATTGTCGTTTTAAAGTATAAAACAAATTATATGTTATTAATGTGATGAAATTATACCCATATATAAATAAAATGAAACAGATAAATGACTAATTAACAATAATATATTTTTCCAATTCCAAATTCGAAATAAATAAATTTTATTATGAAAAAAAGAAAAGCATACATCTTCACAATTTGAATATTTATTTAATAGGGGGAGGTGATATATTGTTTATCACAGTGATATTATTTTTAGTAGGTTTCCTATTAATTACTAAAGGCGCAGATATCTTTATAAATTGTACTGTAGAGATAGGTAGAAAAACGAACATATCAGAAATTATACTTGGAGCAACTATCGTTAGTTTTGCAACAACATTACCTGAGTTTACAGTATCTTTACTTGCTTCTATTGATGGCCATACTACAATGAGTTTAGGAAATGCAGTTGGTTCTATAATATGTAATACAGGATTAGCATTAGGATTGGTTGTTTTTATAAGTCCATATAATGTAGATAAAAAAATGTTTTTTTCTAAGTCTTTACTATTAATAGTATCTGTAATAGTTTTAATTTTATTGGGGTTAGATGGAGTTATAACAAGAGGTGATTCGTTATTACTTATAATAATATTAATCTTTTATATGGTTAATAATTATAGAAGTGTAGTTGGAAAATCTACTAAAAATAGAAATATTAAAAATAATACTATTAAAGATATACCTGCTAAAAAGAGTAAGAATTTTAGAGGTTTTTCTGTAGCAGAAATTGTAAAAATACTATTAGTTTTTGCTACTGGTTTGATAATGATGATAATTGGTTCACAAATACTTATAGAGAGTGGAGTAAGAATAGCTAGTTTTTTAAATATACCTCAAGGTATAGTAAGTTTAACTATAATAGCACTTGGAACTTCTCTGCCAGAGATAGTTTCATCAATTACTGCTATAAGAAAAAATCATCATGAAATATCAGTAGGAAATATTTTAGGTGCAAACATATTGAACATAGTATCAGTAATAGCTGTATCAGCAATACCAAATAACATACCAATATTATCTCAAAATAGGCAGTTGGATATACCATTTATGATATTGTTATTATTAATAGTAATAGTACCAACGCTTAAATCAAACAGACTTAGTAGAATACAAGGGATATTGATGTTATTTACATATTTTCTATACATATCAATTTTGTATTTCATGTATATTATTTAATAATACTGTTAAAAATATTAATTGCAGAATATCCTAAAAAAGTATATAATGGATAGGTTAAGATTAATTGATAACGGAGAGGAATAATATATGAATATAACAAAGTTTGAAGATTTACCAATAAGTGAAGGAATAAAAAAAGCTATAGCTGAAATGGGGTTTGAAGAGCCATCTCCTATACAAGCACAGTCTATACCTGCGATTTTGTCAGGTAAAGACGTTATAGGACAAGCACAAACTGGTACGGGGAAAACAGCAGCTTTTAGTATACCTATACTAGAAACAATAGACCCAAATAATAGAAGTTTACAAGCTGTAGTACTTTGTCCAACAAGAGAGCTTGCAATACAAGTATCGACAGAAATAAGAAAACTAGCTAAATATTCGCACGGAATAAAGACATTACCTATATATGGTGGACAACCAATAGATAGACAAATAAAATCTCTAAAGAGTGGAGTACAAGTTGTAATAGGTACACCAGGACGTACAATAGACCATATCAATCGTAAAACATTAAAGATGGATAATGTAAAAATGATTATATTAGATGAAGCAGATGAAATGCTAGATATGGGATTTAGAGAAGATATAGAAATGATTTTAAGTAAGATTCCAGAAGAAAGACAAACAACTTTCTTTTCAGCTACTATGCCAAGAGGAATTTTGGAATTAACTAAGAGATATCAAAAAGACCCAGAACACATAAAAGTTGTTAGAAAAGAACTTACAGTTTCAAATACAAAACAATACTATATAGAAACTAGGTCATCAAATAAATTAGAAGTATTATGTAGATTAGTTGATGTATATGACCCTAAATTATCTGTTGTTTTCTGTAACACTAAGAGAAAAGCAGATGAATTAGTAGGAGATTTACAAGCAAGAGGATATTTTGCAGATGCATTACATGGAGATTTGAAGCAGACTCAAAGAGATATAGTAATGGATAAGTTTAGAAATGGTACAATAGATATACTTGTTGCTACTGATGTTGCAGCTAGAGGTATAGATGTTGATGATGTTGAATGTGTATTCAATTATGATTTACCACAAGATGAAGAGTACTATGTTCATAGAATTGGTAGAACTGGTCGTGCTGGTAGAGAAGGTATGTCATTTACTTTTGTATTTGGAAAAGAAATGAGAAAGATGAAAGATATAGAAAGATATACTAAATCTAAATTGATAAAACATAACATACCAACAATAACTGATGTTGAAGAGAAAAAAGTAGGTACTTTCTTTGCACAAGTTAAACAAACTATCGAAGAAGGACATTTAACTAAACAGCTACAATGGTTAGAAAGCTTCTGTAATGATGAAGACTATGCAATGGTTGATATAGCTGCTGCACTTGTTAAGTTATCTCTAGGTGAAGAAATGAAGGAAGAAATAATAGAAGAAAAACCTAGAAGAGAGCGTGGAGAACGCGGAGATAGAAAAGGTGGTACTGGAGCTAAAGATGGTATGATTAGATTATTTATCAATATTGGTAGAAATCAAAGAGTACAAGCTAAGGATATAGTTGGTGCTATAGCTGGAGAAGTTGGAATACCAGGTAAAGTAGTAGGAACTATAGATATATATGATAAGTATACTTTTGTTGAAATACCTAAAAAAGATGCTAAGACAGTAATTGAAAAGATGAAAGATATTAAGATAAAAGGTAATAAGATTAATATAGAAAAAGCAAATAAAAAGAAAAAATAATTTATAGCATGTAAAAATATAATTAGAAAATATATAAAAGAATATATTGAATATTTAAAAAGCCTAATGTGTTTTCAAAACAGATGTGTGGAATCTGTGATAGTTAACAACATAAGGCTTTTATTGTTTTATATAATATTATTGTGAGGAACATTTTAAAATTAATTTATGACTTAACTTAATAGATATAAGAAAAAAATAAAATCTATAAGAAAATAAAAATTGATATATGATTTTCATTTGAGAATGAGATTTAACATGTTAATATACACTTTTCCAGAGTGTTGTGAAAAAATGTATATTAGTTCCTCTTTTTCAAATCTTATTTGAAAAAGAGAATATTAATTATCTATATGGTTTAGATTATAATAAAAAATGTAAGATAACAAAGGGGAGAAAAAGATGTCAATGACTTATATGGACCCTAGGGTTTTTTTGATTTTGGAAATGGTGTTGGAAGAAGATACAAATACTCTAGAACAGTTTTCAAATGTTATAGGTGTTAGTACTAGGACTATCAGAAATTATATAAACCAGATTAATCGAGAACTAAAAGATGGCATTGCTAAAATAGTTAAAAATGAAAAAGGTACATATAGTATAAGAATTGAAGATGAAAGTAAATTAATTGAGATTGTAAATTTCAATAGAGGAAAGGCATCAAATTTTATAAATTTAAATTCACCTGAAGAAAGAATAAATTATGTTCTTGATATTTTAACTATGACTAACAATCCAATTACTATAGATGACTTGGCTGAAGAGATATGTATAGGGAGAACAACATTAATAAAGGATTTAAAAAAGGCAGATAAGATTTTAGCTGAGTACGATTTGGAGCTAAAAAGAAAACCCAATATAGGAATGATTTTAGTTGGCGAAGAAATGGATATAAGGTTGCTAGTCCTTGATAGGTTATATGAAAATTATATTGATATACTGGAAAACGTTAATTACATAAGTGTTATTAAAGATAGTGATATTGAATGTCTTAGAGATGGATTAAAAAATTTATTTAATCAAGAAGAACTCTACATAACAGAGCAGGTCTTAAAGGATGTTGAAAGATACATAATAATATCTGTATTAAGAAATCTAAATGGATATAAATTTGAAAAGATAGATAAGAGGTTTGAAGTCATAAGATGTTCAGATGAATATATTTTAGGATTAAAACTTAAATCTTTGTTGGAAAATATATTTAATATAGTTTTAAATGAAAAAGAAACCATATTTTTAACAATGCCATTAATAGGCAGAAAAGCTCCTAGTACAAAGTTAGCACTTAGCAGCATAAAGATAAATGATAGTGTAAAAGAAGTTGTAGATGAAGTAACTAGTTTTCTATTGGAGACATCTGGAATTGATTTTAAAGAAGATAAGAAGCTCATAGAAAATTTGGAATATCATTTGTATTTTGCACTTAATAGAATGAGATTTAACATACGAGTAAAAAATCCATTACTGCAGGAAATAAAGGAAAGATATACATTTCCATATAGTGTTGCAAAAATAGCTGCAATGATAATTGAAGAAAAGTTTGATTTAAAGATATGTGACCATGAAATAGGATACATAGCATTACACTTTGGAAGTTATTTTGAAAAAAATTCAAGGAAAATTTTGAATGTAAACAGAGTAGCTGTTGTTTGTGGTACAGGTCTTGGAACTGCACAACTTATTAGGATAAAAATAGGAAAAATTCTTGGAGAAAGTGTTGAAGTAAATACCTTTTCTGACATAGAAGCTAAATCCAATCTGGAGTTATTAAAGTACTATGACCTAGTATTTACAACAGTAGATTTTAAGACGGACTTAAATGTTCCAATTTTCAGAGTAAATGCCTTATTTAATGAAGAAAGTATAAAAAAAGAAATAGAGAATGCCATACTCTTGAAAAATAGTATAAATCTTAAATCTATAAAGCATATTGAAAAGAACATTCCTTTTATAGGTAAGTTAGTTGAAGAAGATAAGTTTTTTATACTGAATAAGGACACATTTATGGAAAATTTAGAAGAGATGTTAGTAAAGCTAGTACATAAAGGAATTATTGATTTGGAGTTTAAGGAAAATGTATTAAAAAGAGAAAAGAAGTCTTCTACAGCATTAGATAATTACATAGCATTACCTCATTCAGTTAGTTCTAATGGAGAAAATCTTTATCTGGCATTTGGTATATTAGAAAAGCCAGTAGTTTGGGATACAAAGGAAATTAGAATAATAATATTAATGATAATTCCAGATAGGAATGTAGAAAGTACAGATTTGATAATAAAAAGTTATGAAGAGGTACTTGAAATAGGGAGAGACAAGAAAATGGTAGAAGCTCTTGCTAAAGTAAAATCATTTGATGAATTTTATAAAATAATTACTAAGAGGAGGTAATAATATGGACCCAGTAATTTTTATTATAGTATCACTTATTGCAGTTTATTTATTAAACATTTTTCTTGGATACTTACAGCTTAAAGATTTTAATAAAAATTATATTGAACTAAAAAGAAGAGGTAGAGTTGCAATAGGAAGAAAAAAAGGAAGAATATCATCAGGTACAATTGTACTAATACTCATAGATGAGGATGGTGTGATTGTTGAAACTAGAAAAATGCAAGGTGTTACAGTATTAGCAAGAGTAAAAGTATTTGAAGGACTTTTAGGAAAAGACTTAGGAGACCTAAAGGAATCAGATTTAGTTGATTATAATAAACTACTTAAAAAGGCAATACTAGATGCAGTCAAACAGTACACAACATTTGAGAAAAATAGATGTGAGAACACAAATAATATTAGTACTGATGAAGAATGTAAGATGGAAGTAGTTTAAAAATATATATTTATAAGGAGGAGTTAATATGACACAATTTTTTCAAGTATTAGCAAGTGGTGCAGACAGTTTTATGAATTTATTTAGGGCAGGTGGTCAACAATTTGTAGGATTTGTAACAGATATAGTTCCACTTTTAGTAGCTTTATTGGTTACAATGAATGCAATTATCAACTTTATAGGTACAGATAGAGTCGAGAAGCTTGCAAAAAAATGTTCTGCAAATATATTTACTAGATATTTAATATTACCAGTACTTGGTACATTTGTATTTGCAAATCCAATGACATTATCACTTGGAAGATTTTTACCAGAGAAGTTTAAACCTAGTTATTTTGCAGCAGCGAGTTTTTCATGCCATACAATGAATGGATTATTCCCACACATTAATCCAGGGGAGCTATTTATATATCTAGGAATTGCAAATGGTATAACAACTTTAGGATTTTCAACAGCAGATTTAGCAGTTAGATATTTGTTGGTTGGTATAATTGCAAACTTTATTAAAGGTGTGGTTACTGACTATACAACAAAATTTGTAGAGAAGCAACAAGGAATATCATTAAATTCAGATATAAATATTGGATAATTATTTTAAGGAATAATTAAATTATTCTAAGTGGTAAGTAAATTATCATATATAACAAGCAAACTATTTTGAGTAGTAACTGAACTAATTAAGATAAGAAAATTACATATAAAATATAAGAAATTTATTATCAGGTGGAAGAAAATAAATAATAGTATTAAAGAATTTAAAATAAGGGCATTAAAAAAGAAATAGATACAATTTAGATGAAGAGAATAAATTAAATACAAAAATAGTGTATATAGGAGGAGAATTTGTATGTCATTTAATAAAGTTAAAATAGTAAAAGGTTCTGGAGGATGGGGTGGACCATTGATAATAGAGCCAACAGAAAAGAAAAATAAGGTAGTGTATGTAACTGGAGGAGCAAAACCAGAAACTGCCGTAAGAATAGCTGAACTTACAGGGTGTGAATTAATAGATGGATTTTCACAAGGTGTCAAAGATGATGAAATAGCATGTGTAATAATAAATTGTGGTGGTACATTGAGATGTGGTATATATCCTCAAAAGAAAATACCAACTATAAACATAATGAAAACAGGTAAAAGTGGACCATTAGCAATGTTTATAAAAGAAGATATATATGTTTCAGGGGTAAAACCAAACAATGTAGAGCAAGTATAATCGTGGATGTAGGAGGGAAAAAATATGGCTTATGATACTAAAAAGAAGATAAGTGAACAGAGTCAAGGAATTGTCGCAAAAATAGGTATAGCACTAGGTAATGTGACAAGCACTCTTTTTCAAGCTGGTAGAGATACTATAGATACATTAATACATACTATATTGCCTTTTATGGCTTTCGTTGCCGTACTAATAGGTATAATAAATCAATCAGGCGTAGGAAATTGGGTGGCTAACTTGCTTACTCCACTAATAGGAAATGTTGGAGGGCTAGTTGTTTTATCAATAATATGTTCATTTCCGTTGCTATCACCATTTCTTGGACCAGGAGCCGTTATAGCTCAAATAGTAGGGGTATTGGTTGGGACAGAAATAGGAAAGGGAAATATTCCACCAAGTTTAGCATTACCAGCATTGTTTGCAATAAATTCGCAGGCAGCATGTGACTTTATACCAGTAGGGCTTGGTCTTGCAGAAGCTGAACCTGATACAGTTCAAGTAGGAGTTCCATCAGTTTTATATTCTAGATTTTTAACAGGTGCGCCAACTGTTCTACTGGCATGGTTAGCAAGCTTTGGATTATATAAATAAAAGAATACTTTATAAATAATTAGAGAGAGGTTCAGTTGATATGGAATTAATATACAGTACCCGAATAAATAAAATAGGAGACAATGCAAATGAATTTTTAGAACATAATATGTTTGTAACTTTCAAGGATAATGCTCCTCAAGAATTAGAAAATTACTGTTATATACATTCTGAAAATAATTTAGTAAAAGAAATACTTACGAATGATGTGTTATCAATAAATAATGTTGATTATAAAATTACTTCTGTTGGTGAGTTAGTAAATCAAAATCTTTCAGAATTAGGTCATATAACATTTAAGTTTACAGGTGAGAAAGAAGGAGCAATTGGAGGGACCTTATATCTTGAAGAAAAAGAAATAGCACCTATTGGCGTAGGTACTATACTAAAAATAATTAGAAAATAAAATTTAAAACTAATCTAATCATATTATAAGTAAATTATAGATAAAAGTCAATTTAGCTAATCGGGTTAACTTTTAATGTGATATAAAAGGGGAAATTAAAATGAGAAAAGTAGCTTTAGTAGTTGGAGGCGGAAGAAGTTTAGGAGAATTTTTATCTAAACATCTAGCTAAAGTAGGTTATGATGTTGCTATTGCAGATTTAAATGAAGATAATGCAAAAAAAGTAGCTGAAGAAATAGAAAAAGAATTTGATTGTAAATCCATAGGATATGGCTGTAATGCTACTGATGAAGAACAGGTTATAAGTACTGTTAAAAAGATTGAAAATGATTTTGATAGGATTGATTTGTTGGTATACAATGCAGGAGTAGCTGTAAGTAAAAAAATAACCGACTTTGGATATAGAGATTTTAAATTTATTGTAGATGTAAATTTAAATGGATATTTTCTATTTGCAAGGGAAGTATCTAAGGTCATGATATCAAAAGGTATTGAAGGTAGAATAATACAGATAAATTCAAAATCAGGTAGAGTAGGTAGTAAGCATAATTCAGGATATTCAGCAGGTAAATTTGCTGGAGTAGGTCTTACTCAAAGTTTAGCATTAGATTTGGCAGAACATAAGATAACTGTAAATGCATTGATGCTTGGAAATCTCCTTGATTCTGATATGTTTGAAAGTTTAATTCCTCAATATGCAGTAAAATTGGGGATACCTGAATCAGAAGTTAAGCAAGTTTATATAGATAAAGTACCTCTAAAAAGAGGTTGTAGATTTATAGATGTTGCAAATATGCTTACATTTTATGCTTCTAAGGAAGCTGAATACTGTACAGGTCAATCTATAAATGTTACTGGTGGACAAGTTATGTAAAATTTTTATAACCTTTCAATTTATGTATATCAAAGATATATTAATTGAGAGGTTATTTTTATATTTAACAACTATAGTATGCAATCAAAATTATAAGCTAGTAAGTTTTTAAAAGAGAATTTTACAATAATATTATATTTATGAAGTATTTTTAAATTTAATTTGATAAAATGTATTTATGTTTCATATAAAAGTAGTTTTGAGTATATACAATTTAATAAATTATAGGAAATAGGATAGTTTTTAATAAGGAAAGAAGGATATTTTATGGATATAGTAAAGAAATTAAGTCATGGATGTACACTAGATTGCCATGATTGTTGTAAATTTAATGTTTATATTAAAGGAAATAACATAATAAAAATTGAAGGAGATAAAAACCATCCTTACACAAAAGGATTTATATGTAAAAAAGGACTGGCTCATTTAGATAGACTAAATCATAAAGAGAGGATAGAGACACCAATGCTTAAAGTTAATGGAGTATGGAAGGAAATTTCTTTTGATAAAGCTATAGAAATAATGTCAGAAAAGCTTATAGACTATAAAGAAAAGTACACATCAAAGTCTGTTATGCATTATGACCAATATGGAAGTGGGTCTGTACTAAAATACATAGGAGATATATTTTTTAATTTTTATGGAGGAGTTAGTAGGCACAAGGGTGGTCCATGTTGGAGTGCAGGAATGCATGCTCAAAAGTATGATTTTGGAGAAGCTAAAAGTCACGCTATAGAAGATATGTTAAATAGTAAAAGCATATTTGTATGGGGAAAAAATCCAGCATATACTACAATTCATACTATGCAAATAATTAAAAAGGCTAAAGATAAAGGAATACAGATAGTAGTAATTGACCCCATATATACAAAAACAGCTCAAATAGCAGATAAATACATAAAAGTAAATCCTGGAACAGATGGAGCTTTAGCTATAGCTATGGCAAAAGTTATAGTAGAAGATAAATTATACGATGAAGAATATATAAATTCATACGTTATTGGTTTTGAGGAGTACAAAAAATATTTACATTCATTGGAATTAAGCTTTTTAATTAATGAATGTGGAGTTAAAGAGAATGAGATAAGAGAGCTAGTTGATTTATATACCAACAAATATTCAACTATAAACCTTGGGTATGGACTTCAGAAATATAAAAATGGAGGAAATACAATAAGAGCCATAGATGCTTTAGGAGCTATAACAGGTCAAATAGGTTTTAGTGGTGGAGGTATAAACTATGCAAATAAGGTTTATCCAAACATTATAAACTCTGACCCTTATAATAGCCAATCATATGGAGAAGATAGAGAATTTTATGTAAGTAACATTAGTAAGTTTATAGAAGAATCTTTAAAAGATACATCTAAGGGGCTTGATGATACACAATATAAAGCAAATTGTATATCGAATGAATTAAATTACTCGTCAAGTAAATCAATAAAAGCTAATATTCCTATAAAGATGGCTGTTATAACTAAAAGTAATATGTTAAATCAATTGCCAGATTTAGTAGAATTAGAAAGAGTGTTTTCAAAGATTGAATTTAAAGTATGCTTTGACATGTTTATGACTGATACAGCTACGTTATGTGACTTGTTTATACCTTGTACAAATACACTAGAAAGTGAAGATATAATCTATAGTTCAATGACTAATCCATATATAACTTATAATGAAAGGGCAGTAAAGCCAAAACATAAGCTGATGGATGAATACTATTTCTTTATGGAGTTAGCTAAAAAGATGGAACTTAAAGAGTATCCATTTGTGAAAAAAAGAGAATATCTAGCGAAAGTGATTGAACCACTCAAACAATTCGATAAGAATATAGATATAGAAAAACTTAAAAACAATTACTTTACCATACATAGACCTGTTGCTTGGGAAGATAAGATGTTTGAAACTCCATCTGGAAAGTATGAGCTTTATTCAGAACGAATAAAAAGTTTGGGAATAAGCCCAATACCTGTGTATATGAGTCATAAATCTAAAAATATAAAAGAAAAAAATGAAAATACTTATTTTAGATTATTGACTAATCATCATGCAGATACTTTGTTTAGTCAACACTTTATGGACAAGACTTCTATATCGCAAGCATATATAAATAAAAGTATGGCTAAACAATTAGGCATTAAGGATAGAGATATTGTGACTTTAAACTCAAAAAAAGCAAAAATAGATGTACAAATAAATATAGATGATGGAGTAGGTAATTATATAGTAAAAATGTATGTTGGTTGGTGGAAGAAACATGGGAATCCAAACAGTTTGACAGACTCTGGTATATCAGACTTTGGTGGTCAGGTAACATATAATGAAAGCATGGTAGAAATAATACGACAAAACTAGTTAAATTTCATTGAAGGAATAAAAATAGAATTATAGAATTGATTAAAAGTTACTATTTTTACAAAACTATTGAAGGAGGGATTTTGATGGTAAATTATTCCTTAGAACATAAGAATCTATACATAGAATTTATGTGCTCAGAACTAGACCACCATGTAGCCAATGAAATAAGGGAAGAAATAGATAACTTATTAAGTGTAAATCAAGTTAGAAATGTTGTATTTAATTTTGAAAATATTAATTTTATGGATTCTTCAGGTATAGGTGTCATCATAGGTAGATATAAAAAGATTTCTAATGAAGGGGGACGAGTTTCAGTAATTAATATAGGTTCACGAGTTAAGAAAATTTTTGATTTATCTGGGTTAAATAAAATTATTGGCATTTATGATACGTATGAAGAAGCTCTAAGTTCTTTGTAGGGAGGAGTATGTGATGAATAATATTATGGAAGTTAAATTTTCGGCAATATCTGAAAATGAAAGTTTAGCAAGAGTTATAGTAGCATCCTTTGCAGCTAAATTAGACCCAACAGTAGATGAATTAGTGGATATAAAAACTGCTGTCTCTGAGGCTGTTACAAATGCTATAATACATGGATATGAAGAAGATAGTTCTAAGTTTGTTTTTTTAAGATGTGAGATAGAAGGAAATATTATAAAAATTATAGTTGAAGATGAAGGGTATGGAATAGAAAATGTGGAGAAGGCAATGGAACCACTTTATACATCAAAACCAGAACTTGATAGATCAGGAATGGGATTCACAGTAATGAAAAGCTTTATGGACGATGTAGAGGTAAGTTCTGTAAAAGATAATGGTACTAGAATTGAAATGACTAAAAAAATAAATGTGCCTAAATAAAGTCCAAAAGTGAGGTTTTATTATGGAAGTAACTGTTGCCAGAGAAGAAAAAAAACCTCTTCTTAGTCATGAGGAGACTCTAGAACTTATTGACAAAGTTCAAAATGGAGATGAAGAGGCAAAAGAAATATTAATATCAAGCAATTTAGGTCTAGTTAGGAGCGTTGTATCTAGATTTTTAAATATAGGATATGATAGAGAGGATTTATTTCAGTTAGGTTCTATAGGCTTAATAAAATCAATATATAAATTTGACCCAAAATTTAATGTAAAATTCTCTACTTATGCGGTACCTATGATTTTAGGTGAAATAAAGAGGTACTTAAGAGATGATGGTATGATAAAAGTATCAAGGTCATTAAAGCAAATAGCTATAAAGGCTAAGATGGAAAGTGAATCATTGACCAAAAAGTTAGGTAGAGAACCGAGTATAGAAGAATTGTCTAAAGCAATTGATGTAGAAAAAGAAGATTTAGTAATGGCTATGGAAGCTAATTTCAACGTTGAATATTTGCAAGGTGTTATTCATGAAGAGGAAGGTTCTCCAATATGTCTTATTGATAAAATAAGCATGAAAGGAGAAAGTGAGGAAGAAAAAGTAGTAGATAACATACTGTTAAAAGACATACTTGGAAAACTAGATAAGAGAGAACGTCAAATAATAGTTCTCAGATATTTTGAAGATATGACTCAAAGTGAAATAGGAGAAATGCTCAATATATCACAGGTTCAAGTGTCTAGGATAGAGAAAAAGGTGTTGTCTAAATTAAAAGAATATATATCATGAGAATATTTATGATATATAAAACCATAAAATATAATAAGAATATTACTAAAATAAACTGTAATAGATTGTTATATTAAACTTTTAAACTATTATTAAAAGTTTCTAAATTACAATAAAAAATATTAAAAAATAAGGTGTCTTTATGAAAGAAAATAAATTATTTTCTTTATTAGGCATCTTTTTTATTTTTTGATGAAACTTTAAGCTGTCAAAATAAATAATAGGTTTATTTTTTTAAAATTAACAAATAATACTTTAGAGAGGTGTTTAGTATGGATAAAAATTATAAAAAATATGTAGACCAAATAAGCCCAAAACCTACATATTTAAAAAACTATACGCTTGCATTTATTGTAGGTGGAATTATTTGTATGATAGGGCAAGCAATAAATGATTTATACATGAAAGTTGGAGGTCTTGATAAATTAGGTGCTAGTTCTGCAACATCAATAACACTAATATTTATAGGGGCATTTTTAACTGGGTTAGGAGTTTATGACCTAATAGGAAAAAGAGCTGGAGCTGGTTCTATAATTCCAATAACAGGTTTTGCAAACTCAATAGTATCTCCAGCAATGGAATATAAAAGAGAAGGTTATGTATTAGGTGTAGGTGCAAACTTATTTAAAATTGCAGGGCCAGTTCTAGTTTATGGGATAGGTTCTTCTATTTTATGTGGGATTATTTATTATATCTTTAAGATGTTTTAGATGGTTTTTATTTAATTTAAACTCTATTAATTGCAAAATAGCTATGAAAGTTGAAAATTAACTATGAAGCTTGTTAGTTAGAAAATAGTTATGAAGATTTCAATTGATATTAAAAAATTAAATATTAAAATGCAAAATTAAAAAGGTGTGAAAATATGAAAAATAAAAGAATTGGAAAAAGAACAGTAAAATTAGAAAATAAACCAACAATAATATCAACTGGAACTATAGTAGGCTCTAAAGAAGGTGAAGGACCGCTAAAGGACTATTTTGATATGATTATGACTGATGATTTATATGGTGAAAAAACTTGGGAATTAGCTGAAAGTAAGATGGTAGAGACTGCATCTCAGAAAGCTATACAAAAGGCAGGGAAAAAACTAACAGATGTAAATTATATGTTAGGTGGAGATTTAATAAATCAAATAGTCCCAGCATCATTCGCAGCAAGGGAATTAGCAATTCCATTTCTAGGTATATACGGAGCTTGTTCTACAATGGCAGAAGGTCTTTGCATAGGTTCTATGCTTATAGATGGTGGTTTTGCAGATTTAGTACTATCAGGTACATCAAGTCATTATTGTACAGCAGAAAGACAGTTTAGATTTCCTCTAGAACTTGGAAATCAAAAGCCAATGACAGCTCAATGGACAGTTACAGGAGCAGGAAGTGTATTATTAGCTCCTAATGGAGATGGTCCTAAGGTAAAATACGTTACAGTTGGTAAAGTAATAGATGAAGGTATTGATGATGGTAATAATATGGGACCAGCTATGGCTCCAGCAGCAATAGATACAATATATTCTTATTTTGAAGATACTAATGATGACCCAAATAGCTTTGATATAATTGCAACTGGGGATTTAGGTACTCTTGGAAAACAGATAACAGAAGACTTTTTGAAAGAAAAAGGTGTAGATATATCAAAATGTTACACTGACTGTGGTATAGAAATGTTTAATCTTAAAGAACAAGATGTCCATTGTGGTGGAAGTGGATGTGGATGTTCAGCTACAGTATTTGCAGGGTATATATATGAAAAGTTGAGAAAAAAAGAATTTAATAAAGTAATGCTTGTATCAACAGGAGCATTACTATCACCAACAAGTACACTACAAAAGCAGACAATACCATGTGTTGCACATGCAGTAGTAATAGTAAATGAGTAGGAAGTGATATATATGTTAATGGACTATGTAAGAGTATTTATTGTAGGTGGAATTATATGTTTAATAGCCCAAGTAATGATGGATTATTTTAAAATGCAAACTCCATATGTTATGGTAACATATGTAACAACTGGTGTAGTTTTAACTTTTCTAGGTCTTTACGAACCATTAGTTAAGTTTGCAGCAGCAGGTGCAACAGTTCCTATAATAGGATTTGGATATTCACTTGCTACAGGGGTAATAAAATCAATTCAAAGTGATGGTTTTTTAGGTATCTTTTTAGGTGGTACAACTGCTACAGCTGGTGGAATAGCAGCTGCTATATTCTTTGGATATCTTATGTCAGTAGTATTTACACCAAAAGCGAAACCATAAATATTACTTAAGAGAATAATAAATTTTAAAATAATAACTTTTTATAAAATAGGCAGATATCTTTTAGATTCTGTCTATTTTTTATATAAAGAAGCGTTTACATAATTGAAGTTGACAATTATTTACAACATAGTGTAGTATTATATTATCAAAATAAAATGAAGTGAAGTAGGGGATAAAGATGGTAACTATTAAAGATATTGCAAGGAATCTAGGTATCAGTTATTCAACCGTTTCTAGGTGCTTAAATAATAATCCTAATGTATCTGAAAAGACAAAAAAGAAGGTAGTAGAAGAGGCTAATAGACTAGGGTTCCATTTTAATGTAAATGCAAGAAATCTGGCCAAAAAAGAAACAGGCAGAATCGGGGTAATCTTTTCAAATAATTTTAATCACCAAGATACTAGAAAGTTTTTTAGTGATATAATGGACAGTTCTATAAATTCTATTGAGACTAATAAATACGATTTTATAATACAACCTAATAATAATATTAGTGGTGACAGTAATGTATATAAAATGGTAAATGGACAAATGGTAGATGGATTAGTAATTGTGTCTCAATCAATAAAAAAAGAAGAGTATGAATTTTTAAAAGATAATAATTTTCCACATGTATTTATATATTTTAAACCATCTTTTGTAGGAGAAGTAGACAATTTCTTTTGGGATGATAATGTGTATGGTGGTTATATAGCTACTAAGCATTTAATTGACCATGGTCATAAAGATATAATAACAGTAACTTCAGATGATAAGAGCTCAAAAATGCATGAAGATAGAACCAAGGGATATTTGAATGCTATGGAAGAGGCAAATTTAAAGACTGAGGTTATTGAATCTAAAATGGATTTTGAGTCTCAAGTTGAGTTGTTAGAAAAACATATTGATAAAATAAAAAAAGCATCAGCCATATTTGTACAGCAAGATGTACCAGCAATTTCTATAATACAAGAATTAAAAACTACTTATGGTATAAATGTACCAGAAGATATTTCTATAATAGGATATAATAATATTGAATTAATATCATATTTTAGGTCTCATTTATCAACGATAGATGACCCAAGAGAGCAAGTTATAAAAAATGGAGTAGACAGTTTAGTAAATATAATAAATAAAAAGGGAACAGAACATATTCCAAGAAAACTATATCCAAGGTTAATAATACGAAATAGTGTTAAAAGAATAAAGTAGTAAGTTTTTAAGTATAATAAATGTATTAGAAGCATTATACTTTGTATAAATTAATCTAAAAAATAATATGAATTGAGATTAAGAGGAGTAAGTGTATATAAGTACATTGTACTCCTTTATTTATTTAGGTAATTTTTATAAAATCAGTAAATAATTTTGTCAGCTTAGGTAATAATTTACTATCTATATAATGTAATCTAATAAATTATTTGTGTTTTATATCATGAATTTGTAATGTCTTATTTTGATTCATAACTAAAAGTATATAAAAATGATGAATAATATATATTATACATTATCAATGATAGGTTATATAATAAAATCACTAACAATTATATTATAAGAAAATTATAAAAATTACAAGGAGGTATAGAAATGAAAGAAAAAGCAGGGATTAGAAATGCCATAATAGCAGCCTTTATAATCACAATATTGGCGGAATTAATCGGTCCTATTTCATTTAAAGTTATGGGCATTAATATAACTTTACTTAGTATATTATGGGCTATATTTATAGGAATGGCTGTTTCACCTCATTTATTAGGACGAGTTATACCAGCTCTAAAAAAGTTTATAGGGGATAATGAAATAAATGTATCTCCATATTTGCTATCTTTAACACTATATCCATTAGGAATAATGTTTGGAATCAATGCAGGTCCTAAAGTTGGTATATTACTTCAAGCAGGGCCAGCACTTTTATTACAAGAATTTGGTCATATGGGTACAATGTTGATTGCATTACCTGTTGGAGTTGCATTAGGTCTTGGAAGAAGTGCATTAGGAGGTACTTTTTCATTATGTCGTGACACAGCACTAGGAATTATTGGAGATAAGTATGGGTTAAATTCACCAGAAGGTATAGGCACATTAGGAACTTACATAAGTGGTAGTATATTTGGAACATTATTATTCTCATTTTTAGCACCAGTAGGAGTGCTTTTAGGATTTCATCCATATGCTTTAGCAATGGCATCAGGAATGGGTAGTGGTTCAATGATGGGAGCTGCAACAGCATCATTAATGAATACGGTTCCACAGATGTCGGAACAGATTTTAGCATATTCAGCAACTAGTGGTTTGATTACAGCTGTTACTGGAATATACATAGAGTTATTTTTATCTTTGCCAGTGGCCAATTATTATTATAGTAAAGTAGCTCCAATTATTGAAAGATTTAGAGGAAGAAAAACAAAAACAAGTAATGACTTATAAAGGAGGGTGTCTATATGGAAAAAACTTTTAAGACTATTATGGAACAGATAAAAATAGTACTGTTTATATATATTATTATTTGCTTTGGGCAAATGATAGCACTTAAGACTCAGGCTAAGGATTTATTAATAGGAAGTATATTTGGTTTCTTGTTAGTTATAGTTGCTATTATAATCAAGAATTTTGTTAAAAGACCTAATTTGCCAGGTTTTGCATGGGCTACATTAGTTGCATTCGTTTTATCACTTCCAATATCACCAGTGGGGGATATTATAGCAACTAATGTGGGAAAAATCAATTTTATGTCTACAGTGACACCATTGTTAGCTTTTGCAGGAATTTCTGTAGGTAACCAATTGGATATATTAAAGACTTTGAGCTGGAAGTTAGTGGTTATATCATTTATAGTTATGACATCTACTTACTTTGGTTCTGCTTTTATATCTCAAACAGTTTTAAGATTAAATGGAATGCTTTAAGGAGGTAGGTAAATATGAATGAATTAAAAGTAAAAATCAAAGAGGAAATAAAGGTATTATCTGAAGAAAAAAAGACATCATTTGAAAATGTATCTGATTACTTATTTGCAAATCCAGAATTGGCATTTGAAGAATATAAGTCACAAAAAGCATTGTGTGATTTGTTAGAAAAAAATGGATTTAATGTAACTAAAGGTGTAGGAGGATTGGAGACATCTTTTGAGGCTATTTATTCAAATGGGGCTGGAAAAACAGTAGCTTTTTTAGCTGAATATGATGCCCTTCCAGGGATGGGACATGCATGTGGACATAATATTATAGGAACAAGCTCTGTTGGTGCTGGTATCATATTAAAAGAAATAATGGAAAAACATAATATAGAAGGAACTGTAAAAGTTTTTGGAACACCTGCAGAGGAAAGAGTAGGTGGAAAAATAACTATGATTAAAGAGGGAGTATTTAAAGATGTAGATGCTGCATTAATTTTACATCCAAGTGATGCTTCAATGCCTGATGATATATCATTTGCTCAGGTTAACTTAAAATTTGATTTTAGTGGTAAGGCATCACATGCAGCTGCCTATCCTTGGGAAGGAAAAAGTGCCTTAAGTGGGGTAATAGCATTGTTTAACAGTGTAAATAGTATGAGATTGCATCTTAAAGATTATGCAAGAGTACATGGAATTATAACTGATGGAGGTAGCATACATAATATAATTCCTGAAAAATCTACAGCAATATTTAATGTGAGAGCTTTAAGTATAGAATACTTAAATGAGATTTGTGATATGCTTAAAAACTGTGCTAAAGGAGCTTCAATTTCTACTGGAACTAGCGTAGAAATAGTTCAATTAGATGAAGTATACAAAGAAATTAAAAATGATTCAGAATTAGTGAATATAGTTAGAAGTAATTTTGAAGTGTTAGGTGAGGACTATATTGAAAGAGATTTAAGTCAAGGTATTGGGTCAACTGATACTGGAAATCTAACTCATGAAATACCTGCAATACAAGCATATATTAAATTAAAAGAAGACACTGCAACTCATACTGATGAATTTGCTGTTGCAGCTGGTGGTAAAGAAGGTAAAATAGCACTTATGAAAGCAATTAAGGTGCTAGCAATGTGTGGAGTAGATGTTTTATATAGTAAATAATATATAAGAAAGGAAATTAGATTAGACATGATATTAAAACAAGTAATAGAGGTTTATGACATTTTAGATAAAGCAAATGCTAATGGAGAAGAAGTAAAGTCTTATTTACAAAGTTATGGTGAAGTAGATGTAACAGTCAAGGAATTATCTTCAAGTAAAGGTTCAACTGATTTAGTCAAACTTACAATACCTGGTAAGAATGGAAAGCTAAATGGTGGAGATGCTCCTACTCTTGGAATTTTAGGTAGATTAGGAGGTATTGGAGCAAGACCAGAAGTAACAGGTTTTGTATCGGATGGTGATGGAGCATTAGTAGCAATTGCAGTTGCAGCAAGACTGTTGGATATGCAACGAAAAGGAGATATATTAGATGGTGATATTGTAATCTCAACTCATATTTGTCCAGATGCACCAACTAGAGAGCATTATCCTACACCTTTTATGGATTCACCAATAGATATGATGACTATGAATGAAAATGAAGTTGATAATAGTTGTGATGCAATACTTTCAATAGATACTACCAAAGGTAATAGAGTAATCAACAATAGAGGATTTGCAATATCACCAACTGTTAAGGAAGGTTACATATTAAAAACTAGTGATAATCTTTTGGATATTATGCAGACTGTTACTGGAAAGGCTCCATTTGTATTCCCTTTATCAATTCAAGATATAACACCATATGGAAATAATCTATATCACTTAAATAGTATTTTACAGCCAGCAGTTGCTATAGATGCACCAGTAGTAGGAGTAGCTATTACTACAGAGATGCCTGTTGCTGGATGTGCCACAGGTGCAACTAATTTTGCTGATTTAGATTCAGCAGGTAGATTTGCAATTGAAGTGGCTAAGTTATTTGGTAGAAATAAGTGTGAGTTTTATGATAAAGAAGAATGGGAAATGCTTATTGAAAGATATGGTAAATTAAATAGATTTCAGACATTTGGTATACAGTAATTAAAATAATATTGGGTTTATATAATTTGTGATATAACTGTCTGAAATATCTAAACAACTAGGAATAAATAATATGATGTAATTATAGAAAAAGAGTGTCTCATAGATAATTTAAAAAATCATCTATGAGACACTCTTTATATTTATATTTTGATTTTTGTTAGCTTAAGTTGCAGGAGTGCCACCACCATCAGGAGTAGTAGTAGAGCCACCACCATCGCTGTTTCCACCATTATCAGGAGGAGTAGTAGAGCCACCACCATTATTGTTTCCACCATTATCAGGAGGAGTGGAGCCACCACCATTGTTGTTTCCACCATTATCAGGAGGAGTAGTAGAGCCACCACCATTATTGTTTCCACCATTATTAGGAGGAGTAGAGCCACCACCATTATCACCTGAATTGTTGTTATTGTTGTCATTTTCATCTTGTTGATTATTATCTGGTTTCTTTGTATCTTCAGAGGATGGTTGAGAACTTACTCTAGTAGGAGCAGTCCCTTCAATAAATGCTGCTTTAGAGCCAGAAGATTGCTTCCCTCCATCATCTAAATTAATTTTTGTGAAATACACGTTTTTAGGAACTTCAAATTCAGTTACTGTTAAGTTAGCATGTATTTTTGTCATAACTTTTTCCCATAGTTTTGCAGTACTAGTACTTCCATGTGGAACTTCTCTACGCTTTATGGTATTGCCAGAATCATCTTTTCTACCAGCATCATCTCCAATATAAGTTGCTCCAACATAATAAGGTGTGTAACCAACAAACCAAGCATCATATGCACTATTTGTAGTACCTGTTTTACCTGCAACAGGCATTCCATTTGAAAGTGATGCTATGCTACCAGTACCTTCAGTAATTACACTTTCCAACATATCTGTAACAACATAAGCTACTTCAGGTTCTACAACTTTATGTTCCTCAGGAGCGTTTTTAACTAATAATTGACCATCAAAAGTAGTTATAGTAGTGAAAATTGATGGTTCTATATAAACTCCTTGATTTGCCAATGTACCATAAGCAGCAGCCATTTGAAGCGGAGTAATACCATTTGCCATACCACCTAGTGTTAATGATGGGAATTGTCTATCAGTTGCTCCTGACTGACTATTTTTTACAGTCGTTATACCAAAGTTCTTTAAGTAGTCCATCATTATATCTATACATTCATCATAAGAATCTCCAAGCATCTCAGCAGTTTTGACAGCTATTGTATTTGAAGATTTAGCAAGTGCTCTACGTAAACTCATAGAACCATGCCCAGCAGTAGTAGTTCTTGGATTCCACTTAGTATTCTCTTCAAACTTATATCCTCCTCTGGTATCACTTAGAGAAGTTGCTTGTGTAAGTTTTAAAGTATCAATAGCTGGTGTATAAATTGCTAGAGGTTTTATAGCAGAACCAGGCTGATGAGGGTTAGTAGCACGGTTTAAAGTTTTTCTACCACTTATATTTCTTCCTCCAGCTAGTGCCCTTATTTCACCATTTTTATAATCTAAGATTACCATTGCAGATTGCGGTTGACTAACTCCATCAGGACCAACCATATGTCCTGGGAAATTGCTATTTCTATCATATTCTTCTTCTAAAGCATCCTGCATTTTAGGGTCTATAGTTGTATTTACAATTAGACCTCCATTGTAGAATAAGTTTTGTGCTTCATCATTTGTATGTCCTTGTTCCATTAAAGCATTTATAACTTCACTTTCAATAAGGTCTTCTACAGATGAAGAAACTTTGTCTGATGATTTAGGTAATTTTATTTCTATTTTAGCTTTGATTGCTTCGTCATATTCGTTTTGCTTAATATATCCTAATTCTAACATTTTCTTTAGAACAACTTCTTGTCTTTTTTTAGCTTCTGGGTTGCTTACAGCTTTTCTGACAACTAATGTACCTGCCTTTAATTGTCTATAAGTATCATTAGATATAAGTTCCCAAGATTTTATTTTTTCAATCATATCAAAGTCTACCTTTGTAGGGTCATCTAAATCATCATCAGTTGTGTTAACAAAAAATAATAACTTATTTTCTAAATCGCCTTTAGTTTCGCTTCCATCTAATTTAGAAGTTTTATAGGCTGAAAACTTTGATGGATTTTTAGTTGAACCAGCAAGAAGTGCTGACTCAGCTATAGTAAGGTCAGCGGCAGACTTATCAAAATAACCACGTGCACCAGCCTCAGCACCTGCTAGACCTCTACCAACGAAAAAGTTATTTAAATAAGTTTCTAGTATTTTATCTTTACTTACTGTTTTACTCATCTCATATGCATAGTAAATATCCTTTATTTTACGAGGCAGAGTCTGTTGTTCAGTTGTTAACAACATTTTGGATACCTGCATAGGAATAGTACTACCACCTTGTTTAGTACCTGTAAGGGTTTTTAATACTGACCTAAATAAACCTTTAATGTCGACACCCTTATGTTCATAAAAACGTTCATCTTCTATTGCAATTACAGCATGTTGAAGATGTGTTGAAATCTTATCTAATGGAACAGGTGTCTTTTTATTTACACTTGGAGCTGTAGATAATGTTTTTCCATTAGCGTATTTAATTGTAGTTGTTTGGTTTGTTTGCTTATCCAAGACAGCTTCTGTAACTGGAGTAACATCTCTTAGTGATGCAAATACTAAACCAGCAGTACCAGCAGTACCAACAACTAGTAAAACTAAAAATACTATCCCAAATACTCTTAGTTTTCTAAATTTATCGCTTTTTTTAGATTTTTTCTTGTTTTTTGTTGAACGAGTTTTGTTAGATGAACCTCTATTAATTGGTTTGTTTGTATTACTAGAGGAACTAACTTTTTTTCTTCTAATTTTATTTCCATTTTTATCATTATCGTTATTCATAAGATTTTAACCTCCTTACTTAATGCAATATTATAACACAAATAGGAGTAATTTTGTAATTAATAGAAAAAATGAATTTGCTATAATATTCTGTACATTGTAAATATGTATAAACATAATGTATTAAAAAGTCCATATTTTTATTTTATTTATTTTTGACAAATATTATAAAAATTATGCTAAAGCTACATATAAATAAATAGGAGGGGATAATTTTGAATAGAATAGTAGATAGAAAAAAGAAAACTGAATTTAGAAAAATTGTAGCTATTTTTTTGTTAATTCTTTTCTTGTCTGTATTTATAGGCAGTTTTATATATATAGATAAAACTTTAAGACCAACAATAACAGTATTGGCAGAAACTAAAGCTCTTGAATTAGCAAATAGGTCAATAAATAAAGCTGTTGCTGAAATGGTAGAAGGAAAAATAAACTATGAAGATTTAATGGATATACAGCTTGATAATAATGGCAAAATAACAATGATACAAGCAAATACTATAATGATGAATGAGATTGCCTCTGCAATAGCTTTAGAAATACAAGATGAATTAAAAAAAGCTAAGACAGCTAGTTCTTACATACCTATAGGAACAGCATTAGGAAGTCCTATATTAGCCAAATACGGTCCTAGACTTGAAGTTTCTATTGAACCTATAGGAACAGTATCAGTAAACTTTAAAACGGAATTTGAGTCGTCTGGTATAAATCAAACAAGACACAGAATATATCTAGAAGCTCAAACGCAAGTTAAAGTAGTAATACCACTTATAACTTCAACAAAACAAATTAAAGCACAGATACCTATTTGTGAGACTATAATAGTAGGAGATGTTCCAGAAAGTTATGTAAATATACCAGAAAAAAATCTAGGAAATGTTTTACCTAACACTGGAAAAAATGCTAATAAGTAATATAAAGTTATATATTTTTAAATAAATTTGAAAAAGTAGTTTATAAATAAAAATTTTGTAAATAATATTAATATAATTTCAATAAAAATTATATTTTATACTATGTAAAATATCTAATATATTTGGTCTCTTAAGGTAAGTAGAGATACCTTTAGACCAAATATATTATTAATTATCTGTTTAATATTTAAATTATTGTTTATTTGTATTATTTAAAACTATATTATTTACAACATCCATTTAATAAATACAGCATAGCCTACAGCTGGGTCATTTTCGATAGCATGAGATACTGCTCCAATTATTTTATCATTCTGAACTATTGGAGTACCACTCATACCTTGTACAATACCACCAGTTTGAGCTAAAAGTTTTTTATCTGTAATTTTAATTTTAAAACTTTTGCTTTCTGGATGTTTTTGATTTTCTATATCTATAATTTCAATATTATATTTTTTACATTCATTACAATTATCTTGTAGAATTATTTGAGCCTTTCCTAATTTAACTTCATCTAAAGAAGCTACTTTATATTTTTTTAAATTAGAAATATCAAAGTTGTTAATTTGACCTCTTATTCCAAAATCAGTATTGTCTGTAAAACTACCAATAATATTTTCTCTTTTTGCATTTATACATCCAACACTACCTTTATAAGATTTTTCTATATTAAGATGTTTAGTTGTAGAAATTGAACCTGATTTAATAGGTATCTTTCTAGCATTACCAACACTTATTGGGTGACCTACAGCACCAAACTCTGATGTTTCTGGATTAATATATGTTAAAGTAGCAAATCCAGAAAGTAAGTTATTAAAACTAATTTTTTCTAATATGTGTTTAGTAGTTTTCATTGTTATCAGTTGACCACCTCTATTTAATAAAATAGATACTGGTTTTTCTTCTGGTAAAGCATTTAATGTGTTTGCAAAGTCGCTATATCCATCAACTTCAGCATTATTTATCTTTACTATTGCATCACCTAACCTAAGTGGAGATGCTTCTCCAGGATTTCTAACAATGATGTTTTTTAGTTCTGCGTCGATTTGAAGTACGTTTCCAATTGGTATTAAATATTCAGGTTCACTTTTTTGTAAATTTTGTGCATAAATTAAATTATTTGAGAAAAAATATAATAAAAATAAAAAAGTTAAAACAATTGTAAATTTAGACTTAGCTAAGTTGGTTCTTTTATTTAAAGCTTTATCTTTAAAATAAAAATTTTTAAATTGCATAAAACACCTCTTTCTTATTAAATTATTTTAATAATAGAATTGAAGTTTTCTCGCTGCTTCTGTATTATGTTGTGCAAGAATTAGTTTTTGATGCTTGGAAAACTGACGCAATAACTCCTTAGTTTTCATAAAAATAAATAAAATAAAGAGCGTATATGATAAAATAGATACATATTCATATAAGTTAAAATAAATAATAACTGTATATCATTAGAAAGGAGCAAAACATGAAAAAATATAGATTGTTAGTTACTTGTATAATTGCCATGGGAATTATAATTATAGGAACATCAAATCCTGTTAGCAATTTTTACAAGACTACAAATTTGATTAGTTCAGGAAACACTACAAATGAAAAAGCAGATAAAGATAAAAACTCAAATAAAAATACAAAAGATAAAGATGAAGATAAATCAAATTCAAAAAGCAATAAAGAAAAGTCATCAGAAAATAAATCATCAGATAATAAAAACGAAACTCAAAAAAATAAAAAGTTTTTAATTTGTATAGACCCAGGACATCAAGGAAAAGGAGATAGCAATCTAGAACCAGTAGCTCCAGGTTCTTCCTCTCAAAAAGCGAGAGTATCTTCAGGAACAGAGGGTATTGCCACAAAAAAACCAGAATATGTTTTAAATTTAGAAGCATCTCTTGTTTTAAAACATATATTAGAATCTAAAGGTTATAATGTAATAATGACTAGAGAGACTCATGATATAAATATAAGTAATTCAGAAAGAGCGATACTTGCTAATGATAAAAATGCAGATATGGTTGTAAGAATACATGCAGATAGTTTAAATAATTCTTCAAAGACTGGTGCATCCATATTAATTCCTGAAAAGGATGGAAAATATACAGCTCCTATATATGAAGATAGTAATAAATGTGCTGAATTTATTAAACAGAATATGGAACAAGCTGGAATACAAATTAATGGAATCGTTCAAAGAGGCGATTTGACTGGATTTAACTGGTCAAAAGTACCAGCTGTGTTAGTAGAAATGGGATTTATGAGTAACTACAATGAAGACCAAATGATGTCAAATCCAGAGTATCAAAGAAAAATGATGCAATGTGTAGCAGATGGATTAGATGAGTATTTTAAATAAAGTATAAATAGAGAAAAAGTTGGGATGGTATTATGTTCCTGATTTTTATCTCTATTTTTTATTTATTAAAAGCCTCTAAAAAGTCTTATAGGTCTTTGTAGGTATCTCGCAAAGTGAAGTACATACATTATAGTATTGATGAAAATAGCTAATATTATTTTGCGTTGCTGTTTGTATCTTTTCTGTGAATCCCATTGACAAGTATAAAGCTAATAGATATACTAATAATAGTGACCACATGGTCACTATTATTCAACAAATAAAATGACCGAGTGGTCACTATGCGAGGAGAACAGGTTATGCCTACAAAATTATTTTTTGAGCTTAATGAAGATAAACAAATGAAAATCATTAATGTGGTAACATCTGAATTTGCAACATATGGTTACACAAATAGTTCCACGAATAGAATGGTTAAAAACTCTGGCATCAGTAAAGGTAGTCTTTTTAAATATTTTTCTAATAAAGAAGAATTGTATTTCTTCATTCTTGATATTGTTACAGCAGAACTTATTGAAAATCTAGAAAAAATGACATCTAGCCTTCCACCTGAGTTATTTCAAAGAGTAATCGAGTATTCCATTTTAGAATTTACTTGGTATATTCATAATCTCGAAAAAGCAAAATTGGTAATAGGAGCTTTCAAAAAAAATGATACTGTGATTTATCGAAAGACTATGGAACGATATAAAATCAAAGAGATAAATGTGTATTACAAGCTACTTAAAGATATTGATTTGAGTAATCTACGTTGGGATAAGCAGAAAACAATCAATCTTTTAAAGTGGTTTCTAAAAGGTTTTAATGAAGAATTTTTAGGAAGTGTTGAAATTGATAATTATTCATTTGAACATATACAAAATGAGTATATAAAGAGACTAACAGATTACATGGAAATATTAAAAATTGGGCTTTTGAGATAAAAGGAGGAGGCAGCTATGTTTTGGAGAGCAAAAGAAGGAAGTGTCAGTATTGATGATACAGATATGGACTATATCTCTTTTGGAAATGGAAGTGACATTTTAATCATGCTTCCCGGTCTAGGAGACGGATTAAAGACAGTTAAGAGAATGGCTATAACTATGGCTATAACATACAGGATGTATGCAAAAGACTACAAAGTATATGTTTTCAGCAGGAAAAATCATTTGAAAGAGGGCTACTCTACAAGAGATATGGCTAAAGACCAAGCTAAAGCTATGAAAATACTTGGTATATCTAAGGCTAAAGTTTTAGGAATTTCTCAAGGTGGAATGATAGCACAATATCTTGCGATTGATTACCCTGATTTAGTTGAGAAACTTGTATTGGCTGTTACATTATCGAAGCAGAATGAAAATATTCAAGAAGTGGTTGAAAATTGGATTAAGTTAGCAGAGCAAGAAAATTACAAAGGTCTAATGATTGATATAGCAGAAAAATCCTATTCAGAGAACTACTTAAGAAAATATCGTTTACTTTACCATCTACTTGGGAGAATAGGTAAGCCTAAAGATTTTAGCCGATTTCTCATACAAGCAGTTTCTTGTATTCAGCATGATGCATATGTAGAGTTGGAGAATATTATATGTCCTACTTTGGTAATTGGGGGCAATAGGGACAAAATTATTGGAGAGACATCTTTGTTTGAATTAGTTGATAAAATTAAGGACAACGAATTGTTTATATATAAAGGTCTTGGGCATGCAGCATATGAGGAAGCAAAAGATTTTAATAATAGAGTTTTAACATTTTTATCAAAATAAAAATAAAGTATTATGAAAATAGAGTTGATATGCTGTTCTGTATTTAACAATAAAGCAGGGAGAAAAAAGCGTTATCAACTATGCAAGGCAACTTTTTCAGAACTTACATCGAAAGACGAAAAGAGATGCCTCATAAATAAGTGTCTTGTTCAAAATCATGATTGACTAGAATAGATTTTTCTACTATTTTTTATTATAAATAATATAATGATAAAATTTACATTAAGTTAAATTGCTGTAAATATAACTAAAAATATTGGTAATACTTGATTTAAGTTTAAAAAGAATATATTATAGTATAGAATGTGTAAAATTTTTTTGAGAGGTGTTAAAATGCTAGTAGTAGAAAACGTAAGTCACGGATTTGGTGCAAGAACAATATTAGAAAATGTATCTTTTAGACTTAGAAAAGGTGAACATATTGCACTAGTTGGCGCTAATGGAGAAGGAAAATCGAGTTTTTTAAATATAATAACAAAAAAGCTTATGCCAGATGCTGGAAATATAAAGTGGTCTTCAAGAGCTACAGTAGGTTACTTAGACCAACATACAGTACTAAGTAAAGGTAAAAGTATAAGAGAAGTACTTAGAGAAGCTTTTAAGCATATGTTTGATTTAGAGCAAGAAATGATTGTTATGTACGACAAGATGGGAGAAGCTAATGATGATGAGATGAGTAAGCTTCTTGAAGAAACAGCTGAAATACAAACTATACTTGAAAATAGTGGTTTTTATATGATAGATGCGAAGATACAAGAGGTTGCAAATGGTCTTGGTCTTGGAGAGATTGGTCTAGATAAAGATGTAACTGACTTAAGTGGGGGACAGAGAACGAAAGTACTTCTTACTAAACTTCTACTTGAAAATCCAACTATTCTTATATTGGATGAGCCTACAAACTATTTAGATGAAGAACATATAACATGGCTTACTAGATATCTTCAAGAGTATGAAAATAGCTTTGTCCTAGTTTCTCATGATATTGAATTTATAAATAACACTTGTAACGTAATATACCATATGGAAAATGGAGAACTAAATAGATATAAAGGAAACTATGATGAGTTTGTAAGACTTAACGATATAAAGAAACGTCAAGAAGAACAAGCTTATGACAAACAAGTTGAAGAAAGAAAGAGACTAGAGGACTTTGTAGCTAGAAATAAGGCTAGAGTAGCAACTAGAGGAATGGCTAACAGTAGACAAAAGCAACTTGATAAGATGGAAATATTAGAAAGACCAAAAGAAAAGATAAAGCCTACTTTTTCTTTCAAAGAGGCTAGAGCAGCAAGTAAGATAATTTTTGAAACAGAAAGTTTAATTTTAGGATATGATGAAGCATTGACAAAGCCGCTTAATTTCCATCTAGAAAGAGGGAAGAAGATAGCTTTAAAAGGAATGAATGGTATTGGAAAATCTACTTTATTAAAGACTTTACTTGGAATAATAAAACCATTTGAAGGAAGTGTTAAGTTAGGTGACTATCTGGAAGTTGGATATTTTGAACAAGAGAGTTCAAGAGAAAATAGCAACACACCTATGGATGAAATTTGGAGTGAATTCCCAGGACTTACAAACTTTGAAGTTAGACAAGCTCTTGCAAAATGTGGACTTACAAATGAACACATAACTAGTCAAATGAGAGTGCTAAGTGGTGGAGAAGCTGCAAAGGTTAGACTTTGTAAAGTAATGCTAAAAAATATAAATTTCTTAGTACTAGATGAGCCTACAAATCACTTAGATGTTGAAGCAAAAGACGAATTGAAGAAAGCCATAAAAGAATTTAAGGGAACAGTTCTTTTGGTATGTCATGAACCAGAATTCTATTCAGACATTGTTGATGATGTATGGAATATAGAAGATTTTACAACTAAAATAGTGTAGTGATTTAATTTATTACTGGGGGGATTTCATGAAAAAGTTTCTAAATATACTTTTTTCAATATGTATAAGTGTGGTTATAATAGTAGGAGTTATCAATTTTACTGTTGCGTTTAAACAACTATATTATTTTGACATTGATTATTTAAATATATCGGATTTGTCTGGTTTGTCTAAAGATGATATAAAATTAAACTACGATTATCTGATTGATTATAATTTAAATAAGAATGTGTCTGAATTTAAGTTGCCTACATTAAAATCTTCTCCAGAAGGAAAGATACATTTTGAAGAGGTGAGAAATATATTTCAAAATATCAATAAACTAGCTAAAGTACTAATGATAGTATCTTTAGTAGGAATTATATTGAATGCAAAAAATAAAAATATAAAAATTTTAAAAACTACATCAATAACGCTTATAATTATGCCATTATTATTGGCCATTCCAGTTTTATTGAACTTTGAAAAATCATTTATTATTTTTCATAAATTATTATTTAGAAACGATTATTGGATATTTAGTCCAGATTTAGACCCAGTTATAAATATGTTGCCAGAAGAATTCTTTTTTCATGCTGGTGTGATGATTTTAATGTTGATTTTATTAGTAAGCATATTGCTTCTTATAATGTATAAGTTATGCAAATTGTCTAAAATAAAAACAAGATAGATTAAAAGTATACAATAAAAATAGCTATGTAATAATATTTAGACTAAAAGTAGTTAATAAATATTTATGCATAGCTATTTCTAATGAAAAATTATTTTTTACTAGTAATTTTAACTAAATCTTGAAATTTTCCCATAATATAATTATAATTATCTTTTTTATGAGGTAGCATGCAACTACTGCAATCCTTGATACCTTTATCTGTATACTTGAAGTTTCCGCCACAATTTTCTCCTAAAGCATACAATGGACAATAGCAAAATAAACAGTTAAATTCCTCTGGTTTATTAGTTTTATGACAAGGGAAAAATTCACAATCTTTATGATTAAAAAACTTATAATTTTCGCCCATATTTTCCTCCTAAATTAAATAAAATTTAAATCTTTTATAACTATATAAGATTTTGGTGATAATATAATTATACTAAATATTTTTATTAATAGTTGATAATATAGTACTATTAATCATAGTATTAATGGTATAATTAGTCAACAGAAAAATAATGTAAATGTATTTTGTAATTAGAATATGTTTTATAACAAAAAATGAGGTGATTAAGTGAAAGAAATTCAAGAAAGAGCACTTCTTGTAGGTCTGAATTTGACAACAATAGTGAAAAAAAGTGATGATATAGACACTAGTGAATCCATGGAAGAATTAAAAGAATTAACAAAAGCTGCTGGTGCAGAGGTTGTGGGTAGCTTAATTCAAAATAAGCACTCCATAGATGCAGCTTATTATATAGGAAAAGGTAAGGTGGAAGAAATAAGAGCGTATAGTGACTCATTGGATGCTACTTTAGTAATTTTCAATGACGAATTATCTGGTGCTCAAATCAGAAATATAGAAAATGTTGTTGGAAGAAAAGTAATAGATAGAACGACTTTGATTCTAGATATATTTGCTCAAAGGGCACTTAGTAAAGAAGGAAAATTGCAGGTTGAATTAGCACAATTAAAATATAGATTACCACGACTTTATGGAATGGGTGGTGAGATGAGTAGAACAGGTGCAGGAATTGGAACTAGAGGTCCTGGAGAACAAAAACTAGAAATAGATAAAAGACATATACTTAATAAAGCAGCAGACATAAGACGTGAACTTAGAGAAGTAAAAAAGAATAGAGAGACACAGAGAGTTAAGCGTTTAAAATCAAATATACCGATTGTAGCACTTGTTGGGTATACAAATGCAGGAAAATCTACCCTACTAAACGAATTAATAAAGACACACAAGGATTATGAACAAGAAAAAGAAGTTTTTGTAAAAGATATGCTTTTTGCAACTCTAGATGTAACTTTAAGAAAGGCACTTTTGCCAAATAAAAAAGAATTTTTAGTAGTAGATACTGTTGGATTTGTAAGCAAACTTCCCCATGATTTAGTAGAGGCATTTAAAGCAACATTGGAAGAAGTACAATATGCAGATTTAATTTTGCATGTAATTGATGCAACAAATACTAGTTATGAATTGCAAAAAAGTACAACTGAAGGTGTATTAAAAGAACTTGGTGTAAATGATAAAAAACATATACTTGTATATAATAAGGTCGATAAGCTAGAATTGGATATATATCCTAAAAGTCAAGAAGATATTGTGTATATTTCTGCTAAACAAGGCATAAATATGGATAAGCTATTAAATATGATAGAAAGTGCTTTAATGGAAAATACCTATTCGGTAAGCTTGATGTTACCTTATGAGAGAGGTGATATATTTAGTAGAATAAAAGATAAATATAATGTGGAGAATTTTGAGTATGGGGAAAATGGTATAGCATTGGATGTAAACTTGGGTGAAGAAGATTTTAATATCTATAGAGAGTACATATTAGAAAAATAGGTTGAATATGGATATTAATTGGGAAAACATAGATAATCTCGAAGATTATTTTATAACCTATCTTCTTTATAAAGAATCTAAAACAGTATCTCAAATTAGTAAGATTAGAAATATTTCAAATACTGAGGCAAGCGAGCAACTTATACAAGCAAAATTGAAAATAAAAGAAATGCAAAAAGAGGATTTTGAGGCATCTAAGGATATTTTGGATAAATTTTTAGAATTAGATAAAATCAAGAGACTTGATTTTATGGATAGCTTAGATGACGAAAAAATGGTATACTTTAAGAGAAAGGTTTTCAAAAGAATCCTTGTGGAAAAAAATGCTGAAGATTTAATTGTTTTAATTTGGGCGACAGGTGAGCTAAAAGATGATAGATTCTTGAAATTACTTCATCAGCTCACAAACCACAGACACTCAGATATTAGAAGGATAACTTATTCAGCAATAAGAAAGATTGAATCACCAATTAGTAGAGAAGTATTACAAAAAGGTCTCTACGATAAAAATGCACAAACTAGGCAGTATTGTGCAAAAGCTCTTTCAAAATTAGGAGATGAAAACAGTTTAAAGATTTTACATCAGTTGAAAGACAAGAATAAGAATTTTGAAAAAGAGTATGTGCTTAGAGCTTATGACGAAGCCATTAAAGCATTGGAAGATGCGAAAAATTTGAAAAAGTAATTTTTTATTAAAGCAATTTGTTTACTTAATGATGTATTTCTAGAGTTTAACAAGGTAATAAATAAATTAATGGGAGGGGTTTCAAATGATAGTAAGACGTTGTGCAGGTGGAGTAGTTTTTTATGCTAATAAAGTACTTATTGTAAAAAATGATAGAGGTGAATGGACACTTCCAAAAGGTAAGATACTTGGAGGGGGACTTCCATATGAGAGTGCTGTTCAAAGAGTAAAAGTAGAAACTGGCATAGATGCTAAAATGATAGATGTAGCTGGCGATACTATGTATGAATTTTTCTCAAGAAGTAGACAACAAGAAGTTTGTAATGCAATAATGTGGTATGTTATGGAAGCTTGTAACACTGATTGTGTACTTGCTCCTGAATTCCAAGAAGGTGGATTTTATAAAGTTAAGGATGCTTTAGAAATGTTGTCACATCACAAAGAGCAAGCTTTAGTAGAAGTATCTTATAAAAAGTTTAAAGAATTAAAGAAATTAGTTTCAGAGGGCGATGATGTTCCAGCAAATTAATAGTGAATCTAGAGAATTCTGAGGAAGGGTAGCCCCTTCCTTTTTTAATTAAAAATATTTTAAACATAAATTATATAGTTTGTTTAGATTGTGATTTAGAAATCTAAATTTTTAGTGATTTATATCTAAAATTAGTAACTTATATTTGAAATAAAAATTAAAAAGTATACAATTTTATTATATAATTGTTTTATAACGGTTATTAAAGAAATGATAAAAATCTATTTATTTTTTAGTAGAATAATTTTATATATAAATACATGTTTGATGTATACCTTAAAAAATAATTAAAATAGGAGGAAATATAATGAGCAATTACAGGACATTACATGAATTTGGAACTGATGAAATAACAATTGAAAAGTCTGTTTTTATTGGATATGCTAAACCTATAAAGAGCGAAGAGGAAGCATTAGAATTTATAAATGAAATAAAGAAAAAGCACAAAGATGCAACTCATAATGTATGGGCTTATACAGTTGGACAAAATATGAATATACAAAGATATAGTGATGATGGAGAGCCACAAGGAACAGCAGGTATACCTACATTAGAGGTTATAAAAAAAGAAGATTTGAGAGATGTAGCAGTTGTTGTTACTAGGTATTTTGGAGGCACAAAATTAGGTGCAGGTGGTTTAGTTAGAGCTTATACAAAAGGTGCTAAGTTGGGATTGGAAGCAGGTAAGATAATTTATAAGGTAATGTATCAAGAAGTTAAGATTAAAATAGATTATACTCAACTTGGAAAAGTACAAAATGAATTAATGAATTTAGGGTATTTCATAAAAGATACCATATATGAAGATAATGTCGAGATAATAGTGTATTCAAAGTTAGAGGATGTAGAAAAAGTATCAGAAAAAATGATTGATATAACAAATGGAACAGGAAAAATAGTTTTAGGAGAAGAATTCTATTTATCTGAACAAAACGGAGAAATATTATTGTAATCTAAAAAGATTAAAAGAGTTAATTATATTAAACAGTCAAATTTTATCTTAAAATGAAAAGCCATTAAATTGTTTTAATCTAAATCAATTTAATGGCTTTTTATTAGACTTTGCACAGAATCCTTTTTTTACTTCAAATAAACCAACTAAAAGTAGAAATATCCCAAATATTTTTTTTAATATATCTGAAGATAGATAATTAGCTAACAGTGAACCAAATATGGCACCTAAAACCCCAAATACAGCTATGGGTATAACCAATTTAAAAACTACATTTTTATTTTTTATATGTATAGCCAATGCTATAAGTGTCATAGGAATAGATGAAAGTAAATTTACACTTTGAGCTATTTTAGTGTCGATACCAGCAAGTAAAACGAGTGCAGGTATAAGGATGGTTCCTCCACCCATTCCCATTCCTCCGATAATCCCTGCAAAAAATCCAATTAAAGCAAATAACATTAGAACACCATCCTTAATGCTGCAATTATCATGATTATTCCAAAAGAAATCCTAAGAAACTTTCCAGTAACCTTATTTAGTAGCTTAGCCCCTATGATACCGCCAAGAATACTTCCAACTGCAACTTTTATTGTCAAATTAATGTCGTAAGTACCTTTAGATACATATAAGACAGAGCTTGCTGTCGTTAAGAAAATTATTATAGAAAGAGCAGTTGCATGAGATTTATGTTCTTCTACCTTAACGATGTCATTTAATATCGGAACTAAAAGAGTACCTCCTCCAGACCCAAAAACTCCATTTATAAATCCTGTAAAAACTCCAATTATCGTATTTTTTAAATTAAAATCAAAATATTTTTTCTTCAAATCATCAGTTTTTTTCATAAAAATCACCTTCTGAAATAGTTTTACCAAAATAGGCAAATTATATTTATATAAAATAAGATTAAATATAATCTTTCATGTTTACTTAATTTTGCATAAAAAAAAACATATTAAAACAATATATTAATATATGGTATAATATATTAAAACAAAGTAGCAAATTTGAGAGGAGATAACAATGTCAAATATAAAAATACAAATAGACAAAACTGTAGAATGGCTTATAAATAAGGTTAATGAAGCAAATGCAAAAGGATTGATTGTCGGTGTATCTGGGGGAATTGATTCAGCAGTAGTTGCTAATTTAATTAAAAAGGCATTTCCAGAAAACTCTATGGGAGTTATAATGAGCATAAAAAGTAATCCTCAAGATAGAGAAGATGCACTTAAGGTTATAGAAGGATGTGATATAGAATATCTTGATTTAGACCTTATAGAGCCACAAAGTGCTATATTAGACATGGTAGTAGGAAATTTAAAAGAGAAACATTTATATAGAGCAGAATATTTAAAGATGACAGATGCAAATTTAAGAGCAAGAGTAAGAATGAGTACTATTTATACAATTGCTAACAATCTAGGATATCTAGTTGTTGGTACAGATAATGCTGCAGAAATACACACAGGATACTTTACTAAATTTGGTGATGGTGGAGTTGATATTTTACCAATTGCAAATTTGACTAAAGGAGAGGTGTATGAATGGGCAAAAGAACTTGGTGTTCATGAAGATTTAATAAACAAAGCTCCTTCTGCAGGTCTTTGGGAAGGTCAAACAGATGAAAATGAAATGGGAACTACTTACGATATGATAGATGCTGTGTTACAAGGTAGATTAGATGAAGTTCCTCAAAGAGACCAAGAGATAATTGAAAGACTTCATAGAATAAGCGAGCATAAGAGAAAAACGCCTGCGCAACCTCCTAAGTTCTAATTTACTATTTTAAAGATTTGTGATAAAATTTACAAGTGATAAAAATTAGAATAACTAATTGTACGTATTAAGGAGTGGAAATATGGGACGTATAGGTAATATAATTAATAGAAAAGGTAAACAAGATGCTCAAAGAGCAAAAATATTTACTAAACATGCTAGAGCAATAGCAGTTGCTGCCAAAGAAGGTGGAGCAGACCCAGAATATAATGCAGCTTTAAAGACAGCTATAGAAAAAGCTAAGGCAGATAATATGCCAAATGATAATATAGATAGAGCTATCGCTAAAGGTGCTGGAGCAGGTGCTGGTGATGACTATGAAACTATAGTTTATGAAGGTTATGGACCTGGCGGAGTTGCAGTTATAGTAGAAACTTTAACTGACAACAAAAACAGAACTGCTGGTAATGTAAGATACTACTTCGATAAAAATGGAGGAAACTTAGGAACTAGTGGATGTGTTTCTTTTATGTTTGATAAAAAAGGACAGATATTAGTTGGTTCAGGAGATGGAATTTCAGAAGAAGAATTGATGGATGTTGCATTAGAAGCAGGAGCTGAAGATTTTATAACAGAAGAAGATGGTTATGAAATAATAACTACACCAGAAGATTTTTCTAGTGTTCGTGATGAGTTGAAAGCTAAAGGGTATGAGTTTATATCTGCTGATGTAAAGATGATACCTCAAACTACAACTGTACTAACTGAAGAAGCTCATTTAAAAATGATGAATAAATTAGTTGATATGCTTGAAGAAGATGATGATGTTCAAGATATATATCATAACTGGGAAATGGAAGAGTAAATATTTTAATATCTTAGAAATGTATACACCTCTAAACCATGTTTACATAATAATATGTAAATATGATTCAGAGGTGTTTTTATATTTGTAAAAATTGTTTTATAAATACTAAAAACATATCCTGTAAAACTAATAATATTATAAAAGGTTTTGAACAGGACTCGATTGTCTATAGATGATGGATGGGTATATTACTTGACGTTGAATACCACTCATTCTTCCAGTAACAATATCGATAATCATTCGAAGGCTACGTTCTGCTGTTTCCTCCATTTTCAAGTCTATAACTGTTAATGGTGGTGTACTTCTTGCCATTAGCCTTGAAGGTCCATTACTTGCTGCAAATATCTGAACATCATTTCCAATTGAAATCCCTGACTCATTAAATGCATTCATTATACCAAGAGCTACTACATCATGGTTACAAAAGATTACTTTTTTTATTGAGTTCTTTGCAATCATTTTTTTAGCAATATCATACCCACTATCTATTTTGTTAGAACAATAATATATAGAATCTGGTAAATATATTCCATGTTCCTCACATGTCTTTAAAAAAGATTTGCCCCGTAAAGTCATACATGTAAATGAAGACGGGTTAAATACAACAGCTATGTCATTTTTACCATTTTGAATAGCATGTAATGCTGCTATACGACCAGTTTCTTCATTATCAATAGATACACTCGAAAAACCTTCTATTTCACGATTTACAACAACTACAGGAATTTTAGGTTTATTTTTTAATAGGTACTCTATATCATCAGCATTAATACCTGTCAAAACAACACCATCATAATAATTGTTTGAAAAAAGATATTCATCATCGCATAAATGGCCAACAGTATAAGGTCGTATGATAATATTTATATCTAAATGCTCTAAAGAAATGACATGGTTTATTGCTTGAAATATGTTGGTTGATGCCAATTCAAAACCAGAATCTTGCCAATAAAATGCTATTTGAATATGATTATGTACTCTAGGAGTAGAGCGTTTATATCCAAGCTTATCTGCTGAATTTAAAACTATATCTTGTGTATGTAGTGGAATTCTTCGTTCATTTCCCTTACCACTTAAAACATAGGAGACTGTTGCTGAAGAAAGACCACAATCTTTTGCAATATCTTTGATTGTTGCCATGATAAAAATCCTCCTTGAATAGTTGCTTAAACTTGCTTACATTTATTATCTTAACATATATCCAATCAAAGAACAATATTCTACAATATGCAAATCCTAATGAGTGAAAATAAATAAATCTTAAAATATATTTATTGTGTTGACAAAACTTAACAGATAATACTATAATGTGCTTAAATAAGCTTATTAATAAGTTAATATTAAGCAATGTTAAGCAGTAATATAACAATGCTAGCTTGTTATGTCACTGTAAATAAAGGGGGCAAAGAGATGAGTAAGATAAATATACTTGAAGTTGGTCCAAGAGATGGATTTCAAAATCTAAAAGAATTCGTAGATACAGATAAAAAACTAAAAATTATTGATGGTCTTATTGATTCTGGTATTAAAGAATTAGAAATTGGTTCATTTGTAAGTCCAAAAGCCATTCCTCAGATGAAAGATGCAAAGGAAATAGCAACCTACTGTGTAAAAAATTATCCTGATGTAAAGCTTTATGCATTAGTTCCAAATTTATACGGTGCTAAGCTTGCATGGGATTGTGGAATAAGAGATATATCTTATGTTATTTCCTTAAGTGAAACTCACAATAAGAAAAATATAAATAGAACTCATGAAGAATCCATTACTGAACTAAAAAAAATAATAGATTCTTATCCTGAAATGAATATATGTGTTGGAATAGCCACAGTGTTTGGCTGTCCTTTTGAAGGGATACCAAAGATAGAGGATGCGGTAGCATTTAGTAAATGCCTTTGGGAAAACGGTATCAGAGAGATTAACTTAGCAGATACAATAGGTATTGCTGACCCTAAACAAGTTAGAGAGACTATTAGTGCATTAGTTGAAGCATTACCAGAATGTAGATGGCAGGTACATATACATGATACTAGAAATATGGGGATGGTTAATACTCTTGTAGCTATTGAGTCTGGTATTACTACTGTTCAATCTACACTTGGAGGTTTAGGAGGGTGTCCTTTTGCACCTGGTGCATCTGGTAATACTGCGACTGAGGATTTGGTGTATATGCTTGAACGTATGGGATATGATACAGGAGTAGATTTTAATAAACTTCTCGAATTATCTAAATACCAAAAGAGTTTGATAGAGGGTGTATATAGTGGTCATCATGTAAATATAAAATCTGAAATTTCTAGTTGTCAATTGTCTTGATTAAAAAAATAAATGATTTGGGGAGGTCAATATGGATATTATAGCTTTAATTTTATTTTTAGGTGTTATTGTTCTAGCTTTTGTACGTAAGAATAATGCAGGGATTTTAGCTTTAGCTGTTGGTGTCATAGCAGTTAGAATATTTGGCATGGATGAAAAAGAGCTTTATGGAGCTATAAGTAACTCAATGTTTACAACACTTGTTGGAATAACATTACTTTTTGCAATAGTAAATTCAACTGGAGCATTAAAGTTAGTTGCAGAAAAAATAGTAGCTGTTTCTGGTAAGCGAGTTTGGCTTATTCCAATAGCAGTTTTTATTGCAGGATTTATTGTTGCAGGTGTTGGTCCAGGTGCAATTCCAGCACTTGCGATAATTCCAGCAATGGCTGTTCCCGTAGCAATAACTGTTGGTTATAATCCTGTAATGCTTGCACTTATAGGCGAATGTGGATTAATGGCAGGTCGTATGACACCTATTACTCCAGAAGGTCAAATTATAACAACTGTTGCAGAGAGTGTTGGGATTGAAAATGTTATGCCTGCTATTTTAGCATGTCAAACCTTATCAACGATTGTATTTTCAATAGTATTGTTCATAATTTTTAAAGGATATAAACTTAAAAAACCTATAAATATTATAGATAGTAAGAATATAGAAAAGTTTAATGTAAAGCAAATAATTTCTCTTATAAGTATATTAGTCATGATTGCTTTTATTATATTTTTCGATATGAATGTTGGACTTGCTGCCTTTTCAGTTTCGGCTATACTTCTTCTTTTCAATATCGCTGAAGATGGAGAATGTATCAAGGCAATCCCATGGAGTACAATAGTAATGGTCCTTGGGGTGGGAGCAATGATGACAATTGTGGATGCAGCAGGAGGGATTGACTTGATGAGTAATGCATTATCATCACTAATGAATAGTAAAACTGCTACTCCAATTATGAGTATTTCAGCAGGACTTATGTCTATGGTAAGTTCGGCATTAGCAGTAGTGTATCCAACTATGATGCCTATGTGTGTTGATATAGCTAAGTCAGTTGGAGGAGTAGACCCACTAGCACTTATTGCAGCAGTTGGTGTAGGAGGTTCTCTTGCTGGTGTAAGTCCACTTTCTACTGGTGGTGCATTGATTTTGGCAGCTATGGGGTCAAGTAAGAAAGACTTTAATAAAGAAGAACAAAATAAGGTATTTATTCAACTTTTCGTTATGAGTGCAGTTGGATTATTAGTTATTGCAGTAGTATCAGTTTTATTCTTTAATGGAATAGCACATATAATGCATTAATTTCGATAATTGAGGAATTTGTCATTAAACTCAACTTTTAATATTGAGTAATATAATATAAATTGGAGGTATAGATATGAAAAAAGGAGCATTAAGCGATATAAAAGTACTTGACCTTACTAGAGTTCTTGCAGGTCCATATTGCACAATGATGTTGGCTGATTTTGGGGCACAGGTTATAAAAATAGAAGTGCCAGAAAAAGGTGATGATACAAGAAAATTTGGACCTTTTGTAAATGGAGAAAGTTTATACTATGCAAATATAAATAGAAATAAGAAAGGTATAACTTTAAATCTTAAATCAGAAGAAGGTAAAAACATATTCTTAGAAATGGTAAAAGAGGCTGATGTTGTTGTAGAAAATTATAGACCAGGTGTAATGGAAAAGTTAGGGCTTGGTTATGATGAATTATCTAAAGTTAATAATCAAATAATTTATGGAGCTGTGTCAGGTTTTGGCTGTTATGGACCATATTCAGAGCGTCCAGGATATGATATTATTGCACAAGCAATGGGTGGACTTATGAGTATAACAGGAACTGAAGGAGGAGAACCAACAAGAGTAGGAAATGCTATGGGAGATGTATTGGGAGGTATGAATTTAACTATTGGCATACTTATGGCACTTAATGCTAGAAAGATATTTGGAAAAGGACAAAGAGTAGATATTTCCCTCGTTGATTCAGTTGTATCATCTCTTGAAACTGGCATACAAAGATATTTTGATTCTGGTCAGCCTGAACTTATGGGTAATAGATACGCTTCTGCTTACCCTTATGATTCTTTTAAGGCAAGTGATGGTAATTTTGTAATAGGTTGTGGTAATGATAAATTGTTTGAAAAATTGTGTAAAAAAGTACTTTTTAGAGAGGAACTTTTAGAAGATGAAAGATTTAAAACAAATCTTAAGCGTTGTGAACATCATAAGGCTCTTAAACCAGAAATAGAAAAATGGTCTGTTAAGCATACAATAAAAGAAGCAGTTGATTTAATATCAGAAGCTGGCGTTCCTGCTGCACCTATTTATAATCTTGGTAGTGTTACAACAGATGAACACATTGCAAAAGCAAGGGAAATGATTGTAGATATGAGACATCCTATTATAGGAGATATGAGAGTCAATGGAAATCCAGTTAAGTTGATGGCAACAAAAGCCCAAATTAATGTACCAGCACCATCTTTAGGAGAAAATAATGAGGAGATTTATAGTAGTTGGCTTGGTTTTGATAGTGATAAAATAAATGATTTAAAAGAAAATGGAGTTATTTGATTTTAGAGAAAAAGTATAAATATAATATTTATTCTCTCCTAAGAATTGTAAATCAAATCTAAAATTATCATAAGCATTTAAGATAGGAAAATCTATTTAGACATTAAGTCTTTGTGGATTTTCCTATTTTCGTTAAAAATTTATACTATTGGAACAGATATATAGATATACTAAACTAAAGTATTAACAATTTAAATTGATAGAAAATAAGTTACCTATATGTTCTAAAGATTCTTTATTAGACTGTAAAGAGGCTTATGGGCATGTTACTTAAATTATTTTAATGAAAATATCAAAAATGAGACCGCATTCTCAAAAATGAGACTGTGTTTTTTAAGTATTTTCTCTAAAATGAGACAAAAATATTGTTTTATGGGTTTTATTGGATAAAAATTCTTTAGTGAATTACAATTTAATCAATTCTAAAGTTAAAAATTATTAGAAATTAAGTGAAATTTATGTATATTTTGTTTATTTTATCAAAAAAAAACAATTTTTTAATGAAAATAAAGAAATTAAATATAAGTTGGCTTAGAACTTGCTAATATATATTAACAAGAAAGTGTAGAAAAAATAACAATGAATAATGGGGGGAATATGATGGGATTTGTAATGGAAAATTTAAAAAATCTTAAGGTGGAAGTTGAGGATAAAGTCTGTGTTATTACTATAAATAGACCTAAAGCTTTAAATGCTCTTGACAATGACACCCTTAGAGAATTATCTCAAGTTGTTGATGTAGTATCAGAAAAGGAGGAAATATTAGGAGTTATTATTACTGGAGAAGGTAAAGTTTTTGTAGCTGGAGCTGACATACGTCAGATGCAAAACTATAAAAGTGAAGAAGGAAGAAAATATGCAGGTTATGCCCAAGGGATTTTTGATAAAATTGAAGCTCTTGAGAAAACAGTAATAGCAGCAGTTAATGGATATGCATTAGGTGGTGGATGTGAACTTGCTATGAGTTGTGACATTAGAATTGCATCAGAAAAGGCTATATTTGGACAGCCTGAAGTTAATTTAGGAGTCATTCCATGTTTTGGCGGAACTCAAAGATTATCAAGACTTGTTGGAACTGGGATAGCTAAAGAATTAATTTTTACAGGAAGGCAAGTAAATGCAGAAGAAGCTAAATCTATTGGTCTTATTAATAAAGTAGTTCCAAGTGATGTGCTTTTAGAAGAGGCAATGAAGATGATGAATCAAATAGTTGAAAAAGCACCAATAGCAATAAGATATGCAAAAGTAGTTATTAATAAAGGAATAGATATGGATTTAAAAAATGCTCTTGAACTAGAGAAAGATATTGCAGGTTTAACTTTTGCTACAAGAGATAAACAAGAAGGAATGGATGCATTTATAGAAAAGAGAAAACCGATTTTTGAAAATAAGTAGCTATTATAATTAAATTGGAAGAAATGTAGAACATATTAAAAATCTAAATTTCGTGAAAAAATACATATAGTTTAATTTTAAAAGGAGTTAATTTATGAATACGGGAGTAATTATAAGTTTAGTAGGAATTATCATAGCCCTATCCCTTCTAGTTGTAATGGTTATGAAGGGAGTAAATATTTTTATAATAGCAATTGTATGTTCATTACTAGTTGCTATAACAGGAAATTTAAATGTATATAATGCACTTAAGGTGGATTATATGACAGGATTTGTTGGATTTCTTCAGGCAAATTTCTTTATTTTCCTAACGGGTACTTTAATGGGAAAAATAATGGAGATTACTGGCGGGGCAAAATCTATTGCTAAGATGATTGTAAGATGGATTGGTAAGGATAAAGCATTGCTTTCTATTCCAATAGCATGTGGAATATTGGCCTATGGGGGAGTGAGTGTTTTCGTTGTAAGTTTTGCAGTGTTTCCGATAGCTTTAGAAATTTTTAAAGAAGCTGATTTACCACGAAGATTCATACCAGCAGCTTTGACTTTTGGCTGTTCAACTTTTGCTATGGTTGCACCAGGAGCACCACAGATTCATAATATTGTTCCAGCTTCAACCTTAGGGACAGATATTATGGCTGGAGCAGTAAATGGATTTATATCATGTGCAGTAATGTTTGTAGTTGGAAGTATCATTTTATACAAAATGGTTTCAAAGGAAAAGGCTAATGGTGGACATTTTATAGCACATGAATCAGATATATTTGATGAAGTAGCAACAACTAATTCTAAGAGAGAAAATGGTCCTAATGGTCTAATTGCATTAATTCCATTAATAGTATCAATCCTAATAATCAATGTAAAAATTAATGGACAAGCAATAGTACCAATTGAGGTGGGAGTGTTTATAGGAGCTTTATTAGTGTATTTATTGTTAAATAAATATCAAGATAATAGCAAAATAGTTGGACATGTTGGTGATGCATGTAAAACTACAGTAGTAGCAATATGTAATACTTGTGCTGTAGTTGCGTTTGGTTCAGTTGTAAAATCAGCAGTTGGTTTTGACTTTATAGTTAATGCTATGACTAATATTCCTGGACCTCCTATTGCAGGGGCTGCGGTTGGGACTACAGTTATTGCAGGTATCTGTGGGTCAGCTTCAGGTGGACTTGGAATTGCCGCTCCACTTCTTGGACCAGTATTTTTAGCTAAAGGTGTTTCTGCTGCAGCGTTAACTAGAACTATGGCAATTTCATCAGCAGCATTAGATTCACTTCCACACAACGGATATATAGTTACTGTAACAAATGGTCTATGTAAAGAATCACATAAGGATGCCTATATGCCAATATTTTGGGTAACTGTTTTAACCCCAATTATTGGAACTGTAGTAGCAGTTCTTCTCTTTACAATGTTCCCAGGATTACCATAACAGAAAAGATAAAAAAGTATAAATTATATTTTGATATGTAAAATCAATTTTCAAAATATATATAATAAATTTTATGTTTTAGTAACATGAATACCATATTTAAAATACCAAGTTGACAGTATAAGGAGGAATTGAAAGTGTTAAATAAACCATTAGAAGGAGTTAAGGTAATTGACTTAACATATTTTGTAGCAGGTCCAGGTACTTCTAAAATATTAGCTGACTGGGGTGCTGATGTTATTAAGGTAGAGCCGAGTTTTGGAGACCCAGGAAGAAAGACAGGGGCAACAATGACAATGCCAATAGATGATGATAATAATCCTTTTTACAGTACATATAATTCAAATAAAAGAGGTTTGTCTATAAATCTTAAGAGCGAAGCAGGAATTGAAATTATGGATAAGCTTTTAAGTGAAGCAAACGTATTTGTTTCAAGCTATAGAACAGGAGCATTAAAAAGGCTAGGTCTTGACTATGAATCATTAAGTGAAAAGCATCCACATCTTATCTGGGGACAAATAAATGGTTTTGGTGATTTTGGACCTGCTAAGGATAATGCAGGTTTTGATACAGTTGCATTTTGGGCAAGAAGTGGAGCTATGCTTGATATCGCAGAGAAGGATACAAGTCCAATAAATCCACCTATAGCTTTTGGAGATGCCACAACTTCTTGTAGTTTATCTGGAGGTATATGTGCAGCTTTATACCAACAAGCTAAGACTGGAAAAGGGCAAAAAGTAATGGCCTCTTTATTCGGACAAGCAATATGGAATGCATCATCTTTATTAGCATCTACACAGTTTAGCGATGAGTATCCAAAAACTAGAAAGAATGCTATTTCTCCAGTAATAAACTCTTATCGTTGTAAAGATGGAAAATGGATATTCTTAAGTATCCTAGAGCATGAGAGATATTTTGAGTCACTTTGTAGATTATTTGGAAGAGAAGATTTAATAAAAGAAGAGAAATTTGCATCTTCAGTAGAAAGTAAGAAAAATGCTACAGAACTGATTAATATTTTGGATGGTGAATTTGCAAAATTCACTCAAAATGAGATGGTCGAAAAGCTTACTACTGCGGATATAGCCCATGAAAGAATTCAACATGTTAACGATGTAGTAACTGATGAACAGGCTATTGCTAATAACTATATATATGAACATACAAGTAAAAATGGAAATAAGACGATGCTTGCATCCACTCCAGTTAAGTTTGGAAATATTGAAGTTAACATGACCTGTGATGCACCACTTATAGGAGAACATTCAGATGAGATATTAAGAGAACTTGGATACAGTGATTCTGATATAGAAGCTCTAATTGAGTCTGGAATTGTAGCAATGAATAAAGAAACATGTGAAGTATGTCAATAAATAGGAGGAAATTTTATGGATTTTAGATTAACAGAAGCACAATTAATGCTTCAAAGAGTAGCAAAAGAATTTGCAGAGAATGAAATAGCACCAATAGCTGCTGAAATAGATAAAACGGGTATTTTCCCAAGAGAGCTTTTTAGCAAAATGGCTAAAATAGGATTTAATGGTATTGGGACGCCTGTAGAGTATGGTGGCTCTGGTGGAGCGGATATAGAAAAGGTAATTGTTGTTACTGAGGTTGCAAAAAAATGTGCAGCATCTGCAGCAATACTATCAATACACACAATATATGCTCAAGCTATTTTGAAATTTGGTACTGAGGAACAGAAGAAAAAATACCTTCCTATGATGGCTGAAGGTGGGTGTGTAGGTGCTTTTGCATTAACTGAACCTAATGCTGGTTCAGATGCAGCAAGAGCTGCAACAACTGCAATCATTGATGAAGCAACTGATGAATATGTTTTAAATGGGACTAAGTGCTTTATTTCTGGTGGAGGTCAAGCAGAATCGTTAATAATATTTGCATTGACAGACCCATCAAAGGGGATAAAGGGAATGTCTGCTATCATCGTTGACAAAGGTACTCCAGGTTTTTCAATAGGAAAAATTGAAGAAAAAATGGGTATCCATGGTTCAGAAACTGCAGAGTTAATCTTTGATAACTGTAGAGTTCCAAAATCTAATCTATTAGGAAAAGAAGGAAAAGGCTTTAACATAGCTATGACTTGTCTAGATGGAGCAAGAATTGGAGTTGGAGCTCAAGCTGTAGGAATTGCTGAAGGTGCCTTAGAAGAAAGTATAAAATATTCTAAAGAAAGAGTTCAGTTTGGCAAGCCAATTTCAGCTTTGCAAGGTATTCAATGGTATATAGCAGATATGGCTACTATGGTAGAATCAGCAAAGTTGTTAGTATACTATGCGGCAGACTTGAAAGCTAGAGGAGAAAAACACACTAAAGAAGCTGCCATGGCAAAATACAATGCCTCACGCACTGCAAGAGAAGTTACAAATCTAGCTCTTCAAATCCATGGAGGATATGGATATATGAAAGATTATCCATTAGAGAGAATGTACAGAGATGCCAAGATAACAGAAATTTACGAAGGTACTTCAGAAATACACAAGGTTGTTATTTCAAGAGCAGTACTAGGATAGGAGGAAGAGAATGAATATAGTTGTTTGTTTAAAGCAAGTTCCAGATACTAATGAAGTTAAAATAAATAAAGAGACAGGTACTCTAATAAGAGATGGTGTACCAAGTATAATTAATCCAGATGATAGAAATGCTTTAGAAGAAGCGTTAAAAATAAAAGATGAACTAGGAGCAGTGATTAAGGTTGTAAGCATGGGACCTCCTCAAGCTAAAAGTGCTTTAAAAGAAGCTTTGGCAATGGGAGCTGACGAAGCATATTTAATTTCAGATAGAGCTTTTGGTGGTTCAGATACTTGGGCTACATCAACAATTATTGCTGCTGCTATAGAGAAGGTTGGAAAGTATGATGTAATATTCTGTGGAAGACAAGCTATAGATGGAGATACAGCTCAGGTTGGACCAGAGGTTGCAGAATTCTTGGGAGTGGCACAAGTTACCTATGCAAAAGAAGTAAAGGTTCAAGGTGATAAATTACTAGTAACTCGTTATACAGAAACAGGAGATTATTTAATAGAAGCAAAGATGCCAGTATTACTAACTGCTATAAAAGAGTTGAATAGTCCAAGATATCCAAGTGTCAAAGGAATCTTAGAAGCTTACAATAATGGGGATGAAAAGATTACTGTGTTAACACTTGCAGATTTAGATATTGATACAACTCAAATTGGATTAAAAGGTTCACCTACAAATGTTTACAAGTCTTTTGTACCAGTTAAAGACAAGCATAATGAAATAATCGAAGGTATAAATAAAAAGGAAAAAGCTGATAAATTAATAGAAATACTATTCGATTTGAAACTAGTATAGGAGTGTTAAGATGATGAGAGCAAAAGTTAATCAAGGTATAAATTTAAATGATTATAATGGAGTTTGGGTAATAGGAGAGCAAAGGGAAGGCAAAATTAATCCTGTTACTATAGAACTTATTGGTGAGGGAAGAAAGCTTGCTGACCAACTAGGGAAAGAACTTGCAGTTGTAATAGCTGGATATGAAGTAGAGAAAGAAGTAAAGGATTTACTTCACTATAGTGTTGATAAAACATATTATATCAATGACCCTCTTCTTAAAGATTTCACAACTGATGGATATGCAATTTCAATTGCAGGTTTAATTGAAGAGAAAAAGCCAGAGGTTGTACTAGTTGGAGCTACTTCTATAGGAAGAGATATCGCACCTAGAATTGCAGGAAAAGTTGGGACAGGTCTAACTGCTGATTGTACAAAACTTGAAATAGATTCAACAGATAATAAGTTATTACAAACAAGACCAGCCTTTGGTGGAAATTTAATGGCTACTATTGTTTGTCCAAAAAATAGACCACAGATGTCAACAGTTCGTCCAGGTGTTATGTCAAAAGCTGTAAGAACTGAATCAGAGAGTGGAGTTTTAGAGGTTGTTACTCCAAAACTTACTGAAAAAATGATTAGAACTAGACTAGTAGAAATGCTTCCACAAGAAAAGAAATCCATAAATCTAACTGATGCTAGAATAATAGTATCAGCAGGAAGAGGATTAAAGAGAGCAGAAGGATTTGAACTAATAAAAGAATTGGCAGATAAATTGGGGGCAGAAATTGGTGCTTCAAGAGCGGCAGTAGATTCAGGGTGGATAGAACATTCTCATCAAGTTGGACAAACAGGAACTACTGTTAGACCAGAGTTATACATTGCATGTGGAATATCTGGAGCAATACAGCATCTAGCAGGGATGAGTGATTCTAAATATATAGTTGCTATAAATAAAGATTCCAAAGCTCCTATTTTCGATATATGTGACTATGGAATTGTAGGGGATTTATATGAAATTCTACCTGAGATGATAGAGTCATTAAATAGGTAACTTCTAGAAAACATTGAATACATAGAATGGTAAGTCTTATAATATTGTATTGTAAGACTTATTATTTTTGCTGAAGGTGATAGTGGAGGGATGAGACAATGAAAGAGCACTGGTATAAGGATATATTTGCAAGAGTGTTATCCATGACTGATGATGGCTTTATTGTTGTAAATAAAGATGGAGTAATCATAGATATTAATGATAAATATTGTGATTTCTTAGGGAAAGAAAGAGAAGATATAATAGAACATAATATACAAAGTATTATACCAAATACAAAAATGTTAGATATTATGAGAGATAAATATTGTGAAGAAGGAGCCATACATCATTATTTAGGTGGAAAAACAAAAGAAAAAAGTGTAATAGTAAGTAGATCTTATGTGGAAAATGAGAATGGAGAAGTAGTTGCAGGGGTAGCTCAAGTTAAATTTAGACTGCAATCCTTTGATGTAGCTAAAAAGTTAATGTCAGAATATATGGAGCTACAATATTATAAAGAACAGTTCAAGGATAAATGTAGTTTTGACAAGCTCATAGGTGAAAATAGAGATTTCATAGAACTTAAGAAAACAGGTATGAAAGCTTCTAAAACCAACTTCTCAGTACTTTTAACGGGTGAGACAGGTACAGGGAAAGAAGTCTTTGCTAGAGCAATTCACAATAATAGCAGTAGAGCAGACAAACCTATGGTTAGTATAAACTGTGCTGCAATACCAGAAGAACTACTAGAATCAGAGCTATTTGGGTATGATGAAGGAGCTTTTACAGGAGCAAAAAAGGGAGGTAAAAAAGGTAAGTTTTTAGTTGCGAATAATGGTACAATCTTCTTAGATGAAATAGGCGACATGCCTTTGACCATGCAAGCAAAACTTTTAAGAGTTCTTCAGGAAAGTGAGATAGAACCAGTTGGAGGTCTTAAGACTATAAAGATAGATGTAAGGGTAATCTCTGCTACAAGAAAGAATTTAAGTAAAATGGTTGAAGAGGGATTGTTTAGAGAAGACTTATACTATAGGTTAAATGTAATAAATATTCATATGATGGAATTAAAGGACAGACAAGATGATATTTTATTGCTAGCAAATTATATACTAAATAAATTAAATGTTGAATATAAGAAATTGAAAGTTCTAAGTGATAATGTTAAAAATTGTTTTATTAACTATATTTGGCCAGGAAATATAAGAGAGCTAGAAAACGTAATAAAAAGCGCCTATGCTGTAAGTGATGATATGGTCATTATGATGTGTGACCTTCCCTCTAAGATGGATAATATCAGCAGAGTAGCTCAATGTAATGTGGATAGTAATTGTTCAATTCATGAAATGGTTGAGAATTATGAGAAGAGTTTAATTATTGATGTTTTGAAGAAGTACAATTGGAAATGTTCCAAAGCAGCAGAGGTTATGGGAATACACAAAAGTCTTTTATATAAGAAAATAAAAAAGTATGAAATTGAATTAAATAATTAAGGTGAATTGAATTTAATTGGAAATAACAAAACCCTCCTAGCTTTTAGACAGTTTTACATATTTTAACTGTCTGCTAAGAGGGGTATAGTTCAAATTCAGAATTACTTTTACTTATCATTTGCCAAAAATGTTTTAATAGTTCTTCTGTTATTTAGTCATAATTTTCTACTTCTTTATCAAGTTCTTTTCCACAAGAATCACATTTATATATAGCATTATATCCGTAATCATATTCATCAACTATTTTCTTTTGTCTAAATACACCACCACATTCACATAAGAAACCGCTTTTTATAAGTGTAACAATAAATTGAGACTTTATAAATTTTATATCATTACATTTGTCATTAGCATAAAATGTATAAATATAAGAGTTATCACATTCATCTCTTAATTCAAATTTTTCAATATATGTGCTGTTTTTTAATTCCTCAAATTCTTCTTTAGTCAAGTATGATTTTTGTTGCAATTCATGTAAGCGTTTAATTTGGTCCATCATTTACATCCTCCCAATAATTTTAGTATTTTAAGCTTAGACAAGGATTCTAAGTTTTATTAAATTTATCTCAAGGAATTATTTAAATCATATTTAGTTTTATTAATTACAAGATATATAAATTAGATTGATTAAAACTAATTGTAAAAATAATATCCCATGAAAACCTAAATTACTAACCCCTTACTAACCCGAAAACTAAACAAGAAAAAAGAAAAATATATCCAAACATAAGTGATATATAAATAAAAATATTCTATATAAATTTAACTTTAAATATTCTGACAATAATATATAAAAATATATTATAGTTAAAATATACCACATATTTTGGGTATTGTATACTGGAATTAGAGCAATTAATTTATTTTTTAACATACAAATGATTATGTAAAAAAAAACAAGACTCAAAAAATTTTATATTCTTTGATAGAATAAAAATGAGAGTAAATTTATTGAATTTTGTAAAATTTATAAGGGGTGAGTATAAGATATGCAAGAAAATAAAAATGATATATTTGAATCAATAGATAATGATGATTTTGATAATAAGACAGAAGATGAATATTTAGAAATAGTAAGAAAAAACGGATTAAATTTAATATACATAAAAAATCAAACGGAAGATATATGTCTAGAAGCTGTTAGACAAAATTGTAATGCAATAAAATGTGTTCAGAATCAAACAGAAAAAATATGCCTAGAGGCAGTTAAACAAGACTGGAGAATGTTAGAATTTGTGGAAGAGCCAACAGAAGAAATTTGCATGGTGGCCATTAATCAAGATGGAACAGCATTAAAATACATAGAAAATCAAACAGAGGAATTATGCCTAAGAGCTGTTGAAAAAAATGGTGCTGCATTGGAATATGTAAAAGAGCAGACAGAAGAAATCTGTATAGAAGCAGTGAGAAACAGCGAGTTTGGGTTAGCAAGGGTAAAAAAACAAACAGAAAAAATATGCATGGAAGCAGTTAAGCATTGTAGTTATAATCTAAAATGGGTAGAAAATCAAACAGAAGAAATCTGTATGGAAGCAGTGAGACAGAATGGGCTTGATTTGAAGTTTGTAAAAAATCAAACAGAAACAATTTGTTTAAGAGCAGTAAGACAAAATGGAATGGCACTAGAATTTGTAAAGGAACAAACTATTGGTATATGCTTAAAGGCAGTAAGACAATATGGAATGGCATTAAAATTTGTAAAAGAGCAGACAGAAGAAATTTGTACAGAAGCTATAAAACAAGATAAAAGAGCTCTTAGTTTTGTAAAAGAAAATAAGGAAAAATATAAAGTTTTATATGATAATAATGAGCCATTTGCAAAACGCTATGTTAGAAATGTAATAGAAAAAGAAAACAGAGCATTGATTAAAAAGGGTGAAGAAAATGCAAAAATCAAAATTGCAGGAAAACTTTATGACAGAGGAATGTCTTTTGAAGAAATATCAGATATAGTTGAAATTGAAATAAGCAAATTAAAAGTGAGTTTAGGAGTCTTTTAAAGTAATAAATTTAGGGATTTTTTTAAGTGAATAGTTAATAAAAAAATAATCGACTAGTTCTTTGTAGTATATCAAAATTAATGCTATAATTTTACATATAATAAATTATTTTTATTAAATAAGGGGGAATTTAAGTTGAAGATTACGATATTATATCAAACAAGAAGTGGAAACACAGAAAAGGTAGCTAAGCTGATAGAAGATGGGGCTAAAAAAGTGGATGGAATAGATGTTAAACTTATGAGATTTGACAATATTGATTCAGAGTATTTAAGTGAAAGTAAGGCAGTAATATTTGGAACACCAACTTATTTAGCAAATACAACTTGGGAAGTAAAAAAATGGTTTGATGAAGATTCAAAGAAAATCAACTTAGCTGGAAAATTAGGCGCTGTTTTTGCTACATGCGACTATGTCTGTGGAGGTCCAGATGTTGCAATACTTACTATAGTAGGTCACTTGATGGTCAAAGGTATGCTTGTTTACTCTGGAGGAGGCTCTTTAGGAAAGCCATTTATACATTTGGGACATGTACATTCAGTTGAAGGACCAGAAGTACAAAATGAGAAGGCTATAATATTTGGTGAAAGAATTGCTACTAAAGCAAAAGAGCTATTCGCTTAATTTCTATATGTGTATTAAGAATTATAATAAATTTAGATTTTTAGTGGGGATTTGATGTAAAAGTTATAAAATAAAAATTTTTCCATAAAATTACTCAAGATGAATTATAAAATAATTATATTATTAAAATAATTAAAATTAAACATTAATAGTGAGGGAAGTTTATGGTATGGCATATAGAATATGAGATTTTTTCTGCAGTTATAGTTATCTTTTTAATGGTATACTTTTTTAGAAGTAAATTTATACCTACATTACAAAACAAAATATATTGTGCACTTTTAGTATTCTCATTTTTATTTATAATTTCAAATATTTTAGGCTCATTTTGTCTAAACAATGTAGATGAAATTCCAATTTTTATTACTATTTTATTGAATCAAATATATTTATTATTATTGCCAATACCAGCAGCACTTGTATCGTTTTATGTGATGGCTATTATTTATCAAGATATAAGGTATATGAAAAAAAGGTTATTATTTTTATCTATACCACTCATAGTTTGTATAATCTTATCTATTACAAATCCTTTTACAAATATTCTATTTGGATTGTCAAAAGAAACAGGTTATATACGGGGTTATGGGTATGTTGCAACTTTTGCATCTTTTTTCTTTTATGCAATATATTCAGCATTTTTATCTTTTAAATATAGAAAAGCAATGCATGAATCAAAAATATGGGCTATTAGAGGTTTTCTTATAGTTTCAGTTGTAGCAATTATATTACAGGCGGTTTTTTTACAATATCTTCTTACAGGAGCTGCATGTGCATGTAGTTTACTTTTGACATATCTTTCTATGCAGAATCGAGGTCTTATTATTGATGACCTTACTGGTGTACTCAATAGACAATCTTTTATTCAAGAGTTAGATTTGAATATCAATACTGAACAATCAGGATTTATCATCACAATTGCACTTGATGACTTTAAATTTATGAATGAAACTTTTGGGACTAAAAATGGAGATATTGCATTAAAAGAAGTTGGAAAATATTTGATTCATATACATGATGTAAATCATGTATACAGAATAGGAGGAGATATATTTTCTATTGTTGTAAATAGTCAACTAGGTATAGAGCCAGAAGAGATTATTAAAAAAATAGAAGAAAGATTCAAAAAACCTTGGTTAGTAGAAGAGATAAACTTTAATTTAGCAACTAGTATTGCTGTAGTTTATTATCCAGAAAATGCTGAAACAACAGAAGATGTTATAGTTGCTATAGATTTCTCTATACATGAAGCAAAGCGTTCTGACTCAAAACATGTTATTTATGCAGATGCATCTATAAGGGAAAAGATAAAGAAGAAACATATGATTAAAAATTGTTTAAAAGAGGCATTAGAAAATGATGGATTTGAAGTTTATTATCAGCCAATATTTTCTAATAGTAGAGGTAGATTTACCTCAGCTGAAGCATTACTTAGGATGGAACATAAAGACTTAGGTTTTATACCTCCTGATGAATTTATAACAATTGCAGAACAAACAGGGTTGATTAACTTAATTGGATTAGTAGCTTTTGAGAAAGTATGTAAATTTATAGCTAGTGATGATTTTGAGGATTTGAAATTAGATAATATAGCTGTTAATCTTTCTGTAGTGCAATGTATGCAAAAAAATTTGGCTGATGATTTACTTTACATTATGGATAAATACAATGTATCACCAACTAAGTTTAAACTTGAAATTACAGAGACTGTGGCATTGGGTTCTTTTAATATAATTAAAGAAACAATGGAAAGATTAATTGATTTAGGGGTTAAGTTTTCACTTGATGACTTTGGAATTGCTTATTCTGGAGTTACTAATATGCTTTCTTTACCATTTTCAATAATTAAGTTGGATAAGAGTTTGATTTGGTCTATGAATGAAGATAGTAGGCACAAACTTACAGTTGAAACTATTATAGCTCTTATAAATAAATTGAATATGAAGGCTGTAGCAGAAGGTGTTGAGACTGCCGAATGTGCTGAAGAATTAGCGGATATGGAGTGTGAATATTTACAAGGTTATTATTTTTCTAAACCAGTTCCAGAAGACGTTTTGAAAAATTTATTAAAAAGAAATGTATTTGTAGACTAATAACCTTTATTTTTTTAATTACAATTTTGTTCATTGACACTGTTAGTTATATATTATAAAATTAACACAATAACAAATATTAAAATTATTATACATATTATTAATATTAATTCCTAAAGTAAAGATTTATTATATATTTTATAACTTAGAATATATATTTTACTTAATTATTCTAAAGTAAGAAAGGAAGATGTGACATGAATAGAAAGAAAATATTAGTACCAATTGATGGGACAGAGAGAAGTATGCATTCTTTGGAATTTATACAAGGAATATTCAAAAAAGATGAAGTCGAAGTAGAGATAATGAATGTAAAAGAACTAGTATTTATTGATGGCATATCCCTGGCTGAAGAAATAAAGAATTCTGAGAACTTAGGAAGAAGAATCCTGGATAAAGCAGCAGAGATAATGGGTGAGTATGATGTTAAAGTACACTTTACTTTTGGATATCCAGGAGATGAGATAATTAGAAAAGCAAAAGAAGATAATGTAGATATTATAGTTATGACAAAATCTACTAAAAAAGGTCTTACAAGAATGATAGGTTCAGTAACAGCAAGTGTGGTTAAACAAGCCAAATGTATAGTAATGATTGTACCGGAGTAGAATTAGTGAGGTATTTGAAATATGAATAAAAAGATAGTAGCAGTTTGTGAAAGTGAAAGAAGTTTAAATTCTCTTAAGGAAGCTGCAAATGATTTAGGATTTGATTTAGTTTATGAAATTCAAGAGAATGATAATATAAAAAATGAACTTTCAATTTATGATATAGAAGATGCATCTATTGTATTATTTGTTACAAGTGATTCTATAGAAAGTATAGATAAGATTGACAGATTTATAGATAGAGAATTTTATGAAGTTGACCCAAAGTATATAATAGAAGATGCAAAATCTATAGTAAGTGAAATTTTAATAGACTTAAATTAATCGTGGGTGTCGTGCTAAGAATAGGGCGACGCCTTTTTACGTATTTTATAATAAAAAAATCCCAATTTATTTAAATTTGAGATTTTTTTATTATAAATAGATTTAAGATAAAGTAGAAGTTTAATCATGTTGAAATAACTGAATGACATCTTCCAAATGATTGTACATTGCTGTATAACCTAAGTCAGAGTCTTTATTATCAAATGCCATCATTATCTCGTTATGATGACTAATCATATCCTGTAGAGAATTTCTATATTTAAACCCAAAGTATTGGTTAGAAGAAATTGTTTTAGGTATTAACTCATAATATTTTATAAAAATTGGATTATGAGAAGCCAATATTATTTCCTTATGAAATTGTAAGTCAGCATCATAACATTCTTCTATAAAACCTTGAGAAACCTTATCTAGTTCTTCTACTGACTTCAAATAAGCATGTCTTATTTTTTGAAGTTCTTTAGTAGTAGCATTTAAAATTGCCAATCTTGTAGCTTCACTTTCTATAAGTTGTCTTGCTCTTAAAGATTCAACGTAAAATTCTTGTATATTGTGATTTTTATATACTTCATTATCATCAAACAGGTCAATTTTTTTAAATCCTTCAACTACAGGACTTGAGTAAGGTACAGCCCTAAGTATTCCTTCTTTACAAAGTATATCTATAGCATTTCTTACAGGGATTCTGCTTATATTAAACAGGTCAGCAATCTTTCTCTCACTGGGCAATTTACTATTAATTTTAAAAGTTCCATTTAGAATATTTAATTTAATATAATCAATAATTTTTTCAGTGGCATTTAAGTTTTTCATAAAAACTCCTAAACATATAATTTTTTTATGATTGTATTATATCATAGTTAAGAGTTAAATCTACTTTTTTATAATATGTATAAGATAATATAGAAGCTATTATAGCTATAATAGCTAAGGTAAAATAGCCATATTGAATTGAAATATAATCTGATATTTTACCAACTAGCATTGGAAATATAGACATTCCTATAGCATAAATTGCTTGAAAAAAACCCATTGCAGTAGATTTCTGATGTTTTGGTACGTTTTTCATAGACTCACTAGTAAGGTAAGAAAGAAGTATACCTGTAGATATACCTGGTAGCAATTGTAAGCTAAATACTATGGTAATATTTTTTATTGTTGGAACTAAAAAGCAATAGGCTGAAATTAAAAGAAATACTAAAGGAATCCAAAATTTTGGTCCATATTTGGTGCAAAATTTAGTAGAAGCAAAGCCAGAAGAAGCAACAGCACACAGCATGTAAAATATGGAAGATAAGCCTATAAGGGTAGAGCTAGAGCCTAAATTTTTAAGAATTTGAGTAGTAAACGACATTGTTGTGGACATTTGAATACCTTGTTGAATCAATGCCATAAAAGAAAAAAATATAAGTCTTTTATCCATACATATAGATAAATGGTTTTTAATTGATGTTTTTTTGTGTATATTATTTAAATTATGTTCTTTTATATTTAAAGCTAGAATTGTGCCAATAACTGAAGATAAGACACTCATGATACATAAAGTTGTCATTCCTAACCTTTCATAAAATAAAGTACTCATAACAAATCCAATTAACATTCCTAGATTGTTTACTAATATTATCATACTCGTAGCTTTTTGTTGATGTTCTACAGAAAAAAAGTTGGTGTAATGAACCATGTAAGAAATCCAAGTTGATGATGATATTCCAGATAAAATATTAGCTATAAGAAAACCATTGCCTCCAGGAGAAAAGATTCTTATAAGAGATGCTAAACCAGCAAAAAAAATTCCTGATAATATAAATATTTTGTGTTTATTTATATTATCAGCAAAGACTCCAACAGGAAGTCTTAGCAAACATTGTGAAACTCCATAGGCACCTATTATTATGCCAATCATATTTGTAGATACATTACAGGCACTTAAATATGGATTTTGGAAAGGTATGTATACATATTGCGAAAACCAGAAAAATGCAACAATAGTAAGTAAAAGTAGTTCTTGATTAGATGTTTTTTTCATATTATCCTCCGAATGGTATTTTTATAATGCAAATAATATACCATTTAAAAATTTTAATCAAGTACTTTCTATTGAAAAAAATAAATTAAATATATAATTATTATTTACTAAAAAATTATATTTTATAGTTGAATTAAGAAAACGCTTGTGTTACTATTAAATTAACAAATTTGAATATTATAACAGTAGACGTGTTACTGGTAATGCAGGCAAGATCGAATCAATTTTTATAGATTATCTATAGAGTACTATGGGTATAATCTATTTATTTGGTTCGTTTTTTTTGTTTAAATGGCCATAAAACAAAAAGCCTATAATTGAAAATGGAGGATTTTTTTATGGATTATAAAAATATAGCTCAAGAAATTCTACTAAACGTAGGAGGAAAAGAGAATATAAATGAAGTGACTCATTGTATGACAAGACTCAGATTTAAGGTTAAAAGTTCTTCTAAAGTGAATAAAGATAAGTTATCCAAAACTGAAGGAGTAATAACTGTTGTTGAGAGTATGGGTCAAATACAAGTTGTAATTGGTAATAAAGTAAAAAAAGTGTATGATGAGGTTATAAAAATGGTGCCTCAATCAAATGAAGTAAGTAAAAAAAATGAAAATGAAGAAAAACAAGGTATAATGAATTCTATATTATCCGCAGTAGCTGGTATATTTACACCTACAATACCTGCTATAGCAGGTGTTGGTATGATTAAAGGTATTTTATCAGTTCTTGCCATGTATTATATGAATAAACATGGGGTAGATATAAAAGAAACTCAAAGTTATATCATTTTAAATGCTATGGCTGATTCTATATTCTACTTTATGCCAATTATACTAGGATATACTGCGGCTAAAGTGTTCAATGCAAATAAAATAATATCAATGGTACTAGGAGCCACACTTTGCTATCCAGCTTTTACGACTTTGATGGCAGGTGAAGAGACTGTTAGATTTTTAGGGTTGGTGGTAACCAAAGCTACATATACATCATCTGTTATTCCAATAATTATTGCTATATGGGCTCTTTCATATGTTGAAAAAGTATTAGAAAAGTATATTCCTGAAGTAATAAAAATAATAATGGTTCCTACATTATCATTAGTTATAATGTTACCTGCAACATTATTTTTATTTGGACCAATTGGTATCTATATAGGAAATATCATAAACTTTTCTTACAAGTATATTTATGAACTAAGCCCTGCATTGTGTGGAGCATTTGTAGGAGGATTATGGTGTGTTTTAGTTATATTTGGAGCACATAGAGCACTGTTACCAATAGGTATAAGTGATGTAGCTCAGACAGGAAGACAAAATTTATTGGCATTTGCAGGAGCTGCTAACTTTTCACAAGCAGGAGCTGCTCTAGGGGTATTTTTTAAAACAAAAAACCAAGGTTTAAAAACAATCTCTATGTCTGCAACTATAACAGCTCTATTTGGTATAACTGAACCTGCAATATATGGTGCTAATCTTAGATTGAAAAAACCTATGGTATGTGCTGTAATATGTGGTGCAATTGGAGGTGCCATAATGGGAATGGGTGGAGCTTATGGTAATGCATTTGCAAACCAAGGTGTTTTAACTATACCTGTATATGCTGAGGCAGGGGCACTAGGTTTTTTAAGTTATTTAGGTGGTTGTGCTATAGCGTTTTTTGGTTCAGCTATTTCAACGTATCTAGTAGGGTTTGAAGATTTAGAAGAATCTTCTAAAGAAGAAAATTCAGTTATAAAAGTAGAAACACAAGATGGCGTTATTGATATAACTTCACCTGTTGAGGGAGAATGTATAGAGTTGTCAGAAGTAAAGGATGATGTATTTGCATCAAAAGCTATGGGAGAAGGGATAGCTGTATTACCTAAAAAAGGAGTAATAACAGCACCTACTGACTGTGAAGTAGCCTCTTTATTTCCAACATTACATGCGATAGGATTAAAACTGGATAATGGAGCAGAGATGTTAATACATGTTGGAATTAATACAGTAGAATTAAATGGTAAATATTTTACAAAACACGTTAATCAAGGAGATTTAGTTAAGAAAGGTGATAAACTTATATCCTTCGATATAGATAAAATAAAAAAGGCTGGTTATGATGTAACTACACCAGTTATAGTAAATAATACGTTTGATTTTGGACAAGTAATTTCTTGCAAACCTAGTTATGTTTCAACTAATGATAATATAATTTCATTGGTATTAGCTAATAACTAAGTTAATTTAACTAGAAATAAGTAAAAAATAAATAATCAGGCAAGTATATTCAAAAAGTGAACTTATTGCAATGAATTAATGAAGAAAATAATTAATGTAAAAGGAGAAATATTTATGAATACAGGATTTCCAAAGGACTTTTTATGGGGAGCATCATCTTCTGCATTTCAAGTAGAAGGGGCTTGGAATGAAGACAATAAAGGAAGAACAGTAGCTGACTACAATTCTTTTAAAAAATCTCATTTACAAGCAGATACTAAAATAGCATCGGATTTTTATCATAATTATGAAGAAGATATTGAATTAATGAAAGAGTTAGGTATGAAGACCTATCGTTTTTCAATTTCATGGGCAAGAGTAATTCCAGATGGTGAGGGAGAGATAAATCAAAAAGGTATAGATTTTTATAACAAGATAATAGATAAACTAATAGAATGTGATATTGAGCCATTCGTAACTTTATACCATTTTGACCTTCCATTTGTACTAGTAGAGAAATATAATGGGTGGGAAAGCAGAGAGACTGTCTATGCTTTTGAAAGATTTGCTAAAATATGTTTTAAGTATTTTGGAGATAGAGTAAAGTATTGGCAACCACATAATGAACAGAATCTAATTGTTAGAGTGGAGGAGAGAATTAATATATATGATGAAACAGACTCATGGAAGATAGATAAGATGCGAGCTCAGATGGATTATAATCTTTGTTTAGCACATGCCTTAGCAGTTAATGCATGCCATGAAATGATAGAAGAAAGTAAAATTGGAGCAGCTGTATCATCATCTGTAACATATCCTCTTACATCTAAACCAGAAGATGTGTATGCCGCTAGAATGAATGATAACTTCAAAGTGTACTATATGCTTGATATGCATCATTATGGAGAATATCCAGGGTATTATATGAATTATCTTGAAAAAAGAAATATAATTCCTCATATGGAAGAGGGGGATAAAGAAATACTTAAAAAATCTAAAATGGATTTTATAGCTGTAAATTACTATAGAACAAACTGTGCAGAAGCTTTATATGAGGATTCACAACATCCATTTGGATTAAGAGAAGGAACTGTTGATTTTAGTATGTATGGATTATTTAAAATGTCGATGAATCCTAATCTAAATGCTTCAGAATATGGAGCAGCGATAGACCCATCGGGTCTTAGAGTAGCTCTAAACGAATATTGGCAAAGGTACCACTTACCTGTTATAATAACAGAAAATGGGCTTGGAGCAAAAGATATACTAGAAGAAGGACAAATTCATGATGACTATCGTATAGATTATCTAAGAAGTCATATAAATGCATGTAAATTAGCTATTGAAGATGGTGTAGAGATGATAGGATATTGTCCATGGTCATTTACAGACCTTTTAAGTTCTTCACAAGGTTTCAATAAACGTTATGGACTTGTTTATATAAACAGAACAGACCATGAAGTTTTAGATTTAAAAAGAATAAAGAAAGATAGTTTTTATTGGTATAAAGAAGTTATAGAGAACAATGGAATAACAAAATAAACATAAACATATATTGAGGGTTTTAGTATGTATATTACAAAGGTATTGAACAATTCATTGCTACTTGCAAAGGATGATAATGACGAAGAAATAATATTGATGGGGAAAGGTATTGGTCACAATTATAAGGTTGGGTCTGAGTTAAATAAAGAAGATATAGAAAAAACTTTTGTTCTTCATGATGAAAATATAAAAAAGAGTATCATACAACTTGCATCAGAAATAGATGCAGAATACTTTGGTATAGCTCAAATGATAATCACATATGGAATAGAAAAATATAACTTAAAACTTATGAACCATATATATTTGGCTTTAACTGACCACATAGCCTTTGCAGTGAGACGTTTTAAAGAAGGTATAATGATTGAGAATCACTATTTGTTTGAAATTAAGGAGTTTAACCCAAAAGAATATGATATAGGAAGATATGCGATTACTGCTTTTAAGGAGGTTCTTGGCTTAGAGCTACCAGAAGAGGAAATTGGTAATATAGCAGGTCATTTTATAAATGCACAACAAGATAATCCTTATAGTGATAGAAATAAGAGAAGTACTAAAATTGTAAATGCTATTTTACAAATAGTTCATTATCACTTTTCTATTGTATATAATAAAGAGTCATTTTATTATAGGAGATTTGTAATGCATCTAAAGGCTTTTTCACAAAGATTTCTAGCTAATGAACCATCAAAAGAAAAAATAGATTTTATATATGAGCAAGTTCAAAAAAATTGTAAGGAAGAATATGAATGTGTAAAAAAAATAGGAGCTTATATATATAAGGAGTACTCTAGAGAATTACCAAGACAAGAAGAATTGTATTTGATGATTCATATTCATAAGATTTTAGGAGAATTAGATGAAAATAGTTAGAATATCTTAATATGTTAGTAATTTTATAAAAAACTAAAGATTAACTAAACTTTAAATCTGAATAATAGAATTATTTAAGGGAGTTGTCTCAAGATTGATTTTTTTCTAATCAAATTTTAAGCTCAACTCCCTTTTTGAATTTTTATATCATTATATCTTCGACATTTATACGTCTGTGCTTTATATGTTTATAGTAGATGGATTATTGTGTTTGCTTTGTTCAAACACACTTATAATACGCTTGATTTTTTCAAGATGATGAAATATACTAATGGGTGTTAGAAGTATAAATATGAATTACACTTAAATAAGTGAGTGAAAAATGAGGTATAACTCCTCATATGGATAGATTAATACCATGTTGTGGGGTGCATCCTAAGTGCTATCAAGATGCTACAGTATGGCTAATCCCTAGAGAGATAAAAAAGCCTACCAATAGATGTAGAAAGGGGGATTTATATGAATAAAGTTTTAATTATAGATGATGATAAAGATCTTTGTATTTTGCTAAAAAAGAGTATTTCCATTGAACAGATTGAAGCTAACTATTGTCATTCTGGGAAAGATGGACTTACTGAACTTTCAAAACAAGACTATCAGTTAGTGGTTCTCGATGTGATGATGCCAGGTATGGATGGTTTTGAAACTATGGAACAAATACGAAAATACAGCAGTATTCCCATCTTAATGCTGACATCAAAAAGCGATAATTACAGTAAAGTGCATGGCTTGCGAGCTGGTGCAGATGACTATCTGACCAAGCCATTTGAGATTGCCGAATTTACTGCTCGTGTCCTGTCTTTAATCCGACGCTATACCCGTTTTAATCCAAAGAATGAAGAACCACAGCAACTCTCTTTTAAAGGCTTGTTGATTAATCTTGACCAGCATACAGTAATTACCAATGGAGAACCTATGTTGCTTCCACCGAAGGAGTTTGGTGTACTTCTTTTCTGTGCAAGGCATCAGGGGAAGATTTTGACGAAACAGCAGATTTATGAAGCAGTGTGGGGTGAACCATATGTCTATGATGACAGCAATATCATGGCTATTATAAGTCGTCTGCGAAAAAAAATTGAACTAGACCCGTCATCACCCGTATATTTACAAACAGTAAAAGGTATTGGGTATCAATTCAACATGGAGGTATGAAAATGGATTCGCAAACGATAATTTTCCTATTGCTCTTGTTGTCAATTGGTCTACTTCTACTTTCTATATTCGCTTTTTCCAAGCTTGGGAATATTAGGCGTAGACTAAAAGATATAGAAGAAACACTTGCTGATGTACAAAGTGGAAATGAAAATCGCAAGGTACTAGTTAAGCCACGTGATGTTATGGCTCCATTGGTTTATCAGTTTAATGAGATTGTATACGACTATGAAAATAAGCTGATTTCTCTGAAAAAGGCGGATAAAGCTAGTAAGCAACTCATGACCAGTCTATCTCATGATGTTCGTACACCATTAACAACTTTGATTGGCTATCTGGATGCCGCACACAGTGGCATCGTCATCGGGAATGAACGTGAGGAATATATTGAAATTGCTCGGCGCAGAGCTTACGACCTCAAGGATTATATTGATGTTCTTTTTGACTGGTTCCGGTTGAACTCTGATGAATTTACACTATCAATAGAATCTATGGAAATTGCAGAGCTGTCACGGAATATTCTGAAAGACTGGATTCCCATATTCTATGAAAAGAAACTGGATTTTGAAATTGATATCCCAGAAAAGCAACTCATGGTAAGTCTCGATTCAGATGGATATTCACGTGTGGTCAATAATCTGGTTCAGAATGTTCTTGATCACAGTCAGGCTAGTCAAATCAAGATTACCATGAGTGAGGATTCTAAAATGGTATTATTCTGTGTTGAGGATAATGGTGTTGGGATTGCCAAAGAAAATTTACAACACATTTTTGAGCGGCTATACAAGTGTGACAAGGGTCGTTCAGAAAAAGGCAGTGGTCTTGGCTTATCTATCGTCAGTCAGATGGTGGAGCGAATGAGTGGTAAGATTTCAGTAGAAAGCGAAATTGGAAAGTACACCGTATTTACAGTGAGACTACCATTAATATAACGTTATTTTTCCCCATGTGGCATGTGTCCACATGGGGATTTTTTGTAAGTTCTAAAGTTGCAAGGTTAATACAAGGTTGTTGTAAGGTTAATGCAAGATTGAAGTGGTATGATTACTTTGATAAACAAAGGAGGCTTTTATTATCTATGAATAATTTAATTGTTGAAACAAAAAATCTAACTAAACAGTATGGCACTCAAAAGAGTGTTTCTAATTTGAATATTCACGTTCAGAAAGGTCGCATTTACGGCTTGCTGGGAAGAAACGGTGCTGGTAAAACGACCACTATGAAAATGCTGTTAGGTCTAACAAAACCAACCACTGGCGAAATTAAAATCTTTGGTCAAGATATTCAGAAGAACGAAAAGAAACTTCTTCCTCGAATTGGATGTTTGATTGAATCACCAGGTTTTTATCCTAATCTTACAGGGACAGAAAATCTCAAAATCTTTGCAAGGCTTAGGGGGATACCAAAAAAAAATGCAGTGGAATCAGCACTGGAAGTAGTCGGTTTACCTAACAATGATAAAAAGTTATTTTCTCAATATTCTCTTGGTATGAAACAGAGGCTGGCGATTGCTCTCGCCATTATGCATGACCCAGAACTGCTGATTTTGGATGAGCCTATCAATGGACTTGACCCTATTGGTATTGCAGAAGTAAGAAAGTTTATTCGTGATCTCTGCACAGAACGAGGTAAAACCATTTTGATATCCAGTCACATTCTTTCTGAAATTTCCTTGTTGGCAGATGACATAGGCATTATTGACCATGGTATTTTGTTGGAGGAAGAAAGTATTGCCCAACTGGAAGAAAAAAACAATAAATACATACATTTTGCTGTATCTGATGCAGCACAGGCAGCAAGGCTTTTGGAAATTCAACTTAACATGAAAAATTTCAAAGTAGCAGATAATCACAATATTATGCTTTATGATACAGATGTTTCAGTTGCAGCAATAAATCGTGCTTTTATTCAAAACAACATTGATGTATCTGAATCTCATTTGTGTGAGGATACTCTTGAAGATTACTTTAAAAAAGTAACAGGGGGTGAAGGAATTGCTTGATCTAATTTTATGCGAATTTTCAAAAATCAAGCGATTAAAATTTATATTGACCTCTATTTTAGGTGCTTGCTTATTCCCAATTCCTGCAACTGTCTTGATTGCAAAGGACAACTTGCCATTTGAGCAATTGTTCAAATTAGTTATCAATTTTGGATATTTTTTGTTACTACCAATTGTATTGAGTATTGTTGCCAGTCAGCTATTTTTCACAGAAAGAGATAACGACGTATTAAAAAATCTTGCAACAGTGCCAGTGCCAAGAGGAAAACTGGCTCTGGCAAAATTGGCTGTGCTGATGGTGATATCACTTTGCTACTCTGTTGTCGGGTTAGGTGCTACTATCGTTGGAGGTTTCATTGTTGGAACAGTAGAGGGGATTGCTATAAAATTAGGAATGAGCATTACTTTTGGAGCTATGTTTTTTATTACTGCACTTCCTGTTGTAGTACTCATTGTATATTTTAATCGTAGCTATATTTTTTCCATTATACTTTCTTTTGTATATACTATTTTCAATTTTGGTATATCCTTAAATCTTATTAATTTTGAACCAAATAACCCGCTATTAAGCATATTACCTGCGCCCATTGTTATGCGCTGGTGGATGGCATCTTGGGGAGATCCAACTGGTGAATATACAGCACTTAGACAGCCATATCTACTATCAACCCATGCATGTGTAGGCATTTTATGCTTAATAGCAATTATGGCAACTCTGCTAATCTGTGTGATATATAAGAAGCAAGAGAATTAGGAGGTATCTATGATTGATATAATTACTACGGAATTTCAAAAAATAAAGCGATATAATATTCTATGGGTTGGTGTTGTTGCTGTTCTGTTTTCAGTATTACTGGCGGTTTTTCAAATTGTTAGTTCCAACGGAAGCGACCCTCTAACGTATGAGAGTTTTGCAAATGGGGTTATCTGGAACAATTTCAGCCTTACTTTTCCATTTGGAATTACGCTCATTGGAGGCTATCTTATTAACCGCGAATATACAGACCAAACCTTAAAGAACATCTTGACTGCCCCCGTTTCATTACGCAAATTATTAGTGGGAAAATTAATTATGGCTGGAAGTCTTACTGTATTGCTAAGTCTTTTCAGCTTCTTATGCACAGTTATTTTTGGATTAATATTTTGCAATATAGATATATCCATTACACTTGTCGTAAAATCCTTAGCTCAGATTTTAGTTGTTAATCTGTGTTGTTATATTGCTGTTTTGCCGATTATTGTTTATTTTAGCCGTAAACAAAATGCCTTTATGACAGGCGTAGGGATTGCATTTGTGTATGGATTCTGTGGTGTGTTTGTTGCAGGAAGAAATCTCACAGACTTTTATCCGATTACGGCAGGTCTTGGTCTCATTGGATATGACAATGGTACTAGTACTATTTATCAGCCTCTTATTGGCGTTATAACTTTGGCAGTAATTCTAATTCTGACAGCTATTCTACTTGCATTTACGCCCAATTACGATAAAGTTATGACCGTATCTAAGAAAAAAGGGACAAAACATAAAAAGAATTCTCACAAATAACATAAATGGTATTTCTTTTACTTAAGCTGACAGATGGTGACAAAGAAAAAATCTGTCGTACAGTATATATATCCATGTGTCCAAGAAGCGACAGTTTTGATTTTTCAATCTGTCGTTTCTTTTTGTATTTATTAAATCACGATTATTTTAATACTTGCGATAGGTATAGTAGCAAGAGAGGAGACTGTCATGTGTGTTTATATATTATATTAAGTATATTCTAAAATACATGCTTTAAATAAAATATCTGAAAATAAGAATATTTAAATAAAAAAAAGAATATTATATATAGTTGACAAAAAGTGGAAATTGATATATTATATAAATATAGAAATAGTAATCATTACTATTATTGAAAAGGGAGGAATTAATTATGAACTTAAAAGGAACTAAAACAGAAAAAAATTTAATGGCAGGATTTGCAGGAGAATCAGAAGCAAGAAACAAATATACATACTATGCTTCAAAAGCTAAAAAAGAAGGCTATAATCAAATAGCTGCTATATTTGAGGAAACTGCTAACAATGAAAAAGAACATGCTAAGTTATGGTTTAAACTTTTACACGATGGAATGCCTTCAACAGAGGAAAATTTAAAAGATGCAGCAGCAGGTGAAAACTATGAATGGACTGACATGTATGCAAAATTTGCTAAAGAAGCTAAAGAAGAAGGATTTGATAAGATAGCTTATTTATTTGAAGCTGTTGGAAAAATAGAAAAAGAGCATGAAGAAAGATACTTAAAACTTTTAGAAAACTTAAATGAAGGAAAAATCTTTAAAAGAGAAGAAGAGGTTGTTTGGCAATGTCAAAACTGTGGTCATGTGTATGTAGGTACTGAAGCACCAGAAAAATGCCCAGTATGTGATCATCCAAAGGCATACTTCAATATAAAAGCTGAAAACTATTAAAAATTATTATAATTAAAAAGGAATGTTAACTATGAAATTTTCTAAACAAAGAGAACTGATTTTAAATGAAATATTAAATAATCCGGTTCACCCTACTGCGGATTATCTATATGAAAATTTAAAAAAAGATAATCCAAATTTAAGCTTAGGAACTGTGTATAGAAATTTAGCCCAGCTAACAGAACATGGCTTTATAAGAAAGGTTAGTATTCCAGGAAATCCAGATAGATTTGATGGTAGAATGGATAATCACTATCATATAATATGTGAAGTATGTGGAGAGGTGTACGACTTAGAATCTGAAGTTCTTAATAATTTAAAAGAATCAATAGCAGATGAAACAGACATAAAAATAACATCTTATAACATAAGTTTTAAAGGGATTTGTAATAACTGTGAAAAGTGTAGTCAAGTAGGCTAAGCTTTCAAATTCTAAAAAATAATTAATGAGGTGAGTTTATGTGTAGTGAACAAAAATTTTTTATATGTGAGACTTGTGGAAACCTTATAGGAATGATACAAAATAGTGGTGTACCTGTTTTCTGTTGTGGAAAGCCTATGAAGGAACTTGTTCCTAATACAACAGATGCAGCAGTTGAAAAACATGTACCTGTTATTGAAGTAGAAGGAAATATTGTTACTGTTAAAATAAGTAGTGTTGCTCATCCGATGACTAAAGAGCATCATATAGCATGGGTATATCTTATGACTGAGCAAGGTGGTCAACGTAAATGTCTAGCAGTAGATGGAGAACCTGTAGTTAAATTTGCTTTGAATGATGATGATAAAGTAATTTCTGCATATGCTTACTGTAATTTACATGGATTATGGAAGGCTGAACTGTAATATTTAAATAAAGTGAATTAAAGAGGAGGCTATAAATGTATTTTATACAAATAGCCTCCTATAAATTTATATAAATTCAAGTTTTAATTATATTTAATGTCAATATAACATAAGGAGAAAATAATATGTCAATTTATAAATGTAGTGTTTGTGGATATATTTACGATGAATCTAAAAATGATAAAACATGGGATGAATTAAGTGAAGACTGGGAATGCCCTGTATGTACAAAAGGTCGCAGTTATTTTGGAAAAATAAGTACTGTTTACTATGAGGAAGATGAAAAGGAAGCAGAAGATGAAAGCAATGAGGAAGCTAAAGTAACTAGTGAAAAAGCAGGTGATTTAAATTACCTAAATACATATTTAAGAAGAGATGATGAAGTTGAGAAACATATGGATATAATTCACGAAATGGCTGTTACAGGAAAGTCTATAATAGAACCTATGAGAACTAAACTTCCAGTAATTTCTTGGGATGATATTTTAATTATGGGTGCTCAATTAAATCCATTACCTTTAAATGAACATGATGAAGTAAATACAACAACAATAATAGGAAAAAGAGCAAAAAAACCTATGGTTATAGAAAATCCAGTTTATATTTCTCACATGTCATTTGGAGCTTTATCTAAAGAGTTAAAAATAGCTTTAGCAAAGGGTGCAGCTAAAAATAAGACAGCTATGTGTAGTGGAGAAGGTGGTATACTGCCAGAAGAAAAAGAAGCTTCATACAAGTATATTTTTGAATATGTACCAAACAAGTACAGTGTTACTGAAGAAAACCTTAGAAATTCTGATGCCATAGAGATAAAAATTGGTCAAGGTACAAAACCTGGTATGGGAGGTCATCTTCCTGGTGAAAAAGTTACTGAAGAAATAGCAAAGGTGAGAAATAAGCCTGTAGGTCAAGATGTAATAAGTCCATCTTGTTTTGAAGAAATACAGTCTAAAGAAGATTTAAAGAAACTTGTAGATGAGCTTAGAGAAGTTTCAGAAGGTCGCCCAATTGGTGTTAAAATTTCAGCAGGACATATTGAAAAAGATATGGAATTTATAGCTTATGCTAAGCCTGATTTTGTGACTATTGATGGTCGTGGTGGAGCTACTGGAGCAAGTCCAAAATTGCTTAAAGATGCAACTTCAATCCCAACAATATTTGCTCTTCACCGTGCTAGAAAATATATAGATACACATGAATTAGATATAGACTTAGTTATAACAGGTGGACTTCGTATATCTACTGATTTTGCTAAGGCAATAGCTATGGGAGCTGATGCAATTGCCATTGCAAGTTCTGCTCTTATGGCAGCGGCATGTCAACAGTATCGTATATGTGGTTCTGGTAAGTGCCCTGTGGGGGTAGCTACTCAAGATGAGGGATTAAGAAAAAGATTACATATAGAAAATAGTGCTAACAGAGTGGCAAACTTCTTAAATGTGAGTTTAGAAGAACTTAAGACTTTTGCTAGAGTTTCTGGTCATAAGGATATACATGATTTAAGTATTGATGATTTGTATACAGTTAACTCTGAAATATCAAATTATACAAATATACAACATGTATAGATTTTAAGTTTGGGGCTATTTATTGATAAATATTTGTAAAAATAAATAGTGAAGACAGTTTATGAAAGGAGAATTTTACTTTGTAAAGTTCTCCTTTTATTGTGAAAATTAAAGATATTAAATTGTAAAATATTTTGTAATATCGTACTATTAAACTAAATAATAATTTAAGGAGTGATTATCATGGAAAGGTTAAAGATACAAGTTCTCGCTGATAATAATACATATATTGATAGGTACTTTGTTGGAGAACCAGCAGTAAGCTATTATATTGAAATTGATGGAAATAGGATTTTATTTGATGCGGGATATTCAGATATATTTATATCAAATGCCGAAAAACTAGATATAGATTTAAGCAATTTAACTCATATTGCTTTTTCTCATGGACATAATGACCATACAAAAGGTGTAAAGTATCTGAAAAATAAATATGATTTGTCTAAGGTTGAACTTGTCGCACATCCTAATTGTTTTATAACTAAAAAAGAAGGCGAGGAGAATATAGGTGCTCCGTTTTCTGTTGATGAAATTAAACAAATTTTCATGTATAATCCTCAAGAGAAACCTTTTAATATAAGTGAGAACTGTATATTTTTAGGTGAAATACCTTCTATACATAATTTTGAAAAAAGAGCTAAAATGGGCAAATATAAAGCAGGAGACTTATGGGAAGATGATTATGTTTTAGATGATTCTGCCATAGCTTGTAAAACGGATAAAGGGCTTTTTATTATTACAGGATGTTCTCATAGTGGAATTTGTAATATAGTGGAGTATGCTAAAAAGGTATGTGAAGATGACAGAATTATTGGTATATTAGGTGGTTTTCATCTTTTTGAATTGGATAATAGACTAGATAGCACAATCAAATATTTAGATAAAGAAAGAATAAGAATGTTGTACCCTTGTCATTGTGTTTCTTTTAAGGTAAAAGCTAAGATGAATGAAATACTAAGTGTAAATGAAGTTGGAGTAGGGCTGACTATAAGTGTATAAGTTTTGAGATGATATTTAAAAGGAGTTTAACTTAAAATTTGATTAGAAAAAAATCAATTTTGAGATAACTCCTTTTTATTATATTTATTTTAAAAAAAATTAATGTAGTATTACATGAAATATTATAAAAAAATTATTTTTAACGAGAAAATATTTTCATTAATAAACAATTTTATCATGTATTAATAATGATAGAATAAATAAAGCAAGTTTATTTATTTATACATGCACTGTTAAAAAAATTACATTGATTATTATTAGGCTTAATAATTCCAATAAATATGATACTATAGCAAAATTCATATATTATAAGTATTATTAAATAATTATTTAATAATACTTATTTAATAATAAACAATATTTTGTATAAAATTTAACATTAAGAAAGAAATTTCATAAAAGTAAAAAACAAAATAGATTTAAAAAAAGCTAAAAAATAAAATGAATATGTTTAAAATATTTAATATATAAGGAAAAAGGAGTTAAAAATATAATTTTATTAAAAATAGCTGGTTGAATTTAACAAACAAAAATGTTATTGTTTTATCAAGAAAGTGTTAAAATATAAACTTTCATTATCATTTTTAGGGGAGGATGGTTTCATGCAAAAAAATGTAAAGAAAGCAAAAGTAACTGGCTCTATGCTAGCTATTTTTGGAGTTGCAAGTGTTCTTTTTAGTTCACATGCAGGAGGGGGATTTGCAACTGGCAACCAAGAAACTCAGTATTATGTGCAGTATGGATGGACAGCACCATTCATGGCAGTTTTAGCAATGATTATACTTACTGCTACCATGAGAGAAGTTATTATAATGTATAATAATAATGATTGTAGGAATTATAAGGATTTATTTTGTGAACTTTGGAGTCCATATCCAAAACTTGAAATAATATGGGAAATATATTATTATCTTATGGTTTTAATAGCTGTAAGTGCTGTAATAGCGGGTGCAGCAGCAGTATTCCAAAGTATAGGGGTGAATTACTTTATAGCTGTATTTATTATTGGGATTGTACTTCTTGTATTTACTATATTTGGAGCTATGCTTGTATCTAAAGCTGCTACAGCAATGACCATAGCTATATTAGTATGCACACTTACTATTTTTATAGTAGGTATAAAAGCTAAGGTGCCAGAAATAACTGGAATATTATCAAATAGAACGAGCTTTACACCTGGCTATATTAAGCCAATACTAAATACTTTTATTTATGCAGGATTTCAATCAGTTGTTATACCTACACTTGCAGGATGTTCAAGACCACTTCTTAAGAATTCAAAAGAGGCTACTAAGGCAATGGTAATTTCATTTATTATGAATGCAGTTGCATTAGGGCTTGCTGTAACTATGTTAATGGGTTGGTATAAAGAAATTATTGCTGCTGGGCAAACAACACTTCCTACTCTTTATGTAGCAGGTCAATCTGGAAATCATACTATATATATAATTTATAATGTGGCATTATTCCTTTGTTTGATGTCTACAGGAGTAACTACTATATTTGGTCTTGTAAATAGATTTGAAGACCATAAAGCTCTTTCTTTCCTTTCCTCAAAAATGAAAAGAAGGGTATTTACGGCGTGTGCAATAATGGTAGTGTCAATGCTTATATCACTTACAGGATTAAGTAATATCGTTAAATATGGATATGGATATTGTGGTTATCTTGGTCTATTTACTATAGTAGTTCCTTTCCTTACATTAGGGCATTATAAGAATAAGAAATTTGCAAAGGAACATCCAGAGGCTAAATGGCCAGCCGAATTAAACGAAAATATTGAAAATTTATAAAATGAGTAGTACTTTAAATAAAAGAGATAATTTAATTAATAAGACGAAAATATAGTCAAATAAAAATAGAGTATATTACTATTTAGATATGATAAAATAGGGTTAAAAAATAAATTGATAAATTAAAATTTGGCAGATATAATGAACATAATATATTTATTGAGATTATTTGCAAAGCTTAATATTAAACAACTTTGAAACAGATAATATAAAACTAAGAATAGACAGAAAAAGCTGTAATCATAAAGGTTACAGCTTTTTTATTCAATGTAAAAGAGTATTATAATAAAGAAAAGGTTAATACCTACTTTCTGTAGATTATAGTGTTTATATACTATTGGAATTTTAATTAGTTTATAAATTACAATTCTATAATTCTTCTACTAATTTTAGATTCAATAGCTGTCTCTATTTCACTTAACATTCGTTCATTTTTAGGGTCAATAAAAGCACATGTATAGCCTTCCTCACCAGCTCTACCAGTTCTACCAATACGATGAATATAGTCTTCAGATGTTTCTGGTAAGTCGTAATTATATATATGACTTACTCCAGATATATCAAGACCACGAGAAGCCACATCTGTAGCTATCAAGTATTGTATATCTAAATTTCTAAATGATTTCATTATTCTTTCTCGTTTTGACTGAGCAATATCACTATGCAGTTTTTGACAATTGTATCCTCTTATAGCGAGAGCTTCTTCAAGATTGTCAACTCTTCTTTTAGTTCTACAAAATATTATAGCCATAAAAGGATTATCTTCATCTAAAACTCTACACAGGGCATCCAATTTTTTTCTATCTGTAGTTTCCACTACTTCTTGTTTTATATTATTAAGAGTAATTTCTTCTTTTTGGATAGAAACTATAACTGGATTTTTTGTATATCTATAAGCTAATTTTTTTACTTGAGAATTCATAGTTGCAGAAAAACATAATGTTTGCTTTTTGTTTGAAGTTTCTTTTAAAATAGCTTCAACTTCATTTTTAAATCCCATAAGTAACATTTGGTCTGCTTCATCTAAAACAAAAGTTTTTAACTTACTAAGGTCAATCGTTTTTCTATTTAGATGGTCTAAAAGTCTACCTGGTGTAGCTATAATCATATGAATATTTCCTTTTAATTTCTTTATTTGAGAACCAATATCCTTTCCTCCGTATGCAGCTAGGATATTTACATCTTTAGACTCTTTAAGTTTTATTGCTTCTTCTGTTATTTGAATAGCTAGTTCTCTTGTAGGAGAAAGTATAAGCACTTGTATATCATTTATATCTAATGATATGTTTTCAAATATCGGAAGCAAAAAAGCAAGTGTTTTTCCTGTACCAGTTTGAGCTTCTGCTATTACATCTTTTCCTTCTTTTATCAATTGAATACTTTCTTTTTGTATAGGTGTAGGTGTTATTATTCCTGATTTTCCTAGAATATTTATTGTATTTTCACTAATCCCTAAGCTTTTAAAATCCATTATTATCTTACCTTTCATGAAAAATTTTCTTTTTTTATTAATCAATTAATAATATCATATTTGTAAGTATTTTTAGTAATTTTTTTGATTATTATTTATATAGTTTAGAAATATATGAAGATACCTTAAAATAAAATGTAGCTTAAATTAAATTTTAGGAGGAATTTTAGAGGTTTATTTTTAAAGGTTTTTTGAAAATAAATCTATTTAAAGATTAAATTAAAATGCAAGAAAAACATAATAACTTTCATTTTTAAGAAGTTTTCACAAAAAAGAAAAAATATAGTGCAATAAATGATATAAAGTAATATAATAGATTACAAGATATGAAAAGGCAAAAAAATAAATTGCAAATGAAATTAAAATGAATAAAAAATAAAAAAATAATCATAAGTTAGAGGTATCAATGAAAAATAAAATCGAATATTTTTAAAATTAAAAGTATACTAAGGGGGGCATTAATATGTGCATTATATCAAAAGATAGAGCAAAGGAAATAAAAATAGTAGATACTACTTTAAGAGATGGAGAGCAAACAGCTGGGGTTGTATTTGCAAATAGAGAAAAAATAATGATTGCTGAAATGTTAAGCGACCTAGGTGTTGACCAAATCGAAGTTGGTATACCTACTATGGGTGGAGATGAAAAAAACGTAATAAAGCACATATGTAGTAGAAACTTAAAATCAGATATAATGGCTTGGAATAGAGCAGTAATAAAAGATGTAGAAGAATCTATTTCTTGTGGTGTTGATGCAGTAGCTATATCAATATCAGTATCTGACATTCATATAGAGAATAAATTGAGAACTTCTAGAGGTTGGGTTTTAGAAAATATGGCTAAAACAGTTGAATTTGCAAAACAAAATGGATTATATGTTTCAGTAAATGGAGAAGATGCTTCAAGAGCAGATATAGACTTTTTAACTGAATTTATAAAAGTTGGAAAACAAGCAGGGGCAGATAGATTTAGATATTGTGATACAGTAGGAGTTATGAATCCTTTTTCTATAAAGAATGCGATAGAGACTCTTTATGAAAGAACTAATTTTGACATAGAAATGCATACACATAATGACTTTGGAATGGCAACTGCAAATGCACTTGCAGGAATAGCAGCAGGAGCAAATTATGTTGGAGTTACAGTAAATGGATTAGGTGAAAGAGCAGGAAATGCAGCATTAGAAGAAGTTTTAATGGCTCTTAAGTGCGTCTATAAATGTGATTTAAATAATATAGATACTAGAAAATTTAGAGGAATATGTGAGTATGTAGCACAGGCATCAGGAAGAATTCTTCCTACATGGAAACCAGTAGTTGGAGATAACATGTTTATCCATGAATCTGGTATACATGCAGATGGAGCTTTAAAAGACCCACATAACTATGAGCCATTTGACCCAAGTGAAGTAAATCTTGAGAGAAAAATAGTAATAGGCAAACATTCAGGAAGAGCTGCAGTTATAAATAAGTTGAGTGAATATGAAATGTATATTTCTCCAGAAAACGCTACCAAGCTATTAAATGCTATAAGAGCTACATCAATAAGATTAAAAAGAAGTTTAATGGATAAAGAAATTCTTCAATTATATTGTGATATACTAGCACATGAGAAGGAAACAACAGAGGAAGAAGCAGTTAGAGGTTCATATATTTAAGGTATAATTGTTTAGGAGGAAAATATGGGAGATAATATAGTTTATAAAATAATTAAAAAACATATAGTAGATGGAGATGCTGTTGCTGGAAACTCAATTGGTATAAAGATAGACCAGACTTTAACACAAGATTCTACTGGAACAATGACATATCTTCAATTAGAAGCTATGGGTATAGATAAAGTAAAAACTAAAAGAAGTGTAGCATTTGTAGACCATAATATGTTACAACAAGGATTTGAAAATGCAGATGACCATAAATATATACAAACAGTGGCAGATAGATATGGAGTTTATTTCTCTAAACCAGGAAATGGTATTTGTCACCAAGTGTTTTTAGAAAGATTTTCAACACCAGGAGATACACTTTTAGGTTCTGATAGCCACACACCTACAGCTGGAGGTGTGGGCATGATGGCTATTGGAGCTGGTGGATTAGATGTTGCTTTAGCTATGGCAGGAGGAGCGTACTATATAAAAGCACCAAAAGTCTGTAAAGTGAATCTAGTTGGAAAATTAAATAATATGGTATCTTCAAAAGATATAATATTAGAAGTGTTAAGAAAACAAACTGTAAAAGGTGGAGTAGGTAAAGTTTATGAGTATGGTGGAGAAGGTGTTAAAAGTTTATCTGTTCCACAAAGAGCTACAATAACAAATATGGGAGCTGAACTTGGAGCAACTACTTCAATTTTCCCAAGTGATGAAAAAACACTAGAATTCTTCAAGAGTCAAGGAAGAGAAGATGCATGGATAGAGTTAAAATCAGATGAAGATGCAGTTTATGATGAAGAGATTACTATAAACTTGGATGAATTAAAACCATTAGCTGCGAAACCTCATAGTCCAGACAATGTAGATGAAGTTGAAAATATAGGAAAAATTAAAATAGACCAAGTTGCGATAGGAAGTTGTACAAATTCTTCTTATGAAGACTTAATGAAAGTTGCTCAAATTCTAAAAGGAAATAAGGTGCATAAGAATGTGAGTTTGGTAATAGCACCGGGTTCAAGACAAGTTATGGAGATGATTGCTAGAAATGGAGCTTTAGCAGATATAATAAGTGCTGGAGCCAGAATACTAGAAAATTCTTGTGGTCCATGTATAGGTATGGGGCAATCTCCAGGTACTGATTCTGTGTCTTTAAGAACTTTCAATAGAAACTTCTATGGAAGAAGTGGGACTCTATCAGCACAAGTGTACTTAGTGAGCCCAGAAGTAGCAGCAGTAAGTGCAATAAAAGGAGAACTTACAGACCCAAGAGAATTTGATATTAAATTTACAGACTTAGATGTAAATGAGTTTTTGATAGATGATAGCATGATAATAAAACCTGCTGATGTAGGTAGTAATGTAGAAGTAGTTAGAGGACCTAATATAAAACCTTTCCCTCTTAATACAGAGCTAAGTCAGTCTATAGATGGAAAAATTATATTAAAGACAGAAGATAATATAACTACTGACCATATAATGCCATCAAATGCTAAGTTACTTCCTTTTAGAAGTAATATACCATATCTTGCAAACTATTGTTTCAACACTGTAGATACAGAGTTTCCTCAAAGAGCAAAAGACAATAGTGGTGGATTTATAGTTGGTGGAGATAATTATGGGCAAGGTTCAAGTAGAGAGCATGCAGCTTTAGCACCACTATACTTAGGCGTTAAAGGGGTAATAGTAAAGAGCTTTGCAAGAATCCATAAAGCTAATTTAATAAATAGTGGTATAATTCCAATGGAGTTTTATGATGAGAAAGATTATGAAAACTTATCTCTTTTAGATAATCTTGAGATACCAAATATTTTGGATAATTTAGATAATGGAATCTTGGAAGTTAAGAACACAACTAAAGGAACTTCTTTTAAAGTTAAAGTAGAATTATCAGCAAAAGAAGTTGATGTATTAAAAGCTGGTGGAAAATTAAATTACACTAAAAATCAAGCTAATTAGTATGAAAAGAGGGAATATTTAATGTATAAAGTGACACTTATACCAGGAGATGGAATAGGACCAGAAGTTGCGAAAGCTATGAAAAAGGTAGTAGAAGCTACTGGGGTAGAGATAGAATGGGAAGAAGTTAATGCAGGAGAGGCAGTTATTGAAGAATATGGTACTCCTCTTCCTGAATATATTATAGATAGTATAAAAAAGAACAAAATAGCTATAAAAGGTCCAATCACTACTCCTGTAGGGAAAGGATTTAGAAGTGTAAATGTAACTTTAAGACAGGCATTAGATTTGTATGTTAATTTAAGACCGATTAAAAGTTTTAAAGGTATAAAATCAAGATATGAAGATGTTGATTTAGTAGTTGTAAGAGAAAATACAGAAGACTTGTATGCTGGAATAGAGCATAAAATAGGTGACTATGCAGCTGAAAGTATAAAGATAATAACAAGAGGTGCAAGTGAAAGAATAGTTGATTTTGCATGTAACTATGTTAAAGACAATAAGAGAAAAAAGGTTACAGCCATACATAAGGCAAATATAATGAAAATGTCTGATGGATTGTTCTTAGATGTATTTAGGGAAGTAGCGTCAAAACATGATGTAGAGTATGATGATTTAATTGTAGATGCAGCAGCTATGAACTTAGTTTTAAATCCAGAAAATTATGATGTAATGGTAATGCCAAATCTTTATGGGGATATACTATCTGATTTAGGAGCTGGTCTTGTTGGAGGGCTAGGTATAATTCCAAGTGCAAATATTGGTAAAGATTGTGCTATATTTGAAGCTGTGCATGGAAGTGCGCCACAAATAGCTGGTCAAAATAAAGCTAATCCTACAGCACTTATTCAATCATCAGTAATGATGCTTAGATACTTAGGTGAGTATGAAAATGCACAAAAGGTAGAAACAGCTTTAGAGAAGGTATTTCTTGAGGGAAGTAAATTAACTGTGGATTTAGGTGGTTCAGCATCAACTACAGAGTTTGCAGATGAAGTATGTAAATATATCGTATAGATAGTGTTTATAGTAAAAATATAATGTATATTAAAGGAAAGCTGTTAATTGTTGTAGATACAATTAACAGCTTTTAATTTTAACAGTATTTAGTAAAGGGAAAGAGTAATATTAAAAATTTTGTTTTTTTAATTGAACTTTCAACCAATATATGGTAATATCTGAATAAAGTTGAACTTTCAACTAAAAATCAACATATTAATTGGAGGTGTGTTTGATTAAGGCATTAGACAGTAATATATTAAGAGAAGTCGGTACTTTATCTAGAGCAGTAAATTCGATAAATGATATTAAGTACAAGGAGTTAAAGTTGCAAAAAGGACAGTTTACATTTTTGACACGAGTTTGTGAAAATCCTGGTATAAACCTTGTGGAATTATCAAATATGTTGAAGGTAGATAAGGCTACAGCAACCAAAGCCATACAGAAATTAATAAAAGCAGGATATGTAGATAAAAAGCAGGATGAGTCTGATAAAAGAGGATATAATTTAACTCCAACTGATAAATCTTTAGAAGTTTATGAGTTGATAATTGAAGAAGAGAATAGAAGTATAGAGATGTGTTTTGAGAATTTTACAGATGAAGAAAAGCAGGTTGCAACTAAAGTATTAGAAAAAATGAGCAAAAATGCTGAAAAAGAATGGTTTAAAGTGAAGAGATAGTAAATTAATATAAGGAGATATTTTTATGATTAGAAAAGCCAATATGAATGATTTAGAAAAAATTATGAAAATTATAAAATCAACAGTAGAAGAAATGAAGGATTATAATAATACACAATGGGATGAGAATTATCCATCAGACGAAGACTTTGTTTCAGATATTAAGAAACAAGATTTATATGTAGAAGAAATGGATGGAGAAATAGCTGGGTTTATATGTCTTAATTATGAAGATCCAGAAGAATATGTAGGTCTAAATTGGTCTTCTAATAAAAAAGCTATGGTAATACATAGAATGGCCGTAAATCCAAACTTTAGAAAGAAAGGAATAGCATCTAAGTTAGTTGATTTTGCGGAAAAATTGGCTGAAAAAAATAGTGTATCATATTTAAAGAGTGATACATATTCAATAAATTCAAAAATGAATGCACTTCTTACAAAATGTGGTTTTATCAAAATTGGAGAAATGAGTTTTTTAGGAAAGGAGAAATCTTTTTATTGTTATGATAAAATATTGTAAAAGGTATTTATCATACAAAGGGTAAATAATATATTTTTAATGTTAGTAGACGTGTTATATAGACTTATTGAATGATATTATGAAAGGGATGGTTTAGATGATTGAATTTTTAAAGAAAAGAAGAAGTATTAGGAAGTATAAAAATATTGAAGTAGAAAAAGAAAAACTAGATAAAATACTAAAAGCTGCTCTTTTGGCACCATCATCAAAGGGGCTTAGAACATGGGAATTTGTAGTGGTAGATAATAAAGAAAAACTTATTAACTTATCTCAATGTAGAACTAAAGGGGGTGGGTTTTTCTTAAAAAACGCACCTTTAGCTATTGTAATTATTGGAGACAAAGAAAAAAATGATGTTTGGATAGAGGATGCGAGTATTGCTGCTTCCTATATACAACTTCAAGCTCATGAACTAGGATTAGGTTCTTGTTGGGTACAGGTTAGAAACAGGATGCATAATGATGATATAGAAGCTGATAAGTATATTAGAGAAGAGCTTAAAGTACCTGATAAGTACAGTGTAGAATGTATAATTTCTATAGGATATCCTGATGAAGAAAAGAAAGCATATAGTGACTCTGATTTGGAATATGAAAAGGTTCATTTTAACAACTTTTAATATATAATATGTTGTATTAAGACATTATATTTTTTTATATTGTTAATATATACTTAAAATTGTAAAAATATATCTGAATTTTACTAACTTATCTAGTGGTTATGTACAAGGGTTTTAAAGATAAATATAGAAATTAATGTTTATAATCGATACATAACTTGAGTAACAAAATTTAAGGAGGTTAAAGTATGGGTATATTTAAAACAAAAATTGATGAGGACTGGAAAGTAAACTATATTAAAGAATTTAATGAAATGAGAGATTCTTATGAGAGTAAGCTTCAAAAAAAGCAGTTTGAAGTAGATAGTTTGAAATCAGAATTAGATAGACTAAGAAGTTATAAAAATAGTCTTAAGCCAAAAGAAAAACAAATTACGGATGATGATATAAACAATATAAAAAATTTAAGAAGAGATGGTTTAAGCTATAAAGAAATTTCGAATGAAACAAGTTGGAGTAAGGCAACTGTAAGTAGAGTATTAAATGGACTTTACGATTAGCATATACATGGGGTGATTTAAATTGGGATGAAGTATAGTTATAAAAAATGTATTATAGATTCTATTTTATTGATGCTTATAGTTCAAATCTTGAGGATGATTTTGAATTATATACTTCTAAGTCAATTTGAATTTACTCTTGAAAATTTTAATATTATAAACTTAATTTCTTTTACATTAGTTGGCTTATCATTAATTTTATTTTTAAAAGATAATTCTTTGTATAACAGGGTTAAAAATAGAAAAATCACAGAAGCATTTAAAGAAAATAAAAACAATATACTTACTAAAAAATGTAAGTTGATACTTTTTATAGTGGTTTTAGCTTTAGCAATAGTCTCAACTTATTGCAGAAAAGGTTATGTATTTTTTAACATAACAATGATGATTTTGTCTGCATTGATAGTTCCTATATTTGAAGAGTTATTTTTTAGAGAGTATCTATGGAACTATTTAAGTAATTTTATAAAGTCAAAGAGTAAAATTATATGTATAACATCTATATTATCTGGTATTTATAATATAGGATATATAGATGTTATAAGAAATTACATAACTTTGTATAACAATTCTAGCTATACATTTGAAGTAATTATTTCAAAAATCATGATAGGTACTGTTTTGGGTATTGTGCTTGGAATTGTTAAATCAAGATTCAAAGACGTAGGTTTTTGCATATTGTTGAGGAGTCTATTTTCTATTTTTATTAGGCAGATAATATAATTAAATAGAGTGTTTATTTTGTAATCTGTATTTCAAAATAATTAGGAATAGTTATAAATAAAAAATAAACTCTAATATTTGGAGTTTATTTTTTTGTACATACTTATTTTAAGTAATCTATATAAAAACTTAATAAAATATTGTAAAAATAAATGAGACATAAATATATTTTTCATAATAACCAATAACTCAATTATCTCATTGAAGTAATTTATTTTTATGAAATTTAATAATATTTGACAGTTTAGTCTATAATATGATATTTATATAAAATGGGATAAGTATGAAAACTAATTATGAATGAGAGTGATTTACTTGAAAAAATTTTATGAAATATATTTAGATTTAGAGAAAGATATAAGAAATAATGTATATGCAATAGGAGAATTTTTGCCAACAGAAGTAAGGCTTGCTCAAAAATATCAAGTATCAAGAGAAACTATTAGAAAAGCAGAAGCTCTCTTGTTAGAAAAGGGTTTTATACAAAAAAAGCAAGGTAAAGGTGCTATTGTTTTAGATATAAATAAGTTTGAAATAGAAGGGGCAGGGCTAATTAGTTTTGACGAATTACAAAGAAATAAAAATTTGGATACAGAAATAAATGTACTTAAAAACAAAAAGGAAATTATGCCTTTAGAAATTTGTAAAAAGTTGGATATAGACACGAAAACTAAGGTTATATCAGTTGAACGACTTAGAAAAATTAATGGAGAAGCTGTTATTTTAGATAAAGATTACTTCATGTTTGAAATAATACCAGAAATACCATTAATGGCAGTTCAAAGTTCAATATTTAATTATATAGAGAAAAATTTAGAATTAAAAATAGGTTATGCAAATAAAGAGGTAACAGTAAACCCCGTTACAGAAGAGGATAAGTTGTTGCTAGATATTGGAACAGATACACATGTTGTGGTGATACGAAGTGAAGTATATTTAGAAGACACAAGATTGTTCCAATATCATGAATCTAGACATAGAGTTGACACATTTAGATTTGTAGATTTTGCAAGAAGAAGAAATCTTTAATACTAAAAAGGGGCTGTCCCAGAATAGAGATAAGCCTCTTTTCCGTTGTCGAAATGATAAAAATATATTTGATTTAATACAAAAAAGAGTGCCTCATTAACTAAATAGTTCATTTTGAGACACCCTCTTTTTTATTTAATTTGTATATTCTTTTAATTTTCTATATATTCTTTATTAAAATATTTACTCTTTGAGAATAGATATGTAAGTATACAAGTAATCATTATAGAAAGGCCCATCGCTAAGAAATAGACACTCCATTGTTCTGTAAATATAGATAAGAATGCTGGAAGTCCTGATATGCCTATAGAACCTGCTTTAACATTAAAGTAAGATACAATTCCTCCAGAGATACCTGCGCCTATCATAGATGCTATAAAAGGAAAACGATAACGTAAGTTTATACCAAATATAGCTGGCTCAGTAATACCCAACCAAGCTGAAATTGCAGCTGTTAATGCAACACCCTTGATTTTCTTATTTTTTAATATGAAGAACATAGTTAAAGCTGCTGCACCTTGTCCAAGACTAGCCATAACTTGTATTGGCCATAATGTTGCAAATCCTAAGGTACCTATCATTTGTAAGTTTATACCTAAGAATAAATGATGCATTCCTGTTATAACCAATGGAGATAATATAAATCCGAATAATGCACCTGCAAGTATCGCATTAATTTCAAATAATCCAAGGATTCCATTTGTAATTAAGTTAGCAAAAGACATTGTTATAGGTCCTATAATAGAAAAAGTTAAAAAACCCGTTATTAATAATGTAAGAGGAGCAACAAAAATAAGTTGAACCATCTCAGGAATTTTTTTAGTCAGAAACTTTTCTATTGTTGCTAAAATATAAGAAGAACATAGAACAGGGATTACTTGTCCCTGATAACCTATTTTAGCAATATTAAATCCTAATATATTCCAATAAGTAACAGCTTCAGGTGTTTTAGAGTATTGTGCACCAGGCATTAAATCTGGATTAATTAAAATAAGACCTAATACAATACCAAGTACAGGATTTCCTCCAAACTTCTTGACAGCTGACCAACCTATTAGTGCTGGTAAAAATGCAAATGAAGTATTTGCTATAAGGTTAATCATATTAGATATGCCAGCCCAATTACTATGAACCTCTAAAAAAGGTTGCTTATAAAAAATTCCTGGGTTTGCAAGTAGATTGTTTATACCCATTAATAAACCAGAGGCAACTATAGCAGGAAGTATAGGAATAAATATATCTGCCAGTATCTTTATAGCTTTTTGAATTGGATTTAATTTTTTAGCAGAAATCTCTTTAACCTCAGACTTTGTTGCTTCTTTAAGTCCAGTAATCTCTAATAGTGTAGAATAAACTTTGTTTACAAGCCCTGGACCTATAATAACTTGAAATTGACCATTTGAAGTAAAACTTCCCTTTACTATATCTATTTTTTCTAACTGTTTTACATCAACTTTACTTTCCGAATGTAGAGCAAATCTTAACCTAGTAATACAGTGTGTTGCAGATATTATATTTTCTATTCCACCAATTGCTTCAAGAATTTGTTCAACCTGCTCTTTATGGTGTGCACTCTCTTTTTGTGTACTCATAAAATTACCTCCCTCTAAAATATAATGTTGTATAGACAAATCTTGAAATTAATATACCATAGACATTTTTTAATGTCAACGTTATCCTAAGTGTTTTTTAATATTAATATCATAATATAGATTGAATATCCTTGAAAAATCAGAAATATAAGCAAGTTAATAAAAAAATATGGAGATTACATTTTTTATTTAGTCTAAATATTGATTTTGATAACGAAAAGGTTTATCATAAATATATAAAATTTGTCTAGACAAAAAGGAGATTTGTACATGGATTTTAAGAAAAAAGTTATTTATCAGATATATCCAAAGTCATTTAATGATTCCAATGATGATGGAATAGGGGATTTAAAGGGAATTATAGATAAATTGTCTTATTTATATAAATTAGGTGTAGATATAATTTGGATTAACCCATTTTTTGTGTCACCTCAAAAAGATAATGGATATGATATCGCTGATTATACATCAATAGACCCTATGTTTGGTACTATGGAAGATTTTGAAAGATTAGTAAATGAAGCCAAAAGGTATAATATAGAATTAATGCTAGATATGGTATTAAATCACACATCAACAGAACATAAATGGTTTAAAAAAGCTTTAGATGGAGATAAAAAATATCAAGATTTTTATTTTATTAGAGATGGAAAAGAAGATAATCTACCACCAACAAATTGGAAATCTAAATTTGGTGGGAGTACTTGGGATAAATTTGGAGATACAGATAAATATTACTTGCATTTATATGATATTACCCAAGCTGACTTAAATTGGCGTAACCCTGAAGTTAGAGAAGAATTATATAAAGTTATAAATTTTTGGCTGGATAAAGGTGTTAAAGGGTTTAGATTTGATGTAATAAATGTAATTGGTAAAGATGAAGATTTGAAGGACTCTACAAATAATGTAGGAAAAGAAATGTATACAGATAAACCTATTGTTCATGAGTTCATTAAAGAAATGAACAAAGAAACATTTGGAAAGTTTAAAGGGATAACAACTGTTGGAGAAATGTCTTCAACAACTATTGAAAATTGTATATTATATTCTAATCCAAAAGAAAAAGAACTTTCAATGACATTTAATTTTCATCATTTAAAAGTAGACTATGAAAATGGAGAAAAGTGGAGTGACATACCTTTTGATTTTATAATGTTAAAAAATATTTTAAATGAATGGCAAACAGAGGTAGAAAAGGGTGGTGGATGGAATGCATTGTTTTGGAATAATCATGACCAGCCAAGAGCTGTCAGTAGATTTTGTAAGGAAGAATATAGAGTAGAAGCATCAAAAATGTTAGCTGCTACAATACATTTACTAAGAGGAACACCATATATATATCAAGGTGAAGAAATTGGTATGATAAATCCAAGGTTTGAAGAAATCAATGATTATTTGGATGTTGAGACTCATAATGCGTATAATGAATTGCTAAAAAATAAAATTAAAAAAGAAGAAATAATGAATATTGTAAAATCTAAGTCTAGAGATAATAGTCGTACACCTATGCAGTGGTCAAATGAGTTAAATGCTGGATTTACAAATGGAACGCCATGGATTAAAATAGCTGAAAATTATAAAGAGATAAATGTTGAAAAAGAACTTAAAGACGGGTCGATTTTTAAATTCTATCAAAGGCTGATATCTTTAAGAAAAAAATTAGACATTATATCTGAAGGAAGTTATAGAGGTATTTTACTAGATAATGATAAAGTTTATGCCTATGTAAGAAACTTAGAAAATGAACAGCTAATAGTATTTAATAATTTCTATGACCATGAAGTTGAAGTTGATGTTAGTGAGGAATTTTTAGAAAAACCATTTACATATTTAATAGGAAATTATACAGAAAGAGATTTAGAACCTAAGTTAAGATTAAAACCTTATGAAACGGTATCATTTTATAGTAAAGAAATAGACAATAATAGAAAGAGGTAATATTTATGAAACCAAATATTTTACTTATGATTTCTCATGATAGTGGGAGAAAATTTAATAGCTATGGATATAATGTAGATACTCCTTGTATAAATAAATTAGCTCAAAAAGGAATTCAATTTGATAATTATTTTTGTGCAGCACCTCAGTGTAGTCCTAGTAGAGGAAGCATATTAACTGGATTGTACCCTCATAATAATGGATTAATTGGGCTTGCACATCTAGGTTTTTGTATAGATTCTAAGCATACAACACTTCCTATGGAGTTACAAAAAAATGGGTATAAGACAACTTTAATAGGATTAAGTCATGAAACTATAAATGAAGCTCCACCAATAGAAGATAGAGTATTTTCTTCAACTTATGACTTAGGATATGATAACTTCATATCTGTGCCAGGGGACAGGGCTCCAAAAGTTGCTAAAGAAGTGATTAAGTTTTTGGAAGAGCATAAAAAAAATCAAGAAAAACCATTTTATTTAAATGTAGGATTTTTTGAGACTCATAGAGATTTTGATGAATATGAACCATATGCAGATGGATTAGATGAGGTAGAGGTATTTAAATTTTTACCTGATACAGAGGATGTAAGGAGAGATATAGCTCTATACAATGGTTCAGCAAAAGTATTAGATGATGCAATCGGAAAAATATATAATAAATTGGAAGAAACAGGGCTAGATAAAAACACAATTGTTATATTCACAACAGACCATGGTGTTGCATTTCCAGGAGCTAAAGGTATGTTAAAAGAAGCGGGATTAGAGACAGCACTTATAATTGTCTTACATAATTCTTCTCAAAAAAACATTAAAAAAGAAGCACTGTTATGTAATATTGATTTACTTCCAACCATACTAGATTTAATTGAAGCTGAAATACCTAAAAATATAGATGGAGAAAGTTTTGTTAAGTTATTAAAGACAAATGAAGATATAGGAAGAGATTCATTCTTTACAGAAATGACATGGCATGACCAGTATAGACCAATGAGAGGCATAAGAACTAATGAATATAGTTATGTTAGAAACTTTGAAGATGGACCTAAAATATATATTACAGTCGATTCACATTTAAGTTTATCAGGTAAAGCTGTAAGAGATAAATTCTATGTTCCTAATGAAAAAGAAGAACTTTATGATTTAAGAAAAGACCCATTAGAAGAAAATAATGTAATAAATGATTTGAACTATCAAGATATAGCAAATGAATTGAGAAAGAAAGTGGATACTTGGATGATAGAAACAAAAGACCCACTCTTAAAAGGTCCTGTAAAAGGAATTGGTTCAAGTAGATGGAAAACAGAAATAGAAGAAGGTAGAGCTTATCCAGGAAGGGATGAGTATTATAGACTCTTATCTAATAAGTAGAAAATATCAAAAAAGAAGGTTTTATAATGAAGAGTATATCAGTTTTAATTAAACCTGTATCATCATTATGTAATTTGAGATGTAGATACTGTTTTTATGCTAATGTAAGTGATTTAAGAGAAATAAAATCATATGGTATTATGCAAGAAGATACTATAAAAAATATAGTAGATAATACATTTAAAGTTTTGAACGTTGGAGATAGAGTTATGTTTGCTTTTCAAGGTGGAGAACCAACTTTGGCAGGCTTAAAATTTTTTCAATATTTTATTGAGTACATTGAAAAAACGAAAAAAAATATAATAGTAAATTACTCTATTCAAACTAATGGAACACTTATAGATAATCAATGGTGTGAATTTCTAAAGAAAAATAATTTTCTAGTAGGATTATCATTAGACTTATTAAAAGACCTACATGATGAGAATCGTATATATTTAAGTAATGAAGGAACTTATGAAGATATAATAAACACAAAAAAGCTATTAGAAAAATATAAAATAGAGTTTAACATATTATGTGTTTTGACAAATCAGATTGCATGTAATCCCAATAAAGTTTTTAACTTTATAAAAGAAACTGGTATAAAGTATATTCAGTTTATTCCTTGCTTAGATGATTTAGATTGTGAGAATAAATCAGAGTATTCTTTGGAACCTAAACATTTTGCAAATTTTTATAAAATAGTATTTAAACTTTGGAAAGATGAGTTAGATAATGGAAATTACATAAGTATTAATTTGTTTGACAATATTATATCTCTTTTAATTACAGGAACACCAAGTACATGTGGGATAATTGGAAAATGTCAACCACAGTTTGTAATAGAGGCTGATGGAAGTGTATATCCATGTGACTTTTATGTTCTAGATAACTATAATTTAGGTAATATAAAGGACAATACTTTATTGGATATTTTGAGAAAGCCTATAATGCACAAATTTTTACATGAAAATATACAAAAAGAAAGTATTTGTATAAACTGCGATTTCTATAGAATATGTGGTGGTGGTTGTAAAAGAATGAAAAACTTTATGTATATTGATTCTAATAGTAATTATTGTGGATATAAAGATTTTCTAATGGATAACTTTAATGATTTAAAAAAAATAGCAGAGTTAATGTATAAAAATCAAATGCCTAAATAATTTTAGTATTGAGAATTCTAGATTAAGTTATTGAGGATTACGTATGATTAAGGGATTTAAAATATAATAAATTTAGTTAGGATGATTTAAATGAATATAATTTTATTTGTAATAGCTATATTTGCAACAACTATAGGAGCAATAACAGGTATTGGTGGAGGCGTAATAATAAAACCAGTGTTAGACTTGATTGGAGTATTTGATGTGTCTACAATAAGTGTATTGTCATCATTTACTGTGTTATCAATGGCAGTTATTTCTACATATAAACAAATTAAGTTGAAAATTTTTAAAATAGATTTGAGAATTATTTTAATTGCTGGAGCATCAATACTAGGTGGGACTATTGGTCAAAGATTACTAGATTTATCAATTTTATATGTAAATAACTCTGCTATAATAAAAATAACTCAAAATATTATAATGATTATTTTGTTGATAATGGTTTATTTATACAGAAATAAAAGTTTAAATATAAAACTCAATACTAATATTACTTATTTTAGTATTGGCATTTTTTTAGGGATTATATCTTCTTTCTTAGGAATAGGGGGAGGACCTATAAATGTGGTTGCATTTACAATGTTATTTGGTTTATCAGCTAAAGAAGCTGCTTTTAATTCCATTATAACTATTTTATTTTCTAATATTTCCAAGTTGGTGACAGTTTTGATGAATACTGGATTTGGAGTATATGATTTGTCTGGATTACCATTTATGATAATAGGAGCAGTTTTGGGCGGATTTATAGGCTCTTTTATTAGTAAAATGGTTGATGATAGTAAAGTTAAATATATGTTTTCGTATATGACCATAGTTATTACTGGAATAAATATATACAGTATATTTCAAGTGGTGTATTTGATTAAAAAATAGTTACGCACACTCGTGACTTTAGTCATGAGTTAGTAGCTAAAATAGTCAGCATATAGGGAAACTTATATGTAGAAATAGGAGAGAACCTATCCAATACTGCTTGAATTGCTGGAAACCCCTAAAGCTAACCAAACTAAAACATAAGGATGAAATAAACCTAAGTGTGAAAGTTACGAAAGTAGAAAAAATTGGTTAGATGGTATAAGGTTAAACCCTAAGTACTTTAAAATGGGCAATCAGCAGGTAAACTCCGAATAGGAGAAACTTCAACGACTATTCCTCCTGAGGGAAGTACACTACAAGTTATCGGTAGTGGAAGTGGGTAGACCTTAACGGATAATGCCGAAGGATAAGATATAGTCTGTGCTTGCATGAAAGTGTAAGAAGTTCATAAGAAAACTGCATAGGTAGTAGCGAACTTATGTGAACGACAACCTCAAAAATGATAAAAGTTAGGACTTACGGTTCTTACATATGTTATTTAAAAATAGATATAAAAACCTTAAAAATACTTGTTCAAAAAAATTACACTTGTTAATATTAGGATGGGTGGAAAAATCAGAAAAACAAGTAAAGTGAGGTGATAGTAGTGGAAAAAGCATATAAGTTTAGAATATATCCAAATAAAAAACAGCAAGAGCTAATTAACAAAACTTTTGGATGTTGTAGATTTGTATATAATAAATATCTTGCTAAAAGAATAGAAGTTTATGAAAGTGATAAAGAAAATTTTACTTATAAACAGTGTAGTTCTGATTTGACCAACTTAAAAAAAGAATTAGAGTGGCTTAAAGAACCTGACAAATTTTCACTACAAAACACCTTAAAAGATTTAGAAAACGCATATAAAAAATTCTTTAAAGAAAATGCAGGATTTCCTAAATTTAAATCAAAGAAAACTAATAGATTTTCATATAGAACTAACTTTACAAATGGAAATATTATGTGCTGTGGTCAATATATAAAATTACCTAAACTTGGTATGGTCAAAGTAAGGGATAAACAAGTACCTCAAGGGAGAATACTTAATGCTACAGTATCTAGAGAGCCAAGTGGTAAATATTATGTATCATTATGTTGTACTGATATAGAGATTGAAGCACTTGAAAATACTAATAATAAGATAGGTTTAGATTTAGGAATTAAAGAATTTTGTATCTCAAGTTGTGGACAATTTATAGAAAATCCTAAGTATCTTCTAAAGTCATTAAACAAACTTGCTAAATTACAAAGAGAATTATCGAGAAAAACAATTGGTAGTTTAAATAGAAATAAGGCAAGATTAAAAGTTGCAAGACTTCAAGAACATATAGCTAATCAAAGGAAGGATTTTCTACAAAAACTATCTACCAAATTAATACGAGAGAATGATATTATTTGCATAGAAGATTTACAAGTAAAGAATATGACTAAAAATCATAAACTATCTCGCTCTATTTTTGATGTATCATGGTCAGAGTTTGTTCATCAATTAGAATACAAGGCTAATTGGTATGGTAGACAAATTGTAAAGGTAGGTAAATTCTTTGCAAGTTCACAAATATGCAATAAATGTGGGTACAAAAACGAGGAAATGAAGAATTTAAATATAAGAGAATGGATTTGTCCTTGTTGTAATGTAACTCACGATAGAGACATAAATGCGAGTATAAATATACTAAAAGAAGGATTAAGAATAATAACAGTTTAAAATAGATAACGTATGTAAGAACCGTAGGAACTACGGGGATAGCCTGTGGAGAATTGGTAAGACATATTTTAGTATGCGAAATTCTATGAAACAGGAACCCTGTGACTTTAGTCATGGGAGGTTCAGTTGAAAAAGATTAAAGAGAATGCTAAATCTATTATAACTCCTGTAGTTATAACAAATTCTTATGATATAGATAAAATTGAAGTTTTAAAAATAGGTAATATCCATGCTAATGAAGACTTAATTAAAGTTTATATGTAAATAATTTTTATATTTTATTTCTCATAAAATTCTATCTATATAATAACGCCTATTAGAATTACTACTGATTAATTATACTATCTTTTATAAATTCTAATATTTATGAATTATTACACTTTTTAGAACTCTATTTACAGATATATATTGACATATAAATATTATCTATTACAATTTATATAAACTAATAAAAATAAAATAATATTAATCAACTTATTGAATGGAGGAATAAAAATGAAATTTGTGACTTTTTGTAGTAGTAGTGAAGAAAAAATAGGTGTATTTAATTCAGAAACAAATAGTATATATGAAATAAATAGTTTGGGGTTAAGTAGAATCTATATGGATATGAATGATTTTATTGAAAATGTATCTACAGAAGAGTTAGAAAAAATAAAGAAGAATTCATTTGAAAGTGCTAAGTGTTATAAATTAGAAGAAGTTAAATTATGTTCTCCAATTGTAAGACCTAAGAAAGATATAATATGTTTAGGTCTTAATTATAGAGACCATGTTAATGAAATCCCAGATGGAGTTATAAAAAATGTAGTTATGCCTGATTATCCAATTTATTTTTCTAAGAGAGCAGATAAAATTATTGGAGTGGATGATAAGATAAGCTTACATGGTGATTTGGTTGAAAAGTTAGATTATGAATCAGAACTTGCAGTAATTATAGGCAAGGAGGGCATAAACATATCAAAAGAAGATGCTTATGAATATATATTTGGATATACAATAGTGAATGATATAAGTGAAAGAGCACTTCAAGATAAACATGTTCAATGGTTTAGAGGTAAAAGTTTAGATACACATACATCTATGGGACCTTGCATAGTACATAAAGAAGAATTTGAACATCCTTTAAAATTAGATATAAGTAGTGTAGTAAATGGAGAAGTAAGACAGAATTCTAATACACAATACTTTATATTTGATATACCTACTGTAATAAGTGACTTATCAAGAGGAATGACTCTAAAGCCAGGAGATATAATTTCAACTGGAACTCCAGCTGGTGTAGCTATGGGGATGAATCCACAAGTATATTTAAAACATGGTGATGTAGTTGAATGTAAAGTTGAAGGTATAGGAGTTTTAAAAAATATAGTTGATTAATGGATAAATATGCCATATAATTTTATTAGTACGAATAATTTAATTAATATGGAATTAATCAAACTTATGATTAATTTACTATAGAGAGGGATGAGTATATGGCAAGAGAACTAGAACTAAAATATGGCTGTAATCCAAATCAAAAACCATCAAAGATTTATATGAAAAATGGAGAACTTCCTATAGAAGTATTAAATGGAAAACCTGGATACATAAACTTTTTAGATGCATTTAATAGTTGGCAACTTGTAAAAGAATTAAAAGAAGCCACAGGTCTTCCAGCGGCGACTTCATTTAAACATGTTAGTCCAGCAGGTGCAGCAGTAGGAGTACCTTTATCAGATACTTTAAAGCAAATATATTTTGTTGATGATTTAGAGCTTTCTCCATTAGCTTGTGCTTATGCAATGGCAAGAGGAGCAGATAGAATGTCTTCTTATGGTGATTTTATAGCACTTTCAGATATATGTGATAAAGAGACTGCAACTATTATAGCAAGAGAAGTCTCTGATGGTGTAATAGCTCCAGGGTATACAGATGAAGCTCTCGAAATATTAAAAGGAAAGCGTAAAGGAAACTATAATATTGTAAAAATAGATGAAAATTATACTCCTGAGCCTATTGAGACAAAGGATGTTTATGGAATTACTTTTGAGCAAGGCAGAAATGAAATACTAATAAATGAGGAACTATTAAAAGACATTCCAACTGATAATAAAATTTTTACAGATAATGCAAAACGTGATTTAATTATAGCCTTAATAACATTAAAGTATACACAATCAAACTCTGTTTGTTATGCTAAAGATGGACAAGTAATAGGAGTAGGAGCAGGTCAGCAATCACGTATTCATTGTACTAGACTAGCAGGTAATAAAGCTGATATTTGGTATCTTCGTCAACATCCTAAAGTATTAAACTTAAAATTTAAAAAAGATATAGGTCGTCCAGATAGAGATAATACTATTGATGTATATCTTTCTGATGATTATATGGATGTCCTTGCTGATGGTATATGGCAAAACTTCTTTGAAGAAAAGCCAGAGCCTTTAACTGGAGAAGGAAAAAGAGCGTGGCTTAAAACTTTAACAGGAGTAGCACTTGGTTCAGATGCATTTTTCCCATTTGGAGACAATATAGAACGTGCAAAAAGAAGTGGGGTAAGTTTTATCGCACAGCCAGGTGGTTCTATTCGTGATGATAATGTTATATTAACTTGTAATAAATATAATATAGTTATGGCTTTTACTAAAAATAGATTATTCCATCATTAAATATAAAGTAAATATAGATTAAGTTAAAATCTACAACAAGTTTTGTTGTAGATTTTTTTATTTACTGTATAATTTTAAATAGAACTTTATTTTTAGATATTCAATTTGGAGGTTGATATGGCTTTAAATATAAGAGACTATAGCCTATTATGTAGTCAAGGAACAGCTAAGTTTAATGAAGATGTGGTTGGTATAAATCCATTTGGGGCATGGGTTTTAGATGGTGCTACGGGACTTAATGGAAAAAACTTAATATCAAATGAAAGTGATGCTAGATGGTATGTTCAATGGTGGAATAAGTATCTATATAAAAATATAAATAGAGAAGAGTCATTAAAAAGTATTGTTAATAGTGGAATAGTAGAAGTGAAAAAAGAGTATGAGCTAAGATTAAATGGAATTAAAGTAGAAAAATTAGATTTACCATCGAGTTCTATAGTTATTGTAAAATTTCATGAAAATAAAGTGGAGTATTTTTTATTAGGAGATTGTGCTTTGTTTATTAAAAATGGAGACTCAAAAGTTATAAAGGATAGAAGTATTTGTAAATTTGATAATATTGTATTTGATGAAATGAGTAAACTTTCTAATTTGGAAGAAATGACATTTGATGAGATTAAAGCTAGTGTTATGGATACAATAGTGAGCAATAGGTTGAAGAAAAATACAAAAGATGGATATTGGATATTGGATTTTGATGAGGAAGCTGTGAAAAATTCTATATATGGATATCTTGAAATAAAAAAAGATTTTCAACTGATGTTGACAAGTGATGGTTTTACAAGTGCATGTGACAGATATAATCTCATGAAAGAAGACGAATTAATACGTATAGCAGAAAAATTTGGTATAGGATATATACACAATAAGGTAAGAGATTTTGAGGATAACGATTATAAAGCAGTTAAAGTTCCAAGGTTTAAAGTAAAAGACGATTCATCTTGTTTGTATTTAGATATATATAATGATTAGACTTATGAAATTATTTAAATTTAGAAGGGAGGTAAGTGAAAAATGAAAATTCTTCATATAATAACACAAAAACCAAATAGTACAGGTAGCGGTATATATTTATCTGGTATGATAAAAGGGTTTGAAAAGGTAGGTTATGAGCAAGCTGTAATTGCAGGAATAGATGTGAATGATGATGTAAACTGCTTTTCAAATGATGTAAGCTTTTATCCAGTAAAGTATAATTGTGGAGAATTAAATTTTCCTGTTGTAGGCATGAGTGATTCTATGCCGTATGAAAGTACAAGATATAGAGATTTAAATATAGACATGATAAACAGATTAAAACATCAATTTAGAGTAAATATAGATAAGGTTATGAATGATTTTAAGCCAGACATTATAATATGCCACCATTTATATCTCTTAACTGCATTTGTTAGAGAGATTGTAAAAGGCATAAAGGTAATGTCTATCTGCCATGGGACTTGTTTAAGACAATTAAATACTATTGATTTAGAGAAAGAATACATAATATCAAATATAAGGAAACTGGACTTAATATTTGCTCTTCATGAAAATCAAAAATATGATATTATAAAGACTTTTGGTGTAAGTGAAAGTAAAGTAGTTGTAATTGGTAGTGGTTATAATGATGATATATTTTATAACAAACATTATAAAAGAAAAGATGATAAAATAAAAATAGTATTTGCAGGTAAGATATGCAAGTCAAAGGGACTAATTCCATTTATAAAAGCTATGTCTAAGTTAAAATATCATAAAGATTTAATAGAAGTTAATTTTGCAGGTACTGGAAGTGATATTGAATCATATAATGAGATAGTTAAACTTGCAAACAAGTCTCCGTTTAAGATGAATTTTCTAGGGAAATTAGAGCAAAGAGACTTAGCTGAGTTGTTTAATATGTCACAAATATTTGTGTTACCATCATTCTATGAAGGATTACCAGTTGTTGTTTTAGAAGCTTTATCCTGTGGTACAGACGTGATTACTACTGATATTCTTGGTGTTAAAGAATGGATTGGGAGCGAGATTAATAACTCTGGAAAGATAGGGTATGTACCTCTACCTTTTATGCAGGACGAAAGTATTCCAAAAGAGGAAGATTTGTATATCTTTGAGAAGAACCTGTATAATTCCATAGATACTAAAATACAATCTTTATTAAACAACTCAAATGAAAGGGCGTCTGTAGATATGTCTAAAAAAACTTGGGATGGTTTAGTATATAGGATGAATGAAGTTATTTTAATGGATGAAGTATGCTTGATTTAATATTATTTAATTTATAAAAAATGTAACTATTTTTATACTACTTTTAGGCGATTTTATATTATACTAGTACTAAATATATTTGTTTTTAGGGAGGTAATTTATGAGGTTTAGTAAAAAGATATTAGCGTTAGGTATTTCAGCATTATTATTAAGTGCTAGTTTTCCAGTATCAATAAATGCGCTAGATAAGATTGAAAATATTCAAGGGGTAGATAAATATGAGACAGCTGGGCTTATTTCAGATAAGCAAGATTTTACAACAGCAGTTTTAATTAACTCTGATTCTACAATGGTAGATGGTATTGCGGCTAGTGGTCTTGCAGGAGTAAATAATGCAGCTATTTTATTAACTAATAAGAATGATATACCAGAAGCAACATTGCAAAGATTAAATAGAGTTACTAAGATATATGTAATAGGTGGAGAAAATACTATAAGTAAAGATGTAGAAAAAATGTTACTTATGAGAAGAATGCAAGTTATAAGAATTGATGGAGTAGATAGAGTAGATACAAGTTATAAAATTGCAGGTGAAATAGAAAAAATTAAAAGCAGTGATAAGATGTTTTTAGTAAATGGATTTAAAGATGAAGCTGATGCAGTAAGCGTTGCATCTGTTGCCTATAGAGATGGGTCTCCTATAATATTGACAAAAGATATAGCTTCAGCGGAAGAAGATACGGATTTAGACCCATTATTCGGTGTTTCTCCTGTTCCAGTATATGCTATTGGAGGAGAGTCTACATTAAGCGATTACATAGTGAATAGATATAGAGCGACTAGAATTGGTGGTGTTGATAGATACCAAACTAATAAAAACGTGATTGAAAAGTTCTATAATGGAGCAAAAGAATTTTATGTAACAAGTGGAGATGATTTGGTTTATGCTCTAGTTGCATCACCACTTGCAAAAAATGCTCCTGTTGCTTTAGTTTCAAGTAAAAGTGATAAGAGTATATTAGAGGGAGCTAATAAAGTAACAGCAATAGGTATAAGTGATAAGAATATTATAGAGCAGTGTTTGAATGCTGTAAAAAAGTAATAGAGTGTTATTAGCAAAATAAATATGCATCTTGAAAAATTAGTATATTCATTTATAGTGGCATAGATTCTATAAGAAGGGGCTGTCTCAGAATAGAGATAGGCCTCTTTTTCGTTGTTGAAATGATAAAAATATATTTGATTTAATACAAAAAAGAGTGCCTCATTAACTAAACAGTTCATTTTGAGACACCCTCTTCTTTACTTATGTTACACAACTTTTATATAGAATAAATTTCATAAGAATTATCTTCTTTTAACTTTTCCAACCAAACCATTTCTAAAATATCTAGTTCTTCTAAGTAGTCTTTTTCAGTTTTATTATCATCATGTTTTATAAGTTCTAAGATTTCGAATGTAAAAGCTTTTTCTCCATGTTTTTTCCAATCGTTATTTAAATCTTTTATCATACAGGACCCAGCACTAAGCTGGAATTTGAGGGAGTTAAATTTGCTTTTTATATCGTTGCTCTTTCCGAAGTAAATCTTTTTGGTAATATCACTTTTTATTATAAATACACCAATGTCAAATTTCATTTCTTTATATAGTTGTTTTAATTCACGTTTTCTATCCATGTTTTAGATTCCTCTTTTCATAATTTGTATGTAATATGTAAAATTAAAAATATATTACATATTAATTATAAAGAGATTAATTTCAGATGTAAATAGTTTTTATAAATTTAATTATGAATTAATCTATAATATAAGAATATTAGGCTGACAGACTTAGTATATTTTGATGTGATATAAATATAAAAAGAATAGTTGACATGGTAGAAATTATAGAATAAACTAAAAATGTAATAGTAAAAAATATTTAATTATTACATTGGGAGGAGCGCACAATTATTATGAATAAAAAAATAGAATTAATAGGAAATTTTGCAAGTGATTGGATTAGATATAGTGATTATGAATATAAAATTACTGAAGACGATGAATTGTATATAGTACCAACTGAAGATGCTGTATTCACTATGTACAATCCATTTGATGTTGTAGATGATATAATAGTAGATATAATCTGTATAGGACAAGAAGCATTGCAAGATATACCAAAAGAGACGAAAGAAATGAGATTAAAAAAAGAAGTACTTGAATTTGTAAAAAAATATGGATTGTTGGGTTTAATTTATTCAAGTGTATATAATAGAGACATAGTTGGAGAAGAAAGAGTGCTGATGATTGAAAAGAACTATATTACAAAAGATAATATATTGAGTACTGATGAATATGTAAATATGTTTATACCATTTGCAAGTGATGACGATGTGTATTTTAAAAAATATAGACGAGGTATAGATGTATCAAAAAGAGAGGAATCGCCTAAGTTTTTTGGAAAAAGACCATTAATTTTAGATTTAGTGTTTTCAAGATTTTATACTGAACAATTAGACTGGATTGTAAGTTTTGCTAAGGATATGTGTAGACACTTTAATCAAGTTTGTGTATATAAAAATACATCAAATCTATTAACTGAAAGTGTTACTATTATGTCTGGAGGGTTTAATCCTCAAAAGATAGGTTTTTCTATAAGTCAATTGGATAAACCAACTATTGCATGGGAGTTTGACTCTCTAAAGACAGCGATTGAGACTATATATGCGTTTGCAATTACAAGTGAACCTCCTTCTTTAAATAAATGTAAGTATTGTGGTAAGATTTATATTCCTACAAATTCCAAATCTCAATATTGTTCACCTTCTTGTAGAAATTGTTCAAATGTAAAGAAAAGTAGAAGTAGAGCTAAAAAAGATAAATAAATTAATAAGGATATCATTGTTTAGATTTTAATTGTAAATAACTGTGGAATAAAAAGAAGTTATATAAAATTATATGTCTAGGTGATGGTATTTTTTTATTGAGAAATTTAATTAAGATACTAATTTTGAGTTGACAAAAACTACTTATGATAATATTATTATAAGTAGTTAGAAAAAAATAAATATACTAATTTAAATATAACATAAAAATATAAAAAAGTCAATAGAAAAAATAAAAAAAGGAGAATTTTAAATGATATCACCTATTATTTTGAGTTCTATGCATCAAGGTTTAAAAGAAATAGAAAGGAATGAATTGCTTGATACTAATAGAGAATCTAAGGCATATGGTTTAACCCTTTCAGAATCTGATGTAAAAGATATAATAACTTCAAGAAATTATACTTTAAAGGGGTATGGCAGGATAGAGTTGGATATAAAAGTTACAAAACAATTGATAGAATATATATATACATCACAGTTTACAAATATGGATGATTATTTAGAAACTATTAATGATATGCAAGAACTTTTTTATTATTTAAAAAATGAAACGGATGATAAGATATGTGATGATGAGATTATAGAAATGCTAGATGAACTTTATGAAAAATTTTCAGGAAATCTCGATAATGTAAGAGGAGAAGCAGATGAATTCGCAAAGAAGTTTAAGTTTGGAGAAGTTTAATATATGATAGGAGAGAGTAGCTATGTCAAATAATCTAAGCAATATTAATATAAATGAAAAAAATTTAATAAAAAATCAATATTCAATATCTTTGCTCAAGGAATGTCTAGACTGTAAAGTAATAGATGAAAGAGAAGTATATAGCATACAGCAAGAAATATCTCTAATACTCATAGATTTAATTAAAAAATATACAAATGGTCAAAGTACATCAGTAAGGACAGAAGTTGCTGAAAAGTTGTTGATTTCATTATGGTATGCTATTGATGCATATATAAATAAGCTAGAAAATTTAGAAAAGAGAGTTGTAGAGCTGACTGCTAAAAATATAAAAAACATGTATCTAGAAGGTATTAAAATATTAGAAAATGATTTAATTGAGTTAGAGAGTTTTTATAAATTAATGATAAATAGAAAGTTAGATACCAACTCAATAGCCTATAATGATACTTTGGTAGAATTATCAAGCTTCTTTAAAAATTATGTTATAAAATTTGAAGCTTATGACATTCCAGTGAGTATAGATTATCCATTGGCATTAGACGATATGGATGTTCAAGGTATCTATTATGTAAAGAATTATATCGAGAGTATAGACATAGAAAATAGGTTTTGTAATTTATTTAAGAAGAAAGATAGAGAAAAATTATTTTATGATTATGGAGTGACTTATAAAATAGATTGTGATGTCATACTTATAAATTTATTTGAACTTATTATAAATAATTGTATTTTTTCTACGATTTTAGGAAATGAAGTAACTAATCTAGAAATCTCAGAATATGAATATGAGTTTTTAGAAAAACAGTTTAAAAACATATACAATAATAATGTTGAAGATGAAGTTAGGGATTATGAGGAAAATAATATAGTTGAATTGATTGATGCAGATAATAATTTAAATTATAGTGATTTTGAAGAAGTTAATAGAAAAATTAGAAGAAATAAAAAGATAACCTCATTACTTATGCAAGCAATTGAAGTATTAATAAAAAGATTAAGTATAGAAGATGAAGTAATGATAAGATATATTAAAAGATATGAAAATATATTTATTGAATCTGTGCTGAGTTCAATAAAAAATGATACTTTTAAAAGTATGATAACTGTAAGTAGTAGTGCAAATGAGTCTTTAGAGAATTACATTATTGATGATGAACGTAAACTAGACGATGAATCATTTAGAGAGATATTCAATCAAATATTAGATAGTACATCTATAGTTGAAAAAATAAGAATAATAAAGGAAAATATCAATGCTAAAAAAGATTTTGTTGATATTCTTGAAGCGGAATGTTTATTCGGAGAAGAGTATTTAATGTTGTTTGCATCATTAAGTGAATTAGAATTGGCAATATTGGGTAGTGTTGTATTTTGTGAGGACATAATAATGAAAGAAATTAATTTATTAGAATTTATATTAAATAAGAAAACTGAAACTACATTATGGAAAATGAAATACATTGAATTTATGAAGATACAAAATGAAGAGAAGATACAATCTATAGAAGAATATATGAATCAAATTAATTAACAAAAAATTATGAATAAATAGAATGTTAGTATATAATATAATCTGTAAAGCATATCAAAAATACATATATCTGGAGGGAATTATGAAAGAGTATATCATAAATAATATTGAAGAAATAAGAGAAGAACTAATAGACTTGTCTAAAAAAATATGGGAAAATCCAGAACTAGCTTTTGAAGAAAAGTATGCAAGTAACATTCAAAAAGAATATCTAAAATCAAAGGGATTTGAAATTGAAGAAGTAGAAAATCTACCTACTGGATTTATAGCAAGTTTTGGAGAAGGTAAGCCAGTGATTGGAATACTTGGAGAATATGATGCTTTACCAGAGTTGTCACAATCTGTAAGTACAGAAAAAAAGCCATTGGTAGAAGGTGAAGCAGGTCATGGATGTGGGCATAATCTGCTAGGTGTAGCAGGTGTAGGAGCGGTTGTTTCTATAAAAAAATTAATAGAAGAAAATAAGTTTAATGGAACAATAAAATATTTTGGTTGTCCTGCTGAAGAAGAAGGTGGGGGAAAGACCTATATGTGTGTAAATGGATGTTTTGATGACGTAGATTGTGCATTTACATGGCATCCTTTTGATATAAACGCACCTTGGAGAGGAGGAAGTCTAGCAAACTTATCTATAAAGTTCAAGTTTAAAGGAATAACAGCACATGCAGCTCAAGCTCCACATAATGGTAGAAGTGCACTCGATGCTGTTGAAATTATGAATGTTGGAGCAAATTATTTAAGAGAACATGTTATTGATTCTATAAGAATGCACTATGTTATAACTAATGGTGGTGGAAGACCTAATGTAGTCCCTGGTTTTGCTGAGAGCTGGTATTTTATTAGAGGGAAAAAAGCAAAGGATGCAGAGCATGTTCTTGATAGATTGATAAAAGTGGCACAGGGAGCAGCAATGATGACAGAAACTGAGATGGAGTATACTGTTACAGATGGAATATATGATTATATACCAAATCAATGTTTGACTGATTTGGTTTACAATAATATGGTTTTTGTTGGTTGCCCTAAAGCTACTCCTGAAGAAGAAGAATTTGCTAAAAAACTATGTGAAACTCTTACTAGAGAAGAAAGACTAGGTGTAGCAACATCATTACAAAATGATAAATCTATCGTAGAAAGTTATATACATCAGGAGATAGTTGATGGAGACCAAGATAAAGGACTAGCTGGCTCTACTGATGTTGGAGATGTAAGTTATGTTATACCAGTGGCTCAATTTGCAATGGCGGCATGGCCTGTTGGAATTGCAAGTCATACATGGCAGTCATGTTCATCAGCAGGTTCAAGCATGGGATTTTCTGCTATGATAAATTCAGCTAAAGTGTTGGCTTGTAGTGCTTATGATGTATTTATGAATACTGAAATTATTAATGAAGCAAAAACTGAATTTGACAAATCATTAGATGGACAAAAATTTAAACCATTGGTATAATCTTGGTAATAAAATATTTCTGGGGGGAATAACTATGAGAGAAAAGGTTGAAAAAGTACTTGAAGAAAAGATAAAACCAGTATTACAAAGAGATGGTGGAGATGTAGAACTTATAGATGTAAATGAAAATGGCGTAGTTTTAGTTAGATTACAAGGTGCATGTAGTGGATGCCCAGGAGCAACTATGACAATAAAAGCCATTATTGAAAATGTTTTAGTGAGTGAAGTTCCAGGAGTAACTCAAGTATTAGGTGTTTAATAAATAAATTTTATACATAAGTATATATAAATCAATTTAAAAAGTTATTTAAAATATAATATAATATATAAAAAGTGTGTAAGTGTATATTTACTTTCTTACACACTTTATTTTATATATTTTACTACATATCTATTATCCAGCCATGCCAATAAACATACCTATAAAGTATGGAATTAGCCATATAGTCCATACAACTATACTAAATTTATGGAAGAATTTTTTCTTATCTTCATCATCTTTATATAGGACAAAGGTAGCCCAACCTGCATGAAAAAGCATAAGTACGATTGCAAGAAGACCTGTTATACTATGAAGGTTTTGAGATAAAGCGGATTTTACATAAAATGTATTGCTTTTAGCTATGTTACTCATTGTAAATGTTCCTAAAGTATCAAATATCAAACCAAGCCAAAATATGATTACATGCTTCTTTTTTAAAATTTTAGCTTTCCTTTCTCCAAATACACCTATAGTGTAAAAAATTAAAGCTGATGTTATAAATACTATTGCAAGTATTAATTTAGAATTCATAATTATCTCTCCTTTATTTTTGCTAATATATTTCTAAGATTTTTTACTAAGTCATTTAATTCTTGTTCATCACAGTTTTTAAAGATATCATCAAAACTTTCCTGCATTTTAGTTTTAAAACTTGTGGCAAATTCAAGTCCTGATGTTGTAAATTTAACATATGTATTTCTTTTATCCTCAGATTTCTTGAATTTTTCTATATATCCAATCTGTTCTAATCTGCTGATTATACCTGAAACTGTACCCTTAGCTAGAGACATTTCATCACATAATTGTGATATTGTAAGCTCTTGATTATGAGCTATTAGTTTTATAACTATAATCTGTTGATGTGTCAATCCATTCTCTTTAAAATTTTCTTCTACTGTGTACATAGTTTTAGAATAGAGTTCTTTTAAAAGCATAGCTATTCTAAAACAATCATAATTAGTCTTCAATAAAATCACCTCTTAAATAGTTTGCATAGAAACTAATATAATATAATTTATCAATATAGTCAACCTAAAAATTAATAATTTTATACTAAATAGTGGAAAATGCTGTATAAAAATTTTATTTTAGGTATAAATAAAATAATTTGATGAAATTTTAACAATTTTTAAAAAGTTTGTTTACACAGTGAATAAATGATGCTAAAATTAACTCATAGATAAATAGTGAAAATTTAATTATTTAATGATAATGAAACCACGAAGGTTTTAACGTTACTTTACGTTTGCTTTTATGTGGTTTTTTTTATTGCAACAAAGGGGGAATTGGGGTTTGTTAAAGGATGTACTGAAAAAGTTGTTGCAGTTTATTTTAGTAATGTTTTTATTATCGTTTGTTGTTTTTTATATAGCAAGACTTGCTCCAGGAGACCCATTAATCTCTTACTATGGAGATGGGGTAGAAAGAATGAGTACTCAAGAAAAAGAAAATGCCATGAGAAAACTCGGTTTGGACGAACCAATATACAGTCAATATGTAAAATGGATTTCAAATGCATCAAAAGGGGAATTTGGAATTTCATTTAAATATAAACAAAATGTTACTTCTGTTATAAATGATGTCTATATAAATACTATAATATTAGGTGGTTCAGGGTATATACTTACCTTTGTACTAGCTTTATTGTTAGGCATATTTTGTACACTACATGAAGATAAGCTCATTGATAGAATTATATGTAAACTAGGAACAATAACCAACTGTATTCCATCATTTTGGGTTGCTTTGGTACTTATACTCATATTCAGTATAAACCTAAACATACTTCCAAGCAGTGGTGCTTATGCAATGGGAGAGGAGACCAGTATATTAAGTAGGATATCGCATTTAATCTTACCTCTTACAGTACTTATATTGAGTCACTTATGGTATTACACATATATGATAAGAAATAAATTGCTAGAAGAAATAAGAGAAGATTATGTACTGTTATGTAAAGCAAAAGGTTTAAATAATAGAACCATTGTTTTTAAGCATTGCCTGAGAAATATAATGCCATCATATATCAGTATAATGGCCATTTCAATACCTCACATATTGGGAGGAACTTATGTAGTTGAAAAAGTTTTTTCTTACCCAGGGTTAGGAACTCTTTGTTTTGAAAGTGCAAAGTATCATGATTATAATATGTTATTAGTTTTATGCTTAATAACAGGGGCTTTAGTAGTATTTGGTAATATGCTAGCTCAAATTATAAACAATAAAATAGACCCTAGAATGAAATATGATAGAGGTGATACTAATGAAGCCACAATGTAGTGATTTTGAAATTGTAGGAGAAAATTATATTTTAGTAGCAGAAGAGGAACATGTAGAAACAAAGAAAACCTTATTAAACAAAATTAAAGAATTACCATATATATCAATTATTATTTTATCAATTATTATTATTGGAAGTGTGTTTTCATCTTTCATAATGACACATGAACCAACCTACATGGATTTAGTAAGCTCTAATTTAGCTCCAAATAAAACTTTTTTATTTGGAACAGATTCAATGGGTAGAGATATATATTCTATGATATGGTATGGAGGAAAAATATCTTTATTTATAGGATTATTTTCTACTGTAATATCAACTTGTATAGGAGTTATTTATGGAAGTATAAGTGGCTCAGCATCTGAACTTGTAGATGATGCAATGATGAGATTTACAGAAATCATCCTTAGTATACCTTCAATATTAATCATAATATTTGTACAAGCTATACTTGGAAATTCGAGTCCAATATCTATGTCTATAGTAATAGGGATAACAAGTTGGATGAACATATCTAAGATTGTAAGAACAGAGGTTAGGCAAATAAGAAATAGCGAATACATATTAGCAGCTAAAAGTATGGGAGGAGGATTCTTCTATACACTAAAGCAACACTTACTTCCAAATTTTGTAGCATCAATAATGTTTATGGTTGTAACAAATATAGGTGCAGCTATTGGGACTGAATCAACACTAAGTTTTTTAGGAATAGGTCTACCAATAGAAATTGTTTCTTGGGGAAGTATGTTATCTTTATCAGAAGAAGCATTACTTTCAAATAGATGGTGGATTATACTGATTCCAGGTATATTTTTAGTTACTACATTGGTGTGTATAACTAATATAGGTAATTATATAAGAAAAAATAATAATAAAAAATCTAGTAATTTATAAATCAGCATTTGAGAACTAAATAAGCAAATACTGAGGTATTTGAAATATCTATTTAAATAAATGGGGTCAAAGCTTTGAAAAATATTTTATAAAAAGCAAAAGGGGGAGCATCATGAAATTAAAGAAGTTAAAAGTTTTAAGTTTAGTAATGATACTTAGTCTAATGGCAGGTTGTTCTAGTGGAGGAGACAAAGATAAAAAAGCAGATACATCTAAAGATGGAAAGGTGCTTGTTTATGGAAGTAATGACTACACAAGTATAAATCCTGCACTATATGAGCATGGGGAGATAAATTCACTAATATTTAATGGATTAACAGCTCATGATGAAAATAATAAAATAGTTCCTTGTTTAGCAAAGGACTGGAAATTTGATGAGGCAACAAATACATATACTTTTAATTTAAGAGATGATGTTAAGTGGCATGATGGAGAGAAATTTACAGCAAATGATGTTAAGTTTACAATAGAAACTATAATGAAACCAGAGAATGCTTCTGAAATAGCATCAAATTATGAAGATATAACAAAAATTGATGTAGTTAATGATAATACTATAAAAATCACTTTAAAAGCTCCAAATACAGCGATGCTTGATTATCTTACAATAGGAATATTACCAAAACATGTATTAGAAGGTAAGGATATAGCTACTGATGAATTTAATCAAAAACCAATAGGAACTGGACCATTTAAACTTGAAAAATGGGATAAAGGTCAAAGTATAACACTTGTTAAAAATAGTGATTATTTCGTAAAAGAGCCAGGTTTAGATAAAGTAGTATTTAAAATTGTTCCAGATGATAAGGCTAAAGCAATGCAATTAAAATCAGGAGAATTAGACTTAGCTCAAGTAACTCCTAAGGATATGTCTAATTTTGAAAAAGATGAAAAGAACTTTAAAATAAATATAATGAAAACAGCAGATTATAGAGGTATATTATACAATTTTAATTCTAAGTTCTTTAAAGATGAAAAAACTAAAGGATTACCAAATGCTTTAAGCTATGCAATAGATAGAAAAGCAATAGTTGATAGCGTATTATTAGGACATGGTGTGCCAGCATATTCACCTTTACAAATGGGAGAATATAATAATCCTGATATAGAGAAGTTTGAATATAACCCAGAAAAAGCTAAACAAGAAATTGAAAAATTAGGATGGAAATTAGGTTCTGATGGAATTTATGAAAAAGAAGGTACTAAATTAGCTTTTGAAATAACAGCAGGAGAGAGTGACCAAGTTAGAGTTGATATGGCTAAAATATGTGCACAACAGTTAAAAGAAATAGGTGTGGATGCTAAAGCTGTGGTTGTAACTGAAACAGATTGGGCTAATCAAGATGCTCATTTAATAGGTTGGGGAAGTCCATTTGACCCAGATGACCATACATATAAAGTGTTTGGAACAGATAAAGGTTCAAATTACAATGCTTACTCTAATCCTACTATAGATACAATACTTCAAAAAGCAAGAGAAACAGAAAATAAAGATGAAAAGTTAAAGTTATATAAACAATTCCAAGTAGAAATGACTAAAGATATGCCTTATACATTTATTGCTTACATAGATGCAATCTATGTTGGAAAACCAAATATCAAAGGGCTAACACCTGATACAGTTCTAGGTCATCATGGTGTAGGTATATTCTGGAACATAGCTGATTGGACAATTGAATAATAGTTAAATTAATTAGAAACCTTAGGGATAAAAATATATCCCTAAGGTTTGAATAGCATAGGGGTTGATGGTTTTTGGAACATTTATTGGAGGTTAATAATCTATCTGTAAGTTTTAAAGTAGAAGAAGGAGAAGTACAGGCTGTAAGAAATGTATCTTTTAATCTAAAAAAAGGTGAGACATTGGCTATAGTTGGAGAATCTGGTTGTGGTAAATCTGTATTATGTAAGAGCTTAATAAGGATACTCCCATATAATGGATATATTAAAAATGGAGAGATTTTACTTAAATCAAATGATTTAGTTAACAAGTCTGAAAAAGAGATGGAGTCTATCAGAGGAAAGAATATGTCAATGATATTTCAAGACCCTATGACGTCTCTTAATCCAACTATATCAATAGGAAAGCAAATAGCAGAAGCTATAGTGATTCATCAAGGTATAAGTAAAAGTGAAGCTAAAAAAAGAGCTATGGAACTTATTGAATTAGTTGGAATAGATAACCCTGAAAAGAGATTTAAACAATTTCCACATCATTTTTCTGGTGGGATGAGACAACGTATAGTAATAGCTATAGCACTTGCTTGTAATCCAGATGTATTGATTGCTGATGAGCCTACAACAGCCTTAGATGTAACTATACAAGCTCAAATAATTGACTTAATAAAGGATTTACAAGATAAGATAGGTTTATCAATAATATTTATAACTCATGATTTAGGCGTAGTTGCAACTATAGCTGATAGAATAGCAGTCATGTATGCAGGAAAGATTGTAGAAATAGGAACAGTAGAAGATATATTTTACGACCCTAGGCATCCATATACTTGGGGTTTATTAGGCTCATTACCTACTTTAGATTCACAGGATGACTATTTATATAATATACCTGGTATGCCTCCGAATTTATTAAATCCTCCAAAAGGAGATGCGTTTGCAGTAAGGAATAAAAATGCTCTTAAAATAGATTATGAAAAAGAACCGCCGATGTTTAAAATTAATGATACACATAGTGCGGCAACTTGGTTATTGCATCCAGATGCACCTAAAGTAGATATACCAGTTAGAGTAAATTGTGGAAGGGTGATTTCTAATGAATAGAGAAAAAATACTAGAAATAAAAAACTTAAAACAATATTTTCATTTGGATAAAAGTACTACTGTAAAGGCAGTTGATGATATAAGTTTTGATATATATAAAGGTGAGATATTTGGATTAGTAGGAGAGTCAGGTTCAGGAAAATCTACAACTGGCAAAACTATAATAAGATTACATGAATCTACTGGTGGAGAAGTAATTTACAAAGGAAATTGTATCTCAGATAAAAAAACGTATAAATTTATAAAAAAAGATGTAAATAAAAGCATGCAGATTATTTTTCAAGATTCTACTTCATCATTAAATCCACGTATGACAATTGCAGATATAATTTCAGAACCACTAAAAATTCAAGGTGTCTGTAAAAATAAAACAGAGAGAATGAATAAAGTATATGAGATGTTAAATCTAGTTGGACTTGATAGAAGTTATGCAAATAAGTATCCTTCTGATTTTTCAGGTGGACAAAGACAGCGTATTGGCATAGCACGAGCTCTTTCAGTAGACCCAGAATTTATAATAGCTGATGAACCTATAGCTTCTTTAGATGTATCTATACAAGCGCAAATTGTAAATTTATTTAAGAAATTACAACAAGAAAAGAATTTGACTTGTTTATTTATAGCGCATGATTTATCTATGGTGAGACATATTAGTGACCGTATAGGAGTTATGTATAATGGAAAATTAGTAGAATTAGCAAGTTCAAATGAATTATATAATAATCCTATTCATCCGTATACAAAATCTTTGCTTTCTGCAATTCCTATTCCTGACCCTAAGTATGCTAAGGCAAAAAATAGAGTAGAGTACAATTCTAATATATCTAATTGTTCAAATGAGAAGTCATTGAGTTGGATTGAAGTTTCAGAGGGTCACTTTGTATATTCTTCTAAAGCAGACATAAATAAATACCAAGAAAATTTAAAAGTTGTTTAGTATAAGGTCACTCTAAGTAATGGCTGATTATTTTAACTATAAACTAAAAACCTATTTTTGGAAAAATTTTAAAACCATTCCAAAAATAGGTTTTTTTATTTCCATTTTTCAAATATAATAAAATTAAAAACAAGGAAAATATATTATTCAGAAAATACCATAAAATTTTTAAAATAGAAATATAGAAAAATGACCAATAATACTAATGTTTCTAAAAGAATTCTATATAGGTAAGCAAAGGAGCATTAAGAAACTGCAGTTAGAATCAGAGAATAAGGTTTATTAAAAATAAATAAAGCGAATATAAAAGCTTTAGCTAATAAAATATTACAAATGTGGAGGGAGGGCGTAATGATATATAAAAAAGATAAAGTAATGGAAGTTTTAAAATCATCATATAGAGAGAATGGAAAAGGTATTACAGCTAATCGATTGTCAGAAAAAACTGGAATAGCAAGAAACAATATAAGTACATATTTAAATCAATTATTCAATCAAGGGATGGTTACAAAGATAAAAGGAAGACCTGTATACTATATCCCTGCAAATGTTAATATTGATAAAGAGGAATCGTTTGATGCACCAAAAGAAATAAAAATAGAAACTAAAATAAAAAAAGATAGTTTTGAAACCTTAATAGGTAGAACACAAAGTTTAAGACCTATAATAGAAAAATGTAAAGTCGCAATGCTCTATCCTACAAATGGACTCCATACCATTATCTATGGAGAAACAGGAGTAGGAAAAAGTATGATTGCTAGGTACATGTATGATTATTCTATAGATAGTGGAATTAGAGGAGAGAAAGCACCCTTTGTAACATTTAACTGTGCAGATTATGCAAATAACCCACAATTACTTATGGGACATATTTTTGGAGTAGAACAAGGTGCCTACACAGGAGCAGAATCTTCAAGAAAGGGACTTTTAGAGATTGCAAATGGAGGGATACTTTTTTTAGATGAAATTCATAGGTTACCAGCAGAAGGGCAAGAAATGTTGTTTACTTTTATAGATAAAGGAACATTTAAAAGACTAGGAGATGCAACTAAGGAAAGAGAGTCTAAGGTGTTAATAATATGCGCTACTACAGAAAATCCAACATCAACATTATTAGACACATTTAATAGAAGAATACCTATGAAAATAGAAATACCTTCATTGAGAAATAGAACTATGATTGAAAGAATAGAATTAGTTAAAAATTTTTTTAAGCAAGAATCAAAAAGTATTTCTATTTCTATAAAAGTACATAGGGAAATAATTAAATCATTACTACTTTATGATTGTAAAAATAATGTAGGTCAACTTCAAAATGATATAAAGTTAGCTGTTGCAAATGGATACTTAAGATATAAAATAAACAATAAAGAGCCAATTTATATAGAGAAAAAATACTTTGATAAGTCGATAAATGAAGTGAATGATGATTATAGAGATAAGTCTATTAAAGCAGATGAAGTTATAACACATGGAATAGAATTTTTTATATTCACACCATTAGGAGAAGAGGAAATTATTAAATATGATGACATGAATATTATTAATGCAGTAAATTCTAATCTTAATGAATCTGTAGAAATGAATATGGCAGATGCCCAATTATTCAATGATGTTAAGTTTAAAAATATGTGTAAATCAATAAGACAAATTATTAAAGAAGATGAAGAAATAAATATAAATGAATCAATATTTAGGTCAATGGCAATATACATAAAAAATGTATTAGATAAAAGTAATTCTACAAATAACATAGACTTAAATCAAATTAGAAGAAATAATAGAAGTGAATTTAAGACAGCCTTAAAAATAGTTGGAATAATTGAGAATGAATTTGATTTATTTTTATCTATAGAAACTGTGGCATATATTACATTATTTATAGTACAAGCTAAACAAGAGGAACAAAATAAAATAGTGAATAAGCTTAATATTATAGTTGCTATGCATGGAGAAACTACAGCAAGTAGTATGGTTAAAGCAGTTAGTGATATTATTGGAGAATGTAGTGCTATTTCGTTTGATATGAAGTTAGATAAAAGCTATGACAAAGTAATTATAGATTTTAAAAAACTGATTAACAGTATAGACAATAAAGATATACTACTATTTACAGATATGGGTTCATTAAATTCTTTTGATGAAATTATAAAGAAAGAAAAAAAGTGTGATATAAGAGTAATTCCTATGGTGACCACATTAACTGTGTTAGAAGCAGTTCAAAAAGCTAACATGGGGCTATCATTAAATGATGTATATAATTCCATTGTCAATACAAGAAAGTACTATTTTGGAGCTAATGAAATTCAAAATAAAGAAAACTTATCTAAAACAATTATTATAGCATCGCATGTTTCAGAGGGTGTAGATAACAAGACAAGAAAAATACTAGAAGAAAAAATGAATAGGTATTTAGATGGAATAGATATTATATCTGTACCATATAAAACAGAAAAAGATTTAAGTTTAAATATTGCAAAACTAAAAGAAAGCAGTAATGTTGTAGCATTAATCAATGAACAAAGAATTAATGTTAAAGGGATTGACTATATAAGTAAAAAAGATATAGATAAAGATGAAAATATAAATAAATTAAAAAATATTATAAAGATAAGTATTGGTTATGACGATGTAGTTGAAGGACTAAGAACCTCTCTAAAAAGTTCTAATTATAACAGAATATTTAAAGATATAAAATCTGTTTCGGATGAACTATTTTTAATATTTAATGTAGAAAAAAAATATGACAAAGTAATTGGGCTTATGATGCACTTGGCTTTCATGGTAGATGGATTAATTGGAAATACTAGAGTAATTGAAGAACTTGATAGAGAAAAAGCACTTAATTATGAAAAGAATTTAAGTAAGATAAAAAATATATTAGCTCAACTAGATAAAAAATACAACATAGAAATTAATAAAAAGGAATGTTATCAAATATTATTAATATTAGAGTATGTATAAATACTAAAAAAGATTACCAATAAGTATGAAAACTTATTTGGTAGTCTTTTTTAGTCTAAAATGACATTAATATTAGACACATACAAATAAATTTAGACAAAGTATCTGAGTATTGGCAATAAATATGATTGAAATAATCACATTTAAAAGTGTCTAAAAAAACTGGCACAATACTTGCTTTATATATTAATAAATAATATAAAGAATTAAAATTTAAATCAAAAGGAGTAAATAATATGCATGAGAAAATATTAAGAGATAAAAAGGCAAATGACCCATGGGCAAGAATGACTACAAGAAACGGATTTAGTGCAGATGAAATAATATCATCATTTCAAAAGGCCATAAGAAGAAATATGGTAGAAGAAGCATGCGAATTTGCGTATGAGTTATATATATCATCACCAGAATTAGAAGATAAGCTATGGAGAAGAATACTTACAATATCAGTTGAAGATATAGGAATGGGAGACCCATCAGCTATAATAATCATAAATAATTTAAATCAAGTGAGAAAGGAATATTCATATGCAGATGGAGATAGACCTTTATTTTTCATACATGCAATAAGATATCTTTGTGCATGTGAGAAAGATAGGTCAAGTGATTTATTAAAAAATATAATTATAAAAGGATTTGCAATGGGCAAAGTTCCAGAAATTATGGATGTGGCACTAGATAAGCATACATATAGAGGATTAGAAATGGGAAGGGATTCATTCCACTTTTTAAATGAAGCTAGTATAGTAATTCCAGAAAAAGAAGTAGATAATGATTATAAAGAAAGATACTTAAAAATATTAGAAGAATATAAACCAGAAGAAGCTATAGATACAGCCTTTAAATTTAATCACTGGCAGTACTAAAAATTAAAATAATAATTAGAGTATATAAAATAAAAAATAAAAGCGATTAAATATTGCAGGAGGGAATTTATTATGAATATTTTATTAGTATGTGCAAACGGAGCGTCAACAGGAGTACTCGTAGAAAAAATGAAAAGTTTTTGCAGTGAGCATGTAAAGTTAAAAACAAAGACTATAAATATAGATGCAACATCATTTGAAAATTTAAAATCATATATTCAAGTTAATGATATAGATGTAGTTCTTGTAGCACCACAGATTAGATTTAAAGAGGAAGATATAGTTGAAGCTTGCAAAAACCATAAAATAGCAGTTGGTGTAATAGATACTAAACATTATGGTCGTATGGATGCCCCTTCTGTCATGAAGTCGGCAATAGAGTTATATAAAAATAGATAATTAGGGAGAAAATAAACATGGAAGCACTTCAAAATAATTTGAGAAAATTTCTTCTTCCAATAGCACAAAAGATTGAAAGGCAAAGGCATCTTCAAGCTATAAAAGAAGGTATGATAAGCATCACCCCAGTAATAATTGTTGGTTCTTTAAGTATGTTATTTGTAGCACTAAATAATATGTTACCTGAAGGAAGTGCAAAAACTTTATTATCTGAGAATATGGATACATTACTTATTCCTAATAAATTTACTATGAGTTTATTATCTATATACTCAGCATTTTTTATAGCTCAAGCATTAGCTAAAAAATATAATCTTAATCATGTAGAAATAGGGATGACAGCCGTTATAGCACAACTTGTTGTATGCGGACAAGTAGTAGATGGTGCGTTAGATACAAGCTATTTAGACGCTCAAGGTTTATTTGTAAGTATATTAATAGCACTTTTAGTAGTTGATATTACTAAGTTTATGAATGATAAAAACCTTGTTATTAGATTTCCAAAAGAAGTACCAAGTGTAGTAAATAAAAGTTTTAGAAATTTAACACCAATGATAGTCTGTATAATGTTATTTACAGCAATAGCAGCAATAACTAAAAATGTACTAGGTCAACCCTTACCAGCTATTATAATGAATTTCTTGGCTCCAGCTATAAGTAGTGTAGACAATGTTTTTGCAGTAATTATAATACTTTTCATAACTCAATTACTATGGTTCTTTGGACTTCATGGGGCAGCAATAACTTCAAGTATATGGATGCCAATAGCAGCTACATATATGGCAGAAAATGCAACACTAATAGCAGCAGGAGGAGACCCAAAATATGTATTTACGATAGGATTTTACTATGGATTCCTACAAGTAACTGGGTCAGGAATAACTTTAGGGCTAGTATATCTTATGTCAAGAAGTAAGAGTAAGAGTTTAAACAGTATGGGAAAAGTTGTACTGTTACCATCATTATTTGGAATAAATGAGCCAGTAATATTTGGAACACCAATAGTTATGAATCCATATATGTTTGTACCATTTGTATTTGGCCCTGTACTAGTTGGAGCACTTAACTTTATGGCTCTAAAATTAGGATTAGTAGGATTGCCTATTGCAGAGCCACCAGGTTTTTTACCTCCAGGAGTTGCAGCATTTTTAATGACATTAGACTGGAAGGCTGTAGTATTAGTATTTGCAAGTATAATACTTATGACCTTGATATATTATCCATTCTTTAAGATAATGGAAAAAGAAGAATTAAACAAAAATGCAGAATTAGCTACGGAATTAAATGACGATAGCTTTGATTTTTAATTAGTCATTAGAAGGAGAAGGATATGATACCTGAAATAGAAGAAAAAGTATTTAGCATAATATCAGAATCAGGAGATGCTAAAAGTGATGTAATGATGTCTCTTAAAGAAATAAAAAAAGGTGACTATGATAAAGCGAAAAAACTTTTAGAATCAGCATCAGAAAAAATACAAACAGCATCAAAACATCATTTAGAATTACTATCAAATGCTATGGATAGTGAAGATAGTGGAACTAATTTTTTAGTTGTACACTCTGAAGACCATTATTCAAATGCATTATTTGCTCACTCTTTAGTATCTGAACTTGTAGACATATTTGAAATAATGGACCCAAGAAGTGATGAAAATTAATTTTCATATAGATAGTGCTTGAAGTTTGGCTATAGTTTATTAATTTAAAAAATTTAATAAATGAACTCCCTTTTACTTTAAAGTGCTAGTATTTATAAAGTTATTTATAAATATAGTAAATTTTTAAATAGAAAAGGAGAAATTGTTATGGAGAAGTTTTCAGTAGTAATAGCTGGAGGGGGAAGTACATATACTCCAGAAATCATATTAATGTTGTTAGATAATTTAGATAGGTTACCATTAAGAGCTATTAAATTATATGATAACGATGAAGAAAGACAAAATAAAGTAGCTAAAGCATGTGAAATATTAATAAAAGAAAAAGATTCTACTATAGAATATTTAGCAACAACATCCCCGAAAGAAGCTTATATAGATGTAGACTTTTGTTTAGCTCATATAAGAGTTGGAAAACTTGAAATGAGAGAACTAGATGAAAAAATACCTCTAAAGCATGGGATAGTTGGTCAAGAAACCTGTGGCCCAGGTGGAATAGCTTATGGAATGAGGTCTATAGAAGGTGTACTTGAAAATATAGACTATATGGAAAAGTATTCTCCAAACTGTTGGATGTTAAATTACTCTAATCCAGCATCTATAATAGCAGAAGCTGTTAGAAGGTTAAGACCCACTTCTAGAGTAATAAATATCTGTGATATGCCAATAGGTATGGAACATAGTATAGCGAAGATTGCAGGACTTGAATCTAGAAAAGATATGGATATAAGATACTTTGGATTAAATCATTTTGGTTGGTATACTTCAATTAAAGACAAAAAAGGAAATGAACTTTTGCCAAAGTTAGTAGAGCATATAAAAGAGTATGGATTTATAAATGGCGAAGAAGGAATGAAAAATAACAAGAAAGATAGTTGGTTTGAAACTAATTTATTTACTAGAGAAATAGTAAAAACAGATTTAACTACAATACCAAGTAGTTATTTAAAGTACTATCTATTCCCAGATTATGTTGTAAATCATTCTGATGTAAATTACACTCGTGCCAATGAAGTGATTGATGGAAGAGAAAAAGAGGTATTTAGCTCATGTGCATTAATAGAAAAGCAAGGGCATTCTACTGGTAGTGGACTTGAGATAGGAATACATGCAGAGTTTATAGTTGATTTAGCTACAGCTCTAGCTTTTAATACTCATGAACGTATGCTCTTAATAGTTCAAAATAATGGAGCTATAGAAAATATACAATCTGATGCAATGGTTGAGATTCCATGTATAGTTGGCAAAGACGGGTATGAACCATTATCAATAGGAAAAATACCAACATTTCAAAAGGGCTTAATAGAACAACAATTAGCAGTTGAAAAGTTAGTGGTTGATGCTTGGATTGAGAAATCATATAATAAACTGTGGCAAGCGCTTATGTTATCTAAAACAGTTCCAAGTGCAACAGTAGCAAAAGAACTATTAGATGATTTAATAAAAGCAAATAAAAATTATTGGCCAGAACTTAACTAATAATAATATATGTTTTTTTAGAATATTTAATTTATAAAGGTGTTAGCTTTAGAAGCTTTCACCTTTATTATTATTTAAAAATTTTACTATTAAAGTAATAACAAGTTGCATATTATTTTTATAAAGGTTTCTATAAAATACTTAAAATAATTCTATATTTTGTCTTTAAATATAATAATATTAAAAAATTTACACTTTTAACAGGATTTATGTAAGTGTTTATAGAAATAAATAAATATGTACATAATACATAATTATTTTATAATCCTAAAATATGAGAATGGAGAGATGGCTATGAAGTGGAGAGATTATGCTGATGATGTAAATTTATTTGAGGATTTTGATAAAAGTATCAAGCCTCTAACTGACGAACAAAGAAAGAAAAATATAAACACTTTAATTGCATATTTTTCAAAAGAAGTTCCTTCTAAAATATACAATTTATCAAATGATGAAATTAAGCCTAGAGATATACTTAGAGGACTTTTGAATGTATATCCACCAAAAGAAATTGCTCCAGAAATACTTAGTATGTTACATAATTTATTATTAATTGAATGTGAAGAAAGAGAGTTAGTAGATGTAAATGATATAGAAGAAGTAGAGGAAGGGATTGCCATATGGAGAGGTAATATAACAAATTTAAAAGCAGATGCAATAGTAAATGCTGCAAATAATAAGTTATTAGGGTGTCTACAACCTCTGCATTTATGTGTGGATAACGAGATACATTCATGTGCAGGTCCTAGACTTAGAGAAGATTGTGATAAAATAATAAAAAAACAAGGCCATTTAGAATATACTGGAGACGCTAAAATAACAAGAGGTTATTGTCTGCCTTCAAAATTTGTAGTACATACTGTTGGTCCTATTGTATCTGGTGGTCAGCCAAGCAAAGAACAGGAAAAACAACTGCTTCATTGTTACAAATCATGCCTAAATACTATAAAAGAAATTGATGAAATAAAAAACATTGTTTTTTGTGGAATTTCTACAGGAGTGTTTGGTTATCCAAAAAAAGAAGCAGCTAATCTTGCTGTAAGCAGAGTGAGACTATGGCTAAAAGAAAATCCTGAGAAAAATTTGAAAGTTGTATTTAATGTTTTTACTGAAGAGGAAGAAGAAAAATACAGAAGAATATTTAAATAATATTATATAATAAAATTCTAAGAATATTTATTACATAATATAATAGTTTATTAAAATTAAATAAAGTTTGTAAATTTAGTATGTTAATAGGTATAATAGAAATGATAAGAGTAGTATAAGTAGTTATTCTATTACTTAAAAAATATAATATAGGAAAATTGTATGGTAAATAAAGATGAAAAATAATTTTAAAAATTATGTTAGTTTAAGGAGTAAGATTATAATTATATCAGTTGTATTTCTGTTAATTCTATTAATTGTATCTTATATATTTGGTAAATTAGTTTATGATAGTTCAGTTGGTTCAGAACAACTAATAAAAAAAGAAGATGTGATAAAAGTATTTTCTGAGAGAAAAGATAAACCACTAGAGAAATTAAAAAACTATAAGACAGATGAATTAATGATACAGAGTTCTAATAATTACAAACTTGAAAGTATTTTTATAACTTCAAATATAAAGACAAAAGATACTATTATACTTGTTCATGGAATAGGAAGTTGTCACTATGAAATGCTAAAGGTAGCATATGGATACTTAGATAAAGGTTATAATGTATTAATCTACAATCAAAGAAATACTGGTAATAGTGGAGGCGATAATTATACATTTGGACTTTATGAAAGGTATGATTTAGATAGTTTAGTTAAATTTGTAAAAAATAAATTTCCAGAGGGAAGACTAGGGATACATGGGTTTTCTATGGGGGCAGGAACAGCTGCTATGCATACAGAGATAAACCTTAGAAATAGAGACGTTGATTTTTATATACTGGATTCTCCTTATTCTAAAATGAGAGAAGCGATTAGAATGGGAGTAATAGAAAAGCGCATACCAAAGGTATTAGTCAACTATGTAATAACATGTGGAGATTTATATAATAAGTTCAAATCTGGATTTTGGTACAGTGATGTAAGACCAGATGAGGCAGTTAAAAAGTCTAATGCTCCTATACTATTTATACATGGAACAAATGATAATGTCTGTGATTATCAAAACAGCCAAAAAATGTATAATTTAGTTAAACACGATAAAAAAGAGATATGGCTTATAGAAGGTGTTGGTCATGTTGATGGATATGAGCATGATAAAACGGTATATTTCAATAAAATCTTTAAATTTATAGATAGTAATGTTGTTAATGATAAAAATTAGTTGTATATTAATAGCTTATTTATTTTGGCATTTAGCAAAAATAGATAAGCTATTTTTATGTTTAAATATAAATAATATTTAGTAATGTGAATTAATTTCTAGTAAAAATGAAAATAACTACCAATTAAATTCATTTATACCTCAAATGAAAGAGTTAGTATTATATTACAATAAAATCTAAAGAAAAGAGAGGTAATATATATGAAAAACAAAAATAATAAAGAAATGTTGAATATGAAGGTATTAAGAGTTTTAGGATTACTATTAATACTTTTTGATTATACAGGAGATACTTTAAATTTTTATAATTTCTTTGCTAAACCGTTGGTATCGGGGAGTTTATATCAGGTAGGGGGTACTGATTATATTGTATTTTTATTATTTATTGTAGAATGTATATACCTAGTTGGAAGATATATCTTAAAAGTTAAAATAAATTGGTGTAAAGTTACTGAAAATGAAAAGGATACCTTTATAAATAGCTTATTAGTTGAAAAAATACAAGAAGAAAGCAACATTGTATATAATGTATTAAATTCATACATATTGCCACATATATATAACCAAGGAAGAGTGTTGCTTGTTAGAGTACATCATATGTTAATCTATGTTAAGGAAAAGTACTATTATGTAAATATCTATTAATATAATAGTACTATAAAATTTACTATATTGAAATTTGTATTAGGTGTTAAAATAAATAAGGTGAATATTTTCAAAAATACACCAAAATCGCAATTTATTTTGTCCTCGAGTTATAAATTTTGCAAAAAATTATAAATCTTATAAAATAGATTGCGATTTTAATTCTATACTTCTGCTATGATTTTACCTGCATCAGTTAAATCATATCCACCAAGACCTTGAAGTTCAGCCTTAAACTCAGCTGAGTTTATTATGTTAATTATAGTTTGGTAGACTGGATTTTGTAAGTCTTCTTTTTTAATAACTAAATCATAACGTTCCTTGTGAAGAGGAATAAAGTCAATATTATTTACTTGTAACGCTGCTTTTTCATTCCCTAAACCAACATCAGCTATTCCACGAGAAACAGTACTTGCAACTCCAAGATGTGATAACTCTTCATTGTCATAACCCTTTATATGGTTACCATTAAAATTTAGAAGTCTAAGCTTACCATCAAGTAGAACCCTAGTACCAGCCCCCTTTTCTCTGTTGACAAGAGTTATGTTTGGTCTAGTTAAATCCTCCCAAGTTTTTATTTCTTTAGGATTGCCTTTAGCAACATAAAAACCTTGCATTCTATAAGCCAAATTTATAAGTACACATGGGATTCCTGGTAATAGTTTTTTAACAAAAGTGCTATTATATTCATCTGTTTCAAAATCCCATAGATGAGATGATGCTATAGAAACTCTACCATTATATAATTCATATAAAGCATTATAACTACCTATATAAGAGCGAAATGTATTTACTCCATCTAATTTTTTTTCAACAGACCTAGCTAAAATATCTAATATTACATCTTGACCAGAAATAATAACTTTAAAATTATTATTTATAGACATATTTTTATTGTTAAAATGTGTATCTTTTATTTTACCAGTCTTTTGACTGTTGATATATTCTTCAACATCTTTAATATCAACTCTTATTTTTTTTCCTACTTTATAAGAAGGAAGTTCACCTCTTTTGATTAATTCATATACAGTATTTTTTGTTATCTTTAATAATTCAGCTACCTCAACAGGCGTCAAAGATGATAATGAGTCCATAATACACCTCCATATAAGGTTATTTTAACATTAAAAAAAGAAAAATGTAGGAAAATATTTAAAAGTAATATAAATAATTTACTTGAAAATTTATTAGTAGGTATATATAATTAAGTTATACGTAACAAAACATGATAAAACATGATAAAACATATTAAAATGTGTATTAAATTTATAAAAAGGGAGATTGGTATGAAAAGAATATTGGGAATATTAGGGCTAGTTGCATGTTTAACTTTGGGGACAGTTGGATGCAATAGTAATGAAAGCAAGAAAGAGGATGAAAGACAAGAAAAAACAAATAAAAGTAGTGATGCAGTAGAGTTAAACATATCGGCTGCTGCAAGTTTAAAAGAAGCAATGGCAAAGCTTGAAGAAGAATACAAAAAAGTTGATTCAAATGTAAAACTTACAGTTAATTATGGAGCATCAGGTTCATTACAACAACAGATAGAACAAGGAGCACCATGTGATTTATTCATTTCAGCAGGTCAAAAACAAATGAAAGCTTTGGATGAAGAAAAGCTACTGGTTTCTGATACTATGAAAGACTTAGTAAAAAATGATTTAGTTCTTATTTCTTCTACTGACAGTGATGTGTCTAGTATGAAAGATTTGACATCGGATAAAGTAAAGAAAATTGCTGTTGGTGAAGCTGAAAGTGTTCCAGCAGGGAAATATGCAGATGAAGTATTAACTAATTTAGATTTAAAAGATAAATTAAAAGACAAGTTAGTATTTGCAAAGGATGTAAAAGAAGTTCTAGCATGGGTGCAATCAGGAAATGCTGATGTTGGATTCGTTTACTTTAGTGATACTGTTAATAATGATAAGATAAAAGTGGTTGAAAAAACAGATGAAAAAACTCATTCACCTATTACATATCCAGTTTCAGTAATTAAAGCTAGTAAAAATGTAGATGCTGCTAAGAAATTTGAAGAGTTTTTGTTAAGTGATGCAGGTCAAAAGATTTTTGAAGAATTTGGGTACAAAAAAGTAGAATAAGTTTACAAATAAGTTATGTATATTTAAGTATAAATTATATATAAATAAATGAAAATTGAAAATAATTGTATATTATAATAAAATGGAAATAGTGAAATTAATAGACATATTAATTTCACTATTTCCATTTAAGATTAAGGAGGGAAAGATGGGAACAGATTGGTCACCTTTATGGATATCACTTAAGACATCTTTTTTGTCAACAGTGATAACTTTTATAATAGGAATATTTGTGTCATATATTATGGCTAACTATAGAGGTAAATGGAAAGGTCTTATAGATGGGGTATTTACACTTCCATTAATTTTGCCACCAACAGTTGTAGGATTCTTTTTATTATTGTTATGTGGTAAAAATGGGTTTGTAGGTAAGTTTTTATTAAACTTTGATAAGACCTTGATATTTAGTTGGACAGCAACTGTAATTTCAGCAGTAGTGGTGTCTTTTCCTATGATGTATAGAACTTCAAGGTCGGCATTTGAGCAGATTGACAATAATATGTTGTCAGCTGCTAGGACGTTAGGTCTTAATGAATGGAACATATTTTTTAAGATTGCAGTTCCATTAGCATGGCCTGGAATAATTGGTGGATTGGTGCTGTCATTTGCTAGAGCTCTTGGAGAATTTGGTGCTACACTTATGATAGCTGGAAATATACCTGGAAAAACTCAAACTATGCCAATAGCTATATTTTTTGCAGTTGAGGGCGGAGATATGAATAAGGCTATGATGTGGGTTATGATTATTGTAGCAATATCCATAGCGATGATTTTATTATTAAATTATTGGTCTGAATTTCAGCAGAAAATTATAGGAAAGAGGTGTAGATAATTGAGCTTATATGTAGATATTGAAAAAGATTTATCCTCTTTTAAATTAAAGGTAAAAATTGAACAAGAAAAAGGAATTTTAGGTTTTCTAGGAGAATCTGGTTCTGGAAAAAGTATGACATTAAAATGTATAGCAGGGCTTGAGAAACCAACAAAAGGTAAGATTGTATTAAACGATATAGTATTGTTTGATTCTGAAAAAAAGATAAATTTGTCAACACAAGAGAGAAAAGTCGGCTTTCTATTTCAAAACTATGCTTTATTTCCACATATGACTGTAAGCCAAAATATTGAGCTTGGGCTTTTAAAACTGAGTAAGAGTGAAAAAAAAGAAATAGTAGAAAGATACCTGGACATACTTAAATTAAATGGATTTGAGGGGAGATATCCTTGGCAATTATCTGGTGGTCAACAACAAAGAGTGGCACTAGCTAGAGCATTAGCTACATCTCCAAATATATTACTTCTAGATGAGCCTTTTTCAGCACTAGACCATCATTTAAGAAGTAACATGGAAAAAGAACTTATGAATATGCTAAAAGACTACAAAGGAGATATATTATTTGTTACTCATGATATTGAGGAAGCTTATAGAGTTTGTGATGATATTATGGTATATAACAAAGGAGAAGGTCTTCCCAAAAGACCTAAAAAAGAATTGTTTGAATCTCCAAAGTATCTTATGGAAGCAAAGATAACAGGATGTAAAAATATATCTAAATTAAATAGGATAGATAAAAATACTGTTTATGCTACAGATTGGGGATGTGAGTTGACATTAAATAGAGTAATAGGTGATAATATAGAATATGTGGGAATCAGAGAGCATCATATTAATGTCTTGGATTCTAATGAAGATTTAAGTGGAAAGCTATGTTTTGAATTGATTAACATTATAGAAAATCCATTTACATATACTATATACGTTAGAAAACACGATTTATCTAACCAGTGTATGCCTATTCAAATAGAATTAGAAAAGAGTAAAATGAGATTTAAGAAGGGAGACAGCATTTATTTAGATTTTCCACAGGAATATTTATTTTGCTTTAGATACAATTATAACGAAAAGGAGTAAATTATATGACTGAAAAAGAAAAAATGTTGTCAGGGAAAGGTTACTATGCAAGTGATAAAATTCTAGTAAAAGAAAGAGAGAAATGTAAAAGATTAACTAGACTATTTAATAACACTTTAGAGGATGAATATGAGAAAAGAGAAGAAATTCTAAGCGAACTATTTGGTTCAGTAGGTAGTAAAATAAATGTAGAACAAAATATAAGATGTGATTATGGATATAACATCCATGTAGGTGAAAATTTTTTTGCAAATTATGATTGTATATTCTTGGATGTATGTAAAATAGAAATCGGTGATAATGTAATGCTAGCACCAAATGTTCAAATCTATACAGCCTATCATCCAATGGATGCACAACTTAGAAATTCTGGTATAGAGTATGGTTCTCCTGTGAAAATAGGTAATAATGTATGGATAGGTGGTGGAGTAATCATAACTCCAGGTATTACTATAGGTGATAATGTAGTAATAGGTGCAGGAAGTGTAGTGACAAAAGATATTCCATCAGATACTGTGGCTGTTGGAAATCCATGCAGAGTAATAAAGAAAATAGAGGAATAAATATTGATTATATAAATCTTGTAAAAATGAAGTCTATAAAAAGAAAGCTTATAAAAATAAATTAAGAGTGTTTACACATAATTTTAAATAGAAAATATATTAAAGTAAAAATATATGCCTGTTTCTTGGTTTAAAAAACTTATAGAAACAGGCATAGTAATTATAGAGAAAATATATTTAATTTTATATCGTTCAAACTAGAGTAGTCAAATTATTTATTTTCAGTCTTAACGTAAACTATATTATTGTCAGAAGGTTTATCTATAGAAAGTGCTTTTAATGTATCTTCATTAATAATTAAATTAGTTTCATCTAAACTTGTTATAGGCATATCTGAAACTTTAGATTCTCCTTTTAGCACTTTAACAGCCATCTCACCAGTTTTATATCCCAATTTTTCGTAATTTATACCTTGGCAAGCCAACGCTCCTCCTTTTACCATTCCTTCCTCTGCTGCTATTATAGGGACTTTATTTTTAGTAGCAAGTTGAGATACTATAGGCATGGAAGAAGCAAGTAAATTGTCTGTAGGAGCATAAATAACATCAACATTTCCCATTAAACTAGAAGCTGCTTGATTTATTTCACTAGAAGAACTAATTCCCTTTTCAACAATCTTAAGTCCTTTTTTATCAGCATATTTTTTCAGATTATCAACTTGAACTTTAGAATTTACTTCACTAGTATTATATATGACACCTATAGTTTTCGCCTTTGGAACGAGTACATCAAGAGCTTCCATACTTTTTTCAATTGGTGTAAAGTTAGAAGTTCCCGAAACATTTTTACTTGGCTTATCTAAAGAATCTGCAAACCCAGCAGAAACAGGGTCAGTTACAGCAGTGATAAGTATAGGTATATCTTTAGTTGCATTATATGCAGCTTGAGCAGATGGTGTAGATATAGCAAATATCAAGTCTTTTTTATCAGATACGAATTTACTTGCTATAGTCTGTGTAGTAGGCATATCATTTTGTGCATTTTGGTAATCTATTTCTATATTTTTACCATCCTTAAATCCATTATCTTCTAAAGCTTTAACAAAGCCTTCTTTAGATGCATCTAAAGCTTGGTGTTCAACTAATTGTGTAATACCAATTTTTTTTATATCATTGTTTTTGCTGGATGATTCATCTGAATCACCTTCATTATTCTTAGAGCAACCTGTAATGGTAGATATACTAAGAACACCAATCAAAGTTAAATTTATTAGTTTACTTCGTTTCATTTTGACCACTCCCTCAAAAAATCTATTATATCTATTCTTGCTTAGTTTTTACATAAGAAATATTATCATTAGAAGGTTTTTCCATGCCTAAAGCTTTTAATATATCTTCATTAACTATGATATCCGTATCATCCAATGTAGCTACAGGCATATCAGAAACAGATTCTCCATTTAAAATTTTAACAGCCATTTCACCTGTTTTGTAACCTAATTTTTCATAGTTGATACCTTGACAAGCAAGAGCACCTTTTTCGACTGGTCCAGATTCAGCAGCTATAACAGGAATTTTATTTTCAGTAGCTATTTTAGAAACTATAGGCATAGAAGAAGCTACTAAGTTATCTGTAGGAACATATAAGACATCTATTTTACCAACTAAACTAGAAATTCCTTGGTTGACTTCATTTGAAGTAGTTACACCCTTTTCAACAACTTTAAAACCATTTTTAGATGCATATTCTTTTAAGGCATCTACTTGAACTTTTGAATTAACCTCACTAGTATTGTACATAACTCCTATAGTTTTTGCATTAGGAGCAAATATTTTAAGAAGTTCTAAGCCTTTGTCTACAGAAACAAAATCTGATGTTCCAGATACATTTCCACCTGGTTTTTCAAGTGTTTTAACTAATCCAGCAGCAACAGGGTCGCTTACAGCAGTCATAAGTATAGGTATATCTTTAGTAGCATTGAAAGCTGCCTGAGCTGATGGAGTAGATATAGCAAATATTAAATCTTTCTTGTCAGATGCAAATTTACTTGCAATACTTTGTGTAGTGGGCATATCATTTTGAGCATTTTGGAAGTCTATATCAATATTTTCTCCATCTTTAAATCCATTCTTTTCTAATGCTTTTACAAATCCTGCTTTGGTAGCATCTAATGCTGGATGTTCAACCAATTGAGTTATTCCAATTTTTTTAACTTCTTTATTTTTAGAAGTACTTTCTTGTTTTGAATTACCAGAATGTCCACCTTGTGAACATCCTGTAAGCATAGACACACTAAGTGCACCAGCTAAAACTAAACTTGCCAATCTTTTTTTATTAATCATTTTTATATCCCCCTCAAGAATTTTGTTATTATATATGTTCATATATTCATATGAATTGTTGTAAAGTTAGCATAATTATTATATTTTTGAGTTTATTTTTAGAAATAAACTAAACTTAAATTAGTATAATAGATATATTTTAAACTGCATATTCAAATTTTTCTAAGATTTCTTCAACTGTTAATTGCTCTTTTTCTTTACCCTTTACATCTAAGACAACTTCACCTTTATGAAGCATTATTAGCCTATCACCATATTGAAGAGCGTGTTTTAAGTTGTGAGTAACCATAAGTGTAGTTATATTTTTTTCTCTTACAATTTTATTAGTCAACTCAATAACTTCATTTGATGTTTTAGGGTCAAGTGCTGCTGTATGTTCATCAAGTAATAAGACAGAAGGATTTGTCAAGCATGACATAATTAGTGATAGTGATTGTCTTTGACCTCCTGATAAAAACTGTACTTGAACATCAAGATATTTTTTTAAATCAAGAGATACTCCTTCTAATAAGTTTTCTAAGAAATCTCTTTTGTAACGAAGACATTTTCTTAAGTTTAATAATTTTCCCTTATTAAGAGCTAGAGAGAGGTTTTCTCTAACTGTCATAGAAGGACAAGTTCCTAGACTTGGGTCTTGGAAAACCCTACTTACTATTTGAGTTCTTCTATGTTCAGCTAAGTTAGATAAATTATGTTTATTTAATAATACTTGCCCAGAAGATTCTTTTATAAGTCCAGATATTATGTTTAGTAAAGTAGATTTACCAGTTCCATTACTGCCTATTATACTTACAAATTCGCCATCTTCTATATCAATTGATAAATTCTCAAATATAGTATTAGGTTGACCGTATGGATTAGGGAAACTTTTTGAAAGATTTTTAATTTGTAACATCTATAACACCTCTTTTTTCGGATTTATTTTTGGTACTAGCTTTGTGGTTGTTTTTTTTTAGTGAAATATTTAAGTTACCAGTAGCTAAGAAAGCTATTATAACTATAGCAGTTATCAGTTTTAAGTCGGTTGATAACATTCCTAAACTCATTGCAAAGTATATAGTGAATTGGTATATAAAAGAGCCAACGATTATTGCAGTAGTATCTTTAATAAAAGTGAATTTCTTAAATAATGTAATACCAATTATGATAGATGCAATTCCAAGAACTAAAGTTCCTATACCCATATTTACATCTGAGAATCCTAAGAACTGAGCCATAAGGCTACCAGATAAAGCTATAAGTCCATTTGAAATCATAAGTCCTAGTATCTTTATAGAGCCGATATTTATACCCAAAGATTTAATCATTTGAGAGTTATCGCCAACACCTTTTAAAGTGTATCCAAGACCTGTCTTTAAGAATAAGTCTAAGAAGACTTTACAGATAAATACAAACACCAAGGCTAAAACTATAGGCGATACTTCTCCATTGAATAAGTGCTTGAAACTAAATAGAGGGATATTTGATTTTCCCATTATTCTTAAATTGATAGAGTATAGCATCCCCATAACCAAAATACCAGAAAGCAAATTAGAAATCTTAAACTTAATGTGAAGAATTCCAGTAACAAGACCAGCAGTGCAACCGCATAAGATAGCCATTAGTGTTGCCACTACAGGGGAAATACCATTAGTAAGAGAAAATGCTACGATAGAAGCACCCATTGTGTAGCTACCATCAGCAGACATATCTGGAAAATCTAAGATTTTGTAAGTTATATAAACCCCCAGTGCCATAATCGATAAAATTAAACTTTGCGCCATTACAGATATAATACCTGACATAAATAAAACACTCCTTTGAAAATATTTTTATAATTTTAATTATTTGCTAATTTTGTGTATAAAAAAACCACATAGTATACAAAACTATGTGGTGAAAAACACGAATAAGCCACATAGTTTAATCTATGTGGCTCTTATATAGTTAAATGAAAACTCTATAAACAATATAGCCAACATAGATACAATCCCAAAATGTTAATAGTCTTAAGGGGCCTGTATCTATGTTAAAACGTAGGTACAAACCCTAAAAATAGTGGCTATAATAATAATATTTTTTATTGTTTAATAAAGTATTCATAATTATCTCTCCCTTTTAATATTTTAATTAGTCAGAAAATTATATGTATTCTCGACTTGTTATAAATTATAAATTATACAATAATAAAAGTCAACTGCTAAATTTAATTAAAATACTAAATAATGTATGCTTAGATAACTTTTAAATTAATGTAGTAATTGAAAGAAACGTTATCCTAGCTTTGGATTAATGTGGAAAATTTGTGAAAATATTTACTAAGCATAGAGTCTATATGTATATACATCCATACAATTTTATAAAAAAAAGCTGTCTAAAGAATATTAAAATTCTTTTGGACAGCTCAAGTTGTGATTAGAAAGTTATGTAACTTTCATAATCAGTCGTCAATATAGACGACTTTTATGGAAAATGAATAACTTTATATGCAATACTTAAATTGCTAAAATAAGCACAATTTTCAAAGGGTTAGGGTGGATAAGAGTACTTATTATATAAAGTTTTCATATTACCTACTTTGTTGAAATTAATAAGTGTTATTCTGCAGATTTTGTATTTTCATCTGACTTTATATACTTTATATTATCTGCTGATAACTTTTGCATGTCAAGTGCTTTTAGTGTATCTTCATTAATTATTATTTCAGTTTCATCTAACATAGTAACTGGTATATCACCAACAGATTTTCCTTCTAACACTTCAATAGCAAGTTCTCCAGCTTTGTAGCCTAGCTTTTCATAGTCTATTCCACAACAAGCTAAAGCACCAGAAGATACAGAGCCTTCTTCAGAAGCTATTATAGGAATTTTGTTTTCATTAGCAACTTTAGAAACTATTGGCATAGAAGAAACTATTAAATTGTCAGTAGGAACATATAAAACATCTATCTTGCCAACTAGGCTAGAAATAGCTTGATTGACTTCACTTGAAGAGCTAATTCCTTTTTCGACAACTTCATAATTATTTTTCTTAGCATAATCATGTAGAGAATCAACTTGAGTTTTTGAATTAACTTCACTAGTATTGTATATAACACCTATTTTTTTTGCTTTTGGAGCTAGTGTTTTAACTAATTCCAATGTTTTATCAATTGAAAGATAGTCTGATGTACCAGAAACATTTCCACCTGGTTTTTCAATAGATTTAACAAGCCCAGCTTCTACAGGGTCTGTAACAGCAGTCATGATTATAGGTATATCTTTAGTAGCATTATAAGCTGCTTGAGCAGATGGAGTAGATATAGCGTATATCAAATCTTTTTTATCAGATACGAATTTACTTGCAATACTTTGTGTAGTAGGCATATCATTTTGTGCATTTTGGAAGTCTATTTTTATATTATCTCCATCCTTATAGCCTTTGTCTTCAAGTGCTTTTATGAATCCTTTCTTTGCCTTATCTAGAGATGGATGTTCTACTAATTGAGTGATACCTATATTTTTTTGTTTATTGCTATCTGTTTTGCTCTTTTCATTAGAGGCACTAGAGTCACCATTTTGAGAACATCCAGTAAGCATTGATACACCAAGTACTCCTGCTATAATTAAACTTAATATTTTTTTACTTTTTATCATTTTATTTTCCTCCCTCAAAATTTAAATAATTATATTTGTTCATATATTCATATAAAAGATTATAAGTATACTTGCTTAAGACTAAGTTTCTTATTTCTTAAACTGCATATTCGAATTTTTCTAAGATTTCTTCAACTGTTAATTGTTCTTTTTCCTTATCTCTTACATCTAAGACAACTTCACCTTTATGAAGCATTATCAACCTATCACCATATTGAAGAGCATGTTTTAAGTTGTGAGTAACCATAAGTGTAGTTATATTTTTTTCTCTTACTATTTTGTCTGTTAACCCAATAACTTCATTTGATGTTTTAGGGTCAAGTGCTGCTGTATGCTCATCTAGCAAGAGAACTTTAGGACTTGATAAACTAGACATAATTAATGATAGTGATTGTCTTTGACCTCCTGAAAGATATTGTACTTTTATATCTAAGTATTTTTTTAAGTCTAAAGAAATTCCTTCAAGTAAATGTTCTAAGTCATTCGTTTTATGACGAAGACATCTTTTTAGGTTCAATAATTTCCCTTTATTAAGAGCTAAAGATAAGTTTTCTCTAACTGTCATAGAAGGACAAGTTCCAAGGCTTGGGTCTTGAAAAACTCTACTTACTATCTGAGTCCTTTTGTATTCGGCTAAATTTGTTATAGTATTATTGTCTAAAGTAATTTCACCAGAAGATTCTTTTATAAGCCCAGATATTATATTTAATAAAGTAGATTTACCAGTTCCATTACTGCCTATGATACTTACAAATTCACCATCTTCTATATCAATTGATAAATTCTCAAATATAGTATTAGGTTGACCGTATGGATTAGGGAAACTTTTTGAAAGATTTTTAATTTGTAACATCTATAACACCTCTTTTTTCGGATTTATTTTTGGTACTAGTTTTGTGGTTGTTTTTTTTTAGTGAAATATTTAAGTTACCAGTAGCTAAGAAAGCTATTATAACTATAGCAGTTATTAGTTTTAAGTCGGTTGATAACATTCCTAAACTCATTGCAAAGTATATAGTGAATTGGTATATAAAAGAGCCAACGATTATTGCAGTAGTATCTTTAATAAAAGTGAATTTCTTAAATAAAGTAATACCAATTATGATAGATGCAATTCCAAGAACTAAAGTTCCTATACCCATATTTACATCTGAGAATCCTAAGAACTGAGCCATAAGGCTACCAGATAAAGCTATAAGTCCATTTGAAATCATAAGTCCTAGTATCTTTATAGAACCGATATTTATACCCAAAGATTTAATCATTTGAGAGTTATCACCAACACCTTTTAAAGTGTATCCAAGACCTGTCTTTAAGAATAAGTCTAAGAAGACTTTACAGATAAAAACGAATACTAAGGCTAAAACTATAGGAGATACTTCTCCATTGAATAAGTGCTTGAAACTAAATAGAGGGATATTTGATTTTCCCATTATTCTTAAATTGATAGAGTATAGCATCCCCATAACTAAAATACCAGAAAGCAAGTTAGAAATCTTAAACTTAATGTGAAGAATTCCAGTAACAAGACCAGCAGTGCAACCACATAATATAGCCATTAGTGTTGCCACTACAGGGGAAATACCATTAGTAAGAGAAAATGCTACGATAGAAGCACCCATTGTGTAGCTACCATCGGCAGACATATCTGGAAAATCTAAGATTTTGTAAGTTATATAAACCCCCAGTGCCATGATTGATAAAATTAAACTTTGCGTCATTACAGATATAATACCTGACATAAATAAAACACCCCTTTGAAAAATATTTTTAAATAATTTTTTAAATTTAATTTTAAAATTGAATTTTGGTATAAAAAAACCACACAGTACATATAACTGTATGGCAAAAACACGAATGAGCCACACAGTATAATCCATGTGGCTCTATATTATGATGATAAAATAAAAACTTTAACAACAATTACTATAGCCAACACAGATACAATCCTTAAAAATCATAATCCTAAGGGGTTTGTATCTATGTCATGACAATTTGTCTTAACTTAGCTACAAACCCTAACTAAATTGGCTATTAAAAAATCGTACTTGTTTGTTTAATAAAGTCTTCATGTTTATCTCTCCTTTTAATTTAATAATTTTGAAAATTTTGTTTTCTATTTTGTATAGTAATTAGTTTAATACAGTAAAAAATAAAAGTCAACTATAAATTTTGAAAAATTGTTAAATTATCAGAAAATTTGATTTAAATAAAAAAATTTTTATGTGTGGAATATAGTAATATTCTTGATTACTATTTTCTAAATAAAAATAAAAAATATCAATAAGCAATAAAAGATTATAAAAAGTAAAAAATCTTTAGATGATTAGTTCAAATAGGCTTTAAACCAACATAATAACTCAAATTATGTGATATAATAAAATTAAATAATTATTTTAATTCAAAATTTTTTGTTATTTTAAATTGCTTTAAAATTTTAGCTTTAGTAATTTTATTATGACATTTATGATATTAAAAAGACTTCAATAGATATTTATCTGTGGATATTTAAGAAGTCTTTAACTTTATAGGAGTGATGATTTATGCTGATAGGTACATCTAATTTAAGTAAAAATGTTGATGCTGCATGTGTGGAAGAGTTGGGAATTCCAATGGTTGTATTAATGGAAAACGCTGTGATGTCTGCAATGAAAAATATGGATATAGATATATATAATAGTTATGTTGTTGTATGTGGTGTTGGAAATAATGGCGGAGATGGTCTTGGAATAGCAAGACATTTAAATACAAAAGGAAAAGATATAGAAGTATTTTTAGTTGGTAATCTTGAAAAACTAAGTGAATGTTCTAAAATAAACTACAACATACTTTTAAATATGGGAATTAATATTATAAATATTAATAAAAATGATTTAAATGAAAAAGAAGCTGGAAATACAAATGAAAAAGAAGTTGATAAAATTATTAAGGTTGAGAAAGAAAATATTATAAAAAATAAAAATTTAACAATATTTAAAAATACAATATCTAAAAGTGATGTTGTAGTAGATGCTATATTTGGGATTGGATTAAAACGAGATATAACTGGTATTTTTAAAGAAGTAATTGATATAGTAAATGATAACAGTAAAAATACATATTCTATAGATATTCCATCTGGTATAGATAGTGATAAAGGATATGTATTAGGAACTTGTATTAAAGCAAATAAGACAATTAGTTTTGAGTTTTATAAGAGAGGTTTTTTAAACTATGATACTAGTTCACTTATAGGTGATGTAATTGTAGAAAAAATCGGCGTTCCAGATTTTATTACAAGAAAATACCATGAAGATGAGTTCATAACTGATGAGAATTTTGTGAAAAATAGTATTAGAAGAAGAGATATACATGGCTTTAAAAGCGATTTTGGAAAAGTATCTATAGTTGCAGGTTCAAAAGGATTTTATGGTGCAAGTTTTATAGCAACTGAATCTGCTGTTAAGAGTGGAAGTGGACTTGTAACGTTAATTAGTGAAGAAGATGTACAAAACAAGGCATCTATTAGGCTTACAGAAGCAATGACTGCAAATTTTGAAGAAGAAAGATTAGATAAACTATTGAGTTCTAGTGATGCAATTGGTTTTGGTCCGGGAATGGGAGATAATAATCAAACATTTGATAAATTACTCAAAATAGTAGAAAATTCTAATTGCCCAATTGTATTAGATGCTGATGGATTAAACATTATGAAAGATAGATGTTATAGCTTTTTAGAATGGAAAAATAGATTCGTGATTACACCTCATCTGGGAGAAATGGCCAGGTTGACAGGAGACTCAATTGGGTATATAAGAGAACATAGAGTAGATGTAGCAAAAGAATTTGCTCAAAAATATAATGTTGTTGTACTTTTAAAAGGATATCAAACTGTCATAACAGATGGTAAAAAAACATATATAAATCCTACAGGAAATAGCTGTATGGCAACTGGTGGGATGGGAGATTGTTTGCTTGGTATGATTACTTCATTTATAGGTCAAGGTATGGATATATTTGAAGCTACAGTTAGTGGAGCATATATACATGGCTATATAGGAGATAAATTAAGTAAAAAGATGTATACAATAAATGCCACAGATTTAATAAGTAACATTTCGTTAACAATGAAGGAGTTTTTGCTTGGATAACAAATTATATTTGATACTACTTTGTAACAACTTTAACAAAGTATGTTGATATAATACTATTAAATTAATTTAAAATTAATTTATTTTATTGATTTAGAGTTTAAATTTATAGTTAAAAGCATTGTATAAACATAATATTTATATAGGGTTATATAATTCATATGAGAAGAGGGTAGATAGTATGAAGTTAATATGGTTGATAGTAGCAATCTTATTTGGAATAGCAGAAATGTTGACACCAAGCTTGACACTAATATGGTTTAGTGTAGGAGCGGTAATTCTTATATTTTTAAGTAGCTTTATAGAGAGTATATTATTACAAATTTTAATATTTGCAGTAATCTCTATAGCAATGTTGGTTGTAGCTACTAAAAAAATTGTAAAAAAAGATAAAGGATATAAGTCTAATACTAATTTACAAGCAATGATGTCTAAGAAAGGTATTGTTACAGAAGAGATTTCTCCAAATAACACAGGTCTAGTTGTAGTTGAACATGAAACATGGACGGCTATTTCTATAGATGGTGAAAAGATAGAAAAAGATGCCACAGTAGAAGTATTGAAAATAGAAGGGGTAAAACTAGTTGTTAAAAAAGTAAATGCTACAACTAGTGTTACGAATCAATAGAATAGAGGAGGATTTATAGTATGGGTACTAAAATTGTTTTAAGTATTGTATTAATTGTAGTAGTCGTAGCAATAAGTTTAACCTGCATAAGAGTTATAAAACAATCTAAAGTAGGTATAATAATGAGACTTGGTAAGTTTCAGAAAGTAGCAGAGACAGGTGTACATTTCTTAATACCATTTCTAGATAAAATGGCATATGTAATTGACTTGAGAGAAATCGTAATAGATTTCCCACCTCAGCCAGTTATAACTAAAGATAATGTAACTATGCAGATTGATACAGTTGTGTATTATAAAGTTACAGACCCAGTTAGATATGTATTTGAGATAGCAAATCCAATAGCTGCTATTGAAAACTTAACAGCTACAACATTAAGAAATATAATTGGTGAACTTGACTTAGATGAAACATTAACATCAAGAGATATAATAAATGTAAAAATGAGAACTATCCTAGATGAAGCAACAGATAAATGGGGAATAAAAGTAAACAGAGTAGAGTTAAAAAATATAATGCCTCCTCATGATATTCAAGTTGCTATGGAAAAACAAATGAGAGCAGAAAGAGAAAGAAGAGAAGCAATACTTCAAGCAGAAGGTAATAAATCAGCTGCAATATTACAAGCAGAAGGAGAAAAACAATCTGCAATATTAACAGCAGAGGCTAGAAAAGAAGCTATGGTACGTGTAGCAGAAGGTGAAAAAGAATCTGCTATATTGGTTGCAGAAGGTGAAGCTGAAGCTATAAGACAGACAGCTATTGCTAAGGCACAAGGTGAAGCTGAAATGATAAAGAGAACTCAAATGGCAACAGCAGAAGGTTTAAAACTAGTATTTTCAGCAATGAAAGAGTCTGATATTGATAATAATATTTTAGCATTAAAATCTATGGAAGCACTTGAAAAAATGGCTGAAGGTAAGTCAACAAAACTTGTTTTACCTTCAGAAGCAGTTAATTTCTTAGGAACATTTAAAGGTATAAAAGAAGTTATGAGTGATGATAACAAAGATATATTAGATGTAAAAGAAGTTCTAGGTGACAATGAGTCATTAAAAAAATAAAAGAGTTTTGTTATCGAAGGAAGGAAATGGAAATTAAAGGTCGAATTAATTAAATATAGCACAAAAATGCACGTTGAAAAGAAGAAGACTTATAGCTTTTTAAGTCTTCTTCTTTGTTTTTATTTAAAAAATGGTATTATAAAAATAAATTAACAGAATCTTTATACAATTTATACTTTACTAATATAAAAAGTGTTATATAATAATATATAAAACATGTAGGTAATGAGAATGATTTTAACTAATCATTTGTACTATTAGCATACATAGTTATAAAAGTATCAATGATACTACTAAGAAAACTAATAATTGAGTTGGAATTTCATAATTTATTGTTTAGATGACAAGAAAATAAATATTAATATAAAGATAAAATTGACTAGTGGTTATTTAAAAATTTTTATATAATTATTTTACAAAATTAGAATTATGTTTTACTATTATGAATTTAATAAATAAAAAATAAGTATGTTTATACAATATAAAAGATTTATAAAAAATGTTTTTTATGTCTATAAAATAAAATTTGTATTATTTTTTAACTGAGAATTGAATATTAATAAATACTATAGTCTTTATGGAAAATAATGTATACGTAGATAAGTCCATTATGGGGTATACATTATATCAATTGTATAGTTGGTATTATTTTATTTTTATTAAAGTATCGTTTTAGCAAGATTTATACACAGCATTTATTGACTGATAGAGTTTATAAAAGTAAAAATGCAATTATAAATATTAATTACTAGATGAGGGGAGTGTCATTAAATGAAAAAAGAGATGTTAGCTATGATTTTGGCAGGAGGTCAAGGTTCAAGGTTAGGAGTTTTTACAAAGAGAATTGCCAAGCCAGCTGTGTCATTTGGAGGCAAGTATAGAATTATTGATTTTGTGTTAAGTAATTGTTCAAACTCTGGTATTGATACAGTTGGTGTTTTAACTCAATATAGACCATTGATATTAAATTCACATATAGGTATGGGAAGTCACTGGGATTTGGACAGAATAAATGGTGGTGTATATGTTTTACAACCATTTATGAATGAAAAAGAGGGAAATTGGTATAATGGTACAGCACATGCAATATATCAAAATATGGATTTTGTAGATACTTATAATCCAGAATATGTATTGATATTATCTGGTGACCATATATACAAAATGGATTATAGCAAGATGTTAAAGTTTCATAAAGAAAAAGGCTCTAAAGCTACAATAGCAGTAATTGAAGTTCCTTGGGATGAGGCTTCTAGATTTGGAATAATGAATACAAATGAAGATTCAAGTGTCTATGAATTTGAAGAAAAACCAAGCGAACCTAAGAGTAATTTGGCATCTATGGGAGTGTACATATTTGATTGGAAAATGTTGAGAAGTTACTTTAAAGAAGCAGAAAAAAATTCAGAAATAAATTATGATGATTTTGGAAAAAATTTAATACCTAAAATGTTAGAGGATAATGTTGGAATGTATGCTTATCCATTTAAAGGCTATTGGAGAGATGTAGGGACTATACAAAGTTTATGGGATGCCAATATGGATATAATAAAATCTCCAGAAACACTTGATTTAGCAGACCCTAAGTGGAAGATATATACAAATACTATGGCGATGCCTCCACAATATATAGGTAAAAATGCAAATGTTCATAGATCAATGATAGCAGATGGTTGTAGGATTTTAGGTGAAGTAGGGAACTCTGTATTATCACATGGAGTTGTTGTTGGTAAAGGAAGTAAAGTAATTGATTCAGTAATAATGCCAAATGTTGTAATAGGTGAAAATGTAACTATAGAAAAAGCTATGATAGGTGAGTGTGCAACTATAAATGATAATGTTCAGATAAAAAATGTAAATAATGAAATAAATGTAGTTTCTGAGTATGAAAATATCGAACCTAGATGCGTATTAATAGAAGGAGGTCTTTAAGATGAGAAATGAATGTTTAGGTATAATAAATTTAAACAAAAAAGGAGACCCAGCAATAAACAAACTTAATTATGGAAGACCAATAGCATCTACACCAATAGCTGGAAGATATAGAATAATAGACTTTGCTTTATCTAATATGATAAATTCAGGAATCACTAAAGTTGGAATATTCGCAAAGGAAAAATACAGATCATTGACAGACCACATAGGTAGTGGGAAAGATTGGGATTTAAGTAGAAAAAAAGGTGGCTTATCAATTTTTAGTCCAGAAAACACTAAGTACAGAAATACTTATTCACATAGAGAAGGTGATATATACACTATCTTAGCAAATCTAGATTATATAGAAAAGAGTGAAGAAGAATATATTTTAATAGCTCCTAGTTATATGCTATGCAATTTAGATTATTCTCAGGCATTAGAATACCATAAAAAATCTCATAATGATATAACTATAGTATATAAAAATGTAAATAATGCAAATAAAGATTTTGCTGGTAATTTAACTTTAAATTTAGACAGTAACAATAGGGTAATAAATGTCGGAAATAATTTGGGTAAATTCCCTAGAGCAAATATATGTATGGAAACTTATATTATGAAACGTGAAGATTTTGTAGAATGTATATATAATATTGTAAATAAAGGCAATTATTGTTATCTAGAAGAATTCATTATTGAAGAAGCAGAAAATATGAAAGTAGGAGCTTATGAGTATACAGGATATCTAAAATGTGTAAATTCTGTTGAATCATATTTTGAAATGAGCAAAGATTTATTAAATTTAGAAATTGCTGATGAATTATTGTATTCTGAAAGAAAGATATTTACAAAAGAAAAGAATGAATCTCCTACAATTTATACAGATAGTGCTAAAGTAGAAAATAGTTTTATAGCATCAGGTTGCCTAATTGAAGGGACTGTAAAAGATAGTATTATATTTAGAAAGGTCAATGTTGAAAAGGGAACAGTTATAGAAAACTCAATAGTAATGCAAAATTGTGTAATAAAGTCAAATGTAAAATTATATAATGCAATATTAGATAAAAATACAAATATATCAAATGGAAAAGAGTTAAGAGGAGATGAAAAATATCCTCTTGTAGTAGAAAAGAATACAAGTATATAAATATATTTTTTAGAAGGGGGAATGACTAGTGAAGGTTTTTTATGTAACAGCAGAGTGTTGGCCCTTTGCAAAAACTGGAGGATTAGGAGATGTTTCTTATGCATTGCCTAAAGAATTAAAAAAAGAAGGTGTAGATGTAAGGGTTATAATGCCTAAATATTCAACTATACCAAGTTATTTAAAAGATCAACTAAAAGAAATAGCTGTGTTTAGTGTACGTGTTGGATGGAGAAATCAATATTGTGGACTTTTAGAAATGGAACTGGATGGTGTCAAATTTTACTTTATAGATAATGAATTTTATTTTAGAAGGGAAGACGAAAGAAAGAGTATATATGGATATGGAGATGATGCAGAAAGATATACTTTCTTTACAAATGCTGTTTTAGAAGCTATACGTAGAATTGACTTTTATCCAGATGTAATACATATAAATGATTGGCATACAGGCATGTTACCATTGATTTTAAAAGAGAGATATGCAACCCTTGAGGGGTATAAAAATATAAAAACTATGTATACTATACATAATCTGCAATATCAAGGTGTGTTTGATAAGTTTGTTTTAGATGATATATTGGACTTACCTCAAAAATACTTTGATAATGGAGATATAGAATATTATGGCTCAATAAACTTTATGAAAGCTGGAATAAATTTTGCAGATAAAATTATAACTGTTAGTCCTACTTATGCTAATGAAATACAAACACCATTTTATGGTGAACAATTAGATGGTTTGCTTAGAAAAGAATCAGGAAAATTAAAAGGTATATTAAATGGTATAGACTACGATTTAAACGACCCTGCAAAAGATAAAGACATATTTGTTCACTATGATGTAGATTCTATTGATAAAAAGGTAGAAAATAAATTGAAGTTACAAGATATTTTAGGGTTGAAAAAAGATTCGTCTATTCCATTGATAGGAATAGTTTCAAGATTAGTTTCTCAAAAAGGATTTGATTTAATAGCGTATATGATGCCTGAACTTATGAGAGAAGACTTACAAATTGTTGTTTTAGGAACAGGAGAACATCAATATCAATCAATGTTCAATTATTATGACTCTAATTTTTCAGATAAAGTATCAGCTAGAATTACTTTTAATACATCATTAGCTCAACAGATATATGCTGCAAGTGATATATTCTTAATGCCATCGCTATTTGAGCCTTGTGGTATAGGGCAAATGTTGGCTATGAGATATGGTTCTTTACCAATAGTTAGAGAGACCGGAGGACTTAAGGATACTGTAATACCTTACAATAAATTTACTGGTGAAGGTAATGGATTTAGTTTTAAAAATTACAATGCTCATGAGATGTTTTTCTGTTTGCAAAATGCAATCAAAGTGTTTAGAGATAAAGAAGAATGGACTAAATTAGTTGAAAATGCAATGAACACAGATAATAGTTGGAAAAAATCAGCTAAGGAGTATATAGAAACATATAGAGACATATGTGATTAAAGGAGTGGTTTTTTTGGTAACAATAAGCAAAAAGAAATTCAAGCAAAAATTTGAAGTGAAAATGTATAGCTTATATGCACAATCTATCAAGGAAGCTACTGATGAACAATTGTTAAATGCACTATGTAGTTTACTGAAAGATGAAATAGCAAAAAAATGGGTTGCTACAAAGTTAGACAAGAAAAAAGAAGTTTATTATTTTAGTCTTGAATTTTTGATAGGAAGACAATTAAAATCCAATTTACTAAATTTGAATATTGAAGAAGAAGTTAGAGAAGGTTTATCAGAATTAGGAATTAATTTGGATAGTTTAATTGAAGCTGAAACAGACCCAGCCTTAGGAAATGGTGGTCTTGGTAGACTAGCAGCTTGCTTTTTAGATTCTATGGCATCCTTGAATATAAGTGGTCAAGGGTATGGAATAAGATATAAATACGGTTTGTTTGAACAAAAATTTATAAATGGTTATCAGGTAGAAGTACCTGATAACTGGCTTACAGAAGGACGATATGCTTGGGAAACTGTAAGACCAAATGAAGCAACAATGGTGAAGTTTGGTGGAGAGGTGGAATTAGTTAAGGAAGGTAGTCATTTAAAAGTAATCCATAAAAACTACCTTCCTGTAATGGCAATGCCTTATGATATACCGATAATTGGGTATCAAAATCAATGTATAAATACTTTAAGATTGTTTAAAAGTGAGATACCAAAGAGAGATTTTGGTGAACTTACTTCAAATGCTCTAAATTATTCTGGTAGTTATGAAGAGGCTTTAAAACATAAGTATTATACTGAGGAAATATCACAGGTGCTATATCCAGATGATTCAAATTATGCAGGAAAGTTATTGAGATTAAAACAAGAATACTTTTTTGTGAGTGCAGGTATACAAGATATAATAAGAAAATATAAAAAGAACAAATTGGATATCAACAATTTATTTGATAAGGTAGCAATTCATATAAATGATACACATCCTACCTTATGTATACCAGAACTCATGAGAATTTTGCTTGATGAAGAAGATTTATCTTGGGATGAGGCATGGCAAATAACTAAAAAAACAGTATCTTATACTAATCATACTATAATGTCAGAAGCTATGGAAAAATGGCCTGTAAGTATGATGAAAGAGCTATTACCAAGAATTTATATGATAATAGAAGAAATAAACAGAAGATATGTAGAGGAATTAAATAATAAAGGATATGACCAAGATAGAATAAATAGAATGAGTATAATACACTGGGATAACATCAACATGGCAAACTTATGTATTGTCACAAGTCATAGTGTAAATGGAGTTGCTAAGCTTCATACTCAGATTCTTGAAACTGAGGTATTGAAAGATTTCTATCAAGATGAACCAAATAAATTTAATAATAAGACTAATGGAATTGCACATAGACGATGGCTTATAAGTTCAAATCCTCAACTTAGTAATTTAATTACAGATTTAATTGGTGATTCGTGGAAGAAGGATACTTTACAATTAAAGAATATTGAAAAATTTAAAAATGATTCTTCTGTTTTACAGAGACTTGATGATATAAAATACGATAATAAAGCAAATTTAGCAAAGTTTATAAAAGGTAAATATGATTTAAATATCGACCCAAGTTCAATATTTGATGTTCAAGTTAAGAGATTACATGCTTATAAAAGACAGTTGTTGAATATATTTAATGTCCTTCATATGTATCATGAGTTGCTTGATAATCCTAATTTAAATATTGACCCGAGAACTTTTATATTTGGTGCAAAAGCTGCACCAGGATATTATTTAGCTAAGTGTATAATTAAATTTATAAATTCTGTTGCAAGTACTATAAACAATGATGTTAGAGTAAGGGACAAGTTAAAAGTAGTATTTTTAGAGAATTATGGAGTATCATTAGCAGAGATAATAATACCAGCAGCAAATGTTAGTGAGCAAATTTCAACTACAACAAAGGAAGCATCTGGAACAAGTAATATGAAGTTTATGATGAATGGTGCTATAACTTTGGCTACACTTGATGGTGCAAATGTAGAAATATGTGAACAAGTGGGTAAAGAAAACATGTTTTTATTTGGGCTTAGTGCAGAACAAGTATTGAATTATAATAAGTATGGTGGATATTCTTCACTTGATTTATATCATTCTAATATGAATATAAAAAGAGTCGTAGATGATTTAATAAATGGATTTATTCCTAATCTAGGTGAAGAAGGAAGAAGTATTTATAATTCACTTACTACTTACAATGATGAATATTTTGTATTGAGAGATTTTGAAAATTATGGTCAAGCTCAGGCTGATATAAATAGATTATATAGAGATAAAGAAAAATGGAATACAATGTCTTTGATTAACATAGCTAACTCGGGATTTTTCTCTTCAGACAGAACAATTTCTGAATATGCAAAAGACATTTGGTTTAAAAGGGTGTGATTAGATGCAAGATATAATAGAATATAACTCTTGGGATAAAAATTTTAAGGCTCCGTTTGGAGCTTTAAAATTTGATGAGGAATTGACAATTTATGTTAAAGTAAATGAAGACTATAATGTCGATTCTATTTCCCTAGAAATAAATAAAGAAGAAGAAATGAGAACAATAACTTTAAATGAAGAATTCGGTAATGACAAACTTGGAAAGTGTTTTTGTTGCAAGATGGAAAGACTTGAAGAGACAGGTATTTATTTTTATTATTTTAAAGTTGATGTTGAAGTGGATGGTAATAAAAAAACTGTATTTTATGGAAAGAATAGAGAAAATGGATACTCTTGTGAGTATAATTATAATGATATTAATAAATATCAAATCACTGTTTATAAAGATTTCAAAGTGCCAACATGGTATAAAGAAGGAATACTTTATCATATATTTGTAGACCGATTTAATAATGGTAACCGAAATGGTAAGGTTGATAATCCTAAAAAGAATAGCTTTATATATGGTAATTGGGAAGATACACCTATGTACATAAAGGATAGTGAAGGTGATATTGTAAGATGGGACTTCCATGGTGGTAATTTAAAAGGTATAATTAATAAGCTTGGCTACCTAAAAAAACTAGGAGTAAGTATATTATATTTAAGCCCTATATTTGAAGCATCTAGTAATCATAAGTATGATACTGGAGATTACAAAAAGATTGACCCAATGTTTGGAGATGAGGATATATTTAAGGAGCTTATCAATAAAGCAAAAGAAAAAGATATATCAATAGTATTAGATGGCGTTTTTAGTCATACTGGAGCAGATAGTAAATACTTTAATATGTATGGAAACTATAATAGTCTAGGAGCATACCAATCAAAAGAATCTCCATATTATTCATGGTACATGTTTGAAGAATTTCCTCAAAAGTATAAAAGTTGGTGGGGTGTCAAGACATTACCAAATATAAATGAATTAGAAAATACCTATATGGATTATATAATATATGACAAAGATAGTGTTATAAATAAGTGGATAGATATGGGTGTTAAGGGTTGGAGATTGGATGTTGCAGACGAATTACCAACTAAGTTTATAAGAGAGTTAAAAAAGGAACTAAAAAAAGCTGACGATGATTCAATTCTTATAGGAGAAGTTTGGGAAGATGCATCAAATAAGATTAGTTATGGTCAAAGAAGAAGTTATCTATTAGGAGAAGAATTAGATTCTGTTATGGGATATCCTTTCAGAAACAACATGTTTTCTTTTCTAAAAGGAGAAATTAACTCATATGAACTTTGTAATAGATATATGGAGATTAAGGAGCATTATCCAAAAGAATCATTTAAGTCTAATTTAAATTTAATTGGTACACATGATGTTACAAGAGCTAAAACTGAATTAGGTGATGATGTGGATTTAATGAAGCTTGCAGTAGCTATACAGATGACATTTGAGGGTGTACCATATATATACTATGGAGATGAAGCAGGTCTTTGTGGAGGCGTTGACCCAGATAATAGAAGGACATATCCATGGAAAAATGAAGATGAAGATATACTTAGTTTTTATAAGGATATTATAAAAATTAGAAATAAAAATAAACTTTTAAACTCAGGAGATACAGAATTTATATATACTGGAAATGATTCTGTATTCGCTTTTATTAGATTTAATGAAAATAATGATAGAATATTAATTTTGGTAAATAGAAGTGAGAACACTGAAAGAATATCATTAAATATAGATGGTAGTTTTATTGAAGAAATAACAATAAAATATAGCCCTAAAAATGTAAATGATACAATAAATATTGAAAGTAATGAATTGAAAGTTGATTTAGAAGCTAAATCATTTGGAGTTTTTAGTGTAAATTAAATATGTGAGTTAAAATATAAATAGAAAGTAAAAATGTAGAAAAAGTTTTGATAAATCAAAACTTTTTCTACATTTTTTGTTTAAATTATTATAAAAATTTTAGTATTTTAAAATCTTACAAAGAAGTATAAAAAAATTGATAATTGTGATATTATATAAATTAGTAAGATAAAACGTAACCTCTCTACCAAAGTTGTAGGGAGATTTAACTTTTATAATCTTAATATGGAGGAACGTCTTATGAAGGTAGATCCACTTACAACTCAAGTATATGACTATATATCAAAGAAAATCCAAAATGGAGAGTATGAAGCTAATCAGAGAATTACTGAATCAGAGATTTGTAACTCTATAGGAGTTAGTAGAACACCAGCAAGGGAAGCACTAACGAGGTTGGCAGGTGAAAATTTACTAGAAAAGATACCTAATAAAGGGTTTGTGGTAAAAGAATTTCAAGAAAAGGAAAAACTAGATACCTACTCTGTAATTGGAGCATTGGATGCGTTAGCAGGTTCTTCAGCATTACAAAATTTAACTGAATCAGACTTAGTAAAAATGGAAGAATTAACAGAAATGATGACAATATCTATAAAGTATAAAAATTACAGTAACTATTTAAAATTAAGTAATGAATTTCATGATATATACATAGCTAAATCAGAAAATCAAGTGTTAATAAACTTATTGAATTCTTTAAGATATAATTTTATGTCAAAGTCATATACTAGTAATAATGAAGATGAGTTATATAAAATGTTGATATACAGTAATAATCAACATATTGAGGTAGTCAAATTTATGAGAGAAAATGATTTAGAAAATGTTGAAAGAATTTTGAGGGAACATTGGAAAACGATACCGATATCAGAGATGGAATAAAGAGAAGCTTTTACAAAGCTTCTCTTTATTTTTTATAGTATTTTACTGTTTCTTAAGTAATTATTAATGAAAAAATAAGCATAAAATTAATTAAAGATATAATTAATTTTATATTGCTGTTTGTATAGTAATATAGTATTATTTTAATGCAAAATATAAAGGGGGAGATTATATAAAAACATATTTTTCAATAGGTGAAGTATCTAAGCTTTTTGAATTATCAATAAAAACTTTGAGATATTACGATAAAATAGGTATACTAAAACCAGCATATGTAAATCAAGAAAATAAATATAGATATTATTCAAGAGAGCAGTTTATGAGTATAGATGTAATTAAGTACTGCAAGATTATGGGGATGACTCTTGAAGATATAAAAAAATTGATTGACTCAGATGGTTCAATAGAATCTATGTTGAATACAATTAATGAACAGAAAAAAATGATAGAAAACAAAATAAAAGAATTGTCATATGTAAAAAAATACTTAAATGATATAGAATCTAATGTAAATGAATTATTGGAATACGGTTTAAATCAGGTGTTTATAAAGTACAATAAAGAAAGAAAAGTAAGTGTATATAAGTGTGATTCAAAAGATGAAGTTGAGTTTGAGATGTATCTTAGACGTGTTATTTTACATATTCAAGATAAGTATAACGATGTCTATCCTATAATATCAGGTAGTATTTCTTATGAAAAAGTAATTAAGGAAGGAGATACATTATTGTATGATAACATAGTAGATTTTACAAGGAGAGACAATTATGAAAATGAATATATTTTGCCAGAAGGAGAATATCTAACTATCTTATATGATGATAATTGGAATAATGCATATGATTATTATCAAAAAATAATAGATTATACTAAGGATAACAATATAGAAATTGTTGGTGATTTTAATGAAATATGGATACTCTCTAGAGTAGACTCAGATTCAAAAGAAAAGACATTAGTTCAGTTAGAAATAAGAAAAAAATAGTATACAAAAAAACTTGACTCTCCCCTCAGAGGATATATTAATATTTTATATAGTGGAATAATAATTATCATAATAATATATAGAGGGGAGATTTATAATGATAAAAAAATTTTTAGAATATGCTGTACCATCAGCTCTTGCTATGTTTGTATCGTCATTTAATACTATATTAGATGGAATATTTTTGGGTAAAGGACTAGGTGATGCAGCACTTACAGCTGTTAGTATAGTGGTACCTCTTGTTATGGTATTTTTAGGGTTATCCAGTTTAATGGCAGTTGGAGGAGGAGCATTAGTATCAAAAAACTTTGGTTCTGGAGATGATGAAAGGGCTATAAATATATTTAGGCAAGTTATAAAAGTTTTAATATTGGGTAGTGTATCTCTTACAATATTTTGTATACTTTTTTCAAATCATATTGTTAGATTTATGGGAGCAACTGAAAGTTTGGTTGGATTATCTGCTGAGTACTTAACCTTTTATGCTGTTTTTTGTCTTCCAAACTTATTAGGACTTGTTTTCTGTAGCTTTTTAAGAAATGATGGAAGACCAAAACTTGCAATGATAGCCACTTTGTCAGGAACAATTTTTCATATAGCTTTGAATTATATATTTATATTTAAACTTGGATTTGGTATAAAGAGTGCAGCAATCGCAAGTGGATTAGGTCAGTTATCAACACTAATGATAATGCTACCTCATTTTGTATTTAAGAAAGGTAAATTGTCTTTTGGTTCAGTTAAAATAGAAAAAGATGTTTTAAAAGAACTATTTACAATAGGATTTCCTTCATTTTTTGCAGAATGTGCTTTTTCAATTATAATACTTGCACACAATATAGTTTTAACAAGAGTAGTTGGAGAGGTAGGTCTTTCAGCTTATGCTGTAGTAAACTATATAACTACAAATATTTATAATCTCCTAATGGGGATAACTTTGGGTGTTCAACCACTTATAAGCTATAATTTTGGTTCTAAAGAAAGTAATAAAATGTTAAGTTATTATAGTATGGCAACGAAGATGAGTATTTTTGTGTCTGTAATATTTACAATAGTGTGCTTCTTGTTTGGAAGAGATATTATAAAAATATTTACAAGTGATGAAGAAATTATTTTAATGGCATATATTGCACTTAATATGGCTAATATAGCTTACCTTATGATTGGAAAAAATTTAACAACAACTATGTATTATCAAGCAATAGAAATGCCAATACATTCTAATATTATAGGGGCTTTGCGTTCAATTTTGCTTTTACCTATTATATTAATTATTTTTTCTAAATTATTTGGAGTAAATGGAATATGGGTAAGTATGGCTATTTCAGAGCTTTTAACAGTTTTGATTATAAGTAAAGCAGTGAATATAAAGGAATGTACAAAAAATGCTATAAGTTTATAGCATTTAATATTATAAATTATATGAGTAAGAGTTGTCTTAAAGCTGACCTTTTTAATCAAATTTTAAGTTCAACTCTTTTATATTTTTTATAAAAAATTTCCTAATTCATACAACACTCAACAGGAATGTGTTATTTGATGATATATTTAAAGATAAGTATAGGTATCCTTTTTCTTAAATATATAAAATACTGCCACAATGAATCCAAGAACTTCTGCTACAGGAACTGCCATCCAAACACCAAATTCTCCAAATATATTAGGAAGAATAAGAATAGCACCTACAATAAAAATGAAAGTTCTTGAAAATGATATAATGGCTGATGTCTTTCCATCTGAAAATGCGGTAAACATTGCAGAAGCAAAAACTCCTAATCCCATAATAATAAAAGATAGGGAGTAAATAGAAAATCCATGAAGTGTAATATCATAAACACTACTATTTACTGGAGTGAAAATTGTGATTGCTTTTGTTACTGTCAAATGAATCAAAAAGTTTGCTAATACTGTACTTATAAGCAAAAAAACAATACTGTTTTTAAATATACTCTGTAACTGCTCTTTGTCATCATTTCCATATTTGAAACTTATGACAGGTGCAATTCCATTAGAATATCCAAAATAAAGAGCAGTGAATATATATTGAAAATAAAGTATGATTGTAATGGAAGCTACACCATCTTCTCCATAAAATTTTAATAGAACATAATTAAACAAAAAAGTTGTTACAGCATTTGCTAAATTTGTTACCATCTCAGATGAACCGTTTGTACAAGATTTTATAAGTACTTGCCAATCCATTTTAGGTTTTACAAAGCATAATGAATTTTTTTTAGATGTAAAGAAAAATAACAAGCCCACGATTGCAGGAATACAATAACTTATTCCTGTAGCAATTGCTGCACCATTTACACCTAGATTCAAGGGTGCCATAAAAATATAATCTAAGACAATATTTGTAATACCAGCTAATAAAGTAACGGCTAATCCTAATGTTGGTTTTCCTACTGTAACAAAGAAAGTTTGAAAAGCCGTTTGAAGAAAGAAAGCTGGAGCAAATGAAAATATAATTTTTGCGTAACAGATAGTTAAGGGAGACTGAATGGGACTTACACCTAAAAGTGAAATAATTTCATCAATGAAAACATTCCCTAGAATCGCAATCAAAATTCCTATCAAAACCTCTATAACAATTAAAAAACTAAGATTTTCCTGTGCCTCTTTTTGTTTACCTTCGCCTAATTTTCTTGCAACTATTGCACTACCGCCAGTTGCAATCATAATTGCGATTGCCATTTCAAAGCATATTGCAGGATAAAACATATTAACAGCAGATAAAGCAGTTGTGCCAATTAATTGTGATACAAACATTCCATCAACAATAATATACATAGATAAACTAATCATCATCACAATGTTAGGTATTGCAAATTGTAATAATGAACAAAAGGAAAACTTTTTAGCCAAAACATTATTCATTATCGATTTCCTCCTTGAGTAATTCATAATATTTTGTGTTACTCACAATTAGCTGATTTATCAATTCTTCACCTAATTCTTCCATTACATTTTCTTCCATTTGAAGTAATGGTTTTAATATTTCGCAAGCGAAATCACTTCCTTTAGGTGTAAATGTAATCAATCGTTCCCTTTTATTTTCTTCATTTGGAGTAATTAAAATATAGCCCTTTTTTTCAAAATCAAATAAAATTCCATGAACTGTTTGTTTAGGTAAAGCCCACCAATCACATATTTGTTTTTGAGTGCATGTCTTAAAATCGTACAAGGTATATAAAACAACCAAAGAATTGTAATTCAACTTATTCTTTTTCGCCCATATCCTATATAAATCCAATGTACTGCTTAAAGCAGAGTTTATAAGTCTGATTTGTTTTCTAATATCCATAACATCCTCCTAATAGTACTAATCGGTACTTTATGTAGTATAGTACTAATTAGTACTATTGTCAATAAGAAATAAAAAGAAACAAAAAATATCTTCCTTGACTATTTGTCATTCTAAATAAGGTTGTTTTGTCATATCAAGACACTTTTATTCGTTGTAAATCTTTCTTTTATGTTTCGTTGTTTTCCTAGTAAGTGTAGTACATATGTGAATAATCTTAATTTTGTATCTGTTTTTGTTTATAAGAATAGAATTTATTTCATCAAATAAAAAAAATTTAATAAATTTTAACAGCAAATAAAAATACAAAAATAGGAAATTTATTTAGTCTAACTAAACTAGAAATTTTGACATGTGAAATCAGAATAATATAAAAGTTTAGTAATAAAATACTTACAACTTAAAAATATTAAACTCAAAAGCTTAGTAAATCTCAAAAAAATAGAAATGCTAAAAAAATAAAAAACAAAAAAGTTTATAAATACTAATTTTTAAAAAAATTAATATAAACAATAAAAAATAAAAAAGTTTAAAAATATTGACATTACTAATGTGTGAGTTTTTGGATAGAGCCAAAAAAACACTTGTAAAAAGTCTTGGATATTAATATAATAAATATCATGAGTTTAATAAAAGTAAAAATAAAAAATAGAAATAATAAATAAAAATACAATAATTATTTTAATATAGAGAGGGGATGAATTCAAAATCATGGATAGTGAGTTTGCAAATGCGGTTGAATTAAGCTATGAATGTGCTCCATTATTAGAGTCTTTAAAGGAATACTCAGAAAAAAATATAGCTTGTTTTGATGTGCCTGGACATGTAAAAAATAGAGGTGTAGATATATTAAATAAATATCTAGGTGAAAATCTCATGAAAATGGATATAAATTCATCACCAACTATGGACAATGTATCTGCTCCAAATGGTGTTATAAAAAATGCACAGGATTTGTTGGCACAAGCATATACCGCTGATGAAGCATTCTTTATAACCAATGGTACAACTCAGGCAATACATGCAATGATTTTAAGTGTGATAAAACCAGGTGAAAAAGTATTACTTCCAAGGAATATACATAAATCAGTGATAAATGCACTAATACTCTGTGGAGGAATACCAATATTTATACAGCCAGAGTTTGATGAACAGTTAGGCATAAGTTTAAATATTACTCTTAAAAAAATTAAAGTAGAGATAGAAAAAAATTGTGATATAAAAGCATTGTTTTTCCTTAATCCAACTTATTATGGTGTTTGTGCGGACATTGAAAATATCATAGAGCTATGTCATAAAAATAATATTTTGGTGCTAGTGGATGAAGCTCATGGAGCTCATTTTCCATTCCATTTAGATTTACCTCCTTCTGCAATAGGCTTGGGAGCTGATATGGTAGCCGTAAGCATACATAAAACTGGAGGAGCATTGACACAATCTTCAGCACTTTTATTGAATAGAGATAATGTAAAGTTCGAAAAAGTTCTTCAATCAATAAACATGCTACAGTCAACATCTGCATCTTATTTGCTTATGGCAAGTATAGATGGTGCTAGAGCAAATCTAGTTGAGAATGGGGAAAAGCAACTATCAAAAGCATTAAACTTATCTAGGTATGCAAAATCTAGATTAAACAAAATTGATGGAATAAAAGTCTTATCTACTGAAATGTTAAAGCAAAAAGGTGCTAAATTTATAGACGAAACAAAACTATGTATAAACGTGAAAGAATTAAATTTAACAGGATTTGAAGTCTATGACTTATTGTATAAAAATTTTTCAATTCAAGTGGAATTAGGAGATTCATACAATATTCTTGCACTTGTGTCTATTGGAACGAACAAGTCTGATATTGATAGATTAGTGAAAGCACTTTCAATAATTGCAAAGGTCTATAGAAAGGAAACTGCATTAAATGAGTTTAATATGGTTCAAATAAACCCAACCATTAAGCTTAATCCAAGAGACGCTTTTTATGCACCAAAAGAAAGTGTAGAAATTGATTCGTGTATAAATAGAATTTGCGGAGAATCAATAATGGCATATCCACCAGGTATACCAATTGTTGCTCCAGGAGAATTGATAACAAAAGAAATTATGGAATATATTATCTTCTTAAAAAATAGTAATGCATATCTAACAGATGTGCAAGATAAAAACTTAGATAGAATACTTGTAATAAAATAAATTGATTTATTTAGAAAAGATAAGAATAGATTAAATATGTAGAGGAGTTGGGATTGAAATGAAATTTGAAACACTAGGAAGACATATACTAGTAGAATATTATAATTGTGATGAGAATGTACTCAAAGACCCACGTCTTATAGAAAATTTTATGAATGATTCAGCATTAAATGCAAAAGCTACAATCGTTGATTCTGTATTTCACCATTTTAATCCTTGGGGTGTTTCAGGTGCCGTTATAATTGCAGAATCTCATTTAACAATACATACTTGGCCTGAATATGGTTATGCAGCAGCGGATTTTTTCACTTGTGGTGATATAGACCCATGGAAAAGTTTTGAATTGTTAGAACAGCTTTTAAAGTCAGAAAGAAGTGAGTCTACAGAAATTCCAAGAGGTTTGACTACAAAAATAAAAAAATATTCAAAAAAAGATTTAGGTAAGATTACTCATAAACCAGAAGCAGTATAAATGCAGAATATATGAGAGAAAGTGAGGATTATTATATGGAACTTTGGTATACAGAAGAATGGACAGAGAATGTAAGATTTTCTATAAAAGTAAATAAACATTTGTTTGAGGGGAAGTCTCAATTTCAGAGAATAGATGTATTTGAGAGTGATGAATTTGGAAAGTTTCTAACAATAGATGGGTTAATGATGGTAACAGATAAAGATGAATTTATATACCATGAGATGATAACTCATGTTCCTATGTCTACAAATTTAAACATAAAAAAAGTATTAGTAATAGGTGGGGGTGATGGCGGAACTGTAAGAGAATTAAGCCGTTATCCACAAATAGAAAAGATTGATATGGTCGAAATAGATAAAATGGTTGTAGATGTATCTAAAGAGTATATGGATATATGTTCATGCAAATTAGATGATGAAAGAGTAAATTTATATTTTGAAGATGGTGTTAATTTTGTTAAATGTGCCTCTGATAAATCTTATGATTTGATAATAGTAGATTCAACTGACCCAATAGGACCAGGAGAAGGTCTTTTTTCAACTGATTTTTATAGAGATTGCCATAGAATACTGAGTGATGATGGAATTTTGGTAAATCAAAGTGAAAGTCCTTATTTTGATTTTAATGCTAGGGAAATGAAAAGAGCTAATAAGAAGTTAAAAGAGATATTTCCAATATCTGAAGTCTATCAAGCACATATACCAACATACCCATCTGGTCATTGGTTGTTTGGTTTTGCTTCGAAAAAATTTAGTCCAATAAAAAATCAAGATAGGGATGGATGGGAAAAATTAAATTTAAAAACTAAATATTATAATAGTAATATACATTTAGGTTCGTTTATGTTACCTCAATATGTAAAGGAGATGTTAGATGAACAATAATTTCTATTACATGAATACCTTTATGAGTATGGACAAAAATTATGAAGAATCTAATCTTATAGTATTTGGTGTTGGATTCGATGGAACTACTTCAAATAGACCAGGAGCTAGATTTGCAAGTGGTTCTATGAGAAAAGAATTTTATGGTCTTGAAACATATAGCCCGTTTTTAGATTTGGACTTGGAAGATTACAGTATATGTGATTATGGAGACTTAGAAATAAGTGTAGGAAGTACAGAAAAGGTATTAGAAGAAATATATATAGAAACATCTAAGATTGTTAGAGATTCAAAAGTTCCATTTATGATTGGAGGAGAGCATTTAGTTACACTACCAGCTTTTAAAGCAGTGTATGAAAAGTATAATGATATATATGTAATTCATTTTGATGCTCATGCAGATTTAAGAGAAGAGTATAATAATAGCAAAAATTCTCATGCAACAGTAATTAAAAGGGTATGGGATGTTGTAGGAGATAATAAAATATTTCAATTTGGTATAAGGTCTGGTACAAAAGAAGAATTTAAGTTTGCGACAGAACAAAAGCATACATATATGGAAATTGGAGGAATAAACACTTTTGAAAATATAATTAATATGTTGAATGGAAAGAACGTTTATTTAACTGTAGATTTAGATATACTAGATGCATCTGTATTTCCAGGAACAGGTACACCAGAACCTGGTGGTATAAATTATAGAGAATTTCAAGAAGTTTTTAGAATCATAAAAAACTCTAATATAAATATCGTTGGTTGTGATATTGTAGAGTTAAGTCCTGATTATGATATTACAGGTGTATCAACAGTTATAGCCTGTAAAATTTTAAGAGAGTTATGCCTAATAATATCTGATAAAATTAAATAGAGTAGTTTTTGATAGTAATATATTATAATAAAAGAAGTTATTTTAAAAAGATGTTTTGAATTGTCTTTTTTAAAGTAACTTCTTGTTTTTGTAATGTACTATAAGTATAATGAACAACAAAAAAGAGCCTACTATAGCTCCTTTTCTAAAATATATATATTTAAATTAAATAATTATATTCTATTCACGTTTTCAGCTTGAGGTCCTCTATTACCTTGAGTTATATCAAAGCTAACCTTTTCGCCTTCTTCTAAAGTTTTGTATCCATCATTTTGTATAGCTGAGAAATGTACGAAAACATCGTCTTCTCCTTCTACAGATATGAATCCAAATCCTTTTTCATTGTTAAACCATTTTACTATTCCGTTTTTCATTATAAGAAAACCTCCGCTTTATTAAAAAATACAAACTAAAAAAATAAGTCTGTTCTATTAATATAGCATAAATTTAAAATAAAAGCAACTAAAAATTTTAAAAAGATTAATTAATTTTAGAATTTAAAAAAAATTGTTAAATGATGCAAAAACAAGTAGTATAAAATCGTACAAAAATATGAATATAAGGAATAAATTTAATATCAAAAAATGTAATAAAAAGGAATGTGAGTAAAAAACAGAATTAAATTTTATAATAAAAAATATTATATATTCGATTGAAAATTTGAAATAAAAATAGTGAAATTTCAGAAATATCAATATTATTATATAATCAAATGAAAAAACGTTGTATATATTCGATAAAATAAAATTTAAACATATAATATTTTATGTATATATTAATAAAAGGAAATATTATGTTATAATGGTATCGTATAAAATCATTTACGGGGGTGGTATTAAAATGTTTCAATTTGAAACACAAATACACAAATTAAGACATGATGTTTTAACTGCAATAGCTAGACTTGGAAAAGATGATAACCTTACAAGAGAAGCAATGGATAATATTCAATATGAAATAATAAAAGGTGAGAAACCTACATACAGATGCTGTGTTTATAAAGAAAGAGCTATAATATCTGAGAGAGTAAATGTAAGTATGGGATTAGAGCCAGGTCAAGATAAGATAGATTTAGATACAATGGATATAGGAGAAGATGAACAAATTATATATATTTTGGAGGCTGCATGTGATAGTTGTCCAATAAATGAATTCACAGTAACTGATATTTGCAGAGGCTGTCTAGCGCATAGATGCAAAGAAGCTTGTAAATTTGGTGCTATAACACATGTCGGAGGAATGGCTTACATAAATCATGAATTATGTAAGGCTTGTGGAATGTGTAAAAAAGCTTGTCAATATGATGCCATCTCAGAGGTTGTTAGACCATGCAAGAGTGTATGCCCAACTAATGCCTTAGGATTTGATAGAGAGAATATGAAAGCTATGATACATGAAGATAAGTGTTTAAACTGTGGTGCATGTATGTCAGCATGCCCATTTGGAGCAATATCTGATAAAAGTTTGATAGCTCCTGTAGCTAGAAAATTAGTTCAAAACGAAAAAATGTATGCAGTAGTAGCACCTGCTATAACAGGTCAAGTTGAAGCCAATGTTACATATGGTCAAATAAAGAATGCTATAAAATCATTAGGATTTGTCGATGTACTAGAAGCAGCTTGTGGAGCAGATGCAGTTACAGTTCATGAAAGTTTAGAGTTTGCTGAAAGAATGGAAAAAGGAGAAGCTTTTATGACAAATTCTTGCTGTCCAGGATTTGTTGGTTACATAGAAAAGACATTCCCAAATCATGTAGGGAAAATATCTTCTACAGTATCTCCTATGATAGCTAGTGGAAGATTTATAAAAAGTTTTGAGCCAGATGCTAAAGTTGTATTTATAGGACCATGTACAGCTAAAAAAAGTGAGGCAGCTAAGAAAGAATTAAAAGGAGCAGTGGATTATGTACTGACTTTTGAAGAAATAATGGCATTATTTGAAGCATTTGATATAGACTTAGCTAAGTGTTCAAATGAAGATATAGATGATGCATCAATATTTGGAAGAGGTTTTGGAGCTGCTGGTGGTCTTACAAAAGCTATAGAGAATTATCTTGCTGAAAAAGGTATAGGTGTTAATTTTGAACCTGTAAAGATTTCTGGTTCAAGAGAAATCAAGAAAACTATGACTATGGCTAATTTAGGAAAATTAGAAGGTAATTTTATAGAAGGAATGATGTGTGAAGGTGGATGTATAAATGGTTCTGGTAAGTTCTTATCAGGTGCAAAGGTTAAAGCCACTTTTGATAGAAAAAATTCTCAATCAACTAAGAAGAGCGTTTTAGCAAATACAAAGATAAAAGATTTTAGTAAAATAAATTTAGAAAAATAAAAAGAGAAATACATATTATTAATAGAGTTGTTCTAAGTTGCAGTTTAACTTTTGGACGACTCTATTTTTATTTATATATTTGATTATTTAGTAATTTAAAACAAAAACTATATGCACTTAAAATAAAAATTACATATATAATATTTTGTATATAACTTAACAAAGTATATGCCTGTGTTATAATAATTTATGGAAATGAATAAAAATACAATATACATAATAGTAGAAATATAGCGAAAAAGATGTGATTTATGGGGAGGATTACTTATGTTTGAGTTCGAAACGCAACTAAAAAGGTTGAAGCATGAAGTTTTAACGGCAGTAGCAAGATTAGCGATTGAAGAAAAATTAACAAAAGAAAATATAGAAAAAATTCCATATGAAATAATTAAAGGAGAAAAGGCCAGATATAGATGCTGTGTCTATAAGGAGAGAGAAGTAGTTCTTGAAAGAGCACAACTTGCATTAAGTTTAACACCAAATAGTAAATATGGAGATATAAATCCTGATTTAGTTAATTTAGATACGGATGAGCAAATTATATATATAGTAGAAGCAGCATGTGATAGATGTCCAATAAATGAATTTACAGTTACAGAACTTTGTAGGGGATGTCTAGCTCATAGATGTAAAGAAGCATGTAAGTTTGGGGCAATTTCTTACATAAATGGAAGAGCATATATAAATCATGATTTATGCAAAGCTTGTGGAATGTGTAAAAGTTCATGTCAATACGATGCTATATCTGAAGTTGTAAGACCTTGTAAGAGTGTCTGTCCAACAGGAGCATTGGATTTTAATAGAAATACTATGAAAGCCATGATACATGAAGATAATTGTATAAATTGTGGAGCCTGTATGTCAGCATGTCCATTTGGAGCAATATCTGACAAAAGTTTGATAGCACCTGTTGCAAAAAAACTTGCAAAGAAGGAAAATATGTATGCAATAGTAGCTCCAGCTATAACAGGTCAAATTGATAGCAATATTACATATGGACAGTTAAAAAATGCTATAAAGTCGTTGGGGTTTGTAGATATGATAGAAGCTTCTTGTGGGGCAGATGCGGTTACAGTTCATGAAAGTAATGAATTTATTGAGAGAATAAAATCTGGAGATGATTACATGACAAATTCATGTTGCCCTGGATTTTTTAAGTACATAGAGAAGATGTTCCCTGATGAAAAAGATAAAATATCATCTACAGTATCTCCTATGATAGCAACAGGAAGATTAGTAAAAAAATTTGATTCTGATGCTAAAGTTGTATTTATAGGACCATGTACAGCCAAAAAGAGTGAGGCAACAGAGACATACTTAAAAGATGCAGTAGATTATGTGCTTACTTTTGAAGAGTTAATGGCATTATTTGAATCATTTAATATAGATTTATCAAAATGTTCAAATGAAGATATAAATGATGGGTCAATTTTTGGAAGAGGATTTGGAGCATCTGGAGGTCTTACTAAATCAATACAGAACTATATTACTGAGAAGGGAATTAGTTTTGATTTTGAACCTATAAAAGTATCTGGTCCAAGACAAATTAAAAAAACAATGACAATGGCTAAATTGAATAGACTAGAAGGTAATTTTATAGAAGGAATGATGTGTGAAGAAGGTTGTATTAATGGAGCTGGTAAGTTTTTATCAGGTGCTAAAGCTAAGAATACCTTTGATAGAAAAAATGGACAATCAACTAAAAAAAGTGTTTTATCTAATGATAAAATTAAAGAATTTGAAGATGTAACTTTAGAAAGATAGACTTAATTTTTATAAAAAGAGCAGTACAGTTTATAACTATATTGTTCTTTTTTTTAATGCCACAAATATGCCTAGAATTTGCCCTGTTTATATGTGTATTTTACTAAGTCAGGATTGTTATACTATAAATATGAAATAAATAAAATTTATAGGAGACTTTGGATGAAGAGAATAATATTAAGAGACATCATGTTTTTTGTTACTACATTATCTGTAATTGCAATATTATTGATTGTAGTAAATGTAACTACTAATGGTAAGATAAAATCAACAAGTGAATCTTATTTAAAGAGTGACAAAAATAGTGTAAGTCAAAATAATATTAAGAGTAGCACAAAAAATACTGCATTTAAGACTACTATACTAAGCACTGGTAAGTCAGACTGCATACTAATTGAGATAGGTGATAAAGTCATAATGATTGATACAGGAGAAGATAAAAATGGAAAACAAATAGTCGATAAATTAAAAGAAAAAGAAATAAACACACTTGATTATTTGATTTTAACTCATTTAGATAAGGACCATATAGGTGGAGTCGATAGTGTACTATCTAGTGTCAAAGTAAAGAATCTGATACAAGCAAATTATAAGAAAGACAGTAAACAGTATGATGAGTATACAGATTCACTTAAACAAGCTGATGTAGAACCAGTAGTACTGAAGGAAAAGATGAATCTTGAAATCAATAATGCAAAAATAAGCATACAACCAGCTTCAAAAAGTGATTATGAAAGTTCGAATGATTATTCAATAATGACTAGTATAAATTATGGAGAACACAAATTTTTGTTTGCAGGAGATGCAGAGGAAAAAAGGTTGGCAGAATTTATAAGTGAAAATACTTTGAAATATGATTTTGTTAAAATCCCTCATCATGGGAGATATGACAAATTAACTGAAGCATTTTTAGACTCTATATCCCCAGAATATGCTGTTATAACTTGTTCAGAGAAAAAAGCTCCAGAAGAGGATGTCTTAAAAATATTAGAAAAACTGAATATAAAAACATTTTTGACTTCTAATGGAGATGTAGTCATCAATAGTGATGGCAAGGTATTGAGTGTTAGACAATAATTTTTTTTAGAAAATCTTTGAAAAAATTTAAAAAAATCATTAGCAAATATTACCCCTTAAACATAGTATATTTTAGGAGCTGAAACTCCACATACAAAATAACTAGGAGGTAACATATTATGTTGGATAGATTTTTTGGTGAAGGCGGATTTGGCGGATGTGCTTGGTGGATAATAATATTATTCTTCTTATTCTTAGCATTCCAAGACTGTTGGGCTGAGATGGACTTATGTGCATGGATACCTTTCTTAATAGTATTATTAATACTTTGTGAATGCGGTGACGTTTTTGATGGAGGATGTGGATGCTAGAAAAATCAATTTAGATGATTTAACGAAGCTTATGGTGGGTATAAGTAAAATACCAAACCAATCACAATCTAGTGTTTGAAGGTAGTCGGAAATCCCCCGCTACCTTCTTTTTTTTATGTTTAAAATCTATTTTTGAATTATTTCATTTACATATAATAATTTTTACTATAAAGTCTGATATAATTAAAAAGAAAATAAATTTTATTTATAGGAGATGTAAAAATGGCTATAGTGGATAAGATTTTCAATGAGATAAAACTTATGGTCGCAAGACTTTTATTGGGAAAAAAATACAGTGAATATGAAGAAAAAGATTTAGTGTATAATACAGAAGAAGAAGTTATACTTATAACATTGAAGCGACTAGTTTTTCAAGGAAAAGTGAATGAAGCAGAAGAGATTTTATTTGATAAGGCTAACACTGTAAATACTGAAAATATGCAGTATATAGCAATAGAATTTTATACTATGCTTATGGAAAAAACTGATGAAGAATTAGAGGCTATGAATTTCTCTAAACAAGAAGTTTATCAAGGAATAGAAGATATTAGAAAAGTATTGAACTTAGAATAAAAGATATATGAGAATATTGAAATAAATTAATGATAAGGTGAGAATATTATATTTAGATATGTAGAATATAATATTCTTATTTTATTAGTTATATAGGTATATCTAAATTACAATAAAACTATCTTGAAAAAAATTAATCTTAATTGTATAATATTACTTTGAGTGAAAAAGTATTAACATTTTTTTATAAGATGTTTTACTAAAAAAATATATATAAATATACTGTTATCAATAAGAAATTTAATTTAGTGAGGTGTTAAGATGAAAGTAGGATTTGACCACAAAAAATATTTAGAAGAGCAGTCTAAATATATCTTAGAAAGAGTAAACAATTTTGACAAGCTTTATTTAGAGTTTGGAGGAAAATTGATGGGAGACCTTCATGCAAAAAGAGTACTTCCAGGATTTGATGAAAATGCAAAAATAAAAGTGCTACAACATATGAAAGAAAAAGTTGAAGTTGTAATCTGTGTATATGCAGGAGATATAGAAAGAAATAAAATAAGAGGAGACTTTGGTATCACTTATGATATGGAAGTTTTAAGATTAATAGATGATTTAAGAGGTTACGAGTTAGATGTAAACAGTGTAGTAATTACTAGATTTGAAGGACAACCTGCTACAACTGTATTTATAAATAAATTGGAACGTAGAGGAATTAAAGTCTATAAGCATTATCCAACAAAGGGATATCCGTCAGATGTTGAGACTATAGTTAGTGATGAAGGGTATGGGGCAAATGAGTATATAGAAACTACAAAACCAATAGTAGTAGTAACAGCGCCAGGTCCTAATAGTGGAAAACTTGGTACTTGTTTAAGCCAGTTATACCATGAAAACAAAAGAGGAAATGTAGTTGGATATTCTAAGTTTGAGACATTCCCAGTTTGGAATGTACCTGTGAAGCATCCTTTAAATATAGCTTATGAAGCAGCTACGGTTGATTTAAAAGATGTAAATATGATAGACTCATTCCATCTTGAAACTTATGGTGAAATGTCAGTAAACTACAATAGAGACTTAGAATTATTCCCAGTGCTTAAGAAAATAATAGAAAAGATAACTGGAAAAGAATCAATTTTCCAATCTCCGACTGATATGGGTGTTAATAGAGTTGGATTTGGAATAATAGATGATGAAGTAATAAGAAGAGCATCTATAGAAGAAATAATAAGAAGATACTTTAAAACTGCTTGTGAATATAAAAAAGGACAAGTTGACAAAGGTGCTTATGATAGAATGAAAATGATTATGGAAGAACTTAACCTAAAGCCAGAAGATAGAAAAGTTGTCTTACCTGCTAGAAATTACAGTAATAAATTAAAAGAAAATGCTGATAAGAATGATACTTGCCCTGTAGTAGCATTAGAGTTAGAGGATGGAACAATATTAACTGGTAAGGGTTCTGACTTAATGAATGGAACAGCAGCTGCAATATTAAATGCAATTAAACACTTAGCTAATATATCTGATGATATGCACTTAATATCACCTGTAATATTAGAACCTATTATAAATTTAAAAACAAAAACTTTAGCTAGTAGAAATGTGTCACTTAGTTGCCAAGAGGTTTTAACTGCACTTAGCATTTGTGCTGTAACTAATCCAACTGCACAATTTGCTATGGAAAAATTGGCACTATTAAAAGGGTGTCAAGCTCATTCTACTACTATACTAAATAGAGATGATGAACAAACATTTAGAAAACTTGGTATAGATGTAACTTGTGACCCAGAGTATCCTTCACAAAATCTTTACTATAGCTAAAATTATATAAAAAAATATGGGCTGTTTTAAAGTAATAGTTTGAGCAGTCCATTACAATTATAATAAAATCAGTAGGCTGTCTTATATAAGGCAGTCTTTTGTTTTTAAAACATCCCATTTAAATTAATATATATACTGTTATCCATAAGGAATTTTAAATTTAGTTCCTTGGAATACCTATTGTAAAGCTTTTATATAGTTTTTGCAAGTGTTTTTAAGGATTTTTTATAAATTATATTAAATTGGTTGATTATAGGATGCTTTATATATGGAAAATGTCAATCTATAAAGAGAATTATAAAAAAAAGAGCATAAAGAAACATAAGTTTGGTATAATTAAAAAGTAATCTAAATAAAATTAATATGTTTATATTTTAAAAGGTGATAAGGATGGAACTTCATAGAAAAATAATTCATATAGATATGGATGCTTTTTATGCATCTATAGAACAAAGAGATAATAAAAAATTAAAAGGAAGACCTGTTATTGTTGGTGGAAATCCACAAAGTAGAGGTGTAGTTGCAACCTGTTCTTATGAAGCTAGAAAATTTGGCGTACATTCAGCTATGCCATCAGCTGTAGCTTATAATAGATGTCCTTATGCAGTTTTTATAAGGCCTAGATTTGAAGTGTATAAAAATGTATCAAATCAAATAAGAGACATCTTTTATAGATATACTGATTTGGTAGAGCCGTTGTCTTTAGATGAAGCTTACTTAGATGTAACAAAAAATAAAAAAAATATTGATTCATCAATTGAGTTAGCAAAGCAAATAAAAAGAGATATACTTAGAGAAGTTGGTCTTACTTCTTCAGCTGGTGTTTCGTACAATAAGTTTCTTGCTAAAATTGCATCAGATTTAAAAAAGCCCAATGGGTTGACTGTAATAAATGAAAAAAATGCTCAAGAATTTTTAGATAAATTACCTGTAAATAAATTTTTTGGTGTTGGAAAAGTCACTTCAAATACTCTTAAAAATTTAGGTATAAAAACAGGATACGATTTAAGGTGTTTAAATTTATTTGAACTTGAAAATATATTCAAGAAAAAAGGTTATGAATTGTATAAATTTGCAAGAGGAATAGATGATAGACCTGTAGAGCCAAATAGAGTTAGAAAATCTGTTGGAGCTGAGACTACATTAAGTCATAATTTGGATATTGATGAAGAAGAAACACGCAATATCCTTGATGAACTTTGTGAAGAGGTATGTCATAGATTAAAAAACTCTGAAAAATTTGGAAAGACACTTACATTAAAAATTAAATATGAGGATTTCACACAGATAACTAGAAGCCTTAGCGTAGAACATTATATTGATGAATATAATGATATAAGAAGTTGTGTAGATAATTTATTAAGAAATGTTGAGATGAATAGAAAACAAATTCGGTTATTGGGAGTTACAATTTCAAACTTAAGTGATAAAAAAGAAACTTATAAAGATATTACATTATTTGAGTATATGGATAGTATTCAACCATAATTTTCTATTTAAATAAATTAATAGGCTATCTCAAAATAGAGATAAGCCTCTTTTTTATTGTTAAATGATGAAAATACATTTGATTTCATACAAAAAAGAGTACATCATGAACTGAAACATTCATTTTAAGACCCTCTTATGTTATTTTATGAGTATTTTTATTCTTTTTTTGTTTTTTAGATTATATAATACATAAATACGTTGCATCTGTAGCAATATTCAGACATATATTGACCTAAAAGTTGTACTTAGTTTACATAAAGCGAATAATATGATATAATTAAAAAAACAACTTATAGTATTGGTGAAGGTTGCTTGTCGATAGAGGGGATGATAAATTATGATAGAAATAAGAAATGTGACCAAGAAGATAGGAAATAATGTTATATTAGATGATATTTCTCTAACTGTAGAAACAGGTACACTGGTAGTTTTGATTGGTTCAAGTGGTTGTGGGAAGACTACAACTTTGAAGCTTATAAACAAATTAATAAAACCTACATCTGGTGAAATATATATTAATGGCAAACCAATTTCTCAGGAAAATGAAATAGAGCTTAGAAGAAAAATAGGATATGTTATACAGAACACAGGCCTATTTCCTCACCTTACAATAAAAGAAAATATAGAGTTAATTCCACGCCTAAAAAAGGAAAAGTCCGTTGAAGAAATTGAGAAAAGAACATTGCAACTACTTGAGATGGTAGGTCTTAATAGTGATGATTTTTTAAATAAGTATCCTTCAGAACTTAGTGGTGGTCAACAACAAAGAATTGGTGTTGCAAGGGCCATTGCGACTGATGCTGAAATAATATTAATGGATGAGCCTTTTAGTGCGTTAGATCCAATAACAAGGACATCTTTACAAGAGCAATTATTTTCTCTTCAAGATGAATTGAAAAAAACTATAATATTTGTAACTCATGATATGGATGAGGCTTTAAAGATAGCTGATAAAATTTGTATTATGAAGGATGGAAGAGTAGCACAATATGATACTCCAGAAAATATACTTAGAAAACCTGCAAATGATTTTGTAAAAGATTTTATTGGAGAAGATAGAGTTTGGGATAATCCAGAATATATAAAAGCAAGAGATATTATGATAAAAAATCCTATTGCCGTTACTTCAACGAGAACTGTAACTCAAGGGATAGAAATTATGAGAACAAGTAAGGTTGACAGTTTACTAATTATAGACAGAGCTAAAACATTAAAAGGCATTGTTACTGTAAAGGATATGAAAGACATTAATGATAAATCAATATTACTTTCTGATATTATGTCAAGAGAGCCTTTACATGTAAATGAAGGCGATAATTTAGTTGAGATACTGAATGTAATGAATCGTAATTCGGTTGGATATATTCCGGTTATTTCTGATGAGAATAAACTTGTAGGGCTAATTACTAGAAGTAGTTTACTTTCTGTTTTAAGTGAACAATTCCTAGAAATGGAGGTGAGTGTCCTTGGATAATTTTTTAAACTTTATACTATTACAAAAAGATAAGATTATAGAGCTTTTAATACAACATATGAGTTTAACAGTTACATCTATTCTGATAGCTATAATAGTTGGGGTTCCTCTTGGAATCATTATTTCAAGAGTCTCATCTCTTAGAAAAATAATACTTGGATTTGTAAACTTAGTCCAAGCAGTTCCATCTATGGCACTTTTGGGTCTTCTTGTACCCATACTTGGGATAGGAAGTAGACCAGCCATATTTATGGTAGTAGTTTACTCATTACTGCCAATTGTAAAAAATACGTATATAGGTATAACCAGTATTGACCCAGTGGTATTAGAATCGGCTAAAGGGATTGGTCTTACAAGAAATCAGACCTTATTTAAAATACAATTTCCTTTAGCGCTTCCTATAATAATGGGTGGGGTTAGAATCTCTGCAGTTACAGCTGTTGGTTTGATGACTCTTGCGGCGTTTATAGGTGCAGGTGGTTTAGGATATTTAGTATTTTCAGGTGTTCAAACTGTAAACAATAATATGATTTTGGCAGGGGCAATTCCATCATGTATAATTGCACTACTAGTTGATTATTTATTTAGTAAAATTGAAGTTGCAGTTACTCCAAAAGGATTAAATCCAAAAGCACCAAAGAAAAATTATATAGCACTTAAAGTAATATCTGTTGTAGTTGTAGTTTCAATGTTGTTTGTTGTTTTTAGTTCAAGTTTTTCAGGAAAGAAAGATACAATAACTATTGGTTCTAAAGATTATACAGAACAACTTATACTTGGTAATGTTTTTGCTGAATTAATAGAAAAAAATACAAATCTTAAAGTTAAGAAGAATTTAAATCTAGGTGGTTCGTCTGTTGCATTTAATGCAATTAAGTCTGGAGAGCTAGATATGTATGTAGACTATACAGGTACACTTTTGGTAAATGTAATGAAACATGCTCCAATTAAAGATGCTGATGAAGCATATAAGGTTGTAAAAGATACTATGGAAAAAGAAAATCAGTTAACTTTACTTGACCCTCTTGGGTTCAATAATACTTACACATTAGCCATGATGCCTGAGACTGCTGATAAGTATGGAATAAGCACTATATCTGATTTAACTAAATATAGTAAAGACCTTACTTTCTCACCAACTCTAGAGTTTGAAAATAGAGAAGATGGTCTTATAGGAATTGCTAGAGATTATGGCTTAAAATTCAAAGATGTAAAAGCAATGAATGGAAGTTTAAGATATACAGCTTTAGATAATAATGAATCTCAAGTTATAGATGCATTCTTAACTGATGGTCTTATTAAAAAGTTCAATCTTAAGATATTAGAAGATGATAAAAACTTCTTTGTACCATATTATGCAGCTCCATTAGTAAGAGAAGATACTTTAAAGAAATATCCTGATTTAGAAAAAGTAATGAATATGCTTTCAGGTAAAATAAATGAAGAAACTATGAGAGAACTTAACTATCAAGTTGATGAACTTGGTAAATCACCAGAAGATGTTGCTCATTCATTCTTAGTTAAAGAAGGATTAGTATAAAAAATTAATAGTTTATATCAAAACTTTAAGTTATAGATAATATTTTATATATTATCTATAACTTATTTTTATTTGTATCAAAATTATAACAATACTTTTTATTTATAATTAAGTTTCAAATTGAGTGAACAAGTACAACCAATTTTGAATATAAATATAGTAAATGTGCTTATATACAATTTTATTGTCTAGTTAATTAATATTGATACATAGTCTTTTTTCGATTAAATCGGAGGGAGGAGGTAGATTATTATGGATAATTATAAGAAAGTGAAGCAAGTATTATGGATAATTTTATTTGCTAATTTTGCAGTAGCGTTATTAAAAATCATTATTGGTAATCAAATCAAAAGTTATAGTATGACAGCTGATGGATTCCATTCTCTGTCAGATGGAGCATCAAATATAGTAGGTATCATAGGCATTTTCTTTGCATCTAAGCCAAAAGATAAAAATCATCCTTATGGACATAAAAAATTCGAAATTATAACTAGCTTATTTATTAGTGGTATGTTATTTGTTATAGCGATTAAGATAATTCTTAGTGCAGTATCAAGAATATCCAATCCAATTACACCTTCTATAACTATAGAAAGTCTAATTGCTCTAATCATTACACTTTTTATAAATATTTTTGTCTGTATATATGAATATAGGATTGGAACTAAATTAAATAGTTATGTTTTGATTTCAGATTCATTGCATACAAGAAGTGATATTTTTGTATCTTTAGGAGTGTTGATTACTTTAGTTGGTGTAAAATTAGGATTTCCAGTAATAATAGAATCTATAGTTCCTATTATTATTTCTGCATTTATAATTTACTCAGCTTATGGGATATTTAGACCATCTATTGGAATCTTAGTAGATAGAGTAGCTGTAGATGAGGATTATATAAGAGAAATTGTGTTTGAATTTAATGAAGTAAGAGATGTTCACAATATCAGAAGTAGGGGAAGTAAAAGCTCTATATATATTGATATGCATGTAATGGTTGACCCATTTATAAGTATAGAGCAATCTCATGCTTTAACACATAAAATCGAGAAACAAATACAAGAAGAGATTAATGAAAATGCGCAAGTAATAGTTCATATTGAACCTTTTTATAGCTTTTAATTTGATTAGAAAAGGTCAATTGTAAAAAATTATAATTTATAAAAAAAATATTATACCATAAATAATTTATAAAAAATATTTATGGTATAATATTTTTTATAAAGAAATTAAGTCTTAATATATCTAAGGAGGAATTTATAATGAGATACGTTGAATATGGCAAGACGGGGAAAATGGTTTCAGTAGTTGGTTATGGAGGATTAAGGTTTGATTTAGAGAAAAGCAACCAAGAAAATGCTGATTTAGTTAAATACGCATATGAAAAAGGTATTAATTATTTCGATACAGCACCAGGATATTGTGATGACAGAAGTGAAGATATATTTGGACTAGCTTTTAGACAAATGATAGATGAAGGTAAGACCGATTTTTATGTATCAACTAAAGAAAAACCGAAAGTATGCGATACATCAGAAAAAGCCATAACAGCAGTAAAAAAGTCAATAGAACGATTAGGCGTATCTAAAATAAATTTTTATCATGTTTGGAATATTAGAAAGATGGAGCATTATGAACTAGCTATGAGACCTGGGGGTCAATATGAAGGATTATTAAAATGTAAAGAAGAAGGATTGATAGACCATATAGTATTCTCATCACATCAACCAGGTGATGAAGTTATAGATATCCTCGATGAAAATAAGTTTGAAGGTGTAACTATGGGAATCAATATATTAAACTTTCCATATAGACTAAAAGGTGCTAAGTATGCTGTTGATAATGGATATGGTGTTGTAGCTATGAATCCATTAAGTGGTGGAACTATTCCAAAATACAATAAAGAGCTTTCTTTTCTAGCAAAAGATAGGGAAAGTACTATAGAAGCAGCTTTAAGATTTAATATAGGAATTCCACAAATAAACGTATCTTTGATAGGGTTTAATAAAAAGCAAGATATAGATGATGCATGTAAAATTGCGGATGAAAATAGAATTTATTCAGATGAAGATATACATGACATTGAAACAAGATTAAATCAAAATATGAATGAAATATGTACAGGATGTGGGTATTGTAAGGTATGTCCAAAAGGTATTAATACTCCAGCTTATATGCTTTTTTATAATGAAAAGCAGATGTTTAAAAAGAGTGATGAAGAGATGACAAAATTAGTTTATGGATTAGGGCATTGGAATTATACAATGAATAGTGATGCAAAAGCTGAAGAGTGTATATCTTGTGGAAAATGTGAAGTTGAATGTACTCAGCATTTACCTATAATTGATAGATTAAAAGAGATTAAAAAGTGGGAAGAAAATGGAGTTAATGATGTTACAGTATAATTAATTTATATCATACTTGAAATTTATTGTTTAGTAATATTTTAAAATATAATTTTAATATTTAAGGAGACAAGATATAATTTTGTCTCCTTAAATTATGTTTTTGTATTTTATAAAAATAAATACTATATATAGTATCTATTTAAATATAGCATTAATAAAGTGAATATTGTGGTTGTAAATAAAGAGTTATTCAATTACAATAAAACAAGTAAGGATATTATAAAGGGGAATTATTAAAATTAAAGGAATAAATTGTAGGTAGCAGCAAATCCTATATGATGAATGGATGGTGATATATATTGATGAGTAAAATATTAAAATACAAAAATGAGATGTTGTTGTTTATATTAGTTGTAATAACTTATCTAATAATAACTAAGATATTTTTTTCCAAGACTACTATATTTTATGACTTGAACAATACTTATGATGTATTGTTAGATACAGATACAGGTGTTTTATTCAATTTAAATGTATTTGCTATAAATCAAGATAATAGTAAACACATATTATTTTCAGCAATTATATCAATTTTTGCATATCCAATATACTTATTTTGTACTTCAATAGCAAATCCAGGGACAGCCGATTTTAATAGTGCTTATGGATTTGGATTAATTTGTCTACAAATAATAACTAGTGCTATGTCTATAACTTTAGTTTTTAATCATATTAAAAAGATAAAAATGCAGAGGTTAACTTTAATTTTACTTACTATGATAATGATATTTTCTTTCCCACAACTATTTATGACTTTAAATGTAGAGAGGTTTATATATAGTCAATTTTCATTAATATTTTTCATAGTTATTGCAAATAAGATGAAAGGAAAGTATTCTTATTTGGTGGAATTCGCTGCTATTCCTCTATTTGGAATAACTATTAGTAATATATATTTGTATTTTTTTAATATGATATTTGAATTTAAATTAAAAATAGGAAAAATGTTAAAACATTTAGCTACATTTATCTTAATGGCATACATTTGTGTAATTTCAACGAAATCTTATGAGAGTTTCATGAATCTTGGAAATGTAATACAGTATGATACTAAATTTATAAGTGGAGAACCAATTCTAGAAAAAATTGCAATGATTATAGAGAGACTACTATACTCAGTTTTTTATTTTCCTGGAGCAGCGTTAAAAAAAGGTCTATTTTTGCAAAATGGTGAAGTTTCAACAATACCAGTTATTCTTACATTATTAGCATTTTGTTTTTGTGTTTTATCAGTTATTGAAAACTCAGACAAAAGAGTACCTAAACTATGTATGGGAATAGTTATATTTAACTTAACTTTACATGGAATAATAGGATACAATCTAGTTAATTCAAGTATTATGGCTATAAATTTTAGTTTTGCAGTTATAGTTTTATTGGCTTACTTTACTAAAGCACTTAGAAAAAATGAAAAAAATATGTATAATATATTTCTATCATTGTTATTGGTTACTATAATAATCAGTAATGTAAATGGATTTATAGAAATTTTAAATATAGGAATAAAGTCATATCCTGTTTAAAAAATAATGTTGAAAGGGTAGTAAGTTTATGAAACAGACAAATACAAATATAAAGCTTCTTACTAAAATTTCAGATTATATAAAACTAATGAGAATAAAGCAATATATAAAGAATTTTTTTGTATTTTCTGCTATAATTTTTTCGAATAATATGCTAAATACAAATTTATTGTTAAAAACATTTATTGCATTTGTATGTTTTTGCCTTATGTCATCATCAGTATATGCATTAAATGATGCCATAGATATGGACAAGGATAAAAAACATCCCAAAAAACGCAATAGACCAGTTGCAAGTGGAAGAATAAGTAAAAGAAATGCTAATATACTATTTGTAATATTGGCTTTGTGTTCAATTTGTTTATCAACAGTTGTTAATTTTAATTTATCTATAATCCTTGTTCTTTATTTGATAAACAATATATTATATTCTCTTAAGTTAAAGAATATAATACTATTAGATGTGTTTTCCATATCTCTTGGATTTATACTTAGGGTCTATGCAGGGTGTGTAGCCATAAATGTCAACTTATCAAATTGGATAATATTATGTACCTTTTTCTTATCTTTATACTTAGCTTTTGGAAAGCGTAAAAAAGAAATAGTGACTTTAAGAGATGATGCAATTGAACATAGAAAGATATTAGAAGATTATGATATAGAAAATCTAAATCAAATGATGGTAGTAATGTTAAGTTCTACAATTGTATGTTATGCATTGTACTCTACAAGTAATCCAGAAAAGCCACATATGATATTTACAACCATATTTGTAGTTTATGGTGTACTTAGATATAATTATATAATTAATACTACAAATGAAGGGAATCCCACCGATATTGTATTAAAAGACAGTGCTTTAAAAATAAACGTAATATTATGGATAATTGCATGTTTTATAATATTAATTTTTTAGTGATAGGATGGGGAAATACTTATGAAAAAAAGTGTACTATTACTCGATATAGATTATACTGTTATAAATACTGATAGCATGTTAGATTTTTTTATTTATTCTTTAAAAAATAAAACATTTAAAACTATTATAAAGTTGCCATACATTATTTTTACTCTAGCTATGTATTTAATTAGAATAGTACCTTTGAAAAGAGCAAAAGAGGCAATCTTTCATCCAATAGTAGATTTTAGTGAAGAAGATTTAAAAATTTTTTTTGATGACTGTATAATGAAAAAAATTAACGAGTCTATGAAAAAAGTTATTTACAAAAACAAAGAAGAGCATAATGTTATAATTATGATAACAGCATCTCCATATGCATATATGAAATACTTTAAACATTATGGTTTTGCAGACGAGGTCATAGGCACTGAGTTATTTTACGAAAATTCAAGATATAAAAATCAATTCATTGGAGAAAACTGTAAGGGAATTGAAAAGATACAAAGAATAAAGACTGTGTTAGATAAGCTTGGGATAGAGATTGATTATGAAAATTCATATGCATATTCGGACTCTAAGAGTGATTTACCGATGCTTTCATTAGCTAAAAACGCATTTTTGGTTAGTAAAAAGAATGGTGAAGTTATAGAACAAATAAATTCATAACTTAATATCACTTAGAATAGGAGGGAATAGTTTGGGATATTTACACATATTAATTTTGTCTATGGTTCCTGTAACAGAATTAAGAGGAGCAATTCCTATAGGTATTGCAATGGGCTTAAATCCTATGTGGGTTTATGTATTTAGTGTAATTGGTTCTACCTTGGTATCAATTCCCTTGATATTAACATTTAGGCACATATTGCAATTTTTAAGAGGGAAAAAGCTATTTAAAGGGATTGCAGATACAATTGATAGGAAAATAAATTCAAGGATGAAAAAATTAAAAAGTGTTTCAATAATAGGTATAATACTATTTGTAGGGATACCACTTCCAACTACAGGAACATGGACGGCATCTGCTATAGCTTCTATATTAAAAATGAGAATAAAAGATGCTTTTATAGGAGTATTTCTTGGCAATTTGCTATCAGGAGTTATAGTTTCAGCTCTTTCTCTACATATAATATAAAACTATCCAAACAATATATTTGGATAGTTTTTTTGTGAGTAGATACAAAACTATTTTTAAAAATAGCCACAAAAACTGATGGAGTATTTAAATTCATTTAGCTCTAAAATGTTTACTATGGATAAAGAAATATAGTATAGTATTACTTGTGAGGAAAGTACTACAAATTTTCTTACAAGTAAAATAAAATTTTTATATGGAATAAGATTTCAATTACAATAAATTTTAATTAACAGAATAAGGAGGTTTTAAAGTGGAAAATTCAAACACTAATTTAGGCAATGAAAGTGTAGGAAAATTGTTATTTAAACTTGCTACACCCGCTATTATCGCACAAATTGTAAATGTTTTATACAACATAGTGGACAGGATTTTTATTGGTAGAATGGAAAGTGGAGAAGTTGCTATGGCAGGTGTTGGTGTAGCATTTCCAATAATAATTATAATAACTTCATGTAGTTATTTAATTGGTATGGGAGGAGGCCCATTAGCAGCCATAAAAATGGGTGAACAAGATAATGATGGTGCAGAGAAAATAATGAGTAATAGTTTTTCTGTACTAGTGATTTTAGCAATACTTTTAACTATAGGTTTTCAGATTGGAAAAGAGCCTCTGCTTTGGATGTTTGGGGCAAGTGAATCTACTATTGGATATTCAATGGATTATTTAAAAATTTATTTAATAGGTACAGTATTTGTTCAAATCTCATTGGGAATGAACACTTTTATAAATACCCAAGGATTTGCTACAACTGGTATGATTACAGTTGCTATAGGTGCTTTGATAAACATAATACTTGACCCAATTTTTATATTTGGTCTTAATATGGGTGTAAAGGGAGCTGCATTAGCTACTATAATTGCACAAGGTGTTTCTGCTATTTGGGTATTGGTGTTTTTATTTGGAAAGAAAAGTATACTTAAGATAAAAAAGAAGTATATGATACCTAAAGCAAGTATTATATTACCAGTCTTGGGGTTAGGAATATCTCCATTTATAATGCAATCTACAGAAAGTCTAGTACTTATAGCATTAAATAGTAAATTGCAGATGTATGGAGGAGATTTAGCGGTAGGCTCAATGGCTATAATGAGTAGTATAATGCAAATTCTTATGCTTCCTAATATGGGATTTACACAAGGAGCACAACCGATAATAAGTTACAATTATGGTTCAGGACAACTTGATAGAGTCAAAAAGACATTTAAATTATGTCTATTGTCATGTTTTACATATTCTACTATTTTGTGGATTCTACTTATGATGTTCCCTGCATTTTTTGTTGGTATATTTAATAATAATCCGCAGTTACTTAGCATGACTAGTTGGAGTATAAAAATATATTTTGCAGGTTCTTTTATGTTTGGAATTCAACTAGCTTGTCAACAAACATTTTTAGCACTTGGAAAAGCAAAGATATCTTTGATTTTAGCTCTTCTTAGAAAAGTTGTACTTTTAATACCTTTAATATTTATACTTCCAGCATTTTTTAATGAAAAACTTTTTGCAGTGCTTTTAGCAGAGCCAGTTGCAGATATAACAGCAGCTACTGTAACAGCAATCTGTTTCTTTGTATTTTATAAAAGTTCTCTATCAAAATCTAAAACAACAGAAGAATAGGATATATATAATAAAATTTCCATGAAAATATTTTAATAGATAAAAATTAGAATTTGTATTTTAATTTAATAAGATATTTTCTATAATGTATAAAGATATAAAGTCGAATTAATTTTAAAAATTACAGTAAGAAAAATGTAAGTATTTGCAATATTAATGGTATAATATTTACAGATATGATAATTAATAAGAGGAAAGGATGTTTATATAATGGAAAATGATTTAACAATGCAAGAATTACTTGACCAGCAAGAACAAGTATTCAGCAAAGTGAAAGTTGGAGAATTAATAACTGGAAAAATAACTGCAGTTAGAAATGATGAAGTACAATTAGGATTAGACTATGGGTTTGATGGAATAATACCTATAAGTGAATTAAACATAGAAAAAAATCAATATATAGAAGATTTATACCATATAGGTGATGAAATAACTGCTGTAATAACAAAAGTATCTCAAAAAGATGGGACAATAACTTTATCTAAATTACAACTTGATAAAAGAAATGATTTTGCTGAATTACAAAAAGCTTATGATGAACATAGAATAATAACTGTAAATGTTGAAAAAAATATAGAAAAAGGTGTGTTTGCTAATTACAATACATATACATTTTTTATACCAATTTCTCAACTTGATACAAAATTCATTACAGACACATCTAAATTTGTTGGACTTAACTTAGAAGTTTATATAAAAGACTTTGATATTAGGAAAAACAGACTTGTAGCATCTCATAGAGACGTATTACAAGAACGTATAAATAAAGAGAAAGAAGAAAGAAGAGCCCAAATTAAAGCAGAAAAAGAAGCTGAAAGAGCTAGAATCAAACAAGAAAGAGAAGAAGAAAAGGCTCGTATTAAAGTTGCAAAAGAAGAATTATTTAATTCACTTGAAGTTGGACAAAAAAGAGATGGTAAAGTAACAAAAATAATGCCTTATGGTGCATTTGTGGATATTGGTGGAATTGAAGGATTAGCACATATAAACAATTTAGCTTGGACAAGAGTTGAAAGTGTTGAAGAAGTTGTTTCAGAAGGTCAAGAAGTAGAAGTTTATGTGCTAGATGTAAATAAAGATACTAAAAAAATTGCATTAGCATTAAAAGACATAAATAATGACCCATGGGATTTAATAGCAAAAGAAGTAAAAATTGATGATGTTGTTAATGCTAAAGTTCTTAGAATAATAGAAAAGGGAGCTTTTGTTCAGATTAAAGAAGGTGTAGATGCTTATTTACCAATATCTGAATTGAGTGATACTAGAGTGGCTAAAGTTACTAATGTTGTTAATATTGGAGATGAAGTTAAAGTTAAAATTCTTGACTTTAAACCAAAGACTAAAAGAATGTTAGTTTCAATAAAAGAGGCAACTAGAGAGCCAGAAGAAGATATAACAGAATACTTAGAAGTAGAAGAATCTTTAGGAAGTATTGGAGAATTATTTAAAGATAAATTTAAAGATTTAGAAGTGTAAAATAATTGAAAATGGGGCTGTTTTAAAACATTACTCTGTCTATTATGACAGCTTTAGTTTTGAAATAGCCCTTTAGCTATCTACAAAAACTTATATAAGATGTTAGGAGGAAGTTTAATGAAAAAGTCTATTATAGATGTACATTGTCACACCTTAATAAGTGGACATGCACACAGTACTTTTAAAGAAAATGTTGAAGAAGCAATTCAGAAAAATATAAAATATCTGGGAATATCAGACCATGGACCTAATATGCCAGGAGGTCCACATCCATTTTATTTTTATAATTTACATCTACTTCCACGAAAAGTACAAAATGTAAGAGTTCTTAGAGGAATAGAAGGGAACATAATGGATTATGATGGAAATTTAGATGTTCAGGAAGATATGTTACAGCATCTAGACTATGTAATTGCAAGTCTGCATAGACCTTGTATAATTTCAGGAACAAAAGAAGAAAATACAAATGCTATTTTGAATGTAATGGATAAACCTAAAGTAAAAATAATTGGTCATCCAGATGATAGTAGATATCCTTTAGATTATGAATCTATAGTAAAGAAAGCTAAAGAAAAAAACATTCTTTTAGAAATAAATAATTCATCATTAAGTTCAAATTCTCATAGAACTGGAACTTGGGAAAATGCAAGTCACATGTTAATGCTATGTAAAACATATGGTGTAAGAGTAATTCTTGGTACAGATTCTCATATATGTTATTCTATAGGAGAATTTGAAAATGCAGAGAAAGTTTTAAAATCAGTAGATTTTCCAGATGAATTAGTCATAAATTATCATGAAGATGAAATTATAGAGTTTTTTGATATTAATTTTTAGAATCGTAGGAGTGAAAAATTTTGAGTAAAAACAAGTTTATCTATATGAATTATTATGACAATGGTTATTTTAAAAAAGGAATGGCTATATATATGGTCTTGGCACTTGTAATTTTAGCTACGATTTTTATATATTCAACGACAATCTTATACCTTTTATGTATAATAACAGCAGTTTTTCTTTTTAAACAAGGTCGTGATTTTTCAAATAAATATGAGGGAGAGGTATATCTTACTCTCGATAATCATTCAATATCAATAAATAATCAATATATATTCAGTATAAAATCTAAAAAAAATCAAAAGTTTAACTATAAAATAATAGAAAAAATAGAAGTGGCAAAAAAAATATTAAATATATATACTGATGATTCTAGTTACAAAATTAGATTGAGTGCATTGAGTGTAGAAGATGAAAAAAAATTATTGAATATCATAGAGGAAAAGATGAAAAAGTTTAAGGTATAATACTATACTATTTTCAATAGTTAGCATGGTTTATAAAATTACTTATCAAAAATAAAAAATAAAAAAACATAGATAATTATTTTTTTGTGTTGACAATACTTTTTAATGTGTATATAATAACTATTAAATCAAAATATTTAGAAAATTTAAATGATTAAAAAAGCGATGAATAGAAGTAGTAAGAACAATGAAACTTTCAGAGAGCTAAAGTGTGGTGTGATTTAGCAGTTGATAGTTCTGAACTTGTCTAGGAGCTGTTTCCAGGATTTAAGTCTTAGGATAATCGGAGTAATTCCACGTTATAGGAAATATAGTCATCAAGTATTGATTTTGGCTATTACTAAGAGAGCTTTTTATAAAGCTAAATAGAGTGGTACCGCGAGCAAAACCTCGTCTCTAATTTTATTAGAGATGAGGTTATTTTTATTCTAATGATAAAATTAACATTTATTCTTATGAATTAAATAGGGTAAGATTGCGTCGATATAAGGTATACTGGATACAAAAAAACAAAAAAGGGGGAAATAGCATGCAATATGGTAAGTATAAAAAATATGGTAAAATGCAAATAGAAAATCGTAAATGGCCAGATAATGAGATATTTAAAGCTCCAATTTGGTGTAGTGTTGATTTAAGGGATGGAAATCAATCACTACCAACACCTATGAGTGTAAATGAAAAAGTCAGAATGTTCAAAATGCTTTTGGATACGGGATTTAAGGAAATAGAAGTGGGATTTCCATCAGCATCAAATACAGAATATACATTTTTAAGAAAACTAATAGATGAGGATATGATTCCAGATGATGTAACGATACAAGTTCTTACACAATCTAGAGCCCATCTTATAGAAAAAACATTTGAATCAATAAGAGGATGTAAGAAAGTAATTATACATTTATATAATTCTACATCGGTTCTTCAAAGAGATGTGGTCTTTAATATGAGTAAACAAGAAATAATAGATATAGCAGTTGAAGGGGCAAAATTGTTTAATGAAGAAGTAAAAAAATACCCAGAGACAGAATTCACTTTTGAATATTCACCAGAAAGTTTTACAGGAACAGAAATGGATTATGCACTTGAAATATGTGAGGCAGTGATAGATGTTTGGAAGCCAACTCCACAAAAGAAGGTGATAATAAACCTTCCATCAACAGTGGAAATGGCAACACCAAATGTGTATGCAGACCAAATAGAGTGGTTTTGTGAAAATGTAAGTTGTAGAGATTCTATTATACTAAGTTTGCACACTCACAATGATAGAGGAACTTGTACAGCAGCAAGTGAACTTGGGTTATTGGCTGGAGCAGATAGACTTGAAGGTACTTTGTTTGGAAATGGTGAAAGAACGGGAAATATGGATATAGTAAATGTTGGACTTAATCTTTATACACAAGGGATAGACCCAGATTTAGATTTCAGTAATATTGATAAGATAAGAGAAATATATGAGGGATGTACAAAACTTATAGTGCATGATAGACATCCATATGCAGGTAATCTTGTACATTGTGCTTTTTCAGGTTCACATCAAGATGCTATTAGAAAAGGCATGATAGCAATGAAAAACAGAGCTGATGATTACTGGGAAGTTCCATACTTGCCAATAGACCCTCATGATATAGGAAGAGAATACAAAGAGATTATTAGAATAAACAGCCAATCTGGTAAAGGAGGAGCTGTTTATATAATGGAAACAGATTATGGATTTATGATACCTAAGAATATGCATTCTGATTTTGGAAATGTAGTAAAAATGGAATCTGATAGAATAGGGGAAGAACTTAGTAGTGAAGCAATATTTAACTTATTTAAGAAAGAATATATTGATGTTGAAAGCCCTTATAAAGTTAAAAAATATAAAATAAAATCAATGGATGAACTAAACTATGAAAATGATGACTCTAATGATACCAACATGATTGAGATGACTGCAAGAATAACTTACATGGGAAATGAACAAAGGATTGTTGGTGTAGGAAATGGGCCTGTAGATTCATTTAACAATGCATTAAAAGAATGTGGTATGAAAGATTACAAATTCAGATACTATTGGGAACATGCACTAGAAGAAGGTTCACATTCAAGAGGTGTAGCTTATGTAGGGATAGAACACAACGATAAAGTCTATTTTGGTGTAAGTATATCGGAAAACATAAATACGGCAGCTATTAATGCACTTATGAACGCAATAAATAAAAGTTATATTGAGGAGGAAGTAAAAGATGGGGATGACTATGACACAGAAAATCTTAGCCAAACATGCTAATTTAAATGAGGTTAAGAAAGGGCAGTTAATTGAAGCAGATTTAGATATAGTTTTAGGAAATGATATAACATCGCCAGTAGCTATTAGAGAATTTGAAAAATTAGGTATTGAAGATGTTTATGATAAGACTAAAGTAGTGATGGTTTTAGACCACTTTGCACCTAACAAAGATATAAAGAGCGCAGAACAATGCAAGTTTACAAGAAGTTTTGCAAAATCAAAAGGGGTTATAAATTTCTTTGATGTGGGAGAGATGGGAATAGAACATGTTCTTCTTCCTGAAAAAGGGATAGTAACAGCTGGAGATGTAATTATAGGTGCAGATTCTCATACTTGCACATATGGAGCATTAGGAGCATTTTCTACTGGTGTAGGTTCGACTGATATGGGAGCAGGTATGGCTACAGGAAAATGTTGGTTTAAGGTACCTGGAGCAATAAAATTTATTTTAAAGAATAAACCAAATAAATGGATAAGTGGTAAAGATGTAATACTTCATATAATAGGTAAGATAGGCGTTGATGGTGCACTTTATAAGTCAATGGAGTTTTGTGGAGATGGAGTAAAGTATTTATCTATGGATGATAGATTTACTATTTGTAATATGGCGATAGAGGCAGGAGCTAAAAATGGAATTTTTTCAGTAGATGACAAAACTATGGAATATATAAATTCACATAAGTGTACAACAATAACAAAAGATGTAAATGTATACGAAGCAGATAAAGATGCAGTTTATGATGAAGTATATGAAATTGATTTAGCTGAACTAAGAGAGACAGTAGCTTTTCCTCATCTTCCTGAAAATACTAAAACAGTAGATGAGATTGATACGGATATAAAGATAGACCAAGTTGTAATAGGCTCTTGTACAAATGGAAGAATATCAGACCTTGAAGTAGCATCTGAAATCATGAAAGGTAAAAAAGTTGCAGATGGAGTTAGAGTTATGATATTCCCTGGAACTCAACAAGTATATCTTGAAGCTATAGAAAGGGGTTATATCACTACTTTTATAGAGGCAGGAGCAGCAGTTTCTACTCCAACTTGTGGACCTTGTTTAGGAGGTCATATGGGGATACTTGCGTCAGGAGAAAAATCAATTTCAACAACAAATAGGAACTTTGTAGGAAGAATGGGTCATGTTGATTCAGAAGTATATCTTGCAAGTCCAGCCGTAGCAGCAGCATCAGCTATAACTGGTAAAATATCAAAACCATCAGATATAATTTAAAGGAGGTAAAGTTTATGATTGCTAATGGAAGTGTTTTTAAATTCGGTGATAATATAGATACAGATGTAATAATACCAGCTAGATATTTAAATATAGCTGACTATAAGGAATTAGCTATGCATTGTATGGAGGATATTGATGATAAATTTGTTTCTAAGGTAAAAAAAGGAGACATTATAGTTGCCACTAAAAACTTTGGTTGTGGTTCATCAAGGGAGCATGCTCCAATTGTAATAAAAGAAAGTGGAGTGTCATGTGTAATTGCGTCTACTTTTGCTAGAATATTTTTTAGAAACTCTATAAATATAGGGCTTCCTATACTTGAATGTGAAGAGGCTGCTAATAATATAGAAGAAGGAGATAATGTAGAAGTAGATTTTTCTACAGGTGTGATAAAAAATATAACAAAAGGAAAAGAGTATAAGGCGGAACCATTTCCTGAGTTTATGCAAAATATTATACTAAAAGAAGGCTTAATCAATTCGATAAAAGCAAACAGGGGGTAGTGGGGTATGAATTATAATATAGCAGTCATAAAAGGTGATGGTGTTGGACCAGAAATAATAGATGAAGGTATAAAGGTTCTAAATAAAATTTGTTGTAAATTTAACCATAGATTCGATTGTGAATATGTATTAGCTGGGGGATGCGCAATTGATGAAACTGGAGAAGCTTTACCAAATAAAAGTGTTGAAGTTTGTCGAAAAAGCGAAGCGGTATTACTTGGTGCTGTTGGCGGTCCAAAGTGGGATAAATGTAAGGGTGATATAAGACCAGAAGCAGGTCTTTTAAAGTTAAGAGAGTCATTGGGCTTATTTGCAAACTTAAGACCAGCAACAATGTATGAAAGTATAAAAGAAGCTTCACCACTTAGAGCAGATATAGTTGAGAAAGGCATTGATTTTGTTGTTGTAAGAGAGTTAACAGGGGGCATTTATTTTGGAGAACGTGGAAGAAAAATTATTGATGGCATTGAAAATGCTTATGATGTAGAGACATATAACGAAAATGAAATAAGAAGAATTGGTAAGAGAGCTTTTGAAATAGCCAGAAATAGAAAAAGAAAACTTATAAGTGTAGATAAGGCAAATGTACTTGAGAGTTCAAGACTTTGGAGAAGTATAATGGAAGAACTAGCTAAAGAGTTTGAGGATGTCGAGTTATCCCATATGTATGTTGATAATGCTGCTATGCAAGTTGTAAGAGAACCTAGTCAGTTTGATGTAATAGTAACTAATAATATATTTGGAGATATAATATCTGATGAAGCATCCATGATTACAGGTTCTATAGGTATGTTACCATCAGCATCACTTAGAGAAGATAGTTTTGGTATGTATGAACCAATACATGGAAGTGCACCTGATATAGCGGGAAAAGATATTGTGAATCCAATTGCAACTATTCTATCTGTAAGCATGATGCTAAGACACAGTTTTAACTTAGAAGAAGAAGCTAAGTGTATTGAAGATGCTGTGCAAAATGTACTTAATAAAGGATATAGAACTAGTGATATCTATAATGGCATGGGAACTGTTGTAGGAACGAAAAAAATGGGCGAATTAATAGTAAATGAAATATAGAATTATAATTTAATTTGTATAATATAAGTTGAATGTATAATTTGGAAAATTAGTAAAAAATCTATTATAATATAGTTTATCTTTAGAACACAATATAGTTTTAAGTAATTTTAATTACATAAAACTATATTGTGTTTTTTTAGAAAGTAATATATAAAATTAAAGTTCTAATATTTAAAATAGTCTATTTTTATTATTAGAAGTTTGCAGGGATTTAATTAATATTATATAATGTATTTTAGAATTATTTAACATTAAGCCACTATTAATGTAGGTTAGGAGATGGAATTTTTGGCAAAGTATAAGGTTTTAAAAAAGCAAAATAGTAGCAAATCTTGTTTAGTTTGTGGGACACAAAATGAACTAGGACTTAAAGCAGATTTTTATGAACTTGAAAATGGAGAACTTGTATCAATTTGTAATACAAAAGATTGGCATCAGAGTTATCCAGGAAGAGTACATGGAGGTATGTCTGCTGCAATATTAGATGAGACTATTGGAAGAGCTGTAAGTATAAATGATGACCAAATTTGGGGTGTAACAGTGTCTTTAGAATTAAAATATAAAAAGCCAGTACCAACAGATGCTACTATAAAAGTTGTTGGAAGAATAACTAAAGAGAATAGAAAATTGTTTGAAGGTACAGGAGAAATAATTCTACCAAATGGAGATATAGCAGTAACAGCAACAGGAAAGTATATGAAAATGCCTATTGGTCAAATTTCAGAAGGTGACTTTTCTAATGAAGAATGGTTTTTTGAAGAATCAAAAGAAAATGTAGAATATATTGAAATTTAATTAAAAAAAGTTTATATCTAAAAAAGATAAAATTAAAAAATTATATAAAAAATATAAGATAAAAATAAATTAGCTATACTAAAAAGATTTCTCTTAATAGCGTTAAATTTACATATCAAAAAAATTAATTTATATAGCTAAAAAGTCTATTTTTTTTGAGAGTATATTTCAGAATATTCAGACTTGTGATAATGCACGAAATGAATGATTTCATAAAATATATAATATAAATTATACATAAAAAATAAATTTTATGTTGACATAGTTAATTCAGCTTGATATTATAGTTATTAAAAATAAGGACAGTAAAAACGCTATCCATATTACAAACTAAAAAAGGGGGGAATTATAATGAGTAAGAAATTATTTATTCCTGGTCCTATTGATGTTAAAGAAGAAGTCTTGCAAAAGATGGCTACACCAATGATAGGACATAGAGGAAAAGATGCATCTGTACTCCAAAAGAGTATAAGTGAAAAAATGCAAAAACTATTCTATACAAACAACACGATACTTTTATCCACGTCATCCGGAACTGGTTTAATGGAAGGCTCCATTCGTTCCTGTACATCCAAAAAGGCAGCAGTATTTTCCTGTGGATCCTTTGGTGATAGATGGTACAAAATGGCAGTGGCTAATAATGTCCCAGCGGATATATTTAAAGTTGAATTAGGAGAGGCAACAACACCAGAAATGGTTGATAAGGTGCTTTCTACCGGAGAATACGATTTAATAACTGTAACTCACAATGAAACTTCAACTGGAATAAGAAATCCAATAGAAGAAATTGGAGAAGTTGTTAAAAAGTATAAAGATGTGGTCTACTGTGTAGACACTGTAAGTTCAGCCGGTGGAATAAAAGTCGAGGTTGATAAGATTGGAATAGATATTTGTATAACATCAGTACAAAAAGCACTGGGATTACCACCAGGAATGTCTATTTGCACATTTTCTCAAAAAGCAATCGATAGAGCTAAGCAAGTACCTTTTAGAGGAGTATATCTTGATTTGTTAGCAATGTATGAATACTTAATCAAGAAAAACTACCAATACCCTTCAACACCATCTCTTTCTCACATGTTCGCTTTAGATTTCCAATTAGATAATATATTAGATGAAGGCTTAGATAACAGGTTTAACAGACATGAAGACATGGCAAACTTAGTTAGAAACTGGGCTAAAAAACACTTCCAAATTTTTACCAATGAAAATCACTTATCCAATACACTTACTGTTATAGAAAATACTCAAGGTATTAGTGTATCAAATTTAAATTCAAAATTACAAGAACGAGGATTCCAGATAGCAAATGGCTATGGCGATTTAAAAGAAAAAACTTTTAGAATTTCACATATGGGTGACTATACTGTCGAAGATGTACAAGAATTATTAGATAATATTGATGATATATTAGGTTTTAATAAATAATATTATAAAATTATGTATATTTTAAGATAAATTTAGAATATATTTTATAAAAATTACATATTAAATTTTTAACAAAGAATAAGAAAATTTGATATGACTTTAATAAAAAATATTTTGAAAATTATATAAACAGAAAGTTAAACTAAATAAAGTGTTTTATGGATAAAAATACTTTAAAAAATAAAAATTGGGAAAATTAAGTGAATAAAAATTGGAGGAGTTTGTTATGTATAATATATTAATTACTGATGGAATAGAGAAAGAAGCAGCGAGAAAATTGAGAGAGTTAAATTTTAATGTTATAGAGCAGTTTTATGAAAAAGATGTTTTAGGAGATAAACTTAAAGATGTTGATGTACTTGTAGTACGTTCAGCTACTAAAGTTACTAAAGAGGTAATAGATAAAGCATTAGAGGGAAAAAAATTGAAGTTAATAGTAAGAGGTGGAGTAGGATTAGATAACATAGATGTTAAATATGCACAGGCTAATGGCATAAAAGTTATGAATACTCCAAATGCAAGTAGTATATCTGTTGCAGAACTTACAATAGGTCAATTGTTTGTACTTGCAAGATTCATAAATACTGCAAATGTAACTATGAGAGATGGAAAATGGGAGAAGAAAAAATATAAAGGTACAGAAATTAATGGAAAAACACTTGGACTTATTGGTTTTGGAAGAATTGCAAAAGAAGTTGCAAAGAGAGCCGAACTATTAGGTATGGATGTTATATATACTGACATAATGGGTGAAGCACAAGGCTTTAACAAATATAGATTCTGTGATATGGAAGAAGTTTTAGAAAAGGCAGATTTCTTATCTTTACACATACCATTTGATAAGAATAAGGGGGCAGTAATTACTGAAAAAGAAATAAACAAGATGAAAGATGGTGCTTATTTACTAAACTGTGCAAGAGGTGGTTTAGTAGATGAGAAAGATTTACTAAAAGCATTAGATGAAGGTAAATTATCAGCAGCAGCTATAGATGTTTATGAACAAGAACCTACATTAAATCTAGACTTAGTGAATCATCCAAGAGTTTCTCCTACACCTCATATTGGTGCATCTACAGTAGAAGCTCAAGAAAGAATAGGAGAAGAAATAGTAAATGTGATTCAAGATTTCTTTCTTGACTTCAACAATATAATAGAGGTAGCATTATAAAATATTTATATAATTAGGGGGAAATAAGTAATGGCAACGATTAAACCATTTAAGGCGGTTAGACCAAATAAATATATAGTAGATAAAGTAGCAGCACTTCCTTACGATGTTATGAATAGTAAAGAAGCTAGAAAAATTGCAGAAGGGAATCCATATTCATTTTTGCATATAGATAAATCAGAAATTGATTTAGATGAAAATATAGATTTATATGATGAAAAAGTTTATTTAAAAGCGCGAGAAAATTTAGATGAATTTCGACAACAAGAAATTCTAGTAAAAGATGATAAAGAGTGTATATATATATATAAACAAATCATGGATGGTAGAGCTCAAGTTGGTATAGTAGCATGTATATCAGTTGATGAAAGCTTAAATGGAACAATAAAAAAACATGAATACACTCGACCAGAAAAGGAAATTGATAGAACTAAGCATATAAAATACTGTGATGCTAATACGGGAACTATACTTGTAACTTATAAACATCAAAGATTAATAGATGATATAATCAACGATTTTATGGAGAATAATGACCCTTTATATGATTTTGTAACAGATGACAAGATAGAGCATACAGTATGGAAGATTGAGAATGATGATATAATATGCAATTTAGTAGATGAATTTGGAAAGTTAGATTATCTATATATTGCAGATGGCCATCATAGGACAGCTTCAGCAGAAAATGTAGCAAAAGAGATGAGAGCTAAGAACCCAAACTATACTGGAAAAGAAGAATTTAACTATTTTATAGCAATGATTGCACCAGATGAGAATTTAATGGTTTTAGATTATAATAGAGTTATCAAAGACTTAAATGGTTTAAGTGAGGAAGAATTTATAAATAAAATAAAAGAAAATTTTGAGCTAAAAGAAATAGAAGGAAAAGAAAAATATAAACCTGACAAAAAAGGAACTTTCGGAATGTATCTAGGTAATAAATGGTACAAAATGGAGGCTAATAAAAACTTATTAGAAATAGAAGACCCTGTTGATTCATTAGATATTTCTATATTACAAGACTATGTTATTGATGCTATTTTAGGTATTGAAAATCCTAGAGTAGATAAAAGAATTGACTTTATTGGTGGTATAAGAGGTCTTGAAGAATTAGAGAAAAGAGTTAATGAAGATATGAAGGTAGCGTTTGCAATGTATCCAACTAGTATTGAGGACTTGATAAGAGTAGCAGATGCAGGTAAGATAATGCCAGCTAAATCAACATGGTTTGAACCTAAAGTAAGATGTGGGCTATTTCTACATGAAATAAATGAATAATTAATAAAGGGCTAAGAAGTGAGAATTACACTTTTTAGCCCTTTTTTTATTGGAAATCATGCATCAAATATGAACATTAGGATATAATTTTTTCAATAATAGTTACCATTTTTTTAGAAATGGATAATTTTAACATATAGATGGTGATATTCTATGTTATAATTTAGAATGAAAAAATAAAAGGATATTATAATGTTCTACTAGAATTATTATCCGGAAACCTAAATTCTAAGTATGAATATAAAGTGTATGATTTTTGAATAAGGTTGAAATTTTATAAAATAGTGATAAATAAAAAAATGTATTTTAGGGGAGATAATACATATTATTTTTTTTGTATGAAATGAAGGGGATAGTAATTAATTAGAAAAGGAATGAATAATAATGAATATATTACATTATTAGCGTTGATATATTAAAAGTGAAGTTACAGTTTTAGTATTTATTAAGATTGAAGTATGAATGAAGGCTTTATAAATAAATATAAAGGTATATTGTTTAATTCTAATATAGGAATGCAGAAAATATTTATCGAAAAATCTTAAAAATAGGAGTGCATGCAAAGGTTTGCAATGTGAATAAAGAGCACTAAACTTTAGTTAAATGTTTCTTCTATTTTAAGATAACTTCCTACTGAAGAATTAAATAATATAGTTATATATAATGGGGATGTGAGTATGATGAACAGACTAAAACCAAGAGTTTTAGGTATTAGTATCTTGTTTATTATTATAATTATTTTAACTGGTGGTGCTATTTTTAAGTTTAAGTTTAAATTAGATAATAAGTTAAAAGAAACCACGCATATGTATTTGGCTGAGTTTACAGAACATAATATAATTAATCTTAAGACGAGGCTTAGTGGTCAATTTGACATGCTTGAATCCATTGCTAATTTCATTGGAAACTTGAACAATATAAATGATGAATTGGTAATTGATTTAATGGATTCTGGTGTAAAGCGAAGTTCTTTGATTAGAATGAATGTTTCTACATTAGATGGCAAAAGTTATTCTAATGATGGAATCATCAGTAATATTCAAGATAGAGATTACTTTAAAAAAGCTAAAAAAGGAGAAAGTAATATATCAGAGCCTTTAGAGTCTATTATTAATAAAAAAGAAATAATAGTTCTATCTACACCAATTTATAAAAGCGGGAAAATAGTTGGTGTTTTAAGTGGAGTTTATGATTCAACAAGGCTAAATGAGTTGTTAAGATTATCTGCATTTGATGAAAAAGCAGATGTTTTTATTGCCAAGAAAAATGGAGATATAATTGCTCAAAATATAAATGAAAATAGTCAAATGCTATCATGTATATTTAAGCTTTTTGACAAAGAGAATTGTGATGAAGTTGATTGTCTAAAAACGATAAAAGAAAATATGCAAAATAGTAAATCAGGATATTCTAATTATAATTTAGATAATAAAAAATTTATGTTAAACTATCAGCCACTTGGAATTAATGATTGGTATATTTTTTCTGTCGTACCAAATGAAATAGTATCTATTCAGTCAGAAAATATATCTTATGATGTATATGTATTTGCATTAGAAATACTACTAGTTATATTGATTTTTATAGTATACATAGCATGTATTATAAATAACAACACTAAGGCCATTGTAAATGAAAAAGAAAAATTTAAGGCACTTACTGATAATATACTTGGAGGGGTTAAAAACTGTCTTAAAGATGAGTGTATGACTATGACCTATGTAAGTCAAGGATTTCTAGAACTTACGGGTTACTCTAATGAAGATTTAAATAGCATATTTAAAAATAAATTCAAAGATATAATTTATAAAGAAGACATAGACAAGTTTAATTGTATTATTCTAAATCAATTAGAGAAACAAGATAGAATTGAAGTTGAATATAGAATTGTAAAAAAAGATGGAAGTATAATTTGGGTTTTAGAGAGAAGTAAATCTATAAAAGATAGTAAAGGAAATGAGTGTATTCAGGGTGTTTTAACTGATATAACAGAGCTTAAGAAAATACAGGAAGAGTTAAATTCAAAAAGATTTGAAATAGAAGCTATCAACAATAGTATTGTTGGTGGAATAGTTATAACTGAAATAAATGACGATTTTGACAGTATATATTTAAATGAGGGCTATTTAAATATGATTGGATATACACGTAAACAACTAAAAGATGAATTAAATAATAAGCTAATAAAACTGATTTTTAAAGATGATAGAGTAGCAATGATTGGTAGCATCAATGAACAGCTCAAAGTAAGTGATACATTTGAATGTGAACAAAGAGTTGAGAAAAGAAATGGCACGATTGTCTGGGTTTTATTAAAAGGGAGAAGAATAATTTATGAAAATGGAAAATCTGTATTGTGTAGTGTTATTGTAGATATTACTTCTGCTAAATTATTAGAGCAAGAACTTAAAAAAAATGAAGAGCGTCATGAGATTATTATAAAACAGACACAAAATATCATAGTAGAGTGGGATATAAAAAAAGACCAAATGAATATCTCACCAAATTGGTATAATAAGTTTGGTTATGACCCTATAACTGAAAACGCAACAAAAAATATAATTAAATCAGTAGATATATATCATGATGACATGAATAAGTTTATTTCATTAATTAAACTTACTTCTGGAGGTAGTGAATATGAAGAGTGTGAAATTAGACTTAGAATTAGGGATACTACTTATGCTTGGTTTAGCATAAAGGCAACAACACTTTTTGATGATAATGGAATACCTTATAAGGTTGTAGGAAGTTTGACTGATATTGATGAGTCAAAGAGAGAAGCTGAAAAGTTGAAAGAAAGAGCAGAAAAAGACCCTTTAACAGACTTATATAATAAAAAAGCATCCCAATCACTTATAGAAGAATACATAACATTAGATAAAAAAAGAAAAGGTGCTTTAATGATTATTGATATTGATGATTTTAAAGGAATAAATGACAACTTAGGACATTTATATGGAGATGCTGTATTAAGTGAAATTGCGAGTGATTTAATCAATCTATTTAGAGCATCTGATATAGTAGGAAGAATAGGTGGAGATGAGTTTATTGTTTTTATGAAAGATATTTCTGAAACAAGGGATATTATAAATAAAGCAGATGAACTGGTTAAAACTTTTGAGAGGTCTTTTATAGGGAAAGGGTACAATTATAAAATATCGTTGAGTGTTGGAATTGCGAGATTCCCACAAGATGGTATGGACTATATGCAGTTGTTTAGAAATGCAGATATAGCTCTTTACTCAGCTAAGGGAAAAGGTAAAAATTGTTATACATTATATGATAAAAGAATTTATAAAGCACAGTATATAACTAACACGAGAAATGCAGATGAAAATACCAATATAGAGAGGTCTTTTAAAGAACATATAACAAATTATATATTTGATATACTATATGAATCAAATGATATAGAAATGGCAGTAAATTTAATTCTAGATATTGTAGGTAGGTATTTTAATGTAAGCCGTGTTTATATATTTGAGAATTCAGATGATAATCTAGCTTGTAAAAACACATTTGAATGGTGCAATGAAGGTATAAGTTCAGAAATTGATAATCTTAAAAATATTTACTATGATGATTTAGGTAATTATCTTTTAAATTTTAATGCAGATGGATTATTTTATTGTAATGATATTGATAACTTAGGCAGTGATGAGAAAAAAATACTTAAGCCACAAGGTATACGCTCAATGTTACAATGTAAAATTTTAGAAGGAAATGAATTTAGAGGGTTTGTAGGTTTTGATGAATGTTCATACAATCGTATGTGGACTAATGACGAAGTAAATACACTGATATTTATATCTAAAATGATTAGTATGTTTTTATTAAAAATGCGCATGCAGAACAAACTAGAAGAGTCTTTAAAGATTCAAAAGTCTGTAATGGATAATATGGATATATGGGCATACGTTATTGATAAAAATACTTATGAATTGTTATTTGTCAACAAAAAAATGCTTGAGTCAGCACCAAATACTCATGTAGGTGATTTATGTTATAAGGCAATCTGGAACAATCAAAATGAACCTTGTAAAAAATGCCCTATGAGACATTTAAAAGATAGTGATGATACTTGTAAATCATTTATGCATAATAGAAAGTTTGATGTAAATGCAAACATAACTACAACTACTTTGAAATGGTTTGATGGCAAAGATGCATGTCTAATCTTTGGAAATGAAGTAAGTAGTATTGAGACTGAAGAAAATGTTTAAAATACTGTATTATAGATTACTTAAAATCACAATTTGAATTTATTAGACTTAAAATGTCTATATAAATCATTTAAGTTGTGGTTTTAAGTATTTTTTGTGATATAATTAAGCGTTAAGAACAAAATAGAAAGATACTTTTGTATGAAAAAATATTTGTTAAATATATATTAAGCAGGTGATAATATGGAAAATAAGTTTTTACCAATAAGTAAACAGGATATGATAGATAGAGGATGGGAAGAATTAGATTTTGTTCTAGTTACAGGAGATGCGTATGTAGACCATCATAGTTTTGGGACAGCAATAATATCCAGGGTTTTAGAAAATGCTGGCTACAAGGTTGGAATAATAGCTCAACCAGATTGGAAGACTACAGAAGATTTTATGAGGTTAGGAAAGCCTAGACTTGGATTCTTAGTCAATGCAGGGAATATGGACTCTATGGTTAACCACTATTCTGTTAGCAAAAAACATAGGGAGAAGGATATGTATTCTCCAGGTGGAAAAATGGGACATAGACCAGATAGAGCTACTATAGTTTATTGCAATAAAATAAGAGAAGCATATAGTGATGTTGCAATAATAATAGGTGGGATTGAAGCGAGTTTAAGGAGATTTGCACACTATGATTATTGGAGTGATAAGGTCAGAAAATCTATGTTAATAGATAGTGGAGCTGATTTATTAGTTTATGGTATGAGTGAAAAGCAGATTGTAGAGGTAGCCAATGCACTTAATGATGGATATGACCCAAAATATATTAGACATATTGATGGGACATGTTATGTTGCAGATACATTAGATGAAGTATATGATAAATATATATTAATTCCATCATATAAAGAAATATGTGAAGACAAAATGAAGTATGTAGAGGCTTTTAAAATTCAATATGATGAACAAGACCCATTTAGAGGAAATGTAATTGTTCAGCATCAGGGGAGTAAGTATTTAGTACAAAATAAGCCAGAGAAGCCACTTAGCAGAGAAGAATTAGACGAAGTCTATGGATTACCATACCAAAAGACATATCATCCTGTGTATGAAAAATTTGGTGGTATACCAGCGATAGAAGAAGTTAAATTTAGTATAGTAAGTTCAAGAGGTTGTTTTGGTAGTTGCTCATTTTGTGCAATAACATTTCATCAAGGTAGGGCAGTGCAAAGTAGAAGCGAAAAATCAATTGTTGATGAAGCGATAGGAATAACAAATTTGGATGATTTTAAAGGATATATACATGATGTTGGAGGGCCAACAGCTAATTTTAGAAGGCCAGCATGTAATAAACAAATTACTAAAGGTGCTTGCAAAAATAGACAATGTCTATCACCATCACCATGTAAAAATCTAGATGCAGACCATAGTGAGTATCTACACTTACTTAGAACTGTAAGAAAATTACCTAAAATAAAAAAAGTATTTGTGCGTTCTGGTATTAGATACGATTATGTAATGGCAGATAAAAACAATAAGTTCCTTAGAGAGTTGATAGAACATCATGTAAGTGGTCAATTAAAGGTAGCACCAGAGCATATATCAGAAGAAGTTTTAAAATATATGCAAAAGCCAGCAGGAAAAACTTATGATAAGTTTAGACAGAAGTTTTTTGCTATAAATGAAGAATTGGGTAAAAAGCAATATTTAATACCATATTTAATGTCTAGTCATCCTGGCTCAACATTAAACAGTGCTATAGAGTTAGCTGAGTATTTAAGAGATACTCATTATCAACCAGAGCAGGTTCAGGACTTTTATCCGACTCCTGGGACACTATCTACAACAATGTTTTATACAGGTATAGACTCACTTACAATGCAACCAGTTTATGTACCTAAGTCAAAACGTGATAAGGCGATGCAAAGAGCTTTATTACAGTATAGAGCACCTAGAAATTATGATTTAGTGTATTCTGCATTAGTAGAAGCAGGAAGAGAAGATTTAATTGGCTTTGGACATAGATGTCTAATAAAGCCAAGAGATGAGAAGCCTTATTTTAACAGAAATAATTCTAAGAAAAATACATCTAAAGGTGCAAATAAAAATAAAAGAGCTAATACAAATAACAAAACTAATAAGAATCAACAAAAAAATTCAACTAAAAAAAAGAAAAAATATTAGAATATAAATAAAAATATTTAAATAAGAAGGATAATTCGATAAATTAACAGAAATTAATATAAATAAATATAATTATTTTATAAGATGTTAGCTTTGGGAGGAAAAGATGAAAAAGTATATTTCTATAATATTGTTAGTAGTATTTGGGGTAGTTTTTTTGGGAGGATGTACATCAGAAAAAGGTAAATCTCCAAAAAAAGAGTTATCAGTTGTTAAAGAAGTAAAAGTGGCTGTTCCAGATGGATTACCAGCAGTAGCAATAGCTAAACTTGCAAATGAAAATCCAGAAATTAAAGAAGGCTACGAGACAAAGTATAGTATTGAGAAGACACCAGAGGCGATTTCTACTAGAGTGATGAAAAAAGATATAGATATAGCTATAGTTCCATCAAACATGGCTGCAATAGCATATAATAAAACTTCAGCATATAACATTGTTGGTACTGTAGGAATGGGTTCACTTTATTTAGTGTCAACAGAAAATATAAAAGACTATTCTGATTTAATTGGTAAAGAAGTTGGATGTACTGGTAAAGGACTTACTCCAGATATAACTATAAAGAGCCTTTTATTACAAAAAGATATAAGTTCTTCAGATATAAAATTCAATTATGTGAATTCAGCAAGTGAATTAGTACCATTATTGGCTACTGGTAAAATTACAACAGGTATTGTTCCAGAACCTGCACTTAGTGCCTTGATGTCTAAAAATCCAGATATAAAAATTATAAAAAGTTTAAATGACTCATGGAAGGAAGTAAGTGGTTCAAAAGATGGTTATCCTCAATCTACATTAATTGTAAAATCTGAGTTCTTAAGAGATAATAAAGATTTTGTGGATTCTTTTGTCGGTCAATTATCAAATAGTATAGATTGGGCAAATAAAAATCCTGAAGAATTAGGGGCATATTCTGAAAAAATAAAAATATCTACGGAATCCAAGATAATAGGAAAAGCTCTTGAAAGAGCTAATTTAAAATATATTCCAGTTAAAGACATGGTCAAAGACTACAAAAACTACTATGATAAATTGGCTGATTTTGATGATAAGACATTAGGAGGCAAAGTACCAGATGAAGCAATATACTTTGTTGAGAAATAAAAAAAATAAAGAACAATTTATAGATAAATTAGAGGTAACACTTTCTTGTGTTATCCTCTTATTTTTATGGCAAATTATCGCTTTAAAAGTTGATAATGACATATTTTTACCTACAGTAACTCAAGTATTTAATAGCATTAAAGAAATCATACTAAATTCTACTTTCTATATAGATGTACTTTATTCTCTGGGCAGATGTTTTTTTAGTTTTTTATTTGCTATGATTTTTGCTATTATACTATCAATAATGTCTTACTTAAGTAGGTTTTTTAGAAATTTATTAAAACCAATCAATGCTTTAGCACGTTCAATACCAACTATGATATTGGTAGTACTTGCACTTATCTGGTTTGAAAAAGATAGTACACCTTTTATAGTTGGCTTTGCTATAGTTTTTCCTATCTTATATGATAACGTTTTGGGAGCTATATTTAATATAGATAAGAACTTGTTAGAAATGGCAAGTGTGTATAAAATAAGATTTGTAGATAAGGTATTAAAAATTTATTTGCCAGCCATAAAATTTCAAATTATATCTATATTAGTATCAACCTTTTCTTTGAGCTTGAAAGTTGCTATAGCAGGAGAGGTGTATAGTCAACCTACATATGGTATTGGAACTATGATACAGACTGAAAAAATTAATTTTAATACATCTGGAATATTTGCATGGATAATTATTGTTCTTTTAATTTCCGCCATTTTGCAAATAACTCAAAAGTCTTTAGCAAGGAGAGCTTTTTTATGGAAAAGATGAAGCTAAGTATTGAAAATATAAATAAAAGATATGATAAGCATATTATATTTAAAAATTTTAATATTGATTTTTATGAGAATGAGGTTAATTGTATTCTTGGAAAATCAGGGTGTGGAAAAACTACACTTTTGAATATAATAAGTGGAATTATTAAAAATGATACTAACAATTTAAATATCAAAGACGAATTGAATAAAAGAGAAAGTAAATTGGAAGCTAGTTACATATTTCAAGATGATAGACTTATAGACTGGTTAACAGTAGAAGAAAACATAAAGATAGTCGTAAATAGATACTATAATAAAACTCAACTAAATAAAATTTGTGACGAGTATTTAGAATTGGTTGGAATTAGTGAATATAAAAAATTCTATCCTCAAATGCTTAGTGGAGGTCTTAGACAAAGAGTAAATATCGCTAGAGCTTTTATATATCCATCAAGAAATATTATTATGGATGAACCATTTAAATCTATTGATGCAAAAAATACACAAATTATAATGGATAATTTTAGAGATATACTAAAAAAAGAAAATAGAACTGTGTTATTTGTAACTCATAATATTGAGGAAGCATTATTTTTAGCGGATAGAATATTTATTTTAGGTGATTCTCCTATTAGAATAAAAAAAATACTAAAAAATTCTAAGGAATTGGAAAAAAATGAAGTTTTGAAGTTAATATAGAGTTATAATAATACTGTTATTTTAAAATATGCTTATTTAAAAGTATAAGACTACATTAAAATAGTACAGAATATTCGAAAAGATGTATAATGTTCGTATTTTATGAGAGGGAAGTGAATATATGGTTAAGACTAATGCTATGAGAATCTTAGATTCAAATAAAATTGATTATAAAGTAATGTCTTATGAAGTGAAAAGTGAACATGTAGATGGTGTTGAGGTAGCACATGATATAGGAAGAGATGTAAATGAAGTATATAAGACTTTAGTAACTCAAGGAGTTAGTAAGAATATCTATGTATATGTAATACCAGTACATGAAAACTTGGACTTAAAAAAGGCTGCAAAAGTAGCTAAGGAGAAAAGTGTGGAGATGATTCATGTAAAAGATATAAATAAGTTTACAGGATACATTAGAGGCGGATGTTCTCCTATAGGTATGAAAAAACTTTATAGAACTTTTGTAAATGAAAGTGCAAAAAATTTAGATACAATTATCGTGAGTGCAGGTAAAATAGGATATCAAATAGAACTGTCACCATTTGATTTACAAAAGCTTATACAAGTAGAATTTGTAGATGTAATAAAATAATAAAAATTACATAAAAAACATAGAGACTATATGCTTAATGATAAGAGTTATATTGTTTATAACATTAGTAATAACTCTGAAATAAATATTCAGTTACTTATATGTAATTGTACAAAAATATTGAGAAATTTTAAGAATAATGGTAAAGTGTAAGTATAATCACGAATATTTTTTATAAAGTAATGGAGGGATGTTCGCTTGAGAAAAATAAAGTCTGAACAAATTATTGAACATGTAAAAAAACTTTGTATAGAAGCAAGTTTATATTTAGGAGAAGATGTTTTAAGCTGTATAAAAGAAAGAGCTAAAAGTGAAAAGAGTGAAGTTGGAAAAAATATATTAAATATATTAGTTGAAAATGCTGAAATAGCAAAAGAAAAAAATATACCAATATGCCAAGATACTGGTATGGCTGTATTTTTTGTTGAATTAGGACAAGAGGTTGTAATTGAAGGTGATACGCTTACTGATGCTATAAATGAGGGAGTAAGACAGGGATATGAAGAAGGGTACCTAAGAAAATCTGTTGTAAGCCCAATTAGCAGAGTGAACACAAAAGATAATACACCAGCTATTATTCATTATGAGATGGTGAAAGGTGATAAAGTTAAAATAGAATTTGCAGCCAAGGGATTTGGAAGCGAAAATATGAGCAAGATGAAAATGTTAAAACCATCAGATGGTCTGGAAGGAATTAAAAAATTTATAATAGATACAGTTTCAGACGCTGGACCTAACCCATGTCCTCCTATGGTAATAGGAGTTGGTATAGGCGGAACTGTGGATAAATGTGCTCAAATAGCTAAAAAAGCACTTTTTAGAGAATTAGGAGAATTTAATAAAGATGAAAATATAGCTAAACTTGAAAGTGAATTATTAGCATCTATTAATAAGCTTGGAATAGGACCTCAAGGTTTGGGAGGTACTACAACAGCTTTAGGTCTAAATATAGAGACTTTTCCTACACATATAGCAGGTCTTCCTGTTGTTGTAAACATAAACTGCCATGCATCAAGACATAAAAAGGTAGTAATTTAGGAGGAAAATAAAATGATAAAGATAACTACGCCTGTAAGTGAAATTGATATAGCTAAATTAAATTGTGGAGATACAATTAGTTTGAGTGGTATACTTTATACAGCAAGAGATGCTGCTCATAAAAGATTGATAGAGTGTATAAATAAAGGAGAGGAATTACCATTTGATGTATATGGTCAAGGAATATATTATGTAGGTCCTACTCCTACAAAGCCAGGCGAAATTATAGGTGCTGCTGGTCCAACAACAAGTTATAGAATGGATGATTTAACTATACCTCTTTTAGAAAGAGGTCTTAGATTGATGATAGGCAAAGGAAAAAGAAGTGATGAAGTTATAGAAGGTATGCAAAAATATGGAGCAGTCTACCTTGCTGCGATAGGTGGAGCTGGAGCATATATTTCAAATTCAATAAAATCATGTGAAATTATTGCATATGAAGATTTAGGAGCTGAAGCTATAAGAAAGATTGTAGTAGAAGACCTTAAACTTACAGTAGCTATAGATAGCTATGGGAATAATATATATGAGCAAGGTCGAGCACTTTATGAATGTAAATAAAGTTTAGAAATTTATATGCATATCAAAATTTAAAAACAGTTGTATATATTTTAAGGAGGAAAATTGATGTATAAGGATTATGCAAAATTGGCATTAGAAATGCATGAAATTAATAAAGGAAAAGTAAGTGTAGAAAGTAAGGTAGAAATTAAAACTAAGGACGATTTATCAACAGCATATACGCCAGGTGTTGCAGAACCTTGTTTAAAAATACATGAAAGTCAAGATGATGTTTATAGATATACTTCTAAAGGTAATCTAGTAGCAGTAGTTAGCGATGGAAGTGCTGTGCTTGGATTGGGTAATATTGGTGCTGAAGCATCTATACCTGTTATGGAAGGTAAGGCTATATTATTTAAACAATTTGCAAATGTAGATGCTTTTCCAATTTGTTTAAAGACTAATGATGTAGATGAGATAGTTAAATCTGTTGAATTGATGGAACCAGTATTTGGAGGAATAAATTTGGAAGACATATCTTCTCCAAGATGTTTTGAGATAGAAGAGAGACTAAAAAAATCTTTAGGTATACCTGTTTTTCATGATGACCAACATGGAACAGCGATAATAGTTGCAGCAGCTATAATAAATTCAATAAAGTTAATTGAAAACAAAAAAATGGAAGATTTAGAAATAGTTATAAATGGAGCAGGAGCTGCTGGTATAGCTATAGCAAAGATATTACTTAATATGAATGTTAAGAATATAATATTATGTGATAGAAGTGGTGCATTAGAAGCTAGTATAGAAAATCTAAATTATGTTCAAAAAGAAATGTTGGAAGTAACAAATATAAGAAATGAAAAAGGTTCTTTAAAAGATATTATAAAAGGAAAAGATGTATTTATAGGTGTTTCAGGTCCAGGAGCTGTTACAAAGGAAATGGTTGAAAGTATGTCTGAAAAGCCAATAATATTAGCAATGGCAAATCCTACTCCAGAGATAATGCCAGAGGAAGCAAAATTAGGTGGAGCATTTATAATGGGAACTGGTCGTTCAGATTTTCCTAATCAAGTAAATAATGTATTGGCTTTCCCAGGAATATTTAGAGGGGCACTTGATGTTAAGGCTAAAGAAATTAATGAAGAGATGAAGATAGCTGCTGCATATGCAATTGCCAATACTATAAGTGATGAGGAAATATGTCCAGAGTACATATTACCAGATGTATTTAATAAAAATGTTGTAAAAAATGTTGCTGAGGCAGTTAAAGAAGCAGCTATAAAAACTAAAGTAAATAGAATATAATCTTTTTATAAACTTTATATATGATTTGTCTTATTTTTAAAAATATTTATAAATGCTCGTATATCCTTATTTTATTGGATATATGGGCATTTTTACTATCTAATGATACTCATTATATTTTGTCGTGTTGATTTTTATTGTTGTGCTTATATGTGAGTGATATAATACGGGTATGATAAAGTGAAAAATTTAAATTTGTGGAGGTGCAATAAATAATGGAATATAAAGTTAATGACCAAGAACTTAATGTATCAATATTTATACCATTCGTTAACAGAATATGGCCAGGTGATTATGATATGGATAAAACACAGACAGCATTATCGAAAACATTGAATATAACTGCTTATGATGATAAAGTGCTTGTGGGCTGCCTACGAATTCTTTCGGATGGCTATTATTTTGGAACAATTACAGAATTACTTGTTCTTCCAGAGTATCAGAAAAAAGGTATTGGCAGTAGACTTCTACAGCTTGCCAAAGAAAATACACCAACCATGTTGTACTTTGGTGCACAATCAGGAGTAGAAGAGTTCTATGAAAAAAACGGATGCCAAAGGAGCTTACAATCCTACACAATAAAAAAGAAACGATAGTTGGCAATTGAATTAGTCTTGATATGATGATACAAGATAAGGGAGATTACACAGCTAATCTGTGTATCTCTCTATCTTTATTAACACAAGTTATGATATTTACTATATACTTTTTCTTCCCAATATAAAAACCCAATTTTGATTAAAACATATGCCCTTATCATTTTGAAAAGGATAAAAGCCAGTTTTTCTCTTACCATTTATATCTTCCTGCATACAAGTGATAATCTTTTCTTTTGCTGTTTCATTGGTAAAGGTTAAGTCTAGCCAAGCCATTAAATTTTGCTCGATTTTCTTTGAGTCACATTTTTCTATGTGTAAACCATAATTTTCAAATAGTTTTTGCATTTCATCTCTACTTAAGTTTTTTACATGAGATGGGTCACGCAAAGTTTCAAGTTTATCCTCTATACTTCTCAATGTTTCGTGAGGAGCTTCCATGTCAATCATTATTAATTTACCATTAGGTTTTAATACTCTTACCATTTCTGAAAATGCAGTGCTTACGTTTGTGAAATGATGAAAAGCAAGACGAGAAAATACAATATCAAAACTGTTATCTAAAAATGGAAGTTCCTCTGCACAACCTTTCATAAAAAACATATTATCTAAGTGATTTTTATCTGCTTCTTTCTTTCCAGCTTGTAGCATAGATATTGTTGCGTCTAAGCATACTACTGCTTGTACAAAAGGTGAGAAGAAACGTCCACAAATACAAGTTCCCGAAGCTACTTCTAAAATAGTATCATGTTTATTGGGAGCTATATTGGACAGAGTATAATCTAAGTAATCTTGTTTTGAAAATTGTACAGTATCACTTTCAAAATTAGGGGCTTGTACATCGAAAGACTGATTAAGTATTTCTAAATTTGATGGTTTCATAGTGCGGTTCCTTTCTTATTTTCAATGTTAGTTTCCTCCTTATTTTATCTTTTTTAAATCTTTTTACAGACTATAATTTGTGTTCTTATTGATATTTGTTGACTGATAATGTAGTGTGTAAGAGAATAAATCTGTATCTATTTACATGTCTCCATATGTGAAAATCATAGTCATATCTTCATTGTTATATTGACTTTTATCATTGTTCATATTATGATTTTATCACGATAAACTTCAAAAAAATATTAAAAAAACACCAATTATTATCACAATATTACCAAAGGAGAGATGAACATTGGATTTAGAAAAAGAAAAATACATCAATTCCATAAATCTGAATATAAATACTGATTTTCCTTATCTTGCTCTTGATGTAGTCAATGACAAATCTTATCCGAAAAATCTCGGTTTTCAAGTCATGCATTGGCATGATGATTTACAATTTATATATGTACTGAGTGGAGCAATCGAAGTTACGACTCTTGATGACATTGTTCAAGTTAAAACAGGAGAAGGAATCTTCATCAACAAAAATGTTATACATCATGTAAAACGTATTAAAGATTGTCATTATAATAGTTTTATTTTTCCAAACTATTTTTTAGAATTTTATGCTGGAGCTTATGTAAAATCGTTTGTTGATAGTGTGGTAGAGAACGAACAATTTACTTTCTATCACTTTATACAGGGGAGTGTTTGGCATGACGAAATATTGTCTGTTTTGAGTCAATTAGCAGATATAGAAAATAATAAAACAGAATTTTATATATATGAGGTACTAGTTTGCCTTTCTTCTCTTTGGCTTACAATGATAAAGAATATTAATTTCCCAAAAAGAAAACAAAAAAATATAGTGAATATCCGTATACAAAAAATACTTCGATATATTGAAGAAAACTACTCAGAAAATTTAACCTTAGAGGATTTAGCAAAGAGTGCAAATATTAGTAAATCAGAATGTTCAAGATGTTTTAAATCCAGTTTAAATACTACACCATATAAATATCTAAATGAAATTCGTTTATTAAAAGCAACACAACTGCTGAAACATACAAATGAACCTATTGGTAATATAGCTGTAACTATTGGGTTTAACCAAATGAGCCATTTTGGTAAATGCTTTAAAGAAAAAACAGGATATTCTCCAAAAGAATATAGAGATATGGAAAACTTGAAATGAGTTTTTTATATGGAATAATTTTATTAGTTTTTTTATTTTTAATATGACATAATAATGTCATATTAGTCTTGATATAATTTGAATATGGTTAGGAGCCAAAGAAAAATATAAGGAGTGATTTAAAATGGAAGAAACTAAATTTTGCCAATGTTGTGCTATGCCAATGGGACAAACTGATGAATTATATGGGACAAATAAAGATGGAAGTAAAAGTACTGATTACTGTAGCTATTGTTTTAAAGATGGTGAATTTATAGCAGATATAAGTATGAAAGAGATGATAGAGGTTTGTATACCTCCTATGCTTGAAAGTAATAAAGGCATGACTGAAGATGAAGCAAGAACAATGATGAATAGTTTCTTTCCAACATTAAAACGTTGGAAGTAAATTTATACAAAATTCGTAGATAGCATAAAATTTATAAAAATTAATAATAAATATATTGATTCTGAATGCTGATTAGATTTATTTAAATAATGTATTAGGTCAGTTTACAAGGAAGTGTATGCAGAAGAATATAAAATATGATATTAACAACAAGTGGTATGCCTTATGGCATACCACTTGTTGTTGGCTGAGAGTTCAATTCTTATTGTATGGTTAAATCTACATTATCCTCAAACGGCAAAGCTTAAAATATGTCCTTTCTACGCTATTTATCTATCCATGTCTTTTTTACCTCAAGATTTATCTGATTAAGAATCTTTAGCCAATTATCAGATTAAAAAAGAAGTAAATATGAAATAGAAAATATCTTTCATTTTTACTTCTTTTTTTACAGTATAAAATTTTTATTCTACTTTAGATAAGTTCCTTCTTCATCTTGATAAATTAATCCTTTTTTCATAAGCACTCCAAGAGCACGTTTAAAATTTTTCTTGCTTGAATTAAATAATATAGAAATATCTTTAGGGTCAGACTTATCATTAAATCTCATATATCCATCAGAGCCTTCTAAATAACTTAAAATTTTATTTTCTAAAGTATCAAGTTCATCTTTTCTATTTCCTCTAGGAGAAAGTCCTAGTTTTCCATCTTCATATACCTTTATAACATGTAAATTTTCAAGAACATCGCCAGTTTTTAATTCAGTAAAGTATTCATTATGAAGTATTACACCAGCATATTTATTATCTACACATATCATGGCAGAATTATTAGTTTGGAATCCATATACAATTCCAGTTACAACATCTCCTACATTGTAAGTATGGTCTGTTGATAAATATGAATCTATATCTGTAGTAGCAGCAATTCTTTTACTTTTATCTAAATATATATAAAATAAATATTTTTCATCCCTAAATAATGGATAAGTCTTAGCTTTAAAAGGAACTAGTATATCCTTAGAAAGTCCCATATCTATGAAAGTTCCAACATCTGTATTGTCAACTACTTTCAAATGTGCTACATCTCCAACCTTAGCTAAAGGAGGTATTAAAGTAGCAGCAGTTCTATCATCAGAATCTTTAAATATGAAGACATCTACTTCATCACCTATATTTACTTCATTTTTTCCGATTAATCTATTATGAAGAAGTATATCGTCTTTTGTGTTATTAGTTTGTCCATCCAAAAAATATCCAAACTCAGTTTTTCTTTTCACTGTAAGTTTATTAAAATCACCTATGTTTATCAAATTAAAATCATCCTCTCATTTTATATTTATAATTTAGCCATAATATACTTATGTAGTAGTTTGTCACAGTATATGTATTAGTATTAGTGAAATTTGAAATAAATAATGTAGTTATTTATGCATTTTTCAATTCTCTAGCTTCCTATATAGTATAAACTCCAATTTCTTTTTTGTCTTTAGATTTTACTAAAATTTTTACAAAATAAGTTAAAAGTATTGAAATAAAATTTCTTTTAAAGTATAATTGGTATATACCAAAATTGGTATATACCATATCGAAAAGTGGTGATTATATGAAAATAGTAGATAAATCTAATAACATACCATTGCATACTCAATTAAGTTCAATAATAAGAGAAATGATAGAGACAGGTGAGCTTAAAGAAGGTGATGCAATAATACCAGAGAGAGAACTTTGTAACATACAAAATGTAAGTCGTATGACAGTAAATAAAACTATTGTTGGATTAGTTACAGAAGGTCTTCTTTATAGAGTACAAGGTAAAGGAACCTTTGTTGCAAAGCAAAAAAAGAAATACCAGTTTTCAAATGTAAAAGGTTTTACTGATGTTATGAAAGAAAAGGGAGTAAACATAAAAACGGATATATTATCCTTTGAGATGGAACTACCTGATGATTTAGTTAAAAGAAAGCTTGGAATAAATGACAACACCACAAATATATATAAGATTGTTAGACTTAGATATACTGATGGAGAGCCATTTGGATTGGAAATAGTATATTTATCAGAAGAAATGTGTAAAGGTCTTACAAAAGGGATATTAGATAATTCTTCATTATATGGAGTTTTAAATGAAAAGTATGGTTATAAGATACAAAAAGCTGAGCAAGTAATGGAGCCAATAATACTTTCAGATGAAGAAAGTAAGCTTCTAGAGACCGAAGAAGGCGCTTTAGCTCTTAAGCTCCATAGAAATTCTTATAATAGAGAAGGTAATCCAATAGAATATACCATATCAATATTTAGGACAGATAAATATCAATATGAAATAGTATTGAGTGAGTAGGTGAATAATATGAAATGTTTAATTAATGGAAAAATAATATTAAAGAATCAAATATTGGAAAATAAAGTACTAGTATTTGATGAAAAAATAATGGATATAACTGATAGTGCACCAAAAGATTGTGAAGTTATAGATGCTAATGGAAAGTATATATCTCCAGGGCTTATTGATATTCATATACATGGAAATATGGGAAAAGATACGATGGATTCGACTGATGAATCTATTGAAACAATTTCAAAATCAATAATGAGACATGGAGTGACTTCTTTTCTTCCAACTACAATGACTATGGATAAAGAACATGTTTATGATGCTCTTGAAGTCATTAAAAAAGCTCAAAATAGAAAACTTGAAGGAGCACAGGTATTAGGAGCACATTTAGAAGGGCCTTTTATAAATGAAAATTATAAAGGAGCACAAAACGAAAAATTTATAATAAATTCAAAATACGAATTTATCAAAGAATATAAAGATGTCATAAAAGTTATAACTTATGCTCCAGAAAAAGACATTGATTTTGATTTTACTAGGGAAATAAAAAGATGTACAGATATAGTGTTGTCTATTGGTCATAGTAATGCAAATTATGAGCAAGCTAAAGAAGCTATAAATTTAGGGGTAACAAATGTAACTCATATGTTTAATGCAATGACTGGTTTAAACCATAGAGACCCAGGGGTTGTTGGTGCTGCACTTACAACTAATGTATACAGTGAATTAATAGCAGATACAATCCATATAAATAAAGATTTATTTCAATTTATACTGAATAATAAAGGGAAAGAAAGATTGATTTTAATAACAGATTCTATAGAGGCTGGTGGGCTTGAAGATGGAAATTATGCTCTTGGAGGTCAGAAAGTCATAGTTAAGGGTAATGAGGCTAGACTTGAAAATGGAGCATTAGCTGGAAGTGTATTGCCTTTAAATAAAATGGTATTTAACTTCTTAGAGAATACAAATCTTAAGGTGAATGAAGCAATTAATTTAGCATCTCTAAATCCAGCAACGTCTTTAGGTATAAATGATAAAAAAGGAAGTTTAGAAATAGGTAAAGATGCAGATATAGCTGTATTTGATGAGAATTTGAATTGTAAGATGACTCTTTGTTTAGGTGAAGTAGTATATAAAAATATATAATATATAAAAACAAAATTTAAAGAAGATAAAAGTAACATAAAAAAGTAACAGTAAATTTATATCAATTAAAGTTTTAGCTAAAATTTAGGAGGAACAAAATGAGAGTATTAGTATGCAAAGATTATGATGGAATGAGTAAAAAAGCAGCTGAGATGATAGCAGCTCAAATAGTTTTAAAACCAAATTCAATATTGGGACTAGCTACAGGAAGCACACCAGTAGGTATGTATAGAGATTTAGTAAAGAAATATAATGATAATATAGTAGATTTTTCAGATGTAATTAGTTTTAATTTAGATGAATATTATAAGTTACCAGTATCTAATGACCAAAGTTATGATTATTTTATGAAAGAGAATTTATTCAATCATGTAAATATTAAGCCAGAAAATACCCATCTACCAAATGGGATGGCTGATGATATTGAAGAAGAATGTATAAATTATGAAGCTTCTATAGATGCAGCCGGTGGTATAGATGTACAAGTACTTGGAATAGGTCGTAATGCTCATATAGGTTTTAATGAGCCTGATAATAAATTTGCAAAAAGAACTCATGTAGTTGAACTTACAGAATCTACAATAGAGGCCAATGCAAGATTCTTTGAATCAAGAGAAGATGTTCCTAAAAAGGCTGTAAGTATGGGAATTGGTTCAATATTAAAATCTAAAAAAATATTACTTTTAGCTTCAGGGGAAGAAAAAGCTGATGCAGTATATAAAACTGTTTATGGAGATATAACTCCAGAAGTTCCTGGTTCTATACTTCAACTTCACAAGGATACTATAGTTATAGTAGATGAAGCAGCAGCAAGTAAACTGAATCCAAAAGATTATAAATTAGTATAAGAATAGAATATAACTTAAGTAAAAAATAGCTGTCTTTTAAATAATCAAATTTATTTAAAGACAGCTATTCTTATTTGAATTATTTAGTTATTACTTTTTACGAAAACTAGTTATCAAGAAGTATCCAAGTAAGATATTAAAAATTGTTATGTTCAGTGGTATTCGGTCAAGTATAATGAAATTTCCTATAATTGGAATATTTCCAACTGGAAATATAAAGATTAGCATAGGCATTAATGCTAGAAAAAAAGATGGAATACAGATAATAACTAATCTTGGAATATCAAGATACCAATTACCACTTTTTTTATATTCATTAATAAATAATTCAATGCCTAGTAATAAACCAATACCACCAGAGGAAATCAAATTAATAAAAACAAATTTTTTAAAGTCTTGTGTAAAACTGGTATGAATTTGCTGATAGTAATCAAAATTTAATTTAACAGCTAAAAAATACATGAGTAATAGAATAATTAAAAATAAAAAATATCTAAGAGCTTTTTTCATCTTAAATTCTCCTTTCATAAAGACTTTATCTAGTTTTATTCTGTTGAAATCTAGTTTTGCCAATGAGTTTAAGAAATCCATAAAATTAGTTGAGAATGGACTAAGTATGGCATATTAATAAATGTTTTTTATGCTTGAAGTAAACTGTATTATTTAATATAACTATAATATTAATTGTTTGAATATTCAATGAAAAGTTTTTTAAATAGCAATTTCGATAAAAAATGAATAAATATAGTTAAATATTGGATTATTGTTTTATGACATTTTGCACTGAATTTAATAAATTCTATAATAATTTGTCTTTGCCTTAAAATTGCCTTAAAATCTAAACAATTTTAAAACTAATGTACCATAAAAAACTGATATAATTTAAATATAGTAAAAAATAATATTTATCTTACATATTGGAATTTAATTGTTTAATCAATATATTTATACTATTTAATTTAAATTAAAAGTTTATTAGGGAGTGAGTGTATGAATAAGTTAATTTATATAGCAGACGATGAAGATAATATAAGAAATTTGGTAAAAACATTCTTAAAAAATGAAGGTCATGATGTTATGGATTTTAAAACAGGGGATGAACTTTTAGAGCAATTTAATAAAAAAGAGTGTGACTTAGTAATACTAGATATAATGATGCCTGGTTTAAGTGGCTTTGATGTATGTACGAAACTTCGTGAGAAGAGTACTGTTCCAATAATCATGCTTACTGCAAGAGATACAGATATAGATTATATTACAGGGATAACTTTGGGTAGTGATGATTATTTTACAAAGCCATTTAGTCCAATGTCTTTAGTTATGAGAGTAAAGTCTATATTTAGAAGGATAGAATTTGAAAAGAAACAAAATTATGATAAGTATGGTGATTCTGTCGATATGGAATTAAAATTTGGTGATATAACAATAAATAAAAAAAATAAAATCGTTACAAATAAAAGTGACAATATAGACTTAACACCAAATGAATACAATCTATTAACTTATCTGTTTGAAAATAGAGACAGGGCAGTTTCTAGAGATGAATTATTAAATAAAATATGGGGATATGATATAGAAGTTGAGACAAGAGCTGCTGATGATACAGTTAAAAGACTACGTAAAAAGATTTTAGATACAAATATTTTGATAGAAACTGTCTGGGGTTTTGGGTTTAGATTAAAGGAGAAAAATTCAGATGGAAAATAAAAATGATAAAAATACAGCAAATAAGATTAAATCTATATTTAAATTAAAATTTTCAAAGAAAAATATGAGCATAAAAACTAGGATTTTATTGAGTATACTGTGTTTAATAATTGTAGTATTTATGATAATATTAGTATCTTTTAATATATTGCTTGATACGTACATAAAAACAACTGCAAATGAAGAGCTAACAAAATCTACAGAAATAGTAGAACATATGGATAGCAATTTTAGACCTATTAAGCCTCCTCAAGATGATGGAAAGCTTCCTCCAAAAGCATTATCTAATTTTATGAGAAATGTACAAGATAAAGTTAGGATGGCAGAAACACAATCAGATGCTGATGCTATGGTGGTTGATTCAAAGTATAACTTGATATTTCCAACAAGAGAAGATGACTTTTTAAAGAATATTGATGAGATGGAATCTATTAAAAAGTGTATTCAAAATGAAAAACTGGATTTAAACTCAGATGAAAATACACGCATATCTACTGGAAGTAATGATTATTATATTTCAACTGTAAAAATAACTAGTATATATGGAGAACAAGATAAGTATTTAATTCTTTTTATAGATATATCAAAAACCTTAAATCTAGTCCAAAAGATAAACATTGTATTAATATTTGTAATGTGTTTTGCAGGTATATTAGCAATATTTACAGCTATAGTTTTATCTGAAAAAATTGCTAAACCTATAAAAGAGTTATGTGGTTTTGCAAAAAAAATGGGTCAGGGTGATTTTAGAAGGACTTACTTTGATTTTTCAGACAAGGAATTGGTAGAACTTTCAAATATTATGAATAAGAGTGCTGAATATCTTGATAAGTATGATAATGAACAAAAAATATTTTTCCAAAATGCTTCTCATGAGCTTAGGACACCACTTATGTCCATTAAAGGTTATACAGAAGCTATAAAGTATAATGTAATAGACAGCAAACATGCAAGTGATATAATTCTTGAAGAAAGTGATAGATTGAGTGATATGGTTGAAGATTTGTTATATATATCTAAAATTGATAATATAACTAAAGATTATGAACTCGTAGAATGTGATTTAAGAGAAGTACTTTCAAACTGTGGTTCTAGACAAAATGTAAGAGCTATGAATAAAGGTATAAGATTTGTTTATGAGTTTGATGAAGAAATGGTTTTATTTGAATGTGATGAAAAAAATGTATCCAAAGCATTTATGAACCTTATAGAAAATGCCTTAAGATACGCTAAGAGCGAAATTAAAATAGTATGTAAACATAATCAAAAAAATATAGTTGTTATAGTTGAAGATGATGGAATTGGGATTAATAAAGAAGATTTACCTCACATTTTTGAACGATTTTATAAGGGGGTTGGGGGTAATCATGGAATTGGATTATCAATAGTTAAATCTATTGTAAATAAGCATGGTGGACGTATATATGCGGAAAATGGTAAAAAAGGTGCTAAGTTTACTATAGTATTTAAGTTATAAAGATAATATAAAGAGATATTAAAGAAAATATGTCAATATTTGAAGTTGTTTTTTACATATATCTATTGTATACTGTTGAAAAAAGAACAATATTAAGCTGACATATATTATAATAGTTGACAATTAAAGTAAATGCTTAAATATATATTCAGAAAGGAAAAGTAAAATCTGAAGTGTATTTAGCTTAAGTAAGCTTCTTATTTTATAAAAAATATGTATGAAAGAACAACTGCTTTTTGATATTACAAATTTAGTAACTGTTATATTTGAAGCTTTTGTTGTCCATATGTTTTTATCAGATTTTTTAGGTCAGAAAGAAGGATATACAAGAGCTATAAGATATGCTAGATTGGGTTTTATAATATGCTTAGGAGTCTGTAATTTAATAACTTTAAATCCTGCAATCACAATACCTTTAATTTTTATTCTTATTTTTTCAGCATCATTTTTATATGAAGGAAATATACAGACACGATTATTTGCTACTGTTTTATTAAATGTATTCTTTATATTATCAGAAATTGTGGTTACAAGTATTTTTGTCTTATTTATAAAAGAAGGATTTGAAATAATGTTTGAAAACAATGGTATAAGAGTATTAGCCACAATTTTATCTAAAATCGTTTTTTTATTTATATGTAAGATTGTTTGTTTATTTAAAAAAGATGTACATTCAGATATGCCAATAAAGTATTGGATTATTTTACTTGCAATACCTTTATTTAGTTTATTTCTAGCTATTTCTATATTTGATATAAACAAGTTCTTTAGTTCTGAAAGTTTAAAATTTCTAAATTTAATATCAAGTATTGGTATTTTATATATTAATTTTATTGTATTTTATCTATTTAAATCTATTATAGATAAAACTAAATTATCTATGAAGTATGAAATACTTGAGCAAGAAATAATTCATAAGGAAGAATTAAGACTTAGTAATGAACGTTATAAGATTATTGTTGAACAGACTGACTCTGTTGTCTTTGAATGGAATCTTAAAGAAGATAAATCATTTGTATCTCAGGCCTGGACTGAAAAATTTGGATATAGCAGTAAATGTGAAAATCTTTTAAAAGAGATTAGAGATAAAGAATTAGTTCATCGTAAAGATTACAGTGTATTTGAAGATTTTCTTGAAAGTATTAAAGAAAATGACAAACATAATCAAGTAATATATCGTTTAAAAAAATCTAATGGCGAATACATTTGGTGTAGAACATCAGTAACAAAGATTTTTGATGATGAAAATAAACTTTTAAAGGTTGTAGGCGTGATTGTAGATGTAGATAGTGATATAAAAAAATATGAAGAGTTAAAAACTAGAGCAGAAAGTGATTCATTGACAAATATATATAATAAAGGTACATTTGAAAAACTAGTAGAAGAAGTTATATCTACAAATAAAAATAACAAGAAAGATGCATTATTCATTATTGATTTAGACGATTTTAAAGAAATAAATGATAATTTCGGGCATCCATTTGGCGATTTTGTGTTAAAAACTTTTGCTGAGAAGATACAAGCCAGTTTTGGTAATGAAGATTTAGTTGGAAGAATTGGTGGTGATGAATTCGTAGTATATATGCAAGATTATCATTCAGAAGTAAACTTGCATAAAAAAGCAAAAGAATTAAACAGAGTTCTTTATGATAATTATAATGACTTAAGTTTTAGTTTTGAGGCTTCTGTTAGTATAGGTATTGCAAGATATCCCCAAAATGGAAATTCATTTATAGAATTGTTCAAAAATGCAGATAGAGCACTTTATAATGTAAAAGCATCTGGTAAGAATTCTTATTGTTTGTTTGAGGAAGAACTATATATACAGTGAATTTAGAATATATAGTTTAAGTATATAGATAAATTATTAAAAAGTTGGCTCATGTAGCTGAATTTATAAACATTTATTAGCAAGGCTATGGTCATAAAAAGCATAGCCTTACTTTTCTATTCAACTAAGTATTATGTATTTTAAAAGGAGATTATTTAGTAAACCTAAATCGACAATAAGTTTTATAGCTTAAAAATATATTGGATTCATAAATGGTATTATGAGTTCTGTGACCTCTCCATATGCATCAAGTCCCCAATATCCACTGTAAATACCATCACCCATGCCACTTGTTAACATAATTAATCTATAGGGTGTTTGTGGCAATTGCCAAATCAAGAAATTGCCATCTTTATTCTGGATGTTTGGATACATTTCATAGCTTTTTTTAAAAAGTGCTGAAAAATAATCATGATATTTATTTTTATCTGGATTTTCATTTTGCCATTTTGTTGTAAAACTAGCATATTCCTTTGCAACTTTTGCGTCTGAAAAGCAAGCTAATCCTGTATCCACACCAAAAAAAGTCCATGCTCCTGCTTTTCCAAAGTCTTCGATTCCTTTTCCTTTTGGCATAGCAATTTCATATGTAATAGGTTGCTTGTCACTAATAATTAATCTAGCTGCTGCAATTCTAAGTCCAGCAATTTTAGAATGACAAATAGATATTTCTACAGAATAACTTCCAACTGGTATTTTTCTTTCTAAACAAGTTTCATACTCACTCCCTAAATATGCAAGAGGGTCTGCAAGGACAACTTCTCCGCTTGGAAAATCTGTTTCCCCCACGATAAATGGTTCAAGTTTGTCACTTTTTTGAAACAAGCTTTTAAAAAATTCTATTGGATAATTTTCCTGATTTAAAAATTTTAGGTTTTTTTCAAAGGCTATTTGTGCAGGATGCTTAACTGGTTCTCTAATTTCTTTCCTTGTGTTTGTGTCAATAAAATATTTTCCACTTTTATCAGAGCGAAATTCTAGGTCTGTTCCTATAGGCATATAAAAAATATTTAAAGTAGTTGGTTCAATATTAACAAGAGTATTGAAATCTACAATTGTCATGTTTTTAGGATTATCAACATACTCCTGTGTATCTGTATCTCCAAAAGCAATCCATCCATTTCCAAATTCACTGTCTTCTCTAAAAAGCCACTTCAATTTTGATGTTCCATTGAGAATTGATTTACTGACAATACAACCTCCTGCTCCAGTTATATACTGTTTCATTTCTGAGTTTTCGACATTTTGTTCCTTTTTACTAGATAATTTCATATAAATTCTCCTTACTTTTTATATTTGTAAAAGCACATACATATAAAAAATAAAAGCTATAAAGTATATAGTTTAATTATGTGTTTCATAGCTTTTATTTCTTGAGTTAATTTCAATCATTTTTATAGAAATATAAATCTGAAGTATTTCATCAGCATAGTCTAGTGTAATACCTGTGATTTCTTTTATCTTATTAATTCTATAAAACAGAGTATTTCTATGAATATTTAAGATTTTAGCAGCCTTGCTTGGTGAATTATTAAAGTATATATATTGTTTTAAGGTCTCTAATAAATTACAACCATTTTTTTTATATTCTTCAATTAGTTTGGTTACAGCTGGATGATTGAGGTCATATAAATCATAATTAGTACTAAGTAGCTCGTAGAGTATATATGGTATGCTTTTCCCAAATGGAGAAAAGTTTATATCATATTTTTGAGCAATTTCACTAGCTCTTTTAGCTTGAATATAATACTTCCAACTATCAGATAGCTTTGAAAATCTTGAACTTATTCCAGCATAAAGTGAATTTAGTTTTAAGTAATTAATAAATTCTTTATTCTCATTGTCAATTAAATTATGAATTAAAGAATCATTAATAAAAACGACTAAAGCAGATTTATGTACTACACAGTTATTAGATGGTATAAATGCACTTAAAGATTGCATGATAAAAGGAACTTTACTATCAAAATAATTGTTATCTTTGTTTACTATTACCATTATATTTAATGAATTTGACTTAGTCCAATTTAAATAATGGAATCTTTTGCTTATAGTATCATCATCTAGGTACTTTTTTTCCAACAAATCAGAAAGTATATAATTAGGAATAAGTTTTTTATCTATATTAAACAAATTATTTTTTTGTAGTTCTAGAGATAAAGCTTTATTAAGTGATTCTAATAATTTAAAGTGAAACTCATTAAGTGGTTTTTTCCATTCACAGATAGCTATATGAGCTACTTCAATTTCTTCTACACATACGGATGAGACTAATGTTCCAAGCCAGTTATCTGGTTTATTTTCATCTTTAGTAGATTTATTATAATGTATTTTTTTATGGATATTTTGATATTTTATGTAATTTATAGTTTCTTCGTCTAAATATTTATCTCCATTAGAATCCTCAGTAAGTTGTAATATATCACTGACATCATAAGAATAAGCTAAAACTTTGAAGCTAGAGTCACGAATTATTATAGGATAGCCGAATTCTTCATGTGCTATGTCGATTAAATATTGTATGCCTTTATTCTCAGAAACTACATCAAAAAACTTTTGAGAACATAAACTAAGATGTACTTCTTGATTCATGATATTTAACAATTCACCAAAAAGGTCATACTTTTCTTTTTTAGATTTTATGATACAAATATTTGGGTTTAAATTATATCTTTCTAAATCAATGTTAACTTCATTTTGTATAAAGATACCTAAAAAATTCATATTGGTCAAATCTACAGAAATATCTGTTATATTTCCTAAATATAAACATCCAGTATTAAATTCAGTTTGATTATTTTTATAAATATTTAAGCTAGTGATATCTATATATTCATCTAGAAATGGCTTTAATACTGAGATATATTGAGATATACCTTTCATTAAATATACTAATTTCATGGGAAACCTCCTCTTATTATATCTGATTGTACTATAACACAATAGATATAGTATATTTTACATCAAAGTTTAGATTCTAACACATAGTTTAAGCAAATTAATTTATATATAATTAGTTATATAAACTAAGAAAGCATCAAAGTAAAAAATTTTAATTAAATAAGAATAAGGTTTTTAGTAAATAAAAATAAAGGGAGTGTGGAGTATGGCAATAACTAAAATTACAAATATTAAAATATTTGATGGAGAAAAACTTTCAAAACAAAAGAGTATTGTAATAGAAGATGGAGTAATATCATCAAAAACAACTGCTGATATTATTATAGATGGGGAAGGATGTACCTTACTTCCAGGATTTATTGATTCTCATGTTCATTTAGATAGTATAAAAAACTTGGAGGATGCAACTAACTGGGGGATAACTACTATGCTTGATATGGCAACTAATAGCAAAGAGATAGTAGAATCTTTAAGAAATATAGATGGACTAACAGATATTCGTAGTGTATATGAACCTGTTGCACCAGCATCACACCCTCATCTTATGGGCATGGGGTTTAAAGATAGTAAAATACATACTATTAAAGATGCTGAACATTTTGCTAAGAAACAAATTAAACAAGGAGCAGATTTCGTAAAAATTATAATAGAAGACCCAAAAGCATCTAAAATAGCTTTTGATTTTGAGACAATAAAAAGAGTAGTTGAAATATCTCATGAAAATGGGAAAAAAGTATTTGCTCATGCACCTACAACTATAGCTTATGAATATGCAGAAAAAGCAAATGTTGATGTAATAAATCATATTCCTTTTATAGGGAAATTATCTGATGATGTAGTAAAAAGGATAAAAGAGAAAAATCTTATATCAATTCCAACTATAGTTATGATGGAAAGTATAATATCAAATATAAAAAAAGCTACAGGAAGAGAAGAGGTTAGGTTAGAAACAGCAATAGAAAATACAGCTACATTGAAAAAAGCTGGAGTGGTGATATTAGCTGGAACTGATGCAAATAATGATGAGAATTCTGTTAGTATAGTGAAACATGGGGAGTCCCTTCATCGTGAATTTGAATTATTAGTTAAGGCAGGTCTTAATACAATTGAGGTACTTGAGAGTGCAACAAGTTTGCCAGCAAAACTATTAGGTCTTAATGACCGTGGATTAATAAAAGAAGGAAAAAGAGCTGATTTAGTAATGGTTGAAGGTGACCCAATTAAAGATATAACAGCAACTAGAAATATAAAAGGTGTATGGATAAAAGGCAATAAAGTAAGATAGTAAACTGAGTAGTGTTAAAAATAAAAGAAATTTATGTTAAAGGAGATTGAGAACATGTTATTAAGTAGACCAGGAAAGAATTCTATGCAAGATATAGTAGATAAAAATAGTGTAAAAGAACTTATAGAATTTGAGAGATTTTGTAGGGATAATGCATTATGGGATGAAATGAAAAAATGCTTTGCAAAGGAATCTACTGTTTCAATATCTTGGTATCAAGGTAGTGGAAAAGGGTTTGTAGAAGAATCAAGTAAGATGAAATCTTATGCACCACATAAAATTTGTGATACATTAGTTTGGATAAATAATAATAAGGCAGTATCAATCACAATGGGGGCTATTCATATTAGAAATGAAATTGATGGAAATTTAGTTGAACTTCAGTCAGATGTCAAGTTTTTGTATAAGACTCAAAAGATAGATGATATATGGTATATAATATCTATGGATGCTATATATGAAAAAGATATAATTTTACCTGTTTATCAGGATGGAGATGTCAAAACTTCTAAGAAAGACATACAGGATTATAGACCTTCATATGCAAGTCTTTCTTATATGCTTAGTAAGGATGGATATAAAATAAATCAAGAACTTCCTGGAATAGATAGACCAGAAAAGGTTGATAGACTTTATAAAGATGCAGAAAAATGGCTATTAGAGAACTCTAGAATTTAGATTGTTTTAAATATAAATAAAGGGGGGTGTCTCAAAATGAACTTTTTAGTTTATGAGGCACTCTTCTTTGTATGAAATCAAATATATTTTTATCATTTCAACAATGAAAAAGAGACTTATCTCTCTTTTGAGACAGCCTCTTTTTAAATAAACTTTGTATATTTAAGATAATACTCTATAAAAAATTTATTTAATTTGCTATTTTTGTTACTCCTTTTTATATTCTTTTTTGTACTCTTTAGTAAAAATAAATAATGAAAGGAGTACAGAAAAAATTAAACAACCTAATATAATATTTGAATTAAGATTTGAAGAATTAAAATTTAAAAAGATATTATTCAAATCAGCATCTAAAAAAACTGTATTATTAATTAAATGAATTACAATACATGCCCATATATTTTTAGTTTTCATATAAACATAGCCTAAAAATATAGAAATACTAATTACAAAAAATAATCTAAGTAATATGCCTAAACCGTCTACATGATAAACTGTAAACCATAAAGGTATGTGCCATAGCTCCCATATAACCCCCAATAAAATAACTCCTATTCGTTTACCAAACTTTATCTGCATTTTTTCTTGAAGAAATCCTCTCCATCCATATTCTTCACCAAAAAAAAGAATACTTTGGGTTGCGAGATAAGGAATAATGGAAAATATGCTCATAAATAAATTAATAAAATTAATATCCTTACATCCTAACATTATAAATTTACTTAAATTAATTACTATTATAAAAATAAAAATATATTTAATAGATTTTTTTTCGTTTTTAAATGGATAAAGTTCTTTACCTTCTATACATACATAACATATAGTTGTAATACCAGCAAATAAAACTAAAATACCTATCCCTAGGTTTATAGTTTCATCATCTATTATTCGAAATGTTTTTAAAGTAACTAGAGATAAAGATAATAAAAAGTCAGCTATTATGACATAATTAAGTATGATATGTTTATCACTTTTCTTATATCTATAAATTCTTGCTATTGAAACTCCTGATGCTGGTAGTATAGTCATAAATATTACCATTATTTCTGGGTTCATATATTCTTTAAAGTAGAGAGGGATTCCAAATAATAGTGATATACCATAAGTGACTATAAAAAATATTGCGACTTCTATACTATTTATTTTTTTATCATTGTTTTTCTCAGCTATATTACTTTTTATCATAATAATTTATCTCCCTTTACATTTTAACTTCTGCTGAGATTTGAGTTAGATATTCATTAGAATCTCGTACACTTATGTCATATAGGAGATACTCTTCATAAACAAAATCTCCCATATATAAATTATTCTGATTAAAAAATTCTAAGAGTTTTTCATAAGTTTTATTAATAGTTTCATAACCTCCTTTATGGTAAGCAGTTACATAAAGCCCTTTTGGTTTGATTGATGTAGGATATTTCTTATAGTCTTTATTAACTTTTGTAAATAAATATGAATATGACTCAAAATCTCTATTCATTATATCTTCGCCTTTAATGATTGAACCAATCATACCATCATCACCTAAATCATAGTTATCCATAAAGTTAATACATTCATATAAAAAGTTTTCATCATCGTCTCCAAGAAAGGGTTCTTTAGAAGTAAGAGGCGTTTTGACTAAGTATTCTTCCTCATGTTCTTCTAAAATAATCGTATTTGCATCTATATTACAGGCCTTTTTAGTAAATGAAATAGTAGACTCCATTAAAGCCTTAATATTATTCAGTTTTTCAATTTCATTATTAATATCAATAGTTTTCTTTTCTAAAAGTTCAACTAGTAAATTAGGAGTTCGTTTATCTATATAAGTTTTAATTTCTTTTAAAGGCATTTTAATTTCCTTAAGTGAAGAAATTATACCAAAAATACTGAGTTGATGGTATGAGTAGTATCTATATCCGTTTTCCTTCTTTAACTCTGGAGAGAAAAGACCTATATCATCATAATGAAAAAGCGTCTTTTTATTGACTCCACAAATCTTTGCAAATTCTCCAGTTGTGAAATAATTTTTCGAAATTTGACTCATAATTAAAATTCCTCCTTGACTATCCTGTTACAGTATAGTTTATCATAATATTCTATAAAGGAGTGTGATTGTATGAAAAAATTAATTCGTTTTTTAAAACCATATAGAGTTTTAATTGTTACAGTGCTGATGTTTACATTTTTACAAACTCTTGGAACTTTATATATACCAACACTTACAGCAAATATAGTAAATAATGGTGTAGTAAAGGGGGACGTAGATTATATTGTAAAGACAGGTCTAATTATGTTGATAGCAGCAGGTATAACAGCTTTATCAGCTGTTTTAGTTTGCAAAGTATCATCAAATCTCTCATCTGGATTTTGTAGAGATATTAGAGAAGCAGTATTTATAAAATCACAAGATTTATCAATAAATGATTTTAATAAGATAGGTACAGCTTCAATGATTACTAGGAGTACTAGTGATATTACTTTAATAGGTCAATCTTTGTTTATGTTTATTCAATTGGTATTACCAGCACCAATTATAACGGTTTCTGGTTTATTCTTAGCATATTCTATAGATAAAGTAATGACAATTATTATTGTTACAGTAATGTTTCTATTCATGTTATCTGCATTTTTGGTTGGTAAAAAAGTTATCCGATTGTTTAAAATGATGCAAATAAAGATGGATAATATGAATAGAGTATTACGTGAAGTAGTAACTGGAGTAAGAGTTATAAGAGCTTTTGATAGAAGTCGTTTTGAAAAAAAGAGATTTGATAGAACTGCAATAGATTATTCTGAAACGGCAATTTCAATAAATAAAATATTTGCAGTACTTATGCCTGTTGTAATGTTAATAATGAACTTAGGTATAGTGAGTATAATTTGGTTTGGTGGTATGAGAGTAAGCAATGGAAATATGGAGATAGGTCATATAATGGCACTAGTTGAATATTGTATCCTAATATTATTTTATTTAATTATGGGAGTAATGGTATTTATGTACATACCTAGAGCAGGAGCTTGTGCAGATAGAGTAAATCAAATCTTAGATATAGAACCTGAAATTGTAGATGGAAATGGATATAAGGATATTACTTCAGAAAGAGGTCATTTAGTATTTAAAAACGTAACTTTTTCATATTCCCAGTCGGAGGAACCTGTTTTAAACAATATAACATTTGAAGCAAAATCTGGAGAAGTAACTGCAATTATAGGAAGCACTGGTTCTGGTAAATCTACTATTGCAAATATAATACCACGTTTTTTTGAAATTCAATCTGGAGAAATATCTATAAATGGTCAAGATATTAAGAACATGCCTCAAAAAGAGCTTAGAGATAAGATTGGATTTGTACCACAAAAAGCCTTTTTATTTAGTGGGACAATAGAAGAAAATATAAGATATGGAAAAGAAGATGCAAGTATTGAAGAAGTAAAGCATGCTGCAAGTATAGCCCAAGCTGATGAGTTTATTTCTGATATGGAAGATAAGTATGATTCATTTGTAGCACAAGGTGGAAATAACTTATCTGGTGGTCAGAAACAGAGAATATCTATTGCAAGGGCATTAGTTAGAAAACCAGAAGTATATGTTTTTGATGATAGTTTTTCTGCATTAGATTTCAAGACAGATAAAAGGCTTAGAAAAGCATTAAAGAATGAAATTAAAGATTCATCAGCTATAATTATAGCACAGCGTATAAGTACAATTATGGATGCTAATCAGATTATAGTTTTGAATGATGGAGAAATTGTAGGTATAGGAAAACATAAAGAGTTACTTGAAAATTGTGAAGTTTATAAGCAAATCGCAGATTCACAGCTTAGTAAAGAAGAACTTGCATAGAGTGAAGAATCAATCTGTGTATTTGGAGGTGTAATATGAGTGAAAAAATAACAGAAAAACAAGATGTAGAAGTACTTAGCTTTGAAGATGGTATGTCAGCAGAAAAAGCTAGAAATGCAAAAAAGACAACTAAAAGATTATTGAAATATATGAAAAAACAAAAATTTAAGTTATTAATGATTTTTATTTCAGTATTAATAAGTTCAGCTCTTACAGTTTTAGCACCAATGGTTATGGGAAAAGCTATTGACCAATTATTTAATGGGATTAAAACTGCAGTTCAAACAGGTACAAAGTTCAGTGTGAATTTTAGTACTATGGGAGGTATAATATCAATACTTCTAGGGTTGTATTTAATTAGTGCAGTATTTATATATATACAACAATATATTATGTCAGGTGTTGCACAAAGTTTAGTTCTTAACATGAGAAAAGATTTAAGTGATAAATTAAATAAACTTCCGCTTAAATACTATGATTCTCACAAAAAAGGGGAAACACTTAGTATAGTTACAAATGATTTAGAGAAGGTAGCAGATAGTTTACAAGAAGGATTAATGCAACTTATTACAGCAGTGGTCACAGTGATTGGTTCTATTGTAATGATGATAAGCATAAGTATACCACTTACAATAGTATCAGCTGTAACTTTGCTTGTTTCTTTAGGTATTACTGTTATAATTGCAAGAAAATCACAAACTAGATTTTCAGAAAATCAAAAATCATTAGGAGAATTAAATAGCAATATAGAAGAGATGTTTACTGGTCAAATAGTAGTTAAGGCATTTAGCAAAGAAAAAGATACTATAGAAAATTTCAAAGAATTAAATCAAAATCTTTATAATGCTAGTAGAAAAGCTCAATTTTCATCATATGCTATATCTCCAATTATTAGATTTATAAATCAAATTGGGTATGTTATTATAGCAGTTGTGGGTGGTGTATTTGCATCAACTGGAGCAATGACTCTTGGTAGTATACAGGCATTTATCCAATATGTAAATCAAGCATCAGAGCCTACTACAGAGATATCTTATATTGTAAATATGCTTCAAGCAGCAATTGCATCTGCAGAGAGAGTTTTTACAGTTATGGATGAAGTGGAAGAGATGAAGGACAAAGAAGATTCAAAAGTTATCAACATGCCTAAAGGAAAGGTAGAATTTGAGCATGTTAAATTTGGATATAGTGATGATTCTATTCTTATGAAAGATATTAATATTAAATTGAATGCAGGAGATAAAATTGCAATTGTTGGACCTACAGGAGCTGGGAAGACAACTCTTGTAAATTTACTTATGAGGTTTTATGAGATACAAGGTGGAAGAATTACTATTGATGGAGTTAATATAAAAGACTTAAAGCGTGGAGAGCTTAGAACTATGTTTGGAATGGTTCTTCAAGATACATGGCTGTTTAATGGTAGTATAAAAGAAAATATTGCTTATAGTAAGTCAGATGCTACAATGGATGAGATTGTAAAGGCAGCAAAATCAGCAAGAGTAGACCACTTTATAAGGACTTTACCTCAAGGGTATGATACTGTATTGACTGAAGATGCTTCTAATCTGTCTCAAGGTCAAAAACAACTTTTAACAATTGCCAGGGCAATACTTTCAGACCCGTCAGTGTTAATTCTTGATGAAGCAACCTCTAGTGTTGATACCAGAACAGAGGTTGAGATTCAAAAGGCAATGAACAACTTGATGAAGGGAAGAACTAGCTTTGTTATTGCACATAGATTATCAACTATTCGTGATGCAGATTTAATATTAGTAATGAAAGAAGGTAATATTATCGAACAAGGAAATCATAAGGAACTTATTGAAAATAAAGGATTTTATGAAGAACTTTATAATAGTCAATTTTCAAGTGAATATGATGAAGAAGTTGTATAATTAATAATATTATAATATAAGATTTTATATATAATTAGGATATTAAGAATTGTATTACAAGAAAAATAGAGATAATAAAAATTACTCCGATAATTAAAAGTAATTTTATTATCTCTATTTTGATTCTAAGTATATATGTTGAATCTTAATTAAAAAATATTGCTTAGTCAGTTTTATTTAAATCTAATATTTACATTCACATTTATAATGTATTAATTATATTAAAAACTCTTTTATGGAGTTAATCTTCCTCTAATATTTTTTTCAAAGCTATATCCAATATCTAAGACTTTTTTATCTTCACCATACAGTGTCATAAACGTAACTCCAATAGGAGCTCCCTTTTCGTCCAATCCAAATGGTACATTTAATTCAGGATATCCTGATGCTGATGCCATTGTAGAACCAGAGCTATCTAAAAAAACAATAACGTCCAAGTTTTTTTCTTTAAAAGTTTTATTAAGGACTGATTTCGCTTTCTGGATTGAATCATCTATTTTATTCATATTACTTTTTTCTACTTGATTAGCTTCTTCCAATAAGTCTTGGCCATATTTAATTCTTCTTTTGGAGTCAGCGTTATTAAATTCAATTAAGGCATTTAATTTTGTTATCGGCATATTATACTTATCAGCAAAGTCTTCAAAGTCTTTTTTAAAGGATAAATTGATAGTATTTATTATGCCAATTCCTTCTTCGTTGAGACTAATAGGCACAACAGTGACATTCATTTTTTCTAATTCTTGATTTAGATTTTTTAGCATTTTTTCATCATTATACTCATAGCTTAATAACCCAATCTTCATACCCTTCAGTGAGTTAATATCAAAGTCCAATGATATATTTTCATTTGAAATTGCATTATAAGCAATCGCTACATCTTGTACTGTTTTTCCTATTGGACCAGCTGTGTCAATTTTTTTGACTAGTGGCATAATTCCATCACTAGATATTTTGTCTCTAGATGGTTTAAATCCCACCACTGAATTTGCTGAGGCTGGAGCAACAATGGAACCATCTGTTTCTGTTCCTATGGAGATTGGAACTATATTTGCGGTAACAGAGACAGCGCTACCACTACTAGAACCAGATGGAGATATCTTTAAAGGGCCAAAAGGATTAACTGTCTGACCTTTTTTACCACTATATCCGCTAGGCATTATTCCTGAAATATAATTTGCGAATTCAGACAGATTATTTTTTCCCAATATAATAGCACCTTGTTTTTTCAAATCCTTTACTAAATTAGCATCTTCATTAGGAATAAAATCTGCAAAGGCAACAGTACCTGAACTTGTCGGCATATTAGAGGTATTAATATTATCCTTTAACATGACAGGAATACCAAAAAGTGGAGAAGGTATTATTTTATCTTGTGAAGACAATTTTAATCTCTCTGAATCCATAGTTCTGGCATCAGCAATTGCACCTGGATTTACTTCTACCACGGAATTATATCCATGTTTAATTTGGTCTATCATTTTAATTCTATAAAGATATATTGCTGTAATTTCCTCATAAGTTATTAGTCCATTTTCTACTGATTTTTGGATTTCATCAATATTTTTTTCAACTACATATTTTTCTTTATTTGCCATTATACTATCTATATCTAATTTACTCAATTGCTGATTGATAGATTTAATTATCTTATCATTTTGATAAGAAATCCATTCTTCTCCAGGTGGAATAACGTTTTTAATGTATACATATGCACAAATTAAAAGACTTGAAATAAATATGGTTATTCCAATAATAATCTTTTTTTTCATGTTCTACCTCCTAAACTGTATCTACTTTAATTGTTTATTAATATAAGTTACTATTTATCAATTTAAATACCAATATATATAAATAGAATTCACAAGCTCTATTTTTCATTTGCAACAACTAAATCAATAAATAATTGCATAAGTGGACTAATCCACTTATTTTTATGATGACCACATACTGAAACAATACTCTTATCATCTAACTCTGTATCTATTGCACATAGTTCTCCTGTTTTCAAATCATCTTCTACTGCAAACGTAGGGAGATATGATATTCCCATATCATTTTTGACTAAATTTTTAATAGTAGGTATACTCCAAAGTTCAATCGTATGGTCTAGAATAATATTCTTTTCATTTAAATATGATTCAAACATCTGTCTAAAAATGCATGCTGGTTCATCTATTATGAAAGGAATATTTAATTCTTGGTTTGGAGTAATAAAATCAGGGAATTGTTTTTTTACTTTTGGTGATGCAACTAGTGTTAAAGGTGATTCTCCAACAGTATAGGTAGAAATAGAATTTCCTAAGCCTCCAATATCTTTATAAAATATTCCTAAATCAATACTTCCTGCAAGCAAAGAATTTCTAATATCATAGCAATTCATTGAGCGAAGAAATAGTCGTGCATTTGGTGCCATTTCATGAAATTGTTTTAAGATAGAAGGCATTTTATAACAAATAAGAGTTTCTCCCATTGCTATATGCAAATCACCACGTAACTCAGATAAGTCAGTACCAAAATTCTTCATTTTATCAACAGAACATAGAACATCATCCACATAAGGTATTAGATTTTTACCAGCTTTAGTTAGAACCATTTTTCTTCCTATTTTTTCAAATAAATGTGTAGATAGTTCTTGTTCTAGCTGTTGTACTTGAAATGTTATTGTTGATTGTGTGTAATTGAGCTTATTTGCTGCTTTAGAAAAACTGCCTTCTTCTATTATAGTTTTAAAAGTTTGTAGGTATTTAAGATACATATTTAACCTCATTTCATTCAATATAATTGAAGTATAAATTTAAATATTTCGATTTTTTTTATGGTTTAATTTATAGTATTATAATATAAAAGGAGAGTGATTGCAAGTGTTGAGTGAAGTTTTATTATCTTTTTTACCATACGCATTTGTTACAGGTTTTACACCAGGACCTAATAATATCCTTGCGTTAAATACGATTAGTACTAATGGATGGAAAAAAGGGAAGTCAGTAGTTATAGGAATTGGCATGGGATTTATGTGTATTATGTTCATATGTGCTCTTGGATGCCTTGAATTATCAAAGTTTATACCAATGATTACTGGTATTATGAAGTACATAGGAGCACTTTATATTATTTGGTTAGCAATACAAGTAGCTAAGAGCAAACCAAACAAGGATAGTGATGTGAAGAAAGAATCCTTTTGGACTGGATTTATTTTGCAGTTTGTTAATGTAAAAATTATAATATTTGCTATTACTGTATATACAGGGTATGTAATACCTGTGTCACAGTCAGTTGAATATTTATTATCAGCAGCAGTTTGTAATAGTATTGTGGGCATATCTGGGACTTTGACATGGGCTCTAGCAGGAGGTATTTTACAAAAATATATAAACAAACATTACAAAGTAATTAATATCATTATGGCACTAGTACTTATTTGGAGTGCAGTAAAACTAATTTTAACATAACTGAGCATATAGGTAGAAATATATAAATTTAATTATTTAGTATTATAAATTTAGAAGATGAAACTATAGGTTATATAATTTTGAATAAGAAATTTTATTTTTTATTTGAAAGATTTAATTTATCTATAAGTAACATCTTCTTTTTTTGCTTCCTAAAACTACTATTTGTTAGTTATACAGAATCTAATACTATATAAAATTTAATTTACAGATGAAGATATAAGATATTATTAAAAATTAGATAAATAAATTCACATTTATTTTTTTATCTAATCTTATTTGCCACATATATGCCATAAAGATGCACTTATTTTACGGAGATTTAACAAAGTAAAGTGAAGTATACTCTAAATATAAAATAAATCAAACATAGTTAAATGAATTGAGAGGTGATAATAATGGATAAGAAGTTAAACTATAGATTTGAGATGAAACACAAAATAACTGAAGCTGATGTCCTAGCTTTAAAATCAAGACTTTATCCAATAATGAAGAAAGATAGAAACGCATCAAAAGATGGAAAGTATCTTATCAGAAGTTTGTATTTTGATACACCTGAAGATAAAGCGCTTTTAGATAAGTTAAATGGAGTTGCAATGAGAGAAAAGTTTAGAATAAGATTTTATAACAATAACCCTTCTTATATAAAGTTGGAGAAGAAAATAAAACATTATAATATGACATCAAAGCTATCAGCTAGTTTAACTAAAAAAGAAGTAGAGAAGATATTAAAAAATGACATTGAGTTTTTAAAAGAATCGACAAACTGCTTATTAAGAGAGTTTTACTTAAAAATAAAATGTGAAAGATTGGAGGCAAAAAGTATAGTTGATTATGATAGAGAAGCTTTTGTTTATCCGCTTGGAAATGTAAGAGTCACAATCGATAGTGACATTAAAACTTCTGTAAATTCAATAGATTTGTTCAATAAAGAACTGCCAACAGTATCAGTTATTGATGAAAATATGACTGTATTAGAAGTTAAATATGATGAGTTTATACCAGATTTTATAAAAGATTTGGTTCAGATTAATAAAACCACTTCTACAGCAGTTTCAAAGTATGCATCAAGTAGACTGTATATATAGGAATGGAATCTAAGTTTTATGTAAAAAGTGTTTAAATAAAATAAAAAAATTAAGAAACAGGAAGGATGATTTTAGTTATGACATTTAACGATATTTTTAAATCAAGTTTTATAGAAAATGTATCAGGTTTTTCATTTATAGATAGTGCTTTAGCTCTAGGTTCAGCATTTTTAGTAGGTTTGTTCATATATATGATTTACAAAAAGACATATATGGGGATTATGTATTCTCGACCATTTAATGTGTCACTTGTAGCACTTACAATGCTTACAACTTTCGTAATATTGGCAGTTACATCAAATGTAGTTTTATCTCTAGGTATGGTTGGTGCTTTATCTATAGTAAGATTTAGAACAGCAATCAAAGACCCAATGGATTTGGTATTTCTATTTTGGTCATTAGGTTCAGGTATAGTTTTAGGAGCAGGTTTAATTCCATTGGCTGTTATGGGTTCAATAATCATGGGATTGATTCTAATATTCTTTTCAAACAAAACAATATCTGAAACACCATATATATTGATGGTAAATTGTAATAATGAAAATTCAGAGGATATTGCAACTGACAAAATTAAAAAAGTATTTTCTAAGTATCAAATAAAATCAAAAAGTGTTACACCAGAAAAAGGTATAGAATTGGTATTTGAAGTAAGAATGAAGGATGGAGAAACAAGTCTTATAAATGACTTAAGCCAAGTAGATGGAGTTACTAATGCAGTTCTTGTAAGTTATAATGGTGACTATGTAGCATAGAGAGGAGTAATCTTTTATGAAAGATAAAAAATTTACCCTTCTTATCTCAATTATGATTATATTTTTATGTGCAGTAGTTGGAGTTTACAGTACATATGGTAGTAAAGGTGTTGATTTATATAGCAATGTATATATTGAAAAATATTTTGACAGAGACAAGGTTATGGAAGTTAATATAGAAATAGATGAAAGTGACTTGGAAGACATGAATGAAAATGCTATAAAAGAAGAATTTAAAGTTGCAAAAGTAACTGTAAATGGAGACGTATATGGAAACGTTGGTATAAGAACTAAAGGAAATTCAAGTCTTACATCTGTAGCAAATAGTGATAGTGATAGATATAGCTATAAGATTAATTTCGATAAATATAATACTAGTCAAAGTATGGAAGGTCTTACTCAATTAAACCTTAATAACTGTTATTCTGACCCATCTTATATGAGAGAATTTTTAACATATAGTGTCTGTGAGGATATGGGCTTAGCTACTCCAGAATTTGCATATGCTAAAGTTTCTATAAATGGTGAATATCATGGATTATATTTGGCAGTAGAAGGATTAAAAGAATCGTATCTTGAAAATAATTTTGGAGATGTAACTGGAGACTTATACAAATCAGATGAAGGAGCCTCATTACAATATGAGGGTGATGACCCAGATAGTTACTCAAATCTAATCGTTGAAAGTGATAAAAAAACAGCTGATTGGTCTAAAGTTACAAAACTACTAAAATCTTTAGATACAGGTGAAGATATTGAAAAATATCTTGATGTAGATTCTGTCCTCAAAAATATAGCAATAAGTACAGCTTTATTAAATCTTGATAGTTATCAAGGTAGTTTTGCTCATAATTACTATTTATATGAACAAGATGGAGTGTTTTCTATGTTGCCATGGGATTTTAATATGTCATTTGGTGGATTTAGTGGTTTTGGTGGAGGTAGTCAATCTATAGCTATTGATGAACCTACAACGGGTAATTTGGAAGATAGACCTTTAATATCTGCATTATTAAAAAATGATACATATAAAACTAAGTATCATGAATATCTAGAAGAAATAGTAACCAAGTATTTGGATTCAGATTATCTAGAAAATATGACAACAAAACTACATGATTTGATAGCATCATATGTAAAAGAAGACCCAACAGCATTTTATACTTATGAAGAATTTGAGAAAAATATAACATCTTCAATTGAAGATTCTAGTGATAATAAGGGATTTGGTGATAAAGAGTTTAATAATAATGATTCTAATAATAAAGATTCTAACAACAATGAATCCAATAACAATGATTCTAACAATAATAACTCTAACAATGAAAATAAGAGTTTTGAAAACAAAAGTAATGAAAAAGAAGTTAATGCTGAATTAACATTAAGCGAAGTCAAAACTAATACGGATAATGATACTCAAAATAATACTAAAGATAATAGTGAAAATGAGAATAATACAAATACCAATAAAGATGGAAACGATACTAATGAAAAGTCAGGAGGACCTATGGGCAAAGGTGGAAAGTCAATACCAGGAGTTTTAGAAGTTGCAGAAAATATGAGTAAAACTATAAATGCTCAATTAAGTGGAGAATCTTCTTCAACTAAGGAAACTTCTGATGATAATAGTTCAAGTGAAAGTAAAGACACAGAAAAATCTGATGAGAACATGGGTGGTATGCCAGAGCCACCTGAAGGTATGGATGGTAAAACACCACCAGGAATGGGAAATATGGATAAGGGTGATATGAATGGTAAAAATGGAGATATGAATATAGATAGAAGTCAAGGAAATCCAAAGGAAGCTGGAGGTTTTGGTAATAAAGGAGACGGCTCTATGAATAAAACAACAACATACTCTAAATTAATTTTAGGTGGAGCTTCAATGATAATCATGTCAGTTATGCTAGTAGGTGTATCAAAGATAAACCGAAGAAGATTTATAAAGTCAAAATAGATTAAGATACAAATAATATTGATACTGTTAAGTAAATATCTACTTAACAGTATTTTTTTTATTTTAATATCTTTGTTTTTAATAAAAAGTATTTTCTTATGGGTGTTAGATTAATAATCGTTGTAATTTCGTACATTTATAATTTTAAGAAGATATAGTAAAATTTAATTCTATTAAAAAAGTGCATAGAAAAAAACAATTAGACAAAGTATGAAAAGTATAATACGATTGTTTTGGGGTAAATGGAAAATAAACTTATATTTTGTAGAAATATCCATAAAAATGAATGTTTTAAATTTAACTTATATTAAAGTAAAAGGTTACATGTAAGTTGAAAAATTATAAAACTAAATCATGGTATATAAATAAAGTTTAAATTCATGTAAATAAAAATATCATCAAGTATGGAGGGATTTTAATGTATTGGAAAAGAGCATTAAGCTTATTAACATTAGGGTTAGTTATTTGTGGATTAACAATAGGTTGTTCAACAAAAGAAGAGGCTAAAAAAGAAGAAAAAAAGACTATTACAGTAGCCACAGGAGCAAAGTATTATCCGTTTAATTTTAGAGAGGACGGGAAAATGCAAGGTTTTGAAATTGATATATGGAATGAAATTGGAAAAAGATTAGATTCTGAAATTAAGTATGAAGTAAATAATGGAGATACAGGTGGGTTACTTGGAATGGTGGACAGTGGTAAAGCAGATACAGCAGCTCAACAAATAAGTATAACACCAGAAAGAGAAGAAGTATATGATTTTACAGTACCATATGCTTATAATCCTCTAATGATAACTATTAGACCAGAAGATAAAGACAAGATAAAAACTCTTGAAGATTTAAAAGGAAAAAAAGTTGAAGTTGGAGCAAATTCATCTGAAAGAGCAATAATGGAGGAAAAAAATAAAGATAATTCAATGGAACTAGTATTCAATGATGGAGCTGATTCATATGAAGGTCTTGAACTTGGGAGATCTGACGCAAGGATAATTTCTGTTTCTGCAACAGCTGCTAGAAATAAAAAAGCGGGTTCAAATTTCATATCTGTTGGAGAACCTATTTATGAAGAAATAAATGCGTATCCATTTAGAAAAGATGAAGAATCAAAGGCTTTAAAAGCTAAGGTTGATGATGCAATAACGGCTATGAGAAAAGATGGAACTCTTACTGAAATCTCTAAAAAATGGTTTGGAGAAGATATAACAATTGAGAGATAGGTGAATTTTATGAGCTTAGATGTATCATTCATGTTTAACATTTTGCCAGAAATATTTATAGCATCTAAAGAAACAATAATAATGGCTTTAATATCACTAGTACTATCTTTAATAATAGCAACTATAATGGCGTTAATAAGCTATAACAAAGTTAAAATATTAAATGAAATTGTTAAAGTTTATACCTCAATTTTTAGAGGTACACCACTGTTAGTTCAGTTGTATGCATTGTATTTTGGATTACCAAGAGCTATTCCAGCTCTTGTAGATATGTCTCCATTTACTGCAATGATAATTGCTTTATCAGTAAATATGTCTGCATATATGTCAGAGACTATAAGAGGAGCAATTTCTTCTGTAGATAAGGGACAATATGAAGCAGGAGCTTCCATTGGACTTACAAATGTACAAATATTTAGAAGGATAGTCATGCCACAGGCTATAAGAGTAGCTATTCCTGCATTATCTAATCACTTTGTAGATTTAATTAAAGGTTCCTCATTAGCTTTTACTATAGGGGTAATAGAAATAATGGCAGCAGCAAATTATAATGGTGGTAGTAAATATAAATATCTAGAAGCATTCTTAGTTGCAGGATTTGTATATTGGTTTATATTATTTGTATTTGGACTTGTTCAAAAGAAAATAGAAGCAAAACTAAATTCTGCATATTAATAGTATTACATAATAAAATAGAAACCATTTAAATAAAATTTCCTATTATATTTAAGTGGTTTCTATTTTATTGTTTTATTTATGGGCAATAAAGTAATAAAGACTTTTAAAATATAGAAAGCAATTTTAGAAATGCTAAAACTAGATAATCCATAATAAAAAAATAATTAAAAATTGTAACTAAATTGTAATAAAATGGTAGTTATTTAGCATAAAATGATGTATCATAGAAGTGTATTATAAAATTAATAAAGTAAGATTTTTTAAAAGAGAACTGCTGGCTTTTGATTTTTAAAGTGAGTAGTTAAATTATGTTTAGGAGGGGTAGATTTTGTTACAAAAAGTATTATGGAAATTTTTAAAGCTAGTAGCAGGTTTATTTATATGTTCAGTTGGTATAGTACTGACGATAAATTGTAACCTTGGTTTATCTCCTTGGGATGTATTTCATCAAGGTCTTTCAAATCATATAGGAATAACTATAGGGACTGCCTCTATAATTGTAGGCTCTATAGTAGTTATAGCTGATGTTGTTCTTGGTGAGAATGTAGGATGGGGAACTGTTTTTAACATGCTATTAATTGGATTCTTTATGGATTTACTTTTGTATAGTAAATTAATTCCAGAGGCTGATAGTTTATTTGTAGGAATAATTATGTTAATATTAGGATTAATTCTTTTGGCTATTGGAATGGTATTTTATATGGGAAGTGGTTTAGGAAGTGGACCTAGAGATGGTCTGATGGTTGCACTTCAAAAGAAAACTGGAAAATCACTTAACTTAATAAGAGGAACTATAGAAGTTGGAGCATTAATAGTAGGATTTTTCCTAGGAGGAAAAGTTGGTATAGGAACTATAATAAGTGCATTTGGATTAGGTTATTTTACACAGATAATATTTAGTTTATTTAAATTGGATTGTAGCAAGATTAAACATAGATTTATAGTAGATGATATAAAATTTATTAAGATATATATGAGTGGAGATAAAAAAACTACTGCTCAAAATATAGCTAAGTAACTTAACAATAAACTTAATAAAAGGTTAAATATTGTAAATTTAAAATTATATATATAACGTTGGATATTAAAAGAATATTAAACTATGAAGATTGCTAGAAATCTATAAAATATAGATTTCTAGCAATTTTTTATTTGTTTAACACTTTTTTATGTTTTAGAAGTTTTATTATGTATTTAATGAATTGATTAATTTATAATTAGGGATACTAAACTTTATAGATATTAATATAAACACCCTTAGATTGTGTATTTTCCAAAGCCTTTAAAATACTTGCATCTATTCTAAATAAAAAAATAAAAAAATGTCAAAAAAACTCTTGTATTATATCCAAATTTTATATATAATTACCTATGTTGTTTACAAATTTTAAACTCAATGTTTAGTAAACAAAATGTTTAGTAAAATAAAACAGAAACTAGGAGGTGCAACATGGATATAGGTGAAAAGATAAAAAGATTAAGAACAGAAAAACAACTGACCCAGGAAGAGTTAGCTAATAGATGTGAATTGTCAAAGGGATTTATTTCTCAATTAGAAAATAACTTAACATCACCATCCATAGCTACCCTTATAGATATACTTGAAATACTAGGTACGAATTTAAGGGAATTTTTTAATGAAATAGATGACGAAAGAATTAGTTTTACAAAAGAGGATATGTTTGAAACGGAAGATGAAGACTTAAAATATAAACTGAAGTGGCTAATTCCGAACTCACAAAAAAATGAAATGGAGCCAATAATAATAACATTGTATCCAGGAGGACAATATAAAGAAGAAAAGCCACATGAAGGCGAAGAATTTGGATATGTATTAGCAGGTTCGATATATGTTCATATAGGCGAAAAGAAAAATAAGGTAAAAAAAGGAGAAAGCTTTTACTTTAGACCAAGAGCAAATCACTATATATCAAACGAAGGTAAAACGACAGCAAAAGTGATTTGGGTAAGTACGCCACCATCATTTTAGAATAGAGGTGTTTAATAATTGGTAGAAAATATAATAGAATTAAGAGATATATCTAAACATTATGAAGAACTTACCGTTTTAGATAATTTCAATTTAGATATAAAGAAAAATGAATTTTTAACTTTACTTGGACCAAGTGGATGTGGAAAAACTACTACATTAAAAATAATAGCAGGATTTGAGTATGCTGATGATGGTAAAGTTTTATTTGAAGGTAAAGAGATAAACAATTTACCACCATATGAAAGACAAGTAAATACAGTATTCCAAAAATATGCTTTATTTCCACATATGGATGTGTATGAAAATGTAGCTTTTGGACTAAAAATTAAAAAGACTCCAAAAGATGTAATAGATGCTAAAGTGAAAGAGGTTTTAAAACTTGTTGCACTAGAAGGCTTTGAAAGACGACAAGTTGACTCACTAAGTGGAGGACAGCAACAGAGAATTGCAATAGCAAGAGCTCTAGTTAATGAACCAAAAGTACTGTTACTAGATGAGCCACTTGGAGCACTTGATTTAAAGTTAAGACAAGAAATGCAAATAGAATTAAAAAGAATTCAAAAAAAATTAGGAATAACATTCGTGTTTGTAACTCATGACCAAGAAGAAGCTCTTACTATGTCAGACACTATTGTCGTAATGTATAAGGGTAAGATACAACAAATGGGAACACCACAGGATATATACAATGAACCTAAAAACTCATTTGTAGCTAAGTTTATAGGTGAAAGTAACATATTTGATGGAATTATGATAGAAGATTATAAAGTAAATTTCTGTAATAGGGATTTTGAATGTGTTGATAAAGGGTTTGAAAAAAATGAAAATATAGAAGTGGTAATAAGACCAGAAGATATAAAAATGGTAAAGCCAGAAGAAGGAATGTTAAAGGGGAAAGTTACATCTACTGTGTTTAAAGGAGTGCATTACGAGATAGAATTAAATGAGAATGGCAGATTATGGATACTTCATAATACTAAAAATGCTGAGGTTGGAACAGAACTAGGTATGGACATATATCCAGAAGACATCCATATAATGAGAAAAGAGAATAACTAAGATGAAGAGAAAATCTTTCTTAGCATATCCATATGTAGTTTGGAGTGCGATATTTGTAATAATTCCTTTAATACTAGTAGTATTTTTCAGTTTTACAAAAGAATCAGGTGGAGGTTATGCATTTACACTTGAGAATTATAAAGAAGTAATAGACCCCATATATATTAAAGTATTTGCTCGTTCTATTCTTTTAGCAGGAGGAGCGACATTGATATGCCTTGTAGTTGGTTATCCAGTGGCGTATATAATTTCAAAAGCTCATGTAAGTAGAAGAGGTTCATTAATATTATTATTTATTCTTCCTATGTGGATGAATTTTCTTTTAAGAACTTATGCATGGGTTGCTATATTAGGAAAAAATGGACTTTTAAATACATTTTTAGGTTGGTTTGGAATACAGCCATTAGCAATTTTGTATACTAATTTTGCTATACTTTTAGGTATGGTATATAACTTTTTACCATTCATGGTTCTTCCAATATACACTGCACTATCAAAGATGGATAATGATTTGATAAATGCTGCTCATGACTTAGGTGCAAATAATATGACAGTATTTAGAAAAATTATATTTCCTTTGAGTTTACCAGGTGTAATGTCTGGAATAACTATGGTATTTATGCCAGCAGTTACTACTTTTGCAATATCAAGACTGTTAGGTGGAGGTAAAATAATGCTAGTTGGAGATTTGATTGAACAACAATTTACAGTTGTTGGAGATTGGAACTTTGGCTCAGCAATATCGATATTTATGATGATAGTAATATTGATATCGATGTCTATAATGTCAAAATTTGGAGATGAGTCTGACAAAGAAGGCGGTGGGTTACTATTTTAAAATTAAAGAAAATAACTTCTAATATATATTTAGCATTAGTATTCTTGTTTTTATATGCACCCATATTTGCCTTAGTACTATTTTCTTTCAATGATTCAAAATCAATGGCAAGATGGAATGGATTTACATGGAAGTGGTATGGTCAATTACTTCAAAATGAGAGTATAATGAGTGCTTTATATTATACTATCGTAATAGCTATATTAGCATCTGTAATATCTACAATAGTAGGAACTATAAGTGCTATAGGAATACATAAGATGAGAGGTAAGAGCAAAAAACTAATACTAAATGTAAACTATCTTCCTATTTTAAATACAGAGATAGTTACAGCAGTAGCTCTTATGAGTCTGTTTGTATTTGTAAAAATGGAATTTGGATTTACAACAATGCTATTGGCACATATAATGTTTTGTTTGCCATACGTTATACTTTCAGTTTTACCAAAAATGAAGCAATTGCCTGATAATATAGAAGATGCAGCTATGGACTTAGGAGCAACACCTATATATGCTCTTAGAAAGGTAATTTTACCACAAATAAAGCCAGGTATAGTTTCTGGATTTTTAATTGCATTTACTATGTCAATAGATGACTTTATAATAAGTTTCTTTAATGCTGGAAATGGTGTAAGTAATCTTTCTATAGAAATCTATGGAATGGCTAGAAGAGGTATAAAACCTGAAATAAATGCATTATCAACAATAATGTTTGCAGTGGTTTTAGGATTACTTTTATTAGCTAACAAAAAAGAATCTATAGTAAGGGGGACTAAATAATGATTAAGTTTAAAAAAGTAATAGCCCTTATAGCTGTAGGTGTGATGACAGTTACTCTATTTACAGGATGTAATAAAGCAACTGATTCTACAAAAGTTTTAAATGTATATAATGTTGGAGATTATATAGATGAATCTCTTATAGATAAGTTTGAAGAAGAAACGGGGATAGATGTTCAATATTCGACTTATGATACTAATGAAATGATGTATCAAAAAGTAAAGAGTGGTAGTACACACTACGATTTAGTCTTTCCTTCAGACTATATGGTAGAAAAAATGAAAAATGAAGGTCTTTTGGAAAAGCTAGATTTTAAAAATATACCTAATATGAAGTATTTAGATAAGAGTTTTTTAAATCCTGTATACGATGAAACTAATGAATATAGTGTTGCATATATGTGGGGAACTCTTGGAATATTGTACAATAAAAAAGAAGTTAAAGAACCTATAGATAGCTGGAATATACTTTGGAATCCAAAGTATAAGGGCAATATAATGATGTTTGATTCTGTTAGAGATACTATAGGAATAACTCTTAAAAAATTAGGATATAGTATGAATAGTGTAAATCCAAAAGAAATAAATGAAGCGAAAAATCTTTTAATGAAACAAAAAGACTTGGTATTAGCCTATGTAAATGATGAAGGTAAGGATAGACTACTTGGTGGAGAAGTAGCAATGGGTATGTTGTATTCTGGAGATGCAGTTACATTGATGGACCAAAACCCTGACCTTGATTACGCTATACCTAAAGAAGGTACTAATAAATGGGTAGATGCTATGTGTGTACCTACAACTGCACAAAATAAAAAAGAAGCTGAATTGTTTATAAACTTTTTATTAGACCCAGAAAATGCAAAAATAAATGCTGAATATATTGGATATTCGACACCTAATACAGGAGCACTAAAATTATTAGACCCAGAAATAACTAATAATCCTGTTGCATATCCGTCTAAAGAAGTCCTTAGTAAATGTGAGACTTTTGAAGATATTGGTGAAAACATAAAGTTATATGATAAGGCTTGGATAGAATTAAAGTCAAAATAGAGTTTTGGTGATTAATTATATTTACTTAATAAAACTGTTCTTTTTAGAAATTAATTTTCTAATTATTGAACAGTTTTATTTTTTGCTCATATTATATACTTTTTTTGAATTTATTTTTATAATAATTTAAAATTCAATAAGTTTAGTTGATTACTAGTTTTGTAATAACACTCATAAAAACAAGCAAATATATGACTTTAATGTCAAGTGTTTGCTTGTTTTTTTATTAAACTATGTTCACATACAATTTAAATAAGATTTAAGTAAGTGAAAAGCTTATTTGTATAATGACTTTAATAATAATTAGAAAAAATGGGCAACTTAATAGAATAATTGGAGGTGTAAATTTATAAAAATGAATAGGATAAATAAAAAAATAGATTTATTAATATTGAGTTTACTAGTTTTTATGTTTTTAATTGTTGGAATAGTAATATTATCTATTAGAACAGAAAATAAATTGAATGTATTTATAATGCTTGCAGTAATTTTTTTCATAATAATGTTAACTTATTTATCAAACTCAGTAGTAGGATTGATAACAAGTTCGATAACTATATTTATATATACATCCTATATTTTATATAACAATATTACTCACAATATAGATGTTGAATTTATATCATATATGTGGATAATAGCAATACCTATATCTTCAATTATAATAGGTACTTTAAATAAAAATATAAATGAATTACAAGATACGAACATAAAGTTATCTGAACAATATAAAGAATTAGTGACTATTGATAGAGAAACTGGACTTAGAAATTTAAAGATTTTTTATAATGATGTAAATATGGAGATAAGTAAATCTACTAGACATAATACTAATTTTTCTCTTATGATAGTAAAATTGCCATACTACGGAAATCTACAGACAATATTTGGAGAAAATAAAACTAATAAAATAGTAAAACATATCAGTTCTAGTATTATAGACTGTACAAGAAATGAGGATATAATCTATAGTTTACAAAAAGATATGATAGGAATATTAATGCCAAATACATCCCTGGAAGGTTCAAAAGTTGTTAAAGACAGAATAAATAAAAGGATAAGAGAGCTAAATTTAGATTTAAACAATAAAGGAAAGTATGTAAATATAGACATTAAAATTGCATTTTTAGAGTATAAAGACAGCTTTGGAGATAGTATAAATTTTAAGAATATGGTTGAAGAGGAACTACAATACGATGTTTAAAATATTTAATAAGAGTTTATCAAAACTAGTAATGATATTATCAATAGTATTAATAATATTAAATTTTAACCTATCTTCATATGCATCAGAAATTACTTCTAATAAAAATAAGGTCTTAATCATATATGATTCTAAGAAAGAAACAGCTTACAATAGAGATATTTTAAAAATTATGAGGACTCTATTGGGAAGATTTAGTTCAGATATTGAATCATTAAAATTAAGTAACTATGATGATGAAATAAATAAAAATTATTATAGTCATGTGTTTATTATAGGAATTAATGAAAATTCATATAGTAATGACAAAAAAACTAAATATTTACTTAGTTCATTGGATTCATATAAAGGCAATATATGTTGGTTGGGGTATGGTATAGAAAATCTTTTGGAATATAAAAAGTATAATTTAGAGTATTTGGGAAAAACAAATAATATAGTTAATGTAAATTATAAGGGGAAATCATACAATTTGGATGAACACTATTTATTTAACCTTATAAAATCAAAAGATACAAGTAATAAAGTGATAGGAAGGATTGATGATACATTAAACAAGTATCCATATATAATAAATGATAAAAATCTTTTCTATGTATCAAAATTGGATTTGGATGGTGTTTTATTTTATATATTCTGTGATTCATTGAACGATATTTTTAATATTAAAGAGTTTGATAAGGGAAGTCTATTTGTAAGAATAGAAGATGTACATGCTTTCAGAGACCCAGAGGACCTTGTAAAGATAGCTGATTATTTAAGTGACAAGAATATACCATTTACAATTGCACTGATACCAGCTTATGTAAATCCTAAGAATCATAAAATAACTACTTTATCAGAAAGCCCTGAGATTGTAAAAGCAATAAAATATATGCAAGATAAGGGGGGGACAGTGATATTACATGGATATACTCATCAATATAAAAAAGAAGCAGTTTCTGGAGAAGGGTACGAATTTTGGGATGGAGAAAGGGATGCACCTTTAAAGGAAGACATGAAAATATTTGTAAAAAATAGGGTGTTGAGTGGTCTTAGAATATGTATAGAAAATGGAATTTATCCTCTTGCGTTTGAAGCACCACATTATGCAATAGAATCGGAAGGATACAGAGAGTTAAAAAAATATTTTTCTACTTATGTAGGTCAACATCAAAATAATGATAAAAAATTTAGTACAAATACATATCCTTATGTTATTCGGGATACAGAAGAGTTTAATATACTTATACCTGAAAATTTAGGATATATAGACCCAAAAGATAATTTTACTTTTCAAAATATAAAAGAAAATTTAGATAAAATATCTATTGTTAGAGGTTTTAGTGGAGGATTCTTTTTTCATTCATATTTAGATATAGAGTATTTAAAATACGCAATAGAATATCTAGAAAAACAAGATATAGATTTTATGGATTTAAGAGATTTTGATAATTGGGTAAAAGTTGACGAAATACAAATAAGAAATGTTGGAGATGAAATTAGAGTAACTTATGATAGAAAATTAGAAGAAAATACTGAAAGTGATATTAAATTTAAGTCCATATCCAATATTAGCAAAATTTTGATATTAATAGTATCTGTAAGTGTTTTAACATTTGTGATTATATTTATATATTTTAAAAAAATAGATAAAAAGAAATTTTTAAAATAAGTGATTTTATATTAGAATCAATGTTTTAAAAACTTTTAGGAGAAATTTATGAGAGATTTAAATATATCAGAGTATTTATTTATATTTAGTTTATTTAGTATATGGTCTTTATTGCTTATAAATATTATTTTAGCTATGGGTGGTTATATATTTTATTTTAAAAATTTTGATAAAGAAGTAAAAAAAATTGATGAATATCCTATGGTATCAATACTTGTTCCTGCTCATAATGAAGCTAAAGTAATAGGTAAAACTGTGGAATCTTTACTATTACTTAATTATCCTAAGGATAAAATGGAACTTATTGTTATAAATGATAACTCATCTGATAATAGTAAAGAAATTTTAGAAAGCATAAAAAATAAGTATAATAATTATAATTTTACCATAATAAATACAGATAATTTAACTGGAGGAAAAGGAAAATCAAATGCATTGAATATTGGATATACCATTTCTAAAGGAGAGTTTATAGCTGTTTATGATGCAGATAACACACCGGACAGAAATGCACTTAGATATTTAATACAAACAATAGTAATGGACGATGAATTAGGTGCTGTTATTGGAAAATTTAGAACTCGAAATAAAAATAAAAATCTATTAACAAAATTCATAAACATAGAAACGCTAAGCTTTCAATGGATGTCACAAGCTGGTAGATGGCAATTATTTAATCTGTGTACAATACCAGGAACTAACTTTATATTGAGAAAAAGTATCATAGAAGAAATTGGAGGATGGGATAGTAAAGCAATTGCAGAAGATACAGAAATTAGCTTTAGGATATATAAATTGGGGTATAAGATAAAGCTTGTACCACAGTCTATAACATGGGAACAAGAACCAGAAACTGTTAAGGTATGGATAAAGCAACGTACCAGATGGGCAAAGGGTAATATATATGTCTTAATGAAATATATAAAAAATATATTTAAACAGGGAAAAAATAAAATTGTATTTGATATAGCATACTTTTTTTCTGTATATTTTTTATTCTTAACATCTGTCATCATATCAGATATTTTATTTGTTTTAAGTATATCTAAACTAATAGAGATTTCAATTCCAATTAACTTTTTTCTAATATGGATACTATCATATCTTTTATTTATCATAGAGGTGAGTATAAGTCTGAGTATAGAAAAAGGTGAATCAACATTTGAAAATATATTCATAGTTGCAATCATGTATTTTACATACTCCCAATTATGGCTATTTGTAGCTATAAAAGGAATGATAGAGTATTTAAAAGATATAATTTTTAAAAGAGAAGTTAAATGGTATAAAACAGAAAGATTTTGATTCATGTACAGGAGGAACTAGCATGAAAAAATTTATTATATCAATTATATCTCTAGTATTGTTTTTTTCAAATATAGCAATTGTAGATGAAGTAAAGGCTGATGAGACGAAAGTTAAAAACTATAAGTTTGAAAGAGACATCACTATTGATGGTGTTATAGGAAGTAATAGTACTTTTTTTGAGGTAAATAAAAATTGGGATATTGATGAAGTTTTATTACATCTTAGTTTTAGTAAAAGTCAAATATTAAATGGAGATGTTTCAAGTTTAACTGTTTTAATAAATAATGTACCAATAAAATCTATTAAATTAAACGCTAAAACAAATTATAAAAATACACTAGAAGTACTAGTACCAAAAGATTATATAATAGAAGGTTATAATGAAATAAAAATAAAAGCATATAAAACAATATCTGATGAAATTTGTCAGGATGATTCTAATACTGGAAATTGGATGGTTATTCATAAAGAATCATATACATCAATTAGATATAAGCAGAAAAATATGGGAAATTTGATAAATGAATATCCATATCCATATGCAGAAATTGAAGATAAGCTTAACTTAGATACAACTATAGTAGTTCCAGACAATATGACTAGAGGAGAATCCACAGCTGTATTCAATCTAGCTTCAGAATTTGGAAAAATAACACAAAATGATGATTTAAGACTTGATGTTAAACTATTTTCAGAAATGAAAAATTGGTCAGAAGATAATATTATATATATAGGTAAACCTGAAAATACAGCAGAAGAAATTTTGAATATTTTAAGTACAAAAGAACAAACCCTCTTATCTTCAAATTGCATAATTAAGCAAGTAGATTCACCTTACAATAAGAATAAAAAGATGATAGTGATAATTGGTAGTAATGAAGATTATTTAATAAAAGCATCAAATTTATTAGTAGAAAATAAAATTTCTAGTCAAGTACTATCGTCATCAGTACTTGTAAACAAAGATACTAATATAAAAATTAATGAACAACAAGAACTAAACTTAGCTCATTTGACATTAAAAGATTTAGGATATTCAGATTTTTTGTTAGAAGGTGCATTTAGTCAACAAGCTTTGTTTGATGTTAAAATACCAAAGGGCAAAGTATTAGATAATGGTTCAAAAATTGTATTAAATTTAAGGTACTCTGATAATTTGGACTTTGAAAAATCGTTGCTTACAGTGTCTATAAATGATGTTGTTGTGGGAAGTAAAAAATTGGATAGGTCACATTCTAATAATGATAAGTTAGAACTAAAAATACCTAAAGATATAGATAATAAAAATTACTATCAAGTTAAGTTAGCTTTTAATTTGAGTATAAAAAATTCGAATTGTATTACAAGAGAAAGTAATAATCCTTGGGCATATGTATTAAATAGTTCTTATTTGGAGTTATCTACAAAAGAAAATGAGGCTTTGTCCTTTGAAAGTTATCCATATCCATTTGTTAAAGATGATGAGTTTAATGATTTAACTGTGATAATGCCAGATTATTCAGGATCACAAGCTATGACTTGGATGTCTAGATTAGGGGTTAATTTAGGTGCAAATATAAATTCATATAAAGGAAATATAAATGTAATTAGAGGAAAAGAATTTAATGAGAAATATAAGGATACCAATATTATAGTTTTTGGAGTACCATTTAATAATTCTGTTATAAAGATGTTAAACAATAATTTAAACATAAAGTTTAATAAAAGTTACTCCAACTTTTTATCAAATGATAAGATAAGTTTTATTGATAATTATGGAAAAAATATTTGTGCAATTCAATTAATAAAATCACCTTATAATAATCAAAAGGATATCATGGCAATTAGTTCAATAAATGAAAAAAATTTATATTTAGGTATGGATTATTTATTGAATAAAAGTAAAGTTAATGATTTAAAAGGAGATACATTAACAGTTGATGAATATGGAGAGGTAGAAGATTTAGCTTATAATTTAAAAATTAATAAGGAAGTAAAAGATTCAAACAGTAACATCAGTATTAGTAAGACTACTAAAGTATTTTTAATGATTTCTTTTATTATTATAATTGTAGGAGCAGTATTGTCAATGTTATATATAAAAAAGTATAAAAGAAGATAAAATGATAAATCTATTATTTTAAAAGAGGTATATAATTTGAATAAACATGTAAATAAATTTAAATTAAAAAGAAATGTTTTAATCTCAGTGATGGTTTTAATTTTTATATTTATAATTTACTTTATAAGCATAGAATTAAAAGAAAAAAGTTTAATAAAGAATCAATATAATGGTAAGATTAAATCAGCCAATTTATCTGTAGACTATGAAATAAAGCAAGTTATGAAGGATATAGATAAACTAGGATTGAATACAGTAAATGTACCTATAATTATAAATGTAGATGAAATTAATTCTGATATTATGTCAATAGATAATACCAGTAAAGAAAAAGCAATTAAGTTGATAAAAAAACTAAATAAAAAAGGTGTTTCAACAATATTAGAAGCATATCCATGGATAGAAAATGGCAAGTTATATGAGACTGACTGGAATCCTAGAAATAAAGAAAGATTTTTTTATACATGGCAAAATACTATATTAAATGAACTTATAATAGATGTGGCAAATCCTCTAGATGTAAATGTTTTGAATATAGGTTCTAATTTTGTACATTTAGAGGAATATCAGAAAAATTGGAGTGAGATAATAGATTTTGTACAATCAAAATTTGATGGTCTTATAACATACAGGACTAATTGGTGGTATACAAAAAAAGATGATTTAAATAGTAAATTGTCTTATGAAGAAAAGCTAAATAATAACTTTTTTGATAAATTAGATTTTATATCTATAGCAGCATATTTTGAATTAAGTAATAAATCTGTTAATACAGTGGATGAATTGGTTTCTGCACTATATTCATCTACTGTAAATAATAGAGGACAAAATATAAAAGAAGAAATATATAATCTTTATAAGGTTCATAGAAAACCAATATTTTTTGGAGAACTAGGTTTTTCAAATAGAGAAAATGCGAGTTCTCAACCTTGGAATCATATTCCTTCAAAAGTTATAAATGGTGAAGAGCAAGCAAGATGCTTTGAGGCATATAAAAAGGTTTTTGAAAATGAAGATTGGATAAAGGGCTTTTCTGTGTTTTGTGTAGGTAAAATAGATGAAGAAAAAAATTTTTACCCATCAAAGGAGAGTATAAAGATTATTAAGTCTTGGTATGAATAGTTTTATTATGTAAATATTAGTATTTGCATAAATTAAAATGGATGATTAGGAGAGATACAAATGAATGACATCAAGGTTATGACTGTGTTTGGTACTAGACCTGAAGCTATCAAAGTGGCACCTTTGATAAAAGAACTTGAAGAAAGAGAGCATATAAAAAGTATTGTGTGTGTTACAGCTCAACATAGAGAAATGCTTGACCAAGTTATAGAGACATTTAACATAAATGTAGACTATGATTTGGATATAATGAAAAAAGGACAAAGTTTAAACGATATAACATGCAAAATTTTAAATGAACTTCCATTAATTATAAATAAGGAAAATCCAAATATAATATTAGTGCATGGAGATACAACCACAACTCTAGCTACTAGTTTGACTGCATTTTATAGTAAAATTTTTGTTGGTCACATAGAAGCTGGACTTAGAACCTATGATAAATATTCTCCATTTCCAGAGGAATTAAATAGACAACTTACAGGTATTATTGCTGATATACACTTTGCTCCTACTAGTTTGGCTAGAAAAAACTTAATTTCTGAAGGAAAGCTTAAAAATAATATATTTGTAACTGGCAATACTGCAATTGATGCGTTAAAGATGACAATAAAAGAAGACTACAATCATCCTATAATTGATAAGATTGGTAATGATAGGATGATTTTATTAACTTCTCACAGAAGAGAAAACTTAGGAAATCCTATGAAAAATATATTCAAAGCTGTAAAACGAATAGTAGATAGCTTTGAAGATGTACAGATAGTATATCCCATACATTTAAATCCTGAAATACGTAATATAGCTGATGAAGTATTTGGAAAATCACCTAACAGAATTCATATTATAGAGCCTTTAGAAGTAGTTGATTTTCATAATTTTTTAAATAAATCATATATGATAATGACTGATAGTGGAGGAATACAAGAAGAAGCTCCATCATTAGGTAAACCAGTTCTTGTATTGCGTGATAAAACAGAAAGAACTGAGGGGATTGAGGCTAAGACACTTAAATTAGTAGGTACAAATGAAGAAAAAATATATAATTCAGTAAGTAATTTATTAGTAAATAAAGGGAGCTATATTCAGATGAGTAAAGCATCTAATCCATATGGGGATGGAAATGCAAGTAAATATATAGTGGACATAATAATGAAAAAATTTAATTACAAATATTTAAATTAGTTTTTAGTTATTTAATATAAAATTTATAGAATTTATAGTGGAAAAGGTTAAAACTATTATCCATTTATATAAAATTTGTGATAACATAAGGAATACCATTTTTAAGGGGGAGTAATATGGGTAGAAAAACCATAAAAAACTTAGGTAGAAATAAAAGTGTAAAGAGAATAAAGCTTCTATTTAAAAAAATTTTTATTACTGTATGCATAATAGCAAGTATAATTGCTGTTTTTAACATAACAAAATATTTTGAGGAATTATATAAAGTAAGAGATATAAAAAGTACTAAAATTGAATACTATATGGATGTAGCTGATGAAGCTGGTGATGGGAAAGTTCAATTAAGTTGGAAGGCGTTGCTTGCTATAGATATGGTAATACATAATGAAGATTTAAGTAATATAAAAAAGAAAGACACATTGAATATAGGTGAAAGATTTATAGTAGAGGATAAAAACGATAAAGGAGAGAAAGTGTATAAGGTAAAAAAATTCACTAAAGTATTAAGTGAACTGAAATTTGACTCTTCTCAAAAAGGTAGAGCAAAAAAATATATGAAGGATTTAGAATACACATATCTTGGAAATAAAGAATTAAATAATAGTGATGAAAAAATTAAGTTTATAAAAAAATTAGAAGACTCAGCTATAAGAGAATACATTGACTATGGAATACTGCCATCTATCACAATAGGACAAGCTATATTAGAATCTGGATGGGGAAATTCTAAACTCACAAAACAGAGCAACAATTTATTTGGAATAAAAGCAGATAAAGCATGGAAAGGAAAAAAGGTAGAAATTTCAACTTCAGAAAACTATAATGATAAAATTGTAGCAAATTTCAGGTCATATAATTCAATACAAGATTCTGTTAAAGACCATAGTTTATTTTTAGCTAATAATAAAAGATATAGAAAACATGGTTTATTTGAAGCAAAAGATTATATCAGTCAAGCACAAGCATTGGAAAATGCAGGATATAGTACAGCTGAAGATAAAAAAGGAAATCGCATATATGCAGAACTATTAATAGAAGTCATTAGAAGTTACAATTTGCAACTTATAGATAATAAAGTAGAAACAAAGTAATTATTAACTTCATACAAAGTCATAACAGGATAATATTAGTTTCTACAAAAGAATAGAAAATTTGTAAAAAAAACTAAAAAAATGTATTGACTTGTTATTTAAAAGGTGATATTATTATTACTGTACTCGAAAGAGAACAAAATGAACTTTGAAAATTAAACAGTAGGTTAATTTATAAAACAAGAAACAAACCATAAAGCCAGATATTTTGATAACAATAGTATCTGAGCCTGATAAACTTTTATTTGAGAGTTTGATCCTGGCTCAGGATGAACGCTGGCGGCGTGCCTAACACATGCAAGTTGAGCGATTTACTTCGGTAAAGAGCGGCGGACGGGTGAGTAACGCGTGGGTAACCTACCCTGTACACACGGATAACATACCGAAAGGTATGCTAATACGGGATAACATATTTGAGAGGCATCTCTTAAATATCAAAGGTGAGCCAGTACAGGATGGACCCGCGTCTGATTAGCTAGTTGGTAAGGTAACGGCTTACCAAGGCGACGATCAGTAGCCGACCTGAGAGGGTGATCGGCCACATTGGAACTGAGACACGGTCCAAACTCCTACGGGAGGCAGCAGTGGGGAATATTGCACAATGGGCGAAAGCCTGATGCAGCAACGCCGCGTGAGTGATGAAGGCCTTCGGGTCGTAAAACTCTGTCCTCAAGGAAGATAATGACGGTACTTGAGGAGGAAGCCCCGGCTAACTACGTGCCAGCAGCCGCGGTAATACGTAGGGGGCTAGCGTTATCCGGATTTACTGGGCGTAAAGGGTGCGTAGGCGGTCTTTCAAGTCAGGAGTGAAAGGCTACGGCTCAACCGTAGTAAGCTCTTGAAACTGGGAGACTTGAGTGCAGGAGAGGAGAGTGGAATTCCTAGTGTAGCGGTGAAATGCGTAGATATTAGGAGGAACACCAGTTGCGAAGGCGGCTCTCTGGACTGTAACTGACGCTGAGGCACGAAAGCGTGGGGAGCAAACAGGATTAGATACCCTGGTAGTCCACGCTGTAAACGATGAGTACTAGGTGTCGGGGGTTACCCCCCTCGGTGCCGCAGCTAACGCATTAAGTACTCCGCCTGGGAAGTACGCTCGCAAGAGTGAAACTCAAAGGAATTGACGGGGACCCGCACAAGTAGCGGAGCATGTGGTTTAATTCGAAGCAACGCGAAGAACCTTACCTAAGCTTGACATCCCAATGACATCTCCTTAATCGGAGACTTCCCTTCGGGGACATTGGTGACAGGTGGTGCATGGTTGTCGTCAGCTCGTGTCGTGAGATGTTGGGTTAAGTCCCGCAACGAGCGTAACCCTTGTCTTTAGTTGCCATCATTAAGTTGGGCACTCTAGAGAGACTGCCAGGGATAACCTGGAGGAAGGTGGGGATGACGTCAAATCATCATGCCCCTTATGCTTAGGGCTACACACGTGCTACAATGGGTAGTACAGAGGGTTGCCAAGCCGTAAGGTGGAGCTAATCCCTTAAAGCTACTCTCAGTTCGGATTGTAGGCTGAAACTCGCCTACATGAAGCTGGAGTTACTAGTAATCGCAGATCAGAATGCTGCGGTGAATGCGTTCCCGGGTCTTGTACACACCGCCCGTCACACCACGGGAGTTGGAGACGCCCGAAGCCGATTATCTAACCTTTTGGAAGAAGTCGTCGAAGGTGGAATCAATAACTGGGGTGAAGTCGTAACAAGGTAGCCGTATCGGAAGGTGCGGCTGGATCACCTCCTTTCTAAGGAGAATTGCCTACTGTTTAATTTTGAGGGTTCGTTTTTACGAATACTCAAAATTAGCACTTTAAGCAACAGAATAAGCTGAGCACATGCGAAGTTTGTTTGTTGGCGACGTGCGTTAGCACCTTAAAAACTGCATATATATTTAGTGATATGACATCTAATTTGTAATATATAAAGCTGATAACTTTTAAAAATTATCAAGTTGATAGACTTTAATCTATCAAACCTTTTTAACAGGTCAAGTTATTAAGGGTGCAGGGCGGATGCCTTGGCACTAGGAGCCGATGAAGGACGTGATAAGCTGCGATAAGCTTCGGGGAGTTGCACGTAAACTTTGATCCGAAGATTTCCGAATGAGGAAACTCACTTAGAGTAATGTCTAAGTATCATTAAGTGAATACATAGCTTAATGAGGGGAACTCAGGGAACTGAAACATCTAAGTACCTGAAGGAAGAGAAAGAAATTCGATTCCGTAAGTAGCGGCGAGCGAACGCGGATGAGCCCAAACCAATAAAGTTTTCTTTACTGGGGTTGTGGACATACCATATATAAGAGGTCATTATAGACGAAGAAGTTTGGAAAGACTCATCATAGAAGGTAATAATCCTGTAGTCAAAATAATAATTCTTTAGGTATGATCCAGAGTACCACGGGACACGTGAAACCCTGTGGGAAGCAGGAGGGACCACCCTCCAAGGCTAAATACTACCTAGTGACCGATAGCGTATAGTACCGTGAGGGAAAGGTGAAAAGAACCCCGGGAGGGGAGTGAAATAGAACCTGAAACCCTGCACTTACAAGCTGTGGAAGCACATTTCTTGTGTGACCGCGTACTTTTTGTAGAACGGGCCAACGAGTTACGTTAAGTAGCAAGGTTAAGCACTTAAGGTGTGGAGCCGTAGCGAAAGCGAGTTTTAACTGAGCGTTCAGTTACTTGACGTAGACCCGAAACCGGGCGACCTACCCATGAGCAGGATGAAGCGAAAGTAAAATTTCGTGGAGGTCCGAACCCACGAGCGTTGAAAAGCTCGGGGATGACTTGTGGGTAGCGGTGAAATTCCAATCGAGCCCGGAGATAGCTGGTTCTCCCCGAAATAGCTTTAGGGCTAGCCTCAAGGTGAGAGATACGGAGGTAGAGCACTGAATGTCCTAGGGGGTATTGCACCTACCGAAGACTATCAAACTCCGAATGCCGTCATCTTATACTTGGGAGTCAGACTGTGGGTGATAAGATTCATAGTCGAAAGGGCAACAGCCCAGATCGTCAGCTAAGGTCCCTAAATGTAAGTTAAGTGGTAAAGGATGTGGGATTGCACAGACAACCAGGATGTTGGCTTAGAAGCAGCCACTCATTCAAAGAGTGCGTAATAGCTCACTGGTCGAGTGATCCTGCGCCGAAGATTTCCGGGGCTAAAACTTACTACCGAAGCTACGGCATCATTATGATGGGTAGGGGAGCTTCCCATACGGGTTGAAGCATGACCGTAAGGACATGTGGACAGTATGGGAGTGAGAATGTTGGCATGAGTAGCGAGATGTGGGTGAGAATCCCACAGGCCGTAAACCCAAGGTTTCCAGGGGAAGGTTCGTCCGCCCTGGGTTAGTCGGGACCTAAGCTGAGGCCGAAAGGCGTAGGTGATGGACAACAGGTTGATATTCCTGTACTACCGATAACCGTTTGAGAGATGGGATGACACAGTAGGATAAGCTAAGCACACTGTTGGTTATGTGTGCCCAAGCATTGAGGCAGTCAGAGTAGGTAAATCCGCTTTGATAATGCTGGGATGTGATGGGGAGCGAAATTTAGTAGCGAAGTAGCTGATTTCACACTGTCAAGAAAAGTCTCTATCGAGGTTAAAGGTACCCGTACCGCAAACCGACACAGGTGGGTGAGGAGAGTATCCTAAGGCCCGCGAGAGAACTGTTGTTAAGGAACTCGGCAAAATGACCCCGTAACTTAGGGATAAGGGGTGCCACCATCCGGTGGCCGCAGAGAATAGGCCCAAGCGACTGTTTACCAAAAACATAGGTTTCTGCTAAGTCGCAAGACGATGTATAGGAGCTGACGCCTGCCCGGTGCTGGAAGGTTAAGGGGATCTGTTAGAGCAATCGAAGCAGTGAACTTAAGCCCCAGTAAACGGCGGCCGTAACTATAACGGTCCTAAGGTAGCGAAATTCCTTGTCGGGTAAGTTCCGACCCGCACGAAAGGCGTAACGATTTGGGCACTGTCTCAACAACAGACTCGGTGAAATTGTAATTCCGGTGAAGATGCCGGATACCTGCGACAGGACGGAAAGACCCCATGGAGCTTTACTGTAGCTTGACATTGGGTCTTGGTACTACATGTACAGGATAGGTGGGAGGCTTTGAAACCAGGACGCCAGTTTTGGCGGAGCCATCCTTGGGATACCACCCTTGTAGTACTGGGACTCTAACCATAGGCCATGAATCTGGTCTTGGGACACTGTCAGGTGGGCAGTTTGACTGGGGCGGTCGCCTCCCAAAAGGTAACGGAGGCGCTCAAAGGTTCTCTCAGTACGGTCGGAAATCGTACGTAGAGTGTAAAGGCAAAAGAGAGCTTGATTGCAAGACATACAGGTCGAGCAAGGATGAAAATCGGACTTAGTGATCCGGTGGTTCTGCGTGGAAGGGCCATCGCTCAACGGATAAAAGCTACCCTGGGGATAACAGGCTTATCTCCCCCAAGAGTCCACATCGACGGGGAGGTTTGGCACCTCGATGTCGGCTCATCACATCCTGGGGCTGTAGTAGGTCCCAAGGGTTGGGCTGTTCGCCCATTAAAGTGGTACGCGAGCTGGGTTCAGAACGTCGTGAGACAGTTCGGTCCCTATCCGTCGCAGGCGTAGGAAATTTGAGAAGACCTGTCCTTAGTACGAGAGGACCGGGATGGACGTACCTCTGGTGTACCAGTTGTTCTGCCAAGGGCATGGCTGGGTAGCTATGTACGGAATGGATAAGCGCTGAAAGCATCTAAGCGCGAAGCCAACTTCAAGATAAGATTTCCCACCGCAAGGGTAAGACCCCAGAAAGACTATCTGGTTGATAGGTCGAAGGTGTAAGTGCAGCAATGTATTTAGCTTATCGATACTAATAGGTCGAGGACTTGACCAAATTATTTGATGTCCATTCAATAAAATATATGTGTAGTTTTTAGAGTGCTAACTCTAGAAAATTAGTTTTGCTAATTTATAAGAATTTAATGCGGGTGTAGCTCAATGGTAGAGTTCTGGCCTTCCAAGCCAGCTGTGAGGGTTCGATCCCCTTCACCCGCTCCAAAAGATTATGTGGTTACAATAGCAGAGAGGATACACCTGTTCCCATTCCGAACACAGAAGTTAAGCTCTCTAGCGCTGATGGTACTTGGTGGGAAACTGCCTGGGAGAGTAGGACGTAGCCACGTAATCTTTTTTTGTTGTATAAAATTTAATAAAACTACAATTATTATATGTTTTTATTTGTCTTTTATAGATTTTTTTGGCAATAAATGATATAGTGGATATAATTAAATATATTAGATATATTTAATTTTTTTATTTTTTGTGTTTTATAAGTTTATTTTTTATATAATTATTTATAATTTTGGGTAGATACTCTTTGATATATTTTAAAAATCTAAATCTATAAAACAAAATAGAAATTTACATTAAGTAAGGAGATTAATATGAGAAGAAATGCAAAATTATTAACAACAGGAATTCTTTCAATGGCAATTGTTGCACCGACAATGGCATTTGCTACTGAATCTAATGCTATGGAAAATAATGCAGATTTAAATATAAGCTTAGAGAAAAAAAGTATAGTTTTAGGCAGTACATCAAAAGTTAGTGTTAAATTTAAAGAAAAGCCAGATGCAGATAGTATTACATTAAAATATAAATGTTATGATATGCCCTTAGATACGACTATAAATTACAACCAATCAACTGGAGCATATGAAGGAACTATCAATTATAATAAAGACCCAGAATATCAAAATGTTTGGGAGCTACAAGGTATAACAATAAACAGTGCAAATAATCCTAAGACTTTAAACAAACAAGACCTAGAGAAGCTAGGATTAAATTTAAAAGACTATAATGTAACACAAGAATGTATAATTGAAGATATAACTTCAAGAAAAGATGTAAATAAATACTTGAGAAAGACTTCTGCACCTATTACAGAACTTACAGGAAGTGATAGATATGAGACCGCAGTTAAAATAAGTAAAGAAGGCTGGAAAAATGGTTCAGATAAGGTAATTATAATAAGTGGAGATGTAAGTATTGATGGGATTATATCAACTCCACTAGCTACTACATATAATGCACCAATACTTTTGGTTGAAAAAAATAATGTGCCTGATAGTGTAAAATCAGAATTAAAACGTCTAAATCCTAAAGATGTAATCATAATTGGAGATGAGAATTCTATTTCTAAAACTAGTGCTAATCAGATAAAATCAACTGTAAATGCTAGTCAAACACGTCTAAGCGGTTCTAACAGATACGAAACATCTCTATTGATAGCAAAAGAAATAGATAAAAATCATGATGTAGATAAAGTTTATATAACGAATGCTACTGGTGGAGAAGTAGATGCACTTACTATAGCAGCAAAAGCAGGTCAAGATAAGCAACCAATTATATTGACTGATAAAGATAGTATTACAAATAATACATATAAATGGTTGGAGGGTGAGGATTTACAAAGTGCTTATTTTATAGGTGGTCCTCAAATGATATCAACAAATGTTATAAATAAAGTAAATGATATAACTAAGGATAGCGTTACTAATAATAGAGTATATGGAGCAGATAGACATGAAACAAATGCAAATGTAATAAAAAAATTCTATACAGAGGATGAATTAGAAGCTGTTTTGGTAGCTAAATCAGATGTACTTGTTGATGCTTTAGCAGCAGGTCCATTAGCTGCTAATTTAAAATCTCCAATACTTATAACTCCAAAGACATATGTGTCAGCATATCATAAAGCTAATTTAGAAGCTAAATCAGCTAATAAGGTATATAAAATAGGTGGAGGATTGACTTCAAGTGTAATGAATTCTATAGCAGCATCATTATCTAAGCACAATACTACTCCAGCAGACCCAGATAATAATGGTGCTAAGACAGTTATGATTGACCCAGGACACGGTGGTTCAGATAGTGGTACAACAGGGAAACCATTAGGTGGTATTAAAGAAAAAGATTATACTTTAAATACTTCACTTGCGACTACTGAATATTTGCGTTCAAAAGGTATAAATGTAATTATGACTAGAGACACAGATAAAACTCTATCACTTGGAAACAGAACTGCTTTATCTAATTCTTTAAGACCAGATTTATTTACAAGTATACACTATAATGCGTCTGATACAACTGGAAATGGTGTGGAAGTATTTTATAAACTTGAAGATAAAAATGGTGGAACTACTAAAACTTTAGCTACAAATATATTAAATAGAATTTTAGAAAAGTTCAATCTAAAAAACAGAGGTGCTAAGACGAGAGCACTATCAACTGATGCTACAAAAGATTATTTATATGTTTTAAGAACAAATGATATGCCAGCAGTACTCGTAGAATGTGCATTTTTAGACAATGAGAAAGATATGAGTTTATTGAATACATCAAGTAAAGTAAAAGAAATGGGTACACAAATCGGTAAAGGTATAGAAGAGTCGCTAAAATAGTCTAAATGAGAATCATTAAAGGTTTTAATATAAAATTAATTATGGTCTTAAACTTAGACTAAATCTACAAAATAAAATATAATTGTATTAATAAGAAAGGCTATATATATACTGTTGCATATAAGTGCAAAAAAGTGTATATATAGCCTTTTGTAGTTAAGTATAATATAAAAACATTCATAGATATAAAGAATATTATTAACTATTAAAAGTTGTGATATTTGTCTATAAAATACGATGAAAATTAAGGTATTATGTGTTATTATTTGTTTTTTATGGATTTTTATCACAATAAGTGATATAGTGAAGATAAATAAATGTATTTAATACATTTATTTTTTTATTATTTTATTTTTATAATTTATTTATAAATTATTTATAATTTTGGGTAGATACACTTTGACATATTAAAAAATTAAGAAGACTAAGTCAGAAATTTATTTTAAATAAGGAGATTGATATGAGAAGAAATACAAAATTATTAACAACAGGAATTCTTTCAATGGCAATTGTTGCACCTACAATGGCATTTGCTACCGAATCTAATGCTATGGAAAATAATGCAGATTTAAATATAAGCTTAGAGAAAAAAAGTATAGTTTTAGGCAGTACATCAAAAGTTAGTGTCAAATTTAAAGAAAAACCAGAAGCAGATAGTATTACATTAAAATATAAATGTTATGACATGCCATTAGATACAACTCTAAATTACAACAAATCAACTGGGGCATACGAAGGTACTATCAATTACAATAAAGACCCAGAATATCAAAATGTTTGGGAGCTACAAGGTATAACAATAAACAGTGCAAATAATCCTAAAACTTTAAACAAACAAGACCTAGAGAAGCTGGGATTAAATTTAAAAGACTATAATGTAACGCAGGAATGTATAATTGAAGATATAACTTCAAGAAAAGATGTAAATAAATACTTGAGAAAGACTTCTGCACCTATTACAGAACTTACAGGAAGTGATAGATATGAAACAGCAGTTAAAATAAGTAAAGAAGGTTGGAAAAATGGTGCAGATAAGGTAGTTATAATAAATGGAGATGTAAGTATTGATGGGATTATATCAACTCCACTAGCAACTACATATAATGCACCAATACTTTTAGTTGAAAAAAATAATGTTCCTGATAGTGTAAAAGCAGAATTAAAACGTCTAAATCCTAAAGATATAATTATCGTTGGAGATGAGAATTCTATTTCTAAAACTAGTGTTAATCAGATAAAATCAGCTGTAAATTCTTCTAATCAAACTCGTCTAAATGGTTCTAATAGATACGAGACATCTCTATTGATAGCAAAAGAAATAGATAAAAATCACGATGTAGATAAAGTTTATATAACAAATGGTAAGGATGGTGGAGAAATAGATGCACTTACTATAGCAGCAAAAGCAGGTCAAGATAAGCAACCAATTATAGTGGCTGACAAAGATAGTATTACAAATATTACATATCAATGGCTGGAGAGTGAGGATTTACAAAGTGCTTATTTTATAGGTGGTCCTCAAATGATATCAACAAATGTTATAAATAAAGTAAATGATATAACTAAGGATAATGTTACTAATAATAGAGTATCTGGTGCAGATAGACATGAAACAAATGCAAATGTAATAAAGAAATTCTATCCAGATGCCGAATTAGAAGCTATGTTAGTAGCTAAATCGGATGAACTTGTTGATGCTTTAGCAGCAGGTCCATTAGCTGCTAGTTTAAAGTCACCAATTCTTATAACGCCAAAGACATATGTGTCAGCATATCATAAAGCTAATTTAGAGGCTAAATCGGCTAATAAGGTATATAAAATAGGCGGAGGATTGACTTCTAATGTAATGAATTCTATAGCAGCATCACTATCTAAACATAATACAACTCCAACAGACCCAGGAAGTAATAATGGTGCTAAGACAGTTATGATTGACCCAGGGCATGGTGGTTCAGCACCTGGAAATTCATTTGGAGGAATGATTGAAAAAGATTACAATTTAAATACTTCACTTGCAACTACTGAATATTTACGTTCAAAAGGTATAAATGTAATTATGACTAGAGATACAGATAAAACTGTATCACTTGGAAGTAGAACTGCTTTATCTAACTCACTTAAACCAGACTTATTTACAAGTATACACTATAATGGTGATAATAATAGAAAAGGTCATGGAGTAGAAGTGTTTTATAAACTTAAAGATAAAAATGGAGGAACTACTAAGACGGTAGCTAAAAATATATTAAATAGGATTTTAGAAAAGTTTAAACTTACTAATAGAGGAATAAAAACGAGAGCTTTAAACGATGACTCTACAAAAGACTATTTGTATGTTTTAAGAACTAATAATATTCCAGCTGTACTTGTAGAATGTGCCTTTTTGGATAGTGCAAGTGATATGAGTTTAATAAACTCGCCAGCAAAAGTAAAAGAAATGGGTACACAAATAGCTAAAGGAATAGAAGAGTCATTAAAGTAATTATAAGTAAAAAGATTTAAAAGTTTAATGTAAATCTATAATTGGAAATTGACATTAAAGTCATAAAATGAAATATAAGTGTATCAATATCAAAGACTGTATATACATTGTTGCATATATAAATGCAAGACTATGTATATATAGTCTTTTTTGTAGTTAAATGCAATAATTTGATTGTATTTTGTAAAATACACAATATGATATAATTAGATAATATACACTTAATTTAATTGAGGAAGGTGATTATGTGGAATATTTATTTGAAAAAAGTGGTTTAAGAGAATATAGAGATGAACCTTTAGATAAATATAGAGAAATATTAGAAAAAAACTATAATAATTCAAGAAGTATTATTCTATTGGTACCAAATAATAATACAAAAATAAGATATGAAAGGTCTTTAAAATTAGATTATAGTGAAGAGTTGAAAATAACAACATATATAGGTTTTGTAAAAAAAGAATTATTGAAATATTGGCCACTCATAATAGAAAAATGTAATAAAATAAGTAAAAAACCTGTATCTCCAACATTTATATCAAACAGTTTAAGTGAATATTTAATAGTACAAAAAGTTAAGGAAAAAAGGATACAAGAAGGTTATTTTGAAGATATTACAGGAACAAATAAATCAATAGCAAATAGTATAATGACCAATATAAACAAATCTGCATTCAATTTAATTGATTTTGATTTTATTGGAGAAAAAATATATTCATCAAAGAAAAACAGAGATAGTATATATAGATTTTCATATACTCAAATGGATGAAATTATATCATATTATATAGACTCATTATTATCAAACTCAATTTTAGATAATGCATTAAGTGTATATCTATATAATCAATATCTGCTTACTGATGATTCTTATATAAAAAACTTATTTAAAGAAGTGAGATATATAATAGTGGATAGCCTTGAAAATTCAAGTAATGTAGAAGTTGATTTTATTGTAAAAGCATTAGATAATGCATTGGAAAGTTATATATATATTGATTATAGCAAAGATTACTCTGTATTTAATAATGCAGATATGGACTATATAAATGAAAAGATAATATCAAAAATTGAATCACAAGAAAAAGATAAGATTAAAAAGAAGAACATAGGAATAGAAGACTTATACTTATTAAATGCAAAAGTGGAATTAAATCAATCAAGCCAACTGTACAATGAAATGTTAGATTTAATAAGTGAAAAAATTATATCTCTTATAGAAGATGGTATATCTCCAAGAGATATAGCAATTATATCTCCTATAAATAATACTATATTGGAGTATCAGATTAGAGACTCTTTGATAGAAAAAAATATAGATGTTTTTAATACTAAAAAGGATAAAAAAGTTATAGATTATCCATATGGAAATGCACTGGTAGTAGCTACATGTATATTTTATGGGCATTTAGATTTTATAAAAGAAGATGAATATTTAAGTTTTTTAGAAACTCTTTTAGAAATAAATAGGATAAAGGCATTTAAAATTCTCAATGAAACAAGAAATTTAAGTATTGATAATATAAATGGATATAGTCAGTACTGTGACATTTTACAGTATATTGAAGAAAAGAAGAAAAGTGATATAAAAATACATGAATTTTTAATTCAGTTCTATATAGATAAAATGCTAGGTTTAAAAGAAGGTAAGAAGAATGTTGGGTTATGTAAAAAGATAATAGCTGAAAGTGAATCTTTTAGTGAAAGTATAAGTTTACTTGATATGAAAGAAGAAAAGATATTCATAGAAGCTTTAAAGACTACAATAAATGATTATTACTCTGTTGTTGATATGGAAGAGTTAAAATCTAAAGATAAAATAGTAATAACTACTCCTTATTCGTATATATCATCAAATATAGATAGAAGTATACAAATATGGGTAGATATAGGAAGTAATGCTTGGAATATGAAAATAGAAAAAGATATAAGCAATTTGATTGTACTTAGAAAATCTTTTGAGGAAAAAAAGATTTATACAAATGAAATGGAAGAATATTATAAGAAATATTATCTATACAATACTGTATATAATTTGTTACTAAATGCAAATAAAATTTATGCATACAAGAGTGAGTATACGATTAATGGATATATTCAAGAAAGTATGTTATATAGTATACTTTTAAAAATCTCACATAAAGGAGATAAAAATTATGATTAATATAAATTATAGAGAAGATCAGATACCAATAATAAATTATGATAATGGTACTATGGCGGTACCAGCAGTACCAGGTGCAGGAAAAACATTTATAATAACAAACTTAGTAGCAAAGCTATTACTTGAGCAGAAGCATAAAGGTGGAAAGATATTAGTTCTTACTTATATGAACAGTGCTGTAAATAATTTTAAAGGTAGAATAAAAAAAATTCTTGAAGAGAATAAAATAGATGATGCTAGTTCATATGAAGTAATGACCATACATAGTTTAGCTGTAAAGATAATAAAGGAAAAACCAGAAGCTGTAATGTTAAGTGAGGATTTTAATATAGCTGACGATTTACAAAAAAATATTATATTAAATGAATGTATAAATAGATTTAGATTTGAAGGAGGAGAAAGAGCTTTTAGATGGTTTCTAAAAGAGCAAAAAGATGAGCGTTGGAAAGAAATAACTCTTGAAGCTTGGGAAAGAGGTTTTTTTGAATTTGCAGGAAATGCAATAAGTGAACTTAAGTATAAAGGTATTTCTCCAGATAAACTTGAAGAAATATTGTCAAGAGGGCATAAAGGAATGCTTAAAATTATTTTACCAATATATAAGTTATATGATAGGAAGTTGAAGCAAAATGGATTATTAGATTATGATGATATATTAATTTTAGCAGAAAAAACTTTGAGTTTAGATGAAGCACTTAGAAAGAAGTTTCAGACTAGATACAAATATATTTTTGAAGATGAATGTCAGGATTCAAATGAAATTCAAGGTAATATAATAAAAATTATATCTAGCGAAAATAAAAATTTAGTTAGGGTTGGGGATATAAATCAGAGTATAACAGGAACTTTTTCATCATCAGACCCCAGATTTTTTAAAGAATTTATAAATAATGCAGATTTCTGTCACAGGATGAATATGTCAAATAGAAGTTCAAAAGATATACTTGATTTAGCAAATACTCTTGTGGATTATGTTACAAAGGAATTTAGACAGGAAGAATGTAGACATGCTCTTGAAGATATGCAAATAAAGACTGTACCAAATGGAATGGGGTATAAAGAAAATCCTAACCCAGAACATTATAATATAAATGTAAAGTGGTATGAGAGTTGGAAAAATGAAATAGAGCAAACTGCTAAATATGTTAAAGGGATAAAAAATAAATACCCAGATAAAAGTATAGGTATATTAGTCCCATTTAATGAACAAGTTACACAAGTTGCTAAAGAACTTAGGGAGTACAATCTAACTTTTGAAGAATTAGGGCCAAATTCTTTGAGTAAGAGGAAGATTATAAACAACATAGCATCTATTATTGATTTTATGCTACATTGTGATGATGTAGAAAAGCTAATAAATGTACTTGATAAGGTTTTTATAAATATTGATAATGAAGCAGATGAGAAGAATTTTTTAGAAGTATTAAAAGACTATTCGACAGAAGAAATCATCTACAATTTTGAATTTAGTAAGTTAGACACTGATTTAATAGAAATTAATGAAGAAAGTGAGGTATATTTGAATTTCAAAAAAGGAATAGATATTATAAAACATATATTAGAATATCCAATAATAAGGTTAGACTTATTAGTTTTATTTATTGGCAAAAAACTTAATTTAGAAAAAGAAGATAAGGCTGTACTTGATTATATATCTTTTTATATAAAGTATCTAGTATCAGAAAATATACATATGGATTTAGAGGATGTATATAATTTATTATTCGATGTAAAAAATAAAGTATTCAATCACATAATAGATGTAGTATATGAGATAAATGGATATGAGCCAGAGCCTGGTAGTATAACATTATGTAATTATCATAAGTCAAAGGGAATGGAGTGGGATTGTGTGTTTTTATTAGGTCTTGTTGAATATAATTTCCCTGACAATATCAATCAAAAATTTCAGAGTGATAAATGGTATTTAAAAGAAAAATACAAAAATCCTATGGCAATTGTTAAATCAGAAATCGAAGCTATATTAAAAGGAAGTATCTCAACTGATTATGCTCATAAGACTAAGATTGATTCTATAAATGAAAAAATTAGACTTTTATATGTAGGAATTACTAGAGCAAAGGAGATGTTAGTACTTTCAGGAAGTGCTTATAGAGATGAAAATGATATAGGCAATAAAAGAAAAGAGCAAAAACCAAGTATATATTTAAGCAGACTGAACCGACATATTATTGAAAAGAGGTCAAATTAATATATGATAAGTTACATCAATATATTGTTTAAAATATTGATTGAAAAAAGTTAAAACAATATATAGTAGTAAATAGTTATTAAAAATAAAATTAAGAGGAAAGTGATATGAGTGAATGATAAATTAAAATATTTTTCTTATAGTCAAAATTCAATTAACACATATAAATCATGTCCATTGAAGTTTAAATATAAATATATTGATAGAATAAATTGGAAAAATGATGATATTGGTAGTAGAGAGTATTATGAAAGTTTAAAAACAGGAAGAGATTTTCATTTAATTTGCGAAAGATATTTTAGTAATATACCCCTTGGAATCTATTCTAATGAAGGTGATAAAAATAGTAAAAAATTTTTAAAATGGATTGAAAATATAAAAAAAGTAGTTCCTATTAAAGAAGATAAAATATATCTACCAGAATATGAAGTAAGGATGACTTTAAAAGAAGATATAATACAGGCAAAGTATGATTTAGTTGTAATTGGAAAAGACAGTATAGAGATATGGGACTGGAAAACTGAGTCTAAAAAGATTGACTATAAAAATGTAGAAAATAGAATACAAACAATTGTTTATATGTTTTTAGCAAAAGAAGTAATCCCAAAAGTTTTAAAAATGGACATAAATGTTAAAGATATAAATATGAGATACTATCAACCTGAATTTGATGACCTACCAATCATCATTTCATATGACGAGGAAAAGCATGAAGCAAATAAAAATAAAATTCAAACTTATATAAGTATGATAAAGAATACTAATTATGAAGAACATACATACGAAGACAATCTATACAATGATATAGAAAAGGTATATAATAAAGAAGAACGTATGTGCTATAGAAACAAGAATCATTGCAAGTATTGTGAATTCAATAAATTATGTAATGGTAAAGAAATAGATTATAGTATTTTGGAGGCGGAAATTTATGGGACTTAGGTTTATATTAGGTAGAGGTGGAAGTGGAAAATCTACTTATATACTAGATGAAATTAAAAGAGAAGCTCAAAAAAATGAAACTACATCAATTATACTTTTAGTTCCAGAACAATACACATTTGAGGCTGAAAATAGAGTAAGTAAACTATTTTTAGGTAAAGAAAAAGATAAGTATTTAAGAGTTAGGGTGCTTAGTTTCAAAACACTAAGTAATATAGTTTTTTCTCAAGCAGGAGGATTAACCGATGTAAATATAAATTCTAGTGGAAAAGCAATGATGGTATATAGAGCAATTGAAGATGTAAGTGAAGAATTAAATGTATTTTCAAAATCAAAGTCACAATCTGGTTTTGTAAGTTCAATTACAGATATGATATCAGAAATGAAACAGTATAATATAAGTCCTGAGATGTTAGAGAATATATCTGGAGAATTAGATAATGAGACTTTAAGCCTAAAATTAAAAGACATAAGTAAGATATATAATTCTTTTGAAGGAAAACTACATGAAAATTACGTAGATGCTCAAGATATGCTAACTTCATTGGCAAATAGGATAGAATTAAGTAGTTATTTAGAAGGAGCTTGTATTTATATAGATGAATTTACAGGTTTTACACCAAATCAGTACAATGTAATAAAGAGCATATTAAACAAAACTAAAAATGTCAGTATTTCTTTGACTGTTGATGATATTAATTATATTGGATATAGTAAAGCAGATGTATTTTCTAGAACTAAATTTACTTATTCAAAATTAACTCAATTGTGCAATGAAGAAGGAATAAAAATACTACCACAAGTAAATTTGAATACAGGTATTATAAAAAGATTTGAGGAAATTAAAGAATTACAACACTTAGAAAAATTTTATAATGCTTATCCATATAAAACATATTTAAAACCAACTGAAAATATAAAAATCAAAGAATTTAATAATTTATATTCAGAGGTAGAAGAAATAGCTAAAGAAATTGTACATTTAGTTAGAGATAAGAATGTTAGATATAGAGATATAACTATTGCTACAAGAGATTTAAATAGATATGATTTTTTAGTACACTCTATATTTAACCAATATAATATACCAAATTTTATAGATAAGAAGAGAGAAGCAAAAAGTAATCCAATAGTTATTTTAATTATTTCAGCTTTAGAAATGAAAAATAGACGATATGGATATGAGACTATGTTTAGATATTTAAAAAGTGGACTTATAGGAATTGATAATAATGATATAAATTTACTAGAAAATTATGTACTGGCTAATGGAATTAAAGGTAAGAAATGGTTTGATGAAAAATGGGATTATAGAATAACACAGAGTCTTTCTAGTGAAGAAAGTGAATTTGAGCTAGAATTAAAAGACAAAATAAATGAAATAAAAAATAGAGTATTAGAGCCAATAATCACTTTACAAGAAAAATTAAAAGGAAAAAATAGAGTAAAAGAAATATGTAAATATATATATGAATTTTTACTAGATATAAATATGCCAGAAACTATAGAAAGTTTAATAGTAAATTTTAAAGACAAAGGGGAACTTGATGTTGCCAATCAATACTCACAAGTTTGGGATATAGTAGTGGATGTACTAGACCAAATGGTCGAGCTTATGGGTGATGAAATAATTTCTTTAGAAAAATTTATAAAACTGATAACTTTAGGTTTTGATGAATATGAATTAGGACTAGTTCCTCCTAGTATAGACCAGGTACTTGTAAGTAGTATTGATAGAATGAAAAATCCAAATACTAAATATTTATATCTAATTGGAACTACTGATGGTGTATTTCCTCTGATTACAAAGGATAGTGGGATATTGAGTGATAATGATAGAGAAAGCCTTGGAAGTAAAGGAATTGAAGTTGACATTGATAGTAAAACTAGAAGTTTTGAAGAACAATTTCTAGTATATAAGGCTCTTACCTCTACATCTGAGAATTTAATCATAACATATCCGATATCTGACCATGAGGGTAAAACTCTTAGACCATCAATAATTATATCAAGACTTAAAAAGATATTTCCAAATATAGAAAATAAAAGTTATTTAGTAGAAGAAGATAAGCAAAATGATGAAGATGTACTAAAAAAAATAACTGTTAAATCACCTACATTTAATGAACTTATAAATGTAATAAAAAATTATGATAGTGATAGTTATAATAAAGAAGATATTAATAGTATTTGGCTAGATATATATAGATATTATCTAAAGGATGAAATGTATAGTTCCATAACAAAAAAGGTTATAAAAGGTCTTAGTTATACTAATCAAGTTCATAAGATTGAAGAGAAAAAGATAAGGTCGTTATATAAAAGTAATTCTCTCAGTATATCTAGGCTTGAAAAATATGCAGAGTGCCCATTTGCTTATTTTATACAGTACGGTTTAAAAGCTCGAAAACGTAAAGAATACTCATTTACACCACCAGATTTGGGAACTTTCATTCACAATATTTTAGATAGATTTTCAAAGGAGCTTTCACAAGATAATTTATCTTGGAGAGACATTGATGAAAAGTATATAGAATTAAAGATAGATATAATAGTTGATGAAATAATTTCAAAGATACCAGGGTATATATTAAATAGTTCAGAAAGGTACAAATATCTTGCATATAGATTAAAAAATATGTTGACAACTGCTGTAGATATAATCAGTCAACAAATAAAACAAGGTTCATTTGAGCCAATAGATTATGAAGTTAATTTTGGAAGAGACGGAAAATATCCTCCTATAAAAATAGTATTAGACAATGGAGAAGAAGTAAATCTAATTGGGCAAATAGACAGAGTTGATGAATTTAAAGAAGGAGAAAATAAATATATAAGAATAGTAGATTATAAGTCAGGTAATAAATCCATAAGTTTGACAGAAATATATTATGGTCTACAATTACAATTACTTGTGTATTTAGATGCAATCCTTGAAAGTGTAAAAGGTGAAGATATAAATATAAATCCAGCTGCAATATTATATTGTAGAATAAATAATCCAATAGCAAAATTTAATGAAGACAAAGATGATGAAGAAATACAAGAAGCAATACTAAAAGAGCTTAGAATGAAAGGGCTTGTAATAAAAGATTCACATATAATAAAAGAAATGGATAAATCATTAATAGATGGAGAACGAAAAAATTCTTTAGTAATACCAGTAGGTCTTACTAAAGATGGAAATGTAGGTAAAAGTACATCAGCAGTAACTTATGAGGATTTTAAACTACTTAGAAAATATGTAAAACATGCTATAAAAGATTTATGTGAGGACATGTTGAGTGGAGAAATATGTATAGCCCCATATAAACATAAAGATGGAACATCATGTGATTTTTGTGATTATTCAGCCATATGTCAATTTGATTCAACTATGAAAGATAATAAATATAAAATTCTAAACAATAAAAGCAATGAAGAGATAATAAAAATGATGAAAGGAGATGTTGATTAGTGAGTTCTCCTAAATGGACAAAAGAGCAACTAGAAGTCATAGAAAGTAGAGACTGCAATTTATTGGTTGCAGCAGCTGCTGGGTCAGGAAAAACAGCAGTACTAGTTGAGCGTATAATTCAAATGATAACAAGTAGGGAAAATCCAATCGATATAGATAAGTTATTAGTTGTTACATTTACTAATGCTGCTGCATCAGAGATGAGAGAGAGAATAGGTGATGCTATAGGAAAATCACTAGATGAAAATCCAGAAAATAAACATTTACAAAATCAACTGGTTCTATTGAATAAATCTAGCATTACAACAATACACTCATTTTGTTTGGATGTTATAAAATCAAACTTTCATAGAATAAACTTAGACCCTAATTTTAGAATAGGAGACCAAACTGAATGTGCTATTTTGAAACAAGAAGCAATAGAAGATGTATTTGAAACCTTGTATGAAGAAAGAAATGAGGGATTTTTAAATTTAGTTGAAAGTTATGCAGAAAGAGGAGGAGACAAGGAAGTACAAGATATTATTTTAGGAATATACTCATTTGCAATGGCTTCTCCTAAACCTAAAAAATGGTTAATTGATTCAGCAGAGAGATTTAATATCGATGAGGATTTTGATTTTTCACAGTCTATTTGGGCTAGAGCTATATTAGATACTGTAAAAATAGAAATTAATGGTCTTTGTTTAAATATGGAAAAGGCATTAAAAGAAGTTGAATCAATAGAAGAATTAGAAACTTTTGCAGAAAAGTTAGCTATTGAGTATAAAAAAATAGTAGATATTTCAGAAGCATGTAATAAATCCTGGAATGAAGCGTATGAAAAGATGGCAGGTATGTCTTTTGAAAACTATGTAAAAGGAATAAAAAGAATCCCGAAAGATGCTCCTTCATATATAAAAGAATCAAAAGAAAAAGCAAAGTCTATGAGAGATAAAGCTAAAAAATCTTTAGAAAGTATAGTAAATGCTACATTCAATAAAGATAATGACTCAATTAAAGAAGAAATAAAATATCTTTATAATATAGTCAAGCCTATATCTAATATTGTACTGAGATTTGAAGAGGAATATAGTAATAAGAAAAGCGAAAAAGGAATAATAGATTTTAATGATATAGAGCATTTTGCCTTAAATATACTAACAAATGTAGATGAAGAAGGTAATATTATACCTTCTGATATAGCATTGGGATATAGAAAGAGGTTTTATGAGATATTTATAGATGAATATCAAGATAGTAATCTAGTGCAGGAAGTATTGCTTAAAGCTGTGGCTAACACAGAAACACCAAATAGGTTTATGGTTGGAGATGTAAAGCAGAGTATATATAGATTTAGACAAGCAAAGCCAGAATTATTTTTACAAAAGTACAATAACTACAATGATAAAAAGGGAAGTTCTCATAGAAAAATAATGCTTTATAAAAACTTTAGAAGTAGAGCAGAAGTTGTAGATGCTGTAAATTATATATTTGAAAATATAATGAACGAAAATATAGGAGAAATTGAATATACGGAAAAAGAAAGACTAAATTTGGGAGCTGATTTTAAGTTAGACACAGATGAAACCTCTATTGTTGGTGGAGCAACAGAAATACATCTTATACAAAAAGATAATAAACTTGATGATGATATTATAAATAATAAAGATGATAATGCCAATAATGAAGAAAATGAATTAGAAGAAGAAGAAAAGTTAGATAATATACAACTTGAAGCTAGAATGGTTGGAAAGATTATCAAAGATTTAATGAAAGTTAACGAAGATGGAAAAATTCAAAAAGTATACGATAAAGGAATTGATGGATATAGACCTGTTGAATTTAGAGATATAGTGATTCTTTTAAGAGCTACATCTGCATGGGCTCCAGTGTTTGCAGATGAATTGATGAATATGGATATACCAACCTATGCAGATGTTGGAGTAGGGTATTTTGATACAATTGAAATAAAAACTATATTATCATTACTTCAAATAATAGATAATCCAATACAAGATATACCACTTATATCTGTATTAAAATCTCCTATATTTGGATTTACGCCAGAGGATTTGATTGATATTAGAATTCAGAACAAAGATAAGACTTTTTATGAGGTTTTAGAAAGTACATCAGAGTATGACGAGTTTACGGATTATCAAAATGAAAATAAGTCTGAGTTTGTACCAAGTAAAGAATGTATAAGTAAAAGCAAGGATTTTTTTGTTAAATTAAAGGACTTTAAAGAAAAATCAATGTACATGAGTACCGACGAATTTATCTGGTATTTGTACACAAAGACTGGATACTATGCTTATGTTGGAGCATTACCAGGTGGAAGTCAAAGACAAGCTAATTTAAAAGTACTGTTTGAAAGAGCAAAACAATTTGAAGAAACTAGCTTTAAGGGAATATTCAACTTTGTAAATTTTATAGAAAAATTAAAAAAATCCAGTTCTGATATGGGAAGTGCAAAGACACTTGGTGAAAATGCAAATGTTGTTAGGATAATGAGTATCCATAAAAGTAAAGGATTAGAATTTCCAGTAGTTATATGTTCTGCAATGGGTAAAAATTTCAATACTCAAGACTTTAAAAAGAGTATTTTATATCATCATAATTTAGGGTATGGACCTCAGTTTGTGGACTATGAAAGACGAATCTCTTTTCCAAGTATAGCCAAAGAAGCATTAAAAAGTAAAATAAATATAGAAAATTTATCAGAAGAGATGAGAGTTTTATATGTTGCATTTACAAGAGCTAAAGAAAAATTAATTATAACAGGTTCTACTAGAAATATACAAGATAGTATAAAAAGATGGGCAAATGGAATTGAAGGTCTGGATACAATATCACAATACGAGATATTAAAAGGTAAAAATTTTCTGGATTGGATAATGCCTTGTGTATTAAAACATAAGGATTTGTCTAATTTATTGGAAGAAGTAGGCTTAGATGCAGTCTTTAATGTTGACCATAATTCAAAATGGAGTGGAAAACTATGGAACAAGAATGATGTCTTAATAGAAAGAAAGACTAATGAAGAAAATGAAAGTATTGAAGAAATCCTTGAAAAAATAGATGTAGATAAGCATGACAGTGATTATTATACTGAAATAGAAGGAAAATTAAATTATGTATATCCATATGAGTTTAGTACAAGAAAACCTGCTAGTATATCTGTTACAGAAATAAAAAAAATACAAAATAACTATGAAGAAGAATTAATAAATACTATCTTTGAACAAAAAGTAATACTAAAAAAACCTCTATTTATTCAAAATGATGAAGAAAGAGAAAAGATAAATGGAGCAGAAAGAGGTACAATAGTCCATTTAGTTATGGAAGTTTTAGACTTAAAAAAAGTAAATACTGTAAATGATATAAAGTTACAAATAAAAAGCCTTATTTCAAAAGGCGTAATAACAGAAAAACAAGCTAGTATAGTAAATCCATATAAAATATATAAGTTTTTTGCTTCCGACATAGGGAAAAGAATGCTGAATGCTGAACTTATAAATAGAGAAAAATCAATTTATGCACAAGTGAATATGAAAGATATATATATTTATGAAGAATTGATAAAAAATGATGATAAAAAACTTTATGATAAAGAAAGTGTCATGTTAAGAGGTATAGTTGATGCTTATTTTGAGGAAGATAATCAAATAGTTTTAGTTGATTATAAAACCGACTTTGTAAATGAAGAAAATATAAACCAAATAATAGAGAAATATAAAAAACAACTAGATTTATATGCAGATGTTATTGAAACTCTAACTGGGAAGTCAGTAAAAGAAAAATGTATATATTTATTTGGTGTTGATGAAGCTGTTTGTTATTAGTTTTTTTATATAAATTAAACATAAAGGTAGAGGAAGGGGAAAAGATGAGATTTATTCATACATCAGATTGGCATCTAGGGAAATCCCTAGAGGGCCATTCTAGAATTGAGGAACAAGCAAAGTTTTGTGAGGAATTTATAAAAATAGTAGAATCAAATGAAATTGATATGGTTGTAATTGCGGGAGATATATATGATACCTCGAATCCTCCAGCACAAGCAGAAAAACTGTTTTATCAAACTGTTTCAAAACTTGCTAATAATGGGCAAAGGTGTGTATTAATAATTTCAGGAAACCATGATAATCCAGAGAGACTTTCTGCAATAACACCTCTAGCACATGAACAAGGAATACTTATATTTGGATATCCATCAAGTTCTACAACCAAAGCTAAGTATGAAAGATTTGAAATAACAGATTCAATACAAGGATGCACAACACTAGATATAAATGGAGAAAGTGTTGTAATTGCTACATTACCTTATCCAAGTGAAAAAAGGTTAAATGAAGTTTTTTCAAGTGAAGATGATTTGGAAAAACAAAAAACTTATTCTGAAAAAGTAGGCAATATATTTAAAAGTTTAGAAGAAAATTTTAGAAGTGATACTATAAATATAGCAGTATCACATATATTTGTAATAGGTGGAGAGAGTACTGAATCAGAAAGACCAATACAACTGGGGGGGAGTTTTTTGGTCGAAAGAAAAGACTTACCAGAAAAAGCTCAATATACTGCATTAGGACATTTGCATAAACAACAAAAAGCTTCTGAACGTTTAAATGCATACTATTCAGGTTCTCCACTTCAATATAGTAAAGATGAAAGAGCATATACAAAAGGTGCATACATAGTGGATATAAAAGCTGGTGAAAAACCAATAATCGAGGAAGTATATTTTAATAATTATAAACCTATAGAAGTATTTAAATGTAATGGTATAGAAGAAGCTTTAGATATATGTGAGCAAAATCAAGATAGAGATATTTGGTCATACTTTGAAATAAATACCGATGAGATAATATCACAGAATGAAATAAAAAAAATGAAGGAATTATTAAAAGACATAATAGAAATAAAACCAATAATAACATCTTGTTATGAACAAGAAAGTGTAGATATAAAAGAAAAGTCTATGGCAGAGTTATTTAAAGAATTTTATTCTTTTAGTAGGGGTGTAGAGCCAAAAGGGGAGCTTATGGATTTGTTTCTAGATATAATAAGTGAAGAGGGTGAATCAGCAGATGAGACCAATTAGGTTAGAAGTTACAGGACTTAATAGCTACATTGATAAACAAGTTATAGACTTTGAAAAGCTAATTGAAAGAGGTTTGTTTGGGATATTTGGAACTACTGGAAGTGGAAAATCTACAATTTTAGATGCAATAACCATTGCTATGTATGGAAATATATCCAGAAATACAAAAGAATATATAAATAGCGTATGTGATAAGGCAATTATATCGTATGAATTTGAGATAGGAAGTAAAAATACTAGAAGAAGGTATATTGTAGATAGGACTATTGCTAGAAGTAAAACAGGGACAAAGACTTCTAATGCTAGATTAATAGAGATATTGAATGACAATACTAAAAATGTTTTAGCTGATAAGGTTGTGGAAGTGAATGAAAAAGTAGCTCAAGTTGTAGGATTAACAGCTAATGATTTTACTAGGTCAGTAGTTTTGCCACAAGATAAATTTAATGAGTTTCTAAGATTGTCACGTGCGGATAGAAGAGATATGCTAGAGAGAATTTTCAATCTTGAGAAATATGGAAGAAGTCTTGGAGAAAAAGTAAAAAAGAGAAAAAATCTACATTTACAAAATTTAAAAGATTTAAAATCAAAATTAAGTCAATATGATGGAATTACAGAAGAAGTATACAACAATATAAACCAAGAATTAATAGAATTAAAACAAATAGAAAAAGAGAAGAATAAAGCTTTAGATTTGGCTCAGAAATCCTATGAAGAGAGTAAGGCAGTATATGAAGAGCAATTAAAATTAGAGAAAAATGAGAGTAGAAAAAATGAACTTAATTTAAAAAGTAACGAGATAAAGGAAAAAACTACTACTGTAGAAAGTGATAATAATGCAAGAAAAGTAGACCCATACATAGGCTCTGTTCAAAATCTAGAAAAAAAAATAAATGAAGATAGCTTTACTGTAAATAATTTAGAAAAGAAATTAGTGATATTAAATCAAGAACTTGAGGTCATAAAAAATAGATATGAAAAAATAAGTAGAATTAAAAATGAAGAAGTCCCTAAGTTAAGTGAAGAAAAAATAAGGTTACAACAGGCAATAAAACTAGAAGAGGAGTTAGTTTTACTGGATAAAGAGTTAAAAGAGTTAAAAGAAAATGGAATTAATTTAAATAAGAATAAAGTAGAATTAGAAAAAGTAAAACAAGAGGCTGAATCTAGAAAAGATGCAGTAATTAAGTCCATAAAAGAAGTTGAAGGAAAAATTGATAAAGTAAATATAAGTGCTGAATTAAAGCAAAAGATATTTTTAGCATATGAATATGAGAAAGATTATAATAAGGTCTTAGAAGAGAAGAATCAAAAAATAAATAAATTAGAAGAAATACTAAAAGAGACAGAAGACATAAATTTAAAAATCAGATATATTGATAAAGATAAAAATGATACAAAACGTAATTTAGACAATTTATCTCTTCACTTAGATGTTCTTCTTAAAAAATGTCCTGGTAAGAGTGCAGATTTACTTTTAAAATCTGAATATGTAACTGAATTAAGAAATAAAGCAAACAATACTAAAGAAAATGAAATTAAGAAGAATAGTATACAAGATGAATTAAAGATAGTACTAGAAAGCAAGTTTAATACTGAAAGAGAAATAAATTTACTAAATGAGAAACTTGAAAATAATAGAAAAAACAGAGAAGACTTGGAAAAAGAGCTAGAAGAACTAAAATATTTAAATTTAGCATCTGAACTTAGACGTGAGTTAAAAGAAAATATGCCATGCCCAGTTTGTGGGTCAAAACATCATGAAAACCATAATATAACCAAATATGATGAAAATATAGCTTTTGTCAAAGAAAAACTAGAGAAACAGGAAAAAGAAAAATTAAGTATAAGACGCAATATAGAGGAATTAAATGCTAAAGTAAGTGGATATTTGTCTGTAGAAAAAATGAAAACTAAAGAATTGGAAGATGTAAAAGGAAAGCTAGGTGATATTCCATCTAGTCAATTATTAAAAAAGCTTGATGACGAACAAAGAAAACTTGCTTTGCTTAAATCTAACATTCAAGAATGGGAGAAAGAGAAAGAAGATACCGAAAATAAGATAACTTTGGTTAAAGAAGAAAAGAATAAGGTTGAAAAAGAAGAATTAAAAATAAAAGAAAGCTTGAATAACTATAAGAAATTAACGAGAGACTTAAATACAGAGATAGAAAGTCTAGAAAATAAATGTAGAAAACTAAAACAGGAGTATATAGGGTTAAAGACGATTACTAAAGTTTCTAATTTATCATCAAAGGTAGAAGAAATAAGAGAAAATGAAAAAAAATTAGAATTATTAAGCACTGGATACTCAAAGTTGTTAAAAAATAGAGACTCATTAGACCTTAAAATAAGAGAAAATGAAAGTAAACTACATGAGATAGAGATAGAGTTAATAAGAGCTAGAGAATTATATGTAGAAAAAAAAGTGCATAGAGAAAATAAGTATAAAGAAGTTATTAACATAACTAAGGGTGATTTGGCTAAAAATCTTTTACATAATGTTGAAGAAAATATATGTAAGATATTAGAACAAGAAGAATCAAGTAGAAAAAAATTAGAAGAGCAAAGATTAGAGTATGAAAAAAATATTGCTGAAAAACACAATATAGATGGTAGGCTTAAAACAGCTAGAGAGCAATATAAAGAACAAAAATTAATATTAAATGGATTACTAGCAGAAAATAAATTTGAAAGTATATATGCAGTAAAGAGAGCTTTATTAGATGGCGATGAAATAAAAAAATTAATTGAAGAGATATTAGAGTATGAAGAAGAACAAAAATTATTGACATTTAAAATAAAGTCATCAAAAGAAAAGTTAAATGGAAGGACTGTAAAGAAGGAATACTTTGAGCAATTAAAAGACGAGATTTATAATCTAAAAGTTGAGATAGGTAATATATCGAAAGATATTGGAGCTAATCAAAATAAGCTAATAACATTAAAAGACTCTTTAGATAAGATAAATGATTTTAATAAAGAACTTAAAGTGGTTGAACATCAGGTAGATTTATTAGAGGAATTAGATAAATGTGTGCAAGGAAATAAGTTTGTAGAATATGTTTCTACAAACCAATTAAAATATATCGCTTTGGAAGCATCAAAAAGATTGGAAAGAATAACAAAAGGAAGATATGCACTTGAAATTGATTCGACACTGAATTTTGTAATGAGAGATAATTTTAATGGAGGAGAAAGACGAAGTATTGATACCCTATCTGGTGGAGAAACATTCTTAACTTCTCTATCACTAGCACTTGCTCTTTCATCTCAGATACAATTAAAGGGAAGTGCACCTCTAGAATTCTTCTTTTTAGATGAAGGTTTTGGCTCACTAGACAGTGAACTTTTAGAAATTGTTATAGAATCCTTGGAAAGATTGCATAGTAATAATCTAAGTGTGGGTATAATAAGTCATGTCGAGGAACTTAAAAATAGAGTTCCTGTTAAGTTAATAGTTTCATCTAGTGAGGCTGGAGTAGGTTCTCAAGTAAAAATTGAATATAGTTAAAAACATATGTTAATTGAATATATTATCTAATATTTCCAAAAAATATATAATTGTGATATAATTAAAACTAATATTAAAGTTATTTATAATTAATATTAATATAAAAACATGTAATTAGGAGTGTGGTAAGTGTTGGAATCGCCCAATAATTTGATTCAGATTATATTTTTAATAGTATTACTTATGGGGTCTGCATTTTTCTCAGCATCTGAAACGGCTTTAATGTCATTGAGTAAAATCAGAATCAGATATATGCAAGATGAAGGAGTTAAAGGAGCTAAGTTAGTAAGTTCATTAATAGAAAATCCAAATAAACTTTTAAGTTCTATATTAGTTGGAAATAACGTCGTAAATATAGCAGCAACATCCATATCAACATCTTTATTTATAGGATTAATGGGAGAAAAAGGAGTGGCACTTGCTACAGCTGTTATGACAGTGTTAGTATTAATATTTGGTGAAATCACTCCAAAGACAATAGCAGCAAGTAATTCAGAAAAGGTTTCTCTATTAGTATCCAAACCTATAAAAGTAATTATATTTATATTAAGACCAATAGTATGGGTATTTAACATAATCACAAGTGTTATATTTAAATTATTCGGTATAACAAATAAAGGAGCCAAATCATTCATAACTGAAGAAGAATTAAAAACCATGGTAAATGTAAGCCATGAAGAAGGCGTCCTTGAAATGGAAGAAAGAGAAATCATAAATAATGTATTTGAATTTGGAGATATGCAAGCTAAAAATGCAATGATACAAAGAATAGATATGGTAGCTATAGATATGGAAGATAGTTATGATGAGATAATACAGGTATTTAAAACTGAAAAATTGAGTAGAATGCCTGTGTATGAAGAGACTATAGATGATATTGTAGGAATACTTAATATAAAAGACATTATATTTTTATCAGATGAAGAAATAGAATCATTTGACATTAAAAACTATATGAGAGAGCCCTTTTTCACATATGAATTCAAAAAAATAACACAACTTCTTGAAGAGATGAAGCTTGAAAAAAGCCAAATGGCCATAGTTGTAGACGAATATGGTGGAACATCTGGTCTTTTAACTATAGAAGATTTAGTAGAAGTGATTGTTGGCGATATAGAGGATGAATATGATGAAGAAGAAGATGAAATACAGGTTATAAAAGAAGATGAGTATATTGTAGATGGAAGTACTAAAATTGGTGATGTTAATGAACTTATTGGTGTAAACTTAGAATCTGAAGAATTTGATTCTATAGGTGGATTTATAATTGGACATTTGAGCAGATTGCCAGAAGAGAATGAAGTAATTGAAGTCGATAATATAAGATTTTGTATAGAGAGTATAGAAAAAAATAGAATTAAAAAAATAAGAATATATACATAATGTGATAATGTTCTTAAATATTATAAGTGCATGTAATATAAAAGTTAAATTTTATATTACATGCACTTATTTTTATTTTATATTCAAATAAAACTAGTATGAAATGGACAAAATAAAAATATAAATTAGAAGAAAGGAGATTTTTAAGATGAGCATACTAGAGAATAATTTCTTATACAAATTAAAAAATAATACTATCTTTTTTTGTATATATACATTTTTATTTATTTTTATTTATAAAGCTTTTCCATACATAGCTCCATTTTTTTTAGGTGGTATAATAGCACTTATGATTAATCCTATATCACAAAAATTAGAAAATAAGTTCCACATAAACAAAGGTGTATCTACACTAGTTCTAAGTTTTCTTGCAGTTGCCATAGTGAGTACAGTTACTACAATAATAGTAATAAACTCAGTAAAAGAACTAATGGGATTTTTAAATAACATATCTACTAATCCTGAAGATATAAGCAATACTATTATGTATTTCTTAAATAAAATAAATGATTTTATGAAAACATTTCAAGAAATAGCTAATTTTGATGTAGAGCAATTAGTAAATAAATTTAGTGGTGAAGTGATGCAAATTACAAAAAATCTTCTTACAAGTATTCTTGGATTAGCTACTTCCATCCCATATATTATAATATTTATAATTACTTTGTTTATTGCTACATATTTTATAGCAAAAGATTTAGATAAAATTGAAAATAATTTTTACAATATGTTTACTACTGATGTTAGAAAGAAGGTAAAAAACGTAAAAAAAGAAGCAGGTCTTTCTCTTGTTGGATATATAAGGGCTTATACAATACTCATGGCTATAACATTTTTTGCAATCTGGGGGAGTTTTGCTTTATTTGGATTGAAATATGGTTTGATAGTAGGGTTTGTGGGAGCTTTAATGGATTTAATTCCATTTCTAGGTATTATAACAATATACCTTCCAGTGATTGTTTACTATTTTCTTATAAAAAATTATTTTATAGCTATAAGTATGACTGTAATATTTTTTATCTTATCTTTAATTAGAGAAATACTAGAACCTAAACTAGTATCAGTAAATGTTGGATTAAATCCACTTGCGACGCTTGCTGCAATTTTTATTGGAATCCAAGTAAAAGGAATAATTGGCGTAATTTTTTGTTTGGGTTTGGTATGTATGCATGATATACTTAAGAAGGTGGATATTTTTTAATTATAGTAAGTCAGAAATTTTAAAAAATAAAATTTTATTCACTAATAAATAAAAAATTTCATTAATAGTATAAGAAAGAGGGTATATACGTGAAACAAAAAGTAGTAGAAAGATTTTTAAAATACGTATCATTTGATACAACATCTAATTCTCAATGTGAAAATTGTCCATCTTCAGAAGGGCAAAGGGTTTTAGCTAAGTATATAGTTGAAGAGCTAAAATCAATGGGTATTGATGATGTAAGTTTAGATGAAAATAGTTATATAATGGCTACTTTAAAAGGAAACACTGATGGTGTGGATACTATAGGATTCATATCACATTTAGATACAATTGAAGATGTTAGTGGAAAAGACATCAAACCAAGAATAATAGAAAACTATGACGGAAAAGATATAGTTTTAAATGAAGAATTAAATGTTGTTACGTATATAAGTGATTCTCCAGAATTAGAAGAATTTAAGGGAGATGATTTAATAGTTACTGATGGAACAACTTTACTTGGTTCTGATGATAAAGCTGGTATAGCTGAGATAGTAACTGCAATAGAATATCTAATAAATCATCCAGAAATTAAACATGGAGACATAAAAATAGGATTCACACCTGATGAAGAAATTGGTAGAGGTGCTGATTTATTTGATGTTGAAAAATTTGGAGCAAAATATGCATACACTTTGGATGGAGGAATAGTTGGCGAACTTGAGTGTGAAAACTTCAATGCAGCAAATGCAACTATCACTATACATGGTAGAAATGTTCATCCAGGGTCAGCTAAAAATAAAATGGTAAATGCTATACATATAGCTGCTGAAATATCAGAAATGTTTCCAGCAGATGAAAGACCAGAAACAACAGAGGGATATGAAGGTTTTTGGCATCTAAATTCTATAGGTGGAAATGTTGAAAATGTAAGTATGGCTTATATTATTAGAGACCATTGTAAAGAAAAGTTTGAACAGAGAAAGTCTATTATGATAGAAAATATAGAAAAAATAAATAAGAAATATGACAATAGAGTAGAATTAGACTTAAAAGACTCTTATTATAATATGAAAGAAAAAATTGAACCAGTTATGTTCATAGTTGATATAGCTAAAGATGCTATGGAGGAATTAGGTATAAAGCCACGTCTAGTTCCTGTAAGAGGTGGGACTGATGGAGCGAGATTATCTTTTAATGGATTACCTTGTCCAAATATATTTACTGGAGGATTAAACTTCCATGGTAAAAATGAATGTATACCAGTTAGTTCTATGGAGAAAGCGACTAAATTAATTATAAGAATAGCTGAAAAATATGCTGAAAGAGTTTAGTTAAAAAGTATTTAAAAACTAATCATTTAAAGTTATAATAGCTATATCATTCTTTATAAGTCAAACTGATTATAAGTTTGTATTGTATTTGAGATGATGTAGCTATTTTTATAATTATTTTTATAAAAGATAATTATTCTTAATTGTGGGTATCAATAAGAGGTATGGATATCAATAGGTATTAACTTTTAAAAAGGGGGAATTATATTGAAAATTAAATCTAAAAAAATAATAGCATTTGCACTTGTAGTGGGTATTATGATGCCTAGTTGTGTATATGCAGACACTAGTAGTAAAAATACAGAGAAAGGTGTAAATCATTATCTTCAAAACAGAAAATCTCCAAAAGGAGAAACGTTGATTGGTGAAGATAGATTTGATACAGCCATAAAAATATCTCAAAGTGGATGGAATAATGGTTCAGAGAGAGTGTTTCTAGTAAATTCAAATTCATTACCAGATGCATTGGCTTCAACTCCTTTAGCAAGTAAATTGGATGCGCCAATATTACTTACCAATAAAAACAGCATACCATATAATGTGGAAGATGAAATAAAAAGACTCAATCCAGAAGAAGTTATTTTAATTGGAAGTGAAGGAGCTATTTCATCAAGTGTAAAAGAATCTCTTGAAGATATGGGAGTGTTAGTAAGTCGTATTGGTGGAGCAGATAGAGAAGAGACTTCTTTACTTCTTACTAAGCAATTGGATGATACAGGGGATTTAGGTGTTTCAAAAGTAGCTGTAGTCAATGGATATAATGGTCTAGCAGATGCGACTTCAATATCAAGTCCAGCAGCAAGTGATAATGTGGCTATAATATACACAAGTAAAGATAGTATAGGAAGTGAAGCAAAGAGTTTTATTACACAAAACTCAAATGAGACATACATAGTAGGTGGAGAATATAGTATAAGTAAAAAACTTGAAGGGCAATTAGTAAATTCAGAAAGATTAGCTGGTACAGATAGAAAAGATACAAATGCCAAAGTATTAGAAAAGTTTTATGGAAAATTAAGTAAGGTTAATAATATGTATTTTGCAAAAGATGGAAGTGGAAGAGAAGCTGATTTAGTTGATGGACTTGCTGCTGGAGTATTAGCATCGAAGAGTAAATCACCTGTAATACTTGCAAGTGGCAGTTTAAGTAGTGCACAGAAAAATTTTATAAAAAAAGTAAAGGCTGATAAATTTGTACAAGTTGGTGGAGGTAAGAATAGTAAACCATATACAGAAGCATTAGCATTACAATAATATAGTAGATCCATAAGAATATATAAAAAAACAAGTAAACTAAGTTATATTTAATTTAGAATTTTAAGGTACTATCTTTTAAATTTCTAATTGAGATATAAATAGCGTAGTTTACTTGTTTTTTATTGTTAATTTAACAGATTAAGTTTGATTTATTTTTATTCAAAGTTTATTATTCATTAATATTTATTATATTTCCAGTATTGATGTCAACTAAGTTGATATCAAGTTCAAGTTCATCTTCATCATCAGTTTTTATAATATCTATAATTGCTACAGAATGGCTTCCATCTTTAGGGATAGAAGTACTTCCTGGATTTATAACTATTAAATTATCATCCATATATAGTTTCTTTACATGAGTATGTCCTAAAACTAATATGTCAGCACCCATTTTTTTTGCTTTATCAACGATTTCTTCCTCTGATTCTGTATAACCATGATTTAATATAATTCTAATTTCACCAAATTGGCTCATAACATAAGGACTTTGAATAGGATGTTCTATTACCATCTGGTCAACATCTGCATCACAGTTTCCTTTTACAATCACAATATTTTCTAACTTGTTTAATACTTCGATAAATTTTTTAGGATTGTATCCTTCTGGAATATCATTTCTAGGTCCATGATATAGGACATCTCCACCATGTAAGAGAATATCGCAATCAGACAATACATTTAATGCTTTTTCAAAGTAAAGCAAGCTACCATGAGTATCACTCATTATTCCTATTTTCATATTAAAAATCCTCCTAAGTGCAGTCTATAAAAATTTTTCAGATACTCTATGCCAAAATTCGTAATTTGACATTCTAAGTAATTTTATTTTTGCATCAGATATACTAATTTTTATATTTTCGATTTGTCTAAATCTGTGTTCAACTCCATCAACTACAATTAATACAGAATCTTCAAATCTGTATTCTGGTGCAATTTTTATAATAGATTCATTGGAACATATTATACTTGATGTAAAACACCTATATGCGTTGGTGTTTATGGGATGTAAAGGTGTAATCTGCATAAGTTCAAGATTTATATCAACGATACTACCTCCAGCAGAATAGTTATAGGCTGTTGAACCTGTGGAAGTAGAAATAATCATACCATCTCCACTAAAATTTTGTATATGTCTATTATCAAGGCTTAAATTTAGGTGTATAGTTCTAGACTTGTCCCCTCTTATAACAACCTCATTTACAGCAAGCATGTTAGAACCACTAGTAGTTGTATATACTTCAGCATTAAGAAGTGACATTTCTTGAATAATATAATCTTTTTTTAGATAAGCTTCAATAAAGTTATCGATTTTATCTGGTAAAATATCAGGAAAAAAACCTAGATGTCCTGTATTTATACCCATTATAGGAATTTCAGGAAAATCGAAATCTCTAACTGTCCTTAAAAAAGAGCCATCACCGCCAATTGATATAATGAGCTCTGTATCTGGATAAATATCTGAATACACTTCAAAGCCAGCATTGATAAGTTTTCTAGTTAAGAGTTCTTTAGTCTCAAGGGACTTATTTAATTGGTTTGTATTTATAGTTATAATTCTTTTCATATATTCACCTCTTCATACTTTGTATTATAACATAGTTTTATAATTCTTAATTTATAAATTTATAAATGACCTAGCTTGTTGTGAATGTGTTAAAATATGTATAGGCGGGTATAAAAAATACATAAGAGGTGAAGATGTGTTTGAAGTAAAGAATATCACAAAAAAATTAGGTAAATTCAAGTTGAATAATATAAACTTGGAGCTAAAAGAAGGGGATATTGTTGGAATTATAGGTCCAAATGGTTCAGGAAAGACGACTTTAATAAAAATTATAATGGGGATTATTGATGCAGATGAAGGTGAAATTAAACTTTGTAATGAAACTATTGACGATTCTCCAATAAGTTTTAAAAACAATATTGGTTTTGTATATGATTCTTTACAATTTTATCCACATTTAAAGGTTAAAGAATTTAGAAGAATAGTATCATTATTTTATAGTGATTTTGATAGAGAAAGATTTGATGAATATCTTAAAAAGTTTGAGATAGAAGAACATATGCATATTAAGAATTTGTCTAAAGGTCAATCTGAGAAACTTATGCTGTCAAATGCACTTAGTCATAATGCTAAATTATTGATTTTGGATGAACCAACTGCTGGAATAGACCCAATAGTAAGAACTGAAATAATGCAATACTTAAAAGATTTTGTAAAAAATGGAAACAGCAGTGTAATAATTTCCACTCACAACACTGATAATTTAATTAAGGTAGCTGATTATCTTGTCTTTATAAATAAAGGAAATCAGATTTTTACAGTTAAGAAAGAGTTAATAGAACAAGAATATAAAATAATTAGAGCAAATAAGGCAGAATTAGAAGCAATTAAAGAAAATATAGTTGGTGTGAAAGAGTATAAATATTACAATGAGGCACTTGTTAAAGTTGGAGATAGTTTAAAAATAAAAAGTTTGTTGGTAGAAATTGATAAACATAAGGTCAAAAATCCTACTATAGAAGAACTAATGTATTATTATGTAAATGAGGTGAAATAATGTTCAATTTAATAAGGAAGGATTTAATAATAGGAATTAGTTCAGATGGTATTCGCAATTTAAAGTACATAGTATTATTTTTTGTTTTTTATTTTTTCCTTAACTCAATTTCATATTACACAGTAAGCATTGTTGTAAGTTATTTGGTGTTTATAAATACATTTGAGTGTGATTATGAAAATGATTCAAGGATTTTTATAAGAAGTATGCCAGTTAGTATAGAAGATGTCGTCTATTCAAAATATTTACTGGGTGTGGGTTTGATAATTTCTGTGACAACATTTGTATCTTTAGTAAGTAAATTGACATCACTAGTATTTTTCAGAAATATGGTTTTAAATGATGTATTTTTCTCTGTAAATATATTTTTAGCAATCTTGGCAATTTTACTTCCTTTAATTTTTAAATTTGGATATGGCAAAATGAAAGTTTGTGGTCTAATGATAAGTATATTAATCTATTTTGTATATGGAGGTCTTTTGAAGACAATTAGCATGGTTGTATATCAGGTAAAGCATTTTAATTATAGCAAAATTGGAGGAGTGTATCTTTCAAATTATGTAACTGATATGGCTAATACTAAATATATAAACCTATATAGTATGACTTTTTTAACAATAATAATTTTTATAATATCGATGTATTTTTCTATTAGGATTTCAAAAAAGAATAAGTTTAATTATTAAAATTTTAATTAATATTATAGCACAATAGCACAAAATATAAGGAGACTAGAAATGAATAAGTTTATAAAGGTTTCATTTTTTATTTTGGGGATTTTTACACTATTCATAGCTATAAATAAATTAGTATATAGAGATATGGTAAGTGTCAAAGATTATGAAATAAATCATTTAGAGGAAATTGGTTTTGATTTTGATAGCAGAAGAAGTAGAGATATTGGTACTATTGTAAGATTTAAAATAAGCAATAATAGTAGATATAGCTATAGGTTAAGCAGTGCTAAAATGAAGTTTGAAAGCTGTGTAGAAAATAAAAAAGGAATAGATAAATGTTCTTCATATGTAAATATAGAGTTATCTAATGAGAAAAATTCTATAACTGAAAAAACTCTAAAGTATGGTATAAAACCAAATAATCAGGGTTATGTTGATTTTATAATTCCAAAAGGATTAAATTTTGATTATAGGTACTTTAGTCAGTCTGGGATGAGTGTCGAATATAGGGGAGAATATATTGTCGATATTCCAATGGCAAAAGGTTTATATCTAGTAGTTGGAAAAAATAATGATGTATGGAAAGCTACTATTATGGAATGATTTTAAAAAATTGAAAAATTAACCAATCATAGATATAATTAAGAATAATAAAAAATCTATAAACATTCAGAGTAGGAGGGGTATTTGATGTCAATAAGTAATGTAAGGGAGTATTTTAAAGGTTTTGGAAGAGAAGATAGTATATTGGAGTTTGAACAATCTAGTGCTACTGTAGAACTTGCAGCTGAAGCAGCAGGAGTTATTCCAGCAAGAATAGCTAAGACACTTTCATTTAAGATAGGTGATGATGCAATTTTGATTGTAACAGCTGGTGATGCTAAGATTGATAATAAAAAATATAAGGCTGAATTTAACTGTAAGGCAAAAATGTTAACACCAGAAGAAGTTTTAGAGTTTACTGGACATGCTATTGGTGGTGTTTGTCCATTTGGATTAAAAAATTCTCTAAAAGTGTACTTAGACGATTCAATGAAAAGATTTGATACAGTATTCCCTGCATGTGGAAGTAGTAATTCAGCAATAGAGCTTACATGTGAGGAAATGGATAAATTTTCTAATTGTGAAAAATGGGTAGACGTTTGTAAGAATTGGTAAAAAATATAGTAAACTATAGTAGAAATTAGTAAAAAACTATCTCTGTATACAATTTATACAGGGGTAGTTTTTTTGATGAAATATTTATAAATCTAGGAGGAAAATCTAATTTAAACTAATAATCCAAAATAAAGTTAAAAAATTCTGATTTTTCTTCAAAATTAAAAAAAAATGACAAAAAAATAGAAAAAATGTAGTAAATATTGTTAAAAAAATAATTAGAAATTATTGAAAAATTATCCTCTGAGTGATAGTATTATAGATGTAAGATATTTAAAAACAAAAAATAATCACAGAAAAATATGATTATTTAGCTCTATTAAAATAATTTTGATACGATAAAATTTTTTTTGTATACTGCTAAGAAGTAGATATATACACAATGTTTACTAACTAATATACCCTAAGATAAAAATCGTAAACAAATTATTTTGTCTATAACCATTGTGAAAGAAATCTTATTTTAGCTTGAAATTTCACAAAATTCCAAAAAGCGAGATTTTTTTTAAGTGTAGTTGATTTTAAATTAACAATTTATAATTAAATTAATGTCATAATTGGTTAGCATAATTACATATAAATATAGGGCGGACTTTAATTACGGTTATAAATTTCTCGACGTATATTCAAATACTTTATTATAGATGCTGCCGAGATTTTAATTAATAAATGAAAATAAAATATTTATAAAATACTGAGGAGGCTATTATGGATTTAAATTCTAAAAAATATCAGATGCTTAAAGAGCTATATGTAAGCTTCGCTGAAAATGAAGTTAAACCTTTAGCAACAGAACTTGATGAAGAAGAAAGATTTCCTTATGAAACAGTGGAAAAAATGGCAAAAGCAGGAATGTTAGGTATACCATATCCAAAAGAGTATGGTGGAGAAGGTGGAGACACTGTAGGATATATAATGGCAGTTGAAGAATTGTCTAGAGTTTGTGGTACTACAGGAGTTATCTTATCAGCTCATACATCTCTTGGTTCTTGGCCTATATATCAATATGGAAACGAAGAACAAAAACAAAAATTCTTAAAGCCATTAGCAAGTGGAGAAAAATTAGGAGCTTTTGGTCTTACTGAACCTAATGCTGGTACAGATGCATCTGGACAACAAACAACTGCTGTTTTAGATGGAGATGAATACATACTTAATGGCTCAAAAATATTTATAACAAATGCAATAGCTGGTGACATATATGTAGTAATGGCAATGACTGATAAATCTAAAGGTAATAGAGGAATATCAGCATTTATAGTTGAAAAAGGAACTCCTGGATTTAGCTTTGGGGTTAAAGAAAAGAAAATGGGTATAAGAGGTTCAGCTACTAGTGAATTAATATTTGAAGATTGTAGAATACCTAAAGAAAATTTACTTGGAAAAGAAGGACAAGGATTTAAAATAGCAATGTCTACTCTTGATGGTGGTAGAATTGGTATAGCAGCACAAGCTTTAGGTTTAGCACAAGGAGCTCTTGATGAAACAGTTAAATATGTAAAAGAAAGAGTACAATTTGGTAGACCACTATCAAAATTCCAAAATACACAATTCCAATTAGCTGATATGGAAGTTAAAATACAAGCGGCTAGACATCTTGTATATCAAGCAGCTATAAACAAAGATGAAGGAAAACCTTATGGAGTAGAAGCAGCAATGGCAAAACTATTTGCAGCTGAAACAGCTATGGAAGTTACTACAAAAGCTGTACAACTTCATGGTGGATATGGATACACTCGTGACTATCCAGTAGAAAGAATGATGAGAGATGCTAAGATAACTGAAATATATGAAGGAACTAGTGAAGTTCAAAGAATGGTTATTTCAGGAAAATTATTAAAATAGATAAATATTAAAATATACACAATAGGTCGATATTAAAATAGATATGGAGGAAGGATTTATGAATATAGTCGTTTGTATAAAACAAGTTCCAGATACAACAGAAGTTAAACTAGATCCTAATACAGGTACTTTAATTAGAGATGGAGTACCAAGTATAATAAACCCTGATGATAAAGCAGGTCTAGAGGAAGCTATAAAATTAAAAGAAGAAATGGGTGCTAATGTAACTGTTATAACAATGGGACCTCCTCAAGCAGATATGGCTTTAAAAGAAGCTTTAGCAATGGGTGCAGATAGAGGAATATTATTAACAGATAGAGCATTTGCAGGTGCTGATACTTGGGCGACTTCATCAGCATTAGCAGGAGCATTAAAAAATATAGATTTTGATATTATAATAGCTGGAAGACAGGCTATAGATGGAGATACTGCACAAGTTGGTCCTCAAATAGCTGAACATTTAAAACTTCCATCAATAACATATGCTGAAGAAATAAAAACTGAAGGTGAATATGTATTAGTAAAAAGACAATTTGAAGATTGTTGTCATGACTTAAAAGTTAAAATGCCATGCCTTATAACAACTCTTAAAGATATGAACACACCAAGATACATGAAGGTTGGAAGAATATACGATGCATTTGAAAATGATGTAGTAGAAACTTGGACTGTAAAAGATATAGAAGTTGACCCTACTAATTTAGGTCTTAAAGGTTCTCCAACTAGTGTATTTAAATCATTTACAAAATCAGTTAAACCAGCTGGTACAATATACAATGAAGATGCAAAAACATCAGCTGGAATTGTAATAGATAAATTAAAAGAGAAGTTTATCATATAATTTAAGGGGGGATAAAGAATGGGTAACGTTTTAGTAGTAATAGAACAAAGAGAAAATGTAATTCAAACCGTTTCTTTAGAATTGCTAGGAAAGGCTACAGAAATAGCAAAAGATTATGATACAAAAGTTTCTGCATTACTTTTAGGAAGTAAAGTAGAAGGTTTAATAGATACATTAGCACATTATGGAGCAGATGAAGTAATTGTAGTTGATGATGAAGCTTTAGCATTGTATACAACTGAACCATATACAAAGGCAGCTTATGAAGCAATAAAAGCAGCTGACCCAATAGTTGTATTATTTGGAGCAACTTCAATAGGTAGAGATTTAGCTCCTAGAGTATCTGCTAGAATACATACAGGACTTACTGCTGACTGTACAGGACTTGCAGTAGCTGAGGATACAAAATTATTATTAATGACAAGACCTGCTTTTGGTGGAAATATAATGGCAACAATAGTTTGTAAAGACTTTAGACCTCAAATGTCTACAGTTAGACCAGGTGTTATGAAGAAAAATGAAATTGATGAAACTAAAGAGGCTGTAATTAATCGTTTTAAAGTAGAATTTACTGAAGCTGACAAATTAGTTCAAGTTGTAGAAGTAATCAAAGAAGCTAAAAAACAAGTTAAAATAGAAGATGCTAAGATATTAGTTTCTGCTGGACGTGGAATGGGTGGAAAAGAAAACTTAGATATACTTTATGAATTAGCTGAAATCATAGGTGGAGAAGTTTCTGGTTCTCGTGCCACTATAGATGCAGGATGGTTAGACAAAGCAAGACAAGTTGGTCAAACTGGTAAAACTGTAAGACCAGACCTTTATATAGCTTGTGGTATATCTGGAGCAATACAGCATATAGCTGGTATGGAAGATGCTGAGTTTATAGTTGCTATAAATAAAAATCCAGAAGCCCCAATATTTAAGTATGCTGATGTTGGTATAGTTGGAGACGTTCATAAAGTACTTCCAGAACTTATCAGTCAGTTAAGTGTTGCAAAAGAAAAAGGTGAAGTTTTAGCTAACTAATTTCTTGGGGAGGGTATTATGAGTACAAGTGATGTTAAAGTTTATGAGAATGTAGCTGTTGAAGTAGATGGAAATATATGTACAGTGAAAATGAATAGACCTAAAGCCCTTAATGCAATAAATTCAAAAACTTTAGAAGAACTTTATGAAGTATTTGTAGATATTAATAATGATGAAACTATTGATGTTGTAATATTGACAGGGGAAGGAAAAGCATTTGTAGCTGGAGCAGATATTGCATATATGAAAGATTTAGATGCTGTAGCTGCTAAAGATTTTAGTAGCTTAGGAGCCAAAGCTTTTGGAGAAATAGAAAATAGTAAAAAAGTAGTAATAGCTGCTGTAAATGGATTTGCTTTAGGTGGAGGATGCGAGCTTGCAATGTCATGTGATATAAGAATTGCATCTGCTAAAGCTAAATTTGGGCAACCAGAGGTAACTCTTGGAATAACTCCAGGATATGGTGGAACTCAAAGACTTACAAGACTGGTTGGAATGGCAAAAGCAAAAGAATTAATCTTTACAGGTCAAGTTATAAAAGCTGATGAAGCTGAAAAAATAGGGCTAGTAAATAGAGTTGTTGAGCCAGAAGTTTTAATGGAAGAGGTTGAGAAATTAGCTAAGATAATAGCTAAAAATGCTCAGCTTGCAGTTAGATACTCTAAAGAAGCAATACAACTTGGTGCTCAAACTGATATAAATACTGGAATAGATATAGAATCTAATTTATTTGGTCTTTGTTTTTCAACTAAAGACCAAAAAGAAGGAATGTCAGCTTTTGTTGAAAAAAGAGAAGCTAACTTTATAAAAGGGTAAAAAATCTAATTAAAAATATATTTGCTGTTAACTAGATTGAATCAATATTTTAATCTAGTTAGCAGAATATAAATACTAAAATAACAGGAGGTTATAACTATGAAATTAGCTGTAATAGGTAGTGGAACTATGGGAAGTGGTATTGTACAAACTTTTGCAAGTTGTGGTCATGATGTATGTTTAAAGAGTAGAACTCAAGGTGCTATAGATAAATGTTTAGGTTTATTAGATAAAAATTTAACTAAGTTAGTTACTAAAGGAAAAATGGATGAAGCTACAAAAGCAGAGATATTAAGTCATGTTAGTTCAACTACTAACTATGAAGACTTAAAAGATATGGATTTAATAATAGAAGCATCTGTAGAAGATATGAACATAAAGAAAGATGTTTTCAAATTATTAGATGAATTATGTAAAGAAGACACTATTTTAGCAACAAATACTTCATCATTATCTATAACAGAAATAGCTTCTTCTACTACTAGACCAGATAAAGTTATAGGAATGCATTTCTTCAATCCAGTTCCTATGATGAAATTAGTTGAGGTTATAAGCGGACAGTTAACATCAAAAGTTACTTTTGATACAGTATTTGAATTATCTAAGAGTATCAATAAAGTACCAGTAGATGTATCTGAATCTCCTGGATTTGTAGTAAACAGAATACTTATACCTATGATAAATGAAGCTGTTGGTATATATGCAGATGGCGTTGCAAGTAAAGAAGAAATAGATGAAGCTATGAAATTAGGAGCAAACCATCCAATGGGACCATTAGCATTAGGTGATTTAATAGGATTAGACGTTGTTTTAGCTATAATGAACGTTCTATATACTGAATTTGGAGATACTAAATATAGACCTCATCCACTTTTAGCTAAAATGGTTAGAGCTAATCAATTAGGAAGAAAAACTAAGATAGGATTCTATGATTACAATAAATAAAAATTTAGAAATTTAAATAGTATTGTTTAAAAAACAATTTCGATAATCTGATAAAAATCTAATTTTACGGGGGTAATGAATATGAGAGAAGTAGTAATTGCCAGTGCAGCTAGAACAGCAGTAGGAAGTTTCGGAGGAGCATTTAAATCAGTTTCAGCAGTAGATTTAGGAATAACAGCGGCTAAAGAAGCTATAAAAAGAGCTAATATAACTCCAGATATGATAGATGAATCACTTTTAGGAGGAGTACTTACAGCAGGTCTTGGACAAAATGTAGCAAGACAAATAGCATTAGGTGCAGGAATACCAGTAGAAAAACCAGCTATGACTATAAATATAGTTTGTGGTTCTGGATTAAGATCTGTTTCAATGGCATCTCAACTTATAGCATTAGGTGATGCTGATATAATGCTAGTTGGTGGAGCTGAAAACATGAGTATGTCTCCTTATTTAGTACCAAGTGCTAGATACGGTGCAAGAATGGGTGATGCTGCTTTTGTTGATTCAATGATAAAAGATGGATTATCAGACATATTCAATAACTACCACATGGGTATTACTGCTGAAAATATAGCAGAGCAATGGAATATCACTAGAGAAGAGCAAGATGAACTAGCTCTTGCAAGCCAAAATAAAGCTGAAAAAGCTCAAGTTGAAGGAAAATTTGACGAAGAAATAGTTCCAGTTGTTATAAAAGGTAGAAAAGGTGACACTATAGTAGATAAAGATGAATATATAAAAGCTGGTACTACAATAGAAAAACTTGCTAAATTAAGACCAGCATTTAAGAAAGATGGAACAGTTACTGCTGGTAACGCATCAGGAATCAATGATGGTGCTGCTATGTTAGTAGTAATGGCTAAGGAAAAAGCTGAAGAATTAGGAATAGAGCCTCTTGCTACTATAGTTTCTTATGGAACAGCTGGTGTTGACCCTAAGATAATGGGATATGGACCAGTTCCAGCAACTAAAAAAGCTTTAGAAGCTGCTAATATGACTATAGAAGACATAGATTTAGTTGAAGCTAATGAGGCATTTGCTGCTCAATCTATAGCTGTAGTAAAAGATTTAAATATAGATATGGCTAAAGTTAATGTTAATGGTGGAGCAATAGCTATAGGGCATCCAATAGGTTGTTCAGGAGCAAGAATACTTACTACACTTCTATATGAAATGAAGAGAAGAGATGCTAAAACTGGTTTAGCTACACTTTGTATAGGTGGTGGAATGGGAACTACTCTAATAGTTAAAAGATAGTTCTAGATTATAATTTAAAAAAATTAAATATTCAACTATGAATGTAACCTGTAAGAGTAACTATTTGTTATTCTTACAGGTTTTTATAGTTAAAAATAATTATTATCTATTAAACAAAAATAGTGTAAAATATATAATATCATGATTTTGAAGATATAAAAGAAAGTAGGTAAAGGCTTGTTTAAAAAAGAAAATCAAAGATATAATATAATATCATATACAAATGAGGAAGAAATGACTTTAAAAGAAGTTTTATTGGACAAACTAAATTTTTCGGTTAGGTCATTATCAAAAATGAAGAGAGAAAAGAGTGTTTTAGTAAATGGGGTATATAAAAAGCCAAGTATAAAAGTATATTGTGGTGATTTAATAGAGGTAAAAATAGAAGAAGAAAAAGCTAGATTTGAACCTCAAGATTTAAATTTACAAATAATATATGATGATTTTGATATAATCATGGTAAATAAACCTCCATTTATGGTAGTTCATCCAACCAAAAGTCACTATGATAAAACAATAGCAAATGGTATTAGTTACTATATAGATAGTAAGAAAGAAAATGTAAAAATACGATTTGTAAACAGGTTGGATATGAATACCTCAGGACTCGTTATAGTAGCGAAAAATGCTTATGCACATCATACTTTGTCTATAGCAATGAGTGAAAATAAAGTTAAAAAAACGTATATAACAGTAGTTGATGGAATTATAGAAGAAGATGAGGGAACTATAAATGAGCCAATCTATAGACAGACAGAGGATTCAATAAAGAGAGTAATAGATGAAAGAGGACAGGCATCTGTTACTCATTATAAAGTGATAGAAAGATTAAAAAATGCAACTGTACTAGAAGTAAGTTTAGAGACTGGCAGAACACATCAAATAAGGGTGCACATGGCTCATATAGGGCATGGAATAATAGGTGATGAGTTATATGGTTGTGTAGATGAAAAACTTATAGATAGGCAAGCACTTCATGCTTATGAGTTGGAGTTTGAGCAACCAAGGACAAAAGAAAAATTGAAATTTAAAGCAGATATACCAAAGGATATGAAAGAGTTAATATCGAAATTAAGATAATGGGGTGATATATATGATAATACATAAATTTATAATACACGTTTTGGACAAAAATAGTGATGTTCCAATATTAAATGACTTTGAAGGTAAAGTTAACCAAGAAGTGGATGGCTTTTTTCAAAAATCTATAAAAAGAATTGCAAAGGATGAGGATTTAAGAAAAGGTATTTTTAAAGATTATAATGATAATCTAATTAAGAACTGTTGTGAACAAATAATATATGATGAAAGTTCTTTTTTAAAAAACTCTAAAGAGATTGCATCTTACTTGTTTGATGTTATGAAAATTAATGCTGCACTAGAATCTTGTGATTTAGCAATCTGTTTATATACTATTAAGGATGAAAAGAGTGTAGCTATATTAAAATTAGACTATAAAAAGTTATATACTCATTCAATTGAATTTGTAGATGATAAATTTAATATTCAAATGGTTTCAAATGAAATTGGTATTCCAGAGACTCTAAGACAAAAGCAAGGAGCGTTGATTAGTCTAAGTGGAATAAATGATGAGTTTCATCTAAGACTTTTAGATAAAGATGCAGAAAAAGAAGGTTCAGAATCAAAATTTGTGACAGAATTTTTAAATGCTAAAAAAATCGATGATGATAAGTATAAGACAAAAGTATTTAAAAACACAGCTGAAAATTGGATAACAAATGCTCTTAGTAATGATATAAAACAGGCAGAAGATGTAAGAAGTATATTAAATTATACATTAAAGGAAAAACATGAGGTTGATATAAATGACTTTGTTGATAATTCAATTAAGGATGATGAGTTAAAGGATAGTTTCAAAGAACATATGGAGGAAAAAGGTCTTGATGAAGGTTTTAGTATAGATAAAAAATGGGTTGAGAAAAAGCTTAAAAAAAGAAGTATAAAAACAGATAATGGATTTGATATAAAAGGAAACTTAACTGATTTTGAAGACCCAATGAAATATACTGTAAAACAAAATCAAGATGGAACCATAGATATAGTAATAAAGAATGTAACATTTTATGAAGAAAAGTAACTTTAATTTGAGTAATTTATATATGAAAATTGAATATTTTCTATAATTGTAAATAAACGTAATATAGTCTGTGTAAACTTCGATATAAATTATTATATAGAAGTTTACACAGACTATTTATATTTGTAGACAAAACAATACTATTTGTTTTCTTCGATATATTTACATATATCACCAATACATTTAAAATTCTCAGCTTCTTCGTCTGGTATTTCTATTCCAAATTCGTCTTCAAGGGCCATTATAATTTCAACAGCATCTAGTGAATCAGCTTCTAAGTCATCCATTAAAGATGCTTCCATAGTTATCTCATCTAAATTGTCTACCCCTAATTGTTCTGCTATTATTTCTTTTATTTTTTCAAACATTTTAAGCCTCCTAAAGCAGTTTTAATTAATTTTAATGTTAGTTTAATATAATATCGAGAATTTTTCAATACGGAATCCATAAAAAATAATAAAATTTTATAAAGGTAGTAATAAAGTCTTATTTGGTGAATAAACTTTATTGATAACAAATATAACTTAGGAGGAAATGCTATGAAATATGTAGGACTATTACTAGCATCAGTAGGAATGTTTTTACTTGTAGCAGTAAATTTTTATTATAATTCAATAACTTTAGATATGCAACGTATAGAGGATTATGTAATGGAGACAAATTTAATACTTGAAGATGTGGCTGAAAAAGATAGTTATGTATCTAATGAAAAAGAAGATTACATATCAAGATTAATGCATGTAAAGAAAGGGATAGAAAACTCAAAAACATCATTCTTGATAGAAAGATATAAAGAATACAAAGTAAAATCAATAGAGAGTTTAATTTATACTATATCAGAAGAGAAAAAAGATTATCTAGATGAAGTTGATAGATACAATAAACTTGGTGAAAAAGAAATAAATAAACTAATCAATAAAAATTTTTTAGAAGTAACTTATCTGTCTATTACTACATATATTTAATTAAAGAGACAGAACTTAGTCTCTTAATGATTCAAGGAGGATTAGTTATGACAAAATTAGAAGACAATATGGAACGTTTCTTTGGAGGATGCGAAGGATTTTTTGGTAATAAAATGTTGATAATAATAGTTATAGTATTCTTATTATTATGTACAGACATTTTAGAAGACTTATTATGCGATGACAATATATGGATATGGGTTATACTAATAGTATTGTTGTTATTTAACTTCGATGATGGTTGTTGTTGCTAAAAAATATTGATTATTAAATAGGCAAAGCCAGTAACTTATACAAGTTATGGTTTTGCCTTTTTTAGTTTAGATTACAAATTTAATACTTCATTATAAATAAAATACTCTGTAAAGTGCTTGTTTACCATACTTATAGTCTGTATGAATGTACAAACTTTACTTTTTTAGGATAAGAAAAAATTAAAAAATAATAAAAATACATTAGCAAAATGGAAACCAAATGCATAGTATATGTTAGGAGCGAAAAGCTCAACAAAATATCAACAGGAGGTAACGTGGAATGTTAGATAGATTCTTTGGAGAAGAAGGATGTTTTGGTGGAGGAGGATGGTGGATAATAGTACTATTCTTCCTATTTTTAGCTTTTGGAGATAGCTGGGCAGAATTTGACATAATGTCATGGATACCATTCCTAATAGTTTTATTAATACTTTGCTGCTGTGGTGGATGCTTAGAGTAAAGATAGTAGTTACTAAAAAAAGGAGGGCTTTGTTATGTTAGATAGATTTTTTGGAGAAGAAGGATGTTTTGGTGGAGGAGGATGGTGGATAATAGTACTATTCTTCCTATTCTTAGCTTTTGAAGATTGTTGGAGAGATATAGACATAATGTCATGGATACCATTCTTAATACTATTATTAATAACTTGTTCATGTGGTGGATTCTTTGAAGGTGATGGAGGCTGCGGTTGCTAGGATTAAACCGTTGCAATGTAAAAATGCTGGTATTTTATACCAGCATTTTTTTATTTTGTTTTTTAATATGATTTAAATTAATAATGAATATTATTAAATTTGTTGAATATAGGGTATAATATAAAATATAATGTATTTAAATGTACTTGCTTTTATGGTAAAATAAAAACTTATATAAATATAGTTAAAATAGGGACCTTCACAAATTGGGTTCAGTTTTAGATAAATTTAGTAAAATAAGGAGGATGAAGATGAAAGGTAATATAACGATAAAAGATGTTGCTAAACAAGCAGGCGTGTCAATATCTACAGTATCTAGAGTTATAAATGATTCAAAACCTGTGACTGATGAAGTCAAACAAAAAGTTTTAGAAGTTATAAAAGAAACAGGATATATACCAAATCCGCTTGCAAGAAGTTTAGTAACTAAGAAGAGTCAATTAATAGGGGTAATAGTTCCAGAAGTTTCAGATTCTTTTGTTAATGAGATATTAAATGGGATAGAGGAAGTTGCTAAAATGTATGACTATGATATTCTTTTAGCTAATACATACTCTGATAAAGAACAAGAACTTAAGAGTATAAATCTATTGAGAGCAAAACAAGTGGAAGGTATAGTTATGATTTCATGGGTAGTTGAACAAGAACACATCAACTATATACAAAATTGTGGTATACCAGCAACATATATAAGTAAAACTGCTAGAAATTATGATATATATACAGTAAGTACTAGTAATAAAGAGGCTACTTTTGATATGACAGAACATCTTATAAAGAAAGGTCATGAAAAGATAGCTTTTATAATGACAAGTAAAGATGATACTGTTTTAGAGATGGAGAGACTTTCAGGTTATGAGAAAGCACTTTCAAATAACAACATAGAATTAAACCAGAGTTTAATTAAATATGGTGGAACTGATTATGAAAGTGGATACAATAGTATGAAAGAATTATTAGATGATGGAATAATACCTCATGCAGCTTTTGTAACAGGTGATGAGGCCGCTATAGGTGCTATAAACGCCATCTGTGATGCTGGATATAAGGTTCCAGAAGATATATCAGTTGCAGGATTTAATGATGTTAAGATAGCTAAAATGTATAGACCTAAACTTACTACAGTATATCAACCTTTATATGATATGGGAGCAGTAGCAATAAGAATGGTTATAAAATTAATAAACAAAGAAATAATTGAAAATAAGAAAATAGAATTACCTTACAGAATTGTTGATAGAGAAAGTGTTATAGAAAGAAAAAAATAAAACCATTAAAATCAATCAGGTAGTGCCTTAAGCACTACCTGATTTTTTATGTCAATAATATCAAATTTAAGAATAGTTCAGTTGAAAAAATAATTGTCATGAATATCTAAATAATTTATTTTTATTTATTCATGAGGATTGGACTTCTTAGTTTTTTTAAATAAACCTTTAGATTTTTTTTGTTGACCATTTGGTGTATTTTTTGGTGCAGGGGAACTTGGTTTACCTTTAGTAGGTTTAGTTTTCTTACTTTTAACTGTTTTAGTATCTCTTTGAGTTTCTGCATCTGAGATTTTTTCCATTATATTATCTAATTTTTTGCGTTGATTTTCATCTAAAAATGCTTTGAATTTTGATACTACTTCATCTCTTCCATCCAAGTTTTTACCTATTTTTATAAGTTCCTCCATAAGTTCATTTTCTGATTTTCCTTTGTAATTATCAGCAATCTTTTCTATCTTATCCTTATCAATATTTTTTTGTTTAGCCATTTTTTCTAATGACTCTGTATCTAATTTTTTCATAAAAAAACCCCTTTCTATAAATATATATTGAATTATATTCATACTATTTATATATAGAAATAATATTGAAGTGGTGAATTGTGAGTGATATATAATATAAATAAAAATTCTTATAGATAATATATATGCACTGAGCTTTAAAAATGGAACATTAAAATATGAAAAACATACTTTAATATAGGGCAATTATATAATATAAGGGGGAATTGTCTTGAATAATTTACTATTTTTGATTGGAGTGATTGCATTGAGTAATGGTAATATCTCTATATTTGATGATAAAAATAAATCAAAAGGAAATAATAGAGTTAGAAAAAACAAAAAAAATGCAAATGATAAACTTTCACAGTCTACACATGGAAATTTGAGGTTTGATGCAAATGATATAAAAAGAGGCTTAAGGCTTATGGATTTAAGTGAAGAAGATTTAGAAATGGGAATGGAAATAATAACAAGAACTAAAAAATACATGTCAAGAGATGAAAGGAAAATACTAATAAAAATAGAGAGTGTTTTAGACTTGGTTAGAGGTATAAAAAAATTAAATAATATAGATGTAGTAGATTCGGAAGATGAAACAGACTTTTTCAGAAAAATGGATAGTGACGATAAAAAGAATATGATGATAAAAGAAATTATAGATGTATTCCCAGAAAAAAGAAAAAATTCGGTTGAGAAAGCTATAGGAATGAAAAAGAAAATAGATTTATTTGCAGAATTGTTTTTGCCAGATGACTTTGGAGAAGGTGGATTCAGTCTAAGTTCTTTGGCAAATATAAATAATCTTGGTAGCATGAATAATCTTAAATTATTGGGAAGTCTTTTAAGAGGTGATGATAGTAATAATGATGATGATGATGAAGATAATAATGAAGAATTAGATTATGAAGAAGAGCTAACAGATGAGAATGAAATATATAATGGTGAAGAAGAATCAATGGAAGAAGAGGAAATATACTATGAAAATGTCGAAAACGATGAAGATATAGTTTATGATGAAGAATTATACAATGTAAATGAGCAAAAATCTGAACATAATTATAATGAAAAAAATACTAAAAATAGAACTAAGAGAAAGAGATAATTTAACTAACTACATAAAGAGAAAAGGAAGAAAAAGTAATACTAGAATAAGTTTATCTTAATTACTATATAAAACCACTTTAAAAAATTCGAAATTTATTATATAATAATAGTATGAAATCCTGAAACATACGATAAGGCTTTTTTAAATTCAACCTACAAATGAAATACGGGAGACCGTGTCTAGTAAATTATAACATGCCTGTTTAGTTTGGACGTTAAAGGTTACTGGCAAGTCACCCACCTGGGAGTGCCTAGGGTGTGAATTTACTTAGCCACCGGTGTTTCGGGACAAAAAAAGTGCTACTATTTCAAATAGTAGTACTTTTTTTATTAAAATGCATTTTTCTACTAAATATATCTAATTATTGATAAATTTAAAAAGCGAAGTAACAATTAAGTTTATAAGAGCATAGTATTAATTAGGCTTCAAAAAGCCGAGACTTAATTAGAATAGCTTACAGGGAGGGCAATGAAAAATGCAAGATTATAAAAAAAATAAAAGAAGAATGATAAATCAGCCAATGCCTACAATTAGTGAAGAAGAAGTGTATACAGAGGAAATGAATTCAGAAGATATGAGAGGATTTAAAAAATCACATCATCATAATAATGGATGTAATAATGATAATAAGTGTGAATGTCATGATGATTGCAAACCTAATCCATGCAATCCATGCAAACCTAACCCATGCAAACCTAATCCATGTGATCCATGTAAACCTAATCCATGTGATGACAATTGTGGATGCCATGACAATTGTAAATGTGATTGTGAACCATGTCAAATGGATTCAGATGAATGTTTTGAAAACAAATGTGGACCAAATTGCTGCAATCCTATATCACCAAGAAACTTCTCTGTATCAAATGCAGTGCCATTTGCAATAGAGGCTAATAGAATATTTGATACTATGCAATTCCAAACATTTACAGATGCAACTGGACCAAATGGAGAACCATTAACTTTTGAAACAGAAGTAGTAGAAGTATTTGGTTCAGTTCCAAGTGCAGGTCAAGCAAGTGTAACTATAGAAAAAATATGCTTAAGTAATGATGGAATAGTTATAGACACAGGAATGACAACTTTAGAAGATTTCGATTTAGATCCATTAGGAGATATAGTAGGAAGAAATTGTGAAACAACTTTTGAATTTGCAGTATGTGGAGAAAGAAACGCTGAATGTTGTAGACAAGGAAAAGGCAAATCAGTAGCTTATAAACAAAGAGGATTAACTGTAGCAGTTCGTAATTTAGTATTAGAGCTAAGAGGTAGATGTGGATGTACAGAATTCGTTGCATTAGCTTTCCCAGCAGTCAGAGCAGGAGGTGGATGTAAGAGAAGAGTTGATTATGTAGAATTTACTTTTAACACACTTTCAGCACCAATATGCTTACCAGCTGACGGAAGAGCTGTTACTTTAAGACAAGAATATCAAACTAACTTAACTGTAGATTGTATAGGAAAATCTATATTAAAATTAGAATGTAACGAATGTTGTGAACCTTTCTATGAATTAATAATACCAAATGATATAGATTTAGTACTTTGCTTACAAGAAACAGTTAGCACATTAATAAGTGAACAAATAGTAGTTTTAGCATCACCAAATCCAATCGAACCAAGACTTGTTGATACTTTCTCTAAAGTATGTGATTTTTCGCAATGTGGACCTAATCACGGAAGTGGTAAGCCTAGTTGCCACAGATAGATAGGTAGATATATAGACAGTTTAAATTATAAATAAAAATCATCTAAGGAAGGCTACCAATGTAAATTATTTACTTTGGTAGCCTTCACGTTTTTATAACTAGTGTATAGATTTTAGTGATTTAAAAAGTACTATAGTATGTAATAGACAAGTAAATATTGATACGATTGTCATTGTGTATATGTATGCATAAATATTAAGCCCTGGAATAGGTAGGAATACGTATAGAGCCACTAGTTGAATTAACATACCAATTATAGTATTTATGCTTGAGGCTAACTCTTTTCTTATTGAATGTAAAATGCCAGATAGAGTTTGATTTAATGACATAAATAATGGAACTAAAAACATGGCTTTTAAATATTCTCCAGCAAGTTTATTTTTAAATACTAACACACATAAATCTTTTCCAAAGAAATAAAAAAATATTGATGATAGTATGCCTACAAATAAAGTTAGAAGTACAGAGTATTTTATTTTTTTTAAGACACTCTTACGTTTTCTTAGAGCTATTTCTTGTGATATAGTAGGTATCAAGTTTACAATAAGTGCTGAACCAACAGTAAAAGGTAAAAATATAAATGGCATTACCATTCCACTGACAACACCATACATGCTTAGCGATTGCTGATAAGTCATTCCTGATAATGCTAATCTCGATGGTATCATCATAGAACTAATAGACTGCAAAAGTATATTTGACATTCTGTTACAAGTTATTGGAATGGACATTTTTAATGTTTCCATTGAAGAATTATAAAAATCTTTTATACTTATAATATACCTATTGTCAAACGATGAATCTCTCCATAAGCAAATAAGCATGAATACAATATTACTCAATTCACCAATCGATATACCTAATAGGGCAATATAACAATTCATAGATTTATTATTTATGTACATAACAAGTAAAAAAACAAATAAAATTTTACCAATCTGTTCAATAATTTGTCCAATAGCAGGGATTTTTACATTCTTTATACCATAATAATATCCTCTTAGTACATTTGAAAGAGTTATTATAACTATAGCAGGGCAAACTGCTAGTATAAATAGGTTTAATTTAGCGTCTTTTAAAAACTTAAGTGATAAAAAAGAGCTATTGAAGGATGCAACTATAGATATAGCAAGTGCTACGAAAAATGATATATATAAAGTTGATATAAATAAAGCATTAGTATTGTGTCTATCATTTAAAGCTTTTCTCTTTGCGACTAAACAACTAAGTGCAGTAGGTATACCTGTTGTTGTAACAGCTAAACAAATCATTAAAAAGTTAAAAATCATATGGTAAATACCTAGACCCGTTTCACCCAAAGCCCTTGATAAGAATATTTTATACAAAAACCCAAATATCCTTACAATAAAATTAGATATAAATAGAATAACTGTTGATAGTACTAAATAAGGTACTTTCAAAAAAATCACCTCCTTATCTTTTAAATATATTCACAAGGAGGTGTAAAAATTTATAATTTTATAAATTCTGGTTTCAATTTATTAAATTTAGATACATATTTAAAGCCCATGTTTTTTAGTAATGCATATATGTAATCAAATTCACAGGCAATTTGACTTACATGATGTGAATCTGAACCTGTAGTTATAATTTCTCCTCCCAAGTCTTTATACATCTGAAGGATATATCTAGACGGAGTTAAATCTGGAAGGTTATATCTGTAGCAAGATGTATTTATCTCAATACCTTTACCATCATAAATAGCTTGTTTAAGAGTTTCTTCAATTATATCTGAAAATAGTCTATCATCTAAAATAGTATCATAAGGTGCATATCTTTTAATTAAATCTAAGTGACCTAAAATAGAGTAATCCTTATAATTCTTAACAATATTATATAAGTAAAGGTAGTAATTTTCATAAACTTCATGTTGAGTTTTATCTTTAAAATAACTACCAAGGTATAAATCCATTGTATCTATAGCATGAATAGAACATATTATAAAGTCCAATGGATATTGATGAGCTTCTTTTCTATAGGTATCCATTAATTGAGTCTGAACTCCAAATTCAATTCCTTTTTTTATTGAGATTTTATCCTTATATTTATTTTGAAGAGTTTCTAGACTCTTAAAATAGTCTTCATATACAATCGAAAAAGAATCATCGGCATAGACATCATAATCAACATGGTCTGTGAAACAAATTTCATTTAAACCAAGTTCAATAGATTTTTTTATCATTTCTTCCATTGTAGATTTTCCATCAGTAGAGAAACTTGAGTGCATGTGATAGTCGTAAAACATAAATATTTCCCCTTTTTATAAAAATTTTGGTATTATATATACATACTAAATAATATCAAATATATGTGAAAGCATCAATAAAATATAAATACAATGAGCGGTGATAAAGGTGGAAAAATACAGAATAGATTTAAGTGAAAAAAAGTTAACTAAATATATACAGATATTTAATCATATAAAAGAATTGATAATAAATAAAGAGTTAGTGGAACATGAGAAACTACCACCAATAAGAAAACTATCAGATTTCTTACAAGTAAATAATACTACCATAGTTAAAGTATATGAACTCTTAGAGAATGAAGGATATGTATATAAGATTGTAGGTAGTGGAACTTTTGTATCAAGTTCAAATTCTTATAAAAGTGGTATAGACAACAGAAAAAACAAGAATACTGTGCAAAGAGAAGATTTAATTCATTTTGATAATGGAAATCCATCTAATGATATGTTTCCTATTGATTCCTTTAAAAATGCTGTAAATATGGCATTATCTAAAGATGGCAGTTCGATATTTGATTACGATGAAGGTCTTGGTTCTGAAGAATTAAGAGAAAAGATGGTAGAGTATCTAAGTGACGGAAATATAAAAACTACTAAAGAAAATATTCAAATCATATCTGGTGCTCAACAAGGTATAGATATAGTTTGTAAAGGGCTTATAAGTTATTCAGATGTTGTCTTTATGGAAGAGCCTTCTTATAATGGAGCGATTGAAGTATTTAAAAGTAGAGGTGCAAAAATAATATCTATACCTATGTTAGATGATGGAATTGATATAGGTATTTTAAAATTAAAATTGGAAAAAATAAAACCAAGACTTATATATATTATGCCTAACTTTCAAAATCCAACAGGAATATCTTATTCAACATATAAAAAAAAGAAGTTAATAGAATTAGCAGAAGAACATGATTTTTATATAATTGAAGATGATTTTATAAGTGATTTTATATTTGAATCAAAAGACAATAGGACAGTTAGAAGTTATGATGATAAAAATAGAGTGGTATATATAAAGAGTTTTTCAAAAATACTTATGCCAGGTCTTAGGATAGGAATTGTAGAAATGCCAAATGAACTGCTAAAGAAGGTTTTATGGGCTAAATACTCTTCAGATATATCAACACCAGGTCTTATTCAAAAATCAATGTATTACTATATGGAGAATTTTGATTGGAAAAATTATCTGAATCATATAGAGAAGATATATACTGATAAGTACAAATTGGCAAAAAGCTTGATTAATAATAAATTGAGTGGTAAATTAAAAGTTAGAAAATCTTGTGGAGGAATAAACTTTTTTTTAGAATTACCAAGAGGATATACATCCCAAGGATTTACAAGTTTTATGCTGAACAAAGGGGTATCTATGCTTCCAGGAACTTATTTTTTTGACAATTTAGTGGATGATAGATTTTTTAGGATAAACATAGCTCGTCCAAGCATGGAAGAATTAGAAAAAGGAATAACCATAATCAGTGATAATATAGATGAGTTTTTTTGTGAATATAAAAACAAGTTAGATATAAAAAGCAATAAATTATTTTATTAAATAAATAGAAGTCTTTAGGAGGAAAACATGTTTGACAAAAAGAAGTTAGATAGGATTAATGAATTGGCAAAGAAAAATAAAGAGGGAGTTCTTTCTGATGATGAAATCAAAGAAAGAGAAATTTTAAGAAAAGAATACTTAGAAAATTTTAGGGCACACTTTAAATCAAGACTTGACAGTGTTAAAGTAGTTTCACCAGAGGAATATGAACAGTATATGAAAAACAATAAAAATTAAAACTTAATAGGAGGAAAACATGAACTTAAAGCATGAATTTAAGAATGCATGGGATGTTGAAAGAAAAGAAAATGCTATTGAACAAGTTATGCAATATTCTCGCAATTATATGGATTTTTTAAGTAAATCAAAAACTGAAAGAATTTCAGTAAAAGAAATTATAAAATTAGCTAAAGAAAATAATTATATTTCAATAGATGAAGCTATGGAAAAAGGAAGTATAGGTAGTGGTGACAAAATTTATGTTATAAATAAAGAAAAGGCAGTAGCACTTTTTGTAATAGGTAAAAATTATATAGAAAAAGGTATGAAAATTATAGGAAGTCATATAGATGCACCAAGATTGGATTTAAAACCAAATCCACTATATCAAGAAGGAAACTTAGGTTTTTTTAAAACTCATTATTATGGAGGAATAAAAAAATATCAGTGGACAGCTATCCCTCTTGCTTTACATGGTGTAGTTATATTAAATGATGGAACAAAAGTTGATATATCCATTGGAGAAGAAGAAAGTGACCCAGTATTTTGTGTAACGGATTTATTAGTTCATTTAGCTGGAGACCAAATGCAAAAGAAACTATCTGAAGGAATTAGTGGTGAAGCTTTAAATATATTAATTGGTAATATGCCTTTAAACGATGAGGAAAAAGAACCTATAACAGCAAATATATTAAAGATTTTAAGTGAGAAGTATAGTATAGTTGAAGAAGACTTATTAAGTGCTGAAATTGAAGTAGTTCCAGCTGGAAAAGCTAGAGATTTAGGTTTTGATAGGTCAATGGTATTGGGATATGGGCATGATGATAGGGTATGCTCATATGCTGCTGTGAAAGCCATATTAGAAACTGAACAACCAGAATTCACTTCAGTTACATTATGTGTAGACAAAGAAGAAGTTGGTTCTCAAGGAAATACAGGTATGCACTCAAAGTTTTTTGAAAATACTGTAGCTGAATTAATTGCTTTGGAGGGTGATTACTGTGATATTAAGGTAAGAAGAGCCCTAGCAAATAGTAAGGTTTTATCAGCTGATGTTTCTGCTGGATATGACCCAAATTTTAGAGAAGCATATGAAAAGAGAAATTCCGCATATATGGGAAATGGAGTAGTTTTAAATAAGTATACTGGCTCGAGAGGTAAGGGCGGATGTAATGATGCAAATGCAGAATTTATGTCAGAAGTAAGAAGAATTTTTAATGAAGGAAATGTAGTATGGCAAACTGCTGAACTTGGAAAAGTTGACCAAGGAGGAGGCGGAACTATAGCGTATATATTAGCAAATCAAGGTGCAGAGGTTATAGACTGTGGTGTTGGAGTTCTAAATATGCATGCACCACATGAGATTGTCTCTAAGGTAGATATATATGAGATGTACAAGGGATATAAGGCATTTTTTAATATCAACTTATAAATTAAAATATAAGAGTAATAAGTGAATAAAGGCTATTGTATAAACAATTTTAAATTGTTATACAATAGTCTTATTTTTTTGTAAAATAGCAAAAAAAATTGACAACAGTTTTATCTTGTTATAATATGTAATAAAGAACTTGTTATATAATGTTATAAAAAAGTTACATAGGGAGGTGAACAAAATGGATGAAAAGAAACAAAAAAAAGAGATGGATTTAGAAGTAAATTCATTTGTTCCTTTATATCAACAACTATATGACAACATTAAAAAACAAATAGCATCTGGTATATATAAGCCGGGAGATAAACTTCCATCCGAAGGTGATTTATGTAAAGAATTTAATATAAGTCGTATAACTGTGAGAAATGCACTTAATGAACTTGTAAAAGAAGATATACTGTGTAAAAAACGTGGTAAAGGAACTTATGTAACAATACCAGAGAGAATAGAAGCAACATGTGCGGGAAATAGTTTTACTAATTCTTGTCATCGTATTAATGCAAAACCAAGCACCAAAATAATCTCTGTTTTAATAAAAAAAGCTGATAAGCAGGTAGCTGAAGCTTTAAGTATTGAGTTAGAAGAGAAGGTAATCTGTATTAAAAGACTTCGATTAATAGATGAAGTACCTGTTATCTTTGAAGTTGATTATTTTAGGATAGATTATATGTTTTTATTAAAAGAAGAATTAGAAGATAAATCTTTAATGGAAGTTATATCTAATAATATAAGTACATTACCTAAGCGTGTAGAAAATATATTTGAAGTAAAACATTCAAACAAAGAATATTCTGACCATCTTAAATGTGCAAGCAATATGCCATTATTGAAAGTAAGACAATCAGTATATACAGAGAATAATGATGTTTTATATTACAATGAACAATTTATAAGAAGTGATAAGTATAAATATGCAGTATCAGCAGAAATATAATCTATATTTAGTAGGAGGACAGATATGAGAAAAATAATATTAGCATCTCATGGAGAATTTTCAAAAGGTCTTTTAGATTCAGTAAAAATGATAGTAGGAGATTTAGCAAATTGTGTTAGTTCATATAGTTTGTATCCTGGACAAAGTGCTTCAGACTTTGCTTTAGAATTAGAAAAAATAATAGTAGAAGATAAAGAATGTGAATACATAATTTTATCTGATTTATATGGTGCAAGTGTATGCACTGCAATGTTGAGATTAACTAACTTACATAATGTTAATTTATTCTCTGGAATGAACTTGAATCTGGTATTAGAACTTCTTACAAGATTTTCTGATAAATTGACAGCTGAAGATGTAGAAGAATTAGTGAAAGAATCTAGAATGGGAATACAAAGTGTGACATTACAAATTAAAGAAGAAGAAGAGGTATTTTAGTTTATGAAAAAAAAGGGAATATTATCAGTATTTAAAAATAAGAAGCCAATTATAGCAATGATACATTTAAAAGGAGATACTCCAGAAGATATCTTTGAAAGAGCTAAAAAAGAAATCGCAATCTTGGAGGAAAATGGTGTAGATGGAATAATGTTAGAAAACTACTATGGCAATTACTATGATTTAGAAAGAATACTTGAGTATGTATCAAACGCTAATTTGTCAATACCATATGGAGTAAACTGCTTAAATGTTGATACTATGGGATTTGAACTGGCAACAAAATATAAGGCAAGTTATATACAAGTTGATTCTGTAGTAGGTCATGTTAAACCTAGAGACGAGGCAACATTAGAAGAATTTTTTAAATTACAACGCTCAAAGTGCCCAGCTTATTTAATTGGAGGAGTGAGATTTAAATACCAACCAGTATTATCAGAAAAGACAGTTGAAGAAGATTTAAAAATAGGTATGACAAGATGTGATGCCATAGCAGTTACAGAGAATGCTACAGGACAAGAAACATCAATGGAAAAGATAGAGTTATTCCGTAAAAACTTAGGGGATTTCCCATTAGTTATAGCTGCTGGAGTTACTTTGGAAAATGCAAAAGAACAGCTTGAATTAGGAGATATGGCAATAATAGGAAGTTACTTTAAAGATAATTATAAAGATTTTGGGGATGTTAGTGTAGAACACGTGAAAACATTCATGGATGAAATAAAAAAAATTAGGGAGGAATTATAATGATTAAATTAGTAAGAGTAGACCACAGACTTATACATGGACAAGTAGCATTTACATGGACAAAATTTCTAAGTACAGATTGTATATTGATAGCAAGTGACGAATTATTAAAGGATGAATTAAGAATGGCAGGACTTAGAATGGCTAAACCATCTAATGTTAAACTTGTAATGAAAAGTATAGAAGATTCTGTAAAAGCACTTAATTCAGGAGTTACTGATAAGTATAATTTATTGATACTTTGTGAATCTGTAGAAGATGTTTATAGACTAGCTAAAGAAGTAAAATCTATTAAATCTATAAACCTTGGTGGAACAAAATCAGCTGATAATCGTGAAAATATATCTAAAGCAGTACATGTATCAAAAGATGACATAAATATGATTAAAGAATTAGATTCAGAAGGCGTAAATGTATTTGTACAATTGGTTCCTGATGATGATGCTACAAATGTAATGAAATTAATATAATTTTAGGGGGATGAAAATGGAATTTACACAAGTTATTCTAATAACTCTAATTGCATTCTTTGCATATATGCATTGTTTTGTAGGTTCTACAATGCATAATAGACCTATAGTTGTTGCACCACTTGTTGGTTTAGCACTAGGTAATCTACAGACAGGTATAGTAATAGGCTCAACATTAGAGCTAGTATTTATGGGTGCATTTCCAGTTGGAGCAAGTAATCCTCCTGATTTTGTTTCTGGTTCTATTATTGCTACAGCATTTGTAATATTAACTGGGCAAGATGTATCAGCGGCAGTTGTACTTGCAGTTCCTATAGCAACATTAGTATTGCTTATAGACAACTTCTTAATGACAGTAGTACTTACATGGGGAGCTCATATTGCTGACCGTTATGCAGAAGAGGGTAATATTGAAGGCGTAGAGCGTGTGCAATTATTATTTGGTATAGGAAATAAATTAATATTAGCAATAATAGTAGGTATAGGATTCTCATTAGGTGTTCCAGTAATAGAAAAGATACTTTCATTTATACCATCATATGTAACTCATGGAATGGATGTTGCAGCTGGTGTTATACCAGCAATAGGTTTTGCTATGTTAGCTAGAATGATGCTTAATAAGAAGACAGTAGCATTTTTATTATTAGGATTTATATTGGTCGCTTATCTAAATATAACAGTAACAGGTGTTGCATTGTTTGGATTAGCAATAGCTTTAATATATGTTAACTTTGTAGGAGAGAAGGAGGTAGTAGTAGATGACAACGAATTCTAAGAAATTGGAAACAATTTCACCAGACAGTAAAATAACGAGGAAAGACTTTTGGAAATGTTTTAGAAGGTCTTTAACACTAGATTCATCTTGGAACTATGAGCGTATGCAAAATATAGCATATGCATATATGATGGCACCTATAATCCGTAGATTATATAAAGATGATAAGGAAAAAAAATCTAAGGCTTTAAAAAGACATCTTGAATTCATGTCAGTTACTCCTCATATAAGTACTCTTTTGGCGGGTATATCTGGAGCTATGGAAGAAGAAAATGCAAAGAATGAAGAATTTGATGCAAATAGTATAAATGCTGTTAAATCAAGTTTAATGGGACCCATTTCTGGGATAGGAGATTCATTTTTCTGGGGTACATTAAAACTTATAGCAGCTGGAGTTGGTATAGCTTTAGCTTCTCAGGGAAATATAATGGGGCCAATTTTATTTCTTTTAATAATAAATATTCCTCATTTTATCATTCGTTATATATGTCTAGATAAAGGATTTAAGTATGGGACTCAATTTTTTAAAGATGTAAGTGGTTCAAGTATAGTTTCAAAAGTTATGGAAGCAGCGTCAATGCTAGGGCTTATGGTAATTGGAGGAATGACTGCCTCTAATGTAATGTTAAAGCTTAGTGTTAATGTAGGTAGTGGAGAGTGGGCAGAGCCTATTCAAACTTACTTAGATCAAATAATGCCATGTATGCTTCCAGCTATGATATTTGGTATTATATATTGGTTATTAGGAAAAAAGGTCAAGACAACTACGATATTAATTTCCGTTATAATTATTTGTATAGTATTAGCTGCTATTGGAATAGTATAATCAAAATTAAGGATATATTTTTTTAAATATTATCCACAAATGAAATTTACAAAGGGGATGTTGCACTAAAAATAAGGCAACTCCCTTTTTATATAAAAAATCCCAAGTTCATTTGAACAAGGGTTTTTTTACTAAATTAACTAAAAAAGAAAATTGTTACATAGTAATTTATGACTATGTATGTGACAGTTATAGTTAGTTTATTCATTAGTTATATAATTTAGGATTAAGTATCTTATATTATAATTATTATATTATGATTTCAAAGTACTCACACAATCTGTTTAGGAATTTATCCTCTAGTGGAGAAAAAGTTTTCTTCTTGGAATAAATAAAGAAAAATTTTCTAGTAAAGTCAACATTTTTTATTTTATAACATTTAATCTTGCCTGCATTTAGATAATCAATAGCTGAGATATAAGATATAAAAGACACACCAAGACCCAATCTAACCATTTCTTTAATAGCTTCATTTGATTCTACATGAGCTATTACATTTAATTTATTTACAGGAAAGTTATTTTTGCTAAGTGTATTTAATATTAAATTTCTAGTACCAGAGCCCTCTTTTCTCATAATAAAATTTAAGTAAGCCAATTCTTCTATATCAATTTTATTATCTTTATTGTCAATTTTAAAATCTGAAGGAGTGATAAGAACAAGCTCATCATCTAATAAGTCTAGGTATTCTATTTGAGGATTGTTGACCTTAGAACCAACTAATCCAAAGCTTATTCGTTCATTTAAAATTTCTGATATAGCATATTGAGAATCATAATGGCTTATGGAAAATTTTACGTCTGGGTAACTCATGGAAAAACTCTTCATAAAATCAGGTAAAATATAGGTTTCAGGTATAGAGCTACATGCAATATCTATCATACCTTCTATTTTTCCTGAATATTCTTTTATATCATATATTGCACGTTTACAGTTGTTTAATATATATATAGCATGTTCATAAAGAATTTCACCAGATTTTGTAAGTGTAATCACTTTGTTGCTTCTATTTATAAGTACAGTTTCTAACTCTCTCTCTAAATTTTGTATATGTGCACTTACAGTAGGTTGAGTTAAAAAAAGTTCTCTTGCAGCTTTTGAAAAACTTTGATGTTTTGCAACAGCAACAAATACTTCAAGTTGTTTAAAATCCATTATTTAATCCTCCTTAAATTATCTAAAACTATTATAACATATTTGATAAATTAATAGTCAAAGGTGATTTTTAAAATAGAAAACCTTAAAATATTCATGGAGTTTTTGATTGTTTAGGAATAATTTGGTATAATGTTATAAGGATATTTACCTTAAAAATATCTTAAATTGAATTTTCAAAATTCAACTTTAAAATGTGTTTTATTACAGAAAAATTACAAATAGCTTCTTAATCTTATTAAATTCAAATAAATATTATATAATTATTTTATAATATAATAAATATAATTATTGAAAAAAGAGATAATCGTACATTGATATATAGATAAATATTATAAAATTTAAGAAAGGAGGATTGATTTATGAAGTTAAAAAAGTCATTAGTTTGTGTAACTATTTTAGGTATTGTACTTGTTGGATGTCATAAAGAAAATACTAAAGAGAAAAATCAAGTAGCAAATAAAGCAACACAACAAAAAACTATGACAAAAGTTCAAAATGATGTTAATGAAATTATGAGTAAAGACTATAATTTTGTTATAAAGAATATGGGAATACCTTATAACACAATTTACTATATAAAACCTAAAGATTTAAAAGAATCAGATACAATGCAAGATATAAATACATCAAGTTATATGACATTAGTTTACCCCAAGTATACTGGAAATAATGAGCTAGATGGAAGTGCTTTATACATTGATATTAATAAAAATAAAGTAGTCAATGTTGAAACAAATTCATTTTCTTCACAGAGCAATATAACTATTGACGCTGATTCTAGTATTATGATTGAAAAAAGTGACCATGAAAAATCGGCTGTATCAATAGAAAAATTTAGAAAAATTGACTTAGGGGAGTATATTGGAGTTGAAGAGGCTAGAATAAATGAAATTGTGGGAGATGTAAATTATGATTTAATAGCATACGATCATGAAGGTAGCAAAGTAGTGAAAAGTTATAGATTAAAAGAAGATAATAAATTGTTAAAAAAAGAAGTGCTTACAATAAGTATTGAGGATAACAAAATAAAATCTATAAAAACTACTGAAAGTGATAAAATTGTAAAAATATTAAAAGGAGCTTTAATAGAATAATGGATTCTAGAGCATACAAGACTGTTTCAAGATAGAAGTAAATTTCTAGCTGGAAACAGTTTTTTTATAAGATTTATAAAATTTAGCACATTGTAGTTGGTAATAATTTTATAAGCTTTATTAAATTTGAACTGCACTTATAGATGACAATTAGTTATAATTAAATATAAGATAAAGTTATTTCTAATTTTTATAATCTATAGCATATTACATTAAAATGTTTTAAATAAAAAATATATTGGGGAGTATTTAAAATGATAGAATTAGCAGATGCCATAAAAATTATTGAAGAAAATGTTGTACCAATAAGTAGGGTGAAGAGAGTAAATCTTATAGACGCAGTAAATAAGGTGGTTGCAGAAGATATATATTCAACAATTGATAGCCCTCCATTTGATAGGTCACCGTACGATGGTTATGCATATAATGCAAATTCTGAAAATAGAAGTTTAAAGGTTATAGGGACTTTATATGCAGGAGAAGTGTTTGATAGTGTATTAAATAAAAATGAAGCAGTGAAGATAATGACTGGTGGTAAAATACCAAAGGGTGCAAACTGTGTAATAAAAAAAGAAGATGTAACTGTTATAGATGATATGATAACTTTAAATGTAAAGTTAAAGGAATACGATAACTATATATTTAAGGGTGAGGATATAAAAAAGGGACAATTGATAATTAATAAAAATCAGGATATAGGATATGATGGAGTAGGAGTATTAGCAAGTCTTGGAATATCTACAGTAACTGTGTATGATGATTTAAAAGTTGGGATTTTGAATACAGGAACAGAACTACAAGATATAAATGAGGTTTTAGAGGATGGTAAGATATATGATAGTAATAGATATACATTATATTCAAAACTTCTAAAGCTTGGAATACAAGCAGATACAATATGTAATTGCTCTGATGATATATTAGAGTTAGAAAAAATAGTAAAGAATATGTTGCAAAAGGTAGATTTTTTAATTACAACAGGTGGTGTGTCTGTTGGGGACAAAGATTTAATTCCAGATGTATTTAGAAAGATAGGTGCAACGGAGTTATTTTGGAAAATAAACATTAAACCTGGAGGGGCTTGTTATGTAGCTACATTGGGAGAAAAACTATTATTTGGGCTTTCTGGAAATCCACATGCAGCAATTGTGGTATTTGATAATGTGGTAGTTCCTGTTATTGAGTATTTGACATATAAAAAAGGAGAGCATTATATAAAAGCCATATTTAAGGGAGAATTTAATAAACTTTCAAATAAAGATAGATTTGTAAGTGGGAAATTATACACAAGTGAAGGTAAATTATATGTAAAGTTAAATGATAAGAAAGATGCTAAAGCTAGATTGTCAGCAACACTGAGAAGTAATTGTATGATAAGGATAAAAAAGAAAGAAACTATAAAAGAAAATCAGTTAGTAGATGTTGTTATTAGATAGTTTTATGAGAGGAAGTCAATTTTATGTATAATATATTGTCAATTGTCTCCTATTCTGGAGTAGGTAAAACTACATTGATTGAAGGTATAATAAAAGAACTAAATAAAGAAGGGTATAATGTTGGAGTGATTAAACATACATGTCATGATTTTGACATGGATGAAGAAGGTAAAGATACTTATAAACATAGAAAATCTGGTGCTAAAAAGGTATGTATAATATCAGATAAGAGAGTAGCGTATATTGAAGAACTAAAAGAGAAGAATCCATTATATGAAATGATTCAGTTATATAGAGATATGGATTTAATTATTATAGAAGGATATAAAAATTATAGGTTCAAAAGGTTGGAGATAACTAGAAAGAATAAATATAAGGATATTTTATCAAATAAGTCTGATTTAATAGGTATTGTTAGTGATATAGAATACGATTTGAATATTAAACAATTTGATTTAAATGACTATAAAAATATATCAAATTACATAGAGTATTGTATAAAAAATGAGATTTTAAGTATAAATGATACTGAAATAAAAAACATATTAAAAGAATAATTTTAAGATACTCTTTTGATATAAAATGGTATAATTATTTATATAAATAAAGATATGAGAAATTTATCAATCGTATTTTGAATTATAAAATATCAAAGAAATCGTAGGAGGAAAAAATATGAAAAAAATATTAGTAGCATGTGGGGCAGGAATTGCGACATCAACAGTAGTTTGTGATAGGGTAGAAAGATTAATTAAAGAAAACAACATACAAGCAGAAGTTATACAATGTAAAATTGCTGAATGTGCAACAAAACAAGAGGGGGCTGATTTAATAGTGTCTACTACTATATTGCCAACAACTTACGATATACCTGCGATAAAAGCAACAGCATACATAACAGGTATAAATACAGCTGCTTTAGATAAGAAAATATTGGATGCATTGAAGTAGTTTTGTATCTATAAAAAATATTTAGCATTAAATATAGAGTTATATCTTTGTAATAAGTTATTTACAGAGATATGGCTCTTTTATATTGTTTTAAATGTATAATATATGACATAAATATTCAAATTTATGAAAAATATTGATTTATATTGCAAGTTTATAAAAGATTTAAAATTGTTGTTATGTTATACTAATTTATGGGTATTTTTTAGAAGTATCAATGAAGGAGGGGTTTAATACTTATGATAAAACAATTTATAAAATATTATAAGCCGTATAAGAAAATTTTTACACTAGACCTTATAGCAGCTTTTTTATTTTCCTTATGTGATTTAGTTTATCCTATGATAACTAGAAATATAATGGATGACATTGTTCCAAATAAAAATTTAAGAATGTTAGTAGTTTTTGCAGTGGTACTTATTCTTATCTTTATAGCAAAAGCAGGTCTTAACTATTTTATGCAGTATTGGGGGCATGTTATTGGTGTAGATATGCAAGCTGATATGAGAAATGAAGTATTTACACATTTGCAGAGACTTCCAAATACGTATTTTGATAATAACAAATCTGGGGTAACTATGTCTAGAATAGTAAATGACCTAATGGATATAACAGAACTTGCACATCATGGGCCTGAAGATTTATTCATTTCTATAGTAATGTTGGTGGGTTCATTCTTTATACTTATAGATATAAATATTCCTCTTACTCTCATAATATTTGCCATATTACCATTTATAATTTGGTTTGCAATAACTAAAAAAGATAAAATGAATGTTGCTTTTATGAAGAGTAGAGTTACTATAGGTGATGTGAATGCTACCTTAGAAAATAGTATAGCAGGTATGAAAGTAACTAAGTCTTTTTGTACTGAAAAAGAAGAATTAAATAAGTTTGTAAGAAGTAATAAGTTATTTAGAAGAGCAAGACAAGATTCTTATAAAGTAATGGCAGAATACTATTCTGGCATGAACTTATACATGGATATTTTAGAGTGGGTAGTTGTTATAGCTGGTGGTTACTTTACTTATCTTGGAAAAATTACTTTGGGTGATTTTGCTGCCTATATATTATATGTAAAAATGTTTATACAACCTATGAAAAAATTGATAAACTTTACAGAGCAATATCAAAATGGTATGACAGGTTTTAAAAGGTTCATAGAAATAATGGAACAAGACCATCAAAAGGAAGCTAAAAATCCTGTTGAGCTTGAAAATGTAAAAGGTAATATTGAGATAGAAAATATATCTTTTACATACGAAGATAAGACTCAAGTATTAAATAATTTAAGTTTATCTATAAAAGCTGGTAAGACGATAGCATTAGTTGGACCTTCTGGAGGAGGAAAGACTACACTATGTAATCTATTGCCAAGGTTTTATGAATTTGATAAGGGTGATATAAAAATTGATGGAAAGAGTATAAAAGATGTCAGCTTAAAATCATTGAGAAAAAATATAGGTATAGTTCAACAAGATGTGTTTTTATTTACAGGAACGATAAGAGACAATATTCTTTGTGGAAATCCTAATGCTACAGATGAAGAAATGATATCAGCAGCCAAAAAGGCAAGGATACATGATTTTGTAGAGACTTTACCAGACGGATATGACACTTATATAGGTGAAAGAGGAGTAAAATTATCAGGTGGACAAAAACAAAGAATATCAATCTCAAGAATCTTTTTAAAGAATCCTCCAATAATAATATTGGATGAGGCTACATCTGCCTTAGACAATGTAACAGAGAGAGAAATTCAAGAATCCTTAGAAGAACTAAGCAAAGATAGAACAAATTTAGTTGTTGCACATAGATTAACTACTATAAAAAATGCTGATGAAATCATAGTATTGACAGATAAAGGAATTGAAGAAAGAGGTACTCATGAAGAGTTAGTAAACAAAAATGGAGTATATAGTAGATTACACAATAACTAGTATGTAAATTTTATACAATAACTAACATATACACTAAATTTATAAACATAGAATATATTAAGATTCATAAATCAAATTCATTTTAATTAATGAGATGTTTTATGAAAAAATGTATTCTATGTTTTATTTTTTGCAAATTACAATTAATTCTATTTATAAGAATAGTGATAAATAGCCAATAACTAGGATAACGTTTTTTTAAAAAGAATAATTTAGAAAGCTAACTTTAATTTATAGAATTTATGGAATTTTATGAAAAAATTCGAATTTTGTCTTGAAATGTTTTTCAAAAGTAGTAAAATAATGGATAACTATACATACATTGTATACAAATATATTTATTATGAGGGGGGATTTTGTATGGAGGCAATAACAGCTTTTTGTCTAGTTTTAGTATCACTGACGATAGGTGATGTAGTTTCAGCGAAAACTAAAGCTTTTGTTCCATCAGTTTTTGTATCAGCAATTATATTTATAGTAGGATTTTGGACTTTTTTCCCAGAAAATATTGTAGACTTAGCCGCTTTAGGAACACCATTAGCCCAATTGGGAATGCTTTTATTAATAACACATATGGGAACTATGATGAGTATTAAAGAATTGGCAGGGCAATGGAAAACAATCGTAATAGCTTTGGCAGGAATAGTAGGTATATGTGTAGGGGCTTTAGCATTAGGTACAGTAGTATTTGGATGGGATACAGCAGTAATAGCTACACCTCCTCTTACTGGGGGACTAGTTGCATCTATAATGATGGCAGATGCTGCTACAGCAAAAGGTCTTGCAAGTTTGGCAGTACTTGCAATTTTGATGTATGTTGCACAAGGATTTGCAGGTTATCCTATTACAGCACTAATGCTTAAAAAAGAAGGAAAAAGACTTTTATCAGATTTTAGAAGTGGAAAAGTAACTACAAGTAAAGTTGAAGAAAAAACTGAGAATTTACCTGAACAAAAAAGTAGATTTAAGATAATTCCAGATTTACCTGAAAAGTATGATACAACATATATGATAATACTTAGATTAGGATTGGTAGCATGGTTAGCAGTACAATTTACAAATCTTACACATGAAGTTGTATCTAGATATGTTATATGTTTGATATTTGGTGTAATAGCATCAGAACTTGGAATAGTTGATAGAAAACCTCTTAACAAATCTGGTTCATTTGGATGGTTAATGACATCATTGATGGCTTTTATATTTGCAGGATTAGCAAAAGCTACACCAGCAATGCTTGCTGAAATGGCAGTTCCTCTTGTAGGAATCATAATATTTGGTGTAATAGGAATGGGAATATTCTCTATTATAGTAGGTAAGCTTTTAGGTGAAAGTAAAGAAATGTCTTTTTCAGTTTCTCTTACAGCACTTTATGGTTTTCCACCAAACTATATATTAACTGAAGAAGCAGTAAAAGCTTTAGCTGAAACACCAGAAGAAAAAGAGTTTTTAATGGATAAGATGCTTCCAAAGATGCTTGTTGGAGGTTTCACTACAGTTACAATAGCTTCTGTAGTAATAGCAGGTATATTTGTAAATCTAATCTAATATTTAAATGATAATAATAAAAAATATTTTAAATAAGAAGAATATGTACTACTTGGAGGTCTGGAATGGATATTAAAGAAATAACAAAGAATTATAAAGATTATGTGATTAAACTTAGAAGGGAATTTCATGAAAATCCTGAGAAGAGTATGGAAGAAGTTAGAACATCAAAAAGAGTTAAAGAAGAGCTTGATAAAATTGGAGTACCATATGTATCAGCTGGAGGTACAGGTGTAATTGCAACTATAAAAGGAACTAATCCAGGAAAGACTGTAGCACTTAGGGGTGATATGGATGCACTACAAGTTGTTGAATGTACCGATGTAGAATACAAATCAAAAAATGAAGGACTTATGCATGCTTGTGGTCATGATGGTCATACATCAATGCTTTTAGGAGCAGCAAAAGTACTAAATGATATTAAAGATAGTATTAATGGAACTGTAAAATTATTTTTTCAGCCAGGAGAAGAAGTTGGTAAAGGTGCAAGAGCTATGATTAAAGATGGTGCTATGGAAGGTGTAGATAGTGTATTTGGAATACATCTTTGGACAGATGTAGAATCTGGAACTATATCAGTAGAAGAGGGACCAAGAATGGCTTCTGCCGATTTCTTTAAAATCACTGTAAAGGGCAAAGGTGGGCATGGCTCACTTCCTCATCAGGGTGTTGATGCAGTGCTTGCAAGTTCAGCAATAGTTATGAATTTACAATCTATGGTTAGTAGAGAAGTAAGTCCTTTAGAGCCATTAGTTGTAAGTGTTGGAGTTTTAAATTCAGGAACTAGATTTAATGTAATAGCAAGTGAAGCTATATTAGAAGGTACAATAAGACTATTTAATCCAAAACTTAGAGAACAAATTCCTTCAATTTTAGAACGTATAGCAAAATCTACAGCAGGAGCATATAGAGCAGAAGCTGAATTAGAATATGGATATTTAACACCAGCAGTTATAAATGACAAAGAATGCTCAAAGATAGCAACAGATGCAGCAATTAAGTTATTTGGAGAAGAATGTATAACAATGTTTGAAAAAGTAACAGGAGCAGAAGATTTGGCTGAATTTATGAATATTGCACCTGGTGCACTAGCGTTTGTAGGAGCTAGAAACGAATCAAAAGGTGCTTGTTACCCTCATCATCATGGATGTTTTAATATAGACGAGGATGCCTTAGAAATTGGGACTGCTTTATATGTTCAATATGCAGTAGATTTCTTAAATAAATAAATTTAATATACTATAAAGAAAAAGCAGAGACTAAGTTTATATCTCTGCTTTTTTAATGCATATAATTCTTATAAGATTGACTATATAAAAGATATATGATAACATAAAAGAAAATGATAATCAATATCAATTAAAAAGAGGGTGATTTATTTGAATAATGTAGTGTTTGCATTTTTGATAACATTATTGGCAGGTTTGTCTACAGGTATAGGAAGTTGCATAGCATTTTTTGCTAAAAAAACTAATACTAAGTTTCTTTCTATAAGTTTAGGATTTTCTGCTGGTGTTATGATTTATGTGTCTATGATAGAAATTTTTCCTAAAGCACAAGATGCTTTGACAAAGTCTATGGGTGAAAAAATGGGAAGCTGGTCAACTGTAATAGCTTTTTTTGTAGGGATGGCTATTATTGCAATTATTGATAAGTTAATTCCTCAAGAAGAAAATCCACATGAGATAAAGAAAATGGAAAATATAGAAGAACAAAATATCAATAGAAATAAATCTCTTTTGAGAACAGGAGTATTTACAGCAATGGCTATAGCAATTCATAATTTTCCAGAAGGTTTAGCTACATTTATATCGGCTCTTGATGATGTTACAATAGCTATACCGATAGCTATTGCGATTGCTATACACAATATACCTGAGGGTATATCTGTATCTGTACCAGTTTATTATGCTACAGGAGATAAGAAGAAAGCTTTTTATTATTCTTTTTTATCGGGAATGTCTGAACCATTAGGAGCAATTATTGGATATGTGCTTCTTAGAAATTTCTTAAATGATATAACTCTTGGAATTGTATTTGCAATTGTAGGAGGAATCATGGTATTTATATCACTTGATGAGCTATTGCCATCAGCTAGAGAGTATGGTGAGCATCATTTATCTATTTATGGGTTGATTGCAGGTATGGGTGTTATGGCTATTAGCTTATTGTTATTTAAATAAGCCTTTAGATATCTGATTGTAACTTAAAATTAATATCAAAATGATATAATTATTTAAATAGATTTTTAAGATATTTAAAAATATCATTTTGGAGAGTGAGTATTATGAAAAAGAAAATAAAGTTTAAATTTGACTGGTATAGCTCACCTGATAAGATAGAAAAATGGCTAGAAGATATGGAAGCGAATGGATATAATCTGTATAAGATAAATAAATTTGGAGGAATATTTTATTTTCACAAAGGAAGCCCAAGAAAAATAAAATACGCTATTGATTACTACTATGATGCAGAGAATAATTATTTTGATGAACATAAATCAAAAGGTTGGAATCTTATATTTAGGAGTATTGGCAGTTTTATGGGGACATCTTCATGGTATGTATGGTCTAAAGAGTATAAAGATTTGCCTCCTAAACTATATGGTGATTTTGATAAACAAAATAAAGTAAAATCAATTTTGTTTATGAATATATTTATATTCTTTTTGTTAGTGGTAATCTTTATATATTTATTATCTGTTGAAGTAAGTAATTTATATAGTGGTTATGGAGTATCTATAACTGCTATTGTACTACAGATTATGTTATTAGTTTTATATATAGTACAGTTATATAAGAGACTAATGTATTATTTAAGGCTCAAAAAGTTTAAATAAATAGAAGAGGGTACCTTGAAATGATTTTAAAAATATTTTAAGGTACCCTCTTTTATACATAAATACTATCTTTTAATAAGGATAATTTTCATTGTGAAAATGATATATCAAAATAACAGTTGTATAAAATTGAGTATTGATAGAAATAATTTAAAAATGTTATTCTAAAGTATCAGATATAAAAAATTATGCCTGAATGAATTAATTCAAATATTTTAACTGTAGTAATTGGAAATCGTGCAAGGAGGAATTTTATGATTAATATAGCAGTTTGTGAAGATGAAAAAGAAACTCAACTTTTAATAGTAGATTATATTGAGAATATATTAAAAAATATAAGTATAGAATATGAAATACAAAAGTATTTATCTGGCGAAGAGTTGCTTAAAAGCAACTTGAAAGACATAGATATATTATTTCTTGATATAAAGATGGAAAAACTAAATGGAATGGACACTGCAAGGAAGATTAGAGAAGTAGATAATGAAATGGAAATAATATTTATAACGTCTCTGATAGACTATGTACAAGAGGGGTATGAGGTAAGAGCTTATAGATACTTGTTAAAGCCAATAGAGTTAGAAGAATTAAAAAAGCATGTGCTGACTTGTATCAAGGATATTGAAATAAATAGGGATAGTTATATTACAATAAAAAATAAGTCCAATACATACAAGATATATCTAAATGAAATTAAGTATATAGAAGTTCAAAAAAAGGATATGCTAATACACACAATAAATAAGAACTTTGATATAAGATATAGCTTAAGTAAAATAGAAAAAGAATTAAATCTATATAAATTTATAAGATGTCATAAAAGCTTTATAGTCAATTTAAGTTATGTTGAAAATATAAAGCATAATATTGCAATACTGGAAAGTGGGGAGGAAGTTCCTATTAGTAGATATAGATATAAAGAGGTTAAGGAGAAGTTTTTGAAATTTCTTGGTGATACAATATGCTAAATTTTATGACTGAGATGTTATTAATTTTATCTGTATTTACAAAATTTGTTATAATGAAAGATGTATTAACTTACAAACAAGATAATAAAAAAAATGAAAAAATAGCATTTTGTATCTTGTTGTTTCTTATTTATATTTTGGTTCAAATAACTAGATTATTTAATGAAGGTAAGTATTATAATAATATAAATTACTTATTTCCTATTGTAATATTTATCGTTTGGGCAGGTTACTATAATTATTTTTACAAGATGAATTATATTAAGTATTCTATTTTATTTTTTATATTTAGTGTATATTATGAGTGTCTAAATGATGTCATATATAGAATACTATTTTTTGTAATTACAGGGAATGTTATATCATCTAAAGAATATCTATTGGCATCTCATCTAGATTATATAAAAATTAATATATATAGAAATTTAATAATTATACTTATATACATGATATTTAGTTTTTTTAGGAAGCATATAAAATTGATTAGTCAGGATAAGAGAAATTATATATACTTATTATTTGCTTTATTAGTTAATACAATGAATGTATTTGTAAATTATATATTAAAGAAATTAGAACGGTTTGGGTCATTATATTCAGAAGGATACTATTTTTACAATTTTGTAAATCCGAAGTTAGTAGGAGCTAGTAGCATACTTATTATTCTGGTATTCAAGGAAATAATAAAAGAAAATAGATTAAAATCTCAAAATGAATTAATAAAAAATAAGTTAGATATGCAATATGCACATTATTTAGCTATTCAACAATCTCATATGAAAGTTAAGAAGCTTTACCATGATATAAATAATCATATTTATTGTATAGATAATCTTAAAAATAATAGTAAAGAAATGGATGAATATGTGCATAATTTAAAAGATGAAATTAAATCATTTAAATATATTTATAATACAGGAAATATGATATTAGATATTATAATCAATGAAAAGAGTGAAATATGTGAAAAAAAGGGAATTAAATTTACTTGCTGTATAAATTTTTCAAATGTAAATTTTGTGAAACCTATAGATGTGTCAAGTATATTTTCTAATGCTTTAGAGAATGCAATAGAAGCATGTGATAAAATTATAGATGAGAATGTTGATAAATATATTAGGATTAAAGGAACTATAACGAAGTCATTTTTTGTATTTAAGTGTGAAAATAGTAAGGTGAATTCTATTAATTCCAATAAAAGTATATTATTTACAGACAAAGTGGATAAATTTATTCATGGAATAGGGATTCAGAGCATGAAATCCTCTTTACAAAAATATAATGGAGAATTATTATTTGAAAATAATAAGGATAAATTTATACTAAATATATATATACCATTGAATCAAGATACTGACAGTTGGGTCGATTAGATTACTAGTTGGTCCATATATATTGATACAAAAAAATAAGGATGTTATCTTTGTGATAGAAAAAGATAACATCCTTATTTGTGTATTAAGGAATGTATAACTTTACTAGTATAAGTTATAAGCATTGGATAGAAAGGTGGTATGTATTGAACAATGAAAGCTAAAAGAATATTGCAGTTAAATAAGTAATACTTTAAATATGTAAATAGAGTGGAGGTAAGTATAAATGAAGATAAAAATGTATAGAGTGGCTATAGTGGTAGCTTTAAATATCAGTTTAGGACTGATGGTAGGATGTATGCCTACTGTGTCTGACAATAATTCAAATGGCTCAGAGCAAATTAGTGAGGATTCATTAAAAAAACAAATTGAAGATAAAAAAGATGAATCTATTGAATTATTTGATAATTACTCAAAAAAGATGAATGATGTAAAAGGTAGAGAAGAAGTAAAAAAAGATTTATCCCAAAGATTTTCGAAAGCTATAACAAATAGTGGTTATAGTATTACTAATTCAAAAACAGATGGTAGTTTTGTGGTATCTATAAATGGAACAGAGAAAGTACCTGAAAAAAATATCCGAAGTTTATTCTATTCTATGTCTGAAGACGACAAAGAAGGAAAGGTAATAATAGATATTCTCTGTGCTAAAGAATATCCAGAGGAAGATAAGTTGTCTGAGAGTGATAAATATATTAAATTTCTATACAATCTATTTAAGTCATTGACGAATACAGAATTAACAGAGAAAGAATTTTTTTCTATTGTAGAAAAAAACTTTAATGATGGAACAGGTACTGTAGAACTTCCTTATATGAAGGATATGCATATTGAAGTTAACAAAGTTAAAGAGTCTACTAAAGTCTTAAAACTTAGCCTATTATATAAAGTTGATATTTCAAATCATTAGCATATTAGTATAATATAAAAACTTATAACAAGATAGAAATACATTATAAATAAAATATCCCTCTTCTTACATAAATAAATTATTTATGCTTCCATTTTATGTAAAAGGACAGTATAATATAATTAAAGTATGTTATAACATACAAAAGCTAATAGATATTTATCTAAAGGGGGATTTTAAATGAGTCAAACTAATAGAATAGAAGCATTTAGACAAGAATACATTAATTCTAAGCCTATGATATGTTGTGAAAGGGCTAGAATTTTTACAGAATCACATAAAAAAACTGAGGGAGAGGCTATATGTATAAGAAGAGCTAAGGCTTTTTTAGAAACATGTAAGGGGCTTCCTATAAAAATATTTGAAGATGAATTAATTGTGGGAACAGCAGGTAAGTTTAGAAGAACAGGTATATTGACACCAGAATTTTCTTGGCAATGGGTAGATAAAGAAATGGATACTTTTGATGAAAGAACTCAAGACCCATATGTAATATCAAAAGAGCAAATAGAATTTATAAGAAGAGAGATATTTCCATATTGGAAGGGAAAATCTTTGGAAGAAGTTTTTTTAGCAAGAATTCCAGAAGATACAGCTAAGATATTGGTAGATACAGGAATAATAGACAATGATTCTAAGTGGAGACAGGCAGTTGGTGAAGTAACACCAGACTATCAAGATATACTATTTGTAAAAGGATATAAAGGAATCAAAGAGGATGCAGACAAAAAAATAGCAGAACTAGATATATCAATTTCAGAAAATATTGAAAAAATAGATTTTTACAAATCTGTTTCTATAGTTGCAGAGGCTATTATGATATTAGCAAATAGATATTCAAATCTTGCAAAAGAAATGAGTGAATCTGAAACAGATGAAAAGAGAAAAGCAGAACTTATAAAAATAGCAGAAATATGTATGAATGTACCAGCAAATCCTCCAACTAGTTTTTATGAAGCAATACAATTTGTATGGTTTGTACAATTGGGAGGTGTTTTATCAGAAAATCCTCTAGCATTAAATTTAGGTAGATTTGACCAATATATGTACCCTTATTATGAAAATGATGCTAAAGAAGGCAAAATAACTGCATCAGAAGCCCAAGAATTGATAGAAGCTCTTTGGATTAAGTTGTCAGAATGGGTATGGACTATATCAGCAAATACAGCAAATTACTTTGCAGGATATAATCAATTCCAAAATCTTACTGTTGGTGGTAAAAAGAGAAATGGTACTGACGGAACAAATGACATTTCATATATGTGTTTAAAGGCTACAGAAAGTGTAAAAACTCATCAGCCAGGTTTAAGTGTTAGAATAAGTCAAGGAGCACCAGATGATTTCGTTATGGCAGTTGCAAAACTAGTAAAACAAGGTACTGGTTTCCCTGCTATACACAGTGATAGTGCAGGGGCACAAATGTTATTACAAGATGGATATGATGCAGAAGATGCAAGAGACTGGAGTAATTGTGGCTGTGTAGTTCCTCATTTCAGAAAAACAGGGCAATGGACTTCGGCAGTAAATATAAATTTTGCAGCAGCTTTAGAATATGCTATGAATGAAGGTAAAAGTAGGTTAACTGGAGAAGTAATGGGATTAGATATAAAGAATATCGCAGAATTTACTTCTTTTGAAGAAGTTAAAGATGAGTTTTTAAAACAATTAGCATACCTTATCAAAAATTCTGTTATAGGAACTACTGTTGCCCAACAAATTCATAAAGAAATGGTACCGAGACCATTTTTATCTACTTGTGTAGATGGATGTTTAGATAAAGGTGTTGATTTAAGCAAAGGAGGAGCAAAATATAATATAGGGCCTGTATTAACTGGTATAGGGCTAGGAGTGGTTTCAAATTCATTAGCAGCTATAAAAAAATTAGTGTTTGAAGATAAAGTTACGACATTAGAAGAGTTAACAAAAGCACTAAACAATGACTGGGAAGGTTATGAAGATTTAAGAAAACTTGCATTAGATGTTCCTAAGTATGGAAATGACAATGATTATGTAGATTCATTAGCAATTGAAGTTTCTGATTTTTATTATACTGAAACTAGAAAATATAAGGATATATTTGGCTCAAAATTTAATAGTGCATTTATGGGAATATCAAATTATGTACCAACTGGAAAAATTGTAGGTGCAACTCCATGTGGAAGAAAAGCAACAAAACCTTTGACAGAAGGCGTTTCTCCATTCGTTGGAACTGATACAACAAGTCCACTAGCAGCTATGAAATCTGCATCAAAAATAAATCATGATGTTCATACTGGTGGAACACTTTTAAACTTAAGACTGAATCAAGATTTGGTAGAAACAGAAAGAGGACTTAGAAATCTAACATCTATGGTTAAATCATACTTTGCTCTAGGAGGATTCCATGTACAGTTTAATACAATATCAAATGATATTCTATTGAAGGCTCAAGAAAATCCAGAAGAATATAAAGATTTACTAGTGAGAGTTGCTGGATATAGTACTCAATTTGTTAATTTATCAAGAGAAATGCAAGATGCTATAATAGCTAGAAATTCACATAGTAATTTTTAATTAAGAGGTAGATTATGAGTAAAAAAGGTAGAGTTGTAAAAGTGCAACATTTTTCAGTAAATGATGGAGATGGAATAAGGACTACTATATTTTTGGAAGGATGTAAATTAAAATGTAAGTGGTGTTCCAATCCAGATTCATGGAGTAATATAGTCAAGCTAGGTGTTATGAAGGATAAGTGTGTATCTTGCAATAGATGTATAGATGTTTGTCCTCAAAAGATAAGTTCACTATTTGATAGGGCTCAAATAAATAGCAAGTGTGATTTATGTGGAGAATGTGTTAAAGTATGCCTTAAAGATGCTATATGTATAATGACTGAAGAAATGAATGTTGAAGAAATTATAAAGGAAGTTGAAAAAGATTTTATATTCTTCTTTGAATCTAATGGAGGTGTAACTTTTTCTGGAGGAGAGCCAACACTTCAAATTGATTTTTTAAGAGAATTAGTGGATGTTTTTTATAATAAAGGTATAAATATGGCAATTGAAACTTGTGGATACTTTGATTGGAATAAAGTAAATGATGTATTCGAGAAAATAGACCATATTTTTGTAGATATAAAATCAATGGATGATAATATCCACAAAGAATATACAGGAGTAAGTAATAAAATTATATTAGAGAATATATGCAAGCTTTCAAATCTGAATAAATCTATGGTTATAAGAGTACCAATTATTTATGGAGTGAATGATAGTGAAGAAAATATAAGAAATACTGCATTATTTGTAAAACAAAATGTTTCGGGAGGAAAGATGGAATTGCTTCCATATCATAAATTTGGAATTGATAAATATAAGGCATTAGGACTTGAAGATTATATATATGAATTTGATGAAATTTGTAATAATCATATGTTAAAATTAAAAGAGATAGTAGAACTTACAGGAGTAAAAATCATAGAATATAAATAGGCTATCAGGAGGGTTTTAACATGGATAATAAATTTCCTAATGTGGGAGAAAACTTAAGGTTATTGAGACAAGAAATGGGCATGAGTTTAGATAAGGCCTCAAAGATGACAGGAGTTAGTAAAGCAATGCTTGGTCAGATTGAGAGAGGGGAATCGAGTCCAACAGTATCTACCTTATGGAAAATTTCATCTGGATTTAAAATAAATTTTACAACACTATTAAGTGAAAACACAAATACCTATGAAGTTATAAAAAAGGAAGATGTAGAACCTATTATTGAACAGAAAGGTAATATGAAGTTATATCCAATATATCCTTTCAGTCCTCAAAGAAGGTTTGAACTTTTCATAATAGAGCTTGAAGAGAATTGTACTCATGTTTCATCTACGCACAGTCATGTTTTAGAAGAGTACGTACTTGTAATAGAAGGAAAACTTGAACTTAATGTTGATGGGAAAACTTATATTTTAGAGTCTGGACATTCTATTAGATTTGATGGAACTTTAGAGCATATATATAAAAATTTAAATATAGGAAAAACTATATTTCACAATATAGAAGTTTATAGATAATTTTATAGTTATCCTTTTCTGAAATAAATTATAATTTTGGAAAAGGGTGACTTGTTTTTATAATGTCAAAAAAAATTATATATATGTACTAATATTATTGTTTTAAAAAAAACATAAAAGCATTATAATAATATTAATAAAATAGAATAAAGAGGAAGAGAATATGATTATAAAGGTTTTATTAACAGTATTGGTATTAGTACTATTGTATATTCTGTATAAGTATGAAACTCAGCATATAGAAACAACAGAATATACTATTTTTAATGAAAAAATTCCAAAAGAATTTGATGACTTTAAAATAGTTCAAGTAAGTGATTTACATAATAAGGTCTTTGATAAAAAAAATAATAAGGTATTAATGGATAAAATTGATTCCTTAAGTCCAGATGTTATATTTATAACAGGAGATTTAGTTGATGGGGAAAATAAAAATTTTCAAGTTGCATTAGATTTAATCGATAATTTGGTAGAAAAATATGAGGTATATCATATAATTGGAAATCATGAACAAAAATCTTTAATAAAAAAGTACAAGCATCTATATAAAGACTATTTTAAGAAGTTGTACTCAAAGAAAATAATAAATATGGAAAACGAGTATGTAAGAATATATAGAGGAGATAGTCATCTTAATTTATATGGTTTAATTATACCATTGGAATGCTATCCATATTTTTTTGGCAATAATAAAAAGTTAGAATTAAGTGACAATTTTATAGAAGATAATCTAGGTAAGATAAATGAAAATGAGTATAATATGCTTTTAGCTCATACACCTTTTTTCTTTGAAAAATATGCAAAATGGGGAGCAGACTTAATTTTAGCTGGACATGTTCATGGTGGTATAATAAGAATACCTTTTATTGGAGGGGTATTATCTCCAAATAGAGAGTTCTTTCCTAAGTATGACTGGGGAAAATATGAAAAAGATAATAGTACTATGATTTTAAATAAAGGCTTGGGAGGTTCAAAAGTTTTAATTAGACTTAATTGCAAACCAGAAATAGTTAAAATTACATTGAAGTCTAATGAATAAGAATTTGTATATAAACATCAATAACATATAGATAAAATTGATGTTAAATCCAGTTAAACATGTACAATGACCAATTTTGAATAAGTGTTGAATTAATAAAAATAAAGTGTTATTTTTAGCATAGAATATTTAAAATATAGGGGGATTAGAAGAATCATGGGTGATATAAGTAGATTTTATGAATCTGTAAGAAATAAATATCCAAAACTAAAAGATGGAACCAGAGTTCATATGTGGCCAAAGGAAAATCTTATACTTGGCCCAATTTATGATGAAGCAAATGGATATGAAAAAAGTATAGGAAATGTGGATAGCTTAACTTGGAAGCAAATTGTTGTACTGGCAGAATGTGATGGGAAAAATACTACTGAAGATGTAATAAATCTATTATCCAATAAATATAGGAATATGCTTGATATAAAAGAAAATGTCATTGAATTTTTTATGTTTTATGAGAATGTATATTTAACCTTTGAAGACGAAGTACAGACACTATCAAGTGTTTTTGAGATAACAGGAAACAAAGTATATCTTACTCCTTTATATTTTACAATAGAGATAGATGGTAACAACAATACAAGTCAGTATTTTTCTGAAATCACAAGATTATTAAAGTGTATGAATGAAAAAGGTTGTAGATTCATAGAGGTTATTGGTGAGGATATTTTAAAAAATAAAAATATGAGAGAAATATTTCAATATATGTTAGACCACTTTGATTTAGTTGTGGTAACTAAGGAGAGTTTTACTATTGATAGAGGACTTATAAAAGAATTAGATAATTATCGTCATAAAGTAATATGGAAAGTATATTCAAACAATGATAATGCACATGTTAAATTAAAAGAAGATATAAAAATAACTAGTTTGATAAAAAGAGGGCATACAGTAGTAAGAGAAGATAGGGAGAAAGCAATAAAAATAGCAGACATGAGATTTAAGGATACAAAAGAAAGATTTTCAAAGTATGGTGCAGAATGGAGTCATTTATACATTTCTTCTGATGGTAGCGTAAAATCTTATTCACTTCAAAAAGATAAAAGAATCTATTTAGGCAATATATTTAACAATTCAGTTGAAGAGATTTTCTTAGAGATGCAAGATAAGATTGATAAACTAGAGATTGTGTATCAATAAGTATTAAAATTATATTTTATAAGAGCTTTATAGACTGTTTATTTGATTTTGTGTCAATAATTATAATGAGGTGATATAACTTGTTAAAATTATTGGACAAATTTTTTTATGATATTTTACTTAAATGTTGGTTGTTTACGATGTTATGGTTTTTTAGAGAACTTTTTACAAATTTCAAAGGACTAAAAAATTTAAATTTCATAAAATATTTATGTAAAAATCATATAAAATTCATATAGCATATGTATTATATAGAGTATAGAAAGACTAGCTTAAAAAACCATAATATAATACCCTATTGTAATGATAACCCTCCCTCACATCCTCAAATAGAGTTATCATTACAAGAATTAATCCATAAATTTAAAATTTATGGTTTTTTTTTATTTAATTTGTTTTATTATATTAGAATATGATTTATTATAGAATATATACTAAGTAATATAGAATACAGTAATTAAGTTTTTGACATATTTTTAACTATACTAATAAGGAGGAGTATTTATGAATGTAAATAATCACAAGTGCCCAGAGTGTGGTGAACACAGTAAAAAGTTTGAGATAGTAGAGGAAAATGAGGATTGTGTGACATTTGAATGTTACACGTGTGGAACTATATCTATATTGAAGTATTGTGAGAACTGTAAAGAATTTGTATTTGTAAATATTCCAAATAATGTGGAAACATATGAGTATCGTTGTGGAAAATGTAATAATAAGATTTAATATAATAAATATAGGTAATTTCATATACCATTTATACAAATCTCATATAAAATTCATATATAAAATGTATTATATAAATATAGAAAGAACTAGCTTAAAACATAATATAATTACCCTAAAATTATAATGACAACTCTCCCTCACATCCTCAAATTATAGTTGTCATTATAAAATAACTTGGCTGTTTCAAAATGTGAAATCATTTAGAAACAGCTTATTTTTTTAAAAAAATAAAGAAGGCAACGGGAAGCCTTCTTTCGTGTAAAAAAGTTTAATTTTTTGTTAAGATTTGTTTGTTTATTTTATATTACCTTTATAATATGTGTTTATTTGAAGGTTGGCAATGGATTTTGCACAACTGGTCATTATTAATGTAAAAGTGGAATATTATTAACAAATAATAATTACAAAATTGTAATTATTATTTGTTAAGTAAATGAGTAAAATATCATACTAATGGGTATATAATTAATAATATACTAGTTTGGGGAGGATAAATTATGAATTATAAAACAATCATATTAAATAGAAAGTCTGTTAGAGAATACAAGAACACAGATATTAAAGAGGAATATCTTAGTGAAATTAAGAAATACTCAGAATCTTGCAAGAAACTAGTTCCAGAAATAGATGTTGACATAAGAATTATGAATAGAAATGAAGTTTTTGACAATTTAGATAAAGTAGCAGGATATAAAGGAAATATGATAGATGCTCCAAGTTATATTATAATATTATCTGATGTAAAAGATAACTATATTGAAAATTCAGGATACATAGGAGAAAGTATAATCTTTAAAGTAACAGAACTAGGAATAGGTTCTTGTTGGGTTACTTTTGAAGATGGTAAAAAGGTAAGAGAGAAACTTGAAATTAATTCAGATAAAGAAGTAACAGGAATCATAGCAATTGGATATGGGGAAAATGCAAGCAATACTAAAATATTAAATGCTACAAAGACTGGAGAAAATTATTCAAAATCTGATATGCAAGTTGTATTAGACAATGGTTCTTCTAGATTAGGTGTAGAAGATGTAGTTTACATGGATGAATGGGGAAATGATGCAAGTATAGAAGTATTAGAAGAAAGAGCACTTCTTGAGGCATTCCACTATGCAAGATTAGCACCATCTACACTAAATAGACAACCATGGAGATTTATAGTTGATGGAGGAGTTGTAGTTTTAGCCGTTAGAAAAGATGGGCATACTAGTCTATATGAAGAAAAAATAGATGTAGGTATCGTTATGCTTTACTTTGCAACAATAATAAGTGCAACTATGTTTGAGTTGAAATGGAATTTAGGTACTCCAGATAAAGATTACAAAGTACCAGAAGATTATAAGATAGTTGGATATTGTAATATATAAGATAATTTAATACTTAACTACACTTAAACTAATTTTTATAAAAAGTTCAATAACATTCCATAATATAATGTTATTGAACTTTTTTATTGTATAATCCAGCTTTCTTATTTATCATGTTTATGAATTAAAAAATACTTACGAATTTTAATGCTTACAATTTTGTGCATGAATAGAGAGGTATATTATTTTATTAGATTGTATAATTTGTTTGGAGGTAATATCAAATGGAATGGATAAATAAATTAAATCAAGCTATTACTTATATTGAAGATAATCTTGAAAGTGGGGTAGATTATGCCGAAGCAGCAAAAATCGCATGCTGTTCAACCTTTCATTTTCAACGGATGTTTTCATATATTGCAGAAGTACCAGTATCTGAATACATTAGACGAAGACGTATGACTAAAGCCGCATTTGAACTACAGAATAGCAATATTAAAATCTTAGAACTATCTGAGAAATATGGTTATGATTCACCAACATCTTTTAATAGGGCTTTTCAAAATATACATAGCATTTCTCCTTCTGCGGCTAGAGCAAAGGGAGTTGTTTTAAAAGCATATCCTAAGATGACATTAACTATTTATGTAAAAGGGAACTTAGAAATGCAGTATCGTATTGTAGAAAAGAAAGGATTCCGTATTGTTGGTATAAAAGAAAGTATGAATATGATTGTAGAAGAGTGTTTTGATAAAGTTCCTAAATTGTGGGATAAATCCATAAAAAATGGAACAATTGATAAGCTTTCAGAGTTAATAAATAACGAACCTCATGGGTTGCTTGGAGTTAGTGTATGTACAGATAGTAAAGGCTTAGATTATTACATTGCTGTCTCAACGGATAATCCTATAGTAGAAAATACTTATGAATACTTTATACCATCAGGTACATGGGCAGTATTTGAATGTATTTCCCCAATGCCAAATGCTTTGGCAATACAAGAATTACAAAAAAGAATTATTACTGAATGGTTACCAAGCTCTGGATATGTATATGCTAATTTACCAGATATTGAACTTTATCCTAATGGTGATATTAATGCTCCTGATTATACCACAGAAGTTTGGATTCCAATTAAGAAACAATCCCAAAATTAACGAACAATATAAACCTTTAAAATTACAGACTGGAAATGGTCTGTTATTTTTTTTGATAAATGGAAAGTAGACTTTACATAAGATGAATATTATTGTATAATTATGGAAAGTAGACTTTACATAAATAAGATATTAAAGGAGAGCAAAGTGAAAAATAGATTAGAAGAAATAAGAAAAAAGAGAGGTATAAAACAAGAAGAACTTGCATCTGCTTTGCAAGTATCAAGGCAAACTATAGGTTCATTAGAAAATGGTAGATATAATCCTTCTATCATATTAGCTTTTAAGATAGCAAGATATTTTGATATGAATATTGAAGAAATATTTATTTATGAGGAGGAGTAAAAATGAAAAAGAACAGATTATATGTTGGAATTGGATATTTTATTTGTGGAATTTTACTTGTTTTATTGGCTACATTTACAGAGTTTTCATTTGAGGCTTTGATTTGGGGATTATCTGGAGCTACTTTGGGTCCTGGGGTATGTATGATTTTTCAATATATATATTGGAGTAATCCAGAAAGAGCTGTAGAATATAAAGAAAAGGTAGAGAATCAAAGGATAGAGATGAATGATGAAAGAAGAATTATGTTACGTGACAAATCTGGACGTATTACTAATCAAATCATGTCTTATGTTTTCGTAATTCTTATACTTATTGTTTCTATATTGAGTGTGTTCTCTGTAATGTTAACAAGTAGATGGGTTTTAATTGTTCTTGGATTACTTATTTTATTTCAATTTATTTGTGGTGTTGTTGTATATAATAAATTAGATAAAAAATTGTAATGAATTATAACGCTGAATATAAAATTATATAAAAGCAAATTAGTTTATAAATTGATAGTATAAGATTAAATTATATGTATAAATTCTTAAAAGCCACAAGTATTATATATTGTGGCTTTTTTATATGGAATTCTATATGTTTTGAATAGAAGTACTATAGTATTATCATTACTTATGAATGATTTTTATAGATTACAAAATAGGCTAGTCTTCATATAAATTACCACTATTTTTTTTATTAAGAGTTCCTTCTAATTCAATCATTAGAAATTTTGTAAGTTTTTTAACTACTGGTCTATGTATTGTATTTTGAGGTACAATGATAAATTCTCCTTCTTTAACTTCTGTTAATCCTTCTGGAGTTTCCAAATTAAATCCTCCCTCTATTACATAAAACAATTCATCTGATTTTTCATGAACATGAAAATTTAAGCTTCTATTTGCTACTTGTACAACACTTAGTATATTATTGTTTATTTTTCCTAATTTTTTGTATACGTACAGTTGTTCAATATTATTTACTTCTTCAATTATATTAGTTTTTGATAACATTAGAATCTCCTTTAGATTTTATTTTTGTTTGACTTTTAGTATATCTGTATGTTAACATCAATCTAATTATTTGTGAAATAGATTGATTTGATTATATCAATCTGATATTTAGATGAAATGAGGTACATAGATATGGAATTAAAGCATTTAAATACATTTTTAACACTTAGTAAAATTAAAAATTTTACTAGAACTGCTGAATATTTGAACTATGCACAATCAAATATTACAGCTCATATACAACAATTAGAAAAGGAATTGGATGTACATCTCTTTGAACGTATAGGAAAAAGTGTAGAATTGACTAGAGAAGGTGAGAAGTTGGTTTCATATGCTGAAAAAATGCTTTTATTATCATCTGATATAAAAAAGATGTATAAAGAGAAAGATAATTATGGGCGTATTGTTATTGGAGCATCAGAATCTATTTGTATTTTTAAGTTACCTGAGATTATTAAAGTATATAAAGAGAAATATCCAGATGTTGACCTTTTTATAAAAACTCTAGATTCTTCTGATTTTGTTCCTTTACTTGCTGATAATACGATTGACATAGCATTTATACTTGATTTACCTATAAATGATAAATCTACTATTTCTGTATTAAAAAATGAGGAGCCAATCTGTGTCTTATCAGTTCCAGAAAGTGATTTAGCCTTAAAAGAAAAGGTGTATATTCAAGACTTTCAAAATGTTCCATTTATTTTGACAGGAAAGAGTTGTTGTTATAGAAGTTTATTTGAGAAAGAGCTATCTGAATCATCTATAGTACCAAAAACAGTTCTTGAAACTGGAAGTATTCAGGTAATTAAACAAACAGTACTTAGTGGGCTTGGATTGTGCCTTCTTCCAGAGCTTGCAGTAGAAAAGGAATTAAAAAAACATGAATTGGTTAAGATTCCTTATACTACAGACTATAATATTTTTTCACAATTAATTTATCATAAGGACAAGTGGTTGTCTAAGAATCTTTGTGATTTTATCTCTATTGTAAAAAAGACGTATGGGATTATTTCTTAATTGTTTACGCTATGCTAATATAAGATATATATTGATATTTTTAGAAAGATAACATAGTGTAGAGAGGTTGTTTATAAGTTTATATGGTAGGTATATGCATTGTTAGATAAATAGTCTCTTTTCCAGTTTTGGTATAAAAAAGGGATGATTCAAATTTTTATTTTGAAATAATCCCTTAAAATTAATTTTAGTTAATATTTTTATATTATACTATTCCTTTATCTATCATCGCATCTATCATTGAATCAAACCCAGAGCTATTATACATAAACATTACAACATCAGCATTGCTTTCCTCAATCATATCTTTGTATGTTTTATCTATTGAGTTTATATTTCTAGGGTCTACTATCTCTACTTCATTAAACATATCAGCAAATAAAAGTGTTGTAGGAGCCTGGTATGAATCTCTAAATATTAGTATTTTTTTATCTAATAATGCTTTAGGATTTTTTATAGTTAATATATTAGTTTGAGCTCCTCTAATGTATGCCCCACCATAATCCCACTTTTTATCACTTCTTTTAGTTGCATAGACCTGTCTTTCTTCTTTTTCTTTTCCATTTATATCAAAGCTATAATCTTGGTTATCTTTTGTCATATAAACTACATATTCATTTTCTTTAATTAGCATATCTATATTTTGATTATAACTTCCTACAAACTTTTTATCAGTAACTATAGACTTTTTGTAGCTATTAAAATGATTTCTTAAATCTTGCTTAGAAAGACCCAAGTCCATATTTGATGCCATCATTTTAAAGCCTTCAAATGCTCCATATCCAGTCCAATGATGGTCAGTTTTAAAATATAAATTTTCTCTTTCTTTATTTGAATAGTTGCTTAAAAAATACTCATCCATATCTATGTATTTAATTGAATCTTGATTTAATCTATTTTTAAAATTCTTTAAATTTATATCTATATTACTTATATTATCAACATACTTAGGATATAAATGTTTTAGCATATTAGATTTATGTGGCATCATTGTAAAATACACATCTTTTCCCATATCTTTACTTAGATTAGATAAGTAATTAATAGACTTTTCGTATCTATTTAATTGGTTTTGGTTTAAAACTTTTGGAAACATACCTAATATCCAGTTATCTTTTCCTAAGTAATAGTTACCTACTTTAGTTTTATTTAAACTAGCTTGAGATTTTGTATTTATTGATATCATTTCATCTCTAAATGCAAAATGGTCATTAAAGTACTCTTCAAATTTATCTATGTAGTTACCTTTTTTAAAATTTTCTATAGTTGGGAATTTTGCAAGATTTCTATTTTCAGTTATACTTAATTTTTTCTTTGGAAGTGAGAAGTTTAGTATAAAAAATCCAAATACTATAATTAAAAATGAAATGGCAACAATCCTTGGTTTATTTTTATTCATGTCAATACCTCCAAAATTAGAATCTAAAGTATAAGAATGGATTATAAGTTGAGCTACTTAACATTACCATTACAATAAACATGCAAGCAACTATGAAAGCTGCATTAGTAACTTGACACATTGTACTATTTAGTGTATTTTTATTCTTCTTAACTACTAATGACTTTATAACTTCTACAATAGGAGTTGATAGAATGATTGCTCCAACAATTATATACCAATATTCAATTATAAATACATTGAATGCATTACTGACAAGTGGATAATTTCCAGAACCAAACATAATACCTATAAACTTAATAGCTTTTGGTAAATCTTCTGCTCTAAAGAATACCCATCCAATCATGACTATAAAAAGTAAATACATATGTCTTATGATTCTTGGCATTTTATATAACAACTTTTCTAAAAATGCTTTTTCTATTGATATTAATATTCCAAAATATAGACCCCATATAATAAAAGTCCAATTAGCTCCATGCCACATGCCAGTTAAAAACCATACTATAAATAGATTTCTATATAGTTTTAATCTAGAGACTCTATTTCCACCTAATGGGAAATATACATAGTCTTTAAACCAAGTACTTAAAGATATATGCCACCTTCTCCAAAACTCAGATACTGTTTGAGAGATATATGGATAGTTGAAATTTTCTAAAAAATCAAATCCAAATATCTTACCTAAACCAATAGCCATATCACTATAACCACTAAAGTCATAGAATATTTGAAGTGTATAGCAAACTACACCTAGCCACACATCAAGTCTTGATAAATCTCCAGATGACTTATTAAATACATCATCTGCAATTATACCTAATTGATTTGCTAAAATCACCTTTTTTCCAAGACCAATAACGAATCTGTTTACGCCTTGAGTAAATTTATACCAATTATGTTCTCTATGTCCAATAGCATCTGCCACAGTCTGATATCTAACAATAGGACCTGCTACAAGCTGAGGGAATAAACTTATGTATAATGCTAGGTTAGTTAATTTTCTTTGAACTTTAGCGTCATTTCTATATACATCTATTACATAGCTCATTATCTGAAATGTGAAAAATGAGATACCTAAAGGTAATTTAATTTCAGGTATAGTTATATTTGTATTTAATAAAAAATTAATATTATCTACAAAGAAATTGCTATACTTGAATATACCAAGAATGGATATATTGTAAATCACAGAAAGCACAACCCATATTTTCTTATCTTTACTGTCAGAAACTTTAATACCAAATATATAGTTTACTATTATTGATAGCATCATCAAAAAAATATATTTTGGTTCTCCCCATGCATAGAAGGTAATACTTGCTAGAAGTAACACAACATTTTTATACTTAGAATTTGCTAAGTAATAGCAAATGAGTATGACTGGAAAGAATAAAAATAAAAATATTAAACTACTGAATATCATATTAAACTCCTTATCTTTTTATTATTTAATAAATGAATAATAAATAAAACAACTAAAATTAATAATATATATATTAAGAGTAAGGTCTTGATTTATTTCTGATTTTAGGCCCATACTATTTAACTACCACTGCTTACTGAGCACTTCTTGAGAGAGTACAATACCAACAATAAGTTGATGTATCAAGAATTATACTCAGAGCAATTGTTAAAGATCTAGCTTTATAACTTTTTATGTATTTTAGTGTTATTTTTAAATTATCTTTTATATTTACAACTTCCTTTCTTAACTAAATAAATTATATATTTATCTAAAATATATAGCAAAGTAAGTATTTTCAAGTTTTAAGTACTTAATTGTAGAAATTTAGCTGTGTTTTTACAAGTTTTATTAATATATATGTAAATTTTGACTTTTTATATAATTTTTTTTAAATTATGTAATGTTATAATGGATTAATAAAGCTATTATAATAAAATAATAAAGAAAAATCACGGACACATTGCTTAACTATATGTGTTTGCCTTTGGTTGTAGCTCTATACAGTCCATTAAGATAGATGTTGTTTATATCTATAATTGTAAAAAGAACTCTTTATTAAGTATTGGAGTTAGAATACTTTCAGATATGCTTTTATTACAAGTTTGTTTTAAATGACAAATACTTTAAAATAATATCGAATCGTTATACTGAATAATGATGATTGATTATAAATATTTTTAGAGAGGGAAAAGTTTTAGAGATTGGGAGAAAATCAATATGATAAGAAGTATGGATTTATTAAGTAAATACATAAAAAATCCTGCTTTGTTTAGATATGTTTTAGGAGTTCAAGAAGTCATGCCTATGGTATTTATACTTATACAAGGCTAGAAACAAAGATGAAAAAATATTACAGTAAAAAAAAACTCTTTAGTATATACTAAAGAGTTTTTTTTTATTGGTGCCGCTGATGGGACTCGAACCCATATGGTTTCCCGTACGATTTTGAGTCGTATGCGTATGCCAATTCCGCCACAGCGGCTTATATTTTAAATCCAAGCTACTTGTATATCCTACCAGATTTTCCAAGAATATGCAAGAGGAATATTGAATACAAAATACTCATCAAACTGTAAAATATCATAAATACTAGACTTTTATTACAAAAACTTATAAATCAACACAGTTGATTTTGAACCCATTGTATTTATCAATTCCACCACTCGGGCATATTATGTATATTATTATAGCAAAAAAATATATTGTTTGCAACATATTTAATTTTAATATACTATTATTATTATGGGAATATTAAATAACAGTATATTGGTATATAATATATATGTTACAAAAATAGATAATTTTTAGGAGTGATATAATTTGGAAAAAAAATTAATTATAATAGATGGAAATTCAATAATAAATAGGGCTTTTTATGCTCTTCCAGAAATGAATAATAAAGAAGGTCTAAAGACCAATGCTATATATGGTTTTACGACAATGTTATTTAAAATGATTGATATATATAAACCAACACATATAAGTGTAGCCTTTGACAGAAAAGCACCTACATTTAGACATTTAGAATATAAAGAATATAAGGCTGGAAGAAAGGGAATGCCAGATGAATTGGCAGAACAATTACAACCATTAAAAGACCTTTTAGATAAATTTAAAATAAACAGATTAGAAATAGATGGTTATGAAGCAGATGATATTATAGGTACTGTTTCTAAAAAAGCAGAAGAGAATGGATATAAGGTATACATAGTAACTGGAGATAAAGATGCCATCCAACTTGCTTCAGATAACACAACTACTCTTATAACAAAAAAAGGAGTTGGTGAAGTAGAAGAATACAACTTTAATTCTGTGATTGAAAAGTACGAGATGACACCAACACAGTTTATAGATTTAAAAGGTCTGATGGGAGATAAGTCAGATAATATACCTGGAGTACCTGGGATAGGTGAAAAAACAGGCATAAAGCTTATAAAAGAGTTTTCTAGTGTAGAAAACTTGATAGAGAATACAGATAAACTTAAAGGTAGTGTAAAAAAGAAAATAGAAGAAAATAAAGAAATTGCTATTCAAAGTAAAAGATTAGCAACTATTATAAGAGATGTACCAATAGAAGTAAATTTAGAGAGCATGATTTTTGGTGATTATGATAAAGATGAGCTTTTAGATAAATTTAGATATTTTGGATTTACAAGTCTCTTATCAAGATTAGTTGATTTAGTTGATTCAAATGATACAGAGCAAGTAGAAGAAAAAATAGAAATATTAAAACTAAAAGATATAGATAAATTTATAGATGAAGTGAATAAAAAAGGACAGGTTATTTTAAAAACTGTTAGAGGACAAGGTAATATACTTGAAAAAAATATAATATATATTTTTATAAGTGTAGATGGAGAAAAAATATATTATATAGATTCAGATGAAGTAACAAAATTAGATAGCATACTTTCAAATAACGAAATTAAAAAATATGGATATAATTTAAAGGATGATTATATATCTTTAAAGCCATATAATATTAAATTGGAAAATATGTATTTTGATATAACTATAGCTGAGTATTTAATAGATTCAACTTCATCTACTTCATATGATTGTAGTGCAATAGCCATGAAGTATTTATCAAAAAAGGTTAAATCAAAAGAAGAATTATTAGGAAAAGGAGTTAAATCCAAAAACTATGAAGATTTAGAGTTTGAGGATTTAGCTGAGTACATGGGTCAAATAGTATGCACAGTGAAAGAAACAGTTCCTATGATGGAAAGAAGTCTAATAGATATGAGTATGGATGGTCTTTTTTATCATGTAGAGATGCCTTTAGTAGAAGTTTTAGGACATATGGAGTATGAAGGTATAAAAGTAGACAAAAGTATCTTGGATGAGTTAAGTATTGAGTTTAAAGAAATAATAGCTACATTAGAAAAGGAAATTTATGAATTATCTGGAGAACCATTCAATATAAATTCACCAAAACAATTAGGTGTTATACTATTTGAAAAATTAGAGCTTCCAATAATCAAAAAAACTAAGACTGGATACTCTACTAATGCAGATGTTCTAGAAAAATTAAGGGATAAACATCCAATAATAGATAAGATAACTGAGTATAGACAAATAGTAAAGTTGAATTCTACTTACGTTGAAGGGCTTTTAAATATAATAAATCCAGAAAGTAATAGAATTCATTCATCATTTAATCAAACAATAACAACTACAGGAAGAATTTCATCTACAGAACCAAATCTTCAAAATATACCTATAAAAATGGAAATGGGTAGAAAAATAAGAAAAGTATTCATTGCAGATGATAATTGTAAGCTGGTTGATGCCGATTACTCACAGGTAGAACTTCGAGTTCTTGCACATATGAGTCAAGATGAAAATATGATAGAAGCATTTAAACACAATGAAGATATTCATACTAAAACAGCTTCACAAGTTTTCAATGTTTCTATGGAAGATGTCACTAGTGAATTGAGAGGTGCAGCTAAAGCAGTAAACTTTGGTATTATATATGGTAAAAGTGATTTTGGATTGGCAGATGATTTAAATATACCTGTTCCAAAGGCAAAAGAGTATATTGAAAGTTATTTTGCTAAATACCATAAAATAAAAGAGTTTATGGATATGACAATAGAAAAGGCTAGTGAAGATGGATATGCTGTAACAATTTTAAACAGAAGAAGATATATACCAGAGATAAAATCAAGCAATTTTATGGAAAGAAACAGAGGAAAGAGATTTGCTATGAATGCACCAATACAGGGAAGTGCAGCAGATATAATAAAAATTGCTATGATAAATGTTCATAAAAAGTTGGAAGATAATAATTTAAAATCAAAACTTATACTACAAGTTCACGATGAATTGATAGTTGAAGCAATTGATGATGAAATAGAGATAGTTAAAAAGATAGTAAAAGAAGAAATGGAAAATGCTGTAAGTATGGATGTTCACTTAGATGTAGATTTAAATGTCGGTAGTTCTTGGTATGAGACAAAGTAGGTGATTTTATGTTGATATTAGGACTTACAGGAGGAATAGGCTGTGGAAAAAGCAGCCTATCAAATATATTCAGAAATCTTAATATTTCTATAGTGGATGCAGATATTATATCTAGAAAAATATTTGAAGATAAAATATTATTAAAAAAAATATTTGATTACTTTGGACAAAATATAAAAAATGATGATGGAACATTAAATAGAAAAGCTCTTGGAAAAATAGTTTTTAATGATGAAGAAAAACTTAGAGAGCTAAATAATTTGACTCATCCACGAATAAGAGAAAGAATAATAAGTGAAATAGATGAAGTAAGAAAAAAAGGTGAAAGTATAGTGATTTTAGATGCAGCTATATTGGTAGAAAGTGGTTTTTTAGATATGGTTGATAAGTTATTAATAGTCACTTGTCAACAAGAAGTGCAAATTAATAGGATAAAGAATAGAGATAATTGTAGTGAGCAAGAAGCAATTAGTAGAATAAATTCACAAATGAGTCAGGAAGAAAAATCCAAATATGGTGATTATATAATAGATAATTCGGGAACAATAATTGAATTAGAAAGTAAAGCACACAAATTTATTGAGTACATGAAGGAGAATTGGCGTGAATAGTAAGAAAGTATTGATTCTATCTATTTTTATAATCTTATTTGGAGCACTATTAATGGAAAGCAAAGTAATACATAAGTTTTTGTATCCTAAAAAATATTCAGAATATGTAGAAAAATATTCTAAGGAATTTAATTTAGATGAAAATATAGTTTACAGTGTTATAAAAGTCGAAAGTAAGTTTAATAGTTCTGCCATTTCAAAAAAAGAGGCAAAGGGTTTAATGCAACTATTAGATATAACTAGGGACTGGGGAGCAGATGAACTAAAACTAAAAAATGTTGATATTTTTGACCCAGAGACTAATATAAGACTTGGTTGTTGGTATTTAAATAAATTGTATAAGGAATTTGGTAAGTTAGACTTAGTAATAGCTGCATATAATGGTGGTTCAGGTAACGTGAGAAAGTGGTTAGAAAATAATGAATATAGTAAAGATGGAGAAAATCTACATGATATACCTTTTGAGCAAACTTCAAAATATGTAGAAAAAGTTAAAAATAATTATAAACATTATAATAAGATATATGGCAAGAAAGGAAAAAACTAATGAAGAGAATAAAAGTTTTAACAGTTATTTTAGCTATAACTCTTATGGTAGTTGGTTGTAGTAATACTAAAACAAAACAGAGTAGTAGCGATTCGAGTTTAAAAAGTCAAAGTTCTATAGATGCTAAATATATAAACTTAACAATGGTAACTCCAAAAACTATAAATCCTATAACTAATACTGATAAGTCTGTTGGTTATATAATGAATTTAGTTTATGATGGTTTATTTACTATAGATGAAAACTATAATGTAACTCCTCAACTAGTTAAAGAGTATAATATAGCTCAAGATGGAATGAGTATAGATATAAAGTTAAAAGATGCAAAGTGGCATGATGGAAAAGCTGTTACTTCAAATGATGTAAATTATACTATTGGTTTAATTCAAAAAAGTGCAGATAGTCCATATAATGAATTTACTAAAAACATAGCTTCTGTGAATATTAAATCAGATAAAGATTTCACAATAAAATTTAAAGCTAGATATGCTTTTTCTATTGATAGTTTAATCTTTCCAATAGTATCTCAAAATCATTTAGATTCAAAGGATGCAAATGACAAAAATAATAATTTGATAGGAAATGGGAAATATAAAATAGAATCATATACAGAGAGAGAAGGAATGGTTTTATCTGTAAATAAAGATTACTATGAAGAAGTTCCAAAAACTATGAAGAATATAAAAGTGGGTATGGTTCCTAATGAAGATGCAAGAACATCTATGGTCATGGCACTTGATAGTGATATAACTAATGTTACATTGAATGATTTGAGTAAGTTTCAAGAAAAAGAGTTTAATATAACAAAATATCAAGGTAGAGAGTATGAGTGTATATTGTTTAATTATAATAATCCTTTTTTCAAGGATGTCAATTTTAGAAAAGCAATTGCACATTCTATAAATAAAGATAGAATTATCAGTGAAGGTTATATGGATGATGCTACTCCAGTTAATTTTCCGCTTAATTCAAAGTCAAAGTACTACAATAGTGAAATGAAAGATTTAGAATTCAATAAAGATAAGGCGATAGAGTATCTTAATAAAGTAGAATATGCAAATATAAATTCAGTAAATCAAAATGATAATAAAGCAGATAAGAAACAAAAAAAATCAACTAAAAAGAATACAAAAAAGCTTACTCCAGAAGAAGAAGCAAAAGCTAAAAAAGAGGAAGAAGAAAGAGTTAAAAAAGAAGCTGAGGAAAAACAAAATAGAGAAAAAGAAGAAGTAAAGAAAAGACTTTCTGAAATGAATTTAAAAATAATAGTAAATAGAGATAATAGCGAAAGACTAAAAACTGCAAACATAATAAGTGAAAACTTAAAGGCTATAGGAATAAATAATACAATAAATCAGTTATCAGATAAAGATATGGAAAATGCTCTTAATTCTAAAAACTATGATTTAGCATTGGTTGGATGGAAACTATCAAGTATACCAGATGTAAGTAGCATTATAGCAAGTAGTGGCTATACTGATGATAAGTTAAATGGATATATGTCTGCACTTACAAGTTCCACATCTGAAATTGAAACAAAAAAAGCATACAAAAATGTACAGACATATGTAAAAGATAATGCAACATTTATAAGTTTAGCTATCAGAAATAACTATATTGTAAGTAATAGTAGATTAAAAGGTAAAATTACTCCAAATGATTTTGATGTATATGAAGGAATATCTAATCTAGATATAAAATCTAGTGAATCAAATTAAATTAAATGGTTAATTAGTATTTAAAAAGTCAAAACTATATGATAAAATACCCTTATAGGGTATAAGGAGGTAATTAAATGAAAAAGAAACTATTAGTAGAAGGTATGAGTTGTGGTCATTGTGTAAATCATCTTAAAACTGCATTAACAGAAGATATAGATGGCATTGAAGTTTTAGATGTAGATTTAGAAAACAAGTGTGCATCTGTAGATATGAAAGATGATGTATCAATTGAAAAATTAAAAGAAGTAGTAGCAGAGTTAGGATTTGAATTAAAGGGAATTGAATAGAAAGATAACAAACTAAAAAAAGACCTCTATTGGGGGAGTAATAGAGGTCTAAAAATGGGGGAGATTGAGTATGTTTGATTTTACATTACTATTATCTCCCCCTTTAAATTAATATATACATAAAAAGTAAAAAAATTTTGTAATTACTCACATTTCTTAATTGTTTTGAATATACTATAAATAGTTAAGGGAGGGAGTATCATGGAATCTAGGGGATATAAAGAGGATTTAAAAAAAATGATACTTGATATGGCCCACAAAGAACTTGAGAGTTATGTATCACAAAAAGGAGCAAAAAAATACTTTGAAGGCAATTTGGATAAGATTATCAATAATAACATAAAAAAATTTAATCAAAGTATTGGTCTTAATAGAGTATATTTAAAAATGTTAAAAAAGTGTGCATATCAAGAAAGTGTAAATTCAATATCAAGAACTATAAAGAAAGAAACATTATTTAAATCAAAAAAAGAGCTATTCGCTTTTTCAGAGTACTTAAAGCTTGATATTAACAAGAGACTTTCATATAATCAGATTTTAAGAAAAATATCAAGATATATATACTATAATAGAAGTTCATATGCTCAAAAGTATGTTGCTTTTAAAAGAGGGGATGAAGAATATCTTTTAGAACCTGAAAAGATAAAAGATGAATTAATAGCAAGTTATAGGTCAAAAACTAGGGAAGATATGAAGTCTATAGCAAAACTTTTGGATATAGAAGTAGAAGATGATTATAATGCTGAAGACATTAGAAAAAAAGTAATAAATTATATTATTAAAGAGAAGATTAAGAACTAAAGTTTTAATTTGTTTGGTTAGAATTGTACGAAGCAATACAATTTAAAAATTTTAAATAGTAAGTTCTATCAATTTACATGATTAAGTATAACTTGATTATAATTCTTCTATGGATTTGATAGAACTTATTCTTTTTTTGACATATTACCTTAAATAATTTACTACTATTTAGGAATTACACAGCATTATTCAAATTTTTAACTTAATGTGATTTAAATAAATTTATAATAATGATATAATATAAAAAAAATAAAAATTGGAGGGTGATTTCAAAATGAAGTTTAATTTTTGCCATAACAATTTCAATGTTACTGACCTGGAAAAAAGTTTGAATTTTTATAATAAAGCTTTGGGACTGAAAGAAGTAAAGCGTAAAGAAGCAGAAGATGGTAGTTTTATATTAGTTTATTTGGGGGATGGCATTACTAGTCATACATTAGAATTAACTTGGCTTAGAGATTGGGATGGACCATATAATTTAGGAGATAATGAATTCCACTTAGCTTTGGAAGTTGATGAGTTTGATGAGGCAAAAAAACTTCATAAAGATTTGGACTGTATATGTTTCGAAAACGAAAATATGGGAATTTATTTCATAGCAGACCCAGATAATTATTGGATTGAAATACTTCCTAAAAATTATTAATTTTAAGTAAATATTTATAATTTCTTTACAATTAATAATATAATAAGTTATCATTAAATTATAGGTACTAAAAATGGATAATAATGTTATGAATTTATGTTTATAAAAATTTGTTGGGGGGAGTGATGGTAGTGAAGAAAGCTATAGCAGCTTTAGGAATTGGAGCGGTAGCAGTATCTGTTAGTTCCATAAATGCAAGTGCTCTTGAAAAAGGAGTAGTAACGGCAAGTGCTTTGAATATAAGAAGTGGGCCAAGCGCTGATTGTGATAAAGTAGCAAAATTATACAAAGGAAAAACTGTAGAGATTTTAGAAAAATCTAATGGTTGGTATAAAGTAAGGGTATCAAGTTCTGTTGTTGGATGGGGAAGTGCAAAATACATATCAACTAGTGGTTCATCTGAAAGTACATCAAACCAAAGTAATTCGACTTCAAGTGGGACAACTATAAGTGGAAATGGTAAGGTAAATGTGAGTTCAAGACTGAATATAAGAAGTGGTGCAGGTACTAACTATTCATTAGTTGGTAAGGCAAATAATGGAGATGTAGTAAAGTTATTAGAACAAAGTAATGGATGGTACAAAATAAAACTATCAAATGGTGTTACTGGATGGGCTAGTAGCCAATATATCTCAAAAACGTCAGAAGATGTTGGGACAAATAATTCTAATTCAAATAATTCCAATTCAAGTAATACTAATAATTCTGATAAAAAACCATCTAGTGAAGAGTCTATTGAGGGAAAAAACGGTAAGGTAACCTCTACTGTAAGTTTAAATGTGAGAAGTGGACCTGGGACAAGTTATTCTATAATAGGAAAATTAAATGGTGGAGATATTGTTGAATTAAAGGCTAAGAGTAGTGGATGGTATAAAGTAAAGTTATCAAATGGTACAACTGGATGGGTAAGTGCTAGTTATATTTCTGAGACTAATGAAGGAACAAAAGACAATTCTAGTTCATCATCTAATCAGAATTCTCAATCCAACAGTAATTCTAATTCATCATTTACTGGAAATTCAGATAAATCTACAGCAAAAGGCTCAACAATTGTAGACTTTGCATATACTCTTATTGGAATTCCATATCAGTGGGGTGCATCAGGCCCTAATAAATTTGACTGCTCTGGATTCACACAGTATGTTTTCAAAAACTCTGTAGGTGTTTCTATTCCTAGAGTTTCCAGAGAGCAAGCCAAATCTGGAAGCGCAGTTTCTATGGGAAATTATGCACCAGGAGATTTGGTTTATTTTGACACTGATGGAGATGGAGCAACTAATCATGTAGGCATATATGTAGGTAATAGTAAATTTATCCATTGTAGTGGTACTCAGACCAATCCTAATAAGGTTAAAGTGGATAATTTAACTAGTTCATATTGGTCTAAAGCATTACTTGGAGCAAGAAGACTTGCTTAACAAATACAATTTCTTATTAAAAAATTAGAATAAATAATCATTTCTATTCATAAATTGTGACTCTTAAAAATATACTTTATTAATAATATAATTTTGGGAGGGACAAACTAATGAATAGAAGAAAAACGATATACAGAGGATTTAATAATAATAGACATAAAATTGATTTACGTAAGTATGTTATAACCATTGCCTGTTTATGTTTAATTGGCTATTATTCTTATACAAAAATAAAAGATAGCAAGGTACTTGAATATGTATCAGCTAAAATACCATTTCTAAATCATTCATCAGATATAACTTATAAAGATATATCTGATGAATTAAATTCAATAAAAAACGGAAAAAAATCTAAATCAGAAACCAGTCCAGAAGATAAAGAAGAAACTAATCCAGAAAAAGCAGTAAATAATACTAAAGAAGCAGAAGAAGTGAAATTAGCTACTATAGAAGGATGGGATATGTATACTATTCAAGTTGCTGCAATAGATAATAATGATGACTTGAAAAAAATACAGACATCATTAGTTAGTAGCGATATACCTTTTTCAGTTATGGAGAAGGATGGAGTAAAAAAAATACAGACATATTCTTCGTTTGACGAAAACGAAGTTAGAAAACACATAAGCAGTGTAAGAAAGGTATTTCCAGATGCATTTTTATCACACTTGGATGCACCAATGTTATCTTTAGAATATACAAGTAATTACGCTTATATAGAGAGTATATCCAAAGAATTAAATAAATTAATAACAAACTTTAAAGAAGAATCAAGTTTTTGGTCAAATGATGAAAATAATGTGGATATGAAAAAATATAATACTATTTTGACAAATAGAAAGGCAATATCACAAAATATATCAAAAGAAGCTGAAAAGATTGACTATTCTGAAATGCGTTTATTTAAAGATAATTTAATTGATTATGTAAAGAATGTAAATGAAAAAATTGATACAGCTTCAAAAGCAGCAAATGAAGAAAAATATAGTGTGAGTAAAAGTCTACTTTTATCATCTATGCAAGAGTACTCTTTGTTTATAAATTCTATAAAATAAAATACAGAAAATTTGGACTTTAGAAAGCTATATGAAAAGGATTGTTTAATTAAGCAATCCTTTTCCTCGTTTTGACTTAATATAAAGAGATTGATTTATAAAATAAATTATAAAAATAGGGATATTTTTTTAACAATTGTTAAGATTTTTTAATATATATAGTATACTTATAGAAGGCAGAAAAAATGTTTTTTTATAGATAAGGGGGTAAAACAATGAAACTCTTAACTTTTAAGGGAGGGATACATCCTCCATATAGAAAAGAGTACTCTAACACAAAGGCACTTGAAAAAGCTCAAGCTCCAAAGATAGTTTACATTCCTCTTCAGCAACATATAGGGGCACCAGCTAAACCTATTGTTGAAGTTGGTGATGAAGTAAAGTTTGGGCAAAAAATAGGTGAACAACAAGGTTTCGTGTCATGCAACGTTCATTCTTCAGTATCAGGAAAAGTTATTGCTATTGAACAACATGAAGTACCAGGTGGTTCGGCTCAATGTGTAGTTATCGAAAACGACTTTAAGGAAGAATTACATGAAAGTGTTCAACCAAAAGGTCAGTTAGAGGATTTGAGTAAAGAAGATATAGTAGGTATTATAAAAGAGGCAGGAATAGTAGGTATGGGTGGAGCTACATTCCCTAACCATGTAAAAGTATCTCCTCCACCAGATAGTAAAGCAGAAGTAGTTATATTAAATGGAGCAGAGTGTGAGCCATACTTAACTGCAGACCACAGATTAATGATTGAAAATCCAGAAGATGTTGTATTTGGTTTAAGAGCATTAATGAAGGTATTAGATGTTAAAAAAGGATTTATAGGAATTGAAACAAATAAACCAGATGCTATAGAAGCAATTCAAAATGTAGCTAAAGATTATAGTGAAATCGAAGTTGTTGGTCTTCAAGTGAAATATCCACAAGGAGCAGAAAAACAACTTATTTATGCGTGTACAGGTAAAGAAGTTCCATCTGGTGGATTACCAATAGCAGCAGGTGCAGTTGTTGACAACGTTGCCACAGCAGCTCAAATAGCTAAATCTATTAAAACAGGTATGCCTTTGGTAGAAAGAATCACTACAATAACAGGTAGTTGTATCAAAGAACCTAAAAACCTAATAACAAAAGTTGGAACATTAGTTTCAGAAATAATAGAACAATGTGGTGGATTTAAAGAAGGTAAGAAGGTTGGTAAAGTTATAATGGGTGGACCTATGATGGGTATGGCTCAATATACTACTGAGATAGCAACTAATAAAGGTTCTTCAGGGATTTTATGTTTGGATGAGGAAGAATCACGTACTCCAGATATTCAAAACTGTTTAAGATGTGGAAGATGTACAGATGTATGTCCATCATTCTTACAACCACTTTACATAAGTGCATATTCTTTAAGAGATGATTATGACACAGCTGAATATCATAGAGCAATGGATTGTATCGAATGTGGGTCTTGTTCATTTATTTGTCCAGCAAGAAGACCATTACTTCAATCTATAAGATCAGCAAAGAGAGAAATAGGAGCAAAGAGAAGAAAGCAAGCTGCTCAGAAATAAAGAAAGTTAAGGGGGAAAAACGATGGAAAATAAGTTGATAGTATCATCTTCTCCTCATGTGAGAAGTAATGAAGATACTTCATATATAATGAAACAAGTTATTATAGCACTCCTTCCAGCAGCAGTAGCAGGAGTATACTTCTTTAGACTTAATGCTTTGAGTGCTATGTTTTTTTGTATACTTGGTACAGTAGGTACTGAATTTTTATATCAAAAATTTATGAAGCAAAAAAGTACTATAGGAGATTTTTCAGCTGTTGTAACAGGATTATTATTAGCATTTAACGTACCTGCATCACTTCCTTGGTGGATGTGTCTAGTAGGAGGAATATTTGCAATATTAGTAGTTAAAATGGTATTTGGTGGAATTGGATGTAACTTTGTCAATCCAGCACTTGCTGCAAGAGCATTTTTATTAGCATCATTCCCAGTTGCGATGACTGCTTGGACTCAGCCAGGTGTTAACTGGATAGGTAAAAACTTAGATGCAGTTAGTACAGCAACTCCATTGAGCTTTTTGAAAAATGGAGCAGCAGGATTAGCAGACCTTTCTAGTAATGGAATCAGTCTCGCTGATATGATGATTGGTAATATTGGTGGATGTATAGGTGAAACATCAGCAATATTATTATTATTAGGTGGAGTATACCTAATGTATAAAGGCATAATAAATTATATTATACCAGTATTTTACATAGCAACTGTATTTATATTAACATTCCTTTTAGGTGGATTTAATATAAATTTCGCAATATATCAGCTGTTTGCTGGAGGTCTTATGTTAGGTGGATTCTTCATGCTTACGGATTATACAACTTCGCCTATGACTAAAAAAGGTCAAATAATATACGCTGTATTAGCTGGTCTTATAACAACAGTTATAAGAATGTATGGTGGATATCCAGAAGGTGTATCTTACTCAATACTACTAGTAAACTGTCTTGCTCCACTTATAGATAAGTTTGTTAGAAATAGAGTGTTTGGGGAGGTGGCTAAATAATGAATAGTATTGTAAGACTAGGTGGGACTTTACTTGCTATAAGTGCTATAGCCGCATTAGCACTTGGGGCTACAAATCAAGTTACAGCTCCAGTAATAGAACAAAGAAATATACAAGCAAATAATGAACTTAGAAAAGCAGTACTTCCAGAAGCAAAAGAGTTCAAAGAAATGGAAGAAAGTACTTATAAAAACCTTGGAGATGGACTTATAGCTGAGGTATATGAAGGTCTTGATGGTTCTGAAGTAGTGGGATATACTTTAAAAGCTAAGCCAAGTGGTTATGGTGGAGAAATTGAAGTTATGGTAGGTATATCATCTGAAGGTCAAGTTACAGGTGTTGATATTGGTAATATGACAGAGACAGCAGGACTTGGAGCAAAAGCTAAAGATGATGCATTTAAAGGTCAATATAAAGGCAAAACTGCTGAGCCTCTTGAAGTAGCAAAAGGTAGTGCAACAGCAGACAATCAAATACTAGCAATATCAGGTGCAACTATTACGTCTACAGCAGTTACTACAGGAGTAAATGCGGCTATAGATGTTTTCAATAGTGCTCTTAATAAATAAGGAGGGTTAATTATGAATTTAGCTAAAGTATTTAAAAATGGGCTAATAGATGAGAACCCAACATTTGTGCAAGTTATAGGTATGTGTCCAACACTAGCCGTTACAACTTCAGCAATAAATGGAATCGGTATGGGTCTTTCAACAGCAGCAGTTTTAATATGTGCAAATTTAGTTATATCATTACTAAGAAAAATCACACCAGATAAGATAAGAATACCTATATTTGTAGTAATTATAGCTACATTTGTTACAATAGTAGGAATGGTTTTAAAAGCATATGTTCCTGCTCTTGATAAGGCTCTTGGTATATATATACCATTAATAGTTGTTAACTGTTTAATATTAGCTCGTGCAGAGAGTTTTGCTTTTAAAACTGGTCCACTAGCTTCAATTGTTGATGGTGTAGGTCAAGGTCTTGGATTTACTGTTGCTCTTACAATAATAGGTGCAGTAAGAGAATTACTTGGAAATGGTAGTTTATTTGGATTGACACTATTTGGAGCATCTTTCCAACCAGTATTAATATTCATATTACCACCAGGTGCATTCTTAACATTAGGATTCTTATTTGCAGGATTTAATAAATTAAGAAGTAAAAAAGCGTAGTGGAGGTGTAATAAATGAATTTAATACTTTTATTTTTAAGTATCGTTCTTGTTAATAACGTTATAACATCTCAGTTCTTAGGTATATGTCCTTTCTTAGGAGTTTCTAAGAAAGTTGATACAGCAGTAGGGATGGGAGTTGCAGTTACATTCGTTTTAACTTTAGCTTCAATTATAACTTATTTTATACAAATTTTATTAGTAAAAACTGGAACTGGATTTTTACAAACAATAGCTTTTATATTGGTTATAGCTTCTATAGTTCAGTTCGTTGAAATGGTAATTCAAAAGATGAGTCCATCTTTATATCAAGCATTAGGAGTTTATTTACCTCTTATAACTACAAACTGTGCAGTTCTTGGTATAGCTCTAGTTAATGTTCAAAAAAGTTATAACTTAGTAGAAACAATAATAAATGGATTTGGTGCCGGAGCTGGATTTACTTTAGCAATAGTAATATTCGCAGGTATAAGAGAAAGACTAGAATTAGCTGATATACCAGAAGCATTTAAAGGTTTCCCTATAACACTTATATCAGCAAGTTTAATGTCAATAGCTTTCTTAGGATTTACAGGACTTATAAAGCTATAAAAAAGAGGGGTGAAAATAGTGATACTTACAGCTGTATTAGTTTTAGGAGTTATGGGCTTAATCTTCGGGATAGTACTAGATTTTGCATCTAAAAAGTTTGCTGTAGAAGTAGACGAAAGAGTGGAAGCTATACTAGGAGTACTTCCAGGAGCTAACTGTGGTGGTTGTGGATTTCCAGGTTGTGGAGGTCTTGCAAGTGCAATAGTTGAAGGAAAAGCACCAGTTAATGGTTGCCCTGTAGGTGGAGCAGATGTTGGTGCAAAAGTAGGAGAAATAATGGGAGTAAGCGCTGAAGCAGGTGAAAAGCAAGTAGCAAAAGTTATTTGTAAAGGAACTTGTTCAAGTGCAAAAGATAAATATGAGTACGACGGAATATCAGATTGTAGAGCAGCAAATGTTTTAAATTCAGGAGCTAAAATGTGTAAATTTGGATGTTTAGGTCTTGGAACATGTAAAGCTGCTTGTAAATTTGATGCTATATCTATAGTTGATGGAGTAGCAGTAATAGATGAAGAAAAATGTGTAAATTGTGGAAAATGTCAAGAAGTTTGTCCTAAGGGCATAATAATCACAAAGCCAGAAAGTCAAGAAGTAGTTGTAGAGTGTAACAGTAAAGAGTTTGGTAAGGCTGTTAAAGAAAAATGTACTGCTGGATGTATTGGCTGTGGAATGTGTGTAAAAGCTTGTAAATTTGATGCTATAATATTTGAAAATAAAATAGCTAAGATAGACTCTAGCAAGTGTGTAGGTTGTATGGAATGTGTAGCAAAATGCCCTACAAAAGTAATATCAGGTGATATAACTAAGAAAAAGAAAGTTACTATTGACCAAGAACTTTGTGTTGGATGTACAGTATGCAAAAAACAATGTAAGTTTGATGCAATAGAAGGAGAATTAAAAGAAAAACATAAGGTAGATGCTGATAAATGTGTAGGATGCCATTTATGTATGGAAAAATGTCCAAAGAAAGCTATTAAAATTTTGTAATATGGACAAAATAAGGATATGGAATAATTTCCATATCTCTAATGAGTACATAAAACAGAGGTATGGAATAATTTCCATACCTCTATTTTATGTATATTTATTTTATTGGTAATAAATATAACAATAGTGTAACAAAAAAGGTTCGACATTTCTGTTGAATTTTTTACAATATAGTGATAGACTAAATAGGTACAAATTACGTACAAACGAGGTGAATAAATGAATATAATCTTGGCATCAGCCTCTCCAAGAAGGAAAGAAATTCTAGAGAATACAAATGTAAGATTTGATATAATTAAAAGTGAAATTGATGAGATTATATTAGAAAGTGAAGCACCAGAACATTTAGTTATGAGATTGGCTTTTGAAAAAAGTATGTCTGTAGCATCTGAACATAATGAAGATGTTGTTATTGGAGCTGATACAGTTGTTGTTTTAGACAATGCTATTTTAGGAAAACCTAAAGATGAGTCTTGTGCAAGAGATATGCTAAAAAGACTATCTGGAAGAGAGCATCAAGTCATAACCGGTATTAGCTTAATAAACTTGTGCGAAGATAAGAAAGTAATTGACTATGTAATCAGCAATGTGAAATTTAAAACGTTATCAGAACAGGATATTGAGGATTATCTGAGAACTAAAGAGTCATTTGACAAAGCAGGAGCTTATGGTATACAAGGCTATGGAGCTTTGCTAGTTGAAGAAATTAAAGGAGATTATTTTAATATAGTCGGTCTTCCAATTTCAAAGTTAGGTGACTTATTAAAAAAACATTTTAATATAAATCTTTTTTATGGAGTGTGATTTATCTGAAAAAGTCATTTAATTCAACCATTAAGGTAAAAGAAATGGCACCAGAGGAAAGACCCAGAGAAAAGATGCTTGCTGAAGGAGTAAAAAGCTTATCAAATACTGAATTGTTGGCTATACTTTTAAGGACTGGTAACAAAAATAAAAATGCTATTGAGTTAGCCAACTATATAATAAATAGAGATATTCAGGGTATTAGACATTTAGAAGATATGACAATAGAGGAGCTGTGTAATATAGATGGAATTGGGTTATCAAAATCAACCCAAATTAAAGCAGCTTTAGAACTAGGCTCTAGAATAGCCAGTTTTAAACCTATGAAGTATAAAATAAAAAATCCTTGGGATATACATAAATATTATATGGACAGCCTTAGGTATTTAAAAAAAGAGGTTTTTAAAGCAGTTCTTTTGAACACAAAAAATGAGATAATATCTGATGTAGATATATCCGTGGGGACTTTAAGCTCGTCATTAGTCCATCCTAGAGAGGTTTTTAAAGAAGCTATAAGAAGAAGTGCAAGTAAAATAATAGTGATGCATAATCACCCTTCAGGAAGTGTGGAACCATCAAGTGAAGATAAGAATATCACATCAAGACTTGTTAAATGTGGAGAAATAATTGGAATAGAAATAATTGACCATATAATTATTGGAGATGGATTATACTTTAGCTTTAAAGAAAATATGATAATTTGACTTTATATGTGATAAAATAGTAGGAGAATGTTTTTAACATGATTCTTAATAGTAGGAAGGAGTAAAATCATGGCTAAGGAAAAAAAGAAAGAGAAAAAAGGTTTTTTTAGTTTTAATAAGATGACAAAGGATATGGGAATAGATTTAGGGACTGCAAATACATTAGTTTACATAAAAGGACAAGGTATTGTTGTTAGAGAACCATCAGTTGTCGCAATAAGAGATGACAGTAAGGAAGTTTTAGCAGTAGGTGAAGAAGCTAAAAAAATGATAGGTAGAACACCAGGAAATATAGTAGCTATAAGACCTATGAAAGATGGTGTAATAGCTGATTTTGATATAACTCAATCAATGATTAGTTATTTCATACAAAAAGCAGCTGACAAAAAAGGTGTTGTAAGTCCAAGAATAGCTATATGTGTTCCTTTTGGAGTTACAGAAGTAGAAAAGAGAGCTATAGAAGAAGCTGCAAGACAAGCAGGAGCTAAAGATGCATTCCTTATAGAAGAGCCAATGGCAGCAGCTATAGGAGCAGGATTAAAAGTTGAAGAACCAGAAGGTAATATGGTAGTTGATATTGGTGGAGGTACTTCAGAGATAGCTGTAATATCTTTAGGAGGAATCGTTACTGCTAAATCTATAAGAATTGGTGGAGACGAGTTTGATGAGTCTATAGTTGCTTATGTAAAAAAAGAGTACAATCTTATGATAGGTGAAAGAACTGCTGAAAATGTTAAGATTAGTATAGGTTCTACATTTAAAGATGATGAAGAAGTAAACATGCAAATAAGAGGTAGAGATTTAATTTCAGGGTTACCTAAGACAATAGAAATATGTTCTACAGAAGTTAGAGAAGCATTAAAAGAACCTGTAAGTTCAATAGTAGATGCAATAAAATCTACACTAGAAAAAACTCCACCAGAATTAGCGTCAGATATAATGGAAAACGGAATAATGCTAACAGGAGGAGGAGCTTTGCTTAGAGGTCTTGATAAACTTATTACACAAGAAACTGGAATGTCTGTGCAAATAGCAGAAACACCTCTTGATTGTGTTGCACTTGGAACAGGAAAATCTGTTGAAGACCAAGAAATCTTTGAAAAAGTATTAATGATGAATGCTAAAAATTAGAAGTTGGTGATGGCCTTGAGATTTGACAAGAATAAAAATGAGAAAAAAAGGATTAATGTTAAAGTGATAGCAACGGGCGTAGTTGCTATCACTTTAATTGGAATTGTGGGTATATCAATCGGTAAGTTTTCTAGTGGTAGTCCAGTAAATTTAGGAGTAGCCTCTGATGCTATTACAAGTGTTGGAAAAGGAATAAACAATGGCTTTTCTTTTATCAAAAATGGATTTAAAGATATATCAAGTTTTAAAGAGAATTCTAAAAAGGTAAAGAAATTAGAAGCAGAAAATGAAAAACTTAAAAAGGATATGATAACTTTAAATACTAAATTAGATAAAACAGAATCACTAGAAGAGTTAAAAAAGACGCTTAATTTTGTAGAGGAAAAATATAAAGCTACAAGTATTTCTACAAGTGTTGTCAGTAAAAATGATGGAAACTGGTATGAGAGCTTTGTTATAGGTGCAGGGAAAAGTTCGGGTGTAAAAAAAGAAAGTATAGTTATGAATGGTAGTGGATTAGTTGGTGTAGTTTATGAAGTTTCAAACAATTATAGCAAGGCAATTTCACTATTGGATTCTAAGGCATCTGTAAGTTTTAAACTAGCAAAGGATGCTAATGCAAAAGGAACAATTACTCAAAATACTACTTTGGATAATAAGGATAGTTATAATAGTAAAGGATATTTACAAGGTTATATGTTTGACTCATCATACAATGTAATTCAAGGAGATATAATAACAACATCAGGTCTTGGATTCTTCCCAGAGGGTATACCAATTGGTGAGGTTGAAAAAGTAGTTGATGATAAAGATAAGTCGCTAAAATATGTAGTTGTAAAACCTTATGTTGATTTTAAGAATATAGATGACGTTGTAGTCATAGAACCAAGAAATATAGGATAAAGGGGATAAAAACAATGAAAAAAGTTTTACTTTGTCTATTAGGAATTGTGCTTATGACTATAGAAAATAGTATAACAAATTATATAGATATTTTTGGCATAAGCTTTAATCTAGTTCTTATATATGTGACTATAATCTCTCTTTATTTAGATGAACTAGAGGGTGGTATTATAGCTGCTATAATAGGGCTTATTAAAGACATAACCGTTGGTGGAATTTTTGGTGTAAATGCGTTAGTTTTGTTTGTTATTGCGTATGCAATCGGACACATGAGAGACCAGCTATATAAAGGTAGCTATATTATTACTTTCGTTTTGATTTTTATAGGAAGTTTAATTGATTCAATTGTCAATATAGGTACATCTAGTATAATCTATCAAAGCTATAGCATATCAACACTTTTAGTAAAAGGTCTACTAGTAGCACCAATAGTGAATAGTTTAATTGGTTTAGTAATATATCGCTTATCTAAAAGAGCAGTTTTAAAACTTAAAGAAGATTAGTTGGTGAGTTCATGGAAGAAAATAAACAAGTTGATAGACTAAAAATAATTAAAATAGTCATAAGTGTGATATTTTTAGCTATTTTAGTAAAAATAATCTACATGACTACATTTAAATATGAATATTACAATGAGTTAGCTGAGAATAAAACATATAAAAAATTGGCAATAGAAGCTCCAAGAGGAGAAATAAAAGATAGATATGGAAGATTGTTAGCGGGAAATAAAAACTTATTTACTGTTCAGGTTTCAGGTAACGATATTAATAAAAAAGATGCAAAGAAGCGTTCAAGAGCAAATGAAATATCATTAAAGCTTATAAATTTGCTTGAAAAAAATGGTGAAGAATATGTAGATGAGTTTCCTATATATGTAGAAAATGGAAAGTACTATTATACATATGACAGAGATATTAGAGAGTATAAATCAGAAAATGGTATCCCAAATGATTATAATGCTAAAGAAAGTTTTTATTACTTAGTAGATAAACTTATATCAGCTGGAATATTGTCTCAAGAAGATAAAAGATTGGATGCAACAAAGTTACAAGCAAAACTGAATGAAAATGGATATTATCCACCTATTTTAGTTAGTAAATGGATGTTCACAGCAGAAAGAGATAAGAGAGATTGGCTGGCTAGTTATAAGATAAAAGAGACTAAGCTAAATGCCAAAGAAGCATTTGAAAAAGTAAGAAATAGTGAAGCATTAAACATTGATAAAAGTTTAAGTGATGAAGATGCAAGAAAAATAATGGTTGTGAGAGATTTGATAAAATCAAAAGGATATTCTCAGTATAATCCAGTAACCATTGCAAAAGATGTAGGAGAAACTACAATTGCACAAATTGAAGAGCGTGCTATGGACCTTGTTGGTGTTTCAATAGCAGTCGAACCAGTAAGATATTATCCTAATGGAACTTTAGGTTCACATATGCTAGGATATGTAGGAAAAATGCCATCAACTCAAATAGAATCATACCTTCAGAAAGGGTATGAAAATGGAGACATGGTAGGTCTTGCAGGAGTAGAGAAAAGTAATGAAAGTAGACTAAGAGGAACTGATGGTTATAAAATGGTTAAGGTTGATGCATTGGGAAGAATCAGTAAAGAGATTGAATCTAAAAAGCCTAAATCAGGAGATACTGTATATCTTACACTAGATAAAGACTTACAGGAAGTTTCAGATAATGCATTAAAACAAATAATAGAAGTTGCTTCTAAAGGAGGTACTTTTAAAAGTAAATTTGGTGATAAACCAATTAGTGCATATGCAGGAAAAGCACAATCAGCAGCCCTTATAGCTATTGATGTAAAAAATGGAGAAGTATTAGCTTCTTCAAGCTATCCTAATTATGACCCAAATAAATTTGCAAAAGGTATTTCTACAGAAGATTATAAAGCACTTCAGCCAAAGAATCCAAATGACTTACTAGCAGGGAGTCCACTTTTAAACTTAGTTACACAAGGGGAATTCCAGCCAGGTTCTTCATTTAAGATGGTAACTTCAATGGCAGCTTTAGAAAATGGTTTAAATCCAAACTTTACAATAAATGACCCTGGGGTTATCATGTTAGGTAAAAAATCTTTTGGTGACTATGTATGGAACCATGGTAGAGGCAATCATGGCATGACAAACTTATATAAAGCAATACAAGAATCTTGTAATATATATATGGCAACTATTGGTACAGGTAAAACATGGCCAGATGGAAAAAGCATTGGTATAGATATGAATGCAAGTAAAATCCTTGAGTATGCAAAATTGTTTGGACTTGACCAAAATACTGGACTTCAAGATGAAGTAGAAGAAAGAGCAGGTAAAGTTCCTAGCACAGAGGATAAATTGAAATCAACACAAGCTCTGTTAAAGTCGAATTTAGAAAGAGAAATGGCAAATGACTTTGTTGATATAACTAGAGATAAAAATCCTAAAGAATATGAAAAAAGAATCAATGAGATTGTAAGCTGGGCAGCAGAAAAGAAAACTCCTGGTAGAGTAGAAACAATGAATAGACTAAAAAAATTGGATGTTAAAGAAGAGAGAATAGAAGATGTAGCAGATTTAGCAGTATTTAGTTATTTCAACTTTGCAAAATGGAGTACTGCAGATACATTCAACTTGGCTATAGGTCAAGGTGAGAATGCCTATACACCAGCTCAGATATCAAGATATGTGGCTGCCATAGCAAATGGAGGCAATTTAGTAGAATTATCTGTAGTTGATAGAGCTGTTTCAAGTAACTATTCATCAGTGAAAATCAATGACCAGAAGAAAGTAGAAAAAATACCTTTTAAAAATCCTGACAACTTAAAAGAATTAACAAAAGGTATGAAATTGGTTGCAAAACAAGGTACAGGAAAGAGTGCTTTTGCTGATTTCCCAATAGATGTAGCGGCAAAGACTGGTACAGCTGAGAAAAGTGGGAAAATACCTACAGATAATGAATATGAATATTTAAAAAGTCATATATCATCTTATAATGTAAATCTAGATGATGCAGTTAAACTAGCAGATAAGATGAAAGCAGAAAAAGAAAAAGAACTTTCATTAACTAAAGAAAAGGAAGTAAAAAAGAAATTAGAAAACAAAGATTTAAAAGACAAAGAAAGAAAGAAATTAGAAGAAGAATTAGAGGATGGAATAAAAGTTAGATTAGAAGATACTGATAAAGTGAATTCTTCATATTTAAGAAAAGCTATAAAAGAATTAAATCCAAAAATAACAGATGACGAAATAGATAAATTTAAACAAGATTATGGTTCTTTTACATGGACTGTTGCTTTTGCTCCAGCAGATGACCCAGAAATAGCTGTTGTATGTGTAATTCCTCAAGGTGATTCAAGTGTATTCTCACTTTTACCAACTCGAGAAGTTATTGGAACGTATATGGGATTAGAGCCAACTAATAGTAAAAAAGACAACAATACGAATGATGTTAACAATTCTTCTGACGAAAATATAAATTTCGAGTCACAAATTAACAGATAGCTTAATCCATATATAAACTTTAGCTTTATACAGAAAAAATAAAAGGATTTAAAGCGTATTTGAAGAATATAAATGATATATCACTCTGGAGGTTGTTATGTCTTTAAGAGAAATTTGTAGTCAAGAACTAGTAGAGTTCAAAGGTAATAAAAGAGGGATAATAGTAAATATAAAAAAAGAAGCTCCATTTGAGGAAATACAGGAAAAATTAATAAACAAATTGGAAGCGTATGTTGGCTTTTTTAATGGGGCTAAAATTAGTAAAATTAATAGTGATTATTTAACTGACATGGAGATTCTAGAATTAAAAGAAGGAATCACTTCTAGATTTGATGTGGAATTCGTTGAAGATCAAAAAATTGAAGAAAATAGTAATTTTCCAACAAAATATGTCAATACCCTAAGATCTGGAGAAAATATTGAATTTGAAGGTGATGTAGTCATATTAAATGATATGAAACCTGGTTCAAAGGTGCTTTCAAAATCAAATACAGTTGTTATGGGAGATATAAATGCTGGTGCTAAAGTTGTAGCAGGAGGTAATGTTTTTGTAATGGGTAAAATAGAAGGCTTTGTACATGCAGGTGCAGAAGGTAATGAATTTGCATATGTTGTTGCTGGAAATCTTAATCCTAAAATATTACAAATAGCAGAAAATATTGCAGAAGCTCCAGATGATGAAGAAAATTATGAAGTTGAATCAGAAATTAGCCCAGAAATAGCCTTTGTGAGTAATGGAAGAATTGTAATCGAAAGCTATTTGTCAAAATTGGACAAATAGAAAGAAAAATAGGGGGTAGTATTATGAGCGAAGTTATAGTTATAACATCTGGTAAAGGTGGAGTTGGAAAAACTACTACCGCAGCAAACTTAGGAACTGCGCTAAGCCTAGAAAATAAAAAAACAGTAGTAGTAGATGCAGATATCGGACTTAGAAACCTAGATGTAGTAATGGGTCTTGAAAATCGAATAGTTTATGACATAGTAGATGTAGTTGAAGGAACTTGTAGGCTTAAGCAAGCTCTAATAAAAGACAAAAGATTTGATAATCTATATTTATTACCAGCAGCACAAACTAGAGACAAAAATGCTGTCTCAGTTGAACAAATGGTTGACCTGTGTGAAAAACTAAAAGAATCTTTCGAGTATATAATAATAGACTGCCCAGCAGGTATTGAGCAAGGATTTAAAAATGCAATAGCTGGAGCAGATAGAGCTATTGTGGTTACAAATCCAGAAATATCGGCAGTAAGAGATGCTGATAGAATAATAGGTTTATTAGAAGCAAATGAAATAAAAGAAATAAGATTAGTTATAAATAGGATTAGAAATGATATGGTTAAACGTGGAGACATGATGGATAAACAAGATATAATAGAAATATTAGCAATAGATTTGTTAGGTCTTGTTCCTGATGATGAAAGTATAATTATATCGACAAATAAAGGTGAGCCAGCTATACTTGATTCAAAGTCACTTGCTGGTCAAGCATACAAGAATATCGCAAAAAGGATACTAAATGAAGAAGTTCCTCTACTTGAACTTGAAGTTGAAGATGGATTCTTTGGTAGACTTAAAAAAATGTTTAGCATGGCTAAGTAGCAAAGGAGGATACATCTGTGTTAGATTTATTTAGAGTTTTTTCTAACGATGCTAAAACTAGTAAATCTGTTGCTAAAGAGAGGTTAAAATTAGTTTTAGTACATGATAGAGTAGATTGTTCACCACAACTTTTAGAAATGATAAAAACAGACATTTTAAAAGTAATAGCCAATTATGCAGAGATAGAAGATGATGGCCTTGAAATAAAAATGTCTAAATGCAGAGGTGAGCACGATGACAAACCTGTATCTGCATTAGTTGCTAATATACCATTAAAGAATATAAAAGATAGATGTATGTAATTAGTGCTTAAAAGGGGGGTATCCTTATTGGTATATGCCCCTTTTATTTAATTATGTGTTTAAAGATAGAAAGACGGTGATTCTTTGAAAAAAATCAATATTAATTATAAGTCGACAATTAAGTTGATAAAACAGTTAGACTGGAAACTTATAGTTACAGTATTAGCTATCTTTATTTTTGGACTTGTTATACTTAGTAGTGCAACGCATGCTAATTCGACTGGTTCATATAATCAATTAATTAAGCAAGGACTAGCTTTTGTACTTGGCATAGGGATGATTATAGTCATATTATTTTTTGATTATAATCTTTTAGGTAGGTATTACAAAGCGCTTTATATAATAAGTCTTGTTTTGTTAGCCATCGTTTTATTACCTGTAATTGGTACAGAAAAAGGTGGTGCTAGGTCGTGGATTAACTTAGGTCCACTTGATTTGCAAACATCTGAGATAGTCAAATTAACATTTGTACTTAGTTATGCAAAGATACTTGAAACTAAGAAAGACAAATTAAATACATTAAAGGAAGTTATACCTGTTGTGGTTTATGCTATTCCATTTATTGGATTATTACTTGCACAACCAGATTTGGGAACAGGAATTGTCTTTTGTTGTATGATATTTGCAATGATGTTTACAGCAGGTCTTAGTTCAAAATTGATAAAAAGAGGAATAATCATACTGTTGGTATCAATGCCACTGATGTATTTGATGATGGCAGACCATCAGAAGATAAGAATAGAAGCCTTTTTAAATCCAGAAGATGTAACACTGAAAGGAAACTATCAGGTTATGCAATCTTTGATTGCGATAGGTTCTGGTGGTGTAACTGGTAAGGGGCTATACAATGGAAGTCAGAACCAAGAAGATTTTTTACCTGTGCAAGATAGTGATTTTATATTTGCTGTTGTAGGTGAAGAACTTGGTGTAATAGGAATGGCAGTGCTGATAATCTTATTTGCAATATTCTTATTAAGGCTTTTAGTAATTGCAAGAGATGCCAAGGATTTTTATGGAACCCTCATCGTGGTTGGTGTTATGGGGATGTTTGGTTATCAGATAATCCAAAATATAGGTATGACTGTTGCATTAATACCAGTAACAGGAGTAACACTACCTTTTGTAAGTTATGGAGGTAGTTCGTTATTAACATCCTTAGCAAACTTAGGATTAGTACTAAATGTTTGTATGAGAAGAAAGAAAATAAATTTCTAGATTTAATACTTGAAACGTAAATTGAGGAGATTGAGCATATGAATATAGCATTAGTAGCGCATGACCAAATGAAAAATACTATGGTCGGATTTTGTATAGGTTATGAATCAATTTTAAAAAAGTATGGACTTTATGCAACTGGAACTACAGGAAAAAGAATAATGGATGAAACTGACTTAAATATCAATAGGTTAGCATCTGGTCCTTTAGGTGGAGACCAACAAATAGGTTCTTTAATAGTAACACAAGAGATAGACTTAGTTATTTTTTTAAGGGACCCATTGACATCTCAGGCTCATGAAACAGATATACAAGCTTTAATAAGACTTTGTGATGTTTATCATGTTCCAATAGCTACAAATCTAGCTTCTGCAGAAATATTTATAAAAGCTCTTGATAGGGGAGAACTATCATGGAGAGAAGTTAGAAAAAATAAAAGTCAACGTGTTTAAGAAAAGTAAATTATATATAAAAAAAGGAGATGTTTCAAAATAAAAATTTGAATCATCTCCTTTTTTTATATTATTTTAAACCTATTGATTTGTATGTTATCTACAATATTCACTGACTTCACAATAAAATTGTACATAGTTTTTTGTGTAAGTACAATAACATACATTGTGTTTTAGATTATAAATCATTTTTATCTGAATTACTTGCTCAATCAACTGATATATTGTTACATTCTTTTCTTTTATAGTCTTCACAGTGAGCCATAACTATACATGATTATACATCCTGATGTAACTATACTTTCCAAAAAATGTATTGAATATATATATTATAATCTGTATAATGTTTTTAGGGGAGAATATATAAATTGTATACAATTTTGATTTTAATTATATTATTGAAAATTCTCCTCACTCTCACCGTTAATAATGATTGAAAAAGAGTTACTCCAGATACAGAATAACAGTTTCTAATATATTAATAATTATCGTTTTCTCATGTTGACATCAAATATACTAATTTGTGAGTTGTATTGTATACCAATTATGTAGAAAATATTAACCAGATTTTCCATGAAATCCAGATATTTCTCAACTGTATAAATGGAGATACATGTTTACAATCCTTCTTTTTAAATCCAAAATAGTCTGATTAATGGTAGGGAATAGGAAATAAAAATATTTTATAAAGGAGAATGCTAATATGAAAAAAATCAGGAAATTAGCTACCAAACTATTGATTACAACAATGGTTTTAACTTCAAGTATGTATGTGACAGTTTATGGTATGACAGCTAAAGATGTTACTGCAAAGACACCAAAAAGCTACGTATCTGGAACTAACAGTATATATGGTCCAAAGTTGTCACAAGCCCAACTGAATTCAGTAGCACAGGCAACAGCAGACTTTATGAATAATAAAATTACAAAGAACATGACCACAGATGCTAAGATTATGGTTGCCTACAATCACATTAAAAATAACACAACATATGTTAATTGGAACGCAGCAGAGGGAGCCAATACTGCCTATACATTGGTAACTAAAAAAGGTGCGTGCTCTGGAATGTGTAGGAGTTTTAAAGCCCTATGTGATGCTATGGGAATTGAATGTTATTATGTACATAGTACATCAAATGACCACCAGTGGAACCTTGTCCGTTTTGAGGATGGACGTTTGTATCATGTAGACATTGATGCTAACAAATCGGCAGGAAAGGACATTATATACAAGAGCCTTACTCACCCATTACCATTTGACAAGACAGCATATCCAGCTGTTGGAGCAGTAAATACTCAAAATCCACCAGCAAAAGCTGGGAAGCACACTATGCTAGCAGATCAACAAGGGGCAATACTTAATGAAGTTTATGGAAATAATATGAAGCCAAAAAATGAAATGTATGAGGGTCTTTTGTGTAGTTCAATTGACTCATCAATAAATACAATTAAGTTTACAGGTAGTAATTCAAATTTAGACCCATCAAAGCATACGGTTTCTGTAATAGGATTTATGAAAACACCATATGGTATGTTTGCATTAGCACCAAATAGTAAACCTGTTGAATATCCTTTTGAATATGATAAGCCATTTTCTTTAGATTTTAGTGGTAAGAACCGTTCTGCGGCAGAATTGTCAAAATACTGTAAAAAAAATAATATAATTATTAAAGTAGAAATTGGTGAAAAAGGATCTAATTCTGGAATAGGGCTAGTAGCATACGCTAGATACGTCCGTTAATACTAATATACAAATAGAACATATCATTATAAATAATGCAACCTCTCGCTGAGGGTGTATTTAACATTATTATGTGAAACAAAAAAGAGATTTTCGACCTCTTTAAAAATTTAAAAAAGGAGTTGAACTTAAAATTAGATTAGAAAAAATCAATTTTGAGACAACTCCTTTTTAATTTATTTTTGGATATAAAACTATTTAAATTAAATAATTTTGTTTGTGATTAATGATTATTTAACTAATTTTGCAAATTCTGCACCAAATGCCATACAGTCTTTTAATGTTTCTTCACTAGGGAAGAATTTTTTCTTAAGAGATTCTACAGGCATTTTAAATGACATAGCTTTAAGTAAAGTCTCAGCCATAGTTATACCTTCACCACTCCAACCGAATGAACCGAATACTCCTGCTATCTTGCCTTGATTAGCCATTGGGTCTATAACAGAGAATAAATCCCACATAGGTTTAACCATAGTTTTGTTTATAGTTGGAGAACCTAATAGTATTACCTTTGATACTACTAATGTATCGTGCATCTCTGTTAATGTCATATCTTCTAAATCATATAATTCAGCTTTTGCGCCTTCTGCATCAAGACCTTCTTTTATCTTTTTAGCCATTTCTAAAGTATTGCTATAAGCTGATAAGTAGAATATAGAAACTTGGTTTTGATTTGTTGTATTAATAGCTTCTGTAGACCATTCAACATATCTTTTAACAGCAGCCATTGGGTCTTTAGTAAGCATTGGTCCATGAGAAGTTAATATAGTATCAAATTCTATGTTCATTCCTACAACCTTATCTACAGCACTTAAAACGTGCTTAGCAAATGGCTTAACTATACAGTCATAATAGTGTTTAGCTGATTTTAGGTAATCTTCACTGTTTACTACATCTGCATCAACACTTGCAAAGTGACAACCAAATGCATCACAAGTTAAAAGAGTCTTGTCCTCTTCAATGTAAGTAAACATTGTATCAACCCAATGTAAGAATGGAGCAGTTATAAATTTAAGGTTTCTTTTACCAATATTTAAAACTTCACCATCTTTTATTACATGACAATTAAAAGGTCTATTTATTTGACCATCTAAGTATAGTTTAGCAGCTTTAGTACAATAAACTTCTATATTAGGATTTAAATCTAATAAGTACTTTAAACTACCAGCATGGTCTGGTTCTGTATGATGAATTACAACATAGTCAATCTTAGCTATATCAGTAACTTCTGATAGATTACTTAAGAATTCATCTTTAAAATTTGCTTTTACTGTGTCAAATAAAACCGTTTTTTCGTCCTTGATTAAATAAGAGTTGTAAGTTGTCCCAAACTCAGTTTCCATTATTATGTCGAATACTTTTAAACCTTCATCTACTACGCCAGTAAAGTAGATATCTTTTTTTACTTCAAAAACTTTACTCATTTTTAACCCTCCTAAAATTTATCATTATACAAGTAACATACCCCATTTTGGGGTTAATGAAACAAAAGATGTCATTATAAGTCATATAAAACAATAGTTTATGTTTATAATATATCATATTTGATAAAAAATCTGCATTTTAATAAAAATTTAATGGAAAATATTATTAAATATTTTTTAGACATTCTATTTTGTGAATAATATAGGTTTTAAATTCAATATTTTAGTTATATTTTTGATAGAAAATATTTTATCGTGTATAATATTACTTATAAATAAGAATAAAAATAAAGAGCTTGTTTGGAGGAATTTGGATAAATGAATAAAGTAGACTTGAAAAAAATCTTAAAAAAAGTAGAAAAGCCTGCTAGATATCTTGGAAATGAAATAAATTCAATTCATAAAGATACTAGTAATAGTGAATTGATAAGATACGCACATTGCTTTCCAGATTTATATGAAGTTGGTATGAGTCACTTAGGAAGTCATATATTATACGATGTAATAAACAAAGATGAAGATGTATTTTGTGAGAGAGTATATTCTCCTGCTGTTGACATGGAAAATATAATGAGAGAAAAAAACATACCATTATTTGCATTAGAGTCAAGAGAGCCTATAACAAACTTTGATTTTGTTACTTTTACACTTCAATATGAACTTTCATATACTAATATCTTAAATATATTAGATTTAGCAAATATACCAATATTAAAAAAGGAAAGAAAACTGGAAGACCCATTTGTAATGGTTGGTGGCCCTTGTGCCTATAATTCTGAACCTTTAGCAGATTTTGTGGATGTAGTAATATTAGGTGAAGGTGAAGAGGTCAATTTAGAAGTAGTAAATGAGTATAAAGGATGGAAGGAAAATAAAACGACTAGAGAAGATTTTTTATATAAAATATCAAGTATAGAGGGAGTATACATACCAAGTTTTTATGATGTTAAATACAATGAAGATGGTACAGTTCAAAGTGTAACTCCTAATAGAGATGGAGTTCCTAAGAATCCTACTAAGAGAATAATAAAAGATGTTGAAACTGTAGACTATCCAGAGAAACTAATAGTACCTTATATAGATACTGTTCATGATAGAATAGTGTTGGAATTATTCAGAGGATGTACAAGAGGATGTAGATTCTGTCAAGCAGGTATGATATATAGACCAATAAGAGAAAAAAGTGTTGAAAGACTTAAAGAAATATTAGATAAATTAGTTAAAAATACTGGATATGATGAAATATCATTATCATCACTTAGTACAAGTGACTATAGCAAATTATCTGAGCTTACTGATTATTTGGTAGACGAGTATGCTTCTAATAATATAGGGATTTCTCTTCCATCTCTTAGATTAGATAACTTCTCAATGGAAATTGCTGATAAAATACAACAAGTAAGAAAGTCTGGACTTACTTTTGCTCCAGAGGCGGGAACTCAAAGACTTAGAGATGTTATAAATAAAGGTGTCACAGAAGAAGATTTGGAAAATGCAACAGAAAGAGCTTTTGAGATGGGATGGAATAGTGTCAAACTATATTTCATGATTGGTTTACCAACTGAGACTTATGATGATTTAGATGGAATAGCTAAATTAGCATATAAGGTTATTGATATTTACAGAAAAGTAAATGGAGGTAAATTAAAGAGAAGTTTTAGCGTTACAGTAAGTACTTCTACATTTGTACCAAAGCCATTTACACCTTTCCAATGGCATGGACAAGATACTACAGAAGAAGTAGTTGAGAAGCAAAGACACTTAGTAAATAAATTGAGAAACAACAATATAAAATACAATTACCATGATTCAAAAACTAGCTTGATGGAAGCTGTAGTAGCTAGAGGGGATAGAAGGATAGGAAAAGTTATATATGATGCATTTAAACTAGGTGCAAAGTTTGATGGATGGGCAGAACACTTTAATTTGGATATATGGAAGGAAGCTATGGAAAAAAATAATCTTTCTATAGATTTTTATGCACATAGAAATAGAACTTATGAAGAAGTATTTCCTTGGGACCATATAGATGTAGGTGTTAATAAAAAATTCTTAATTAGAGAAGATGAGAATGCTAAAAAAGAAAAAATCACTTCTGATTGTAGACATAATTGTAATGGCTGTGGAATAAATATACATGATATAGGAAGGGGGCTTTGCTAATATGAGTAAAATAATAAGAGTAAAATTTAAAAAGGAAGGCGATATGATATATATATCACATCTTGACCTTCAGAGATTATTGCAAAGAGCATTTAGGAGAGCTGAAATAAACTTATCACATTCTCAAGGGTTTAATCCTCATCCTAAAATGAGTTATGGTAATGCTTTGGCTTTAGGAACAGAAAGTCAGGGAGAGTATGTAGATATTGAGATAGAAGAAGATGATTTATCAGTAGAGGAGTTCTTAAGTAAAGTATCAGTTCAACTTCCAGATGGAATAGCATTTATCAAAGCAAAAGAAATTGATAGACAAACACCTTCTCTTTCTTCTGTGATAGATTATGGAGAATATCTGTTTAATATAGAGTTAAAAAGACCTCTAACTAAAGAGTTTGTAAAAAGAAAAGTAATTGATTTTATGAATAATAAAGAAATAATTATAACAAAAAAGAATAAAAAAGGGAAGATGGTAGAAGTTGATATAAGACCTATGATAAGAACTTTTGATGTTTTAAATTTAGAAGATGAATATATTACTCTTACCGCTACTATAGCTACAGGTTCAAAGACTAATTTAAATACTAATATACTTATTCCAAAAATATTAGAGATGTTTGAATTGAATGTTGACCCATTAGATGTTGATATATTGAGAAGAGATTTATATGTATTAGAAGATGGTGAATTAGTGACTCCTATGTAGGCTCGAGAGGTGAAGTTGTGAAAAAGATAGTTATCGAGTCCTTAGTAGGGTCTCAGAAAACAGCAGTACTTGAAGATGAAAGGTTAGTAGAACTTTTTGTTGAGGATAATTTAAATAAAAAGACTGTATCCAATATATACCGTGGAATTGTAAAAAAAGTTATACCAGGAATAGAAGCTTGTTTTGTAGATATTGGCTTTAAAAAACTTGCTTATTTACAATTGAAAAAAGGAAGTACTATAAAATCTGGTCAAGATATTCTAGTGCAAGTAAATAAAGAAGAAATAGGAACTAAAGGTGCAAAATTAAACACTGAAATTAGTATTTCTGGAAGGTATATTGTCTATATACCTTCCAATGATAGAACTACAATATCGAATAAAATTACTGATGAAAAAGAAAGATTTAGATTAAAAAAAATTACTAAGGCAGTAAATAAAGAAAATTTAGGCTTAATAATAAGGACTGAGGCTCAAGGTTGCACTCATGATGAAATAAAAAAAGATATAGAAGAGTTGAAATTAAAGTATGAAAACATTTTAAAAGAATATAAACTTGGTATTGGACCAAAATTATTATATAAATCCTTAGATTTTGCAACTAAATATGTAAAAGATAATGTGAATGATGATATTGAATCTATAATTACTAATAGTTATGATAGATATTGTGAACTCAAGTCTATTTTGAAGGGAATAGACAATACTTATGCTGATAAACTATGCCTTGAAGAAAATAGAGATGTATTTGATTTATATAGAATAGAATCTCAAATAGAGAAGTTATTAAATAAAAAGGTATGGTTAAAGAGTGGAGGTTATCTAATAATTGAAAAGACAGAAGCTCTTACAGTCATAGATGTAAATACAGGTAAGTTTGTTGGAACTGGCAAACTTGATGAGACTGTTTATAAAACTAATATTGAAGCTGCAAAAGAAATTGTAAGGCAACTTAGAATTAGAGACATAGCTGGAATAATAATAATTGATTTTATTGACATGCATAAGAAGAAGCATCAAAATGAAGTTTTACACCTCTTAGAGGAAGAATTTAATAAAGATAAACGAAAAGCTGAAGTGTTAGGTATGACGAAGCTTGGTTTAGTAGAAGTTGCAAGGCGTAGAGAAAAAGAGTCTATTGATAAGTATTATCTAATGTCTTGTCCATGTTGTGATGGTGCACAAACGATAAAATCTATACATCATATGGTAGATGGCATTGAAAAAGAAATTATGAGAATAAGTGAGCATACAGTCTATAAAAATATAATAATAGAGTTTAATGATTTTATTTTTGAACAAATAAAAGAATATTATATGGATATAATTGATAAAATTGGTGAAAAATATAATATAAAGATTTCTTTAAACGCAAATGCTACATTAAAACACAATAAAACTAATGTTATTTTCGATAAAATAGTTGACAATAAAATGTAAATATTTTATAATTAATAATTGTAATGCCGCACAGTAAAGGTTTAAATCTTCAAATGAAGTACCTTGTACTGGCGAGTTTGAGGCCGAGGAGGTGTATTTAATGTACGCTATAGTAAAGACTGGTGGAAAGCAATATAAAGTTTCTGAAGGTGATGTATTATTCGTTGAAAAATTAGAAGCTAACGCAGGTGATGTTGTTACTTTAAACGAAGTATTAGCTTGCTCTAAAGATGGAGAATTAAAATTAGGTTCTCCAGTAGTAGAAGGAGCATCTGTTCAAGCTAAAGTTGTTGAACAAGGTAAGGCTAAGAAAGTTATAGTTTTCAAGTATAAAGCAAAAAAAGATTACAGAAGAAAACAAGGACATCGTCAATCATACACTAAGATAGTTGTAGAAAAAATAAACGCTTAGTTGTTGGTTAAGTTATGATAAAGGTAAAATATTATTATAATGATGATTTCTTGATACAAGGTTTTTGTTTAAAGGGACATGCTGATTTTGATGAAATAGGCTATGATATAGTGTGTGCTGCAGTTACATCTAATGCTATTGCAGTTATAAATTCTTTAGACAAATTACAAAAGATTGAATTTGAAAAAGTAGTAGGAGAAGAAGGTCATATAGAATGTATAGTTAAAGATATACATATAAAAGATGCACAATTATTACTAAATCACTTTCAATTAGCGGTTGAAGAAATTAAACGGGAATACCCAAAAAATATAAAAATTTTAAAAAAGTAGGGGGTGACTCCATATGTTAAACATGAATTTACAATTATTAGCATCTAAAAAAGGGGTAGGTTCTTCTAAAAATGGTAGAGATTCTATATCTAAAAGATTAGGTGTTAAGAGATTCGATGGGCAATTAGTAACTGCTGGAAGTATAATAGTTAGACAAAGAGGAACTAAAATACATCCAGGAACTAATGTTGGAAAAGGTAGCGATGATACTTTATTTGCATTAGTTGATGGTACTGTTAAATTCGAAAGAAAAGACAAGAAGAGAAAAAAAGTTAGTATATATCCAGTAGCAATAGCTGAGTAATATACATAAAAGGAGTGTTGAGGCACTCCTTTTTCTTATAGTACTGATGAATTTATAATAGTGTTTTTGGTAATGCTAATTAAAAGTTTTTAATTAAGTAGGTGAAGAATTTGTTTATAGATAAGGCAAGAATATTTGTTAAGGCTGGAAATGGTGGAAATGGTTCGGTAGCATTTAGAAGAGAAAAATATGTTCCAGCTGGTGGACCAGACGGCGGAGATGGTGGTCGTGGAGCAAGCATCATATTTGAAGTTGATTTGGGTCTTAGAACTCTAATGGACTTTAAGTACCAAAAAAAATATCAAGCTCAAAATGGTGGCGACGGAAGCAAAGGTAAAAGAGCTGGTAAAAATGGAGAGAATCTAGTATTAAAAGTACCAGCAGGTACAGTAATAAGAGATGAGGCTACAGGCCTTGTATTGGCAGATTTAAAGAAAGAAGGAGATATAGCTGTAGTTGCAAAAGGTGGTATAGGTGGTAAAGGTAACCAACACTTTGCAAATGCAGTAAGACAAGCTCCAGCTTTTGCAAAATCTGGTACAGATGGAGAAGAAAGATGGGTAACTCTTGAACTTAAAATGATAGCAGATGTAGGTCTTTTAGGATTTCCTAATGTAGGTAAATCAACATTTCTATCAGTGGTAACTAAGGCTAAACCCAAAATTGCAAACTATCATTTTACAACACTAACACCAAATCTAGGTGTCGTTCAAACTAAGTTTGGAGATAGTTTTGTACTTGCAGACATACCTGGAATTATAGAGGGTGCTTCTGAAGGTATAGGATTAGGGCATGAATTCCTAAGACATGTAGAGAGAACAAAGGTATTGATACATATTGTAGATATATCTGGACTAGAGGGTAGAGACCCTATTGAAGATTTTGACAAGATAAATGACGAACTTAGATTGTACAATGAAAAGCTTTCAAAGAGACCACAAGTTGTTGTTGCAAATAAGTTTGATATACTAGAAGATGAAAGTAAGTTTGATACATTTAAGAATGAGTTAGAAGGCAGAGGATATACAGTATTTAAAATGTCTGCAGCAACTCGTCAAGGAATAGATGATGTAATAGCCTATGTCTCTAAACTTTTAAAAGAAGTAGAAGATGTGGAACTAGTTTCAGAAGAAGAAATGTACAGACCAGAACTTGATATTGGTACTGAAGAAGAATTGAGTATAGATATTGAAGATGGTGTGTATGTAGTTACAGGTAAAGCACTTAGAAGAATAATGTATTCTGTAAATTTTGATGATATGGAATCTCTTCAATATTTCCAAAAAGCTATGGAAAGTCAAGGTGTGTTTGATAGACTTAGAGAAATGGGAATAGAGGATGGAGATGTAGTTAGAATTTACGAATTGGAATTTGAATTTTACAATTAATTTTAGTATAGGATTATAGAGGTGAGGATATGTTAAAAGGAAAACAAAGAGCGTATTTAAGATCTTTGGCAAATACTTTAAAACCTACTACACAAATTGGTAAAGAAGGTGTCACAGAAAGTTTCTTAGAGCAATTAGATGATATGTTAAGAGTTAGAGAATTAGTAAAAGTTACTATACTAGAAAATGCAGGTCTTGATGCTAAAGAAACTGCTAATGCAGTATGTGAAGCTTTAAGAGCTGAATTTGTGCAAGCTATTGGTTTTAAATTTACTATTTATAAGAGAAATGTTGAGGAACCTAAGATACTTTTCCCAGGACATGAACAGGCAAAAGCCAAGGTTAAAAATAATAATGTTACAAAAAAAGGTAAACCAACTAAAAGAGCAGCTAGATAATAGTATATATTCTTTTAGTAAAATAAGTTAAAAAAATAGTGACAATTGGCAAAAATTGTATTATACTATTAAACATAAATTTAAATTAGCAATCTTATCAAGAGAGGCAGAGGGACTGGCCCTATGAAGCCCGGCAACCAGTATATTTTATTATACATTGGTGCTAAATCCTGCAGCAGTTATGCTGAAAGATGAGTATAAACCCGTCATATGGCTTGAGTTTATACTCAAGCTTTTTTAATTAGTATATTTATACATATAAATAATTTAATATAATCAAAATGATGGGGGTATGTAACAGTGAAGATAGCAATATTAGGGTATGGAACAGTAGGAAGTGGATTAATTGATTTAATAGAAAATAATACTTCAAAAAGAGATATAGAAATAGTTGGAATTTTAGTTAAAAATAAAGAGAAACATAAGTCTAAAAAGTATTTTGATAAGATAACAACAGATATAGAAGATATATTTGATAAGGATATTGATATACTAGTTGAAGTAATTGGAGGATTGAATCCAGCTTTTGATTATGTAACAAGAGCATTAAATAAAAAAATACATGTAGTAACAGCCAATAAAGACTTGCTTGCAGAGAGAGGTAGCGACCTTATAGAATTAGCCAATTTAAATGATGTTAGCATTAAATTTGAAGCATCTGTAGCAGGTGGTATTCCAGTTTTAAAGCCATTGATAGAATCATTAGAAGGTAATAATATAAAGAGTATAAATGCTATTTTGAATGGAACTTGTAATTTTATATTATCAAAGATGTATGATGAAAATCTACCGTATGATGTAGCTTTAAAACAAGCACAAGAATTGGGATTTGCAGAAGTTAACCCAGATGCAGATGTTTTAGGATATGATAGTGCTAGAAAACTATCTATATTATCTACTTTATCTTATGGAAAAATAGTATATTGGAAAGATTTATTATTAGAAGGAATAACTTCAATAGATGAAAAAGATATAGAATACGCAAAAAAATTAAATTGTAAGATAAAATTAGTTGCTAGAAGTAAGTATGAATCAGGAGAAGTAAGTGGGTTTGTTAGACCAGCATTGGTTGATAATGATAATATGCTTTCAAAAATAGATAATGAGTTTAATGTAGTGATTCTAGTAGGTGATTCAGTAGGTGAACTTTCTTTTGTGGGTAAAGGAGCTGGAAGAGGTGCAACAGGTAGTGCTGTCTATGCTGATATTATAGATATAATAGATAATAGAAATGCAAATATAAAGTCTTTCTCAAAAGGAAAGTTGGATTTAAGTGGACTTATAGAAGATGAATGTAGTGCTGTAGTTAGATTTGATGGATATGATAAAGATGGAATTTTAAAATGTTTAGATAAATATGTGGATAGCTATGACATTATAGATGATGAAGAACTAGCGATTTTTGTAAATGCAAATTCAGAGCATAAAATTGATAGACTTTTGGAAGATGTAAAAAGAAATAATTATAGTAAATCAGCTAAGAAATTATTGAAGATAGATTAATATATTTATATAGGAATTATAAAATTTAAGGTGAAGTAAAACAAAATAAATATTTTGTTTTACTTCACCTTTTTAATATCTGGTGAATTAATAAGATAATAGAAAAATAAATACGTTATAATTAGCCAATAAAGAAGTTTTCACTAGCTTCATTAATAGCTTGTTGAGTTACCCTTATATATCGCTGTGTAGTGGCCACAGAGCTATGATTTAAGAGCTCTTTGACTAACTCTAAGTTATTATTACTCTTTTCAAATTGAGTAGTAGCATATAGCTTTCTAAAGCTATGTGTACTTATATTATACAAATTCAAGTATTTACAAATTATCCTCAACTGTTTTTGAATAGCTTTTGTCTTTATATTTACTAAATAGTCATTTGATTTAAGATTATACTTTCTAGCATGTTCATTTATAGATTCAATTATATTTTTATTAACTGGTCTATATTGTAATTTGCCTGTCTTTTTTTCATTTATTTCTAACATGTTACCTTTAAAATTGCCTATTTTTAATCTTAAAATATCTGATATTCTTAGACCTAAATTAGCTTCTAACATTAGTGCCAATGCAACTTTAGGATTTTTTCTAAATCTTTTTTCAACGCCATTTTCACTATAAATAAAGCCAGTATGTAATAGTTCCATTATCTTTTTATATTCGTCTATTTCTATAGGTCTTGTTGCCATTTTCAACCACTCCTCTTATTTGATTTGGTAAGTTTAGGTCGGTATTTATTATATAATATAAATGAAACATTATATAATGGAAAAATTTACCAATAAACTTATGCAACTGTGATATATGTGATTAAGGAGAATTTTTTGAAAAATATTTACTAATAAAATTACAAAATTGTGATGAAATAACTGTGTTGTTAAACTAATTAAAAAGGTTATTAAAATTATGACAAATATAATAAAAAAATGGAAGTATTTAGTCAATTTTTGTGATTTTTATTTTTTTCGTAAATATTTCTTAATGGAGAAAGTATTTTTATATCTGATTAATTTTCCACTTGTAGATAAACTTTTCATATGCTTTTTAGCAATAAATAAAGCTGATATTAGGTAAACTATTACTACAATTTGAAGAATTGTGTCATAATAGCTAAGATAATAAAACCAGATTAAGTTATTATATATAACATTATATGTATCAGCAAAACTAGAAACCAATACAGTAGAGTTTGCAATAGGATAAAGTATAAATATAAATAGAGCAGCTAAGATTCCATGAGCAAACTTACTTAGTATGTATAATTTTAAATCTATGTCTGTTTTTGATAAAAATGTACAGCATTGAGCAAGTATGGATAATCCACTAAATCCTATTAAAAAACTAGCTAAAGATGCTCTTAGTATTTCTGGAGCACTTGTTATACTGGACACCTTATTGCAACCTATAGTGATTTCAAATAAACCACTTACAAATGCTTGACAGAGTTCTTTGTTTACACCTAAAAATGAAAGAGGTAAATACAAAATTGACGCTATTAAAGATATTACATTAAAAAGTGATAGTATTTTAAATACTACTGAAAAAACAATTACAAATCCACCAACTGTGAGTAAGGTATTTACTCCATTAAATACAGCATTTCCAAATAGAACAAAAAAGCCATTTCCACTTGCATTTCGAAGATTGATTATATTTTTTATGTTTGTTTTTAAATCTAATTTTGTCTTTGGAAGAATTTCATTACCATAATTTCTAAAAAAAAGACCAACCAATATAGTCCCTAGATAATGGCATAGAATCATTAAATAGCCTAAATTTGAATTTTGAAACATGCCCGTACCAACCGAACCTATTATGAATAAAGGTCCTGATGTAGAACAAAAAGAGACGAGTCTTTGTGCTTCATGTTTAGAAATTTGTCTATTATTTCTAAATTCAGAAGCCAAACTTACCCCTACTGGATAACCAGATACTGCTGATATTGCAAAAGCCAAAGCACTTTTGCCTGAGACATTAAATACAAGTCTAGTTATAGGATTAATAATAAATCCTATAATATCCACTATTTTTAAATCGACAATTAGGTTTGCTCCAATTATGAATGGTAGTAGTGATGGAACTAGAACATTAGACCATATAGAGAAACCCTCTCTTGCAGATTTTATAGCTTCATTTGGGTATAGGATAATGCCTAAAACTAGAACTCCAACTATAATAGCTGGAGCAAAAAAAGCAATAATTTTATTTTTTTTCATAATATCACCTATAAATTTGAGTTATAAGATATTATATTAAAAGTAATAAAAATATATGAATGTAATGGCTTAAGATATATAATAGATATATATTACAAGAACGATTATAATATTGGAGGAAAAAATGTTTAATAGTATAGCTAGTAAGAAAGTTTATGAACAAGTAATTGAACAAATACAATATAAAATACTAAATGGAGAATTAAGAAAGGGAGATAAATTACTGTCAGAAAGAGAATTATCTGAGCAAATGAATGTAAGTAGAACCTCTATTAGAGAGGCTATTAGAGTCTTAGAAACTATGGGAGTGATAGAAAGTAGACAAGGTGAAGGAAACTTTATATGTACAAATATAGAAAAAACTTTAATAGAACCATTATCTATGATTTTTAAACTTAATAATGGAACACTTGAAGATATATTGGAGCTTAGAATAATTTTAGAGATTGAAATTGCAAAACTCGCTTCAAAGAGAATAACTTCTTCTGAATCCATAGAACTGAAAAATATAATAGATGAAATGAGAATGGAAACTAAGAGAAAAGATAATAACCAAGCTTTAGTTTTATTAGACCAAAAATTTCACAGTAAACTAGCCACAATAAGTAAAAATTATTTAATTCAAAGTCTTTTTATGACAGCATCAAAATTATTTGATGGATTTATAGAAGATGCAAGAGAAAAAATAATTGCAGAACCTTTAAATGAATATATATTACTTGAGCAACATGAGGCGATATATAATGCAGTTGTAGAAAATAATTTAGAACTTGCATCTGAAAAAGCAAAAGAGCATATGAAGTTTATAAGTAAAAATTATAGAAAAAATGAAAATTAAAAGTTTGTTATAAAATAAATTATTCTTGCAAATGGAATATAATGGTATTATCATATAAGTGTAAAACTGGTATGACCACATACCAATTTTATAGTTTATATAATGGGAGATTAAAAATGGTAAAGTTAAAAGTACCGTATTCAAAGCAAGGAATGATTTTAGAAATACCTGAAAAACGTTTTATTGGTGTTTTGGAAGCAAAATCGGATAATTATATAGAAAATAAAACTCAAGAAGAAATAGTTGAAGAATCTATGAATAATCCAATCGGCTCTAATTCACTGGAAGAACTAGCTAAGGGTAAAAAGAATGTGGTTATAATTACAAGTGACCATACAAGACCTGTACCAAGTAAAATAACTATGCCAATTATATTAAGACGAATTAGGAAGGTCAATCCAGACATTGATGTGAAAATTATAGTGGCAACTGGATTTCATAGGCCAAGCACAAGGGAAGAGTTAGTTTATAAAATGGGAGAAGAAATAGTAGATAATGAGGATATAGTTATGCATATATCTACTGATGACGAATCTACGTGTAAAGTGGGAGTACTACCTTCAGGTGGGGATTTATATATAAATAAACTAGCATATGAGGCAGAACTTTTAATAGCAGAAGGATTTATAGAACCACATTTTTTTGCAGGTTTTTCAGGTGGAAGAAAAAGTGTACTTCCAGGAATAGCATCTGCAAAAACTATAATGTATAACCATTGTAGTGACTTTATAGACAGTGATAATTCAAGAACTGGAAAATTAAAGAATAATCCTATTCATGAAGATATGGTGTACGCAGCTAAAGTTGCAAGGTTAGCGTTCATATTGAATGTTGTAATAGATAAAGATAAAAAAATAATTGCATCCTTTGCTGGGGATGTCGAAAAAGCACATACTAAGGGTTGTGAATTTGTAACAGAGTTATCAAAAGTAAATTCCATAAAATCAGATATTGTTGTAACCACAAATGGTGGATATCCATTAGACCAAAATATTTATCAATCAGTTAAAGGTATGACAGCAGCAGAGGCTACCTGTAGAGAAGGTGGAGTAATAATAATGATTGCAGCATGTAATGATGGTCATGGAGGTCAATCTTTTTATGAAAATGTAGCAAGTGCAGATTCTCCAAAACAATTATTAGAAAAAATTAGAAGTGTTGGTAGATGTGATACAATCCCAGACCAATGGGAATTTCAGATATTAGCAAGAATATTATCTAAATATACTGTGATAATGGTAACAGATAAGTGCAATCCTGAAATGATAAATAGAATGCATATGAAGCACGCATTTAATTTTAAAGAAGCTTTGGAAATGGCAACTAGTATAGTTGGCAATGATAGTAAGATAGTAGTTATACCTGATGGAGTGTCAGTTATAGTTAAATAAAAAAGGGGTGTACTTTATGGAAATTTTGACATGTATAAAACAAGTACCTGGTACAACTTCAGTAGAGGTTGATGAAACTACAGGGGTACTAAAAAGAGATGGAGTAGATTCAAAAATGAATCCTTATGACCTATATGCTTTAGAAACAGCACTTAGAATAAAACAAGAAAAAAGAGCTAATCTAAAAGTGCTTAGTATGGGTCCTCCTCAAGCAAAAAAAGTAATAGAAGAGAGTTTTATGATGGGAGCTGATGAAGGAGCTTTAATAAGTGATAGAAGATTTGGAGGTGCAGATGTACTGGCTACTTCCTATACTATATCACAAGGCATTAAGAAGATGGGAAAAGTAGATTTAATAATATGTGGGAAACAAACTACTGATGGTGATACAGCACAGGTTGGACCTGAAGTAGCTGAGTTTTTAGATATACCTCATGTTACTAATGTCACAAAATTAATTGATGTTAAAGATAAAAGTATAGTTGTTGAAATAGATATGCCAAATGATTTACAAGTATGTGAGATTGAATATCCATGCTTAATAACTGTAGAAAAAGATATTTTTCAACCAAGACTACCATCATTTAAATTAAAGTTAGACACTAAAGAAAGAAAAATACCTGTATATAACTTAGATGATTTTGAAGATAAAGATGAAAACAACTATGGGCTTAATGGTTCTCCTACTCAAGTTGTAAAAATATTTCCTCCAAAGCCAAACACAGATAAAAATATTGTAAGAGGAAATGCAGATGACTTAAGTTCTGCACTCATAAATAAATTAGAGGAATTAAAATTAGTTTAGGGAGGATTAATAAATGTCAAAGATAGTTGTAAATCAAGATAAAATAACTGATTTAAAAGGAGTATTAGAAATATGTCCTTTTGGTGCTATAGAAGAAAAATCAGGTATAGTAGAAATAAGTGCTGCCTGTAAGATGTGTAAGTTATGTGTCAAAAGTGGACCAAAAGGTGCATTTGAATTTATAGAAAGTAGCAAAGTACAAATAAATAAGGATGAATGGAGGGGGATTGCGGTATATGTAGAACATCACAATGGAAATATACATCCTGTAACATATGAGCTTATAGGTAAAGCTCGTGAGATGGCATCAAAAATAAAACAACCTGTGTATTGTGTGTTTGTAGGAAAAGACATAAAAGATAAGTGTAATAATTTGATTTCCTATGGTGTGGATGAAGTATTTGTATATGATGAGGATGAATTTAAAGATTTCAGGATAGAACCATATGCAAAAGCGATAGAAAACTTTATAAATAAAATAAAGCCAACAATAATGCTAGTGGGTGGAACTACACTAGGAAGGTCATTAGCTCCAAGACTTGCTGCTAGATTTAGAACTGGTCTTACAGCAGACTGTACAATACTTGATATTCAATCTAATACTGATTTAGACCAAATAAGACCAGCATTTGGTGGAAATATAATGGCTCATATAAACACACCTAATAATAGACCACAATTTGCTACTGTAAGATACAAAATATTTTCAGTGCCAGAAAAAGTACAAAGTGCTACAGGAAAGATTACTTTATGTCAAATAGAAAAAAAAGAGCTAAGCTCTAAGATTAAAGTATTGAGTGTAAAAGAAAAAAATAAAGAAATTGGGCTTGAAGAAGCCGAAGTGATAGTTGTTGCAAGTAGAGCAATAAAAAAACAAGAAGATATGGAGATGATATATAAATTAGCTGATAAATTAAATGCTCAAGTAGCAGGAACAAGACCTGTAATAGAAGCAGGATGGATAGATGCAAAAAAACAAATAGGTCTTAGTGGTAGAACTGTAAAACCTAAACTTATAATAACTTGTGGTGTATCTGGAGCTGTTCAATTTGTTGCAGGGATGCAAGGTGCTGACTATATAGTAGCCATAAATAAAGATGATAAGGCTCCTATACTTGATGTAGCACACCTAGCTTTAATAGGTGATATTTATGATATTATTCCTAAATTGATTGAAAAGATAGAAAATAAAAAAGATGATAATCAAATATATATGGCATCAGCAGCCAAATAGGGGGATAGAAATGTACAAATTAATCGATAAAAAAGATATAGATTTTTTAATAGATACTTGTGGAGAAGAAAACGTAATAGTTGGAAGTGATATAAATGAAGATTTTTCACATGATGAACTTGGAGGAATTGAAAAATATCCTGAAGTTCTAGTAAACGTAGTTGAAACTGAACAAGTATCTAAAATAATGAAATACGCATATAAAAATAATATACCAGTTACACCAAGAGGTCAAGGAACTGGTCTTGTAGGTGCTGCTGTTGCCATAAATGGTGGAATAATGATTAATCTGTGTAAAATGAATAAAATACTTGAAGTTGATTATGAAAATTTAACATTGACAGTAGAACCAGGTGTTTTGTTGATGACAATAGGTCAATATGTTCAAGATAGAGATTTATTTTATCCACCTGACCCAGGTGAAAAAAGTGCTACAATTGCTGGTAATATAAATACCAATGCAGGTGGTATGAGAGCAGTAAAATATGGTGTCACAAGAGATTATGTAAGAGGTCTTGAAGTTGTATTGCCAAATGGAGAGGTTATAAATGTAGGTGGAAAAGTTGTTAAAAATAGTTCTGGATATAGTATAAAGGATTTATTAGTAGGTTCGGAAGGAACTTTAGGAATCGTTACTAAAGCCATATTAAAATTACTTCCACTACCAAAGAAAAGTATAAGTTTACTTATACCATTTCCAAATTTGTCAATGGCAATCGAGACTGTTCCTAAAATAATAAAATCAAAGTCAATACCAACAGCTATAGAATTTATGGAAAGAGATGTAATACTAGCAGCTGAAGAATTTTTAGGTAAGAAGTTTCCAGATAACACATCAGATGCTTATCTTCTACTTACATTTGATGGAAATAGCACTGAAGATATAGAAAAAGAGTATGAAAAGGTCGCTAATTTATGTCTAGAAAACGGTGCATTAGATGTATTTATATCAGATACACAGGAAAGAAACGATTCTATATGGTCAGCTAGAGGTGCCTTTCTAGAGGCTATAAAGGCATCTACAACACAAATGGATGAATGTGATGTCGTTGTTCCAAGAGATAAGATAGCAGAGTTTATAAGATATACTCATGAGCTTCAAGATGAATTAAAAATAAGAATAAAAAGTTTTGGGCATGCAGGAGATGGAAATCTACACATATATATTTTAAAAGATGGTATGGATGATAATACATGGAAGACGAGATTAAAAGAAACTTTTGACTGTATGTATAGAAAGTCTAGAGAACTTAGTGGCCAAGTTTCTGGCGAACATGGTATAGGATATGCTAAAAAAGAGTATTTGCATGAATCAAATTCAGATGCTTATATGATGTTAATTAAAAATATAAAATTAGCTTTTGACCCTAAAAATATTTTAAATCCAGGAAAAATATATTAGACATATTAATTTAGCAATGTTTGTGAGAAAAAAAGTATAAAAATGATATTTAAATGTAATATTTTAAAATTTATTTTTAAATAAGAAGCTAAACTGTAAAAGTTTTAGGATGGCAATATTTACTTAAAATTAGAAAGTTAGATAATTTTTAAGTTGATGTTGCCATCCTAAAAGTATGTGCATATAGATTGAAGTAAGATTATTATATTTTGTACAATATATTAATAAAATAGTTTTTAGAAATATTTTTATTTTAAAAATCTATTTTATATAGATTGGACGAGTATAAAAATCCATAGGACCTTTTATTAAGTTTTCATTATTTTTGTAATATACTGAGTTATACATATTTGTAGATTTTATATCATAACTTATGAGCGTTCTAAAAATCATATCATCCAATGAAAATGATATATTTGAAAATTTGTTTATTATTTTTATTTCAGATTTATTTTTTACTTCTTTTAGAATTTCTCTACCTTTATCATTAAAAGCAAGTATTCTTATATAAGGTATTGTATCTATATTTTTTATAAGTTGCATATCACTTTTTTTAATACCTAACAATATATTATTTAAAGTACGTTTGATTTTGGTTAAAGTATATCGTTTAGATTTAATTGATAATTGTAGTTCATATAAGGCTTTAGATGTAAAAATATCTTTGTAGATTTTATTTTCTATACCTTCATTTACCTCAAAATAATCTTTTAAATTGTCTATATCTCTAAGTATAATTGTCTTTAAAGCATCAAAGAAAAAGTTATCAAATATAGGCAAAAAGCCATTATCTATTTTTTCATTTAGAGTGTTATAAGTCTTTTCTGGAATAACATTTTTTAAGTGAAAAAGTGTATTGTTTTCTTTAAGTGAAGTTCTTATAGCAGTAGCAGAACAAATATTACTATCGATTTCTTCAGAATTGTATTCTGCTTGAACTCTAGAGATAGTGAATGGTTTTATATTACTATTTAAATGGATAAGATTTTTTATATATTCTATACCAAGTATATTGTTTGATGAATTTAATGTTTTTGATAATTGTTCCTTTGAATAACTCTGCATAAAGTCATTTTTTTTGTATTGATGTATATAATCAAAAAGTGCATTAGTTCTAGCTGTTGGAAATAACATACCATCATCTAAATATTTTTTTAAAAATAATTTAAATTCATCTGGTTCATTTGCTAAAATTTCTGCAATGTTGTAAAGAATTTCTGTATCTCCTTCTTCACTACCAAAACATATAGAATTTATACAGTTTAGTGAATTTAAAATTGTTATGGCACCATGAGAAAAAATTTCAGCACTTTGGCAAGCAAATAGAGTTGGTAATTCTATAACTAAGTCTACACCATTTTCGACAGCAATTTTTGCTCTAGTATATTTATCAAATAAAGCTGGTTCACCTCGTTGTAGAAAGTTTCCACTCATTATTGCTACAGTATGTGTTGCATTTGTTTTTTCTATAGATTTAGATAAGTGATATATATGTCCATTATGAAATGGATTATATTCAACTATTAGTCCAAGTACATTCATAAAATACTCCTTCTATCTTTAGTTATTTTTATATATATCTTAATTTATTAAAATGTATATAAAATTTAAATTTTTAATTATAAAACTAAAAAACGTAAAAAAAGTTATAAAAATGTAGAAATACTACATAATAAAAAACTAGTTAAATGTTATTAAAATAACTTTATTAGAGCTTTATATTATATTATTATAGCAAATGGGAAAGAATAATCTACATTAAGTTAATTTGTTAATATATTATTAGGAAAATACACAAATTACCATACTATAAATATGATATAATATAAAAAAAAAGTATATACTTTTATATTAAAAGGTGATATATTATTTATGAAAATCGTTTAATGTATACAATAATATATCTATGACAAAATAATAAAAGATAGAGTTTTATTTAGACATTTATTACAAATCAAAAATTATTACATATTATTTATAAAAATCTAAGGAGGAAATAATAATGAAAATATTAGTATTAAACTGTGGGAGTTCTTCATTAAAATATCAACTAATAGATATGACTAATGAAGAAGTTTTATGTATAGGATTAGTTGAGAGAATAGGAATAGAAGGTTCTATACTAAAACATGAAAAAGCAGGTAGAGATGATAAATACATTGTTGAACAACCAATGAAGGACCACAAAGATGCAATAGCATTAGTTTTAGAAGCTGTTGCTCACTCAGAATTTGGTGCAGTTAAAGAAATGAAAGAAATAGATGCAGTAGGACATAGAGTTGTACATGCTGGAGAAAAATTTGCTACTTCAGTAGTAATAACTCCAGAAGTAGAAGAAGCTTTAAAAGAATGTATAGATTTAGCTCCACTTCATAATCCAGCAAACATAATGGGAATAGATGCTTGTAAAGCTATACTTCCAGACGTACCAATGGTAGGAGTATTTGATACTGCTTTCCATCAAACAATGCCTAAATCTTCATATTTATATGGTTTACCTCATGAGTTATACACTAAATATGGGGTAAGAAGATATGGATTCCACGGAACTTCTCATAATTATGTATCTCAAAAAGCAGCAGAGATATTAGGAAAAGACATAAAAGATTTAAAAATAGTAACTTGTCACTTAGGAAATGGAGCTTCTATAGCTGCTGTTGATGGTGGAAAATGTGTAGATACATCTATGGGATTCACTCCATTAGAAGGATTAATAATGGGAACTAGATGTGGAGATATAGACCCAGCTATATTACCTTTCTTAATGAGAAAAGAAGGTTTAGATGCTGATGGATTAGATAAATTAATGAATAAAGAATCTGGAGTATATGGAATGACTGGTATTTCTAGTGACTTCAGAGATATAGAAGATGCAGCTAAAAATGGAGATGAAAGAGCTCAAGCAACACTAGAAGCTTATGTTAAAAAAGTACAAAAATATATAGGTGCTTATGCAGCTGAGATGAATGGATTGGATGTCGTAGTATTTACTGCTGGTGTTGGCGAAAATGGAAAGGCTATAAGAGCAGATATAGCTTCTAATATGGAATTCTTAGGAATGAAGTTAGATAAAGAAGCTAATGATGTTAGAGGAAAAGAAACAATAATATCTACTGCTGATTCTAAAGTAAAAATACTTTTAATACCAACTAATGAAGAATTAATGATAGCTAGAGATACATTAAGATTAGTAAAATAATTTAAGCAAACTGATGCCTATCAAGTAAAAATACTTGACAAACAAATGCTAGATTTGTATAATAAATTTGGTGATATGTTGAGGTGAACTTAATGAAAGTTAGCATAGAAAAAATAAATAGAAAAGAAACTGATAAAATAGACTTGAATTTTTGTGAAAAAATTGATACTATTAGTTATTGTGATGAGATTTACAAATTAGTATCACCTGTAAATTTAAAAGGGAAAGTGTCAAAGACTAATAAAGGTTTATATCTAGATATAGATGTCAATTTTACAATTGTTGACAATTGTTCAAGATGTCTTAAAGAAGTAGAAATACCATTAGAGTATTCTATACAAGGCTTTTTAGTAAAAGAAGAAGATTATGATGAAGATGATTTTGAGGAATTTGATCCTTTTATATTCGATGGCGAAGAAATCGACCTTATTGATATAATAGAACAGACATTAGATTTTAATGTACCTCATAAGGTTCTTTGTAGTGAAAACTGTAAAGGTCTTTGTCAAGTATGCGGAGCAAACTTAAATGAAGTAGAATGTTCTTGCAGTGAAATTACAAACGATGAGGAATACATAGATCCTCGTTTTGCTAAATTAAAAGATTTATTTAATTAAATTTTGACTAAGGAGGTGGCGTAAATGGCAGTACCAAAGCGTAAAACGTCTAAATCAAACACAAAAATGAGAAGAGCAGCTAACTCAAAGATGGAAGCAACAGGATTTGTAAGTTGCCCACAATGTCATGAGCCAAAATTACCACATAGAGTGTGTCCAGACTGTGGATATTATAAAGGTAAAGAAGTTGTGTCTAAGTAATAGCTTCTAAAAAAACATGTAGAGTATACTCTACATGTTTTTTTTGTACATATAAAAGGAAGATGATTTACTAGAGAAATAAGTGGATTTTATGCATATTAAAAAATATAAAAATAATAATATAAGTATTGAAAATTTTTGTGTGTTACTATATACTACTATTAGTAGCTGGTACTAATTACAGCTATAAAATTTGGAGGGAACATGAAAAAGAAAAGTAAAGCCCAAAGACAAAAAGAGCTTATAGATATGCTAAAGACGGATCCTTTTTATACTGATGAAGAATTATCAAGTCTGTTTGATGTAAGTATACAGACTATAAGATTAGATAGAATGAGTCTAAACATACCAGAGCTAAGAGAAAGAGTCAAATCAATAGCAGAAACTCAGAGTTCAAAAGTAAAGACTTTAGGAGTAAAGGAAATTACAGGAGAAATCATTGATTTATCTGTAGGGCGATTAGGTATATCTATGTTAGAAGTTACACAAGACATGATTTATTCTAAGACTAATACTTTAAAAGATACGTATATATTTTCTCTAGCAGATTCATTGGCAATGGCTATAATAGATGCACCTAAAGTTATTATGAGAGTTGCAAATGTAAAAAGTTTTAAGTTGATAGAACAACAAGACAGGCTTATAGCAAAAGCAGAAGTGTATAGAAATATAGATAAAAAGCATTATGTAAAAGTTGTTATCAATAATAAAGCTCAAGAACAAATATTTAGAGGAAAGTTTATCTTTGAAGAATTAGATTAGGAGGGTAATCATGAAAATAGTAATTGATGGAATGGGTGGAGATAATGCACCTAAATCTAATGTAGAAGGCGCAGTAAATGCTATAAAAGAATATAACGTTGATTTAATAATCACAGGAGATAAAGATTTATTAGAAAAGGAATTTTCAAATTATGAATTTGATAGAAATAGGCTAGAGATAGTTCATACTACTGAGATTATAGAAAATGAAGATAAACCAGTAAAGGCTATAAGAAGTAAAAAAGATTCTTCTATGGTAGTAGCATTAAACCTTGTAAAAGAAGGAAAGGCAGATGCTATAATATCAGCTGGAAATACAGGAGCTTTACTTGCTGGTGGATTATTTGTTGTTGGTAGAATAAAAGGAATCGATAGACCTTGCTTATGCTCAGCAATACCGAATGTAAAGCGAGGAATGACACTTATAGCAGACTGTGGCGCAAATGCAGATTGTAAACCTAAAAATCTAGTTGAATTTTCAGCTATGAGTAATATCTATGCAAGAAAAGTTTTAGGTCTTGAAAATCCTAAAGTAGCATTAGCAAATGTTGGACTAGAGGAAGGCAAAGGTAATGATTTAGTTAAAAGGTCATATGAAGAAATTAAAAAATTAGATTTAAATTTTATAGGGAATGTAGAAGCTAGGGAAGTTATAAATGCATATACAGATATAATAATCTGTGATGGATTTACAGGTAATATATTACTTAAGTCTGCTGAAGGTGTAGCTCTTTCAGTTATGAGCCTTATAAAGGAAACTTTTATGGCTAGTACAAAGAGTAAAATAGGAGCATTACTTATAAAGGATGATTTAAGAAAATTAAAGAGTTTTATAGATTATTCTGAGTATGGGGGAGCTCCACTTTTAGGTCTAAATGGAGGCGTTATAAAAGCTCATGGAAGCTCTGATGCTAAAGCTATAAAGAATGCTATAAATCAAGGAATAAAATTTGCAAAAGGAAACGTTGTTGAAGATATCAGTCAATTTATAAGCAAATATAATGAAGAAAATAAAAATAACGAAGATGAATAAACTCGTTTTGGAGGTTTAATATATAATGAATACAAAGGCTGGAATATTAGGAGTAGGAAGTTATCTACCTGAGAAATCATATGATAATTTTCACTTCGAGAAGATAATGAATACATCAGATGAGTGGATAAGTACTAGAACTGGTATTAAGGAAAGAAGATTTGCTAAAGAGTCTGAAGCAACTTCTGACCTAGCATCTAAAGCTGCCTTAAAAGCTATAGAATGTGCAAAGTTAAATGTAGAGGATATAGAGTTGATTATATTAGCGACAATTACTCCTGATATGTCTTTGCCTTCAACTGCATGTATAGTACAAGATGCAATAGGAGCAGTGAATGCTACTGCATTTGATATATCAGCAGCTTGTTCTGGATTTGTATATGGAGTAACTATTGCAAAGCAATTTGTGGAAACTGGTTGTTACAAAAATGTACTTGTAATAGGAGCAGAAACTTGTTCTAAGTTTTTAAATTACGATGATAGAACAACAGCAGTATTATTTGGAGATGGTGCTGGAGCAGCTGTTATTGGACCTGTAAGTGAAGGTGGAATACTATCTACTCATATGGGTTCTGATGGTAAAGGAAAAGATTGTTTAAAAGTACCTGCTGGAGGTTCAAGACTTAAAGCAAGTAAAGAGACTGTAGAAGCTAATCTACATACAATAGAAATGGCAGGAAGTGATGTATTTAAATTTGCAGTTAGAAAGATGGCAGAAACTTCTTTAATAGCTCTTGAAAAAGCCAATTTAAATACAACTGACATAGACTATTTAATACCACATCAAGCTAATATAAGAATCATACAAGCGTCTTCTAAGAGATTAGAACTTGATATGAAAAAAGTTTATGTAAATATAAACAAGTATGGAAATATGTCTGCTGCATCTATACCAGTTGCGTTAGATGAAGCTTATAGAGAAGGTAAAATTAAAAAAGGCGACAATGTAGTTTTAGTTGGCTTTGGTGGAGGTCTAACTTGGGGGGCTTCAGTTGTCAAGTGGACTTTATAGTATAAAATATCCAAAATGCTTTAATTGACAAAATTAACTTTATATTAAGAGTAAGGTTGATTAATAATAAAAAGTTTACTTTTATGATTTCAAGTGAAGGAGAATTGTATGAATAAAATTTGCAAAATATTAAATATAAAATACCCAGTTATCCAAGGGGGAATGGCATGGGTAGCTACTGCATCATTAGCAAGTGCTGTATCTAATGCAGGAGGGCTTGGAATAATAGCAGCAGGAAACGCACCAAAAGAAGCTATAAAAAAAGAAATTGTTGAGTGCAAAAAATTAACAGATAAACCTTTTGGAGTAAATGTAATGCTTATGTCACCATTTGTAGATGACATAATTGATTTAATTATAGAAGAAAAAATTCAGGTTATCACTACTGGGGCAGGAAATCCTGCAAAGTATATGGATAGATTAAAAGAAGCTGGAACAAAGGTTATTCCTGTAGTACCTACAATAGCTTTAGCTCAAAGAATGGAAAAGCTAGGAGCTACAGCAGTAATAGCTGAAGGTACAGAAGGTGGAGGCCATATAGGAGAGCTTACTACTATGGTTTTGGTTCCACAAGTTGCTGATGTTGTCAACATACCTGTAATAGCTGCTGGAGGAATTGTAGATGGTAGAGGTATTGCTGCTTCTTTTGCATTAGGTGCTAGTGCAGTTCAAGTAGGAACTAGATTTATCTGTAGTGAAGAGTGTTCTGTACATTCAAACTACAAAAACTTAGTAATAAAAGCAAAAGATAGAGATGCGATTGTTACAGGAAGAAGTACAGGTCATCCAGTAAGAACATTAAAGAATAAATTATCGAAAGAATTTTTAAAGATGGAGCAAAATGGAGCTACTCCTGAAGAATTAGATAAAAAAGGTACAGGTGCTTTAAGATTTGCAACAGTAGATGGAGATATAGAAAAAGGCTCATTTATGGCAGGTCAAAGTGCTGCTATGGTAAAAGAAATAACACCTTGTAAAGAAATTATAGAAACTATGGTAAATCAAGCAAAAGAGATTATGCCAGCAATAGAACTGTAAATCAGGAGGAGCAAGATGGGAAAAGTTGCACTAGTATTTCCTGGTCAAGGAGCTCAATATGTAGGTATGGCCAAGGATTTATACGAAAATAATGATGTTGCTAAAAATGTAATAGATGAGGCTTGTGAAGCCTTAAAAATGGACTTAAAAAAACTTATGTTTGAAGGCAATGAAGAAGAACTTTCTAAAACTGAAAATACTCAACCTGCTATGGTTACACATAGTGTAGCGGTATTAAAAGCAGTACAAGCTCAAATAGATTTAAAATATAGTGCATGTTTAGGTTTATCTTTAGGAGAGTATAGTGCATTAGTTGCAGCAGATGCAATTGATTTTAAAGATGCTGTATGCTTAGTCAAAAAAAGAGGTAAATTTATGCAGGATACAGTTCCAACAGGTGTTGGAGCTATGGCAGCAATTTTAGGACTAGATAGAAGTATATTAGAAAATGTAGTTAAAGATATACAAGGAGGTATTGTAGAAGTAGCAAATTACAATTCTCCTGGTCAAATAGTTATATCTGGTGAAAATGAAAAGATAGAAGAGGCAATGGTAAGATGCAAAGAAGCAGGAGCAAAAAGAGCTGTTAAATTAAATGTAAGTGGACCTTTTCACTCATCAATGCTAAAAGAAGCAGGAGTAAAGTTAGGCAGTGAGTTGGAGAAAGTTAACATCACTAAACCTAAAATTGATGTAGTAGCAAATGTAAATGCAGATTACTATAAAAATGAAGGGAAAGAACTACTTATAAAACAAGTAAGTTCATCTGTTCTTTGGGAAGATTCTATAGAAAGACTTTTAAACGATGGATATGATACTTTTATAGAAATGGGACCTGGAAAAACTTTAAAAGCATTTATCAAGAAGATAGCTTCTAACAAAAAAGCAAGTGTGAATATTTATAATATAGATGGTATAGATTCTCTTAATGAATTTGTACAAAATTATAGAAATGGAGAGATATAATGATAAATCTTACAGGACAAGTAGCAGTTGTTACTGGTGGCTCTAGAGGCATAGGAAAAGAAATAGCAAAAAAACTAGCATCTTTTGGGGCTGATGTAGTAATCAATTATACTTCTAAAGAAGATGAAGCACTAAAAACTAAAAATGAAATAGAAGGCATGGGTGTAAAATGTACTTCTATAAAATGTGATGTGTCTAAATCTGATGAAGTAAATCAAATGATAGATTCTGTTGTAAAAGAATTTGGAAAAGTTGATATATTGGTTAATAATGCAGGTATAACTAAAGATGCTTTGCTTATGAGAATGAAAGAAGAAGATTTTGATAGAGTCATAGATATAAACTTAAAAGGTGTCTTTAATTGTACAAAAGCAGTTACTAAACCTATGATGAAAAAGAAGTATGGAAGAATAATTAATATGACTTCAGTAGTTGGAATTATGGGTAACCCAGGACAAACTAATTATTGTGCATCAAAAGCTGGTGTAATTGGATTTACAAAAGCTTCTGCAAGAGAATTGGCATCAAGAAATATAAATATAAATGCAGTAGCACCTGGATTTATAGAAACAGATATGACTAAAGTATTAAGTGATGATGTAAAAGAATCAACACTTGCAAATATACCAAAAAAATCTTATGGTAAACCAGAAGATGTAGCAAATGCTGTAGCATTTTTAGTTAGTGACATGTCAAGTTATATAACAGGACAAGTGATAAATGTAGATGGCGGAATGGTAATGCAATAATAAAAAATAATAATTTAAAAAGTAGAGAAATCTATTAAAATAAAAAATCTTAGGAGGTACACAATGTTTAATAAAGTTGTAGAAATAATAATAGAGCAATTAGGAGTAGAAGATAAAGAAATAACTATGGAAACATCATTAATGAAAGATTTAGAAGCTGACTCATTAGATGCAGTAGAAATAATAATGGCACTTGAAGATGAATTTGGTATAGAAATACCAGATACAGAAGCAGAAAACTTCAAATCTATAGGAGATATAGTTAAGTATATAGAAGCTAATAAATAGTCGAGCTTTAAAAAAGTGGAGGTATCCGATGAATAAAAGAGTAGTAATAACAGGACTTGGATGTGTTACGCCGTTGGGAACGGGAAAAGATGAGTTCTGGAGCAATATAAAATCTGGAGTATCTGGTATAGATAAAATAACTAATTTCGATGCTAGCACATATCAAACTCAGATAGCAGGAGAAGTTAAGAATTTTCACCCAGAAGAATATATAAGCAAAAAAGAACTGAAAAGATTAGACAAATTTGCTCAATTTGCAATAGTATCTGCAAAATTAGCAGTTGAAGATGCAAATCTTGATTTAGATAAAGTTAATAGAGAACGTGTTGGTGTTATAATAGGTTCTGGAATAGGTGGAGTTGAAGCAATAGAAACTCAACATAAAATTCTTTTAGAAAAAGGAAACAAAAGAGTAAGCTCTCTTTTTGTACCTATGATGATAGGTAATATGGCAGCTGGTCAAGTTTCAATATTTTTAGGAGCAAAAGGACCTAACACTAATGTATGTACAGCTTGTGCATCAGGGACTCATTCAATAGGTGATGCTTTTAAGGTTATACAAAGAGGTGATGCAGATATTATGGTGGCAGGAGGTTCTGAAGCTGCTGTAACAGGTCTTGCATTTGCTGGATTCTGTAATATGAAAGCTATGTCGACTAGAAATGATGACCCTAAAACTGCATCACGACCATTTGATAAAGATAGAGATGGATTTGTAATGGGAGAAGGAGCAGGTATTGTTATCCTAGAAGACTTGGAACATGCTTTAGCAAGAGGTGCTAAGATATATGCAGAAGTAGTTGGATATGGTTTAACTGCTGATGCATATCATATGACAACTCCAGCTGAGAATGGAGAAGGAGCAGCTAGGTCTATGAATATGGCTTTGAAAGATGGAAATGTTCCATTAGAAGAAGTAGATTATATAAATGCTCATGGAACTTCAACTTATTACAATGACTTGTACGAAACTATGGCTATAAAAACTGTATTTGGAGAAAAGGCATATGATTTATGTGTATCATCAACAAAATCTATGACTGGACATTTATTAGGGGCATCAGGTGCTATAGAAGCTGTTGTTTGTGCTATGAGTATAGAGGATAGTTTTGTACCTCCAACTATAAATGTACAAGAAGTTGGTGAAGATTTGGATTTAGATTATGTTCCAAATAAAGGTAAAGAAAAAAATGTTAGATATGCACTATCAAATTCTTTAGGATTTGGTGGGCACAATGCTACAATTGTACTAAAAAAATATGTATAAATAAATCATAAATATTAAATTTGAAATTAAAAAACAAGTACTTGTTTTAACTTTTAAATTTACATTGACTTAAATTCAAAGTCCCCTAAATTATTTTAGGGGATTTTTTATTAAGATTTAATTCTAGCATATGTTGTAAATCATTTTGATATATTGTATTATTAAGTATTAAGAGGTTATTTATATATATGCGAGTTTTCATTCTACAATATACAGAAGGAGGACTAAAATTTTGAATTTTAGACTACCAAATAAAAGATTATTAAAAAGTATAATTTTTATAGGTGTAATACTTATTAGTATTATTTTGTTTATAAAGTACGACCAAAATGGGCTGAAAGAAAGAGAAATTATAAATAAGGGGAAATATATGTCTGAAAGTCTTGTTTCAGATAAGAAGTATGATGAAGCAAAAAAATTGGTTAAAACGTCTTTTGAAGCTATACCAGAAAAAAAATACAATAAAGTATATAATGAAGTATGGGACATGTTAAAAACTATTTCATCTGTTCCAGGAGGAACGAAGATAGTTATTGATTCATTGGAGAAGATGAGAATGTCAGATGAAAAATTATCTGATGAGAGTAGATTTAATATAGAAAAAAGATTAGCATCAGTGTACATAATGGATAATAATTATTCTAAAGCCGTAGATTTAACTGTAAAATCTATAAAATTGGCTGAAAAATTAGAGGACAATTATGAAAAAGCAAGGCTAGATGTTGATTTGGCGAGCATACTTTTAAAGGTAGGTGGCTATGAAACAGGAGAGAAATTAATAAGAGATTCTTTTAATATAGATATTGATGAAGGCGAAAAAAATGGAATGGTTAGATTATATGCTCTTATAAATTTATCAGAAATATATGTAGAGCTGGGAGAATATGATAAAGCTATTGAAACGAGTGGCAGAGTAGAAGACTATAAAAAATTTGTAAAGATAGATAATTACAACGATTTTGAGATAATGGCTTCTATAATGCAGGCAAATGCATACGTAGGAAAAAATGATATGCCAAAGGCAAGCACTTTTTTAGAAAGAGCTGATTATCTTATAAAATCTGACAAATCAGTCTATATATTAGATAAAGATATGTATTATTATATGGCAATGGGAAATTTAGAATATAAAAATGAAAATTATACTTCTGCAATAGATAATTATAAAAAAAGCTTAGAGATATCTAATAAAAGAAAGTTAATTCAGGAAAAAATAAGAATTTTAAACAAAATATTAAATATATATGAAAAACAAGGAAATGTAAATGCTGTAAATAAGTACCAAAAGATACTGATAAGTGAATACAAAGAGAACAAAAGGATAAGAGACTCAGAGACTAGTTTTTATATAATTGACAAAGTATCAAATGAAAGTGCATTATTTGAGAAAACTAAGAAAGAAATCAAATATTACAAAATATTATTTACAGTAATTATAATTGCTATATTAGGGTCTACTTTTTTATATAATAGACTGAAGTATTTTAAAGCACAAAACTTACATGATGGGCTTACAAATGTTTATAATCGAAAAAGTTTCGATATTATGTATGAAAAATATAGAGATAAAGATGATAATTTTGCACTTGTAATGATAGATATTGACAACTTTAAACTTATAAATGATAATTATGGACATAAATTTGGTGATGTTGTCATAAAGGGGATAACAAATACTATTTGTGTCATGTTGGAGCAAGAAGATAAAGTATTTAGGTATGGAGGCGAGGAGTTTTCTGTACTAATAAGAAATAAATCTGGTGAAGAAGTAGTAAATATAATTGACAATATAAGAATTGCAATTGCAAATAAAAAATGGGGTGAAGATGTAACTGTGACTATAAGTGCAGGTATAGCTCATATTTCTGACAGTAAGAATGTACTAGAAGAAGCTGACAAAAATTTATACAAAGCAAAACAACTTGGTAGAAATAAAGTAGTATATAAGTAATTATATGTTATATAAATAAGAGGTATAAGTATGAAACAATCAATAGCTATAGTAACTGATAAAATAACCAAATTATCATCTTTTTTAGAAGAAAATATACGTTTGGTTTTGGGTGATTACATTGATATAAACCATTACTATTTAGACAATTTAAAAGAGGATGATAAAATACAAGGTGACTTTGTATTGGTAATGACTGATGATAGATTAAATAGCATGAGAAAGCATTTAGTACAAGATAGTAAGATTATAGTAGTAAGAAGGACTCTTAAAGAAAATGAAATCTATGGATTATTTTCAATCCCAAATGGAACAGAAGTATTAGTTGTAAATGATACAAAAGAAACTACCTTAGAAACAATAAGTTTGTTTTACAAGATAGGAGTAAAAAATTTAAAGTTTACTCCATATATTGAAGGAAAAATTTATAAAAATATAGATATAGCTATAACACCTGGAGTAAAAGAAAAAGTACCAAGTTATATAAGTAAAGTAATAGACCTTGGGAATAGATATATTGATATATCTACTTTTATAGAAATAATAAATGGACTTAGAATTGATGTTAAGGAAATACGTAAAAACTTAATGGCATATTCTGAACGTTTAATAAGTCTAGATAACGGAGTCAAAGATAATTATAGACAATTGTTTCTAAAAATGGAGGAACAAGATGTTATATTAAATTTATCAAAAGATGGAATAATATTTACTTCAGCAGATGGTGTTATAAATACTTTTAATAAAGAAGCTTTAAAGATTTTAGGTATAAATGAAAACCCACAAAGTAAAAACATAGAGGAAGTTATATCTAAAGATTTAAATATTTTACTTGAAGACAAAGAAATAGTTGATGAAGTTGTATTTACAAATAAAAAATATATAAATGTAAATAAAAAAAATATATTTTCTATGGGGAATAAAGCTGGTATATATTATAATTTACAAGAAATAACATATATAAAAAAGTTAGAACAAAATCTTACTAATAAATTGAGAGAACAAGGACAAATAGCTAAGTATACATTTAAAGATATAAAAACTAAAAATAAAAATATGATAAAGTGCATAGAATTGGCTAAAAAAATATCTAAATCAGACCTTTCTGTGTTAATAATAGGAGAAAGTGGTACTGGGAAAGAATTGCTATCCCAATCAATTCATAATGACTCTAATAGAAGCAATCAACCATTTATAGCAGTTAATTGTGCAGCAGTTCCAGATAGCCTATTAGAAAGTCAGTTGTTTGGATATGAGAAAGGCTCTTTTACAGGAGCTTTAAGAGAAGGAAAAAAAGGGTTATTTGAACTTGCAAACAATGGAACCATATTTCTAGATGAAATAGGAGATATGCCTCCATTGCTGCAAACAAAGTTACTCAGAGTACTTCAAGAGAAGCAGGTTATGCCTATAGGTTCTCATAATGTTGTAAATATAGATGTTAGAGTTATAGCAGCAACAAATAAAAATTTGCCAAAGATGATTAGAGAAGGAAAATTCAGAGAGGATTTATATTATAGACTGAATGTATTGCCAATAGATGTACCATCATTAAAAAATAGAAAAGAAGATATAATAACACTTATGAATTTCTTCTTAAAACATAATATAAGGCTTTCACCTGAAGTTGTAACTATCTTAGAAAAATATAATTGGCCAGGAAATATAAGGGAGTTACAAAATGTTGCTTCTTATGTAAGTCTAATGTGTGATAATATGGTTTTTAAAGAGGACTTACCACCATATATAAAGACAGAATATGTTGCTAATTATGAAGATGGATTTGGTTATACAAAAAAAGAATTTGAGGATATATTAAGAGTTCTATATGAAAGAAGAGAATCAGCTTCTGGAGTTGGAAGAGGATTTATAATTGAAAGACTTACAGATGAAGGGATTGAGATTTCTGAAAGCAAAGTTAGAAAGGTATTATCTTATTTAAGTGAGTGTGGATACATATCATCTAAATCTGGTAGATTTGGAAGTCAAATAACTTCAGAAGGTATAAATCTTTACAATAAAATGACTTAAGTGTACTGATATTAAAATAAGATATTTTGAACATAAATATTTAAATAAGTGTAAACTTTTATACTTATAAAATTCAGATTATATTATAGTGGAGAGAATAGCATATATTTCAAATGTTTTAAATTAAATATTAATAGGTTAAAAAAATAGGTTTAGATAGGTAATGGGTTATTATAAAATAACCCATTACCTATTTTTATTTTCAAAAAGATTGTATATAAGATAAACAATAAAAACTGAAGTCTACAAAAGCACTGAAAATGCTAGATAAAAAATAAATATAAATAATTATAAATCTTGGCATGTATATTGCTAATTATAGGGATAAGACGACAAAATAATTAGGAGGTTTAATTATGAAATACAAAACAACAGGGACTTGTGCTACAGAAATTGAATTCGAGGTAAAAGAGAATAAAGTTACAAATGTAAATTTTATTGGTGGATGTGATGGAAATTTAAAAGGATTAAAAGTATTAGTTGAAGGTATGAATATAGAAGATGTAATTAAAAAATTAAAAGGAATTGAATGTAAGACAAAGCCAACATCTTGTCCAGACCAACTTTCTCTAGCATTGGAAAATTATATAAATATAAAATAAATACATACAACAATCGATTAGTTAGGAGCTTGATTATGAAACCAATAATAGGGATTTTAGGAAATTTAATAATAATGGAAAATGGAATGTTTCCAGGTCTTGAAAGGTCATATGTAAATAATGACTATATAAATGCAGTACTAAAAGGTGGAGGTAGTCCAGTTATTATTCCAGTAAATACAGATAAAGAAGTTATAAAAAAACAGATTGAGATGGTTGATGGAGTTTTAATATCTGGGGGATGGGATGTCAATCCTCAATTGTATGGTGAAGAAACAAGAGAAGAAACGACATTTATATACCCAGAAGTTGATGAGTTTGATTTAATTGCTATAAGTATAGCATTAGAACTTAAAAAACCTATATTGGGTATATGCAGGGGCTTACAAATCTTAAATGTAAGCTTAGGAGGAACTTTATATCAAGATAATAATCTTGTAGAAGGAAGTTATATAAAACATACACAATCTTCAAAAAGACATGTAGCTACTCATAAAGTAGATGTTAAAGAAGGTAGTATTTTAGAAGGAATCTTAGGAAAACAATTACTTACAAATAGTTATCACCATCAAAGTGTTAATCAGCTTGGAAAAAGATTAAAAGCTATAGCATATTCAAAAGATGGTATAATAGAAGCTATTCAGAAAGAGGATGAAAATTTTGTAGTAGGTGTACAGTGGCATCCAGAAATGATGGTAGACCACTGTAATAAAATGGAAAAACTATTTAAATATTTTATAAATATTTGTTCAAATTTATAATATACCTTGGGGGGGATTGAACATGAACGAAAAGAATAAAATGGGATTAATAAGTATTATACTTTTAGGTATTAACGCAGTTGTAGGAGCTGGAGTTTTCCTATTACCAGGAGATGCAATGAAATCATTTGGTGTAGCAAGTATATTTGTATATATGTTTGATATGTTGTTGGTTTTATCCATGGCATTTTGTTTTGCTGAGGTAGCAGGTAAATTTAACAAAAATGGTGCTGCCTATGTATATACTAAAGAAGCTTTTGGAGATTTTTGTGGTTTTGAAGTAGGTCTTATGAAATGGGTAATAGGATGTATCTCTTGGGGGGCATTAATCGTAGGTTTCCCTACATCATTGTCAGCAGTATGGGCTCCAGCAGGTGACCCTTATATACAAAAAATTATAATTGTAACTATGATAGTTGGTCTTACAATTATAAACTTATTAGGTGTATCCTTATCAAAAATTGTACAAAATGTTATAACTGTAGGTAAACTGATTCCATTAATATTATTTATAGGAATAGGTATATTTTTTATAAAAGGAGTTAATTTTACTACTTCAACAATGGTACCTCCAGGAGCTGGAGTAACAGAGTTTGGAGCAGCAGCACTTTTAATGTTTTATTCATTTACAGGATTTGAATCTATAGCAGTTGCAGCAGAAGATATGGAGAATCCTAAAAAGAATATACCAATAGCAATTATAAGTGTAATAGTAATTGCATCAATAATATACATATTAAATCAAGTTGTATGTGTTGGTATACTAGGAGATTCATTATCTAGTACATCTACACCGGTTGCAGACGCTGCAAGAATATGTTTTGGAAATATGGGTGCAGGATTGGTAACTTTTGGGACATTAGTTTCTGTGGGTGGAATTTGTATGTGTGGTGCTTTCGTAAATCCAAGAAGTTGTGTAGCTTTGGCTGATGATAAAATGTTACCTAGAATATTTGCAAGAAAAGACAAAAAAGGGACACCATATGTAGCAATAATAGCTACTATGATAATTACTATACCAATAGCCTTATCTGGAAGCTTTGCTGAATTAGCGGCAATAAGTGCAGTTGCTAGATTTATACAGTATATACCAACATCTTTATCAGTATTAGTATTTAGAAAGAAAAGACCAGAATTAGTAGGTACTTTTAAAACTCCATTTGGAGCAGTGATTCCTTTAATTGCGGTATGTGTTGGGACATGGTTATTATTCCAAGCATCTATGCATCAGTTAATTATGGGATTAGGAGCATTGGCAATTGGAGTACCACTATACTTTATAATGAAGTCTTATAATAGAAAAGTTTATGGTGAAGAATTAAAGAAAATAGTTTAATTGCATTATAAAAACAAATTGAAATAAGGTTGGATATTGGCAGAAAATTAAATATAAATAAGTATATATAAGGTTATATTAAAATATTATTGATTTTTTATTTTAGTGTAACCTTATATTGTTATTAATACATGAAAAATATTGTAATAGGTTAAAAACAATAGTATTATGTTTATAGATAAAAAACTTGTTAGGAGGTAAATTTATGCCAACAATAACTTTAAAAAATGGTGTGGACATACTTATTAGAGAGGGAGTAAAAGAAGATGCTCAAAACATTATAGATTTCTATAATGAAGTGGGTGGAGAAACTCATTTTCTCTCATTTGGAAAAGACGAATATAAAGTATCTTTAGAGGAACAAGAAAACGCTATAGAGGCAGCAAAAGCGTCTGATAATTCAGTGAAATTGATTGCATTTATAGATAATGAGATAGTTGGTATTGCGACAATTGATTCTAATCAAAAAGCAAAAGGAAAGCATGTTGGAGTATTAGGGATTGTTGTAAAAGAAAAATATTGGGGAATTGGATTAGGAAAAAGACTTATGTTAGACCTTATAGAATGGTGTAAATCAAATGGAATAACTAAGAAAATAACTCTTGTAACTAATGAAGAAAATCATAATGCTATAGGACTATACAAAAAGGTTGGATTTGAAGTAGAGAGTATATTAAAGAAAGAATGTTACTATAATGGTGTTTATACAGATTTAGTAGGAATGTCACTTTTATTAGGAATATAATTAGTGTACATTTTATCTCGAAAAAAGTATATTAAGTATGGTATAATTAAAAAAGAATATAACTTAATATAATTTTGGAGGACGAATTATGAAAAATCTGTGTAAAATATCAGATGATTATTTAAACAGCAAACTGAAGTATTTAAAGTTATTATCAAAACAATATCCAAGTATATCAAAAGCAAGTACAGAAATAATAAATTTAGAGGCTATATTAAATCTTCCAAAGGGAACAGAACATTTTATAACAGATGTACATGGGGAATATGAGCCATTCGTACACGTATTAAAAAATGGTTCTGGTGTAATAAAGAGAAAAATAGAAGAATTATTTTCAAACACAATAAGGGACAGCGAAAAAAAGATGTTAGCAACTCTTGTATATTATCCTGAACAAAAGTTAGACCTAATAATTAAGCAAGAGGAAAATATAGATGATTTTTATAGAATAAATATTTATAGACTTATAGAACTTTGTAAGTATGCTTCTAGCAAATATACTAGGTCCAAAGTTAGAAAACTTTTGCCAGAAAATTTTAAATACATAATAGAAGAAGTTTTACATGAGCATGTCAAAAGTGAACATAAAGAAGAGTACTATAAAAGTATAGTTGAAACAATAGTAAACATAGGTATAGCTAAAGAGTTTATAATTGCTATTTCTACAGTTATACAAAAATTAGTTGTCGATAGATTGCATGTAATAGGAGATATTTATGATAGAGGTCCAAGACCAGATATAATTGTCGATAAACTTATTGAACATCATTGTGTAGATATTCAATGGGGAAATCATGATATATTATGGATGGGTGCAGCGTCAGGTGAAAAAACTTGTATAGCAAATGCTCTTAGGATATCAGCTAGATATGCTAATTTAGATATTGTAGAAGACATATATGGAATAAATCTATTACCTTTAGCTACTTTTGCTATAGAGATGTATAAGGATGACCCTTGTAAAGAATTTATTCCAAAGATTAATGACCAAAGTGTAACAATAACAGAAAAGTCTTTGATGGCTAAGATGCACAAGGCAATAAGTATAATCCAGTTTAAACTTGAAGGTGAAGTTATAAGGAGAAGACCTGAATTTGAGATGGAACATAGACTTTTGCTTAATATGATAAACTATGATGAAGGTACAATTACTTTAAATGGAAAGACATATAAATTAAAAGATACTTATTTGCCTACAATAGACAAAAAGGACCCATATAAATTAACAATAGAAGAAAAAAATGTTATTGATAAATTAGTATCCTCATTTAGAGGTAGTGAAAAACTACAAAAACATGTTTCATTTTTATTTTCTAAAGGAAGTATATATTTAAAGGCGAATTTGAACTTACTGATTCATGGATGTGTACCATTAAATGAGGATGGAAGTTTTATGTCTATGAATATAATGGGAAAAGAGTATAAAGGTAAGGCTCTTATGGACAAAATGGAATCTCTAGCAAGAGAAGGTTTTTTCTTTAAAGATAAGGCAGAAGAAAAGTTATATGGTATGGATATTATGTGGTATTTATGGACTGGAAAATGTTCCTCATTATTTGGTAAAGATGATATGACTACATTTGAAAGATACTTTATAGCAGAAAAAGAGACTCATAAAGAAAATAAGAACCCATATTTTAAACTTAGAGAAAATGAGATGGCTTGTAAAAGAATATTTGAAGAATTTGATTTAGAACTTGATGAATCACATATAATAAATGGTCATGTTCCTGTGGAAAGTAAAAACGGAGAGAGTCCAATAAAAGCTAATGGTAAAATTCTTGTTATAGATGGTGGTTTTTCTAGAGCGTATCAAAAAACTACTGGTATAGCTGGATATACTTTGATATATAATTCTAGAACTCTACAATTAGTATCACATGAACCATTTAATTCTGCTGAAGAAGCTATTGCAAATGAAAGCGATATTTTATCGACAACTGTTGTAGTAGAGCATAAGGCAAAGAGAAAAATGGTAAGAGATACTGATGAAGGAGTAAAAATACAGGAAGAAATAGAAGATTTAAAACTACTTTTAATGGCTTATAAAAAAGGCCTAATAAAAGAAATGTAGATATTATAGAGACACTTCATAATTGAAGTGTCTTTTTTATTGAGTAATATACCATAAAGGTTAATAATAGTAATTTAATAGAGCTTACTTAATAAGTGAATCCTAAATAAATGGGTTTACTTTTTTTTATTGATAAATATTATTTTAAAAAATATATATGTTTTGGTAATATTCCTTGTCCTTTATAAATAGAATTATATAAACAAAGGAGGAGGACAAGAAATGAATAAACTTTCTGATGAAATTATAAACTCTCTTTCTACAACTATAAGAGAAAAGGTAGAAAAAATCTCAAATAATAATCTAAATATAGAAGAAATTAGGTTACGTTCACAAAAACCATTGATACTAAATGCAAACTCTAAAGATTATTTTTATAATCAAAAAACTATGACACTCGATTTAAATCAACAAAACTCATATGTAGTGACAAGAGAAGATGTAGAGCAAACTTTTCAAATAATATGTAAATATTCGATACATTCATTTATGGATGATATAAAAAAAGGATTTATAACTTTGAGAGGAGGGCATAGAGTAGGGTTAGTTGGGAAAGCAATAGTAGAAGATGGACAAGTCAAAAATATAAAGCATATATCATCTTTAAATATAAGAGTATCGAGAGAAATCGTTGGATGTTCAAATAAGATTTTAAGTCATATCATAAATGGAAAAAATCAGATTAATAATACTTTGATAATATCGCCACCTCAATGTGGAAAAACAACTTTAATAAGAGATATAGTAAGAAATTTAAGCAATGGAAATGAGGATTATGGATTTAAAGGTTTAAAAGTGGCTCTAGTGGATGAGCGTAATGAGATAGCAGGTGCTTATCTAGGTGTTCCACAAATGGATGTTGGAATAAGGACTGATATAATAGAAACTTGCCCAAAAGACTTGGGGATTACAATGCTTTTAAGGTCTATGTCACCAAATGTTATTGTGACAGATGAGATTGGAAGCGAAAAAGAAATAAAGGCATTATATACAGCATTAAATGGAGGTATAGGATTAATAACTACTGTACATGGAGATTCAATAGAAGATATACAAAATAGAAAAGAATTAAATAGGCTTCTAGATAAAGAATTATTTAAAAAAGTTATAATTCTTTCTGCCAAAAGAGGTGCAGGGACAATTGAAAAAATTTATGATTTAGAAGAAAAGAGATGGTATTTTGCAAATTAAGATAATTATTATAGCTCTTTTAATAGGAAGTAGTTATTTGATAGGTGAACACATCTACAAGACTTATACTCGTAGACATAAACAATTGAATGATTTAATAAGAGTTTTAGAAATATTAAGGATGGACTTGTCTTTTGGACTTTATACATTGGAAGAGATTTTTAAGAGGATAGGTGCTAATAAAGAGTTTTGTTTTTGGAATTTTTTTCTTCAAATATCAGAAGAACTTCACAATGAACAAGGCAAAACTTTGGAAATGATAATATCAGAAAATCTTGATATTTTAAACAAAGAAACTTATCTAGGTAATAAAGAAATCGAGGAGTTAAAAAATTTAATACTTACTTTAGGTAAAAGTGACATAGAGTCACAACAAAGAATGATAGATTTATCTATAGAAAATTTGAAAAAACAGACCTATGAGACAAAAGAAGATATAAACAAAAAAGGTGTATTGTATAAAAAATTAGTCACATTTATAGGCATAGGTATATGTATTATATTGATTTAAATATGGGGAGGTTTATTATGGAGATATCATTGATATTAAAGGTTGCAGGTGTTGGAATTCTAATATCAGTATTGAATATGATATTGGAAAAAACAGATAGAAAAGACTGGGCAGGACTTACTACATTAGCAGGTGTAATAATCGTATTGGGTATGGTAATAACAGAAATAAGTGACTTATTTAATACTGTAAGAACAATGTTTCAACTTTACTAAAGAGGAGGGAGTAATTTGGAAATAATGCAATTAATAGGAATTGCAATCATTTCAACTACACTCTGTTTAGTAATTAAAAAAGATAGACCAGAGATAGCAAACTTCATAGCGATAATAACTGGAGTAATAATACTATTATCAGTTATGTTTAAGTTGAACTTTATAGTAGATAGTATACAAGATTTAGCTAATAAAGCTAATATCCCAACCATGTATATATCATTAATAATAAAATTAATTGGGATAGCATATTTAATGGAATTTGCAATACAACTTTGTAAAGATTGTGGGGAAGGAAACATTGCTTCAAAGCTAGAATTTGGAGGAAAAATAATAGTTATGTCAATGTCTTTCCCTATACTTCTATCCATTGTAGAAATGGTAGTTAACATAATTCCATAGTTATGTATCTTAAGATAACTATAGGTATATTAGAGAGATTCGTTGTATTGAGGTTTATAGAGTGAAGAGAGGCATGGTTGCTTATGAAAAAAAGATTTTTACCAATGATTATAGGTTTTGTATTTACTTTCTTTTTTATAAATATTTTTGCTATTATGATATTTGCTAACGAAGTACCAAGTAGTGAAGATAAAGAATATGGTGAAACAAAAAATAGTATAGATAAATATATAGATGGTCAGTTAGACAAGCTAGATATAAATGAAATTCAAGATTATATAAATAAAGAAATAGTTATTAATGATGTTAATTTAAAATCGTTTGTAAAAGATTTAATTAGTGGCAAAAAAAATATCTTAGATTTATTCAATAAAGATGGATTGAAGATATTGATGTTTGACGAATTTAAAGCGAGTTTAAAGGTAGTAGCAATAATTTTGGTACTGGCTTTATTATCATCTATTTTAAAAAGTCTAGAGAACTCTTTTTCATCAGGTGCTGTAAGTCAAATAGCAACATATATAATATTTATCACAATGGTATCACTCACACTTGTTGGATTTAAAGATGTATTACAAATTTGCTATGATGCAATAGACCATACTGTAGGTCTCATGCAGGTTATAATGCCAATATTGATAACATTTTTACTTTTAATTGGATTCCCAATAACATCTACTACTTTGAATCCTATCTTTATAGGAGGAGTAACATTTATAAATGTATTTTTTAAAAATTTTTTATTTGTATCAATTACTGTTGCGTTTGGAATTTTAATAATAAACAATTTATCAAAAAATATAAGGTTAAAGAGATTTTTCTCCTTTGTAAAACAAATAAATTATGTTTCTATTGGAGCTATGTTTACTATTTATTTAGGGCTTGTATCCATACAAGGATTGTATGTAACTAGTTTTGATAAATTCAGTGTAAAGACTGCTAAATTTGCTATAGGTAATTTTATTCCTGTTGTTGGTGGATTTGTATCTGATTCTGTGGATATTTTATTATCTTCATCTCAACTTATAAAAAATATATTTGGAGGAATAGGGCTTATATTACTTGTTGGAATTTGTTTACTTCCAGTTATAAAAATTTTATCCGTTATAGTAGTATACAAATTAGCCTCAATAATTGTAGAACCAGTAGGAGAAGATGGAATATCTAATTTTTTAAATGAAGTTGCAAATTTAATGATAATAATGCTAGCATCAGTAATTGCCATAACAGTAATGTTCTTTGTAACTGTAGCTATCTTGACCTCGATAAGTGTCGTAAGTCAAGGATAATATATCAATAAAAAATGATTACATTGAATCGAAAGTTTGTAGAGAGGAGGGTGCTATGTTAGAGGGCATAAAGGCATGGATTGTTAGTGTTTTAATAGGAGCATTTATAGTAAATATAGTAGATATGATTTTACCGAGTTCTAAGATAAAACCTTATGTCAACTTAGTTTTAAACTTTATGTTTGTATTTATTGTAATAACTCCATTAGTAGGATTTTTTTCAAAAGATATGAGCTTAGAAGATAGAATCTTGAAGTCTATGGGCAACTACAACAAACAATATGTAGATAGTACAAATGCTTTAGCAAAAGAAACTGGGAACAATAGCTTATCTAAGGGATATGAGGACGGTTTAAAAGAAGTGCTTAAATTAAAACTTGACGAATATGGTTATGATTTAGAAGATATAGAGCTTAATGGAGCAAATATAAATAATATAAGAATAAAAGAAAAAAATGATAGTACAAAAAGTGATGGCAGTATTGATGAAGAAAATAAAAATAATAGTACTAAAAATAATGGAGAAAACATAAACTCTAATGACAAAGAAAATTCTAAACAAGTCTTTAAAAAAGGTACAGAATATGGACTGAACCTAAATGAAAAAAAATTAAAAAATGACTTAATAAAGGTGCTTGATGTTTCTATAGAAGATATACAAATTGATAAATAGGAGTTGGGAGAATGTTGAAAAACTTGAATGACAAAGATAAGAGAAAGGTATATTCACTAATAACTATAGCTGGAATATGTGTGGTGTCATTAGTATTATTATCTTGTTTTCCGAGTAGCAAAAACAATAAAGAAGCTGAAAAAACAGAAGCTAACAAAAGTACTGAAAAACAAGTTACTAAAGAACAGGAAAAAGATGATTTAGAATCAAAACTAACAACAATACTATCTAAAATTGATGGAGCAGGGGATGTTGATGTAATGGTTACATTTGAATCAAGTGAAGAAATACAACCTGCTTTTAATTCAAATAATACAACAGAAACAACAGAGGAAAAAGATGCACAAGGAGGAGAAAGAACAGTTACGACTTCTAGTGAAAATAAAACAATGATAACTTCAAATTCAAGTGACCCTGTAGTTATAAAAACTACAGAGCCAAAGATAAAGGGAGTGATAGTAGTAGCAAGTGGAGCTAATGACCCAAGTGTGAAAGAAACACTTTATAGTGCAGTACAAACATCATTACAAGTAGCTGGACATCAAGTAGAAATATATTCTAAATAAATACATATAACCGGGGGGATAAATGAATGAAGTTTAATTATAAGGGAAGAGGATTTGTAATAATAACTTTAACTGCAATGTTAGTTGTAGTAGGAACAGTGAATTATCAATTGAGTAAGAAGTCTTTATTAGAAACATCAAAAGAGTTTAAGGCATATGAAGAAGCGCAATTACAGAAAAATACTGATGATAGCGATAGTAGTAAAACAGAGGATTCTAGTAATGTAAATAAACAAGATGGAAAGGAAAGTGCTGATATTGACATAGTCGATAGTAAAACTAGTAAAATAAAAGAAAAGGCAACTGAAACAAGCAAAGAAATAAAAGCTCAACTATCATCTGAGAAAAATATGAAAAAAGCATCTTATATTTTGGATATGAAAATGAATAGAGAAAAGCAAAGAAATGAATTAGTTCAAGATTTAAATGAAATGATAAATAATCCATCTACAACAGAAGAATCTAGAAAAGAAGCTTCTAATATGAAATTAAATATAGTTAAAATTCAAGAAAAAGAACTTCAAATAGAAAATCTCTTGAGTACAAAAGGATATGAAGAAGCATTAGTTTATATAAGTGATAGCAAAGTTAATGTAGTAGTAAATGAAGCTAAATTAGATAAGAAAGATGCAGCAAAAATATTTGACTTAGTTGCAGAACAAGCGAATGTAAAGTATGAAAATATTAAACTTACAAATAATAATAAAAAGTAAAAAATAAACCTCAGAATTAACTGAGGTTATTTTCTTGCAAAGTAGACTTGTATTTGGTATTATTATACTTATAAAAATAGTTCCTTAAAATCAGGAGGTAAGTTTTAATATGGAAGATAATAAGTTTGGACAAGTAAAAATATCTAATGATGTAATAGCTACAATAGCTGGTTTAGCAGCATTAGAAGTTGAAGGCATAGAAACTACAGCAACATTAACAGATAAGTTGTTAAAAAATAATGGAGTAAAAATACAAATAGAAGAAGAGGATGTTAATTTAGATGTAATGGTTATGATAAAATATGGAATGTCAATACCAGATACGGCTTTTAAAGTTCAAGAAAATGTAAAAAATACTGTTGAGACAATGACAGGACTGAAGGTTTCTCAAGTAAATATACACATTCAAGGAATCAGCTTTAAGAAAGATAAAGTTGATAAAGAAGAAGCAAAAGCAACTAAGAAAAATTAATATTAGCCCTCTGAAAAGTCAGAGGGTTTTTTGTTGGCATCTGATTTTTATATAGATAATTAAACTTAAAGGAGAATTTTGATTGATGAAAAAAGATAGGGCACAAAAGAGTACAACAAGAGAATATATAATGAAACTTATATACCAGATAAATATTAATAAAGAAGATTTTGAGGCTTTAGAAGATAAAGTAGATACTTTTTTAAAAGATAATTCGGAGCATATTATAAATAGATATGAAGAACTTGCACTTCAGTATTCAAATAATGCAAATTTAAAATTAGAAGATATTAAGCTTGAAGATGTTATAGACAGAAAGTATATAAACAGAGTATGCAAAGAACTAAAAGAAAATCATGATAAGATAGATGAGTTAATAAATAAGCATGCTAAAAACTGGACAGTAGATAGAATGCCAAAGGTAGATGTGTCTATACTTAGATTATCTGTATGTGAAATAGCTTATTTGGATACTCCTAATAAAGTATCAATAAATGAAGCTGTAGAACTTGCAAAGATATATTGTGATGATAAGTCTCCTAAGTTTATAAATGGTATATTGGGAAGTGTTGTTGATGAAATCGGGAAATAATATAATAATTGGAATTGATACTAGCTGCTATACTACTTCTATAGCAGCTATCTCTTTAGATAAGAAAGTTATCTTTAATGAAAAAATAATGTTGGAAGTAAAAGAAAATACCAAAGGTCTAAGACAGAGTGAAGCTGTATTCCAGCATGTAAATAATTTAGGACTTCTCAGTGATAGAATAAAATCATTTAAAGGTAAGTTTAATGTAGAAGGTGTCTGTTCATCTATAAGACCTAGACCAGTTGAAAACTCATATATGCCTGTATTTAATGTAGGATATAATTTTGGAAAGTTATTATCAAGCATGTATGGTTGTAGATTTTATGAGACTACTCATCAAGAAAATCACATTGAAGCAAGTTTATTAAATAGTAAATTAAAAAATAATAATAGATTTATTTCTGTTCACATGTCTGGTGGCACTACAGAGATACTTTTAATAAGCAAATTGGATAGTAATTATAATATATGGGATAATAACTTAGATGCAATTACCAAAATAAGTAATAAAAAAGATGATAAAAGTAAGTTATGCAATAATTTTGGATATAATATAGATATAATTGGAGGAAGTAAAGATATTAGTTTTGGTCAACTTATAGATAGAGTAGGAGTTAAGTTAGGATATAAATTTCCTTCAGGAAAATATTTAGATGAAAATGCTTTAAATTGTAATCTTAAAATAGAAAGTGGTCTAAAAACTTCTGTGAGAGATGGATATATGAATTTATCTGGATTAGAAAATCAGGTAAATAAGATTATAGAGGATAATAGAGATAATACCAATCAAAAAGAATATGTATCTAAATTAGTATTAGATTCAGTAGTTAGAAATATGTTTAAATCTTTAGTGTATTTATGTGAAACTTATAATATAAATGAAGTAGTTTTTGCAGGTGGAGTTTCTGCAAGTAAGTATATTCTCAAAGAATTAAGTCTAAAATTAAGAAAAAAACATATAGAAGCTCATTTTACAGAGCCACAATATTCAACTGATAATGCTGTTGGGTGTGCTATAATAGGATTGAATAACTTTTTAGGAGAAAGAGTATGAAACTAAGAGCTTTAGATATAAGTGAAGCAAATTCATATATTAAAAGAATTTTAATAAACGACCCAATACTTTCTAATCTTAAGGTTAAGGGAGAAATTTCTAATTTTAAGGTTCATAGTAGTGGGAATGTGTATTTATCACTTAAAGATGAATCATCAAAGCTAAACTGTGTAATTTTTAAAAGCAATTTTAATCGTAATCTAAAATTGGACAATGGTGTGAAAGTTATAGCTAGTGGATATATATCAGTCTATGAGAGAGATGGTGCGTATCAATTATACATTAACCAAATTGAAATAGAGGGAATAGGAAATTTACACATAGAATTCAATAGATTAAAAGAAAAACTTAATAAAGAAGGGCTATTTGACTCAAAATACAAGATACCTATACCTAAAATGCCAAAATCAATTGGAGTTATAACATCTCCAACAGGTGCTGTTATAAGAGATATAATAAATGTTATAAAAAGAAGATACCCTAAAATTAATATAAAGCTTTATCCAGTAACAGTTCAAGGAGATAAATCAGCAGAAGAAATATGTGAAGCAATTAGATTTTTTAATCATATGAAGAATGTTGATACACTTATAATTGGTAGAGGTGGTGGGTCAATAGAAGAGCTTTGGTCTTTTAATGATGAAATGGTAGCAAGAGAGGTTTTTAATTCTCAGATTCCAATAATATCAGCAGTTGGGCATGAAACTGATTTTACTATTTGTGATTTTGTAGCTGATATGAGAGCACCAACACCATCAGCAGCAGCAGAGATTGCTACTCCATCATTAGATGATATAAATTACAAGCTTGGAAATATAAAAAGTAGAATGAGTAAGTCTCTTACAAATCAAATTGAACTAGACCAATACAAGCTAGAGTCAGCGTTTAACAAGATAAATAACTATTTAGATTCTTATACAATAAAAGATAAAGTTATACAATTAGATAAAATATATGATAAAATAATTTTTGGAATAGAAAGTAATTTGAAATTGGAAGAAGAGAAACTAATAAAGATTGGAGCTTTACTTCATAATTTAAGTCCACTAGCTACTATGGATAGAGGCTATAGTATAGCCCAGAAAGATGGAAAAGTAATAAACAGTATAAATGGATTAAAAACAAAAGATATGATAGATATAGTATTAAAAGATGGAAATTTAGAATGTATGATAGATAAAATTGAAAATAAAGAGGTATAGTATGAATTTAACCTATGAAGAAGCTTATAAAAGATTGGAGAGTATTTTAAACGAGTTAGAATCTAAAAATGCTAGCTTAGATGAATCTTTGAGCTTGTATGAAGAAGGTATAAACCTTTATAAACATTGTAATAAGCTTTTAGATGATGCTAAATTGAAAATAAGTAAATTTAATCAATTAGGAATAGAAGAAGATTTTAAAATCGAGGAGGAGTAAAATTGGAATTTAAACAATGTCTGAAAGAAAAAGCAAGTTTTATAGAAAATGTACTTAAAGAATATATGCCTAAAGAAGAAGGATATCAAAAAACTGTTATTGAAGCTATGAACTACAGTTTAAGTGCTGGAGGTAAGAGATTAAGACCAATACTTACATTAGAAGCTTGTAAAATAGTTGGAGGTAATGAAGAAGAAGCTATTCCTTTTGCTGTGGCAATTGAAATGATACATACATATTCACTAATACATGATGATTTACCAGCTCTTGACAATGATGATTTAAGAAGAGGAAGACCAACAAATCATAAAGTATACGGAGAAGCTATGGGTATTTTAGCAGGGGATGCTCTACTAAATTATGCTTTTGAAGTTATGCTTTCAGGTTCAATCAATAAAGAAAATCCAGAAAAATACTTAAAAGCTATAAATGAAATTGCTAAAGGTGCTGGTATATATGGAATGATAGGCGGTCAGGTAGTAGATGTAGAAAGTGAAAATAAACAAATTGAAAAAGAAAAATTAGATTATATACATATGAATAAAACTGCTGCAATGATGGTGGGCTGTATGAGAGCAGGAGCTATTATAGGTGGAGCAAATTCAGAACAGATGGAAGAAATAACTAAATATGCAAAAAATATCGGATTATCATTCCAGATAGTAGATGATATACTAGATATAGTGGGAGATGAAGCGAAGTTAGGAAAAAAAGTTGGAAGTGATATAGAAAATCACAAGTCAACGTACCCATCACTTTTAGGTTTAGATAAATCTAAAGAAATTGCATATAATTTGATTGATGAAGCAAAGAAAAGTATAGAAAAATTATCTGACGATGTAGATTTTTTAAAGGGATTGGCTGAATATATAATAGATAGGGAATACTAAAATATACAGCTAAAATCGAGGAGGGAAAAATGGACTTTTTTTCGGAGATTTTTAACAATGGGGCTTTGGGAATAAGTCTGATTGCTTGTTTCTTGGCACAATTTATAAAAATATTTACTGGTAAGGAAAAAAGAATTGAGTTATCAAGAATACTTATTTCAGGAGGTATGCCTAGTTCCCATAGTTCTTTTGTTACAAGTTTAGCTACAGTGGTAGGTATTGAAAAAGGGTTTAATTCTACTGATTTTGCTATAATTACTGTGCTTGCCTTGATTATAATGTATGATGCAGCAGGTGTTAGACGGGCTGTAGGTAAACAAGCTATTATATTAAATCAAATAGTAGCAGATATACAGCATGGAAAGCATATAGAGCAGAAGAAATTAAAAGAATTAATAGGTCACACACCACTAGAAGTTTGGTTTGGAGCTTTACTCGGAATAGTAACAGCTTTAATATTGATGTAAATTTAAAATTTACAAAACAAAGGTGAGGATAATATGTATAAATATTTAGATAAAGTAAATTCTCCAAAGGATATAAAAAATATGAGCATAGAAGAAATGGATTTACTTGCAAAAGATATAAGAAAATTTTTAGTAAAATCTGTTTCTAAGACAGGTGGACACTTAGCTTCTAATTTAGGAGTAGTTGAGTTAACATTAGCTCTTCATAAAGTGTTTGACAGTCCTAAAGATAAAATCGTATGGGATGTAGGACATCAATCTTATGTTCATAAAATGGTTACTGGAAGAAAAGATTGTTTTATATCTTTGAGACAATTTAATGGACTAAGTGGTTTTCCAAAGGAGAGTGAAAGTCCTCATGATATTTTTGACACAGGACATAGCAGTACATCTATTTCTGTAGCTACAGGTATTGCCTGTGCTAGAGATATAAAAAAAGAAAATTACAGTGTTATATCTGTGATTGGAGATGGTTCTATAACTGGAGGTATGGCACTTGAAGCTTTAAATCAATTGGGATATATCAATACTAATATGATAGTAATCCTTAATGATAATGAGATGTCCATAGATAAAAATGTTGGTGGAATGTCTAAATATCTGTCAAGTATTATAAGAAATTCAACAGTTGAAAAAATGACAGATGAAGTTGATAAAATTTTAAACGTTACATCAACAGGCGAAATTTTATCTAAAACTGCACATAGATTTAAAGACAAGTTGATGTATAGTTTTTCTCCTCAAGATTGTTCATTTTTTGATTCATTAGGTATAAAATATTATGGTCCTATAGATGGTCATAATACTAAAGAATTAATAGATATATTGAGGAAGGCTAAACACAAAAAAGGGCCTGTACTTTTGCACGTAATTACGAGAAAAGGAAAAGGGTACAGATTTGCGGAGGAGCAACCTGATAAATATCATGGAGTATCAAAATTTGATATAAAGACAGGTGTTACATCTTCAAAAGTTAAGTCTATGTCAGCTAGTGTTGGAGAAAAACTGGTTGATATGGCTAGCGATAATGAAGATATAGTAGCAATAACAGCTGCGATGCCATCTGGTACTGGGTTAAATTTATTTGAAAGTGCATATCCAAAAAGATATTATGATGTTGGTATAGCTGAACAACATGCAACAGGGTTTGCAGCAGGACTTGCAAAAAATGGCATGAAACCTTACTTTGCTGTATATTCATCGTTTTTGCAAAGAGCATATGACCAAATTATTCATGATGTATGTATAACTAAAAAGCCTGTTACTTTTCTTATAGATAGAGCTGGGTTAGTTGGAAATGATGGAGAAACTCATCATGGTATGTTTGATTTAAGTTACTTGAATTCTATTCCAAATATTGTAGTAATGGCACCAAAAGATACAAGAGAGATGGAACTTATGATGGATTTATCATTAAAATTAGACTATCCATTAGCAATTAGATATCCAAGAGGAAATAGCTATTACTTGGACAAGGGAGAATATAAAGAACTTGTATTAGGAAAGTATGAAGTATTAGATGATGGACAAGATACAGTTATACTTTCTATTGGAAGTATGGTAAAACATGCTTTGGGTGCTAAAGAAATATTATTGAAAGAAGGAATAAATCCAACAATAGTTAATGCTAGATTCTTAAAGCCAATGGATGAAGATATGTTGAATGTTTTATTAAAGACTCACAAAAATGTAGTTACAATAGAAGACAACGTTGTAACTGGAGGGTTTGGAAGTAGAATAAACAAGTTTATTATAGATAATGAGTATAAGATAAATATACTCAATATAGCAATACCAGAAGAATTTATAAAACATGGTAATGCAGATGAGTTATATGATTTTGTAGGATTATCCTCAGAGAGTATTGCTGATAAAATAAGAAAGTTAGTTATTGAATAAAAAGCTAATGAAAATATTATAAATTAAGACTGATATGAAATATAAAATTTATCAATTAGAATAAATATCAAGTGTGTTACTTAAAGCTACTTTAGTTATTATTAAAGTAGCTTTTAACAGAAAGGTAATTTTATGAAAAAGAGAATAGATTTATTGTTAGTAGAACAAGGTCATTTTGAAAGTAGAGAAAGAGCTAAAAAAGCAATAATGGCTGGTCTAATTTTTGTTGATAATCAAAGGTGTGATAAGGCTGGCACAGAAGTAAAAGAGGACTGTAATATAGAAGTAAAAGGAAATCCAATACCATATGTAAGTAGGGGTGGTTTAAAGCTTGAAAAAGCAATGAAAAACTTTGATTTAACTATTGATGGAAAGGTATGTATGGATATAGGTGCATCTACAGGTGGTTTTACAGATTGTATGCTCAAAAACGGAGCAATAAAAGTATTTTCTATAGATGTTGGTTATGGTCAACTTGCTTGGAAATTGAGACAAGACGATAGAGTTGTGTGTATGGAAAGAACCAATATAAGAAATGTAACAATAGAAGATACAAAGCAGTTTGCTGATTTTGCATCAATTGATGTGTCTTTTATATCATTAAAACTAGTACTTCCAAAAGCTAAGGAGTTAGTACGCCATGATGGAGAAATTGTTGCTTTAATTAAACCTCAATTTGAGGCAGGAAGAGAAAAAGTAGGTAAAAAAGGTGTAGTTAGAGAAAAATCTACACATATAGAAGTTATAAAAATGATTTCAGACTTTTCGGTTAAAAATGGATTTGAAATTTTAGGATTAGACTTTTCTCCAATTAAGGGTCCTGAAGGAAATATAGAATATTTAATTCATTTGAGAAATGGTAATGAAGGTTATGAGTTTAATAGTGACATACACAATAACAAAATAATAGAAGTCGTTGAGGCTTCTCATAATTTAGATAAATAGACTAAAAGGGGGCTTAGACTTGATCCTCGAATTATATATGAAAAATTGTGCTTTAGTTGAAGAGCTAAGGTTGAGTATTGATAAAAATTTAAATATACTTACAGGTGAAACTGGTTCAGGAAAATCTATAATAATAGATGCACTTGGACTTTGTCTAGGTGATAAATACGATAGGTCTTTTCTAAGAAAAGGAACAGACAAGGGACTTATTGAGGCCGTATTTTTGTCAGATAATATATATTTAAAAAAAATACTAGACGAAAATGATATAAGTATAGAAGATGACAATTTGTTAGTCATAACTAGATTGATATATTCAGATGGAAAGAGTACTGCTAGAGTAAATGGAAGAACTGTTAAAGTATCTCTTCTTAGAGAAATTGCATCAACACTTATAGATATACATGGTCAACATCAAAATCAAGCTTTATTTAATAAAGATACTCATTTGAAATTTCTAGACCTTTTTGGAGAAAATGAATTAGAAAAATTTAAAGTTGCCTATAAAAAAGTGTATAACAAGTATAGTGAGGTAAAAAAAGCTTTAAATTGTTTGACAGAAAATAAAGATGAGATGCAAATTCAAAGAGAAATAGATTTATTAAAATTTCAAATAAATGAAATAGAAGTTGCAAATTTAAACAAAAATGAATATGAAGATTTATTAAAACAAAGAGAAGTTTATAGGAATAGTGAAAAGATATATAATAATTTAAATTTAAGTTATAGCAAGTTACATAATGGTGAGTATAATGTTATTGACCTAATAGGTCTTGCATCTAAAGAGCTTAATGACATATCAAAATATGACAGTGTTTTGAGTGAATATAGTGATACTGTAGAAAGAATTATGTATGAATTACAAGATATATCTGGTGATATAAGAAATTACAAAGATAATATAGACTTTGAGCCTTATGAGCTAGAGCAGATTGAACTTAGAATTGATGAGATTAACAATTTAAGAAGAAAATATGGAGATAGTATAGACGATATATTTGAGTATTATGAAAAGATAAAAGATAGATTAGATGAGATACTAAATAGAGATGAAAGAGTTGAACAATTAAAAAGTCAACTTATGAATATAGAAGAAGATTTAAAAATAAAAGCTAATAAATTGACCAAAGCAAGAAAAGAAGTAGCAACTACTTTAGAGAAAATACTTCTTGATGAATTAAAAAGTCTAAACATGAAAAATGTAATGTTCAAAGTTAATTTTGAAGAAGGTCAATTTACTTTAAATGGAGTAGATGATATTGAATTTATGATATCTTTTAACTTAGGAGAAGATATTAAACCAATATATAAAGTTGCATCAGGTGGTGAGATGTCAAGATTTATGTTGGCATTTAAGACAATATTAGCTGATATAGATGATATTGATACATTAGTGTTTGATGAAATAGATACAGGGATAAGTGGCATAGCAGCACAAATTGTTGGTGAGAAATTAAGTGATATAGCAAAGAAAAAACAAATAATATGTATAACTCACTTACCTCAAATTGCGGCAAATGCAGATACTCATTATTGTATAGAGAAAGACACTTCAAATAATAGGACATTTACTAATGTTAGTAAACTAAATCAATCTCAAAGAAAAAATGAAATTGCTAGACTTATAGCAGGTAATAATATAACAGAGAAAACTATTGAACATGCAAGTGAAATCATTGAAATGGCTAAAAAATGCTAGTTAAGAAAGATTGCTCTAATATAGATGTAAAGAATTTTCTATCTGAATACTTTACATCTATTTTTTATGACAAAATAATTTTATATTATTTAATGTAGACATTAAAAACATAAAATTTAAAGGTTTATAAATTTGTAACTTTGAAATTTTTAGATGCTTAAGTATAATATTATGTATAAGGTATTAGTGAGGGGGGCATAAATTGAATAAAAAAAATACTATGCACTTAATTTTTACAATTGTAATTTTTATTTTATTATGGTATATGATATTGACAATGAATGAAATTAACAAAAACATAGAAAACTATAATAATAAATTAGAGTACTTGTCACAAGAAATTATGAACACCAAGTCAGATATTAGTAATACGATAAATGAAGAAATGTCGAAAAGCTATATAACTAAAAGTATCGATTTAAAAGTTAAAAAGCTTGAAAAAGAAGAATGTATTATTGAGGTAGATATTCAATTGAGTAAGCTGGGTAAAGATGGCAAGGTATTTTTCATGTATAAAGAAGATAATAATAAATGGAATGAAATTAAAATGACAAAACATGGAGAATTATCGTATGCTTGTGAGATGAAAATAAAGACAGGCAATGAATATGACTATAAAGTAGTTACAAATGGGACAATATCTGAAAGCTCAGATGTACAAAAGCTAACTACATCTGATTATATGCCTGAACAACCTGTATTTAATTCTGGAATAAGGGATAATAAAGAATATTTTATTGAAATAATAGAAAATAGTAATCTCTTAAATCATGAAAGTGAAAAGTCAAAAAATAAAGTTTATAATAATATCAGATTGAAGAAAGTAGATATCATTGTAAATGAAGGGAAAAAAGATACTGTATGCAAAGCAAAATCTGTTAAAATCTCAGATGATGATAAAAACAATAATTCAAATGAAAGTCAAGTAAATTATGAAGCTGCTTTTCCTAAAAGGGATATTGATGATATAGTTTATATTAAAGCCAAGCTTACATACAGTAATGGAGTAGAATACATAAAGGATATAACTGAAGAGGTAACTATGGGACTACAAGATTTAGAAAAATAAATACATATACAAATAAAGTTAGTCAATAAAATAGAGTATAAATAAAATCTTAGTATTTTTATTTATACTCTATTAAATAAAAATTATAATTTTAATTCCATATATCTAGCACCTTCAATCGGATTATAAGTATACGGTTCTATATCATAGAAACCAAGTTTTTCATATAGTCCTTGAGCACTTTTCATACTTGGAAGAGTGTCTAGTCTCATATATGCATATCCAATTTCTTTTGCCTCTTTAATAATTTCTTCTAATAGTAGTTTTCCTATTTTTAGTCCTCTAAATTGATTTCTTACATATAATCTTTTTAACTCACATATTTTGCCTTCAAGTTTTTTTAGAGCAACACAACCTGATAAATTTCCATCAACAAATGCTAATATCAATGAACCAGAAGGTTTTTTGTATTTTCCTGGAAGTGTTTTTAATTCATTGTTAAAGTCTTGAAAACATAAGTCTATATTTAGAGAATTCGAATATTCAGTAAATAAAATTTTTACATTTTCAAGGTTTTCCAAGTCTTTTTCTTCAACAAATTCTAAAGTTATATTTTGAGCCATTTTATCCATCATTATATAAATATGTTTATATAACGACTTCACCTCCTTGATATATGTATATTTTTGTTAATATCAATTAGATTTTAATACCATTACTTTTTCACCACCATAGTCAAGTTCTCCATTAAACTCAAATCCAAAATCTTTATAAAGCTTGATAGCCTTTTTATTGTTATCAAATATACTAAGATATAATTCATCACAGTTATATTCTTTTTTAAGAAGATTTATAAGATAATCTAAGGACGCTTTTCCGTATCCTCTGCCTTGATACTTTGAATCAATCATGAATCTATCAAGCCAAACTCTATCATCTTCTAAGCGACCATACATAGCGAATCCTATCAATGAATTTTCATCATATATTCCCACAGGTATCCAAGCTGTTATAAATTTAGATTCAGCAATAGAAAGTGCATTGCTTTCTATATAATCTAATTGACTTTTATCTACAGACAAATTAACTAAATCATGCCAATTATTTATGTCTGCAATTCTTACATTTAATTTCAAGATATTACCGCCCTTCAAACTTTTTGTTACAATATAATACTATCATATTATATATTAAAAATCACTTAGTAAGATACTCAGCAAGGTTTTTAAATGAATAAATTTTCTGGAAAAAGGAATTATAAATACATAATAATACAGCATAGGAGTAGATGAATATATGAACAAAGCAAATAAAAATTTCAAAAATATTTGGATAATATTAGGAGCTGTATCGATTTTTATGATGGTTATAATTTTTCAAAATAAGAATTATAATATAAATAAAGAAACTCTAATAGAAGCTTTTACAATTAAGAATCATGATAAAAAATTCGTATATCCACTTGGAAATATAATTGGAGTAAAAGCCAATACGGATGGTGTATTGGTCTTAGGATATGAGGAAGAAGATGTAGATTATATTGGAGGCATACAAATTGGTGATAATATAGTAAAAATAGATAATAAAAGGATAAAAAACAGTCAAGATGTATCAGAAATTTTGAACAAGGCTAAAAAAAGTAAAGTTGAAGTGACTTTTGAGAGAAAGAATAAGTATAAGACAGAAATAATAGAAACTAAAAGAGAAAATGGTAAATATAAGCTTGGTCTTTGGGTAAGAGATAAAATATCTGGAATTGGAACTATGACTTTCTATGACCCTAGTATGGAAAAGTTCAAAGCAATTGGTCATGCCATAAAAGATTCGGATACTAATGAACTATTAAAAATAAAACAAGGATATATATATAAGCCAGAAAAGCTAAAAATAGTAAAGGCTAGTAATGAAAAAATCGGTAAAATAAAAGGCGACTTTAATGATAGCAATTTAATGGGTAATTTCTCGAATAATTCAGAGTTAGGTATAAGTGGTAATATTACAAATAAACAGAACAAAGAATTTGATTTGGCAAATAAAGAAATGCAATTGATAGAAGTTGGAAGACCACAAGATGTAAAAATAGGAGATGCAGTAATTCTTTTTGAAGATAAAAATAAGAATATAACAAGCTATGATATAAAAATAGAAAGTATAGTATATGATAAAGGAAATTATAGAGATATGGTAATAAAAGTAGTAGATGATAAGTTATTGGAATACACAGGAGGTATTGTACAGGGGATGAGTGGAGCCCCAATAATACAAAATAATAAAATTATTGGTGCAATAACTCATGTTTTTAGAGATAATCCGAAAAAAGGATATGGTATTTTTATAGATGAAATGATAAAATTGTAGGTGAGGCATTAAAAAATTTTATTATTTTATCAATTATCTAGAAGGAATATAATTTTGAAGTGTCGAATATGCATTAGAGTAGATAATTAAGAGCAATTGTGTAAAAAGTTTAGTTTTCTGTAATAAGAAGATGTTTTTTAATGGGGGGATTTTTAGTGGAAAAAATCAAAATAGTTTTAGCAGATGACAATAAGGATTTTTGTCAGGTATTAAAAGAGTATTTGTCTAATGAGGATGATATCGATATATTAGGCATAGCTAAGGATGGAATTGAAGCATTAGACTTAGTAAAAAAGACACAACCGGACTTATTAATATTAGACGTAATAATGCCACATCTAGATGGATTAGGTGTAATTGAAAAATTGAATACTATGGATATACCTAAAATGCCAAAAATAATAGTACTATCAGCAGTAGGTCAGGATAAGATAACTCAAAGCGCAATAAATCTAGGAGCAGATTACTACATAGTAAAGCCGTTTGATTTTGTTGTGTTTATAAACAGAATTAGAGAATTGGTTTCTAATAGAGTTGCTCAAGTTGAGCCAAAGCCTAGACCAGTTCAAGAAACTCAAATGACTAGAAGTGATTTTGTTAAGAATGTAGGAAATATAGAAACAGAAATCACAAATATAATACATGAAATAGGAGTACCAGCTCATATAAAAGGATATTTATATTTAAGAGAAGCGATTAAAATGGTTATTGATAATGTTGAGCTTTTAGGTGCAGTAACAAAAGAGTTATATCCAAGTATAGCTAAAAAATTCAATACAACACCAAGTAGAGTTGAAAGAGCAATCAGACATGCGATAGAGGTTGCATGGAGTAGAGGAAAAGTTGACACAATAAATCAACTATTTGGATATACAGTACACAATACTAAAGGAAAACCAACTAACTCAGAATTTATAGCAATGATTGCTGACAAATTAAGACTAGAGCATAGTATGGTTAAATAAATAGACACAAAAAGTAAGGCTTTTTAATTAAGGCATTGGCGATAAATATGTATTACAAGTAGCGAAATGGTATAACCAGTAGGGTTATGCTGTTTCGCTATTTTAATAAGTATAAAATTTTTTCTTTATTTTTTCTTTATTATTCATTCAATATATTAATATAATAAATTTATTTATACTATGCTTATAGTATATGTCTTTATAAGTTGCAAAATGGAAGGAGTTTATTTTTTAAAAATAAATGTTGAATAAAATATAATAAACTTTATATTTTAAAGAATATTGTTGAATGTGTTAAATAAAAAAATAATAGAATATAGTATTATAAATGCCAAAGATGCAAAACAAACTTAAAACATTTATTTTATTGTTAAGTAATGCTATAATATAATGTGATTTTAATAATGATAGTGGAGGTTTAAAAATGAGAGTCGAGGCCCCTATAAAAGTAGATCGAAAAACCAAAAAACTTGCTAAAAGAGTTGAAAGTGGGGAAATAGCAGTTATAAATCATATCGATATAGATGAAGTTGCTGCAAACTCTTTAGTAGAAGCTAAAATAAAACTTGTCATAAATGCGGCTCCTTCTATAAGTGGTAGGTATCCCAATAAAGGTCCAGGAATATTAACTGAAAATAATATACTAATAATTGATAATATTGGAGAAGAATTATTTGAAGAATTAAAAGAAGGGGAAACTATAGAAGTTGTAGATGGAAAGATATATAGAGAAGGAAAATTTTTAGGTGCAGGCGAAGTTTTAGACAAGTATGAAGTTTCACACCAAATAAAGGCTGCTTATGAAAATTTAGCTGTAGAATTGGACAGATTTATAGATAATACTATAGATTATGCTAAAAAAGAAAAAGGATTTATACTTGGAGAAGTAGAAATCCCAAAAGTGAAAACTAATTATGCTAATAAACATGTATTGATAGTTGTAAGAGGTCAGGACTATAAAGAAGATTTAAGTACTATGCTTTCTTATATAGAAGAGGTAAAGCCAGTCTTGGTTGGTGTTGACGGAGGAGCAGATGCTTTAATTGAGTTTGGATATACTCCAGATGTAATCGTAGGAGATATGGATAGTGTAAGTGACGATGCTTTAAAGAAGGCTAGCGAAATAGTAGTACATGCTTATACAGATGGAAGGGCACCAGGTCTTAAGAGAGTTCAGGAGTTAGGTTTAGATGCAATTGTATTTCCTGCACCAGGAACTAGTGAAGATATAGCTATGCTTATTGCTTATGAGTATAAAGCAGAGTTAATAGTAGCAGTTGGTACACATTCAAATATGATTGATTTCCTTGAAAAGGGAAGAAAAGGTATGGCAAGTACCTTTTTAGTTAGGCTTAAAATAGGCTCAAAGCTTATAGATGCTAAAGGAGTTAATCTGTTATATAGAAGTAAGTTAAAAATAAAGTACATATGGGCATTAATAGCAACAGCTTTATTTCCTGTGTTGGTAGTAGCATCGTTGTCACCAGGAGTTCAACAATTTATACAACTAATGCAATTAAAGTTTAGAGTATTATTACAGATGTAAATTTTAGGAGGATAAATATGCATATTAATATGAAATATTATATAGTCACTATAGGTGCTATATTTATAGCTTTGGGTATAGGCATGTTAGTAGGATTTAACTTAAATAATAATCAACAATTAAGTGAACAACAAGCAAATATAATAAATGATTTAGATGATAAGTTTAATATTTTAAAAGAAAAAAACGATAAACTTGATGGTGACCTAGCAAATGTAAATAAAGATTATGAAGAGGCGGTTAATTTTATAAATAAAAATGTAGATAAGATTTTAGCCGGTTCATTAAATGGTAAAAATATAGGAATAATATCAGCTAATGAAAATGACGATTATACAAAGAATATAGAAGACATAATAAATAAATCTAATGGAAATATTGCATTCAATATAGTATTAAAAGAAAATATAACAAGTCCAGAAAAGTTAAAAGAAATATCAACTAAATTGGGTGCAGATATAAAAAATTCAAGTGATGCTGTTAATTATATAATGGATACTCTTAAAAAGGAAGATGCAAGTGATATTCTGACATATCTTCAAGAACTAGATGTAATAAAATTTAACTCTCTTGGTAATACATATCTAAAATATGATTCTGTTGTAATAGCTGGTGGAAATGATGCAAAAGATAGTACAAAACAGTTTGAAAAGATAGAAAAGTTTGTAGTTTCAAAACTTAAATCAGAAAATAAATATTTAGTAGAAGTTCAAAATACAGGAGTTAAAACTTCTTATGTAGAACTATATTCTAAAAACAAGGTTGCAACTATAGATAATATTGATGAAGGAATAGGAAGTATATCTCTAGCTATTCTTTTACAACAAGGAAATATAGTTGGCAATTTTGGTAGATTAGATACTGCAACTTCATTGTTGCCATCTATTAAATAGAAATAATTTTAAGGAGAGAAGAAATGAATTCTTATATAAGTATAATAATACCAGCTTATAATGAGGAAAGTAGAATAAAATATACGTTAGATAGTATAGTGGATATTAAACAAATAAACGAAATAATAGTCGTTGATGATGGTTCAATTGATAATACTGCTAAAGTTGTATCTGAACTAGAAAATGAAAAGATTAAATTTTTTAAGTTAGATAAAAATAGAGGTAAAGGATATGCTTTAAATTATGGTATTAAGTTAGCAATGAAAAATGCAGACATTATAGGATTTTTAGATGGAGATTTAGGAAGTTCTGCTAAAGAAGTTGAGAAATTAATAGTGCCTATATTAAATGGTGATGCTGATGTTACTATAGCTAAGTTTCCTCCTGCAAAGAAAAAAGGAGGATTGGGATTTGTAAAAGGTTTAGCTAAAAATTCTGTTTTTGAGATGACAGGTGTTGAGTTAGACGCAACTTTATCAGGCCAAAGAATATTTAAAAGAGAAGTTTTAGAAAAATTTGATGAAATACCTTTTGGATATGGAGTAGAAGTTGGTATGACTATTGATATATTAAAGTATGGATTTAAAATTAAAGAAGTATTAGTGAATATGACTCACAATGAAACAGGAAGAAATTTAAAAGGATTTATTCATAGAGGAAAACAGTATTATCACATAAAAAAGGTTTTAGGACAAAAAAAGAAAGAATGGAGGTAATATCTTAGTGAAAGATTATATACTTTATACCATTTTACTATTAACAGGATTATTTGGAACCTATGCTGTAATACCACTATTTAAAAATCTATTGATAAATGGAAATGTACTTAGGCCAAACTATAAAAAAGATATGATACCAGTAAGTATGGGTATTGTGTTTTTGCCGATGGTTGTAATTAACGGAATAATACTTGCTCTCTTTACTACAGAATTTAGGGATTTAGCATATATATTTATGTTTATGTTTGGTATGATATCCATGTTTTTTGCAGGGATACTAGACGATATTATTGGAAATAGAGATGTAAGTGGTTTAAAGGGACATTTTAAAAGTCTATTTAAAGGAAGTCTTACAACTGGTGGTTTTAAAGCATTATTTGGTGGATTTGTAGGACTTATAGTTTCTGTTGCTATATCAAAAGACATAATTGACATAATAATAAACACACTAATAATAGCTCTATCGACTAATTTAATGAATCTCTTGGATTTAAGACCAGGGAGGGCAATAAAAGTATACTTATTTATAATGGTGATTATATTTTTAACATTGACAGGTTTTGTTCAAGTGCTTCCATTACTTATAGTACCAAATGTACTTGCATATTTTAATTATGATTTAAAAGCAAGAGCAATGATGGGAGATACTGGTTCAAATGTTCTTGGAATATCTATTGGAATCATGATTGCTTTTGGATATTCATTTAATGTTAGATTAGGATGGTTAATATTCGTAGTTATTATGCATATATTCACTGAGAAATACTCATTAACTAAGATAATAGAAAAAAATAAATTATTAAATTTTATAGATAAATTGGGAAGGTAGCATTATGATAAGCAAAAGAGTGGGGATTGTTGAGTCAATAGTAAGCCAAACTGAAACTCTTGATGATATAAGAGTGAATATAAATGGGGAAGTGCAAAGGGCATATAATTATCCAAAACTATCTGGAAGCGTAAGTATAGGAGATGAAGTAGTTTTAAATACAACGGCAGTAGAATTGAGTTTAGGTACAGGTGGATACCATTTTGTAATAACTAATTTAAATAACTTAGAATCTACTTTAACTGAAGGTGGACATATAATGAAACTTAGGTATACACCTTTTCAAATAAAAGTTGATTCTATTGAAGAACAAGAAAGTATTTATCATGATGCATTTGAAAACTTTAAAGGATTAGAAGGTCTTTCTGTTGTGGTAGGAACTCTTCACAGTATGTTAACACCATTTGCAGCTTCATTTAAAAGAAGTAATCCCAATAAAAAGTTAGTATATATAATGACTGATGGGGCATCTCTTCCAATTTATTTAAGTAAAAATGTGGATACTTTGAAAGCAAAAAAATTAATAGACAGTACCATAACAATAGGCAATGCATTTGGTGGAGATTATGAATGTATAAATATATACACTGCACTAATTACAGCAAAAGAAATATTAAAAGCAGATGTAGTATTTGTAAGTATGGGACCAGGAATTGCTGGTACAGGAACAAAATATGGATTTACAGGAATTGAACAAGGTCCAATTCTTGATGCGGTAAAAAAACTTGGAGGAAGAGCAATAGCAATTCCAAGAATTAGTTTTGCTGATAAAAGAGAAAGGCATCAAGGTATTTCACATCATAGTATGACTGTATTTAAAGAAATTGTAAATGTAAATGTAGATATACCAATAACCATATATGATGATGAAAAATTAAGTTTTATAAAAGAACAAGTAAGTTCAAATGGTTTAGATAAAAAGCATAATATAATTTATATAGATAATAATAAAACGAAAGAGGATTTAGACTATTTTAATCTAAAAGTAAAAAGTATGGGAAGAAATTATGAACAAGATGAGGCATTTTTTAAAGCTGCAAGTACAGTAGCATATTACTTAATGGAGGTTTAAGATGGTATTAGAAGAAAAAACTATTAGTAGTGATAGGGTTTATACAGGTAAAGTAATTACTTTAAAGGTTGATACTGTTGAAATTCCAGGGCAAGGATATCAAAAAAGGGAGTTAGTAGAAGTTGGTGGAGCAGTAGGAATAGTTGCAATTACAGATGATAACAAAATTGTACTAGTTAAGCAATTTAGAAAGCCTATAGAAAAGCCAATTTTCGAAATTCCAGCTGGTAAACTAGAAAAAAATGAAAGTCCAAAAGAATGTGCTGAAAGAGAACTAAAAGAAGAAACTGGGTATAGTGCAAAAAATATTAAATTAATACATAAATTTTTCACTTCAGCAGGTTTTTCTAATGAGATAATGTTCGTATATTTAGCAACTGGGCTTACTCCAGGAGAGAATAACTTAGATGCAGATGAGTTTTTAGATGTATATGAAGTTGAGCTTGAAGAGGCATATAATATGGTATTAAAGAATGATATTGAAGATGCAAAAACTTCTATTGGATTATTATTAGTAAAAGATATGTTTAAAAATTAATATTTATAAAAATGAATAACCCCTTGTCCTAAAGCATATTATTTTATAAAGGACAAGGGGGAATAAAATTGAGAAGAACATATAGAAAAAATGATTTTAGAGAATTGAATAGACAAATAATTATTATAGGATTGTTGTTTATGATGTCTATTGTTATTGGGTCTTATATAAATAAAATCTTGCCAGGTTCTAGTGACAATATATTAAACAATATAAATCCTGCTGTAGAGTATTATAATCTAAATCTAAACATAAAAGAGACAGTTATACAAAATTTAAAGTCAGATGGAATTTTTATGGGCTCAATAGCTCTATTAAGTTTGTTTGTAGTGACAATTCCAGCAGTGTTAGTAGTTTTTGTATTAAAAGGTATGTCAATAGGATATACAATAAATAGTTTTATATTGGCATTAAAGTTTAAAAGCGTAAAAATGATTTTAATAATATTATTTAAAAATTTGATTATTATTCCATGTGCAATCATATTAACATTAATTAGTTTAAGCTATTTCAAAGAGATGGTTTATGAATTTAAAAAGAATAACAGAAAAAATATGCAATTTTTAATTAAGAGGTATATACTAAATATTATAATTATAATAGCACTATCATTGGGGTTGCAATTAATATTAAATACTGCAAGTATTGGTATTATTAAGTTCCTAGTTAAATAAAGGAGTTTATAATGGATATTATAGAGGGATATATAGATTACATAAAAGATAAAAAAAAATTATCAGAAAATACAGTGGCATCATACTTTATGGATATAAAAAAATATATGGAATATATAAATCAAAAAAGTATTAAACTAGTAGATATAGTTGAAAATGATATTATAAGTTATTTAATAAAGTTGGAAAAAGATAATGTATCAATAGCTACAATAGCGAGGATGATATCCTCTATAAAATCTTTTCATGATTATTTATTTTTAAATCATGTATGCACAAATAATCCTGCAAAGGACATAAAAAAACCTAAAATAAAAAAAGAAAATATAAATATACTTACAGAAGAAGAAATTGAAAGATTATTAAAGTTTCCAAAGTTAACAACACCTAAGTTGATTAGGGACAAGGCTATTTTTGAGGTATTATATGGTACTGGTATAAAAGTATCTGAATTAGTAGATATGAACGTAGAAGATGTTGACCTGGATATTGACTATATATATTGTAATTCATGCTGTAAAAATCAAAGAGTAATACCACTTTGTGATATTACAAAACTTTATTTAGATAAGTATTTAAAAGAAGCAAGACCTAAAATAGCTGTGGAAGGTGAAAAATCATTATTTGTAAGCTCATTGGGTCAAAGGTTTACACGACAAGGTCTTTGGAAAGTCATAAAAAAATATTCTAATTTAGCTAATATAGATAAAAATATAAATCCTACAATGCTTAGACATTCATTTGCAATTCATTTATTAAATGAAGGTGCTAACATTGCTGTTGTAAGTAAAATTTTAGGAAATGTTAATCTATCTAGCCTCCAAGTATATTTAAATCATATAGATAAAAACGTGAGAAGAGAAATAAAGGAAAAACATCCAAGAAATGATATTGATATAGAATTACAAAAAGCAGAGGCTAAATAGACTGTAGAGCAAATTTTATAATTTAAAAGGAGCGTATTTATATGAGCAGAGTGATTTGGATTGTAATTGACAGTGTTGGGATAGGAGCATTGCCTGATGCTGAAAATTTTGGAGACAGTAAGGATGTAAGTACTCTTGGAAATATATTTAAGAAATATCCAGATATACAAATTCCTAATATGAGAAAATTAGGGATAGGTAATATAGAGGGTGTAGATTTTTTTGAAAGTATAAAAGAACCAATAGGTTGTTTTGGAAAATGCAAGGAAATGTCTCAAGGGAAAGATACTACTACTGGTCATTGGGAAATGACTGGTATAATAGTTGACAAGCCTTTTAAAACATTTGAACATGGATTCTCAAAAGAAATAATAGAAGAATTCGAGCAAAAAACTGGAAGAAAAGTAATAGGAAATAAACCAGCTTCAGGGACTGTGATAATTGATGAATATGGAGAGCACCAAATAAAAACTGGTGATGTGATAGTATACACTTCAGCTGATAGTGTATTTCAAATAGCTGCAAATGAAGAAGTAATCCCACTAGAAGAACTTTACAATATGTGTAAAATAGCTAGGGAAATAATGATGGGAGATAATGCAGTTGCTAGAGTAATTGCTAGACCATTCATAGGGAAGAAAACTGGTGAATTTGTTAGAACTTCAAATAGAAGAGACTATTCATTAGACCCATTTGAACCCACTGTTCTGGATAATATAAAAGAGTCAGGGCTTGATGTTTTAGCAGTCGGAAAAATAGAAGATATTTTTAATGGAAAAGGAATTACAGATGCTATCCATACTAAAAGTAATATGGATGGAGTAGATGAAACTTTAAATTATATGAAACAAAAAAACAAAGGTCTAATATATTCAAATCTTGTGGATTTTGATTCTAAATATGGACATAGAAGAGACCCAGAAGGATATAAGAAGGCTCTTGAGGAGTTTGATAGTAGACTTCCTGAAATAATGGATAATATGAGAGAAGATGATGTGCTTATAATCAATGCAGACCATGGGAATGACCCAACATATAAAGGTACAGACCATACAAGAGAATATATACCAGTTATGATTTATGGTAATAAGGTTAAAAAAGGATTTAATTTAGGAATAAGAGATACTTTTGCTGATATTGGAGCAACTGTTGCAGATATACTAGATGTAAAATTGCCTAAACATGGGTCAAGTTTTAAAAAAGAATTATTCTAAATTAAAATATAAATAAAAAGTCAAAAAATTTAGCTTAATAGAATGGAGGGATTGGAATGTTTGAAAAGATAGAACAAAGTAGCAAATTTATAAATTCTAAAATTAGTATAAAACCTAAAATTGGTTTAATATTAGGTTCTGGACTTGGAGATTTGGCAAATGATATAGAAGATTCTGTCATAATTAAATATAGTGAAATTCCAAATTTCCCTGTATCAACAGTAGAAGGACATGCTGGACAACTTGTTATTGGAAAGCTTGAAGGGAAAGAAGTAATTGCTATGCAGGGGAGATTTCATTACTATGAAGGATATTCTCAGAAAGAGGCTACTTTTCCAGTAAGAGTTATGAAAGCTTTAGGAGTTGAAATTCTTATAGTAACCAATGCTGCTGGAGGAGTAAATAAAAAGTTTGAAGCAGGGGACTTGATGATTATAAGAGACCATATAAACTTTAGTGGAAGCAATCCATTAGTAGGCAAAAACGATGATAGGATTGGAGCTAGATTTCCAGATATGTCAGATGCATATTCTTCTAAATATGTAGATATAGTTAAAGACTGTGCAAAAGAATACAAGATAGATGTAAAAGAAGGCGTGTATATGTTTTTTAGTGGTCCAAACTATGAAACACCAGCAGAAGTAAGAATGGCTCAAATATTAGGAGCTGATGCTGTAGGAATGTCTACTGTTCCAGAAGTTATAGTAGCAGCACATTCTAATATTAGCGTTATTGGGATATCTTGTATAACTAATATGGCTGCTGGTATCTTAAATCAACCACTAAGCCATGAGGAAGTAATACAAACTACTCAAAAAGTAAAAGCAGAATTTATGAATTTAGTTAAGAGTACAGTTAAAAATTTATAAATATTTTGAGTAGATTTATAATGAAATAGCTGATGTATTATTTGAAAAGAATTAATAAAGAGCTGTCTTGATATAGAAAATTATTTCTAATAAGAGACAGTTTTTTTATAATACTATAAGATTTGAAATTGTTTTAAAGTTTAATATTTATTTAAATTATTACAAGTTAGAATGGAGATTTCAAGTATGAGAATGTATGATATTATAAAAAAGAAGAGAGACAAACTAGAACTTAGTAAAGAAGAAATACATTATTTTATAGAAAACTATTCAAAAGGAGATATACCTGATTATCAAGCTTCTGCGCTATTAATGTCTATTTACCTAAATAAGATGAATAAACAAGAAACTGTTTATCTTACAGAAGCGATGATGAACTCTGGTGATATTATAAAGCTATCAGATATAGATGGTATAAAGGTAGATAAGCATAGTACTGGCGGTGTAGGAGACAAGACAACTATAGCCCTTATACCTTTGGTTGCTTCATGTGGAGCACCAGTTGCAAAAATGTCTGGTAGAGGTCTTGGTCATACTGGTGGCACTATTGATAAGTTGGAGTCTATACCAGGTTTTTCAACAGAAATGGATATAAATAAGTTTATTGATTCTGTAAATAAGTCTAAAATAGCAGTATGTGGTCAAAGTGCCAAGGTAGCAATTGCAGATAAGAAAATATATGCACTTAGAGATGTTACAGCAACTGTTGATAATATATCATTAATAGCATCTAGTGTAATGTCCAAAAAATTGTCTTCAGGAGCGGATGCAATTGTGCTAGATGTAAAAACTGGAGATGGAGCATTTATGAAGACTTTAGAAGAATCTTTTGAATTAGCGAAATCTATGGTTGATATAGGTACTGGTATGAACAAAGATACAATAGGAATTGTAACAGATATGGATGAACCTTTAGGTTTTGCAATAGGAAATTCTTTAGAAGTTATAGAAGCAATTGAAACTTTAAAAGGAAATGGACCTAAAGACCTTGTTGAACTATGTGAAGTATTAGGAGCATATATGTTAGTTTTATCAAAGGTTGCACATGATTTTGACGATGGTATTGAAAAGATAAGAGAATCTATAAAATCTGGTAGTGCAGTACAGAAACTTAAAGAATTCATAGAAAACCAAGGTGGAAATAAAAATGTAGTAGCTGATTATTCTTTATTTAAAAAACCAAAATATAAACATCCAGTTAAATCAACTAAATCAGGTTATATAAGTAAAATTAAGGCTGAAGAAGTTGGTTTATCAGCTATGATTCTTGGAGCAGGTAGAGAGACTAAGGATGATATTTTAGATTTATCGGCAGGGATAATCTTAGAAAAGAAAGTTGGAGATTATGTAAATGAAGGTGAAGTTTTAGCATACTTGTATTACGATGATGAACAAAAGTTTTTATTGGCAAAAGACAGATTTATTAATTCATATTCCATTGTAGATAAAAAAATAGAAAAAAATAAATTAATATATGGTATTGTAACTAAAGATGAAATCAAAAAGTTTTAGAAAATTTTAGAAAAGTGATTATAAAAGGCCTAACATGTCAAAAATAGTGTTAGGTTTTTTATTTTTTTGATAAGTGATAAACGAATATCAAAAAATATATTTTAAAATATTTTTTGAAATATAAATAAGTTTATTCGACAAGGTGATTGAAAATTAGAGTATCTAGCTTTATAATAGAAAATGGATAAATATACATAAGGAGTAGATTATATTATGAAATTTAAAGAAAATAGATTAAAAATAGCAGCATTAATAATTGTTATTTTAATTATCTTAGCAGGTATATTTGTATCTATGCAAATAGGTCCTTATAATAAAAATAACAAGAATGATGTAATTATTGATATCCCAAGTGGTGCATCTGTTGGAAAAATATCTGACATATTATATGAAAATAAATTAATAAAAAATGAACTATTATTTAAACTTTTGGTAAAGGTTAGTAATAAAGCCCCATCTATAAAATCAGGAACATATTTACTTAACCAATCGTATTCAAATAATGATATAATAAGTCTTCTGGCTTCAGGTAAAATATATCATGATGGTGTAAAAGTAACTATTCCAGAAGGTGCTACATCAAAAGAAATTATAGCAATGTTAGTAAACAAAAATCTAGGAGATAAAACTACTTTTGAAAATTTAATAAAAAAACCTCAAGAATTTTATGATGAATTTCCATACTTGAAGGAAGATGGAATAAATTCTTTGGAAGGATTCTTATATCCAGAAACTTATTATTTTAATTCAAAGAAACAATCAGAAAAAGATATTTTAAGCGAAATGTTAAAGGTATTTGATAGTAAATATACGGACAAGCTTAAAAATAAGCAAAAAGAATCAAAGATGACTCTTCAAGAAGTAATGGAAATGGCTTCAATAATTGAGAAAGAAGCTGTTCTTGATAAAGACAGACCAATAATAGCAAGTGTGTTTTATAATAGACTTAAGGTAGGCATGCCTCTTCAATCTGATGCAACAATACAATATATATTTGAAGAGAGAAAGAAAATTGTAACATATGATGATTTAAAAATTGATTCACCATATAATAGTTATAAAAATAAAGGATTGCCTCCTACACCAATATCAAATCCTGGCATAAAATCTATTGAAGCAGCACTATATCCAGATAAAACTGATTATCTCTATTTTGTAGCTAAGATTGATGGTGGAAATAACTATAGTACAAATTATCAAGACCATTTAAAATATGTCAAAGAATATAAAGAAGCAAGAGATAAGCAAGGCAAAGATACAAAAACAACAAATAAAGAAAATACAAAAAAATAAACGATGATTATAAAAAGTCTAACAGGGTAAGAATAATGTTGGGCTTTTTTATTGAAAATTGTTATTCTTAGATTTATAATAAAGAAAGTGTAAATATATATAACAATATGAATTTAAAAAATAATAAATTAAGACAATGTTTGAATATTTATTATTTTAGGGAGTGTTTTTATGAGTAATATAGTTAATGACTTGGTTGAAGATTATATAAGAGTGACATTAAAAGAAAAAGAAGGACTTTTAAAAGAGTTAGAAATTTATGCAGAGGAAAATAGCGTTCCTATAATACATAAAGAAGTTTCAGATTTGTTAAAAGTCTTATTAAAGATTCAAAAGCCAAAGAGAGTTTTAGAAGTAGGTTGCGCAATTGGTTATTCTTCTATTTTTTTTGCTACTATTATAGGAAACGATGCAGATATAACAACTGTTGAGAGAAATGAAAAAATGATAGAAAAAGCAAAAGAAAATATAAAATTAGCTGGATTTGACAATAACATAACTATACTAGAAGGAGATGCAGAAGAAAAGCTTAGTCAAGTCCAAGGTGAATTTGACCTTATATTTATAGATGCAGCCAAAGGTCAATATAAGTTATTCTTTGATTTAGTTATAGATAAATTAAAAGATGGTGGACTTTTAGTATCTGATAATATTTTATACAAAGGTATGGTTGCACATGATGATTTTGTCATAAGAAGAAAGAAAACCATAGTAAAAAGAATGAGAAATTATTTAGATTATATATGTAATTGCGATTATTTAAGTACATCATTGATACCAATAGGTGATGGTGTAGCACTAAGTTATAAAGAAAGTAAAAGAGGTGACGTAGATGGAATTAAATAAAGTTGAACTTTTAGCTCCAGCAGGTGATTTGGAGAGATTGAAAATAGCTATAACATATGGAGCAGATGCTGTTTATATAGGTGGAGAGATTTTTGGAATGAGGTCTGCTGCAAAGAATTTTAGTAAGGAAGATATGGCAGAAGGAGTAGCTTTTGCACATGAAAGAGGTAAAAAAGTATTTGTAACAGTAAATATAATACCTCACAATGAAGATTTTCTACAACTAGAGGATTATTTGTTGGAATTAGAAGAAATAGGAATAGATGCAGTTATAATAGCTGACCCAGGAGTTCTAAGTGTTATTAAAAAAGTAATTCCAAATATGGAAATACATTTAAGTACGCAAGCAAATACAACTAATTATCTAAGTGCAAAATTTTGGTACGAGCATGGAGTAAAAAGAGTTGTAGTGGCAAGAGAATTGTCTTTCGATGAAATATCTGAGATAAGAGCAAAAACACCTTTAGATATGGATATAGAAGCATTTATGCATGGAGCTATGTGTATCTCTTATTCTGGTAGATGCCTAATAAGTAATTATATGACTGGAAGAGATGCAAACAAAGGTTCTTGTGCTCAATCTTGTAGATGGCAATATCATTTAGTAGAAGAAAAAAGACCTGGTGAATATTTCCCAATATATGAAGATGAAAGAGGTACATTCTTCTTTAATTCAAAAGATTTATGTATGATAGAGTATATACCAGAATTAATCAAATCTGGTATAACAAGTTTAAAAATAGAAGGTAGGATGAAAACTTCATACTATGTAGCTACTGTTGTAAGAGCATATAGAATGGCAATAGATGAATTTTACAAAGACCCAGAAAACTGGAAGTTCAATCCAATGTGGATGGAAGAGTTAAAGAAAGGTAGTCATAGACATTTTACATCAGGTTTTTATTTGAATAAACCAACAACAGAAGACCAAAATTATCAGTCAGCATCATATGTTAGAAACTATGATTTTATAGGTATAGTTAGAGAAACAGAAGATGAAGATGGTCTTATTGTGGTTGAGCAAAGAAATAAAATGTGCGTTGGTGATGAAATAGAGGTCATGGGACCATATAAAGAAACTATGTTTACTAGAATTGAAGAAATGTATAATGAAGAAGGAGAAGCCATAGAGTCAGCTCCTCATCCTAGACAAATAGTGAAATTAAAGTTGTCAGTAAAAGTTGGTAAAGATTATATGCTTAGAAAAGTTATAGAAGAAAAGGTTGAAGAATAATAAAAATTTGATAAAGATAGTATTAGCCCCTTAGAAATTGTCAATAATGAAATTATCTAAGGGGTGATTTCATGTCAAAAAAGAAGACTCCATTTTTGAAAAAAGTGGGAAAGAGAACCTGGTATATATTTACTATAATTTTAATAATTTATAGTGCTTTAATTTATAGGCTAGTTGATATACAGGTATTAAAAGGTGATAAATACAAACAAAGTGTAGAATCACAAAGTGTTGAGAAAGTAGAGTTAAATAGTGGAAGAGGAATAATATATGATAGAAACGACAAGAAACTTACAGATACAAGCAAGACTCAAGTACTGGTAGTTGAAAAAGAAAAATTAAATAATAACTATAAAATTTTAGAACTCGTTAAGAAAGCTACTAATCTGAAAGATTTGGATATATATAAGGCTATACAAGAACAATTAACACATCCTATAATACAGATTCAGACTAAAAATATTGATAATAGTATGAAAAAAGAGCTTGAGAAAAATGGAATAATGGTAGAAGAAAAAACTATGCGATATTCAAAAGATGGTTTATTATCACATACAATAGGATATATAAAAGAAGATGATAAGTCAGGGCAAACAGGAATTGAAAAAAGTATGGATAGTGTGCTTAGAAATTCAAATGAAAAGTATATAAGTGCTTTTAAAGCTGGAGATGCAGGAAATGAAAAATCTCTAAACATACTAAAGGGAAGTGTAAAAACTATTGATGATAAGTCTAAGGATAGACATCTAAAAACTACAATTGATTATAATATTCAAAAAAAATTAGAGCAGATACTAAACAAAGAAGAAAACCCTACAGCAGTAGTAATCTCGGAAGCTTCTACAGGTGAAATTCTTGCAATGTGTTCTAGACCTAATTTTGACCAGAATGATATATCAAAAAGTTTGAAAGGAAAAAATGGAGAATTTGAAAATAGAGTTATAAAGGCAACATATCCACCAGGGTCTGTATTTAAGATGGTAGTTTTATTTTCTGCACTTGAAAATGGTGTTGTAGATGAGAACTATACTTATAATTGCACAGGAAAGACTAAAGTTGGAAATACTAATGAAATACTACGATGTAATAAAAGAAATGGTCATGGTTTCCAAAATTTAAGACAAACTTTTTCTAATTCATGTAATCCTGCATTTTTAGATATAGCTATGAAACTTGGCAAAGAAAAGATACTTAAATCTGCTGAAAAGTTGCATTTATTTGAAAAGGTTGATATTGGTCTTGATGAAGAAAAAATTAGAGAAGCTCCAAAAAATATATCAATACGAAATTTAGCTATAGGTCAAGACAATATAGAATTTACACCACTTCAAATAAATCAAATGACTCAGATAATGGCTAATAATGGAACATTCAAACCATTATATTTATATAAAAGTCTTGTGGACAATAATATGAATACAATCAAAACTTACAAGTCTTCAAAAAAAGAAGAACTTATTTCTCCTTATGTGTGTACACAAGTTAAAGAAATTATGAAGTCTGTATCTAAGGTTGGTACAGCTAAAGATTTAAAAGATTTAGAAGGTGGATGTGGAGTTAAAACTGGTACAGCTCAAAGTAGTTTGAATAAAAAAGCAATAGACCATGGATGGATAACTGGATTTTATCCTGAAGAAAGACCTAAGTATGTAATAACAGTGTTAGTAGAAGGAACTCAAAAAGAAAGTAAATCTGCAATACCTATATTTAAAGAAATATGTGAAAGCATACAATAAAATTATATATTATAAAATTTAAGGATATATCGTAATTTTAAGTTTTAGATGAATGGCTATATCTAATACTATTACGATATATCCTTTTAAAAATTATAATATTAACTTTCCTGAACAAGCTCTTTTTCTAGTTTTTTAAGAGCTTTTTTTTCGATTCTAGATACATATGACCTCGATATATCGAGTTTTTGTGCAATTTCTCTTTGAGTTTTATACCCATAAGGAGTTAACCCATATCTTAACTGGACAATTTCTCTTTCTCTAGGAGTAAGAATTTTGTTTAGTTGCTCATAAAGTTTTCCGACTTGAACTTTTAGCTCAACTTCATCAAGAACATGGTTAGCTTCTGTACCAAGTATATCTAAAAGACTTATTTCATTACACACTACGCTTTATATGTTATTGATATTACTAACTTTCATATAATTTCAAGTGGACTGTTAACTCAAAGGAATCTAGTTTTTGCTCTTTAGATTTGTAATAAATAGCTCTATCAATAACAGATTTCAAAAGTTTATTTTTTCCAAGAGAATCTGAGTCATGATAAAGAGATAGTACTGTTTTAATATCGTTTATTATTTTTGCAGTATCTTTTTTAACTGTATTTAATTTATTTTTTAGCGTGTCTATTGAGATTATAATTTCTTCAGTTCTTGAGTCTATATTATTAGACCTTTTAATAAATGTATCTTCATCATATATACCACGCTCCAACAAATCATACAACTTATTTTTTTGCTTCCCTAATTCTTTTAATTCAGTTTCTAAGCCTTTTAATACTCGTTTTTGAAATTCTATATTATTATCTGCATTATTTTCCTTTAAATCTATATCAGACATTCTTAGTTGGTATTTTTTCACTGCATCTTCTAATGACTTTAAAATAGCAGATTCAACAAATTCAAAGCGAGAGCTCTTATTACAACCAGGGTGATAACAAATTATATAATCGTGGTCCGTATATGGTCTATATACTAGAGGTCTACCACAGTTTTTACATATTACTATTCCTGCAAGTGGATTTTTTATTTGATTACCATAACTTACATGGCCATTTTTGTTAAGGATATTCTGAGCTTTTTTCCAAACTGATTCACTTACTAGAGGTTCATGCTTACCCTTTGCTTCAATCCATTCATCTTTAGGTCTTAATTTAACAGTTTTTATTTTATTTGGATTTTTAGATTTTTTATAGTCTTTCTTTTGCCACTGAATATAACCACAATAAACTTTATTTTTTATTATATTTGTTATTGCAGAGTTATACCAATTAGCACCTGTAGAGGTTTTAATCCCTAGGTTATTTAGATGTTTAGATATTTTACTGCAACCCATATCCTCATTAATATATAAATCAAAAATAATTCTAACCACATCAGCATCCTTATTTGGTACAAGAATTCTTTCTTTTCTACCTGTAGTTACAGCATCATATCCAAATGGAGCAGAAGTACCTATGAAATTTCCTTCCTCAACTGATTTTATTCTTCCTCTTTGCATTCTTCTTGAGATAAGTTTTAATTCTTTTCTTGCCATAAATGCTTCAAATTCTGAATATTCTTCATCAAATTCATCTGTTAAGTCATATGTTTTTCTAGGTGTTATAATTTTAGTCTTACTTTCCTTGAAAGTTTCTAAAATTATACCTTGGTCTTTCATATCTCCACGACCGAGTCTGTCCAAATCCATTACTAATACTGAATCGTATTTATTTTCTTCAACTTCCTTTAGAAGTTCAATCATTTTGGGTCTATGTATTATACTTTCTCCAGATACTAGTTCTTCCTTTATTTCAATTACATTTAGATTTTGGTCTTTTGCTATTTTTAATAGAGTTGATTTATGTCTGCTTAGAGTTTCGAATTCTCCTTGTTTTTCTGCTTCTTCATCAGCACGAGATTTTCTTAAGTAGATAGCAACATTCATATAAGTAATCACACTCCTTGAATATATTATATTAGTTATAACTGAGTAATATAATTGTTTTATAAATACTTATAAGTATGTTATTACAACCATATTAAACAAGTGTTTTTAATTATATAAATTACCAGAATATGTTATAATAATTCTAGCAAGAAGTTGTAACCTATAATCTAAGAGTGGAGTTCATACAAACAAAGGATTATCCTCCCAATTTTAAGAAGGGAGGTGATTATGTATGGATAATTTTTTACTAAGTATATTAGCCAGTATTTTGGCTAGCTATATAGTTTACTTAATAAGTAAGTTATTTAGAAAACGTAAAAAACCACTCAAAGCTGGCACTAAGAGTGGTTGGGAATTTGACTTTAAAATCAAATTCCATAAGTTTAAATAATTTTCTAGTTTTTTAATCATGAACTTCACTCTACACCACATAGATTGTAGTTCTTCTTGCTTTTATTATATCACAAATTGATATAAATATTCAAAAATAATAATTTTACTACATAGTAAATGTGTATATAATTTTGTTATGTTTTTTGATTTTATAATCAAGTGATTATTAAATTAAAATTTATCTATTTTCTAAAATAAATTGGCAATCCTATAATATTTCTTCCACATTTGTTTAATATATTTAGAATTATTCTAATAATATATTTTAAGTGTAATATACCTTCCATTAGTTTTCTTATTTTTAATTATTAATAGTACTGTATTTCCAATCTTAAAATCTTATTTCTAAATTATATGATACACCTGTATTTGTATAAAATATCAACCTTGTCTAAATCTATACACCTTGTCTTTGGTATACCAAAAGTATGAAAAAGAATAACAGTAAAATTTAAAGCAATCTAGGTAAATACATGACAAATTAAAATTCTAAAAACAAGGTTTATATTGAGTATAAGACAAGTATATGAGCTCATATTTTATAACAAGGGGTGATATTGTGAAAGTACTACAACAATTTAAACCATTTAAATATGATACAGAAAAGGATATAGAGTATGATGAAAAAATTATAGCTAATCAAAGTACAGAAGTCTATATAATATATCCACGCATTTCTAATGAAGAGAATAAAAGAAGATGGGAAGACTTTGATGCTGTAGCCAAAGAAGTAGCTATTAATATATCAATGAAAAAAGCTGAAACAGCAGAATGTTAAAAAAGTATAGAAGTTGCTAATATTTAGCACTTCTTTACCACAAAGTTGGACAAGTGTTTTTTAACAACTAGGTAGTTATTTTACGAAATTTATATACTGTGAAAAATAAAGAGGCATAAAATAATTTTTATTTTAGAAAAACAAAAAGAACATTAAATTTCTAATTATAAAAGAATTTATGAGCTATAGTTAATATCAAATTATGAAATATGTAGAAGATTTAATAATCGTAATAAAACTTGAAGAAAACTTGAAGTGTAAAAAGCTTATGTAAGATGTATTATAGAAGTTGAATCATGACAGTTGTAATATGCAAAGAATTGAGGTTGTATATTGTTTACCATAAATATTGGATATATATGCTCTAGCTGTGAGAAAAATTTTACTGATAGCATTTATTACATTTATAGTAACAAATAAAATTATAGTCAATAAGTAAATATATTATTTAAATAGGAAAAGAGTTTTATATAAGAGTCGATGGAATAATTAAAATTATAAAGATACTAATTTAAAAAATAATATAAATATGAAATGTGTAAATTAGGAGGATTTAAGTAGTGGTTAAAAATGAGTTATTATTAGAATTACATAGAGTTTTATCTAAGATGGAAAAACATTGCAATAATTTTACGAAAAAATCAAGAGAAGAAAAGAATCTAAATTGTGGTGATTGTGAATTTTATACAAACAACTATGATTTAAATAATAATAGTTGTTTGTATAAAGATATTAAGACTTTTAACATATACAATACTATAGATATAATGGTTAAAGATTTAGATATAAAAGAATCTAAGGAAAGAAAATTAAAATATCCATATATATATAAGCATTTCAAAGGTGGATTTTATGTAACTATAGGAATTAGTAAACCTGTTGCTTATTTTGAACTTAATAAATCATTGTTTGAATTTGATAGTTATTATTTAGTAGTAGAAAATGGTTTTAATGCAGTTCATACTGAAACTAATGATATTGTGGTTATATATAAAGACTCGGATGGAAACTTCTATCATCAAAAAGAAATAGACTGTGAAAAGCTAGTAATTTACAAATCTTTATACAATGGAACAGGAGCATTTGCAAGACCCATAGATATATTTCTCTCTAAAGTAGATAAAGAAAAGTATCTTAATACAGCACAAGAATATAGATTTGAGGAGTTTGAGTAGCTAACTATGAAATTTCTACTAAGGTCTATACTGTAAAAATAGAATTTTAAATAATAAATAAAGTGCATGTTGACAAAGTAAAGAATAAATTTTATATATTAAATAGTGAATAAAGATTTATGTAATTTTATAAGAAATAGTTGACAGATAAATTGTATTGCTATACTATTGTATTAAGAACATAATACAATGGTATAGTAAGGAGGCAATGAATGAAAACGAGGGAATCTAATATTACAAAAGTATTGTTTATAGTATATATAATCATTTTGACATGGATAATACTATTTAAGATGCAATTTGATATTGCATCACTTGAAGCCATGAATCTTAGAAATATAAACTTAGTACCTTTTGCTGGCTCACTTGTAGTTAATAATAAAGTTGATACATCAGAGATTATATTAAACGTAGTTGTATTTATGCCATTTGGAATATATTTGTGTATGCTAAAAGAAGAGTGGAGCTTTCTGAAAAAGGTTGTACCTATTTTTTTAGCAAGTTTAATTTTTGAAACACTTCAATATATATTTGCAATAGGTGCAAGTGATATAACTGATTTGTTAGGAAATACATTAGGGGGAATAATAGGAATAGCAATTTTTGTTTTATTATCAAAAATATTTAAGAACAAGACAATAAAAATTATCAATGTATTAGCTTTGATTGTGACAATTATTGTGATATTATTTTTGGGACTGATTATTATTACAAACTTATAGACGGAAGTAAAGTGTATATCATTAATGAGGATATAATTAATCTTGAATAATAGTTGTACTTTAGCAACAATACTATCTACTTTTTTATTGTTTCTAGTATTACATTCAACACTTATATTTGCCTTAAAGACATGTGAATTTACTTATACATAAAAAGCACCTAATTATAGATATGTCCCTGTCAAGTAGACACTTAAAAAAATACCTTAAATGGCATGAATACGATATTAAACTGGGCTCATGTCATTTTTTATTTGAATATGTTCATTATTGTAGAAATAATATAATCATCTATCAGTTTAACAATCTAATTTGGATTATTTGTATCAATTAAATAGATTAATTCTGATTTTAAATGATTGAAAAAACTCTCAATAGGGGCATTATCTCAACAATTGCTTCTACGCCACATAGATTGTTTTATTCTATTTATTTTAAGAGTTGCACAATATTGTCTACAAGTATGTTAAAATCCTTGATCTATATGTAAAATACAGTTTTTCTCTAAATTCATTTTAATAACTTGTTTTAATGTATTTTCGACTAATATAGTGTCATTTCTAGTACTTATATTGTATACTATAATCTCTCCACTAAATAAATCTTTAGCAACATTTAGATATAAAAATTTGTTACCAACGGGAATATAAGTTATATCCATATAAATTTTTTCTAGTGGTTTATTTGAATTAAAATTTCTATTCAATATATTGTCTACTACTTTAGAAGGTATAAATTTTTTTCTAATAACAGATTGAATTCCTAACTATTTCATTGACCTGTATATTCGTTTATGATTTTTTGAGTAATCAAGTATATTGTTTAGATATATACAAATTCTTTTTCTACTGTAGATACTACGATATTTTTTATGTATATCAATGATATACTTTTTAATAACATTATCTTGGATGTCCCTATCAGTAAGTTTATTGAAGCTTTTTAGTCATTTATAATAACCACTTAGTGAAATGTCTGTTAATTTACAAAGTCCAGATGCTGTATATTTGTAAGTCATATACTTAATTACAGTAAATTTATCAGTTACTTTTACTTGTTCGATAGGACATTTAATCTTTTTGAAAATTCATTTTCCATACGTAAATATTCTAGTTTTTCTTCTATAGATTTAAATTTGATTTTTTATTTGCCTTTTCTAGGGGTTTTAGATTTTCCATGAGTTTCTTTAGCAAATATGTATTCACCTTTATTTCTGTATACTGTTACCCATCTGATAATTTGTGTTTTATTCTTTATATGTAAATTTTCAGCTACATTAAGATAACTTAGAGCTTCATTTATATACATATCTACAACTTTTAATTTTAATTCTCACTATATTTATTATTTTTTTATATAGATCCCCCCATCCTTATAATCTTGATCTTTAGCATCATTATAGGTTGCTTTTTAAAAGTGTCTACTATAAAGGGAGCATACCATATATAGGTGCTTTCATAAATTATCACATATGTATTGTATCTTAAAAATTTTGAATATTTAATTCTTGATTTTCTTTTGTTTGTTCTAATAAATCTAAAGCACAATTAATACAAACCTTGATTTCTGTATTGGTATTTTTTTCATAATAAGTTATATATTTATTTCTATATTCATCTATTTCTTTTCCACAACAACTACATAAAACGATTACACTCATATTTTAATTCCTCCATAACTGATTATTCTTAATAAATCAAATAAAACGATTTTTCTGAAAATAATAATTGTTAAAGCTTTATCAATTTAGTCTTATTCTTTATTATAATGTATTTTATTAAAAAAATAAAGTTTATATATAATATTTACAGAAAAAAGTATTTTATGACATAAACTAAAAGATTTTATAGTAATAATATTTAAATGTACAGAAAAAGTATATAACAAATGAAAATGGTTGACATTTATTTGTAATAGTATTTTAATTTTGTTCTAAACTTGATATTATCCAATAATTAGTTTATTTTTTGAGAGTGATCAAATCTAAAAGAGACGCTTCTTTTATAGAAACGTCTTAAAAATCAAACCTTAAGGGTATTTTTTTCAGTAACATATTTTTTTACATACTCAATAATAATAGTTGTGGTATCTTTTCTTTCAAAAGTTTTTCTGTCAGCAAGAATTTCTTCTATATCTTCTTTTTGACTTAAACTTAGTTCAATAATTTCTATAGCTTTTTTCAATATAGCGTTTGTTTTTTCGTCATCCAATAATATTTTTTCAATTCTCAAACTATTTTCTTCAGATTGTTTGTCAATAGAAAGATTTATTTTATCATGAGGGCAACAAAGGTATTTTAAAAGCATAATAATATGCCATCTAGCACGTCTATATTTTTTCCCATCATCATTATTAAGTACAAATCGTTCCACTTTATACCAAGCAAGACCACTTACATAATAAGAATTTAAGAAAGATAGATGGTTATCTTTAAATAATAAATCTCCAGTCTGTTTTACAACTTTACCATATTGTCCAGAGACTTCATGAGGTAAATCAAAAAATAGTGCAGATGTTGCTTTTATTTGAAAAGGAATATTAATAATTTTTGTTTTAGCAATATTTTCATCTCTGTATTGTTCTGTTCTTCGTTCATAATAAAGAGGACAAGTTGAACTTCTTGTTTTAGTATTATAGTATTGTTCAATAGCTTTTTGAATAGAAGATAGAGCTACCAGTTGTTCTGGTTTTAATTGGGTTTGACTATTAGTAGCTTTTATAATAGCATGTTTTGTATCCTCATCTTCTGTAGAAATCAATCTAATAGGAATATAAATATCATTGGTATTGTTGTTTATAGAATTTAAACATTCAAAAATTACATTACTTGTTTGACAACCATTAACTATTTGGTAATTAGTCAATGTTAGATCTTCAGAGCTTAAAAAAATATTATCTGCAATAATTGTTATGCCATTATTTAATAAACCAAATAAATAATTTTCATTACCCAATAATTGTTTTTTCATGGAAGCATTGACTTCTACTTTTTCAGAAGATCCTAGATAATAACGTATATTATCATTAAAGATACCTTTTCTTAAAATTCTTTCATTATTAACTTCATCAGTCAATAAACTAATAAACTCTTCTAATTTAATCAGCCCATAATATCCATTTTTTATTCTATTATGAATATCTTTAGGATATGGTACAGGTTGTTTAGTTAATGTAATTGATACTTCTAACCCTGAAGTATTTTTTTCATGCAAAGACATTATATCCTTAATACCTAGAAACTCAGGGGTTTTTACTTCATTGAATAAGCTCATATCGTTTAAATCAGTAATGCCCAAATCTATTTCAGATTTCATATGTATATCATCTAAATCTATTTCTTTGGGAGATAAGCATATGAATTTCATGTTTAAACTAGGCTGCTTTTTAAATCTTGCACCTTTTGAATAAATATATTTTGCCACTTCCCAATGTGTACGTAGTTCTGGTATTTCACATTTATCAAAGTTGAAAAAACGTCTAACACCTGTAAAAAAATCTGAAATATCTTGGCGATTAAATTTGTCAGATGTCTTTGATTGAGTAAAGAAGAAACTAACTTCGAATTTCCTGATTTCATCTATAATAGAATTAACATCTTCAATACTTGTTACAACACGATCTGAGACGAATATAGCTATACCATCTATACCAAAAGCTGTATCAGTATCCATATCTTGATAAGTTACACTTGGGTCATTAGAATAAATGGATAAAACTAAGTCATTAATATATTGTTCGAAAATAGTGTGCTGATCTTTTGCTTTAGATTTAGATATCTCATGTTCTGCAACAAAATTGTCTATGTAGGATTTTATTACTGGGTGAGCTATAATTGTTGTTTTAGACATAATAATACTCCTTTCAATTTATTCCTATATTCTACTTTTATAAATTATAGCATAAATCGACTAAAAATGGTTATATATTTATATATTAAAAGAATGACTAAATATAAATATCATAATTGTATAAATTTATCAAATGAATATTATTTTGATTTATAATATATTCAATATATTATAAATCAATAGGTTAAATTAATCTCTAAATATTAGATTAAAGTTTATACAAGAACTAAAAAAATATTGTAAAAAGGATGTTTTGGATAAAATAACAATATCAACGCTATTAAATAACTTACCAATATAAGTATTTTATAAAAAACAGATAGGATAACCTTTAGGCTATAACTATAAAAAACATAATATTTAAAAATTTAATATAAAAAAAATTTTTGATATATGTGTAACAATTTATTTGAGAGTATAGTTTTGGTATTATATAGTAGGAAAGTAATGACTAAAAAATTAGCTGATATTAGATAGATTTTTATGCCTAACAATGCTATTGATATGTCTTTTAGCTTGAGAGAATTAAGAAAAGTATTCTTATAGAATGTTATTTTGTACAGTAGAGAAATATAGATAAAAAGTAGTATTTATTTCATTACCTTCTTTATCTGTTCCGATAGGGTCTTGTAGAGATACTTGAGTTTTATTTTTTTTGTTAGATCTAATATTCATTAAAATCTCATTTTCAATACATCTAGAAGCATATGTTGCTAATCGAGTTCCTTTATCTATATTATAAGTTTCTATAGCTTTTATTAATCCTATTGTACCTATGGATATTAAATCATCTTGGTCTTCCGTCGAATTATTATATTTTTTTGCTATATAAGCTACTAATCTCATGTTTCTTTCAATCAATGTATCTTTTGCACTTTTATCGTTTTCTATTTTAAATTTAGTTAAATACTCAATCTCTTCTTCAGGGGTTAAGGGTTTTTCAAAAGATTTAAGAGCTGCCAATAGGTCACCCCCCTTTTCAACGGTCACTTTAAATTATATGAAGGAGACTTATCCAAGTTGACTGTTATCTAATAAAATAATGTGCATACTTTTAGAATTTAAAACATATATTTACAAACTTTTGACCGTAATATAACATGAAAAATGATAACATAAATTTAAAATTTTGTTATATATATATGAAACAAGGCGAAGGAATTATTAATTTATTTAGTATAAATTGAAATTTGGATGTCAATAAATATAAAGGAAGATGAGATTACAAAGTGAGGTTAGCAGGAGTAGTTAATACTATTAAAAATTAAGGTGGTGTACTAAAGGGATATAGTAATGATGGAATAGAGTTAATCTGTAATTGAAAATGGTTTTGATTTAACAAATAAGAAAGTGATGATATTAGGTTGTGGAGGTGCTTGTAGAGTTATGGCAGACAGTTTATGTTCAATTAAAGAAACATTGATATGTTAATAAATCAAGGGATAAGTGCTTTTGTATATGGACTTAGATAGCTTTAGAGGGAAATGGAAAAACTTTATAAAAGATATTTATGAAGAAAATTTACAGTTAAATTTCTATATAAAATATTACTGAGAGGTTTTTATTATTGAAAACAAGAAATAAGGGTTTTATATCAATTGAATGTATAATAAGCATTGCTATATTATATGTGACGGTTTATTTAGTGTCAACATCTTTATATAGTTGTTATAGTTTTGTCTGTAGAAATTCATCTGATAGAGAAATGTTAATCATTGCAAAAAAATATATGGAAGAGGAGAAGTATAAAATAAAAAGTAGTAAATATGATTTGATTGAGAATGAAACAAATAGAAACTACATAAATGGATATGAAGTTGTCAGTACAGCAAAACAAATTTTAGATTACTATCAATGTTATGAAATAAATATAGAAATAAAAAGTAATTTTAAAAAATTGAGGTTTAATAGTTATGTTACTAAACAATAAAGGCTCTATATTAATAATGACATTGATAATATTTTCTATTATAAGTACTGTATGTATTATGACTATAGGTCTAATTTACACACATAATAACATATTTGAGTTAGAATACAAGGACATTCAGCTAAAAGAAACTTCTTTAAGTGGGATAGAAATATCAATAAGTAATGTATTTTCTTGTGTGGAGGAAGCCATTAATATATCAAATAGTGAAGATGAATTTAGAACATATTTCTTAGGAAATAATATGATTAATTGTATAAAAAAAATAAAAGACACCTCCCATAGCAACCTAGAAGACGTTTCTTTAAAAGTAGAGAATAATACTATATATGATAAAGGCGATTTTTTTGAATTGGATATAACAAGTTCAGTTAGAGAAAAAGATTTTTTAAAAGTTATAAAAGTGAGGGTGAAAATTAAAAATCCATGGGTAGGGATTGACATTGAAGATTATATGGATGAATCCAATATTGAGGTATTTAATGAATATGAGTCATTTGAAGAAAATGAAATTTTAAATGAATTTGAAGCTGAGAGTGAAAGCACAAGTAATCAAGAACTTGATGAATCTATAGAAGAAGAGATTAAACAGAATATAATTGAAAATATAAAAAAGAGCTTTGATGAAAAAAATTTAGTATATGTATATAAGTATAGAGGTGTATAACTTTGAAAAAAGAAGGAATGTGACTGTAATAGAATTAGTAGTATCTATTAGTATAATACTATTGATAGCTACATTATCTTTTCCAAAAGATAATCTTGAAAATCAAAAAATAAATTTATTTGCACGTCAACTTTGTTCAGATATAAGATATGTTAGGAGAACTAATATGTTTAGCAATTACAATACATATATATATATTGTAAATCAAGATAAACATGAAGGATATGTATTGAGAAAAGATGGTAAAAATATTAAATCTATAGTACTACCTAAAAGTGTAAAAATAGCAAGAAGTATTGATATAATAAAGTTTAAATCTGATGGCTCGCCTCAAAAAGCATCTACAATAGAGATATATAATAATAGACTAAGAAAAACTATAACAATAACACCTGTAAGTGGAAGAGTACTTCTGAAAGAGGGAAAATATGAAACATAAAGATGGATACTTACTTTTAGAAAGTGTAGTATCATTAACTTCAATTGTAATATTGATAATGGTTCTACATTCTATATTTGTACTTACAATAAACTTGAAACTTAAAATAGAAGATAAGATAGAGTTGCAACAACAAAGCCTTGAAATTGTAAAATCTATGGAAGGAATTATTAGTAATTCTATGGGAATAATAAATCTATCTAATGACGAAGAAGGTTTTAAAAGGACAACATCTATAAAATGTAGGTATGTAGACGAAAGTATAACTAATAATGAAGAATATATAAGTAACAAAGAAATTATATTAAATGAAAGACGAAATAAGTTGTTTGTAAATTCTTTAAATGGTGAAAGTAGTCAAGCTGGTGGTTATGAGATTGGAGATTATGTAGACGAAATGTATGTGTCAATGTCTAATAATGGACAATATGTTAATATAAAATTGAAGTTATCAAAACGTAGCCAAAACTATGAAACTAAATTCAAAATAAAAGTATGGAATTTTAGTCAAAACATATAAAACACATAGGCTTAAGAAAAATAAACAACATTAACAAATCATATAAAACATAATTATTGAGAACTATATAACTGAATAATATTAATATATAAAATGTATAGACTAAGATTGTAGAGGAGAATAATAAAAATATAGAATAAGTAATTTGCCAAATACTTGTTTATATTGTATAACTTATGATATTATGATATTAGTAAAAATTTGTAATCCTGACTTGACAGAATTCAAGTAAGAGATATAATTTTAAAGGCATAGTAATGTAAAATTTACTAAAAAATAAGAAATTTATTTTAATATGGAGGAACAAGAAATGGTATCAGCAGGTGATTTTAGAAAAGGTGTTACATTTGAAAAAGATGGACAACCATGTTTAGTAGTTGATTTTCAACACGTTAAGCCAGGTAAAGGAGCTGCTTTCGTTAGAACTAAATACAGAAACTTAAAAACAGGAGCTATAAGAGAAGAAAGTTTCAATCCAAGTGAAAAATTCCCTAAAGCTGTTATAGATACAAGACAAATGCAATATCTATACAATGATGGTGAGTTATATTATTTTATGGACCAAGAAAATTTTGAACAAATACCATTAAACTATGAGCAAGTTGAAGAAGCAATTAAGTTCTTAAAAGAAAATGAAGTTGCTACAATAAGATTTTATCAAGGGCAACCATTCCAAGTGGAAGCTCCAAACTTTGCAGAGCTAGAAGTTACAGATACAGAGCCAGGTATAAAAGGTGATACAGCTAGTAATGTAACTAAAGCAGCTACAGTTGAAACTGGAGCAGTTGTTCAAGTGCCATTATTTATAAATACTGGAGATAAAGTAAAGATAGATACTAGAACAGGTGAATATTTATCAAGAGTATAAAAATTTATGTATATAAAAGCTTATATGTCTTAATAATATAAGATATATGAGCTTTTAGTTTATATATAAAAAAGAAAGCGAGGGGTGTTACATGAAACATTTATATGAAGAAGTTGCATACTTAAAAGGCCTAGCAGAAGGACTAGAAATTAGTGCTGAAAGCAAAGAAGGGAAAATGATACATAAAATAGTTGATGCATTAGAAGTGTTTGCAGATGCTATTGTAACATTGGATGAAGAGCAAGAAGAACTTCAAGATTTTGTTGAATCTATTGATGAAGATTTAGCAGATTTAGAAGAAGAAATCGCTGACATGGAAGATGATCTTTATGAAGAAGATGAAGAAGATGACGATGAGGACTTCAGCTATATAGAAATGGAATGCCCAAATTGTGGAGAGTTAGTAGAAATAGACGAAGATTTGTTATATGATGATGAAGTAGATGTTGTTTGTCCTGATTGTAAGGCTGTAATATTATCATCAGAAGATGATTGTGATGATGATTGTACATGTGGTGGTTGTTCAAGTTGTGATGATAGAGAGTAAAAATTCATAAGAAATAAAACTGCCTATGATGCCTATGAGATAATTTTGTTTCATAGGTAGTTTTATTTTTATGAGGAAGGGTATTATGTATTTTGGTTTTGCAATACTTGGACAAAAATAGTACACTAGAATTTATAGAATAGGATTTTGGAGGGATGTAGTTATGAAAATAAGTAAAAAATTACTAGATAATATACAAAGATTTGAAAATGTTATAAATTATAAGTTTAAAAATAAAGAATATATATTAGAAGCTCTTACTCATAGTTCATATTCTAATGAAAATAAAAAATATAATTTTAACGAAAGATTAGAGTTTTTAGGGGATTCGGTTTTAGGTATAGTGATAAGTGATTATTTATTCAATGAAGAAACTAATCTGCCCGAAGGGGAACTGACTAAACTTAGAGCAAATATAGTTTGTGAAGATTCATTAAGTGAAGTAGCTAATGATATAAATTTAGGTGTTCACATGTTATTAGGTAGAGGAGAAGAAGCAACTGGAGGCAGACACAGAACTTCAATATTAGCAGATGCATTTGAAGCTGTAATAGCTGCTATATATCTTGATGGAGGTTTTGAAAGTGCAAGACAATTTATACTAAATTATATGGAAAATATAATTTATGACTCAAGAAAAGGAAATATATTTAGAGACTATAAAACACATCTTCAAGAAGTATTACAAGGAAATGGTGAAAATAATATCTGGTACAGACTTATAGAAGAAAAAGGGCCAGACCATAATAAAAGATTTGTGATGGAAGTTGGAATTAATGAAGATGTATTGGGTATAGGAGAAGGTAAGAGTAAAAAGGAAGCTGAACAATTAGCCGCTAAAGTGGCTTTAAAGAAAAAATTATGGGAAAAATAAATGTAATATGTAAAAATATAAAAAGAAATATTTATATTAGAAGGATGTTGTAGATGAAAAAGAGAATTATACCTATATTTGTTCCTCACAAAGGGTGTCCTCATGATTGTATTTTTTGTAATCAAAAAAAAATAACAGGTGTGAGTACCGATGTTACAAGTGAAGATGCAAGAAAAATAATTGAAGAATGTTTAGAGACCATAGATAAAGATGCTGATGTAGAAATAGCATTTTTTGGTGGTAGCTTTACTGCTATAGATATTGATATACAAAAAAGTTTGTTATCGGTTGCCAAAGAATATGTAGAAAAAGGTATTGTAAAAGATATTAGAATGTCTACAAGACCAGACTGCATTAATGAAGAGATACTAAGTATGTTGAAAGACTATAAGACAAGCATAATTGAACTTGGAGTACAATCTTTAGATGAAAAAGTATTATTAGAGAGTGTAAGAGGTCATCAAGCAGAAGTTGTATACAAGAGTTCAAAAATGATAAAAAATAGTGGAATTAAACTTGGATTGCAGATGATGATTGGTCTCCCAGCTGATACAGAAGAAAAATGTATATTTACGGCAAAAAAATTTGTAGAGCTAAAACCAGATTGTGTTAGAGTTTATCCAACTTTAGTAGTAAAAGATACAGGGCTTGAAAAATTGATGGAGCAAAATGAGTATAGTCCATTTACTCTTGATGAAAGTATAAGTATAGTAAAAAAAGTTCTTGTACTGTTTTATGTTAATAATATAAATGTAATAAGAGTTGGACTTCAAGCTACTGATGATATACAAATTGGAAAAGCTGTTTTATCAGGACCATATCATCCTGCATTTAGGGAATTAGTAGAAGCTGATATGATAAAAGATTATTTAAAATTTATTATTTTACAAAATAAAGATGTAAAACAAATGTTGGTGAAATCTAATAAAAAGAATATTTCTAAAATAATAGGAAATAAAAAAACAAATGTGAAGTATATGAAAGAAAAATTTGGTGTGATTTTAAAAACACAAGAATCAGATTTAGATATAAATCAATTAGAAATTGTGTTAGATGGAAAAAGTTTAATTATTGCTAATATGATAGACATTCATAGAAAATTGTATGACATTTATGACCTTTAGTTTTAACGATGAAGGGAGAGAAACGATTTGTATTTAAAGAGACTAGAGTTAAAGGGATTTAAATCCTTTCCAGTGAAAACAGATATTATTTTTAAAGAAGGAATAACAGCTATAGTAGGGCCAAATGGAAGTGGGAAAAGTAATATATCTGATGCTGTAAGATGGGTATTAGGAGAACAGAGTATTAAGAGTCTTAGAGGAGATAAACTCGAAGATGTAATATTTGCGGGTACAGATACAAAAAAACCTATGAATTACTGTGAAGTGGCTCTTACTATTGATAATTCTGAGAATCAATTGGAATTAGATTTTACAGAAGTAACTATAAGAAGAAGAGCTTACAGAAATGGTGAAAGTGAGTTTTTTCTAAATAATAAGAGTTGTAGATTAAAAGATATAAAAGAAGTCTTTTTAGATACTGGTATTGGAAAAGATGGTTATTCAATCATAGAACAAGGAAAAGTAGACGAAATATTAAGTAACAATCCTTTAAGTAGAAGGAAAGTTTTTGATGAAGCCTGTGGTATATCAAAGTATAGATATAAAAAGCAGGAAGCAGAAAGAAATTTAAGTAATACAAAGGAGAACTTAGAAAGAATAGATGATGTATATATAGAAATTGAAAATCAATTAAAACCTCTTTTTAATCAACAGACAAAAGCAAAAAAGTATTTGGAAATAAGTGAGAAGTTGAAGATACTAGAAGTAAATAGCTTTATAAGAGAAATTGAAGGAACAGAAAAAGAATTAAGTGAGGTTAATGAGCATAGAAACGTTATTGAAAAAGAACTTAATGAAAAAGAAGAACAAAAAAGTATTGTAGAGAAAAAGCAAGAGGATATCAATAAAGAGATAGATGTATTACAAGATGTAATTGAAAAGTCTGTAGACTATATAAACTCAATTAAAGGGGTTATATCAAAAAAAGAATCTCAGATAAATTTAATTAAAGAAAGAATAAGAAATTTTACAAATGAAATTCATAGAAAAAATTCAGAAATAAATGATATAAAAGAAAAACTAAATGAAAATAAGCAATACATAAAAGAGTTAGAAAGCAATAAGTCATCAGGTAGTGAAGAACTATCTATTTTGCAAGAAAATATAAAAATATTGGAATCTAATAAAGATAAACAAAAAGTGAAATTAGAATCTTTAAATAATGATATAGAATTATTGAAAGAAAGTATAATAGATATATTAAATAAGAAGCAAGAATTTAGTAATAAGCTATCTACCTTAAATGCAAATAAGGAAAATATGAATATAAGAGATGAAAACATAAGCTCAGAAATAGCAGAATTAAATAAGAGTATTGAAATAAAGTCTTTTGAATTAGATAATATAAATAAAGAATTCAATATGCAAAATGAAAATTTAAAGAATATAAATAATAGAAATAATGAATTAGCAACAGATTTAAAAGATTCAATTAATGAACACAATAAGCTAGAAGATGAAATACAGAAAAGTAAATATAACCTAAATGGATATAACTCAAAATTAAATGTCTATATAGACATGGAAAATCATTATGAGGGGTTTAATAGAGGAGTAAAGGAAGTCTTAAAAAATAAAAGTTTAAAAGGTGTTCATGGAGCACTAGGGCAAATTATAAATGTGCCTGAAAAATATGAGAAATCTATAGAAGCAGCTTTGGGTGCCTATATGCAGAATATAATAACTGATGATGAGTTTAGTGCTAAATCTGCAATAAATTATTTGAAGCAAAATAATTTAGGGAGAGTAACATTTCTTCCATTAAATATAATTAAATCAAATAAAATAAGTTTGGGAAACTTAAAAGCAAATACTAAGTTTATAGGAATAGCAAGTGATTTAATTACATTTGATGAAAAGTATAGAAATATAATTGAAAATATACTTGGAAGAACAATACTTATAAATAATATAGATGAAGGTATAAAATTTGCAAAAGAAACTGGTCACAGGTTTAAAATAGTAACTTTAGATGGTGAGATATTGAACCCAGGAGGTTCTTTGACTGGAGGAAGCTTAAAAACTAATGGGAATATATTATCAAGAAAAAGATACATTAATGAATATACAGAAAAGATAAATAGTATCAAGGTTGAGATTTCAGACTTAGAATTAAAAAGAGAATCTCTAGATAAGGATATAAAAAATATAAAAAATGAAATTGATTTACATGAAAGTAAAATAAAGGATTTAGAAAAAAGTATAATAATAAAAAGTACAAGTATAAAGAACATTGAATCTGAAATTGAATCTTTAAAAGGTAGTATTACTAAATTAGAGAGTGAGAAGAATGATTTGAACTCCAATTTAAATTACACACTTGAAAAAAGTGATATTGTTGAAAAAGATATGGAAGAATTAGATAACATATACAGTCAAAATAAAGAAAAAATTGATAGATTAAATGATGAAATAAAAAAATATAATGATTTATATGATAAAGAAAAATCCCAATTTGATGAATTAAACTTAACCTTAGTAAAGAAAAGAGAGGTTTATAATAGTATAGTTAGAGATATAGAAAGAATAGTTGGTGAAAATTGTGAGCTAGAAGAAAAAAACAAACAACTAGAAGAATCATTAAACTATGAAGAACAAGAAATAGTTAAATTACAAGACTCTATATCTATTGAAGAAAAAGAAAAAGAAAATCTAACAAAACAATTGGGAGATAGTAACAGAAATCTTGAAACTAGAAAAATAGCTAAAGATGATTTAAAAAATAGTTTTGATGAAATCAATAAAGAATTAAAAACTATAGATAGACAACATATAGAACTTAAAGAAAGTTTATTTAAAGTTGGTGGAAGATTAGAAAGATTAAAAACTAGTCAAGACACATATATAAATAAGTTATTTGAGCAATATGAGATGACTCTAGTACAAGCATTGGAAATTAAAAATGAAAATTTAGATATAGATAGAAAATTCTTAGAAAGTCTAAAGAGAGAAATAAGAAGTCTTGGAAATATAAATATAGATTCTATAAAGGAATATGAAGAAATAAAAGAAAGATATGATTTTTATAGTGAACAAAAACAAGACTTAGAAGAATCTATGGAAGAGATAGAAAAACTTATACATACATTAGAAGAAAATATGAAATCTGAATTTGAGATTAAATTTGAAGAAATAAGCAAAAACTTTAAGTATGTGTATAAGAGATTATTTGGTGGAGGTTGTGGAGAATTAACTATTTTAGATAAAGAAAATTTATTAGAAAGTGATATACTAATAACAGCTCAACCACCAGGTAAAAAAATGAAAAACCTAAACCTATTGTCTGGTGGAGAAAAAGCTTTAACTGCAATAAGTATATTATTTGCTATATTAATTACAAAACCAACACCATTTTGTATATTAGATGAGATTGAAGCGCCACTTGATGATGCAAATATATTTAGATTTGGAGAGTTTTTGAAGGATTTATCTAAAGAAACACAATTTATATCAGTAACACATAGGAGAGGAACTATGGAAGCTGCTGACTATATTTATGGAGTTACTATGCAAGAAAAAGCCATTTCAAAAGTTATTAGTTTAAAATTAAAGGAAGCTCAGGAAATAACAGATATTATATAACTTAGATTGACATAGGAGGAAGAATAGTGTTAAAAAAATTATTTGGTTTTGGAAAAGACAAAGAAAAAGAACTGGAAAAAAAAGATGACGAGGTAGAAGAAGAAATAGAAAGTAGTGTTGATAATCTAGAAAATATAGAAGAAACTATTTTTTCAGGGCTTGAAGAAGAAGTGATAGATAAAGTGGAAGATATCGAAGAAAAAGCTGAAGAAGATGTTACTAATGACAGTACTGAAGAAACTGAAGAAGTAGAAAGTCGGATAAATAGTGATGAACAAGAAGTGAAAAGTATCTTAAATAGTGATTCTCAGGAAGATATAATAGAAGAATTAGAAATATATGATGATAAAACTGAATCTGAAGAGATGGAAGATAAAGAAGAAAAAAAGGTTAACTTGTTTGAAAGGCTAAAACAAGGATTAACAAAAGCAAAGCAAGGAATAACAGATAGAATAGATGAGGTTTTAAAATCATATACAAAAGTAGATGAAGATTTACTTGAGGATTTAGAGGAAATTTTAATAACAGCAGATGTTGGTGTAAATACAACTATGGATATAATTGAAAAATTAAGAGATAAAATAAAGCAAAAAGGTATTACTGAGCCTATCGAGGTAAGAGAAGAACTTAAATCTATAGTTGAAGACATTCTTACGAATGAAAACTCTACATTAGATATAGAACCAGCACCATGTATAATCTTAATGGTTGGTGTAAATGGAGTTGGTAAGACTACTACAATAGGAAAACTAGCAAATAGATACAAAAAAGATGGTAAAAAAGTTTTATTGGCAGCAGCAGATACATTTAGAGCAGCAGCTACAGAGCAATTAGAAATTTGGGCAAATAGAACTAATGTAGATATAATAAAACACCAAGAAGGAGCAGACCCAGGAGCAGTAGTATTTGATGCTATAAAGGCAGCAAAAGCTAGAAAAACAGATGTATTAATATGTGATACAGCAGGAAGATTACACAATAAAGCTAATCTTATGAATGAGCTTGGCAAAGTATTTAAAATAGTAGATAGAGAATTCCCAGAGGCAAAGCGTGAAGTACTTCTTGTAGTAGATGCCACAACAGGTCAAAATGCAGTTGTTCAAGCAAAGACATTTAAAGAAGTTGCAGACATAACAGGTATAGTGCTTACAAAACTTGATGGGACTGCAAAAGGTGGAGTAGTACTTGCAGTAAAATCAGAAGTAGATGTACCTGTAAAACTTATTGGAGTTGGAGAAAGAGTAGAAGACCTACAAGATTTTAATGCAAAATCATTTTCAGATGCATTATTTGGTAACTAGTATTCTTTTAAAAATAATGGTTGACAAGAGTGTTTATATGATATAAAATACAATAGTGTAAAGTAGATAACCTTTACAGTATACTGCTAGGAAGTGTAAGATATGAATATAGAAAAAATGGTCGAAATTGGATTGTTATTTGAACAATATAAAGAATTATTAACTGACAAGCAGAAAGAAATAGTAGCTCTATACTATGAAGAAGATTATTCTTTAGGTGAAATTAGTGAAAATCTGAATGTATCAAGACAAGGTGTGTATGACACTTTGAAACGTTCAGAGAAAATACTAAGAGATTATGAAGAAAAGTTACACTTAGTATCTAAGATTCAAGAGCAGGAAAAAAATATTAAAAGTATAAAAGATAAAATTATTGACATTAAAGAAGATTTATTGCACAATAGAGATTGTGCTAATTTAATCCCTAAGCTAGAAAATATAGAAGATGTATGTAGGGAGATGATAAAATGATATTTGAAGGATTGTCTGATAAACTACAAGGGGCATTTAGTAAGTTAAAATCAAAAGGAAAACTTACAGAAGTAGATGTAAAAAATGCTATGAGAGAAGTTAAACTTGCTCTTCTTGAAGCAGATGTTAACTTTAAAGTAGTTAAAGATTTTATAAAAAAAGTTCAAGAAAGATGTGTTGGACAAGAAGTTATGCAAAGCTTAACTCCAGCTCAGCATGTAATCAAGATTGTAAATGAAGAGCTTACGAGCTTAATGGGGGATGTACAAAGTAAAGTAATGATTTCCTCAAAACCTCCTACAATTTTAATGATGGTTGGATTGCAAGGAGCAGGTAAAACTACTACAGCAGGAAAACTTGGAGGATATTTTAAAAAGCAAGGCAAGAAACCTTTATTAGTAGCTTGTGATATTTATAGACCAGCAGCTATAAAGCAACTTCAAGTTGTTGGAGAAAAATTGGATATACCTGTATTTAATATGGGTGATAAAGAAAATCCAGTAAATATTGCAAAAGCAGGTTTAAGCCATGCAATTAAAAATGCAAATGATTTAGTTATTATAGATACAGCTGGTAGACTTCATATAGATGAAGTGCTTATGGATGAGTTAAAATCTATTAAGTCAGAAGTTAAACCACATGAAATACTTTTGGTTGTAGACTCTATGACAGGACAAGATGCTGTAAATGTTGCAGAAAGTTTCAATGAAGCACTTGGTGTTGATGGAGTAGTATTAACTAAATTAGATGGAGATACTAGAGGTGGTGCTGCACTTTCAATAAGAGCAGTTACACAAAAACCTATAAAGTTTATGGGTATGGGAGAAAAACTAGATGATATAGAGCCTTTCCACCCAGACAGAATGGCATCAAGAATCCTAGGTATGGGAGATGTCTTAAGCTTAATAGAAAAAGCACAAGAAAACATAGACTTGGAAAAAGCTAAGGAATTAGAACAAAAAATCAAAAAGCAAGAACTTGATTTTGAGGATTTCTTACAACAAATGGAACAAATACAAAATATGGGACCTCTTGACAAGATAATTGGCATGATACCTGGTATGGGAAATGTAAAAGACCAACTTGGAGATGTAGATTTGAATGGCAAAGAAATGAATAGAACTAAAGCCATAATTCAATCAATGACTACATATGAGAGAAGAAACCCAGGAGTATTAAATGCTTCTAGAAAGAAAAGAATAGCTAGAGGTAGTGGAACTAGTGTACAAGATGTAAATAGACTTATAAAACAACTTAATGAAATGAAAAAAATGATGAAGATGTTTGCTGGTTCACAAAAGAGTATGAAGAAAAGGGGCGGCTTAGGCGGTTTACCTTTTTTTAAATAAAATATAAAAAAGTAAAAATTATTCGGAGGTGACTGTAATGGCAGTTAAAATAAGATTAAAAAGAATGGGAGCTAATAAAAAACCTTTCTACAGAATAGTAGTAGCTGATTCAAGAGCTCCAAGAGATGGAAAATTTATAGAAGAAATAGGATACTATAATCCAGTTTCTGAACCTAAGCAAGTAAGAATAAATGATGAAAAAGCTATAAAATGGTTAACTACTGGTGCTCAACCAACAGAAGTAGTTAAAAAATTACTTGTAAAAAATGGAGTAATAGAAAAATTCGAAGCTTCTAAACAAGCAAAATAATTTTTTCTTGGCGATTAGTTTAAGTAAGTACTCATTGCTGAGGTTACTTTAGGAGATGAAATATATGAAAGAGCTAGTTGTAGATATAGCTAAGGCTCTAGTTGATAATCCTGATTCAGTTGTCGTTGAGGAATTTGAAGATAATGATGGTATAGTCTTAAAACTTACAGTTGCTCAAGATGATATGGGTAAGGTTATTGGGAAGCAGGGAAGAATAGCTAAAGCTATAAGAACTGTCGTAAGATCTGTTGCAAATAGAGAAAATGTAAAAGTTTCTCTTGAGATAGTGTAAATATGAGGATTAGGTATAATACCTAGTCCTTTTTATATAATTATATGTAGTTTTAAGAATTTATGATGATATGAGTATATAAGATTAAATTTTTTAAGAAGGTGATAGCATGAAAGAAAAAGTAACTCATTTTAAGATAGGTCAAATAGTAAATACACAAGGTTTAAAAGGTGAGGTAAGAGTTTATCCACTTACTGATGATATAGATAGATTTGATGAGTTAAAAGATTTCTATCTAGGAAAAGATTTAAATAATAAGTGGATTGTTGAGAAGGTAAGATACAAAGGTTCTATGGTTATAATGAAGATAAAAGATATAGATAGTATAGAAAAAGCAGAAAAGCTAAAAAATAAATTTATGTACGTGTCTAGAGAAGATAGTAGAGAGCTTGAAGAAGGCGAATTTTTTATAGCAGATATGATTGGTATGGAAGTTTTAACTGTAGACGGAAAATATGTAGGAGTGTTAGAAGATGTTCTCCAATATTCTGCAAATGATGTTTATGTAATAAAAGGTGATGAAGATAAAGAATTTATGATACCAGCTATTAAAAAATTTGTACCTACAATAGACATTGATGACAGAAAAATGATTATAGACCCTATTAAGGGAATGATTGATTAGGTGGTAATATGAGATTTCATATAATGACGCTTTTTCCAGAAATATTTCATTCATATATGAATGAAAGTATAATGAAAAGAGCTGTTGAAAAAGGTATAATTGAAGTTAATATATATAATATAAGAGATTTTTCTGATAATAAACATAAAAAAGTAGACGATTATCCATTTGGAGGAGGAGCTGGGATGGTAATGACTCCTCAACCAATATATGACACGTATAAGCATATAATAACAACCTATAATATAAATAATCCAAGAGTAATTTATTTAACTCCAAAAGGGAAGGTATACAATCAATCCATAGTAAAACAGATGTCTGTCAAAGAGGACATAATACTGCTATGTGGTCATTATGAAGGAATAGATGAAAGAATCATTGATTTAATCGTAACTGATGAAATTTCAATTGGAGATTATGTACTAACTGGAGGAGAACTTCCAGCACTTATAATGATAGATTCTATATCAAGACTAATACCAGGTGTATTAAATCAAGATGAATCTTTTGAAGAAGAATCATTTAAAGATAACTTGTTAGAATATCCTCATTATACTAGACCTAGAGACTTTGAAGGATTAAAAGTACCAGAAGTCCTTTTATCAGGTAATCATAAAAAGATAGATGAGTGGAGAAGAGAAGAATCTATAAGAATAACTAAAGAAAGACGATTAGACTTATATAAAAAATCTCAAAAAAAATAAAAAGAGAATAAATAATTAATATACATGTATACAGTAAAGTACCTATAAATGGAATTAAAAACATAAAAGTGCTTGTAATAAATATTGAAGTATAGTATAATATAAAATGTTGAAAATACGGGCGTTCCTCTGTTTACACTGGTCGGGTAGTTAAGAACGTCTATGATATTTAGGAGGAAGAAAGATGAATGAAATGCTAAGAGCAATTGAGCAAGAACAATTAAAAAATGAAGTTCCTAATTTTGGACCTGGGGACACAGTTAAAGTACACGTTAGAATTATAGAAGGAAAAAGAGAAAGAATACAAGTATTTGAAGGTGTAGTATTAAAGAGACAAGGTGGAGGAGCAAGAGAAACTTTCACAGTTAGAAAAATGTCTTTCAATGTTGGTGTAGAAAGAACTTTCCCAGTTCACTCTCCAAAAATAGAAAAAATAGAAGTTACTAGAAAAGGTAAAGTAAGAAGAGCTAAACTAAACTACTTAAGAGGTAGAGTAGGTAAAGCTGCTAAGATAAAAGAAGCTAGAAATAGATAATTAAAAACTTTACTTATAAATGGGGGGCTGATTTATCAGTCCTCTTTCTATTTTAATGAAAATTACAGCAAATAATTATATTAGAAATAAATAGAACTATTTGTTGAAAATATATATTATTTATTTATGAATTTATACCTTTTAAAATGAAAAATAAAATCAATAAATATTGAATTATATTTCGAAATAATATTAAAATAAGAAGAGAATATTATGTAAAGTAGGATGTTAAAAGCATGACAATACAATGATTTAAATAAATTTATTTTTTAATTATAATTAAGATATAATAATATAATCTTTTAAAGGAGTGATATACATGTCAAATGAATATGAAGAGTATCTTATGGATGACAATCTACATATAAACTGGTATCCAGGTCATATGAAAAAAACTAAGGAGTTGGTAAAAAACAACTTAAAATTGATTGATGTAGTTATTGAACTGTTAGATGCCAGAATACCATTTAGTAGTAAAAATCCAGATATAGATAAGCTTGTAGGTGATAAACCAAGAGTAGTTGTACTTAATAAAAGTGATATGGCAGACAGAGATAAATTAAATCAATGGGTAGAGTACTATAAAAAAATCAATATAAAAGCTATACCTGTAGACACAATAAAAGGAGTTGGCATAAATAAGATAATAGAAGAATGTAAGAATGTAACTAGAGAAAAAATGAATAATTTAAAGGATAAAGGGAGAAAAGAAAGAGCTATACGAATAATGATAGTTGGGGTTCCAAATGTTGGTAAATCATCTCTTATAAACAAATTAACAGGAAGAAAAAGTACACAAACAGGAGATAAGCCAGGAGTAACTAAAGGTAAACAATGGGTTAGATTAAAGGGAAACCTTGAACTTCTAGATACACCTGGGATACTTTGGCCTAAGTTTGAAGACCAAGAAGTTGCTTTAAATTTAGCCTTTAGTAGAGCTATAAAGGATGAGATTTTAGATACTGAAACTTTAGCATTAAGACTCATAGAAAAACTTATGAAAATAGCTCCTGAGAATCTGAAAGCGAGATATAAATTGGATACTCTAGGAGAAACTCCAATTGAAACTATGGATATGATTGGTCATAAAAGAGGATTTATAACAGGTAAAAAAGAGCTTGATTATACACGCATAGCTACAACTGTTTTAAATGAATTTAGAGATGGAAAAATAGGCAATATAACTCTAGAAGTACCAGAGAATGTTAAAAGATAGATTTTAAAGCTAGTTAAAAAAATTAATATTATAAGCTAAAAAAAGCCTTTTCCTAAAGGTTTTTTTTACTTTTTTGAAATATAGACAAATATTGTCATGCGAAAGTGTAAATTAGATTAGAAAACCTTTAAAAACATTAATTTAAGACAAATATGCCTAATTTTTTGAAAATTAAAATGAGTATGATTATTTCAAATTTTGGTATATTGACTTGCTTGTTTCGTATAATATATAATAAGCACAAATCAATACAATATATTAAAAATTTAATTTATTTAGTTTTATTAATTTAATAATAAGCTCTTATTGTTTCAATTAAGTTATATATGTAAGTTATGCAAGCGTAAACAATTGAGGAATTTTATTAATTTAATAAGGTTAAAAAGGGGGATTTTATAATGGGTAAGACCAAGGATATTATAGTATTTGGATTTGCATTATTCGCAATGTTCTTTGGAGCAGGTAACTTAATATTTCCACCATACTTGGGAATAATTACAGGTCCAGAGTGGTTAATTGCCTTCTTAGGATTTACATTTGCCGATGCTGGCTTAGCACTTCTAGCAGTAATGGCTACAGCTAAATTCGATGGAAACGTAATTGAAATGTTTAAAAGATGTGGTATGAAATTAGGTATTCTTATAGGTTGTGCAGATATTTTATGCATAGGACCATTCCTAGCTATACCAAGAACAGGTGCAACAACTTATGAAATGGGTATGATGCCTTTATTTGGAACTTCGATTCCAGTGTTATTATTCTGTATAGTTTATTTTGCGATATCATATGTATTAACGATAAGACCTTCTAAGGTCGTAGATATAGTTGGACAATTTTTAACACCAGCTCTTCTAATAGCTTTAGCATTTATAATTATAAAAGGTGTTGTATCTCCTCTTGGAGAGATAATAGATAAGCCTATGATACCTAATGTATTTGCAGAAGGTATAGGTCAAGGATATCAGACGATGGATGCCTTTGCAGCGATAGCACTTGCATCAGTGTTGATAGTGTCTTTAAATGAAAAAGGATATACTTCTATTAGTGAGAAATTAAAAATGATTGGTAAAGCTGGTGTACTTGCTTGTGGAGGTCTAGCTATAGTTTATGGTGGATTATGTTTCCTTGGAGCAACTGTATCAACAATGTATGGAACAGATGCAGTACAATCACAAGTAATAGTAAATATAACACAAGGATTACTTGGTAATGTTGGGAAAGCGATTTTAGCAATAGTAGTATCATTAGCATGTTTAACTACATCTATAGGTCTTACGTCTGCTACAGGACAATATTTCTCTAGACTTACAAAAGGTAAATTAAGTTATGAAAAAATAGTATTAGCTGTATCTGTATTCAGTGCAGTAGTAGCATCTTTTGGTGTTGGAACTATAATAAAGATAGCATCTCCTATATTGAGTATAGTTTATCCACCATCAATTGTTTTAATAATTTTAGCATTCTTCAATGAAAAAATTAAGAATGATAATGTTTACAAAGGAGCAGTATACATGTCACTACTTGTAAGTATATTGACAGTTATATCTACTTACGGAGTAAATGTTCCTGTAGTAAATTCTTTACCACTTTCTTCATTAGGATTTAACTGGGTGGTTCCAGTTATAATAGCTGGAATAATTGGTAATTTTATACCATCAAAGAGTCAATCTAATACACTTGGAACAAATTAAACTTTATTTAATTAAAATATAATTACCTATAAATAAAAGAGTTATCTATAATAAATTAAATTATTTATATAGATAACTCCTTTTATTTTTAGTTTCTATACTAATTGTTTGCTTTTGGATGTAAAAATATAAGAAAATATTAGAAAAAATATATAGTTTATTTTTTAACAATAATAAAGATTAAAAAAAGAATTTTGGATGAATTTTATAAGTTTAGTTATATGTAGTAGCTGATTTTTACAAAAATATTATATAAATAAAATTATAACAATAATAAAATAATAAAATAAAATTTAAGTCATTTACATATATAAATGAATTGAGCAAAGCACTAAATTGTTTTTATAGAGGTATATATTAAGAATTTTTAGTTAATTTTGAAATATAAGTATGTTTATGTGGATACTAGCAACTGCAAAGTTTAAGTAAGTTGGAAGTTAGAAAATAATTACGATGAAGAAAAGTAAGATTGTAAATCATAATAAGGAATTTTCAGAAAAAACGATTTCAAGCATAAAAAAGAAGTGAAAAATCTATAGGTGTAGAACGGTTATTCAATAAAATTAGGAGTTAATTTAGCAAAATAAATACAAAATCCTACAAGAATTAACGTAAATAAGAGTTGTGACAAAAGGAAAACGATTTTTCGGATATCATAATTTTGAAAATTTAAAAAATTAAAAATCATATTGACGGCTTTTTTTTAGAATTATATAATAAACACAAAATATTTAAAATTTAAACTGAATTAAAAAGATTATATAAAAATAGTAAGGAGGTTGATATACAGTATTACATAAAGCAACTTAAATTAGGAATAATTCAAAAAATGGTAAAATTTAGAAAATTCAAAAAAGTTAGAATTTTTAATTTTGTCAAGAAAACTTAGTAAAAAAATGAAAAACCAGTCATGTTTAAAGTATACAGGTTGATTTTATTTAATTAAGAAAGTTGTATTAAATATTGCGAAGATTTTATAAATTATGAAACATAATTGACAAGTTTAAGTCAAAAATGTATAATTAAATAAAATCTCGTCAAAAGGTTTTCATTTAAGAAGAGATTGGACTTATTTTTTAGTAAAATGTAGTAGAAGGTAAAAAAAGTAGTAAAATTCAAATGGGGGTGCTTTAAATGGGTGAGAAACAAATCAAGTTTAAAGATGTAATTGTAATTGGATTTGCACTATTTGCAATGTTTTTTGGTGCTGGGAACTTAATATTCCCTCCATATCTAGGAGTTTTATCCGGAAGTAGTTGGCTAGTAGCTTTCATAGGATTCCTTTTCGCAGATGGTGGTTTGGCATTATTAGCAGTTATAGCAGCAACTAAGTTCAATGGAGACACATCAAAGATGTTCTCAAGAGCAGGTAAAGGATTAAGTATTGCATTAGGATGTGCAATGGTAATCTGTATAGGTCCACTTTTGGCAATACCTAGAACAGCAGCAACAACTTATGAGATGGGTATATTACCTACAATAGGTTCAGGAATAAGCCCAGTAATATTTTCTATAGTATTCTTTGCTATAGTATTACTTCTAACAATAAGACCATCAAAAGTTGTAGATATAGTTGGGTCAATATTAACTCCAGCTTTACTTATAGCTTTAGCAGTATTAATCGTTAAAGGTATCATATCTCCATTAGGAGAAATAAGAGACAGTTCTTTAATACAAAATGTATTTGCAGAAGGTATAACTCAAGGTTATCAAACAATGGATGCATTAGCAGCTAGTGTATTTGCATCAATTATAATCATGTCAGTAATAGCTAAAGGGTATACAGGTGAAAAAGAAAAGATGAAAGCTACAGTAAGCGCAGGTGTTATTGCAGTAATAGGTATGGCACTAGTTTATGGTGGATTATGTTATCTTGGAGCAACTGTATCTCAAGCATATGGACAAGATGTTCAACAAACAGCTTTAATAGTTGCAATAACAGCATCTTTACTTGGAACTACAGGTAAAGTCTTATTAGCTATTATAGTTGCATTAGCATGTTTAACAACAGCTATAGGACTTTCTTCAGCAGCAGGTCAATATTTCTCAACACTTACAGATGGGAAATTAAAGTATGAGCATATAGTTATAGTAGTTTGTGTGTTTAGTGCAATCATATCAAACTTTGGAGTAAGTACAATAATAAAATTCTCTTCTCCTATATTAAGTATGGTATATCCAGCAACTATAACTCTAGTTATACTAGCATTATTTAGTAACCAAATTAAAAATGACAATGTATACAAATGTGCTGCATATATGGCATTATTAGTAAGTGTGTTAACAGTTGCAACAAGCTTTGGTGTAAATATTCCTCTAGTTAATAGCTTACCATTCGCTTCATTAGGATTTAACTGGATAGTTCCAGTTGTAATAGCAGGAATAATAGGAAACTTTATTCCATCTAAAAGCAGTAAAACTGCATAATAATAAAGAATAATTGATAATTATGGAATTGCCTTTAAATTATAGAGGCAATTCCTTTTTATATTTGTAATATTTGCAAGTATTATTAAATTGCTTAAGATTGAAAATATGTTATTTGTTTAATTTTATAACATTAGCAGTAATATGATTTATAATAGCATGTAAAATAAAAAGGATGATTTAAAACTATAAGTAAAATAAAATTATATTTACTAAAAATATTTAATGTAAATGTAAATTATTGCCATATATAAAGAAAAAATAAAGAATTTATTATTTAGATACTTATTAATTAATAAAAGTTAAAACAATAAAAACATAAAAAATATAAAGTATATAAAAGTAGAATTGGACTTTTATATACTTTTTTATATTATTTTTGATTTTTTTAAGAAATTGTTTTAAAAGTTGAGAGAACTATAAGGAGTGTTATATTGAATATAAAATAGTATAATATATATTATGCTAGATAATTAATCTGAAAAAATACAAACATATAAAAAAGTTTGTTTAGAGTTATAGTTAATAGGTGTATTAATTTAATACTAATTTATTGGAGGTCTAAAAATGAAGTACATAATAAAAAGAGATGGTACAAAAGAACTTTTTAGTAAAAGTAAGATTGAAGATGCTGTCTATAAGGCTAGTATAAATAGTGAAGGTGGAGTGGATAGAGATTTAGCATATGATATATCAAGAAAAATAGCTAAAGATTATAATTCTATGGAAAAATGCTTATCCGTAGAGGAAATCCAAGATATAGTTGAAGTATTACTTATGGAATCAAATAGAAAAGATATAGCAAAACACTACATATTATATAGAGAAAGACGTTCTGAAATAAGAACTAAAGCTTGGGAGTTTGATGAACTGCAAAAATCAATATGGAAGAATAAGTATAGAAATAATGGTGAGAGTTTTGATGAGTGGATAAAGAGAATCTCAAATAATAGTCCTAGAATCTCAAAATTAATAAGACAGAAAAGATTTCTATTTGCTGGAAGGATTTTAGCAAATAGAGGATTGCAGAAAGAAGGTAAAAAAGTAACATATTCTAATTGTTATGTAATAGAGCCACCAAAAGATAGTATAGAAGATATTTTCGATACTGCAAAAAAACTTGCTAGAACATTTAGCTATGGTGGAGGCGTTGGAATTGATATTTCAAAGTTAAGACCAAAAGGAGCAAAAGTTAATAATGCTGCAAAACACACGACTGGAGCAGTTTCTTTTATGGAACTTTACAGCATGACAACTGGTTTGATTGGTCAAAGAGGAAGAAGAGGAGCTCTTATGATTTCTATGGACGTAAACCACCCAGAGATAGAAGAGTTTATAGATATAAAAACAGATTTAGAAAAAGTTACTAAAGCAAATATTTCTGTAAGAGTAACAGATGAATTTATGCAAGCTGTAAAGGAAAAGAAACTGTATAACTGTACTTTTGAAGTTGAAACTACTGGAGAAAAAATAGTCAAGATAGTAAATGCATATGATTTGTTTAATAAATTTGTGAAAAATAACTGGGATTATGCAGAACCAGGTATATTATTTTGGGACAAAATAAGAACTTATAATTTTATGAGCGAAGATAAGAATTTTTGCTTTTCAGGAGTAAATCCTTGTGCAGAAGAGCCACTTCCAAGTGGAGGAAGTTGTCTGCTTGGTTCAATAAACTTGTCAGAGTTTGTAATACAACCATTTGGTGAACATGCTACCTTTGATATTAATAAATTAAAATCTTGCGTTAGAGAAGCTGTGGTAGCTTTAAATGATGTGTTAGATGAGGGATTAAACTTACATCCATTACAAGAGCAAAGAGATAGTGTACATAAATATAGACAGATAGGTTTAGGAGTAATGGGTATAGCTGATATGCTTATAAAGATGGGAATAAGATATGGTTCTGATAAATCTTTGGAATTATGTGATTTAATTGGTAAAACTATGTTGAATGAAGCTGTAAAGCAATCAGCCTTAATTGCCAAAGAATATGGAACTTTTAGTGAGTATAAATATGAAAATATATCCAAGTCTAAGTTTTTTATAGAAAATTTAAATGATGATACTAAGGAAATGGTTAAAAAATATGGGCTTAGAAATTCACAACTATTAACTATACCTCCTACAGGTTCTATATCTACAATGATAGGAATTAGTGGTGGAATAGAACCTATATTTAATCTTTCATATATAAGAAAAACTGAGAGTTTACATGACGAAGATGTATATTACAAAGTATATACTCCAATCGTTAAAGAATATATGGATAAAAAAGGTATTACAGATGAAGAATGTTTACCAGAGTTCTTTGTAACTGCAATGAATATAGGATACGAAGAAAGGATAAACATGCAAAAAGTATGGCAAAAATATATTGATGCTTCTATATCATCTACAATAAATATTCCCTTTGAAACTACAGTTGAAGATGTTTTCAATATATATATTAAGGCATGGCAGGCTGGTCTTAAAGGGGTGACAATATTTAGAGATGGATGCAAAAGGAGTGGAATTTTAATAAATGAAAAAAAGGAAGAAAACAATAAAGAAAATAATAAAAAAGAAGATAATAAAAAAGAATGTTATAAAAATAATAAAAAAGAAAAAGATAATAAAGATGAAGAATCCAAAAAAATAATAAATAAAAATTTTGAAGAAGATGAGAAATTTGTGTGTCCTGAGTGTGGAAGTGAAGGAATTGCACATACAGGTGGTTGTAGTATATGCTTAAAATGTGGATATAGTGGATGTAATTAAACTTTGTGTTAGCAAAATTTTAATAGATTTAAAAACTTATATTTTTACAAATGAAAGATGAGGGAATTGTATGCAGAATAAAAGCGTGAGGGAGATTAAGGAAATAATTGAGACTTTAGAAGTAGAAAAATATATGCAATATATAGAACTATTGAGAGTCGATGACAGAAAATCTGTTCAAAGCTTAGCTGTAAAACTAGCTAAAAAATTAGACAATATTAGAAGAGAAGAAGAAAGATTAGAAACTATAAATATATTTGAAAATGAAGGTTACAATAAAGGTTATTTATATATTGGAGGAATTGATGAAGCGGGAAGAGGACCTCTTGCTGGACCTGTTGTAGCTTCTGTAGTAGTATTTAAAAAAGACACAAAAATAGAAGGCGTAAATGATTCTAAAAAACTAAGTGAAGCAAAAAGAGATGAACTTTTTGAAGTAATAAAAAGAGAAGCATTAGACTATGGAATAGGTATAGTAAATAATGAAGAAATAGACGAATTTAATATATTGAATGCTACCTATATGGCAATGAAAAAAGCTATAAATTGTTTAAAACAAGCACCTGATTATCTATTGGTTGATGCAGCGACAATACCAGGGATTGACATAGCTCAAAATCCAATTGTAAAAGGAGATTCAAAATCTATATCAATAGCAGCAGCAAGTATATTGGCTAAGGTTACTAGAGATAGTATAATGTATCAATATGATAGGGTCTATCCAGAATATGGTTTTAAATCTCATAAAGGGTATGGGACTAAAGAACATTATGAAGCCATTGAAAAACATGGGATAACTCCTATACATAGGAAAAGTTTTTTGAAAAATATACTGTAAACACAATATGATATAATGTATATGATATAAATTACTATAATAAATGGGGGATTAAAGATGGAGTATAATGAATTATTAAAAAATGCTAGAGAAAATTTAAATGGAAGTTGTAAAGTTTGTAAGGTTTGTAATGGAGTTGTTTGTGCAGGGGAAGTTCCTGGTATGGGAGGTAAAGGAAGTGGTTCTTCTTTTATAGAAAATAGTAAGAGTTTAGAAAAAGTAAAAGTAAATATGAGAGTAATACATGATGTCTCAAATCCTGATACATCTATAGAGATATTTGGGAAAAAAATGAGTGCACCTATATTTGCAGCTCCAGTAACAGGAACTACCTTGAATATGGGTGGAAAAATTAGTGAAAGAGATTACATAGAACCAGTAGTTGCAGGATGTGCAAAAAGTGGGATTTATGCAATGGTTGGAGATACAGCAGTAGATGCTTTTTTAATGGAAAATTTAGATGTAGTTAAAAAGTATAATGGTGATGGGATTGTATTTATTAAGCCTTGGGATAATGAAAATATTATAAAAAAGATAAGACTAGCTGAAGAAGCTGGTGCATTTGCAGTTGGAGTTGATATAGATGCTTGTGGTCTAGTGACTTTATCGCTACATGGAAAGCCAGTACTTCCTAAAAATGTTGAACAAATAAAAGAATTGGTGAACTCTACTAAACTACCATTTATATTAAAAGGAATAATGACTGTTGAAGATGCGTTAATGGCAGTTGAAGCAGGTGTAGATGCCATAGTTGTATCAAATCATGGAGGAAGAGTATTAGATTGTACACCAGGAGCATGTGAAGTTTTACCAAAGATTGCTGATGCTGTTAAAGGCAAAGTTACAATACTTGCAGATGGTGGAGTTAGAACAGGATTAGATGTATTAAAGATGATAGGTCTAGGAGCAGATGCAGTATTAATAGGAAGACCTTTTGTGACTGCTTCATTTGGTGGAGCAACTGATGGTGTAGAAACTTATGTAAATAAGCTTCAATCAGAACTAAGTGGTTCTATGATATTAACTGGATGTCAAACTATAAAAGATATTGATGGAAAAGTTATATACAAATAAAATTTTATACAAAAAAGAGGAAAAATCATTTTAATGTAGAATAATTGTACAAAGGGGGAATTTATATGAGTAAAAAAGCTTATGAAGAAGCCTTAGTAGAATTGGAGAAATTTATTAATGAAAGAAAAGAAATAATTAAAAGTGCGGAGGGCTGTATTGATAAGTACATAGTTGACAGAACGCTACCTTTTGATTACAAAGATAAATGTGTGGAATGGCAACAAGAGTTACTTGATATTGCAGAGGCACAAGTTTTAGAAGCAAATGAGTTAGGTGTGTTATTACAAGAAAAAAAAGAACTTGCAGAAGATTAAATTTTATTAACTAAGAGTAAATCAAAAATATGATTTGCTCTTAGCTTTTTTGTTTGAGTATAAACTTCAATCTAATTAAGAGAATTTTATCAATAATAGATTAGGCAGTTTAAAGTAAAAGAGAGTGCTTTACGTGCTTAATTTTTATTCAAATTTAGTATATGTTTTTTCATTTCATCTAATACGATTGTATAGGACTTGGATTGAGCTGCAGCTAATTCTGATAAAGCAAACCTTTGAGCCTTATTTAGAAAGTCCTTATCTGTACTACATAATTGTTTTGAACAATCTTGTATCATAAGCATCTTAATCAATTTTACAATCTCAAAAACATCTCCTGAATGAAATTTATCTTGGTATAATTTAAGTCGCTTCTTTCTATCAAAAATCCATACACCATCTGTTTTATCAATAGATTGCATAAAATCATCAACTTCATTTTCATTCATAACTGGACGTATGCCAATCTTGCCAGCACTTATAACTGGAATCAAAATTTTAAGATTGCTATTGAAAATAACAGTCAATTCATAGTATTTCTGTATATTATGATTTATTTCCTTTGTTACAATATCACTTACATAGCAAGCACCTTCTTTTGGATACATCACACTTTCGCCAATATTATACATATAGTTATACCTCCAAACTGAATTTTAGATATTGCAATTTGGGTACAATGCTTTAATTATCTAATACTCAATATTATATCACAAAATACTTGACAAGTCAAAAATATTAATATATAATATTAAGTTTATGATGAATAAATATAAAATAACTATAAAAATATAAGATAAAATGATTTAACGTATTGAAATATTATGTTAGTTTTTTATAAAACTGTACATTAACTATGCTTAGTAATTATTAATTTTTAGCAAAATCTCTTAACTTAAGACTTCCAGCTGTTACAAAGACCATTCCAATAAAAATTAAAACAATTATATTTATTAATATGTTGTCATTATTAATAGCGTCTATAGTCCAATAAAATGGTGTAAGCTTTGAAAGATTAACCATAAAGGATAATTTATCAAGTGATGGTATTAGACTAGATATAGATATAGCTAAACCTATTAAAGAATAAAATGTAGACATAAGACTTATAGAACTTTCACTTTTAGTTACTCTAGCTATCCAAAATACAAATCCAGTAGCAACAAAACTATTTGCTAGTACAATCATTAATGTGTTTAAAGTCAATTTAAAATCACTTATAAATGAGAAGCATACTAAAGTTAAGGTGTATATAATTGCTTGAATAAAAAATAACCCTAAAAATATGCTGAAAATGATTTTTATATCTTTATGTCTTGTAGAAACAAGTCTTTTTAAGGTATTAGATTTTTTTAATGCGAATAAATCAGAAGCAAGATGTGCTGCATTAATATACATAAAATAACATATTAAGAAGACTATTAAAAATGAATTTTTATTCTTATTTGGACTGTTATCAATTATATTTGTCCTTGTCAATTTATCATCTATGTTTCTATCTATTTTTAATTTTAATGAATTAGTAATAAAAGATTCTATTTGTGATTCTGCCCAAAGACTACCTCCACCGTTTTCGGTTTTAAAACATTTAACTACAGGTCGTTTTAAGTTATCTATATTGTTTGAAAAATTTTCATCTAAAATGAAGACAGCAGAAACTTTATTATTTTTTAATAAATTCATAGCCTTATCCTGTTCGTCTAATCCAAATGAGTTTTCTTTTAATTTAGAACCATCTATTAACTTATGTTCATATTTTCCAGAAGAATTAGATACAATTGCTACTGGAGAAAAGTACATTGATTGATTTTCTGAGTTACCAGTAAAAAAGTTAAGAGAAAACATTAATAATATAACAGGAAACAGAACCATGTTAACTAAAAGAGCATGATTTTTTATATATCTTTTTATGTTTGCAATAATTAATCTAATCATTATTAAATCTCCCTCCATTTATATTTTTCTTTTACAATAGAAAGTGCAATCAATATTGTAGATGCAATTAGACATATAAAAATTAAGTTTCCTATTGAATCGATAGTTTTAAATGTCTCATAATTACTGAATAATGTTCCTATTAAATAAGTAGGAGATAAACTTGTAAACTTAGTAAATATATCATTTACCATGCTGAGAATACCTCCAAAAACTGTCTGTAAGAAGAGTAATGTGTAAACAATAACTGTACCATATTTCTTACTAAAAAAGGCGGTTACAAAAGTAGATATTGAAGTCATAAAATAAGAAGATAAAGCACAAAGTAAAATTAATATGGCAAAGTTACCTTTAAATGTTATCCCAAGTATTCTAAAGAATAAAACATATAATAACAAGAAGATAAATGAATAAATCCACAATCCTACAAAATCATAAATTAAGAATTGTACTCTAGTAATAGGCATAGAGTAAAGTCTTTTTGAAAGTCCTTTTGATTCACTTACGTAATTTGCTAAAATATTATTCATTATAAAAATTATTACAAGAAATCCCAGAGAAACTAAAGCAAAGTACTCATAAGAGTTTTGTCTGACATTATTTTTTATTATAGAAGTATCAATAGAATTCTTGTTAAATAATTTAGAGAAATCTTCTGAACTTAGTTTTTGCGAATTATTTAAATATAATTTTTCATGATAAGTATCTAATATGTCTTGAAGTAATATTGCAATATCATCGCGAGTTCCAAGTTTTTCTACACTTAAAATATTTGATTCTTCATTTAATAAATTACTCTCATATCCTTTAGGTATAGTGAGTTTTAAATCTGCATTAGAACTATCTTTTTGAACTGTTAATATAGAAGATAAGTCATTTTTTAAGTATCTTGTCAGATTATTTGATAGCTTTGTATCATCTTTGTCATATATAACAATTGATGTCAAATCTGTTTTTATAGGGTTTTGAAACATGCTTTCTGTCACCATTCCAAGAAACCCAGCTAAGACTAGAGGTAAGGCTAAGAAATATATTAAATTAAGTATAAAAGAGCTTTTTAAACCTTTTAGCATAGTTTTTACACTAATGTATAATCTCATAAAATCACCTCCATTAATCTCTTAGATTTTTACCTGTTAGATTTAAAAACACATCTTCTAGACTAGGTTCTTCATAAGAAATTCGTACTATTTTTGAATTATTTTTCTCAACAACAGATAGCACATCTGTAAGTTGCAATTTTTTATCTATATCCAATTCTACTAATGAATTATTTTCTAAAACAGATATCACACCTTTGATATTTTTTAAATCGAATATAAGTTGAGCATTTATATTTTTAATTTCCATGATTAATTTTGTATGTGTAGATACTAATGATTTTAGATAATTATTATCTCCAAAAGCAATCTCCTTGCCTTCATCCATAATAAAAATCTTAGAACAAAGATGTTCAACTTCTTCCATATAATGAGAAGTATATATTACCGTGGTTTTTTGTTTTTCAGATATATCTTTAATAAAATTGAAAATATGATTTCTTGATTGGGGGTCAACACCTACCGTTGGTTCATCTAATATTAATATTTTAGGATGATTTAAGAGTGCTATTCCAATGTTTAATCTCCTTTGCATACCACCAGATAATTTTTTTATTTTTTTCTTTTTAACATCAGTAAGTCCTGTGACTTCTAAGGCTTCGGTGATTCTCTCTTGAAGCAATTTTCCCTTTAAACCATAGTAAGCTCCGAAGTACTCTAAGTTATCAAAAGGAGTAAGGGTTTCCATAAGTGCTAATTCTTGTGGAACTAATCCTATTATAGACTTTGCTTTTATATAATCTTTTGACAAATCTAAACCATTGATTTGAATGTCACCACTATTTGGTAACATAAGATTTGTAATTATATTTATAAGTGTAGACTTACCAGCCCCATTTGGTCCAATAAGTCCAAATATCTCCCCTTCTTTAACAGAAAAACTGATATTATCAAGTGCCAATTTATCGTTAAATCTTTTTGTTATGTTATTTACTCTGACTATATCCATAATAATCCCTCCAAAAGTAATTTTGTATAAGCTAAAAATCTATAATACTATAATAAAGAATTATGAATCATAATTCTATTACTATAAGTCACTAAAAAAAGTGACTTAAGTCACTTTATATTTTTATTTATTATAAATAAGTTTGTAAGTAAGAAATTTTTTAAGAGTATAGGTTTCTTACATATATATCTATATTACAATTTTATTTTTGAAGGCAAATATAACTAGTTGAGTTCTATCACGAAGTCCTAGTTTTCCCAAGATATTAGTGATATTATTCTTTATTGTACCTTCAGATAAGAATAATTCTTGGCTAATTTCTTTATTATTAAGTCCATTTGCAATTAATTTAATTATGGATATTTCTTTTTCTGTTAAATTATACATATCAGAAATATGTTCTTGTCCTATAGTTTTTTCAGGGGACATGATTTTTTCAGCAACACTTTTATCAAGTACAATATTGCCAAAAAACGAGGAACGAATCCCCTCGTGTAATACTTCGTCCGAACTATCTTTTAAAAGATATCCTGAAGCTCCAAACTTCATAGCGTCTTTTATGTATTCATCATCATTAAAGGTTGTCAAAATTAATAACGCTATGGAACTATCGTATTCTTTTATAAGTCTTGTACCTAGAACTCCATCACAAACTTTCATTCTAATGTCCATAAGGACTATGTCTACATCATTTTTTTTACAGAATTCTAATGCTTCATATCCGTTGGAAGCATCTCCTACAATTTCTAAATCGTCATAAGATGATAAAATAATCTTAAGACCTTTTCTAATCAATTTTTCATCATCTACTATAAGAACTTTGATTTTATTCAAAAAAATCACCTCCTGAAAATTTAGGAAAAGACGCTCTAATTGTGAATCCAGTATTAGAATTATCAAATTCAACTTTGCCATTTAATTCATATATTCTTTCGCTAATACTGCTAAGTCCATTTCCTTTTTTTATATTGTTACATCCTATACCATTATCACTGATAGTAATTATAAGATTTGAAGGATTAAATGTTATAAAAATTCTAATTTCAGTTGCTTTTCCATGTCTTGATGCGTTGGAAAGCGATTCCTGAACGAGTCTATATAAAGCGATAGATTGATTTCTAGATAGGTTCCAAGTATTTTTTGATATAGTTAATCTAACGTTGATATTTGTAAGCTTAATAAAGCTTTTAACCAGTTCTTTGATTTTAAGTAAATTTTGATAATTTTCATATTCAACAGGTTTTAGTTCAGATATAGCTCTTCTTACATCTTGGAAACTTTCAGTCACAAATTCTCTAAGTTCATGAACTAAATCAGAAATGAGAGGTTTGTCTTTTAAGAGCTTTTCTATAGCACTTAATTGAATTATTGTTGTAGAAAGAGAATGTCCAACACTATCATGTATTTCTCTCGATATACGGTTTCTTTCTTTCAAAATTGCTAATTCTTCTATAGAACTTGCATAAATCTCTAAATCAGCATTAGCTTTTTTTAATTCATCTTTAGAAACACGGAGTTTATCGTAAAGACTTTGATTGTATAATTTAGATAAATTCTCACTTTCTAGATACATAGAAAGTATAGTAATAATTAGTAATATAGAACTTGATTCTAGTGCTAAATATACACTTTTATCTAAACCAATAATAAAAGAAGATATTATAACTAAAAAGAATAATATGTATTTATACTTTTCCTTTATTAAAAATGAGGCATCCAAAACTAAAGGAACAAAGTATAGTGAATTAAAAGTTTTTGTATAATTGTACAATATAAAAATTAAAATAAGCTCTAAAAAATAAGAAATAAGTATAAATTTATTCTCATTTGATAAAGAAAAAAATCTGACTTGGTTATTTATTATTAGAAATAATATAATTATTGTTATAACTGGATACAATGTATTTTCAGCATTATTCAAATAGCTTACAAGTAATATAAATAGAGATAAATATCGTATAAAAATAAATAATTTTTTTCTGTTCATTAAAGACATTCCTCCATAAAAATAAACTTTCCTTATGAAAACTAGCATAATATCATAAAAGAATAAAGTCAATAGAAGTATTTATTAATATTAATGGAAATAAAATCAATCTCAAAAAATTGAATAGTTAAATTGTATACTGACGATAATTTAAACGTACAAATTTAATGTATTGGAGTAGATAATGAATAATAAAGAAAAAGGTGATTTTGGAGAAGAAATAGCAGTTAATTATCTGCTAGCAAAAGGTGCGAAGATACTAGAAAAAAACTACAGACTGAAGTTAGGAGAGATAGACATAATAGCAAATATAGGTAATGAAATTGTATTTGTGGAGGTGAAATCAAGGTCCAATATAAAGTATGGTTACCCTTGCGAATCTGTAGGTTTTAAAAAAAGAAAAAAGATAGTTGATGTAGCAAAATACTATATTATAAAAAATAATTTATATAATACTCCAATAAGATTTGATATTATAGAGGTCTATTTATTGGAAAAGAGAGTAAATCATATAATAAATGCTTTTTAAAAAATATAAAGTTTTTTGAAAGGATTAAAAATGTTAAGTATTATTAATTCAAGTAATTTAGTAGGAATAGATAGTTTTTTGGTAAAGGTTGAAGTGGATATAAGTAATGGTATACCTAGTTTTAATATTGTTGGTCTTCCAAGTAAAGAAATTAAAGAGGCAAGAGAGAGAGTAAAATCAGCAATTCTTAATAGTGGGTATAAATTCCCAAGCACGAGAATAGTTGTGAATTTATCACCAGCAGATATAAAAAAAGAAGGCGCTTTTTTAGATTTATCTATAAGTATAGGTCTTTTAAGAGGATTAATAAAAAAAGACGAAAATTACATAAAAGAAAGTATGTTTATAGGAGAGTTATCATTAGATGGAAAGATAAGAAAAGTAAGAGGTATATTGCCTATCATTATAGGTGCAAAAAACCAAAATATAAAACGTATTTTTATACCAATTGAGAATACAAGAGAAAGTTTATTTATAGATGAAATTGATATAATCCCTGTTAAAAGTTTAAATGAATGTATTGATTTTTTAAATGAAGAAATAAAAGTCGATAAAGAAAGGATAATGTCTTTTTTGAATGAGGAGCTAGAAATATATAATGGAAGATTAGAAAAGTATGATACTTATAAAGACTGTGAGCATATAAAGATTCACAGTATAAAAGAAAATAAATATGATGAAGACTTTAAAGATGTAAGGGGCAATTATTTTGTAAAGAGGAGTGCAGAAATTGCAGCAGCTGGTAATCATAATATCTTTATGATTGGACCTCCAGGCTCAGGAAAAACTATGATTGCAAAAAGGATAAGGACAATTTTACCAGACATAAGTATAGAAGAAATGATAGAAGTAAGTAAAGTTTATAGCATACTAGGTATGATAGATGAAACTAAAGGAATAATTGACAATAGACCTTTTAGGGCACCTCATCACACAACTACAAAGCAATCTTTGATTGGTGGCGGAGTAGATGCAAGACCTGGAGAGGTTGCTTTAGCGCATAGAGGTATATTATTCTTAGATGAAATAGCTGAATTTGATAGAAAAATACTTGAGACTTTAAGACAACCTATAGAAGATGGATATGTAAATATATCCAGAGTGAAATATAATACAAAATATCCTTGTAGAGTATTGTTAATTGCAGCTATGAATCCATGTCCATGTGGTTACTATATGTCAGATACAGAATGTAGATGTAGGAGTAATGAAATTGATAAATACATAAATAAAATATCAGGTCCATTATTAGATAGGTTTGATATTTTTGTAGAAGTTAATTCTATAAAATATGTTGATTTTAATTCTTCAAAACAAGAAGAAAGTTCTCAAAAAATAAAGAGAAGAGTAGAAAATGCTAGAAAAATACAAATAAATAGATTTAGAAAAGATAATATAAAAAATAATAGTGAAATTAAATCTTCTAATTTATTAAAATATTGTAAATTGGAAAAAGAAGCTTCAAAAACGGCTGAGATAATAATTAATAAATATAATCTCAGTAGTAGAAGTTATACAAAACTTTTAAAAATGGCAAGAACAATAGCGGATTTGGAAGAAATAGAAACAATAAATTCGCAGTGTATTATAGAAGCTTTTTCATTTAGAAAGGCTTATTATAGTTATTTTAAATAAGTTTTTGAGGTGGATTTTATGGAAAAAAGAGATATCTATTTGTGGTTAAAATCAATTAGTGGAATAACAACAAAAACAATTGAAATAATAGAAAGTGAAATAGTAAATATTGAGGATATATTTGATTTTTCTGAAAAAGAAATATATAATTTAAAAAATATAAGCTTGAATATTAGAAAAAATATAGTAAAATATAGAGGTCACGCTTATTTAGAAAATATAAAAGAACTTCTTTATAAAAAAACAATTAAATATATTTGTCAATATGATAAAGAATATCCTGAGAAATTAAAAAATATATACAATGCTCCAAAGTTATTATTCTATAAAGGTGATATAAGTTTAGTTAATAATAATTTTAATATAGCTATAGTAGGTTCAAGAAAACCTACAGCCTATGGAATTAATTGTGCAAAAACAATAAGTTGTCAACTATCCCAGTATGGGGTTAATATAGTAAGTGGATTAGCTATAGGAATAGATGCATATTCACACATAGGTTGTATGAATGGAAAATCTAAAACTATAGCAGTGCTTGGCTCAGGAGTAGACAATCCTCTTCCAAAACAAAATTTATATTTATCAAATAAAATATTAGAAAATGGGGGATTATTATTATCAGAGTATAATATTAACTCGACAGTAGCACCATATCATTTTTCTAATAGAAATAGGATTATTAGCGGATTAAGTGATGGAGTAGTGGTTGTAGAGGCAGCAATTAGAAGTGGTGCATTAATCACAGTAGATTTTGCTCTTGAACATGGAAAAAATGTCTTTGCGATACCTGGTAATATAAATTCCCAAATGAGTAGAGGTTGTCATAAAATTATAAAAGAAGGTGCAAAATTAATTGAAAATATAGATGATATTTTGAATGAATATAACATATTTAATATTATTGATAAAAAAATAAATCAAAAATATGATAATATAAGTCTAAATGCCAAGTCTAAGCAAATAATAGAAGCTATAAAAAGAGAAGGAAACTTGCATATAGATAGTATTTGTGATTATACTGGTATAGAAATAAAGTATGTAAATTCAATAATCAATGAATTAGTACTAAATGAGTTAGTAGTAGAAATGAATAATAAAACGTACAGTTTAAATGTATAAATTAAGATTAGGTAGTGGGGGTGTGTGGTTTTATGGCCAAAACATTAGTCATCGTAGAATCGCCTGCAAAAGCTAAGACCATAGAAAAATTTTTAGGAAAAAGTCATTACACAGTGAAAGCATCAGTTGGTCATGTCAGAGATTTACCTAAAAGTAAATTAGGTGTAGATATAGAAAATAATTTTGAACCTCAATATATAAACATAAGAGGTAAAGGCGATGTAATAAAAGAATTAAAAAAAGAAGCTAAAAAGTCTAAACAAGTGTATCTAGCAACCGACCCTGATAGAGAGGGTGAAGCTATATCATGGCATTTAGCTCATATACTAAATTTAGATGAATCTGAAGATTGTAGAATAGAGTTTAATGAAATAACTAAGGATGCAATTAAAAAAGCAATTAAGCATCCTAGAAATATTGATATAAATTTGGTTGATGCACAACAAGCAAGAAGAGTATTAGACAGACTTTTAGGTTATCAGATAAGCCCTATATTGTGGCAAAAGGTTAGAAAAGGTCTTAGTGCAGGTAGAGTACAATCTGTTACAACAAAATTAATTTGTGATAGAGAAAAAGAAATAAAAGCATTTATTCCAAAAGAATATTGGACAATAGATGTGGAAGCAAAGACAGCAAAAGATAAGGATATAACTTTAAAATTTTATGGTAAGAATGATGAAAAAATCGAATTAGAAAATGAAGAAGCTGTAAACGAAATACTAAAAGAAATGGAAGGCAAAGATTTAAAAGTTGAGAAGATAGAATCTAAATCAAGACGTAAATCAGCTCCAAAACCATTTACAACAAGTATGCTTCAACAAGAAGGAGCAAATAAGCTATTCTTCACTACTAAAAAGACAATGATGATAGCCCAAGAATTATATGAAGGTATAGATATAGAAGGTGAAGGTACTGTTGGTCTTATATCATATATAAGAACTGACTCTAAGAGAATTTCTGATGAAGCAAGAGAAAAAGCCAAAGGTTATATAGTAAGTAATCTAGGCGACAACTACTATAAAAATAGTAGTGATAAAAAAGAAAAAAAAGATACTAAAAAAGTTCAAGATGCCCATGAGGCAATAAGACCAACTTCTGTTGACAGAACTCCAGATAGTATAAAAGCTTCACTGAGCAAAGACCAGTACAAGTTATATAATTTAATTTGGAGAAGATTTGTAGCTAGCCAAATGGAGGATTCAGTATTCGATATATTAAATGTAGAATGCAAAATAGGAGACCTTGTATTTAAAGCTACTGGTTCAAAAATGAAATTTGATGGTTACACTAAGGTATACAATTTTTCAGAGAGAGAAGATAAAATTTTACCAAGTATAGACAAAGGCGATATATTGAATATAGAAAATGTATTACCAGACCAACACTTTACACAACCACCAGCAAGATATACAGAAGCTAGTTTGGTAAAAACATTAGAGGAATTAGGGATAGGTAGACCAAGTACGTATGCTCCAACTATAGCTACTATATTAAATAGAGAATATGTTGAAAAACAAGGAACGAGTCTATGTCCAACAGAACTTGGTATAATAGTTACTGACATTTTAGAAAATAATTTTAATAAATTTATAGATGTAGATTTTACCGCTGATATGGAAAGTAAACTTGATGTTATAGAAGACGGAAATACAGACTGGAAAGAGATTGTATCTGAATCATATGCTCCACTTAAAGAAGCTATTGAAGAAGCACTTGAAAATATAGAAAAAGTAAATATGGATGAAGAAACTGATGAAATATGTGAAAATTGTGGCTCTAATATGGTTATAAAATATGGTAGATTTGGAAAATTTATGGCTTGTAAAAACTATCCAGATTGTAAAACAACTAGACCAATTATGAATAAAATTGGTGTTAAATGTCCAAAATGTGAAGAAGGAGATATTATACTTAGAAAATCTAAAAAAGGTAAAGCTTTTTATGGATGTTCTAATTATCCAAACTGTGACTTTGTAGCTTGGAATAAGCCGACAGGAGAGTTTTGTGAGAAGTGTGGTTCATATATGGTTGAAAAAGTGACTAAATCTGAAACAAAAACAGTGTGTTCTAATAAAGAATGTAATAAAGAGTCAAAAGAGCATAATGACGGAAAAGAGTGAAAATTGAAAAAAATCACATAATTCTCTTGAAAAAGGTTCCAATCTATGATAATCTTTCAAGTGTAAACAACTAATATAAAAAATAAATTTTCATTAGAGATGAAAATAATATTAGAAAATATAAAAGGTTATTAAAAGGCCTAAATTTCATGAGGAGATGATTAAATGGCAAGTGAAGTGTTACAAAAAACAAGGAAAATAAATAAAACATTACAAACAAGTGGTGGAAGTAGTGTCTCTTTTGATTTACTGGCCGGAGCATTAGGAGATGTTTTAAATTCTAATGTTTATGTAGTAAGTGCAAAAGGTAAAGTATTAGGTCTTCATTTAAATGATGCTCAAGACAGTTCAGTTATAGAAGATGAGTATACTAAACAAAAGAAATTTTCAGATGAATATACTCAAAATGTATTAAAGATTGATGAGACATTAGAAAATTTAAATGGTGAAAAGATATTGGAAATTTTTCCAGAAGAACATGGAAGATTACAAAAATATACTACAGTAGTACCAATCTTAGGTAGCGGTCAAAGACTTGGAACATTAGTACTTTCAAGATATTCAGCTTCATTTAATGATGATGATTTAGTAATAGCTGAATACAGTGCGACTGTTGTTGGTCTTGAGATATTAAGAGCAATAGGTGAAGAGTTAGAAGAAGAAATGAGAAAGAAAGCTGTAGTTCAAATGGCAATAGGCACTCTGTCCTACTCCGAACTTGAAGCAGTTGAACATATTTTTGCTGAATTAGATGGTAAAGAAGGTTTACTTGTTGCAAGTAAGATAGCTGATAGAGTTGGTATAACTAGATCAGTAATAGTAAATGCACTTAGAAAATTTGAGAGTGCAGGTGTGATAGAATCAAGATCATTAGGTATGAAAGGTACTCATATAAGAATACTTAATGATAAACTTACAGATGAATTGAAAAAATTAAAAAACAATCAATAATCTATATTTTTTATAGATTGAGATTAGGAAAGGTATCTATTTCAAATAGATACCTTTTTTAGACGAATTATTGAAATAATTATAGAGTAAGTATTTTAATCAAAAAAGGAGTGAGGAGATGCCTTTAGCAGATAAAATAAGACCAAAAACAATGAATGATGTAATAGGTCAAAGTCATATAATAGGTAATGGCAAAATATTGTCTAAGATATTACAATCTAATTTTTTACCAAATATGATATTTTTTGGTCCTCCAGGTGTTGGTAAAACCACAGTAGCAGAAATAATAGCAGAAAAAAGCAATAAAAATTTCTATAAAATAAATGCTACGAATTCATCTCTAGAAGATATAAAAAAGGTAATATCAGAACTTGGAAGTATAAATAATATAAATGGAGTTTTGTTATATATAGATGAAATACAAAGCTTTAATAAAAAACAACAACAATCAATATTAGAATTTATGGAAAATGGAAGTATAACCTTAATTGCTAGTACCACAGAAAATCCATACCATTATGTGTATAAAGCTCTTTTAAGCAGGTCTACTGTGTTTGAATTTAAACCTTTAGAGAAGTTTGATATAGAAAAAGGTTTGGAAAGAGCTATTGAAGTATTAAATGAAGAAAGTTATATGGATATTGAATGTAATAAGGATGCAATTGAAGATATAGCTATTCTTTCTGATGGAGATATGAGAAGAGCTTTGAATATTTTGGAAATGGTAGTTTATTCAACTAAACCAAATAAAGATAATATAACTCATATAGATTCAGATGTAATACAGTCATCTACCTTTAATAAGATTATAAACTATGATAAAAATGGTGATAGTCATTATGACATTTTAAGTGCATTTCAAAAATCTATAAGAGGAAGTGACCCTCAAGCGTCTATACATTATCTAGCAAGACTTATAAAAGGTGGAGATTTGATAAGTATATGTAGAAGACTTTTGGTAATAGCAAGTGAAGATATAGGTTTAGCTTACCCAAATGCTATTATGATTGTAAAGGCATGTGTAGATTCAGCTATGCAACTTGGATTTCCAGAAGCAAAAATACCACTGGCAGAAGCTACTATTCTTTTAGCTACATCTCCAAAATCTAATTCTGCATGTATAGCAATAATGAAAGCTATGGATGAATTGGATAAAGAGTTTGTTAAGGACATACCAAACAGTATAAAAGATGCACATTATTCTGGTTCTAAAGATATAGGTAGAGGTTGTGGGTACAAATATCCTCATAACTTTAAAAATCATTATGTAAAGCAACAGTATTTACCAGATAGTATAAAAGATAGTATCTACTACATACCACAAGAAAATAAAACTGAGACAAATATAAAGAAATATTTAGAATATCTAGATAGTGATTTTTAAACTGAACGTTATGTATCGGGGGTAGATATTATGATTATAAGACTTAATTCAACTTACCATAGTAGAGTTATGAAATACTTAAAAAGAGAACCTGAGTACAATTTGTTTATAATAGGAGATATCGAAAGATATGGATATGGGCATAATTTTTTAAATATCTGGGGAGATATAGATGAAAAGGGTGAGATAAGGGCAATATTACTTAAATATTTTGAGTTTATGATGTTTTATTCTGATGGAGAATATGATGTTGAAGGTTTTTATAATCTACTTTGTAATACTAATTATGAAGAAATTTCTGGTAAAATATGTGCTGTAGGAGCTTTAGCTAATAGATTGGGACTTAATAATTTAAAGACAGTTGATTTTTGTAAACTTCAAACTAGAAAGTTTTTGGTGGATAATAACTGTAGTGAAAAGATAAAAAAGATTAGGCTGGGAAATCTTAAAAAGACAGTAAGACTTTATGATTTGATAGATGAATTTCACAGTACGACTTTAGATAATTTAAAAAATGGATTGAGGACAGGTAGAGGGTATTGTATAGAGATTAACAAACAAGTAGTATCCATGGCAAAGAGTACTTCAGAAAATAAAACTCATGCAATGATAATTGGAGTAGGTACACATCCAAAGTATAGAGCTAGAGGACTTGCTACAAAGTGCCTTATTAAACTATGTTCAGAACTCCTAAGAGAAAATAAAATACCTTGTTTGTTTTATGATAATGAAGAAGCTGGAAAGATATATAAAAAGCTAGGATTTGAGAACATTGGAAAATGGGGTATTTATTCAAAATAAAAAATTTCAAATTAATCTTGACAAAATTAGTAGGGTATAATAAAATTATGTTGAAAGTAATTCCTACTAAATCAGTATGAATTAGATTTCTATATAGAGGTGATAATATATGAAGTTGTCTACGAAAGGTAGATATGGATTAAAAGCAATGTTTGAATTAGCATTAAATCAAGATAATGGACCAGTATCATTAAAATTTATTGCTAAGAAACAGAAAATATCAGATCAGTACTTAGAACAAATATTTTCATCTTTAAAAAAATCAGGTCTAGTAAAAAGTGTAAGAGGTGCTCAAGGAGGATATTTGCTTTCAAAGAATGCTGAAGACATAACAGTAGGTGATATACTTGTAGTATTAGAAGGACCAGTTGCATTGTCTGACTGTGTACTAGATGAAGATGTATGTGAAAACTCAAACATGTGTGTAACGAAAATAGTTTGGGAAAAGATGAAAAAGGGTATAGAAGATGTTATAGATTCAATTACTCTAAAAGATATGATAAATGACTATAACAAAAATAAATTAGAAAATGATATAACAAATATTAAAAAATAGATTTGGAGATGAATGTAATGGAAAAAAGAAGATTGTATATGGATTATTCTGCAACAACACCTGTTAAAAAAGAAGTATTAGATGCAATGATGCCATACTTAACAGATTATTTTGGTAATGCATCTAGTTTTCACACATTCGGAAGAGAAGCAAAAGATGCATTAGATAAAGCAAGAGAACAAGTAGCAGACCTTATAAACGCTGAACCTAGTGAAGTGTATTTTACAGCTGGTGGTTCAGAAAGTGACAACTGGACATTAGAAGGTGTAGCTTATGCTAATAAAAATAAAGGCAATCATATAATAACTTCAAAGATAGAGCACCATGCGATACTTCATACATGTGAATACTTAGCAAAACATCACGGATTTGAAATAACTTATTTGGATGTTGATAGTGAAGGAAAAGTAGATTTAAAGGAATTAGAAGATTCTATAAAAGATACTACTATACTTATAAGTATAATGTTTGCAAATAATGAAATAGGAACTATACAACCTATTAAAGAAATATCTGAGATAGCTAAAAAACACAAGATATTATTCCACACTGATGCAGTACAAGCTACAGGTAATATTCCAGTAGATGTTAAAGAACTAGGAATAGACTTGATGAGTATGTCTTCACATAAAATATATGGACCAAAGGGTGTAGGAGCTTTATACATAAGAAAAGGTGTAAGACTTCATAACTTTGTTCATGGTGGAGCACAAGAAAAAAGTAAAAGAGCTGGTACAGAGAATATACCTGCAATAGTTGGATATGGAAAAGCAGCAGAATTAGCTAAAGCAAATATGCAAAATCATGTAGAGACTTTAACTCGTCTTAGAAATAAGCTAATAGATGGTGTGTTAGAAAGAATACCTTATACAAGAATAAATGGTAGTTTAGAAAATAGACTTCCAGGAAATGCAAACTTTGCATTTCAATTTATAGAAGGTGAAGGAATACTTTTATTATTAGATATGCTAGGAATTGCTGGTTCAAGCGGTTCTGCTTGTACTTCTGGTTCATTAGACCCTTCACATGTACTTCTTGCAATAGGTTTACCACATGAAATAGCACATGGTTCATTAAGACTTACAGTTGGAGATTTTACAACAGATGATGATATAGATTATATATTAGAGAATTTACCAAATGTTATAGAAAGACTTAGAAGTATGTCACCACTTTATGATGATGCGAAGAAACAAGGCTTAGTAAAGTAGACAGAGAGATAAAACATAAAAAATAGACATAAATTGAGTAGGAGGAAAAAATAATGCAATATAGTGATAAAGTTATGGAACATTTTATGAATCCAAGAAATATGGGAGAAATTGATAATGCAAGTGGTGTAGGTGAAGTTGGAAACCCTACATGTGGAGATATAATGAAGATATTTTTAGACATAGAAGGAGACATAATCAAGGATGTTAAGTTTAAGACATTTGGCTGTGGTTCAGCTATAGCAAGTTCTTCTATGGCAACTGAAATGATAAAAGGTAAAACTATAGCAGATGCATTAGAACTTACAAATAAAGCTGTTGCTGAAGCTTTAGATGGTTTACCACCAGTAAAGATGCATTGTTCAGTTTTAGCAGAACAAGCTGTAAAAGCAGCTCTTATAGATTATGCTCAAAAGAATAATATTCATATACCAGAATTAGATGGATATGTTATAGATGATGCTCATGACCATGATGTTGAGGAAGAAGAATAAAAATAAGGAATAATTTTCCAAAAATTGGTTTAAAACAATTTTAAAAAAGTGTATAATGATGTAGTAAAGAAAAATAGCCGTTTTCACGAAAATGGCTATTTTTTATTGCCCAGATTCCTTGTTTTAACCCGTTTTATAAATTAATCTAATAATAAAAAATATACACTTCTATAATCTCTAAACAATAAGAATATAATAAATCCCAGCAAATCAATCGTTTAGAAGGTTTTCATATATAAATATATTTTCAAAGAAATTATCTAAAAATGCTATTTTCGTGAAAAAGGCACATTTCAAATTAAAAACACTATTAGGGGGAAAAATTATGAAAGTACCAAAGAAAATAGCAGCAATTCTTACTATATCATTAGTAGTTAGCAGTGTAACAGTAGGCATATCAAATGCTCAAACGAACAGTGACACACTTAAAGGTTCTGGTAGATGGGAGACTGCTATACAAATAAGTAAAAAAGGATGGGATACATCTAAAAATGTAATATTAGTAAATGATAATACTATAGTGGATGCATTGACTGCAACTCCTTTTGCAAGTTCTAAAAATGCACCAATTCTTTTAACACAAAATAATAAATTAGATGATAGAACGAAGGCTGAAATAATAAGATTAAAAGCCGAAAAAGTATACTTAATAGGTGGAGTAAAAACTCTGGGTTCAGAAGTAGAAGCTCAATTAAAATCTCTAAAAATTGATACAGAAAGAATATCTGGAAATGATAGGTATCAAACATCTTTAGAATTAGCTAAAAAATTAGATGAATCTCTTGGAAGAAAAACTACTAGTAATATTTCAAAAATAGTTGTTGTTAATGGTGAAAAAGGTCTAGCTGACGCAGTAAGTGTAGGAGCAGCAGCAGCTCAAAATAAAATGCCAATAATACTTTCTAGTCCAAATGAGGGTATAAAATTATCGAGTCAATTTATAAAAGATAAAGGTATAAAAACATCTTATGTAATTGGTGGTGTAAAGTCAATCTCAGAAGCAACAAAAAATACTTTACCTAGTCCTAAAAGATTGTCAGGAAATGATAGAAATGAAACTAATGCTGCTGTTATAAGAGGTCTATACGAGACAAAAGAGTTGAAAAATGCATATATAACAAAAGATGGTATGAATAAACAAGGTGACCTTATAGACTCACTAGCAGTAGGTTCACTAGCAGCAAAAAATAATTCTCCAGTAGTTTTAGTTGGAAACAAGTTAAATAAAGAACAAGAAAAAGTATTGAATACTAAAAGCTTAAAAACAATCACACAGGTTGGAGGCTCAGGTAATGAAAATGCTTTTTCTGAAATAAAAAAATCACAATCTACAACAGTATATGAAGTTAAAAACTTAGAAGAATTAAAAACAGCCTTAGTTAAGGCTGATGCAAATGATGTTATAAATGTTAAGCCATCAGGAACTATATCAAATGATTTATCATTAAGTACTAATAATTCAATTTCTGTAAATTTAAACGGTACATATACAGGGACTATAGTAGTAACTGCTCCAAATGCAGATATAGTTAATAAAGGGACAATAAGTAAAGTATTAGTTAAAGACAGTAAAGGTGGAACAATAATAAATGAAAGTGGAGCAAAAATAGAAAAAGTAGAGATACAAAATAATTCTAGTAATGTTGTAGTTAAGAATAATGGTAAAATAACAAATATAAAAAATGATGCAACAGGAACAAATATAAAAAATGAAGGAACAATAACTGATAAAGTAGAAGGTTCTCAGAGTCCAAGTATAGATGGTACTAAACCAGGTGGAAGTTCATCTGGAGGTTCTTCATCAAGTGGAGGTAGTTCAGGTGGTGGTTCGTCTGTAAAAGACAAATTGATAACATCAATAACAGCACTTGAAGATTCAATAAAAATTCAAAATGTAGAAAATGGAACAGAGTTAAGCAGACTAAACTTACCAAAAGAGCTATCAGCAACAGTATCTGGAGTAGCTAATACTAAAGTAGGGGTAACCTGGAAAAGTACACCAGAGTATAGTCCTACAACATCAGGAACATATGTATTCAAGGCCAATTTAGCAAATGGATATAAACTATCAGAAGGATTATCACTACCAAGTATTACAGTAAAAGTAGCTGAACCTGTTAAAGTTGAGACAATAAAAATTAATAATACTGCTACATTAGAAAAAGCACTTGATTTACAAGAAGATGGTCAAATATGGGAAATAGATGGACAAATAAATGTCGAAAAGCCAATTGTTATAAATAAAAAAATAATTATAAATGGCATTAATGATGCTGAGTTAATAAAATCTGCAGAATTTACTGATACTATACCAGGATATGAAAATATAGTGACGTTAGACAGAATAGATAATGTAGAAATAAACAATCTAAAAGTAACTGGTTTAGATTCTGATAGGATAAATAAATCAGGAATGCATGTTTATTTATCAAAAAATATTAAATTAAATAATGTAACTTTGAATAACAATAAGGGTGCAGGTCTAATAGTAAATGGCTCATCAGTAACAGCTTCAAATCTTAGAACAAGTGGAAATGGATGGTATGGAGTAAATGTAGAATATGTAAAAGCTGATGGAGTTGTAAGTGAAACTAACGCAAACTTAACTTTGACAGATAATTGTAATATAAGTGAATATACTCCAATACAAACAGATAATTATGATAAAGATAAAGTTGTTGTTAATGGATTTGGAGAGTGTAAACTATCACAAGATTCAAAAACTGCTACTTGGGGCAAAGCTTCTATCACTATGAATGAACTTGTTAATATAACACAAGAAAATAAAATAGATGAAAATCAAGATGGTAGTATACCTAAATTTGAAAATACTGAAAATAGAACACCAGTAGAGATTACGCTAAACAAAGGTAAAAATGATTATCAGAATGTAAGAGTAAAAATAAAAGAGGAAGATGGTTCAGCAGGTTTAGGTGGAATACAATTAATTGCCAAAGATAGCAATGGAAATTGGTTTAACATAGTAAACACAGGATGGGGTCCAATGGAAGGATTTTCATTAAAAGATGCAACAACACCAGTTTATCTAGTTGGAAATACAGAAGGTACTTATAAAGTAAAAATACAGCTAGTTGATGTTAGTAATTCTAATAAAATAATAACAGAAACAACAGCATCAGTAGATGTAGTTAAGAATTAGTAAATAAAAAATTAACCTTAAATCTTTTAAAATTACTTAATAATATTATTTTTTTTAGAAAATAGAGCAAGCTATATTTTAAATAAATACAATGCTTGCTCTATATGGTATAATAATAAGTAATGCAAAAGATGAGGTGAAATTTGTTTATGAATAAAAAAGTAATGATAGGTATGAGTGGAGGAGTGGATAGCTCTGTAGCTGCATATCTTTTAAAACAACAAGGTTATGATGTCATTGGTGTTACTATGAAATTGTGGCAAGATGATGACGATGTTGAAAATGAAGGTGGTTGTTGCTCTTTATCAGCAGTTGAAGATGCTAGAAGAGTAGCAAATAAAATAGGTATACCATTTTATGTTCTAAATTTTAGAGAAGTATTTAAAGAAAAAGTAATAGATTATTTTATAGATGAATATTTAGAAGGAAAAACTCCTAATCCTTGTATAGCTTGTAATAAGCATATAAAATTTAATGATTTTTATAAGAAAGCTAGACAAATAGGTTGTGATTATGTGGCTACAGGTCACTATGCAAAGATAGAAAAGGATGAAAGTACAGGAAGATATTTGCTAAAAAAATCTGTTACGGATAAAAAAGACCAAACTTATGCACTTTATAATCTTACACAAGAACAACTAGAACATACTTTATTGCCAATAGGTGATTATGAAAAAGATAGAGTAAGAGAAATTGCTAAAGAAATGGGAATGGCAGTCCACAATAAGCCTGATAGTCAGGAAATTTGTTTTGTTAAAGATAATGACTATGCAAATTATGTAAAAAAACATTCTAAAAAGCGTATTGAAGAAGGTTTTTTTGTAGATACTAAAGGAAATATACTTGGAAAACACAAGGGTATACTATACTATACAATAGGTCAAAGAAAAGGTCTTGGAATTACCTTTGGGAAACCAATGTTTGTAATAGATATAAATCCAATAAATAATACTATAATTCTTGGAGATAATGAAGAATTGTTTAAAAAAGAACTTATTGCAAAAGATGTTAACTTTATATCAATAAATAAATTAGAAGAACCACTAAGAGTTCAAGCAAAAATAAGATATTCAGCAAAACCATCACCAGCGACTATTCACAAAATAGGAGAAGATACTATTAAAATAGTTTTTGATGAAGCTCAAAGGGCTATTACTAAAGGTCAATCTGTAGTAATGTATGATGGAGACCTGGTAGTAGGTGGAGGAATAATCGAGAAAAGTTTATAAAAACATCTAAAAAATTAAAAAAATAAACAATAAAGTATATTAAAGTGGAATAAAGTTTATAAAATAAATTTATTGTATATGGAAATATAGTATTGATTAATTTTGTAAAATTTAGTAATATAATTAGTATATTAATTAAAAAGCAAATACAGTGATAAGGAATAGTAAAATATTTGATGTCTTACAGAGAGAGGGAAAATGCTGGAAGCCCTTAGAATACAATATTTGAAGCAGCCTTTTAGTAGCAATCTTGAACAATTTATATTATGTAAAGAATATATAAGTAGAGATTGACGGTAGTTACGTTATAGCTAAGGTTTTCCGAAGATATCATAGTTTTTATGATAATTAGGGTGGTACCGCGATTGTCCTCGCCCCTATAAATTTATTTATAGGGACGAGGTTTTTTATTTAAACGAAAAAATAAAATTTATCAGGAGGAACATAATATGGAAAAGATGGGATTAAACGAAATAAGAAGTAAGTTTTTAGAGTTTTTTGAGTCAAAAGGTCATTATGTAGCAAATAGTTATTCTTTAGTACCAAACAATGACAAGAGTTTATTACTTATAAATTCAGGTATGGCACCTTTGAAAAACTATTTTTCAGGTGTAGAAGTACCTCCAAATGTAAGAATGTGTACATCTCAGAAATGTATAAGAACAGGAGATATAGAAAATGTAGGTATAACTGCAAGACACGCTACATTCTTTGAAATGATGGGTAACTTTTCATTTGGAGATTACTTTAAAAGAGAATCAATTAAATGGGGATGGGAATTTGTTACAGAATGGTTAAATATACCAGAAGATAAGATTTGGGTAACTGTATATGAAGAAGATGATGATTCTTATGATATATGGGCAAAAGAAATGAATTTCCCAGAAGAAAGAATGGTTAGACTTGGGAAAGATGATAATTTCTGGGAAATAGGTACAGGTCCTTGTGGTCCTTGTTCAGAAATTTATTTCGATAGAGGAGAAGAGTATGGATGTGATAATCCAGATTGTAAACCAGGCTGTGATTGTGATAGATATTTGGAATTTTGGAACCATGTATTTACTCAATTTGATAGAGATGAAGAAGGAAACTATAGCTTATTAGAAAGTAAAAATATAGATACAGGTATGGGTCTTGAAAGAATGGGATGTATCATGCAAGGAGTTGATACTATCTTTGAAGTAGATACAATTAAGTCTATATTAGAAGCAGTTGAGAAATTAACAGGAGTAAAATATGGAGAGAATCCAAAAAATGATATATCACTAAGAATAATAACTGACCATATAAGGGCTGTAACGTTCTTAGTTAGCGATGGAGTACTTCCATCAAATGAAGGAAGAGGATATGTTCTTAGAAGACTTCTTAGACGTGCTGCTCGTCATGGTAAATTATTAGGTGTAAAAGAATTATTTTTACAGAAACTAATAGATGAAGTTATAAAAGTAAATGATAAAGCATATCCAGTTTTAGTTGAAAAAGAAAGCTACATTAAAAAAGTAGTTGGTATAGAAGAAGAAAAATTCAATGAAACTATAGACCAAGGAACAGAAATATTAAATTCTTATATAGAAGTATTAAAAAGTGAAGGAAAAACTGTTTTAAGTGGTCAAGAAGCCTTTAAATTATATGATACTTATGGTTTCCCAATAGACTTGACTAAAGAAATCTTAGAAGAAGAACATTTATCTGTAGATGAAGAAGCTTTTAATGAAGAAATGGAAAAACAAAAAGAAAGAGCTAGAAATGCGAGAGGAAATATGGATGGAGAAAGTTGGAAGGAAGACCCTCTATCAAAATTAGAATCTACAGTTGATAGTATGTTTAATGGATATACTGAAATATATGGAGAAGGAATTATTGAAGCTATAGTTAAAGACGATGAGTTAGTTCAAAGTGCAAAAGAAGGCGATAAGGTATCTATAGTACTAGACAATACTACTTTCTATCCTGAAGGTGGAGGACAAGTTGGAGATTGTGGATTAATAACTAATGAAAACCTAGTTGTAGAAGTACTAAATACTAAAAAAGGAGCTAATAATAGTATAAAACATATAGGTGTAATAAAATCAGGAAAAATAAGCAATGGAGATAAAGTGAAGACACTGGTAGATGGAGAAATTAGAATGGCAGCTGCAAGAAATCACAGTGCTACGCATTTACTTCATAAGGCATTAAAAGAAGTATTAGGAGACCATGTTAATCAAGCTGGTTCTTTAGTTACTCCAGAAAGACTTAGATTTGATATTACTCACTTTGAAGCTATATCAAATGAAGAATTAAAAGTAATAGAAGAAAAAGTAAATAATGTTATTTTAGCGTCTTTAGACATAAAATGTGATATTATGAATATAAAGGAAGCTAAAGAAAAAGGAGCTACAGCACTATTTGGTGAAAAATATGGTGATGAGGTAAGAGTAGTTTCTATGGGAGATTATTCTACAGAACTTTGTGGAGGAACTCATTTGACAAATACTTCTCAAGTAGGAATGTTCAAGATATTATCTGAAGGTGGAGTAGCAGCAGGTGTAAGAAGAATAGAAGCAATAACAGGAAAAGCTGTTTATGAATATCTAAAAGAAAGAGACGGTATTATCTCTGAAGTTTGTGTAAGCTTAAAATCTAAGGAAGATAATTTAATTCAAAGAATAAGCTCTTTATTAGAAGAGAATAAAAATTTATCTAAAGAATTACATGATATGAAAGCTAAGATGAGTTTACAATCAGCTGATTCTATTTTTGATTCTAAAGTTGAAGTAAATGGAGTTAATTTAATAACTAATAAATTTGAAGGTATGGACATGGATACACTAAGAGAAACAGCAGATAATCTAAGAGATAAGCTTGGTTCTGGTGTAGTGGTACTAGCAAATGTAGTAGATGATAAAGTTAACTTTGTAGTTACTGCCACTAAAGATGTATTAGACAAGGGAATACATTCAGGTAATATTGTTAGAGAAGTTGCAAAAATAGCTGGAGGAAAAGGTGGTGGAAGACCTAATATGGCACAAGCAGGAGCTAGTGATGTATCTAAGGTTGACCAAGCTTTAAGCTATGCAAGTGAGGTTATTAAGACACAAGTTAAATAACATTCACTTAAGGAGGTTTTTAATTTGGAAAAAGATTTAGACTACACTATGAAATTTGAAGGGATACCAGAGGATAGAATGAGTGTAGGAGACACTATTGATTTTGTATATAAAGCACTAGTTGAAAAAGGATATAACCCTATAAATCAAATTATAGGGTATCTCCTTTCTGGTGATTCTAGCTATATAACTAGTCATAAAAATGCAAGAGCTATAATTAAAAAATTTGAAAGAGATGAGATACTTGAAGAAGTAATCACGCACTATCTGAATAGAAAGTAGGTCAAATAAATGAGAAAAAAGATTATGTCATTGTTTGCGGTAGTCATTATGATTTTTGTATCAACTGTCAGCTATAGTTTTGCTGAAGAAAAAGGCAAGGTTATATTTATTGATATGAATAGGACTAATCTTGGAAGTATGATGAATATCCCAATCTTAAAAAATGAGTTAGAAAAGAGAGGTTATATAGCTCTCATGAATATAAGAGGGGATCAAGGTACTGACGATAGAAGGTCTTATGCAAGTATGGGTGCAGGAACAAGAGCTAGTGTAACTACTGAAGACTATATCAATTTTCAAAAAGTAGACCAAGATACTTCTAAAGTTTTTGAAGTTGCAACAGGTCAAAAAGCTAAAGAAATAAATGATTTAAGTATTAATAAATCTATAAACGAAAATCTTGAGTATGGAGAGTATGGAGCAAACTTAGGTTCATTAGGTAAAACTTTATCTGAAAATGGTTTAAAGACATCTGTGATTGGAAATTCTGACATTATTGAAAATAATCAAGTAATTAAAAATAGAAATCTATGTTTAGTTGCTATGGACCAATATGGAAGAATTGATTTAGGTAATATTGATGATATTAACAAGAAAGATTCTAAAATGCCATTTGGAATGTCTACAGACTATAATAAGTTACTAGATGAGACTAAAAAATCTTATAATAATAGCGATGCTATATTTGTGGAACTTGGAGATACATATAGATTAGATATGTATAGATTGAACCTAAATGATAATACTTATGCTACAATGAAGAAAAACATTGTAAAAAATATAAATAAATATCTTGAACAAGTATTTTCTATGGTTGGAGAAAATGACACTGTTTATATATCAAGTGCGTTCCCAAGCGATTTAGATTATAAAAATAAAAGAAGACTTTCTCCAATAATAAAATTTAGTGGAGAAGGGAAAGGTCTATTGGAATCGGCCACAACAAGAAAGGCTGGGATTGTTGCAAATCTAGATGTTGGAGTAGATATATTAAATGAATTTGGTCTTAAAAATAAAGAGATGGTAGGCAGAAGTTACACTTTGGTAAACAAAGAAGACAATGCCAGTTATCTGAAATCACTTTATGAAAGGATAGTATCTATATCTTCAATAAGGTCAAGTATTATAAATGGATTTGTAGGAGTGATATCTGCCTCTTGGGTAATTGCAATGTTTGCAGTTTTCTTTAGAAATCACATGCCACATAAAGAGCGTGTATTCAAAGTACTTAAAGAGTTTATAAAATTGGGTATAATAATGCCACTATCATTTATGTTAGCTCCTTTGATGAATTTTAAAACTCCACTTTCAATATCTCTAGGGATATTTGCTACTACATTAATATTATACTTACTGGGTAGAAAATTATTTAAAGACAATGATATAAAACACATGGGATTTTTTGCGACACTTACTATTTTGGTCATAGTTATAGATTCTGTATTTGGAACATATTTAATGCAAAATAACATAATGAGTTATGATGCTGTTATTGGAGCTAGATACTATGGAGTAGGAAATGAATATGAAGGTGTAACTATAGCAAGTGCAGTATTTGGTTTAGCAGTACTATTACATTATAAGAAGGTCTCTAAAGCACTTGTTGTAATTTTTTCATTAATAATACTTATAACTAGTGCATATCCTTCAATGGGGGCAAATGTTGGTGGAGCTATATCGGAATGTGTAGCATATTTGTTGTTTATAATGCTTATATATGATATTAAATTAGACTTTAAGAAAGTTCTATTACTGGCTATTTCAGCTGTGGTTGTCGTTTGTGCATTTGCAGCTTTAGATATAGTTTCAGGTAGTGAATCTCATTTAGGTATGTTTGTACAGCGAATTTTCCTAAATGGGCCAGGAGAGATATTACAGACATTTGGAAGAAAAATTCAAATGAATATGCAATTAGCACAGACAAGTGTATGGGTAAATATTTTACTTGTAGGAATTGGAGTAATTGCAGTACTTATATTCAAGCCATCTAGACACTTTAGGAAGATAATGAACAACTTCCCAATCTTATTTAAAGGTTTTATTGCATCTATGGTTGGTTGTATAATTACTCTTTTAGTTAACGATTCTGGTATAGTTGCGGCATCTACAGCATCTATATATATACTTATACCACTTATAATAATAAGTATAAATATGATAATATTTGAAAAAAATAACTAAAGAATTTTTTACTGTTTATATACTATTTAAATAAAAAATGCAATATGATTACTAATGTAAACTGAACAGTTTACATCGAAAAATCATATTGCAATTTTTATGATTGATAATATGTATTTAACTTGTAGAATATAAATAAACAGAGGAGGCAATATGTTAGACGGAAGAATAATGGGGCTTGATGTTGGTGATAAAACTATTGGAGTTGCTGTGAGTGATTTAATGGGATTAACTGCACAAGGTGTAAAAACAATAAGAAGAGTTGGTAAGAAAAAAGATATTGAAGAAATAAAAGCAATAATAAAAGAAAAGCAAGTAAATAAAATTGTATCAGGATTGCCAAAAAATATGAATGGAACTCTAGGTCCACAAGGAGAAAAAGTAATCAAGTTTTGTGAGTTAGTAAAAGAAGAAACTGGTCTTGATGTAGATTTTTGGGATGAGAGACTTTCTACAGTAGCAGCAGAAAGATCTCTATTAGAGGCAGATGTAAGTAGACAAAAAAGAAAAAAGGTTATAGATATGTTAGCTGCAGTAATAATTTTGCAAGGATATTTAGATTTTAAAATAAATTCATAAAAGAGCTATAAAATTGAATACTTATGATATATAATATAAATAATAAAAATAAAAATAAATTTGAGGTGAATGACATTATGGAAGAAAATATAATAAATTTAATAGACGAAAATGGCGTTGAAAGCCAATTTGAAATAATATTAACATTAGAAGCAGAAGGAAAAGAATATGCAATATTAATGCCTTTAGATGATGAAGAGGCTGAAGAAGCTTTAATCTTCAGAATTGATGAAGACGAAGAAGGTGAAATATTAATACCTTTAGAAAGTGATGAAGAGTACGAAACTGTTGTAGCTGTATATACTGCTATAATGGAAGAAGAAGGTTTAAATTACGATGAAGATGACTCAAATGGACTTAACTAGATAAAGAATTAAGTTTGATATAAAAATTCAGATATTTATTATATTTGCTATAATTAAGATTTATTAATTATAAAAAGCATTTGTAGTATGTATCTGTTTTTTTATTTTTTATTAAAAATATTAAAAAAATTATAGATTTTGGTGAATAATATATCTTTTATGGGTATATATTTATATTGTGAGAATAAATTAAATTTTTTCAAATGTCTTGACAAAAAATGAATTATCAATTACAATATTATTTAATAAAGATTATCAATTGAAAATAGTAAGGGTGATGTTATGGCAAACACAATGGATTTATTAAAAGACAAGTTAAAAGAAACTGGTTTTAAGATTACGCCACAAAGAAGAGCAATAGTTGAAATATTGCTTAAACATGACCATTCACATCTAAGTAGTGAAGAAATCTATGATTTAGTTAGGGTTGACTGTCCTGAGATAGGTTTAGCTACTGTATATAGAACAATGCAGTTGTTAGATGAAATAGGATTAATATCAAAACTAAACTTAGACGATGGATGTATAAGATATGAGATTAGTCTACATAAAGAAGACTGTCATAATCATCATCATCTTATTTGTAAAAATTGTGGAAAGATAATGGAAGCTAAAGAAGACCTTTTAGACAATATAGAAAAAGAGATACAATCATTGTACAAATTTAAAATACTTGATCATGATGTTAAATTTTATGGACTATGTGATGAGTGTAATGGAATAAGCGACTCAGAAGAATAACCTTCTATTGCTTAATGTCAATGGAAGAATAGTATAGAACTTTTATATTCTATGCTATTCTTCCATTTTTTATTATAAATCAGTTATAAGATATAAATATATAATTTTCAAAGTGTTTATAGTTTTAATATCGAAAATATAATTAATCCTATAAGTATGAAAATGAATGATTTTTCTATAAAATTACTAAATGGACCTCCAACTGTTAAAAAACCTAAAGAAATTTTTTTCTCGCTTAACGGATAAAAAATTGGTATTCCTTGTTTTGTAAATAAATCTCCTAAAAACATATGACTTGCATAACCAAGTGTCCCATAAAAAGATAAATTATTAATACTAGTGATTAATTCTATCTGTTTTAGTAAAAAATATATTATTATAGTTGCAAATATGCTATGAGAAAAACTTCTGTGCTTCAACCAGGGAAAAATTGACAACATTAGACAAAAAATTGTAAAATATATTTCAACTTCTATGATGTATAAGCATATAGCTAATAGTATAAATATTAATGATAGAAAAACTTTTCTAAGAAACGTGTGGGTTAGTTTTGCTTCAATAATTATAATTGCAATAAATGTAATTATTGCACTTAAATAAAAATTATCATTTATATTTATTGAAATAAAGAAAATAATAATATTAACAGCATATATAAAAATTCTATATATGTATTTGGATATATTGTTTTTTAGAATAAAATTTGAGACCATAGAATTAGATTTATCCAAATCGGGCAGTACAGCGAAAGTAGCTGAAACTAAAATGTCAACTAAAGATATAGGAATTTTAAATATCAAAGACGTTTGGATAGCTGTTAAGATTCCTATTGCACAATGAGTTTTACCACGCATAAATCCTCCTAAAATATCCGATATTAAATTATATAATATTTAGAGGATATCAAAATAAAATAGGTTTGTCAAAATAATACGTTAAATGTATTTTAAATATAGCTTAAAATATGATACGAATTATGGTACAATAAGAATAACTGGTAGCGAGTGCGTGATTTGATATTATTTAGGATTGTAGAACGTGTTAAAAAATTAAATAGACAGAAGGAGATGATGCAATTGTTCAAAAAGAACACCAACAAGATAAAGGTAATGGCCTTAGGTGGACTTAACGAAGTTGGAAAAAATATGACTGTTGTTGAGTATAAAGATGAAATAATTGTTATAGATGCTGGACTTAGTTTTCCAGAAGATGAAATGTTAGGGGTAGATATAGTTATACCAGATATAACTTATTTAGTCAAAAATAGGGATAAAATAAAGGGTATATTTATTACACATGGACATGAAGACCATATAGGGGCTCTTCCATATATATTAAAGAAAATAAATGTGCCTGTGTATGGAGCAAGACTTAGTATAGGTCTTATACAAGTGAAACTTAAAGAACATAAGATGAATAATGTTAAGTTAAATGTCATAACTCCAAGACAAGTTATAAAACTTGATAACATGGAAGTAGAGTTTTTGAAAAATAATCATAGTATACCAGATGCTTACTCTATTGCAGTACACACAGACCAAGGTATAATATACCATACAGGAGACTTTAAGATTGATTTGACTCCTATTGATGGTGATGTTATGGATATGCATAGACTCTGTGAGTTAAGCAAAAAAGGAGTTCTTTTAATGCTAGCTGATAGTACTAATGCAGAAAAACCAGGATTTACTATGTCTGAAAAGACTGTTGGAGTAGGTCTTGATGAATTATTTGCAAAAGGAAATGGCAGAAGGATTATAGTTGCTACGTTTGCATCCAACATACACAGATTACAACAAATAATAAATACAGCTGAAAAGTTTAATAGAAAAGTTGCTATATCAGGTCGCTCAATGGTCAATGTAGTTGGAGTTGCAAAAGAATTAGGATATCTAGATATTTCTGATGATATGCTTATAGATTTAAATGATATATGCAAATATGAAGATAGTGAATTAGTGATAATAACAACTGGTTCACAAGGTGAACCTATGTCAGCTCTTGCTAGAATGGCTTTTTCAGAACACAAAAAAGTAGAAATAAAGAGTGGCGATTTAGTTATAATATCTGCTCATCCAATACCAGGAAATGAAAAATTAATATCAAGAGTAATCAATTTCTTATTTGAAAAGGGAGCAGAAGTAGTTTATAGCGATATAGCTGATATACACGTTTCTGGACATGCCTGTCAGGAAGAATTAAAATTGATACATGCATTAGTTAGACCTAAATTTTTTATGCCAGCTCATGGTGAATATAGAATGTTAAAAAGACATGCTGAAATAGCTGAACAACTTGGTATGGACAAAGAAAATATTTTTGTCATGCAAACAGGAGATGTTTTGGAATTAGATAAGAATTCTGCTAAAGTAGCAAATCGTATACAAACAGGAAACATACTAGTCGATGGATTAGGTGTGGGCGATGTAGGTAATATAGTCTTAAGAGATAGAAAGCATTTATCAGAAGATGGTCTTATGATAGTTGTAGTGACTATTTCTAAGGATGAAGGTAAAGTTTTGGCAGGTCCAGACATAATTTCTAGAGGCTTTGTATATGTAAGAGAGTCAGAAGATTTAATGGATGGAGCAAAAGATATAATCAAGAATGTCTTAAATGAATGTGAAGAGAAAAATATTAAAGAGTGGGCTTATTTAAAGAATAATATCAAAGAAAACTTAAAAGAATATTTATATCAAAAAACTAAACGAAATCCAATGATACTTCCTATAATAATGGAAGTGTAATATATAAAAAACTATAAAATTGAAAATTAGACCTCTTATAATTTTTAAAATAATATCAAAAATCCAATTGATACTATCTTAAGAATTATAAGGGGTCTTTTTAATTTATCATGTTGAAAATATATATATTACATAAAATACCAATTATAACAATCTTTTATTAGTAAAAACTAATTATATATAAATTTTACTAATAGGAGGATTCTTATGGATAATATTTCAAGACAAAATGCTATAAAAGCTTTGAAACAAACTAAAATGGAAATAGCAGGAGAATATGGAATGAATTATGAAGATGCTTTTGAAATAATAGAAAATGCATCTAATAAAGGTGTTTTAGAAGGTTATTTTAAAAAGCTTGAGAAGAAAAAAAATTTAGGTCAAGGTATATCTAGGCATTTAGAATAAAAAAAGTTAAATGTGAGAAAATAAGTTTAAATAAACTTTAAGAGGTGACATCGATGAAAAAATTAGCTAGTACTGCTTTGGCTATATTACTTGCGTTTACTCCTTTAAGCTTTTCTTTTGCAAATAATAAGGAAAATGCTGATGCCAACCAACTAAATATATCTTCAAAATCAGCAATTTTGATGGATGTTGGCAGTGGACAAATTTTATATGAAAAGGATGCTCATAAAAAGCTTCCTCCTGCAAGTGTAACAAAGGTAATGACAATGCTACTTATCGTAGAAGCTTTGGATTCAGGTAAGGTTAAGCTTGATGATGAAGTTCAAGTAAGTGAAACTGCATCTAGTATGGGTGGTAGTCAAATATTCTTAGAGCCAGGAGAAACTCAAAAGGTTGATACATTATTAAAAGGTATAGCTGTTGCTTCAGCAAATGATGCCTGTGTTGCTATGGCTGAACATTTAGCTGGAAGTGTTGAAGGATTTGTTGATAGAATGAATGCTAAAGCAAAAGAGTTAAATATGAATGATACTCATTTTGCAAATACAAATGGACTTCCAGTTGCAAATCACTATACATCTGCTCATGATATAGCTTTAATGTCTAGAGAACTGTTAAAGCATGAAATGATAAGTAAATACTTAACTACATGGATGGATAAAGTTGTAGTAGGAAAAAAACAAGTTACAGTAGGTCTTGCAAATACTAATAAACTTATAAAGCATTATCAAGGAGCAACTGGTGTTAAAACTGGATTTACTCAAGAAGCAAAATACTGTTTATCAGCAGCTGCAAAGAGAGGTAATACTCATCTGGTTGCAGCAACTTTGGGAGCAGAGACTTCTCCAGAAAGATTTAACGATGCATCTAGTCTTTTGAACTATGGATTTGCTAATTATGAAAGCGTTAAGCTATGCAGTAAAGGAGATAATATAGCAACACTTACATTGGATAAGGCTGATGAAAACAAAGTTAAATTAGTTGCTAAGGAAGATTTAAATGCTCTTATCAAAAAAGGAAGTTCTAAAGAATTTGAGAAGAAAATTGAAATAGTAAAAAATCCTAAAATGCCAATTAAAAAAGGAACTGTTTTAGGAAAGATAAAGATATGTAAGGATAAAAAAGTAATAGGCGAAGTGGAATTAATAAATACTAAAGATATAAATAAGGCAAGCTATCTACAAATGCTTCAAAGAATAATTGATAATATGATATAAATAATTACCAAATGATATACAACCATAATCCACATAAAAAATACCCGTATAGAATTATTTACTATAGGGGTATTTTTATTTATTGTTTATAGAAGGATTTTATAATTTTATGTTTTTTATAGAGAGTTAGAAAAATATATAAAACTTAAAATATTATTTAATATTTATCTAAGTAAAGGCATGCTACCAGTAAGTTTATTTACTTTCTTTTTGTTTCCATAGATTGCTATACCAAAATACTGTAGTTCATCTTCTGGTACATTAGCAATTCTTTGAATAAACTCATCATAAACATTACAGCTTTGTGCAACATCTGAAAAGTCTACAACAGTTAGTTCTTCAAAGTCAGTACTATATAGTTTTTTACGTAAATCTTTTATAAGTTCTTTGTTTCCTTTTAAAATAGGTACAGGAAGTTCGACTATTCCTAAGTGACTATTTCCTGTTTTATCAATCACATCTGAACCAACAGTTTCTGGTGCATATTTTCCTAGTGTGATTCCCATTATAGCTGCTGTATTTGATATAATTCCCATTGGTAAATTTTCATCTATTACCATAATACATTTTGAATTTTTAGTTTCCATTTTTAATTCCCCTTTTCGTTTTATTTGAAGTTGTTTTTGTCATTGTTTATAAATATGTTTTGATACTGCTTTGGTGTAAGACCAATAAAGTTCTTAAAGAAATTTGTAAAGTGACTTTGGTCTACAAATCCTGTCTGTATGGCAGCATCTATAGGTTCTACCCCTTTTTCCAAAAGTCTCTTAGCCTTATTTACTCGTATATTTTCTAAGTATCTATATGGTGTAATACCTTTTAATTTTGTAAAGTTGCGAAGTAATGAGTATTTATTCATTCCTGCTATAGTACTTAATTCATCAAGCAATATATGTTCAGCATAATTGTTTTCTAAATAGTCACAGACTGCTTGGATTTCTATACTTGTTTTCTCTAAGTTAAATTGCAGATTTGGTTCTGTATATTCTTCAATTAATTGTTCAATTAGAAAGAAAAAAAGTTCCTCTTTTTTAAAATCTAGTTCTTCTTCCATGATTATATGATGTAATTCTTGTAGTAGAGGTACTAGCTCACTACGAAATATTACAGATTGATTAAACTTAGGTAAATAATTTTCACCCGTAATTTCAAATACAGTTTTTTTCATTATTTCTGGCTTAATATTTATACATCTGTAATCGAGTACTTTGTTATCTATTTGTTCACAAGTATGACTATCAAAAGGGTTAAAAAGTAGTAAATCCCCAGTACTGGTAGTATACTCTTTATTTTTACAAGATAAATATCTTTGACCTTTTTCTATAAAACCAATTACATAATGTTCATGAAAATGGTTTGGGAATTTTTGCATTATACCTTTAAATCTATATGCTTCGACTTTCAATTCTTTATCAAAACATACTGTGCGCTCTTCTTGTTTCACTTAAGTAACCTCCCTTCACATTATACAAAGTGTAACACATATTTTTTTGTAGTTCTTGTATGATATTGACTAAAATCTAAATATGAATAAAAAAATAGCAACTTTATCTATTTTAGTTGCTATTTTTATTTATATGTAATTTATTTTGCTAAATTATTAAGTGTATCTCCAGCAATTCTATATACTGTCCAATCTTTCATTGGCTCTGCACCCATTGATATGTAAAAATCTATACTTGGTTTGTTCCAATCTAGGCACCACCACTCCAAACGACCACATCCACGTTCTATGGCGATGCTTGCTAATTTTTTTAAAAATGCTTTACCATATCCTTTACCACGAAACTCTGGCTTAACATATAAGTCTTCTAAATAAATTCCTGCACGACCAAGAAAAGTCGAAAAATTATGAAAAAATAGAGCAAAGCCTATAGCTTTATTATCATATTCACCAATCAGAACCTCAGCTTTTTTCTTTACAAATAGCCATTCATTGAGTATCTCTTCTGTAGCAACAACTTCATCTAACAGATTCTCATAAGAAGCAAGTTCCTTTATGAAATTTAGAATAAGATGTGTATCTGATTCAACTGCATATCTAAATTTAAGTTCATTTTTTCCCACAATATTGTTCATTTTAGTACTCCTTTCATCAGTGATACATAAATAAAATAACAATAATGTCAATTCATGTCAACATAATATTGTATTTACAATAGGTGTAATTATTATATTTTCACAGTGAATATGATATAATAATAAAAGTTATAAAATAAAAAGTGAATTTTAATTTTATGTCTGTATGCTAAAATCATTATAATATAAAATAATTTTGCTTATAAGTTATTTAATTGTTATAATAATATTAAAAATTTAATTTAGGAGATGTACATTAATGTTAAGTATGAATATAGGAGAAATAGTAGCAAGTTTAGTTGGTATAGCTATGGCAATATCAATACATGAGTTTGGCCATGCTTATTCAGCTCACTTATTGGGAGATGATACAGCTAAATCTTATGGTAGAATGACATTAAATCCTGTAAGACATGTTGACCCAATTGGTCTTTTGGCTATGTTTATTCTTAGAATAGGATGGGCAAAACCAGTACCAGTAAACCCAAATAACTTTAAAAACTACAAGATAGGAAATCTGATAGTTTCACTTGCAGGTGTTTTTTGTAATCTTTTGACCGCCATACTTTGTGTAATTATAAATAAGTATGTGCATATGTATGCGATAAACACAATAGCTGAATACGTGTTTTTATATAGTATTGGATTTGCCGCTTTTAATTTACTTCCAATACCACCACTTGATGGATGGGGAGTAATATCTACATTTGTACCATATAAATGGAATGAATATGTGTATAAATTTGAAAGTATGAGTTATATAATTTTATTAATTGCTTTATTTACTGGTATATATAGAATAATATTAACACCAATATATGCTGTGTTACTAAAAATAGTATATTTATTTGTTTAATACAAATAAATAGATTAAAGAGGGATTGATATGAAGTATAATATACAATTGCAAGTCTATGAGGGGCCATTAGATTTACTGTATGATTTAATAACAAAACATAAGATAGACATAAAGGATATATCTATAATAGATATAACTAAGCAGTATTTAAATTATCTGAAATTATTAGATAAAATGGACTTAGAAATAACTAGTGAATTTATAACTATGGCATCAAAACTCCTAGAGATAAAATCCAAATATCTACTTTATAAACAAAAGGATGAAGAAGAAGACCCAAGGATAGAACTTATGGAAAAATTAGAAGAATATAGAAAGTTCAAGATAGCATCACAAGATATAAAAGAAAATGTAGCTTGTGTCAATGAGAGATTTTATAGAAATAAAGAAGAAATAATTATTGATGATAATGTAGATTTAGAAGATATATCAATAGAAGCAATAAAAAATATACTTCCATACATATTTAAAGTTAAAACATCACAAATTGAAAATTCTAATGATGAGAAACTAGATAAAATAGTAAGGAAGAAGATAATATCTGTAGAAGAAAAAATATTATATATAAGAGATATTATAAAAGAGAAGCTTGAAGTTACTTTTACAAATATCATAAAATCATATGAAAATGATGAAATAATTGCTACATTTTTATCTATATTAGAGCTAATAAAAGAAAAAGAAATAGTAGTAGTGCAGGATATATTTTTTGATGATATTCTAATAAGAAAAAGTTCGGAGTGTTAAAATGAAAAGAGAAGATATAAAGTATATTATAGAATCTGTTATGTTTGCATATGGAGAACCAATAAGTATAAAAGAATTAAACTATATAATAAATGAAGAACTTTCATCAAAAGAGATAGAGATTATGTTAAATTCACTTATTGAGGAATATAGAGAAAAAAATAGAGGTATCCAGATAATTAAGTTAGAAAACAAATACCAAATGTGTACAAATAAAGATTATGCAGAATATATAAAGAAGATTATTGAACCAAAGAAAAAGAAAAGTTTGAGTCAAGCTACATTAGAAACTCTTACTATAATTGCTTATAAACAACCAATAACAAAAGTGGAGATAGAAGATATAAGAGGAGTAAAATGTGATAAGGTACTACAAACTTTATTTGAAAATGAGCTTATAAGAGAGGCTGGGAGGCTTAACAAGATAGGCAAACCGATAATTTATAAAACAACGGATGAATTTTTAAAATTATTGAATATAGAAACTCTTGAAGAGTTACCTCCTATAGAAAATTATCAAGAAGTAGCGACAAATGAATAAAATGTTATATATGTATAGTGATAGTATTAAAGTTAAAAAACACAATGATTTAGTTTGCAATTTTAAATTTTTAAGGATTTAAAAGGCTCTAAGTTATTGTGTTTTTTTATGTAAATACAAAATTAGAATTATATCGAAATAAATATGGATAATTAAGTATAAATAGTAATTTTTTGATGATAATATAAACATGGAGTTTAATGAATTATTTAATTTTAAGTATTTAATAATAGCTATAATTTTTATAATAAGTATACTTATATTGATTTTAATGTCACATATAAACATCTTATTAATAGCTGATATAAATAACAACGATATTCTTCTAACAATTAATATAAAATACATGTTTAATTTAATAAATATAAATAGACAACTTTATCCAGCTGAAAATAGTAAAAATAATGATAAAAAAGAAGGGATGAAGAATAATATAGATTCAAGTATATTATTAGCTGATGACCTTTTAAGCGTTTATAGACTATTAAAAAAAATAAAAATACATGAACTTTATTCAAATATTAATTTTGGAACTGAAAATATCGGCTTAACATCTTCTGTGTATGTATTAATAAATACGCTATATGGAAATTTATTTAATATAATTGATGCAGAAAAAATGTATTTAAATGTAAATCCGGATTTTACAAAAGATTATGTTTTGGGAAATATAAGGATACATATAAGGTCAAGAATAAAAGATTTATTTCGCACTATAATAATGATTAATAAAATTATGAATAAGAATAAAGGAAATTATAAGGAAGGTGATAGTAATGAGAGCAACAGGTTCGATACAAAGTCTTATGGAAACAACTCTTGAAACAATTAAAGGTTCTATAGATGCAAATACTATTATAGGAGACCCTATAAAAACAGATACTACAGTAGTTGTACCTATATCAAAGGTTACGATTGGATTTGGTATAGGAGGAGGAGAATACTCAAAAGGATATGATGAGAAAGATAAAGAAATTGAATCAAAAAATGAAAAAGCAGATACAAATTTTGCTGGAGGTAGCGCAGGTGCTATATCTGTGCAACCAGTAGCATTTGTAGTTGTTGAAAGTGGAGAGACTAGAATAATGAGTTTAGATAGTAACATTAATCTTGTAGATAATATATTATCTATAACTCCTAGAGTATTGGAGAAAATTCAAAATATATCTCAAAGCAATAAAAATCAAGATAAAAACAATATGCAAAAATAAGATAAAATATTTACAAATATAGATGTTCTTACAAATAAAGTAGTGGGATTAGTATAAATCCCACTATTTTGCTGTGTAACTTAAACGTTTATCTTTAGTAAGATTTTAGTTTAAAACAATTTAAATAGATAATAAAGTTGATATATAGTATAATTATAAAAAGAAAAGAAAGTATTATGTTATAGATATATAAACGTATTTGAGGATATAAGAGGGAGTTATAAATCATTAGTTTTGAGGTGAGTGTTATGAACGATAAAGAGTTATCTATTTTGTTGTTAGAAAGTATGAATAACTTTCATAATTTAATAAAAATTATTAATAATGAAAGATATAAAAAAAGCAAGATTCTTACAGAAAGGCAATTTTTTGCCTTAGTAAAAATAAGAAAACATGATAAAATAGAGCTTAAAAATTTAAGTAGAGATTTGCATGTATCTACTTCTAGTTTATGTATACTACTTAATAAATTGGTTGAACAAGATTATGTGTATAGGGAAGAAGATAGTAGAGATAGACGAAATACATTTTATGGCATAACTAAAAATGGAGAAAAGATATTAGATGATGAAATATTAAAGTTTGTTTCTATAATAAGTGATAAAATGGACTGCTTAGATATAGATAATAAAGATAAATTATTTGCTTCTTTAGAAGAATCCAAAAACATAATAGAACAATTATTTTAAAAAGGAGAATTTAGTATGAAGATAAAATGCTCTAAAGAAATATTAAAAAACCTAGAGAATGCTATAACAGTAGTAGCAATGTTTGATGATGAAGATGTTTCTACAACATTTGAAGAATTAAATACTGTAAGTAAAAACTTTAAAGCTAAAGAGAATAATATAGATACTGTAACATTACTTGAAAATGGTAATTTAGTAAGTATTTGTTTTGTTGGTTTTGGTAAGAGGGAGTTATTAAATAGAGAAAAAATTAGAATCATAGGTGGAAACTTATGTAAGAAGTTAAAAAATATATTGAAAAATAAAGAATACAAGAGTAATAACATTAATATACTGAATCTTGATTTAAATAGCGATGAAATTGGTGCTTTTACAGAAGGTGTATTACTTGGAAATTATAAGTTCGATAAATATAAGACAAAAGACAAGGATTCTAAAAAAAGAGAAATTGATAATATAATTATATTTACTGATAAGGAAGCTGAATGTCAAATTGAAAAATCAATGGTGTTAGCTAATTCAAATATAATAGCTAGAAACCTAGTCAATGAACCATCAAATATAATCTATCCAAAAACATTAGCAATAGAAGCAATTAGACTTGGTGCAGAGTTCGGATTTAATGTTGAAGTTTATGAAGAAGAAAAAATAAAAGCATTGGGAATGGAAGCTTTTTTTGCTGTTTCAAGAGGTTCTGTTAATAAACCAAGATTTATAGTGATGCGATATTTTGGGAATAAAGAAAGTAAAGATATACTAGGATTAGTAGGTAAAGGATTGACTTATGATACAGGTGGATATTCTTTAAAATCAAATGCTTCTATGTTAGACATGAAAACAGACATGGCTGGTGCTGCAAGTGTCATAGGCGCTATGTGTGCTATATCTCAAAATAAACTAAAGAAAAATGTTATATCAGTAATAGCTGCATGTGAGAATTCTTTATCAGGAGGCTCATATAAACCTGGGGATATAATTAATTCTATGGCAAAGAAAACTATTGAAGTTTTAAATACAGATGCAGAAGGTAGACTTACATTAGCTGATGCAATATATTACATTATAAATAATGAAAAAGCAACAAAGGTAGTTGATGTAGCTACATTAACTGGTGCTGCTTTAACATTATTGGGTAATGTTGCAACTCCTGTAGTTACAAATAATGATGAATTCTATTGTGAATTAGAAAAAGCATCTACTTTGTCTGGAGAAAGAGTATGGAAGATGCCAATTTATGATGAATTTATAGATATGATAAAAGGAGAAGAAGCAGACCTTAAAAACATAGGAGGTAAAAATGCTGGGTGTATAACAGCCGGAGCTTTTATTGGTGAATTTGTTGGTGATACTCCATGGATACATATGGATATCGCCGGAACAAGTACATCATCAAAATCAATTGGATACAAATCAAAGGGAGCAACAGGAGAACCTGTTAGAACTTTGTACTATTTAGCAGAAATGTAAAGGAACAATCATAAAATATAACTTATAAAGCCACATAGATAATTTTTATATATAAGATTATCTATGTGGCTTTATTTTTGAATTTAAATAAACTATTTACTCTTTTTCTTTTTTTCAAGTATAAAAGTATCTCTATTAGATAAAAGAGCGGGTATGTACATAATACTAGTAACAAAAATAAATGTAAAAATAGCAGTTATACTATGGCTTAAAAATCCATAATAGTATTGTGAATTTGTAAATGTGTTTAGTAAAAATATGAATGAAAAATAAATTAAACAAATAGCTAAATTATCTCTAAGTGCGTATCTGTTAACTTTAAATTTTCTAACATCGACCATATAGATGTTTGCATAAATTATCAGACACTTAGAAAAGACAAATATAAAATATATTAAGCTAGGAAATTCATAACCCAAGTTTTTAGAAAAAATGAGTTCTCCAACTGAACAAACTAAACTCCAAGAAAAAAAGATGTTAAAAAGATGATACTGTTTAAAAACAAGTATAGCTATACACAGGTATATGCAGATATAATTAATTCCAATTGGTAAAGAGTTTAGAGTACTATAATTACCAGAAGAAATAATTAAGAATTGCTCTAAAGCCATAACTATTACCATTAATGTACAAATTATCTTCTCAACGGTGTAGCTATAAGGTAAAATATTTTTTGTTAGTTTTGGACAATAGTATAAAAACAATCCAAATATAAAGAGGCTTACAAATTGTTCACTAGAAAAAAGAAAAATTTTAAACATATAATATTCTCTCCTATAATAAATTTTAATATGTATCTATATAAATATATTCATTATCTCTCAATTTAATATATAAAAAATTTAATAATAGTTAGATTTTTTATAGAAATTTTGATAATTAAAAACATTCTATTGTTTTGTAGATATATTCTAATCATGTCAAAAAATAAAAAAATTTTTATTTACTAGAGTTTTTGGAAATAATAATAACAAATATTAGAACTAATTAACAGTTTTTGTAAGTATTTGACAATAGAGAGGGTGTAGCAAATGGGAATAATAGAGTCAGCATCAAAATTGGCTGAGATGGTTCATTTATTAGCTGTTGAAAAGGGGATAGATGATATAGAAGCATGGGATGAAGCTGTGGAAGAATACAGTAAACTTTATGAAGAAAGGCGAAAGGAATAGGGTAATAAAAACTTGATGGTAAAAGTAAATTTACTTAAAGAATTTTAAATTTTTATAAAAATATTAAAAATGATATAAATAAAAAAGATGGTATTTCAAATGTAAGTAAAAAATCATTTTGTGATACCATCTTTAAATATTTACTTCAATAATGTACAAGCAATAAAAATGTACAAACAATAAATCTTACTTATCTATATTTTTTATGTAGCCTCTTTTTTCTAACTTACTTATATGTTCTTTGCGTATTTCATCAAGATTAATACCATATTGCTCTTCTAGCTTAAACATCATAGTAACACATGTCTGAGCTACATCCATTAGCTCCTTAGCAGTTTTCTTTATAATATCAACTTCATCTAAGTCATTATTTTCTCCACTTAGATTTCTGAATTTACCTATACATTCAGCTAATTCACCTTGTTCTTCACCCATTTTGATAAATGTAGATTCTAGTGTTGGGTCTAAATTATTAAGTTCTGGTAAGGATATAGTTTTTAGTTTCATAAAAAGCTCCTTTCAAGTTATTCATATTTTTACTAAAACATCATAACAAAGATAATACTAAAAATAAACTTTAAATTCAACATAAAAACTCATATATATAGTAAAAATAGTGAAATAAATCTACATTTGTCTTAATACAGCATCATATAAAACTTCTCCAATAGGCTTATTTATTACAAGAGAAGCTGATTTATCATAAACTGTATTTGCTTTATTAATAAGAGCTATATAGTTACCTTTATAATAATCTATAAAACTTGCAGCTGGATATACAGCTAATGATGTACCCCCTATGATTAGTAAGTCAGCATTACTTATAGCAGAGATTGTTTTAGTAATAACATCATTGTCGAGAGCTTCTTCATAAAGCACTACATCAGGTTTTACTATAGAACCACAGTTGTCACAGTAAGGAATATTACCACCTAAGTTTAACATAGCTTCTAAATCAAAAAACTTACCACATTTAGTGCAATAATTTCTGTGTACAGAGCCATGTAATTCTAAAACATTTTTACTTCCAGCCATTTGATGAAGACCATCAATATTTTGAGTTATCACTGCTTTAAGCTTACCCATCTCTTCTAGTTTTGCTAAAGCTATGTGAGCATTGTTTGGCTTTGCATTAGGATATATTAATTTATCTTTATAAAATTCAAAAAAATCTTCTGGGTATCTAACAAAAAAAGTATGTGAAACTAATTGTTCAGCAGTAAATTGTTTATTAAGTTTCTGACTAAACAGTCCAGTAGAACTTCTAAAGTCTGGGATATTAGACTCAGTTGACACACCAGCTCCACCAAAAAATACTATATTGTTATGATTAGCTATCAATTCTTTTAAGTTATTTGCATCCATAGTTACACCTCCAAATTATTATATATAAATTGTACTACATATTAGGATGTTTATGTTACTTTATTAGAACTCAGTGTTTTTAAAATAAGTTTGGTATTCTCAAAATAAATTTATGTGGTAATCACATGTAACATTACAAGTACTATAAAAAAAATCTATTTTCATATTTAAAAAAACTATAGCTTAATAAGAAGAATAAAGAATTTATAAAAAGAATGTATACAAAATGTAAATAGACAATATTTACTAAAATCACAAGTTGTCGTATAATTATATTAAAATTGTTTTAGTGTATAAGAAGGGCGGGGAAGTACGTGAAGAAAAAAGCAGCGTTAGCAACATTAGCTGTATTACCCTTAAGTATGATAAATGCACATGCTGATGGTGATGTAGGTATAGTGACTATAAATTATTTAAATGTAAGAAATGAGCCAACTGCCGAAAGTAGTATAGCCTTTGTTGCTAAGAAAGATGACAAGGTTTTGATTAAAGACTCTTCTGATGGATGGTATAAAATAAAAGCTGAATCTGGACAAGAAGGTTGGGCTTCGTCAAAATATATAGCAAAATCAAATGGTGATTCTTTAAGAACATCTACAAATAAAGAAAAACAAGTTACTTCAAATAGTTTAAATATGAGAAATGGAGCAGGTACAAGTTATAGAATAATAACTGTATTAAAAAAAGGACAAAAGGTAGAAGTAATATCAGAGAGTAATGGATGGTCTAAAATCAAATATGATGGAAGATTAGGATATGTATCTAGTTCTTATTTAGGAGATGTTTCAAACTCAACTAATAACTCAAAAACTAAACAAGTAAATACAACTTCACTAAATGTAAGAAGTGGGCCGAATACAAGTTATGGTTTATTAGGTAAGTTACCAAAAGGAAGTAAAGTGGAAGTACTTTCAGAGAGTAATGGATGGTCTAAAATAAAGTATAATGGAAAAGATGCATATGTATCTAGTATGTACTTATCAGATGTAAGCCAAAGTAATTCAGATAATTCTAATCAAAATAATGATAAAAAAAATACTGACAAAGTTGTAAATACAGCTTCTTTAAATGTAAGGAGTGGACCTGGTTCTACATATAGTAAGTTAGGAAAGGTTTATAAAGGAAGTAAAGTAGAAGTACTATCAGAAAGTAGTGGATGGGCTAAAATTAATTTTAATAATAAAGAAGCCTTTGTAGTAGGTAATTATTTATCCAATTCAACAGGCAATGACAATTCGAATAATGATAACTCGAATAATGATAACTCAAATAGTAATTCTAATAATAGTGGAAATAATTCATCATCATCAGGTCAAGTAAATGGAATGTCTGGTATAAGTGGAGCTAAAATTGATTATAAATCTTTGAGTTATACTTTAGCATCTCACATAAGTAAACAAGTTGAGAAAGCAGCAGCAGGAGGAAATGTAGTAGCACCAGGAAATAGAAAAAGCACTCCAAGTCCTGAATATAGTACTTTTTCAGCCCAGAGAACAAGTTCATTTGTAAATGCAAGTTCAAGTGATATAGAGTATTATTTAAATCCTAAAAACTTTACAAATACTACTAAAGGTATGATGCAGTTTTTGAAGATTAATAGTTATAGAGGAGGTATTTCAGAATCGAGTTTAAACTCATATCTTAATGGTCTATCTTCTAGTATCTTTAAAAATCAAGGAGCAGCATTTATAAATGCTGCTAAGAAGTACAATATAGATGTTGTATATCTGGTATCACATGCTATGTGGGAAACTGCCTATGGCAAATCTACACTTGCACAAGGTCAGACGCTAACATCTTATAAGGGACAACCTCTTAGTAAACCAGTTAAAGTATACAATTTTTTTGGAATAGGAGCAATAGATAAAAGTGCTAATGTTTCAGGGGCAGAAGCAGCATACTCTAATGGATGGACTAGTGTAGAAGCTACTATAGATGGTTCTGCAAAGTGGATATCTCAAAATTATATAAACAGTTCTAAATATAATCAAAATACTATTTACAAGATGAAGTGGAATTATGATTATACATGGCATCAATATGCAACTGATGTAAATTGGGCGAATGGAATTTCTGGGATTATGGAAAATCTAATTGGTCTTTATGGAGGAGGAAGCAGTTTAGTTTTTGAGGTTCCTCAATACAAGTAATACATAAGTAAAAAATACAGACTATGGGTAGTTTTCATTTTATTTAAATTATCTATAGTCTTTTTGTATATAATTTACAAGGTATAAAGTTAATATTAGCAAAATTTTTATGTTATAATATTAATTCTAAGTAAAGATAAGTGAATAATAGATAGAAATAGATAAAAAGTGGTAATAATATATAAAAGATAATTTTGAGAAAGGAGGATATACATGGAAAGTATTAAGGAATATTTAGATAAGTTGGAAATTAACAATAGTGGTCTTGGAAAGCAACTTAAAGAAGTTTACATAAATAGAGTAGTTTATTTTAAAGAAGACAAGATAGTTTACTTTTACCTAACTTCTAAAGATATTGTTTCTCATGAGCTTTTAGATAAATTTAAAGAGGAATTGATGTATAAACTCGATTACTTTAAAGATATGAGAATGAAGATAAGGTTCACTGGTTTTGAAAGAAAATCTAATAAAGATGTCATAAAAAAATATTGGAATAATATATTGTATATATTGAAGTATCTTTGTCCATCTATAGCAGGATGGTATAAACAAGTAGAATTTCTTTGTTTAGATGAAGAACTAAAAATAAAACTTCCCAAAGGTATATTTTATGAGCGATTAATGAAAAAAAATGTAATTTATGTGCTTAGAACTGTGCTTAGTGAAGAGCTAGGATTAGATTTAAATATAACAATTGAAAAGGCTGTTGATGAAAAGATAAATAAAGAGAGACTTATAAGAATTAATGATAGAGAGATGGAAGAAAAAATTAGAGCTTTAGAAATTGGAAAGATTAATAATTGTGAAGAACATGAAGAAGAAAGTTATGTCATTAAGTCTGAAGTAGATGAAAACTTAGTCTATGGAGATAATGCAAATGCCATGATTGAGAATATAGCTGAATTAAACTCATCTTCTGGAACAGTTGCAGTTGTTGGGGATATATTTGATGTTGAAACTAAGGAACTTAAAAACGGAAAAATACTTATGATAGCATCAATTACAGACTATACGAGTTCAATAAGTTGTAAACTATTTTTAACAGACACAAATAAAGATGGAGTACTTGAAAATGTTAAAAAAGGAGCATATTTAAAAATCAAAGGTGACATAGTTTATGATACATATCAAAGAGAAATTAGTATGATGATTAGTGGGATAAGAAAAGAATCTAGGCCAGAGAGAGAAGACAAATCAGAAGAAAAAAGAGTAGAATTACATGCACATACACAAATGTCTTCTATGGATGCTATTTGTTCTGTCAAAAAGCTTGTAGAACGTGCAGCTAAATGGGGACATCCTGCTATTGCTATAACAGACCATGGTGTCGTACAAGGATTTCCTGATGCTATGAATGCAGGTAAGGCAAATAACATAAAAATACTTTATGGAGTAGAGGGATACTTGGTTGAAGATGATTCTCTTATTATAGAGGATGCAAATGACAAAGAACTTTCACAAACATTTGTTGTATTTGATATAGAGACAACTGGATTTTCCAATACAAATGATAAAATAACTGAAATTGGTGCTGTAAAAATAGAAAATTTTAAGATTGTAGATAGATTTAGTGAATTAATAAATCCAGAAAAAGATATTTCTTATAAAATACAAGAATTAACAGGAATAACTAATGAGCTAATAAAAGACAAGCCAACCATTGAAGAGGTTCTCCCTAAGTTTATGGAATTTGTTGGAGATAGTGTATTAGTAGCACATAATGCAGAGTTTGATACAGGATTTATATCACAAAAGTGTAGAGAACAAGGTTTATTATACAATAACAAAAAAGTAGATACCCTTATGTTGGCAAGAGTCATGTTGCCAAAATTAAAAAGACATAGATTGAATCTTGTTGCTAAAGAGCTTGGTATACCTCTTTTGAATCACCATAGAGCAGTAGATGATGCTGAGGCTACAGCACTTATATTTAATAAATTTTTACAGATACTTACAGAAAAAGGTGCAAAAACTTTAAGTGATGTAAACAATGTACTTGGGAAAATTGATTATACAAAGCTTAGCACAAATCATATAACCTTAATAGCAAAAAATTCTGTAGGTATAAAAAACTTATATAAAATAATTTCAGATGCACATGTAAATCATTTTTTCAGAGCTCCAAGAATACTTAGAAGTGTATTGAATGAATATAAAGAGGGCTTGATAATTGGTTCAGCATGTGAAGCAGGAGTAGTTTTTCAAGCTGTAAAGAAAAATGTACCTGATGACGAAATGAAAAAAATAATAGATTTATATGACTATATTGAAGTAATGCCTATAGATAATAATAGATTTATGATTGATAAAGGAGAAGTCAAAGACGAAGAAGAGTTAAGAGAACTTAATAGAAAGCTAATTGATACAGCTAAAAAATTTAATAAAATTCCAGTAGCCACTGGAGATGTTCATTTTTTAGATAAACATGAAGCAGTGTTAAGAAAAGTTCTTAAGTATTCTCAAGGTTTTAAGGTAGATGAAGAAGAAACTTATTTACATTTTAGAACAACAGATGAAATGTTAGAAGAATTTGGTTATCTTGGTGAAGAATTGGCATATGAAGTTGTAGTGGAAAACAGTAATTTAATTGCTGATATGGTTGAAGATATAAAACCTATACCAGACGATACCTATCCACCAATTATAGAAGGTTCAGATGTAGAATTAAGAGAAATGTGTTATGAAAAAGCTAGACGAATCTATGGGGAACCAATACCAGAAATAGTTCAAAAAAGACTAGATAGGGAATTAAATTCGATAATAAGTAATGGATATGCAGTCATGTATATTATAGCTCAGAAACTAGTTGCAAAATCTCTTTCAGATGGTTATCTAGTTGGTTCAAGAGGTTCAGTTGGGTCGTCTTTTGCAGCGACAATGAGTGATATAACAGAAGTTAATCCTCTTCCAGCACACTATATTTGTGAAAATGAAGATTGTAAATATTCATTCTTTTATGAAATAGGTGAATGGGGTTCAGGAGTTGATTTACCAGATAAAGATTGCCCAAAATGTGGAAGAAAGCTTGCAAAGAATGGTCATGATATACCATTTGAAGTATTTTTGGGTTTTGAAGGTGATAAAGAGCCAGATATAGACCTAAATTTCTCTGGAAATTATCAGCCGATAATTCATAAATACACAGAAGAATTATTTGGGGAGGGGTATGTATATAGAGCAGGTACCATAGGTACTGTAGCAGAGAAAACAGCGTTTGGATATGCAAGAAAATATGTAGAGGAAAATAATATAAGCGTACCAAATGCAGAAGTACTCAGACTTTCAAATGGTTGTACAGGAGTAAAAAGAACTTCAGGACAGCATCCAGGAGGAGTTATGGTTATACCAGATTATAAAGATGTGTATGATTTTACACCTATTCAATATCCAGCAAATGATACTTCTTGTGGTGTAATAACTACTCACTTTGATTATCATTCAATAAGTGGTAGAATACTGAAATTGGATATACTTGGACACGACGGTCCTACCATAATAAGAATGCTTGAAGATATTACTGGAATAAATATAACAGAAATACCATTAGATGATGAAGAGACTATGTCTTTATTTACATCTACAGAGGCATTGGGAGTTACTCCAGAAGAGATAAATTGTCCAATAGGTTGTCTTGCTGTACCTGAGTTTGGAACTAAATTTGTACGTCAGATGCTACTTGACACAAAGCCTACTACATTTGCTGAGCTTGTACGTATATCTGGTCTTTCCCATGGTACAGATGTTTGGGTAAACAATGCACAAGATTTAGTTAGAGAAGACATAGTTGGGTTAAAAGATGTTATATCAACACGAGACGATATAATGAACTATTTAATATTTAAAGGATTACCTCCAAAAATGAGTTTTACAATAATGGAGAGTGTAAGAAAAGGTAAAGGTCTAAAGCCAGAACATATTGAAGAAATGAAGAAAAATGATGTTCCAGAGTGGTATATAGGTTCATGTAAAAAGATTAAATACATGTTCCCAAAAGCACATGCTGTTGCTTATGTTATGACATCATTCAGAATTGCATATTGTAAAGTTCACTATCCAGAAGCATTTTATGCAACTTATTTTACTACAAAAGTTGAAGATTTTGATGCAGATTTAATTGTTAAAGGTCTAGATTCTATAAAATCAAAAATAAATGAAATTGAAGCATTAGGGAACGATGCAACTACGAAAGAAAAAGGTATGTTAACAGTATTAGAAGTTGCTCTTGAAATGTATGCTAGAGGAATAAAGCTATTGCCAGTTGATATATACAAATCAGATGCGACTGATTTTATAGTAGTGGGAGAAAAGACATTACTTCCACCAATGGCAGCAATACAAGGCCTTGGAGGTAATGCTGCTATAAATATTCAAAATGAAAGAAAAAATGGTGAATTTATATCAAAAGAAGATTTGAGAAAGAGAACGAAAATATCAAAAACGGTAATAGAAACTCTTACTAATCATGGTTCACTTGAGAATATGAGTGAGAGAAATCAATTGTCACTGTTTTAAGTTAGTTCAAAAAGTTGCAAATAAAAGAATTTTATGATATCATAGTATAGAAAATAGTATACTTTGCAGAAACTAAGAGTGAGACAGCTGTTCTCACTCTTTTATTTTAAATATATTATTAAAACCAGTTTAATTTTATTAAATATGTTTTATTTAAAATTATAGTAACTGGTCATTTACAATTGAATAGGAGGAAATTTAATGAAAAAAAATTTAGAAGCTACAATTGAAGAGATTGTAACTAAAATAACAGATGAACATGGATTTGAAATGGTTGATGTTGAATATGTAAAAGAAGCGGGAGAATACTACTTAAGAGTATACATAGATAAAGAAGAAGGAATATCTTTAAATGAATGTGAATTAGTTAGTAGAGAATTAAGCCCAATATTAGATGAAAAAGACCCTATAAAGGAGAATTATTTTTTAGAAGTATCTTCTCCAGGACTTGATAGAGCATTAAAAAAAGATAGAGATTTTGTAAGATACCAAGGTAGAGATGTAGATTTAAAACTATATAAAGCATTAAATGGATGTAAACAATTTGAAGGTGAACTTGTAGGACTAACAGAAGATAATAATATAAAAATCATTGTAAATAGTGAAGAAATGGAATTTAATAGAAAAGATGTTGCTATTGTCAGATTAGCAATAAAGTTTTAGTGGTATATTAAATAGGGAGGAAATAAAAAAATGAATCATGAATTTATGGAAGCACTAAACGAATTAGTGGTTGATAGAGGTATAGATAAAGAGATACTTATAGATACTATAGAACAAGCTCTTTTAACTGCATATAAGAAAAACTTTGGTTCAGCACAAAACGTTAGAGTTGAATTTGATAGAGACAAGGGAGATATAAAAGTATTTTCTCAAAGAGTTGTTGTTGATGAATCAGATTTATATGATACTTTCTTAGAAATAGAGTTAGCAGATGCTAGAGAGATAAACCCTAATTATGAATTAGGCGATATTATAGAGCATGAAGTTACTCCTAAAAACTTTGGAAGAATTGCAGCTCAGACAGCAAAACAAGTAGTTGTTCAAAGAATAAGAGAAGCTGAGAGAGAAATAGTGTATAATGAATTTATAGAAAAAGAAAATGAAATAGTTACAGGAGAGGTTGCTAGAGCAAATAAAAACATTGTTTATGTAAACCTTGGAAGAATAGAAGGTATAATGACTCAAAGTGAGCAAATACCATTTGAGAATTATAAAGCAGGTCAAAAAATAAAATTCTATATACTTGAAGTTAAAAAGACTAATAAAGGACCTCAAATAGTTGTATCAAGAAGTCATCCAGGTCTAGTAAAGAGATTGTTTGAAGAAGAAGTTCCTGAAATATATGAAGGAATAGTTCAAATAAAATCTGTAGCAAGAGAAGCAGGGTCAAGAACTAAAATGGCAGTAAGGTCTATAGATGAAAAAATAGACCCAATTGGAGCTTGTGTTGGACCAAAAGGACTTAGAGTAAAAAATATAGTGGATGAACTTGGTGATGAAAAAATAGATATAATAAAATATAGTGAAGACCCAGCAGAGTTTATATCAGCAGCACTTAGCCCATCAAAAGTTGTTAGAGTAGATATAAATGAAGATGAAAAATCTGCCTTAGTAATTGTTCCAGATTATCAGTTATCGCTTGCTATAGGTAAAGAAGGTCAAAATGCAAGACTTGCAGCAAAATTGACTAACTGGAAGATAGATATTAAGAGCGAATCTCAAGCAGAACAAGAAATGTTAAATCTTGAAAATTCCAGAGAAATAGAAGATGAGGATGTTAAAGCTGAATCTATCAACCAAGAAGAGTTAGATACTTCAGATGATACTTTTAGTGAAGAAGAGTAAGGAGGGATGATTTTGAAAAAAGTAAAAAAAGTGCCTCAAAGAAAATGCATAGCATGTCAAGATAGAGACTCTAAAAAAGAGCTTATAAGAATAGTTAAAAATAAAGAAGGAAAAATATTTTTAGACCAAACAGGAAGAGCTAATGGAAGAGGAGCATATGTATGTAAAAGCTCTGAATGTCTCAAAAAGGCTATCAAAAGCAAAGCATTAAATAAAGCTTTTAAGATAGATGTTCCTGATGAAGTCTATGATAATCTACTTATGGAGTTAGAAGAATATGAAAAATAATAAAGAAAAAATACATTCATTCTTAGGGCTCGCAACTCGTGCAGGGAAAATAGTGTCTGGTGATGACTCAACTTTGCTTGACTTGAAAAAAGGAAAAGTAAAGTTGGTTTTAATAGCAGAAGATGCATCAAATAATACTAAAAAACTTTTTAAGGATAAATCAACTTTTAGAAATATTCCATATCTATTTTTTTCAACAAAAGAGGAAATAGGATTTGCAATAGGAAAATCTCCAAGAGCAGTTGTAGGAGTAAAAGATGAAAATTTTTCTAAAAAGATAATTGAACTAATAGAAGTTTAAAATAAAATAGGGGGTGATCTTGTGTCAAAAACAAGAGTATACCAAATAGCAGAAGAATTAAATATATCAAATGAAGAGCTTATGAATAAGTTAACTGAATTAGATATAAATGTAGCTGATAAAGATTCAGTATTAGAAGGAGAAGAATTAGAATTAGTATTAGAATTCTTAAATGAAGCTTCATCTAAAGAAAATGAAAATGTTATAGAGATAGATGGAAAGCTAACAGTTCAAGCATTAGCAACAGAGTTAGATAAATCTCCATCAGAAGTAATTATGAAGCTCATGAAAATGGGAACTATGGCAACAATAAATCAAGAGATAAGTTTTGAAATTGGTGCTTTAGTTGCCAAAGACTATGGATTTGAACTAACAGTAGCTGAAAGTGATGATACAGAAGCTTTAGAAATAGAAGCTTTAATGGAAATTGAAGAAGATAAAGAAGAGGATTTAAAATCTAGACCACCAGTTGTTACAGTTATGGGACATGTTGACCATGGTAAAACATCTCTACTAGATGCAATAAGAAAAACTGATGTAATTTCAGGTGAAGCAGGAGGAATAACTCAGCATATAGGTGCTTCAGAAGTTAAAATTAATGGACAAAAAATAGTATTTTTAGATACTCCAGGACATGAGGCTTTCACATCAATGAGAGCAAGAGGAGCACAAGTTACAGATATAGCAATATTAGTGGTTGCAGCAGATGATGGTATAATGCCTCAAACAGTAGAAGCTATAAACCATGCTAAAGCAGCAGGAGTACCTTTAATAGTTGCTATCAATAAAATAGATAAACCAGGTGCAAATCCAGATAAAGTAAAACAAGAATTAGCAGACCAAGGATTATTAGTTGAAGACTGGGGTGGAGAAGTAATAGCAGTTCCAGTATCAGCTAAGAAAAAAGAAGGAATAGATACACTTTTAGAAATGGTATTATTGGTTGCTGAAATGGAAGAATTAAGAGCAAATCCAAATAAAAGAGCAGTAGGAACTGTTATAGAAGCTGAGCTTGATAAAGGAAGAGGTCCAGTTGCAACAGTACTTGTTCAAGGTGGTACTTTAACAGTAGGTGACCCAATCGTTGCAGGTGCTGCATGTGGTAAAGTTAGAGCAATGATAAATGCAAAAGGGAAAAGAGTAAAAACAGCAGGACCATCTACAGCAGTTGAGATATTAGGTTTATCAGAAGTTCCACAAGGTGGAGACCAATTTGTTGAGGTTCCAACTGACAAAATTGCTAGAAGTGTAGCAGCAAGAAGACAGCAAATAGTCAGAGATGAAATGTTAAAATCAACTCAAAGATTATCACTAGATGTTTTATTTAGTCAAATGAGTGAAGGTTCTATAAAAGACCTTAATATAGTTATAAAAGCAGACGTACAAGGTTCAGTACAGGCAGTTAAACAATCTTTAGAAAAACTATCAAATGAAGAAGTTCAAGTTAAAGTAATACATGGAGGTGTTGGAGCTGTAACAGAATCAGATATATTACTTGCAGCAGCTTCTAATGCAATAATAATAGGATTCAATGTAAGACCAGTTCCAGGTGCAGAATCTCTAGGAGAAAAAGAAAATGTTGATATAAGAACATATACTATAATATACAAAGCCATAGAAGATATACAAGCTGCTATGACTGGTATGTTAGACCCTGAATATGTTGATGAAGAAACAGGAAAAGCTGAAATAAGAGAAATATATAAAATATCTGGTGTTGGAACAGTAGCTGGATGTTATGTAACTAATGGTAAGATATTTAGAAACTGTAAAGTTAGATTAGTTAGAGATAGTATAATAATACATGAAGGTGAACTTGCAGCACTTAAGAGATTTAAAGATGATGTAAAAGAAGTTAATTCTGGATACGAATGTGGTATGAGTTTTGTAAATTATAACGATATAAAAGAAGGCGATGTAGTAGAGGCTTATATAACTAAAGAAGTAGAAAGAAAATTATAAATTCGTATCAAAGAAAATCAGTTAGTAAAGAAGGTCGATGGTATGGCATCATATAATAGAACAAGAAGAATAGCAGAAGAAATAAGAAAAGTAGTAAGTACTATGCTTATAAATGGAGTAAAAGACCCTAGAATAACATCTATGGTAAGTGTAACTGATGTAGAAGTTACAAATGACCTAAGATACGCTTATGTATATGTAAGTATTTTAGGTGGAGATGAAGAATCTACACTAACAGGACTTAAAAGTGCTGGAGGGTATATAAGAAGAGAAGTAGGAAAAAATATAAAACTTAGATATATTCCTGAAATAATGTTTAAGCTTGATGATTCAATAGAAAAAGGAATGTATATGGATAGCCTTATAAAAAGAGTTAATGAAAAAAATACTCAAAAAAATGAGGATGAAAATTATGATGAATAATATTGATAGTATTATAAACTATATTTATGAGGGTGACTATTTTATAGTTACCTCTCATATTAGCCCAGATGGAGATAATATTGGTTCTACACTTTCGATGTATTATACATTAAAAAACTTAGGGAAAAAAGTATATTATGTACTTGATGATGAAGCTCCATTAAATTTAAAGTTTTTGGTTGAAGACGTAAAAATTTATAAGTCTAATGAACTTGATATGAATCAGTATTCTCTAATAGCACTTGATTGTGGAGATGAAATGAGAATATGCGTAAGTGATGAAATCAAAAGTAATGCATCAAAAGTAATCTGTATTGACCATCATGCTAGTAATGATTCATATGGGGATTTAAATTATGTAGATATGGATGCATCCTCTACATGTGAGCTAGTTTATAATTTATTGATTAGATTCCAGCAAATAAAAGATATTGAGATTATAAATAAAGATATAGCAACATGTTTATATACAGGTCTTGTAACTGATACTGGAAACTTTTCATATTCAAATGTGCATGCAAGTAGTTTTGAAATGGCAAAAAATTTACTTGTTTTAGGTGCAGAAAAAAATACTATAATACAAAATATATATCAAAGTAATTCTTCTGATTACTATAAATTATTAGGAGAAGCTTTAAAATCTTTGGAAATATTTGATTCAAAAGTATCTAGTATAGTTTTAACTCAAGACATGATGAATAGAAATAATACAAGTTTCAACGATGTTGATGGAATAACAACATATACAAGAGATATAAAAGGAATTGAAGTTGGAATTCTATTTAAAGAGAAAAAACAAGATGAAATTAAAGTAAGTTTTAGGTCAAAAAATTATGTTGATGTAAGTGAAATAGCCAAGTTATTTGGCGGTGGTGGTCATGTAAGAGCTGCTGGATGTACTATTAGAGATAATGTTGAGAATGCAAAAAAAATGGTATTAGAGGCAGTGTTAAAATCAATTTAAGGTGACAGTAAAATGAATAAGATTATAAGTATATTGAAACCTACAGGTATGACATCTCATGATGTTGTAAGTAGAGTGAGAAAGATTTTAAATATAAAAAAAGTCGGTCATACAGGTACTCTTGACCCAGATGCTTCAGGTGTTTTACCAATCTGTATAGGAAAAGCTACAAAAGTATGTGAAGTTATTTTAAACAAAGATAAATCATATATATGTGAGCTTACTTTAGGTATAAGTACAGATACTTATGATGCCTCAGGTGAAATTTTAAAAAAAGTTGATGATTTTAAGTTGAGTAATGAAGATATAGAAAAAGCTTTTGATACACAAAGAGGAGAAATAAGTCAGCTTCCTCCAATCTATTCAGCTTTAAAAGTAAATGGAAAGAGAATGTGTGATTTAGTAAGAAGTGGTAGACAATCTGAAATTACTTTAAAAACTAGAAGAGTGAATATAAAAGACATAAAAATACTCAGTATAAAAGGTAACAAAGTAATGTTTTATGTTGAGTGTTCTAAAGGGACTTATGTAAGAAGTATTTGTCATGATATAGGAGAATACCTAGGTTGTGGAGCACATATGTCATTTTTGAATAGAACATCTTCTGGTAAATTTGATTTAGATAATTCAATAACATTAGAAGAACTAGAATCATTTTATGAAAATAAAACTTTAGACAAACACTTATATGATATAGATTATGTACTTGATTCATTTAATTATATTGTATTAAATCCTAATGCTATAAAATATTATAGCAATGGTGGTTCAATAGATGATAAAAGATTTTTGAAAGATAATCTCAATAAGAATGATGAATTTGTAAGGGTGTATAGCACAGATAACTTCTTAGGATTAGGAAAATTATCAAAACATAATAATACAATAAGTGTTAAAAGTGATAAGATGTTCATATAATTAATGTATTTAAAAGAATTCCAAAAGAGATAGTACTATAATAACTTCTATAGTCTATCTCTTTTACTTATGCTATAATAGTTTGTGAATAAGTTAAGAGTAAATTATAATTTTAGCGGGGAACATTTATTATGGTGATTATAAAATCTATAGCAGAAATAGCAAACATAAAAGAAAGCGTCATTACCATAGGAAACTTTGATGGTGTACACAAAGGACATCAAGTTCTTATAAAAAAAACAGTTGAATATGCAAAAAAACAAAATATACAAAGTATTGTATTTACCTTTGCAAATCATCCTGTAAATTACTTTAGACCAAACTCAACAAAAAATATTATAAGCAATAATGACAAGATAAAATTATTAGAAGACTTGGGAATAGATATAGTTGTAATCATACCATTTGATGAGTATATGACTAAAATACCTGCAAAGGATTTCGTAGACGAGATACTAGTAAAAAAATTAAAAGCTAAAAAAATAGTAATTGGCCATGACTTTACATTTGCAAGAGCAAAAGAAGGTAATGTTAATCTATTAAAAAGCTTAGAACATGAATTTGGTTTTGAGGTAGAAGTAATAAAACCAATCAAAATAAATGATGTAAGAGTGAGTAGTACTTATATTAGAAGTTTAGTATCCCAAGGCGACATGGCTAATGTTAAAGAGTATTTAGGTCGTAATTACAAGTTAGAAGGGTGTGTTATACATTCTAAACACCTTGGAAGAACTATGGGATTTCCAACAGCAAATATTGACCTTAAGAACAATATGCTCGTTCCAAAGAGAGGTATTTATGCTTCTATTGTACATATTGGAGATGAGGCTTATTTTGGTGCTACAAATGTAGGCTATAACCCAACAGTCAATGGAAAATCTTTATCTATTGAAACCAATATTTTAGAGTTTGACAGAGATATTTATGGTAAAAATATAATTGTTGAGTTTTTGGAAAGAATAAGGGATGAGAGAAAATTTAATTCAATAGATGACTTAAAAAATCAATTGTTTAATGACACAAATTATGTATACGAAAACTATGTTTGCAAAAACAAGTAATGTATGATAAAATGATTAAGGAAAATAACCATTACTCGGCATTTGAATACTCCAATCAATGCTTAGTAATAGGCGTTTCTAAAAAAATACGGAGGTAATCTAAATGATAAACAAGTCAGAAATAATCAAAGAATTTGGAAGAGTTGAAGGAGATACTGGTTCTCCAGAAGTACAAATAGCTTTATTAACAGCTAGAATAAACGAGTTAAATGGACATTTAAAAACTCATAAGAAAGACCACCATTCAAGAAGAGGACTATTAAAAATGGTTGGTAGAAGAAGAAACTTATTAGCTTACTTAAAAGAAAAAGATCTTGAAGGATATAGAGCATTAATAGCTAAGTTAGGATTAAGAAAGTAATTTCATTCTTTATAAAAAAGCAGGTATAGTGTATACCTGCTTTTTTATAGTTAATTCATTATAAAGTAAAATAGTTAATAATAAAAGTAGTTTATATATTATAAAAAATTATAAAATGAATAATATTGGGTAAGAATATTAGAGAAATATATAAATACATAATTAATTTAAAAGGAAAGACAATATAAATATAGAAACTTTATAACAGTATAATTAGTTGGAATAAGGAGGATATTATTTTGAAAATAAAGTTAGTATGTGATAGTTTATGTGATATTCCAGATGAAATATCAGAAAAAGATTATATAGAAATAGTTCCACTTACAGTTATTTTTAATGATAGAGAATATATAGAAGGAGTAGATATAAATAAAGAAGAGTTTTATAAAAAAGTAAAAGAAATTAAGCAAATACCTAAAACATCACAGGCTACATATATGGAGTTTAAGGAAGTATTTGATAGGTTTGTAGAAGATGGATACCATATAATCTGCATGACAGGAGCAGCAAATGCATCAGGGACTTTTCAAAGTGCTATGATAGCTAAAAATGATGTAGATGAAAATGAAAAAATACATATATTTGATACTCGAAACTTATCTCTTGGTAGTGGACAATATGTTATAAAAGCATGTGAACTTCTTGAAGAAGGATTGGCATTTGAAGAAATTATAGAAGAATTAGAAAATACTCGTAGTAGTGTGAGATTACTTTTCGCACCATATACACTTGATTTTTTAAAACAAAGCGGAAGGGTTCCAGTGGCAACTGCTTTGATAGGAAATATGTTGAATATAAAGCCTATATTTTTCTTTGATAATGGGGAAGCTAAGTTAGTAAATAAGGTTAGAGGAGTAAAGAATATAGCAAGTAAATTGGTTGATATAATATTAGAGATGAATGAAGGGTCTTTAGAAGGAAAAATTGTTACGATAGGTTGTGGAGATAATCTTCATGATTGTGAAATATTAAAAGAAGAAGTAAACAAAAGAATAAAAGCAAGAAGAGTGTTATTTACTCGAGGAGGCGTTTCTATTTGCTCTCATACAGGGCCAGATATATTAGCTATAAGTTGCTCTAATTAGTAGTAATATAAGCTTTTTGCATATATGTGTAAAGATAATTTTATATTGTTAATTTATAGTATTTTTGATAATATAGTAAATAGAGTGATATACGTGTTTTTAATAAGAGGAGGACAAGCATTAATGTTTGAACATAAAATATTTAAAATGGATTTTGCAGGAAGAGAACTTTCTGTAGAAATAGGAAAAATTTGTGAAATGACTAGTGGTAGCTGTATAGTTAGATACAGTGATAGTATGGTAATGGTGAATACAACTAAATCGGCTAAACCTAGAGACGGAATAGACTTCTTTCCTTTAAGTGTAGATTATGAAGAAAAATTATACTCTGTAGGTAAGATACCAGGAGGCTTTTTAAAAAGAGAAGGTAAGCCTTCAGAAAAAGCGATACTTACATCAAGATTGATAGATAGACCAATAAGACCATTATTCCCAAAAGGATTTAGAAATGATGTTCAGGTAGTTGCAACTGTTTTATCAGTAGACCAAGACTGCACACCAGATATAGTCGCAATGATAGGTTCTTCTATAGCCCTTTCTATATCAGACATACCATTTAATGGACCAACTGGTTCAGTATGTGTTGGTCTTGTAGATGGTGCCTTTGTTGTAAATCCAAATGCAGAACAAAGAGAAAAAAGTTCAATGCACTTAGTTGTTTCAGGTACAAAAGAAGCAATAATGATGGTTGAAGCAGGAGCAGATGAAGTTCCTGATGATGTGATGTTAGAGGCTATTTTATTTGCACATCAAGAAATCAAAAAAGTAGTTGAGTTTATAGACGGTATAGTTGCAGAAGTTGGAAAAGAAAAATTAGACGTTGAATTGTACCATGCAGGAGAAGAAATAACTCAATTAGTTCGTGAATTTGCAACTGATAAGATGAAAGAAGCAGTTCAAACTTTTGAAAAATTAGAGAGAATGGAAAATATGGATAGAGTTAAAGAAGAAACTTTAGCTCACTTTGAAGAAACTCTTGAAGATTTTGAAGATTATATTGGAGATATAGAAGAAGTATTACAAGATATAATAAAAGAAGAAGTAAGAAAGCTTATAGTACATGAAAATGTAAGACCAGATAATAGAAAATTAGAAGAAATAAGACCTATATGGTGTGAAACTGGTATGATACCTAGAGCTCATGGTTCAGCTATATTTACTAGAGGTCAAACTCAAGTACTTAATGTGGCTACTTTAGGTGCTTTAGGAGATGTTCAAAAGTTAGATGGATTAGATGAAGAAGAAAATAAGAGATATATGCATCATTATAATTTCCCAGCATATAGTGTTGGGGAAGCTAGACCATCAAGAGGACCAGGAAGAAGAGAAATAGGACATGGTGCTTTAGCAGAAAGAGCTTTATTACCAGTAATACCATCTCAAGAAGACTTCCCTTATGCTATTAGATTAGTTTCTGAGGTATTAAGTTCAAATGGTTCTACATCTCAAGCAAGTGTATGTGGCTCAACATTATCTTTACTTGATGCAGGTGTACCTATAAAAGATATGGTTGCAGGTATAGCTATGGGACTTATAAAACATGATGGTAAGGTTGCAGTACTTTCAGATATACAAGGTATGGAAGACCATTTAGGAGATATGGACTTTAAAGTAGCTGGTACAGAATATGGTATAACAGCAATACAAATGGACATAAAAATAGATGGTATAGATAAGGAAATTCTACAAAGAGCTTTAAAACAAGCTAAAGAAGGTAGAATCCATATACTAGGAGAAATGAGAAAAACTATATCTCAACCAAAACCAGAACTTTCACCATATGCACCTAAGATTGTTAAAATGCAAATAAATCCTGATAAAATAAAGGATGTAATAGGACCTGGTGGAAAGATAATAACTAAGATAATAGATGAAACTGGAGTTAAGATAGATATCGAACAAACTGGAGAAGTATTTATATCAGGTATTGAGATTGATATGATTAAGAAAGCTCAAGAACTTATAAATAATATAGTAATCGAACCAGAAGTAGGAAAAACTTATAAAGGTAAAGTAAGCAGAATAATGAACTTTGGTGCATTTATTGAAATACTTCCAGGAAAAGAAGGATTACTTCATATATCTCATATAGCTCATGAAAGAGTTGCTAAAGTTGAAGATGTATTAAATATAGGAGATGAAGTTGAAGTTAAAGTTACAGAAATAGATGAAAAAGGAAGAGTTAATTTATCAAGAAAAGTTCTTTTACCAAAACCAGAACATAAAAATAAATAATATAATAAATAATTAAAGGCAAAATCTTATGATTTTGCTTTTTTTAATGTAAATATATATCTTCTTAAATGATATATATTATATTGACATGTAAAAAAGTATTTACATCATATTTAGTGCATAAATAAAGCTTTCTTTTAATAGTATTAAATAAGAAACAATTTGTACATAATTAGGGGGAGTTTTAATGATAATGATGGTACTTAACAAGAGTAAACTCAAGAAAATAATAATACTAATTTTAGTTTTATTATTAGGGCTATCAGGAGGAGTAATGGTATTAAAAATGTTTAATAATAAACCAGTATTCAACTTCTTTAATGGGGTAGATTTACCATATGAAAGAGGCACAAAAGATAAAAGTGGATATGTTGCATTAACTTGTAATATAGACCTTGGATGGGAAACAGAGTATGTGGAATCTATTTTAGAGACTCTTAAAAAGGAAGATGTAAAAATTACTTTTAATGTAACAGGTAAGTGGGCAGAAAAGAATAAGGATGAATTATTAAAGATAAAAAAACAGGGACATGAAATAGGCAATCATGGATACAAACATTTAGATTATTCGACATTATCATATGAAGATAATTATGAACAAATAGAGACATCTAAAAAAATAATTGAAGAAATCATAGGTGAAAAAACTAAATTTTTTCAAGCACCAGCAGGTTCTTTCGGTCCAGAGACAGTAAAAGCAGCTAAAGCATTAGGATATACCTCAATAAAATGGGATGCTGACACTATAGACTGGAAGTATAAAGACCAACCAGAAGTAATAATTGATAGAATGAAGAAAAAAGATATTAAAGATAATAGTATAATCTTAATGCACCCAACCGATGCAACGACAAAATGTATAGATGATATTATAGCAATTGTAAGGGAGAAAGGATTAAAACCAGGTAAACTCAGTGATGTTTTTAAATAGACAAAGTGTAAATATTTGATTAAGATTGTATAAGTTGTAGTTGAATTAATTAAAAGACTGACTTATAATGTAATACATATAAAAATAAATATAATTAAAATATAGTGTTTTCAATAATCCAATATAAAACAAAGAATAAATTTTTAGGAGAATGTAATGTATAAGACAAAAATACTGGAAAATGGGCTTACAATAATTGGTGAAGAAATACCATATCTAAAGTCAATAACATTAGGTATTTGGATAAATGCAGGCTCTAGGATAGAAGAAGCACAGGTGAGTGGAACTTCTCATTTTATAGAGCATATGATGTTTAAAGGAACCAAAAACAGAACATCAAAGGAGATTGCTAGTTCAATAGACAATTTGGGTGGGCAAATAAATGCATTTACAAGTAAAGAATGTACATGTTATTATGTAAAATTAATAGATGAGCATATAGATACAGGAATTGATGTATTAAGTGATATGATACTAAATTCTAAATTTGATAAAAATGATATAGATAAGGAAAGACTTATAATATTGGAAGAACTTAAGATGTATGAAGATTCTCCAGATGACTTATCTTATGATTTATTAGTAGAAAATATATATGCTAATGATGGTTTAGGAATGAATATAATTGGGACAAAAGATTCTCTATACAATATAACTAGGGAATCAATGTTAGAATACTTAAACAAGTATTATATTCCAAATAACGCTGTTATTTCTATAGCTGGAAACTTTAATTTTGATGATATAGTAGATAAAATCAAATCGAAATTTGGACACTGGGAAAAGAAAAAATTGAATATAGAAATAAACGAGGCTAAATTCAATCCTTGTTTTATATCAAAAAATAAAGATACTGAACAGGTAAACTTAGCTATGTGCTTAAAAGGTATTCCATTTGAAAATGATGACGAAGTATATTCAATGGCAGTAGTAAATAATATTTTTGGTGGAAGTATAAGCTCAAGACTTTTTCAGAAAATAAGGGAGGAAAAAGGTTTAGTATATTCCATATACTCATCACAGACATTATACAGAAAATGTGGAGAATTAGGCATATTTGCAAGTATGAGTACAGAAAATCTGAAAAATGTTTATAATTTAATAAAAGAGGAAATTGAAAACATAAGGAAAAACTATCTTACAGAAAAAGAAATATATGAAAGTAAGGAACAATTAAAAGGCAATTATATATTGGATTTAGAAAGTACTAGCAGTAGAATGATGTCTACTGGTAAATCTATGTTACTTAGTAAAAAAGTAAAAACTACAGATGAAATACTTGAGTGTATAAATAATGTTGATATCAATTTAGTAAAGAAAGTTGTTGATAAGGTATTCAATATCGAAAATATTGGTACATGTATAGTTGGAAGAGATGTAGAAAATATTCTACATTTGGATTGATATCTTAAAAAGTAAATCTCTGGAGGTAATAAAATATGAATTTATCTGAAATAGCAGGTAAGGAAATAGTTAACTTGGTCACAGGAGAAAGATTGGGGGTCATTGGAGAATGTGACCTTATACTAGATGAAACTACAGGCGGTATATTAGCGCTTTTAATTCCAAAAGAAAAAGGTTTTTTTGCCAGAAGAAAAGATAAGTCATTTTTAGAAGTACCATGGAGAAATGTAAAAAAAATAGGTAATGACATGATAATTATAGAATATGAGGGATATATTTAGGAGGAAAAAATGAGTATTTTAGTGCAAAAGTTTGGTGGGACATCAGTAGAATCATATGAAAAAATGAATGAAGTATGTAAAATAGTAAAAGCATACAAAGAGAATGGTGAAGAATTACAATTAGTACTAGTAGTTTCAGCAATGGGTAGAAAAGGAGCTCCATATGCAACAGACACACTTATAAACTTGTGTAGTGCAGTAAACGATGAACCAAATAAAAGGGAGCTTGATTTAATAATGTCTTGTGGTGAAATAATATCAGGAACAATTCTTGCTAATTTATTGAATGCACAAGGTATAGAATCTGTTTTCTTTACTGGTCAACAAGCAGGTATAATTACAAGTGATGAATATTCTAATGCAAAAATAAAATATATAAATCCTAAGAAAGTAAAAAGAGCTTTAGATAATGGGAAAGTTGTAGTTATAGCTGGATTCCAAGGTGTAACAGATGATGGAGAAATAACTACTCTTGGAAGAGGAGGAAGTGATACGTCAGCAGTTGCTATTGGTAAAGCTTTGGAATGTGAAACAGTTGAAATTTATACTGATGTAGATGGTATAATGACAGCAGACCCTAGAGTAGAACCAAATGCTAAAGTATTAAGTTTTATAGATTATGAAGAAGTATTCCAAATGGCTGACAAAGGTGCAAAGGTAATACACCCAAGAGCAGTACAATTAGCTAAAAGTGGAAATATAACTTTAGCTATAAAAAATACAATGAACCCAACTTTTGAAGGGACAAAAATAGGTTCTTTATGTAGACACTTAGAAGAAAATATAGAATATGAACAAGAAAAAGACTTTAACGTTGCTGTTGCAAATAAAGATAGTGTAGCGCAAGTTAAGATTAAATCAGCAGAAGAAGTGTTTACAGAAGTATTAAATGAGATAGAAAATAAACTTATAAATATAGATATGATAAACTTCTTTATATCAGAAAAAGCATTTGTTATTGAAGATGCTGATATAAAAGCATTAAAAGAGATACTAGATAAATTTGAATTAGATTATGAAGTAAATAGAGATTGTGCTAAAGTTACATTGATATGTTCAAGAATCGCAGATGAAATGTCTGGTATCATGTCAAAGGTAGTTAGAGGCTTATCAAAGGCAGGAGTATCTCTTTTACAAACATCAGACTCAAATATGACTATATCTTGTTTAGTTAGTGAAGAAGATATGCACACAGCAGTACATGCAATACATCAACAATTTTATGTAAAATAAATACTATAATACAATTATTTTTATTCAAATTTTAATAATTTTATGTATATCTTAATATATTTGATTTATTTGGTAAAACTAAGTTAAATATGATTTTGATAGGAGTTTTTTTATGAAAGATTATAGAGAAGATAATGAAACATTTGATAAAGATAGTTGTAGAAGAGAATCTAGTTGTGAAGAAAGAGAATGTATAAAGCAATTTGGGACTAATGAAATGCCACTTCAACCCTCTAAGGATACTCAGTGTATAACCATAATTGGAGAAATTGAAGGACATTTTATAGGAAATCCTCAAAAAAAAGCTACAAAATATGAACATATAATTCCAATGTTATACTCAATTGAGGAAAGTAATGATATTAAAGGAGTACTAGTAGTTTTAAACACTGTTGGAGGAGATATTGAGGCAGGTCTAGCTATTGCAGAACTTTTAAACAGTACATCTAAAAAAGTAGTTACTCTTGTTTTAGGTGGAAGCCATAGTATAGGTGTTCCTCTTGCTACAGCAGGAGATTACTCATTTATAGCACCAACAGCAACCATGATTATACATCCTGTGAGAACTACTGGTCTTGTGATTGGTATAAATGAAACTTTTGAGTATTTTAAAAAGATGCAAGATAGAATAATTCAATTTATAATAAGAACCTCAAATATTAAAAAAGATGTACTTGAGAAACTTATGCATGAAAAAGATGAGCTTATAAGTGATGTCGGTAGTGTATTAATAGGAAAAGAAGCAGTAGATTATGGGCTTATAGATGAAGTTGGAGGATTGAAGGAAGCTCTTAAAAAATTAAAAGAGCTTATAAAAGAATCTGACGAAGAAAAAAATAATGATTAAAGTTTGTTTAAATAATAAAATTTATGATATAATGATGTAATAAAGTAGGAGTGTTAGTGTTAAGGCATTAGCACTTTTTGCTGTGAAGGGGTAAAACTTGCTAAAAATAAGGAGTGATATTAATGGCCACGAAAAAGAAGAAAAAAAAGAAGGTAAATACCTTAAGTTTTAACGCAGAATATCATAATTTAATAACAATATTTGTAGGTGTATTTTTATTATATAGTTTAAATTCTAACTCTATGGGATGGATACCTGTGTTAATGCAGAATCTTTTTAAAGGACTATTTGGAGGGCTTTCTATAGCAATACCATTTATAGTAATCATAACAGGACTTTTAGGATTTTTTGATGGAAATGAATATATATATAGGCTAAGAAAGACTAAATTATACTACATAATTATTTTATTTATATTTGTATTTTATGGATTATTAAATGCAGGAACTCTTCCTGTAGATAGCCCACTAAAAGGTAACATGTTTGATGATATTATGAAAATGGGTGTAAGTGGACAAGGTAGTGGCTTGATAGCAACTACGATTGCTTATTATATGAGTAAAATATTTGGTATAGCAGGTGGATGGTTAATAAGCATATTTGCCCTTATACTTTCTATCATGTTTATATTTAATATTTCTATAAAAGACTTGGTATCCAATGCAAAATCAAAATCTAAAGCATCAAAAGATAGCAATTTAACATTTAAAGATAAAATTGCAAATATGAAGAAATCTGCAATAGATATGATGACTGACGAAGTAGATGATACTACTATAAATAAGAAACCAGGATTCTTTAAAGGGTTAATGTCAAAAGGTCGCAATAATGAGGATGAAGAAGAGGAATATTTTGAAGAAGAGAATACTGATGGTGTAGATGATAAGACTATCAAAATAGTTGGATTTAATAAAGCAGAAGACGAGTATTTAGAAATATTAGAAGGTACTCAAAGTATGCCAGAGTTAGATGTTTTAAAAGAATTACAAAAAGCTACAAATGAAAGTCCAGTTGTAGATACTAAACCAGAAAAAAAAGTTGATATAAACAAACCGAACTTGAATATAGAAAAAACTCAACCTATGAGCATTATAGCAGAGTCAGTTAATGAGGATTATTCAAACTACAAAAAGCCTAGTATTGAGCTTTTAAATAAAGTAAACAAGAAATCTGATGAAAATGGTAAAAAGAAAGTATTAAAAAATGCTTCTCTTTTAGAAAAGACACTATCGGATTTTGGAGTAGAAGCGAAAATTAATCAAGTTACAGTTGGACCTACTATAACGAGATATGAGATACAGCCAAGCCCTGGTGTTAAAGTAAGTAAAATTGTAAATTTAACTGATGATATAGCTTTAAGCCTAGCAGCTAAAAGCATAAGAATTGAAGCACCGATTCCTGGGAAAAGTGCAATTGGAATAGAAGTTCCAAATGAAGAGGCTCAAATGGTTGGAGTAAGAGAAGTTCTAGAAAGTGAAGAATTCAATAGTTTTAATTCTCCTCTTGCAATGGGACTTGGAAAAGATGTAGCAGGTAAAATTATAATTGGAGATATAGGTAAGATGCCACACTTACTAATAGCTGGTTCTACAGGTTCAGGGAAGAGTGTATGCGTAAACACATTAATAAGTAGTATATTATATAAAGCAAATCCTGATGAAGTAAAATTACTATTAATAGACCCAAAAGTAGTTGAACTTGCAAATTATAATGGAATACCACATCTACTAATACCAGTAGTTACTGACCCTAAAAAGGCAGCTAATGCTTTAAACTGGGCAGTTACTGAGATGAATAGAAGATATAAACTATTTGCAGATGCTCAAGTAAAGGATGTAACAAGCTATAATGAAAAATCAGAAGAAAAATTACCTAAAATAGTAATAATAATAGACGAGTTGGCAGACTTAATGATGGCAAGTGCAAATGATGTAGAAGACTATATTTGTAGACTAGCTCAAATGGCAAGAGCTGCTGGAATGCACTTGATTGTAGCAACTCAAAGACCATCTGTTGACGTTATAACAGGAGTTATAAAAGCTAATATACCATCTAGAATAGCATTTGCAGTATCATCTCAAACTGATTCAAGAACAATACTTGATATGGGTGGTGCAGAGAAACTTCTAGGTAAAGGAGATATGTTGTTTTACCCACTTGGAGCAGCAAAGCCAGTTAGACTTCAAGGTGCATTCATATCAGAGAGTGAGTCAGAAAAAGTAATTGATTTCGTAAAAAGTCAGGTTAAAGATGGAATAAAATACGAAGAAGATATAATTGAAACTATATCTAAGGTTAATACTTCAAAGAGTAGCGATGAGGATGAATTCTTGAGTGAAGCCATAGAATTTGTCGTGGAGAGTGGTCAAGCATCTGCTTCTATGTTACAAAGAAGATTTAAAATAGGATTTAATAGAGCAGCTAGACTTATAGATTCTATGGAAGAAAGAGGAATAATTGGAGCAAGCGAGGGAAGTAAACCAAGAAAGGTATTAATAAGCAAACAAGATTTGCAGAATTTAGAAGGTGAATAGAATTGTCAGTTATAAAAATAGAAGAAGCACTTAAGCTAGATAAAGTAATATTTGTAGATGTAAGAACAGAAGGTGAATATGAAGAAGACCATATATTAAATGCAATTAATATGCCTATTTTTAAAAATAATGAGCATAATGAAGTTGGAACAATCTACAAAATGCAAGGAAAACATGAAGCAATACAAAAGGGTTTTGACTATGTCTCGTATAAGTTAAAAGATATGTATCTACAAGCAGCAAATCTTGCAACAAATTATGATAATATCGTTATATATTGTGCAAGAGGTGGTATGAGAAGTGGAAGTATAGTAAATGTATTATCCTCATTAGGTGTAAATGTATATCAACTTGAAGGTGGATATAAGGCATATAGAAACTTTGTTTTAGAGTATTTAAGGAATGTAATGGATACAAAAAACTTTGTATCTGTTCATGGATTGACTGGGGTAGGAAAGACTGATTTATTACATCTATTAGAGGAAAAAGGAATAGATGTACTGGATTTGGAAGGTATAGCTAAAAATAGTGGTTCTACTTTTGGTTTTATAACATTTGATAAAAAGCCGCCATCTCAAAAGAATTTTGAAACTAAGTTGTTTGAAAGTATATTTTTCTCAAAGAAGAATTATATATTTGTTGAAAGTGAAAGTAAACGAGTTGGAAGTGTCACAGTTCCAAATGAGATTTTTGATGCAATGATACGAGAAGGACATCATATACTATTAGAATGTAATATTGAAAATAGAGTTAATAGACTTTGTAGAGACTATATTTATGATAAGGATAATATAGAGGTCTTAAAAGAATGTATAAATAAATTTAGAAAAAGATTGGGTCATAAAGTAGTAGATGATTATATTGAATTATTAGAATCAGGTAAATATAAAGAGCTTGTAAAAAGATACCTTTTAGAATACTACGACCCACTTTATATGCATTCAGTAGAGAAATATAAGTACAATAAAGTTATAAGTTTTAATGATACACAAAAAGCTTTAGAAGATGTTATAGACTTATATGAGAGCATATTGGAAGGAGATAAGGAATGTTAAAAATAGCATTAGAATCATTAGGATGCTCAAAAAATTTAGTGGATGCAGAAATAATGATGGGAATTTTAAATAAAAAAGGCTATAAATTAATTGGAGATTTTGAAGAAGCTGATGTAATCATAGTAAACACATGTGGGTTTATAGAATCAGCTAAACAAGAATCAATAGATACAATAATAGAATTTGCTGAATTAAAACAAACTGGAAACTTAAAGTTACTGATAGTAACAGGATGTTTGGCACAAAGATATTCTGAAGAATTAAAATCTGAAATTCCAGAAATAGATGCTATAGTAGGTACAGGAAGCTATCAGAACATAGATGAGATACTTAAAGAATTAAGTGAAAAACATCAAATTGTAAGTCTTGATGATATAGAGTTTGTGTTTAATGAAGATTTACCAAGATACCTATCTACACCTAGTTATATGGCATATTTAAAAATTGGAGAAGGATGTTCTAATAATTGTACTTATTGTATAATACCAAAATTAAGAGGTAAATATAGAAGTAGAAAATTTGAAGATATAATTAAAGAAGCTAATAAACTAGCTGAATCTGGAGTAAAAGAACTTGTAGTTATAGCGCAAGATACAACAAAATATGGTTTTGATTTATATGGAAAAGAAAAATTGCCAGAACTTTTAGAAGAACTTGCAAAAATAGATGGATTTAAGTGGATAAGAGTTATGTATTCATATCCAGAATCTATAACAGAAGAATTAGTACAAGTTATAAAAAAGCATGATAATATATGTAGTTACTTTGACATGCCAATTCAACATGCAAGTAATAATATTTTAAAATTAATGAATAGAAAAACTAGTAAAGAAGATATATTAAATAAAATTAATCTTATAAGAAGCAATATACCAGATGCAATACTTAGAACAACGATAATAGTAGGATTTCCTGGTGAAACAGAAGACGACTTTAAACAACTTGTGGACTTCGTAAAAGAAGTTAAGTTTGATAGACTTGGAGCATTTGCATATTCAAGGGAAGAAGATACACCAGCAGATAGATTACCTAATCATATAGATGAAGAAGTAAAGATACAAAGAAGAGATACTTTAATGATGATTCAACAAAAAATATCTGAAGAACTCAATGAGCAAAAAATAGGAAAGACATATGATGTATTGATAGAAGAACAGATAGAAGATAATGTATATACAGGAAGAACACAGGGTGATGCGGAAGAAATTGACAGCATAGTGTATGTAAAAAGTGTAGATAATCTTGAAATAGGAGAATTCGTAAGTGTTCAAATAAATGATGCAATGGAATACGATTTAATGGGAGATGTTTTATATGAACTTGCCTAACAAATTAACTTTGTTTAGAATCTTTTTAATACCAGTATTTGTTTTAATTATGTTACTCAATGTACCAAATAAGTTTTTAATAGCTTGTATTATTTTTATAATAGCTTCAATTACTGATGCGTTAGATGGAAAAATAGCTAGAAAATACAACTTAGTTACTGACTTTGGAAAGTTTATGGACCCATTAGCAGATAAGCTATTAGTTATTTCAGCACTTACATGTATGATAGAAGATCATCTTGTAAGTAGTTGGATGGTAATTATAATAGTAGCTAGGGAGCTTACCGTCAGCATATTAAGGGCTATAGCAGCAGCTGATGGAAAAGTAATAGCAGCTGGCAACAGTGGAAAACTTAAAACGATAACCCAGATGGTGTCAATAGTATTTTTATTATTAGGGGCTCAGTTTGAGAGTGGATTAATATTAAATATAGGTGGAATTCTCATACTTATAGCAACTCTACTTACCTTATATTCTGGATGGGAATACCTATATAAAAATAAAGAGCTTTTTATGTCCTCTAAATAAAAATAATATAAATAAAAATTAATTATTTAATTAATAAAAAATAAAAACTTAAAATTTTAAAAATGTAAAAAAGGGTATACTATTATAGTATACCTCTTTTCATTTTAAGAATATTTTCTTTTGTGTATATAATTATTAATAATGGTTTATAAATAAAATGTAATGAATAAAAATATAATCATTAGTAGCGTTTTTAAATTGACTAGGTTTGATTTATGTTATATAATTAATATATAACAAGAGAACAAATGTTTGTAGATAAATGAAGGGATGGTATAGAGATGAGTGTAGATCAAGAAAAATTAAAAGCGTTGAATGAAGCTTTAGGTAAAATTGAAAAAGATTTTGGTAAAGGTTCAGTAATGAAATTGGGAGAAGCAACGTCTATGTCTATAGATGTTATATCAACAGGAGCAATTGGTTTAGATATAGCTATTGGTATAGGAGGTCTACCTAGAGGGAGAATAGTTGAAGTATATGGACCAGAATCTTCTGGTAAAACTACTGTCGCACTTAGTTGTGTAGCATCAGCTCAAAAAGAGGGCGGAATAGCCGCATTTATAGATGCAGAACATGCACTTGACCCAGTATATGCAAAAGCATTGGGTGTGGATGTTGATAACCTAATAATATCTCAACCAGATACAGGTGAACAAGCTTTAGAAATAGCAGAGGCATTAATAAGAAGTGGAGCGATAGATATAATAGTAATAGACTCAGTAGCAGCATTAGTTCCAAAAGCTGAAATAGATGGAGATATGGGTGATTCTCATGTAGGTTTACAAGCTAGACTTATGTCTCAAGCACTTAGAAAATTAACTGGTTCAATCAAAAAATCAAATTGTGTTGCTATATTTATAAACCAGTTAAGAGAGAAAGTAGGAATAATGTTTGGAAATCCAGAAACTACTACTGGAGGACGTGCACTAAAGTTTTACTCATCAGTTAGACTGGATGTTAGAAAAATAGATACAATAAAACAAGGTGACAAAGTCATAGGAAGTAGAACAAGAGTCAAAGTTGTTAAAAACAAAGTAGCACCACCATTTAAACAAGCTGAATTTGATATAATGTATGGAGAGGGTATTTCAAAAATTGGAGACCTTCTGGATATAGCTGCTGATGTAGATATAGTTAAAAAATCAGGCTCATGGTATAGTTACAATGATACTAAACTTGGACAAGGAAGAGAAAATGTTAAAAAATTCTTGGAAGATAATTTAGATTTAACTAATGAAATAGACGAGAAAGTTAGAACATTTTACAACTTAACTGGAGAAAGTGAAGAATCAAGTAACTCAGTATCAAAAGAAATTGTAGAAGAAGAAGTAAAAATACAAAAAAATAACTAGTAATTAAAGACATGCCACGCTCCCTATTAGCTTGACACAATGTTGAAAAAATTATAAAATTAAGTGAGGATAAAATATCTAAATTTAATTTTAATTATTAGGAATATTTTTTAATCATAGTGATGACATTTTGGGATTATTAACGAAGGAGGTGGATGTCATAGATAGTGTAGTAATTATTGTAATAGGTGCAGCTGTTGGTATTATAGCTGGATATTTTGTTAGAAAGAATATATCTGAAGCAAAACTTGGACAAGCTGAAAACTTGGCCAAAGAAATAATAGATAAAGCACACCACGACTCAGAAACAGTACAAAAAGAAAAATTATTAGAAGCTAAAGAAGAGATCCATAAGTGGAGAACAGAAGCTGAAAGAGAAAACAGAGAAAGAAGAACAGAAGTACAAAAGTATGAAAAAAGAGTAGTACAAAAAGAAGAAGTCTTAGATAGAAAATTACAAAATTTAGAATCTAAAGAATTAAACCTAAGTGAAAAATTAAAGGTAGTTGAAAAGAAAGAAGAAGAAGTTGAAGTAATAAAATCTCAGCAATTGGAAAAATTAGAAAGTATATCAGGAATTACTTCTGATAAGGCTAAAGAAATAATTTTAACAAATGCAGAGAGAGATGTAAGACGTGAAATGTCTATAATGATAAAAGAGATAGAAAGTCAAGCTAAAGAAGAAGCTGATAAGAAATCAAGAGAAATTATAGGATATGCAATTCAAAAATGTGCAGCAGATCACGTAGCTGAAACTACTGTAACAGTAGTAAACTTACCTAATGATGAAATGAAAGGTAGAATAATTGGTAGAGAAGGTAGAAATATAAGGACTTTAGAAACTTTAACAGGTATAGACCTTATAATAGATGACACTCCAGAAGCTGTAATTTTATCAGGCTTTGATCCAATAAGAAGAGAGATTGCAAGGATTGCTCTAGAAAAACTAATAGCAGATGGAAGAATACATCCAGCTAGAATTGAAGAAATGGTTGAAAAGGCAAGAAAAGAAGTTGACAATATTATAAAAGAATATGGTGAACAAGCTGCATTTGAAACTAGTGTACATGGAATTCATCCAGAACTAATAAGATTATTAGGTAGACTTAACTATAGAACTAGTTATGGACAAAATGTTCTTAAACACTCTATAGAAGTTGCTCATATAGCTGGTATAATGGCTGCTGAAATAGGAGCAGATATTAGATTAGCAAAAAGAGCAGGTTTATTACATGATATAGGTAAGGCTGTAGACCATGAAATGGAAGGCACACATGTTGAAATAGGTATGGATTTACTTAGACGTTATAAAGAGTCTAAAGAAGTTATACATGCAATGAGTACTCATCATGGAGATTACGAGCCTCAGACTGTAGAAGCTGTATTAGTTACAGCAGCAGATGCAATATCAGCTGCTAGACCTGGTGCTAGAAGAGAAACTTTAGAAGCTTATATAAAGAGACTTGAAAAGCTAGAGGAAATAGCTAATTCATATGAAGGTGTAGAAAAATCATTTGCTATACAAGCTGGTAGAGAAATCAGAATAATGGTAAAACCAGAGGCTATAAATGATGAAGAAATACACTTATTAGCTAGAGATATGACTAAGAAAATAGAGGATGAACTTGAGTATCCTGGACAAATAAAAGTAAGTATAATAAGAGAAACAAGAGCTATAGAGTATGCAAAGTAAAAGAAATAATATCTAAATAATAATAAAAATATTTTTAAAAATTTAGATTTGCCACAAGATATGATAATATATCTTGTGGCTTTTTAATTGAAAAAAACTAATTTACCATTATATGGAATTAATATAATGAAAAAAAATATTGATTATAAAGCATTGATAAAATAAATTTTTATATATGTATTGTTTATATAATTATTTGAGTTTGTTTGATATAATGAAGGGATAAAATAATATATTATATTTAAATAAATGTTTTTAAATTATATAATTTTATCATATATTTAAATATATAATAAAATTAGTATGTATTTTATGGAGGAAGCTATTGTGGGAAAGAAAACATTTAGGTGTAATACATTTTATTTACCAATAATATTAACTTTGTCAGTGATATTACTACTTATTTGTGCTTCAAGAGCAGATAATAATTCAAATTTTAAAAGTAATCTCACTCCTGTTTCATTTATTGGAGAGTATCAAATACCTAAATCAATGGAATTTAAACCTTTTATTGATGTAGACTCACTTAAGAGTATAAGAAAAGAGTCTATTTATTTACGTGGTCATTTTAGTAGAGATATTCCAGTAGGGCAAACTCTTTTATTACATATCAGTCACTTGAACGTTAATATTCGTGTATCCGATAAGGAAGTATTTTCTACTGATAGAATAAATTTAAGTAATACACTGACTAGGTCTACAGGGCATCTGTGGACAGGATTCAAATCAAGTGGCATATCAACCAATGACTTAGTAGAAATAACCATACAACGAGTGTACTCTAGTGGTAGAGCATTACAATTAGTATGTTTTTTTGATGAAATGCAGATTGGTTCTAAAGGAGACTTAATTGTTAGCGTGCTTCATGAAAACAAGCTTGGTCTTATGTTCACTATGTTAACAATATCTTTTGGACTATTTGGTTTAATTGCAAGTATTATTTTATTTTTTTTGAAAAGTGACCTAACACGTCAGATTTTTTTATTATCATGGTTTGCTATAGCTGGAGGAATTTGGTGTCTAGCAGATTTTAATGTGCTAACCTTTATCATTCAATCTCCAACTCTGGTTAGTATTTTGGAGTTACTGACACAATTTTTTCTTCCTACTTTCTACATTCTCTATCTAGCTACTTACTTAACTGGATGGAGATTGAAAGTTATAAATATAGGTGCATATGGGCTAATGACTAGCATATTACTTTGTGTTATTCTCCAAGTATTACGAATATATGATTTACATGAATTCCTTATAGTGCAAAATATGATTTGTATTTTAATTGTACTACTTGGTATAGGATGTCTAGTTATAGAAATTGTATTACATAGAGATATTGATGCCAAAATAGCACTGTTTGAATACTTACCAGTAGTTATTGGTGGTATTATGGAAATAGTAAACTATTATACTATATATATTCAAGATTTACCTTTTTTTTGTGTAGGTTTTTTAACTACTATTGTATTTCAAATTGGACATATTATGTTTTCTATAAAAAGAAAAGAGAAACTTCAAAAGAAATTGGAGAATGAATTGATGGAAAATCGGATTTCTATAATGCTTAGTCAAATACAACCACATTTTTTGTATAATGCACTTAATACTATTCAGTATTTGTGTAAACATGATTCTAATAGGGCATGTGAAGCAATAGAGAAATTTTCTTCTTATCTCCGTGGAAATATGGATTCTCTTACACAAAAAAAATTAATTCCATTTGATAAGGAATTATCTCATTTAAAAAATTATTTATGTATAGAGTTATTACGTTTTGGAGAGCGTATAAAAATTAAGTATGAACTCCTTGCTACAGATTTTTCTATTCCTGTTCTCACCATACAACCAATTGTTGAAAATGCAATACGACATGGCATTACAAAGAAGAAAGAAGGAGGAACAATCGTAGTATCAACTTTAAAAGATAAAGAAAATATTTATATTATTATAAAAGATGATGGGGTAGGATTTAAAGCACTCGAAAAAATGAATGATGGAAAAAGTCATGTTGGGATTAAAAATGTAAAAAGGCGATTAAAGACACAGTGTAATGGAAGTTTAACTATAGAAAGTTGTATAGGAAAAGGGACAATAGTGACAATAATCATACCTATTGGAAAGGAGTCAATTTATGAATATAATTGTTGTAGATGATGAGCCAATTGCTCTTAAGAATATGAATGAAAAGTTGGAAAATATTTCTGGGATTGAAGGAATTACTCTTTTTGATGAACCTCAATCTGCATTAGATTACTTAAAAGAACATCATGTAGATATTGCATTTCTTGATATTGAGATGTATGGCATGAATGGGTTAGAGTTTGCACTACTAGCTAAAGATATTTTGCCAAATATAAATATTATATTTGTAACTGGTTACTCAGAATATGCAGTAGATGCTTTTTCAATACATGCTAGTGGCTATCTTCTTAAGCCTGTAACAGTAGAAAGAATAAAGAAAGAAATAGAAAATTTACGTACACCCATTACTTTGAAATCAAAAAATAGTGTTTTTATTCATACATTTGGCAATTTTGAGGTATTTGTAGATAAAAAACCCTTAATATTTACTAGAGCAAAATCAAAAGAATTACTTGCTTATTTAGTAGATAGAAAAGGAGCAAGTGCAACTATAGCTGAAATAGCAGCAGTACTTTGGGAAGATAAGGAATATAACCGCTCGTTACAAAATCAAACACAAACAGTAATATCAAATATGATGAAAACTATGAAAGATGCAAAGATTGAACATATAATAATTAAAAAATGGAATAGTATAGCAGTAGATATTACAGAATTTGAATGCGATTATTACAATATGTTGAGATGGGATATGATGGCAGTTAATACATATGCTGGAGAGTATATGACAAATTATAGTTGGGCAGAACTGACTACAGGAATGTTATATCAAAAAACTTTTAATCAGTGTTATTGTGAAAGATAAATAATTTATTGTGAAAAAATATAAATCTTTTTAGAATTTTAATTTTAATGATGTGCTTTAGATGTGCTTTATCTATTATATTAATATATATTGATAATAAAACTCATATAATTCATTTATATTAGTAGAATGATTTGAGTGTTTTAACATATATTTTTAGATGATGTATCTGTATATTACTGTTGTTTTAGAAAAAGTAATAGATTAATATAAAAAATTTAAAGTTTTAAAGAGTTTACTACTTGAAATAATTATATTTAAAGAAGGTGAAAATACAATGAAGCCAAAATGAGGGTTAAAGAGGGAAGATATTATGAAAAAAAATACACTTTTACATACAAATGCTATTGTTTGTATTATTATTACTCTTGGTTTTGTAGCTACTTCTGTAATTGGCTACCAATCTAATACCAATATTTTTAAAAATGATATTGAGCATGTATCTACATTGGCCGCTGAAGGTATTTATTATCAGATAGATAAACTCCTTTCAGAACCTATAAATGTATCTCTTACCATGGCAAATGATAGCTTACTGAAAAACTTTTTAGATGGAGAGAAAGAACATATAAATGATGAGGAATTTATTTATAAGTTACAAGATTACTTAAATGCATACAGAAATAAATACTCATATGATTCTGTTTTTCTAGTATCAACCAAAACGAATAATTATTATCATTTTAATGGGCTTGATAGAAATCTTAGTGTTAAGAATTCAGAAAATCAATGGTATTATAATTTCTTAAAGAATAATGATGAATATTCATTAAATGTTGATAATGATGAAGCAAGTAATAACAGTATTACAGTATTTGTAAACTGTAAGATAAAAGATGATGATGGGTCAACTATGGGAATTATAGGCGTTGGATTAAAGGTTAATTCATTACAAAGCTTGCTTAAAGAATATGATGACAAATTTGATGTTGTAGCATGTTTAATTGATGATAAAGGCGTTGTACAATTAACATCAGACAAAACTGGTTATGAGCATATAAATTTCTTTGAAAATTCTAGTAGTGATTTATCTGATTCAAAAAACTTAATATTAAACAATAAAAAAGAGCAAAGGAGTTTTTGGCATTCATCTGCAAAATCAAAAACTTACATTGTATATCAATATATACCCAGTTTAAAATGGCACCTTGTTTTAGAAAATGATTTGACTATAATGAGTAAGCAACTTCAAACACAATTTCTAAAAGGAATTGCAGTTATAATTTTGATTATAATATTTGTGCTTTTTACAATTACACGTGTCCTTAAGAAGTATAAAAGTCAAATTATGAAGCTTAGTGTTTCACAGAAATTAGAATATCAAAAGATGCTAAGTCAATCTACTGACGAACTTTATGAAAATATTTTTGAGATTGATGTTACTAATAATAGAGCTGGCTGTGAAGATTCAAATAGATATTTTCATGAGTTTGGTTTAGGGCTTGATACACCATATGATGAAGCACTACATACAATTGCTAAAGAACAAATCAAAGAAGAGTATGCACAGGATTACTTAGATACATTCTTACCAGAAAATGTTATTAAGTGTTATAATAGCGGAATTAATAATATGAGCTATGATTTTTTAATTAAGACCGATGAGAAAAATTATCACTGGATTAGAATTAATGCACGAATTTTCTTTTGGACATCAGATGAATCTGTTCGTATGATATCTTATCGTAAAAATATAGACGAAGAGAAAAATAGAGAATTGTTGCTCCTTGAACGTTCACAACGCGATTCTCTTACTGGACTTTACAATAAGGGTGTAATAGAAGAATTTATTAGCTCATTTTTAGAAAACAAAAATAATCAAGATTCAGAACATGTTTTTCTAATATTTGATATTGATGATTTTAAAAATGTAAATGATAAATATGGCCATGCATTTGGAGATTTTGTTATAAGTGAGTTTGCATTGGAATTGAAATCTCAATTTCGTGAGGATGATATTGTAGGTCGTATTGGTGGAGATGAGTTTGTAGTATTGATAAAAAACTTTAGCACTAATAACTATGTACTTATAGAGAAATTAGAGCGTTTTTGCTCTAAAATTAATCAAAAAAGATTTGCTGGGCACATGGATTTTTCTATTACATGTAGTATTGGTGTAGCAATGTATCCTGAACATGGTTATGTATATTCTGAGTTATATGAAAAAGCAGACCAAGCACTTTATTATGCAAAAAGTCATGGGAAAAATTCTTATCATGTATTTTCAGATGATTCTATTGATAGTATGTCATTTCACATAGACCCTAGAGATGTAAAGGTATTATTAGAAATGGCTACTGATGGTGTTGTCAAATTTGCATGCATGGAAAATTTAAAATTACTTTATTTTAATCAAAAGATGCTTGAATTCACTGGATATTCTGCACAATCTGTTTCATCTAAAGACTTTAATGTTCTTTCACCAGTATTACAAGATGATTTGCAAATAGTAATCGATACATTGGAAGAAGCAATTTCTAAAAGAGAAACTTTTGAAGTAGTTTTCCGTTTTTGCCATACAGATGGTCATATTTTTCCTGTAAGAATGCAAGGTAAGTTTGTGAACGAGTTATATCAAAATCGTTATCCTGTTTTTTATGCGATTTATACAGATATATCAAGTCCTAATCTTATATCAGAAGATAAAAATTGAATATCACAGTAAAATATAAAATTTAATATAATAGTAGCCATATGTAACTACTATAAATAAAACCTGCTAATAAAATAGATTGTTTTTTAGCAGGTTCTTAAATTTTTTATGCTAAACTTCTGTGTTTATAGACGATAAAATTCGCTATTTTAAAAATTTTACCTATTATTTTAAAAATTAATCATGAAATTTATCAATTTGTTATTTACAAAAAATATTTTATAACAATAAATATTTATATTTATTGTAGATTTTCTTTAATAGTTTTGTATTTATTTGTATTTATTTTGAATTTATTTACTAAATTTGCCTATAAAAAGTATATATAAAAATATAGTTCAAAATGGTATAATTAAGTATAACAGAAGGAGGTAATGTAAGTGAGCCAATACATAAATATAAACTCTCAGTTAGACGCCCTAAAATTGAAGGAATTCGAGAAACTATTTTACGAAGATATCAATGAGGACGTTAAAGTAGTGCCAAAAGTTACTCCTTTTAAAGGAATAAATACTGATTTGTTGTATGTTAAAGATGGAAAAATTTTATTTATAAAATTTATGGATACAACAGAAGATATATTTTTTATTTTGGAAGAAGAGTTACTTGAAGTTATGAATGAGGAATATGAGCTTTTGAAACTAAAAATGGGACAAAAGAATAGAAATATAAGCTATAATTACGTTTACATTATGCCATATGTTGAAGTAGAAGAAGCATATGAGTTTGGAGAATTTGTTAATAATAATATAATAGATAAAAATAAGCTTCAGGATATAATGAATAAAAGTTCACTAGAGGAATATCTTAGTGAAAAAAATGATGAAATAAATTTAAATTTATTTTTATTAGATATATGTTCAGAGTACTATATAATAAATGATAAACTACATCTAAATGAAAAATTTAAAAAGATTTCTTTCTATAATGATGACTATAAGTATACAGCAACTATGATGGAAGAGGTTCAAATTAAAGATGCTATTTCTATTAAATACGGGAATACACTTATTGAAGGTGGTTCCGGTATAGGAAAGACAGCAATTATGCTTTCAAGAGCTATAAAACTAGCGAAAGTATATCCACATCATAAATTAATCATATTTACACATACAAAGCAATTATGCAATGAGCTTCGAGAAAGAATAGAGCTATTGTATAAAGATAATAATAATTTAGAAGTCCATACATTTAGTTCTTTTATATTTAAACTCGCTAAAAAATACAACCTAATTGTAGACTATAACATGTTAAAAAATGATTATGAAAAAACTTTTAATAATCTAGTAAAACAAGCACAGAACATTATAAAAAATAAAAATATGTTCAAAGCTATTTTTGTTGATGAAGCAGAAAGCTTTTTAGATTATGAGATAGATTTTATAAGAGAGTTTTTATATAAAACAAAATTTATATTTAATGTATGTTCTTGTAATTCTTTGAATATCTCTAATAGATTAAATATATTTAAAACCTTATATAACAGTATAGAGTTTGATGATAAGATTATTCTAAGTAAAAATTATAGACAAGCCAAAGAGATTGTCGATTTTACGAATAAATTTTCAAATAATTCTAACTCATATATTAATGAATTAAGGCCAAATACAAAGTTTAATACTTTTTTTAATACTGAAGCACTTAGAAGTGGTAATAAGTCTGTTGATATAATAAAGGTAAGTGACCTTGATGACCAAATAAGTTCTGTAATATGGGAAATTGAGTACTTAATAAGTAAAAAAGGTCTTGATTATTCTGAAGTTGCTATTGTATATCCTTACAATAAGAAAAAATTAAAAAGTGGAAAAACTATTTACTTCCAATACATGCTAAAAAAAGCATTGGAAGAAGCAAAAATTCCTTATATATGTGCAGAAGATAACCTAACAAATATAAGTAAGAAGGTAGGAACTACAATAGCAAATATATATTCTATAAAGAATTTAGAATATAAAGCAGTGATAATATGTGAGTTAGAAATGTTATATAATCAAACTATAAATGATACAGAGCAAGATTACCAAGTAAATGACTTTGTAGGAGATTTGAATAAGGTTTATTTAGCTATGAGTAGAGCAACTGATTATTTAAGCATAGTAACGACTTTTAATGAAGATGCAAGTGATATAATAAGAATTATCACAGAATCAAAAGAGAGCTAGTAAAAGAATGTATTTTTTATATAAGTAAATTAAAAGAGACTGAGATGTGTAAAATGAATTTTACCAATCCAGTCTCTTATTTTTCTAATCTACTTTTCCAATATTATCAAAAGGTAATAGTCTTACCATAACCTTACCAAGAATTTCATCCTCATCAACCATACCTACATCAGGAAATCTACTGTCATTACTGTTTTCTCTATTATCTCCCATTGCAAATAGCTTACCTTTTGGAACAACTGTATCTATATCTCCAGAAGTATAATTATTGTGTATATATGGTTCATTTAATAATTTTCCATTTACATATACCTTGGAGTTTGATATTTTTATACTGTCACCTTCAGTAGCTATAACTCTTTTTATTAAGTCTTTTTTCTTTCCTGTATCTCCATCAACTAAATTTGTTTTAAAAACAACAATATCACCTTTCTCAGGTTTACCAACCTTGTAAGATATTCTATTTAAGATTAGATAGTCTTTATCGTCTAAAGTGGGATACATTGATTCTCCACTGACGATAGAAGGTCTTATAAATTGTAGAATTACAAATGCAAGTACAATAGCCATAGCTATTGACTTAGCCCAATCAAATATTTCTTTTTTAACACTCATAACTTTTCTCCTTATCATTTGTCTTTAAATTAGAATAAATTAGAATAGAAAGAAATAAGCAAGAACAATTATACCCAAGACTATTCTATAATAACCAAATACTTTGAAGTCATGTTTTTTGATATAGTCCATAAAAAATTTAATAACTACAATTGAAACAATAAATGCTACTATAGAACCAACACCTAAAATAAGCCATTCAAATCCACTAAATCCAAAGCCAGCTTTTAGAAGCTTCAATGCACTAGCTCCAAGCATTGTAGGGATAGCTAAGAAGAATGAAAATTCTGCTGCTACATATCTAGAAGCACCAAGCAACACTGCACCTATTATAGTTGAACCAGATCTAGATGTACCTGGTATAAGAGCTAGACATTGGAATAATCCTATATAAAGTGCTAACTTATATGTAACTTGCGAAAAATCCTTATACTTAGGTCTTTTATTTCTCTTTTCAAGCCCTATCATTATTATACCATACACAATAAGAGCAATAGCAACTACTGTTGAGTTGAAGAATAATCTATCTATATCGTCTTCAAACAGTATTCCAATAACTCCAGATGGTATAACTGCAATTATAACCTTAAGCCATAAGCGAACTGTTTCTTTTTTCTGTTTAATATTCTTTGAGCTATCAAAAGGGTTTAACTTTTTAAAAAATATAACAAGTACAGCTAATATTGAACCAAATTGAATTACAACCAAAAATGTATTTATAAATGTATCTGAAAAATTCAATTTTATAAACTCATTAACTAATATCATATGTCCTGTACTACTTACTGGCAGCCATTCTGTGATTCCTTGAATTATACCTAAAATGACTGCCTTAAAAACTTCAAGCAAACTAAATGTTTCCAAACCAAAATACCTCCAATACAAATTTATAGTAGCATATTTTATTCAGATTTTAACAAAAAAATGCCACCTTTTACTAACTTATAATACCATAGTACTGTGTAGTGCACAATGGAAGATTGATATTTTCATAAAACCTTCATAATTTAACAAAGTGAAGTTAAAACCTATCTATTGAATAAGGGGTATATTTGAAGGGGAAATATATGGTATAGTAAAAGTATAACCATTTTATTTTATGAGAAGGAAAGGAGTTATTATGTATAGCACAAAAATACTAGATGATTATGAGTACGAAACCTTTAATGTTTTTTCTACAAAATTAAACCCAAACACAAAACACGATTATTTATCAAAGGTTATACTGTTTAAAGAGTTCTTAAAAGGGAAAGAATTGATTTATGTTACAAAAGAAGATTGTAAAAATTTTGTAGACTATATACAGACAAAATATGCAAAATCAACTTGTGAAAAGATATATAGTTATTTACATAGTTTTTATAACTTCTTAAAGAAAGAGGGATACATAGATATAAATCAATTTAGATATGTAGAGAAACCAACAGTAACAAGAATAAAAACAAAAGATGATGTCCTAAGCATACAAGAAATAAATAAGCTTATAGGTATTTTACCAAAATTAAATATAAGAGATAGGGTAATAATAGTCTGTCTAGTTACTACTGGGTGTTTATTAAATGAATTAGTTAGCTTGAAGTGGAAAGACCTTATGGTAGATGAAAACGATAACTCGTACGTGAGACTAGGTAAAGGAAGAAAAGAGAGAGTAGTTAAGTTACATCCATACTTCTTTAAACTTTTAGAAGACTATAGGAATTATTCTGGACTTCCAGAGGTAATAATACCTAGTGATGACTTTATTTTTACAACTCAAAAGAGTAATTCTATAACGGATAGAAATGTCAGACTTATAGTCAAAAAAGCTTTAGATTTAGCAGGGCTTTCTCAATATTCAGCAAGAGACTTTAGACATTCATTTGCAGCAATAAGTTTAAGACTTGGGGCGGATGAGAGTGATGTAAAAAATCAACTTGGTTGGAGTGACAAATACTATGCAATTAGATATAAATATGTATTAAACTTTGTTGATAGTGAGATAGTGGATTACTTAATTGAAAAAGATAATTTAGACATAAATAAAAAATAGTAATAAATAAAAAATATTATATGTAAATATGAACGAAAAATAAAAAAGTCTTGTTATAGTTCGTAAAATTATATATAATTATTTATGTACTAATATGTACACACTAATTACATGACAAAAGATTTAAGGAAGGTGCTAATATAATGATAGATAATAAATACACTACGTATTCAAATCCACTTACAGACAGATATTGTAGCAAGGATATGAGTTATATATTTTCTCCACAATTTAAATTTTCTACATGGAGAAGATTATGGGTTGCTCTTGCAGAAGGTGAGCATGAGTTAGGAATAAATATAACTGAAGAACAATTAGATGAGCTAAGAGCTAATATAGATAATATAAATTTTGATGAAGCTAGAAAAATAGAAAAAGAAGTAAGACATGATGTAATGTCTCATGTAAAAGCGTATGGTTTACAATGTGAAAAGGCAAAAGGAATAATACATTTAGGAGCGACATCTGCATATGTTGGAGACAATACAGATGTTATACAAATGAATGAAGCGTTAAAACTTCTAAGAGTAAAACTTGTCAACTTAATAAACAATTTAAAAGAATTTGCACTTAAGTATAAGGACATGCCAGCTCTTGGATTTACACATTTTCAAGCAGCACAGCTTACAACAGTAGGTAAAAGAGCTTGTTTATGGGCTCAAGACTTAATACTTGATTTGGAAGATTTGAACTATAGAATTGATAATATGAAATTAAGAGGAGTTAAAGGAACTACTGGTACTCAAGCAAGTTTTTTAAGCTTATTTGAAGGAGACCATGAAAAAGTAAAAGAGTTAGATAAGAAAATCTGTAAAAAGATGGGATATAATTCTTCTTATGCAGTAAGTGGGCAAACATATACTAGAAAATTAGACTATCAAGTGATAAGTATATTGTCAGGAATAGCTCAAAGTATGCATAAGATGACTAATGATATAAGACTTTTACAAAGTTTAAAAGAATTAGAAGAGCCATTTGAAAAAAATCAAATAGGTTCATCAGCAATGGCTTATAAGAGAAATCCAATGAGAAGTGAGAGAATAGCATCTTTATCTAAATATATAATTTCTGAGTCTTTAAGCCCTGCAATGGTACAAGCTACTCAATGGCTAGAGAGAACATTAGATGATTCAGCTAATAAGAGATTAGCTATACCTCAAGCCTTTATGGCAGCAGATGCAATACTTGAGATAGGTATAAATGTAACTGATGGTTTAGTAGTATACGAGAATATGATAAATAAACGCGTAAATGAGGAACTTCCTTTTATGGCTACAGAAACAATACTTATGGAAGCTGTAAAAAGAGGTGGAGATAGACAGGAATTACATGAGATAATAAGAGAATATTCTATGAAAGCTGCATATAGGGTTAAACATGAAGGTAAGGATAATAATCTAATTGAGCTTATAATTAATGATGATTCATTTAAAATGAGCAAAGAAGAAATATTGTCTATAATGGACCCCAAAAACTTTATAGGTAGAGCACCAGAGCAGGTTGTAGAGTTTGCAAACGAAGTTATAGAACCAGCTATAAAAGATTATAAAGAAGATTTAGGAAAAATAGATGTAGATTTGAGAGTATAGAAGTATACAGATAAAATATAATTAAAAATGGCTATCTTATTTATAAATAAGATAGCCATTTTAATGGGCTAGCGTCTGCTCTCCATCGCTATGAAGAGTTCTTCCTTATTTACTATACCATGAATTAAAGAAAATAGCTATATAAATAGTGTTTAATAAGAATAATATAAATAAAAATAAACAAAATAATAAGATTACTAATTAAATTTAAACATTCAGCAAAAACTATTGTACTTGCAATATTTTTAATGTAAACTGAAATAAAGTTATTTAGATAATTTAATAAATTTTAAAACAACCGAGGTGATTGTATGAACTACGTAGTAAAAGATACCATAAGCTTTCTAGTAAAAACATTTCCTAAGATTTATTCGAGCCTATACTTAGAAGACCTAAAAAAATTTGCACCAGACTATAATGTAAATAAAACACAATTAAGAGCATTAGTATTTATAAAAAACTATGGAGTAATAAGCATGACTGATTTATGCTCTAAGTTAAATATAGAAAAAGGCAGTTTAACTAGTATGGTTGATGATTTAACTGATAAGAAATATGTAACAAGAGAAAGAGACTTAGTTGATAGAAGAAAGTATCTAATTGATATTACTGAAGAAGGAGGCAAGATAGCTTCTGATTTTATGGATAAATTGAGTGATGGTCTAGGAGAAAAGCTTTCTAAATTGACTGAAGAAGATAGAAAAAAGTATTTAGAGGCAATAAATACTCTTCAATATATATTAAATAAAGAAGAATTTAAATAGAAAAAATATCCCCTTTTCAAATAATATATGAAAAGGGGATATTTTATATCATTAAATTTATATAAATTAATATTTTAAGAATTTATTTGTGTAAAGCTACATATTGCTCTAAACCTTCTTTTAATAATGTAGCAGCTCTATGAAGGTCAGTTTCATTTAGGATGTAAGCTAATCTTATTTCGTCACGTCCTAAACCTGGAGTAGCATAGAATCCTTCAGCAGGGCAAACCATAACTGTTTCATTGTTTTTGTTGAATTCTTTTAACATCCAGATTGTGAAATCTTCTGCATTTTCAACTGGTAATTTAGCAACTATATAGAAAGCACCAGTTGGTTTTTTACATATAACGCCATCAACTTTCATTAATTCATTGTATAATACATCTCTTCTTTTTTTGTATTCTTCATTAACTTCTTTGAAATAAGAAACTGGAGTTTTGTATAATTCAACAGCTCCTATTTGCTCTAATGTAGGAACACAAAGTCTTCCTTGACATAATTTAAGTATTTGAGCTATAAGACCTTTATTTTTACAAGCTATAGAACCTATTCTAGCACCACAAGCACTGTATCTCTTAGAAACACTGTCTATTATTATAACTCTATCTTGTACACCTTCTAAATTACCACAGCTAGTGTACTCAAGTCCATCATAAACAAACTCTCTGTAAACTTCATCTGCTATTATCCATAAATCTTTTTCTTTAGCTATTTCAGCTAGGATATTAAGTTCTTCTTTTGTATAGATTGCACCAGTTGGATTTCCTGGATTAGAAAGAATTATAGCCTTAGTTTTATCATCTACTTTAGACATTATTTCTTCTTTAGATGGAAGGTGGAAACCGTTTTCTGCTTTTGTTGTAACAGCATTAACTTCTACGTTTACACATTGACCAAATCCATTGTAGTTAGTATAGAATGGCTCTGGAACTAATAGATTGTCACCTGGGTCACAAACTGCCATCATAGTGAAAAGTAAAGCTTCACTACCACCATTAGTTACTAGCAATTCATCTTTTTCAAAATTCATATCATAAGTTTTATAGTAATTTTGAAGTGCTTCTAATAATTCTGGAATACCTTCTGATGTAGCATATTCTAAGACTTCACTATCAAAGTTTTTAACAGCATCAAAAAACCCTTTAGGAGTTTTTATGTCTGGTTGTCCTATGTTTAAGTGATATACTTTGATTCCTCTATCTTTTGCTGCTTGTGCAAATGGAACAAGTTTTCTGATTGGAGAGGCCTGCATTGCACTAACTCTGTTTGAATAATTCATTTTAATACCCCCTATTTAATTTAAATACGTATATTGTATTATGTAAATTGTATGTTTGAATACAAGACATCTTTACAAGATAATAATAACATACTTATAGGTAAAAATCATCAAAAAAAATTAATATAGCTCTAAAATAAACTTTTAACAAATTACAGTGAAATACCTATATCCATGCCAATAAATTATGTATTAATAAATTGATTTATTGTAAGATAATGCTTTGATATATTGGCAGTAATATTTTTGTTATAATCTTTTACTTATAGACAAAAATATATAATGATAAATATGTAAATTTATAAAAAATATTATAAATTTATTTAACAGATACGATAAATATCATATAATTATATTAAAGGCTATTAACTAAGAGGTGTTAATTATGAAAGAATTAAGAATAGATCCAATTACTAATGATGTTGTTATATTTGCTACTGATAGATTAAAAAGACCTTTGGATACAGCAGATATACCAAATGAAGATGAAGAAAGCAATGGATATGAAGAAGGATGCCCATTTTGTAAGGGAAATGAGTCTTATGCAACTGATACATTATTTGAAATAGAGGGTGAAGAAGGATGGCTTGTGAAGTCTATTTATAATAAATTTCCTATAATTGATGATGTGGCAAGAGATGTATATGGTGTTCATGAAGTAATGATAGAGAGTGATAAACATAATAGTAATTTTTATAACATGAGTCAAAAAGAATTTGAAGATGTTTTTTTTATGTATAGAGATAGGTTTAGAGAAATGTCGAAAGATGACAGAGTAGAGTATGTTAGTATCTTTAAAAATTTCTTGAGAAAAGCTGGTGCATCTTTAATGCATCCACATGCTCAGATATTGTCTATGTCTTTTATTCCTCCTGAGATTACAAATGAGTTACTAGTTTCAAAAGAGTATTATGATAGTAATAATAGCTCTTTGTATGATGATTTAATCGAAAATGAAATAAATTTAAATACAAGAGTTGTTTATAATGGAGAAGCTTTTATAGTACTTATTCCATATGCAACTAAATATAGCGGAGAAGTAAGAGTAATATTTAAAGATAAAATAAAATTTGATGAGTTAAATGATAATAATGTAAAAGAACTCTCTATGATATTTGAAAAGTTATTTAAAAAACTATATAATATCAATGGATATATGCCATTTAACTTATGTGTTCATACTCATCCAACAAATATTGAAACAAAATCATATTTTAATGTTCATATGCATATAATCCCAAGAAAATATAATTTTGGAGGATTTGAACTTGGAACAAACATGTATGTTTCTTCAATAATCCCTGAAGAGTTAGCAAAAAAATTAAAAATTGATTAAAATATATATTTTTAAGGTATTAAGTAAATAGTAATTTTTAGATAAAGTTATAGTGTTAAATTGTTAAAACAAAAACAAATGAAAAATTAAAAGAAATTTACTGTTTAGATGAGGAGTATAATATGAAATTTATATCATGGAATGTCAATGGAATAAGAGCTTGTGTTGGGAAAGGATTTTTAGACTTTTTCAAAGAAGTTGATGCAGATATATTTTGCTTACAAGAAACTAAATTACAAGAAGGACAAATAGAGTTAGATTTACCAGGGTATTTTCAATACTGGAATTATGCTGAGAGAAAAGGGTATTCAGGTACTGCTATATTTACAAAAAAAGAGCCTTTAAAAGTAATGTATGGAATAAATATAGAAGAACATGACAAAGAAGGTAGAGTCATAACTCTGGAGTTTGAAGATTTTTATTTTATCACTGTATATACACCAAATTCTCAATCTGAATTGAAAAGATTAGAATATAGAACTAGATGGGAAGATGACTTCATAGACTATTTAGTTAAATTAGACAATCATAAGCCTGTAATTGTATGTGGAGATATGAATGTTGCGCATACTGAAATAGATTTAAAAAATCCTAAAAATAATACGAAAAATGCAGGTTTTACGAAAGAAGAAAGAGAAAAATTCTCTAAACTATTGGATAGTGGATTTATAGACACATATAGATACTTTAATCCTGATAAAGAAGGTGTCTATAGTTGGTGGTCATATAGATTTAATGCAAGAAAAAATAATGCAGGATGGAGAATCGATTATTTTTGTGCATCTAAGAAATTAGAAGATAAATTGATAAGTGCAGATATTCACACCGAAGTATTAGGTTCAGACCATTGTCCAGTTGAATTAAAGATAAAATAAAGATTAATCAGGATAAAAATTGGGCTGTAGATATACATTTAAAAATAATTATATTTTAATCTACATGCCTATTTTTAACCTAAGTAAGCTTTATTTGTTTTTTCTTTGAGTGGCATTTTCTAATGCAAATTGATTTGTTTTTCCCATGTTATAAGCTAAGTTAATGATTTTTTTCTCGTCCTTAGTCAATTCACGATTTAAAATTTTCTTAAATTCATCAAATAACTTATCATAATCAATTCTCTTTTTACTGGAATATTTTATAGTTTTAGGTCTGATGTTTGTATACATATATATATCTGGTACTATACTTGGATTGTATATCTTAATAAAGACCTTAGCAGTATAATATGCATCATTTAAAGCATTGTGATAAGACATTTTTTCATCGAGTTGTAATAATGAAATAGCATTTTGTAATCCAATACTTTTTCCTGCTGGATTATCGAAATATTTAGATGCATGTTGTTGAATATTAATATAAGACTTAGGTAAGGTATTTGATGCTAGCTTATGGTAATTAATATTCCTGTACAATTCCTTTAAATCTCCAGAGCCCCATACGCATAATATAGGGTCTTGCGATGATATAAATTCTGTGAAATTGTTGTAAACTTCAGGAAAAGTAGGTGAACAATTAAAGTCAGAATCTTTAATATTAGTCATACGACTAATAAAAGGATGTATTTCTTTGTATATTGTAGGTTTCACATAACTATTAAATGTATCTATTATATTAAATTTAGAATCCAATTTAATTGCTCCTATTTGTATGATTTCAAAAGGACACTTTTCATTGGATATAGTCTTGTTAAGCTTTCTATCAAATCCTTGATTAAATTCCAAATCGAAAATTATGTATTCCATAAAGTTTATCTCCTAAATTTTATTATTATTGCTATTATAGATTATATTATAAGACAAATTAAATTTTTAAAAAAAAATACTTTTATTTTAGTATACCCCATATTTATAAAAATGTTAAACTATTGTATGGAGAATATTTTTTCCAATAAAAAATATTGCGAACTTTTTGTACTTGATATATAATAATATAAATAAAAACACGAATAAAACACGAATATTTTGCAAGAAAAATTCATAAATGTAAGCAAAAATGAATTTTATCTTGTATTTAACAAAATAAAATTTACATAAAAATTATGGGAGAGTGAAAAAATGGATAGTCTATTATATGTAATAGAGAAAGATAAACATACTAATGAAGAAATAAGAGAAATCCTAAAAAACAATAAAAATATAAGATTTGTTTCATTAATGGGGGTTGACTTAGGAGGAAATGCAACAGACGAAAAGATTCCTGTAGAAATATTTTTAGAAGATATAGATAAATTTTTAGAATCAGCTATACAGACTGATGGTTCGAGTGTTGAACTTTATAATATAGCGACATTAAATAATGCAAAAGTTGATTTAATGCCAGATAAAAGTTGTCATTGGTATGTAGATTACAATATGGAATATATAGACGAAGAAGTTGGTTTACCTGTTGGAACATTAAAGATACCTGCATTTTTAATACATGATAATAAAAAAGTATGTTCAAGAGGAGTACTTCAAAAAGCAGATAAGTATTTCAAAAAATCTATGTTTGAGATATTTAAAGAATACCCACATGTGCTAAATAACATAGGAATAGATTCAATAGATGATATGGAAGAAATAATGTTGACAGCAGCTACAGAGCTTGAGTTTTGGGTTAATACTCCTGAGGATAAAGCAGACCTAGAGAAATTATATGTATCACAAAGCCTAAAAGAGCAATACTGGAAAAGAACTCATGGTATTATAAGAACTTGCCTAGAGCAAAGTTTAATAATACTTCAGAAACTAGGTGTAAGCCCTGAAATGGCTCATAAAGAGGTTGGAGGGATACAAAGTTCTATTAGTATAGATGGAAGAACAAACCATGCTATGGAGCAACTAGAAGTTTCTTGGAAGTTTTCTACACCATTACAAGCAGCAGATAATGAGTTATTAGTAAGAGACGTTATAGAAGATGTATTTACATCACATGGACTAGAAGTTACATTTAAAGCAAAACCAATTCATGGAGTTGCAGGAAGTGGTGGGCATACACATGTAGGAGTAAGTGCAAGGCTAAAAGATGGAAGTATCAAAAACCTATTTGCTCCAAAAGATTTAAGAGAAGACTATCTAAGTGAATTAGGATATGGAGCTCTTATGGGACTTCTTTATAATTATGAAGTGTTAAATCCAATTGTAACAGCTTCTAATGATGGATTTAATAGATTAGTTCCTGGATTTGAGGCACCTGTATGTATAGTTACATCTTTAGGTCATAGTTATGAGATTCCATCAAGAAATAGGTCAGTACTTGTTGGATTAATAAGAGATATGAAAAATCCAAAGACTGTAAGATTTGAATTAAGATCACCAAGTCCTCTATCTAACACGTATTTAGTAATAGCAGGATGTTATCAAACAATGTTAGATGGTATAAAAGCAGCAGCTAAGAGTGGTCTTAGCACAAAAGAACTTGAAAAAGAATTGTCTAAAAATGTAGGTGAAGAAGGCTTCTATTTAGAAAAGGATAGAGCATATAGAGATGAAAATGATGTATTTGAGCATTATAGCTTAGAAGAAAGAAATGCAAGATTTGGAATTCCACCAGCTACAGTTTATGAGAATATGAAAAATTTAGAAATATATGCTTCAAAATTAAAATCTTTAAAACAAGGTGATGTATTTACTGATAGTATAATAGAATCATTTAAGGTTGGGGCAATAGATAAGTGGCAAAAAAAATTAAAAACTAGAATAATAGAAGCAGGAATACAAAAGATAAGAAGCATTGTAAAAATACACACAAAAGAAAATATGGATGCACTTGATGAAGTGGTTTGGAATTCAATTTCAGATTTGAAGTTCAACATTATGAAGGATACTTTAACTAGAGAGTCTCTATTTACTAGAGTAAGAGAAGCTGTAGAAAATAAAGATTATCAGACTGCTTCTGATTTACAAATAGAGTTAAAGAGAAGTATGGAAGAAATACAACAATTATATATGCAATACAAGAAAAATATCTACTAAGATAAATTAATAATTTGATTTTAATATTATAAAGGCAATCGAGTATGATTAGGTCATTTGGAGTAAAATCTCAAATACGAAAGCATACTTGATTGCCTTTGGTTTTATAATTTTAAGTTTTGTAATAGAACACTAATTGTAATGAGTATCTATCAATTCCGAGATATAATCAGCAATTTCATCTGGATGAATGACTGTTTTAAATTCTTCTAAATTTTTCTGCATAAAGTTTATTATAGAATCAAATTCATTTGAGACTAATTTATAAAATATATTCTTGAGGTCTAAGTCATCACTATAAATCATTCCAAGACCTTTATCTATTATAAATTTAGCATTTTCAATCTCTTGTCCAACCTTTGGCATTTTTACAAGGACTGGAGTTTGTGATTGAATAGCTTCAAATATGGTTGCTCCTCCAGGTTTAGTTAACATTAGGTCACATTCTTTTATCAGATTATACATGTCATTTACAAATCCAAGTACTTTTATATTTTTTAAAGGTTTTTTATAAGTTAATGTGTCATATAATTTTTTGTTTTTACCTGTAACTATTGTAATTTCTATAGAATCAATATGTTCTTCAATAAATTCGTCTATCCAATGCATAAAATCCTCATCTATATCGAATAGACCTCTTCCTCCACCAAGAAGTAGTAATCTATATTTATCATGACAGAGCTCTTTACTTTCAATTTGAAATCTCTTATCTACAGGAACACCTGTAACCTTTATTGAGTCTGGATTTATTCCCTTCTGAAAAAATCGGTTTTTTATTTCAGGAGATGGAACAAAATATAAATCTGTGTTTTCAAAAACCCACTCCATACTATCTACAACATCTGTTATAACTGTAAGTGTTGGTATATTTATATCAGGATTTTTTATCTTAAAATTATTTACACAAGCTGCTGCTAGTGGAAATGTAGAGATAATTAAATCTGGATTTATATCAGAAATATACTCAGAAAGTTTAGGTGTATATAATTTATGAGAGAAATCATGTCTTGAATCAAACGATTTCTTAAAGTAATAATAGTAATTATATAATCCTGGAGTATATTTTGTATTGTTTTCATAAAGTTTTACCATAGGCTTATTCATCATAGGGATACTTGCATTTATAAAATTTTGTACAACAACATTGTAGTTACTATATTTTTCAATAATACATTCTTTGACTGCTTTTGCGGCACTTATATGGCCAGCACCAAATTGAGCAGTTAAGATTAATATCGTTTTATCTTCTTTTGTTTTAGCCAATTTATCACCACTTTCATAAAATATATCTGATTAGAGTATTATACATTTATAGAAGGATTTAATCAACAAGAATATTTAAAAATAACTATTGTGTAAAACATAGTACTGTGTTATTATGAAAATATAAGAAGTTTTAACATAGTACCTTGTAAAACACAATACTGTGTATTTAAAGAAAGGATGGAGTATATGAACACACAATTTAGAAAGGGTGTTTTAGAAATTTGTGTACTTGCACTAATATCTAAAAAAGATATGTACGGATATGAAATAGTACATAATATCTCTAAAGTGATAGATGTAAATGAAGGAACAATATATCCTATTCTAAGAAGACTTACAAAAGATTTGTATTTCGAAACATATATACTAGAATCTAATGAAGGTCCTGCTAGAAAATACTATAGAATAACTTCACTAGGAAAAGAAAACTTATCCAATCTTATGGAAGAGTGGAGAGAGTTTGTAAAGGCTGTTGAGATTTTAATAAGTGAAGATGAGGGAGGTAATGAACTTGAATAAAACTGAGTTTCTTGAAATTTTAAAGGATTATCTAAAAAAAGATTTTTCTGAGAGCGAAGTTAATGATATATTGAGAGATTATGAAGAGTATTTTGTAGATGGTATTATAGAGGGAAAGAGTGACATGGAGATAATAGCATCACTTGGCTCACCAAAATCTATAGCAAGAGAACTTATATTACAAACTAAAGAAAAAGACACTGAAGAGGAAAAAATAATAAATACTGATGTTTTAAATGATAAATTTAGTAAATTTAAATCAGATATGAAAAAAGGCTATTCTATCTTAAAAGATGAAGCCAAAGAAAAGTACAATAAATCAAAGGAAAATATAAATGATAAACTCACACCAAGTATAGAAGAAAGTGTTGGAGGCTTATCTAGACAAGTTATAAAGGCGTTATTAGTAGTATTATCTTTATTCTTGATTATTCCAGCTTTTGCATTTATATGTGCAGTTATATCTGTTGCCATTGGATTGGTGTGTACATTGATTGCTTTTGTTATATCAATTCCATTTGTGATTAAGTTTATAACAATGGTTCCAGATGTTACGATGTTTTGTATATTTGCGACTATAGGATTTGTAGGACTTGAAATACTTGCATGGCAAATTTTACTGTTTGTTATAAAATTAGGTAAACAATTGCTAGGTAGCTATATAAATTGGATAAAGAGAAAAAATATTTATATAAATGCAAATGAAAAGATGGAAAAAAGAAATAAAGAAATTTTAAGAGAAGAAGACTTGGATAAAGATATTAATGAAGATTCATATAGTGATGATTATAATATAAAAGAAGAAAGTATCAAAAAAACTGACGACTATGATGATAATATAAACTTTGAGGCGATGTATAAGGACCTTGAAGATATAGATGATAAGAAAGGAGAAGATAAACATGAATAAGAAACTTGCCATATTTGCTGCAGTTTTATTGGTAATAGGTATAATTGGAACAACCTGGTCAGGGATTTTAGTTATGCCAAGCTTAATAAACTTTGGGCTAGAAAAGGAAGCTGAATTTAAAAAAGAAAATAAACTTTATCAAGAAAAAGTAAATATTGACAAGTTGGATATAGCTGTTGACAATATAAATGTTACGATAAAGAAACATGCGAGTGAAGATGTGCGTGTTACAACAAAAGGAAATAATGAATTTTACAAGTATAATGTTACTTTAAAAGACAAAACTTTAGTTGTAAAAGGTGAAAGAAAATATGAAAATCAACTTAAAAGGATTAAAAATTTCGACCAATTACTAAATACATCTATAAATAATATGTTTTCACATGATTATAGAGAGCTTGTAATATATGTACCAAATAATGTAGATATAAATGCATCAAGTATAAGTTCATATTTATTCGTATATGATAATGTAGCTTCAAATAATATAACATATAAAACTTCTTATGGAGGTTTTAGCAGAGCTATAACAGAAAATAATGTAAATAAACTGGAAACTTTGAATTTAATATCTAATAGTAATATTGACTTATCAACAAAGTCAATTTTAGGTGTCAAAAATGTAAATATAGAATCAGAATCATTAGACATATCTTCAGAAGATGAAGATGTATTTATCAATAATATAGAAGAGTATATACCTGAAAATGTAAATATAAATGAAAAAATAAGTAGAAATTCACATTATAATAATGAATTTAATTTATATTCTAATTTGCCAATTGCTAAGCATTTAAATATACAAGTTCCAAATTCTAAGGTAAGTCTTAATTTACCAGTGGATAAGTATAAATTTAATTGTGATATAAAGTCAAAAGAAGTAATCGAAGAATTCAATAATGATGAAGAGTATAGTAGTGATGAAGAATATAGTAACGATTCGTCTGATTATGAACATGGTGAAGGACATAGTAACAAATACAAAGACATTAGAGAAATAAAAGGGCTTTTGAATAAAAATATGTCGAATTTAGAACAAGAATATACTATAAAAATAAATTCAAATCGATTAGAACTGTAAATAATTTACTATAATAATTGATAAATTGATTTAAAAGTATAAAAATATAATCTATACTATGGTATAATAAGTATCGAAAGAGAATTAGGAGAGGGATACTTATGAATAAAATAGCAGTAAGTTTTTTAATAATTGCTACTACTTTATCGAGTACAGCATGTATGGATTATAACATCAGCACAGTTGAATTGGTTGACTCTAAAGAGTCAGCAGTTGTAAAGAAGGATGAGGTTGTAAAAGAAGAAGCAACTAGTAAAATGATTAATCCTAAGACTACTACTAAAATACCTATAGAGATAATTTCAAAAGATGAGAAAATAGTAAAATACTTACAGATTGATGAAGAAAGTACACTTAAAGATAAACTACAATTAATCTTAGATACATTATCAAATGAGTATTTTAATGGCTTAGATATGGAAGTGGAAGTCAAGGAAAAAGACAATCTCGTTAAAATAAGTTTAGTAGAACCAGATGAAAAAAGTAGGGTATCTTGGAAAGACGATTATTTAAATGAACAAAATATAAAATACACTATAAACAATATTATAAAAAATGTCATCCAAGAGGAAGATGATAGTATCTGGATTGAAGAAGTAGAAATATACTATAATGGAAAATTAATAGAGTTAATATAAAAAATGATGTGTTTAAAAACACATCATTTTTTTTATTAATTTTTAATCCTTATAAAATCCTTATATTTATGTTTTAGAATGATTCTTGTAAACAAGTTCAATAAAAGAAAGGATGAAAATCATGAGTAATTATATTTTAGAGTTAAGGGGAGTTACTAAAAAGTTTAAGAATGAGGTTGCAGTTGATAATATTTCAATAAAAATTAGACCTAATTCTATTTATGGGTTATTAGGACCAAATGGAGCTGGCAAGTCTACTTTATTAAAAATGATAACTGGAATTTTAAATCCAACTTCAGGAAAAATAATGTTAGAGGGACATAGATGGACTAGAAAAGATTTAGCATATATTGGTTCTCTTATTGAGTCTCCTGCTATATATGAAAATTTAACAGCAAGAGAAAATTTAAAAGTTCATACTACTTTATTAGGTCTACCAGATTCTCGTATTGAAGAAGTATTAAAAATTGTTGATTTAAGAGATACTTTTAAAAAGCGTTCAGGTCAATTTTCTCTAGGTATGAAGCAACGTCTTGGCATTGCTATTGCATTATTAAATCACCCAAAGCTTTTAATCTTAGATGAGCCTACAAATGGTCTTGACCCTATTGGTATTGAAGAGCTTAGAGAATTGATTCGTTCTTTTCCAAAGGAAGGAATTACAGTTATTTTATCAAGCCATATTTTATCTGAAGTTGAACAGGTTGTAGATGAAATAGGAATAATTTCTAATGGAGTAATAGGTTATCAAGGAAAGATATCAAAAGAGCAAAACTTAGAAGAGCTCTTTATGAAAGTAGTAGCTGAAAATAGAAAGAGAGGAAATTAATATGGAAAAATTCGTTAGAGCAGAATTTCAAAAAATGAAAAGAACTTTTGGAATTAGATTGATATGGATAGCCCCAGTATTTTCTATAATTATTGTATTTTTATTTGGTGGAGGACAAAATGGTGTTTACAATTGGTGGTATACTATGTTTCTTCCAGGGGCATTAACATTGATTTCTTCCCTAATAGTACAAAAAGATGAAAAAAAGAAGTATCGTGGTATTTTATCATTACCAATTGAAAAAAAAGATGTTTGGACTGGAAAAATACTTTATTGCATTATATGCTGTTTTATAACATCAATTATTTTTATGATAGGTATAGTTCTTGTTGGGATAGTATATAAGGAAGTTATTTCAATAAGTCAAAATATTATTGGAACCATATTATTAGTTTTATTATTTATGTGGCAGATTCCTCTTTGTATGTTTTTAGCTTCAAAATTTGGTTTGTTTGTTACAATTATAATAAACATGTTTTTTACTATGATTGGAGTTGCAGTTTTTTCGACTACAGAAATATGGTATATATTCCCCTATTCAATTACTCCAAGATTGATGGCTCCTGTATTACATATTCTACCAAATGGACTTCCTGTACCAGAAGGAAGTGAGTTTTTAAATAGTAATGTAATTTTGCCAGGAGTGTTAATATCTATTGTTTTATTTATAGTGCTTTCTTTAGCTACAAATGCTTGGTTTAATAATAGAGAGGTGAAGTAATATGGAACAACTAGTAAGAATTTTTTTTTCTGATTTAATAAAATTAAAGCGAACTTTTATAATACTAATGCACTTTTGCATTGCTTTGATAGGTATGGGATTGTGTTTAGGATATTATAAGTATTCAAGTGCTGATGATATATCAAAGATAGCTGCATATTTACAAGTTATAGCAATAGCGTTTCCTTTATTATCAAGTATTATGTGTTCATTATGTATTGAACAAGAATATTATTCAGGAAGTTATAAACATATGTTAACATCATCTAATCCAAAATATCTTACACTTATAAGTAAGTATATAATATTGATATGCCTTGGTTTTGGAGCAACACTAGTATCTGTATTAGGTTTTAAATTTGGTGTATCTAGTATTTCTAATGAGGTTTATTTTACATTAGATTTTTATGTGATTTCAATTCTGATTTTAGTTGGGAGTAATTTATTTGTATATATATTACATTTATTCTTAAGTTTAAGATTCGGAAAGGGAGCCTCAATTGGAGTGGGTATAGTAGAAACTTTACTCTCAGCAGTGTTGTTAACTGGATTAGGTGCTAGAATTTGGCCTTATATTCCTTGTGTATGGGGTGTTAGATTTATAAGTATTTGGTCATCTTTTTCAAGTTCTAAGACAATTGAATATATTAAAGTTGAATCATTTAAAGAATATCAATCAATAGGATTAGTATGTGGATTTGTAACCATTTTAGCATTTATAATTTTATGTATATGGTTTTCTAAATGGGAGGGTAAAAAGTCTGAAGAATAAAAATAAAAAAGTTACTATTTACTCATATTATTATGTTAGAATATAGCTTAGTGATAAAAATAATCAAATCAAAAGCTAGTTTGTAATTAACTATAAACTAATTAAAGTTTGGAGGATGTGGTGAGGATACTTGTAGGTAAAAAGTCTAATAATAAAAAGATTGTAACACTTAGAACCGTTTTTGTAAGATATTTATCTTTATTCTTTGCTATAACCGTTGTCTTAGTATCTATATTGATATTATCATTTCCTATATTATTATCATTAAATATAATATTACCTGCTAATTATACAGAAAAACAAATCTATGAAAATAAAGATAAGATTATTTCAAGTAAACAAGTAACTAAAGATTTAATTCCAGAGTCGTGTGAGTATGGAGTGTATACTTTAAATGGCAAAGTAATTTCAGGAACTTTCAATAAAGATGAGTCAAAAGAAGTATGGGATTTGATGCGAGGTTTTGAAAGAAGGACGATCAAGTCATCAAAAAACTATATCAAATTGTCCAGAGATAATGAAGTTTGTATAATACGTTATAGTATAGTAGTAGAATTTGTTTCTCCAAATTTAAGGACATATTTACCAAAGCCAGAACTATTAGGAATGATTATTTTTAGTATAATATTTCTTATTGAAATTATTATACTATCAAAATTATTTGGCAAAAAATTAAATGCTGAAATGGAACTTTTAAAAAATACTACAGAAAAAATAGAACAGCAGGATTTAGATTTTGTTGTAGAATCTAGTAAAATTTGTGAAATCAATAATGTTCTTTTTTCTATGGATAAAATGAAGTCAGCTTTAAAAGATTCTTTAGAAAAACAGTGGATGTTAGAAGAGAATCGTAAGGAGCAGATATCTGCATTAGCACATGATATAAAAACACCATTGACTATTATACATGGAAATACTGATTTATTAATTGAAATAAATGAAAATCCAGAGTTATCAGAGTACATGGAATATATAGCAAAAGGTGTTACCCAAATAGAAAAATATATTAATACACTAATAGACATATCAAAAAAAGAGGCTGGTTATATATTAAATAAAGAAGTAATTAATGTAAGTGAATTTATAGAAGATATCTTGATTCAAATAGAAGCATTAGCTAGTACACAAAACTTAAATGTTGAGTTTTCTAAACAAGATGATTTGCCTAAGAATATAACTGTAGATAAAGAATTATTATTTAGAGCTATTATGAATGTAATTTCAAATGCTATAGACTACTCACCAAGCCAGAGTAAACTATACATAAGTGTATCAACAAGCAATAGATACTTAAAATTTGTAATTACAGATTGTGGAAGTGGCTTTTCTAAAGCAGATTTGTCAAAAGCTACAGAACAATTTTATACAGGTGATTTGAGTAGAAATTCTAAATCTCATTATGGAATGGGTCTATATATTGTAAATAATATTGTACAAAAACATAATGGAATTTTACATATTGAAAACTCTATAAAAACTGGTGGTGCTATGGTAACAATTGAAATACCAATGGTTTAATAAATAATATCCATTTTGTAAATACCTAAATTTTGTAGTTTATAGGTATTTATAAAATGGATAATTTTTTGAAATTTTATATACTAGTCAAATCTGATAAAAAGTTTTCAAACATAACTCCATCATTTCTATCAGTATCAAATTGAGATGTGTAATTTATAGTTTTATATATAAAATCTGTTGCTGTATTAACTGCCACTCCTAAATCATGTTTATTCACTAACATACCACAAAGGATAGATGTGAATATATCTCCTGTTCCACTATAAGAGCAATTATTGTATTTAACTGATGTAAAAAATACATGGTCAGTATCTCTATCATAAGCCAAATTTAATATATTGTCCTCTTCTAATATACCAGTAATAACAACCTTGCTAGGTCCTAAATCAGATACAGCTTTTGCAATAGATATAAGTTCATCTCTATTGTAATCACTTTTGGTATAATCCTTCCCAGTCAAAAAACAAGCTTCTGTTAAATTAGGAGTAGTTAAATCTGAATGTCTAACTAGTTCTTTGATTTCTTGTCTCATTTCTTCTGTAAAGATTGGATACATGACTCCATTATCACCCATAACAGGGTCAACTACGATAAAAGCATTGGGATAATCATTTATAAAATTAGCCACTATTTCAATTTGATGTTTTGAACCTAAAAAACCACTATATATACTATCAAAGTTGACTTTTAAATTTTTCCAAACATTTGAATATTTTACCATTTCATCAGTACAATCTAAAAAAGTAAATTCAGGATAACCAGTTTGACTTGAAAGTATAGCTGTTGGAAATGGACAACATTGAACCTTTAATGCTGAAAGTATAGGTATAGCAACTGATAATGAACATTTTCCTATTCCAGATAAGTCATTAATTGCTGCGACTTTTTTTTGCATAAAAAACCCTCCATTAGTATGTATTAATTATAATGATGCCAAAATATTTATATACATATATATTACTATAAAAAAAAGAAAAAAGTAGATTATAAAATAAAAAATTGTAAAAAAAACAGTGTATCAATACAATTAATTTTTAATATTGGACATAATAAAATAAAGAATTATCAAATATGAAAATTATTATATGTGACAGAATATTCTTTGTAATTTCATTTGTAAGGTGTACTATTTGGGAGGTGTAGCTTTGAAAATGCTGAAAAATAAGAATAAGTACATCAAAGGTATAATGGCATTTGTATTTTTATCTTTAGCTACTACAGCAGGTGTATTTTTAGTCAATGATTTAAGCATGAAAAATATGGAGGAAAAAGTCATAGAATCTGCAAATGTTGAAGGTGATGATGTAAAAGACCAATATAAGCTATTGCTTGAAAACTTATTTGACTACAGAAATAAGGCAATATTAGAGAAAAATGAAAATATTTTAAAAGGTCTTTATGAGACAGATAAAAAATTTGGTCTTTGGGCTTATGAAAATGAAGTAAAAAAGATGAAATATTTAGAGAATTGGTCTAGTAAACAAGGAGTAAAATTTAAGGACATAAAAACAAGAGTTAAGATTAAAAAAATAAAAGAAAAAGAAAAAGACCTATATGGTATAATCTGCTCTGTATCGACTGAGTATAAATATTCATATGAAAATCAAAAGGACAAAGAAAATGTCTTTAGAATAGGTACATATCATTATCTAAATGTAAAAATTATGGATAATCAATATGTCATAACTAAAGAGTGGTATACAGACCCTTTTGCAGATTCTTTAAATTTAGAAAACATAAAATCTGATGATATAAGAAACTATATTGGTCAACAAAATGGTGTAGAGTTACAGCTTACAGATGAACAAAAGAAGGCTATAGATTATGCACATAAATACTGTGGAGCAGCAGCTAATGAGGAACATGGTATGAAATTTAATCCAAACTATAGAGATTATAATCCAGAAGGTGGAGATTGTGCGAATTTTGCATCACAGATAATGTTTGAAAGTGGGAGATTCAAGAAGAACTCAATTTGGAATTATAGTGAAAGAGCAGGTACAAAAGCATGGGTAAATGCACAAGCTTTTAAAAATTATTCATTGTATAGTGGAAGAGGTTCATTAATAGCGAAAGGTTCCTATGAAGAAGTATACAAAGAAGCTTATAATCTACGTCCAGGGGATTTTGTCGGATATGAGAAAAAAGGCAGAATAACACATGTTTCAACAGTAACAGGACTAGATTCAAGAGGATACCCTCTGGTAACTTGTCACAATACTGATAGAATGTTGGTTCCATGGGATTTAGGCTGGAGTGATAAATCTATAAGGTTCCATATAATAAAGATAAATTATTAAAAATTTATAAAGAAAAATAAAGTGTAAAAGAGAATAATGGCTTAATATTATAAAGTAAAAAAAATGATTATTAATGTATAAAAATAATAATAATTGACAAACATAGCTATATATGATAGAGTAGTACTAAGGTTACAGAAAAGAGTAGCTAAATAATTGTGTTTTTTTAGGAGGATTTATTAATGAAAACTGGTGTAGTTAAATGGTTTAACAACGAAAAAGGATTTGGATTTATATCTGTAGAAGGTGAAGGAGATGTTTTCGTACATTTCTCAGCTATAACTGGAGACGGATACAAAACATTAGAAGAAGGACAAAGTGTAGAATTTGAAGTAGTAGATGGAGCTAAAGGTCCTCAAGCTGCTAACGTAGTTAGATTATAATTAAAAATTCATATATATTAGTGTTCTAGTAATATGAGAGATAAGCCGCTAATCGTTTAGCGGTTTTTTCATTTTTTGTAAACAAAATAAATTAATAAATAAATTAAAATAAAAGCATTAATAATAAGATAAATATGTTAAAATTAATATTGTAGAGTAAATTTATTATGGCTAAGTTTAAGTCAATTAATTTTTAGTTAATTTTGCTAAAAAGAGAATAAGTGATACTGATAGACCATATAAAAATATTAATAAAGCATAAACAAGATTAAAATGACCAAAAGAAAAACGCTTGTTACAGCGTATAGTATGTAATAATACTTAGAAAATAAGAAAGGAGAAAGTTACTGCAAAAAGTAACATTATAAATATTCAATAATATTTATAATTTTTCGGTAACGGTGGTAGTGTAATGAACATATTATTCTTTCTAACACCAAAAAGTGAAGTAGCATATATATATGAAGACTACACTATAAGGCAAGCCCTAGAAAAAATGGAATATCACAAATACTCTGCAATTCCAATAATAAGTAAGGATGGTAAATATATTGGAACTATAACAGAAGGTGATTTTTTATGGACATTAAAAAACGACTTAAATCTGGACTTAAAAGGATTGGAAGATGTTCCTGTGACAGATATTAATAGAAAAATGGATAATTCTCCTGTTTCCATCAATGCAGATATAGAAGATTTAGTTATAAAATCTTTAAATCAAAATTTTATTCCTGTTATAGATGACCAAGACACATTTATTGGGATAATAAAAAGAAGAGATGTTATAGGTTATTGTTATGAGATAATACGAGGATACAAAAATCTAGCTAATGATAATTAAAAATTTTATTGAAACTTTTTAAGCTGTGTTCTTTATAATAAAAGAATAAAAATCTGAAATTAAAAATTTAAACTTTAATATAAGAAGCTGTCTTTTACAATAAAAATTGTGAAAAGACAGCTTTTTTTATACATCATTTTGTGATTAATCGTTGTACTTTACAAGGTTTCCGTATTTAGCATTAAGAGCATTTATTTTATTTCCATAAACCTCATTTTGTTTTTGGTATAATAAACTTTTTTCAACTTCAGCTTTAGCTTCATCAAATGAAGATTCTGTGCTTTCTTGAAGGTCTTCTAATTTTATTATGTGATATCCAAATTGAGTCTTAACTGGCTCACTTACTTCACCTTTAGCCATAGAGAATACAGCTTCTTCAAATTCAGGAACCATTTGTCCTCTACCGAATGTTCCTAAATCACCACCCATGTCTTTAGATGGGCAAGAAGAATGTTTAACAGCGGCATCTTCAAAAGATATTTCTTCTGATTTTATTTGAGCAAGTATTTCTTTAGCTTTTTCATCACTATCTACTAATATATGTTTAGCAGTTGCACTTTCTGGTTTAGAGAAAGAGCTCTTATTAGCTTCAAAGAATTCTACTTTTTCATCTTCTGTTACATCAACACTAGATAAAACTTTATTTATAGCAAATTGCTTTAATACATTTTCTTCTATCTTTTTCATTTCTGACTTGAATATTTCTTCTTCATTTAATTTTTCTTCTTTAGCATCTAATAAGAATAATTCTTGGTTTACTAAATCATTTAATAAATGTTTTTTACCTTCTTCAGTTTTAAATTGCATAGCTTGATAAGGGTCTAATGACTTTAATGCATTTTCAATATCAATATTAGTTATCTCTTTTTCTCCAACTGTTGCTAAAACTTTTTTTTCCATAATAGTTAACTCCTTTATAGTGTATTTCATTATTAATATAAAAACTACCATCTTAAATAATATCAGAAAACAATGTAGATGTCTAACATTTAAACCCATATTAAGTCAAATAGAATTAAATTTAGTAGAACAAAGTTATTACAATCAATAAAAGTGAGCTCATAATACCTACTACACCTTCTTCATGTTTAAATTTAAGTGTTTTTACCATCGAATAATAAAAATATACCCCAGTAAAAATTATCTTTAGATATAGGAAAGATAAACTTTTAGGATATATTAAAAAGCTGAAAAGAGTAAATATAAAAGCAAGTAGAGTACTTATTCTGTAAAAGAAATCTATTTGTGTAACGTCCTTATATTTTATCATAAACACTGAATATAAAATGATGAAAATAATTGCTACAATTGCGTATACAGTAAATAATATATTTTCAATAGTTCCATTTGAAATTACTATCCACTTATACCACATAATTGGCCAAAAAAATAATGCTAAGAACTTAAAATAATTATCAAACAACTTTTCTTTATACATTCATCAAACAACCTTTCTTAACAAAAGCATGTATTTATTTTTAGAATTTTAAATAATGTGATACCATTATTATATATTAATATTGAATTTATAGAAACCAAAATTTGTTAAAATAAATATATAGATTTTACTGTTAGGTCAATTGAAAATACTACCATTTTTATTATGAAATTGGATCAAATATGTAGAAATATGGCAAGTTGGTTAATATTAGATATTTATTACTTCCAAGTGATAAAGATTGTTTTTTTAATGATAAGAATTCTAGTCTTTTTTGAAAAAAATTAATATCAACATTAAGTATATCTGCCATTTCGTAAACGCAAGTGATACCAGAATTAATTATATTTATTATATCTTCTTCAGTAATTAAGAATTCACAAGCCCATTTTAAAGCCTTATTTTCACATTTGTCTATAATGATTTTTGTATAATAATCGTTATAAGAAGACACATAGTATCCAAGACTGGTGAAATGATGCCCAAGCTCCTCGGCCAAGATAGATGTAAGTTTTTTTGTATTTTGTTTTAAATTACTGAGTAATGATATGATTTTCATACCATGTTTATTTATATAGAGTCCTTCTAAATCACCTGCAATATAAGTAGTATAATGAATTATTATCTCTTCCTGAGATGCTAATTCAAAGAGTTTATCCAAATTATTCATAAAAATCCCCCTAAAATAGAATGTATGTTTGCTTTGAAATTATATTAAAGGAGCAGAAAATAGACTGCTCATCATATGGTTTATTTTTTTTTATATTTATTTAGTAAAAATTCTATATAATCATTAAGTTGTTCTTGTGCCTCTTCAGGCAATTCTTCATGTGGATTTTTTCTATGTGCAGCTACTGTATCAATATTTTCTTTAACTAAGGTTCTTCCAAGAAGGTAATCAACTGATACATTAAACACATCAGCCAACTTATTTAAAATGTGTTCATCAGGAAATCTGTTTTCTGTTTCATAGTATCCTAAGACTCTTTGGGAAACTCCTACTTTTTCACCAAGTTCTCTTTGAGTCAATCCAAATTCCTTTCTAAGTTCTCTTAATCTTTTGGCAAACATTATAACACCACCTTATGTATAGATTATAACAAATTGTTCTAAAAAATAAAACTATGAAAGTATAAAAAGAATATTTTTTTCTAAAATCTATTGATAAAGAACAAATAATTCTATATAATATGGATATAGAAGAACAAAATATTCTTAAAAGTGGTGGAGGTATGAAAATTATGTTTAAAAACAATTTGAAATATTATAGAAAATGTAAAGGTATGACACAAATTCAACTTGCTAGAAAAGCAGGTATTACAAATGACTATATATCTCAAATAGAAAGAGGTATAAAAAATCCTGGACTTCTTATGGCTAAAAAAATTTCTAATATTTTAGAACAAAATATAGATGAAGTTTTTTTTATGTAATTATAGAACAATATGTTCTTGAAAGTTATGAGATTAGTAAAAACTGTACATTAAAGAGATTATTATGAATTTAAAGCTAATATAAGCATATAAAAAAGGAGAAATACTATGGAAAACAAAAAAGATATATTATTTAAAGAAACAGATGAAAGATTACATAATTATAAGTATTTGGATATAAAGATAAAGAACATTAATTTGGATATAAAAAGATGTGAAAATGAATACGCTGGGTGTGGAGCAATGGTGTATACAGAAAAGATTAGTGCTACATATAATATAAGTTCTTCTGTTGAAAATGAAGTTATAAAAAAAGAAGAGCGATTAAGAAAATTAAAGATGGAAAAAGAAGATATAGAAATAGAAAAAGAAAAGATAGAAAATGCTCTAACATGCCTAAATGATATGGAAACGGAGTTTTTTAATCTTTTCTACAATAGTAAGACAAAAAACAATATGACTTATATTTCTATGAAGTTACATTTAGATAGAACCTCTTGTTACAATTTAAAGAAAAAGATGATATTTAAATTAAATGAGATATTATAAAAAACAGGACAAATTTTAAACACTTTATATACACTATTGCAACAATAGGCTATAAAATATGTGAGATAATGTTATTGTGAAAGAAATCCATATTGAAGGAGGTGATGAATTGAAAAGAATAATATTACCTAAAAATATAGAAGATACTTGATAGGAATAAATGAGATGGGTATTTAAAAATGACTTATATCATTTATAGTAAGATTATCAGATTAAGCAAAAATATTTAGTGATAGAGTGGTGATTGTTTGCTTAAATACAAAGAAATAATAGAAACAATTATTGAGACTCTCAAAAAAAACTTTACTGAAAATGTTTTTATTGATGATGAAAGTGTGCAAGGCTCAGAAGGGTCTTGTTTTTTTGTAAGTATATTGTCAGTTATTTGTACACCTATAATGTTAAATACAAATAACAAAGATATTATTATATCTATAAAATATTTACCAAAGTCACAATCAAACAGTATTAGAATGTATGAAGTCTCAGACGAATTAAATAAGCTATTCAACAGAAATATAAAGGTAACAGACAGAAAATTAAATATAACAAAACTAGAACAGAGTATCAAAAAAGAGGAGTCAATTTATACATTGAACTTTTCAATCACATTAAACTATCTTGATAGTGTATATGAAGAAGAAGTAGTATATGAAAATATGGAAGAAATCAATTTGAATTTAGGAGAGTGATAGTATGGCTATAGGATTACCAAGTATCAATATATCATTTAAGGAGTTAGCTACAACTGTTAAAGAACGTTCAGCTAGAGGAATAATCGCAATGGTGCTTAAAGATACTAAGGCACTAGGTCTTAATGAGATACATGAAAAAGAGGATATACCAGCTGATTTATCTGCTGAAAATAAAGAATATATAAATTTGGCTTTGATGGGAAATGTTAATACTCCAAATAAGTTATTAGCTTATGTAATAGAGGGAGAGGCAGATATTCAAACTGCATTAGACTTCCTAGAGACTAAGGAATTTAATTATCTATGTATGCCAAAAGCAGTAGAAGCTGATAAGACTGCTATAAAAAATTGGATAATTAAACTTAGAGACACAGATAAAGTGAAAGTTAAGGCTGTATTAGGAAAAGTTGTAGGAAATCATGAAGGTATAATTAATTTTACTACAGAAGACGTACTAGTTGGAGAAAAGAAATACAGTGTTGATGAGTTTACAAGTAGAGTGGCAGGTCTTATAGCAGGAACACCTTTAAGTCAATCAATAACTTATACTAAGCTTAGTGATGTAGTTGATATACCTAAGATGACTAAAGTTGATGCGGAATCAAAGGTTAATAAAGGAGAGCTTATACTTATTAAGGAAGCAGGGGCTGTAAGAATTGCTAGAGGAGTAAATTCTTTAACTGAGTTAACAGAAGAAAAAGGAGAAATGTTCCAGAAGATAAAAATAGTTGATACTTTAGATATTATAAATAATGATATTAAGAAAGTAATAATAGATGATTATATAGGCAGAATTCCTAATAGTTATGATAATAAATGCATACTAATAGTGGCAATAAAAGAATACCTAGAAGAATTAGAAAAGGAAGAATTAATAGAAGTTGGTTCACTTGTAGATATAGACATAGAATCACAAAAACAGTATTTGAAATCTAAAAATATAGATATATCTAATATGAAAGAACAAGAAATAAGAGAGGCAAATACAGGTTCAAAAGTGTTCTTAACAGCAAAAATAAAGATGTTAGATGCTATGGAAGATATAGATTTATCAATAGAGATATAGGAGGATTATTAATATGGCAAAGATGGAAGCTAGAAACGTAATGAGCGGTACTTGGGGAGAGCTTTGGCTTGATGGGGATAAAGTAGCAGAAGTAAAGAAATTCCAAGCAAAGATGGAATTTACAAAGGAAGACATTATAATAGCAGGTCAAATGGGTACTGATACAAAGTATATGGGATACAAAGGCAAAGGTTCAATAACTTTATACCATGTTAGCTCAAGAATGCACAAATTAATTGGAGAAAAGATAAAGAGAGGTTTTGAACCTAGATTTGTTGCTATATCTAAATTAAATGACCCAGATTCTTATGGAGCAGAAAGAATAGCAGTAAAGAATATAGCCTTTGATGATTTAACTTTAGCTGATTGGGAAGTTGGAGTAAAAGGAGAGATAGAAGCTCCTTTTACATTTACTGAATATGATTTTCTTGATGTGATTTAGTTTTAAATAGATAATTGATAAATAAAGATAGATAGTAAATATATAATTAATGAGTACATGTAATTAGTTAATAAAAATTGATTGATAAAGGAGTAAATAATAATGGGTGAAAATGGATTACCAAAGAATGTAAATATAGTAGACTTACTTTTAAATGCAGATACAGAAAATTTAGAAAGACCAAGTACAATAGTTGAACTTAAGAGATTATCTAATGTTTTTGGTCAAGAGTTTAAGGTAATGTGTAGAGCTTTAACAATAAGTAAGGATGAGGAAATACAAAACACTTGTCTTAAAATTGATGAAAATATGAAAACAGACATAGATTTACCAGAGATGCAAATGCTTACAGTAATAGAAGGCATTTGTGATTTGGATGGAAAACTTCTATTTAAAAATAAGGAGTTAATGGAGAAGTTTAAGGCTCCAACTCCAAAAGAATTGGCAAGAAAATTACTGCTACCAGGTGAAATTACTAACTTATACAGAATACTTCAAGATGTTATGGGTTATGGCAAAAACGCAGTAATAGAAGAGGTAAAAAACTAATAGGGACGGATACCAAGACTACAATAATGTATTATTATTGGAAGAAGAGAGGTATTAGACCGTCCCTTTTTTATACAATGGATAAAGGCGAATTAAAGCTTATTGAAGCTTTTTTCGCCTTGGAAATTGAGGAAGAAGTTGAAAAAATGAGACATGGATATGGAGTTTGTCCTTTGACAGGAGGTGATATATAGTGGGGAATGTAAGAGAAGAAGGCATAAATATGTATCTTACAGACAATTACACACCAAAAATGAATCAAATTATATCAGTAACTGATAATTTTAGGAGAGCAACTGTAGCTGTTTCACTTTCAACTAATGTAATGGCTAATAGTATAAATAATTCTGTTGGAAGTGCAAGTAGTAGAGTAAACAGTTTGAATGCTTCTTTAAGGAAAGTTGAAAATACTGCTAGTAGAGTAAGTTCTACTATAACAAAACTAAGTTCTAGTATGAATGTTGTTTCAGGAGTTAGTGGAAGTTTAATGAGACTAGCAGTAACTATATCTATGATTATTGATTATTTTAGTAAATTGATTCAAAAGAAAAATGAGTTGAACTCAAATCTTATAATTATATTAATATTTAAAGCTAAAAGTGATGAAATAGAAAAAACTAAAAATAAAGTACTTGGGATTTTAAAAAAGATTAGTGGAAAGGTATGGCAGATTGTAATAAAAGCAAAAGATGCAGCTAAGAGCAAGATCGGTGGAATCTTTGAAAGATTAAAACAAATGACTAAAAAACCTTGGAAAGGAACTGTTAATCTTAAAGATATGGCAAGTAGTGCTATAAGCAGAATTTTACCTAAGTTAATTTTATTTAAAAGTTCCCTTTGGAGAGGTGTAATAGCTATAAAAGATATGGCAAGTGGCATTATAAGTAAGATATTTCCTAAATTAAGATTGTTTGCAAGTAAGGTATGGACAGGAGCAATAGCTGTAAAGGATATGGCGAGTAGTATACTTGGTTCAATAAAAGGGAAGATATCAGATTTGACAAATGGAGCTACCATAGGTGTTGCTGTGAAAAAAGGTGTTGATTTAGTTGGTCAAGAGCAAAATCAGAAGGTTATTCTAGAAAGTGTAATGAAAAGAAATACTGGAAAAACTAGTAAAAAAGATGTTGATACTTACTATGATAGTCTATTAGGAATAGCAAAGGACACACCTTTCGACCCTAAAGATGTTGTTTCAATGGGAACTAAAGCTAAAATGATTAGTAATATTACTGGTGGAAAAAAAGAGGAAGATATAACTAAGGCTATGGTAAATGTTAGAGCTCTAAATATGGATACAAGTAGTGAACAAGATGTATCAGCGGCTTTCTTAAGTGCAGCAAAGGGAAATATGGAATCACTTAATACTTTAGTAGGAGAAAATTATAAAACTTTTGATGAAGCATTGAAAGGTATAAGCAAGAAACAAGAGGGATTAGCTAAAAAAATGAGTCAAACAATACCTGGTTTAATATCTAGTGCACAAACTAACATAGACACAGCTTTGAAAAATATGATAGAACCATTTGAACCAATTCTAAGAGCTGGGCTAAATAAAATTAATGATTTTATATTAAATGCATCAAATAAACTAGGTGATTTTTCTGGAAAAGTAGCTAATGTGATGAATGGGAATAAAGATATTGGTCCAACTTCTTTTGAGAATGAGTCTGCTAGAATGATTGGAAATGCTCCAAGAGCAATACTTAGTGCAGGACAAATGTTTACAGAGAACATTGATTTCTCATCAATATTAAACTCACTATTTCCAGTAGTGACAACTGTTAATAATTTATTAGACAGTATAAATAGTAAATCACCAATTGCACAAGGATTAATGAGTATTTTTGGCACAATAGTAACGACAGCATTTCAATTAATTGGGCCTGTAGTTGAGGCCGTTAGCCCAATAATTACAAGAATTTTTACTTTTTTGGGAGAACATGCTCCACAAATAAATTATTTTATAGAGACATTAGGTAATGTGTGGAAAACTGTTTGGGAGACTTTAGGACCAATTTTAGATGAAGTATGGAAGTTTTTAGAACCACTTTTAGACAGTTTTATTGATGCTCTTGAAAATTTATGCGATCTTATAAATAATATCTGTGATTTATGGAAAAAGATGGTGAAATTTATAAAAGAAAATCCAGTTACAGCTAATATAGGAGATTTTGTTGAGAAAAGAAGAGAGAATTATGAGAAGAATGGTATGGATAGTGGTTTGGCACATGATTCTGGTACAAATCCAACTCTTCCAAAATGGGCAAATAAATTTAATAATTTATTTAACAAAAATAAAAAAAATAACGCATTTGGATTGAACTATGTTCCTTATAATGATTATCAAACTAGACTTCATGAAGGGGAAATGGTTCTAACTAAACAAGAAGCAAATCAATACAGAAGTGGACAAAATGGTGGAAATATAAGTATAGCTAAATTAGCTGATACAATAGTAATTAGAGAAGAAGCTGATATTGAAAAAGTAACATCAAAATTAGTTGCAAGTATACAAATGGCACAACTAGGGGGTGTTTTATAATGGAAATGTGGCTTAGACAAGCTGAAGATAGATTTAGATTTCCAGTTATACCATCATCAATAAGCATAAATGGAAAAGCAACTATAAATTCATCAAATATACTTAAAGTTGGAGAAATAGCAACTTTTGGAGGCGTAGCTCTTAGAAGTATCAATATAGCTAGCTTTTTTCCAAATAAAGAATATTCTTTTTGTAATTACAAAGGATTTCCTTCTCCTTATGATTGTGTAAACAAAATTCAAAGATGGATGAATGAAGGTTTAATATTGAGGTTTACAGTTACAGAAACAAATATAAATATGGAAGTAATAATAGAGGGCTTTAGTTATGAAGAAAAAGATGGAACAAGAGATGTATACTTTTCATTAGATTTAAAAGAGTATAAAAGGTTACAAATACCTAGAGCAAATCCAAAAAAATAATATGATTGTTATAAAAAATTACTAAATAATCAAATAAAGAGGTAGGTGATTTTTTATTATAAAAATTTGGGTACACATAAAAAATGGTAATATATATGATATAAGTAATATAGTAGATGCTGTCTCTTGGTCTGGGGATTATAAATCTCCATCAAGAACATTAGAATTTTCTATAGTCCAATCAGCTTCTGATATTAACTTTCAACAAATTGATATACCAATAGCTAGCACAGTTTGCTTTTATGTGGATGAAAAAGAACTTTTTAGAGGTATGATAATTAATAGGTCCAAAGATTCAAGTAGTGTCAATATTAATTTTACTGCTAAAGATATGGGTTTTTTACTCTTACAAAGTGAAGTGTCATACAATTTTAAAGATAAGTTAGTAGAAGATATTGCAAAGCAAGTATTTACAGACAATAAACTTGCAATTGGAAATATACCAAAGACTAATGTAAAATACACTAAAATGTTTATATCAGTAAATGGATATGATACTATAATGAGTGCTTACACAGAGGCAAGTAAGACTACAAAGAAAAAGTATATGATAGAGGCTAGTCTTGATAAATTTAATGTTATTGAGAAAGGTGCTGTTACATTAAATGTTACTTTTGAAGAAGGATTCAATCTCATTAATACAACTTTTTCTGAAAGTATGGAAAACGTAAAGAATAAAGTATTGGTAGTTGATCAATATGGTAATAAAGTTAGTGAAAAAGTTAATGATTCGCTATTTAAAGAAGTAAATGTGATAATGCAAAAAGTCATACAACAACAAGAAAATAGTACAACAGATATAGAAAGTGAGTTTAAAGAGATTGAAAGAACTTGTTCTCTAAAGGGATATGGAGATACAAGTTGTATAACTGGTAGAGGTGTAAAGGTAAAAGATTCTTACACAAAATTAGTAGGATTATTTTATATAGATACAGATAAACATACATGGCAAAATGGAGATTATCAGATTGAACTAGAGCTTAATTTTCAAAATATAATGGACGAAAAATCTGTAGGACAAGATGAACAAAAAGAGACTATTGATGACAGTGGAGATGGTCTTATGAATGGTAATGAGGTTAAAGCTTTATTTACTGCATATTATCCTGCAAATAATTCTATGGAAGGTGGACTTTATGATGCACAAGGAAATAGACTCGATCCTAAAAAAAATACTTGTGCAGCACCAAAGAGCATAAAATTTGGAACAAAGATACAAGTAAAAGGAACAGGTACATCCAGGGATGGAAAAGTATATACTGTTACAGATAGAGGGGGAGCTATAAATATAAAAGATGGAGTGTATCATTTTGATATATTGATGGCTAGTAGTAAAGAATGTAATACTTGGGGTAAAAAAAATGGGAAAGCGGTTATAGGAGATGGAACTTATTCCATTAATTCGTCAGGAAAAGCTAAAGCAGTTATAGATGAGGCCATGAAGCATAAAGGAAAAGCTTATAAATGGGGAGCTACAGGACCAAATAGATTTGATTGTTCTGGACTTATGGTATATTGTTTTAATAAAGTAGGAGTTAAATTGCCAAGAACTTCTAAAGAACAATCTAGATATGGAAAAGATGTAGGTAAAAATAGTTTACAACCATCAGATTTGGTATTTTTTGGTGAAGAAGTGCATCATGTTGGTATGTATATTGGAAATGGGGAATTTATACATGCACCAAATACTGGAGATGTAGTAAAGATAAGTAAACTAAGTAAGAGAAAAGATTTTCATAATGCAAAACGTGTTTTGTAGGAAGGAGTGATATAGTGGCAAATCCAATCAATGAATTTATTGGAATAATGAGAGAAGAAGGGAAATTTCACAATGAACCTTCTTTTTTTATTGGTATAATAATAAATAAATTACCTGATTTAAAGGTATCGATGAACAATATAACTCTAGATAAAGATAATTTACTTATAGATAATTGGTTGTTTGATAGAGCTACAAAAAGTTTTACAACAACACAATATGATAACCATACTCATGAATTGAAGGAACCTCTTACTAATAAACTAGATAAGGGCGATACAGTTATCATGTTTAAAGTAGGAGAAAAATTTGCAATACTAAGTAAGTTGGTGAGTTTATAATGTCTAGCACAATATTTCCTTTTATAGGTGTTCCAGAAGACTATGAAATTCCTAAAAAAGAGGAATTAGGATTATTCCGTGAAGTAGCATGGGATTTTGAAAAAGATGAACCAATAGTAGAAAATGGAGATTTTAAGATTATTGAAGAAAATGAAGCTATAAAAGTTTGGGTATATAAGTGTATAAAAACAAATAAAAATGAACATGAAATTTACTCAAGTGATTATGGAACAGAATTGACTGATTTAATAGGCCAAAAGTATAGTAAAGGCCTTACAGAAAGTGAAGCATCTAGGTATATAAAAGAGGCTTTATTGATGAATCCATATATTTTACAGGTAGACGTAGTAAATACTAATTTTAAAAAAGATATATTGAGTGCATATATAAAAATATCCACTATCTATGGGGAGGTGGAAATAAATGTATAGTGACCAAACTTACAATGCAATAAAAGATAGGACCCTTAAAAATATAAATTTAGATGTGTATAAAGGAGAAGGCTCTTTTCTAAATGATATGATTTCTGGAAATACATTTGAACTTTCCAAAATGTATGTTGAACTTTCTAATATACACAAAATGGCTTTTATTGAAGATACTTATGACCAATTATTAGATAAAAGAGTTAATGAATTTGGTGTATATAGAAAATTAGGAACTGAAGCTATTGGAGAAGTAGAGTTTACAGGTGAGAATGGTGTAGAAATATCAAATGGAACAATTATATCCTATAAAGATTTATTATTTGTTGTAATAAAGGATGTTGTAATTGGTGGCGAAGAGGGAAATATAAGTCCAGTCCAAGCGCTAGAAATTGGAACTAGATATAATTTACCATCTGATTGTGAATTTAAGTTGAATGAGACCATATTTGGAATTGAAAAGATAACAAATATAAATAAATTTTCAGGTGGTACAGAAATTGAAACTGATGAAGAGCTGAGAGCAAGATTTTTTAGAGTACAAAAGAATCAAGCTACGAGTGGGAATAAAGCACACTATGAAGAATGGGCTTTAGAAGTTGATGGTGTATATAATGCAAAAGTATATCCAAGGTGGGATGGTGCAGGTACAGTTAAGGTTTTATTATTTGGTCAAAATAATCAAGCTGTTGAAGACGAAATAATAACTAAATGTAGAGAACATATTGAGGAAGAAATGCCAATAGGAGCTACACTAACAGTAACTACTCCAGTACCACTAGATATAAGTATAAGTGCATCTATGGAGTTAGAAAGTGGATACACTTTGGATATGGTAAAAAATAGTTTTATAGAAAGCATAAATCAATATTTTAGAAACATAACAAGAGAAATTGTATATACAAAGATTATGGGTATTCTAATAAGTACTTCTGGAGTACATGATTTAAGTAATTTACTTGTAAATAATTCAACAGATAATATAGTTATTGAAGACGACAAAATACCTAGTGTTACTACTTTAAATTTTAGTGAGGTGGAGGTTTAATGAAATTAATTGATAAACTGCCATCGTTTTATAAAAATTATACAGTTGAAGCAATACAAGATTCTTATGATAATGAATTATCTTCATTAAAAGAAAATATAGATGATACTATAAATCAAATGTTTGTTGATACATCCACATGGGGTCTTGATATGTGGGAGAATATACTATGTATTCAAAATAATGAAGATTTAAATTATGAGACTAGAAGAAGTAATATAAAAGCTAAAATGAGAAGTTTAGGAACCACTAAATTAAAGGTTATAAAAAATATTTGTGAAGCTTATACAAAGACTAATGTTGAAGTAAAAGTACTCAGCAATGAATTTATATTCATACTAGAATTTATAGTTAATAATTGTAGCTATAATTCCATTGTAGAGTTGGATAAAGTATTGGAAAATGTAAAGCCATGCCATCTAGAACATAAGTTTAAAATGATTTTGTTGAATAAGAATGAATTATTTTGTGGCACTGCTATAAATACAGGAGAAACTGTTACTGTATATCCATGGACACCATCAAATATAGAAATATTTGGAGAGATAACTATAACTACAGGCAATGATAGAAGTATGGAAAAAGTAATCTTATATCCTAAACAGGAGGCGATATAAATTGGCAGAACAAAAATACTATACACTTTTGACCAAAGCAGGTAAAGCATCTATTGCAAATGCAACTGCTCTCGGTAAAAAGGTAGATTTAGTGAAATTACAGCTTGGAGATGGCGGAGGAAGTGAGTATAATCCAACAGAGGAACAAACATCTCTTAAAAAAGTTGTTTGGGAAGGAAATATAAGCAATGTAAAAATAGATGATGAAAACTCTAATTGGATAGTTATAGAAACTGTAATACCAGGTAGTATTGGTGGGTTTATGATAAGAGAAGTTGGTATATTTGATTCAGAAGATAAGCTTATAGCTATATCTAAGTATCCAGAAACGTATAAACCAACTGCTGATTCTGGAAGTGTAAAAGATTTAATTATAAGAATTATCTTGGTAGTTTCTAATACTTCAAGTGTAAATTTGAAAGTTGATCCAACTGTTATTTTAGCAACTTTAAAAGATATACAAGAATTAGATAAAAAAATAGAAACAGCTAAAGTAAGTTTAGCAAGTGATATAGAAACAGCTAAAACAGAGTTAAATACTAAAATTGATGATACTAAGACAGAACTTACTAGTAAAATAGGAGATACAACTCTACTTAATACAACAAATAAAACAAGTCTTGTAAATGCAGTTAACGAGGTAAAGGAAGGTCTTGACAGCATAGAAACAACAGCAGAGAAGACAAGTTATGATAATACAGTAAGTAAACTTGCTGCCACAAATGTTCAAGGAGCTATAGATGAGTTATGTACTAGTGTAAATACGGCTAGAGTCAGTTTGATTAATGATATAAAAGATATGTTACCAATATAAATAATAGTACATTAATTGATATAAAAGACTATAAAAATAAAATAGCAACTAATATATAATCAATCAAATCAATAAAAAACTAAATGAAACTGTACAAATTAGAATTAAACAAATCAAAATTAAATAAAGTATTTGAAATAATATAATAATAAAAGTAAAAAAATAAACAAAACATAAAGAGGTAGCATTACGCTACCTCTTTTTTTATTAAATTATTGTCTATTAACTAAAATAGCTATTTTAGCATCTGGATTATAACTTATTTGAACCATTTGATTTTTCTTAATATGTTCAAGGTCTTCACCACCATAAGCTATTTGTAACTTAACTGGTAACTTACCTTGTTTTATAATAGCAACATACTCTTTTTTACCTTTTTTCTCTAAACTAATCAAATTGCCAACATAAGGTTTGAAGTTCTGATACTTTTTACTAGAATTTCTTATGTAGAAGAAAGCACCAACAGCAATAACTAAATTTATGCCAAGTGTAACCCAAGAATTAATTTTAAGCATAGCTCCAGCGATTATTATCACGAACATTAAAACGATAGGTAATATAGCTTTCTTAAGAAGCAATTTACCCATTATTTCATTAGCCTTTTTCTCAGGGCCACTCATAGTTTTTGATCTAGCAAATGATTGCGCGAATTTGTCTCTTAAGCCCATTTTATCCTCCTAATTTTAATAAATATTTAGTTATAATAACGAGATATTACTTGAAACTAAAAATTTACCACATTTATATTATGTTTGACTTTTGTATAAATAATTACATTCAAGTAAAGCAAAATATACTAATTATTTTATCATAAAACTATAAAAAAGAAAATAAATGAAATAAAAATATTAGAACTAAGAAATGATGTAAAATCGTATCAAAAGCAACATAAAAATTATTTATCTATTTTCTCATCCTTATTTTTATTATATTCAGTTTCTCTCAAATCTTTCTCTTTTTCATATTCATGAAGTTTTAATTCAATCATGCCTTCTATTTTGGCTTTATCATAGTCACTTAACTTTCTAAAGTTATTTAAAAGATTTATTTCATTAGAGTTTATGCTATTAAGTGGATAGTTTGAGGATGAATCGCAAATTAAATCTGGCTCTTGTGATGGATTATCTCCATTTAATAGCCAGTCTACTGAAACATTAAATATCTCAGCTATAGATTTTAATATTTCATAATTTGGTTTTCTAATATTTCTCTCAAATTTACTCAAGTTATCACAGCTTAACATTTCTTCTAATTCATATTGCTTAAGGTTTTTTGTTTTCCTTAAATAAACAATTCTTTCTCCTAAAGTATCCATAAACACTCTCCATTCAATTAATGTCAAAAAGACTTTCTAAAATGTAAATAGTTGCAAATTAAAGGTCAAAATGACATAAAAAATATTGACTTAAGGTCAAAATGACCTTATAATTAATTTAATGATACGAAATTACATCCTAATTTTAGCATAAAGTAATCAAAAAATCTTATTTAGTATCAAATAAATTTATGTACTTAATATTTGTACATATTAAAAAAATATACTAAAAAGAGGGAGGTGTATAAACTAAAAATAAAAGGAAGTATAAATAACTTAGAAAGGAAAGTTGATAAATGGAGGCTCAAAAAAAATGGATACCTTTTTTGGGAGTACAAGTCAAACAAAGGCTTATTGAATTAAATATGACTCAAAGGGAATTAGCGAAGAAAATAGGTGTCAATGAAAACTATTTGTCAGCTATTTTAAACGGAAGAAGAACGGGTAAAAAATACAAATCATCAATTTATCAATTGCTTAATATAGAATATTCAGAAGATGATTAATAAATGGTATATAAAGTAGGTGAATATTCTTATGTGTAAATTAGATTCAGATGTAGTGATGGAGTGCTGTAGAGCAATTGATGAATTTATTACAGCTCTCAATAGTGTACAAAGTTTAAATATGGAAAGATTGAATATATTAATTAAATACTCTAGTACATGTTCAAGTCTTCTTAAAGAGGGTAATTACAGAGGATGTACAATTGTATATAAAAAGATGTTGGAAGAATTAAAAACATGAATAGTACATTTCTTGGTAACATAAATAATACATAGAAATGTACAATATTTTTCAAAATACATAAACTAAAATATGGATAAGGCAATATAAATACTATAGATGTGTTTGAATTTAGAATATACTTGTTTTCAAATAGCTTAAATCCATATTTTAGTAGTTTGCTACAAAAAAAGAAGGTTAATAGATGGTGTAAAATCGTATCAAATTATGTATGTTTAAACCGTTTTATCTTTATTAGTATTAGAGGAATGCTTTTCTAAGTCTTTATATTCAGATATCTTAAGTTCAAGTATTCCTTCTATTTTTATTTTATCACGCTCATTTAGTTGTCTGTATAGATTTAATATCTTCATCTCATCATCAGTAACATGTAGGTAATCTTCCTTATTTTCTTTTACACTATTATTGGAGTTTACTTTTTCTTTACCATATAGAAGCCAGTCAGTCGTAACATCAAAATAATCAGCTATTGACATTAGTATATCGCAATTAGGTTTTCTATCTCCAGTTTCATACTTACCTAAATTTTCAAACTTTAAAATATTCATAAGTTTGCGCTGGGTAAGTTTTTTTGAATTTCTTAAATAAGCAATTCTTTTTCCTAAAGTATCCACAAAATACACTCCTTTCTTTTTATAATCAAGGTCAAAATGACATTTAAAATAAAGATATTAAAGTTTATATATGAAAAATTAACAAAATAAAGTCTAATTGACATTTTGCTTAAATTAATGTGCTCATACTATGATTTTAACATATTATAGTTGAAAATATATGCTTTATTTTGATTTGTATATATATTTCTATAGGTGTAGTTAGGTATGAAAGATGAAAGAGTTGTGAATAGAATTTATAAATATATTTTGATAAACTAAGTTCGTTTTTTAACTGATTATAAAAATGAAAAATATTAAAATAGAAATAGTATTATATTGTAGTTTATATTAATCAATTATAAAAAAATTAGGAATTTAACGTTTAAGACAAAACATTTAAGATATAAGATAAATTTACAATATAATACTATAACACTTTTTTATTTAGTTTTATTTTCTTTATAGAACAACAATATTATAAATGCAAGTAAATTTATACAGAATACTGTTATATACATCTGTTTAAATCCTGAATTTAGAGTAGACTGTAGTGTATTCTCTATTTTTGTTCTATTACTTTCTATAGAATTTATATAATCTAATTTTGATTTATCAAAAGCCTTTGGTATTTCAGTTTTTACTTCCTGTGTCTTTTCTAAAACTGACTGAAGTGATTTTTTTTGCTGCTCCATCGTATCAAGGCCTTTTTGCATGTCTTTCTTTTTATTTATAGAATCATTTAGTTTACTTTGAAGTTCCTTTTTTTGAGTTTCCATTGTTTTAAGTTTTTTATTCAATTGTTTCTTTTGAGTTTTACTTTTTTGTAGCTTTGTATTTAATTCAGTTCTTGCTTTTTTTAATTTCTGTATTTGTGCATTTAAACTTTCCTTTTTTTCATTTAAATTTGGTTTATTCTCACCAGAATCATTATTTTTATTTTCTGTAGAATCATTTTTATTATTGTCAGAATTAGAATCACTAGTATTATCTTGTTCTTGGTCATTTGAGTTATTTTCATTATTAGTAGGAGTGTTTTCTTGTGGTATAGTAGGTATTTTATTATATGCGATTGTCAATTCATTTATAGCTTTATCTTGCTTTACAAGACCTTGTTCCATTCCTTTTATACCTTTGTTGACACCATCAATACCTTTTTTTATACCATCTATTCCTTGATTAATACCAGCTCTAGCCTTTGTCATATTGTCAATACCAGTTTGAATTCCTTTAATACCACTATTTAGCTTATTTTCACCTTCCTCAATACCACCTATTCCGCTTTGTGTTCCATCTATTCCTTTTTGAACATTTGACTGTATTTTAGTAATTACAGATGGAACTTTTTCATCAAACATTGTTGTTGATATTTCCTTTGTGATATTAGTAATGTTAGTTGTATCTGCTGTCTGAACCTTATCCAATAAGTATTTTGGGAGTTTGCCACCTGTCATATCCATGTTGATATTTGATGTATCATTCATATTTGGGATAGAGACATCTTTTAAATTCTTTGCCATTTCAGGGTCTGACTTTAAATCATCTATCATATTCTCAAGTTCTTCAAGTTGAACTATTTTAGGTGTTGATGGCTTCCCAACTAAGTCCATAATATTATCTTGTACAGATAGTCCTGCATGTGCTATAAATCCAATCATTATAGCTGGAGAAATTGAAGTTCCAATTGAGCGTATCAAAGATAATGTTGCAAGTGCTGAATTAGATTCTTCTAATCTTGTATTTGATAACATCATATAGTTTAGAGGAGTTCCCATAGTAAATCCCATTCCTAATCCCATAAACATTAGGCTTATACATACACTAAATACTGTATTTGTTTTTAGTGCAATCAATACTAGATAAAGAGACCCTATCATAGATACAGAAAATCCTAATAATAGTATTTTCTTTGCACCAAACTTATCAATAAGTCTCCCACTTAAAGGAGCAGCAACACCTGCAAATAATCCTAATATAGCGACAAAATATCCACCAGAACCAGCATTTATTTTTAATGCATTTTCAGCATATTGTGGAACAAATACCATACCCATCATTCCAATACCAACAGTCAAAGATAATATAAGAACTATTAGTATTCGTGGGTTTAAAAAATATTCAAAGTTTAAAATAGGGTCTTTAGCTTTATTTTCAATAAATATAAAAATAGGTATAAGTATAATAAATGCCAATAAGTAAGGGTAAACTGATATATCTTGTATAGAGTTTGTAAAGTTAAAAAAGTCTATATTCATAAGACCATACAATAACGATACAATTATACATATCAACATTAATGTACCTAGTTTATCTATTTTTTCTGTAGATGCAGACTTATTATTTTTAATGCACATAATTCCACCAATAAGTATGATTAAACAAATCGGAAGGTTTACAAAAAATAGCCACTTCCAATTTTGAGTTCCAAATATACTTAGAATTGTGCTACCAATACTTGAACCTAAAATATTGGCAATACCATACGTTGCTCCAACTAAACCTAAAGCCATACCTCTTTTATTCTCTGGGAAGGTAGTTCCAAACTCTGCTGTAGCAATAGGCATAATTCCGCCACCACCAATTGCCTGAATAACACGACCAATTAGTAAAATATTGAAATTGGAAAATAGTGATGATAATCCACATATTAATGAACCACTACCAAATAGAAATATGCTAACCAAATACACATATTTTCTTCCTATTTTATCTGCTAACTTTCCAGAAATAGGAATTACAGATGCATATGTTAATGTATATATGGTAATCATCCAAATTCCTGTCTTTTCATTTACTCCAAGACTATTTTGTATAATAGTTCTTGCAGGGGACACTATTCCTGTATCAATAGCTCCCATAAATATACCTAAAAGATAAAGTGTAAGTACTAAAAATATTTTTGGATTACTATCCTTATTCTGAATACTAGTATTAGAATTCAAGGCAAACACCACCTTAATGTATTAATTTTTCAATATAGGGTTTTAAATCTTTAAATTCTATATGAGTGTATGTTGAATATGAAAAAAACATTTTAATAATGATATTGCATACTAACTTATCATTATTAAAAAACTTTTCTTTTTCTAAAGCCTCATATACTTTATTTGAAAGCTGCTCATGAAAATCATCTTTATGTTTTTTCATTTCAAAAAACCTTTTAGTCTCAAAAGTGTTTAGAAAATCATTGTATTGAATATTATGAACCTTGTTTATAAAATTTCTTATTTCTGTAAAAATAATGTCTAGCTTTTTAATGTAATCTTCAGTATTTTTATTAGAGTATTCAATTCGCCTTAGTAGTAAATCCCATTCCGATTTTGTTATGTATTCTATTATTTCTTGTTTTGAATCAAAGTAATTATATACTGTGCCTGCACTTATACCACATCTTTGAGCTATTTTCCTTATGCTAATATTTGAGTAGTTTTCTTCTAGAATCATGTCTCGAGCCACTTTTAGTATATCTTCTTTTACATTTTCTAAAATCTTTGGCATATTACCACCTCGTTTATTAAAATTATTATGAACACTGTTTATTATAAACCTTTAAAATTTATTAATCAATATGCAAGCTATAATGTATAATATTATTATATAGATATGATATAAAATAAGTGTCTTATTAGAAGTATCTAATCTATTAAATTTGTACTTAAGTATGGTTATTTACTTAAATATGTAATATTAGATTTTTCTTTTTAATAAATTAAATATTATTATGTGATAAGGAGAATACTGTGATGGAAAAGAAGTATGTAATGGCATTAGACCAAGGAACAACTAGTTCAAGAGCTATACTATTTAATAAAAAAGGTGAAATAGTAAAAATCGCACAAAAAGAATTCAAACAAATTTATCCAAAGGCTGGATGGGTAGAGCATGACCCTATGGAAATATGGGGTTCACAAAGTGGAGTAATGAGAGAAGTTATAGAAACAGCAGGCATAAGGCCAGAAGAAATTGCTTCAATAGGAATAACTAATCAAAGAGAGACTACAGTTGTTTGGAGTAGGTATACTGGGAAACCGATTTATAATGCAATAGTATGGCAGTGTAGGAGAACATCAGAAATATGTGATGAGCTTAAACATAAAGGATTAGAAGAACTAATAAAAGAAAAAACTGGTCTTTTAATAGATGCATACTTTTCAGCAACAAAAGTAAAATGGATATTAGATAATGTAGAAGGTGCTAGAGAAAAAGCAGAACAAGGAGAATTGTTATTTGGGACTATAGACACATGGTTAATATGGAATTTGACACGTGGAAAAGTGCATGTAACAGACTACTCAAATGCATCTAGAACGATGATGTACAATATAAATAGTTTGGAATGGGATAAAGATATATTACGAGAACTGGATATACCAATAAGCATGTTACCATCAGTAAAACCGTCTAGTTATGTCTATGGTCATACAGATGAACGTATGCTATCAGGAGCTAAAATACCTATTGCTGGATGTGCAGGAGACCAACAAGCAGCATTATTTGGTCAAAATTGTGTTGAAGAAGGTACTGCAAAAAATACTTATGGAACAGGTTGCTTCCTACTTATGAATACAGGTAGTAACATAGTTAAATCTAAACATGGACTGCTTACAACAATTGCTTGGGGTGTTGATGGAAAAGTGACATATGCACTAGAAGGAAGTATATTTATCGGAGGAGCATCTATTCAATGGCTTAGAGATGAATTGAAGATAATTGAATCTGCGAAAGATAGTGAAATGTATGCAAATAGGGTAGATGATACTAATGGTGTATATGTAGTGCCAGCATTTACAGGTCTTGGCGCTCCATATTGGGATATGTATGCTAGAGGGTCAATCTTGGGTCTCACAAGGGGTGCAAAAAAAGAACATATAATAAGAGCGACATTGGAATCAATTGCTTATCAAACAAAAGATGTTTTAGAAGCAATGCAAAATGATTCAAAATTGAAATTAAAGTCATTAAAAGTTGATGGTGGAGCAAGCAATAATAATTTTTTAATGCAATTTCAGTCAGACATATTAAATGTAGATATAGATAGACCAAAAATAGTAGAAACAACAGCTTTAGGAGCAGCATATTTGGCAGGATTATCTGTTGGATTCTATATTGGAAGTAATGAAATCCCATCAAAATGGTCAGTAGAAAAAGAGTTTAATCCAAATATGAATGAAGATAAGAGAAATAGATTATATAAAGGTTGGAAAAAGGCTGTATCAAGAGCTTTAAGCTGGGAAAAAGAAGATGAAGTAGATATTTAAAAATTAGCCAGAAACTAAATTTATTTGAACTTAAAAAGAGCTTTATGTAAAAATATGAAGCTCTTTTTTTATTGTTTGCTTGCAGTTTTATACAATTATACTAAATTATATAATTTATTTTTCACTTTCATATAAGAACATTGGTATAGAGTTATAAATATGTTTGTCTCCAACGACTAAGAGAATATCTCCATCTAAAAACTCGATATACGGGCCAGGAGATATTATAAGTTCCTCACCTCTTTTAATTGCAACTATTGTAGCACCTGTATTTTGCCAAAATTTAGTTTGTGCAGCTGTTTGTCCAACATATTTACATTTAGAATTTATTGTGAACTGAACGGGCACTAAAGGATTTATTATTTCAAGTCTATTAGAATAATCTAAAATTTTATTTATAGTATCTAAAATTTCATTCTCTAAATTAGATTTAGTATCTATTAAATTATAAAGTGTTGATTTATATGATGATATGTTTGTAATATCCCTGTATTTTTTTATAAAAGAAGAAGCTTTGTCTGGAGATAGTACAATAACACCCTTACCCTTTATACTTTTAACAACACCAATGTCCTCTAAAATTTTAACAGCTCTTCTTATAGTTTCTGGAGATACATTGTATTTACCAGCCAAAACAGAACGTCCAAATAATACTGAATCCTCTTGTATTTCACCTGTATATATTTTATTTGCAATATCCAACGCTATTTTTTGGTATATTGGCATCGTATAATTTTTATCCATTGTTTTTCCCCCAATACAAAATTTATGTTAAAAAATATATAATCTTAACAATACTATTGTATAATTTATAGGTTTGTATGTCTACAATATGTACAAATATTGTCCATGTTTTAAAATAATATTTTAACATGCATTTAGTATACATGATTTTATTATACTTAAAACTATGTAAAGACTTACTTATAAAAATATAAAGATATTTTATTTACAAAAAACGATAATTATATAAATGAAATAAACAAATGAATGAAGAAAAATACTTCTGTCTTGCATATAAAGTGATTAAAATTGAGAAATACTTTAAAAATGAAAGCTAAAGTCCTTGTTTTAAGTAAAAATGATTAATTATTAACTAAAAAATGGTAAAAACATTTTTTGAAAAAGAAATACAAATGAATGTGATATTAAAATAATTGCAAAAATATCCCTCAAATGGTAAAATTATATTATGAAATACAACGAAATAGTTGCAAAAATAAAATTGAATAAAAGTAATAAAATATTTCATGCAATATATAAAATAAACAAAATTTAAAAATTAAAACTACTTATTCTATCAAAATGTTAGTGAGGGGGGTCATAAATTGTATAAAGTAGATTTAAATAGTGATTTAGGGGAAAGTTTTGGAGCATATAAGGTTGGTTTAGATGAAGAAGTTTTAAAATATATTTCATCAGCTAATATAGCTTGTGGGTTTCATGCAGGTGACCCTAATCATATGAATAAAACAGTAAAGTTAGCTAAAGAAAATGGAGTAAAAATAGGAGCACACCCAGGTTTTCTAGATTTAATGGGATTTGGAAGACGTGAGATGAAAATAACAAAGCAAGAAGCTAAAGATTATACAAAATACCAATTAGGAGCTTTAATGGCTTTTGCAAGCTCAAATGGATGTAACATACAACACGTAAAACCACATGGAGCTTTATACAATATGGCAGCTAAAGATAAAGATTTAGCTATGGGTATTTGTGAGGCTATATATGAAGTAAACAAAGATATCATACTTTTAGGGTTATATAATAGTGAAATGATAAATTCTGCTAAAGAGATTGGACTTAAGTATGCAAATGAAGTATTTGCAGATAGAGCTTATGATAATAATGGATTTTTAGTTCCAAGAAGTGTAGAAGGAGCAGTTATACATGATACAAAATGTGCAATAGATAGAGTTGTTAAGATGGTAAAAGAAGGAACTGTAGAGACTTTAACAGGTGAAGTTATACATATCAAAGCAGATTCTATATGTGTACATGGGGATAATCCAAAGGCTATAGAGTTTGTTAAAGAGATAAGAAAACGCTTTGAATTAGAAAATATAGAAGTTTGTCCATTAGAAGATATGGAAGCTTGTTCATCAGAGAACATAGTATAAGACTGATAATATGAGGGGGAGATAAAATATGAGTACAAAAAATATTACTGATAAAACAAAAAATAAAAAAGATGTTGGCGCACTTATAGGGGCTGCGTTTATAATGGCAACATCAGCAATTGGACCTGGTTTTTTAACTCAGACAGCGCAATTTACTCAAGATTTTGGACCAAGTTTTTCATTTGTAATCTTAATTACAACAATTCTTTTTATAGGAGCTCAAGTAAATGTATGGAGAGTAATTGGTGTATCAGGTCTTAGAGGGCAAGATATAGCAAATAAGATAGTGCCTGGACTAGGTTATCTAGTAGCTTTTTTAGTAGCACTTGGAGGATTAGCTTTTAACATAGGAAATGTTGGTGGAGCTGCACTTGGTATGAATGTAATGTTTAATATGAATATGACACTTGGAACTGTATTAAGTGGATTGATAGCAATATTTGTATTTATGTCAAAAAATTCAAATTCTCTAGTAGATAAGATAACTAAATTTTTAGCATTAGGTATGATAATTATAGTTGGATATGTAGCAATATCAAATCATCCTCCTGTTGGAGAAGCAGTTTTTAAAATGGTAAAACCAGAGAATCCAAAAGGGCTTATATTCCCAATAATAACTTTACTTGGAGGAAGTGTTGGAGGTTATATAACTTTTGCTGGAGGACATAGACTGATAGATGGTGGAATAACAGGAGAAGAAAATATAAAAGAAATAACTAAATCTTCTCTTTTAGGAATATTAGTTGCAACAATGATGAGAGTTCTTCTATTTTTAGCAATATTAGCAGTTGTTTCAAAAGGTCTTCAACTTGACCCAGAAAATCCAGCTGCTTCAGCTTTTAAATTTAGTGCAGGGGCAATAGGATATAAATTCTTTGGGCTTGTATTATGGTCTGCTGCGATTACATCAGTTATAGGAGCTGCTTATACATCAGTTTCTTTCTTAAAAACACTGAATCCTTTTATAGATAAGTATGAAAAGTATTTCATAATAGGATTTATAGCAATATCAACACTTATAATGGCATTTATAGGAAAACCAGCAACTTTATTAATTTTAGCAGGTTCTTTAAATGGATTAATACTTCCAATAACGTTAGGAATAATGCTTATAGCATCTAAAAGAAAAGATATTGTTGGAGATTACAAACATCCTACATGGCTTTTAATATTTGGAATAATAGTAGTTTTAATATCTGCCTATACAGGAATAACTTCTCTTAGTAGTCTAGGTACTTTATTTGCTTAATTTAGAAGAGGTGACATTTATGAAAACTAGATACTTGCTATCAGGAGATAAAGCAGTAGTTGCTGAATTTGGAAATGAGATATCAGAAGATATAAATAAAAAAGTAATTTCATTTATGAGAGCAATAGAACTATCGAATCTTAAAGGGATTGTCACAGAAATGGTGCCAACATATAGGTCACTTATGATAAGTTATAATCCACTAAAAATAGACTTTGATAGCTTAATTGAGAATTTAAAAAAAATAGAAAATAATTTAGAAAGTATAGAGTTGCCAAAACCTAAAATACATGAGATTCCAGTATGTTATGATAAGGTTTTTGGAATAGATATTGAAAATGTTGCAAGTCATAATAATCTTACTGTAGATGAGGTTATAAAAATACACACAAGTAGAGAGTATTTGATATACATGTTAGGATTTACTCCTGGGTTTCCATATCTAGGGGGGATGGATGAAAGAATAGCTACACCTAGACTAGAGGTTCCAAGAACTAAAATTTATGGTGGGAGTGTTGGTATAGCAGGCTCTCAGACAGGAGTATATCCTATAGATAGTCCTGGTGGATGGCAAATAATTGGTAGAACACCTTTAAAATTATATGATGAAAATAGAGAAGAACAAATTTTACTTAGAGCTGGAGATTTTATAAAATTTGTTCCAATAACATTAGATGAATTTATAGAAATTGAAAAAAGTAATTTAAGTATTTAAATATCGTTATAGTACAGGGAGTGGTATATATGGGATTCAAAGTTGAATTAGGAGGTTTCCAAACATTAATACAAGACAGAGGTAGAGTTGGATATGGACAATATGGTGTATCTGGATGTGGGGCAATGGATGAGTATGCACATAGAGTGGGAAATATATTAGTTGGAAATTCTGAAGATGAAGCTTCTTTAGAAGTTTTAATGTTGGGCCCTACAATTACATTTGATGAATATACGCAAATAGCAGTAACTGGGGGAGATTTGGGTGCCAGAATAAATGGAAAAGAGATTCAAAACTGGAGGTCATATCAAATAAATCCTGGTGACATATTATCATTTAGAGGTGTGAAATCAGGAGCTAGAGCATATGTATCAATAGCTGGTGGAATAGATGTCCCACTTGCAATGGGTAGTAAATCAACCTATACAAGAGCTAAGATTGGTGGTTTTGAAGGTAGAGCACTTAAAAAAGGTGATTATATAAATACTTTTATTCAGGAAAAAGATTTTACAATAAATAAAAAATTGAATTCAAAATATATTCCAAATTATAACTCAGAAATAGTATTAAGAATTGTAAAAGGTCCTCAATTTGATGCTTTTTCTAAAGATGAAGTAGAAAAGTTCTTATCAAATGAATATAAAGTTACAAATGAAATTGATAGAATGGGCTGTAGACTAGATGGAGAGAGTATAAAGCACCTTAATGGAGCAGATATTATATCTGATGGTATTTCTTATGGAGCTATACAAGTACCTGGACATGGAAAACCTATTATAATGCTATCAGATAGACAAACTAGTGGTGGCTATACTAAGATAGGGAATGTAATAAGTGTAGATTTATATAAGTTGGCACAAGCAAAACCAAATGATGTAGTAAAATTTGAATTTGTAGATATATATGAAGCACATAGATTGCTTAGAGAACAAGAAGATAAGATTCAAGACATTTATAAGAGTATGAAAAATATAAGAGTTGTCAAAGCAAAAGTATTAAATGATATAGCAGTTTAATTTAATCTTGATGAACATAATTCTTATCAAATTTTAAAACGTAATTCACAAATAGCTATTTACTATTTACCATAATTAAGATGGTTTAGTTAGTCAAATAGCTATTTTTTAGTTTAAGTAGATAGTATAAATTTAAATAAATACTTCAATTTGAGAACAAAAATTATATTTAAATATTTTGAAGTGTCTAGAAAAAGTATGTATACTATACAGTGTTTATTTAGATTTTACAGGCCAAATTGGAGGAGAAATAACACCGTATCCACGAGCTGTTGTATCTTTACTTGGATTGATGATTTTATGAGGTATGTTGGCCTTTATAAATGTTGAATCACCTGTATTTAATCTTACTACTTTTTCGCCTATACAAATATCAACCATACCACTCGTTACTACCATGATTTCCTCTGATGCATGATATATACAATCCTTAGCATCTTCACTTTCTGGTTTAAGTTCAAACTCTACAAGTAAACTTGAAGGAGTAAATTCAGATGTTGGCATTGGGGATACTATCTCATAAAACATTTCACTCCTTGGAAATTTCATCATAACTCTATCTTCTTTTCTAATGACTAAATCATCAGTATTATTATCATCCATAAACATATATAAAGGAGTATCTAAAACTTCAGCAATTTTTCTCAATGAAGACAAGGACGGTTCAATAGCATCTCTTTCTATTTGAGAGATATAACTTATAGATAAATCTGTCAATTTGGAAACATCACTTAATGTTTTTTTCTTGCTTTTTCTTATATTTCTCATCTTTTCACCTAGCATAAGAACCTCCAAATAATAAAATTAATATAAATATTAGATTAAAACAAAGTAATTATAGCATAACATAGAATTAGTGGCAACAAGAATAAATAGAAGATTATGACAATTAAAAATCAATTAAATGCAAATAAAAGTATATGAAAATCAATTATTGCCGAATTAATACAATAGAAAATATACTAGGTAAAAATTTATCATAGGAGTATTAGTTAAAAGAAGATTATTGAAAAATATTTTAGAAAATAATAAATTTTCAGTAAATTATCTTGACATATGCATTGAAGTAATAATATAATTTTAAGTATAAAAATTAAAAAATTAAATTATAGCTTCAAAAAAGGAGGGCAATATGAAGATAACAGATATAAAATTTGAAAAACTAAGAATTAAATTAAAAAAACCTGTGGTAGTTTCATTTGGAGTAATTGAATATGGTGAAAGTATAATCTTAAAAATTGAAACTGATGAAGGTTATTGTGGGTTTGGTGAAGCAGCTCCTCTTGCAGCAGTTACAGGTGAAGTTTTGGATAATGTACTTTCAATATTACTGATGTTTAAAAAAGAGCTAATAGGGAAAGACCCATTGGATATTGAATTGATACATACAATCATGGATGGAATTATTATAGGTAACACTTCCGCAAAAGCAGCTATTGATATAGCTTTATACGACATTAAAGGGAAAATTATGAATGTACCTCTTTATAAAGTTCTTGGAGGTTTTGATAATAAAGTTCAAACCGATATTACTATAAGCATAGATAAGCCAGAAAAAATGGCAAGAGAGGCTTTAGAAAGAGTTAATGAAGGATTTAGAATATTGAAGCTTAAAGCAGGTATAAACCCTGAAGATGATATTGAAGCTGTAAAATTAATTAGAGAAGCTGTTGGAGAAGGTATAAGAATTAGAATTGATGCAAATCAAGGATGGAATGTAAATAGTAGTATAAATACTATCAAAAAATTAGAAAGATTTGGTGTTGATGCAATTGAACAAGCACTTCCACATTGGGATTTAGATGGAACTGCTTACATAAGAGATAAGAGTAGTACAAAAATTATGATAGATGAGTCACTACATTCGCCAATAGATGCTATTAAAGCGATAAAAAAGAATGCAGTTGACACATTTAATATTAAGCTAATGAAATCAGGAGGAATATATCCTGCTATAAAAATTAATAACATAGCTGAGTCAAGTGGTGTAAATTGCATGTTAGGATGTATGCTTGAAACGAGAATTGGTATAACAGCAGCAGCAAATTTAATTGCATCCAAAAAAAATATAACAGAAGCTGACCTTGATAGTTTTATGTTTTGTGAAGAATTAAATGGTATATCTGGAGGATTTGTGATGGATGGAGATATTATGAATCTTGTCAATAAACCAGGCTTAGGAATAGAAGTAAACTTATGATAAAATTGGAGGTTAAATATGAATACACTTTTTTCAAGTACAGGCAGTATACTTGCTATAATGACATCAATGATTGCATTGGGTTTTTACTTACAAAGATATAAAGCTATTAAGAGTTTAGGACCAGCACTTACAATAATCATAATGGGAATAATACTCTCAAACTTAAAAGTAGTTCCAGTAAGTACTGAGTTATATGGAACTATTTCTACATATGCCATTCCAGTCTCTATGACTATAATGTTGATGAGTGTTGATTTAAAAGAAATGACAAAGTTATCAAGAGAGCCTTTAATTGCAATTTTTGTAGCAGTATTAACTGTAAGTATCATGGCATTTTTATTTGGACTTGTATTTGCAGAAAAAATATCAGAAGGTTGGAAGGTTGCAGGAATGTTTGTAGGTACATATACTGGAGGAAGTGCTAATCTTACAGCTATTGGGACAGGTCTTAATGTAAGTAGACAGACTCTTGCAGCGGCAAATGCAGCAGATTATGTAATTGGAGTACCAACATTAATATTTATGTTTGCTCTACCAGCTATACTAAAAAACTCAAAGAAGTTTAAAAAACTTTGGCCATATCATGTAGAAGAATCAGAATTAGAGGATGGTCAGAATGAAGAATTTATGGAGTCAAAAGAGTGGAGTATTAAAGACATTGCTTGGATGCTAGCTATAGGTTTTGTTGTTACAGAGATTGCAACAATACTTTCTGGATATTTCAATTCAAGCTTTAGTAGTGCAGCAAGAATTCTTTTAGTTACAACCATTTCAATTATAATTGCTCAGTTAAAGCCAGTAAAGAAACTAAAAGGTAATTTAGATTTAGGATTATTTGTTGCATTATTCTTTTTATGCACTATAGGTTTTTCAGTAGATATAAAAGAGTTTTTAGGTTCAACTTTTACCATAACACTTTACTGTTTTAGCATAATTTTTGCTTCATTTATTTTCCATTTATGTATAACTAGACTTTTAAAAATAAAATATCAATATGTAATACTCTCTATAGTGGGAGCAATTGCTGATGGACCAACTTCAGCTTTAGTAGCTGCATCTGCAAAATGGAATTCACTTGTAAGTGTGGCAGTCGTCATGGGAGTAATTGGTGGAGTATTAGGAAATTATGCAGGTATATCAGTGGCATATGCTATAAAGATGTCTTTGGGATTATAGGAGGTGATTTAATTGCTAGAATTTAGGCTATATATATCTGGATTATATAGTGGAAATGTAGTTTTTGATAATGAGTTATTGATTGAAAAATTGAATCCTTTTACAAATAAAATCGAAAGTTTAAAAGCAATAAGTAAAGAAGAAAATGCATACTATTTAAATCTCACAAAAATAGATTTAAACTCTTTATTTTATAACTTTGATGTATACACTACTAGTTTGGTAAATGCAGATAAAAGCGTCATTGTAAATAAGCTAGGAGAGACATATTCTAGGCTTAATGAATACATATGGGTTCAAAGAAATAAAAAATTTCCATTAGATATAATTATTGTGGATAATAAAATAGTTGGTTTTATATGTTTATCTAGAGAAACTTGTACTATATTAGTTATGGATGGATATGAAGATTATACTATATTAAAAGAATGGAATAAAACTCATAAAGATGAGGACATATATTCTATAAAATTTGGTGGAAATTATATGGTTGATATGAAAGATGGAATAAAACTTTCTACAGATGTGTATCTTCCTAACTTTACAGATTCTACTAAAAAAGCACCAACAATTCTTATGAGAACTCCATATGGAAAAGAAAATGATAAAGAAATATATTATAAATATGTACAAAGAGGATATGCTGTTGTCATACAGGATGTTAGAGGAAGAAATGAATCAGAAGGTGATTGGGAGCCTATGATTCATGAAAGAGAAGATGGAGATAGTACTATAAACTGGATAGTATCACAGAAGTGGTCAAACGGCATGGTTGGTATGTTAGGGGCATCTTATCTTGGTTATGTTCAATGGGCAGCTGCTTCTTCAAGTAATAAACATCTGAAAGCTTTAGTTAGCATAGTAACATCAGGAAGTCCTTTTATTGATATACCAAGAAAAGGAGGAGCTTTTGTATCTGGCATGCTTGCATGGGCATTTATGGTATCAAGAAATAAAGTTGATAGAAGTCAAATGGTAAGAGATGACTGGGATGATGTTTTAAACATACGACCAATACAGAATATACCTGTTGAAGCTCTTGGATATAGAATTGAATTCCTAGAGGAATGGCTAAAAAGAGTAGAAAAAGACGAGTATTGGGATATGATGGATTGGCATTTACAAAAAGATAAAATAAATGTACCTGCATTGGTTGTATCTGGATGGTATGATGATAATGGTATGGGGACTACAGAAGCTTTAGATGTAATAAAGGGTTATGAAAAAGGAAAGAGAAAGGCTATCTTAGGTCCATGGATGCATAACTCAAATACTTTAAGAGATATAAATGGTATTTCGTTAGGAAATAATTCATTGAGATATGATTTGGATTATAATTATTTGCTATGGTTTGACAAATACTTAAAAGGTATAGAAAACAATATAGATAAGACTGCTTCAGTAGAGTATTATTCTGTAGGTTCTAATAAGTGGAAGGCAGAAGAAAATTGGCCAATAAAAAACAAAATAGATAAAAGTCTATATCTAATAAGTGATGGAAATGCTAACACATCTTTGGGAGATGGGAGATTAGTGTTTGATAGGGTGCTAGAAGAAAAGTATGACAGTTATATATATAATCCTAAAGACCCATCAATACAGCTAATTGATATGTCAGAAAATGAAGTTGGTGTTCCGAACAACTACAAGGATTTAGAAAAAAGAAGAGACATGTTATGTTATACATCAGATGCTTTTAGTGAAGAAATTACTATAACAGGTGATATAAAATTAGAATTCTTTGCATCAAGTTCTGCCAAAGATACTGACTGGGTCATAAAAATTATGGATGTAGATTTAGATGGAAATTCAATTAAATTAGCTGATGGTATACTTAGTGCTAGATTTAGAAATAGTTTTTATAAGTCAGAGTTTATGGAAGAAGGAGAAATTTACAAGTTCTCAATTATAACTTCAAAAATATCAAACACATTTAAAATTGGTCATAAAATTAGACTAGATATAACATCTAGTGCTAAAAATTTTATTTTCCAAAATAGCAACACAATAGAAGGTTATAATAGTATTGAGTATATAGAGGCAAAGAATATTATTTATCATGGAGGTAAATATCCATCCAGATTGATATTGCCTGTAGAAAATAATTGAATTGATATAGATAAAAACTAACAAGGGAGTGTCTCAAAATGAACTTTTTAGTTCATGAGGCATTCTTTTTTGTATTAAATCAAATACATTTTTATTATTTCAACAATGAAAAAGAGGCTTATCTCTATTTTGAGACAGCCTCTTGTTAGTTAAGTTAATTATTTTGTAGCTGCTACAACACTCATTTCAACTAATAAATGCTCTCTAGCAAGTCTAGCTTCAACACAAGCTCTAGCAGGTTCAAATCCTTTTTCAACCCAAGCATCCCAAACAGAGTTCATAGCTTCAAAGTCTTTCATATCTCTTAAATAAATAGTAACAGATAATAAATGTTGTTTATCTGAGTCGTATTTGTTTAATAAATCTTCTATTTTAGCTAAAACTTCAGTAGTCTGTTCAATTATTCCACCTTCAGCATGAGTTTGTCCACATAAATAAACTGTGTTGTTATGAACTACAGCTCTACTCATTCTTCCAGTTCCTTCATATCTTTTTATTTCCATATTTTAAATACCTCCATAATTAAAAAATCCATTAAAAATCTAAATAATAAATTAAAAAAAGTCTATACTATATAAAATTATATTATATATTGTGATAATAATCTATAAAAACATACAACTTTTTAATTATAATTATTATTGTTATTAATTGAAAAGATTTATTAGTTACTTGACATAATTTATACTTTTAATTATAGTATAAATTGGAATATTTAGATAATTATTATTTAATCTATAAGTAGAAGTTTTTAATTAATATGACTTTATATATTTATATAGAAAAGAGGTAAGTATGAGTAGTACAATCAAATCAAATCGAATAAAGGGCATAATGTTCATAATATCATCAGCTCTTGGTTTTGCAATGATGTCTGCGTTTGTAAAACTAGCAGGAGATTTACCAAGTTTTCAAAAAGTGTTCTTTAGAAACCTGGTATCAGCTATAATAGCATTTTGGCTTATTATAAAACATAGAGGTAGTCTAACTGGTAAAAAGGAAAATTTAAAAGTGCTTTTATATAGGTCAATATTTGGAACTTTAGGAGTTATATTCAACTACTATGCAATTGATAGATTGATGCTTTCAGATGCTAACATGTTAAATAAAATGAGTCCCTTCCTTGTAGTTATATTTTGTGCAATTGCTCTAAAAGAGAAAATAAATGTAAAACAGATAGGAGCTATTATAATTGCATTTGTAGGGGCTTTATTCATAATAAAACCAACATTTAGTGTAGAAGTGATTCCATATTTAGGAGGAATTGCAGGAGCTATATTTGCAGCAATGGCATATACTTGTTTGAGAGTTCTTGGAGATAGAGAAGATTATTATACAATTGTATTTTTCTTTTCAGTTTTTTCATTGGTTACTGTAGGACCAATTGCCTTTGCAGTATATGAACCAATGACTCCTATGCAACTTATATATTTATTACTAGGCGGCGTATTTGCAAGTTTAGGGCAATTTGGAATAACTCTAGCATATAAGTATGCACCTGCTAAGGAAATTTCTATCTTTGACTACAGTAATATAATTTTTTCAGCAATTTTAAGTATATTCTTATTCAATGTCTATCCTGATATGTTAAGTGTTGTTGGATATTTAATAGTATTTTCAGCAGCATTTTATATGTTTTTATATAATAAGAAGTTAGATAAATTAGATAAAGAAAATAGAAAGCAATAGAGTAATAAGATAGATAAAAAATTGTGTTTAGAGTTTGTATTTAATACTTAAAGTTTTATATTAAAATTAAATAATATATAGATTGAAAATACTTAAAATATGGGTCTAAAACAGCAGTTAAGATTGAAAAATTATAACTGCTGTTTCTTTTATTAAAAATATCCAAATGTATGTAAAAATAGACTATAATAGAGTAGTATAAATAATATAAAGGGGATAAATTAAAGTATGGAAAAAGTAAAAATTGCTGTGATTGGAGCAGGTAATAGAGGAACATATGCATATGCTCCATATATTTATGAGAATTCTGATGTGTGTGAAATAGTTGCCGTAGCGGAACCTAAAAAAGGAAGACGAGAATTATTTACACAAAAATATAATTTAGATAGTAAAAATGTATTTGAAACTTTAGAAGATTTTTTTAAACAAGATAAAATGGCAGATGCAGTTATAATAGCTACAAATGATGATAGACATTATGATGTAGCAAAACTAGCTCTTGAAAAAGGATATCATGTATTATTAGAAAAACCAATGTCTAACAGTTTAGATGGTTTGGTTCATATAGATGACTTGTGTAATAAGTATAAAGATAAGATTTTTATGATTTGTCATGTACTTAGATATTCTCCGTTTTATAAGAAACTAAAAGAAATTGCAGAAAGTAAAAAACTAGGAGAGCTAGTTAGTATACAGTATAATGAAAATATAGGATACTGGCATTTTGCACACAGTTTTACTAGAGGAAATTGGAGAAATAGTAATGAAACAAGTCCTTTAATTTTAGCTAAGAGTTGTCACGATATGGATATTTTATTATATTTAGTAGGAAGTAAATGTAAAAAAATATCTGCATTTGGAAGTTTGAAGCATCTTAATAACCAAAATGCTAGTGGAGAAATGGCACAGAACTGTCTTCAATGTTTAGTTGAAAAAAAATGTCCATATTCAGCAAAGAAAATTTATCTAGAAAAAGATAGAAGTATAAATAGAGCAGTTCATATAAATCCAACAGAAGAAAATATTTTAAAGATACTTGAGACTAGTCCATATGGAAGATGTGTCTATAGATGTGATAATAATGTTGTAGATAATATGGTAAATATATTACAGTTTGAAAATGGAGTTACAGCTACTTTTAATTTATGTGCATTTACTAAAGAAAGCGGAAGAACTATAAAGCTAATGTTTAGTCATGGTGAAGTTGGTGGCGACCTAAATAAAAATGAGATAAGAATTAAAGAATTTGGAAAAAATGAAGAGATAGTTATAAAGCCATCAAATAAACAGAATATGGTAGAGGAATATGACAGAAATCTTATTTCTGAGTTTGTTAAGTTAGTTTCAAATAAAGAATTAGAAAAGAGTAGCGTAGCAGCAAAAGAGGCTATACAAAGTCATGTAATGGCATTTGCAGCTGAATATTCAAGAGTGAGTGATGAAGTAGTGTATATAGAAGATTTTTTTGATAATGCTAGGCAAATCACTAGAGAAATAGAAGAAACTATATTTTAATTGAGAGAATTTGTTAAATAAAATAAAGATAGATTAGATAATAGATATACTAATGGATGTGTTCTATTAAAAAATCTATCTTTTTTTATTAAGATTTTTTCTTATCTCTATCAAAAAAATCCATACATTCGGATAAAAGATAAGAAAGTAAAGCGAATAAGATTTCTGTACTTAAAGGAATCGTTATTGAATCCATAAATGTATCAATTATGTTCATAGCTAGAAAAGTTAGTATAAAATCAATTATAAATTCGCAAAGCTTATATATTGAGTAAGGTAATTTGTTTACATATCTGAATATATCTAAAATAGTAGTGCATAAAAAATCAATTGGAGTAGTTATACAAAAATATATTAAAAAGAAAATTAGTACAGACCCAAGAGTTTTATATTCAAAACCTAAGAATGATAAGAAGCCAATTCCTATAACCGTGAAAATACAAAAAGTTATACCAAAAAAAACAGCAAAAAATAAAAATACAGAAATAAATTCGCCTAAAGGAATTCTTCTTTTATTACTTATCTTAATCAACTCCTTAATTTATATAAATAATAACATTCTTAAAAATTCATAATAGTCTTCTGTTTCAAATAGTATTGTTTGAGAATCTATTTTTTTCATATTTGGATAAAAAGAAGCTTTAAAAGCTTTGTAATGCTCTCTAAATTTTATTTCTATTTTGAATTTATCAGGCAATTTTATTAAGTGTCTAGATAAATCTCCAGATAAAGCTTCTTTAACACCTTTTTCTATTTTTCTTAGTGCCAGATTTGGATGTATTGAAATTGAACCGTTTCCAATTCCTTTTGACACAGGTACAGTAATTATATTTGGGTTTAGTTTTTTTGCACTCTCACAAAGCATTTCATCTCCACTTAAAAATGCTACAGGAATATGATAGTATGCAGCAATATAAGCATTTATAGTAAACTCAGATGCTATTTCATCATTTATTTTAAAATAGTCATAATCAATATCCATGGTATGAGAAAGTGGATTACCATTACAAGTAGCTCCAGAATGATAACCAGTAAATATACATGCGTCAAAGCTTTCATCAATTCCAGCCATCATAACTAGTGGGTCTTTAGTCCATCCTCTAAGTATTTTGACATTTTCAGGTAAAATATCTGGATTAATATTTCTACCACTGTCATGTGCATCTTTGACAAGTATTTCATGTATACCAGATTGAGTAGCTCCATCACATGCAGCTGCTATTTCTTTACTCATTTGTGTTCTGTAGTGCTGTGAAAATTCACATTCAAGTTTTGTCTCATCCCAATTTACAATACCACAAGTACCTTCTATATCAGCACTTAAATATAATTTCATAATATAGCCCCCCTTATATTTATAATTAATGATAATAACAGATAACAGAAAAATATAATCAATAAGGGGCATAAAAATATTATGTCTTACTATTAATTATTATTAAATCTGTAACTGAAAAATTACTAAACTAGCATTAAAAATATAACACTAGGTATCATCTATTTGTATAATTTTTTTTATGTAATATTTATATAAGATTGTAACATATAAGTAGTTACATTTACTAGTTTAACATAGTTATGTATCATTTTTAAATTAAATTGTTTACAGAAATTATTATAAGGATTTATATTAACTAATAGAAAAGAAAAAAGTAGAGAGCTATAAGAAATAAACTGATAATTAATGTACGAAAGTGTACTTAATAGTTGATAAATAACTCTCAAAAAGAAATGTATTATTTTAATTGTATTTTTTATTCTTAATAAAGAATACAATAATTATTGATAAAATAGGATTTATTGAAAATCCAAATAATGTCCAAAAACTACTATTAAGATTTTTCTTTGTAGAAATTTTATTACATGCTATTAGGATTATTATATAAATGATACAATTTAATATTCTAAATATATGTGATATAAAATTTTGAGCAAGTGCAAATAAAGTAAATGCGTAAAATAAGCCTATGAAAGCAAAGAAAAAGTAGTTTAAATTCTTGAATTTTGGAAGTTGTTTTTTACTATCATTAATTGACATGATAACACCAAGAACCATAGCTATCCATCCAAATAAATTTGCTGCTTGTAGACTAAATATTGTCATGTATTTTCTCCTTTATATTTATTTATATTTAAGTATACAAGATAATTTATTAATATTAAAGTAGATAAAAGGAATTATATAATTTCAAAATTTAAATATAGGTGATTAGCATATGTTTAAGATACAGTTGAAGAATAAAAGATAAGACCCTTAATTAGAGTATTCTAACTAAAGGTCTACTGTAAATAAATTAAAATTCAAATTCATTTTCCCAATCAAATTCTCCTGACTTTTCTACGCTTTTAGGCCAATGATTACACCATTTAGGAACTGATGGATTTTCGATTCTATCAACACTTGGAGTATATGGTTTTAAGTCAATAACAGGGCTATTGTCATTAGCATCAATATATGGGATTTTTATTATGCCATTTTCATGGTCTATATTAATGATTTGTACAGTAGTTAATGCTATTGGATTAGGTCTAATAGGTGACCTTGTCGCAAATATTCCCAGAATATCTGGTGCATTTTTATATGGTTTTGGAGTTTCCAAAATATTTCTTAATTCAGTATTATCGAATCCATCAGCCCACCAAAGTACATTTAAGTGAGCAAAGCCATCAAGCCCTTTTAAAGCAGGTATGTATTTTTTATCCAATTCAATAAAGATTTCTTCACCTTGAACACGTATTTTTCCGATAGGATTTACTAATATTTGTTTCATAATATTACCTCCAATTATTTGGTTTGTCATTTGTAATTTTAGAATAGTACCTAACACCATGTTAGGGTCAATATAAAAAATTATTAAATATTAATAATTAAAAAGCTAATACATTTTTTACGTGAAGCATGACACCAGTAATAAGGCAATCTTCATCAATGTCAAAGGTAGATGTATGCAGAGGAGAAGTTATATTCTTTTCCCTATTTGCACAACCAATATGGTAAAAAGCTCCTTCACAGTGCCTTAAAAAATATGAAAAGTCTTCAGCACCAAGAGTGGGAGCATCTTTAATGATAATATTTTCTTTTCCAAACAAATCTATGGCATTTTGTTTAACATAATCTACAAGATTATTTGAATTTATAAGGGCTGGATAACCTTCCTCAATTTCAACAGAAATACTTCCTCCAAATGTTTTACAAGTAAAATCGCAAATTTCTTTGATTCGTTTTTTTGAAAAGTTTCTAGTTTCTTGAGTTAAAGTTCTCAAAGTTCCTTTTATAACAACTTTATCACAAACTATATTTTCTTTAATTCCACCTTCAATTTTTCCTAGAGAAATAACCACAGAATCGGTAGGGTTTGTATTTCGGCTGACTATTGTTTGTAGAGCTGTTATGATATGAGCAGATATAACTATAGCATCAATACCTTGATGTGGATAAGCTCCATGACATTTTGCACCATGTACAGTTAATCGAAGTGTATCAGTGGAAGCATTTAAAGTGTTGTATTTTAATTCAATTAGGTTTTTATCAATGTTAGGATTTACATGAAGACCAAATATGTATTTTACATCTGGATTTTTCAGACATCCATCCTCTATCATGAGTTGAGCACCACCAATGGTTTCTTCTGCAGGTTGAAAAAAGAGTTTTACATTTACATTTAGATAATCCTTTAATTTAAATAGTATATTACAAGTGCCAAGTAAAATAGCAGTGTGTGCATCATGACCACATGCATGCATTTTACCAACATTAATTGACTTATAAGAAGAATTGAGTTCTTCTGTTATGGGTAAGGCATCTATATCAGCTCTTATTGCAACTGTTTCAAAGTTTGGATTTACATTTATATATGCAGTTACTCCAGTGTGATTTTTATATTCAATATAACTTATACCTATTTCATTTAAATACTCAATGATTTTTTTCTTAGTTTGAAATTCTTCTAATCCAAGTTCTGGAGTTTTATGTAAATCTCTTCTGATACTTATAACCCAATCATTTATTTCATTACAAAGAGCTTTTATATTAAGCATAAAACACATCCTAACTATATTAAAAATTTATTTTTCTTCATTAATTATATTATTCAATATAAATCATTATTCTGTATCAAGTATAAATAAAATATCTTATAATTATAGTAGAGATATTTAACATGAAGAAGAGTATATCATTTTAGAATAAGAGGTGTTTAAATGTTAGGAGTAATTGCGCCATCTGGGCCATTAAGAAATACAAGTTTAGAGGAAATAAAGTCTAATTTAGAAATTTATGGTTATGAAGTTAAATTTTCTGAGAGTTGTAGTTTAAATTATAAAGGGTATTTAGCTGGTAATGATGATATTAGAGCAAAAGATATAGAAGATATGTTTTTAGATAAAGATGTAGATATGATTATGTGTTTAAGAGGAGGTTATGGGACAACAAGGATATTAGACAAGATAAATTATGATATAATAAAGCAAAATCCAAAACCATTTATAGGTTTTTCTGATATAACAGGTTTAAACTTAGCTTTCTATAAAAATTGTGGTCTTTTACCATATCATGGGATAATGGCAGCAAATGTAGCCAAATGGGATGAATTTACCTATAAATCTCTAATAAATGCTTTAGAATTTAAAGATGAACTCTACTTAGAAAACCCAAAAGAAGAAGAGATTTATACTGTATGTGAAGGTAGTGCAGAGGGAATAATAATGGGAGGAAACTTATCCTTAATAATTGCTACAATGGGAACTAAATATGAAATAGATGCAAAGGATAAAATTTTATTTATTGAGGAAATTGGGGAATCTCAATATAAACTAGATAGAATGTTAACCCAACTATATTCTTCAGGCAAACTTGATGAGTGTAGTGGTATAATTTTTGGAGATTTCAAAGATTGTATTGAGGAAAAAGATTTGATAGAATTATTAAAAGAATTTGCAAGGAAGGTTAATAAGCCAGCTATATATAATCTTCAGTCTGGACATTGTGTCCCAATGGTAACTATTCCTTTAGGTAGAATGTGTGAATTAAATGCTACAGAAAAAATGATTAAATTAAAAAAATAGTGTGTATATAAATATAATGGAAATATGGTATAATCTTATACAAGTAAAAATTTAGCTAGGAGGATGAAGAATGTCTGATGATAGAATAATAGACTTTAACGAACTAAAGAACAAAGTTAAAGATTCTGATGTAGATAAATTTGAGCAATATATATATAACTTATATTTTTCTGTTATGGATGGAAAGATGTCGATGGCTGAGTTTTCAAGAAAAATATTTGATTATATGAGAGATAACAACATATCTCAAGAAAAGTTTATGAAAATACAAAAACAATTTATGGAGAGATATGGTATGGACACTGAAGAAGTAGAAAAACAACTTAGAAACTTTGGAATCGACCCTTCTACAGCAGGTTTTATGAGTAATAATACTTCCAGCAAAGTATCTACAGAAGATTTAGAATCATTTAAGAAGAGTGCAGGATTTTATGAGAAATATGGTGAAAAAATTCAACCTAAAAGTTGCATAACAACATTCATAAAAAATGATTTGAATGATATTAATGTAATAATAGACCAAGAAAAAATAATGCTTTGTAGTGATAAAAAAATAAATCTTATGGACTCAGAATTAAATGAGTTTTTATTAGAATATAAGAATATGTTCAACAAAAAGATAAAAGTAGTTATGTGTGAGACTACAAACAAGTATGACTATTAAAAAGTAAATTTAACTATTAAATCAATATCACTTAGTTATATAACTTAAAAACAAAAATCGCAATTTATTTTTCTTACAAAAAACGAGTAAGGAATATGTAAATTGCGATTTTTTATATTATAGAGATTGGTCATAGTAAATAACATTTATAAGTAATAATATCCTTTTAAAATTGTATTATTCTATTAAAGTTTTATTAAAAATGAGTTGTTTAGTAATTATATAATATACTGTACGAAATATTGAATTATTAATATAGTTCTTTTAATACTTTAACGCCATTTTGAATCATACTATTAAAGAATACTAAGTTTAAAAGTTCTGCAGGATGAACATTTGGGATATCATAAGTATCTACCAAATTCATAGGTACAACTATATTTTTTTCAATATTATACTGATTAAAATAGGCTTTTAGAGTTATTGCAAATTGATATATACATATATCTGTACAATCACCAACTATAATTATATTATCTATATCTTCAAAATCTAAACTTTCTAATGCAAAAAATCCATTAGTAGAATTTTTAGGAAGAATTTGTAGATTCTCTATTGATTTAAGCTCATCAACCAATTCACTTTCTACATCATTTTCTAAACAGTGAACAGGGTAACTCAAAAGTTCTATAGACTTAGGAGTATGAGAATCAGTAAATGCTACTATTCTATTTAATTTATTCGATATTTTTTTTGTAAATACTTCAATTGGTTTTATTAAAGACTCTACTCTAGGAGAGTATAAGGCACCTTGTTTTGCAAAACCATTATTAACATCAATTATAAATAAAGCAGTTTTACTCAAATCATAATTTTCTATTTTTTCTATTGGTAGATTATCTAAATTACTTTTTAAAGCTTCAAGTTCATTTAATAAGTTATCCATAGTTATACCTCCGAGATAAATTTAATAAAATTGTACATATTAATTATATAAAAGTCAAGGAGTACAAACATTGTATGGTTAGCTATGTTATTTTGAATTTAAAAGGTTTGAAGCTATATCTGGATAGTTAGTAAAAATACCATCTACATTGAGTTTTAGACAATGTAGCATATCATCTTCTTCATTTACAGTGTATACATTGATACCAAGTAAATTTGTGTGGCAAAGTTCAACTAGAGATTCAGTTACTAAAATTAAAGGTGCATGGAGATAACTATTACCTAGAAATTTAGCAAAATTGACAACATTATTTATAGGTAAATAACACAATAGTGCTGTTTTTATACTAGGGTCTAATTTATGAAAATTTTTTAAGCTATTGCTATTAAAACTAGATATAAGAACTTGGTTTTCCATATTGTACTTTAAAATAAGTTCTAAAACATCTTTTTCTATATTAGGATAATTTACCTTATCAGTTTTTAGTTCTATATTTAAAACGAGGTTTGTAGGTGAAATTAAAATTAATACCTCTTCTAAAGTTGGAATTTTACATTCTTTGCTGTTTTGATATCCATCAAATGATGAATTTAGAGTCTTTAGTTTTCTTAAGGTTAAGTCTTTTACAAATCCATGCCCATTAAAAGTTCTATCAACTTTTTCATCATGAATAACTACAATTTTTCCATCTTTAGTCCTGTGAACATCAAGTTCTATTCCATATATATTCATATCTAAACATTTTTTAAAAGCTAGAATAGTGTTTTCTGGATATTTTCCACTAAAACCCCTATGAGCATAAATATTCATTTATATAGCTCCCTCCAATAAATCTTGTAAAATTTTAATTAATATAATATATCATATTCCAAAAGGTATTGTTATATATTAATTAAATAACTATTTATAATTTATATATTATATAAATGTAGAAAAATAAAATCATATCTGTGTTATAATATATTTTAAACATTGTAAATATTAAGAATTTAGTAGTTATAAGAATAGATATAATTTTATGCAAGCTCATGTGTTTAGAGCTTGCATATGTATTATTAATATATTTCTATATTGCAAAAATAAAATTCCAAAAGAATTTTTTCTATAGATTTAGTAGTAAGGGGGAATTTTGATATGTATGAAGTTAATTTAGAACGAGCTATGAATTATTGGATGGATTTGTTAGATGATTATACAAATATAGCAAAAATTCCAAATGATTTTTTTTATAAAGACTGCTCTGATGAAGTATTAGACGAAGTTTTTAAGATGAATATCGAAAAACATGAAAGATTAATTCAGTATTCTAAACATAATAATATTAGCATAAGTTCTATTATAGAAACTATATATGGTCTTATACTTCAAAAGTATATATATGAAGATGATGTAGTTTTTGGAAAAACAATAAATATAATTCCAATAAGAGTAAAGGTTAGACAAAGTGAGAAATTTATAGATGTTGTAAGAAAGTTAAAAAGACAATGGAGTAGGTCTTTAGAATATGGGTATTATTTGTTATCGGATATAGAGAATAAAAATCATCTAAATACTAAACTTATAAATACCATATTTGTAGCCAAAAGTTTTGATTTATCATATGACTATGACATAGAAAAAAAAGGATATGATTTATCTGTAATAGTATATACAAAGAGAGCACTTAAAATAAAAATAAAGTATAAACCATCTATATACAAAAGAGAAACTATTAGAAGAATACTAAATCAATTTGACTATATAATAGAACAAATAATAAAAGATAACGATATTTTAATAGAAGATTTAGAATTTGTATGTAAAAAAGAAGAAAAAGTATTATTGGAAGACTTTAATGATAATCAATATAAAGTGCCATATGATAAAAGTTATATTGATTTATTTAGAGAACAAGCTAAAACAACACCTGATAATATAGCAGCTAGAGATGAAAATAGAAATTTAACATATAGAGAACTAGATGAGTTAACTGATAAACTTGCAGGTTATTTAAATCATATAGGAGTAAAAAGTGAAGATATAGTAGCTGTAATGTTACCAAGAGATATTAATATAATTATTACAGCTATAGGGATTATGAAATCAGGTGGAGCTTTTTTCCCAATAGATACAAATAATCCAGAAGAAAGATTAAATTATCTTCTTGAAGATAGTAATGCAAAAGTAGTAATAACTACAGATGAACTTAGCTGCAAGGTTGTAAATGAAAATACAATCGTACTTGATATAAATAATGAAGATATATTCAAAGTTGGATATGAATTGACTGAAAAAATAACACCATCAAACTGTGCATATACAATATCTACATCAGGTTCAACTGGTAGACCAAAAACTATAGCTATAGAGCACAAGAGTCTAGTAAACATGTGCTATTATAGTGTAAAAGTAATAAAGGCTGTAGAAGATGATATATGTGGTATATACTTAAGTTTTAGCTTTGATGCTGTAATGAAACAGCTATTTCCATATTTGCTTATAGGTGCATCAATAAACATTATGCCTGAGGAAGCTAAATTTGATGAATATACAGTAAATGAATATTGTGAGGAAAATGATATAACTATCTTAGCATTACCAACAGCGTTTGCAAAATTATTTATACAAAATTGTACCAATAGCTCACTTAGAGTTGTGCAGACTGGAGGAGAAAGATTAAAGGGATATAGAAAACGTAACTATGAATTATATAATGAGTATGGACCAACAGAATTTACTGTCGTATCGACTTCTTTTCATGTGGATAAGGAATATGGAAAAATACCAATAGGTAAACCTATATTTAACACTTATGCATATGTATTAGATAAAAAGAATAAACTATGTCCAATTGGAGTTCCAGGAGAGCTATGTCTATCAGGAATTCAAATATCAAGAGGTTATTTAAATAAAAAAGGGCTTACAGAGCAAGTATTTGTGGAAAATCCTTATAAAACTTGTGAATATAATAAATTAATGTATAGGACTGGAGACTTAGTAAGATGGTTAGATGATGGAAATCTGGATTATATTGGAAGGATGGATAATCAAGTAAAAATTGATGAGTTTAGGATAGAGCTATATGAGATTGAAAATATAATAAACAATATTGCAGAAATTAAAAGTGTTGTTTGTATATCAAGAACAAATGATGATGGAGATATGTATATATGTGCTTATTATGTGATTGATGATAAAGATAGTGATAAGGTAAATGAAAGAGCAGTTAGAGAATATTTAAATGAGCATCTACCACCATATATGATTCCAACAATAATAATGAGGATAGATAAAATACCAGTTACACCAATCGGAAAAGTAAATAAAAAAGCACTACCAGAGTGATTTTTTATTATGACAGGTGTTGTAAAGTGATTTCAGAAATTTCTTTATGACACCTGTTTTTTAGAAATAATCAATTGACACAAAAGAAAGAATTTTCTGTACATTTTTACTGTGATGAAAATTTGTTTATAAGAATGATTATTGTATTTTTTATACTTTTACGTGTTTTAAAGTGTTTTTCTAACAAATTTAATTTTACATTAAAAAATTTTTTTACTTTTTATCTTAATACTTTTTAGTATAATTGAAAAATAAAAAGAATATTAGCATAAAAATATCTAAAAGTAGAAAATAATAATATGGGGTTAAATTTTAGTAATTTTAACTCGCTATTTGTAAAATAATAAAAAGTTAAGTTTTATATGTATATATGTTATAATATATACAAACTGAAAAGGGGTGAAAATTTTATGAACAAAAAATTACCTAAGGGTGCTTATGGTGAAGTTAGTGGAAAAGATTACGTTCCATACATCACAGATAAGTCCAGAACCGGTGGAAATGTAGCTGTACTGATTATCGGTATCATTTTAGCTGCCATTTTTGCCGCATCTACAACTTATTCTGGAATGAAAGCTGGTCTTACTGTTGCAGCGGGTATTCCAGGAGCTATAATAGGTTCTGCTTTTGTCGGAGCATTTGCTCGTCAGAAGGGTATTCTTGGTAAGAATTTAATCCAAGGTATGTCAAGTGGTGGAGAATCTGTTGCAAGTGGATTCATTTTCGTATTACCAGCAGTTATCTTAATTGGAAGCCAAATTACATTTTTCGAAGGCTTAGCTGTTGGAGTTGGTGGAGTTTTATTTGGTATAGGAGTTGCTGCTATAGTTCACAACTATCTAATAGTTGAAGAGCATGGTAAACTTATGTACCCAGAATCAATGGCTATATCTGAGACACTTGTTGCTTCAGAAGCTGGTGGAGATTCAATTAAGTACATGGGAATAGGATTTGTAATAAGTGGATTTATTACTGTATTAACTGGTTCATTCTTAAATGTAGCAAACAATGTAATGAGTCTTGTAGGAAGTAAGTTCTACAAATGGAAATTTGATATCGAAGTAAATCCTCTACTTTTAGGAATTGGATTTATAGTAGGTCTTGAAGTTTCTTTAACAATGTTTGCAGGAAGTATATTATCAAACTTTGGTATCGCACCTTTAATAGGATATTTTACAGATATGGCTAGAGATGGAGCTATGGTATGGAATAATCCTGCGATGCCTCTTAACCAAATGGATGTAGGAGCTATATCTAGTAGTTATGTAAAATATATAGGTGCTGGTATGATGCTTTGTGGTGGTATTATTGGTGCAATAAAACTTATACCAACTATAATCGCTTCTATAAAAGAAACACTTAAAGCTAAATCAAGTACTGGAGAAGGAGAAGAAGGTTCATCTATACAAATGATACTTTTATTAGGTGGAGTAGTTGTTGGATTCTTAGCAGCGTTCTTAATTTCTGGTAATATTGCTATGGCAATTATTGGAGCTATCATATCTCTTTTATTATCTTTATTATTTGTTATAGTAGCAGGACGTTTAACAGGAACAATAGGAACATCAAATCTTCCAGTTTCTGGTATGACTATTGCTTCTCTAGTTATTGTAACATTAGTATTTGTTATAATGGGCTGGACTGATTTAGAAGCTAATAAATCATTACTTTTATTTGGTTCATTTATAGTTGTTGCTATTGCTATAGCTGGAGGTTATACTCAATCTCAAAAAGTAACTTATATCATTGGTGGTAGCAAAAATGAAATGCAACGTTACTTTACAATTGCAAGTATAGTTGGTGTTATAGTTGTTGTTGGAGTAATTTTATTACTTTCTGACCAACTTAGAGCAACTGGTGATAATGTACAATTTGCATTACCACAAGCTAACTTAATGTCAACATTAACTTCTGGTATTATGTCAGGTAGTTTACCTTGGGTTATGATTATTGTTGGAGTATTTATGGCAATTGTTTTATATGCATTAAACTTACCAATAATGACTATAGCTATAGGATTCTATTTACCAATAGCAACTACTTCTATAATATTAGTTGGAGCATTAATCCGTTTATTTGTTGAGTTAGTATCTAAAACTGACAAAGAAAAAGAAGTTAAAGTTTCTAATGGTATAAGTTTATCTTCTGGTCTTGTTGCTGGTGGTTCTATCATTGGTTTAATAGGTATAATATTACAAGTAACTGGAGTTATAACTCCAAAAGTACCAAGTGGATTTGCTGCAACAAATTCAATGGCAATTGCTTTATTGGTAGTTTTAGTTGTACTTACAGCGTTACCTATTGTTTTATCTAAAGTAAAAAACAATGAGCAAGAGTAATGATGTTTTAGATATTGTATTTAAAATTACTAATGGACTTGAATATGAAGTAGATGAAAATAGTATTGTAACGATACTTGAAAAACAAGACCATAAAATCCAAAGGTTTTTTAGAAAGTTAAAAGCTAGAATACCTAAATATAAAAAAATAGAACTGGATGAATATTCTAGTTTCGTGTTTTTACAAATTGATGGTCAGAGAACTGTTAGAGCAATAGGTGAAAACCTAGAAGCTAAATATGGAGAAGAATCTCATCCACTTTACGAAAGATTGTTAGTTTTTTTAAATCATATTGAAGTTAATTGTCATTATGTTGAAAGACTGGATATATAAATATAAGTAAAATTATTATAGGATATATCGGAATGTAAAAGTTAGAAGATAATTATAAAAGAGGCTATCTCAAAATAGAGATAAGCCTCTTTTTTACTGTTGAAATGATGAAAATATATATTAAAACCTACAAATTTAAATTAGAACTTATTAAACTTAATATTAGAATAGTATTATTTATTATTAGCTATTTCATCAGCTAGATTATTTAGATATTCCCATCTTTCATATTTATGTTCAAGTTCCTTTTCTAGTCTTGATTTTTCATCTAAAATTTCTTGAAGTTTGGTAAAATCAGTTGAAAATTTTGAAGTACTTTCATCAAGTGTTGCAATTTTAGATTCAAGTTTTTCTATGTCTGATTCAATATTTTCAAATTCCCTTTGCTCATTATATGAGAATTTAAGTTTTTTATCATTTTTAGGTTTTTCTTTTTTTGAAGTAGTAGAGTCATCTTTTTTAATTGATTCTTTTTTAGATTCTTCAAACTCAATTCCTTGAATCTCTCTATAAATAAGATAGTCGCTATAATTACCTGTATATACATGGATTTTTCCATTTCCTTCATATGCAAATATTTTATTACAAATTCTATCTAAGAAGTATCTATCATGTGATACTGTAACTACTACACCTCTAAATTCATCAAGATATTCTTCTAAGATTTTAAGTGTCTCAATATCTAAATCATTTGTAGGCTCATCTAACAGAAGTACATTAGGAGCTGTCATAAGGATTCTAAGAAGGTGCAGTCTTCTTCTTTCACCACCAGATAATTTACCTATCAAAGTATACTGCATAGTACCATTAAAAAGGAATCTTTCACACATCTGAGAAGCTGTAATTCTAGTACCATCTGAAGTCTCTATATAGTCACTAGCTTCTTTTACATAGTCTATAGCTCTCATATCAATATTCATATGAGAGTCATCTTGAGAAAAACAACCTATTTTAACCGTTTCTCCAATTGAAATATATCCACTATCAGGTTCTATATCTCCATTGATTATGTTTATAAGGGTCGATTTACCCATACCATTTTTTCCTATTATACCAATTCTATCAGTACGAGCTAAAGTATATTCTAAGTTATCTATAACTGTATTACCTTCAAAAGCTTTGGATATATTGTGTATTTCTATTATTTTATTCCCAAGTCTACTTGATGCAACAGATATATCGAGATTTTCATCAGGTTTGAAAGCTTCTCTGTTTGTGAGTTCATCGAATCTTTGTAAACGAGCTTTTTGTTTGGTACTACGAGCTTGAGCTCCTCGTCTAACCCAAGCAAGTTCTGTTCTAATTAAATTTTGTCTTTTATCTTCAATACTTGCTTCTAGTGCAAGTCTTTCCATTTTCTTTTCTAGAAATATTGAATAATTACCATCATAACTAAATAATCTACCCTTATCTAGCTCAATTATTCTATTTGTAACACGGTCCAAAAAGTATCTATCATGAGTTATCATAAGTAGTGAACCTTTTCTTGAATTGAGATATTCTTCAAGCCAATCTATCGTATCATTATCTAGATGGTTAGTAGGCTCATCTAGTATTAAAAGCTCACAAGGAGTAATAAGGGCTGATGCTAAAGAAACTCTCTTTCTTTGGCCTCCAGAAAGTTCTTCTATTTTTTGATTAAAGTCATTTATACCAAGTTTCGTAAGTACTGACTTGGCTTCACTTTCCAAATCCCAAAGATTTAAAGCATCTATTTTTTCGTGTATTGATAATAATTTTTTATTCAATTCATCTGTAAAGTTTGAATTAAGTCTTTCTAAGATTTCTTGATATTCACCAAGTAGTTTTAATTCCTCTGAAGTCCCATTAAATACTTGTTCAAGTACAGTTGAACTTTCATTATAAGTTGGGTTTTGAGGTAGATATTCTATTCTAATACCATTAGTTTTTGTTATATTACCAGTTTCACTTTCTTCAACTCCTGCAATAATCTTAAGCAAAGTAGATTTACCAGTTCCGTTTACACCAATAAGTCCTATTTTTTCACCATCATTGATTCCAAGAGATATATTTTCAAGTAATTTTTTTTCGGAATAACTTTTACTTATGTTTTCCAATGTCATTAAATTCATATAATTCACCTTTATTTCTAATCTATTATTTTTCAAAATGTTGATAGTCTGGGTTTTTCCAATATCCACCCCAACTCCAACCTCTGCTTACAAAAGCATTATAACAATCATCACCTTTTTTTATCATTCCAAGTTTCGAAGTAGACCTATCAGCATAGACTGTGCTTACTTTAGGACTAACATTATCTCCAGAAACTTGAGGGTTCTGCAATGGATTTATATCTATAGCACGTCCTTTACCATGGTTTGAAACGACATCTGTACCAGCTACAGTTCTATAACAAAATGACGAGGTATTATTATCAGACATAGATTTTTCATCTATAGCGTCATAATCATCTATTAGTTTGATTTTTTCAATTGGATATTTTTTTTCATATAATTCCTTAAAAATATCCACAACTTCTGGAGCTAGTTCACTACTTACTATCATTTCTCCTTGATGAGTTTTTTCATCGAATCCATAGTATGTAAGTTTTAAATAAGATATGCTATCAAAGCTTATAGGTTCATCAGAAGGCATAGATTTACCAATCATTTTACTTTTTATATTATCTGGTATTGAAGAATATGAAAAAGTAGGTTTAATATTGTTATCTTCCTGCTTTTTATTAGAGCTTTGATTATTTTTAGAACCATCTGTTGTATTGTTTTTATTCTGCATAGTTTCTTGACTATTTACATTATCTTTTTTATTGGGGCTAGAGAAAAGTATCTCATATATAGATAATAAGGCAAGAAATAATACAGTTATTACAATTGTTAGTTTTAATTTATTAATCTTTTTTCGTTTTGACTTTTTACTCATATTATCCCCCAGTGTTAGATTCATATAAACTATATATATTATACATCATAAAAATAAACTAGGCTAACAATATTTAGTTAACCTAGGACATTTCATTTACAGTTTCTCCAATTATTTTTATTCCAATTTCAATATCTTTAAAAGATAACCTAGAAAATCCAAGCCTTAAAGTGTCAGAACCAGAATTGTCTGTAAAGAATAAATCTCCAGGCATGAATATAACATTTTTTTCATAACATTTTTCCAAGAGTTTTCTAGTATCTATGTTTTTTAGTTTTATAAATATATGTAAACCACCATCACCTAAGATGTATTCTGTGTTTATATATTTTTTTATACATTCATATGCAAAGTTAAATTTATCTCCATAGAACTTACGTATTTTCTTAATGTATTTCTCAAAACCGCCATTGCTCAAATAATCAAATAAAATTCCTTGGTCCAAAAATGATACATGTATATTTCTGCATCTTTTAACACTTTCTAACTTATCGATTACTTTTTTATCTGCAAATATCCATCCAATTCTCATTCCAGGAAATAAAATTTTTGAGAAACTGCCAATATATACAACTCCATTATTCATATTGTCAAGAGAGCAGATAGGAAATATATGAGAACTATTGTAGAGCAATTCTTCATTAAAACCATCTTCTATAATTGCTATGTTATACTTTTTCATAAGATTATAGAATTTGTATCTATTTTCAGGAGTCATTACAATCCCTGTAGGATTGTGATAAGAAGGTGTAATATATGCAAATTTTATTTTATTTTTGTACTCAATTAAGCGTTTCTCTAGCATATTAAAATCCAAACCATCTTCATGTATGTCTACACCTAAAATATTAAGATTATGCGATTTCATAATTTTTATAGCAGTATTATGAGTAGGATTCTCACATATTATGTAATCTTTTTCTTGAGTAAAAGATGACATAATAATGTCAAAGCCTTCTGTAAATCCATTTGTTATTAGTATATCTTTGTTATTAATATCAACACCCTTGTTTGTCATGTATTTTAGTAAATAATCAATAAGGGGTTTGTAACCTTGTGCATATCCATAATTGAGCAATTTGTGACCTTCTAAAGATATTCTATTTAGAAAAGATTTTTTGAATTCTTCCATATCAAATAAATCTCCATCTGGAGAGATACTTTTAAATGAGATTAAGTCAGAGCTCCAAGGAATCTCACTTTTTATAATATCCAATTCATTAGCTTTTTTGGAGTATGTATTCTCTAAACAGTCCCAGTTCAAAGACCATGTAGTATTTGACGATTTATTCTTTGATTTAACAAATGTACCTTTTCCTGAAATAGAGTAGATTAGACCTTCTGATTTTAATTCTTCATAGGTTAAGACTACAGAATTTCTACTAACTTGTAAAAGCTGACTAAGCTCCCTTGTAGAAGGGAGCTTACTATTGTCTGGAATTAATCCTTTTGATATCATATCACTTATATAATTTTTAATTTGTATATAAATTGGTTCGTTGTCATTTAATTTTAGATTTGAAAATATCAAATTACCACCTCAAATTATTTTATCTAATTTAAAGAGTATTCTATAAGTTTATCTAATAGCTCGCTATACTTAATACCTCTAGCAGCTGCACTTCTAGGAATTAAACTAGTTTGAGTCATGCCAGGAAGAGTATTTAGTTCAAGAACATATGGAATACCTTCACTTATAATCATATCAACTCTTACATATGCTTTGCAATTAAAAATTTCCCAACAAGTCTCAGAAATTTCATTTACTCTTTTTTGAAGTTCTTCTTCTAAATAAACAACTTCTTCTTTTGCTCCTTTTTCAACTGAGTATTTAGCTTCATAATCAAAGAAGCCTGAATCAGATTTTATAGATATTGTAGGGAATACTTCTCCATTTAGTATAAATGAAGTATATTCTACACCTGGTATATATTTTTCAATCATTACAAATTCATCCACTTCTAGTCCTTTGCGAACTGCTTCTTCAACTTCATCTTTAGAATGAATAAAGAATGTTGCTACACTTGAACCTCCTGAATTTGGTTTTATAAATACTGGATAACCTATCTTATCTATTTCATCATAATCTATCGCATCAACTGATTTTACTAAAGCCCATGGAGCAGTAGGAAGGTTTGAATCTCTAAGCATTTTTTTAGTTATATTTTTATCCATACACATTCCACTGCAAAGAGGTCCACATCCAGAATATGGTATATCCATAGTTTCAAGTATTGATTGAATACATCCATCTTCACCAAACTTCCCATGTAGGGCAAGTATTGCAAAATCTACATCTTCTGGTATCTTTGTAAATATATCTTTTTTATCATCTATTATTACTTTTACAACATCGTATTTATTTTTATCAAGATTATTATATATCTCTTTTCCTGAGTTTAAAGAAACTTCTCTCTCTGATGATATTCCACCCATTATAACTGCTATTTTCATATTATACACTCCTATTTTGATTTTTATTATTTTAAATTAAATTTTTTATTTACTTACTTAATTATATGAATTAAGAGTTGATGATGAAAGTACCACTATATATGAAGTTTGTATCATGTGTGGTTTTGGAGTAATAATCTAATTTAAAGATAAATTTAAATGATTTTTTAACTTTATTTATGTTATTATTTTTGCTAAAATTATTGTTATGAACTTAAGACTAGTCTTAATGGCTATAAATCAAGGAGTGATAAATTTTGAAAGCTGAAATAATAAGTGTAGGGACAGAAATATTATTAGGTGATATAGTAAATACAAATTCTCAATTTTTGGCTAAGGAACTTGCATCATTGGGAATAGAAGTATACCATCAGAGTACGGTTGGGGACAACAAACAAAGACTCTTAGAATGTTTTGATGAAAGTTTAAAGAGAAGTGATTTAGTAATTACTACAGGTGGTCTTGGACCAACTGGTGATGATATGACAAAAGAAACTGCAGCAGAATACTTTGGTCAGGAACTAGAATTACATAAACCATCATTAGAAGTTTTGGAATCTTTTTTCGTTAAAACAGGAAAAAAAATGGCTGAAAACAATATGAAACAAGTATACTTTCCAAAAGATGCTATAGTACTAAAAAATAATAATGGTACAGCTCCAGGAGCAATTTTAAAGAAAAATGATAAAAGTATAATAGTGTTACCTGGACCACCAAGAGAAATGAAAGCTATGTTTAATGAGAGTGTCAAACCTTACTTACAACAATTTACAAATGAAATGTTAGTATCTAAGACTTTAAGACTATATGGAATAGGGGAGTCAAATCTGGAATTAGAAATTCTCGATATAATCAATGAACAAACCAATCCAACAGTTGCTTTATATGCAAAGGAGTTAGAAGTTACAATAAGAATAACTGCAAAAGCTAAAAATGAAAAAGATGCTTTTGAATTAATAAAACCAGTGGAAGAAGAAATAAAAAATAGAGTTGGTAAATATGTATATACTGAAGGTGATATTTCAGTGTCTGAAGGAGAAACTGTGTTAGAAGATGCTGTTGCTAAACTTCTTGTAGAAAAAAACTTAACAATAGCAGTAGCTGAATCTTGTACTGGAGGTTTAGTTTCTTCATCTCTTATAAACTATTCAGGAATATCTTCTGTGTTTCTTGAAGGTTGTGTAACATATTCTAATGAGGCTAAAATGAAAAGATTAGGAGTAAAAAGAGAAACTTTAGAAGAATTTGGAGCAGTAAGTGAGCAAACAGCAATAGAAATGGCTGAGGGCGTTGCTAAAGGGCTTGAAGCTAATATAGGTATATCTACAACTGGAGTAGCTGGACCTGGCGGAGGAACTGAGGAAAAGCCTGTGGGATTGGTTTATACTGCAATATATATAAATGGGAAAACAGTAGTGAAAAAAAATACATTTAATGGGGATAGAAGAAAGATAAGATTAAGAGCTACTAGAGATTTACTTAATGAATTGAGAATACAATTGGAAAAGCTTTAAATTATTATGATACTGGATATATTTAAAGCATTAGTATAATATAAAATCATTTTTGGAGGCTTTTAATTTATGATAAAACATATATTTTGTGATTTAGATGGAACTCTATACGAAAATGGAACTATAACAAAAAAGGATATATCAGCAATTGAAGAAGTAGAAAAAAAGGGAGTGCAGTTTAATGTTGCTACAGGTAGAATATTTAAACAGGCTCGTAATATTATCAAAGGCAATTTAGATATGAATGGATACTATATATGTGAAAATGGTTCATTTATACATGATAAAGATTATAATGTAATTTTTAAAAGAACTATAGACGATAATCTAGTGAGAAAAGTTATTGATAGATTTGAGTCAAGTGATGCACAATTGTACTTTAAGTATAAGGGTGATGTAATCGTAGGTAGTGATACGACTGCCTTTAGACACTATTCTAGTGATTTTATAGTTGACCCTGATTTTGAGAAAAGAAGTAGTTTTGATAATCTTATAGGAAATATAGGGGTATGCTCTGAAAATTTAGAAGAGTTATCTAGAATAGAATTGTATCTAAAAAGTGAGTTCAGTGAAGTATTAGAAATATATTTTTCTGGAACATATACTTTAAATATAGTGCCTAAAAGTGTATCAAAAAGAGGAAGTATAGAACATGTAATAAAAACTTTAAATGTAAGCCCAGATGAGGTTGCTACTATTGGAGATTCTCCAAATGATATTTGCATGTTGGAAGGATTTAAATACAGTTTTGCAATGTCCAAAGCGAGGGAAGAAGTAAAACAAAGTGCAAATTATATAGTGGATAGTGTGAAAAGTGCTATTGATGTTATAATGGAGATAAATAGTTAAATACAAGATTTATATAGTTAATAAAAAATTAATAAGTTATATTTTTCTACAAATCTATTAAGTAATCAATTTTAGAGATTTGTTTATTTAATATAAAAAATGACTGTTCTAAAGAATTATAAAATTATCTTTTATATTCTATAGAACAGTCATTTTGATTATACTTAATTATAAGTTTAAAAGTTCTTAAATTAACCACAATTTGCTATGTGATATGATTTTATTGTATTAGATAAAATAGCATCTAATATATAATTTATAACGCTATTACATGTATAAGCTGAAAACTTTAAATCATTCATATAATCAGTTTTCTTTTTATATTCATTATAAAGTTTAGTAAAAAATTTCTCAAAACCGTTATTTATAGTAGTACCTTTAATTTTAGACAAATCAACATCTTTTGCGAATGATCCAAGTTCTCTTTCATAAGTGACATGTTTATTTAAACTATGCTTAAATTCCCAGCGTTCACTATGAGCTACACAGAAAAAATCGCACAGAAAGTGACATATAACTCCTAACTCTTGGCTAAGTCTGCTTACTGAAAAATATTTAGAAAGACTATCTATATTAAGACTGCACAAATAGTTTATCTTAGAAAGAATCATATTAAATGATTCATCTAAATAATGTTTTTTAATTTATATTTAGAAAAAGCATCTGGCTTTATATTACCGTATATAAAGTTTTTTTCACTTATAAAGAATGTTTTATTTTCATCTATATTATCAAGTATTGATTTTGCCATAATAAAATGAGTATTCATTAACATATTTACACCTCGTATAGTTTGTTAGACTTATTAAATATATTATTATGATATGATATTTATGATAAAAGTTTAATGGTAAATATATGAAACTAAGTCAATCATATTTATTTAAATAATTTCAACCATATTCATAATACCAGTAAATGGCCAAATTTACAATATGTAAATAGTGTTAAGTTTTTATTTATCAAATTTAAAATTAAGTATTAGTATACTTTCTAATTAACCTACTAGCCTTAGACTGTGAAATTTCAAGGTGTTTAGCTACTTTATAAGAACTTCCAAATTTTTCATAACTATCCAAAATTATATTTTTTTCATACTCCATAATTAAGGTATCAAAATTTTTATTCTTATAATCAATGGATGTTGAATTAGACTTTATAATTTTATTAATGTCAGATATATTCATTTTATTTTCATTAATGTCAATATTTACATTTTTTATAAGGATATGTGGTAAATCATCTATTGTTATATGATTATCTGTGCAGGTAAGTAAGATTTTTTGAATTATATTTTGTAATTCTCTTATATTACCTGGGAATCTATAATTTGCAATAATATCTATGGCATCTTTGGAAATAGTTTTATTTAGATTAAAGTCACTTGAATACCTATTAAAATAATATTTTATAATCTCTACTAGATTATCTCTTCTTTCTCTAAGAGGAGGCAATTTTATTTCTATAACATTTAATCTATAATACAAATCCTCTCTAAATTTCTTTTCTTTTACTTTTGAAATTAAATCAGCATTTGTAGCAGATATAATTCTTATATCGACTTTTTTATTTTTTAAACTTCCAACTGGAGTAAAAGTTTTATCTTGTATTAATTGCAAAAATTTTGCCTGTAAATTTTGTGGTATATCTCCTATTTCATCTAAGAAAAGAGTTCCTCCATCAGCTAATTCTACAAGTCCAACTTTACCTTTGGTACTTGCACCTGTAAAAGCACCTGAAGTATATCCAAAAAGTTCAGATTCAAGGAGTTGTGGAGATATAGTCGCACAATTTATAGTTATAAATGGTCCATTAGTTCTATTACTGTTGTGATGTATATATCTAGCAAGTGAACTTTTCCCTGTCCCAGATTCTCCTAAAAGAAGAACACTTACATCTGTTTTAGAAACGTGATTTACTGTATTTATGATTGGTTTCATAACCAGTCCATCCATAATTACAGTATCTTCAATTCTAAGAGCAGTTCTATATAATGTTTCCACTTCAGATTTATATTTTTTTACTTGTTTTTTTGTATCTTCAAGTTTATTCTTTATATTATTAAGTTCAGTTATATCTCTACAATTCTCAACAGTAAATTCTAAGTCTCCATTTTCATCAAATATAGGGGTAGCAGTTATAATGAGCTTTTTTCCTGTTTGAGTATCTTGTTCTAGTGAAAATTTAGACTTTGTCTTTAATACAACTGGTATGGGGCTTTTTGTTGAATATCCAGATTCCTCTAAAAAAGAAACATTTTTTCCTAAAATATCTTCTTTTTTTAGACCATAATTTTCTTCAAATGCTTTATTGCAATATATGATTATTCCTTTATTATCAGATACACATATTTCGTCATGAGAGGCTTCTAATATCTTTTGGTAAAACTCCAAATCTAATTCTAAATTCAAATCCATTTTTTTGTTATCCTCCTAAATTCTTAATGATATATTAAAATAGGTTTAATTTACTAAATATAATTAAAATTTAATATTTATATAATATATAAGTTTCAGTCTATTTTAACTTTAAATAAGTTATATATAACTCATTTTACAATTAAAACAAGTCTAAATCAACTTAAAATGTATATGAAACAAATATTAAAAAATTGAAATTTTATCAGTGTTGTTGAAAATACTAGGTTTTTGGTGTCGATATATATTGGATTAAAGTGGCATAATTTTTGCTTAACAAAAACTATGTGCATTGACTTAAATAAAATTAGAGGGGAATTTGAAATGGGAGAAAAAAGTAAAGGGTATGTATTTATAGCAACAGCAGGAATATTATGGGCTACACTTGGATTATTTGGAAAGTTTTTAATGGGAAATGGATTAACATCAGAACAGGTAGCATTTACAAGATTGTTTTTTGGATTTATAGTTTTAGGAGTATATTCTTCTATAAGGACACCACATATTTTAAAAATAAGTAAGAAGGGAATCATATATTCAATAATAATAGGTATTATATGTCAAGCTATGTTTAACTTATGTTATTTTAAAGCAATTGAAACTGTAGGTGTGTCAGTAGCAGCAGTTTTATTATATACTTCACCATTATTTTTAGCAGTATTTTCAAAAATCTGTTATAAAGAGAGTATTACTAGAAGTAAAGTAATTTCACTTATTTTTTGTTTTATGGGTGCAGTTATGGCGGTGACTGGTGGAAGTTTAGATTTTCAAAATTTAAGTGCTTTTGGACTTTTACTTGGTATATTATCAGCAATAGCATATGCACTTATGCCAACTATTAGTAAAAATGCTTTGAAAGAATTTTCAAGTTCTACAATATTAGTGTACAGTTTCTTATTTGGAGCTATCTTTATGATTCCATCTGCTAGACCTTGGGAGATATTGTATTATGCCAAAGATTTAAATATTCTATCTTGTATGCTAATGTTAGGTATTGTACCAGCAGCACTTGCATATATTTTTTATGCAACAGGTATATCTAAGGGAGTAGAGTTATCTGTTGCAGGTGTTGTGGCATCAGTAGAGCTAGTTGGTTCTGTAATAATTGGCTGTACTATATTAGGAGAAAATTTTTCTTTATGGAAGCTATTTGGGGTAATGCTGATGCTAATATCAGCAGTAGTAGCACTTAATCTTTCTTATGATGGAATAAGAATGTTTTGTAAATCCAACAAGTTAAAGCAGATTGAAAAAACAGAAAGTATTTAGAATTAGAGATTTAAAAATATTGAGATTTAAAAATACTGAAATTAATAATGTTACATAAAATTATAGGTAATTGTAGTTAATTTAGAAATATAAATTAAATTTTTTACTATACTATATAAATTAATATATTGTTTTATAAATACTAAATAACTATAGAGAGAATTATACTTACATAACACTTTCTATAGTTATTATTTTTTTGATATTGTTTTATGTGTAATAAGTATACATCATTAAAAAAACTTGCAACCTTGATAAGAATTTCGAGCCTTCAAGGTATCATCAATTTGATTTAAAATTTCCCATTTCTTTAGACTCCATAAAGGCCCAACTAGTTCATCTCTTTTGCCATCACCAGTAAGTCTATGGATTATCATAGTTTCAGGAAGTATTTCTAATTGGTCACATACTAGATTTATATATTCATCTTGTTCCATAAGAGTTAGCATGCCATTTTGTAGCATCTTTTCCATAGGAGTGTCTTTTATAACATGTAATAGATGAATTTTTATGCCATCTACACCCATTTTACCAACAGCCTTTGCAGTTTCCATCATCATATTATAATCTTCGCCAGGAAGACCATTTATAATGTGTACAACAACCTTTATGTTTTTAGCTTTTAATTTTTCAACACCTTCAACAAATGATTTATAATCATGTCCTCTATTTATAATTTTAGATGTAGAATCATGAATTGTTTGAAGTCCAAGTTCAACCCATAAGTTAGTTCTTTTATTTAGTTCAGATAAGTATTCTACAACATCATCTGGCAAACAGTCAGGTCTTGTTGATATTGAAAGACCTATGACGTCATCAAGTTCTAATATAGTCTCATACTTTTCTTTTAAAACCTCAAGGGGAGCATACGTATTTGTATATGCTTGAAAGTAACCAATATATTTTGCATGAGGCCATTTCTTTAACATCATTTCCCTTATATTATAAAATTGACTAATAAGATTATCTTTAGGGTTGCCAGCGAAGTCACCAGAACCTTCCTTGCTACAATAGGTACATCCGCCATAACCAATACTTCCATCAATATTTGGGCAAGTAAACCCTGCATTTATTGATACCTTAAAAACTTTTTCTCCAAAAGTATTTCTAAGATAATAATTCCAAGTATGATATCTTTTATTATCAAAAGCATATTTAAATTTATCCAAAGTAATCACCTATTTCTAATAAAATTGTACACTCAATTTGTACAAAAAACATATTACCATAAATATATGACTTAAACAAATTCTATTTTAAGTAATATAAAAAATAATGCAAGAAAATAATTAATATTTTCTTGCATTATTTCCAGAGAAAAATAGAACTAGTCCAAATAATATTATGAAAAAGGACATTATCGATACTATAAATCTAGATAAAAAAAGAGGAGACAAGATAAGGCATACACCAAATAGAGTCTTAATTATATTCCAAGTTGTAAATTTAGAATATGTATTATTCTTGCTATTTACAAGTGCTACTAGTTGATTAAATATTAAATAAAATCCTAAAAATAATGAAAATATACTTTGTATTTTTTGAGGAAATATAAAAAGTAATATACATGCAATTATTAGAATCCATTGAACATTAGTAGATGACTTAAGTTCTTCTTTAGTAGCGTATCTTTTTAATTCATTGATATTTTTTAGATTTAAATATGCAAAGAATAAAAGAGCAATACCAAAAGTCCAAGAAATTAATTTTATCCCTAATGTCTTAAATGTAAGGCATAATAATCCTAAAACGATGAGTAATACTCCCATTAACATAAATTTAGTAGCATTTTCTTTTTTATTAAAGTTATTAAAATCGATATTAAAATTTGTGTACATAAAATCACCTCCAAAATCAATAGAACAATTATAACAGAAATTTATATTCAAATAAAGTCATCAAGTATAAAAATTAAACTATACTTAGTAATTAATTGATAGGTTGTATCATAAACTTTTATTAATAGAATTATATAGGAGGAGGTTTGTCCATGACAAAATTATGGGCAATAATATTTGCATTATTAGCAGGTGGGTCTACTGCACTTGAAGCCTTTATAAATGGAGAACTAGGGAAAAGTACAACAGCATTAGTTGCAACATTTATAAGCTTAACTGTAGGGGCAATATTTTTTTTGGTAAGTATAATAGTTACAGGAGATTTAAAGTGTTTGGTGTCTATAAATGGTTTTAACTATAAGTTATTGCTAGGAGGAGTATTTGGTGGATTAATAATATATTTCACAGTAAAAGCAATTCCAAATTTAGGTGTATCAAATACAATTATATTAACACTTGTATCTCAAGTTCTAGTTGGATTTTTTATTGATAGCGTGATTTTAGGACAAGAAACAATGCATTTATACAAGTACATAGGTGTTATACTTTTAATATTAGGGACATTTTTTATAGTAAATTAGTAATTTAAAGTATTATATAATTTGCTATGCAACTTAGATATTTGGTATAATTATGGTAACAAAACAAAGTTAGATGAAAGAGGTGTTAGAATTGGCTGATGAAAAATTTGTAATGTCATTTAGTGGTGGTAAGGATAGTATATTAGCATTAAATCGAATGTTGAAAAAAGGATATAAGCCTGTGGCACTCTTGACAACTATAAGTGAGGAACATGGAAAATCATGGACGCATAATTTAGAATATAATATGCTTAAACAAGTAAGTAGCAATATAGGATTACCTTTATTAGTTGCTGAGTGTGGCGTAGAAGGATACGAAGAGAGTTTTGAGAGAGCTTTAATAAAAGCTAAAAATATGGGAGCAACAATATGTGCATATGGAGATATAGACATAGAAAGTCATAGAAAATGGGATTCCGATAGATGTGATGCAGTTGGTATGAAAGTAAGTTTACCATTGTGGCAAGAGAGTCGAGAAAATTTAGTATATGAATTTATAGACAGTGGGTTTTGTAGTATTGTAACAAAAGTAAATTTAAAGTATCTAGGAGAGGAATTCTTAGGAGAAAAATTGACTAGAGAACTTGTTAAAAAGATAAAAGATGCAGGTGCTGACCCATGTGGAGAACATGGAGAATATCATACTTTTGTAGTAGATGGTCCAATATTTGAAAAACCTGTAGAATATGAAGTAAAAGGAACTTCAACAAAAGATGGTTATGGATATTTAGAAATAAAATAATTACATAAATAAAATACCTATTATATAATCCTAGTTTTTGCAAAGGTCTAATATTTGCAAGATTGTATAATAGGTATTTTTTATTTTATATATTTTACATAATATTCTTTAAGCAACCTTATTTAGATTAGAGTCTAATGTAGAATAATTCTTTTTTAGGAAAACTATTGATAAAATAAGGCATATAAATTCTGAAACAATAGTAGTCATCCATATTCCTTGACCGCCAAATATTAGTATCATTGAAATTAGGCTTAGAACAACTACTACAAGTCCTCTACCAAGAGATATAACAGTAGAAATTGATGGTTTTTCTACTGAAACAAAGAATCCAGAAATTATTACATTAATTCCTACAAGTAGGAAAGATATAGAGAATATTTTAAATACACGAATTCCTTCATTGAATAGTATTGTTTCTTCTGGGTGTATAAATAAAGAAACTATTGGTCCTGAAAAAGCCATACAAATTGCAAATACAGAAATTGATGCTATTATTGTGGCTTTTATTCCCATCTTTAATAATTTTTTTACATTATCCATATTCCCTGCACCATAATAAAAACTAGTAAGTGGTTGCATACCCTGAGTTATACCCATCATAGTCATAAGTACCAATGTATTTATATAATTTATAACACTGTAATAGATAAGAGCACTTTCACCAATATATTTAGTAAGACTCAAGTTAAAAAGTAAGACAACTATACCACAACTTAATTCAGTAGTCGAATCTGGGAAGCCTATAAATACAATTTTTCTAAGTGTTTTGAAATCAACTTTAAATTTTGAAAAATTCAAGGTTGAGTTTTTTCTTAAAAAATGTATCAAGAAAAAAATAGTAGAAAAGACTTGAGATAAACCTGTGGCGATACCAGCACCTTTTACACCCCATCCAAATTCAATGACAAATAAGTAATCAAGTACGATGTTTGTAAGAGCAGATATTATTACGCCAACAGTAGCTAATATTGGGAATCCATCAGTTTTTATTATAACTTCTAGAGAGTAAGATACTATAAAGAAGCCATTAAAAAATATTATTATTCCTAGATAATCTTTAACCATACCAATTGTGGACTCTGTAGCTCCTAAAAATAATGCTAGTCTGTCTAAGTTAAAAAAAGTTATAGCTAAAATAATTATAGATAATATAATTATTGATACTAAGTTGAATGAAAAGACTTCATTTGCAGATTTAATATCTTTCTTGCCAAGATAAATTGCAATTATAGTAGATGCACCAGTTGAAAATAACAGAGAAACTGCAAATATAAAATTAATAAAAGGCATTGATATATTAACAGCAGCTAAAGCTAATTCACCAACTCCTTTACTTACAAATATTCCATCAACCATTGTATATAATGAGAAAACCCACATTGCAACTACAGATGGTGCTAGGTATTTAAAAAACCTCTTACCTAGGCTCATGTTTTCGTTTATAGATATTTTAGTATCCATTTATTACCACTCCTTGTAAATCTATTATAAAAATATTAAACTATTAATTAATAATTTTATTTCTAGTATAAATGATAAACTATGGTATAGTACCAATGTCAACAGCAAATAGTAAATAATTATAGATTTTATTAAATCATAGTGATTTTAAGCGTTTTATAAGTATATCCTATTATATATATTACTGACATTTAACTGACAAATAGGAAAAAAAGTACTTTAACTGACATTTAACTGACCATTATTTGAATAGTATTTTGCTTATATTTTCAGATACTTCTTTGTCCATTTTATCTAATAAGTGAGAATATTTATTCATAGTTATTTTTATATCTGCATAGCCCAATCTTTCTGAAATAACTTTTATGCTAGTATCTGTTTAAATAAAATAAACTTTATATTGTATAAAAAGGAGTATTCAATGAAGACTAAAATTAAAATATTAAGAACTTCCATTGGAATGACACAGCAACAACTTGCTGATTTAGTTTATGTAACTGAGAGGACAATCATTTCTATAGAAAAAGAACTGTATACTCCTTCGCTCATGCTTGCTTATCGTATTTCAGAGATATTTGGTACAACAGTAGAAGATTTATGCTATCTGAAAGAAAATAAGGTGCTGGAGGATAAACAATATGAAAATTTATAATAAAAAAGGTTTTACTTTTGGTGTCTTGGCTACAATATTAGGAATATGTAGTTTGACAAAAGATATTATATACCCTGAGGATTGGCTAACACTGCAAATTAAGCATGTTGTATTTTCTATAATAATTTTATTGTTTGGGATTATAGCTCTTATTCGTGCATTTTCTAAAAAAGCTGCACAAGAAGATAGGATTGAATCTATGGATGAAAGAAATCGTTTTATAAAGTTAAAAAGTGAAGCTAAGTGTGGAAATATTATATTTTGGATTACAACTATTATTAGCATATGTGGCTTTTTATCTTATTATTTAACAGAAAATATAGTGTATATATTTATTTTTATTACAACAGCAATTCTAAGCATGATATATATTATTATAAAGTTTATTTTGTACCTATATTATGAAAAACATGAATAGAAATATGTAAATTAACTCTAAAAACAATACTATAATACTTTAGAATTGTTTAACAAGTGCGGTTTATATATTATAATAAAATAAATTATTGGTTTTACAAAGAGGTGAATTATATGGCACACATATGTTTTGATGATGTTTGTTGTTACATATTGAAAGAAGCAATGAAGTTAAAGTTAATACCACATAATAAAATCGTAGTATTTGAAGATGATTTATCAATAGGTGATATTTCAGATGTAAATAATTATGAATTAAGAGAAAATATTTTTAGAATTAGAACTGACCTTGAAAATAATCCTAAGTTACTATTCAAGCCAAATTTACTAGAAGATAGAAAATTAGCAAAACATAGAGATATAATAATATGGTGTGCAAATAACCAAAAAGATTTATGTGGTGTATACTATGTAGTTAGTAAGTTTCAAGATAAAAGTATAAAAATTGTATTAATAGATGAAAAAAAGGAAGAAGATTGTCTAATTAAATATTCGTTTACCAGTGAAATGGTTCCAGAAGATTCTCATTTCTTTTTAAATAAAGCATCAGAAATTGGCTTTAATGAAAAGCTGGAAATTAAAAATAAATGGAATGTATTAGTTAAAGAAAATGCTATTTTTAGAGCATTGGTAGAGGAAGAAATTAAAAGTGTTGAAGAAACTTATTTTGATAAATATATATTAAGAAATATTAGTGATAAATGGAGACCTTTAATTGAAGCTGTTGCAGATTCTATGTTTGAAGATGAAATGCATGCCAAAGATTGGTTTATACTTTGGAGGATAATGGAGATGTCAAATTTAAAAATAGTAGAAATTAAAGGCAGTGAAGGTGATATGTATTCTGATACTGAAATAAGAAAAATTTAAGGTTTTGGGGGTAAAGACAGTGAATTTTTGGGAAGGAATAGACAATGAGTTGTCAGGTAAAAACTACACTTGTGGATATTGTGGTTGCTACGTAGGAAGCGAAAAAGGTTATGAAGGTATTTGTCGTACTAGTCCAGAAAAAGAGGTTGAAATAAGCATATATTTATGTCCTAGTTGTGGGAATCCAACGTATTTTGATAAGGACAATAGGCAGTATCCAATGTCTAAAGCTGGGAATGATGTATTACATATTAATAATAAAGATGTTGAAAATTTATATGAAGAAGCTCGAAATTCATTTAGTGTAAATGCATTTACATCAGTAGCTTTATGTTGCAGAAAGTTACTAATGAATGTAGCAGTACATTTAGGTGCTGAAGAGAATAAGACATTTATATTTTATGTTGAATGGCTTGATAAAAAGAATTACATATTGCCTAATTCTAAAAAATGGGTAAACCAAATAAGAAAAATAGGGAATGAAGCTACTCATGAAATTTGTATTGTAAGTGAGGAAGATGCTAAGAAGACATTAATTTTCACTGAAATGTTGTTGAAGATAGTTTATGAATTTCCAGCTATGGCAGAATAATAGGGACTAGATGTATTTTAAGGAAAAATGAATTATTTTGTTATAAATGTGTACAGTATAAAAAGCCTTATTTAAGTTTAGAGAGGATTAATTTGAATGGAAGTAAAAAAAATTGATTAAAAAATAGCTACGCATACTCGTGACTTTAAGTCGTGAGTTAGTAGCTAAAATAGTCAGCATATAGGGAAACTTATATGTAGAGATAGGATATAACCTATCCAATACTACTTGAATTGCTGGAAACCCCTAAAGCTAACCAAACTAAAACATAAGGATGAAATAAACCTAAGTGTGAAAGTTACGAAAGTAGAAAAAATTGGTTAGATGGTATAAGGTTAAACCCTAAGTACTTTAAAATGGGCAATCAGCAGGTAAGCTCCGAATAGGAGAAACTTCAACGACTATTCCTCTTGAGGGAAGTACACTACAAGCTATTGGTAGTGGGTAGACCTTAACGGATAATGCCGAAGGATAAGATATAGTCTGCGCTTGCATGAAAGTGTAAGAAGTTCATAAGAGAACTGCATAGGTAGTAGCGAACTTATGTGAACGACAACCTCAAAAATGATAAAAGTTAAGACTTACGGTTCTTACATATGCTATTTAAAAATAAATATAAAAACCTTTAAAATACTTGTTTAAAAAAATTGCACTTGTTAATATTAGGATGGTGATGAAAAATTGAAGTGACTCAGATATGTATATTTAGTACAATACCATATAACATGGTGTGTAAAATATAGACATACAGTATTAACAAATGAAATTGAAGAAGATTTAATTAATATATTTAGTTGTTACTGTATCAGAAAATACAAAGGAGCAGATAAGAAAATATATTAATTAATCAGAAAAAACAAGTAAAGTGAGGTGATAGTAGTGGAAAAGGCATATAAGTTTAGAATGTATCCAAATAAAAAACAGCAAGAGTTAATTAACAAAACTTTTGGATGTTGTAGATTTGTATATAATAAATATCTTTCTAAAAAAATAGAAGTTTATGAAAACAATAAAGAAACTTTTACTTATAAACAGTGCAGTTCTGATTTGACCAATTTAAAAAGAGAATTAGAGTGGCTTAAAGAACCTGACAAATTTTCACTACAAAACACCTTAAAAGATTTAGAAAACGCATATAAAAAATTCTTTAAAGAAAATACAGGATTTCCTAAATTTAAATCAAAGAAAACTAATAGGTTTTCATATAGAACTAACTTTACAAATGGAAACATTATGTACTTTAGTCAATATATAAAATTACCTAAACTTGGTATGGTTAAAGTAAGGGATAAACAAGTACCTCAAGGGAGAATACTTAATGCTACAGTATCCAAAGAACCAAGTGGTAAATATTATGTATCATTATGTTGCACTGATATAGATATTGAAGCATTTGAAAATACTAATAGTCAGATAGGTTTAGATTTAGGAATTAAAGAATTTTGTATCTCAAGTTGTGGACAATTTATAGAAAATCCTAAGTATCTTCTAAAGTCATTAAACAAACTTGCTAAATTACAAAGAGAACTATCGAGAAAAACAATTGGTAGTTTAAATAGAAATAAAGCAAGGTTAAAAGTTGCAAGACTTCAAGAACATATAGCTAATCAAAGGAAGGATTTTCTACAAAAACTATCTACTAAATTAATACGAGAGAATGATATTATTTGCATAGAGGATTTACAAGTAAAGAATATGACTAGAAATCGTAAAATGTCTCGCTCTATTTCTGATGTGTCATGGTCAGAATTTGTTCGTCAATTAGAATACAAGGCTAATTGGTATGGTAGACAAATTGTAAAGGTAGGTAAATTCTTTGCAAGTTCACAAATATGCAATAAATGTGGGTACAAAAACGAGGAAATTAAGGATTTAAATATAAGAGAATGGATTTGTCCTTGTTGTAATGAAACTCACGATAGAGATATAAATGCAAGTATAAATATACTAAAAGAAGGATTAAGACTAATAACAGTTTAAAATAAATAACTTATGTAAGAACCGTAGGAACTACGGGGATAGCCTGTGGAGAATTAGTAAGACATATTTTAGTATGCAAAATTCTATGAAGCAGGAACCCTGTGACTTTAGTCATGGGAGGTTCAGTGATGAATATCATATAGACGAAAATATCTTATCAAATTTGTTTGGAGTAGACATAGAAAAAATAAGAGCGTATAAGAAATATGAAAATGAATTTATAGAAGATTTAGATGTATGGTCAAAAAGGATAAATGTAGTTTTACAACTTGGATATATCATGGATGTTGACTTAGATTCTAGGCTTAGAGGCATTTTAAGTCTTTTGACTAATATGTATAATCTTAATACTAAATTTATAGCTAAGGCTTCAAATGTTGAGGAAAAATACATAATAGATTTTATAAATGGGATAGATTGTATACCAGTAGAAATGAAGTATAGTATATGTGTAGCAGCTATGAATTTGAGTTTAATATTTAAAAATTATGAATGTCAAAGCTGATAAGAAAGAATTTGTGCTTATAGATAACTTTGTATTTAAAATAAAAAGTGAACTCTTTTAAGCGTTCACTTTTTTATACGAATAAATTGTTATTTTAAGATAGACTATATTAATATTAGGTATTTGTAATAAAATATTTATAATCTTATATTTCTAGATATTTAAAGTTTAATTTTTCCATAAATTTGTTCTTTAGTAAAGTAACCAATATTAAGAAGTATTTTATCTAAATTTATTTTAAGAATTTATATAGAAGTAGTAGAGGGGTTTAAGAACAAATTATGAAAATTAGAGGAGAAGCTTACTAAAAAATATTAAATATTTATATAATAATCACAAAGTATATGATTGTCTTTAAATAATAATATACTTTATGATTAATATCATTATAAATAACAATAGCTGAATTATAATTTATTTTTAGGCAAAGGTATAATATGACAATTTTATTATTCACATATACTATAACGATTTTTTCCGTCTGCTTTTGATATATACAGAGCTTTATCAGCTTTGGAAAATAAATCTTTATAGGATTTAATTGAATCATCAACAAAAGCAATTCCAATACTTAATGTTATTTTATGATTATTTTTCAACTTTATTTTACTTGTAGCATTTAAAATCTTACTAGTACTTTCTATTACTAAATCCTTTGTTAATGATTTCATAAATATCATAAATTCATCTCCACCGATTCGAGCAACTATATTTTTATTACATGTGTTTTGTAGTAATATTTTTGATACAGCAACTAAGACTTCATTTCCTTCCAAATGCCCAAAAGTATCATTTACAGTTTTAAAATCATCAATATCAATAACTAATAAAGCATCACTAGATTTTGTCTCAGAATTACAGAAGTAATCTTGAATAAAATCTTCTGATACCCTTTGATTGTATAGTTGTGTTAGTGGGTCACGTTGAGCTTGATTAATTAAAATTTCTAATTTAGATTTGTCATCAGTTATGTCTTTTAAAACACCAATTGTCTTGATAGGTTTATGGTCACTATCATAGATAACTGAACATTGGACACGAATCCATCTCCATTCATCTTTAGTCAATGAGTTTAATTGTCTTATTTCAATTATTTCTCTAAGATTTCCACGAAGAACTTCTAGTAATTTGCCAATATCATCAAGATGAACAATTGCTCCAGACTCTAACAACTTAGAATAATTTTTTGTTTCAAAGTTTTCTAATTCAATTTTTTTATCTATTTCTACACGTTGATATTTTATAAAATTATCATTTCCAATGTCATATTCAAACATAATGTCTGTAATATTTTGCAAAGCGATGCGATATCGCTCTCTTTCTAATTTTAATTCAGATTCTATATTTTTTAATGGAGTAATGTCAGTAATAATGCTATTAATTTTTACTACACCATCACTATTTAATGATTTCATTCCAGTATCTAATACCCACATTAGTGTTCCATTTTTTTTGCGTATTCTATATTCAGATGAATATGTAGCTCCCTTTGCAAAACATCGTTTGCAATCTTCTAGTGCTTTAGGTAAATCTGGCGGATATACAGCTCCTACTGCTGAACCACCACTCATTTCAATAAACTCATCATATGTATATCCTAATATCTTAGGCAATCCTTCGTTAACATAGAAAAAAGAGTATGTATCATCATCATTGCTACCTTTTAATCCACCATTGATATTATTTGTAATCATCTCAATAACTTCTGTTTTTTCTTTTAGCATTCTTTGTAAATAATCATAACTTTGTGTTCCAATTTTGGTAGGGAAGTATTCATCAATCTGCATTTCACCATAAGGATTTGATATATGCATATGTTTTACTAATAATTTCTCTCTATCTTCAATTATCTCAAATGTACAACGCTGATTTACTTCTAATACCATTTGTGCATTCTCTTTAGTACTGACAGTATATTTTCCTAATACCATACAGCTATTTTTATCTTCACTTACAATTTCAAATGTGTCATTACTTATGTCACAAGAAGGCACTTCGTTTTGACCTGCATAAAAATAATCTTTTATTTCATTAAAAGAAGTGAGAAATTCCTGTTCTCCTGGTCCAATCCATGTGACATCTTTAGAAAGGTGTTTTAATATTTCATCAATATCTCGATTTACATAAAAGTTTGTTATAATATGTTTTGCAAATTTAGGTGATTTTTTTAGGAGTATGCTCATGATATTCCCCCTCTCCTTTGTTATTATATATCCTAATTATATTATACATTAATATACTTAAATTAAAAATGTTGTTAAACTGTGATATTTTTATTAAATAAGTTGATTTTAGTTAAAAAGCACTGCAACAAAATCTGTTTCAGCGCTTAGGACTAACGTACTATATAAATACATAATAATATAAAATATAAGTTCAGAAAAAGAAAAATAATTACATATTTTTTATCTAATTCTATCGTTATAGATTTAAAGTTTATTTTACTGTATCAATATCATAGTTGAATGAATTATATTTATATTTAAAAAATTTCTTTAAACATCTTAATTTCTTCAAGCTAATGTATTATAGACTAGATTTTTATTAAATTTTCTATTTTATTTATATCTATATACATGCCTTGTGCAATAGACCTACCATCAATTGCAGATAGATTACATTGTGTATACATAACTGTAACGATTTGACCATCACGCTTTATAAGTCTATATAAAAAAGGCTCAATTTTATTTGTATCAATCATCTCTAAACTCTTTTTATAAATAAAGTCTAAATCATCTGGATGAACAATTGCTCTTAAGTTACCACCCATCTCACCAAAAAATTGTTCTCTTGTATAACCTATAATATCAAACATTTCTTCATTCATATAAGTAATAATCATATCACCAAATAAATCATAGCGAATTATACCAACAGGTAACATTGAATAAAATTGTGATAAAACATTACTTTCATCAAGATGAGTATTTGTCATTTTAGGTATGGAATACGATTCAAATTCATTTATATAACCAGCAGTTTTTATTAAATCTATATGTAGTTTTGCTAAAAGTAATCTGTTTTCTGAAATTATACAATTTGCACTAAAATAGAAATTACTATATTTTTGACATTCAGCAGATTCATCTGATAAAACAGCTTCTCCACTAATTAATAATAAATCTGAGTCAGTATTATGTGGAGTTATACTTTTATAAAGAATAGAAAATTTTTTACCTTTAATATGTTTTTCAAAATGTTCTATTATTTTAGAAAAAGATGTAATTTCTGTTTTACTGTAAAAATCAAACCATTGAATGTCTTCAGTGACATTTGATTTTAGTTTTTGCATGTCTTGCATAATAAAAAATTCGTCAAATATCTTTTCTACCAAAGATTTCCCTATATCAGAATATTTTATAAACATTTCTCCTGGGTTATTTTTTTCAGATAGTAATTTTTCAAATTGTGTGCACTCCATAGGTTTTGCATAATAATAACCTTGAGCAATATCGCAATTTATACTTTTAATAAATTCTACATGTTGTTCTGTTTCAACACCTTCACATACTGTAAGCATTCCAAGAGCTCTTGCAATATTTACTATAGAATATAAAATTGTTGTATTTTTAAAATCATTTAAATTATGAGACAAAAATATTCTATCAATTTTGATTATATCAAAAGGCAGATTTTGTAACATACCAAAAGATGAATATCCAGAACCAAAATCGTCCATTGATACAGAAAAACCATAAGAACGAAGTTCAGTTAATTGTTGAATAATATTATTTGTATTTTCTAATAATATATTTTCTGTGATTTCAATACTGAAATTTGATGTAGAAACACTGTACTTTTCAGTAATACTTTTTAGCATACTTGGAAAATTAGAATTAAAAAAATGAAGACGAGAAAAGTTACAACAAATTGGAACAAAAACATCATTGTTATCAATCCATCTTCTTATGTTTTTGCAGTTCTCTTCAAATAAGTATAAATCTAGCTCGGTTATCAAACCAAACTGTTCGAATAAAGGTATAAATTTATCTGGAGTAAGAATTCCTTTAAGAGGATGTCTCCATCTTGCAAGAGCCTCACATCCAACTATAGTATTGTTTTTTATATTATAGAGTGGTTGATAAAATGCTTCAATTTGTTTAGTTTGTAAGGCCTGTGATATTTCATATAAAAATTCCTTATCATTTTCCAATTGATTATAAAAATTATTATCCTTAAAGTCAAATGAAATGTATCTATTTTTACCTTCTACTTTAGCCTTTTTTAAAGCACTATACACTTGATTGAAAAGCACTAAAGTAGTACTATTTGGCTCGCCATTCCAAATAGTACTACCAATACTAAATGTAACATTGGAGTATATTTCTTTTTCGTTAGGAAGTTGTATTTTTAATTCTCTAGCACTCTTTATAATAGCTGTACCTATATTGTTTAGTTCATCATTTGATACATTTGGAATTACAATTAAAAATCCTTCTCCTTTTAAATAAGCAACTATTCCATTAGATTCTGGAACAAAGGACAGTAGTTTTTGAGTGATATTGATTAATAGATTTTCTCCAACTAAGTATCCATAGATATCATTAAATAATTTAAAGTTATCAATATTTAATAACATTATTCCGATATGTATGTCTTTCAAAATACAGTCATTAATATATTGGTATACAAACTCTCTGTTTGGTATTTTAGAAAAAAAGTCTATTTCATTTGAAATTTTAAATTTATATTTTCTATTGTCTAATTCATTAGCTAATAGCTCTATCTTTTTATTTAACATTTTTATATAATCATAATTTTGCATGGTATTCCTCCATAAGATACTTTAAATTTTGATGACAACTGTATTTATGCTTAAAATATTTAAATGTTAATTTATAAATAATTTGAACAATTAATTTTAAATAAGTATTTCAACTTTATATTCATTAACTTACTTATTATAAGATTAAAAATAAAAATTTTTAAATTAGTAATAATCTTATATAAAATTAGTTAATGTCTAAGTTTGAGTGTATTGAAATATTTCTTTTTTGAATGCAATTATATCATATTTCTTTATAAATAGATAGACTGTAAGCCATGTAGTTAGTAAGATAGAATACATTATAAGTAATTTCAAATTTAATGTTTTTATAAATAAATAATTAATTTATTTATAATTAATTTTTACTTATAATTTAATATTACATTAATAATTTTATATACTTAATTTCAGTTATTTGAATTAAGTTTAATTTTATATTTTCTGATATATACTAGAATAAATGTTAATTTACTAAATGTATTAAAGGATAATTCATAGAAATCTATTTCAAAAAGATATTATATAAATATGTATATAATAGTTATATACATAAAGGATAGAAATCTAAGATATTACTTAAAAAAGTTAAAATTAGAAATATTATAATAGAAAAACAACTAGATTTTAATAACTGATTGTAGAAGCTTTATTTTCATGTCCTTGTTTTAGAGGTGTTTTTAGTATATTCTAAAAATATGATTATAGAGAGAAATAATTTTGATTATAAAATAAAAATAGGATTAGGAAGGATTTTGTCATATAAATGAAAGATTACTATAAAATAGGAGAGATATCTAAAATATATGGAATAGGAAGAGACTCATTAATGTATTATGAAGAAATAGGTATTCTAAAGCCAGTTAGAGACATAAATGGATATAGAATGTACAACATATCAGATATATGGAAACTCAATTTAATAAAAGAATTTAGAAGTTTGAATTTTCCAATGAAAAAAATAAAAGAGTACTTAGATGATAGAAGTATAGAGTCTACAAAAAATATTTTAAATGAAGAGCTTGAATTAATTGATAAAAAAATATTTGAATTTATAAGTCATAAGGAAAATATTATAAAAAGATTAAGTTCAATTGAAAGTGTAATTCAAAATACAAAAATAGATGAGATAGAGGTTGTATATATAGAAAAGAGAAAAGCTTTAGAATTAAATGCTGATATAAGAAGAGATGAGGATTTTGATTTTTTAATTCAAAAACTTCAAAAAGAGTATGAAAATAGATTTAATATACTTGGAAATAATAATATTGGTTCTGCTTTTTCTACTGAAGCAATCAACAAAGGTATATTCAATGAGTTTAAATCTGTATTCTGTTTTTTAGAGAATAGCGAGGAAATATACAATATAGTTTTTGATGAGGGATATTATGTAACTTTAAACTACACTGGAAGTAATTCTAATAATAAAATATATATGGAAAAGGTATTTAAATTTATAAAAGAAAATAATTATAAAATAATTGCTGAACCTATAGAAATATACAAGATAGATATACATGAGACTGGAATTGTAGATGAGTTTGTAACCGAAATTCAAGTACTTGTAACTAAATCGCTAGATTTCAACGAATTAGATGATAAATAGAGTGAAAAAATGCTAATTTGCCACCGATTTGCCACCGTATTATAAAATCGGTGGCAAATTATATTCTGAGACCTTCTAAAATATTTACTGTTTCACTTTCCATTTTATGTGTGACATGAGAGTAAGTATCCATTGTTGTAGTTATTTTACTGTGACCTAGACGCTTTTGTATATCTTTAATATTAGCTCCATTTTCTAAAAGTAAAGTAGCATGTGTATGTCTTAAACAATGAAAATTGAAATCAATATTTAAATCTTTATTTATTATTGCTATTGCCATGTCAATATCACCATGAGTTACAAATGAACCATCTTTTTTTCTGCATACCCAATTATATTCTGTTTTTTTATACCATTTTCCTATTTTAACTTTCTGCTTTTTTTGATTTAGTTTTTCATCTTTTAATATTTTAGATAGAGTATCACCAATTTTAATATCTCTTATTGAAGAATTTGTTTTAGGGGGAGCTAATTCAAAATTGGAATCTTTTTTCCTTACTAAGTTTCTTCTAATTTTAATTATATTATTTTCTAAATCTATATCTTCACAAAATAAGCCTAATACTTCACCTTTTCTCATACCTGTATAAAACCCAATCATCAAAGGAATATAGGCATTTGTCCCAACTGGAAACTTATGTAATATTGTATCAAAATCATTTAAGGTAATAGTTTTAACTTTATTACTAGTATTAGTTTTCACTAAGTTTTTAGGAATACTAACATATTGAACAGGGTTCTCTCTAATAAGTTTATATGGGTATACAGCTAATTTTAAAGAAGTGTTTAAAACACCATAAATCAATTTTAAAGTTCCTTTTGAGTAATTTTTTTCTTCACCATTTTCTGTATATTTTTCTTTTGATTTTATATTTAAAAATTCTTGAATAATAGCAGGATTTATAGATTTCAATTTATATTTTCCAAGACTTGGTTTAATATGATTTTCTATAGCCCTTTTATAATTACCTTGAGTGTAAAACTTGCAATTTAGAAGTACATATTCTTTGTACCAGAAGTCCAAATAATCAGATAAACTAATATTAGTTTCATCAAATACAGTACCAGAGTTTTCAAATTCATTTATTGCATCTCTTAAAGCTTTTTCAGCTTCTTTTTTAGTTTCTCCACCAACTTTTTCTACTTTTTTTCTCTTACCATCTACTATACCTGCATCAAAATAGTAATACCATTTTTTACCTCTTTTTCTAACATGTTTTATATTAACTATGTGGTATGTAAATGCAAATGCAATTGATTGTAATATAAACACGTATTGGTTTTTATATTAACTATGTGGACTTAAAATTAAAAATACTAAAAACACTTACTCAGGCAGGTGTTTTTTTTATTGAAAGGATGTGATAATAATGTAAAAATTTTACTTATATAGTATAATTATGTTACAAAATCATATTATGTGGGGGAATATTATGTTTGAAAAATTTAAGGAATTAAAAAGTTGGCAAAAGGTATTAATTGTTATAATAGGAATTTTATTATTACCATTAACATTGCTATTTTTTTCTATTCTATTTTTAGTAAAAAGTATAATGAAAAAGGGTAATAAGTTGGTGAAAATATTAAAAATTGTTATAAGTTTGTTTTTAATATTTATACTTTTGATGTTTAATTGGGCATGGTGGGGTGATACATTCAAAGTAACAACAGAGCATAATTTAAAGAACCAGCAAGAAATTGAAAGAAAAGAAAAAGAAGAACAAGAGATAAAAGCTAAGGAAGCTAAAGAAAAACAAGAAAAAGAATTAAAAGATAAATTAGAAGCACAAAAGAAAAAAGAGTTAGAAGAAAAGAAAAAACAAGAAGCAGATAAAAAAGCACAAGAAGAAGAACAGAAAAATGAAGTAGAAAAAAGTTTATCTAAGGAAGAAGTAAAAGAAAAAGTAGAATCTGTTATACCTGATAATTTTAAAAATAATACAAGTTATTATGTTGATATGCTTACTCCAACTAAAGGAGATGGGTATATAGTTAGCATTCAAATAGAAGATTCTAAATTTAATAATGAAAGTGAATGCAGAAACTTTACTAAAGAATTAGTCAACAACATAAAAGATATGAATGATATCTATTCAGTAAGAATAAACTTTGTTGATGATGGTACTCTTACTTATGTAGTATGGTTAGAAGATTGGAACAATATAAAAAATGATGTAAATTTAATTGATAGTATAGAATTTGAAGCTAGAAGCTAGTTCTAGGATTAGATTAACTATACATAGTTTTATAATGACTATGTAGTGTGTAAACACAAAAAGCAATTAACTATTTATATTATTAAGAAACATATAGATATAGAGGAAATCAAAAAAGAATTAGGATTAATGGATAGTGATTTAAGTTTAGAGCATTTAGTTGAAGCTAGAATAAATAAGCTATTAAATACTATTGATGAAACGGACAAGAAAGTTTTATTAGATGGATTAATTTAGTATAAAGTGTATTTACAATAGTTAAGGAACGATTTGCAAACTATAATTATGAATAAGAAGGTGGTTATTATGAAAAATTGTTTAGAGTGCAATTACACTTTTTCTATTACAAATAGGCTTAAAAGTATGTTTACTGGAAAACTTAAGTGTAAAAAATGTAATGCCATATATAAACTCAAAAGTAGTATTTATCGTTATATCTACTATTTAATTATATATTTTTCAATTATACTTCTTTCACCAGTTTTTATAAGATATAAAGGGATTTATTTAAGTTATTCAACTAGAATATTAATACTTTTTCTTATACATATTTTTTTTATAATGCTGTATGATTTGATACCTCATAAATTTCAAAAATATACTAAGGTAAAGTAATTAAAATTAATAAAATTTATAAATATATTATTCTAAATAGCATCAGATAAGAAGCTAACTAAATCGATCGAAATTGAAAACTATCAGCATAAGTTTAAAAGATAATTAAGGTTTAAGAGTAACATAGTATGTTTTTAAATCTTACTAAAGTTTTATATTAACTATGTGGTATGCGAAGAAAAAAGTTCTAGAGATAGGTAAAAATGTTGTCAAAGTTTTATATTAACGATGTGGATTTAAATTAAAAATACTAAAAAACACTTACTTTATTGTAGGTGCTTTTATTTTACCAAATTATGCTATAATGTTGTTTGAGATGAGTAATTTGTGGGGGAATTTTGATATGCCAATGATAATAGTAGCAATAATATTAATGTTATTAGGAATAGTTATTTTTATAGGATTTATGCCAGGAAGTTTGGTACTTTTGGCATCATTAATAATTATTTATTTTGTTAGAAAAAAACAAAGAGTTATGTGTATTATATCTTATATGTTTCTTATTTTTACAATATATTTATATGCAGTTTGGGAAGATATAAGCCCATATACAGAAGAAAAGATGGCTATTTTAGAGGAACAACAAAAGAAAGAAGAATCAGAAAGAATCAGAAAACAAGAAGAAATAGATAAGGAAAAAAGGGAGAAAAAATATGGAAAAAAAATCTCAGCAGAGGAGCTAAAAGCAAAATTAGAAGAATTAGTACCTCAAAAATATAAGGGTAGTCACTATAAAGTTGATGTAGTTGAGTCTGGACTTACTCAATTTTATTTAACAGTACAAAACGAAAAATTTGAAAATACTAAAGAATGTCAACTATTTATAAAATATATTACAGAAGAATTAAAGGATTTTAAGATAGATTGTTGTACTTTTGAATTTTATACTAAGGATGATGGGGGTAAGTATAATAGTATTTATATTAAGTACTATAGAGAAGTACAAACTGGTGAAAAATCTGTATTAGATTTACATATTAGTGAAGATAATATTATGACTGATGAAGAGATTCAAAATGGTATAGATGAAGTTAAAAAGAAAAATTATCAGAGTTATGTAGACCCATTAGAACAAATAAAGAAACTAAAAGAGTTGTTAGATTCAGGAGCAATTACACAGGAAGAATATAATAAAAAGAAAAAGGAATTATTAGAATAGATGATATAGTAAGTACTTACAAATATATAGGTGTTCTTAAATTGATAACTTATTTCATTTTAATTTTATAGTTTGAATTTTATGATATAATAAAAATATAGAAAATTTGCAGTGAGCGATATTCGTGATAAAGTAGGATTTAACAGTTGCAATGTAAGGCATTGAGGCTGTGTGATAAGTGTTATCAACTGCACTACTCATGGTTCACTGCAAATTTGAGAGAGTTGTATGTGTGTAAGCATTGGAAATGCTAAGTTTATTTTGGGGTTTTATATTAACTAAGTGGTATGTAAAGTTCATATTCCAAAGATTCTGTTTACATTGAATAGAAGTTTTATATTAACTAAGTGGTATGTAAAGAATTTAATCACCACCTCGATTACTCAATTTGTAAGTCGTTTTATATTAACTAAGTGGTATGTAAAGTATAAACCTTTTTTCATGTTGCACTCTAAAAATCTTAGTTTTATATTAACTAAGTGGTATGTAAAGGGGTTAGAACCTCCCGATTCTAAGACTATTTGAGCTAGTTTTATATTAACTAAGTGGTATGTAAAGTTATAATAGTCAAAACTTTTTAATTGACTATCATAAGGTTTTATATTAACTAAGTGGTATGTAAAGATAATCATACGAGGACAAGATGAGTCTAGTTCTATAGTTTTATATTAACTAAGTGGTATGTAAAGTATACAATAGCACACAAATAGTCTGCTCCCTCATCTGGTTTTATATTAACTAAGTGGTATGTAAAGTTTGCAACAGTATAGGTTATAGAAACTGCATCATAATGTTTTATGTTAACTATGTGGATTCAAAATTAAAAATAATCCAAAAACACTTGCTTATGGTAAGTGTTTTTTTAATTGAAAGGATGTGATTATAATATAAAATAAATATAGAATAGGTAAAATATGTAAGAATTATATGTTATAATATTTTGAGCAAGGAAAATAAAATTGAAAAGCTAAGGGTGATTAAAAAAATAACTTTTAAATTCTAATCAATTAGAGAAATTCACCTTTTACAAAGTAAATTTTATCTCTTTGCTTTCACTATAGCATAAATTAGAAAAAATATGTAAATAAAGAAACAATGCTTATTAAATTTAATAGGCATTTTTTTATTTTAATATTAAATAAGGAAGTGAATATATGGTAAGAAAACTGCTGTGTAATATTCAAAAACACATTAGAAAGGAAATGATAACTTGGTAATAGATATATACATAAAAAATGAAAAAGAAAAAATAGATTTCCATTTCCCAGTTAATCCACAAGATTTTTTATCTATTAAAAAAGAAAAAAGATTTGAAACTGTTCATATAGTGAATTTAGGTGAATTTGACATTAAAAAAGAAGGCGAGAAGATAAGAAAAATATCATTCAAGACCTTCTTACCCAACTTATATGATGCTTCTTATTGTAGATATAGTGAGTTAAAAAACTCTACTGAAATAGTTGCAATGCTTGAAAAATGGTAGACCAAGCCGAACCATTACGCTTAATAGTAACTGGTTTTGGTTACAATGGGTTAGTTACAATATCTAGTTTTAGTAATACTCAAACAGCAGGAAGAGAAGAAGATAGGGACATTGAGATAACATTATTTACTTCATTAATAATTATATTATATATACTAGCAATAAAAAAAGACCCTAAAAGAGTCTTTCCCGAAAAATCTATATATTATAATATAGTTATATTTTCTGCTTGAGGACCTCTAGCACCTTTAACTATATCAAAGCTTACTTGTTGACCTTCTTCTAATGATTTAAATCCTGAAGTTTGTATAGCTGAGAAATGAGCAAATACATCATCTCCACCTTCTATTGATATAAAACCAAATCCTTTTTCATTATTAAACCATTTCACTATTCCATTATTCATTAAAAATACTCCTATTAACCTATATCAAGATATACTTGATTTAATTGTGTATTACCACAAATACTATTGTATCATAGATTAATAGAAATGTCTACTTAATTATATTTTTAAGTTAACATTTCTGCTTGTTTTTAATATTAAAAATATATTTAAGAGCTTTGTATTACTATAGATTGGTGCGAATGGAGATAAAGTTAAAAGAGATTCTCTAGAAAACAAAATCTATATAACTTTGTATTTACAAAATTATAATAATCGTATGAACTACTGATATAAGCAGTCAACATATGTGTACACTTATCCATTTTATCTCTAAACATATAAATTATTATCTCGCTAAAAAACTTTCATAAAAACAAAAAGAACTATATATTTTTGGTAACTGGATGACATAATTTATAAGAATTTTATAAGTCTTAGTCCCTATAGCTTTGCGTCACTAAATTTCTATAGTTTTGCCGATTTAGTTTTATTCTACAATTTAATAATACAATGCAATTAGTTATTATTCAACATATGTGTTTGAAAATTGAATAAGTTTATAGATATGAATAATATTTTTTATATATAAAAACAAACTAAATAAGTAGAATATATGGTAAATTTTACCTGTAGTTTTTGTATTAAAAAGCTCCTATCATTAGTTTAAGTTAGACTGAATGAGGGAGCGACACAAGATGGAAGAAGAAATGTTAATAGAAAAATTATTAAGAGCAGAACTAATATTAATGGAGTATTTATGGAAAAAAGATTCCATAATATCTAAAAAAGAAATTGTAAAATATATAAAACAGAGGTATGGATGGCATAAAAGTACAATAAAAACACTATTAAAAAGATTGGTTGATAAAGGTTATTTGGCTAGAGATATTATAAAATTTCAATCTCATTATAAAATAACAATAGATAACGAAGAATATTACGCTTTTAAGAAAAAGGTACTAAAATCTAGTAAAAGTAGAAAAATAATGCGTTTTCTTACTACCACACATAAATCTATAAGCAAAGATAAGTTAGACTCATTAGAAGAGTATTACAGTAACTTAAAAGAATGATATGGTGAAAATTGGGTGGTATTATTTACCTTAATTCTCTTGTTTGGAAAACTTTATTAAGATAGAATTTTATTTATATATGAATCGACAAGGGGGTATATATAACGTGAAAATTAGTAAATTACCAGAAGCGGAATTAAAAGTTATGAGATATATTTGGGAATCATATAGAATATTGACATCAAGAGAAATTGTTGAAGCCATGGAACAAAAATATAAATGGAAAGACACGACTACATTTACAGTATTAAAAAGATTGCAAAGAAGAGAGTTTTTAGAAACAGAGAAAATAGATAAACGTACTCACTATAATGTACTAGTAAAAGAAAAACAATATCAGAGATTTGAAACAAGAGAATTCATAAAAAATATACATAAAAATTCAATTAGAAGTTTGATTTCAGCATTACATAAAAATGATGAGAAAGTAGATGAAAAAAATTAAATGAGTTAGAAGAATATTTTAAGAGTTTGGAAAAAGATGATTAATAAAAAATATAGTATTATTTAATAAAAAAATGGAGTAGCAATTTTTTGCCACCTATTTGCCGCCCAACTTATTATATAAAATTAACTATAAATAAAAATATAAGATAAAATAAAAACATTGATTTAATGTCTGATATTTTAATGGTTTCAAAATAAATATAAATAAAGACAAAGAAAATACTACAATTTATAACCGAAATTCAAGTACTTGTAACTAAATAGCTAGATTTCAATGATATATCAAACAAATCTTCAAACAATCAGATAATATCACAAATTCACTTACATTTTGTTTAAGTTTAATCTATAGTATATATAAATAATAATAAAGTAATAAACTTCGAAATCAAAAAAATGAAGAAGGTGTTTGTATGTATAAAATAGGTGAAGCTTCAAAAATAACTAAAATATCATCTAGAATGCTTAGATATTATGATAAAGAAAATATATTGAAACCTAGTCACATAGAAAATAATGGATATAGGTACTATACAGAAGGAGACATTAGTATAATATCAAAAATAAAAAACTTAAGAAGATATGAGTTTTCTTATGAAGAAATAAAAGATATATTTGATAATAATAAATATGAAAATATAGATATATATATCAATAAGATTGAAGAACTAACAAAAAAAATAAATAAATATGGATATTTAATTTCAGAAATAGAAGAAAAGGTAAAATTTAAAGATACAATTATAAATAATTATGATGTTAATATTTGTGAAAGACAATCAGTTAATACCTTGTGCAAAAAAGCCATTATTACTTATAAAGAGATAGGAGAATTTATAGAATCTTGCTATAATACGATTTCAAAAAGCAAATCTAATAAAGTTGGATGCTATTATGTAATGTTCTACGATAATGAAAATATAGATGAAAATACATATGAAATAGAATATTATCAACCTATTATAGATAATAAAGAAATAAATGGATTCAATAATAAGGTAATTGAAAGTGGTACATATATTAGTACAATATGTTATGGAGATTATGAAAATTTAATTGATGCTTATAATGCTTTGTATAAGTGGGTTAAAAATAACGATTTTAAAGTTAAAGGAAATTTTATTGAAAAATATCTTGTAGATTCATTATTAACTCCCTTTAGCTATGAATTTATAACAGAAGTATCTATAAAAGTTTCAAAAGATTAGTTGACCTTGACACTATGATAACCTTTATACTTGAATTATAAAAATAGAGGAGGTTATTATGAATAAAATAATTTCAATGCTGGTATTACCATTATTATTGATGATGAGAGGATTTACAAAAGGTTATGAAAGTGAAAATATAAATCAAAATAATCAAAAAAAGTATTATATGACACTAGAAGATGAAGAACATGAAGGCACTTGGTTGCAATGGCCTCATAGTTATACTTATGGAAAAGAATATCAAAAGAGAATAGAAGATGTATGGGTAAAGATGACAAAGTCTTTAGTGGAAGGTGAGAATGTTCATATAGTAGCTTATAATAATAGTGAAAAAGATAGAATAGAGAATTTATTGAAAAAAGAAAACATTGACATGAGTTATGTAGATTTTTATATTCATAAAACTGATGATGTTTGGATAAGAGATAATGGTCCTATATTTGTATATGATGAGAGTGATGAAATTGTAATATTAGATTGGGGATTTAATGGTTGGGGAAGAAAAGAACCATATAGTAAATCAAATCAGATTCCTAAAAAGATAAGTGAAGACTTAGGAATTAAAAGTATAAATTTAAGCGAAGTAGTCTTAGAGGGTGGAGCAATAGAGCTTGATGGTAGTGGAACATTTTTAGCGACTAAAAGTTCTATAATAAATAAAAATAGAAATAAAAACTTAAGCCAAGGTGATATAGAAAAATATATAAGAAAATATTATGGAGTAGAAAAATTTATATGGTTAGATGGTGTAGTTGGAATAGATATAACAGATTTTCATATTGATGGATTTGCAAAATTTTATGATGAATCAACAATAATTACATTAAATAAAAAAGGATTGATAGACTGGGGATTAAAGCAAAAAGATATTAATATATTGTTGAATTCAACAAATGTAAAAGGGAAAAAATATAATTATGTATATCTACCACTTACGCAAAACAATGTTAAATTAAAAAATGGAAAAAAATTAGCATATCAAGGTTCATATATGAATTTTTATATAGGTAATAAAGTTGTATTAGTTCCAAATTATAATGACCCAAATGATAAAGTTGCGAATAAGATTATACAAGATTTATATCCTGATAGAAAAGTAATAGGAATAGATATAAGAGAGTTATATAAAGATGGTGGAATGACTCATTGTGTAACTCAACAACAACCTATAGCTGTAGTTAAAAATAGAGAGTAATAAAGTGTGATATGAATTAATATTGACAGCTTATTTATGAAAAAAAGATTCCTTAATGAGAAAAAATGAAATTAAAGAAGTTAGAAGAAAATTTTAAGAGTTCATAAGGAAATGATTAATAAAGCACATATAGTATTGTTGAATAAAGAAAAATGGAGTGGCAATTGTTTTGCCACCCATTCGCCACCATATTTTAAAATCGGTGGTAATTTGTATCTTTATATTTGTTTTTCATATTTCTAAAGTTTCTATAAGAGGATTATCACTAAATAATTTTAATAAATTTGTTTTTTTGTATCCTTTAGGTAACTTAGTATATATAACTATTTCTAACCAATCTCCATCAAGGCGTTTAATATTCATGTTTATAATTTCAATATTAGATTTCTTAAATTTCTCCTCAATATATTCTATCGAATCGCTTCTATTAGAAATCTTGAGCGAAACTTGTTCTGCTGTAGGGAGTTTCATCCATTTCCTATCTCTATGGAGTAATATCTGCACAATAACAATGATAATACTTGAAACAATACCTAATAAATATAATCCAGAGCCAATAGCAAGCCCTGTACCTGCTGTTGCCCATATACCAGCAGCTGTAGTAAGTCCACTTACTGATTGATTTCTAATAAATATTAATCCAGCTCCTAAGAAACCTATTCCACTGACAACTTGTGCTGCAACACGGGCTGGGTCTAGACCAATACCTGGAGTACCTACTATATCATTAAACCCATACTTAGAAACAATGATTATAAGCGCTGAACCTAATGCCACTATAAAATGAGTTCGTATTCCAGCTTCTTTTAGTCTATTTTTCCTTTCATATCCAATTAAAGCTCCACAGAAACCAGCAAGGATGATTCTTGCTATATACTCAAATTGAATTAGTATATGATTATTCATTTGTCTAGCACCCCTTTCTATATAATAATATATATACTATAATACTACATTTTTTATGTGGATATAGTAAAGTTTAAAATTTATATGATAGTTATATATGAATATAAAATAGATAAGAGTATTTTATATATATAAAAATGATAGAACGTATCTAATCTTAAATGATTAAAGAGCATACTTAAATAAGTTAAGTTTGCTCTTTTTAATATGGTAAATATTTTTATTTATAACAACTAGATAAAAAAATATCTGTATTTTTTATATCTGCAAAACTCTTCTGCAATGATGCCATGAATACTTGATGGACAGTGTTTGCATGAATTTCTACATCACCCCAAGATAAATTTTTTGTTGTACAGGCATCATCTATAAGAGTTATGTTGTATCCTAGTTTTTTTGCTGTTCTTACACTTGTATCAATGCACATATGACTCATCATTCCACAAATCACCAACTTAGTTATATTTTTTTCCTCAAGTACAGTGTGTAGGCTGGTTTGAAAAAAACTGTCTGGTGAATGTTTAATTATAATTTCTTCATTTGCCAGTGGAAAAACAGTTTCATTTATTTCTGAACCATAAGTGTGAGGAAGAAAAAAAGAAGCTGTTTTATCTGTTGATATATGTTGTACATGAATAACTGGTAAGTCATTTTTTCTAAAGAACAGCAATATCTTCTTTGCATTTTCAGCAGCTTTTTTTGATTCAAATAATTTACATTTTCCGTTTTTAAAATAATCATTCTGAATATCAATTAGTATTAAAGCTATAGACATGTTTATACCTCCTATATATCCTTATTATAATATTCATATAAAAAATGTAAATTACTTACTTTTTGGTATGTATAAAACTATTTATTATAACAAATTCCTTTGCTGTCTAGAACCCCTTGTTGACCATTTTCAAGCATATATTCTATACCTATTTCTTGCATTATTTCCACAGCTTTTAACATTTTTTTACCACGGTCAGTAAGAAAATATTCAACATGTAATGGATAACCAGGTGAACTTATCTTATCAATAATACCAAATTCATGTAGTTCTTTTAATTGTTGAATTAACATTTTTTGATTTATTCCCAAAATGCCATGTTCTAAGTCAGAAAATGTCTTATTAGACTGTCTTAATTCAAATACAAGGATAGTTTTCCATTTTCCTTTGATTATGTCATGTACAATTTCAAGAGGACATGTGTATTCATCTCTTATTTTCATAATATATCACCCCCATAAAATGATAATAAATTATATCACTTGTATTGTGATATGACAAATATATATGAATTGTATGTAAAGTTTATGGTTTATTAAGTTCTAAAATTCTTCTAGCGTAGTTCACATTTAATACACAAATAATTAGTAAGATATAAGTAAATAAACATATAAAATAACTATAGAAATTTAACTTTAAAATAATTTATGATAATTTAGAGGAGGAAAATATATGAATATATCAAGAAAAGCTATGAAAATAATAGAATTGGCACAAAGAATAGCAACCAAGAAAGGTATCTCAGTAGAAGAAGCTTGGAATGAAGCACTAACAGAATATAAAAATAAATATGAACACATTGCATAGATATTGAAAAAATGTAGCTTATTTAAAATATAAAATGACATATAATCTTTAATTGTATACTTTTACAAGAAATAAATTAGCTTACAATTCTAAATTATTTTTGAAAAATTAAGAATATTTGGTGGAATATAATGAATTTAAATGATACTATAAATTATAAGGTATATCATTATTAATGCAAAAGGAGGATATATACTTGATTGTAAAAATAGATAACACTTTAGAAAAAGAATTTTGGCAATATGTATCACATGAAGAAAGTTTAAACTTATTCATAATTGGATATGTTGAAAACTATGGATTTAGCTCCTACTCTCAAGATATATGGTCTCAAATGAAAGGAGGAAATATAACTTCTATAATATTAAAGAGTAAGTCAACACTTATAATTTATAGTCTAAAAAATGATTTTGATATAGAAGAGATGAAGTATCATATAAAAGATTTGGATGTAGAAAGTATAAGTGGAAAAAAGTGTGTAATGGATAGATTAATAAGTGGATATAAAGATTTCTATGAAAAACTAGATAATAAATTTTGCATATTAAAGGAAGTAAAAGAAATTGATTTCTCCAATATGAGTGAGTATAAAATAGAAAAGGCTCAGGAAAAAGATGTTGATGAAATAGGTAAACTTTTAAATAACTCAGATTATAAAGTAAGTAAAAATTACATAGAAGAAAGAAAAGAGCATTTAAAAGAAGGAAATGTAAGAGCATATTTTATTAAAAATAATGACATTATGATTAGCACTGCATCAACTGGTATGGAAACTAGTTTTTTGGCAATGGTAGTATCTGTAAGCACCGATAAAAAATATAGGGGAAAAGGATTTGCAAGTTATATAGTTTACAATTTAAGTAAAGACTTATTGTTGGAAGGAAAGGTACCATGTCTTTTTTACAATGATGACATAGCAGGTAAAATATATAAAAATATAGGATACAAAGAGATAAATGAATGGACAATCCTTTTTAAATAACTATAAAAAATAGTGAATTTTCGTGTCATTCATAATGTATCTTATACAACAGCTTAAACATTTGAAAGACGCTTGATTGATGGGGTTGTTGGTATTTATGGACTATTCATTTAAGCGGATTTTTCTTTGAAAATTGATTAAATGATGCTCCTATTCCACAAGTCCCTATAAAATTTGTGACATAGGAAAGGTCCAGCTACATTGAGTAACTGGGCCTAATTATCATATGTATGGTTATGTACAGACATGGTATAAGATGGAATTTTGTATGGCTCGAAAATAAATTTTTAAACTCTATCAGATTTTTTCATCATCATAATCCAATTTGAAATTGTATCTAAAACCAGTTTGCTATTTCCACAGTTACAGTGGTTACTAGCTTGTTCTGTTTCTGTCATAAGACGGAATGTAAGTGAGCGAACATTGGTAAGTAAATCAATCTCTTTACTAACAGTTCTATAATCAATGAAATGATCTTGCGTTGCACCCAAAATCAAAATGTCTTGTGTTATCTTTTTTGCAATAGGCTCTATTTGATAATCGTTGATTCTTTGAAAATACTCATAAGGTGTAGATGCTTCATATGCGTACATTCCATGATTTAACCCCCATACTACCAGACTATCACCACGCTTCATTTTTTGTTTTATTATGAAATTGATTAGCCATTTTGTTTTAAATTTTAGCAGTAAGTGAAGTAGTTTTTGCATTTTTATTGGTTGAGATCCAAGTATTACGTCTAATAAATTGGGGAATACAGACCAAGCCACCACTCGCTCAATTCGTTTTTCAAAGGCTGCTGCTCGTGGAGCAAGAAAACCTCCCAAGGAAGCACCTACGATGGTTACATTATCTAAATGAAAGTAGTCTAAAATTGCTTTTACAGGACGTTCCCATTGATAAGTAAAGTGTTTTTCCTGTAAACGCATCACGCCACCTTGACCAGGTCCCTCAAAAAGATAAACATAAAATCCCTGTGATGCAAGATAAAGCATCGGAAAAAAGAATTCTTCAAAGTAAGAATCATTTCCACCATGAAGCAATATAATGTCCTTTTTCTCTCCCTGTGCTTTTGCATACATCACAGGTAGGGTGATATTTTCATATGGCACATGAAAAATCTGTATAGTTCCATTTGAGAAATATTCAGAGTAGTATTCGTAAAATAGAGTAGTCGCTTTTTTGTAGGATTCTATTTTATCAGGGTCGCCATCGTACATAAAAAATTCACTCATACGATAGTAAGCAATGGCATTTTCTATGCGTTCATCTTGTTCGGCTTCTTGAGCCAGACATATAAGTTCTATTTTCCAACTTTCACTATCGACAATTTTAGAAGCGACTTTTTGTATATCTTCCAAGCGACCTCCGCCCCACATAATAACCCTGTTTAACTGAAAATTAAAATTGGCGTTTGTATTAAGGGAATATAAGCCTTTATTAAAAGAAATTTTATTTGTTTTCAATGTCATCACTCCTAAAAATATAATGCATAGAGATAAAGAGTAATCTTTATCCCTATGCATTTATTGTAACAAACATTAGAAATATTAACTTTCAAATAGACGCTATTGAGAGAAAAAATATATTCTACATTTTCCTGTAAGTTCACTTGCAGCAATGCCAAGATATTTTTTGCTGGAAGCGGAAAAATGAGAGGGCGAACTAAAACCTGCATCCATAGCAGCTGAGGTAATATCACCACTTTTTAATAATAACTCATAAGCCTTGCGAAGCTTTGATAAAGCCAAATAACTGTTTAGTGATATTCCCATTTGTTCTTTGAAAAGATGAGAAAATCGGCTTTTGGACAATTTTACTTCAGCACATATCTCAAAAAAGATTTGATTGTCAATGTGTGTGGACTTTAGAATATGATTCAATGCCCATTGTATTCTACTGTCTGTAAGAGATGAACTATGATAATTTAAATTCAATAGATGGAAAACTTGATTTGAAAAGTCAATATAGCTTTGGGGAAATCCCTTTGCCTGACAAGTGATATAAATTTTTTGTATTTGTTCAACTATGAGATTGTCTATAACGAAAAAAGGATAGCCTAGTAATTGATGTTGATTAAGATTTTGAGATAGCATGCTTGTGTCATCTATCAAGAAAACCAACATTTTATTATCTTTACTTGACACTGTATGTGCGACATTGGAATCTATAATAATCCCCTTACATTGTAATGCCTCGCCATTATCAAACATCACAGACAAGTTTCCAGATTGTGATATAATAATATGTTTTGCAAAGTGTTGATGAATAGTTGGTTGCTTATATTCTGTATCTAAAAATATATGGTTAATCATTACACAAATCGTAGTCATAGCGGTCAACTCCTCGTTTATAGGTTAGCATATTATACAGTTTTTAACAAGAAAGCCTAGTAATTGTATTTTTTGACACTGTAAATTATTACACAATATTGTTATACACATAGAATTTAATAGGTTATGCGCAAAGGGTGTAAAACGACTTTCAAATGCGATATAAGGAGAAATAACACCATTTTAGAGGATATTCAAGAGCCTTATTTTATGTAATAAAAAATAAAAAACTCCATTAAGAATTAAAGTATTTATAAATAGTTTTATTTTTACTATAATTCATGATGGAGTTTTTTTGAAATTAAAATATTATTTTTTATTACTTAGATAATCGAGCGTTTTAAGTTTATAACCTTCTTTTTCCCAATGTGTAAGTACTTCATCCAATATTTCAGTGTTTGTTGATGAATTTGGATGTAATAGAACTATTGCACCAGGATGTGTTCTTGAATAAATTTTGTTTTTAGCAAATTCATGAGTAGGCTGTTTCTTTTCATACCAATCTACATAAGCAAAACTCCAAAATATAGATTTATATCCTAAATCTTTTGTGTATTTCAAAGACTGTTCACTAAATTTTCCCATAGGTGGTCTAAAGTACTTAGGCATTTCTTTTCCAGTAACATCTTTGTATGCCTTTTCTACACTTGTAATTTCTTCTTTGAATTTTTCAAAATCTGTAATACCTGCCATTGATGGATGACTTTTTGAGTGATTACAAACTAAATGACCTTCTTTTTCCATACGTTTTATCAAATCTGGATTGCTTTTTATATAACTTTCAACTACGAAAAACTGTGCTTTAGCATTGTGTTTTTTCAGTGTATCTAATAATTTTGGAGTATTTCCACTTTCATATCCAGCATCAAATGATAGATATATAACTTTTTCATTAGGATTTCCTACATAATAAGAATCATATTTTTTAAAAAAATTTGCTTCTTTTATAGGAGATGGCTGTTTACCATCCTCTCTAGGATTAAAATACCAATCGTATTCATGGGTATCAAGTGTTGGGCTAGAGATTTGAGTTTTTGTTTTGTCTAATGATTTAAAGTTTATACTAGCAATTCCCAAAAGTATTAGAGCAAATGTTCCAATTAAAATGTATTTTTTTAGGCTATCTTTTTTCACAATTTCACCTCTTATTTAAAATTTCAAGTGTCTTTCTTACAATATAGTTTGAATATTTATAGTTAAAAATATTCATATATACAGATAATAAATTAAAGAAATTTGTTGTAAGATATATAAAATTAATATTAATTATATTAAATAAAGTACATATAAATGATAAAATATAAAGAGCAATCATTGTATATAAGTTAGACTTGTTTAACTTGAAGGGATATAAAAATGGATAATATAATAAGTGTATTGAATAATGTTGTTTTTTTAGATATAGAAATTAGTGGATTAGATTATCTAAATTCAGAAATTTTAGAAGTTGGAGCTGTTAAGGTTAAAGATTGGAAGATAGATACATATCAATCATTAATAAAAAATAAGTATGATGTACCTATAGAAGTATTTTCACTATGTAGTAATTTAAATAAAAGTGATTTAGAAACAGCTTATGAGATAGAAAAAGTCGAAGATAGACTTATAAATTTTGTAGAAGATAGCGTGATTATATGTCATGATTTAAGCTTGAAAAGAAAGTTTTTTGAGTATCATATGCCAAAGTTAAAAAATAAATTTATTGATTTAATTGAATTAGCAGTTATTTTAGAACCATATCATAAAGAGTATAGCTTGGAGTATTTAAAAAATAATTTAACCAACTATGATTATAAAGTAAAAAATAGAGCGTTGTCAGATGCAATTGATATCGTAAATATTGTAAATTGTCTTCTGGTAAGATTTAATAATTATGAAAAAACTACTCTAGAACCATTGAGTTTTAAAATAAATTCTTATCTTAAGAAGTTTAATCTTTTAACATGGGAATGGAGCAAATTTTTAGAAGAGGCAAACTATGATTTATCAGATAATATAAATATAAAAAAAGAATATAAAGAATTTAACTCAAAGGAAGAGAAGAAAAAAGAAAGAGAAACCTTAAAAATTTTAAATGAGGAAGAAAAAAATTATGAAGAATTATTAAAATACAAAACCATATGGGAGAATAAAGAAGGATTTACATATGAGTATAGATCAGGTCAGTATGAGCTTACCAAAACAATAAGAGAGTTGTTTAGAAATAATGAAGATGAAGAAAAAATTGCATGTATAGAAGCGCCAACTGGTATAGGTAAAAGTGTAGGATATTTATTACCTGCGATATTAGAAGCTAGAATTAATAAAAAAAGGTTGTTAATTTCTACTGATACAAAGGAATTACAGATACAATTAATAAATAAAGATATTCCAAATGTGTTAGATTCTTTAGGTCTAAATGGAAAAGTAAGTTATGGATATATAAAAGGAAAAAATAACTATATTTGCATAGATAGACTGGAAGCATATATAGCAGACTATGAGTCTCAAGAACCTACTAAGGGAGAAATATTATCTTTAATATTTTTAGAGAGATTAGTTGAAGGTGGTAAACATGGAGATATAGAAGAAATAAATTATTGGGTGTTGGATAATTTTAAGGAAATAAATGTACACCTAAGAAATATAAGTTGTGACCCAAACATGTGTAGACCTAAAAAGTGTAAAAAAGATTGCCTATATAAGAAAAGGACAGAAGAATTGAAAGAAGAACATATAACAGTAGTAAACCATTCTTTATTAGCTAAATGGCCATATAAAGATGAAAAACCTCTAGAACATATAATAGTAGATGAAGCACATAATTTGACTGAAAAGGGATATGATTTCTTTTCAAGCATTATAAATTCAAAGTCTTTAAGATATTTATTGCAAGAAATTTATCCATATGAATTCATTCAAGATAGTAGCTTCATATATAAAAAATATAGTAAAAATATGAGAAAAATAAAGGCTTTTGATAAATTTTATCATATATTAAAAATTGAAAGAAAAGATAAACAAAAAATTGCTAGAAGTATAAATCTTATTCTTGAAGAGATAGATTCAATATTAGACTTTGGTAGCTGTAATGAATATAATAGTGTAAGCAATTATAATTTAAGATGGGAATTAAATCTGCAAATAGATGAAATTGTGGGAAAACTAAAAAAAGATGGCATAGATACTGAAATAAGTTATAGATTGTATAGTGAAAAGATAAAATCAAGTTGTGAAAAAATAATAAAAAATTTAGTTGTAATAATAATAACAATTTATAGAAATATTGATGATGATAATATAGATAAAGAAACCGACATATATAAATTTGGAAAAGCAAAGGCTAGAGACTTAGAGGATATAAAAATTATATTTGAAATATTTTTAGAATATGATGAAAAGGATGATTATGCAAGGATAGTTGAAATTGATAAAAGTTATAATGATTTTGAATTTAGAGTAGTTCCATTAAAAATAGCAGATTTATTTGAAGAAAATATTTTATCTCAATTAGAAAAAGGAATATTTTTATCTGCAACCTTGAGTTTATCTGAAAATATGTCTTATTTTAAAAATACATTAGGAATAGATAGGGTTAAGAATGTAGAAAAGATTATAGAGCCAATTTTTGATTATAAAAATATGGTATCTGTAGTTGCTTTCTCTGATATATGTGAGTATAGAAATACTGAATTTCCAAATGAAATGAGTAAAATTATATCTAATATATCACAAATTACAGAAGGTCATACACTAGCTCTTTTTAATAGTAAAGACAGACAAGAAAAGACTTATGAAATATTGAAAAAATATTTACATGGTTTTAATTTAGAAATTTATGCTGATAAAAAGGGTATTAGACATCTTAATGATTTGAATCGAAAGTGTGTAGTACTTGGTTCAAAAGGATGTTTTGAGGGCGTAGATATTCCAGGAGATGGTTTGGTTTGTGTAACTTTAGACAAGCTTCCAAATCTAAATCCCAAAGACCCTTTGTATTTTACTATAATGAAGAAGTATAATATAGATTACTACACCATAAATTACCCTCAAATGACCATAAAAGTAAAACAAGCTATGGGAAGAATTTTAAGAAGTAAATACGACTATGGATGTTTTGTGATTTTTGATGTAGGAACTAATATAAGTGTACTGAAGAGATTGGAGAAAGATTTGCATGGTTGTAAAATTTCAAAGATGAAAAGTAATGAATTTTATACTTATGTAAAGCAACATTTAAATAAATCTAGAAGTTTGATACTAAAATCTGTTATATTTGATACTGTAAAAGCGTTAAATGTCGATGCTAGAATAGATAATAATGATGTTGATAAGGATATCATAAGAAAAGACATGAATGAAAATATAAGACAAAGAGCTATAAAAGGGGAAGTGTATTATATAGATATTATAAACAAAGATATGAAAGTAAAGTATTTTGATAAGAGCTATCTGATAAATTTAGACATATTTATGAGAGAAGAACATAAAAACTAAGCGTGGGAGTGATATATTTGGCAAAACAAAAGTTTTATGCTGTAAAAAAGGGTAAAAGTATAGGCGTATATAATACATGGGATGAGTGCAAAAAACAGGTGAATGGATTTTCAGGAGCTGAATATAAGAGTTTTCCTACTTTACAAGAAGCAAAAGAGTATATTTATGGGTCAGAAAAATTGAACTTTAAAGAAGATGAAGAATTTATAGAAGCATATGTAGATGGAAGCTATGAACATTCAATAAAGATGTATGGTTCTGGTGTTGTGATTTTAAAAAATAATGAAGTTATAAAAACATATAGTGAAAAAGGAAAAGAGGAAACTCTTGTAGGAATGAGAAACGTAGCTGGAGAAATAGAGGCTTCTAAAATTGCAATGCAATACTGTATTGAGAATAATATTCAAAACCTGATTTTATATTTTGACTATGAAGGTATTGAAAAGTGGTGTACTGGAGTTTGGAAAACAAATAAAGAAGGAACTATAGCATATAAAAATTTTTATGACAGTATTAAAAATAAATTAAATGTGAAATTTACAAAGGTTAAAGCTCACTCTGGAAATAAATATAATGAAGAAGCTGATAAATTAGCAAAAAAAGCTATTGGTGTATAACAAAAAATTGTTGATATATAGTAAGTTGTCATAAGTATAGATTTAAATTCTTAAGTTATAATTAAAAAAGCAGAATTGTATTATAGCAAAATAAGCATCTAATTTATAAATAATCAATAGTATTATTAATTAGATATAGTTTATTTAATATAATACAATCTGCTTCTTTCATACAATAAAACTATAAAATTTCTTACATTCTGTTAGAATTGACCATATATACCTTCAAGTTCTTCCTTTAATACCTCAGGGTCATTTATACCAATTGACATAGTTCTAGCCAATATATTTGCTTGGTCATAAGTTGATGTCCATGAAAATACACCACCTAGACAATTTCTGAGAACATATTGAGTTTTTAAGAAGATGGATAAGGAATCATCATAGGACATTGCAAACTCTCCATCCCTAACTAAATATGGAACTTGAGCAACATTATCAAATCTATATTCATACCCGTTTTTATTTATATAATCTCTTCTAAGTTCATCATAAGTTCTTGTTATAGTAGCACCTAATCTTCCGTAAAATGGTATGCCAAGAAGTATTTTTTCAGAAGGCATTCCAGCATTTTCAAGATTTCTTACCATTATATCAACGCTATATCCTGGTAAAGATAAATCAGATTCAAAAAGATTTGCTTGATGTTTTCTACCATTTGGACCTGTCTCACCTGCTGTAAAATCATAACTCATAAGATTAAAATAATCTATTATTGGTGCTATTTTATCTATTTCAGCACTTGAATTTATATATCCTCTATCTCCTGTTCCAGCCACACTAAGCCATTTTTCATCTCCTATAACATCTCTTATGGCTGTCAATAAAAGTGTAAAGTTTTCTCTATCCTGAGGTCTTGATACTATTCCAGATGCACTACTTCCAGGATATTCCCAGTCTATATCAACTCCGTCTAAAGCATATTCATTTATCATCTGATTAACCTGTCTTGCAAAATTATATCTAGATGTAGGAGTTAATGCTGCATCAGAGAAGCCCTCAGCTCCCCAACCTCCGATAGCTACAATTACTTTTAAGCTAGGTTTTTCACCTTTAAGAGCAAGTAATTGATTTAAAAATCTAGGATAAGGAATAAATAAATTGCCAGACTGGTCTATCTCTGCAAAGGCAAAGATAACTGCATCCAATAGTTGAGCATCTACATTAGTCGGATTACCAAGAACATATTCTGCCACAATTGGACTTATATCTGGACAATTTGCATTTTCAACTATTGGATTGTATGGGTCTGTTATTTGTGGTCTAGCTAATTTTTTTGAATCTTTCAAAGTCTTCATAGCTATTTTTTTAGTATTTTTTTCACTAGTATAATCATAGTTTTTATAATTTTGTTTATAAAAATCTTCATAACTACTATCTTCTTTATCGTAGTTATAATTTATTGCATCACAAGATTTATCTTTGAGTTTGCTTTGTTTAGAGTTAGAAGTTTTATTGGTATTTTTAGTGTGCTTCTGTTCACAGTTACAATCTTTTTTAATATCATTGTTGTGATTTTCTTTACAATCATGAGTTTTATTCATATAGTCAGTATTTTTATTCTCGCAATCAGATTTATTTTCAATGTTTTTAGTATGTTCTGTATTCCAGCTACAATTATTATCAATCTTCTTATTTAATTCTTCGTCATTATAATTATCTGGTACAAAACATAAGTACCAGTCCATGCAGGAATATTTCTTATTACAGCTGTTAACCCTATTTTTTAATTCTTTATAGTTTTTAGGATATGGTAGAATCACTGGCATACCAGGAAACCAGTTTGCAGGTGTAACGATGTTGTCTCTATCACTAGTTTGAAGAGCATCTACTATTCTAAGTATTTCTGGGATATTTCTTCCTGTAGTCAGTGGATAATAAAGAATCGTTCTTAAAATTTGATTATTATCTATAATAAATACAGAACGAACAGTTGATGTATCACTCATTGGTTTTGATATCATACCATATAATTTTGCAATTCTCATATCTCTGTCTTCTATAATAGGAAATGGTATTTCTACACCTGTAAGTAAAGAGATATTGTACATCCAAGCAAGATGTGAACTATTGCTATCAACGCTTAGACCAATTAATTCCGTATTTCTTTTTTTAAATTCGTCATAATATTTAGCAAAACACAAAAATTCTGTAGTACAAACTGGTGTAAAATCACCAGGATGTGAAAATAAAACAATCCAATTACCTTTATAATCAGAGAGTCTAATAGGGCCGTTTGTTGTATTGGCTTTAAAATCAGGAGCCTTTGATCCTAAACTTGGCAAATTTGGCATGTAAATCACCCCTCAATAAATTATCATTTATTTTATTCTATTAATTAATAGAGATTAGTGTTACTACTTTATTAAAAATTAAGGAATCCTAATGTCAAAAAAAGATATTTATTAAAAATATTTAATATTTTCCTAACATAAATGACAATAGTAATTGCTATTTTTTTACTAATTTGGTATAGTAATGGATAAGGGGTAGTGTCAATATTAGCGATTATACGAGGTGATTGAATTGAAAAAAATTCTAAGAATTTTAGTTATCTCCATGATGATATGTTTTGCAATGACTTTTGCATTAGTATTAATAAATTCAGTTATGGGAGTACATATAGGATTGGATTATTACTTTTTGATGGGAAGTGTACTTACAGTTTGTTTAACAACTGGAATTGTTTTATGCAATGCTAGAAAAATATTTGATAATAAAACTATACATAAAACAAGAATGAAAAATGTCAATGCTAATAAAAAACAGAAAAGTCATTCTAGAGATATAAACAGAAAGATATCATAATTTATGTAAAGGAAATATTTATGTATAAAATAATGATTGATAGGTAAAATAAAAACACGATTTAACTTGTGTTTTTATTTTTTTTCAAGAATTATGATATAATAACCAATAAGAAATTTAGTTTACCATAAAATATAAATATTGCTAAATGGAGAGGGAACTATAATGAATTTTAGAGATTTATTTGAAAAAGCTGTAGATTTTATTGATGAAAAAAGAAAGTCTATAGTTGCAATTTCATTATCAGTATTAGGCGTAATTGTTTTAATGATAGTATTTTTCTTAAGTAGTAATGAATTTAGTGTAGGAAATGAAGCTAATGAGTTGTTGAAAATTATAGACAAAAGACAGTATTCTGTAGCTGTTGATTACTATGCAAGCATAGAAAAGAAGTTTTCTGACTCGAAAATGGAAAGATTCAATAAGTCTGTTTCTAAAAAAATAAACAAATTGTTATTAAACAGTGGAGATAAATATTTAGATGGAGATATAAGTCAAGAAAGTTTTATTGGATTAATAAATACAGTAAAAGAGTTAAATAAAATAAATATAGATATGGATGATTTATTAGTTCAGGCTGATAGAGTTAAGGAAATGTATAAGGAAGAGAATACTACTTATGATATTGCCATTAATTACATAAACACTGTTTCGATATTAAATGGCGTGGGTAGTAATTTAGATGTATACAAACAGAATATAGAAACAATCAAGGAATCTAGAGATGTTTATGATTCTGCAGTCAAAGACCAAAAGGTCTATAAGTATTATGAAGCTATTGAAAAGTATAATAAAGTATTAAAAGAAGATGAGAAGTATTATAATATGGCTCAAAATGCTAAAAAGCAATGCATTGAGGAAATGTATGATTACTATATAAGTAAAGCTGAAGAGGCAAACACTTCTGGAGACTATGAAAGAGCATTACAGTATATAGAGTATTTAAAAGAAGACTATTCAGATGATGAAAAGGTACAAAGTTTAGAGAAAAAATATAAAAAGAATTTATCATTGTATACTTTAACATCTGATGACATTATAAATGTAATATCCAAAAAAAGTGGCAAAGACAAGTCAAATCTATCTATAAACTCACTTCCACAAATGATAAAAAATAATAAATACTATTATGCCGAAGTATATGAATATGATAAATTAATAAATGAGGTATTAGTGAGTGCAAAAACTAAAGATTTATATTCATATAAAGATGGTAAAAAAGATTACAAAGTAGACTATGGAGATGGGTACTTTAGAGTATTAGAGGATGGAAGCTATCAATTTGGTATTACTAAAGATAAAGCTAAGTTTGTATTAACTAATACTCTTGATGAAAAAGAAAATAAATATAAAAAGGTTGAGATATTAGATATAGAGAAAGCTGACAGATATGTAAAAAGTAAAAAAACTTTAGAAGAATTATTTGGAAAATATAAAAATATTTATTATTATGCTGTAGTAAACAAAGGATTGTTTAAAGGTAAAGAGGTTTACGCGGTTAATATTTACAATGAAAAAATATATGCCATATCAGAAAAAGGTCTAAATGAATATTAATTAATTATATTAATAATGTTAAATTATTATATAATTAAAAAGTTTTTGGGTTTTTAAGGCAGATTATGTAGTAATATAATAGTAGGTGTATATAAATAATTTTATTGTAAGGAGAAGTATGGGATGAGTAATGTGAACAAAAAGCTAGTTATAGCTATTGGAGCTGTAGCATTAGTAGTCATAATTTTTATGGGTGTAATGTGTATGCAATTTAAAGGGGAGAAAATAGCGAAAAACACATATGTTAATGGAGTAAATATTGGCAAATTAACTAAAGCACAAGCAAAACAGGAGTTAAGTAAAAAATACAAATTAGAAAATGTTGAGTTTATCTACAATGATAAAAACTGGAAAGTTAAAAGCAAAGATTTAAATTTATCTACAGATTTGGATAAAACAGTAGAAAATGCATATAATTTAAATAGAAAGAATGGTTTCTTTGGAAATCTATCAAAAACTATTTCAGCAAATTTTGGAAAGAAGAGTAACTTAGTAGTAGTGATAAACTATGATAAAAATAAGCTAAAATCAGAGATGGAAAAGATAGCTAAAGAAATAGATGTAGACGTAAAAGATGCAACACTTGATATAAGTGGAGAAAAAGTAAAAGTTGTGCCAGACTCTGATGGTCTTAAAATGGACATTTCTAAGAGTATGGAAAGTTTTGATAATCAAACTAAAAAAGGTAACTATAAGAATAAATTAGTAGTAAAAGCTACTCAAGCAAAGATAAAAAAAGAACAACTTGCTAAAATAGACACAAATTTAGGTACGTATTCAACAACATTTAAGACTTCTCAAGTAAATAGAAGTATAAATATAAAATTAGCAACAGATAACATAAGTAATGTGTTGCTTATGCCAGGAGAAACTTTCTCATTTAACAATCATACAGGTAAAAGAAGTAAAGAAAATGGATATAAGAGTGCACCTGTAATAATGGAGGGTGAGATGGAAGAAGACTATGGTGGAGGAGTTTGTCAAGTTTCATCAACATTATATAATTCTGTGTTATATGCAGGTTTAGAAATTGTTAATGTAAAAAATCATACAATACCATCAAGTTATGTTCCAAAAGGAAGAGATGCAACTGTTGCAGATAGTGGAATAGATTTCTTATTTAAAAATAATCTAAAGCATCCAGTTTACATAAAAAATTACGTTTCAGGGAATCAAATTGTTTGCAATATATATGGAAGTGCAGAAGACAAACAAAACATAACAATATCAACAAAATTAGATGGTGTTTCACAAACTACAATGAAAAGAGTTAATGATTCTACAATGCCTAAAGGTAAAGAAAAAGTGGATAAAAGCGGAAGAAATGCATACTCTGTATCAACATATAGAACATTTAATGACGCTAATGGCAAGAAAATTAAAACTGAAAAAATAGCTAATTCATATTATCCTAAGAAGGAAGGTATTATATTAGTTGGAACTATGGAACCAAAACCAGAAGAAAAACCAAAGACAGATGAAAATAAAAATAATCAAAACACAAATAATCAAAATCAAGATAATCAGCAAAAACCAGAAACACCACCAACTGATAATAAGCCTAATGAGACACAACCACAACCGCAAGCTTAAAGTTCTCAAGAATAGGATTTATGTAGAGTGTTAAAAAATATAAATCTAAATAGGAGGGATTACTTTGAATTTAAATAATATAACGAATTACGTTCAAAGTATTTGCGAGAATATTTCTAATGTGTTGGATGTAGATGTTACTTTAGTTACAAAAGATTTAACTAGGATAGCAGGTACAGGAATATTCAGAGGTAAAATAGGAGAGACAATCTCAGAGAAATCAGTATACTCTCTTGTTTTAAAAGATGGAAAATCCTATGTTATAAATAAGGAAATAGAAGAGAACTGTAATAAATGTGCAAATAGAGAAAATTGTAAAGAGTTAGCTGATATATGTACTCCTGTTAAAATGGGAGAACATATACTTGGAATTTTGGGTATAGCTGCATTTAATGAAGAGCAAAAGGAGAAAATACTTTCAAAAGACAAGGAATTAACTGCTTTTATAAGAAGTATGTCTGACTTAATATCGTTTAAACTAGATGAATTATATAAACAAGAAGTTAAGACTATGGATGACCTTGAGAGGGAAGCTATAGAAAAGGCTATAAAAAAATATGGAAGTAACACAGAAGGTATGAAAAAGGTAGCAGAGGCTTTAAATATAGGTATAGCTACACTGTATAGAAAAGTAAAAAAATTCAACATTAAAAGTTAGTAATATTGAAAAAGAGGTAACCTTTTCACGAGAAGAAGAGGATTACCTTTTTTATTATGGGAATAATGGCAAAATATGTATAGTTTTGACTTGATATATTAAATATGTTATCTTAAATATATATTTTAGAGTGGAGGTGAGTATTATTTTAGTTAAAGATATAAAACAGGATATAGAAAACATGCCTAGAAAAATTTTAGATATATCTTTGATAGAAGATAATAAAAGTGATTTGACTTTTTTTAACATAGAAGAAGAAGATGGTGATGAGACACTAAAAACATTAAAACAGAGTTATGTGACTACAAATTATAAAGAAGAGACACTATTGAACTTACAAGGAGCTTTAAATTCAAAGTCAGACACAACATCAAAGGAATTAAAATTAGAATCATACAAAAGATATAATAATGCATTAGATTTGGCATATAAAAACTATATAACTAGTGCTATTAATATGGCGAACAAAGCTTTAGAAATAAATCCTAAAGATGTTGATATACTAAATCTTAGAGGTCTTTTAAAGCTATTAAAATGTGACTTTGCTAAGTCATTTGAGAGCTTTTATACAGCTTTATGTTATGAAAATAACCATATATCGAGAAAATATGTAAATCTAATTTCATCTGAAGATTTTAAAACATTTTTAGGAAGGTACAATCATTCTATAAGATTTATAAATGAAGAATTAAATTATGAGTCAATACATATTTTGGAGAATATAATTGAGGAAGAACCTGAACTAATAGAACCATATGTAATTTTATCTTTGTTGTATGATAAGCTAGGCAATGTAAAGAAGAGAGAAGGATACTTAGATAAGCTTAAAGAGTTAGATAAAGATAATCCAGTATTTGAAAATAATGAGGATGAAAAAGAAAGCATAAGTAAAAAGGAAGAAGTAAAAAAAGTTAAAAAGAAGAAAAATATTTTACCATATATTATAGTTGTTTGTGTTTTAATAGGTATGGGTGTATATTTGATTCAAAGTAAAAAGAGAATAGAAAATTTAAATAATCAAATAAGTAGTAAAGATGAAAAGCTAAATGAAACTGATAAAAAGCTGGGAGAAACAAGTGAAAAATTAGAAAAAACGAATAAAGAGTTAAGTGAAGCTAAAAATAAAGAACCAGAAAGAGATATAACTGTAGCTGATGAAGAAGATTTATACTATCAAGCTCTAGATTTAAAGAAAAATAAAGAATATGAAAAAGCTATAGATAATTTTAAAAGTGTAGTTTCTTCTGGTAAAACTAAAAAATATATTTCTGAATCAATATATCAACTAGCCATAACAAATAAGTTATTAGGAAATAAAGATGAAGCCATAAAATATTATAAAAAGTATATAAATACTTATACTAAACACGACCAGTATTATGATGATTCATATTATGAGCTGGGTATGCTTTATTATGATAATGGTGATTTGAAAAATGCACAACAAACTTTTTATAGTTTAAGAAGTGAAGTTCCAGACAGTATGTATAACAATTCAAAAATAAAAGAGATTTTAAGTGAAAAATAGGTTTATAAAGTTAAGTTTTTTGAAACAACCAAGCATGTATTTTATTAAATTAAAATAAAAATAAATTTAAAAGAGATTGTATCAAATTATAACTTTCTATTTGAAGAAAGATATTTGCTTGTTGAAAAAACTACAAATATATGATTTGAAGCAATCTCTTTAGTTTTTGGAGGTGGAAAATGAAAGTTTTCAATCAATTAGTAATAATTTTAAGTATATGGGTTATAGGAGAGTATATAAGTTCCTTTATACAAGGAATTATACTTATTCCTGGGAGTATAGTTGGGATGTTATTATTATTTTTACTACTACAATTTAAAGTATTAGATTTAAGTAGTATAGAAAATATAAGTGGATTTTTCCTTGATAATATGGCTGTATTTTTTATACCAGCGGGTGTATCACTCATAAAATCATTAGACCTAATAAGGGAAAATGTACTAGTGCTTTTATTAGTCATATGTTTAAGTACGCTAATAGTGATGTATGCTACTGGAGTTATAGTAGAAAAGATGATAAAAAAGAAGGAAGAAGGACAAAAAGATGTATAATGTATTACAAACGCCAGTGTTTGGCATAATAGTAACAATAGTATTTTTTAATTTAGGGAGATATATTCAACGAAAAACAAACAATCCTATATGTAATCCCATGTTAATTGCAATCGTAGGAATAATAGTGTTTTTAAGCATAACTAAAATTCCTTATGAGAACTACAAGATAGGAGCAGATAGTATAAATTTCTTTCTAGGTCCTGTTACAGTAGTACTTGCAGTTCCACTTTATAAGCAATTTGAATTATTTAAAAAGTATATGGTTGAAATTATTGTAGGTATAGGTTGTGGTATAGTAATTTCTTTTATATCTGTATTGATAATTGGTAGGATAGCTAATTCAGATGTAAGTATTATAAACTCTTTGATTCCAAAATCTATAACAACACCAATGGGAATATCTTTAGCAAATTCTTTAAATGGTGTAGAGTCAATAACAGTTGTGGCTATAATTTTTACAGGTATCTTTGGTGGAATGCTTGCTTCTACAGTATTTAAACTTGGAAATATAAATCATCCAGTTGCTAAAGGGATTGCACTTGGAACGTCTGCACATGCTCTAGGGACTACAAAAGCTTTTGAACTTGGAGAAGTGGAAGGAGCTATGAGTGGTGTTTCTATTGGGGTATCTGGTACAATTACAGTAATATTAATTCCAATTATAATGAATTTTATATAAAAATAAGATTAAAATTAGTATTGTGGATACTTAAAACAAAATAAAATAAAAAAAATTTAAAATAAAAATTGAATGAAAAAAATGCAAATAATGAAATAAAAAAATCATATACTGAAATTATAAAAACAAAAATTTCATTTACCAATTAATTATGAACAGATAATTACTAAATTTGAATTTGCTAAGATAAGATAAATTACTGTAAAAAGAGATATTTAGAAAAAAATACTATAAATTTACTATATTGCAAGTTAAATAATAAGTAGTATCATATTGTGCTAGAAGAATTTTCATTTAAAGCATAAATGAGATGATTTGAACGTTTTTACAGATTAAAATATAAAAAATTGCACTAGACATATATGAAAAAGATACTATAATAGATGATGTAATAGATGACAGTTCAAGAAATTGTATAAAAAATTTATTTGAAATATTATCTATTACATCAGGAATAATATAATATATGTAAAAATAAGTTTTTAAAATTCTAAAGATTTAGAAAGATTGAAGGGAGAAAGAAATGAGTGAAGTTAAGAATACCCTACAAAAACATCCAGCTTTAAGATATTTAACAATGCTATTTGGGATGTTGATGACATCTATAGGTATAAATGGGTTCTTAAGACCAGCACATCTACTTAGTGGAGGTGCTACAGGTATAGCAACATCTATAAACTATTTGACAAATATAAATGTGGGTCTATTAACATTTTTAATCAATATTCCAATATTTATTTTAGGGTTCATATACCTTGAAAAAGAGTTTTGTATTTCAAGTTTAATAAATATGATTGTATTTTCATTATTATTAGGTGCAACTCAGGAAATAAGTCAGATTATACCTATACATGATATATTACTTCAAAGTGTATATGGTGGTATACTATCTGGTTTAGGTGTTGGGGTTGTATTTAGAACTAGGTCTTCCCAAGGTGGTACAGACATAATAGCCGCAATACTAAAAATTAAGAAGAACATAGAAATGAAAGATACTGCTTTAGCGATAAATGGGTTAATAGTACTTACAGGAAGTTTCTTATTTGGATTAGATTTAGCATTATATACTCTTATAGGTTTATTTCTAAATGCGTATTCAATGAGTTTTATTAAGGATGCAATGAATTATCAAAAATCTGTCATGGTAATGTCAAATGAAGTCGATTTAATAGCGGAAGACATAATGAAGAGTTTAGTTAGAGGTGTAACTTTTTTAGATGCAGAAGGTGCATATACTCATCAAAAAAAGAAAATTATATATACAATAGTTTCATCAAATGAGATACCAAAGATAAAAGATATAGCTTTGAAGTATGATAAAAAAGCTTTTATATCTGTAAATGATGTTACAGAGGTAAAAGGAAGAGGATTTAAAGCAAAAGATTTATAGAAAATTTTACAGGCTGAGAGCTATAATATAAATTTATATATTATAGCTCTCAGCTTATTTAAATTTAATAGGTGGAACATAAAGCTTTTATTAATGATTTGTGTATCACTTTAAAAGATGCTATTTTAAAATTAAAATTGAAAAAATTACTTAATATGTAGAAAACATGACCACTATTAGGATATAATAAATTTAATGGATTTAGTAAAATATCTAGTAATAACGTTGGAGGAATGGCATTATGAATTTATCTAAAGAATATGTTAATTTGTATGATAATTATTTGAAATATATAAATGAAGTAAATAAAGAGATTAAAAGTATAAAGAACATGAAGAAACGTGTTTTAAAAAAGGGAGATTTTGCTCCAGAAAATGAAGTGTTAGAATTAGAAGGAAAAACAATTCGTGATATAGATGATGTCGACACAAAAAAACCGAAAAATAAAATATATAAATTTTCAAATGGAGATATATATGTAGGCAAATTTTTAGAGGGAAAGATGGAAGGTCAAGGTTCATATACTTTTTTTGTAGATGAAGGAACAGAGATGGAGTACATAGGAGAGTTCAAACAAGATAAAAAAAGTGGAAAAGGAAGCTTTATATTTTCAAATGGGAATGAATATATAGGTAATTTTGAGGAAGATACGATGAATGGTGTTGGAAATATGCTCTATAATAGTAAAGATGAGTATATTGGAACTTGGAAAAATGGTAAGAAAGATGGAAAAGGTATTTATAAGTGGAGTGATGGATGTATATATGCAGGTGAGTTTAAAGGTGGAAAAATGGAAGGCTATGGTATTTGTTACAATAGTGAAGGTGAAATACTTTATGAAGGAGATTGGAAGAACAATTTGGTTCATGGTAAGGGGACTTATATATGGGAAAAAGGTAAGAAATATGTAGGTGAATTTATGCATGGGAAAAAACATGGGCAAGGAACTTTTTATCTAAATAATGAATTGGTTTATGAAGGTACTTGGAAATTTGATAAACCATCCATTTTTGATAGAACATTAGATGAAATATTTTCTTTAAGACTGTAGCTTTATCTATTAGTAGGTAAAGCTTTTTTATAATACTTACTAAATACAAATAGGTATTAATACTATTAATTAGTATATATTATCAATATTAGTGCAATAAATGTAATATTAAAAAGTTTTTGTTTAATTTTATGAAGGAGGGATATATTGAAGAAATTAATTGCTTTAGTGTTAGTAGTACTTATTGTTTTATTTTATAGCCCTGAACTATTAGAAGAAGTATATGATATAAAAGACAAAATTTCTCAAAGTGAAATATGGAATGAATTTTTAGACAAGATAAATATAAATGGTAATTCTGACAAAGAAAAAAAAGAAAAGAATCAAAATTTACAATTAAATAATGCTGAAAATGAAAATTTAGGAGAATCAGATATAAAGAACTTTGAAAAAATAACTTTAGGAGAAAATTTAAATCAAGTTTTTTCAAATATTGGCAAACCTGGTAGAATTGATACTAGTGAATATGGTTTTGATTGGTATGTATATAATCAGTATGGAAAAGAATTTGCAATGGTTGGTGTTGAAAATAATGAAGTAGTGGCACTTTACAGTAACTCTATGAATTCATGTGAAAATCAAGATATAAAAATAAATCAAGATAGACAAACAGTAAGAACTAAGATTACACCATTAAAATATAAGAGAAAAGGAAATACTAGATATATAATAAACTCAGAAAATCAATATGATATAATAAATAAAGAAGGCAAGTATATTACAATTTTCTACGATATTCATGAAAAAAATAGAGTTTGTTCGTATTTAATAATTGATAAAACGACTGAAGATGAGTTTAAAGGATTATATCCAGAAGATAGAGAAGAACTCAAAAAATGTTTTGAACTTGAAGTTATAGACCTTGTAAATAGTGTTAGAAATCAAAGGAGTTTAAACTCATTGAGATACAGTGAACAGGCTACATTAAGTTCAAGAAAACATAGTAAAGATATGAGAGATAATAATTTTTTTGACCATATAAATAAGAACGATGAAACTCCATTTGATAGAATGAAAAGAGAAGGAATAGTATATACCTCAGCTGGGGAAAACATAGCAGCAGGACAAATTAATGCAATATATGCACATGAAGCTTGGATGAATTCTGAAGGTCATAGAAAAAATATTTTGGGGAATTATAATAATATTGGAGTTGGAGTAATATTTGGAGGAAGCTATAAAACATATTACACTCAAAATTTTTATAAATAACTAAACTATTTGAAAGGAAGTCTAAAAATGACACCATGGAAGAAAAGGACAACATATAAGTGTATAGTAGCAATAGCTTTGTTTTGCGGAATAATACTAATATCTAATTTTAGTAAAGTTTCTGCTTTGATGACAGATACTAATGGAAATGTTTTAATTAAACATGGTTCAAGAGAAAAAAAATTAATAGCAATTACCTTTGATGATGGACCACATCCAAAAGAAACTAGCCAAGTTTTAGATGTATTAAAGAAGTATAATGTAAAAGCTACTTTTTTTATAGCTGGTAAACATGCACAATGGTATAAAGAACCATTAGTGAGAGCAAGTAAAGAAGGTCATGAGATAGGTAATCATACTTTTAATCATCCTGATATAAGTAATTTAAATTCTAATCAGATAGAAGAGGAGATTGTTAAGTGTGAAGATATTTTGAAAAAGGTGACTGGAAAGAAACCTACATTATTTAGACCACCATTTGGAAGTTATAGAGAAAAAGATTTAATAGAAATTGCAAAAAAGCATGACTATAAAGTTGTCTTATGGACAGGCGTAGATGTGAAGGATTGGAAAAATCCAGGTGCTAATAGTATTGCAGATAAAATAATTAATAAAGTACAAAATGGAGATATAATACTTTTACATGATTATGCAACCAATGATACAGTTAAAGCTTTAGATATGTTTATCCCAAAAATGATAGAAAAAGGCTTTAAATTTGTAACAGTTTCTGAGTTAATAAAATAATTTTTAGGGGGGGAGATTTATAGTATGATTTTAATGATAGACAATTATGATTCTTTTGTGTATAACCTAGTACAATATATAGAAGAATTAGGGGAAATAGTCGTAGTAAAGAGAAATAATGAAATCAAAATAAGTGATATTGAAAAAATTAATCCAGAGTTAATTGTGTTATCTCCTGGGCCATGTTCTCCAAAAGAAGCTGGTATTTGTATAGATATTGTTAACTATTTTAAAGGGAAAAAGCCTATACTAGGAATTTGTTTGGGTCACCAAACTATTGGACATGTTTTTGGAGGGGATATTATAAAGGCACAACAACCGGTACATGGAAAAGTGCATAGTATAAACCATATTAATAAAGGTGTTTTTAGCGGGCTTAAAAATCCTTTGAATGTCACTAGGTATCATTCACTAATAATTGACTCTAATAAAGTTCCTGAAGAACTAGAAGTTACAGCAACTACTGATAAAGGTGAAATAATGGGAATTAGACATAAGAAATACTTAATAGAAGGAGTACAATTTCATCCAGAAGCTATTTTATCAGAATATGGTCATGAGATGCTGAAAAACTTTATAACAGAAGCTAGAGAAAGGATACATATGTAATATGATAAGAGAGATAAACACTAAACTTAATTCTTTTGAGATATTTACTATTTTTAGAAACGAACATGACAGTTTTATATTAGATAGTGCCATGGATAAAGAAAAATTGGGAAGATATTCTTTTATAAGTAGCCAGCCATTTAAGGTATTAAAATATAAGGATACTGACGAAAATCCATTAGAAATTTTAAAAGAAGAACTAAATAAATATAGAGTTACAAATGATACTAACCTTCCATTTATAGGAGGGGCTGTAGGATATTTGTCTTATGATTTAGGTAATTATATGGAAGAATTACCTAGAAGTGCTGTAGATGATATTGGGATGCCTGATATATATTTTGGATTTTATAATCATGTAATAGTTGTAGACCATCTTATGGAAAAAACTTACATAGCTACTCCAGATATAGATATAAAATTAGAAGAAAAGATAATTGATGACATAGAACAAAAAATATTAAAAGAAGAAGAAAAAGGTATAGATGATATATGCTATCAAGAAAAAGAAGTTAAACCTATAAGACTTAAATCTAATTTTACAAAGAAAGAATTTAAAAATGCAGTTCAAAATGTTAGAGAGTACATAAGACAAGGGGATATATACCAAGCTAACTTGACACAAAGGTTTAGTGGAGAAACAGAGCTTACAAGCTTTGAACTATATAGAGATTTAAGAAGATTTAGTCCAGCACCATTTGGAGCATTTTTAAACTTTGAAGATGTACATATATTATCAAATTCTCCAGAAAGATTTATAAGATGCACTAATAAGAAAATAGAAGCTAGACCAATAAAAGGTACTCGCCCAAGAGGTAAAGATAAGGAAGAAGATTTAAAGCTTCAACAAGAACTTAAAAATAGTGAAAAAGATAGGGCTGAACTACTTATGATAGTGGATTTAGAAAGAAATGATATTGGTAGAATATCTAAAACTGGGAGTGTAAAAGTTCCAGAACTATTTGTAATTGAACCATATGCAAATGTAAACCACTTGGTCTCAACAGTTGTAGGTGAATTAAAAGACAATAAGGATGTTACTGATATAATAAAAGCTACTTTTCCAGGTGGTTCTATAACAGGAGCACCCAAGATTAGAGCAATGGAAATCATAGATGAATTGGAACCAACACAAAGAAACGTATATACTGGTTCAATAGGGTATATAGGTTTTAATGGTGATATGGATTTTAATATAGCTATTAGAACAATAATAAAAGATGATAAAAAAGTTTATTTCCAAGTTGGAGGAGGAATGACTTGGGACTCTGACCCAGATGAAGAATATCAAGAAACAATTGATAAAGCAAAATCTATAATGAAGGCTTTGAGGGGATATTATGAAGAATAATGTAGGTTTTGATAGTAGTCTAAGCAAATTTGGAATTGGTTTATTTGAAACTATTAAAGTTGAAAATGGCATACCAATAGATTTAAATATCCATATAGAAAGGATGCTTAATTCGATAAGATGCCTAGACTTAGATATAAAGTATGAAAAAGACTTCTTGATAGATGAAATTAATACATATATAAAAAAAGAAACTATTATTGATAAAGCACTTAGAATTACTGTTTTTGATGAGGGATACAATATATCTATTAGAGACATTCCATATAATCAAGAAACATATGAAAAGGGGTTTAGATTAACTGTATCGCCAATCGTTAGAGGTGATAGTTTGATTCATAGACATAAGACTACAAATTATTTTGAAAATATATATACCAAAAATGTTGCCAATAAAAATGGTTATAATGATGGTATATTTGTAAACTCAGCTGGTGTAATCTTAGAGTGTTCTATGAGTAATATATTTTTTATAAAAGGAGAAAGAGTGTATACTCCTAGTGGTAAACTACCAATATTAAATGGAATAATAAAAAAGAGGATTATAAATATTTGTGACGAATTATATATAGAGTTGTTAGAAAATGAAATTAATATATCAGAAATTGGCATTTTTGATTTTGTTTTTGTCACAAATAGTCTTATGGGAGCTATGAAAGTTATAGAAATTGACAAAATAAAATTTGATGAAGAAAATATTATTTTTGATAAAATATTAGAGTTCTTAAAATAAATTAAAATATTAACAATTTGTTGGAGATAAAAAATGATAAGTTGTATTTATAAAGTATATAGTGAAGAGATAACAAAGATAATAGAAAATCCAAATACTTCAGCAGTATTTTTGGTTGGTTCTAGTAAAGACTTAGATTTTACTCTTCATGATGTAGAAATAAATGATATTGATGTATTCGTTTTTGTAAAAAAAGGGGAAAAACAAGAGCGAGTACTGTTTGAAAAAAAGGGAATAGAATTTGACATAAACTATTTTTCAAAAGATGGTGTGAAAAAATTATTATCAGATAGGGAGTATTTTTTTATTAAAGAGATGAAAGACGCCAAAGTCCTATTTGATGAGGAGAATATATCAAAGACTATAAAAGATATAAGTAGAGATATTTACTTAAAGGGGCCTAATAAAATGTCACTAGAAGAAAAGTCCTTTTTAAAACAAGATATTGGAGGGAAAATATCAAATTTAAAAAATAAAGAAAGATTTAATGTTTTTGAATATCATTTTTTGACGAATTTATATTTAAAAGATATAATAATTGGGTACTTTAATATAAATGATAATTGGGTACCAAAAGATAAAAAATTACTAAAAGTTTTGAAAGAAGAAAATAATGAACTTTTTGAACTAGTATCAATGGTAAGTGAAAATTATGACTATCAAAAACTTTTAGATGTTTATAATTATATTTTTAAAGAAATTGAGACAAAAGAGATTATAAAACTAATCTTTTAGTCGCAAATCAATGGGGGGAGTTTAAATGAATAAAGTTGATAAAGAAAAGATACAACATGCAGTGAGAGAAATATTAGAGGCAATTGGAGAAGACCCAGATAGAGAAGGTCTAATCGAGACTCCAAATAGGGTTGCTAGAATGTATGAAGAGATATTTTCTGGTCTTGGTGAAGAACCAAGAGACCATTTAAAAGTCCTTTTTGCAGATGAAAAACATGAGGAATTAGTATTGGTAAAAGATATTCCATTTTATTCATGCTGTGAACATCACTTAGTTCCTTTTTTTGGAAAAGCTCATATTGCTTATTTACCAAAAGGAGGAAGACTGACAGGTCTTTCTAAACTTGCTAGAGTAATAGATACGTTGGCCAAAAGACCACAATTACAAGAAAGAATTACTAAAAATGCTGCAGATATAATAATGGAAGAGTTACAACCTTATGGTGTTTTAGTTGTAGTGGAAGCAGAGCATATGTGCATGACGATGAGGGGTGTAAAAAAGCCAGGTTCAAAAACTGTTACATCAGCAGTAAGAGGTATATTTGAAAAGGACATTGCATCTAGAGCTGAGGCTATGAGTCTGATTACTATGAAGTAGTAGCCGTTTCATATAATCATTTATTGAGATATAAAATTTAATCTAAGGGAGTGTCAGTAATTGTGTTTGATTATGGTAAAAGAACTTATATAATGGGAATATTAAATGTAACTCCAGATAGTTTCTCAGATGGAGGAGATTTTAATAACTTAGATATAGCAATAAAACATGCAAAAGATATGGTTGACCAAGGTGCTGATATAATAGACCTAGGAGGAGAATCTACACGTCCAGGTCATAGTTATGTAGACTCAGATGAAGAACTAAGAAGAGTAATCCCTGTAATAAAGAAACTTAAACAAGAATTAGATATACCAATATCAATAGATACTTATAAGGCAGATGTTGCAGAAGAAGCACTAAAATTAGGTGTCACTATGGTAAATGATGTTTGGGGTCTTAGAAAAGATAAAAATATGGCTTCTGTAATAGGTAAATATGATGCAGAAGTGTGTATAATGCATAATCAAGTTGGGACAAACTATAACAAAGATATAATGGAGTCAATAAAAGACTTTTTTGAAGAAAGCATAGAAATGGCAATTAGCTGTGGAGTAAAAAAAGAAAAAATAGTACTTGACCCAGGAATAGGATTTGGTAAGGATTTTGAACAAAATATTGAAGTATTAAGAAGGCTAAGTGAATTGAAAGACTTAGGATATCCTATTTTACTTGGAACATCTAGAAAATCGGTAATAGGAAAAGTACTTCCAGTTGAACCAAAAAAAAGGTTGGAAGGTACAATAGCTACTACTGTGCTTGGTATAAGAGATGGTGTAGATATAGTTAGGGTACATGATGTTTATGAAAACCTAATGGCAGCTAAAATGACTGATGCAATATATAGAAAGTAGGTGTGATATAATGGATAAAATATTACTTAGTAATCTAGGATTCTATGGATATCATGGTGTGCTTAAAGAAGAAAATTTTCTAGGTCAGAAATTTTTTATCGACATGGAGCTTTATGTTGACTCAAAAGAAGCTGGACTTAGTGATGATATAAATAAATCTGTAAACTATGCTGAAGTTTACAGTGTTGTTAAGGATATTACTGAAAATAAACAATTTAATCTTTTGGAGGCTTTGGCAGAGAACATTGCTGGAGAGGTCTTAAACAAATTTATGCTTATAAATGGAGTTATGGTTAGGGTCAGAAAGCCTGAAGCTCCTGTAAATGGAATTTATGACTATTTTGGTGTCGAGATAAGGAGAACAAGAGATGAATAAGGCTTATTTGGGAATAGGTACTAATGTAGGTGATAGATTTAATAATTTGTCAGTGGCATGTGAGCTTTTAAGAAAGAGTGATTCTATATATAAAGTAAAAGAATCAAAGTTATATGAAACAAAACCATGGGGATATACAGAACAAGCAGATTTTCTAAATATGTGCGTAGAAATAGAAACAGAGTTTGAACCGTATGAGCTGTTAGAATATTGTCAAGGAATAGAGAAAGAGCTACACAGAGAGAGAATAGTTCACTGGGGTCCAAGAACTATAGATGTAGATATACTATTTTTTAATGATATAGTATCCACTGATGAAAAACTACTAATACCTCATCCAAGGATTCAAGACAGAGCTTTCGTTTTGATACCACTTATGGATTTAAATGAAGAACTTCTAATAAATGAAAAATCAATAAAAGAACATTTAAACCTCCTATCTGCTGAAGAAAGAGAAGAAGTAAAGGAGCTTGTAGGTTATGAAAGAAAACCTATTTAATGGTAATTCAAAAATAGAGATAAGTACAAATAATAAAGAAATAGTTGTAAAAAAGGACAAACTTATAATAGCTGGACCATGTGCAATAGAGAGTTATGAGCAACTTTTAATGACTGCTAAATTTGTAAAAAGTCATGGTGCAAATATTTTAAGAGGTGGAGCATATAAGCCAAGAACATCGCCAAACTCATTTCAAGGATTAAAAAAAGAAGGTCTTGAAATATTAAAAGCAGTTAAAAAAGAGGTTGGTATAGCTGTTATTACAGAGCTTATGGATGTAAGAGATATGGATGAACTGTACAGTATAAGTGATATAATTCAAATTGGCTCAAGAAATATGCAAAACTTTACACTTTTAAGTGAAGTAGGAAAACAAAACAAACCTATTATGTTAAAAAGAGGAATAGCATCAACAATTACTGAATGGATAGGCGCTGCAGAATATATAGCAATAGAAGGAAATAGTAATATTATAATGTGTGAGAGAGGCATAAGAACATATAATGATTATACTAGAAATACATTAGATTTAGCTGCTGTACCAATTATTCAAAAAGAAACAGGTCTCCCTGTTGTGGTAGACCCAAGTCATGCTACTGGAATTAGATACTTGATAAAACCTATGTCAATGGCATCACTTGCATGTGGAGCTGATGGAATAATGGTAGAAGTGCATCCTGACCCAGAAAATGCTCTATCAGATGGTGCTCAATCTCTTTGTTTTAATGAGTTTGAAGATTTAATGAAATCAATTAATAATTATTAAAAGAGGCAAGAGCCTCTTTTTTATTCGTAATGGTTATTGAGATGAATTTATAAGTTATATGGAATTTAATAGTTAGACCATTTGATATAAATAAAGACTTAATATTGATATAATTAATATAAAAAATAAAAATTTTTTGATTAATAAGAAGGATATCAATAAAAAAAGTCGAATTCTGTATATTGAGTGATTGACAAATTTAGAATATAGTGTAGAATAGAAATGTTAACACAAAAAATTACACCAGAAGGTGATAATATGAATGATATAAAAGACATTATTGAAGAAATAAAGGCTAGATGCGATATAGCAAGTATAATATCTGAATATATGAATATAAAACAATCTGGAGCCAATTATAAAGGATTATGTCCATTTCATGGTGAAAAGACACCATCTTTCTATATAAATACATCAAAACAAATTTATAAATGTTTTGGATGTGGAGAAGGTGGAGATGTGATAAATTTTGTCATGAAAATGGAAAATTTAGATTTTATGGATGCTGTAAAAATTTTAGCGAATAAATGCGGTATAGAAATTAACACTAACATGAATGAAGAGACTAGGATTAAAATAGAAAAATCCAAAAAATTTCAAGATATTCACACAGAAGCAGCTAGATTTTATCTTTCAAACTTGTTGGGAAGTAAGAATCTTGGGTATGAATATTTAAGAATAAGAGGACTAGATGATAAAATTATTAAGAAATTTGGTTTAGGATTTTCTTTGGATTCATGGAATTCACTTATGAACACTCTAATCAGCAAAGGATATAAAAAGCAAGATTTGTTGGAGTGCGGTCTAATTGCAAAAAACAGAGATGGAACTAATTGCTATGATAAATTTAGAAATAGAGTTATGTTTCCTATATTCGACTATAGAGGAAATATAATAGGATTTGGGGGAAGAGTATTAGATGATTCTTTACCAAAATACTTAAATTCTCCAGACACAATAATTTTTAATAAAAAACAGAACTTATATGGATTAAACTTTGCTAGAAAGAATTTAGAGAGTAAAACTATAGTCTTAGTTGAAGGATATATGGATTTAATTTCGCTTTATCAGTATGGTATAAGAAATGTAGTAGCAACCCTTGGAACAGCCTTGACTGAACAACAAGGTATTTTAATAAAGAGATATGCGGACACTGCTATTATATCTTATGATTCTGATGAACCAGGAATAAAAGCGACTTTAAGAGCTATAGATATACTTACTAAATTAGGTATTAATGTAAAAGTGTTGGATTTAAAAGATGCGAAAGACCCAGATGAATTTGTAAGAAAATATGGACTTAATGATTATAGAAAAGCTATGGATGTTTCTACTCACTACATAAAATATAAAATAGATCATCTTAAAAAAGAATTTAATATTCAAAAAGATGAAGAACGAGTGAAGTTCGCAAAAGAAGCTTCTAAAATTATAAAACAATTGACAAGTCCTGTTGAAATTGATTTTTATACAAAGTATTTAAGCAATCAAATAGATATTAATGTCGAGTCTATAAAGAGAGAAGTATATGGTAAAAATTATAATAAGCCATATAATAACAAAAATCAAAAGAAAGCAGAAGAAAAAATAATTGAAAAAGTCGAAGTCAGACAAGATGGAAAACAATTAGTTGAAGAGACTCTAATAAAAATAATGTTAGAAGATAAAAAAATTAGAGAAATAGCGTTACTAAAAGTAGAAGAAAGTGATTTTTTACTGAAAGAAAGTAAAGAAATTTTAAATTACATGATTAAAAATCAAGAATTGGACAAAATAACTATTGACAAATTGAAAAGTTTAAACATATCCGAAGAATACTTAAAAGAATTAAATTCAATTTCTTTGAATAGTATAAACTTAGAGAACACAAAAGAAATAGAAGGAATAATAACAAATATCCGAAAAAATTCATTAGAAGAACAAATTAACAGCTTGTTGAGAGAACAACAAGAATTAGAAAATAATAATGATATGAAAGAGGTAGATGGTAGAGTTATGGAAATCGCTTTAAAAATAGTTGATATAAATAAAATTTTAAAGAGCTTGTAGAGAAAGGAGGTTTGAGTGTGGAAAATAAATCGAATAAAAAAGAGTTAAAAAAAGTCACTGCTAAGACATTAATAGAAAAAGGAAAAAAGCAAGGTTCATTAACACTTGCAGAGATAATGGAAGCTTTTTCGGAGACTGAACTTGATAAGGACCAAGTAGAAAATCTTTATGAGACTTTAGGTAATCTGGGAATAGAAATAACAGAAACAAAAAACTATAAAGCTGATATAGATTTTTCGGCTACTGATGATGATTTGAGTATAAGCAACCTAGATGAAGATACAGAAGCAATTTCACATGAAGACTCTTCTGCAATAGAAATAGAAACTGTGGATTTATCTTTACCAAAAGGGATAAGTATAGATGACCCTGTTAGAATGTACTTAAAAGAAATAGGAAAAATTCCTCTACTTAAACCACATGAGGAAGTAGAATTTGCTAGGAGAATGCACGAAGGTGATGAGATAGCCAAACAAAGATTAGTTGAGGCAAACTTAAGATTGGTTGTAAGTATAGCAAAAAGATATGTTGGAAGAGGTATGCTTTTCTTAGATTTAATACAAGAGGGAAATTTAGGTCTTATAAAAGCAGTCGAAAAATTTGACTATACAAAAGGATATAAGTTTAGTACTTATGCAACATGGTGGATAAGACAAGCCATAACACGTGCCATCGCAGACCAAGCTAGAACTATAAGAATACCAGTTCACATGGTAGAGACTATAAATAAGCTAATAAGGGTATCAAGACAACTACTTCAAGAGCTTGGAAGGGACCCAAAACCAGAAGAAATTGCAAAAGAAATGGAAATGACAGAAGATAAAGTAAGGGAAATAATGAAAATAGCTCAGGACCCAGTATCTTTAGAAACTCCAATAGGAGAAGAAGAGGATAGCCATTTAGGCGACTTTATTCCAGATGATGATGCTCCAGCCCCAGCAGAGGCAGCAGCATATTCTTTACTAAAAGAACAAATAGAAGATGTACTTGGCTCATTAAATGATAGAGAGCAAAAAGTATTAAAACTTAGATTTGGTCTTGAAGATGGTAGGGCTAGAACTCTTGAAGAAGTTGGAAAAGAGTTCGATGTAACTAGAGAAAGAATAAGACAGATAGAAGCAAAAGCACTAAGAAAATTAAGACATCCAAGTAGATCAAAAAAACTTAGAGATTATTTAGATTAAAAAGATACATCATTAATGTTTTTGTATAAAGGCCATGGGATAAGTGATATCTCATGGCTATTTTGTAGTAGAGATTTAATTTTATTTTTTATAGTAACCTTAATTTAATACTTATGACTTACTATAAGGCCTATAAATCAAGGAAAATTGAAAGGAGATATATATTTGAAATTAACAGATAGATTATTAAAAATAGCATCATTGATATCATATGGTAAAAAAATAGCTGATATAGGAACTGACCATGGGTATATACCAGTATATTTGTTAAAAGAGGGAAGAGTGCCGTTTGCAGTATTGGCAGATGTTAATAAAGGACCTCTTGACAATGCACGTAAAGAGGTCATACAGAACAATCTTTTAGATAAGGTTGATTTACGATTGGGTTCTGGTATAGAGGTTCTTGAAATAGGGGAAATAGAAGAAGTAATAATTGCTGGAATGGGTGGAATTTTGATAAGTGAACTTCTTGAAGCTAAAAAACAAGTAGCACATAATGTAGAAAAATTTATACTACAGCCTATGCAAGCACAAGAAGAACTTAGACGTTATCTTTTGAATAATGGTTATGAAATCTTAGATGAAGTTTTGGTAAGAGAAGATTTTAGGATATATGAAATAATAGTTGCCAAATACACAGGCAAAAATACTATAATAGAAGATGAGATATACTTTGAAACTGGAATAAAACTTTTAGAAAATAAAGACTCTCTTTTTAATGAATTTATAGAAAAAAAGATAAAGACATATAGTGCTATAGTTAATAAGCTAGAAGGAATGAGTGGGGAAGTAATAGATAAAAAAAGGGAAGAGAGTAAAACTGCAATAAAAAAACTTGAAAATTTAATAAAATAAATTGGAGGTATGTATGTTATTAAAGAGTCTAACTAGAAAAATTGAAAAAAAGTATCCTCTAAGCTTAGCTGAAGATTGGGATAATGTAGGTCTTATAGTTGGAGATTTTGATGTAGATGTAAAAAAAGTATTAGTATCTTTGGAAGCTAATGAAAATGTTATTGATGAAGCTATCTCAAAAAACATAGATTTAATTGTGACACATCATCCTTTTATATTTGGAAAAATCAATAAGATTAATAGTGCAGATTTAAAAGGTAGACTTATACAAAAACTTATTAAAAATGATATAGCACTTTATTCTATGCACACTAACTTTGACATAGCATTTGATGGTTTAAATGACTATTTTATGGAAATTATGGAATTTGGTAACTCAAAGGTTTTAGATATAACAGAAAGCGAGATTTTATATAAACTCGCAGTATATGTACCATGTAATTATTCAGATGAATTGAAAAGCGTTTTAAGTAATTCAGGAGCAGGTCATATAGGAAATTATAGTGATTGTACATTTTCAATAGAAGGTGAAGGTCAATTTAAACCATTAAAAGGCTCTAATCCGTTTCTTGGAAGCATAAATGATATAGAAGTAGTAAATGAGGTTAAAATTGAAACTGTGGTGCCACAGAAGCTTTTAGGAGGGGTAATAAGTTCCATGTTGGATGCACATCCTTATGAAGAAGTTGCATATGATTTGTACAAGCTAGAAAATAAAGGCAAGACATTTGGCTTAGGTAGAGTAAGTAGACTTGATGAAAGTATGACATTAGAAAATCTTTCAAATAAAATAAAAGAGAAATTAAATATGAAACATATCAGAGTGGTTGGAAATCTTAATACAAATATAACGAAAGTAGCAGTTGTAACAGGGGCTGGTTCAGAGTTTGTAAAAAAAGCTAAGAGACAAGGAGCAGAAGTCTTAATAACAGGAGATGTAAAGTATCATGAGGCACAAGATGCACTTGATATAGGAATGTGTATAGTAGACTGTGGGCATTTTGATACAGAAGATATATTTAAAAACGTTATGAAGAGATTTTTGGATGAATTTAATGAAATAGAAGTAATAAAAAGTGATGTATATTTGAATCCATTTAGTATCATTTAGTCATTTAGTAGTATTTTATTATAAAAAATACTATACAAAAAATAAATTTGAATTTAATTAGGGGGATAAAGATGAAAGTAGCAGTAATTTTTCATAGTGTTTGTGGAAGTACATATTTATTAGCAAGAACATACAAAGAAGTACTTGAAGAAATGAATATAGAAGTAGATATGTTTAAAGTAAGTGATGAGGTTGCAAAAACACTTCTTCAGTATTATTTAATAAATTCAAAAGAATATAAAGATGAGTTTGAGAATATAAATACAATTAAATCTGGAAAAGAATTGCTAGATTATGATGCTATATTTATGGGCTCACCAACATACTATGGAAATGTATCTGGTCCAATGAAGATGTTTATGGATAGCTTTTCTGATATTTGGGTAGGTGCTCCTTTGAGTGGAAAAATATTTGGTTGTTTTGCCACAGCAGGTTCACAACATGGAGGAGGAGAACTTTCTTTACAAGCAATGAATACATTTGCCCAACATATGGGAATGACTCTTTTATCAGTTCCATGTACAGTAAGAGGAGACAATCCAGCATATGGAATACTACATATAGCAGGAGATAACTCTGATATAAGACCAAGTGATGATGTTAAGCTTGGTATAAAAGATTATCTAAAAAGATTGAGTGTATAAGAATATCAAATTAAAGTACCTAAAAGTGGCTGTATAGCTACTTTTAGGTATATTAATGTATTTATTATAAGCGTGAAGCTTTACCAGAAATATGGTCAATTTCTATTTTAACTACAGTTGTTAAATTTATATCTTTCTCTATGTATTTCATGCCCTCTTCAAAAAATCCTTTAGAATATTTTTTTATGATTTCTACAAGAGCATTTTTCTTTTCCTCACCTTCTACAGTTGAAGCTTTTCCAAATACCACAGCACTAGAATATGTAGTGCTAAATTTGTCTGGAATAACATTTTCATTAGCAACTACTAAAAAAGAAACTTTATTGTTGTTTGATATATTATCTAATTTATGACCATTTCTTGCACAATGGAAGTAAATAGAATCATTAAGGTACACATAGTTTACAGCAACTCCATAAGGATAGCCATTTTCAGATATAGTAGAAAAAGTACCAAATTCACCATTTTTTAATACTTCTACAGTATCTTCTTTTGTCATTTCTCTCTTTTTCAATCTCATTTCTCTAAACATAATATCATCCTTTCTAATTTTGATTATTAAATTAAATTTTAAAACATTTATAAAGATTATGCTATCCTTTTTACAAATTTAAAATAAAAATTAGAGTTGACAATTATAAAAATTTAGAATATTATAATAGCAACAGCAAATTAAAAATCCTATGACAAGGAAGAGTAATTATGTTTAGCTTCAACATAGAGAGCTGAGGAGGGTGGAATCTTAGCAAGAAGGGATATAGTGAATGGACCTTAGAGGAGTGAATTGAAATCATATTATTATGAAAGTAGACTTTATCGTCAGTCGCACGTTACAGCGAATAGGGTATGTAAGTACCTGATAATGAGATGTATAAGAATTAAACTTAGGGTTTATTTTTTATATAATTTAGGTGGCAACGCGGATAATCTCCGTCCTATTGATTTAGGACGGAGTTTTTTATTTTACAAAAACTCTTAAAAGAAAATATATAAATTTCAGAAAAAGGTGGTGAAAAAGATGTTATGAACTTTCAAAGCTAAAGAGGATGATTTAGAAAATTGGCAAAAAAATAAAATAAATATTAATAAAATTAGGGAGAATTATTACAATGAAAACGAATACAAAAAAATTAACTTTAAATGCAATACTTTTAGCTATGGGATTACTAATACATCAACTTACACCTGCTATAGGACTTCCAATGCAACCAGATATATCACTAGCAATGATGTTTATAATAATGATATTAAATAAAGAGGATTATAAGATTTGTCTAGTAGCAGGAATTGTGACAGGAATATTTGCAGCACTAACAACTAAATTTCCAGGTGGTCAGATTCCAAACATACTTGATAAAACTATTACAATAAATATAATGTTCATGATAATGTATGTAATTTATAAATTACCATTTATGAAAAACTTAAGTAATAAAAAGCAAGACTTAATAGTAGCTACAATAATATTTCCAATAGGAACTATTGTGAGTGGAACTGCATTTTTACTGTTTGCTCAAATAATAGTAGGTCTTCCTGGAGGTTCATTTATGGCATTGTTTATGGTTGCAGTAGTACCAGCAATACTAATAAATTTAATAGCTGGTTTACTGTTATTTAAGGTAGTAAGTATGTCTATAAGAAGGGTAAGTTATCAAGGTTAAATATTATGACTTACAATGATATTTAAAAAAATAAATAATGAAATAGTAAAGAGGTATCAAGTAAAATTTAATACTTAATACCTCTTTGTTTGTTAATTTTAACAATATTAAACACTATCTTATACATGATAAGGAGATAATAAAGAATGTATCTTTAAAGTCTCAACCAAACAGCAAAATTTATCTAACAAACATACAATTAATGCTTCTTTGTATTTAGGTGGCTTAATAGTAAGCGGCCACATATGTTTTAAAATGATATCAGTTTCCATTTCATTTATTTGAAAAAATAAATTTGCATTTTTTAGTGCTTCTTTAGGATGAGTAAATCCGTGTAATCCTTTTCTATCCCCTTTGTAATGCCAGTCATAAAGGAAAAAGTCGTGTAATAAAGCTCCTCTAATAACACTTTGAATATCAACATTTAGGTGCAATTTTTTACATAATAGATAACTATAATATGCTACTGATAAACTATGTTCAAGACATGAAACATTGCCATGATGAGGAAATGTTCTCATAAGTTGTACTTGTTCTGAAGAAAGTATTTCAGAAGCACATTCATTAAAGTATTTGATTTCAGCTTTTGACAACATTATGCAAATCTCCATTTCTAGTAATATATAAATACTATATTTCAATGATAATATGAAATATTTCTTATCCTACAAAATATAATACCCAATAATACAAGTAAGATACCTTTTATGGTATTTAAAGTAAAAGAGATTTTATTAGGCTAAACAATGAAAAAATTAAAAGTAAAGCTATAGCAATATATATTATTTTTCCAATAGGATTTCCAAAATTTACAGTATACCCAATACCAAATCTCTTATCAACCATTAATGATGGGTCGTTTGGATTATTATATATAATGCCTGCTATCCAATGTTTTTCATCATCTTCTGGAGAATAGGACGAGTTAGACTTTAAATTTGGAGACTTAATATATGTTATTATTAAATAAATTATAACTAAAAATGTTACTATAATTATAGCAGTTGATAAATTTGTTTTTATTGATAAAAAAGCAGTAAAAAGTTGTATTGTCATTAAAATCATCAATATCAAAAATAAATAACCAATTTTGTTTAGATATTTAATGTTTTCAGCTCGACTTTCTTCAATTTTATTTGAATCTATTTTAATTCTTGACTTTATAGAACCAATAGAAGTTATATACAATAAAATGATTAAACAAAATGCAGTGCCTATTAATTTAAAAACATTAAAATATGATTTTTCCATAAAAGAATTAGGAGTTCCATTTATAGTCCAATTGATAGCAATTAAGTCTGGCAGTTGATTATAATTAAATACTATAAAAAGACTCATTCCAAAAGCAAGTAGTATTGGTATTAAATATAATATTTTAAACCTTTTTATTATTTTATTTTTTTTATTTAAGAAATCCATATCTACTATTAACTTTGAATCTATATCTATATGACCTTCTGTAGAATAAATTTCTGATTTAAACTTTTTAGCTTTATTATGAGTATAAATATATAATAGACTTTCATATAATAAAAATCCCATTATACCAATAAAATAAGAAAGTTCCAGTTTATTAAATGCAAGAACTAGGATAAAAATTAATATAAAGTCCATAATAAAACCTAAAGATAAAAGTTTTTTAAACTTCTTATCCAACATTATAAAGTTAGTATAGTTTTTGTGTTCTTGGTCTATAGAAACTCCATAAATATGTTTTTTACCTACTAAATAAGGCATGAAATAAAATGAAGCATACATCAAAATTAAAACTGGAAATATTGTAAATAAACATTCAATCTTACTCATGATATTTCACCTCGTATTTGTCAAATAAATTTGAACTTAGTGATAAAAATTCTTCTTTGCTGATACCTGATAAATAAGATTTTGCTACTAGAAGTTCTAAGTCAAGCTTATTTTTTTGACGAGTTGGATTTGCAGCTTTTATTGGTAATTCAGCAACAATAGCACCTTTTCTTCTATCAATATTTAAGAAGCCTTCTTCTTTTAACTCATTATAAGACTTATTTACTGTATGCAAATTTACACCAATATTTTCAGCCATACTTCTTACAGATGGAAGTGATTCGTTTATTTTCAATTCTCCCGAAGCTATAGCTTTAGTTATTTCTTCTTTAATTTGTACATAAATAGATTTATCACTATTAAAATCTAAATTTAAAACCATAAAAGACCTCCATTATGCTTTATAAATGAAAACGATTGTTATATATATAGTATAACATAAAAAATAATGTCAAACACAAAATATAAATTTATATTTTGTAAAAATTGTAATTTAAAAATAACATAATTTTTATCAAAATAATACAGATACTATCTATAGATAGAAATAAAAATTAGAAAGGAGAAAAAATATGTTAACATATTTAATTAAAAGACAAATGCATAAAAAAGATGATGGAATGAGTAAACCAATGATGTTTACAGGAGCAGTTCTTACAGGTGTGGGTGCATATGCTGTATATAAGATGGTAAAAAATCGTAAATCTAATTCTCAAATGGTTGATACAAATTATTATGGAAACAGTGATTATGATGACTATAAGTATGACGAATTTGATTATGACTGTAACTGTAGAGATAATAAACAGGATTATGAGTATGAAGAACTAAAAAAAAAGGTAAAAGAATTTAATTCAAGAAGAATAAACTGTGAAAATTGTCCACATGTTTCTCAGGAAGAAATGATGCAATATGTAAATAGTGTTAAAGATGTAAAGACTGATATTGATTTACATGAAGATGATAAAAAAGATAATATTTACAAAGAAGAAGAATACAAAAAGTATGATGAAGAATAAATTATATTCTAAATTGTTAAACAAATAGTTATGTTAGATTATTTAACATAAGGTTTCTAAAATGTAAGTTGTAGCTTAACTTGAAGAACTAGGTATTATTCTTAAGTGAGTTAAGTAACAACTTACATTTTTGTTTCTATAAGTTTTAACAACTCTTTGTGACTATTTTGTAATTATAGATATATTTTAGTATATAAGGTATTTGTGTATAATAAAAACTGTATAGGTAAATAATTTAAAATCAAAATGGAAAGAAAGGAAATAGCTATGTTAAAGTTATTGATAGTTGAAGATGATAGTACCATATCTTTTGGAATAAAATATGCCTTAGAGCAAGAAGGATTTAGTGTAGATATAGCAAAGAATTTATCAAGTGGAAAAGAAATGATTTCTTCTAATGAATATAGCATGATACTTTTGGATGTGACATTACCAGATGGAACTGGTTATGAATTGTGTCAATATACAAGAGAATTCTCTCAAATTCCGATAATATTTTTGACTGCTTGTGATGAAGAAGTAAATATTGTAATGGGTCTTGATATGGGTGGAGATGATTATATAACAAAGCCTTTTAGAATTAGAGAATTAATATCTAGAATAAAAGCTGTTTTAAGAAGAAAAGGTAATACTTTAGAAGAAGCTAAGAAAATGCTCAAATTTGGAGATTTAAGTATATATACATTAGAAGCTAGAGTATATAAAAATGAAAAAGAAATATTTCTGACATCAGTTGAATATAAACTTCTTCTAATTCTTATACAGAACAAAAATACAGTTTTAAGCAGAACTCAAATATTGGAAAAACTTTGGGATGTAACGTATGATTTTGTAAATGATAATACTCTAACTGTTTATATAAAACGACTTAGAGAAAAAATAGGTGATGACTTATGTGAGCCAATCTACATAGAAACTGTAAGAGGCCTTGGTTATAAATGGATAGGAAGTGAAAATAATGTTTCTATATAATCCAGAAGTGAAGAGGTTTTTAAGTAAGTATATTGTTTTGATGTTTGTTGCTATTACTATATCTATTGGGTTTAGCATAATCAATATGGATATAACTAAAGGTATGATTGTAAAAAATAATCAAGCGATAATAGGAACACTGTCTAGCAAATATCCAAATTTAGAAAGAGAGATAGTGGATATAATAACTCAAGGAAAATCTATAAGAAATATAGACTATGGAGAGAAAATATTAAGTAAGTATAATTACGATAAATCTATTAAAATAAACTCTGAGCCTATAATTTCTAAATTAGTTTTAGAGACTATAAAAACAAATATAATCTTGGTATGCATAATATTTATTCTAATATTTATATTGATTGCTAGTTATTTTAAGGTAATGTACAATGATTTATCAGATATGACTAAGTATGTTTACTATAGTTCAGAAGGAAAAGCATTTGATATGAAAAATAAAAATCAAGAAGGTCAGGTAGGTCTTTTAAAAACTGAACTATTAAAGATGACGACAATTCTTAATGAAAAGGTTGAACTTTTGAAATCAGAAAAAATATTTTTAAATAATACAATTTCTGACATATCACACCAATTAAAAACTCCTATGACTTCTTTAATAATGTTGAATGACTTGTTATATAATGATGTACCATACGAAGTAAAAATAGATTTCTTAGATAAGATAAAGAATCAGTTAAATAGGATGGATTGGCTAATTAAAAGCATGCTTAAACTATCAAAAGTAGAAGCAAAAGTGATAAAGTTTAAAAAAGATAAGATAAAATTTAGTGAACTTATACATAGAGCAATGCAACCAATGAAAATACCTATGGAAACTAAAAATCAAAAATTAACTATAGAAGGAAACGATAATGTATCCTATATTGGCGATATTGATTGGTCTGTGGAAGCATTAGTGAATATAATTAAAAATTGTATAGAACATACTCCTGAATTTGGAAATATAAGTATGACATATAAAGAAAATCCATTATTTTCTGAACTAATAATAAAAGATGATGGCGAGGGAATAGATAAAAAAGATATACCACATATATTTAAACGATTTTATAGAGGAAGAAGTAGTTCAAAAGAGGATAGTGTAGGTATAGGTCTTGCAATGTCAAAATCAATAATAGAAAGTCAAAATGGAGATATCTATGTAAATAGTGAAAAGGGCAAAGGTACAGAATTCCATATAATATTTCATAAAATGTATGCTGATAATAGTGACTAATCTGTAATATTTAATTCACTTTGTAGTAATAGCTAAAGTCTAATATATGAAGTATAGAATATAAATATTGGAGGTAGCCATGGAAATTTTAAGAGTAGAAAATCTAACTAAAAGTTATGGTAAAAATGAAACAAAAGTTGATGCTATAAAAAATGTAAGCCTATCAATTGAAAAAGGTGAGTTTATAGCAATAACAGGGCCAAGTGGAAGTGGTAAAAGTACATTATTACATTTGCTAGGAGGTGTTGATAGACCTACTAGTGGTAAAGTTTATATAAATGATGTGGATATCTATAATTTGAAAATCAAAGATTTAGCAATATTTAGAAGAAGAAATATAGGTCTTATATATCAATTTTATAACTTAATTCCAGTCTTAACTGTAAAGGAAAATATATTGCTTCCAGCAGAACTTGACAATAGAGATATCGACAAAGAATATTTAAATGATTTGATGAAAACACTAGGTCTAAATGATAGAGAAAAGCATCTTCCAAACCAGTTATCAGGAGGTCAGCAACAAAGAACTTCTATAGGACGTGCTTTGATTAATAGACCTTCTATAGTATTAGCAGATGAACCAACAGGTAATTTAGATAGTAAAAACTCGAAAGAAATACTAGAATTATTAAAATTATCAGTAAAGAAATACAATCAGACTCTAATAATGATAACTCATGACAAAGACATAGCACTTCAAGCCGACAGAATTATAGGTATAGAAGATGGAATTATAAAAAGTGATGAGGTGATGTAGATGAACTTATATACATCACTAACTATTAGATACTTAAAACAAAATAAAAGAAGAACTATTGTAACTATAATTGGGATAATACTTTCAACAGCTTTAATCTGTGGCATAGGAAATATATTTGAAAGTTTCATGGATTATCAAGTAAGAGAAACTATAAAGAATGATGGAAGTTTTCATGTTACATTCAATGATGTAAATAAAAAAGATATGGAATATGTAACAAAATCAGCTGAAATAGAAAAACATGCATTTACTAAGCAAATTGGATATTCTAAATTAGAAAATAGTGAAAATGCTATATTAAGTATAAAACAGTATGATAAAAATGCTATGGATGGATATAAAATTTCTATAGAAGAAGGTAGATTGCCATCTAAGGTTGGAGAAATTGTTCTAAGTGAAAATGTTATTAATCTTATGGATGATAAATTAAAAATAGGAGATGAGATAACCTTAAAAGTAGGAGACATGTTTGACTCAAATAAGAAAAAGATTGATAACATGGTATTTCATGAGGGTGATTATATAGCGAACGAAAAGGAAAGAACTTTTAAACTTGTTGGTATAATTAAAAAACCTGGATTTGAGCTTTATGATGAAATTACAACTGCTATAACTTACTTTAATCCTGCAGTTAATTACAATGGCACAATGAACATCTCAGTAACAGTAGAAAATCCTAAAGATGTATATAAAATAAGTAAAAAAATAAGCAAAAACATATATCCAAATAAAGATGAAGAATCAGTTTCTGATATGGTAAAATACAATGAACATTTATTAAGATTACAAGGTGCTAGTAAGTACGCAAACATAAATAGCTCTATAAAGTCTATAATTGCAGTAGTGACTATTTTAGTAGTTATATGTACTATTGCTACAGTATATAACTCTTTTAGCATTTCTATAATTGAACGAAAAAAACAGTTTGGAATATTAAATTCTATAGGTACTACATCTAGCCAAATTAAAAAGTTGGTCTTTATAGAAGGTATTATAATTAGTTTAATTGGAATACCAATAGGGCTAATATCTGGAACAATAGCTATAGACTTATTATTTAAAACTATAAATAGGTATTTTACAGAATCGATTGTTACACAGATGAGTTTACAAATAGTGTATAACCCAATAATAATTATTGTTAGTATAATAATAGTTTTATTTACAATATTTATATCAATTCTATTACCTGCAATAGCAGCTTCTAATATTTCTCCACTTGATATAATTAAAAACAGTGGAGACTATAAAGTACGAAAAGTCAAAGACTCAAAACTTATTAAACTGATTTTTAAGACTGAAGGAGTACTTGCATATAAAAATATGAGAAGAAATAGAAAAAAATTCATAGTAACCCTTTTTTCTTTAATGATAAGTATAATAATTTTTATATCTTTTAGTGGATTTACATTACTTTTATTAAGAGGTGAAGAAATTAGAAATTCTCAAAAAAACTATGATTTATATTTAACTGCAAAGGGTACAGCTAGACCTATTGATGATGTTATAAGTACATTACAGGAGATTCCTGGAATAAAAAACTTTGAATTAGCAACAGGTCAGTCTATGTCTATAAGAGTAAGTGAAAATAAAATAAATAAATCCAATGAAGATTTAATTAAGGATTATTGTGAACAGTATAAGAATGGAGATAGTTATGAATACGACTTTATAAATAATGAATTAAGGTTTCCAGGAGAATTTTCAATAAAAAATAAAACAAATAATTTAATAAAAGGTTCTTTTGATAAGGAAAAAGCAATTAAAGAAAATGGTGTGATTCTAGTTAGAAAAAGTTACTTTGAATCCAGTGGTAAGAAAGGTATAGTAGAGTTAACTAATTACAAAGTTGGAGATACAGTAAATTGTGAATATCTTGATGACAATGGTTCAAGTAAAAAAATGAAGATTAAAATTCTTGCTATAACTGATGAAGAACGTCTAGGAATGGGTTATCAAAATATGGGCTTGCAATTTATAACTTATGATGAAGTTGCTAAAAATTTAGGTTTAAAATTAAATAGAAGTCTTATATTTATAGATTCAGAAGGAGATGTTCAGACTAAGAAGAGAGTAGAATCTTTAGCTGATAAAAATAATTTTAACTTCCATGATGAAAGTGGAAGAAGTGAAGAAGAGAAACAAAATCTAAAGGTTGTCAAAATATTTGTATATGGCTTTATAGCAGTTATATCTCTAGTAAGTGTTACAAATATACTAAATACAGTAAGTACAAGTATAAATCTAAGAAAAAGAGAACTTGCGATAATACAATCTATAGGGGTTACTCCTAAAGGATTTAGGAAAATGATATATTTAGAAAGTTTTATATATGGTATATTATCTTTATTATTTGGAATACCAATTGGTATTGGTATGACTCTAGTTATGAATAAACTTATTTCAGGTGTGCTTGAGTTTTCTCCTGTTATACCATGGGCAGCAATAGCTATATGTATAGTAAGTGTTTTTATAATAACTTTTATAGCAGCTTATATACCAATGAATAAATTGAACAAAGAAAATATAATAGATAATATAAGAAGAGAAAGTATCTAAATATAAAAGTAATTTTTATTTATATAAAATATTATTAAAATCGTTTAATTGGTATAAACTATTATTATACTAAATAAACGATTTTTTATTTATATAAGAAATCTAATAAATAAATTACTAGAGGTATTTAACTATTTAGAAAGAATTGGTATTATATAAAGTAAGGGTTTAGATAAAGTATTTATAAATAAGTATAAATATTTGATTTTATTGGAAAACAAAAGAAAAAGAAGGTGATTACTATTTCTCATATAACTGCGAAGAACATGTATAAAAGTTTAGAGGAAAGAATAAACAAGTTTCCACAAGGTGCTCCACCATCAGATACATTATACAAAATACTAAATGTATTATATACAGAACAAGAAGCCAAATTAGTAGCTCAGCTTCCAATAAAGCCTTTTAGAGTAAAAACAGCAGCTAAAATCTGGAGTGTAAGTGAAAGTGAAGCATATAGAGTATTAGATAAACTTGCAAGTAAGGCTCTGATACTAGATATAGAAGATAATAAAGGAAAAAAATATATAATGCCTCCTCCAATGGCTGGCTTTTTTGAGTTTGCTATGATGAGAACAAGACATGATATAGACCAAAAACTTTTAGCAGAACTTTACTATCAATATATGAATGTAGAAGAAGATTTTATAAAAGATTTATTTTATTCAACGGAAACAAAGCTTGGAAGAGTGTATGTTCAAGAGGAAGTTTTAACTAATGATAATGAAGTTAGTATTTTAGATTATGAAAGAGCCACTCATATAATTGATACATCGACTCATATAGGTGTAAGTATGTGCTACTGTAGACATAGAATGCAACATGTTGGTAAGGCTTGTGATGCTCCTATGGATATATGTATGACATTTGACAACGTAGCAAATTCTTTAATAAATAACAAATTTGCAAGACGTGTAGATAAAGTAGAATGTAAAGAGCTACTTCATCAAGCATATGAGCATAACTTAGTTCAATGTGGAGAAAATGTTAGAAAAGGAGTTACATTCATATGTAATTGTTGTGGCTGTTGTTGCGAGGCATTAGTAGCAGCTAAAAGATTTGGAAACCTTCATCCAGTACAGACTACTAGCTTTATACCAAATATAAACCATGAAAGTTGTGTAAAATGTGGTAAATGTATATCTGCATGTCCAATAGATGCAATAAGCAAGGTCAAGGAAAATGATAAAGAATATATAAAAATTGATGAGGATAGATGCCTAGGTTGTGGAGTTTGCGTTAGAAATTGTCATAAAAATAGTATTATGCTATTAAAGAGAGATGAAAAGATAATAACTCCAGCAAACTCAGTACATAGAGCAGTTCTAATGGCAATTGAAAAAGGACAATTACAAAATCTAATTTTTGATAACAATGCATTAGCGAGTCATAGAGCTATGGGAGCTATACTATCAGCTATATTAAAACTTGAACCAGCTAAAAAAGTTTTAGCCAGCAAACAATTAAAGTCAGTATATTTGGATAAATTGTTAAGTATGAATGATAAATAGATAAAATAGGGCTATATTTAAGTAATATTACTTAAATATAGCCCATTTTAATATATTAAGCTATTTCTTTTATTTGTTTAAATGAATTCTCATTTCCATTTCCACCAATTTGTGTTACAGATTTAAATCTCATAGTTTTAAATAGTTCTTTTTGATTATAATCTAATAAATTTCCTACTAATATTACAGGAGACTTAGTTTTTCCAGCTAAAACTCCAACAGATAATCCATCTATTAAATCATCTTGTTTATTGATTCCGTTTTTAGCAACGTATAGGTTGTCTATCTTAGAATCTTTATAAAATTCTTTTATTACCTTTGCATTAGTTTCATTTCTAGTGCTACCTGATATTCTTTGTGGATTTTGAAGTTTACTTTCTATATTTTTAGAAACTGTGTATTCTCCACCAATTACATAAGACTTCTCAATTTTTTTGTTTTTAAATAAGTTGTTTATTTCATCTATATTACTGTTTTCATTAGTAAGTATTATAGGCATATCATTTTGAGCTGATACAGCTCCAATGCTTACTGCATCGGCTAATCCTTTTTCACCATTAACTACTGAAATCTTTGAAATGTTACTAATATTATTCAATTCTTTGGCAATATTCATAGAAGTCTGATATCTATCATTTCCTGAAATTCTAGATACAGAAATATTATTTGATTTTATAGTATCTAGGGACTTTTCATTCACAGAAGCTTCTCCACCAACTACATATACATTTTTAACTTTTAATCTCTTCAATTCAGCTAAAGTTTTTTCGTTTATTTGAGAGCTTCCAGTTAATAATATAGGAGCATTTTTCTTATATGCAAGTGGTGTTGCAGCCAAAGCATCTGCAATTGCTGAGTCATTTATTAAAACTGCATTTTCAGCATTTTCCCAACCTGCTTGACTTATCTTAATAGAAGTTTCATATCTATCAGTTCCTGTCAATGTATTTGCATTTACCTCATCTTGATATGCAACTTCAAATCTAGCATTTGGACTTCCTGAGAAAACAATTACGCCTCCTTTTGGCAATCTAACTCTATTATTCTTTGTAACTAAAGAATAGTTTACAGGAATTCCTTTAGCATCGTAAACAGCAAAAGATGAATTTTGAGGAAGATTAACTTCTATTTTTTTGTTTGCTATATCATCACCAATCTTATACCATTTTGCATAGCCATTAGATGCTAACTCGCATGTGAAAGATTTTTCTGATGGCAAATTAGTTATAGAATCTTCACTAATATATGTCTGTGTGGCAAAAGTTAAATACTCTGTACCATTTTCTTTATGAAGTTTAATATCAGCTAAGTCACGTCCCATTACACCAGGTATTTCTATAAATGCATTTGAGTTATTTTCATCTGCTATTTTAGTATTAGCTATATAACCAGGAGTTCCATCTGAAAGACCAAGAACTGCCTTTACAGAACCAAACATATAGTGCTGAGAAGTATATTTTTCATCTACTATATAGTAACCTTTATCATTTCTTTTCTTCCATGCTTCTTTTACGCTATCTGATATATTATTACTACTATCTACCTTTTGAGCTACATAATATAAACTTGCTGTTTGACCTAATCCTGGAACATCATCGTAAGAGCTCATATTTAAATATGTAAGGTTATTTTTTTCTTTTACAAATTTTAAACAACTATTACCTTTTTCAGAAACAAATCTATCTTGTCCTATATATACATACTTATCTTCAGGTCCATTTTCTAGATAAGGAGAAGATACTGTTAAAGTTCCATTATCATTAACATCAACTTTTATCATATTTGAAGACGCATAAAGACCACTATTTTCTTTTAAATAACTTGGCATTTTAACTTGTTGTGGTTTGCTGAATGTTTTATCAGGTTTTATTTCCTTAATCTTACCCTTTTCTTTTAATGCAGACAGTAACATTTCTTGTCCAATTATTTCATTAAGTTGACTACTTCCACCAGAAGAAACAACTGCAACTGCCATATTTTCATCTGGAAGCACTATAATATTACTGTGGAATAGTAAAGAGTCTCCACCTTTTGTAAGAGCCTTTAAGTTATATTGATTAAATGGATAAGTGTTTACGCAATCCCATCCTAAACCATATCCAAGTATAGAATCTTCTCCCTCAGGCCATAGACCATTTAAATATTCTTTATTTTCCATAGCTTTTATTGAAGAAGGTGAAAGAATACCATTTGATTTTTTCATAAATGTTTGTGCAAATGTACATAGATTTTCTGCACTTGAATATAAACCACCAGCACCTATGGTATTAAAATTATCTTGTGGTACAGCATCTTCAAAATAAGGTACATAGGCTTTTGCAAGTCTTGAACTATCAAAACTATCTTCTGGAGTTTTTGTATTTTGTAAATTAAGTGGACTGCTTATGTACTTGTCAATAAAATTAGTAAATGTCATACCAGATACTTTTTCTACTAAAATTTCAGCTAAAGTAAATCCATCATTACAATAAACAGAAAAAGCTCCTGGTTTAGCTTTTAATCTTTGTTTTTTTAATTCTTCTAGAAAACTATCGTGACCATAAGAATCATTATCTCCTAATAAAAGAGCATTTTTTAAAGTACTTCCCATTAATCCTGATGAGTGATTTAATAACATTCTTGGAGTGATTTCTTTGTATCTCTCATCAGCCATTTTAAATTCAGGTATATAATTTACAATAGGAGTATCTAATTTTACTTTTCCCTCTTCTACTAACTTCATAACAGCAGTAGTAGTAAACATCTTACTGATAGATGCAATATTATACATGTTATCCTTAGTTAAATTTTTATTATCCTGTCTACTGTAGACTCCACCATTACCAGAAATCTCAATTTTACCATTATCAATCAAAGCATATTGAGCATTTTCAATTCCATACTTAGATAATAAAGTTTTAATTTTCTCTTTAGCAAGAGCTTTAGTTTTTGGATAAGATTCTGAGTTTTTGCTATAATCATTTAGCTTTATGTCAGAACTTTGATATTTCTCCGAGTTATCTTTTACATTACTATCAGCAAAAGTAATATTTGGAGCAGCAGTAAATAACATACTCAATACTAATGTACTAGATAATAATTTAGAGAGCCTTTGCTTAAACATATTACACTACCTCTTTTCCCTTTTAATAATTTATAATTAGCATAACATTCTTAATTATTTTAATCAACAGATTATTAACAATAAAAAAAGCTTTTATTAAGTATATCTTTTATATAGCTGAGAAAAATATAAAAGAATATTTGTTGTTGTATGAAGAATAAAGGGTATAAGTAATATATACAAATAAAATGGAGGAATCTTAGACATATGTACAAGAATATAAATAAGAAACAACTTAAAGAAATGATGAAAAATGAAAAAGATATTTTATTATTAGATGTAAGAACTAAAGATGAATTTAGAGAATGTAAAATAGAAAATGCTATAAATATATCTTTACAAGAGCTAATTAATAACATAGATGAAATTTATGAATATAAGGATAAGAAAGTAGTGGTTTATTGTAGAAGTGGTCATAGAAGTGTTACTGCATGTAATTTATTGGCTGAGGAAGGATTTGAACATCTGTATAATTTAAACTCAGGAATAACTGATTATCTTAATTAAAGTATGTAAGTTATATTGAATACTGAATATATCCCTGTTTATTAAGCAGGGATATACTTATATGTTCATAAGGTAATTTAGGAAAGAACAAATTTTTTCTACTTTTTCAGTATTTGAAATATCTTCACGTAATAATATTCCTTGCTGACCATATACACAAAAGTATGCTGTGGTATCAGTGTCAGGAATATTAATTTCTCCTCGTAAATTAGCCAGTTGAAGCTGTTTTTTTACTATAGGAATAAGTTTTTCACATATTTTTAAAGATAATTGGTCATGAATTTTTTTACTCTTTTCTCCGTGACATACTTTGTAGTAATGGTTATCATCAGTTTCTATATCAATAAATGTAGGTACTTCTTCAATAATTTGCTTTAATGTTTTATCTGTATTATCTATAATAGTAGACATTTTGTCCACTAGAGTTTGTGCATAGTAGTCTATAGCACTATCAAATAGGCTTTCTTTTGATGGAAAATAACGATAACATAATCCTTGTGCAACATTCATATGTTTTGCAATATCAGTTATAGAAGTTTTCTCATATCCATTTTCATAAAATAATTTTATTGCAGTATCTAGAATTTCTTGCTTACGTTCACTTGGTTCTTTAGTAATACGTGCCATATAGTATCCTCCTTATAATTTCAAATACATAATAACATAAGGAATTTTGAAAGTCAATGAATGAATATCAGTCATTTACATTATGTAATAAATTTTAGTTTTGAAGTTAAAAAAGGTAGTAACTGAGAAGCTACTACCTTTAATATAAGGTTGAAATTCTGTTTTTAAAAAATATATTTAAATACAAAATTGATTTTTTAATGACCAGTTAAATTACTATCACCAAATTTATCGTTAAATGGTTTTATAATTCTGTTTATAGGTCCTTTTAGAAGTACATTTAAACAAATAGACAGAATCATAAATAGCAATAGAACTAATATATCTTTAGTTAAATTTGGAGCATATATACCACCCACTGCTTCCCTTGTAGCACCTATTGCATAGGTAAATGGCATTATAGGATTTATTCTTTGGAAGAATGTAGGTGTAACTTGTATAGGGAATGTACCACCAGAAGAACCAATTTGAACGACTAATAGTACTATTGCAATTGCTTTTCCTACATTTCCAAATACAGAAACCAAAGAATAAACAATAAAGTTAAATACCATACTAGTAAACATAAGCAGAAGTATCAATAAAATTGGATGCTTTGCTGTTACTCCTAATAATAGTATGTCTCCAGTTCCAATTATGAAGCCTTGGATGAGAGCTATACTTAGAAAAGTAAGACCCCTTCCAAAATAAATTTCATATGGCTTATAGTTTCCATGTACAGATGTAGATAATAATGCTGAAAGAAGTAATATACCTACCCATGTAGAAAGAACACTATAAAATGGTGTCATTGCAGAACCATAATTTTCAATTGGATATAATTTTTCTGTTTTCACTTCAACAGGTTCCTTTAAGAAATTAGACTTTGTTAATATATCACTTTCAAGTAAGCTGACTAATTTTTTCATATCTTCACCATTACTAATCTTACTTAAATTATCAATCAAGTCATCCAACATTCCTTTTGCAAGAGGAAGTCTTTCTCTTATTAATGATATACTTTCCTGTGCATTTCCTGAAAGACTTAGAGAAGTAGTAAGTATTTCTTCAACCTTTGGAAGTTTTGCTTCTGCCTTATCTAAAACAGTAATTATATCATTTGCTACTTTTATACTATTTGAAAATATACTATTTATAGGTTTTGATATTTTTGAATCAAAATTATTTAAAATATTTAAATTAATTCTTCCAATACCATTTGATAAACTTAAAACATTATTTAATGCACTTATAGATGGTTGTTGCCCAGATATAACCTTGTTTTTAATGTCATTCAATGTTGATATAGAGGAATCTATTTTATTGTTAGAGTCTTCTAGGTTATCTATTACATCATCCAATCTATTATTTGATGTAAGCTGGTTTAATTTAGTTAAAAAGTCTTCTAATGTATCATTTAAAGATTGTAAATTAGAAAGCTTTTCTGATAAATTATCTATCAACTTAGGGACATCTTCACTTCCACTATTTACAGCATCAATTAAATTTAATGTAAGGGAAGAAGCCGAAGATGAAAGGTCAACCATTAAATTTAAATCAGATTTTATAAGAGGAGAAAGCTCATCTAAATTGTCATTTGTATCCTCTAAGAATTTCTTTAAATCATTTGATAACAGTTTTGTATCATTTAAAGTCTTTTTAATAGTAGGTAAATCTGATTTAATATCTTTAACTGTATCAGACAACTTTGAAGTAGCATCAGAGGCTAAATCGACAGTCTTATTTATATGGTCAAATCTCTTTTGAAGGTCGATAAGAGAACTTTCAACCTTTGTTAATTTTGGAAGACTGTGTTCAATTCCTGCACCAACTCCATTTGATATACCAAGAACGATTTCACTTACTGTTTTTACTATAGTCTGATTAACTTGTAACTGTATTGTAGAAGCACCTTTGTCAGTAATCTTTGGTGCAACTGCATTTATTTTTTCATTTACTGTATAAATAATTTCACCTTTTTTAACATCATCCGTAATTAATGATGTTAAATCTTTTGTAAAATTCTTTGGTATTTTAAGTGACGCATAATAAGTACCTTTTTTAACACCTTCAAGAGCGGTTTTTTCATCTACAAACTGCCAACCTAAACTTTTATTATCCTTAAGTTGTTCGATTAATTGGTCTCCTACATTAATCTTTTGACCTGCTATTTCATTTCCTTTATCTTCATTTGTTACTGCTACAAGCATATTAGCAGTACTTCCATAAGGGTCCCAAGATGCCTTTATATTGAACCAAGCGTACAAAGAAGGTAAAAAAGCAAGTCCTACAACTATTACAAGTACTGCGTAATTTCCACGTATATCTTTTAGGTCATTTTTAAAAATTTCTAATATATTTTTTAAACCATTTGAAGGTTTTAAATTCTTGATATTATTCCAGTTTAAAAATTCTTTTAAACTATTAGTTTTTTTCAAATGTCTCACCTCCTAAAATATTTTGATAGAGAAAAAGTTAGATTTATAATCAATTTTAAATTATATTACTTTTTACACAAATAGTAAAGTTAAAGTTTTGTCTTAATTTTAATACATATATATTATATATAATAGTATGCTATAAATATATATAAATATAGGAAATAAAAACAAATAATTTATAACGTGTATAGTATAAAAATTAATAATAAAACAAATATTTATAATTGATACAATCAATTAAATTAGCCATTATGATATACTTTTTATAATGAGAAAATTCTATGAAGGGATGATTAAATGAGGTATTTTAAAAAATACATAAAAAAATATATAGTATTATTTCTGACAGCAGTATTTTTTTTGACATTGGAAGCTTTTTGTGATTTAGCTCAACCAACTATAATGGCAAAAATAATAGATATAGGAGTTTCAAATAAGAACTTAGATTACATATTATCAACTGGAGCTTTAATGATAGGAATAACCTTTTTAGGGGCAATATTTTCAATAATAAGAAGTATAATCTCAGCAAGAGTTTCTCAGTGCTTTTCCTACGATTTGAGACAGGATGTATTTGAAAAGATAAATACATATTCATTAAAACAAATAGATAAATTTGGTAGAGCATCACTAATAACAAGAATCACTAATGATATTAACCAAATACAACAATTCGTTCATGGAATGATGAGGGTTTTTATAAAATCGCCAATCATGTGTATAGGAAGCTTAATTATAGCCATAAAATTAAATTTAAAGATGTCAATAATTATCTTAGTTGCAGTTTTAATTATATTTATTATAATATTACTCAATATGAAGATTGGATATAGACTATTTAAAAATGTACAGGAAAGTACAGATAAAATAAATTCAAAATTAAGACAGTTTTTAAGTGGAATAAAAGTAGTTAAATTATTTTGCAGATACAATTATGAGAGTAAACGTTTTGAAGAGTTAAATGAAGAGCTTTTTCAAAATAGTAGAAAAGCTACAACAATGATGTCGTTTTTTAGACCTACAATTACAATAATTATTAATATTTCCATAATAATAATATTATTAATTGGAAGACATTTAGTTTATTCAGGAGAAATTAAAATTGGAATTATAGTTGCTTATGTAAATTATATGACTAGAATATTAACCTCACTTATAATGATTTCACATGTTTTTAATGTTTTTGTTCGCGCAAAAGCTTCTTATGAAAGAGTAAGTGAAGTTTTGCTTGATGAGAATGAAGAAATAATTGAGAAAAATACCAGTTTAAATGTTGAAGAAAAGAATTTAAAATTTACAAGTGGTGATATAGTTTTTGAAAATGTTTATTTTTCATATAATAAAAATACAGATGAAAAAATATTAAAAAATGTATCTTTTAAAATAGAAGAAGGTCAAAATATTGGTATGATTGGTCAGACTGGTTCAGGAAAGACTTCTTTAATAAATTTAATTCAAAAATTATATATAGTTGACAAAGGAGATATTAAGATTGGAGGAAATAGTATATACAGTGTTTCTGAAGAAAGTTTAAGAGAAGGAATAGGTGTAGTATTTCAAAATAGTAGTGTATTTGGGAAAAGTATACTAGAAAATATAATTATGGGAAATAAGGCTATAAGTAGAGAAGATGTTATAAATTCATGTAAGATAGCAAATGCAAATCAATTTATAACAAAACTTGAAAATTCTTATGATGAAGTTTTATTTCAAAGGGGTAAAAACCTATCAGGAGGACAAAGACAAAGAATTACTATAGCTAGAGCTATAGCAAAAAAACCACAAATATTAATTCTTGATGATTGCTTTAGTGCAATGGATATTAATACAGAGACGACTATTAGAAAGAATATAAAAGATTATATAAATAATTTAAAAAACAAAGAAAATAAGAAATGTACCATCATAACTATTTCACAAAAGATTAGTTCTATAATTGACTGTGATAAAATTTTAGTCTTAGATGAGGGAGAGGTGGTTGGATTTGCTACACATGAAGATTTACTGGTTAGTTCTCCAATTTATAAAAAAATTTTTGAGTTGCAGAACTTAGCAAATGAAGATGTAAATTAAGGAGGAAGTATATTGAATTTAGGTACTGGAAATCAAAAGGTCAGTAGATTGAAGAAAAAAGAGAAGCCTAAAGATTTTAAGAAAACATTTAAAAGAATTTTTATGTACTTTAAAAAAGATAAAAAGATTACTAGATTAATTTTTTTGCTGGTAATAGTCGATTCAATTATATCAACTATAATACCATATACTCTTGGGAAAGTAGTTGACATAATAAATATTGATACTTATTCAAGGTCCATTTTCTTGAAAGGCATAATTATATTATTCTCATTTTATATAATTGAATTCTCAGTTAAACTGTCTAAGGGTATATGTACAGCTAGACTATCTCAAAGTATAGTTAAAGAGATGAGAAGTAATTTGTTTTTGAAATTTAAAAATCTACCAATAACCTTCTTTGATAAAAGTTCTACTGGAGATATTATGAGCAGGGTAACAAATGATGTTGATAATATTAGTACAGGAATCTCAAATTCATTAGTACAATTAATTACAGGAATTTTAAATATATTGATGACTTTCATTATGATGTTTATATTAAGTCCAATTTTGACCTTTTGTAGTATTATATTGATACCAATAGTAATGTTTCTAAGTAACTTTATAGCAAAGAGGACTAGAGTTCTATTTAAGCAACAACAAGTAGAGTTAGGGAAGTTAAATTCTCATATTGAAGAAATGGTATCGAATATAAATGTAGTAAAATCTTTTAACTATGAAAGAAAGTCTGTAGAGGATTTTAGAGAAGTCAATGATAGACTATTAAATATTTCACTCAAATCGCAAATTTATACATCCCTTTTAATGCCTATTATGAATGTAATTAGTAATATAGGATTTGCAACTATATGTATTATAGGTGGAGTTTTGGCATCTAAGGATATTATAACTATAGGAGTTATAGCTAGTTTTTTAAGTTATGTAAGACAATTTACAAGACCTTTAAATGAATTGGCAAATCTATTTAATACATTACTTTCAGCAATAGCAGGATGCGAAAGAGTTTTTGAAATTATAGACGAAAAAGAGGAACAGGAAGCAAAGAGCGTATTTAAAAGTAAGTTTAATGACAATAAGAAGGATAATTTAAATTCTTCTTTTGTAAATGGAGAAATAGAATTTAAAAATGTAAGTTTTTCTTATAATTCAAAAAAGAAAGTTTTAGATAATATAAATTTAAGAATCAAAGCAGGCACATCAAATGCCATTATAGGAGAGACTGGTAGTGGGAAAACAACAATTATAAATCTAATTACAAATTTCTATCAAGTAGATAAAGGAAGTATATTTTTAGATGGTGAAGATATATATTCTATTAACAGAAACTATTTGAGGTCTTGTTTTGGAGTAGTTCCACAAGAAAGTTATATATTCAATGATACGGTCATGGAAAATATAAGGTATGGAAATCTAATGGCCACTGATGAAGAGGTTATATGTGCTAGCAAAATAGCAAATTCGCATAAATTTATAACGAAAATGCATGAAGGATATAATACTGTATTATCAGATAGGGGTGAGGATTTAAGTGAAGGTCAAAAACAATTAATAAGCATTGCCAGAGCAATATTAAAAAATGCACCTATACTCATTTTAGATGAAGCTACAAGCAATATAGATATAGCAACTGAAGCTAAGATTCAAGATGCAATAAATAATTTGACTTTTGGGAAGACAAGTATAATTGTAGCTCATAGATTAAGTACCATATCAAATTGTGATAATATAATAGTTTTAGAAAATGGTAGAATTATAGAATCTGGAAATCATAAAGAACTAATAGAATTAAAAGGACATTATTATAGAAACATACTGTTAACACAAGGGAAGTAAGTATTTAGAAAAAAACTTTAAAAAAATTGTTTAAAGGTATATGCCTCGGGTATATATAAACTAACTTGATAAATAAAAAATTTAATTTGATATATAAAATTTAGGAGGAAATTAATTATGAAAAAATTTGTTTGTACAGTATGTGGATATATACATGAAGGGGATGCTGCACCAGCACAATGTCCAGTATGTAAAGTTGGAGCTGATAAATTTGAAGAAATGAAAGGCGAAAAAAATTGGGCTGATGAGCATAGAATAGGTGTAGCTCAAGGTGTAGACGAAGAAGTAATTGAAGGATTAAGAGCTAACTTCGTTGGTGAATGTACAGAAGTAGGAATGTATTTAGCAATGAGTAGACAAGCTGACAGAGAAGGTTATCCAGAAGTAGGAGAAGCTTATAAGAGAATAGCTTTTGAAGAAGCTGAGCATGCTGCTAAATTTGCAGAACTTCTTGGAGAAGTTGTAGTTGCAGATACAAAAGAAAACTTAAGAGTTAGAGTTGATGCTGAGTATGGTGCAACTGATGGAAAACTAAAATTAGCTAAAAAAGCTAAAGAATTAGGATTAGATGCTATACATGATACGGTACATGAAATGTGTAAAGATGAAGCTAGACATGGTAAAGCATTCTTAGGATTATTAAATAGATATTTTGGAAAATAAATTTAATATAAGTTAAGTAGATTTTTAGGAGTATATCATTTATGATTTTTAAAATTATAAGGATATACTCCTTTTTAATAGTTGTATTTTATTTTATAGCTATAATCCTGTAAATATTTAAATGAGTATAAATATAGTTTTAATGAAATTAATTTTTTAGTTTTATCATCTCTAATTTATATAATAATGAAATTAATTTGATACAAATATATATTTATGGTAAAATTGGAAAAATAAATAAGTATTTGATTAGAAAGGAGCATTTATGATGTTTAAAACTGTACTTGAAGATGAAGAATATGCTTTGTTATGTAAGAATTATTCTAAAAATGATGGAGTAAAAGCAATACTCATTTATTTAATACTTATGTTATTAGTGTTTTTCCAAGGTTATTTGTATACAACAAATTTAAGTTCAACAATTTTAACTAACTCACAAATGATATTGTCAATCTTGGATTTATTTATAGGATTGGGATTTGTACTACTTTCAAAGGAAAAACTAAATACGATTGGGCTTACAGTGCGAAATTTAAATAAAAGTCTTTTGTATGGAGTTTTTGGTGCTGCAGTACTCGTAATTTTCGTTATTTTAGCAGAGGGAATTATGAAAGGAAAAAAAGTTGATTTTCAATTACCCACTGTTTATATGGTTGCTACATTTATTGTTTCTGCTATTCCAGAAGAAATTGCTTTTAGAGGGTATATTCAAACAAGGTTAACTGGATTAATAAAAAATAGTGTACTTTTATCTTGTGTTAATGCTTTCCTTTTTTTATCTATACATTACCCTGTAAAATGGATTGTAAATGGATATTTTTCATTTTCACTTCTACCTGGATTTTATGTGATATGTCTTATATTACTTCACCTTTTATGTGACTTAGTATATAGAAAAACTAATTGTCTGTGGGGGTCATGCCTACTTCATATCTTGTATAATATTGTTACAGGAGTGATGATTTTTACTACTTAGTCAATATTACTTTGTAGAAAGTTTATTGTAAAAAAACGGATTATTTTATAAGTTAAATTTTAGAAATAGTAAATTAACATACTTAAAAGAATACATTAAACTAAATGTAAAAAATATTGACAGGTGGTGGACAATATGATTAAGTATATACATAAAAGTAATATAGCTATTGTTGTACTACATGAAATTTATGGAGTTAATAATTTTATAAAAGATGTTTGTAAAAAGTATTATAAAGATGGGTATGATGTGTTTTGCCCAGAGCTTTTGGGATATAGAAAAGTTTTTTCTTATTCAGAAGCTCAAGAGGCGTATGATTTTTTTATAGATAGTGTTGGATTTAACATTTATAAAAGTGTAGAAAAACTCATAAATGATTTAAAATCAGAATATAAATATGTACTTGTTGTAGGATATAGTGTGGGTGCAACTATTGCATGGAGATGTAGTGAAGATTCTCTTTGTGATGGTATAATTTGTTGTTATGGTTCTCGAATTAGAGATTATATGGATGTAATTCCGAAATCTCCTACTTTATTAGTATTTGCAAAATATGATTCATTCGATGTAGATTCTGTTTCTTGTCAACTTTCTGGAAAACAAAATATTCAAATCGAAATTTTAGAGGCAAATCATGGTTTTATTGATGTATACTCAAAACATTATTCTGATATTCAAACACAAGTATTTAGTATTAAAGAAAAAAGTTTTATAGCTAAATATTTAGAGTAGTATAACTTATTGTAAAATATATAAAAATATTTAATTAATCTGAAAAGTTTTTTATGGCACTATTGATATTTAAAAATATTAGTAGTGCCATTATATTTTAGTGCTATTATGTTTTTGAGATATAGTTAATTAATCTAATTATAGTATTAATTATGTTTTTATGATTTTTAATGAGTTACTATAATGCGATACATTTAAACAGACAATAAGAAAATTAATTGTAGCTGAATAAGAATATTATATGAGAATATTGCAATTTGATATATTTACCAGTACAATAAAAGTAGTTACAACTGGTAAACTAAATAAATTAAAGCAAGTTGGCAAATTGGAGGTTTTTAAATATGAAATCATTTAAAAAGCACTTCTTGATACTTTCTTTGATATTTTTACTTATTATATCCTGCCTTGACAATGTTCAATGCTTTGCTGATGAGTCTGAAAATTCAAAAAAAATACGAGTTGGATATTGTGATAACTATGGAATTATATCTTCACCAAAAGATAATTCTTATACAGGATATGGTTATGACTATTTAAAAGAAATTTCAAAATATACGGGATGGAAGTATGAATTTATAAAAGGGTCTTGGGAAGAATGTTTAGATAGATTAGAAAAAGGTGAGATAGATTTACTTGGACCTTTACAGAGTAATGATGAAAGAAATAAAATATTTAATTTTCCTAAAATAAGTTCGGGATATGAATATAGTGCACTATATACAAATGAAAGTAACTACAATATGTTTTATGAAGATATAAGTTCATTTAATGGTATGAGAGTGGCTGTGCTCAAAGGTAATTTTCATAATATTGCATTTGAGAAATATAGAGAAGAAAATAAATTTTCAGTGGAATATATATATTGTAATTCTATTGATGAGTTAATTGAGTCTGTAAATGAAAATAAAGCAGATGCTTTTGTTTGTGGAAGTATCGTAAATGCAAAAGGAATGAAAATAGTTAGTAAGTTTTCAATGGAACCTTTTTATTTTGCTACTACAAAAGAAAAAACTAACCTAGCAAAAGAATTAGATTATGCTTTAAAGGAATTAAAAATGAATAACATGTACTATGATATGGAGTTATATAAAAAGTATTTTAAAAGAGATGTTACTAATTCCATAGCATTTACTCGTCAAGAAATTAATTTTATTAAAGCAAATCCAAAGCTTACTATGGTATACGATTCAGAGTGGTCTCCTGTTGAATATTATGATATGGTAAGTAATTCGTTTAAAGGTATAAGCTCTGACTTAATGTCAGTTATATCAAAAAAATGTGGTATAGAATTTGAATATATTAAAACAAAAAATTATAATGAGAGTCTTAATTATATAAAAAACGGAAAGGCAGATATGCTTTGTGGCTCAATTAATGAAAACAATAAAGAAAAACGATTCAATATGAAATTGACAAATCCGTACATAAATATTCCAATAGTTATGGTTGGAAAATTAGGAACTAATCTGAATAATGATTTAAATATTGCTTTAACGAGTAGCTATAAGTCTATTGATTCTTATATAGAAAAAAATTTTGAAAATTCTAAAACAACATCTTATAAGTCTATAGAAGATTCTTTAGATGCTATAGATGCAGGAAAAGCAAATTTAATGGTACTTAGTTCTTATCAGTTTGATGAACTTTTAAAGAAAGGAAAAGCCAATAATTTATCTATTATATCAGTTTTAGATACTAATTATGGAATGTGTATAGGAGTATCAAATAAAATTAATCCAATATTGATATCAATTTTAAATAAATCAATAGGTAAAATTACTGAAGAACAGTTAAATGATAGCATATATTCTAATACTATTAATAAGCCTTATAAGGTAGCATTTAGTGTTATTTTTAAAGAGTACTCGGTACAAATTATTATGTGTATTTGTATTATATTTTTAATTGCCATCAAATATATAATTTATAATAAGAAAAAGAAAGAAGATTCTCTGAAAAAAATTGCATACATAGATTCATTAACAGGAGCAGATAGTATAGAGAAGTTTAAAATAAATGCAGATAAACTGTTTTCTAAAAATAATCCAGAATCATATGTGTTATTTTATATGGATGTTGATAAATTTAAATATATAAATGATATGTTTGGATTTGATATGGGAAATAATACTTTGATACATATATCAAATACTATTGCAAGTGAATTACATGAGGATGAAATCTTTGCAAGAGTTTCTGCTGACCATTTTGTTCTTCTCATTAAATATAAGACAGATGAAGATATTAAAGCAAGACTAAATAGTATTTATAACAAAGTTCAGATATTTAGTAATCCGAAAATAAATTACTATAAGTTGATTTTAGATTGTGGTATATACAAAATAAATAAAGATGATAGGGATATAAATACTATTATGGATAGAGCAAATACTGCTAGAAAGACTATAAAAGGTGGTCATAAAAATTCATTTGCTTTTTATAATGATGAAATGCATAATAAAATACTAAAAGAAAAAGAAATTGAAAATACAATGATAGATGCTCTTAATAATGGAGAATTTATTGTGTATTTTCAGCCTAAATATAGCCTTTTAGATTACCAAATCATAGGAGCTGAAGCACTTGTTCGTTGGAATAATCCAAAGAAAGGTTTAATACCACCAATAGAATTTATACCAGTATTTGAGAGAAATGGTTTTATTGTAAACATTGATTTTTATGTATTTGAAGAAGTGTGTAAAAAGATTAGAGAATGGATGGATGAAGGTCAAAAAGTGGTGCCTATATCTGTTAACTTATCTCGAATGCATTTTGTAAATAGTAACTTTGTTGAGAGGTTTAGATTAATTGTTGATAAATATAAGATACCAACAAATTTTATAGAATTAGAGCTAACAGAAACAGCAGTATTAAATAATATAGAAGGTTTGATTGATACAATGAATCATCTAAAAGAAAATGGGTTTATAATTTCTATGGATGACTTTGGAACAGGGTATTCTTCGCTTAATCTTCTAAAAGAATTGCCTGTTGACATATTAAAATTAGATAGAGCATTTTTTACAGAAAAAGATGAGAGCGATAATGAAAAAATTGTTATATCCAATGTCATTAGAATGGCAAAAGAACTAAAAATGAAGGTAATATCAGAAGGGGTAGAAACTATTTCACAATTAGACTTTTTAAAACAAATTGGATGTGATATGGTACAGGGATACCTATTTTCTAAACCAATGCCTATAAAAGAGTTTGAGAAAATAGTTTTTAAAAAAGAAGAAAATAATGTATAAGTGATGTGAAAACATATACACAATAAAGATGCTTTAATATAGTTAAATATACTATTTTGGAGCATCTTTATTTTTATATAGATTTTATCAATAGGATAACTCAAATGAGAAAAAAAATCAAAAGAATACAATAATCACTTGCAAAGTTTATACTATTGTGGTAGACTTAAATCAAAATTAGGAATTGTAAAAAGAAGGAAAAAATAGGTTATTATTTTAACTGATTAAAACTTAAGATAAAATATTGTAATTCATATATGAGATAACGATTGCTTGTAAATTTAAATTAGTTTAAGAGGAGGAATATTATATGATGCCATTGATACTATCAAATACAGGAGAAGAAGTAGTTATAAAGAAGATTTCAGGAAGTGACAAAACAAGAACTTTTTTAAATAGTATAGGTTTTGTAGTAGGTACAAACGTTAAAATAATTTCTAAGATAGATGGTAATTTAATAATAGATGTAAAAGATACTAGAGTTGCATTGGATAAAAAGATGGCAAGCAGAATAATAATATAGGGAGGTAACAACATGAACAGACTAAAGGATATTAAGTGTGGAGAGACTGTAAAAGTCAAAAAATTAGAAGGAGAAGGAGCCACACGAAGACGTATAATGGATATGGGAATTACTAGAGGTGTTGATGTATTTGTAAGAAAAGTAGCTCCTCTTGGAGACCCAATTGAAATAACAGTCAGAGATTATGAACTATCAATTCGTAAGTCAGATGCAGAAAAAATTATTGTGGAATAATAAAATTAATTAATTAGAATAGGGTTAGTGCAATTATATAATGAGAATGATTTTCTGTATCATAAATAGTTATGTACTTAATAATAATGGAGGGAATGGAAATGTCAATAAAAATAGGTCTCATAGGAAATCCTAACTGTGGTAAGACAACAATGTTCAATGGGCTTACAGGTTCATCGCAATATGTTGGTAACTGGCCAGGAGTAACAGTTGAAAAAAAAGGTGGAAAATTAAAAGGAAATAAAGATGTGGAAATAGTAGATTTACCAGGTATTTATTCTTTATCTCCATATACATTAGAAGAAGTAGTTACACGTAATTTTATGTTGGATGATAAACCAGATGCAGTAATAAATATTGTAGACGCATCAAATATAGAGAGAAATTTATATCTTACAACTCAAGTTTTAGAATTGGGTATACCTACTGTTATAGCTCTTAATATGATGGATATTGTTAATAAGAATGGTGATAAGATAAATATTAAAAAGTTATCTGAGGTTATAGGTTGCCCAGTGGTAGAAGTAACAGCAGTTAAAGGTCAAGGAATAATGGAAGCTGCTGAAAAGGCAATTGAACTTGCAAGTAGCAACAATAAATTAGATTTTAAATTGCCTTTTGTTGACGAAAGTAAGGAAGCAATAGAAAAAATAGAAAAAATAATAGAAGAAAAGACTCCGTACATAGATATGGAAACACGTTGGTTAGCTATAAAGTTATTTGAAAGAGATGAAAATGTTATACAAAAACTTGATATCTCTAAAACAATATTGAATAACATAGAAGAAATAACTAGAAATTGTGAAGATGAATTGGATGATGATAGTGAAAGTATAATAACAGCAAATCGTTATGAATTTATTAGCTCAATAATTTCAAGTATAATAAAGAAGAATAGAAAAGGCAAGGAAACTGTATCAGACAAGATAGATAAGATTGTAACAAACCGAATACTAGCATTACCTATTTTTGCACTTATAATGTGGGGAGTTTACTATATAGCAGTGAGTTCGTTGGGCGCTATAGCAACTGATTGGACTAATGATGTACTGTTTGGAGAAATTATTCAAGGGAATGTAAGTAACTTTTTGGTTTCTTTAAATGTAGCGGATTGGTTACAAGGGCTTGTAGTTGATGGTCTAATTGGTGGAGTTGGAGCTGTATTAGGATTTGTTCCACAAATCATGCTTTTATTCTTACTATTATCAATACTAGAAGATTGTGGATATATGTCACGTGTAGCCTTTATAATGGATAGAATTTTCCGTAAGTTTGGTCTTTCAGGAAAATCATTTATACCAATGCTTATAAGTTCTGGTTGTGGAGTTCCAGGAGTTATGTCAACTCGTACTATAGAGAATGATAGAGATAGAAAAATGACTATTATGTTAACTACATTTATTCCATGTGGAGCTAAGATTCCAATAATAGCATTATTTGCAGGAGCATTGTTTGGAGGTGCTTCATGGGTAGCACCATCAATGTATTTCTTAGGGATTGTAATGATAATCATCTGTGGAATAATATTAAAGAGAACTAGTTTATTTGCAGGAGAGCCATCTCCATTTGTTATGGAATTACCTCAATATCATGTTCCAAGTGCAAAAGGTGTTTTGATACACATGTGGGATAGAGGAAAAGCATTTATAATCAAAGCAGGTACAATTATATTTATAGCTTGTGGAGTAATTTGGTTCTTACAATCATTTAACTGGTCATTACAGATGGTAGATGCTGGTGACAGTATATTAGCTAGTTTAGGAAATATAGTTGCACCAATATTTGCACCTCTTGGATTTGGAAACTGGCAATCATCAGTAGCAACAGTTACAGGACTAGTGGCTAAGGAAAATGTAGTTGGAACATTTGGAGTTTTATTTGGTATATCAGATGCAACAGAGCAAGATCCAGCACTTCTTGGTTCAGTTGCAAGTATGTTTACAGTAGCTAGTGCGTTTGCATTTATGACATTCAACATGCTTTGTGCACCTTGTTTTGCAGCTATTGGAGCCATAAAAAGAGAAATGGGTTCATGGAAATGGACATGGATTACATTAGGATTCCAAACTTTAACAGCATATATAGTTGCTCTTCTTGTCAATCAAGTTGGAAGTTTAGTTTTAGGTACTGGAGGAAGTATTGCTGGGGCAATAATATCTATAGTTATAGCAGTAGCTGTAGTATTGGCAGTTTTAACTTATTCAAATAGAAATATGAAAAAAGAAAAAATTGGTAAATTAAGTTATATGAAAAATTAATTCATATAAATAAGGAGTGGTAAATATGGCTACATTTATTATAGCGGCTATTGTGGTAGTATTAATGGCATTAGCTGTAATGCATATGGTTAAAAATTCAAAAAAGAATGGTAGCAGTTGTGGATGTGGTTGTTCTGGATGCTCAAGCAGCAAGAGCTGTAATAGCACTAAGAGATAGATAAAATAAGAACCTGATAAAAAGTATAAATTACTTTGTTATCAGGTTCTTATTTTTTATATAAATAATAAATTTCATGTTTGGGGTAGGTTAGACTATGTTGTAATTTTAATGTATAATTATAGACAAATATATGATTAGGAGGTATTATTGCTAAACAAGGCAATATAAATGTATATTATGTTTAAATTTGACGTGACAAATGAACTTATGTGTATAGCAAGGGGAAGTGGCAAATTTTTTGCAAAAAAAGGTGCTATGGTAGCCTTTAAGGGAAATTTTAATTTTGAAAAATTGTTATTAGGTCCCAACAATGGTGGTGGTTTAGGAAGAGCACTGTTAGGGCATGTTCAAAGGTCATTGACAGGAGAACAAATGCCAATAATGGTTGTTGAAGGTGAAGGGGAAATTTACCTAGCTCAAAATGCTTATCATGTAGATGTAATATCGATTGACCCAGGTGATTCAATTTATGTTGAGAGTGAAAATTTATTGGCATTTTCTGAACAATTAAATTATAGTGTAAAACTAATTGGTTCAGGAGTACTATCTCAAAAAGGTCTTTTTACTACACATTTAATAAATAAAACAGGCCAAAATCAAGATGTTGCTATAATAACAGATGGGAACCCCCTAATACTTGAAGGTCCTTGTTGTGTTGACCCAGATGCATTAGTAGCTTGGACTGGAAGAGAACCATATCCAAAGGTAGCAAAATTATCATGGAAGACTTTTATTGGTCAGACTTCGGGGGAATCTTATCATATGGAATTTGTTGAACCTGGACAAATAGTTATTATACAGCCATCTGAAAGATTGTCTGGCTTGAAAACAGATTCTACACCTTCTGATAGAATGAATTCAGGTGGATTAAGAATTGGTATAGATTAGATTTTATAGTGTAGCTTAATCATTCTTTAGGATTTTAAAAAATAAAAAGGGTAGCAGGGATAGATATATTAAAAGGAGTTTTATATGATTGAGAAAATTCATAAAAAGTTCAAAGGATATTATATTTTTTTAATAATTTTAATTTTATGGAAGATTGTATGTATTCTGGGGATATGGAGTAGTTATATCTTGCCTCCTCCTGAAAGAGTTTTAGATACTTTCATAAAAATGATATATGATGGTTCTATTTTCTTAAATGCTTATGCCAGTATAAAAAGAATATTGGTAGGTTTTTTAATAAGTTCACTGATAGCGATACCACTTGGAGTTGTATTTGGAGTAAATAAAAAAATGTATGAATATTTCAAACCACTCTTTGAATTTATGCGAAGTACACCTCCACTAGCTTTGGTTCCAATGCTGATTTTATGGTTTGGTATAGGTGAAGAATCCAAAATTATAATTATCATTTTAGCATCCTTTTTCCCAATATTTTTAAATACATTGAAAGGCATAAAAAATTGCGATAACAAATTAATAGAAGTGGGTAAATCTTTTAATTTATCTAAGAAGAGAATTTTTTATAAAATAATAATTCCTAATTCTATGTTAGATATTGTTGTTGGACTTAGTTTAGGTCTTGGATATAGTTTTAGAGCTATAATTGGAGCAGAGCTTATTGCAGCTTCTTCAGGTCTAGGATATTTGATTTCTGATGGAAAAGATATGTCGCGAACTGATGTTGTATTGGTAGGTATTTTTGTTATTGGATTTTTAGGTATACTTTCAGATTATTTATTTTCAAAGGCGATAATAAAGTTTAGCAAAGGGAAGCAGGTTGATTTAAATGGTTAGAAATGGATTTTTACTAGAGAATATACATAAAAAATATTTAGTTGATAATAAAGAACACTTAGTTCTTGATGATGTATCGTTAAATATATCTAGTGAAGAAATAACTGTTATATTAGGTGAAAGTGGATGTGGTAAGACTACTTTACTTAGAATTTTAGCAGGTCTTGAAAATGCGACTAGTGGAAATATATATTTTTATAGTAATGATAAAAAGTGCATTCCAAAAGTGGGAGTGGTATTTCAAGAAAGTAGACTTATGCCATGGTTGAATGTGAGTGAAAATATACTTTTACATACTGAAAAAAAGAATAGAAATAAAGTTGATTTGGACAAATATTTAAAAATGATGAAGCTTGAAAAATTTAAAAACTCATATCCAAATGAATTATCAGGAGGTATGGCTCATAGAGTAAGTATAGCAAGAGCTCTTTCCTTCAATCCAGATATTTTACTTATGGACGAGCCATTTGCGGCACTAGATTACTTTACAAGAAGAAAAATGCAGAAAGAAGTTATAAATATCCATGAAAATACTAAAAAAGGTGTAGTATTTGTAACTCACAATATCGAAGAAGCTATGGAAATAGCAAAGAAAATAATTGTTTTTAGTAAAAATAAAGGGATTAAACAGTTTAGTGTCGAAGATGAATATAATAGAGATTTAACTAAAAGCTATTATATAAGCTTAAAAAAAGAAATATTAAGGGAATTGGGGGAGTTTTAATTGATTAAAAGAAATAAAAAAATTTTAGCAGTAATGACATCTTTAGTAATGGTGTTGGTTGGTACTGTAGGATGCTCAACAAAAGATGAGGACAAAGATGCACCTGCAAAAAAAGAAGCTAGTTTACCAAAGGAAATAAATCTGACTTATGTAAAATCACCACTTAATGTTCCTAGTATACTGGAAAAAAAGGATGACTTATTTGGAAAAGAATTTAAAAAGGACAATATAAAAGTTAATTTTCATGAATTAACAACAGGACCAGAGCAAACTCAGGCACTAGCTGCAGGGGAGATAGACTTTTTACATGCTTTAGGTGGAACATCTGCAATAATAGCTGCTTCAAATGATGTTGGTCTTAAAATTACAAATATTTATAGTAGATCACCAAAAGGATATATGCTTATAACTAATAACGAAAATATTAAATCTATAAAGGATTTAAAAGGCAAAAAAATAGTAGGGCCAAAGGGAACTATACTTCATCAATTATTAATTGCTGCACTTGCTAAGGAAGGTTACACTATAGACGATGTTGAATATGTAAATATGGATATTCCTGGTGCTGCTTCTGCATTAGAAAGTAAAAGTGCTGATGTAGCTATGCTTGCAGGTCCAACTGCATTAAAAACAATAAATTCAGGTGCTAAGATGATTGTAAATGGAGAAGGATTAGTTAGTGGAATAATAGTTACTGCTGTAAGTGATGATTTTGCTGAAAAATATCCTGAACTAGTAAAAAGATTTATGAAAGTTCATGAAGATACTTTAAAATATATGGATGAAAATAAGGACAAAGTAATGGATGTTGTATCTAAAGAAGTTGGATTATCTTTAGATGAAACAAAAGAAATGTATTCTTGGTATGATTTTAGTTCTAAAATAACAGATAAAGATATAAAAGAGTTAGAAGATACACAAGAATTCTTGATGTCTAATGGAATGCAAGAAAAGAAAATAAATATTAAAGATATGTTGTACAATTAAAATTAGAATATTGAAGTAAAAAATACACCCTTATTTATTATGGAAACAGCATAGTAAAAGGGTGTATTTTTTATTGTCATATATAAAAACACAATTAAAAACAACTTACTATTTTATCTACACTTATGTAGTCTAGTAATTTTCTCATTTTCTTACGATGAAGTAAAAATTTAGAATACGTGTCTTCTGATTGTTTTGTATCTCCATAAACTTTCCAATATTTAATCATAGAAACTTCATAATTACTATATCCCATAAAGCCAATTACATCTTTAAGAGGATATCCTAAAAAAATTCCTATTTCATCAGGGAAAGTATCACCATTAAGTTTATTTACTAAATGCTCCAAATAAGCATTGACATTCGTATTTTGTTTATATCCTAGAAATTTTAAAAAATTTACTGTTTTTTTACATTTTAATCTTTCTGATAATGCATTTTTGTTTACAAATAAGATTTTTAATCCTTTTTTCTTTTTATCAATAACTATAAAATCTATTTTTTTACATTTATATAGATATTTGTAAATGTCACTAATCTTTTCCTCTCTATTTACATCAGTAAATGAAATATTTATTATTTCAGCAGGTTTAGAACCTAAAAAAACTGGACCTAAAACTTCTAAAAGCCATTTTATATATGATGATTCAATTTTATTTTTACAACAAAATTGTGAATTACAACAAGACATAAAAGATAACCTCCTTCAAATGAAAATTAATATCAATTAATTAAATTATACTATGAATGATAATCAATATCAACAATAAAATTATATTTTTTTCATTTAGTTGTTTATTTATTATAATTTCCAAAAAAATAAATTATAACTTGTTTAATTTTAGTAAATAAAAAATAAAAATATAGAAATACTAAATTAAGAAAGAAATATATTAAATTTTTTTGTAATACAAAACATCTAGGAGGATAATAAAAATGAAATTAAAAAGAACTTTATTTGTAGGACTAGCGTTAGTATTAGCTATAGGAATGACTGCATGTACTAAAAAAACAAAAGAAGCAAGTGAGAATGCAGGAAAAAATCCCAATGAATCAGTAAATAACAATGAAGGTTATATGAATTATTATTCAACAAGTTATAACGATTATATAGCAGGTTTAAATAGATACTCTATTTATGATACTCCAGAAAGCATAAACAATCAGTTTAAGGATAAAGAATATCCAGGAAATGAAAAATACTTAAATGATGTAAAGGCTGCGTACAAAGATAGTAGAGATAAAATACAATCATTTGTAACATCTCTTAAAAAAGATGGTAAAACAGAAGATACAGAATTAAAGAAAATGAATGATGAATTAATAACTGAAGGTGAAAGATTAGTAAAAGATATAGATGAAAGAATAAAAAAATTAGACAATGTATCTGATGAAGATATGAAAAAAGGTCAAAATGACTTTATGAAACTAGTTCATGGAACAGAAGATGTTGGAAATGATATAGGTAGTGGTTTTAGAAAAATGATAAAAGATATGAATGATAGACTAGGAATAACAGGAAATAATAAAAAATAATATAACAAATACCTAATTATAAAATGAAAAAGTTTTAAAACATATAGAAGCCCTGAAGATATTATCTTTCTTGGGCTTCGTATTTTTTTATATCAAAATCCAATACAATAATTAAGTCGAATATCTTAATTCCTCAATAATATTAGCAAATTGGTATGATATCTAAGAAGACATTGATATTTTTCATCATAAAATATAAGCACTATCATTTTGTAACCTTAATATTTCCAATATTGCTTTCAACATTAATTTCTATATTAGGATGACTACGAATTCTCCATTTTGCTGTCTTTTTCTCAATAATAATATATTTTTGAAAATTGATTGGAATTAAGCTATTTTTTGTTTTTGCTATAAATTCTAACTCTAAATCTTTAGGAAGTATAATATTAATCTTGTCATTTTTATTAAAGAATGAAAGATTATTAATTACTTTAGTATATTCGATATTTAAATTACCAGAATTATTGGATTTATAATTTCCTGAACCAACAGCAGATTTTATATCCACATTCCCACTAGTGGAAGTATATGTAACATTTCCATATAGTTTGTCACAAGTGACATTGCCACTGAACGTTTAAAAGAATTTTTACTGGCAAGAGGGTTAAAAGTTTTGTCTAATCGTGGTTATATAGATATGCATATACCAAAATATACTCTGAATTGGGTAGCTGAGTATTTGTTGTCTTTTGTAAATAATACTACAATAATAGAATGTATGCAACTTAAATCTTTAATAAAGTCTAAGGTGTTAGAGTTATGTAATCATCATTGCCTTTAAGTCATTTGAAAATACAGGGGTTTGCAAGCTATAAAATCAATAAAAAATAGATATTTATTTTTCACTAAAAGTAATAAAAAATAAGAAATTTAAATAAATTCATTGACAAATATTATTAATGAATATATCATATATAACATAGCAACAAATGATAATCAAATTAAATTAAATAACGTCTTATCAAGAGTGGTGGAGGGACTGGCCCTTTGAAACCCGGCAACCAGTATATTTTATATACATTGGTGCTAAATCCTGCAACTAATATAGTTGATAGATGAGTATAAATAGCTTTCTAAGCCTGAGTTTATACTCAGGCTTTTATTTTGTTAGATACAAATTAAAAGACATAAGCTAGGATAAACATAAAAACTGAGCAGAATATATGGGGAGGAAATTTTATGATTAGCATAAAAAATGTTAATAAGTATTATGGAAAGATTCAAGTGCTTAAAGATGTAAATATTGAAATAGAATCTGGAGAAATTTTTGGAATAATAGGTCATAGTGGTGCAGGTAAATCAACACTACTTAGATGCATAAATGGACTGGAAGAATATCAAGAAGGTAATGTACTTGTTTCTGATAAGGAAGTAAAGTCATTAAATGAAAAGCAGATGAGAGATTTAAGAAAAGAGTTAGGTATGATTTTTCAACACTTTTCATTACTTGAGAGAAGAACTGTATTTGATAATGTAGCATTGCCATTAGAATGTTTTGGATATACAAAATCAGAAATCAAGAAAAGAGTTTTAGAGTTATTAGAAGTAGTTGGAATATCTGAAAAGAAAAATGATAAACCTAGAAATCTAAGTGGTGGTCAAAAACAGAGAGTTGCAATTGCTAGAGCTTTGGCACTAAATCCACAAGTACTTCTTTGTGACGAAGCAACTTCAGCATTAGACCCAAATACTACAAAATCAATTCTTTCATTACTTGAAGATATAAATAAAAAACTAGGAATAACAATAATAGTTGTAACTCATCAAATGGAAGTTATAAAACAGATTTGTGGAAGAGTAGCAATAATGGAAAATGGAGAAGTTTTAGAGGTGGGAGATACAGAAGAAATTTTCTTAAGAAATACTAAAGGACTTAGAAAATTAATCGGTGAAGAAAGTATAATCTTACCAAAGGGAACAAATATAAAGATACTATTCCCTAAAGATATTTCTAATGAAGCTATTATTACAACTATGGCAAGAGAACTAAATATAGATGTTTCTATAATATTCGGTAAATTAGAGCAATTCAAAGAAGATATTTTAGGCTCACTTATCATAAATGTTTCAGATAAAAGTGGAGAACAAGTAAAACAATATCTAACTAGTAAGGGCATAAGATGGGAGGAAATGATAAATGAATAGTTTAATCGACTTTTTGACAACACTATTTCCAAATGCATTGTTACAAACTTTGTATATGGTTATAGTACCAACTATAGTGGCAACAATATTAGGATTTATACTAGCAATCATATTAGTGGTTACAAAACCAGATGGATTAAAACCAAATAGCACAATAAATAGTGCTTTAGGGTTTATAGTAAATATATTTAGAAGTTTCCCATTCATGATACTTATAGTTGCAATGATTCCAATAACTAGATTAATCGTTGGAACAAGTATAGGAGAAACTGCTGCAATAGTGCCTATAACTATTGGTGCAGCACCATTTATCGCTAGAATTATAGAAAGTTCACTAAATGAAGTTGATAAAGGATTGATAGAAGCTGCAAGATCTTTTGGAGCTACAAAGAGACAAATAGTATTTAAAGTTATGATAAAGGAAGCCATGCCTTCAATAGTATCTGGAATTACATTATCAATAATATCTATACTTGGATATACAGCTATGGCAGGTGCAGTAGGAGCTGGAGGATTAGGTAATATAGCACTTATTTATGGATATCAAAGATTTGATACAGCAGTAATGGTGTATACAGTAATAGCACTTGTAATATTAGTTCAGATAATACAAGGTATAGGAAATCTAGCTTACAAGAAACTAAAATAACTTAATCATAAACATTTTAAAGAGGGGGAGTAAAAAATGAAATTAAAAAAATTATTATCAGTAGCATTGGTATCAGCAATAGCAATATCAGCAGTAGGTTGTTCAAACAAAGAGGATAAGAAAATACTAGTAGGAGCTTCATCAAATCCACATGCAAAGATATTGGAAGTTGCAAAGCCATTATTAAAAGAAAAAGGATATGATTTAGAAGTAAAAATATTTGATGACTATGTACTTCCAAATACAGCTTTAGATGAAGGTTCTTTGGATGCTAACTTCTTTCAACATATTCCATTTTTAGAAGAAACTGTGAAGGAGAAAGAATATAAACTTACGTATACATCTAAAGTTCATATAGAGCCAATGGGATTCTATTCAGAAAAAGTTAAGTCATTAGATGAAATAAAAGACGGAGCAGTTATAGCTGTGCCAAATGATGCAACTAATGGAGCTAGAGCACTTAAATTATTAGCAAAAAGTAAATTAATAGAAGTAAAAGATGGAGAGCTTATAACTAAAAAAGACATAACTAAAAATCCTAAAAATATACAAATAAAAGAAATGAATGCAGAACAATTACCAACAGTATTAAAAGATGTTGATGGAGCAGTTATAAATTCCAATTATGCTTTAACAGCTAACTTAAATCCTACTAAAGATGCTATAGTAATAGAATCAAGCGATTCTCCATATGTAAATATAATAGCTTGTAGAGAAAATAATAAAGATAGTGATAAGATAAAGGCTTTATCAGAGGCTATGAACAGTAAAGAAGTTAAGAAATTTATACAAGATGAATATAAAGGAAGTATAGTGCCAGCTTTCTAAATTGAATATGCAAAATCTATAAAATGAGTAAAATTAAAAATATTTACTCATTTTTTTTTATAACTAGAAAGTGACAAATTTTTTGGAAGAATTGTGGTAACATATTTATAGGTAAAACTATATAAAAATGAAGAAGTGGTGGGGAATATGGAATCTAAGGGAACTTTAAGCAAGAATAAGGTCTATATACTGGCTAATGGGGTATTTTTGATTATTGCAATTTTAAATATAAATTTGTATACAGTTTCTATAAATATGTATAGGATAATTTTACTTTGGATATTTGGGTATTCTATAGTTTATATAACTAGTTTCAAAAAAGACGAATTTATAAATATATTAAAAATAGGATGTCTCGTATTAGTTTTTGTAAGTATTTTAGGAGTAGCAGATTTAAAACTTCAAAAATTCCAAATTGTGCTACTCAATCTAAGTATAATTAATATGTCTACTTTTATATATTTAACCATTTCTAAAATAAAAAAATTGAGAATAAGCCCTGTATTAATTTTTTATGGTGCTTTTGTCATAGTAGACTATTTTATAAGAAATATTTTTAGTGATTTTAATTGGAATATGATTATTATATTAGTTAATATTGCTATGTCGTTATTTAATTTGTTATATTTATTGAATAAATTTGATAGTACAATTGAACACTATAAGTTAATAAAAGATTTATCATATTTTGCTTTTTTTACAACAATTATAGGATTTATAGCAATTTGTTTTAGTACAGTAGATACAGATAGGTTAATAGGAGTAGTGTATTTATTATTATGTAACCATACTTATTATGTATATGTATACAGTTTCAATAATAGAATAGTATATCCATATTACGAGCTTGATTATATAAATAAAAAATTAAGTAGAAAGTCAGAGCAACTAGGGAAGATAAATTTAGCAATAGAAAAAGATATGACTATACAAAGAACATTAAAGAATTATATAGACCAAAGAAAAGAGTTATTGAGACAAGCTCTTGATACAATACCAAATGTGTGGATAGTAACAGATTATGATTTTAATATAAGCTATACAAATAATAAATTTAAAAATGAGTTTTCAAAAGATATGAGTAATTTTTATAAAATATTAACTTTTGTCAAAGAAGATAAAAATGTAGCTAAAAAATTAAAGAAGTTTGACAATGATATAAGTATAATTGACAAGCAGGTAGAATTAAATGATAAAATCTATTTATTGAGTTTAAGTAATAATAAAGAAGAAAGTAACTACTTAATAAGCTTAAATGATATTACAAATGAAATCAAAATGGATGAAGAAATAAGACATATAAATAAAGATTATGAAAATATTATATTAAATATTCCATCTCCTATACTTGTAAGAAGTGCTGAAGGTGGTATAAAGAAGAATAAGATAATAAGCATAAATAAGAAATATGAAAAGAGCTTTAAATGTAATTCAAGTGATTTAGTTGGCATGACATTAGAACAATATTTTGAAACTTTCAATATAGATTTCTTTGATAATAGATCATTTAAGAGATTAAATCTTACACAAGAAAAGAAAGCTGAAATAGTAAGTTATAATGATACAGCAAACTGTATAGTTAATTTTGTAATGTCTGACTCAGAAGGTGAAGACCGTGTTGAAGAAGTTAGAGTTGGAGATTATTGGTCTGATAATAAGCTATTTAAATTGCTTACGTTTAGAGATATAACTAAAGAAATAAATATACTTAGAATAGTAAATGAACAAAAGGTAATATACGAAAAATTACTAGATGCTATACCAGAAGCTATTTTTCTTGAAGATTTAAGTACATCAAGAGTTCTATATACAAATAGAGCTTTTAGAGAACTATTTGGAATTTCTAGTGACGTATTAGGAGTTACAACACAAAAATATAGAAATATATTAGTAAAAAAATACATAAATAATTTAAATATAGGAGAGAGAGAAAAGAGTATTCACATAGTAAACGAAAATAATCATATTAAAGAAGTAAAAATGATATCAAGAACATTGTATTTTGGACAAAAAAGAAGTAGAGTGAGAATTATTAAAGATTTAAGTGTGCAAAGAGAGTCTGAAAGACTTAAGAAGGCATTAATAAAACAAAGACAATATGACCAAATGAAAATGGAGTTTTATGCTAATATATCTCATGAACTTAAGACACCTTTAAATAATATATATAGTTCAGTTCAACTTGTCGAAAATCTTTATAAAAAGGGAAAAATAATTGATTCTCAGGATATACTAAAAGAACATATACAAATAACTAAACAAAATATGTTTAGATTATTACGATTAATAGATAATATAATAAATATTTCTCAAGTTAAATCAGATATATATAAGATTAAAGCAGTTAATTTTGATATTATTGATATAACAGAGAGAATAGTTACATCTATTAGTAGTTATGCTAGGTCTAAGGGAATAGACTTGGTTTTTGATACAAATGAGGAAACTATGAGAGTAGGGCTTGACCCAGAATCTATAGAACGTATAATACTGAATATATTATCAAATTCTATAAAGTTTACTTTAGAAGGTGGAGAAATTCTTGTAGGGATATATAAAAAAGGTGAAACAGTAGAGATACTTATAAAAGATACTGGTATAGGTATAGAAAAAGAAAAATTATTTGATATATTTAATAGATTTAAACAAATTGAAAATAGTGGAATATCAAATGAATTTGGAAGTGGAATAGGGCTGTGTCTTACAAAATCATTGATTGAAATTCAAAATGGGGAAATTTACATAGACAGCAAAGTAGGAGAAGGAACAGAAGTAAAAATTATATTCCCAATTAGAGAAGTGGTTGAAGAAGTCTATGATAAGTCAAATTATAATGACAACATTGAAAAATTCGAGATAGAATTTTTTGATATATATAAATAATAAATACTGAAATCTATTATTCGTATACTAGTATAAAATAAGCTAATTTTATTTATGTTTTTAGCTAGACTGTATCCATTGAAAATAAATTTTATGAGGTGAAGTGTTGGAAAAGGATTTTTTTAGAAAAAATGGTATTGATTTAGCCAAATCAATACTAGGCAAATATCTTATAAGAAAGTATGAAGATAAAACAATTGTTACTAAAATAATAGAGACAGAAGCATATATGGGTATAACCGACAAAGGAGCACATGTGTATGGTGACAAAAAAACGGACAGAACTAAGCCATTATATTTAGATGGTGGACATATATATGTTTATTTAATCTATGGTATGTACAACTGTTTAAACTTATCGGCAAATGTAGAAAATATACCAGAGTGTGTATTGATAAGAGGCGTAGAACCTGTAACTTCTCTAGATGAGATATCTATAAATAGATATAATAAATCTTACAATGATTTGAGCAAATATCAAATAAAAAACATTACTAATGGGCCAGGAAAACTTTGTAAGGCTTTAAAAATAGATAGAAGCTTAAATAGCAAGAGCATAATGGGTGAAGAGTTATATATAAGTGATTTCTATTATAATGAGGAAGGAATAAAGGTGTTTAGTAAGAATCAGATGGATATAAAGACTAGTAAGCGTATAAATATAGATTATGCAGAAGAGGCAAAAGATTTTTTGTGGCGTTTTTATATTGAATAAATCTTGATGTAACCGAGATATCTGTCTATGGGAAATTATTTTCTCCAGATAGATATCTTATTTTTTTATAGAATTTTTAGTTTAATAAAAATAAATTTATGAATTAAGAACATATTTTAATAAATTTATAATTATTTTACTAATATAAATAAAGATGTATTTTGGCGAAATAAGCTACAAAAATTAATTTTTTTGTGTATTTTATTAAAAATGATAAAATTTATATAGATAATTAACTTATTTTATAAGTAATAAATTAATTATTAAAGAATGAAGAAATTTTGACAAAAAAAGAAATTCTATTTAGAATAGAGATATATTTAAAAGAACATAAAACACTTCAATAACACTTGACAATCTAAAAATTGACAAGGCTGTATCTAAAAATATATATAATATTAAATTATAAAATGGAAGATGTTGCAAAGTAAAAAAAGACATTGAATAGATGTCATTAAATTGTAAAATTATGTTATAATTATAAAAAAGGATGTAAGAATGTGTAGAAATAATAATATAATAATCTGAATTTTTAATAATTAAATTTAAATAAGACATGCAACATATAAAATATAATTTAGATATATTGATTAGATAAGGTATATTAATAGAATTAGTATACTATTATGAATTATTTTGATAATATAGTGAATCATATGAATAACTTAAGTTTTATTATATAAAAAATAAAGACTTGTAAGAAGTAGATATTTAATTGGTAAAGTTAGATAAAAATATGTGAAAAATAAATCGTAAAAGTGTAGACAAAACAAATTTAATAAATTATAGTAATACTAATAATTTTTTTAAAAAATGAAATAAAATAGGCATAACAGCCTATATTTATATTTTTGTATTTATATTATGAAAAAATTAAAATTATTTAGGGGTGATGGTTTTGAATAAGGACATAGGAGCAAAAATAAAGCAACTTAGAACTCAAAAGCAAATGACACTGAAAGATATGAGTGAAAAAACAAACTTATCAATTGGTTTTTTGTCACAGCTTGAAAGAGGATTGACAAGTGTGGCAACAGATTCCTTAGGAAAAATAGCAAGTGTATTAGATGTAGAATTAACATACTTTTTTATGAAGCCGAAAGAGCATAAAAGAGCTGTATTAAGAAGTTATGAGAAAGAAGTGTTTGATGTAGAAAATTCTACATTTATACATTATCATTTGTCATCTAATCTAAAGGAAAAAACAATGTTGCCAAGATTAATTGAAATTCTTCCGAGTAAGAGTAGTGAAGAAATTTGTTGTTACGTACATGACGGTGAGGAGTTTGTGTATGTGCTAGAGGGTACTCTTACAGTGTTTTTGGGTGATGAGCAAATAGAAATGTATCCAGGAGATACAATACATTATAATAGTGAAAAGAACAATCACAATTGGGTCAACTATACTAATAAATTAGTAAAAATTTTGGTGGTAAGTGTTCCAAATCCATTTGAGAAATCTGATACGATTAAAGAAGTTTAAATTTGAACTATTAATACTAGATAATAAGGAGGTACTATAGTGAAAAAAATTGGATTCATAGGTGCAGGAAATATGGCAAGCGCTATGATAGGAGGGATAGTAAATTCAAAATTAGTTGAACCTGATATGGTCATAGCATCAGCATACAGTCAGGGAACACTTGATAGAATACATAAAAGTTTTGGAATAAATACTACAAAAGATTCAAAGGAAGTAACTAGAAACTCTGATATAGTAATTGTGGCTGTTAAGCCAGATATATATGATGATATTTTAGAAGATATAAAAGATTTTATAGATGACAGTAAAATTGTAGTTACAATAGCCGCTGGAAAATCTATAAAAGATATAGAGTCAATCATAGGAGAAGATAAAAAAATAGTTAGAACTATGCCAAATACTCCAGCTCTTGTAAATGAAGCTATGTCTTCTCTTTCTATAAATAAAAATATAAACGATGAAGACCTAGAGGCAGTTACAGAAGTGTTTAATTCTTTTGGAAATACTGAAGTAGTACCAGAATATCTTATAGAAGCTGTAATTGGAGCGAGTGGTTCGGCACCAGCATATGTATTTTTATTTATAGAGGCTATGGCAGATGCAGCAGTAATTGCAGGTATGCCAAGACAACAGGCATATAAATTTGCATCACAGGCAGTTATGGGTTCAGCAAAAATGGTACTTGAAACAGGAAAACATCCTGGCGAGTTAAAGGATATGGTGTGTTCACCTGGTGGAACTACTATAGAGGCAGTTAAGGTACTTGAAGAGGAAGGTTTTAGAGCTTCTGTCATAAAAGCTATATGTGCATGTATAGATAAGTCTAAAAAGATGAGTGAGTAATAAAAATTTATTGCAAAGAAAAAGAATTGCCTTTTATAGAAAATTTCTATTTTAGGCAATTCTTTTTTTTATTTATTTAATTTTTAAAATAAGCCTGAAAGCCAATTTTTTATTTTTTCAAAGAAACCAACTGAATCATCGTTATTTGATTGATTTTCTGAATTATTTGTGTCCTCGTTATTTGATTGAGAGTTATCTTTATTTTCGTTATTAGCTGTATTATTATTTTCTGAGTTATTTGAATTACTATCATTATTAGAATCAGTGTTATCTTGTGGATTTATTTGAACACCTTCTGTAGAGTTTATTACAGCATCAGAGCCAAGAGACTCATCATTAGTGCTATTTAAGATTCCTAAATCTTTTTTATCTCCACCTGAGAATAAACCAGAGAACCAGTCTCCTATTCCACTAAACCATCCACCAATAGTGTCTAGTATACCAGAGCCTTTAACACTCTCACCTAATTTCTTTAATTGCTCATTTACATTATCTGATACATTATCTAATGTATTTTTCATGTTATTGTAATCATAATCTTGGTCAGCTATTTTTTTCATTACACCTTTAATTTGTTCTTTTTGTTCTGGTGTAATAGTAATATTGTAATTATTTACAACATTGTTTATTGTATTTGCTATTTGAGTAGTGTCTTTTGTGCCATTTTTTACAATTTCTGTTTTTATATCATTCATTACACCAGTTGCCTTTTCTTGACCTATATCATCTCCTAAATCACCTGTAACTACCAATTCTTCAGAAGCAATCTCTTTCTTTGTTTCGTCAAGTTTCTTTCCTGAAGCATCTTCAAATGCTTTCATGATTCCTGTCAATGCACCAGTACCACTTACAGGGTATGGAGCAGCGGCAATAACATTGGCATCTTCAAGACCAGCTGTTGTAAGTGTTGAAGCAATCATTGAGCTAGTTACCCAAGTTAAATTTGCTGTTTTAACATTAATTCCATTTCCTTTTTTAGTAGGTTCAACATATGAACAAGATATAGTAACTTTTCCAAGCTGACCTTCTGTTGCAACACCTTGTAAGTATTGTCTTTCTTCTGCATTTGTTACATCTAAAACTAAGACTTGGTCTTTTTTCACTCCAAAGTAATTAAGCATTTGTTGCTTTTGAGATTCTGATAAGTTAGCTCCAAGTGTAACTACGTTTGTACCATCTGCATAAGAAAGGTTCATACTTCCAAGTACCAGCATCGTAGATATAACAATAGAGCTAATTTGTTTTTTAAACTTCATAATATTCCTCCTAGATTTAACATACATTACATTTTCAATATATTAATATATTGAATAAAAATATGTACTACATTTCTATTATACTAAATATAAACTATTTTTTAAATCAATGCGATTACAAGATTGTAATAAAAAAGGGAATATAAGGAAGATAATAAAAAAATAATTTTTGTAAGAGATTGAAAAAACAATTAATGTAGTATACTATAATATAGAAATGATTATGATAATGTTACAGAATTGGAAGGAGAAAAATAAATGTCAAAGGAATTAGTAAAAGATAGAGTAATAAAATATTTAATAGAAGATTTATTAGTACCTCAGGATATGATTGATACAAATGTTGAATTAGCAGAATTTGAAGAAGGCGCAGAAGGAACTTTAGATATTATTGTAAATGTTAAAGATGAGGAAGATTATTATGCACCTGTAATGATAGTTCAATGTTTGGATGAAGATGTAGAGCTAGAAGGTGAAGTTTTACAAAAACAAATAGAATTTTTAGAAGAAGTAGATAATATAACTATGTCAGGTAGATTAGTTTTAACTAATGGCGATGCTATGATGTATGCTGATTGGAGAGGCGAAGAATACGATACTGAAGCAGCTCTTCCAACTTATGATATAATGGTAAAAGAGTTTAATGAAATGGAGCAACAAGTAAAAGATTTAGAAGAACATCACCATCACGATGAAAATTGTGGCTGTGGATGTAATCATCATGAAAATTAAATATCGAGCATATAGATTAAAAGAGACTGTTTATTAAACAGTCTTTTTTTTAGACATATATCATTCTAAAAACCAAGGATATAACAAGATGGAATAAAATAAATTATATATATAGGGAGGATATTGGTGTTAAAAGTAGAATAGTATTATAGGTATAGTTTTTGTAACTTTGTATACATAATGTACAAAACAACTTGTTTGAAGAAGGGGATATTATGTAATTGTAGATTATGTAGATTTAAATTATTTATTTTTGTTTTAGCAAATTCTATGAATAGAAGGGGTTTGATTATGGATACTAAAAAAGAAAATAATTATGAAAATTATATTTGTGTGGGTTCATCAAATGTATCGAATGCGATGAAAATGTATTTAAAGGAAATTGAGGAATACAAAATGTTGTCAGCGGGAGAAGAGGTAGAGCTGGCTAAGGAAATAATCAACTCATCTTCAGTAGCAAAGGAAAAGTTTATAAATTCAAATTATAGGTTGGTAGTGAGCATAGCAAAAAGATATAAAAGAGATAGTATTGATATGTTAGACTTAATTCAAGCAGGAAACATAGGACTTATAAAAGCCGTAGAAAAGTACGATTATAAAAAAGGATACAAATTTAGCACTTATGCAACTTGGTGGATAAAACAAAGCATAACAAGATATATCGATGATTGCGAAAATACTATTAGGATACCTATACATCTTCATCAAAGAATAAATTTTGTAAAGAAAAAGAAACAAGAACTTTTAAATGTATTATTAAGAGAACCAACTGTGGAAGAGATTGCAGATGCATGTGGTCTTGAAGTTGATAAAGTACTGGAATTATTAAGAAGAGATAAAAATGTTGTATCTTTAGATACGCCATTAAAAGAGGATGAGGATAGTAGTTTAGTTGAATTTATACCATCAGATGCTGATTTTAAGGATGTTGTAATACGAGAAGTTGAACAACATAATTTAAAAGAAAAAATAGAAGAGTTACTTACAGGTCTTGGAGAACAAGAACAGCAAGTTTTAAGAATGAGATTTGGGATTGATGATGATGACCCTAAGACATTAGAACAGATTGGAAAGGTATTTGGAGTTACTAGAGAACGAATAAGACAAATAGAAGCTAAAGCAATAAGAAAGTTAAGACATCCAAGTAAGTTAAAACAATTAAAGCATTTCTATTAATATTTTTAAATGTATTATATATAAACAGCACACTTATATTTTATAGGCGTGCTGTTATTTTATTTGAATTTTTAACGAGTGGGGGAAAAAATATTTTTATGAACTAATGGAAGAATATGCTTTAAAACCTGCTCAAATCTATCTTGATTTTACAACAATCCAACATAAGTAAAGTTGATAAGGAAACAGGACAACAAAGAATTAAAGACCTTTATAATTATTTTATGCATTCAAGATAATCTCAATAATACATTGTTTGGACATGGTATGCATATATTGGAAGATACAGAGCATTTATTAAGAGAGGAACAACAAAAATGTATCAATATCACAACAAAGTAATATGCTAGTAGTTAAATCTTGTACATATGTAGATTGAAAAGGAAAACACAATCTGATTTAGAAAAACTACAACATATGCTTAAGTATACTATATTTGTAATTCATATTATTGTTAACTAAAATAAAAAGAGAGTGTTATTAATAAAAGAATTTTCTCTTTTATAAAAATAAATAATAGTCTAGTAAAATTTCTCAATATGGACAAAATATGTTAGAATATAGTTTAAAAAAGAGGATAAAATTTGTTTTTTATTTTTTGCTTTGAAGGTTATTAAGTGACAACTCCATTTCTTTAAATATAATTGAGTATGAACAACTTGTATTATAATTATGTAGAAGTTATTGTAGAAATAAAAAAATATGAAGAATAATGTAGTTTATGATATATTAAGAAATAGGTGTTAATTATATTTTATAGGTTTAAGGTTAATAGGTTAAATTATATATAAGGAGCTAGATTTTACTCGATTAAAAAGAAGTATGTTAGAAGTGGAGTGATAAAATGAGCAAGGTGGCTAAAGCAACTTTTTATTTGATGATAGTTACTATAATCTCTAAGATTCTTGGAATGGGTAGAGAATTAGTGCTATCATCAATTTATGGTACAGGCTTATATACAGAAAGTTATTTAACAGCTATGAATATACCAAATATTATATTTGCAGCAATTGGTACTGCTATAGTTACTACTTTTATTCCAATGTATCAAGATATAAGTAGTAAGCAAGGTGAAAAGCAAGCACTAAAGTTTTTGAATAATGTTTTAAATATAATAGTTGGTATATGCATAATTGTTGCTATATTAGGTATTATTTTCTCAAAGCAACTAGTAAGTATATTTGCGATAGGATTTGAGGGAGAGAGATTTTTTCTTACTGTAAAGTTTACTAAGATATTGATAACAGGAATAATATTTATAGGTATTACTAGTGTTATGTCAGCATTTTTACAAATTAAAGAAAATTTTATTGTAGTTGGATTTGGGAGTATACCTTATAATATAGTAATAATTATTTCAATAATGCTAAGTACAGTATTTGGTCCATACATACTTCCGATTGGCGCTGTGATTGCTATGGTAGTTCAGTTACTTTTTTACATGTTTTTTGTTAAAAAAACGAACTACAAATACTTATATTACCTAAATTTTAAAGATGATAGCCTCATTAAATTACTGACATTACTTTCACCAGTATTTATAGGTGTTGCTGTTAATCAAGTGAATTCATTGGTGGATACAACGTTAGCCTCTACACTAGTTAAAGGTAGTATTCCTGCACTTACTTATGCAGATAGATTAAATGGTTTTGTTACAGGGACATTTACAGCTTCAATAGTATCTGTTATGTATCCTATGTTATCAAAGTTAAGTGCAGAAAATAATCAAAAGAAATTTACAAGCTCAGTTAAATCTAGTATAAATATGATAATAATCTCAATGATTCCTATTTCAGTTGCATCTATTTTCTTTGCAACTCCTGTTGTTAGAATCATTTTTGAGAGAGGAGCTTTTGATGCTAGGGCAACTCAAATGACAGCGACTGCTTTAACTTTTTATGCAGTTGGTATGACTGCATTTGGTTTAAGAGATATTTTAGGTAAGGTTTTTTATTCATTACAGGACACAAAAACACCTATGGTAAATGGGATTATATCTGTAGGTGTAAATATAGTGTTAGATTTGATTTTAATAAAACCAATGGCTCATGGCGGTCTTGCACTTGCAACAAGTTCATCATCAATTGCATGTATATTATTACTTTTCTGGAATTTAAAAAGAAAGGTTGGATATTTTGGTCAAGATAAAATAATAAAAGCAACTCTGAAATCTTTAGCTGCATCTTTTATTATGAGTATTTTATCATACCTTACGTATAAATTTGTATTTGGAATTCTGGGAGTAGGCACATTTAATGAATTTGTATCATTAACTATTGCAGTTATAGTTGGAGGTGGAATTTACACATTATTAATGAATATTTTTAAGGTTGAAGAAGTTGACATGATACTAAACATTGCAAAAAGAAAACTGCATTTAAAAAAGTAGTTTAATTATATTAATCACAAATTTAGGAGGATTTTATGAAACATATATTAAAAACAGTGGACCATACTATTTTGAAAGCTACAACTACATGGGAAGATATTAAAATTTTATGTGATGAAGCTGTAAATATGAATGTAGCATCAGTTTGTATACCACCTTCATATGTAAAAAGAGCGACAGAATATCTAAAAGGTAGAATAAAAGTATGTACAGTAATAGGATTTCCTTTAGGATATCAAACTACTGCTACAAAAGTATTTGAAGCAAGAGATGCCATTGAAAATGGAGCAGACGAAGTTGATATGGTTGTAAACATTTCAGATATAAAAAATGAAGCTTATGAAAATATAGAAAATGAGATAAAAGAAATAAAAAAAGCTATTGGAGAGAAAGTTTTAAAAGTTATTATAGAAACATGTTATTTAGATGAAGATGAAAAAATAAAGATGTGTCAAATAGTGACAATTTCAGGTGCTGATTTTATAAAAACATCTACAGGAATGGGAACAGGTGGGGCTACTTTAGAAGATATAAAGCTTATGAAAGAACATGTTGGAAAAGATGTAAAGATAAAAGCTGCTGGAGGTGTTAAATCAATTTCTGATGCAGAAAAATTTATAGAAGCAGGAGCTGAAAGACTAGGAACTAGCTCAATATGTAAAATATTAAAGAATGAGAATACAACAGACTATTAAATTTCTAAATTTATGAGTAAGCAATAATGATTAAACTTTAATTATGAATTTATAGAATAAAAAACAGAGGGAATTTTTCCTCTGTTTTTTTTATTTAGTATTGACAGAGAATCTTTTTCAAGATATTATAAGTTATATAGTTAGTTAGTTGAGTAACTAACTAATGTAGAAAGGAGGAGCCTATGAAATTAGTATTAAACAATGAAGAACCTATATTTATTCAGATAGCACAAGCAATTGAAGACGAGATACTATCAAATGGAATAAAAGAAGAAGAACAGGTTCCATCAACAACTGAGCTTTCAAAGCTTTATAAGATTAATCCAGCTACAGTATTAAAAGGAATAAATGTACTGGTTGACAAGAATATTCTATATAAAAAGAGAGGTATAGGGATGTTTGTATCAGAGGGTGCAAAAACTATTATAAAAGAAGCTAGAAAAGAAAATTTTAAACATAATTTCATAAAAAATCTACTTCAAGAAGCTGACAAATTAGAAATAAATAGAGAAGAGCTAGTTGATATTATAATCAATTTCAAGGAGGATATAACATATGAGTAGTTCTATTAAGATTAAAAATTTATCTCATAGTTTTAAAAAACAAAAAATTTTTAGTAATATGTCTTTAAACTTTGAAGAAAATAAAATATATGGTTTATTAGGTAAAAATGGAGCTGGAAAAACTACACTATTAAACATAATGGTAAATCAGTTGATTCAAAATGAAGGCGACATAGAAATATTAGGGAATAACTTAAAAGAAGATGTAAAAGTATTGGAAGAAGTCTGTGTTGTGAGAGAAAAAGAATTTTATAGCTCAGATTTTAAAGTAAGTCAAGTATTTGAGTTTTCTTCTAGTTTCTATAAAAACTATGATAAAGGATTAGAAGAAGAATTATGTAAATATTTTGATTTAAATACTAAAAAAAAGTATAGACAATTGTCACGAGGAATGAAAACTGTACTATCAAATATAATAGGAATTTGCTCTAATTCAGCTATCACTATATTTGATGAACCAACAATAGGTCTAGATGCAGTAAATAGACAAGAATTTTATAACATAATTTTGGATAATTATATAAAAAAACCAAGAACGATAATAATATCAACTCATTTGATAGATGAAATAGATGATTTATTGGAACATGTAGTAATATTAAACGAGGGCAAGATTATTGTAGATGAAGAGATAGATGTTATAAAACAAAAAGCCCATTACATTACTGGAAACAAAGAAGAACTAGAGAAATTAGAGTCTATAAAAAATATAAAGCCTAAAAAGGCATTTGGTAATACAGTTGCTTATTTTTACTATGGTGATTTTAGTGAAAATGATGAAAAAGTGATTAGGAATTCAAATATTGAAGTAGGGTATATAGGATTACAAGACATGTTTGTTAACATGACTAAGAAGGAGGGATTGTAAATGAATGAATTAAAGCCATATATAAAATTTTTTAACAAAAATACTAAGTTATATATAATCACATTTGTAATTGTAGGAATTGTTATGAATATTTTGCCAGTAATAGCTCTTAAAGCCTTTGGTGAAGTATCTAAAAATAATCTATATACAAATGTGAACCCTATTTTAACATATCTAACTATACTGATATTTGTGTATGGAGTAAATATGGTTAATAAAGATTTCTCAGGAGCTTTAAGTATAAGAGCAGATAGAAAAAGTTGTATAAAAGCTATTGTTACGAATTTAATTGTTTTAAGCTTTATAATTTCTATTGTAGGTATGGTTTTAATTTTTTTATCAAAATTATTTATAGAGATTATAACAGGTTACAGTATAGATTTGTCAACTTTACTAAAGAAAGATGCAATTTGGACATCTATATCTGCTCTAATAGAGCCAACAACATCGAGTATACTACTAACTTATTTAAATTATTTTGTACAGATAGTTGTAAATGAAATATTCGTAGGTCTTATAGGTGCATTATTAGGCGCTTTTACATATAGAGTTAGAAAAGCTACCAGTGTTACTATGTTGATAGGCATACCTGTATTAGTAATAATTTATATGATTAATTTTGCAACTAAGAATATAGAAAAGATATTGATATATTTAGAAAAAATTATTTATTTATTCCAGAATCCATTTATTTTACTGGGAACAAAAGTAGGTATTATGGTTATTTGTGTACTATTCATAGTTTTATTGCTTAGAAGGGCACCAATTAAAGATTATGCAAATGACTTATTGTAAATAAATTAAAACCTGCCAAAAATCAAATTTATAAATTTGTGTTTTAAGGCAGGTTTATTTATTCTAATAAATATAAATTTTTAGTAGTTATATCTACTTTTATATTTTTTTATAAGTGGAATAGATATAAATATAGTTAGAATTTCAGCAAATGGAACAGTAAGCCATAATCCAGTCAAGTTTAACATAGGAGGAAGAATTACAATTCCTATAATTATAAAAACAAAGGCACGACTAAAAGATATAATAGCCGAAATTTTTCCATTATGAAATGCTGTAAAAAATCCTGATGCAAATATGTTTATTCCAACAAATAAAAAAGCAAAAGCAAATATTTTTAATCCATGTAAAGCTAGTTCAAATACTGTATTATCTGGGTTTACAAAGACTCTAACAATAAGTGGTGCGAAGACTAAGGCAACAATAAACACTAACAAAGAAGAAACTAATATAAATTTAATTGAATGTTTAAATGTTTCTTTTAACTTGTCACTATTTTCAGCACCAAAATTATAACTTATTAATGGAGAGACTCCAGCAGCAAAGCCTAAATATACCGAGGTCATTAAAAAATGAGCATACAATACTATAGTAAGAGCTGCAAGTCCATTTTCTCCTGCTAACTTTAAAGCGACTATATTAAATAAGAATGTTGTAATACCTGTAGATAACTCTGTAACCATCTCAGAAGAACCATTTATCATGGTATCTCTTATAAGCCTAAAATCATTTTTTGGTTTTCTAAGTTTTAGTGTAGACTTACTTGATAAGAAGTAAATAATACCTAAAATACAAGTTAGAATAATACCTATAGCAGTTGCAACGGCAGCACCTAAAAGACCCATTCCAAAATACTTAATAAATATATAATCTAATATTATATTCGTTACACCACCAATGACTGATAGAAATAAACTAAATTTAGAGTTTCCATCAGTTCGTATAAAATATTCAAATATAAATTTTAAAATATAAAATGGTGTACATAAAATCATAACTTTACCATAAGTTATACAATAGGGTAGCAATTTGTCTGTTGCTCCAAGCAAAATAGATATTTCCTTGACAAAAAAATACGAGATTACTGTAAATAAAATTCCAACAATCAATGAAAACAAAACTATAAAAGAAAATGTAGAGTTGGCATCATCTTGTCTATTTTCGCCCATACGTATAGAAACTATAGCTCCTCCTCCAGTTGCCATCATTATTCCAAATCCACAAACAAGGTTGATTATAGGTAGTACAATATTTATACTAGCAAGAGCATCTGAACCAACTAATGTTGATACAAAGATACCATCTATTATTGTGTATAAAGATATAAATATCATGGATATAATTGCAGGAGAAACAAATTTTAGAAATTCAAAAGTAGTGAATTTTCTTGTAAATAAATTTTCCATAAATTTTACCTCCTTTTATTACTCTCTATATATAATAAGCTATATAGTAACTATATAGTCAAGAAAAAGTTTATTTATACGATAAATAGCTTTAAATCAACAAAGAACTATATCAAGGACAATAAGTAACTTTATTAAAGATAATAAAAAAGGTATTTCTATTATTATAGTTATTGTTTTATTTATTCTATTTGATACATGTCCAATAGATTTATTACAAGCAGTTTTGTCAAGTTGAGAGTCTAAATTCTCAGTTCAAATTATTGGTTTTTTAATGGCATTTGGTGATTTTTTTGGAAGATTTACCTGTGAATGGCTTTGTCCTTTTGGACTTGTACAAGATTTATTATATAAAATATCATTTCTAACAAAGATAAAAAAAGTTTATGATGATAAATATTTAAAATATCTAAAATACATAGTTTTATTAGTCTTTGTAATTATTCTCACAATTGCTATTGTAAAGGTAACATGAGGTGGAAATTCTTGGTTTTATAAATAGAAGAGAAGAATATGATATAAATAGCACTCATAATCAGTTATAAGTGCTATTTTATGTAAGTTTTATATATATTATAAGTAAATTATATAATTTTATGAAAATTTAACTTTAAAGATAATTATAAAACTAAAATTTTTCAATATGTAATATTTTTATATGTTTCTAATGGAGCTAAATAGATAGTAAAATGAGTTTTTAATTGCATACTTTAAATTTTAAGTTTTAAAGCAGGTATATCATATAGAGGATGGTGCATATATTTTTCGTAATTAGAACGAAAAATAAAATTATGTGTAGCTTTACATATTTCTTCTCCAATATTATTATTTAATTCAATTCCTAATTCTTTTCTAGCTTCTTTAGGAAATCCGATATGACCTTCATTTTTGATTACATTAATAACTTTTTGAATATCCATCATTTCATTATCTTTGATAGATATATCAGGTCGCTCTTGATAATTATCATTTACTAATTCAGGGTATAGTGCTAACATATTTGATGTCTCAATCCATCCAGCATGAAAATCATTTGGAAATAGTTTGATTTTTTCTTCAACAAAATCAGGAAAATCTCTAAGTATCTCCTTTTGTTCAGAATTAAAAATTGAACCCATAGGTGAAATTGAAACTATTCCATACTCTTTATTGATTGCCTCACAAGATTGTTCTATAGTAATTGTATGTAGTGGGTCAGCGTGACCAGATATAACGATGATGTTTGTAATACCCCATTTAACTATATTTTCTAATGTACTATAAGTTATTTTGTAAATCAACTCACGACTAACATGAATATTACCTGGGAAAGTTCCCATATCTGCAAAGCCAAAAGGTATTATAGGGAGTTTTCCATAATAATAATTGGGTAGAACTGAATCTAGTTTCTCAATAGCAAGATTAATCCATGCTTCTGTTTCATAAATATCTACACCTATTGGTAGATGTTTACCATGTTCCTCTATTGGAGCAATTCCAACAAATACTATTAATTTTTCTTTGTCTAAATTTAAAATATCTTCCCATGAAAGATTAAGTAAATTAAAATTCATAATCTTAAACCTCCCCAAAATTTATTTTAGTTGTAGTACTCTTTTTTTTTAGTAGATTTAATGATAAAATTATAATGTAAATATATAGTACTCTATATATAGAGTACTATATATACATAATAGTGTCAAGGAGGAAATAAATTTGCTTTCAAAAACAATGACTATTCTTTTAGGTATTATCCAAGAGAAACCAGTGAATGCATATGAATTAACTAAGCTACTTTCTAAACTAAATGTGAAGAGTTGGTATAATATTGCAGATTCAACGGTATATGCGACAATTAAAAGTGCTGAAAAAAAAGAATATATAGTTGGATGTATTGAAAAAAGTGGTAATATGCCAGATAAAACTGTTTATAGTATTACAGAAAAGGGAAACCAAGAATTATTAGATACTATAGAAAGCTTTATTTGTAATTTTGACTATGATATAACTTCATTTTCAATAGCAGTGTTTTTTATTAGGATATTAGGTAAAGATAGAAGTATAATATTATTAGAGAAGAGAAGGGATTTACTTAAAAAATACGAAGATGGAATCAAGAAGCAGATTGAGAATATGAAAGAGCAAGGTGTAAATGAGGTTTTTATAGGAAATACAATTCAAAGTTTGTATATTGTTGAAGCCCAAATAAAGGGAGTAGATACTTTAATTCCTAAAATTAAGAGTATGTAAATAAGTGAAAATCAAGAAAATAAATGCAAAAGTTTTAAAAGGTTATAAAGGTGGTAGAATGAAATTTTTATTAAGGAATTTTATTTTACCACCTTTATGATTAAGTTATTTAATTTTATTATTTATAGATTTGATTAAATGTATGTATATTTTATAGACCAAGATTTTCTCCTACTAATATTACCTTTATCTTGTTTGCTGGACGACTAATTCTTGTAGTTACCATATATGCACAGACACTTTCAGGACTTTTGCAATCTATACAACTTCCATTAGTATAACATGGAGTATTTACATCCTGAAAACGTTGTACAACAGCTGGTGCAGCAATTGCTCTAGCTCTTTGTACTGCATCGTCAATATTTTTAACAATTTTATTCATACCAGCTACAACTATAACGTTTTTTGGACCAAATATCATTGCAGCTACACGATTTCCGTTTCCATCAATATTGAAGAGTTGTCCATCTTCACTAATTGCATTGCTACTCATTAAAAAAGTATCACATAGAAGAGCCTGGCGCATAATTTCTGTTCTTTCTTCTGGAGTTTTTGCTAAATCTCTATCAATGACTTTGAATCCTTTATTTCTAACAGCAGTTTGTACTCCCATTTCTTTAAGAGTTTCAGAACCTCCCCATGATACTACATGATTTTGAGGAATCAAATCTAAGATTTGTTGTAAAGCATCATTCTTAGTTTTACAGTAATAAGCATCAAAGTAACGTTTTTTAAGAGCTTTAACGATATGTGGTCCTAACTTGTCATATCGTTTTTCTAAAGGTGTTTGTCTTATCATACTAAAATCACTCCCGTATTTAAATTTTAAGATTATAACTACAAATTATTAATGTAGTTATAATATAGTTATAACATAAATATTTTTCTAGGATAAGATTTACTATTAAAATTTTAATAAATCATTGGAGGGATAGAAGGGCTTACAAAAACGTACTTGTGGATATTTTTAATTTTTTATTTATTAAAAATAAAGTTATTAATTATAGAAGATTAGTTCTTTTATAATAAATGATTTAAATTCTATAGAATATAAAAAAATAAAGGTACGATTTATGTGTACCTTTATTTTGATTAAATACATAGAGATTAAAAGGAATTTTAATTACATATTTTTATAACTTTCCAATATTCTAACATAGTGGTTGGCTTCTCTTAATACATGGTCTGCCAAAAGTGGTAATATTATAGATTTTATCTTACATTCTTCTATTCCTGATGTACCTGCTTCTTTAAAATCCTTAAATTCAACAGTTTCATTTAGCGTTTCCTCTGTAATACTTGCTACATCAGTATCAGTCATTTCATTTGTTTTTTCAATTAATTCATTGAATTTTATGGCAAATTCATTTGCAGTATTTATTAGTTCACTTTCAGATGGGTCGAGTAATCCTCTCATAAATAGAGCATGTTCCATCATAATATGGTCCCAGAATAATTCTACTTCTTTAAAATTTTTCAAATCAATATCTATTTTATTTTCTAAGTCAATTACATAGGAACGATACAAGTTTGCTTCATGTATTATATGTTCAATAAGTAGTGGATAGTTTGAAGTAAAAAGGGTGCATGATAGTACTCCATCTAAAACCCTTTCTTTTAAGTCAATAAGTCCATCAAGTAATCTTATTGCATCAGAGTTAAGCTGAGCTACATAGTCTACTAAATCTTGACCAACTTGAGGATTTACACCACTTTGTAGGTTCAATTCTCTTGTAGTTAAGTTTTGATTTATTTCTATTCCTGTAAGTTCTTCGGTTTTTTGTTCTGCATTCAATGTGAGAGTGGTTACAATCTCTTCTGAATATAATATATCAGGTCTGATTATACCATTACTAGCGCTAACAGTATATGATAACAAATCTTCAAATTGTTTTTTATAGTGGTCAGCTTCCATAGCAAGATTATAATCTTTATGTGTAAATCCTGCCTCTAGAAAAAGAGAATGTTCCTTCATAATTCTTGCAAAAAATAAATGTAATTCTAGCGATAAAATAGCATATTTTTGATTATCTATCATAATTTCCTCCCTTTAGAAAGTATCTTATTTATAATACTTTATTCTTAATATTTGAATTTATGTATATTAGGGAAAAATTAACTAATTATATTGCTATTAATATCAATATTTTTTATTTAATTATAGTTAAAAAATTTACTTTATCAATACTTTTATTGAGCACATGAATAATACTTTACTGAAAATTTCTATATATTCTATATCCTATATAAAAAAATTCTTCTCTTGCTAAAAATGGTAGTTTGCTCTTTAAACTTATATATCTTGTTGTCGGTGTTGGAGAACTATAAGCTTCTATTTCATAATCATTTGCCATTAGCATTGCCCTTTTCATATGCAATGGGTCGCTTACAATAATTGCTGTATGGTATGAATTTTCATTCATTATCAATTTATCGTTTTCAATATTTTCTTGTGTTATATTTGATAATTTATTGACTTTTTTCTTGTGATAATTATAGCATGATTTTGTAATATGTTCATTTTTTCTACTGTTGTAAAGGGAATTGTTAGCTTAATATGAAACAAATGTTTTTTGCAAAACAAGAACTTTTATAAGAAAATTTGAATAAATATGAAGCAAGCATAATTAAATATAGAGAACAAATTGGCGAATTGAAGGTATTATAAGCAAAAAATAAAGAAAAAATAAAAGCCTTATATGAGTGCAACTTAAATTCTCTTAGAATATGCTTAAGTGATTTGCTGAAATAAGCATACAAGTTTATTAGAAAAAATATTTTGAGGAGGATAATACATGGATAGTTTAATAAGTTTTATACCACAACAATTGTTAATTTTAATAGTTGCACTTAATGTCTTAGGTATGGGGTTTAAAAAATATAAAAAATTAAGTGATAAGTACATTCCTATTATATTGCTTGCATTTGGAGTAGTATTTTCTGTTTGGATGTTAGGGTTTAATCCAACTTCTGTGTTACAAGGAATTCTATGTTGGGGAGTATCAATTGGATTAAATCAAGTATGTAAACAATTTAGAGACAATGATAAGTAAAAGATTGTATAATAAATATATCAATAAAAAAGTATTATTAAAATAAGAATAATTTAATGTATAGAATAATATATGAAATAGGTAAGAAGAATAAGTAAAGCGTACTTTATAAATGGTCTAAATGTTTTAAATCTAAAAAGAGATGGTAAAGTTAGCTAGTGTAAAATATGAAATATTGTAAACTGTATTAAATAGAACATGCATAATTTTTTGAATAGGAAGAACCAAATAGAATAAATGAAATGACTAAGTCTATGGATAGGACTTAAATGTATGATAATTATGTATGATTTATTATAGTTAAGACAGTAAATTCTGTAAAAAATAAAATATAAGATTGATATATTAAAGTGGGTAAGAAGAGAATCTTATATAAAATTTTTCTTCCCCACTTCAATATATTTAATGTTATGCCAAACCACACTCACATAGTAGAATCATTATTCTATGGAGACATAACTCTACAATCTCTTCTCCATATTTTTTTATAAAATCACCAATTTGAGTTTCTATGAATGAATAGTATTCTTTTAAACTGGCAATATATGCAGTCATTATATGAACACATTCATCGATTTTATCTTTAAACACAATCAATCCCCCTAAAAAACAAAAAAATAAAAATATTCAGTAAATAGTAGACATTATTTCATTTATAAATATATATAGTATGATATATTGCCTACATATATTTTACAAGTGGATATGTAAAACTGGATATTATAATTGCAAAACTGGATAAATTTTTATACAAAAGGAAGAAATACTAACTTTTTAAACCCAATCATTAGGTAGTTAAGTTAAGAAAATTTAACAAGTCAAATTACATAAAAAAATATAAGTGTGCTAGTAGCACACTTATATAATTGAAATTAATAATAATTTTAAGTAAATCTAATTTTAAAAAAATCCTTTTATAATCGTATAAATTTTATAAAATTATAATTTATATATTTAACTGAAATGTAAAGTTATCAATTAATCTAGTTTTACCTATAAAAACGGCAATTGCTACGAGTATAGAACTTTCTATTTGTTTAACAGGTTGTAATGTCTCGCTATCTACAATTTCAACATAATCTATTTTTACTAAATCTTTAGAAGTTATTTTAGAGATTATTAATTCTTTTATTTTTTTTACATCTAGATTTCCTTTTGTTAATTCTTCTTTTGCTAAGTTCAAACTTTCATTTAAAACTAAAGCTGATTTTCTTTCTTCTTTTGAAAGATATGTATTTCTTGAGCTTTTTGCTAAACCATCATTTTCACGAACTATAGGACAGCCTATTATCTCTGTGTCTATATTCAAATCTTTGACCATCCTTTTGATTACTGCTAATTGTTGAGCATCTTTTTCTCCAAAATAAGCTTTATCAGGGGTTACTATATTTAAAAATTTTGAAACAATTAAACATACACCTCCAAAATGAACAGGTCTTTTAGAACCACAAAGGAATTCTGTAAGTCCAGACACATTTATAGTAGTACAATTTCCTTTTAAATACATTTCTTCTGATGATGGATTAAATACTATTGATGCACCATTATCCATACAGTATTTAAAATCTTTTTCTATATCTCTTGGATAGTTATTAAAATCTTCATTGGGTCCAAATTGAGTTGGATTTACAAATACACTCACAACTACTTTATCATTTTCTTTTACAGCTTTTTTGATAAGACTTTGATGTCCTTCATGCAAAAATCCCATGGTAGGAACGAGCCCTATAGAATAGCCAGATTTTTTCCAATCTTTAATTATATTTTTTAATGATTTAATTTCTTTTACAAGCATTTTGTACCATCCTTAATCTTAGTATAATTTTTTTAATTCAGATTCATTTATTGAAAAGCTATGTTTTTCTTGTGGAAATGCACCTGTTTCAACTTCTAGTATGTAATTTTTAATTGAATCTTTCATTATATCTCCTATATTTGCATATTGCTTTACAAATTTAGGTACGAAATCTCCAAACATTCCCAACATATCCTGATAAACTAAAATTTGACCATCACAATTAATTCCTGCACCTATTCCTATTGTAGGAATTGAAATAGAATTAGTCACCATCTCAGCTATTTTAGCAGGAACTCCTTCAAGAACAATAGAGAATGCACCTGCTTTTTCTATTAATTTAGCATCTTCAATTAGTTGTTTTGCAGTTTCACTAGTATTTCCTTGAACCTTAAATCCGCCAAATGAATTTACAGATTGAGGTGTTAGACCTAAATGACCCATTACTGGTATTTGAGCATTTACAATGCATTTTATTTGTTCTATAATACTTGAGCCACCTTCTAATTTTACAGCATGTGCGCCACCTTCTTTTACAAGTCTACCAGCATTTTTAACAGCATCTTCTATAGAAACATGGTAAGATAGAAATGGCATATCACTTACTATTAAGGCATTTTTTGCACCTTTTTTTATAGCTTTTGTATGATATATAATTTCATCTATAGTAACAGATAGAGTGTTTTCTTCTCCTTTTATGACCATTCCCAATGAATCTCCTATTAAAATACCATTTATATTACACTCATCCATTATTTTTGCTATTGAGTAATCATAAGCAGTAAGCATAGATAGCTTTTTTCCTTCACTTTTAGCATTTTTAAAAGTCATTACAGTATTTTTCATCGTTTTTTCCTCCTAAAATTTTGTAAATCTCTTTGTATTTCTCAGATTTACTTATTAAATTTTCAACTGCATTTTCTATAGAAAGATTTTTTGTACATTTTGATGAATCTTCATTTGCTAAGGCTATTATTTTTAGTAGATTTAAGGAAAGTATTTTGTAAATATCTTCATCTTTTTTATCTAATGCTGATAAATGTTTTTTTATTGGTGTTATATCCCCACGAGCAATAGGCCCAGTAAGAGCTTTAGTAAATCCATTATTAAGTATATTTTCTATATTTATTTTGACTAAAGGATTTATAGCTTTCAAAGCTTCTTCTTCGGATAAACCTAACTTGATAAAATAACTTACTCCTACATCTAGTAAAGATAGCACTAAATTTGAAACTAAAACATTAGCTAAATGATAAGTGGATGAAGTATTCTTATCTCTTACGAAAAATTGATTTCCTAAACTATCTATAAAATTTTGAATAAATGAATCATCTTTTTCACTATCGCCTTCTATGGAAAAACAAATTTCTTTCATTTTTTTTATATCAGTGTTTTTATTGGAAAATGCAAATATAGGATGGATAGAATAAATTAATGCACCTGCTTTTTTTGAATAGAACAATATACTAGATTTTAAAGAGCCACTGGTGTGACAAATGTATTTATGTTTTAAATTAAATTTGGAAAGTTTTTTGTCTATAATTTCAATAGAATCATCTGATGTTGTAATAAATAATATATCATTTTCATAAATAATGTCTTTCAATTTACTATAAATCTTTGTTTTTGTTAAATCTGTTGATTCTAATAAAGATAATTGATTTCTTCCATAAAAACCTGTTACACAATAATCCTTTGACAAAAAATAATTTGCTAAAGATGTACCAACTTTTCCGGAACCAATAAATCCTATTTTAATAGTATCACCTCCAATTTGTGATACAACATCTTAATTTCCAATCTCATTCACGAAGATATGAGTTATATAAGACAAAATAATTAAAAACATTTAAAGTATAGTTCTTATAACAAGATACCATCCATGGATATTTTACCATTTAAATAAAAAGTTGACAATTAATTCTATAAAAATTGATTAAATGTATTTTTATTTATATTGTCTTATTCTGATAAAGATGTAGCTAATTAAAAAAGCTTTAAAATAATATCTTCATAAATTAATAAAATAAATATAGTTAGATAATTCATATAAAACATAATCTATATAATAAAATACAAGTAAAAAAATTATGGTATTTATTAAATTCAATATTTTAAAGTTTACAATACATAATGAAAATAATTTCATATAAAGTAAAAAAATATTTTTTTTTACTTTATATTATCAATATTATATCTTTTTATCTCAAAGTTTAAAATAATAAAAAATATATAGTCTATTTTGTGTTTGATTTTATCAAGATAAATACTGGATTAAAATTTAAGACAAGATTTACAAGCCATTATATAGCAATAATCTCCTTAAAATTGATAATATGATATTGATGTATTTTTTTTTATCAACTATAATTTAAAATAGAAAGAAATAAGTTTTTCAATTAAATTGATCTATTTAATGTATATATAAATGATAAATAAATCCTCTATAATAAAAAAAATCTAGGAATATTATTAGAAATAATAGTAATAATGAAGGAGGTAAGTATATGAACAAACATAATCTTGAGGTTATATTAAATCAACTACAGTTTAATATATATATTACGGATATTCATACTAATAAAATAATTTTCATGAATAAAAATATGAAAAAAGAATATAATATTTCGGTTCCAGAAGATAAAGTTTGTTGGGAGGTACTATATTCTGAAAAAAATGCCCCCTGTAGTTTTTATAAAGTTTTAGAACTGCTAAAGAATAATAAAAAAGGAATATTAATAAAGTGGTATGAAAAATGTAATAAATTAAATCGAATTTTTGAGAATTATGATAGTTTAATTACATGGCAAGATGATACAGTTGTTCATATGCATCAATCTATAGATATTACAAACTCGACAAGTTTAAATGAGCAAGTTAAGTTTGATGAATTTTATCAAATATCAAATACCAAAGAAGAAAGAGATGATTTTGAAGATTTTAATATCTTAAGAAGTAAGTTTGATTATGATTCTACATTACTTTATGATGCTTTGATTAGAGGTACAGATGAGTATATATATATTTGCAATATGAAAACAGGAGTCTTTCGATATTCACCATCACAGGTTGAACTATTTGATTTACCAGGAGAAATTGTGGAGAATCCACTTGTTTACTGGAAGCAAATTGTACATCCAGAAGACTGGAATCGTTTTTATAAGTCGAATATGGAAATAGGTAAAAATCATATGGATTATCATTCAGTAGAGTTCCGGGCTAAAAATCGTATTGGAGAATATATTTGGTTAAGATGTAGAGGGCAATTAATGCGTGATGAATTTGGAGAACCAAGCATTTTTGCTGGAATAATGACACAATTAGGGAAACAAAATAAGATTGACCCATTAACACAGTTGTTGAATTACTATGAATTTATGAGTGCGTTTGAGGATAAACTTTCAAATCCTATGATTGAAAAATTGTGTATAGTATTATTGAATATTGATGATTTTAAAAATGTTAATGAGATGTATGATAGAGACTTTGGAGATAATATAATAAAAACTTTAGCACAATCTATACAATCTATTTTACCAGGTAATGCGGAACTTTATAAGCTTGATAGTGATGAAATGGGAATTCTCGTTGATAATGTTGAAGAAAAGGAAATTCAACTTTTATATGAGCAAATACAGAATTTAATTATACATCTTCACTTGTGGAGAAAATATGGATTAAATATAACAATTTCTGCTGGTTGTGTTATATATCCAAGACATGGAGATACAGTAAAAGAACTTAGTAAATATGCTAGTTACTCTTTGCAGTATGCTAAAGAGCATGGTAAGAACAGAATTGTTTTTTTCTCTGAAGAAATATTAAAAAATAAAATGTATTCATTAGCAATGATGTGGGAATTGAAAGCATCAATTAATGACAATTTTCGGGGATTCAGCCTCAGATTTCAGCCACAAGTAGATACACAAAGTCATAAGATAATAGGTGTAGAAGTGCTTTTAAGATGGACTAATAGTGAATGTAAAGCAATTTCTCCTTTAGAATTTATTCCAATTTTAGAAGAAAATGATATGATAAATATTGTTGGAGCATGGGTACTTCGGATGGCACTACGTACTTGTGGCGAGTGGATTACTTATTATCCACTTTTTACAGTAAGTGTAAATATTTCAGCTGTTCAAGTATTAGAGGATACATTTATTGAGGATATAATCAAAATTATAGATGAAGAAAATTTTCCTTATCAAAATCTTGTTTTAGAATTAACTGAAAGTCATACAGTACAAAATATGAGTATTTTACAACATAAGTTCAAGGTTTTACAAGACTTAGGAATTCGTATTGCTATGGACGATTTTGGTACAGGATATTCATCATTAGAAGTTTTAAAATTTTCTCCAATAGATATAGTAAAAATTGATAGAGTATTTGTCAAAGATATATTAAAAAGTAAGTTTGATGCTACATTTATACATTTTATTGTTGCAATTTGTCACGATGTGGGCATAGAAGTCTGCTTAGAGGGAGTAGAAACAAAGGAGGAGTATAATTTAGTTAAACAAATGAAACCAGATTATATACAAGGATATTTTTTTGGAAAGCCACAAACAGCAAGGGAAATTTTTGATACCTTAAAAATAGATAATTGATATTAATTGAATTTGTAAATTTATGGTTATTTATCTTATCATTAAAGGAATTTTATGCATGTAATTACAATAATTGAAACTGTTAATATAATCAAAATGAAATACGATGTTGAGTACATAAAGGTAGAATCTATAAATAGTTACTACCTTTTTTTATAATTATCAGGAGTAATTGTAAAAAAAGGTGGTATACATACACTTAATTTATTTCAAAGTTTATTTCTTGTCGTGTTTAAATCTTTAAGCTAAAGACCGGGCATTTTTCTTTAGAAAAGTAATAATATTTTTTCATTATATTGTATACTAACTTCCTTAAATAAGAATTACTTGATTTAGCTAATAATAAAGAATATAGTAACTATATAGAAAACAAAAAGATAAGGAGTGTGTAGCCCTTGGAAAAACAGTATTTTACCACAGGTGAATTTGCAAAGTTGTGTGGAATATCTAAATAGACATTAATTTTTTATGATAAAATAGGGATTTTTTCTCCAGAATGTAAAGATAAAAATAATTATAGATATTACTCAGTCTATAAATAATATTTATATATTAATAAGTATTAATAAACATCAAAATGTGCATTTTTACAGGTGTTTGGACTAAAAGAGCATAAGGTGACTGACATTTAACTGACAGTCAGTTTTTTTATTTAAATAACATTTTGCTTAAATTGTCAGAAGCCTCTTTGTCCATTTATTCTAAAACATGAGAGTATCTATTCATAGTTATTTTTATATCTGTATGACCTAACCTTTCAGAAACTACTTTCATATTAGTTCCTCCTAAAAGCAATAAGGTAGCACTTGTATGTCTTAAATCATGTATTTTTACTTGTTTTAAATTATTTTTTTTAATAAATTTATGAAAGTTTTTTGACAATACAGTTGGTATCCAAGGTTTAAAATTTGTATTTAAACACACTAAGTTATTTTCATTTATAATTGTGCCTTGCAATTTCATTTTGTTTTGTTTTAATTTTTCTATTTTTAATTTTTCAACTAATTCTTTTGGAACTGATAAAGTTCTTTTTGATTTTGGTGTTTTTGGTTCTTTAAATGCTATTTTATTGTTTGCATATATAAGTATCTGATTAATACTTATTGAATCAATTTCTAAATTAATATCAGCCCATCTAAGTCCACAGACTTCCTCAACTCTTAATCCTAACAACAACATTAAGAGAATAGGTATTTCTATGACATTATATTATAGCTTATCTATTAGAAGTAGTGATTCTTCTTTATCATAAATATTAACTTTAAAAGAACTTTCTTTATTAGGAAGCTTTATAAAGTTACAAGGATTCTCTGTTATTTCTCTTAACCTGTAAGATTCTTTTAATACAGAACTTACAAAGCCATATCTAACTTTAGCACTTCCAGATGTAAATTTAGTGAATAGTTTATTTACGAAAGACTGCATTAAATAAGGTGTTATGTCTATTAATCTTGTATCTTTGAAAAAAGGTTCTATATAGTTTTTAATCCAAGATTTCCTATTCACAATTGTATAAGGAGACCAATTGTTAGCATTTGTCATAATGTATTTATAACATGTATTTACAAATGTAACATCCCTTGGAGCAATAAATTTATTATTGTTTATAGTTGATTTTATTTCAATTAAATGTTTTTCAGCATCCTTTTTATTTTCATAACTTCCATAACTTTTTTGTTTCTTTTTCCCATTTTCTTCTTCAACATACTCCACATATACATGAAACTTTTCTCCTCTTTTTTTTATGAAGGCTGATTTAATATCCATAAGAGCACCATCCTTTGAATTAATTACTTAATTATATTTTATAACAAGTGAAAAAAATTTTCAGAGTTTATTAAAAAAATGTTTATTTTTATTAAATTATAAATTGGTACAAATATTTAAAAATAATCTATTTATGATATAATAAAAATATAAAAGTTTTGCAGTGTGTTTTTTTTGATGATTTGTTTGTGATCGTTGAAACTACTGTATTATAGAGGTTTTTTGTGAGGTGTCAAAAAACACCACTGGTCGGTCACTGTAACTTTAAAAGAATTATGTTACTTAAAGTATTAAAAATGCTCAATTTATTTTGGGGTTTTATATTAACTATGTGGTATGTAAATAAGGCAAAGGCAGAAGCTTATGGATTGGTAGATTTTATTTTATATTAACTATGTGGATTTAAAATTAAAAATACCAGAGAACACTTACTTAAATAGTAGGTGTTTTTTTAATTGAAAGGAGGAAATAATATTATAAAAAGTAATATATAGGAAAAATATGTAAATATATATGTTATAATATTTTTAGCAAGAAGAAAATATGTAATCTACAATTTATAGAGTGGAGTTCATACTGGGATAGAACCTACTTCCTAATGAAAGGAGGTGGGAAGTATGAATAACTTTTTACTTAATATAATAGCTGGCGTTATTGCTAGTTTAACATTTTGCTTAATTTGTAAAGTATTTACGCAAGTAAAAAGCCACTCAACTCGTGGCAAGAGTAAAAGTGGCTGGGAATTTGATTTTAAAGTCAAATTCCGTAAGTTCAAATAGCTTCATTTAATTATGAACTTCACTCTACCGCAAAATAGATTGTAGTTCTTCTTGCTTTTATTATACCACAAATTAGAAAAATATTGCCTATAATATTTTTTATAGTCAATAAAAAGATGAAATTTTTTATACACAATAATAATGAATTCAAATTAATGAATAAATTTAATTGTAAAAATTATAAATAAGAAAGCACTTACTTTATTGTAGGTGCTTTTGTTTTACCAAATTATGCTATAATATTGTGTGAGATGAGTAATTTGTGGGGGATTTTATTATGTCAGCGATAATAGTAACAATAATATTAATGCTATTAGGTATAAGTATATTTATATATTTTATGCCAGTGAGTTTAATGCTACTGGCTTTACTTGTACTTCTTTATTTCATTGGAGAGAAACAAAAAGTTATGGGAATTTTATCTTGTATTTTTCTTATTTTCACAATATATCTATGGTCAGTTTGGGATGATATAAGTCCATATACAGAAGAAAAGATGGCTATTAGAGAAGAACAACAAAAGAGAGAAGAATCAGAAAAAGAAATGGAAAGAATAAGAAAACAAGAAGAAGTAGACAAAGAAAAAAGAGAGAAAAAGTATGGGAAAAAAATTTCAAAAGATGAGCTAGAAGCAAAATTAGAAGAATTAGTCCCAAAAGAATATAAGGGAAGTCACTATAAAATTGAGGTAGAAGAGTCTTGGATGATTACATTTGATTTAACTGTACAAAACGAAAAATTTGAAGATACTAGAGAGTGTCGGTTATTTGTAAAATATATAACAGAAGAATTAAAAGATTTTGATATATTTAGTCCAAATTTTCAGTTTTATACAAAAGATGAAGGTGGTAAACTTAATAGTATTTCCATTAGGTATTATAGAAGAGTGCAAACTGGGGAAGAATCTATACTAGATTTATATGTTGGTGAACATGATATTATGACTGATGAAGAGATTCAAAAGGGTATAGATGAAGCTGAAAAGAAAAATTATCAGAGTTATGTAGACCCACTAGATAGAATAAAGAAATTAAAAGAGTTGTTAGATTCAGGAGCAATTACACAGGAAGAATATAATAAAAAGAAAAAAGAATTATTAGAATAGATAATATAGTAAGCACTTACAAATATGTAGGTACCCTTGAATTGATAAATTATTCCATTTTAATTTTATAGTTTGAATTTTATGATATAATAAAAATATAGAAATTTTGCAGTGAGCGATATTCGTGATAAAGTAGGCTTTAACAGTTGCAATGTAAGGCATTGAAGCTGTGTGACAAGTGTTATCAACTGCACTACTCATGGTTCACTGCAAATTTGAGAGAGTTGTATGTGTGTAAGTATTGGAAGTGCTAAGTTTATTTTGGGTTTTATATTAACTATGTGGTATGTAAATCTCTCTTTCGCTACAAAACTTTGCGATAATAAGTCTTAGTTTTATATTAACTATGTGGTGTGTAAATCGAGAAGTGTTAAGATGTTGAACATTAGCAGAACATGTTTTATATTAACTATGTGGTATGTAAATTATATTGGGTAGGAAACAATGGTACTCTATATGAAACAGATTATGTTATGAATCAACATACTACAGTTAAATTTGTACCAAATTCTTTTATAACTATAGATAGTGATTTAGGTACTATTGGTGATGCTTGTAGTATAAAGTATAAAATTTATGATGTCAATCCCGATGTTAGTTTTAAAATAACTGTAAAATTAAATGATGTTGTAATAAGCGAAAAAGATAATACAGTAATTTCTGATTATGCTATAGATTTAACCGATGAACATTTATCTAATTTGGTATTTAACTCTGTAAATAATATAACTATTGAGCTTGGTACTGTTGCTGGTGGTAAAATGTTAGATAAAACTGTTACATTTACAAAGGGCAACACTAAACCAAAATTAAATATATCCTCTTATAATTCAACTACTGATATATTATGATTCAAGATATGAAAATAAGATACAGAGTATAGTTGGTGAGATTGAACAGTTATTCAAGTCTCAAGTTAAAAATTTTAGTGTATCAAAATTTAAGCATTGATTATTAGGAAGGTAACAACTAAAATTAGTTGTTACCTTATTTTGGTATTTTTTAGAATCTTTTTAGTTTTTCTGGTATTTTTGGCTGATATACATGCCATAGTGAAGTTGTGTTTGCAGATAAAAATGCTACAAACATAGCTAATACACTACAGGCTTTCATGAAGTGATATAGAATTTTTTTCATGTTAACACCTCCCTATGCTATTTTTTTTATTTATAATAATCTGAATAATTAGTAATAAATTTATCCAAGATAAAGCTAAAAAAGTATATACAACATAATTGTATAAAGCTAAGTATTTGCAACCTAGAAAAACAATCAAGAATAAGATGCTAGATATAACTCTTGAAATTAGCTTATTTTTTTTATATTTTGTTTCATTTAGTGGATTGTTCACATGACATACTGGAGCAAAAATAAAAATGCTCAGAAAGTTGAAACTAGACAATATCGCTAAAAATAATGGGATAGGAATAGAATTATTTAAAATTATTCCCAAAACCATAGAAATAAAAAAAATGCTATTGAAAATTAGGATACAGTTTTTGTTGTTAGTTGCATGATATCCTCCTGAAAATTGCCTTATTGTACAAAAAGATATTAAGAATACTATAGAATAAATAAATTTACCTAATATTAAACCTATTATTAACGAAATTAGAGTATTTAGTATAGAAGATAGTAAAATTTCTAACCCATAGGAGCAGATTTCTAAATCATCTTTTTCTATTACTTGATTTAAAACAAATAAAAAAGCTATTTTATCAGAACAAGATTTTATCATTTAACTTTCTCCTTAAATAATTTTCTTAATAAATTATAGGTATTAAATATTCTCATATACAATATTTGAATCTTTTTGTGATTTTCTAATTGGTATCATCATATTTAAACAAAATAAATCTTCTGTGAAATCTATAGAAACTGCACCATCATATTTTTCTAAAGAATTTTTTATACTTTTTATTCCTAATCCATGAAATTCTTTATCTTCTTTTGTAGTTAAAAAATTATTGTTTTTTAATAAAATATTATTTGATTTTGTATTAGTAATTTTTATTGCAAAGAATTTATTTACTATCATTCCTTGTAATTTTATTTTTTTATCAGTGTTTTTGATTTTTTCACAAGCTTCAATTGCATTATCTAATGCATTTGCAAAGATAGAACATATATCTTCTTCTTTAATAAAATTACAATTGTTAAAGTTTATATTAATTGTGAAATCAATTCCTTTTTCTATACAAAGTTCTTTTTTTTCTGATAATATGATGTTTAAAGTAATATTTCCTGTATCAAATATATTGCTATATTCATCAAGCTTTTTTTCTATATCCTTTATGTAATTACTAGTGTCAATATTTTTTTTATTCATTTCATTAATGCAAATAAGATGATTCTTCATATCATGGTTTAATTCTTTTGTCTTAAGATAATATTTTTTTATATTACTATAATATTTATTTTCAGAATTTATTTTTTCTTGTAGTTTAGTTAATTCAATATATTTTTTATTACTTTTTAATATTTTAACTATGCTATAAATTAATGTTATATTAGAAAAAGTTAATAATAGTACCATGATTAAAATATCTAATCTAGTAGCAGAAGAAATATCTAGTAGTTTTAAGATATATTTATAAAATATAAAAAATGATATCATATTTGCGACTATTGGTATACACATATAAATTTCTTTTTTAGTGACTTGTAGATTGCTAGATATAGATTTATAAATGTACAATAAAATAATTAGAACTACATTTCCTAGCACTATAGTTTCATATCTATAAAAATTATCATTTAATAAAATATTCATAGAACTCAAATTATTTATTGAAACTATTGCTATCATACTTAATGCATTTATGCATACTAATATTGCCCAATAAGAAAATGAAACTATCAAACATTTGTAAAGATTAACCTCATAAGTCAATTTATAAAAAATAAACATTACAAAAATGCATATTAATATTCTATTATCAGCACCAACATTAATATAGAAAGTAGAAATAATAATAGAAGTGGAAATTAAAAAATATAAATTTATTAAACTAGTTTTTATTTTACTTGTATAATCAAATACTTTTTTGCATGCCCAAATTTCTATAATAGAAGAAACAGTTGTTATAAAAAAATCTAACATAATAAAACTCTCCATAACTTAAGTAATTTTGTATAAATTTCATTTAATAATACGAAAATAATTTGAAATTTTATAGTAATTATATCATAAAATAGGTTACCATGGGATAAAGTTACTAAATATAACATATATATATAAATAATTTTATCTATATACATTATTATTAATATGAATAAGTAAAACTATAGTAAAAGTTGTAACAATAAAACGAACGAAAATTATCATACTAAAGCATAAGACATGTTATAATTGTATTAGATATATACATTAACATACACCAAAGTACTCCTATAAAAAGAGTGCTTATTTTTTTGAAATACATTAATGTATAAACTATCAAGAACCTTACTCAACATATCTTAAAAACGATTTAAATAGGTCTTTTTCATAGAGTAAATTATATGATATGATAAAAAAATAGAAGTGTACTACCAATACACTTCTATATCTGTAACTAAGCATTCTCTTGAAGGGGAGTGCTTTTTTCATTTCTCCAAACAACAGTATTTTTTTCATCTGTAATTATCAAATCAATTTCAATATCTTTCAAAATTTCTGTTGAAGTACAAATTAGATTGTCTAAGTCAAAACTTCGAGTTATCTCTAGTTGTTTGTTACTTAGAACTCTTTTTAGTATATAAGTCTTAAAACACATTTATATCACCTCTTGTATTTACTCTTTTTTCTCTAAAAATATATTGATAAGTAAATATGCAACAAATAAAAAAATCTCAATGATGCATAGTGTTATAGCTATAACTAGAAGTGATTGATTTTTCCATGCACTATAAGCTATGATGAAAAGAAATGTAAAGGCACATAATGTATAATTCATAATTTTAACTAATATATGACTTGTTTTCATTGTTAAATATAAGTCTCTTTCATCTGCGTTATCGTGCAATTCTTCAACAATGCCTTTTCTTGAAAAAGCATTGTAAAAATTAAAGATTGCTATTGCAATTAAAAGGAATGATGAAATTAGGAATCTTTGTTCTTTTAAAATGAAGTAAATAACTATACTAGCACAGCATAACATAGAAGCTATAATACCTACTATAAAACCTCGTCTATTCTTTACTTCCATGTTTTTTGTCCTCCATTTCTTTATTTTCTTTTAAACAACATAGTTCTTCAACCGTTATATCAAATACTTGTGCTATACGGTAGGCAAGCATAAGAGAAGGACTATATTGCTCTTTTTCAATAGAAATAATTGTTCTGTTTGATACATGGACTAAATCAGCAAGTTGTTGCTGTGTTAGACCAATATTTGTTCGAAATTCTCGCACTTTTGTTTTCATTCCATACCCTCTTTCTATATGAAGCTAACTTCATGTGAAGTTAACTTCATAATATCTTGAAATGAGTAAAATGTCAATTTCTTTTAGAGGGAAGATAAAAATAATCTAAAATGTAGAGTGTATGGTAAATTTTACCTGTAGTTTTTGTGTTAAAAAGCTCCTATTATTAGTTTAAGTTAGATTTTATGTTTATATAGAAAGAAGGAATATATTATGTTGAATAAAAAATTGCCAGATGCAGAATTGAAACTCATGAAATTCATTTGGAATTTAGGATACAAAACTGTAATATCGAAAGATGTTGCAGATGAAATAGAAAAAATATATGGTTGGAAGCATACAACTACAATTACACTTTTATCAAGACTTGTTAAAAAAGGTTTTTTAATATCTCAAAGAATTGGAAAACATGTACACTATACAGTATTAGTGAAAGAAAAAGAACATTTAAAATTAGAAGGTAAAAGAATTTTTGGAGGTTTACATAACAACCCTTTATCGGAATTAATATCAAAATTACATGATGGAGAAGAAATAACTGAAGAAAAAATAATGGAATAGGAAATTGGATAAAAAGTTGGAAGGATGAAGATTAATAGATGAAAGGTAGCGACTAATATAAGTGCTACCTTTTTATTGTTGTGGATAAACTGTGGAAAAGTTATGTAAAAATTGTGGATAATATATTTTACTGACATCTAACTGACATTTAACCTTTAAAACTAAAAATATATTGATTTTCTAAAGTAATAACTACTTGATTTAGCTAATAATAAAGAATATAGTAACTATATAGAAAACAAGAAGATAAGGAGTGTGTAACCCTTGGAAAAACAGTATTTTACCACAGGTGAATTTGCAAAGTTGTGTGGAATATCTAAACAGACATTAATTTTTTATGATAAAATAGGGATTTTTTCTCCAGAATATAAAGATAAAAATAATTATAGATATTATTCAGTCTATCAATATGATACATTGGATATATTACAATCACTAAGAGAAATAGGAATGAGTCTAGAAGAAATAAAAGCGTATATACAAAATAGAAGTCCCCAACTTTGTGTAAAAATGCTTAGAGAAGAAGAAAAAAAGATAAGAGAAAAAATAAAAAAATTAAGAAAGATAAGTTCTAAAATGCAAAATAGAATAAATACAACAGTTGAAGGAATTTCTAAAATGAATAATGAAGAAATTTATATATCAAAAAGGTTTGAGGAATACTTAGTCTTATCAAGCGACTTGAGTAGTATGAGTAATGGTGATTTTATGATGGAATTAATAGATTTTACTAATTACTGTAAATTAAAAAATTTGTATCAAGGATATGAGTTAGGAGTAATAGTAAGTAATGATAATATAAAAAATGAAGACTATTTGAGCATATCAAGTTTTTATTTAAAAATAGATAAAAAAATAAAAGACAAAAAGTTATATATAAAGCCAGAGGGAATGTATGCGTGTATAAAGCATATTGGAAAATATGAGGATTCATATAAATCTTATGGAAAATTGAAAAAGTATATATATGAGAACGGATATGAAATTGTCGGAAATTCATATGAGGAGAGTATACTTGACTTCTTTTGTGAAAGTAATGAAGATAATTATATGACCGAGATTTCAATCCAAATATCTAAATAAGAATTAAAATAGAGATATATTCAAATATTAAGTAATTATACCTATCACTGAGTATATCTCTATGTTTTATAATAATATCTATAAAGTTTTAAATAGTATTTAAAAAACACCTTTAATACTAACTAATGCTAATTATATGAACAAATTGTAAATTGTAGTTGTTAAAAAACAAACAACAAAAGCAAGTACAGTAGGCATTAAAAATCCTAAGGCAGTCCATTTTAAACTTCCAGTTTCTCTTTTTATTGTTAAAAGCGTTGTTGCACAAGGCCAGTGCAATAAACTGAACAGCATAACATTTAAAGCTGTCAAATAAGTCCAACCATGTTCTCTAAGAACTTGACCTAAAGCACTAAAGCTATCTAATTCTATCATAGAACCAGTTGCCAAGTAAGCCATAAGAAGTATAGGTATAACTATCTCATTTGCTGGAAATCCAAGAATAAAAGCCATCAATATAAAACCATCAAGACCAATTGCTTTAGCTAAAGGGTCTAAAAAGTTTGCAACATGTGATAGTACGCTTAAATCTCCTATATAGATATTTGCAAATATCCAAGTTATGACACCAGCAGGTATGGCTACTATTACAGCTCTTCCCAAAACAAATATTGTTCTATCTATTATGGAAGTATATAAAGTTCTTCCTATTTGAGGAACTCTATAAGGAGGAAGTTCTAATGTAAATGTAGATGGAACTCCTTTTAATAACGTCTTAGAAAGAGTATAAGAAACCAATAATGTTATTACAACACCTAAAATTATCAATAAAGTTATACAAAATGCAGTTGCTATACTTGATACAAAAGAGCTAGTTATAACTGAGCTAAAAAATATTGTAGATATAGCTATCAGAGTGGGAAAACGACCATTACAAGGTACAAAGTTATTTGTAAGTATAGCTATTAGTCTTTCCCTTGGAGAATCAATTATTCTACAACCAATAACTCCAGCTGCGTTACATCCAAATCCCATACACATAGTTAAACATTGTTTGCCATGTGCACAAGCTTTTTTAAATAAGTGGTCTAAGTTAAACGCAACTCTTGGCAAATATCCAAAATCCTCAAGTAAGGTAAATAGTGGAAAAAATATTGCCATAGGAGGTAGCATTACAGAAATTACCCATGCTAAAGTTCTGTATAATCCTAAAACCAACATATCATTTAACCATGATGGACAGTTGATACTATTCAATACACTTGAAATACTTGGCTCAAATCCAAGTAGCAAATTAGACAGTAAAGAGGATGGATAGTTAGCACCTTCTATAGTAATCCACAATATAGTACCTAGTAACAAGAGCATTATTGGAAGCCCAAATATTTTGGATGTTAATATTTTATCTACTTTTTCTTCTCTATCAGTTGATTTTTTAGGAACGTTAGAAGAACATTCATCACTTAGTTTCTTAGCATAATCATAGTTAATTTTAGTAAATTTATCTCTAATTTTCTGCTTATTTATATCATTTGGGATTTTTTTCTTCACTTCATTAATAGCATCTATTGAATCTTTATCTATATAATTGCTCATGGATTCAAAGATACTTTCGTCGCCATCAATAAGTCTGAGACCTAACCATCTAGAATTTATATTTGGCATGATATTATCTAATTCTGGTTGAATTGATTTTACCATATCTTCTATATCTTCACTATATTTTACAGGTTTATTATTGAACTTGTATTTATCAAAAGATACATCATTTAAAGTATCTAATAATTCATCCATACCAGAACCACTTCTTGCAGCAGTTAAAATAACTGGAATACCAAGAGAATCCTCTAGAAGTTTTGTATTAATAGTAATTCCTTTTTTCCTAGCTTCATCTATTAAATTTATACATAAAATAACTTTATCTGTAAGTTCCATCACTTGAAATACCAAGTTTAAATTTCTCTCAAGACATGTAGCGTCACATACTACTATTACTGCATCTGGATTACCAAAACATATAAAATCGCGAGCCACAATTTCTTCCTGTGATAAGGCAAATAGAGAATATGTCCCTGGTAAATCTATCAATGCATATTCAGCATTCTTATATTTAAAATTACCACGAGCTGTAGCTACAGTTTTTCCTGGCCAATTTCCAGTATGCTGTCTAAGCCCTGTAAGATGGTTAAATACAGTACTTTTACCTGTATTTGGATTACCAGCCAATGCAATTACAAACTGGTCCTCTTTATTGTCTATATCAAACATGTCTTTTAAAGAACTCATTTTAGTTGAGTTATGTGTCAACCCCATATTAATATCCTCCTACTAGAAAATTTTAAATGTCAGAAACTAATATTAAGCTACTTTCTTCTTGTCGTAGAGCTATCTTACTACCTCTGATTTTGTAGACAGTTAAATTATTTTTTGGACCTTTTCTAACTACATCTATAACAGCTCCTCTAGTAAGACCAAGCGCTAACATTCTTTCTCTTAAATTACCACTAGATAATATATCTTCAACTTTAACAGTTTTTTTCACTTGAATATCGTTAAGGTTTTTCATAGTAGCACCTCCATGCATGAAATTTAGCCTGAGCTAATCTTCTTATTCTAAACTATGCATTATATTATTACCTTGTTACTTTCACAAAAAAAAGATAGGCAAGATGCCTATCACAAAGTTGGGTATAATTCTTACTTTTGGGGAAAGTAGAATATAGAATAAAAATTAACATTTTGAATCTATATAATTATTGAATTTTGATAATAAAAAAATCAGAAAGCAAAAAGCCTTCTGACTCTATATAAGGTATTTTCAAATACCTAAATATCAATTCAATATATTATTTATACTTAAATTATATATTAACAATATTAGCTTGTCAACACTGTAATCTCATTTTAATATGTTCAATTCCAGCTTCATCGTATACTTCTGATATTTCTTTAAAACCACAAGACAAATAAAGATTTTTTATATAAGCTTGTGCTGATAAAGTTATATTGTTTTCATGTAAATTAATCTTTATGAAGTCTATAGCACAATCCATCATTTGTTTTGCTAACCCCTTTTTTCTATGAGTAGAAAGAACCAAAACTCTACCAATAGAAACATCATCATAAGAGCTATATTCTCTAGGAATTATCCTAGCATAAGCACAAATCAATCCATCATTTTTTAAAAATATGTGATAAGAGTTTTTATCTATATCATCATAATCGTTTAACGAAAATATCCTTTGTTCACAAGCAAATACTTCGTATCTTGATTTTGCTATTTCATAAAATTCATCCAAACTTAAATCATTAAAGTGTTTAATTTTAAACATAGTAATTACCTCCTAGCGTCTTAAAAAACTGAATATTAAGATATATTATATCATTTCTAATATAAATACTTTCATTAAAATTTATATTTATTAAAAATATTTTAAAAAAGTGATATACTATATTAAAAATAAAATTTTAGTTAGAAAATTTATGATTTATGGAGGATTTATTTTGAATACTACTAAAAAATTAACTGAAGCTGCTTTATTGTCATCTTTATTCATAGTAGTGACAATTATAGCTGTGGGGACTGGATTTGGATATGCTATTTATTTAGATTTTATAGTACCAATATTTTTTTGTATAATATGCTTAAAATGTGATTTAAAGTATACTATTTTATCTGGAATTACTTCACTTTTAATAATTTCTCTAGTACTTGGAAATCTAGGAACTGCTATTTGGGCAAGTCAGAGTGTATTACTTGGTATAATGTGTGGTTATCTTATAAATAAACCTACAATGGTGATGGATGATTTAGTATATGGTTCAATATTTGGAATAATTATAATGGTTTTTATTGATATATATGCTTCAGCATTAATAGGTTACAGTTTTATGAAAGAATTTCAGGGATATAGTAAATTAATTTATTTTAATGGATATGCAAATCTTATTTATTATTTGATGATAGCACTGTTTCCATTTGGCATGGTTTTTTGTATATATTTTTTAAGCTTGATTTTGGGACATAAATTGCATATTTTAGGTTCTAATTCTTTAAAAAAGTTTTTGATATTTAGGAACTTTAGAAGTCTAAATCAATTTTTATGTTGTTCAAAGAAAGTTTTTTATATATGTGTTTCTTATTTAACTGTTTTTGAAATTGTAAAACTATTAAATATTAAAGTTGATTTTGTTTATTTAAAGACAATCTTAATATCAATTGCTTATTTATGTGTTTATTTTATCATTAGAGATTCATGTATGTCACTGCAAAATTTTATAATATCTAAGTTTAGAAAGTTACTATATGCTAGAATTTCTTTTTTAATAATAATTTTATTGTTATTTTTTATGTTTAACGTGACGATTGTTGGTTTAATAATCATAAATGCATTTTTAAATAAGAAAATAAACATAAGATTGAGTCAGACTAACATTGTCAATAAACAAATCAATATTTTAATTGAAAAATAACTTTACATATTGGTAAAAAATATAAAAAGATAGTATAATGTAAAAAAACATGTATATAATAATAAAAAAGGTTGACAAAATACAAAAATAATAATATATTATGAGTAAGTTAAGAAAAATTTCTTGTAATTGATGAAATAATCTGAATATATAAATGCTGTGAAGAGAAGAAGTAGAGCTAGATTTTATTTAACAGAGAGTTCCAGCTTGGTGAAATGGAATAAATTAATTTAGTTTGAATACATCTCAGAGCACTATCTCTGAAAGATAACAACCATTAAGAGATATCGGAGTAGTACACGTTATAGTACACGGGTATATGTAATTATACTCTAAGAGATTAGTATCGTGAGATATTGATGAACTAAGGTGGTAACACGTAAGCAATGCTTTCGTCCTTTTAATAGGATGAAAGCTTTTTTTATTATAAAAATAAAAATTAAAGATTATATAAATATTTTAGGAGGAATGAAAAATGAAATCGATAGACGAGCAAATACGAATAATTATGAAAGGTGTAGATGATTTAATAGATGAAAAAGAGTTAAGAGAAAAACTCATTAAATCAGAAAAAGAAGGAAAACCTATGATAGTAAAATTGGGTCTAGACCCAAGTGCTCCAGATATACATTTAGGGCATACAGTAGTTCTTAGAAAAATGAAGCAACTACAAGATTTAGGTCATCAAATAGTAATAATAATTGGAGATTTTACAGGGAAAATTGGAGACCCAACTGGAAAATCTAAAGCAAGAAAAGCTTTAACAACAGAACAAGTTCTTGAGAATGCAAAAACTTATGAAGAACAAATTTTCAAAGTTTTAGATAAAGAAAAAACTATTGTAAGATTCAATAGTGAGTGGTTAGCTAAATTAAATTTTGAAGATGTAATAAAACTAGCAGCAACTATTACTGTTGCAAGAATGTTAGAAAGAGAAGATTTTAAGAAAAGATATGAAGGGCAAATGCCAATATCAGTACATGAATTCTTCTACCCATTAATGCAAGCATATGATTCTATAGCATTAGAAGCTGATATAGAGCTTGGTGGAACTGACCAAAGATTCAACTTATTAATGGGAAGATCACTACAAAGAGAATTTGGTATGGAGTCTCAAATAGTAATAATGATGCCTTTAATAGAGGGATTAGATGGAAAAGAAAAAATGAGTAAGAGCTTAGGCAACTATATTGGAATAGATGAAGAAGCAGGAATAATGTACCAAAAATCTATGGAAATTCCTGATGAACTTATAATTAAATACTATAATTTAGTAACTGATGTTCATCCTGACGAAGTTAATAAAATAGAATCTCAGTTAAAAGATGGTTCAGTAAACCCAAGAGATATAAAGATGAATTTAGCAAGAGAAATAGTAACATTATACCATGGAGAAGAATCTGCTAAAGAAGCTGAAGAAAGATTTAAATCTGTATTCCAAAAAGGTCAAATACCTGAAGATATACAAACAATTCAAGTTAAAGAAGATGAATTTGATTTAATTGAAGTATTAGTTGCTAATGAAATTGTTAAGAGTAAGAGTGAAGTTAGAAGATTAGCTTCTCAAGGTGGAGTAAAGGTAAATGGTGAAAAAGTAGAGGATTTAAGCGCTATTGTTAAAGAAAGTGAATTAGTTGTTCAAATAGGAAAGAAAAAATTTGTAAAAATTGAACTAGTAAAATAGATTAAAATAAAAGCAAGTTCATTGAGTATAAAAAATATAATCAATGAGCTTGCTTTTTTATTATATTAAAATCTTAAATTGATAACCATTATCTTTGAAATATGTTATAATTTGGTCCAATGCATTTACTGTTTCTTGCTTTCCATAAGTATCATGCATTAAAAGAACAACCATTTCTTTACCTTCAGAAGATTTTTTTGCATGTTCAAATAATTCTTGAGCATTTTTCTTTTTACCTTCTGCATCAGCATTTAAAGCATTCCAATCAATTGATGCCATATTTTTCTCTTTTAAGTAATTACCTAGAGGTTCCATATTCTTCCAAGACATATATCCACCTGGGCATCTAACTACATTTGATGAGAAATTCTTTCCTAAAACTTTTTTCATAGCTTCATCAGTTTTATTAAGTTCATTTACGAATGTATCAAGATTTAGGCTTCTGCCAGGGTATAGTTTTTTATAGTCGTGAGTGTAAGAGTGATGAGCTATTGCATTTCCCTCATCAAATGTTCTTTTTAAAATTTCATTGGCACCTTTTCTTTCAAGTGAATCACCTTTAATAAAGAAAGTTCCCCTAACACTATGTCTTTTTAAGATATCTAGGACTTGTGGAGTATTAGTAGTAGATGGTCCATCATCAAATGTAAGAAATACTATCTTCTCTCCGTTGTTTGAATAGTCGTATTTGCTAAGTTTATCCCAAACTAATTTTGCATCATATCCATATTCTTTTGCAGCTTCTTTTTTTGCACCAATAATAGGTTCATTTTTTTCTTTTTCGATTCTTTCTTTTTCTAGCTTTTCAGCCCTAAGTCTTTCTTGAGTTTCTTTAATTTCTTTTTTTCTAGACATATCCGCCCATGCCATAGAAAAAATACCAATAGCTATTACAACAATTATAGTAAGTGTAACAGTTTTCTTTTTTCTTCTTTTTACCATGATTACAGCATTCCCCCTTTTGTCGAATTGTATCAAAAATATATTATAATTATATCGAACAAAGTAGAAAAAGTAAACCGACAAAGTTGTAACTAAGATAACCAAAGTGTAACTTATTTGACATTATTTGCATAATATTAAAGTATAATATATTAAAGTTATTCATAAAAAAATTTAGTATAAGTAAAAAAATAAAAAAATTTATTAAAAAGGTGTTTACAAAAAATGATTAATATATTACTGTTAAATAGTGGATATAAATCTGAGCTCACGATGGATACAAATTTAGATTTAAAATACTGAAAAAATTTACTATATTAATCTATAGTAATGCTTATAGAAAAACTCTCTTGCTGTTTAGGGGGTTTATAATTTTGCAAAAAAATAAAAAGGAGGGGGCTTTATTGAAAAAATACTTTGGAGAAATAGGACTAATATTTATAGCAATTATATGGGGAAGTGGCTTTGTAGCAACCCAATTTGCATTAGACGGTGGGCTTACACCTCTACAAATCATAACTGTAAGATTCTTCTTAGCAGCCGTAATTATGAATTTACTGTTTTTTAAACAGATTCGCGCTAATATGGGGAAAAAATTGTTAAAAGCAGGAGGGCTTTTAGGAGTATTTTTATTTCTAGCCTTCACAGTACAAACCATTGGACTTATGTACACTACACCATCTAAGAATGCATTTATAACAGCAGCAAATGTTGTAATAGTTCCATTCATAGGATTTATACTTTATAAAAGGAAACTTGATAAGATAGGGATAATAAGTAGTTTGGTAGCCCTTGTAGGGATTGGTATACTTTCTTTAGAAGCAGATTTCTCTATCAATTTTGGCGATTTACTAACACTTATATGTTCATTAGGATTTGCATTTCATATATTCTTTACAAGTGAGTTTGCAAAAGATAACAACCCAATAGCATTAACAGCTGTTCAATTTACTGTAGCATTTTTAATGTCTTTAGTAGTTCAGACATTTGCAGGTCAATTAAAGATGGAAGCTGAATTATCTGGCTATATGGGAACTATATATCTAGCTATATTTAGTACTACAATAGGATTTTTATTTCAGACTATATGTCAAAAAAGAGTTGATGGAACGAGAACAGCTATAATATTATCTACAGAAGCTGTATTTGGTACTATATTTTCTATAATAATTCTAAAGGAACTTATTACAGCAAAATTGGTTATTGGTAGCATATTGATATTTGTTGCAATCATAACAGCAGAAACTAAATTATCTTTTTTAAAGAGCAAAAAAGTTAAACTTAAAGATTCAAAAGAGTCTTCCTTGGAAAGTATTTAATAAGACAATTGTTTCCTAATTAATCAAATAAACTATGTATTATGTAGAAATTTGACATCAAAACTTGGTTGATACTGGTGTTTCAAAGTGATAAAATTAATTAGGAAATAAATTTTATTTTTAGTGTTTAAACCATAAAGCTGGGGGTATATATATTCTTGTAGCAAGTTATTAAACTTAAAAATAAAAATTTAATTATATAAAATTGGGAGGAAATTAATTATGAAAAAATTTGTTTGTACAGTATGTGGATATATACATGAAGGGGATGCTGCACCAGCACAATGTCCAGTATGTAAAGTTGGAGCTGATAAATTCGAAGAAATGAAAGGTGAAATGGTTTGGGCTGACGAACATAGAATAGGAGTAGCTCAAGGTGTAGATGCAGAAATAATCGAAGGATTAAGAGCTAACTTTACTGGTGAATGTACAGAAGTAGGAATGTACTTAGCAATGAGTAGACAAGCTGATAGAGAAGGTTATCCAGAAGTAGCAGAAGCATATAAGAGAATAGCTTTTGAAGAAGCTGAGCATGCTGCTAAATTTGCAGAACTTCTTGGAGAAGTTGTAGTTGCAGATACAAAAGAGAACTTAAGAGTTAGAGTTGACGCTGAGTACGGTGCAACTGATGGAAAATTAAAATTAGCTAAGAGAGCAAAAGAATTAGGATTAGATGCTATACATGATACAGTACATGAAATGTGTAAAGATGAAGCTAGACATGGTAAAGCATTCTTAGGATTATTAAACAGACATTTTGGAAAATAATAATTAAAAACATAGATTAAAAGGAGAAACTTTGGTTTCTCCTTTTTTGAATTATACAAATAAATTGTTTTGATAAAAGGATGGAAATAATATGAAGTCAGTATCTGTTAGGAGTTGTAAAACTTACAATTATGAAGATGTAAGAGATTCTATTGAAAAAAATTTAGATGATATTGGAGGCATTGATAGATTTGTTAAGAAAGGGAGTAAAGTACTTGTAAAACCAAATTTGTTGATGAAAAAAAGACCCGAAGAAGCTACAACCACGCATCCTATGATTGTAAGAGTTGTATGTGAGAAACTTTTAGAGTTAAATTGTGATATTACAATAGCAGATAGCCCTGGTGGTCCATATAATCAAAGCTCTCTTAAGAGTATTTATAAGGCATCTGGAATTGAAGAGGTAGCAAATGATTTGGGTATTAAGTTAAATTATGATGTTTCAGATGTTAAGATACATAGTGAAAAAGCACATGTTCTAAAATATATGGATATTATTAAACCAATAGTAGATGCAGAATATATAATAAATCTCTGTAAATTAAAGACACATGTGATGGCAACTTTTACTGGTGGTACAAAAAACTTGTATGGATGCATAGCTGGATTGAAAAAAGCAGAAATTCATTATAGATTTCCTACAGAAGAATTGTTTTGCGAAAATGTACTTTTAGATATTTGTGACTATGTGAAACCAACATTGACAATTATGGACGGAATAGTAGGTATGGAAGGTGATGGACCCTCAGCTGGAACTACTAGAGAAATAGGTGTCCTATTAGCATCACAAAATCCGTATGCTATAGATGTAGTTGCATGTAAGATTATAAATTTATTTCCAAATAGAGTTGCTACAATTAGAGGAGCTATAAAAAGAGGATATATAGAAGCAGATTTTTCGGATGTTGAGATTGTAGGAGAAGATATAAATGATTTAATTATAAAAGACTATAAGGTTCCAAATGTAAGTAAAGATTTGAGATTATTTTCTGTAAAACTACCAAAATTTTTAAATGAACCTATTTCAAAGCTTATAACACCAAAACCTGTGGTTAGATTTCAAGATTGTATAAAATGTGGAAAATGTAAGGAAGCTTGTCCTGCAAGTACTATAGAGATGGGAAAGAAGGGAGCTATTATAGACTTAAGTAAATGTATACGATGTTACTGTTGCCATGAACTTTGTCCTAAAAAGGCTATTGATGTCAAACGTAATTTTGTATTTAAGTATGTAAAATAATGTATAATATTATATAAGTCTATATAAATGAAAAGTATAAAGGAGAAATAAGATGATTTTAATTAAAAATGGTAGGGTAATAGACCCTAAGAGTCAAAAAGATGAGAAAATAGATTTAATTATAAAAGAAAATAAAATTTATAAAATTGGTAAATTTGATAAAAGTGATGAATATGAAAAGATAATAGATGCTAGTGGCAATATAATTGCTCCAGGTTTAGTAGATGTACATGTTCATTTTAGAGACCCAGGATTTACATATAAAGAAGATATAGAAAGTGGGGCTAAATCTGCTGCTAGAGGAGGATTTACAACCGTTATATGTATGGCAAACACTAATCCTATTGTAGATAATGAAGATACTTTTAATTATGTTAAAGAAAAATCAAAAAACGCATGTATAAATGTTTTACAAGCGGCTGCTATAACTAAAGGCTTTGAAGGTAAAGAGTTAGTTGATATGGAAAATCTCAAAAAAGCTGGTGTACCAGGATTCACTGATGATGGATTACCTCTGATGGATAGCAATCTAATTATGGAGGCTATGATTAAGGCAAAAGAGTTGGATGTGCCACTTAGTTTTCATGAAGAAGACCCTTCTTTAGTTGGAAATCCAGGTGTAAATGCAGGAAAGGTAGCTTCAGAGTTAGGATTAAAAGGTGCATCAAGTGTGGCAGAAGATGTTATGGTAGCTAGAGATTGTATGTTGGCATTAAAGACTGGAGCTAAGATTGATATACAACATATAAGTTCTGGGGTATCTGTTGATATGGTTAGATTTGCAAAATACCTTGGTGCAAATGTAGTTGCAGAGGCTTCACCACACCACTTTACACTGACAGAAGAAGATGTATTAGAGTTTGGAACAAATGCAAAAATGAATCCACCTTTAAGAAGTAAGTGGGATAGAGATAAGATTATAGAGGGATTAAATGATGGTACCATTGAAATAATAGCAACAGACCATGCACCTCATAGTAAAGAAGAAAAAGACAGAGAATTCATCAAAGCTCCAAGTGGTATTATTGGGTTGGAGACTTCTTTATCTCTTGGAATAACAAACTTAGTTCATAAAAACCATCTTAGCATGATGCAGTTAATAGAAAAAATGTCTACAAACCCTGCAAAATTGTACAACTTAAACGCTGGATTTATAGAAGAAGGTGCAATAGCAGATATTGTTATATTTAATCCTGAAGAAGAATGGACAGTTGAAAGCTTTGCCTCTAAAGCTGATAACTCGCCATTTAAAGGTAAGTCTCTATATGGTAAGGTTAATTATACAATATGTAATGGAGAGATTGTATATAACGCTTAATTTAGGATTATTTTTTCAAGGCGGTGAAAACAATGATTGAAAGTAAAAGATTATATATTAGAAAAATGAATCATAATGACTTTGAGGAAATAAGTAAAATCTTACAAGATATAGAGGTAATGTATGCTTGGGAACATGCTTTCTCTGATAAAGAAGTTTTGGAATGGATTGATAGAAATATACAACGATACGATAATGATGGATATGGATACTTTATTGCTATAGATAAGGAAAGAGAAGACGTAGTTGGACAAATAGGCCTTATAAAGCAAGACATAGGATTGGGAATAGGATATATAATAAAAAAAGAATACTGGAACCAAGGATATGCTACTGAAGGTGCAATTGCTTGTATAGATTATGCTATTAAGAATTTAAAAGCAGATACTTTAGTAGCAGATATAAGACCTGAAAACACAACATCTATAAATGTAGCAAAAAGGTTAGGTATGAAAAAAATATCAGAGTATGATAAGATTTATAGAGGAAAAGTAATGAAACATGATATCTATCAATTAGAAGTAACTGGATTAACTGCAAAGATTGTCGAAGTAGTAGAGTATAATCCAAACTGGAAATATGAGTTTGAAAAGTTAAAATCTGCACTAGAAAAGGTATTAGGAAACTCAATTTTAAAAATAGAACATGTTGGTAGTACCTCTGTTGAAGGGCTTTCTGCGAAACCAAGATTGGATGTTGATATAGTAATTGAAAACTACAATTATCTAAATGATACTATAAGGAAATTAGAAAAATTAGGGTATAGGCATCTTGGTAATTTAGATATAGAAGGAAGAGAAGCTTTTTTATATGATACAACTGATTTTATGGAACACAATTTATATGTATGTCCTAAAAATGGAAAAGGGTATTTAGAACACATTAAATTTAGAGATTATTTAAGATTAAATCCAGATAAGGTTAAAGAGTATTCTAACTTAAAGAAAAAACTAGCAAAACTTTATAGATATAATGTTGATGCTTACTGTGATAATAAAACAGATTTTATAAGAGAAATAATAGACTAGAAACTAAAGAACGCACTATTATATTTGAAAAAGATTAAATTCTTAATCTATCATATATAATAGTGCGTTATATATTAAATTTGTTTTAGATAAATAAATATAAAAATCATAAATCTAAAAACTGTCTATTTATAAATCGCCTTTATAGGGTCGAGTTTAGAAGCTTTAAAGGCTGGTATTAGACCAAACACAACCCCAGTTAATATAGTAGCTACAATAGCATAAAATAAGCTATTTAAACTAGGAATGGCTTCAAATCCGATGTATTTAGAAACATAATTAGTAGCAATAAATCCAACTATAGTTCCTAAAATTCCACCACATACCGTTATAAATACAGCCTCAACTAAAAATTGAAATAATATAGACCTAGGTTTTGCACCAATAGCACGCCTTATACCAATTTCTCTTTGTCTTTCCATAACAGAAACATACATTATATTCATTACACCAATACCACCAACAAACATTGCAACTACAGTTATTATAGATACATATTTGTTTACATTAGAATTAATGCTTTCAAGATAAGCTGTCTGTTCAGTTGGGTCTGGTGTAGTATAAGAACCATTGATACCAGGATGCATCTCATATAGTTTAGCTATAACATTGTTTGCAACTTCATTTACATTATACCCATTAGAAGACACTAAGTCTAACTGGTAAATTTCATTTGAATAAGAATTTTGACTCATTAAACTGTCAAAAGCCTTTTTAGGTATAAGAGAAGTAGTAAACTGCATGTCTTGATAACCTCCAAAAAATCCTACATTTTGGTTTTGCTGAGAGTCATCTAATACTCCAATTATCTCAAATATAGTTCCATTTATGTTAATACCATGACCTAAAGCATCTTCTGGATTTTCAAAAATTTCACTTGTGCTTTGTAATGTAAGTAAAATTACTTTTCTTTTCTCATCATCTAGAGAAAAATCTCTACCACAAACTAAATTTATTTTAGAATCTTTTTTTACTGGTCCAATGTCAACATAAGTACTCTTTTTATCAAAAGATGCTTGTGAAGAGTAAGTTGAATCAAGATTAAACCCATTTCTTGATGGAGCAATTCTTTCTACACCTTCAACAAATGATAATTCTTCTAAGTCTTTTGCATTAAATGGTTTTAAAAATATACTCATATCATCAGTAAGACCTGTATTATCAGCCGATTCAAACGAAATAGTAGTTTTATTAGGATTTACATTGTTTACAGACTTCTTAATTTCTTTCTGAAATCCATTACCTATAGAACTAACAAGTATTACTGAAGTTATTCCTATTATAATCCAAAGTAAAGCTACAAAGACACGAAGTTTGTGCCCTTTTAAATTAGCCAAAGAATTTTTTAATAAACCCATGATTACACCTCCGAAGTAAACACACCATCTTTAAGTCGTATGACCTTAGTTGCATACTTAGTTAAATCTTGATCATGTGTAACCATTATTATAGTCTTACCTTGTTCATTAAGTTTTGTCAAAAGCTCCATAATTTCTTTGCTAGTCTCGCTATCTAGTGCTCCTGTTGGCTCATCAGCAAAGATTATTTGAGGGTCATTTGCCAGACAGCGTGCAATGGCTACACGCTGTTGCTGACCACCAGATAATTGAAGAGGCTTCTGTTTAAGTTTATCCAAAAGTCCAACAGATTTTAATTTATCTTTAACAATTTCTTCTCTTTCAGATTTTTTTAGTGTCTTATTGTAGATTAGAGGTAACTCTACATTTTGATATACATTTAAAGTTTCTATTAAATTAAATTGTTGAAAAACAAATCCAATATTAATATTTCTAAAAACAGAACGTTCATTTTCACTTAAATTAGTTACATCTGTTCCATCAAATATATATCTTCCTTCATCAAATACATCAAGAAAACCTAGGATATTAAGTAAAGTGGTTTTACCACTACCAGATTTACCCATTATCATGACGAATTCTCCAGAATCAATTTCTAAGTTTAAGGATTTTAAAACATGTAATTCATCTTTCCCTACTTTGTAATACTTTTGAATATTTTCTAATTTAATCAACATATGTAAATTAATTCACATCCATAGTAACTTCTTTTACTTTTTTATTTGGAGTAGCATCTCCATTATTAGAACCAGCAGTTACGCCATCGCCTTGAACTGGGTCTCCTTCTTTCATTTCTTTAGTAGGGTATTTTATTACTATATCGCCTTGTTCAAGACCGCCTCTAACTACAGCAAAATCATCATTTTGACTTGCTACATCTACAATTTGTTTTTTCAATATACCATCTAAATCCTTAAATACGTATGAGTGTTTTTTGTCTTTAAGTACACAAGATGCTGGTATCTTAAAGCTTGAACTAGCTACTTCAAGTGATGCTTGAAGATGGAATCCATTTACTAATCCTTCTTGATTATCAAATGCTATGTTTATATCATAATAAGATAGAGTATTCTGTTGAGCTCCCATCTCGCTATCTGGAGTAGATGGCTTATCAGATATAAAACTTATTCTACCAGTAAGCTTTTGGTCAGTTGAGAAAACTAGTATATTAACCATTTGGTCAATTTTCATTTTAGGTAAATCTTGTTCACTTGCTTGTCCTTTCATATAGAACTCTAGACCTTGAATAGTCATAAATGAAACTGGTTGGTCTGGATTTCCAGTTTGGTCATTTAAGTATACAGTACCATCAAAAGGAGCAGTAACTCTATCATATGCTTTCTTATCCAAAGAAGTTATTTGAGAGTTTAAAGCACTTATCTGAGCATTTATAGAAGCAATAGCATCTCTATTTTCAGTAATATCAGAAAGTGATATTTTTTGTTTTCTGTATTGGCTAAGTTGTGATTTTAGACTATCTATTTCTGCTATTATACTTGGATTTTTAGCAGTAAAAAGAAGGTCACCTTGATTTACTTTTTGACCATTTGTAACATTAACATCACTTAGTTCATAATCTCCGGAGATATTAAAGTCTTTAGTCTGTTTAGGAACAACCATACCATTTATAAATATTTTCTCATTTTCAGGAATAGTATATGTTTCTATAAAGTTTTCATTAGCTTGTAATTCAGTGTTTTTTGCATCATTATAAGCAAGTATCCCTAAAATTAAAAGTATGATTACTACTATTCCTGCATAGATTTTGAATCTTTTATTTTTAAAGGGATTGTTTTTAAAACCTTTATTTTTAGCTTTGAAGCCACTACTTCCAAAACTACTACTTCTAAAGTTGTTACTTTTGAAGCTGCTATTTCTAAATTTTTTCTTTTTAAATTTTTTTAGAAAAGACATGTCTTCCTCCTTTTTATAAAAACTATTTATTATATACTGGGATGTACATATAGAACCATTATTAAGAAGCCTGCTGAATATAAGTTAAATGAAAATAAACTATCAATACTAAGATACTATAAATCATACTTGAATGTAATAGTAAATCTTGTATATTGATTGTACTCTGAATCTACATCGATTTTATGGCCAAGTTTGTCACAAAGTTCTTTTGCTAAATAAAGCCCAAGCCCTGTAGATTTAGCGTTATTCCTTCCATTATTACCTGTAAATCCCTTATTGAATATTCGATTTAAATCTTCCTTTTTTATACCACAACCAGTATCTTCCACTCTTAATTGTAAATAATTTTTGGTTGTTTTGCAATAGATAGATATATTATCTCCTAATGAGGAATATTTTAGGGAATTACTCAATAATTGCTCGAATATGAAGTAGAGCCATTTCTCGTCTGATAAAACTTTAAAATTCAAATTATTTAAGCCTAAAATTATTTTTTTTGAAATAAAATATTTTGAATATTTTCTTATAATCTCCCTAATAATTTTTTCAATATTTACCTCTTGAATTAAGAAATCTTTATGAAAATCTTCAAGTTTAGATAAATATAAAATTTTTTCAACAGAATTTTCAATTCTAAATATTTCATTATCTATATCATCAGAAATTTTTTCATCAATTAAATTCTCATTCTGTTCGAGGGTAAGTTTTATTATAGCTATAGGCATCTTTATATCGTGTACCCACATACTCATAATCTCTTTATTTTCTTCAAACTTCTCAATATTATTGTTTATCATTTTATTACACTTATATTGGTAACTTTTAATGATATTCAAATATATTTTTTCTTCATTTTTACACTTAATTAATTCTATATCATTGGTATTAATTTTAAATGTGTCATTTTTTATGTTATCCAAAAATTTATTCTTCTTTATGTAGCTAATTAGTAGATATAAAAACAAAAATACAACATTCACAACCAATATATATATAATAGTGTCAGTTAGAAAAATCTCTACAGGAGAAAACATAATAACTGCTATTGTAAAAATTAAGAAAGCAAAATTGTATACTAAAAACCCAAGTTTATCTTTGAGAAAATCTTTAAAGCTCATAAATTCACCTACTTAGAGTTGTTTTAACTGATTATATAACCTAATCCTCTTTTTGTATCTATAAAATTTTCTAAACCAATTTCATTTAACTTTACTCGTATTCGATTTACATTTACAGTTAACGTATTATCATCTACAAACCAATCACTATCCCATAATTTTTTCATAAGTTTATTTCTACTGACGATTTGTCCTTTATATTTCATAAGCTCATGAAGAATTTTAATTTCATTTTTGGTTAGTTCAACAATCCTGCCTTCATAGCTTATGGTTGCAGTTGATAAATCTAAGATAACACCATTGTGAACAATTTGATTTGAATTATTATCAACAAAATTATAAGTTCTTCTTAAAAGGGCATTAACTTTAGCTACTAAAACATCTATAGAAAATGGTTTTTGTATATAATCATCTGCTCCTAGATTTACACCCATTATTACATCCATATTAGAATTTCTCGAAGAAATAAAAATTATAGGGACTTTTGAAATTTTTCTTATTTCATTACACCAATGAAAACCATCATAAAATGGAAGATTTATATCCAATAAAACTAATTGTGGTTTATAGTTTCTAAATTCTTCTATTATATTTTCAAGATTTTCTATTTGATGCACATCATGTCCCCATTTAGAAAGACATTCTGAGATGATATTCTTCAATGAAACATCATCTTCAATTACCATTATTTTAAACATTCCTACCTCCTAATCCAAAATAGTTATATTAACATAACCTTATTTTACTTGATAAATAAGAATATTTCTACCTTATAATTTAAAATAATTATATTAATATAACTATATTTTGCTTGATAAATTATATTTTAAACATAATTACAATAAAAATGAAGAAATATAAGCAATACTTACATAAATGTAACCTTAAATTAATGTAATTAAATGTTTAAAAGCTATTTTAATATATATAATATATTTATGAGAATTAATAAATAACTAATTATGGTGAAAGGTGAGTATTTAACTATGGAAGAAGTTTTATCTGCTGAAAATATAAAAAAAGAGTATGGGAGAAGGGGTTCAAAACTTGAAGCTCTAAGAGGAATAAATTTTAAGGTTTATAAAGGAGAATTTGTTGGTATCATGGGTTCATCTGGTGCTGGAAAATCAACTCTTTTAAATATCATTTCTACAATAGACTTTCCTTCATCAGGAGACATTTATATAAATAGAAAGAATACTATTAAAATGAACCAAAATGAATTAGCAGATTTCAGACGTGATAATCTTGGATTTGTGTTTCAAGATTCTAATCTTTTGGAAACTCTTACAATAAAAGAAAATATAATGTTGCCTCTTTCTTTAAAAAATGAAAGTGTATCAGTAATAGAAAATAGAATACAAGAAATCTCAAAAGAATTAAATATAGAATCTATACTAGATAAATACCCTAGTGAAGTTTCAGGAGGACAAAAACAAAGAGGAGCTGTCTGTAGAGCAATAGCAACAAAACCATCATTAATACTTGCAGATGAACCTACAGGAGCGTTAGATTCCAAATCTGCTAGAGATTTGTTGAATTGCCTATTGAAATTAAATAAAAATAACAATAGAACAATATTAATGGTCACTCATGATGCTATAAGTGCAAGTTTTTGTGATAGGATACTCTTTATAAAGGATGGAATAATATTTACAGAAATTGTTAAGGGAGAAAGTACTAGAGAATTCTATAATAAAATAGTAAACACAGTTTCCTTAATTGGAGGAGTTAATAAAAATGAGTTTATTTAGAATTGCAATGCAAAATGTAAAAAATAGTTTTTTTAACTATCTAATGTATTTCGTTTCAATTGTATTTAGTGTGTTTGTATTTTTTAGCTTTAAATCTATAGAGTATAACGATGCTTTAAGCTCACTTGGCGAAAAAACTAGGATGGGTATTAATACAAGTTCAATTGTAATAATTATATTTGTTTTCTTGTTTATATATTATTCAAATTCATTTTTTTTTAATAGACGTAGACGAGAGGTGGGGACTTATAGCTTACTTGGAATGAGGAAAAAACAGATAGGAAGAATATTTTTATATGAGACTTTTTTAATGGGGATATTTGCAATATTAATAGGAATAGTTTTAGGTCTATTATTTTCAAAGCTTATGACTATGATGCTTGTAAAATTAATGAACGAAATGATAGTAGTAAAGATGAATTTAAGCATAAAGGCTTTAGTTCAAACACTCATTGTATTTTTAATAATATTCATAATTATTGGAATAAGAAATACTGTAATCATTGGAAATAAAAGGATTGTAGAACTATTTAATAAATCTCCAGAAAAGCATACAACTAAAAAATGTATAAGGCTAAAAGGGATACTTGGTATTTTGCTAATAACAATTTCTTATTTTATGTCAATTAGTTATTTTATTGCTGAAAATATTATGCTTTCAGTTTTTATATTAATTACAATAATACCAGGAACCTTTTTATTTTTCTCATCAGTTATGTCTATAATCATTGATACTGTTAAGAAGAGAAAAAGTTTTTATTATAAAGGAAGAAATCTAATTGCTTTTTCTGAGCTTGGATTTAAATTGAAGAGCAATAGTAGAGTATTGGCTATTATAGCAATATTAATAGCTACAAGTGTAACTATGTTAGGATTTACCATATCACTTTATTATGATATAGATAGAAATATAAGTGAAAATTACAAATATAGTTATACTATAAATGCAGGAAATAGTTATGTAAATAGTAAAATCGACAAGCTGTTATATAAATATAAAAAAGATAATAGTGTAATTTTTGATAAGACAATAGAGCTTATAGACAAAGATATAATCCTTGAAATGTATTATAAAAATGCAAATAGTCATAGAAAAGATAAAATATCTATAGACTTTATTAAAGAAAGTGATTTTAAGAAGTTAAGACAGTATCAGAATAATGATTATGAAGAATTATCTTCAGATGAATATGTATATTATGTTTATGATTCATATAAGAAAATATTTTTTGAAAACTTTAATATTGGAGAAACAAAGCTATATATTAAAGGTGAAAAAAAATATGGTACAAATATTTTTACAGTACAAGAAAATATCTTAGAGCCAGAAATAAATTTACAATCTACGTTTGATTTAGTTGTAATAAAAGACAAAGTATTTAATAGGTTAAAATCAGACGCAAGCACTAGACTAATAAGATTAATTGACATAGATAATGAAAAAGAGGAACTTGATTTAACTTTAAAATTGAAAAATATAGTAAATGAAAATATGGAATTTACTTATCCTTTTAATTTTACATCAAGTACTGAGAACTATAATAATTTGATAAGACTAAGTGGTCTTATGCTGTTTATAGGTATATTTTTATCAGTAGTATTTCTTTTATGTACAGGCAGTATAATTCTGTTTAAGCAACTATCAAATATATATGATGATAAAGAAAGATACATTATGTTAATAAAACTTGGAGCAAATAACAAAGATATTGAGACAATAATATCAAAACAATTAAAAGTTGTATTTTTATTGCCGTTAGTTGTAGGTACAGTTCATAATCTATTTGCAATGTCAATTGCACAAAAGTTTATACCTAGGTCATTAATTACTCCGATTATCATGACTCTAGTAATTTATTATATAGGATACTTTATATATTATTTCTTAACCTTAAAATATGCTCAAAATATGATAATAGAATAATTTAATTTTTATTAAAAGAATTAAATAACTTTTTTTAATAAATTAAATCCTTTTAAGGTAAGATAGAAAATCTTATAATTTATATTAGGGCGTATTGAAATGAAGGAATTAAGCTTTGGAAAAAGTTTATATTTTGTATCAGTTGTATTACTCGATGTTATATAATAAATTTAGGAAAACTATCAAATAAAAAATGACAAGGAGTTGAAGTTTGTGAAGTTTAACGCTTATCAACATAAATATTCATCAATAAGAAATGTCGTGTATGCCAAAAATGGTGCAGTTGCAACATCAACACCACTGGCATCTCAAGCTGGACTTGAAATACTAAAGAAAGGTGGAAATGCTGTAGATGCAGCAGTTGCAACAGCTGCTACATTGGCAGTGGTGGAACCAACAAGCAATGGGATTGGTGGAGATGCATATGCACTTGTTTGGATAGATGAAGAAAAACGATTGTATGGTTTGAACTCGAGTGGTTTTGCTCCAGAAAAAATGGAATTAAATAATTATGATAATATGGAGGAAATGCCAAAGTATGGGTTTGGAGCAGTAACTGTACCTGGAATACCTGCAGCTTGGGCAGAATTAAATAAAAAGTATGGTAAACTTAGTTTAATAGAATGTTTATCTCCAGCAATAAACTATGCCAGAGAAGGTTACGTAGTATCACCTAATGTGGCTAAAGTGTGGAAAAAATCATATGAACTATACAAAAAAGAACTTGTTGGAGAAGAATTCAAACCGTGGTTTGATACATTTTCTAAAGATGGCAAAGCTCCAGAAGCTGGAGATATATTTATATGTGAAGAACAGGCAAATACATTGGAAGAGATAGCAAATACTCAATCTGAAAGCTTTTATAGAGGAAGACTTGCTGATAAAATAGATGAGTATTCTATAAAATTCCATGGAGCTATAAGAAAAAGTGATTTAGAACGTTTTTATCCAACATGGGTAGAGCCTATAAGTACGGAATATAAGGGATATAAAATATTTGAAATTCCGCCAAATGGACATGGAATAACAGTTTTAATGGCACTTAATATATTAAAAGAACTAGAGATAGAAGGAAATATAGATAATGTGGAAGATATACATAAAATTATAGAGAGTTTAAAATTAGCTTTTGCAGATTCTAAAACTTATGTAACTGATATAGAACACATGAAGGTAAAAATTCAAGAATTATTAAACCAAGAGTACGCAAAAAAAAGAAGTTCATTAATTGATAATAAAAATGCTCTGTATCCAAGTGCAGGAGAGCCATATTGTGGTGGTACAGTATATCTTTGTACTGCTGACAAGGATGGAAATATGGTTTCATATATACAGAGTAACTATATAAACTTTGGTTCTGGCATTGTGATACCAAATACTGGGATTGCATTACATAGTAGAGGGAATAATTTCAACTTAGACCCTAAGCACCATAATGTAGTAAAACCATTTAAAAAACCTTATCATACTATAATACCTGGATTTTTAGGCAAAGAAGATAAAGCAATAGGACCATTTGGTGTAATGGGTGCTTTTATGCAACCACAGGGACATATTCAAGTACTAACAAACATGATAGACTTTGGTTTAAATCCTCAAGAAGCACTAGATGCTCCAAGATGGCAGTGGATAGAAGGCAAGAGAATTGAAGTTGAATCAGATATGCCAAAACATATAGTAGATTCATTAACTGAAAAAGGGCATGAAATAAAAGTAATTAATGATAGTGTTGATATGGGAAGAGGTCAAATAATATTCAAAACAGAGCAAGAAAGTTATATTTGTGCAACAGAATCAAGATGTGATGGTCATGTTGCAGTATATTAATATTATTAAGTGAATGTATATTATAATGAATTCAAAAACGTATATGAAATAACAATTAAAGGCGAAAGTCTAAAATGACTAACGCCTTTAAAATATTTAAGATATTATCTACGGATTTTTATATATTATTAGCTTTATTCTTGACCAGTCTTAATTTCATTATCATCATAGCTAATCCAGTCACTAAAGCTACCAACATAAATCTTATGAGGTATGTCAAGTTCTCTAAGAGCAAGGCTATTGACACAAGCAGATATTCCTGAGCCACAAGATAAAATTACTTCATCATAAGTATTTAAATCTTTAAAGAAATCTTTTAAAAATTCCATGTCTTTAAGTGAGCCATCTTCAAAACTACTTTTTATTAAATCCTTGCAAAAATAATTTTTAGCACTAGGTATATGACCAGCTTTTGAGTAAGCAGGTTCAACTAAACCTTGGTATCTTTCATTAGCACGACAATCTATAATGATAGTATCTTTTTTATATAATTTGGATTTAACATATTCCATTGGTACAACCAAATCATCATTTATATTTGGATTAATTTCCTTACCTGTACAATTTGGAATATTTACTTTTTCTTCTAGTTCTCCACCTTCCTTTACGAAAGATGTTATTCCGCCATCTAACACATAGACATTCTTAAGACCTAAGTGTTTTAATTGGAAAAATAGTCTACAAGCTCCATTTAAATCTCCATCATCATAAGTTACAATTGTAGTGTCATTATCAACACCCATTTTTTCTAATTTTTCCTTTAATATGAAAGGGTCTTGTAAAGGGTTTTTACCACCATGCTCTTTTGTAGGAGACGATAAATCCTTGTCTATATCTAAGATAAAACTACCTTTTATGTGCCCTTTTTTATAAGAATCAATACCATAAGTTCTATTAATAAGGTCAAATCTACAATCTATAACGACTAGATTATCATTTTGTTCCAGTTTTGATATGAGTTCTTTTGCAGAAATAATGTTTTTCAAAGAATGTACCTCCTATTCTTATATTATTTTTATTTTCATTCATATTAATTATTAACTTTATAAATTAATATTATTATAATTTATTACATAAGTAAATAAATCTTTAGAAATTGTAAAAATTTTATATAAAAATTCAAATAATTAATGAATATTGAAAATTTTAGATATATAATAAAATAAGGGTATATTTTAGATAATATGAAAGCTGGTATTGCAATAGATTAAAGCCTTATACACGTTTAGTTTTTAAAGAAATTGGTGTTATTATGAAAATCTAAGTTAATTTATTAAATAAATAATTGAATAAAAAAATTTTATTATGTATTTATAAAATTTTTGTTACAAATTTGGCATAATATAGTATACTTTAAGTGTGTATTAGGTTAAATCTATAACAAATTAGACATATGATATAAGATCTAGTGTTTATTGGCAGTTAAAAGAAATTTGTTAATATCAACTATTTGTAATTTGGGCAATTATAATTATTTTATAGAGGGGGTGTCCAATACAAAACAATTAATAAAGAACTAATATTATATTATATTATAATGAAGTTATAGTTTTGTGTGTTTATGTTTTTAATTAAATTTAGAGTGGGAAAAATATATTTGTTAGAATGGAGAATAGCGAGATGAGTAATAAAATAGTTAGTAAGAGACAATTAACAGATAGTATTTATTTGATGGAAATAGAGGCGCCTAGAGTTGCAAAATCTTCTCAACCTGGTCAATTTATAATAATTAAAAATGACGAAAAGGGAGAAAGAATTCCTCTTACAATAGCTGACTATGATAGAGAAAAAGGAACAGTAACTATTGTATTCCAAACAGTTGGTGCTTCAACTAAAAAGTTAGCAATGTTTGAAGAAAACGATTTTGTAATGGATTTTGTAGGGCCATTAGGACAAGCAAGTGAATTTATACATGAAGATATAGAAGAATTAAAAAATAAAAAAATATTATTTGTAGCTGGTGGAGTTGGTTCTGCACCAGTGTATCCACAAGTTAAATGGTTTAAAGAAAATGGACTAGATGTAGATGTAATAATTGGTGCAAGAACTAAAGAATTAATCATACTAGAAGATGATATGAGAGAAGTAGCTAAAAACGTATACGTATCAACAGATGATGGTACATATGGATTTAATGGAAGAGTTACAGATTTATTACAAGATTTAGTTGATAATCAAGGCAAAAAATATGACCAAGCAATAGTAATTGGACCAATGATAATGATGAAATTTATGTGCCAATTAACTAAAAATCTAAATATACCTACTATAGTAAGTTTAAATACAATAATGATTGATGGAACAGGTATGTGTGGTGGTTGTAGAGTTAGTGTTGGAGATGAAACTAAGTTTGCATGTGTAGATGGACCAGAATTTGATGGACATTTAGTTGACTTTGACCAAGCAATGAGAAGACAATCTATGTACAAGACTCAAGAAGGAAGAGCTATGCTAAAACTTGAAGAAGGCGATAGTCATCATCATAGTAATTGTGGATGTGGAGGTAACAAATAATGGATGCTAAAAAAGTAAAAGTACCAGTTAGAGAACAAGAACCTGCTGTAAGAGCGACAAATTTTGAAGAAGTGTGTTTAGGATACAATAAAGAAGAAGCTATTGCAGAAGCTAATAGATGTTTGGCTTGTAAAAAACCAAAATGTGTAGGTGGATGTCCAGTAGGAATAGATATTCCAGGATTTATAACAAAAGTTAAAGAAGATGATATAGAAGGTGCTGCTAAAGTAATAGCTAAGAGTAGTTCATTACCAGCTGTTTGTGGTAGAGTATGCCCACAAGAAAGTCAATGTGAAGGTGTATGTATACTTGGAATAAAATCAGATGCAGTATCAATAGGTAAGCTAGAAAGATTTGTAGCAGATTGGTCAAAAGAAAATGATATAAATCTATCTGATACAGAGCCTAAGAAAAATCAAAAAGTAGCAGTAATAGGAAGTGGTCCAGCAGGTTTAGCTTGTGCTGGCGATTTAGCTAAAAAAGGTTATGATGTAACAATCTTTGAAGCAATGCATGAGCCAGGCGGAGTTTTAACTTATGGTATACCTGAATTTAGACTTCCAAAACAAGCTGTTGTTCAACCTGAAATAGATAATATAAGAAAATTAGGCGTAAAAATAGAAACTAACGTAATTGTTGGTAAAACAATAACAGTAGATGAGCTTATAGAAGATGAAGGATTTGAAGCTATATTCATAGGTTCAGGAGCTGGTCTTCCAATGTTTATGAATATACCAGGAGAAAATGCAAATGGAGTATTTTCTGCAAATGAGTTTTTAACTAGAGTAAACTTAATGAAAGCTTACAGAGATGACTATGACACACCTATTAGTTCTGGTAAAAAAGTTGCTGTAGTTGGTGGTGGAAATGTTGCTATGGACGCTGCTAGAACTGCATTAAGATTAGGTTCAGAATCATATATAGTTTATAGAAGAAGTGAAAAAGAGCTTCCAGCAAGAGCTGAAGAAGTACACCATGCAAAAGAAGAAGGTATTATATTTAATACATTGACAAACCCTAAAGAAATTTTAGTAGATGAAAATGGATATGTTAAAGGTATGGTTTGTATAAGAATGGAATTAGGAGAGCCAGATGATTCTGGAAGAAGAAGACCTATAGAAATAGAAGGTTCTGAATTTGTACTTGATGTAGACACAGTTATAATGTCACTTGGTACAAGTCCAAATCCATTAATATCTTCTACAACAAAGAGTCTTGATATAAATAAAAGAAGATGTTTGATAACAGATGAAAATGGTCAAACTTCTAAAGAAGGAGTATTTGCAGGTGGAGATGCTGTTACTGGAGCAGCAACAGTAATATCTGCAATGGGAGCTGGTAAAACAGCAGCAGCTTCAATAGATGAATATTTAAAAGCAAAAGTTAATGCTTAATTTGTAAATTAAAAATACCAAGCTAGAATATAATTTCTAGCTTGGTATTTTTTTGTTTTTGTATTTATGTAACCCTTGTTATTATAATATTTGACACTATTTTACCATAATTAGACATAATTATGATAAAATAGTATACAATAAAGGTTTTATAAGGAGGTAATAATGTGTGGTCAACAAAATCAAATTTGTTAAATCTAACACTAGATAACAAAAAACCAAATCATATAATCAATGGTGTTTTAATATGAGAAAAAAAGAAAAAGTATTTGATGGGCTAATTTTTAAGCATATATTAATTTTACTAATGCTGTTAGTCTTGATTGATTTCACAAGCATAATTATATATGCAAGTAATTCTATGGAAGTTACTTCTAGAAATATGATTGAGGTATCTAAGAGAGAGCTTGAAGACTATTTAAAAACAAATACTTCTTTATTAAAAGCTCTTAGTCAAGATGATAGATTCTCTAATAGTGAAACATCTCTAATAGAAAAAGGAAAATTATTAAGACCATATCAAAAAGAATATAATCTTTTTATGATTGGTATAACAGATACAAAAGGAAACACTTCAAGTACATATAGGGAGAAAATTGGTTCAATAAAAGATAAAGTTAGTTTTAAGAAAACACTTAAAACAAAGCAAGTAGTAGTTTCAGACATTGAAGTTAGTAATGTTACAGGTGATAAAGTATTTATTATATATGTACCTATTATAAAAAATAATGAGGTGATTGGAACCATTTTTGCTTCTTTTTATTTTCAAGATGTAAATAAGATAGTAAGTAGAAGTAACTTTGATGATTCTATTAAATTTCTAATGATAGACAAAGATTATACTGTTATTTCTCATCCAAATAAAAACTATGTTGATAATAAAAGTAATCTTTTTGATTTAGAAGGAAATATCACAGGAAGCACTAAAAAAGAAATTTCAAAAAATATAAATGAAAAGCACCAAAATAACTTTTTATATTGGAATAACTGGAAATTATATAATTTAAGATATACAAGTATTAAAGGCACTAATTGGACTTTAATATCAAAATGTGATATATTTAAAAACTTTAGAAGCCTAATAATTAATTTTATAATCAAATTGTATTTCTATATATTAATATTTATGATATTGTGGAAATTAAGCAATGCCAAGTTAATAGAACAGCTTAAAAAGTTGGCTTATTATGATTCTTTAAGTGGAATAAAAAATAAGGAAAAGTTTAGAAAAGATTCTATGTATATTCTAAAGAATTACTATCGAGATGACTTCTACTTGGTACAATTGGATGTCAATAAATTTAAATATATAAACGAGATGTTTGGTTATGCTGAGGGAAATAAGATATTAATGCATATTGCACATGTTTTAAATAATAATATGAATAAATATGAAATTTGCGCTAGGATGGATAATGACCATTTTATGTTATTGGTTTTTTGTAGTACTGAAGATGAACTTTTAAATAGACTGTCTAAAATAAATAATGAAATTTGTAACTTAGATACTGCTAATTCATCTAAATATAAAATTGTTATGTCAAGTGGAATATATAAAATTACTGGAAAAGATGATGTTCAACAGATTGATTTATTAATTGATAGAGCAAATATTGCAGCAAAAACTAAAAAAGAAAAATACGAACACTCATATTCATTTTTTAATGAAGAGACAAGAAATCGATTGTATAAAGAAAAACGATTGGAAGATAATATGAATAAGGCTTTAGAAAAAGGTGAGTTTATAGTGTATTATCAGCCTAAATACAGTCTAAATGATGGAAATGAAATTGAGGGTGCAGAAGCTCTGATAAGATGGGATAGTCCAGAAATGGGATTTATTTCACCTATAGATTTTATACCTTTATTTGAAAAAAATGGTTTTATTGTAAATATTGATATGTTTGTCTTTGAAGAAGTTTGTAAGACACTGAACAAATGGATAAGTGAAGGATATACTCCTGTACCAATCTCAGTGAATATGTCTAGAGTTCATTTGTACAGAGATAATTTCATAGAAAATATCACTGATTTGATAAATAAGTATGAGATATCTCCTGAGTTTATTGAACTTGAACTAACAGAAAGTGTTGTATTTGATAATTTAGACATATTGATTAACATAATGAAAAAACTTAAAGAAATAGGATTTATTATATCAATGGATGACTTCGGTTCAGGGTATTCATCTTTAAATTTATTAAAAGACCTTCCTTTTGATGTTTTAAAATTAGATAGAGGTTTTTTAATTGAGACAACAGATACAAAGCGAGGAAAGATTATTATTTCTAAGATAGTAGAAATGGCAAAAGCTATTGATATTAAAGTAATCTGTGAAGGTGTAGAAACTTATGAACAAGTAGAGTTTTTGAAAGAAATAGGTTGTGATAAAGTTCAAGGATACTTATTTGCTAAACCTATGGTGTTAGATGAATTTGAAAACCGTTTGAACTTTAAATTTAATACTAATCAATAATAATTAGATTGTTTAATGCCCTAATTTAATTGTCTTACAAATATGTAAGTTAATTGTTAGGGTATTTTTATGGTTAAAGTAGTATGTTCACGATAATATAGTATTGTAGTAAAAATAAAAAAATTATGGAGAATATAAAATGAACATATTAAGTATTGAAAATATATCAAAAACATATTGTGGAAAGGTTTCATTTAAAGCTTTAGATAAAGTTAGTATAAATATAGAAAAAGGAGAGTTTGTAGCTGTTATGGGTCCATCTGGAAGTGGTAAATCTACCCTTTTAAATATAATCTCTACAGTCGATAAACAGAGTGAAGGTAAAGTTATATTAGATGGATATGATATAAGTAAATTGGAAGGAGAAAAACTTGCTGAATTTAGAAGGAAACAACTTGGTTTTGTATTTCAGGATTTCAATTTAATTGATACTTTAACTGTTGGTGAAAATATCATGTTACCGCTTACATTAGATGGCACAAGTATTAAAGATATGAATAGACAAACTAGAAATATAGCTGAATTTTTAGGGATTGATAAACTTTTAGATAGAAGAACCTATGAAATTTCAGGAGGTCAAGCTCAAAGATGTGCTATTGCTAGAGCAATTATAAATAGACCTTCGCTACTACTTGCAGATGAACCAACTGGAAACCTTGACTCAAAATCTACCGATGATGTTCTAAGATTATTTAATAAGATAAACAAAGAACAAAATGTAACTACACTTATGGTAACTCATGAAGCATATAGTGCAAGTTATTCAGATAGAGTAATTTTTATAAAGGATGGATGTATATATACGGAAATAAAAAAATCTGGAAGTAGTAATTCTTTCTATGATGAAATACTATCTGTATTGTCTAAACTAGGAGGTGCAAGATAGTGGATTTTAGAAGATTTGCTTATAATAATATAATTAGAAATTTTAGGGCATATTTAGCATATTTTTTCAGTTCAGTTTTTTCTATAATGATATTTTTTGTTTTTGCTGTATCTATGTTTCATCCAATAATAACAGAATCAGGAATTCAAAATGGCTCTACTGCATTTATGGCTCTTATGGTTTCAGAATTAATAATACTAGTATTTAGTTTGCTTTTTATATTGTATTCTCTAGGAAATTTCTTAAAATATAGATTAAAAGATTTTGGAATATTGATGATAACTGGAATGAGTAATAGACAACTAAAAAGATTGATATTAATTGAAAACTTAATAATAGGTTCTTTAGCAATCATATTAGGAATATTGCTTGGATTGTCGATTTCTAAATTGTTTTTGCTGTATTTAAGCAAGTTGTTTTATATAAACTTGGCAGAAATTTATTTTCCAATAAAGGCAATATTGACTACAGTTATATGTTTTACAATTTTATTTTTAATAACAGGGCCATTGAGCTTAAAATTATTGAATAAGAATAATGTTTTAGAGCTTTTAGTAGGCACAAAAAAGCCTAAAAAAGATATAAAAACTTCAAAGTTGCTTGGCATAATTTGTATAGCATGTCTTATAATAGGGTATACAATGATTCTATTTGGTAATAAGTTAAAAATAAATGGAGGTATGTACACAATAACACTACTAATTACTTTAGGTACATTTCTATTTTTTTCTCAATTTATGATTTTAATATTAAAATATTTAAAAAATAAAGAAAAAATTTATAAAAATAAAGTGAATATGTTGCTTATAAGTAACCTAATGTATAAATTAAAAGATAATACACGATTATTATTTTTAATGACAATACTTTTATCAACTACCTTAGTAGCGTTTACAACAACTTCAACACTTGTAAGTTCTCAAGGAAAATCTTCTAAAAATAACTTCCCAATGGTTTACTCATATTTCTCCGAAGATAATAATGAAAAAGAATATGAAGAAGTACAACAAATTAGAAATACAATTAAAGGATATGATTATAAAGAGGTGAGTTTTTCTATACTTAAACACAATAGAGAAGCACTATTAAGTGTAAGAAGTTATAATGAATTGTCAAAACAATTAAAATTAGACAAAGTTAATCTAAAAAAGGATGAAGGTATATTAATTCCTGGTAGTAATTCAAAAGAACATATAAATTTTTTAAAACAAATAAAAAATTATAATATAAAACATGTAAATATAAAAATAAAAAAATCATCAAATAATATAATCTTTCCTACTGGAATGTTTAATAAAGTTATAATTATAAATGATAGTTTATACAATGATATAAAAAATGAATTTTCAAAAATGAGTTTTCATGGATTTGATTATAATAACTGGCAGACTAGTGCGAATATAACTGAAAACCTAAAAGAAAAATATTTTAATTTGGATAGAGAGTATAATAAATCATATTTTTTAACTTTACCAGATATGTATTTAGTAGAGTTACAGCAAAGTAAAATTCTACAGTTTATGGGTATTTTTATAGGTGTGATATTGTTTATGGGAGTTTTCAGTTTTTTATATTTCAGATTATATACAGATGAGCCATCGGATAAAGTTAAATATAAAAATCTATCAAAAATAGGTCTATCTTTTAAAAATATGAATAAAATTGTTAGTATAGAGATAGGGACCTTATTTTTTATACCGTATTTCATAGCAATTGCAAATACCATGCTTTCTCTATTCTTTTTAAATAATATATTAAACAGTAGTTTTAACCTAGAAAATTTGGGTATATTACTAGTGCTCTCATCTATATATACACTTTATTTTTATTTGTTAAAAAAATTTTATATTAGAAAAGTTTGGTTTTTTGATTAAAGTGGTATATAATAGATATATAAAATTAATATTTAAAAAGTAGTTAATATTAAGGGAGGGCATTTGCACCTCCCTTGTAATATGTGGAAAATTGAATATTAGAAGAAGGAGGAGACTTGATGGAAAATCAACAATTATTAGGAACAGAACGAATTAGTAAATTACTACTTAAATACTCTATACCAGCAATAATAGGTATGTTGGTAAATAGTTTATATAATGTAGTAGATAGAATCTTTATTGGAAATATACCAGGAGTTGGGCCACTTGCAATAACAGGTCTTGGTGTTACAATGCCGATAATGACAATAATACTTGCATTTGGTATGTTGATAGGTATAGGAACCACTACTACAATATCAATAAAACTTGGGCAAGGTAAAGTAGAAGAGGCAAGAAAGCTTATAGGAAATGCAATGACATTATCTGTAATAACAGGAATTATTATAATGATACTTGGAATATTATTTGCAAATAAGATACTTACATTATTTGGAGCAAGTGAAAATACTCTTATATATGCAAAATCATATATAAATATCATATTATTAGGTACAGTAGTAAATCTTCTTTCCTTTTCTTTAAACCACTCAATAAGAGCTGATGGTAGTCCTAAAATTTCAGCAGGAATAATGATAGTAGGATGTTTAACTAATATAGTTTTAGATTGGATATTAATATTTGGATTTAATTTGGGAATACAAGGGGCTGCAATTGCTACAATAACTTCTCAAGCTCTTACAGCTGTTTTAACTATAGGATATTATATAAGTGGAAAATCAAACTTACGATTCAGTAAATCTAATTTAAAATTAGATAAAAAACTAATAAAAGCAGTATTTGCAATAGGTATGTCTCCATTTGCAATGCAACTTGCAGCAAGTTTGGTTCAGGTCATATCAAATATTGCACTTAAAACTCATGGTGGAGATTTGGCTATAGGGGCTATGGCTACAATTTCATCTATCGCAATGGTATTTTTAATGCCTATCTTTGGAATAAATCAAGGAGCGCAACCTATTATAGGTTTCAATTATGGAGCTGAAAAATATGATAGAGTTAAAAAAGCATATTTAGGTTCATTAGTAGTGGCTACTATAATTTTATGCATGGGTATGGTGGTAATTGTACTTTTCCCAGAAGCGATTATAGGAATATTTAATAAAGACCCTGAACTTATGAATATATCTGTTAATGGATTAAGAATATACTTACTTATGTTGCCAATTGTAGGCTTATCAGTTACAGGAACAAACTTTATACAATCTATAGGAAAAGCCAAAATGGCAATGTTGTTAAGTCTCTTAAGACAAGTAATTTTATTGATACCAGCAGTACTAATTCTTCCTACATTCTTAGGTTTGCAGGGTGTATGGACAGCTCAACCAGTATCTGACTTTATAGCTACAGTAATTACAGGTATAGTTGTATTTAAAGAGTTAAAAAGATATACTCCGAAGAGTGAAAGGTTGAATGAAAGTGAAAAATTAAATGAGATAACAACAGAATAAAAAATATAAATTCAGATAATTGAGCAAGAAATTGCAAAAAACACAATTATATGATAAAATAAAACCGCTGTCAAGGATAAGAGAAATTCTAATTATGGAGTGATTTTATGGAATTTACAAAGAAAAGCAAATTAAAAAATATGTATGTAAACATGAATGTAGCAAGAATGTTGTCTAAGATAAATGAGTATAAGGGAAGACAACTGCTTTACAAAAAACAACCAAAAGACATTTTAGAAAGATTAGAAAAAAAATCTTTAGTAGATTGTTCTGAATCTACATACATTGGAAATCAAAGAGATAGTAGTAATTTTAATTTAGAAAAATTAATAAGTAATGAAGTTACACCTAGAAGTAGAGAAGAATTGAGTATTGTTGAATACAGAGATGTAGTAAAAACTATTAATAGTGCTTATGAAAGTATTCCAATAAGTTCACAAACAATTCTTGAGCTTCATGGATACTTATATAAATTTTCATCTACTAGAGGAGGAAGCTACAAATCAGATAATGATTTTATTGAGCACAATTTAAAATGTGGTGAATTCATAAGTATTGATTCAAGCATCAATAAGGTCGAAAAAGCTATAGAAGAAATATGTGAAGCTTATAATACATTGATAGAGGAAGATGAAATTGATATATTAATATTAATTTCTGCATTTGTGTTAGATTTCATATTGATACATCCATTCAAAGAAGGTAATATAAAAATGGCGAGAGTGCTTATCCTATTGTTGCTAAATAAAAATGGATATGAAGTTGGAAGATATATAAGTTTAGGAAAAATATTTGATGACAGTTCATATGAGTATTACAGTAATTTAAATTATCTGAAAGCGTCTATAGGTAATGAAAAAGCAGATATGAATGCTTGGATTGAGTACTTTTTAGAGACAATATTGACCGCATATGAGAAGTTGGATGATAGTTTAAATATATCTGATAAAAAGAGACAAACAAAAACTAGTAGAATAGAAAAAATAATAAATTCTACTCTTGGATATTTTACAAAAGAAGATATAAGAGATTTATGTCCTGATATTCCAGAACCTACAATAAATAGAGTTTTTAACAATCTAAGAAAACAAGATAAGATAGAGGTTGTTGCAAGAGGTAGAAGCGCAAAATGGAAGAAAAAATATTAAAAAATATTTAAATAATTGTAATGGTATAGTGTTTTAACACTATACCATTTTTGTTTAAATTATAAAATTTAAGTATTATTTAATCTTAGTACATTTTATTATAAAAAATATTGTAATAATTACTTATGTTAAAGTCTCTATTTTTTATTATATCTTTAATATTTTCTGTAACTAATATACATTGTATTTTATTGTTTTTTACTTTTAAGATTATTTAAGATTTGCATCTCTATTTATTTTATGATTCGTCAACAGAATAGAATGGTTATATTTGTGAAATAATAATATAAAAATAATATTAGGAGTGATTTTATGAAGAAAAAATTATTATATATAAATGTAAATTCAAAACCTGAAGACTTATCTTCAAGTAAAACTGTAGCAAGAAAATTTATAAATAAATTTATGGAAGAAAACAAGGATTTTGAGGTTGAAGAGATAGACCTTTATAAAGAGCATATACCAAGACTTGAATATCAGTACTTTGAAAAGAGAAATTGCATAGTTAATGAAGAAGATGCTAAGAAGTTGGATGATAAGGACAGAAAAGAGCTTACGAAGATTAGGAGCCTTTGCGACCAATTTGTGAGTGCAAGTGTATACGTAATAGCAGCACCTATGTGGAGCTTATCTTTTCCAGCACCACTTAAAGAATATATAGACTGTATAATTCAAGATGGAAAAACTATATCATTTGAAGGTAATGATAAACCACAAGGGATTTTAAATGATATTGATAGAAGTATGGTATATATACAATCTTCAGGTGGACACATACCATGGGTATTAAAACCAGTTATGAACAAAGGGTTAAATTATGTGGAAAGTATCATGAAATTTATAGGAATTAAGAAATTTGATGAATTATTAGTAGATGGAACTGGAACTAGTGAAGATGAAAGACAAAGTGCAATAGAGAAAGCATCTGAAAAAATAGAAGGAATAATAGATTCTATGAAATTTTAGTTATAATATTTTATTAAAAATATAAAGGAAAAACCTCTTTTAATGTAGAAACTTATATTGAAGGAGGCGAGAATCATGCGAGAAGAAAAAAGTAATGAAAAGTATGATTGTTATTGGTGTAATCAAGAAAATAATTTCTGTGTAGAGATAAAAGACAATGTAGTTATGATAGATGATGGCACTGGTATATTAAAACAAGCCGTTTTCATAGGGTACAAACAAATCCAAGTTAATTTAAATTGTTCACATTGTCAAAATTTAAATAGAATAAAATTAAATTTGTAGAACCTTAACATGGAAATTATTAGAAAGAATTAAAAATAGAAAGTATTAATATTTAGACTGAAAATTATATTGTATACAATGGAAGTTGATTTAATTAATATTGTATTTTAATATTTATTTTCAGTCTTACTTTATTGAAGTTATTTTTTAGAAATCTCTGGGAAGTAGGTATCTACTAATTTTTCTGAAATACTTTTTAATTGGTCAGCCATTGAAGTAAGGCTCAATAAGGCTATCAACAAGTCTTCTTTATTTTCTGGATTTATACTGATATTTTCAAAATTAGAATCTATAAAGTTTGGCATATTCTTTCTTTGATTTTCTTTTATAGACATGAATTTTTCATAACAAGTAACTAAGTCTTCTTCATTGAAGTCATCTTTTTCGTACACACCATGTAAGATTCTTTTAATTTCTTGTATTGTAAGTGTATTTTTCATAGAATAAATGATTATCATTTGTAAAATTTGTTCTTTAGTATACTTTTTTCCCTTAATAGGTTTGATTAATCCCTCTTTACTGTAATTATTTATCATAGTTTTGGTAAGAATTTTGTCACTCTCAAATCTCTTATTGGCAGAAAGTTTGTTGTCAATTAAAGAAATTATTTGGTCCATGTATAAATCGATAGAGGGAATATCATTTGAAGTTATATCAGCATTATTTACTGTTTCTAGTATTATAGTATTAAGTTCATTATTCATCATATGTTACCTCCATAATATATATAATACAGCAAATTAGAAAATAAAACAATATTAACTCTTGTAAAAAAAACATAAGGTGGTATAATTAAATCTATAATATAGTAATTAAAACTATATTGATAACTGTGATTTTTAAAATACATAATTGTAGGAGGACGAAATGTATCAATTTTTTTTGAAGGGTAGAGACCCAATAAGTAGTTTAACCCATTTTATAGGGGCTTGCTTATCTCTTTTAGCAACTATAATTTTAGTTTTTCAATCTGTATCATTACAAGAAACCTCTCTTTTGATGATAGTATCTGTATCAATATTTGGATTGTCGTTAATTGCCTTATATAGTGCAAGCTCATATTATCATTTTTTAAAGGGAACACCAGAACAAGAATTATTTTTTAGAAAAGTAGACCATGCAATGATTTATGTATTGATTGCTGGTTCTTATACACCGATATGTCTAAATTTTATGGGAAAAAAAGAAGGCATAATATTTGTTACAGCAATATGGATAGTGGCTTTTATTGGCATAATAATAAAAATATTTTGGATGGATGCACCTAGATGGTTGTCTACAAGTATATACTTACTTATGGGTTGGGCAATTGTTTTTGATATAAATGCATTCAATTCAATACCTAAGGATTGTCTTAAGTTATTGATTATGGAAGGTGTATCTTACTCTATAGGTGCGATTATTTATATTATTAAAAAGCCTAATATAAGTCCTGAATTTGGTTTTCATGAAATCTTTCATATTTTTATTATGGTAGGTTCCTTATTTCACTTTTTAGCTGTTTTATTGTATGTTTTATAATTTTAAAAAGTTTAATTAGTTGATACTAAATTTCTACAATGAATAAAATGGAACTGTCTTATATAGATTATATTTTCTACAAATAAGACAGTTCCTTATTATAAATATTAAATTTTATTTATAATAGATTTTGATAAAAATAGTACATTCAAAATGTCTATTCCATAATTCCTTTAATGTACTTTTCATTTACGACATATAGTTTGAATTTATGTACTATAATTATGTCCTCTAAATTCTCTGAAACACTAACAATTCTAACACATTTATTTCTAATTTCTACAGGTAAATCTAAATCATTTGTTAAATTCACATAGTCATCATATTTATACATAAAATCATCCCTTTACATTAAGATATACTTATTATACTATATTTTAATAAGTTTTTTTAAATTATTACAATTTTTCCCGAAATTTCATTTTATATACATAAAATTTCCAAATTAGGCAAGGATTAAATTTATAATTGTACAAATAAAAAGCCTATATAAAATATTTTATTCAATTTTACAAATAACTATTGCCAATTTTTGAAAAATATATTATCATTAATAGTAACAAAAAACTGTAAATTTAGAATATTAATAAAAATTACTTGGGAGGAAATTATCATGGTGAGATTAAATATAGTAAAATTAAATACAAAATTAAATCATCACCATCATCATAGATTAAAGGGATTGTAATATGAAATTAATTCATAGACACAAGCCCTGTTTTTAGTGTAATTGGTCTTGTATCTATGATGGGAAGTAATTTTAAGAGAAAATTATAGCCATATAGGTATAAAGCCTATATGGCTTTTTATTGTTTTAAATTTACAAAGGGAAGAGTAATTTTAATGAAAAGGGTGATAATATGAAGTTTTTAAGGATTGAAGATGAAGTCATTTATTCTAAAAAAAGATATAAATTAAAAAGAGAAATAGATAAACTTTTTTTAGACGAAGAGTATTTTCAAATAGAGCCACAATTATTTGAAGAATACGATGAGTTTACAAGTATTAACAATAAAATACCAGAAGAATCTATGGTAAAGGTTGTAAATGGAAAAGTAATGGTGCTTAGAGCTGATATAACTACAAGTATAATCAAAAGTCTTGTGCCAAGATGGGAAGATGGTTTAAAACTTAAACTTTTTTATAATTCATCAATATATAAAAATAAAAATACAGTTGGAATAAAAGAGATAAGACAGATAGGATGTGAATGTCTAGGAGAATCTTCTGTAGAGGCAGATAGAGAAGTAGTAAAATTAGCTCTTAAGATACTTGAGAAATACAATAATAAGTTTATATTAGAAGTTGGGAGTAGTAAGTATATTAATGGCTTGTTAGAAGAATTAAACCTAAATAAGAATTGTGAGAATCAAATTAAAAATTTATTGTATACGAAAAACACTCATGAATTAAAAGCATATATTGAAGAGTTAAAGCTTAAAAATGAAATAAAAGAGTTATTATCAAATATTTTAAGTTTGCAAGGGAATTTATATACTGTTATTGAAAAATCAAAAAATTTCTATTGTAATGATAAGATGAAACAAGCACTTGAAGAATTAAAGCAAATAAATAACTTAATTGAAGAATGTAATTTTTTAGATAAGGCTAGATTTGATTTATCAATGATTACAATGCTTGATTATTATGAAGGTGTTATGTTTAGAGGTTATTATCCAAACTCATATAAAGAGATTTTGAGTGGGGGAAGATATGATTCTTTAACTAAAGAATATGGAAAAGAAATTCCAGCTATTGGGTTTACATTAAGTGTTGATGAGTTAATGAAGTATGTATATAAATAGGAGTTAAAAGGAGGGGTTATTTTGGATTATTTGACTATAGCACTAGCAAAAGGAAGAATAGAAGGAGAATCGTTTAAAAAATTTAAAAAAATGGGTCTAGGGGATAGTATAGACACAGATACAAGAAAGTTAATCTTTAAAGATGAAGAAAATAAAATAATATATATACATGTCAAGCCATCAGATGTAGTTACATATGTTGAAAAAGGAGTAGCAGACCTTGGTATAGCAGGGAAAGATACTATTTTAGAGAATGAAACAGATGTATATGAAATATATGACTTAGGTTTTGGTAAGTGTAAATTTGCTGTAGCAGGATTAAAAGGCGACAGTATATATAGAGAAGATGAATATCTAAAAGTAGCTACAAAGTATCCAAATATAGCTAAAAAATATTTTAAGGAGAAAGGTCAAAAAATTGAAATAATAAAATTAAATGGTTCTGTAGAATTAGCTCCAATAGTAGGATTATCAGATGTAATTGTAGATATAGTTGAGACAGGTAATACACTTAAAGCAAATGGTCTTGAAATATTGGAAGATATATGTGATATAAGTGCTAGAATTATATCAAATAGAGCTAGTTATAGATTTAAATACGAACAAATTCAAAATATAATTCGTTTATTTGAAGAACTGGATAACTAAAATACAATTAAGAAGGAGGAGTTTAAATTGAGAGAAAAAGAAAGTATAAGAGAATTAAAGGGATATGAACCAAATCATGTGAATTGCAAAGTAAAACTTGATGCAAATGAAGGAAGTAAGAAGTTGTTTAAGCATCTTATTAAAGAAATTTCTGATAGTGATATAGATTTAAATTTATATCCTGAAGATTCTTATAGTGAATTGAAAGAGTCTATAATAGATTATATAAACATTTTTGGAGTAAGTAAGAAAAATCTTTTAGTAGGAAATGGCTCAAGTGAAATAATTGATTTGATAATACACACTTTTGTAGATAAAGATGAAGTGATATTAAGTTTTTCTCCAAGTTTTAGCATGTATTCTATATATAGTCAAATAAATGGCTCTAAGTTTATAGGCGTTGAAAGTGACGAAAATTTAGTTATAAATATAGATAATGTAATTGAAAAAGTAAAAGAAAATAATCCTAAAATAGTAATTGTATGTAATCCAAATAATCCAACTGGAACAATACTAAAGAGGGAAGATATAATAAAACTTTTAAATTCAACTGATAGTTTAGTAGTTCTAGACGAAGCATATATGGATTTTGGAGAAGAAAGTATGTTGAGTGATGTTTTTAAGTATGAAAACCTAATAGTTCTTAGAACCTTATCAAAGGCATTTGGATTGGCTGGAATAAGAACAGGATATATGTTATCTAATAGTAGTTTAATAGATTCTGTTGAAAAGGTAAGACCTCCATATAATTTAAATTCATTATCAGATTTCATTGCAACAAGAGCTCTTAGAAATAAAGATGTAGTAAAAACTTATATAGATGAAGTAAAAAAAGAAAGAGAAGTTTTATATAAAGAAATGATTGATATAGGAATTAAGGCATATAAATCACAAGCAAACTTTATATTATTTTATTCTGAATTTGAAAATCTATCACAAAAACTTATTGATAGAGGGGTGCTAATAAGAGAATTTAGTGGAAAGTTAAAAAACTATTATAGAGTTACAATTGGTGATAAAGAAGAAAATGCTATATTTATGGAAGCTATAAGAGATATTTTGAAAAAGGAGAAATAGGTATGAGAATTTGGAGGATAGAAAGAAATACTCTTGAAACACAGATTTCAGTAGAACTAAATATCAATGGTTCTGGTAAAGCTGAAATAGATACTGGAATAGGATTTTTAGACCATATGCTTACATTGATGGCATTTCATGGCAAGTTTGATTTAAAGGTGCTTTGTAAAGGTGATATATATGTAGATGACCATCATAGCGTTGAAGACATAGGTATAGTCATAGGTGAAGCATTTAAAAATGCTTTAGGTGATAAAAAAGGAATAAGGAGATATTCTAATATCTATATACCTATGGATGAATCTCTATCAATGGTAGCAATAGATATAAGCAATAGACCATATCTTGTATTTAATGCTAAATTTGATACTCAAATGATTGGTAATATGAGTACTCAATGTTTTAAAGAATTTTTTAGGGCTTTTGTAAATGAATCCAGAGTAACATTACATATTAATCTTTTATATGGAGAAAATGACCATCATAAGATAGAAAGTATATTTAAAGCATTTGCAAGAGCTTTAAGAGAAGGTAGTGAAATAATTTCCAGTGATATAGCATCTTCAAAGGGGGTTTTGTAGAATGAATATAATAGTAGATTATGGTCTTGGAAATATAGATTCTGTATCTAGAGGTTTTAAAAAAGCTGGAATAGAAACTAAAATTTCTAGTGATGTAAATGAAATCAAGCAGGCAAATTCACTTATACTTCCAGGCGTTGGGGCCTTTAGAGATTCTATAAATGCTTTAGACGAACTAGGATTGATACCAATATTAAGAGAACATGCTTCAAAAGGAAAATTTCTGATAGGTATATGTTTAGGGATGCAATTACTTTATGAAAAAAGTTATGAGTATGGAGAATACGAAGGATTAGGACTTATAAAAGGCAGTATTGATAAATTAGACATAAGTTTAAAAGTGCCACATATGGGATGGAATAATCTAAAATTTAATAAGAAAGACGATGATATACTTAAATATATTAAGGAAGATGACTATGTATACTTTGTTCACTCATATTATGCAAATTCATCAAATGAGGAGCTTGTTGCATTTTCAGAGTATGAAAAGAAAATTCCTGCTATAGTTAGAAAGGGTAATGTATATGGTATACAATTTCATCCAGAAAAAAGTGGAGAAGTAGGTTTAAATATATTAAAAGCATATGGGGAGATGATAAAATGATAATATTTCCAGCAATAGATGTAAAGGATAACAAATGTGTGAGACTTACTCAAGGAGATTTTGATAAAGTAAATGTATATTATGATAATCCATTAGAGGTAGCTCACAAATGGAAAGATGAAGGAGCAGAATATATACATATAGTAGATTTAAACGGAGCTAGAAGTGAATTTGGTGTAAATACGAAAACAATTGAGAATATAGCTAACAATATAGATATACCAATTCAAGTTGGTGGTGGAGTTAGAGATAAGGAAAAAGTCCAAAGTTTAATAAAAGCTGGTGTTACTAGAGTGATACTAGGCAGTATAGCTATTGAAAATTTAAATTTGGTCGAAGAATTAGTCGATGAATATAAAGATAAAATTGTAGTTTCTATAGATGCTAAAGATGGAAAGGTAGCAGTCAGAGGTTGGGAAGTTGTAAGTAATGTGGATTCGCTAACCTTGTGCAAACAACTTGAAAAAATAGGTGTACAAACTATTGTTTATACAGATATATCAAAAGATGGTATGTTACAAGGTCCAAATTTTGATATATATGAAAAAATCTCAAATGAAACATCACTAAATGTTATTGCTTCAGGAGGAGTAACTTCTATAGATGATGTCAGAAGATTAAAAGATATGAACTTATATGGTGCGATAATAGGTAAAGCACTTTATGATAAAAAGATAGACTTTAAGGAGGCACAACAATTATGCTTACTAGAAGAATAATACCATGTCTAGATGTAAGAAATGGAAGAGTTGTAAAAGGTAAAAAATTCAAAGATATAGTAGATGTTGACAGCCCAGAAGTACTTGGGAAATTTTATAGTGATTGTGGTGCAGATGAACTTGTATTCTATGATATAACTGCATCAAATGAAGATAGAAAGACATCCTTGGAATTTGTAACAAAAGTTGCAGAAAATATAAATATACCATTCTGTGTTGGTGGAGGAGTAAATAAGTTAGAAGATTTTACTGATATTTTAAGAAAAGGTGCTGATAAAGTTTCTATAAATTCATCAGCAGTCAAGAATCCTGAATTAATAAGGGAAGCATCCTTAAAATTTGGAGCACAATGTGTTGTTTTATCAATAGATGCAAAGAAAAATGAAGAAGGTTCATGGAGTGTATATGTAAAAGGTGGTAGAGAAAAGACTCGTTTAGATGCAATTGAGTGGGCTGTTAAAGGTGTAGAACTTGGAGCAGGGGAAATCGTTGTAAATAGTATGGATGAAGATGGAATGAAAAATGGATATGACATAGAGTTGTTGTCAAAAATAACTTCTTTAGTGAATGTACCTGTTATAGCATCAGGTGGTGCTGGTAAAATGGAGGATTTTTATGAGGCTGTCAAAGAATCTAATGTAGATGGAATTTTAGCAGCATCTGTTTTTCATTTTGGAGAGATAAAAATAAATGATTTGAAGAAATATTTAAAAAACATGGGTGTAGAAGTAAGATTGTAAGTCAAATATCTAAGAGGAGATTGAAAAGATGGAAAATAAATGTAGTAATATATACAGTGGGGAAATAGAAGAATTTATAAAAAGTGTAAAATTTGATGATAAAGGTTTAATTCCTGTTGTTGTTCAAGATGTAGTGAGTAAAGATGTGCTAATGTTGGCATATATGAATAAGGATGCTATAAAGAGAACTTTAAAAGATAAAGTAGCTTGTTATTTTAGCAGAAGTAGACAAGAGCTTTGGATTAAAGGAGAGACATCTGGGAATACTCAGAAAGTTGTTAAGATGTCTTATGACTGTGATGTAGATACTATATTACTTTTAGTTGAGCAAACTGGTGTAGCTTGTCATACAGGAAATTATTCTTGTTTTTATAGAGATTTATTTGATGATACTAATAAAATGGAATTTGAAGTAGAAAAAAGTATATTGAAAGAATTATATGATTTAATAAATGAAAGAAAAAATAATCCTGTTGAAGGTTCTTATACTAATTATCTTTTTGAAAAAGGTATAGATAAAATACTTAAAAAAGTTGGTGAAGAAAGTAGTGAAGTAATTATAGCATCAAAGAATACTGATAAAAATGAACTTATCTATGAAATTAGCGATTTAGTATATCATACATTGGTATTGATGATAGAAAAAGACGTTAAGATTGATGAGATAAAAAAGGAGTTACTCAACAGAAGGAAATAAAATAAGATAGATTGATAGGGAATAAGAAAATATATCGCTTTTTATAAAAAGTGGTATATTTTTTTATTCCCTATTTTTAATTTGTGGAGTAATATGTAAATATCTCGATTTAATTTATTATATACATAATTTATTAATAAAATAATTAAAATACATTATTTATTTTATAAAAAATAAGATTATCTAATTATATTTAAGTAAAATAATATGAAAATAATTTTTAAATTAAAAAATAGTAATAAAAATAGTGATTTTATAAAAAAATAGAGTTAGATTTCAATGCTTGAAAAACGTTTTTAAAACTAATATTTTATTTTTTTATTAAAAAATAAAATATTAGTTTTGATTTCTGGTTTAAGTTGAGTTATAATAAATTGTCAAATTATTTATTATTATAAAATAGACTATAAAACAAGCAAAAGTCATACTATTATATAAAAGACATTTAAAATAAGAAATTATAAAAAGACAAATAAAATGTTTTTGAAAAATAGTGAAATTTTATTACAAAAAATTTAAAACGATTTCAACTTAATAGTTATAATCCTTTTTAGTTGCTATAAATATACAATGTATATTATACAATATAAAAAATGCATTTACTTAAAAAAATATTATTAGATTTGGATTTATAATTTTTTTAAACTTTAAGCTATCATAAAAGTAAAATATTACAAAAGCTGAGTAGAGATTATTTTATTTTAATAAATAATAAAAACTATTTTTCTATAATATTGGCATAATATATGCTTATATAACTATGAAATTAAAATTAAATAAGATTAAAGTAGGAGGAAAAAAATGGGAAGTAATGAACTAAAAAAGACTCTTGGCGTGTCAGCAGCATTATCTACTGTTGTTGGTTCTGTCATAGGAGCTGGTGTATTCTTTAAACCGCAAGCAGTTTATACATTGACTGGAGGAGCTCCAGGTCTTGGTATATTAGCATGGTTAATAGCTGGAATTATAACTATAACAGCTGGTCTTACAGCTGCAGAGGTATCAGTAGCGATACCAAAAACTGGTGGAATGATGGTATATATAAAAGAAATTTATGGAGAAAAATTAGGATTTTTAACTGGATGGATGCAAATTGTACTATTCTATCCTGGAATGATGGCAGCCTTAGGTGTTATATTTGGAGAACAAGCCTCAGCTTTAATTGGTAGCCCATCACTATTACTTCCAATAGCTATTGGAATTATAGTAATAGTTGCAGGATTAAATATGTTGGGTTCAAAAACTGGAGGAGCTATACAGACTGTTTCTACAATATGTAAATTAATACCACTTATTTTGATAATGATTGTTGGATTTATTAAAGGTGGTGGAGATAATCCAATACTTACACCTATGGTTGGTGAAGGCTTAAGTCTAGGTAGTGTGTTAGGTCAGGTTTTAATTGCTATATTATTTGCATTTGATGGATGGATGAATGTTGGTACTTTAGCTGGAGAAATGAAGAATCCTGGAAAAGACCTTCCAAAAGCTATAATAGGTGGATTATCAGTTGTTATGGCTGTTTACTTTATAATAAACTTAGCATATCTTTGGGTATTACCAGCTAATGAATTAGCAAACTATGCTTCTCCTGCATCAGCAGTTGCTGAAGTTATATTTGGTTCAATGGGTGGAAAAATAATATCTGTAGGTATATTAATTTCAGTATTTGGAGCATTAAATGGATTCTTATTAACTGGTTCAAGAGTTGCATATACTCTAGCTACAGATAAGACTTTACCAAAATATAATACTTTTTCTAAATTAAATTCTGCTCAAGTTCCAGCAAATGCTATAGCATTAGTATCTGTTATTGCATCTATATATGCTTTATCAGGTCAATTTAACTTATTAACTGACTTAGCAGTATTTGCGACTTGGATATTCTATGTATTAACATTTATAGGAGTAATGAAACTTAGAAAAACTCATCCAGATATGCCAAGAGAGTATAAAGTACCATTATATCCAATTGTTCCTATAATAGCTATAGCAAGTGGTATATTTGTTGTAGTTAATCAATTATGCTTTGCAGGTATGAAAACTACTATGATATCTATAGGAGGTCTTATAATAACAGCTATAGGCTTACCAGTGTATGCCTATATGACTAAAGGGACAAAAAGAGAGTCTAGGTAGTTTATAAATATTTTATAATTATGTAAAAAATAAAATCCCAATCTATTAGCTAATAGATTGGGATTTTATTTTTAATTTTTTGGAAATTAAACTTTTCTATTATAAATAATATAATATTGTATGAATCAGAAAAAATTACCTAATTAATGTAATGATTTATGAATAAGATTAGAAATTTTTACCTAATAACAAAAAATAGTAAACATAAATATATATTGTATGCACTAAAAATGTGCGATAGCATTGTTTTAGTAGTTATTTTGTGTTCGATATTTCTAATTTATAAAAAAAAAATTATAAATTTTAAAAATTATAAATGACATTTTAACTAGAATTAATTGTAAAAAACACTATATAATACTCAATTTTCAACATTCTATGCAATTATACATAAATTATACAGCATAATAATCATCAAAATAACAAATTTTAAAAATTAAGTAAAACTTTTTGTCGAAGTTCAACGTCTATATATATGTAGTGTAAATTTTGTGTGTAAAATACTACAAAAATATAAATGTAAAAATATAGCAATATTGGAGGTCGAACGATGAGAAATAAAAAGAAAAAAATAAATAGAAAGAAATTGTATGTACTTTTAAGTGCTATTGTAGTATGTCTAGCTTTTATAGTAGTTGGTATACGAGTTAGCTCTTTAAATATGAAAGAAGACGAAATTAGTAGAAATACAAAATTGTCAAATTCTACTATTACAGATATAGTATCTAATACAGCAACAGAAATTAGCAAAGGACCAAGTAAAAGTTCTGGAAAAGTAGCATACATAACTATAGATGATGGTCCATCTAAATTTACTGACCAGATGATAAAAACCCTAAATAAATATAATGTTAAAGCAACTTTTTTTATGATAGATGGCAATATGAAGGAATATCCACAACAAGTTAAAAATATAATTAAAAGTGGGAACACAGGAGGTTTTCACAGTGTGTCACATGATATTCATAAGCTTTATGTTACCAATACATCAGCAAAAGAGGAATTTGATACAAATGACCAAACTTTTTACAAAATAACTGGCAAACATTCAAAAGTAATAAGAATACCTTATGGAAGTAAACCATATACACCACAAGCTTCTTATCAAGCTTTAGTTGATGCTGGATACAAAATTTGGGACTGGGATTTAGATACAGAAGACTGGAAATCTAATTCTGCTCAAATCGTACAAAATGTAAAAAATCATATTAAGAATAGAAAAGGTGAAGATAAAGACCAACTTGTAGTTTTAATGCATGAGAAAAAACAGAGTGCAGAAGCTTTAGATTCTATTTTAAAATTCTTATCAGATGAAGGATATGAATTTGCAGCAGTAGACCAAAATCAAATACCAAAAAATTATTGGTTACGTAATTTAGAGTAATTAAAATATAAGAATATTGATTGATATTTTTAGAAATTGATAATAAAAATGAGTGAGGTGTAGATATATTGAATAAAAAACTTTATATAGGAATGGTCGGAATACTATCTTTAATGATGGTTGGTTGCAATAAAAGTTTGGCAAAAGTAAATGATGTGGAAATCACAAAAGAGCAGTATAAAAAAACAAGAGCAGTTTTATCTGCTACTAATAATTATATAAATGGTCAATCTTTAGATGAATTAGAAAAAACTTTGGATAAAAAAGGTAGAAATAAATTAGAAAATGTTATAATATCGTTTATGGTGGATAATGAACTTTTATATCAAGAGGCTAAGGATAAAGGATTAACTCCAACTAAAAGCGAAGTAGACTCAAAATATCAAGAACTAGAAGATAATATGAATTTGAATACAAGTTACAAAGAAAAAATGGACAAAGCAGGTGTTGATAAAGAATACTTAAAACAAGAAATATCTAAAGATTTAGCCATAGATAAAAATAAGAAGGCCTTTGAAGATAGGATAAATGTAAGTGATGTTGATATGGAATCTTATTATACAAAACATAAAAAGGATTTTAATGTAGAAGAAGTAAGTGCTTCTCAGATACTTATATCAACTTTAGACAAAAATAAAAAGGAAGTAAGTAAAGATAAGAAAGAAGCTTTAAAGAAAGAGGCAGATAATATATTAACTAAAATCAAAAATGGAGAAAGTTTTGAAGAATTGGCTAAAAAATATTCAGATGACAAAGCAACTGGAAAAAACGGAGGACAGCTAGGTTATTTCACAAAAGAAGACAAAAATGCTGAGTTTACAAAAGAAGTATTCAAATTAAAGAAAAATGAAGTTTCAAATGTATTTGAGACTAGTTATGGATATCATATAGTCAAAGTTACTGATAAAAGAGAAAGACAAAAAAGTTTTAATGAGTGTCAGAGTTTAATAAGAGAATCTATTTTAAATGAAAAGTATATTGAGCATATAAAGAAATTGAATGAAGATGCAAAAATAGACAGATAGATTTTCTAAAAACTCAATCCTAGCCTGTAATCGGAGGGAGATTTTACAGGAATGTTTAAGAGTTTAAAGAGAACGAAGGTTGAGAAATACATTATCGATAATAAAGACTCTTTTTATAGAATTGCATATAGTTATACAAAGAATGAAGAAGATGCCTTAGATGTGGTTCAAGAAGCCATGTATAAGGCTCTATATTCAGTGGAAAATATTAAAGAAGTAAATTATATAAAGACATGGTTTTATAAAATTTTAGTCAGAACTAGTATAGATTTTATTAGGAAAAACCGTAAATATAATAACATGACAGATATTGACCATATAGATGAAACTGGAGAATGTGATAAATATACTGATTTAGATTTAAAAAGAGCTTTAGAAGAATTACCTATTGAGTATAAATCTATTATAATATTGAGATTTTTTGAAGATTTAAAGATTGAAGAAGTAGCAATAATATTGGATGAAAATGTGAATACTGTTAAAACTAGGCTATATACTGCTTTAAAAAAACTAAAATTAAAAATTGAAGAGTAGGGATAAAAAGAATGACGAGCAAAGAAAGGTTAGATAAGTTAAAAGAGGAGTATCATAAAATTCCAATACCAAAGAAACTAGATACTATAATAAATCATGAGAAAATAGAAAATATATATTATGAAAAAAATAAGAAAGTAAATAGATTAAGATTTAAAGTTGCAATAGCTTTTGCGTGTATGTTTACAGTATTAGTAAATATAAGTCCTGTATTTGCAGACAATTTTTCTAAGATACCTATAATTGGAGGAATAGTAGAAGTAATAACTATAAAAAATTATAGCTTAAAGAGTGAAAATTATGAGGCCGAGATTGATATTCCTAAGGTACAAGGTTTAAAAGATAAAAATTTAGAAAAGCGATTAAATAATAGTTTTATGGAAGATGGAAAAAGACTTTATAATGAATTTCAGCAGAGAATGGAAAAGATAGAATTATCAAAGAATAAAGGATATAAGTCTTTAAGTTTGAGTTATAGTGTTAAAAATAATTCTAAAGATTTTCTATCAATAGAAATGACAAAAAATGAAATAGAAGCATCGTCATATGTGAGTAAGATACATTATAATGTTGATAAAAAAAGACAAATAGTTTTGACCTTGCCTATGCTTTTTAAGGATGACAAATATATAAAGGTTATTAGCAATAATATAAAAGAACAGATGAGAGAGCAGATTAAAAAGGATAATACAAAATCATATTTTATAGACCAAGAAAAAGATTTGCCTGTTGAAGATTTTAAAACAATCAACAAGTATCAGGATTTTTATTTTAATAAAAATGAAGATCTCGTAATTTGTTTTGATCAATATGAAGTAGCACCTGGTTATATGGGAGCAGTAGAATTTGTAATACCATATAAAGTAATAAAAGATTTGTAAATTGAATAGTAGTTTGTATAAGTATATTAAGGAGGTCAACATGAATACATGTAAAGAGCTTAAAAAATCTATATTTAAAATTGCTATAGTTTCAATATGTTTAGTGGTATCATTAGTAAATATAAAACCTATATTTGCAGAAAGTTCCTCTAATGAAAATCCAAATAATACAATAAAGGTTGTAAATGCGAAAAATCTCAATTTTAAACAAGGTAATTACGAAATAAAGGTTAGTATTCCTAAAATAGAAGGTTTAAAAGATAAAGATTTAGAGAATAAATTAAATAATGAGTTTTTACAAGATGGAAAAAAACTTTACAGTGAATTTCAAAATGAAATAAAAAAAGAAAATAATAAAGGTCATAAATACCTAAATGTAAGCTATAATGTTAAAAATAATTCTAAGGATTTTTTATCTATAGAAATGATAAAAGAAGAGATAGAAGCTTCTTCAACTGTAACTAAAAAACATTATACTATTGATAAAAATAGAGAAATACTATTAAATTTACCAATATTTTTTAAAGATAGTAGATATATAAGAGCTATAAGTGATAATATAAAAGAGCAGATGAGAACTCAGATTAAAAAAGATAACACAAAATCTTATTTTATAGACCAAGGAAAAGATTCACCAGTAAAAGATTTTGAATCTATAAACAAGTATCAAGATTTTTATATTAATAAAAATGGAAATCTTGTGATTAGTTTTGATGAGTATGAAGTAGCGCCAGGTTATATGGGAGCAGTAGAATTTGTAATACCAAATAAAGTAATAAAAAACCTAAGATAGATATATAGAAGATTTTTAGATAGACTGGTAAGGAGAATTATATGAATATATATGAACAAGCGATACAATTAATAGAGAATAAGGAGGATTTTGCATTTGCTACTATAACTTCTCACTCAGGTTCAACACCACGTGAAACTGGGGCCATGATGATTGTAAAAAATGATGGTAAAATATTTGGTTCAGTAGGTGGAGGCAGCGTAGAAGCGACATGTATAAATCATGCAATTAATGTCATAAAAACTAGAGAATCAATGCTGTATAAATTTACTCTAAATAAATCTGATGTAGCAAAACTTGGAATGATATGTGGTGGTAATGGAGAGATACAAATAGATTTTATTGATAGTAACTTAGATAGTAACATAGAAAGGTTCAATAGGAATCTAAAAGAAAATACAAGTAAAGCGTATATATTTGGAGCAGGTCATATTTCAAGAGATGTGGCTGTAATATTATCCCTTTTAGAATTTAGAACAGTAGTAATAGATGATAGAGAAGAATTTGCCAACTCTGAAAGATTTCCAGATTCAGAAGTAGTAGTTTTAGATTCTTTTGAAAATATACCAGATTTTTCAATTGATGAAAATAGTTATATAATTATTTTAACAAGAGGCCACTTATATGATTCAAGTGCTTTAGAATGGGCTCTTAAAAGAAATTCTGGGTATATTGGTATGATTGGAAGTAGAACCAAGATTGGACTAACATATGAAAAGCTTATGAAAAAAGGTTTTAAAAAGGAAGAATTGGAAAAAGTTCATGCACCAATAGGTATAAAATTGGATGCTCAGACACCAGCTGAAATAGCTGTATGTATAGCTGCTGAGCTTATAAATTGTAGAGCAAATAAGGAAAAAAGAAGCTGATGAATACAGTAACAGAAGAAGCTGATATTTTAAATGTAACTTTTAGAGGGAATGAAATAAAAGTGGTTTTACTGTATAAAAATAGAAAAAATATCTCTATAAAAATAGACTCATTTGGTAAAATAATTGTAACAAGTCCTCCAAGCATATCTAAAAAAATAATAAGAGATATAATAATTGAAAAAGGGGACTGGATACTTAAAAAATCTGAAAAATATAAAGGCAGAGAAGAGTCATACCAACAAAGAATGTTTATAGCTGGTGAAAAATTTCTTTATCTAGGTAAAGAGTATTCTTTAGTTATAAAAGAAACATTGGAGAATTCTGTCAAAAAAAGTAACTATAAAATAAATATTGATGAATCTCAAATAATTATTCATACCAATGATACTAGTAAAGACTTTATAAAAACGTCTTTAAAGCATTGGTATAAAACAGAAAGTCAAAGAATAGTTTTAGAGAGAATAGATTTTCTTAAGTCAAATTGTGAAATAATAAAGCGATTGATTCCAGCAAGTGTCAAGATAAAAGAGCAAAAAAAGAGATGGGGGAGTTGCACATCTCAAAAAAATATTTATATAAATTCAAAAATATCTATGGCAAGAGTAGATGTAATTGATTATATAATAATACATGAGTTTAGCCATTTAATACATATGAATCATTCTAAAAAATTTTATGATTTGGTAAAATCTATTATGCCAGATTATAAAGAAAAAGAAAATTGGCTAAAAATAAATGGATATAAAATAATAATATGAAAACGGTTGTTTCAAAACTTATATTTAGAATATAGAAAACATATTATTGTGAAAAAAATAAATAATCTGAAAATTTTAAAAAAAGTCGTTGACATTATAAAAGATAGAGAATATAATCTATATTAACAACAAAACAGATGGAAAATATAAAATTAAAAAAATTAAAAGCGATGACAGAGACAATGATACTAATGGTGTTATCCACAGAGAACCAATGTTGCTGAGAATTGGTGTTAACAGTAGTATAATGATCACTCTGGAGCTTTTGTACTGAATATTTTTAGTAAGTACAAACGTCTGCCAACGTTACATGGCTAAGGTTAAGGTAATTAATTACCCGACCTGAAAAAAGAGGGGTAGATGTATTTTTATATCTACAAATAAGGTGGTACCGCGGAATATAACTTTCGTCCTTATAAGTAATATTTATATTGCTTATAAAGATGAAAGTTTTTTTATTTTAAGTGATATAAAAAGTTCAATCCATATAAAATTAATAAAAAATAATAAAAATAAGGAGGAATTTTTATGGAAAATACTGTATATGCTAAATTAAACCAAGGGATAGATTCTTTTTTAAGAGTGGCTATGACTCTTAGAAGGAGAGAAGTTGATATACAATCAATAAGTATGACTGTAGATAATATGAATAACTCAGGCATAAAACTAATAGTAAATGAAGAAAAAACATCTTTAGATTGTGTTTTAAATCATATGAAGAAGTTACATGATATAAGAGAAATAACTGTCGAGAAAGTAAGACATTAATTAAATGTATTTTATAAAAATAAAAACTAAAGATAAACGTATTTATGTTAAAGTAAAAAACTAAAGATAAATATTAAATGAGAAAAATCTTAGAATAAAAATACAAACATCATTGAATTTATGAATTTACTATAATTGATAAAGACTGAAAATTCTAAAAAATGATTTTGAAATCATGAGAATTAAGAAATGGAATCTGTTAAGTAGCCTAAAATCAATGATAATGAGTATAAATTTCTAATAAAAATAAATATCATAAAAACGAGAGAAAGTATTGGGAGGAAATAAAAATGGCAAAGATGTATTATGAAAATGATGTGAATTTAGAGGTTTTAAAAAATAAAAAGGTTGCAGTTTTAGGTTATGGGAGTCAAGGGCATGCACATGCACAGAATCTTAGAGATAATGGTGTAGATGTAGTGGTAGGACTTTATGATGGAAGTAAATCAGCACAAAAAGCAAAAGAAGATGGTTTTGAAGTTAAGAGTGTAGCAGAAGCAACAAGAGAAAGTGATTTGACAATGTTATTAATGCCTGATGAGAAACAAAAGAAAGTTTATGAAGAAAGTGTAAAGGATAACTTAAAAGAAGGTCAAACATTGGCTTTTGCACATGGATTCAATATACATTATAACCAAGTACAACCACCAGAATTTGTTGATGTTGTAATGGTAGCTCCTAAAGGACCTGGTCACCTAGTTAGAAATGTATTTACAAAAGGAAGTGGAGTTCCTGCACTATTTGCAGTATATCAAGACTACACTAAAAAAGCTACAGAGACAGTTTTAGCATATGCAAAAGGAATAGGAGCAACAAGAGCAGGAGTTTTAGAAACTACTTTTAAAGAAGAAACAGAAACAGATTTATTTGGAGAGCAATCAGTACTTTGTGGTGGAATAAGTGAACTTATAAAATTAGGATATAAAACACTTGTAGATGCAGGGTATCAAAAAGAAGTGGCATATTTTGAATGTCTACATGAAATGAAACTAATAGTTGACCTTATATATGAAGGTGGATTTGAAAGAATGAGATATAGCATAAGTGATACAGCAGAATATGGAGACTATGTATCTGGTAAAAGGGTAATAACTGATGCAGCAAAACAAGGTATGCAAGAAGTTTTAGAAGATATACAAAATGGAAAATTTGCGAAAGCATGGATTAAAGAAAATGAAGAGGGACGTGAAAACTTCCTTAAAACTAGAGAAGCAGAATATGCTACAGAAATAGCGGAGGTTGGAAGAAATCTAAGAAGTATGATGTCATTCTTAAAATAAATATATTAAATGGATTAGTTTGAGGGAAAGAGTGGTGCATGGTAGTGCGTATGAACGGGGCAAAAGTAATTTTAGAATGCTTAAAGAAAGAGGGAGTCGACACAGTATTTGGATATCCTGGTGGAGCAGTAATACCTCTTTATGATGCTCTATATGATTATCAAGATGATTTCAAGCATATAAGGACATCTCATGAACAAGGTTTAGTTCATGCAGCAGATGGTTATGCAAGAAGTACTAATACAGTGGGGATCTGTTTTACAACATCTGGTCCAGGGGCAACAAATGCTATAACTGGAATAGCAACAGCCTTTATGGATTCTTCTCCTATGGTTGTAATTTCAGGGCAAGTTCCAACAAGTTTATTGGGAAAAGATTCTTTTCAAGAAATTGATATAACTGGAGCAACTTTATCCATGACAAAGCATAATTATTTAGTTAGAAGTACTAAAGAATTGATTTCTACAATAAAAGAAGCTTTTAAGGTTGCAAATTCAGGAAGAAAGGGACCTGTACTTGTAGATGTACCAAAGGATTTATTTTTGGCAGAAATGGATTTTAGTGATGAGGATTATGATTTATGTCAAATAGATGATTATATGGATTATAAGAATGATTTTGACTTAGAGGATGAAATAAATGCTAAACTTTTAAACGATGCAATAGATATAATAAAAGAATCTAAAAGACCTATAATATATGCTGGTGGAGGTGTTAAGTCATCGGATAGTGAAGAGATTCTTGAAAAATTTGCATCCAAAATAGATACACCTGTATTAAATACACTTATGGGTCTTGGTAATATAGATAGAAAAAAAGAGCTATCTCTTGGCATGGTTGGAATGCATGGGAGTAGAGAAAGCAATCTAGCTCTTTCTAACTCAGATTTGGTTATAGCTATAGGTGCAAGATTTAGTGATAGAGTAATAAGTAAAAGTTCTGAATTTGCTAAAAATGCAAAGGTAATACACATAGATATAGACCCATCTGAAATAAGTAAAAATATAAAATCAAATGTATCTTTAGTTGGAGATGTGAAATTGGTTCTTAGTCTATTATTAGAAAAGGTGGATAGTAAGAACAATAGCCATTGGAAAGAAGAGATAAAGACTTTTAGAAAGAGTGAGGGTGTACAAAAAGGAGAATTTCATCCACAAAACATACTTAGAAAAATAAATGAGAAGTATGAGAAACTAGAGAACCCTACTGTAGTGGTAACTGATGTTGGTCAGCATCAAATGTGGGCTGCGAAATACTGGGATTTTAAAGGTAATAAAAGCTTTATAACATCAGCAGGACTAGGGACTATGGGCTTTGGTTTGGGTGCAGCTATTGGAACTAAAGTTGGTAATGCAGATAAAAATGTAGTTTTAGTTACTGGTGATGGAAGTTTTAGAATGAATTGTAATGAATTAGCTACAGTTGCAAACTATAATGTACCTATACTTATTTTATTGCTTAATAATAGGACATTAGGAATGGTAAGACAATGGCAGAAATTGTTTTCTAATCAAAGATACTCTCAAACTGACATCAATGAAAATGTAGATTATGTTAAACTTGTAAATGCCTATAATATTGATGGATATAAGGTATCTGATATGGAAGGATTAGAAAAAGCTTTAGCTGTAATTGATTTTGATAAACCTGTGTTTTTGCAATGTGATATAGACAAGGATTATGATGTTTATCCTATTGTAGCTCCTAATGATGCTTTAGAAAATTTAATATGTAATTAAGACCTATGCTGAATATTGATAAAGTTTTTTATTGAAACTTTATGGATATTCAGTTTTTTATTTAAGTATAGATTTTTTTATCTTTGTAAATAAATTACTAAATGTATAATTAAGTATTTATTAAATATTAATTATAGAACTTAGAATAATATTGTAACTTAAGTAAATAATAATTTTAAATAATAATTTACGGAGGTACTCATATGTTTAAACACGATAAAGCATTATTAAAAGAAGTAAAAGTAGAAAGACCAAATCCTCAATATGCTGTTTTGATGCAAGAACAATTAGGAGGAGGAAATGGAGAATTAAAGGCAGCAATGCAATATTTAGCTCAAAGTTTTAGAATAAAAGACCCTCAAATAAAAGATTTATTTCTTGATATAGCAGCAGAAGAGCTTAGTCATATGGAAATGGTTGCTCAAACTATAAATTTATTGAATGGTCATGATGTTGATTATAATGCAGTTGATACAGGTGAAATAGAAACTCATGTATTAACTGGCTTATCACCAGTATTAATAAACTCATCAGGAGCTCCATGGACTGCTGATTATGTTACAGTTACAGGTGATTTAGTAGCTGACTTACTTTCAAATATAGCTTCTGAACAAAGAGCCAAGGTGGTTTATGAACACTTATATAGACAGATTGATGATAAATATGTAAAAGAAACAATAGATTTTTTACTTAACAGAGAAGAAGCACATAATGCTTTATTTAGAGATGCTTTAAATAAAGTTAAAGATACGGGTTCAAACAGAGATTTCGGAGTTACAGAAGATTCTAAGTTGTATTTTGATTTATCAACTCCAGGGCCAAATCATGATACTAAGATAGATATTAATCCTCCTTCTTTTGAAAAACCTTTAAAGAAATAATTTGATATTTTTTATGTTGTTTTGTTTTAGTAAATATATAAAAAATTATTTGCCTAGAAGAATTAAGTAGATAAAGACTTAAATATATGTAGTTAAGATGGGTATACATTTATAATAAGTGTATATCTATTTTTTTATTGCAAAACATATAATAAAATAATAAATGAGGTGGTACTGTGGAAAATAATAGAAAACCTAATAATCTAATAAATGAAAAGTCTCCATATCTTTTACAACATGCATATAATCCTATAAATTGGTATAGCTGGAATGAAGAAGCCTTTAGAAAAGCAAAAGAAGAAGATAAACCAATATTTTTAAGTGTAGGGTATTCAACATGTCATTGGTGTCATGTTATGGAAAAAGAATCTTTTGAGGATGAAGAAGTTGCTGAAATAATGAATAAAAATTTTATAGCAATAAAAGTAGATAAAGAAGAAAGACCAGATATAGATAGTGTGTATATGACAGTTTGCCAAGCTATGACAGGTAGTGGTGGATGGCCAATGACAATAATAATGACACCAGATAAAAAACCTTTTTTTGCAGGAACATATTTCCCAAAATATTCAAGATATAATAGACCAGGTGTCATAGATTTATTAGAAAGTGTATCTGACAAATGGAATACAAGTAAAGATATACTTATAAAATCTGGAGATGAAATAATAGAAGCTCTTAAAGATGATTTTGGGGTAAAAAATACGGAGGGCGAGTTATCAAAAGATATGTTAAATTCATCTATTAGGATATTTAAGGCTATCTATGATGAAAAGTATGGTGGTTTTGGAAATGCACCTAAATTTCCAAGTCCTCAAAACCTTATGTTTTTAATGAAATACTATATTATAGAAAAAGATGAAGATGTATTAAAAATGGTGGAAAAAACTTTAGACGGAATGTATAGAGGAGGTTTGTTTGACCATATTGGATTTGGTTTTTCAAGATATTCAACTGATAAAAAATGGTTAGCACCTCATTTTGAGAAAATGCTATATGACAATGCTATGCTTACAATAGCGTATTTAGATGCATATAAAATAACAAAAAAAGAATTGTATAAAGAAATTGCTATAAAGACTATAGATTATGTAATTAAAGAGATGCAAGATAAAGAAGGTGGTTTTTATTCAGCACAGGATGCCGATAGTGAAGGTGAAGAAGGAAAATTTTATACATTTAATCCTCTTGAAATAATTGATGTACTGGGTGAAGAAGATGGAAAGTTTTTTAATGATTATTTTGATATAACTAATGGTGGAAATTTTGAGGGTAAAAATATCCCAAATCTTATAAAAAACAAAGAATACGATAGATATAATGAAAAAATAGCTAATCTTAGCAAAAAGGTATTTGAATATAGAAAAGAAAGAACATCTTTGCATAAAGATGATAAGATACTTACTTCATGGAATGCATTAATGATAGTAGCTTTGGCAAAGGCTTATAATACTCTAAAAAATGATGTGTACTTAGAGTATTCAAATAAATGCCTTGATTTTATAAATGACAACCTTGTAAATGAGTCAGGTAGATTGTTAGCTAGATATAGAGAAGGAAGTTCTGATTATTTAGCTTATTTAGATGATTATGCTTTTTTAATATGGGCATATATAGAGCTTTATGACTCAACATTTGACTTGAGATATTTAGAAAAGGCATTGAATTTAAATGAAAGTTGTATTGACCTTTTTTGGGATTATGAAAAAAGTGGATTCTATATATATGGTAAAGATAGTGAAAATTTAATAGCAAGACCAAAAGATTTGTATGATGGCGCTATTCCATCAGGAAATTCTGTTCAACTATATAATCTTATAAGACTTGCAAAAATTACTGGTGATAATAAACTTGAAGAAATATCGTATAAACAATTAAAAATATATGTAGATAATGTAAAAAATTCTCCAACTGGGCATAGTTTCTATATGCTTTCATTGATGTATGAACTTTATCCTACCAAAGAAATTATATGTATTTTAAAAGAAGACTCTGATTTGATTGAATTTAAAGAATTAATAAGTAAAAATTTTATACCAAATGCAACTTTTCTAGTGAAGAAATACAATGAAGAAAATACTAAGATAGATTTTTTAAAGGATTATAAATTAAAGAATGATAAGACTACTTATTATGTGTGTCAAAACAATAGCTGCAGCCAACCATTTAATGATTTACAAAAACTAAGTGATATGATTTTGAGAGTACAATAACTATAAGAAAAAACTCTGTATTTATACTTAATGCAGAGTTTTTTTTATAGATAACAAATATCATGTTAATCATTTTTTAGTAGTATTGAGAAATTAAAATTTTTATTTCTTAAAAATTAACTTTAAATTTATATATTTTATAAATATTATAATATTAGTAAGTTTTGTTTATCTTATTTCTTCTTCTTGAAAACTCTTCGAGTAGTTCAGATTTTACTTTATCCAGTTCTTCGTCTTCCATAAAATTAGCATCTTCTTCAAACCCATCTTGTTCTTCACCATTAAAACGATACATTTTTTTTAGTAAATTCCACAGGGTTTCCAATTCATTTTTGGTAAATTCATGAAATACATCAGCCATAAAATTTATTCCAATTTTACTACATGTTATCATGACTTCTTTACCTAAGTCTGTAATTTTAACATTAATTGCTCTCTTATCATGAGGACTTGGAACTATTTCAACATATCCATTTTTTTCAAGATTAGCAACTAGTCTGTTTATATTCTGTTTACTTGTGCCCATTTTTCTTGCAATATTATTTAATGTTGTTTCTTCTTCTGGTAAATGGAGAATAGATAAAATAGTCATATACTGTCTTGAAGTAAGTATGCCAAAATATTTATCTCCTTCTATTTGTATTTTGTTTGTAAGGGTAAAAAGAGTCGCATATGTTTGGTTCATTAAAAAGAGCTCTTTTAATTCATTTGAATAATCCATGAAATATCTCCTTTATATTTTTAGATATTATTATGATTAAAACAGAATATCATGAATTGATTCTAATGTCAATATGGTGTCAAAGTATATCTAAGGGTCATTTTTTTACATTAATATTAAGCAATTAGATTATTATATAGTTTTATATAGTAATTTGTATTAGCAATTAATAAATCTTAGATGTCTCTAGAAAGATTTTGACTTGAAAATATTTGTAATATAATATATAAGTTAATACATTGAATAAAATCAATCTGGAGGGATAATTATGAAGTGTACAAACTTTACTTTCAAAGGAGAGGAAGATTTAGATATATATACATATAAATGGGAAGATGAAAATATAAAAAATCCAAAAGCAGTTGTGCAAATTTCACATGGAATGGCTGAAACTGCACAAAGATATGAGCCTTTTGCTAAGGAACTTACTAAAAATGGATATATAGTATACATTAACGACCATAGAGGTCATGGAAAGACTGCAAAGACAATAGAAAATGTTGGGCATTTAGCTGAAAAAGAAGGATTTAGATGTCTCGTAGAAGATATGCACACTTTAACAAATATTATAAAAAAAGAAAATGAGAATTTACCAATTTATCTATTTGGACATAGCATGGGTTCATTTGCAAGTCAAAGATATATAATGGATTACAGTGATAATTTATCTGGACTTATACTATGCGGTTCAAATGGAAAACAAGGGATTATCTTAAATTTTGCTCATATGATAATCAATCATGAGATTAAAAAACATGGGAGAAGTTCTAGAAGTAATAAAATAAATGATTTGATATTTGGTGGAGAAATTATAAAAAGAAATAAAAACACTAAATTTGATTGGTTAAGTAGAGATAGAGAACAAGTTGAGAAATATATAAATGACCCATTTTGTGGAGTAGTGTGTAGTTGTGGTTTTTTTTATGATTTGGTTCAAGGATTAAAAGAAATTGAGAATAAAGAAAACTTAAAGAAGATACCTCTTGATATACCTATTTACATAATCTCTGGTGATAAAGACCCCATTGGAAAAAATGGAAAGGGTGTATTAAGATTGAGGGATAGGTATATAAAATTAGGACTAAAAGATGTCTCGTGTAAACTTTATAAAGATGGAAGACATGAATTATTGAATGAGATAAATAAGGAAGAAGTCTTTGAAGATATAATTTTTTGGTTGAATAATAAAATAGAAATATTATAGTAAAGAAATATATAATGAAATATTAACTTTAAATTTGTTTTTATAAATATAATAAGTTATAGTAAATAGATAATCTAAGTATTTAAAAAGACTATTTAATGTGAACCTATTAATTAAGTTACACTTAAGTCAACCTAATTAATAGGTTTTCTATTTTAAGTTATTAAAAGAAAGTTTTATGTTAAAATATAACCAATGGTTAAATTATGAACACTTTGTTAACTTTGCCTCGATTTACTAATAAATATTTTTTATATATACTTAAATTACAACAGATATACTAGGGAGGTATATATGCAAATTAAAATAGGTAAAGTCATACAAACTCTTAGAAAAGAAAGAAATCTGACTCAAGAACAATTGGCAAAGTTTATAGGGGTGTCAACACCAGCAGTATCCAAATGGGAGAGTGGAAATTCTTATCCAGATATAGAATTATTACCATTATTAGCAGATTTTTTTAACGTATCTATTGATAAGCTTATGAATTATAAGATTGATTTAAGTGAAGAAGAAGTAATGAAGATTTATCAAGAATTAGAAGCAATTTTTGCTGGGATTGAAATTGATTTATCGACAGAAGAACCAAAAGAAGAATGTAAAGAAGACTTAGAATCTGTGAAAAAACTTTCTAATATGTACATAGAGAAATATCCTAAAAGCTATTTATTAAAGTTAAAGATATGTTCACTGTACCAGATGTATTCATATAAATTTGGTAAGAATGAGTTGAACAACAAGGTAAAAGAAACAACAAATATTCTTGAAGATATAGTAAGAAATACAGATGAGATTCAAATAAAAGAAACAGCACTCATTATTTTATCAAATGCATACTATATGTTAGAAGATTATGAAAAAGCAGAGTTATACTTAAATATGATACATAAACCAATAGGAGATACAAGTGTCAATTTAGCTATGATATATTTAAATCAAAATAGGCTAGAAGAAGCAGAAATATTGCTTCAAAATAAATTGTTCACTAATGTATTCAATGTAAGTATGGATTGTAAAGGAATAATCAATGTATATAAATACCAATATAAGGAATTAAAGAAAAAATTGGAGGATAGAGATTCCAATAAAAAAGCAACAGAAAAAGAAATGAAATATATAAAAAATAAGTTGCTAGGGTATGCAAACTTCTCTTTGGAAATGAAAAAAATGCTTAATGAAGATAAAGGTGCATTTTTTAGTATATATATGGATTATATGGAATTATCTTTAACTTTTTTATTTTTTAATATGAAAGAAGAAGCAAAAAAAGCTTTATATAATCTAAAAGAGATATTAGAAAAATATCCTATACATGAAAGTTTGGATGTAAGTCAGATGAGTTTTTTTGATAAAGTAAAATCTAAAAATTCATATACTTTTAATATATATACGAATTTGTTAATAGTATTTAGTGATGATAGCTATAATGAACTTAGAGAAGAGCCAATTTTTAAGTCTATAATTGAAAAAATTTTGGAATTAGAGAAATCGTTAAAAAATAAATAAAAATTTAATACTTAAAGATTACTTAAATTAAAAGGGGATGTTTCAAAATAAAATTTGAAATCATCTCCTTTATTATGAGAAAATAGAAAAAGATTTCATAAGATATCCTAATTTATGGAATAATTTTTTTTCAAAGAGAAAGAATCTTTTATTTTTGTAGCATTAATTAATATTACTAATTTTCTTTCTGTCACAGTAGATACATTGTTATGTGATAATGTATTGGCTTCTAAAATTTTATTTGAGGGAGAAGTTGAAGAAATTTTCAATGATTGTGATGACTATGAAGTGAGAATACTTGTTGATATCTTAAAATATACTAAAAAAGCAATACGTAAAGATAGAAAAGTAAGAAATCAATTTAGTATATAGAATTAAGTTATTTACATAAAAATTATTTATTTATTTATGCCACTTAAAGTAGCTATTTTTCTGTTTGTTCTATTTGATATAGGTTTCTATATCAAATAGATAGAGTAGTAGCTTTAAGTATTAAAAAAGCAACTAACCACAATGAATTAACTGCTTTATATAAGTGTTATGAAATTTTATGTAGTTCAATAAATGAGAATAGTATCTAGAAATTCATTACATGATTTCTTAAGTATTGATTAAACTTATTATATTCCATTTTAGATAGAATTTCTGGATAAGACATTACAACTAGATGATGACCACTAAATTTATCTTGGTATGGTGGATGAATATGTTCATAATCATTTGTCTTATATTTTACTCTTTCATAGAACGTCTTTCGCTGGATTGAAACTTCATCAATAGGAGGGTCAATTTCTAAAATAACAGTTTTCCCTCTCTTGTTTAGAAGTTCCAATGCTCTTTGTCCATACCTATTATTACGCATTTCTGGAAAAATACAGAAATGTTCTACATAAATAAAGTTTTTTGTTTCCCAGCACAACATTATACCAACAAACTGTTCTTTATCATAAATTAAATTGAATTGATATTCTTCATTTTCCATAATTTCTGCCTGTAAAGAAGATTTTCTTTGTTCATGAAATGGGAAACTAATTTTATATAATTCCATAGCCTTATGATATAATCTATCTTCACTAGTTTTTAAACGTTCAAATTTCATTTTGTTCCTCCTAACCATAAAAACTACTAATTTGTGTATGAGTTTATTTTATCACAGTCAATATGGGCATACAATGTGTTTTCATTTGTGCATCATTTCTAAGTTTTGTTTCCTCTGTGTACATTTCTTATAGGATGAAATATAACTGTTTGCATGTGATTTCAAATTATTATATTAAGCCATGATGGCTTAAAAACAGTATATGTTATCGCTTTTATATTATGTAAAAATGACTTTAATGATTTTAGAAGTTACAAAAAAGTTACATAAATTTGGAAAGCTGTAATATACATATATAATATAAGATTAAAGCTGTAATGAATAATACTAATTTGAAGTTTGAATATGGAGGGAGATTATTATGGAGAAAAAAGAAAAGAGGATAATAATATCATCTTTATTAAGTGTATCAATTTTAATGGGTTTGGTAAGTATCTATTCTATATTAAATAAAGAAGATATACGTTTAACAGTTAAAGGTCAAGAGCAAAAAGTCTCTTCATTTAAAAAAACAGTTGAAGAACTCTTGGATGAACAGGGAATTAAGTATAATTCTGAAGATAAAATTAATCCAAGTTTAGATACAGAATTAAAAGATGATATGAAAATAAAAGTTGTCAAAGTAACTAACAATCAAAAAGAAGAAATTGAAAAGATTCCATTTGACACAAAACATGTAAATGATAGTAATTTGTTAAAAGGAAAATCTAAGGTCTATCAAGAAGGAAAAGAAGGAGAAAAAAAACTAGTCTATAAATTAACTTACCATGATGGAAAGTTAGTCAAAAAAGTCCTATCAAAGGAATTAATATCTAAGGAGCCAACTACGAAAATTATAAAATATGGAACTAAAGAAAAAGTATTAATTGCATCAAGAGGAGCGAATATAAGAGGTGGAAAGCATATGAAAGTGGTTGCTACTGCATATTCAGGAGATACAATAACATCAACTGGAACAACTCCAAGATGGGGTGTTATTGCAGTCGACCCGAGTATAATACCATATGGAACAAAAGTATATATACCTAAGTTGGGTATGACTTTTGTGGCAGAAGATTGTGGAGGTGCAATTAAAGGCAATAGAATAGATATTTTTATGAATAGTGAAGGAAGTGCGTCAAATTGGGGAAGAAAGAGTATAGATATATATCTACATTAAATTAGTGAATAGAATAACTTTACTTGAAAGATAAAAAAGTATAAAATATGAATTAACTAAACTGTTAGATTATTCTTGAAACATAAAAACATATCTAAGGGGGGATAGGATGAAAATAGTCTGCTTAGGAGATAGTTTAACATATGGGTTTGGAGTATCACGAAGTAATTCATGGACAAACATAGTTAATAAAGAGACTCGATTAGAAATAATAAATAAGGGTATAAATGGTGATACAACAAGTGGTATGTTAGTTAGGTTTAATGAAGATGTTGTAAAAAATTCTCCCGATATAGTTTTTATAATGGGTGGTACCAATGATTTGATTGTTGGAGCAGGAAATGAAGTTATTAATTCTAATATAATGGCTATGGTGCATCAAGCATATTCAAAAAATATTATACCTATAATAGGAATACCATTAAAACCAGATATCCCAAATGTTAGAGAGGATTGGAGTTGTTTTACTGATTTTAATATAGTATCCAAAAAATTAGAGTTATATAATTATTGGGTAAAAAAGTTTAGTGTAACATTTAATACTGATTTTGTAGATTTTTATTCAAAATATAATGAAAGTATGGAACGAGAAGGATATAAAAAATTGTATTTTGATGGATTGCATCCAACTAAGGAAGGGCATAGAATAATGGCAGACATTTTTATTAATTCAGTTAATAAGTATATAGACGAGTTATAATTATATAAAAAATATTTATTTATGCAATTATAATAAATACATAAGATAGGGAGGATTTTATTATGGATTATAGGAAAACTTATGAAGAGTGGGTAAAAAGTTCATATTTTGATGAAGATACAAAACTAGAATTGGATAAGATAAAAGATAATGAAAAAGAAATAGAAGATAGATTTTATAAGGATTTGGAATTTGGGACTGCTGGTCTTAGGGGAATAATTGAAGCAGGTACAAATAGAATAAACAAATACACAGTTAGAAGAGCTACTTTTGGATTGGCTAACTATATATTAGAAAATACGACAGCTGAAGAAAAAAATAGAGGAGTAGTGATAGCTCATGACAATAGACACAAGTCTAGAGAATTCTGTATAGAGTCTGCAAATACTTTGGCAGCATGTGGTATAAAAGCATATATATTTGATAGTTTAAGAACCACTCCAGAATTATCTTTTGCAGTTAGAAATCTAAATGCAATAGCTGGTATAGTTATAACAGCCAGTCATAATCCTCCTGAATATAATGGATATAAGGTATACTGGGAAGATGGGGCACAAGTTATGCCAGATATAGCAAATGCAATAACTGAGAAAGTAAATAGTATACATGATTACAGTATAATACCAACTTTAAGTGAAGATAATAAAAATTTAGTTGTTTTATTGGATGAATCACAGGATACTGAATTTATAGAAGCAGTAAAGAATCAAATTATAAGAAAAGATTTAGTTAAAAATGTAGGCAAAACTTTTAAAATAGTTTATACACCTCTTTGTGGAACAGGTAATATACCAATAAGAAGAGCATTAAAGGAAGTTGGATTTGAAAATATAATTGTAGTTCCAGAAGAAGAAAATCCAGACCCAAATTTTGCAGGACTTGATTATCCAAATCCAGAAGAGAAAAAAGCTTTAAATAGAGGAATATTACTTGCAAAAGAAAAAGGTGCAGACCTTGTAATAGCTACTGACCCAGATTGTGATAGAGTAGGTGTAGCTGTAAAAACTACTACAGGCGAGTATGCTCTGCTTACAGGTAATCAAATTGGTGGTATGTTAACACATTATATAATAGAAGGTTTAAAAGAAAATAATAAATTAAAAGAAAATCCTACAATGATAAAAACTATAGTTACATCAGAGTTTGGAGCAGATATAGCCAAAGCAAATAATGTTGATGTGTTAAATGTTCTTACAGGTTTTAAGTTTATTGGAGAAAAAATAAAATTATTTGAACAAAATAAAGACAGAAATTATGTATTTGGATATGAAGAAAGTTATGGCTATTTAGTTGGTACTCATGCAAGAGATAAAGATGGTGTAGTTTCTTCGCTATTGATATCTGAAATGGCAGCATTTTACTATTCAAAAGGTATGAGTTTATATGAAGGTCTAATAGAGCTTTATAAGAAATATGGATTTTTTAAAGAGCAGACTATATCTTTGACTTTAAAGGGGATAGAAGGTGTAGAAAAGATAAAAGAAATAATATCTTATTTTAGAGAAAATCAAATTGATTATATAAATAACATTAAAGTAGTAGACAAAAAAGATTATAAAAAAGGTATAGATAATCTTCCTAAGTCTGATGTGTTAAAATACTTTTTGGAAGATGAATCTTGGGTAGCAATACGACCATCTGGAACAGAACCAAAACTTAAATTCTACATAGCTGTAAAAGGAGCTAGTGATGTTGAAGCAGATGAAAAACTTAGTGGTTTAAAAGAATATATAGATATTATGGTTGAAAAATTAAAATAAAACACATTTAACTATTTTATAAGATAGTTTTATGATAATACTTATTTGGCTGAAAATTATAATTTACTTTCATTGATTAGAATATGGAAATGTTAGTATAATTGTTATTTTCAGCTTTTATTTATGTTATTTTTATTTAAATAATTATATTATGGCATGAATCTGAGTATAATTAATATTGTATAATGAAATTAATTTGAGAGAAAAGGGGATATTTATGTTTGGGATAGATAAAAAATTGATTGAATATATAGTTGCAAAATCTAATTATAGTGAGTTGAGTTCGAAATCAGCAGAAGTATCTTTTTTCTTAATGCTGTCCATATTTCCTTTTTTAATATTTACTATAAGTTCTATAGCATACATACCAGTTCTTCATTTAAATAAATATATAGCTCTTTTTAGAAGTATGATGCCAGAAGGTGCCTTTGATGTATTATCTTCAATTATAGTTTCTGCGATAGATAATAGAAGTTTAAATTTTTTAGCTGTCAGTTTTGTACTTACTATGTGGACATCTTCAAGAGCAGTAAAAGCTCTTATTAAAGGGATGAATAGAGCTTATAAAGTTAAAGAAACTAGGTCTTTTTTTAAAATTTTATCTATATCATTTTTATTTACAATCATGCTTCTAGTATTGATTTTTTTATCTATGATATTTCTGGTTTATGGAGAGAAAATAGGTTATTTTATTTTTAATTTTATAGGATTAGATGAGATATTTATAAGGATATGGGATATTTTAAGATACTCTGTAGGTATATTAACAATAATAATTATATTTACAGTTCTGTATAAGTATACACCAAATAAAAAATTGACTATGAAAGAATCTGCCCCAGGTGCCATTTTTGCTACATTTGCATGGTTTTTAGTATCATTTTTATACTCTTATTATACAAATTATTATGCTAACTATGAGGTAATATATGGAAGTATAGCTGAAATAATTGTACTTATGACATGGATGTATTTTAGTAGTTGGTCTATCGTTATAGGATATGAAGTAAATTCAAGACTGTATTTTAGAAAGATAAGAAATGAAACTTTAAAGTAAAATATTAAAACCAGGAATAATGTTTAATATAACAAATGTAAATTTTGTAAAAACGTTTTCTAAAAATAATTTACATTTGTTATTACATATGATAATATTGAGTTAAGATATTGATAAGGAGATGATTCAATGTTATCAACGACTACATGGAAAAAAATGTTGATAAGTGCAGCAGAAGTATTAAAAGAAAATAAGATATATTTATGTGAACTAGATAGTATAGTTGGAGATGGAGACCATGGTGTTACTATAGATAGAATAGCAGATTGCATGAAAAAAAGAGCATTAGAAGAAAATGAAAATGATAGCATAAAATCAGTCAATGAAGATTTAAGTACTTTATGTATGAATGTAAATGGTGGTTCAGCAGGGCCTTTATGGGGGACTATATTTGAAGGAATGGCTGAAGGAATAGATTATAAAGAGGAACTTAAAATAGAAGAAATAAAAGATATGTTTAATGAAGCAAGAGAAAATTTATCTCTTATCTCTACTGCTAAAATAGGTCAAAAAACTTTGGTAGATGCATTATATCCAGCCATAGATGCTATTTATAATATACAGAGTAATGACATAATAGATATCTTTAGAGTGGGTTATGAAAAAGCAGTAGAAGGTGCTGAGAATACTAAAACTTACATAGCAAAATTTGGACGAGCAAAAAGTATAGGAGAGAGAAGTCTAGGACATATGGACCCAGGTGCTGTTTCTATATCATTAATGTTTAAAGGTTTATATAACGCATTATAAATGATATTAACAAATTAAATAATTAATATAACAAATTTAATAGGGGGAATTTATCATGCCAATGAAAAAATTTATTAACCAGCCAGAAGATTTAACTAGAGAAGTTTTAGAAGGTTTAGAACTTGCAAATTCAGACTTACTGAGAGTTACAGATTCTAATTTAGTAATAAATAAAAAACTAGAAGAAGCAGAAAGAGTAACAATAGTCACTCTAGGCGGAGCAGGTCATGAACCAGCACTTAGTGGATTTGTTGGAGATGGAATGGTCGATATAGCTGTGGTTGGAGATGTATTTGCAGCTCCAGGGCCTAACTCTTGTTTAGAAGCTATAAAAATGGCAGACAGAGGAAAGGGTGTACTATTTGTAGTTCTCAATCACGCAGGAGATATGTTAACAGGAAACCTTGTCATGAAACAAGTTAAAAAAGAAGGGCTAAATGTTAAAAGGGTTATTACTCAAGAAGATATAGCAAATGCACCAAGAGAAAATAGTGATGATAGAAGAGGTTTAGTTGGTTGTATACCTTTATATAAAATAGCTGCAGGAGCTGCTAAAGAAGGCAAATCTTTAGATGAAGTTGCAGAAATAGCACAAAGCTTTGCTGATAATATGGCTACTATAGCTGTGGCATGTAAAGGAGCTACTCATCCATCTACAGGAATGGTTATTTCTGAGCTTGGAGAAAATGAGATGGAAATAGGAATGGGGCAACATGGAGAAGGTGGAGGTGGACGTATGGAAATGAAGTCTGCTGATGAAACTGCTGAAATAATGACACAAGCTTTGATTAAAGATTTAGACATTAAAGATGGAGAAAAAGTAATGTTAATAGTTAATGGCTCAGGAGCCACTACTTTGATGGAAATGCTAATAGTGTATAGAAAATGTCATAAAATACTACAAGAAAAAAATATAGAAGTACTTTCGAATCATGTTGGAGAGCTTTTAACTACACAAGAAACAGCTGGATTCCAACTATTTATAGCTAGAATGAATGAGGAATTATTGAGATATTTTAACTCACCATGTAATACACCTTACTTTAAAAAAAATTAGATTGAATTAAAGGGAGATAAAAAATGGCAGATAAAGATGGAATGATACTACCAAAAGATTATGGAGTAGGTATAAAACCTCCAGAACAAAATTTTTATTTAAAAGGAATGGACAATGTGGATTGGGGAATGAAAAATAGATTGTCAAAAATATTCAATCCTAAAACAGGAAAATCACTTATGTTAGCCTTTGACCATGGGTATATCATGGGGCCTACTCAAGGGTTAGAGAGATTAGACCTTTCAATACCTGACCTTATAGAAGATGCAGACTGTCTTATGGCTACAAGAGGTGCTTTGAGAACATGTATAAGTCCAATTCAAGATAAAGCTATAGCACTTAGATGTTCAGCAGGAAGTTCAGTACTTAGAGAAGATATGAGTAGAGAAGTTATAGGAGTTGATATAGAAGATGCTATAAGAATGAATGCATCTTGTCTAGCTATACAGACTTTTATGGGAGCTGAAGGTGAATGTAAAGCCATAGAAAATTTAGTTAAAACAATAGATATGGGAAATAGATATTCTATACCTGTTTTAGGAGTTGTTGCAGTAGGTAAAGAAATGGAAAGAACTGCAAAATACTTTCTGTTAGCTACTAGAATGTTAGCTGAATTTGGAGCAAGCATAGTAAAGAGTTATTATTGTGAGGATTTTGAGAAAATAACAGCTGCTTGTCCAGTTCCTATAGTTATAGCAGGAGGAAAAAAAGTTCCAGAAAAAGAAGCATTAGAGATGGCCTATAGAGCTATAAACGAAGGTGCAGCAGGTGTTGATATGGGAAGAAATGTATTCCAATCAGAAAGTCCAAAGGCAATGATAAAAGCAATAAAAGCTGTTGTTCATGAGAATAATACACCAGAGCAAGCATATAAGTTATTTGAAGAATTAAAGAGAGAGTATAAGTAACATATACTAAAATAAATATATAAAGAGCAATATAATACATAAATTTCAATATATTGGAGGTAAATTTATGGAATTTGTACATATAGGTGTTATAACAGAAAAACAACAAGAACATGAAGAGTTTAATGAAGAATTAAAGGTTTATATAACAGACCCAAAATATACAGAGTTTAAATATGAATATTTGAGATTTGTCAAAGGAAGTCCTCTTCCAGAAATAATGCAAAAGAATCCTCATGTTGCATATAAAGTAAAAAATATGGACAAATACTTGAGTGAGAACGAAGTAATTGTAGAACCTTTTAAGGTAGGAGATAACTTGAAATGTGCATTTATAATTAATGGTGGTTTTATAATTGAATTAATGGAAGAATGTTGATATTTAAGATAAAAAGCCTAGAATTTTTCTAGGCTTTTTTTATTATTAATACAACTTGACAAATTTTATTTAATGATATAATTTTAATTTATAATCAGCTTTGAAAGGATGAAAATATGACTATTGATAATGAAATGTTGAAATTGGTAGAAGTATCAAAAATGTATTATGAAGAAAATAAAACTCAAGCAGAAATTGCAAAAATCTTGGGTGTATCAAGACCATTGATAAGTAAGATGTTAAATAGGGCGAAAGAGATTGGAATAGTAAAAATAGAAATTAGAGAATTATTTTCTAGCAACGATTTATTGATGAATCAAATAAAAGATATATTTAGTATTAAAGGAGGGTTAATAGTTCCTGAAGCTAAAACTGAATATATAACTCAACAGACTATACTAAGTCATGGAATAAAGTATATAAAGGAAGAATTAAATAAGGTCAGTAATGTAGGTATAGGGTGGGGTTATACTATAGGTAATATAATGGAAGAAATGCAAAAGAGTGATGATAACTGTACCTTTAAAGGAGAAGTATATCCATTGGTTGGGATGGCCAATATACCAAACAAAGGGTATCATCCTAATGAATTAATATCTGTATTTTCAAATAGTACAGGATTTAGTCCTGTATTTTTATATGCCCCTGCATTTCCAACCAGCAGTGAAGAAAGAGATATATATTTGAAAACTGAAAATTATCAAAGTATAGAGAAAAAATGGGATAATATAGATACAGTAATTTTATCTATAGATAATTACCCACAGGTACCAGACCAAGCTACTGCAATTAGATTTGGGAAAAAACTTACAAAAGAGAAAGCAGTAGGTTCTTTCCTATCCTATTACTTTAATAAGGATGGGGAAATAATTAAAAGTGACAATGACTATGTAATACAAATACCTCTTGAAAAATTAAAAAAGGCAAAGAAAGTTATAGCTATATGTTCAGACACTAGTGTAGGTGCTATAACAGGTGCATTAAAAACTGGTTACATAACACATATAATAACTGATGAGAAAAAAGCGACACAAATAATTATAAACAAATAAAAAATTACATAAAATTAAATTTATTTACAAGAATATCTTATAAAATATGTTATAATTAATAGAAAATTGTCATATAATTACTTAAAGAGTACTATTGTAAATAACATTGAGAGGTAGTGGTTAGAATATGGATACCCATAATAAATATGTAAATTTTATAAAAAATATACCTGTGCCTTTTTTATATTGTAGAATCATAAAGGAACAAGAAAATATAGAATATCGAGTAGAATATATAAGTAAAGGTATGGGTAAAGAATTAAACCTAAAAGAAGGAATTTGTAATGAAAATATATTGGATTTATTACCTGTGTTTAAAAACAAAAAATATTTCAATGAGTTATTCTCAGACGATGTAGACTGTATAAAAAGATATATACCAACATTTAAAAATTGGATAAACATAAAAAAACAAATAATAGGGGAATCATACATAATTTTGTATTTTGGTAAAATTGTATTTGATTATAGACAAATAATCGATTCTTTTAATAAAAAGGAAAAAATAGCCTATATTAAAGATGAAGAAGGCATATATATAGATTGTAGTGAAAATTTAGTTCCAATATTAAATAATAATATTAAAACTACAAAAGATATATTTGGAAAGAATGATGTAGAAGTATGGGGAGAAAAAACTGGAAAATTATTTAGAAATGATTATATAGAAGGAGTATCCAGTAAAAAAAGATTTTTACAAAATTTATTTGAATACAAAGAAACGTTCTTTATGGTTGAAAAATATTTTTTATATGATGAAAATAAACTTTTAGGAACTATAGGAATAATAGGTAATATAATATATAGTGAAAATAGCAAGAAAAATTATAACTCAAAAAACTTAATGAAAATGATTGAACATTCAATTCCAGAGAACATGTTTTATAAAGACGTGTATGGAAACTATATTGGATTTAATTCAGGCTTTTTAAATTTGGCTTGTATGAATAAAGAAGAATTATTAGGAAAGAATAGTTATAAAATATCAACAGAAGAATCTTTAGTAGAGAAGATACTCAAAAGTGATAAGGATGTAGTTGAAAATAAAAAAGTGGTTACATTTGAATCAAATGTAAGTATGGATAATGAAAACAAGTGTATTGAGATTACAAAAAGACCTTTTTTTGATAGTTATGGAAGTGTCATTGGAATAATTGGAACAGCAAAAGATATAAGCAGAAGAAAAAAGCTAGAAGAAGAAATGGATAAATCTAGAATGGAGTTCTTTGCAAATTTATCTCATGAACTTAGAACCCCCATAAGTTTAATCTCATCTTCATTACAAGTGATAGAAAAAAAAGAAGCGGATTTAATAGAATCAAATGATACTTTAAAAAGAAATCTAGGTATGATAAAACAGAATGGAAACAGAATATTAAGATTGGTAAATAATTTTATAGACTTTACAAAAATGCAGTCAGGATATTTAGACTTTAAACCAGAAGAATCAGATATAATTTCATTTATAGAGGATATATGTATGTCTGTAGCTGATTTTGCAAGTCAAAATAACATACAACTTACATTTGACACAGAAATAGAAGAATTTTCAATGTTATTTGATTCAGAAAAATTGGAAAGAATAATACTAAACTTACTATCTAATGGAATTAAGTACAATAAAGAAAATGGAGAAATAAACATATTTCTATATGTGAAAGATGATGTGTTTAAAATGAAAATATCCGATAGTGGGATAGGTATACCAAAAGAAAAAATAGATAAAATATTTAATAGGTTTGAACAGATTGACAATGAACTTTCTTACAGAGTTAAAGGAAGTGGTATTGGTCTTTCATTAGTGAAATCTTTAGTTGAATTACATGATGGCAGTATATGTTTAAAAAGTCAACTTGGAGTTGGAAGTGAATTTGTCGTTTCACTGCCAGTTAGAAGAGAAAATAATACTGAAAAATGCAATTATAAAAGAGAAGTTAGCGACGAGCTAAGTAAAAAATTAGAAATAGAATTTTCGGATTTATAATTTAAGGGTAAAAAATAAAATTTTAAAAAACTATTGACAATTGATTTAGAAGGGTTTAAAATAAGTTACAACATAATAAATAAAAAAGCGATGAATAGGAAGAGTAAATCTAATTCGATTGCCAGAGAGAAGAGTCCATCGGCTGAAAGACTTTTTAAATTAGAGAGATTGAAAACTACCTAGGAGCTACTTTCCGAAGTTATCTATATTAATAGATTTTAGTAAGAATAGTCGTTAACTGCGTTAAAGTATAAAGAGAGTTTTCATAATAAATGAAAACTAAATTAGGTGGAACCGCGGGAATAATACTCTCGTCCTTATGTTATAAGGATGAGAGTTTTTTGTTATTTAAAAATATAAATAGTAATTATAATAATTATAAAAAATAAAAAAGCGATGAATAGGAAGAGTAGATTTAGTTCGACTATCAGAGAGGAAAGTTCAAAGGCTGAAAGACTTTCTAAGTTTGAAAAATTGAAAACTACCTAGGAGCTGTGGTCTGAAGTTACCTTAAAAGGTCTTAGTAAGATTAACCGTTAACTGCGTTAAAGTGTAAAGTGGATTTTATCAATAAATGATGAAATCAAATTGGGTGGAACCGCGAGTATAGACTCGTCCCTTTATCTAGGGATGAGTCTATTTTTATTGCAATAAAAGATTGAAAATAAAAAAAAATCGGAAAATTATAAATTTTAGGAGGATAATAAAATGGAGAATAAAGTAAAAATTGGAGTACTAGGATATGGAACTGTAGGAAGTGGACTTATAGATATAATAGATAATAATAAAGAAAAAAGAAATATAGAAATAGTTGGAATTTTAGTTAACAATCTAGAAAAACATAAAGGGAAAAAATATTCTAATATAATAACTAATAATATAGATGATATATTTGAAAAAGATATAGATATTCTTGTAGAAGTTATGGGTGGTTTAGAGCCAACATTATCTTATATTAAAAAGGCTTTAAATAATAAAATTCATGTTGTTACAGCAAATAAAGACTTGTTAGCTGAATGTGGAGATGAACTTGCAAAATTAGCAAGTGAAAATAAGGTAAGTATTAAATTTGAAGCTTCAGTTGCTGGGGGTATACCAGTATTAAAGCCAATAATAGAATCATTAGAAGGAAATAATATAGATAGTATAAATGCTATTTTAAACGGAACTACTAACTTCATATTGTCTAAAATGTATGATGAGAATTTATCTTATGATATGGCATTAAAACAGGCTCAAGAATTAGGCTTTGCTGAAGCAAATCCAGAGTCAGATGTATTAGGATATGATGCTGCTAGAAAACTATCAATATTATCAACTTTAGCTTATGATAATAGAGTATATTGGAAAGATGTATATTTAGAGGGAATTACAGATATAGATGAAAAGGATATTGAATATGCAAAAAAATTAAATTGTAAGATAAAGTTAATTGGTCAAAGTAAGTATGAAAATCATAAAGTAAGTGCTTTTGTTAGACCTGTCCTAGTAGAAAAAGACAACATACTTGCTAGAATAGACAATGAGTTCAATGCTGTTATAGTAAATGGTGATTCAGTAGGAGAAGTTTCTTTTGTAGGTAAGGGAGCTGGAAGTCTAGCAACAGGAAGTGCAGTTTATTCAGATGTTATTGATATAATAGATAATAGAGTTTCAAGTATAGATTCTTTTACTAAAGATAAAATACAGGTTAATAAGATAGTTAGAGAAAAGTGTGGAGCACTTCTTAGATTTAAAAAATGTAATAAAGATGAAATATTGAATATAGTTGAGAATTGCTTAGTAAATTATGATGTTTTAAATGATGATGATGAGCTTGCTATTATGGTTTATGCTGATTCTGAGTATGAAATAAATAACAGCTTATGCCTAATAAAAGACAAGGGATATTGCGAAAAAATGAATAAAATGTTGAAAATAAGTTAAAAAAGGAAAAATATAAGTTTATATGTAACATATTTTGACGATTTTAATACTATATAGTATGAGATAAAACAAAACATCTCATAAAAAATTAAAATTAAAAGGAGAGATATGTTATATGGAAAATAAAAAATATGCAAATGGTGGTTATACAGAAGATTGGTATGAAAGAGGAGAAGCTACAGCTAAATGGTTCCAAAATGATGGAGAAGAATATGAAAGAGAAGCATACGATGAAGATAGAGAAAGAAGAGGTTCAAACTGTGAATGTTCAAATCAAGAAGGAAATAGACCTAGAAACTGTGAAAGATTTAGAAGAGAAGCTGAAGTAAGAGAAAGAGAAGCTAGAGAGGCATTCTGTGAATCTGCAGAAAGAAAAAAAGAAGCATTAGCATACGAATGTGAAGCTAGAAAATTATGGAAAGAAGCAGAAAAATACTGGGATGAATATTCAGAGTTTAATTATAGAGGAATAGAATATTTAGCAGAAGCTGCTAGATTATTTGATAAAGGTATGGAATGTGAAGCTAGAAGAAATGGAAATAATGGTGGAAATAATAATAACCATTGTTGCCATAAATGCCATAAACCTAATTGTAACTGCTGTAGAAAATAAAAGAATTTCATTGACAAATCAATAGTTAAAATATATCATATTATGTATAATAAAGAGAAAATTCAGAAAAAAATTAATGATTAGAAGAATTATAAGTATAGTTATTAGACAAATAGTGCTCAGTTAGTGAGGTGAGTACAATATGATTAGACTCCTATCCTCTAGCTTTTAATAGAGGGTGGGAGTTTTTATTTATTGATGTATTTTAAATGATAATAATATTGTAAAATTAGGAGGTAAAAAATGAAAAGCATTAAAACATCAAGCACAAAAGAAAAGGTAGATGAAAAGGTTTTAAGAGAGCAAGTAAGTTCTATAATAGAAGATATAAGAAGAGATAAAGATGTTGCACTTAAAAGATACAATGAGAAGTTTGACAGAAATACCAGAGATGAATTTAGAATTACTAAAGAAGAGATAAAAGAAGCTTATAAACATGTAGATAATGAATTTATAAATAATTTAAAGATTGCTGCTGAAAATATAAGAGAATTTGCTAAAGCTCAAAAACTAAGTTTTGAAAATTCTTTTGAAAAAGAAATTTATCCAGGAGTAATCTTGGGTCAAACCAATATTCCAATAGAGTCATGCCTTGCATATGTTCCAGGTGGACAATATCCATTATTTTCAACAGCACTTATGCTTATAATACCTGCAAAAGTTGCGGGTGTAAAAAGAATAGTAGCATGTTCACCAACTATGAAAAATACTGAAGATATAAATCCTAAAACATTGGTAGCTATGGATATAGCAGGAGCTGACGAAATATATGCAACTGGAGGAGTTCAAGCTATAGCAGCGTTTACATATGGTACAGAAAAGATTAATCCAGTTGACATAATTGTGGGACCAGGGAATAAATTTGTAACTGAAGCTAAAAGACAATGTTATGGCCAAGTAGGGATTGATTTTGTGGCTGGCCCAAGTGAAGTTCTTATAATAGCTGATGAAACTTCAAATCCAGTTTATATTGCAGCTGATTTATTAGCACAATGTGAGCATGATTTAAATGCAAGGGGGATATTATTAACAAATAGTTTAGAAATAGCGCAAGAAGTTGAAAAAAATATAAAAATTATGTTAAAAGATTTGCCAACAAAAGATATAGCATATAATTCATGGGAAAATAATGGAGAGATAATACTGGTTGATGATATGGAAGAAGCCATTAAAATAAGTAATTTTTATGCTCCAGAACATTTAGAAGTTGCAGTAAAGGAATATAATGAAATTTGTGATAAATTAATTAACTATGGTTCGCTATTTATTGGAAATCTTTCTGCTGAAGTATTTGGTGATTATGTTTCAGGTACAAATCATACATTGCCAACACTTAAAGCATCAAGATATACTGGTGGCGTTTGGGTTGGTACATTTATAAAAACTTGTACAAAGCAGATATTAAATGAAAAAGCTATAGAATCATTGGCACCTATTGCTGAAAAACTAGCAAAAGAAGAAGGATTATATGCACATGCAAAGGCAGCTGAAGTTAGATTTAAAAAATAGATTTAGAAACAATCTATTTTAAATTTATTTCTTTTATATAAACAACCATATGAACAACTATATAAACAACTTTAAAATATTTTTATAACATATGAAAATACATCAAGTTTAAAGGTTAGAAGAGTTTCAATAGTAGCTTTACACCCATTATAAATTTTATAAAAATATAATATATGTATGAAGTTATAATAGAAAAGTCGTTTTATGATAATTTTAATTTATCTTGAAACGACTTTCTTATTGAAAATTTGTTGACAAATTTAACTTACACATATTATACTAAACTTAATAAATAAAGTTTATAAAGTAAGGTGTTGTTTATGAAAAATATAGTTGGAAAACCACAGACGATAAAAAAAGTAAATGAAGACTTAATAAAAAATATTATAAAAAATGAAGGACCTATAACAAAACCAGAAATTTCGAGTATTACTGAGTTGAGTTTAGCTACAGTTAATAAAATTGTAGAACAGTTAGCTTTGAAGAAGGAAGTTAAAGTAAGTGGATTAAGTGAGTCTACTGGAGGGAGAAGAGCTCAATTATTTGAAATAAATGCAAACTTAGAACACATAATAGCTTTATATTATTATAGAAATAGCTGTATAGGGGTAGTTGCAAATTTATTAGGTGATATAACTTATAAAGAAGAATTCAATATAAGAATGGATACATATGAAAACGTTAACAAAGATACTTTTTTTGTTATAGATACTCTAATTCAAAATGTAAGAGGAAACAATATAAGGGCTATTGGGATTGGTGTTCCAGGAGTTGTAAAAAATGGTGTAGTTAAAAATATACCAACTATAAAAAGTTGGGAAGGAATAAATTTAGAAGATTTAATAAAGAGTAAATACAATACTAAAGTATTTATAGAAAATGATACAAATATTACTACTATAGGAATTTATCAAAAACAGTATAAAGATGAATATAAAAATATGGCACTTATGTATTTAGAAGATGGTATTGGTTCTGGTATAGTTATAAACGGTGAATTATATCTAGGTAATACAAATTTTGCTGGAGAATTAGGTTATTTAAATATAGAATTTGGCAAGTATAATAGCAATAATTTAACTATTGAAGATTATATTTTAAGCTTAAGAAAAAGATACTTAGAGAGCAAAGATAATAAATTTAAAAAAGAAATTTTATCTATAATATCAAATTTTGTAAGGACCCTTGTTTGTGTTTTAAATCCAGAAGCTATGATTATACAGTGCAATATATTAACTAAAGCTGACATGGAATTTATAAAAAAAGATGTAAGTAAGAGTGTTGGAGAAGAAAATTTCCCTAGACTAATAAAGGTGGAATCATTGAAAGAAGGAAGTATAGATGGAGTAATTAGTATGTGTTTAAAAGAAACTGACTATCAATATTCCTTATCTAATAAAAAAGGAGGATATTAATGTGAAATATTTGATTTCAATAGACGGAGGAGGAACAAAAACAAAATTTTGTGTAAGTGATTTAGATGGGAACATATTAAAGGAACATACTACAGGTTCAACTAATTATAAGTCAGTTGGAATTCAAAAAACATATGAAAATATTAATAATGGATTTAATAAAATATTAAAAGATTTACATATTGATTATGCTGATATTGAGTACACTGTATTTGGTATATCTGGGTGTGATTCTCCTAATGATTATAATATTATAATGGATGAAATATTAAAGATTGGACTAGATAAAGAAAAAATATATCTAGTAAATGACGCAGTTTTAGCTTTTTATGCACAAACTAATGCTCCTGGCCTGGTAATTGTAGCTGGGACAGGTTCAATAATACTGGGAATTAGAGAAGATGGAGAAATATATAGAGTTGGTGGATGGGGATATAACTTTAGTGATTTGGGTTCTGGATATGATATAGGGAGAAAATTACTAAAGAAAGTTTTACTTTATTGTGATGGGTGTCATGAATATAGTGATTTGTTTAATTGCGTTTTAGATTTCTTTAGAACAGATAGCTTTGAACAACTTACATATACAATTACTGAGATAAACAACAATGTTGAAATAGCAAATTTAGCTTCATTAGTGATTGATTGTGCTGAACAAGGTGATAAATTAGCTATTAAAATATTGGAAGAGTCATCAACTGAATTGTCTAAATTAGCTCAAGTAATATTAAATAAGATATCTAATTCAATGAAAGATAATAAAAGTGAAATAAATATAGTTTTATCCGGTGGTACATTAAACAGAACTGTATATGCTCAAATGTTAATGAATAATTTAAAAAGAGAAAATACAGATAAAAAATTGAAATTTATACTCCAAGAAAATCAGCCAGTATATGGAGGTATAAGGCTTGCTATGGCATTAGCTAATAGGAGGGTCAAACATGGATAGAAAAAAAGTAATAGTACAAATCTTTACAGGTGGATTTAAAAACAAAGAAATAAAATTTAATGATATAAAACATAAATTATTAGAATTATTGGACTGTATTGAAATAGAAAAGGTCATTATGGGTTGGAGTGTAGATAAAGAGCTATATATAGAAACTAAAAAACTATTAAAAAAATATAATGTTGAATTATATCTTTGGTTACCATGTTTTTCAGAAATAGGATTACTTAAAAAAAGTAATTTATTAGTTGATTATACTGGAAAAGAAGTTAAAGGATACGCTTTACAAGAAGATGAAAATTTTGAATTTTATTGTCCAAATAATAAGGAAAATATAGAAAATATAAAGAAAGTTTATAATACTTATTTTAGTGAAATTGATTTTGATGGAATTTTCTTAGATAAGATAAGGTATGGTTCTTTTTCAAACAAATTAAATGGTGTTTTTAATTGTTTTTGCAAAGATTGTTTACCTATTTATAAAGCAAGCAATATTGATAAAAAGTCATTAATTATGGAAATGAAGAATATGTCTAGTGAAGTTATAGGCAATGAAAATACCCCATTTGGTATAACAGAATACACTAATGGAAAATACAAATTTAAAAATAAAATATGGGAAGATTTTTTCGAAATAAAAAGTAAAAATATATACAATGCGTTAGAAGATATAAGCAATTATTTCAAAAACAAAGGATTGAAAATAGGTATAGATACTTTTTCTCCTTTTATTTCTTACTTTGCAGGTCAAGATTTAGAAAGATTACAAGACGTAGCAGATTTTATAAAACCAATGATGTATAGAGCTACAAAAGCTCCAGCAGGTCTACCATTTGAATTTGAAAGATTAGTTGATGAATCTGTACATGGAAATAAAGAACTTGCAAAAGAAAGTTTTTTAGAAATTTTAGGAATCAAAGAGTATCGAGGAGATATATATCCTATAAACTTTGTACTGAAGGAAATCGATTTTATGACAAAAAATATTGCTACAGATATATATATAGGTATTGAAATAAATAACAAAGAAATTATAGCTCCTGTTACACCTAAATACATAAGTGAGAATATTTCAAATATAAATAAGACAGCAGTAAAAGGGTATGTTCTATCTTGGGATTTATTATCAGCACCAAAAGAAAATATTGATGAAGTTATAAAATGGTTTAGGAATTAGTGAGGTGATATAGTGAGTAAAATACTGGAAATGCAACAAATATATAAAAGCTTTGGGAAGGTAGATGTTTTAAAGGGTATAGATTTTGACTTAGAAAAAGGAGAAGTAAGAGCACTTTTGGGAGCCAATGGAGCAGGTAAGTCTACACTTATTAAAATTTTAGGAGGCGTTCATCCTCAAACTAAAGGTAAAGTGATTTTAAATGGCAATGAAATAATATTTAAAAACCCACATCATTCTAAAGAAAATGGTATTAGCATAATTTATCAAGAGTTAAGTCTGATACCAACACTTACAGTACTTGAAAATGTTTTTCTTGGTAGAGAAACTTTAAAGGGAATCGTGTTTTTAAATAAGAAAGATATGCTAGAAGAATATATTAAGATTTGTGAAGATTTTGATTTTAATATAGACCCATATACAGTAGTTTCTAATTTGAGTGTGGCAAATCAACAAATGGTTGAGATAATGAAAGCTGTTTCATGTAATTCTGAAATTATCATAATGGATGAACCGACAACATCACTTACTAACAATGAAAAAGATGGACTATTTAAAATAATAAATAGATTGAAAGCTAAAGGCAAAACAATAATTTACATTTCTCATATATTAGAAGAAGTTTTTAAGGTATGTGATAGTGCAAGTATAATGAAAAATGGAACTATGATTGGAACTTATGATGTAAAAGACTTAACTAAATTAAAAATAACTCAACTTATGACAGGAAATGATAATCATAAACTCATTGAGAAAAAGGATTATACATTTGCAAAGTATGAAGAACCTCCAGTACTAGAAGTTAAGAATATAAGTTGGTCCAATAAAATAAAAAATGTTTCATTTAAAGTTTATAGAGGAGAAGTTGTAGGTCTAGCAGGTCTTGTAGGTTCAAGAAGAACTGAAATTATAAATTTGATATTTGGGATAGATAATAAAGATAGTGGAGATATATTTATAAATGGTAAAAAAGTAGATATAACTTCTCCTAAAATTGCTATAAAAAATAAAATAGGGTTGATTCCTGAGGACAGAAAAAATCTAGGTCTAATTTTAGAGCAAGCTATATATACTAATTCAGCATCAGTACAAATTGATAAATTCAAGAAATTCTTGTTTATAGATAGAAATAGGGAAATTGAGTTTTCTAAAAAGGGTGTTAAAGAACTAGGAATAAAAGTTAGTGATGTAAAACAAGAGGTAAAAGAGCTTAGTGGTGGAAATCAACAAAAAGTAGTAGTTTCTAAATGGTTAGAGAAAGATTTAGATTTAATAATATATGATGAGCCGACAAAAGGAATAGATATTGCTGCAAAAGAAGATATTTTTAATACAATAAAAGAATTTTCAAGTAAAGGAATAGGAGTAATATTTATATCTTCTGATTTAGAAGAAGTAATAAGAGTAAGTGATAGAATTTTAGTAACTAGAGAAGGTTCTATTGTAGATGATTTAAAAAATGAGAATATAAAGGTTCAAGACATAATGAGTAGTATATTTAATGTATAAAAAATAAAAATGGAGGACTGAGATGAAAAAAGCTTTTGAGAAATTAAATTTAAGAGATTATGGAGTATTAATAGGTTTTTTAGCTTTATGTATAGCTATAAGTATTGCAACTCCATCATTTTTAGGTAAACAAAATATACTTAATCTTTTACGACAATCTTCTATAATCGGAATAATTTCAGCAGGTATGACTTTTGTTATAATATCTGGAAACTTTGATATATCAGTTGGAGCAGTAGCAGCTCTTGCAGGTGCTATAACAATGAAATTTGCAACTGGTGGAACTAATTTGTTTGTATCTATGATTTTAGGTATAGCAATTTGTGCAGTAATAGGATTAATCAATGGGATAGTAGTTGCAAAGATAAATGTACCATCACTAATAGCTACCATGGCTATGGTCACTATTGTAAGAGGATTGTTATTGATGCTTACAGGAGGATATCCAATTACTGAGAATATACCAATACTTGATTACATTGGAAATGGATATTTGTTTAATATACCAATACCAGTAGTAATTTTCTTTATAGTAGTATTTGCTTCATTTGTTGTACTTAATAAAACTAAGTTTGGTAGATATGTTTATTCTGTAGGAGGTAATCAAGAAGCAAGTAAACTTAATGGTATAAATGTAGATTCTCATAAAATAAAAGTATTTATTATCAATGCTATACTTGCAGGGATAGCTGGTATTGTGCTAACTGGAAGACTTGGAACTGCCACTGCGATTGCAGGTGAAGGATATGATATGGATGCAATTGCATCTGTTGTAATAGGAGGTACCTCCGTGGCAGGAGGCTCTGGTTCTGTACTTAAAACAGTTATAGGTGTATTACTTATGAGTGTTATAAACAACAGTTTTAATCTTCTTGGAATAGATGTATATTTCCAGTACATATTTAAAGGATTAATAATCTTAGCAGCGGTTGGATTTGATTCTTATAGCAAGAAAAAACTTGCTTCAAGATAAAAAATAAGAGGGGGAATTTTTTATGAAAAAATTAATGAAACATTTAGCGTTTTTACTATCACTTATTATGATATTCAGTCTAGTTGGATGTTCTGATGGTGGTGGCAAAGAAACGAGTGGAGAAAAGAAAGTAGCAGTATTATTGCCAGGTTCAACAGGTTACTTTGTAGCAACTAAACAAGGGATAGATGCAAAATCTAAAGAATTAGGTGTAAATGTAGAATATGCAGATGCTCAATGGGATGCTAGTAAACAATTGTCACAAGCTGAAGATTTTATGGCTAAAGGCGTAGATATGATTGCATTATGCGGAGTTGATTCTGCTGTAAGTGAGAGAATAGTTAAAGCTGCTAATGATTCAGATGTTCCTATAATAGCATTTACAAATTCTATAGGAAGTAATCCAACAGGAGAATTTAAAGGCTTAGTTACATATATAGGACAAAATGAGGAAGAGACAGGAGCATTAACAGGTAAAATTGCTAAAAACTTATTAGGAGAAGCTGGAGGAAAGGCTGTATTAATAGAAGGTGTTCCAGGAACTACTCCACAAGTATTAAGAAAAAAAGGTCTTGAGAAAGAATTAAAAGATAGTAACATACAAATAGTTTATAACCAAACTTCAAATTGGGAGAAAGAACAAGCATTAAAGGTAACAGAAGATTTAATTCAAAAGAAAACTGATTTTAATGTTATAATATGCCAAGATGATAACTCTGCTACAGGAGCAGGACAAGCTTTAAAAGATGCTGGTCTTAAAGATAAAGTTAAAGTTATAGGTTTGGGTGGAAGTAAAGATGGATTAAAAGCTATAACTGATGGATTAATAGATGGTACAACTTATATGTCTGCTGTGGAAGAAGGAGCATTAGTTGTAGAAAAGGCATCTAATTTCCTTAAAGGTGAAAAAGTAGAACCTGTTACACAAATTAAACAAGTTGAAGTTAACAAGGACAATATTTCAGAATTTAAGGGTGAATGGTAAAGTATTACAGAAAATAAATAAAATAACTAGAGTTACTTTATATAGTTTCTAAAGTAACTCTTTTTTTAAATCTAACTTAGTGATAAATTATTGAATAGTATTTCTAAACAAATAAAAAATTAATATAAACAAAGACTTAACTATACTAAATTATAAGTCAAATTAATATAAACTTTTGTAAAAAAGGAAAACGTCTAAGGTGTTGGAAATACTTAGGTGTAGATGGAACGCTAAAAAAACATAAAAAAACATAAAAAAAATGTTGAAAAAAATATAGAAATTTTGTATAATTAAAGATTTGAAAAGTGCGGTATACAAAGCCAATTCTTTTGTATATAATATATATAAATTAAGAAAAAGGAAGGGATATGTATGGCCAGGCGGTTATTTTTAGAAAGGATTGGACTTATATTTTTAGGTTCAGCAATATTAGCATTTGGAGTTTACAATTTTTATTATTTAAACAACATAACAGAAGGTGGAGTGTTAGGTATTTTACTACTGTTAAAAAATTTATTCAATATACAACCAGCAATAGCAAATGTTGTAATAGATGGTTTACTACTTTTAGTAGGATATAAATTTTTCGGTAAAAAGTTCCTAATATATTCAATAGTAGCTTCTATAACTTTTTCAGTGTTATATGACTTATTTGAAGCTATAGGACCTCTGGTACCACAATCACAAAATATGCTTTTATCAACTGTTTTGGCAGGTGTAACTGTTGGAACTGGTGTAGGTATAGTAGTAAAAGCAGGTTGTGCATCAGGAGGAGACGATGCTTTAGCATTAGTAATTTCTAAGACTACATCTTTGAACATAGGGCAAGTTTATTTAGCAACAGATGTTATTGTATTGTTGTTATCATTATTTTATCTATCAGCGTTTGATATATTTTATTCTTTGATTGCTGTTACAATTAGTGGTAAAGTAATTGATTTTATCTATTATCATGGTAAAAGTTTAGATATGGATATAAGTAATGACATAGTTCCAGAATGTTAATATAAATTAAATAACATTAGATTTTATTAAAGATGGCAAATTTGCCATCTTTTTTTGCGTCTAAATATTTATAGTAGACATTTTCTTATCTAGATTTTTATAAATTCAACATAATGAATTGTATTGGAATCTCTAGGAATACGGTTGCTAGATGTATGTTTTAAAAACTCAATTTTATATTTATGAAATACTAATCAGTAATAGATGTTTCTTAATCCTATCTTTATACCTAAAATGATAAGATAAATGAAGTAGCAATACAAAACTAAAATTTGTAAAAGAAATTAAATTAAATGGAGGAGTTAAAATGTTGGATATAGTTATGATAGCATTGTTACTCATAGGATTTATTTCCATGAAGTTGCTTGCTGACTGGTGTGGGAAACAAACTGAAAAAAAATAATGTATGGAGGGATTACCTATGTGGTTTCTGGCAGTTGTAATTATAATGTTAGTAATATATTTGGTGTATGCGCTTATTAATCCTGAAAAATTTTAAATAGTATAAGGCTAATAAGTAAGTTGAATTGGGGGGAACAATTTTTATGGTGCAGATAGTAATAGTGTTGGCAATTTTTATGATTTTAGTAATACCTATGGGCAAGTATTTATATCATATAGCCACTAATCAAAAAACATTTGGAGATAGACTATTTGATAAAGTAGACAATTGTATATATAAGGTATGTAGTATAGATAAGAAAAAAGAAATGAATTGGAAACAGTATGCCTTAGCTTTAGTATTTACAAATGCAGCTATGGTATTTATAGGATATATCATACTTAGAACTCAAAGTATGCATATCTTTAATCCAAGTGGAATTAAAGGCATGGAACAAGGTTTATCATTCAATACAATCATAAGTTTTATGACAAATACAAACCTTCAACATTATTCAGGTGAATCAGGGCTTTCATATTTTAGTCAGATGACAGTGATAATATACATGATGTTTACATCAGCAGCAACAGGATATTCAGCTGCGATGGCATTTGTAAGAGGTTTGGTTGGTAAAAAGAAAACAATGGGAAATTTTTATGTAGATTTAATTAGAATAACAACAAGAGTACTTTTGCCAGGAGCTTTAATTGTTGGGATTATATTAGTTACACAAGGAGTACCACAAACTTTTGCAGGAACAGAAACAGTGACTACTATAGAAGGAAAACTTCAAGATATAGCTAGAGGTCCTGTAGCAGCTCTTGAATCAATAAAACATTTAGGAACAAATGGTGGAGGATTCTTTGGTTCAAATTCATCACACCCATTTGAAAACCCAACTATAATATCAAATATAGTAGAAATGTTGTCTATGATGATATTACCAGGAGCTTGTGTTGTTGCATTTGGGCATATGATAAAGAATAAAAAACAAGGTTGGGTTGTATTTGGGGCAATGTCAATCATATTTTTAATAGGTCTAATGGTTTGTTTTAAAGCAGAGAGTTCAGGGAATCCTATTTTATCACAATTGGGGCTTAGTCAAAGTATGGGAAGTATGGAAGGTAAGGAAGTTAGATTTGGTATAGCACAATCTGCATTATTTACAACAGTAACAACTTCATTTACAACAGGTACAGTTAATAATATGCATGATACCTTAACTCCTTTAGGAGGTCTAGTACCACTTTTGAATATGATGTTAAATGTTGTATTTGGTGGTAAAGGTGTAGGTCTTATGAATATGTTGATGTACGCCATAATAGCAGTGTTTTTATGTGGATTAATGGTAGGAAGAACACCAGAATTTTTAACTAAGAAAATCGAAGGAAAAGAAATGAAGCTTATTGCTTTACTTATTATACTACACCCACTTTTGATACTTATGTTCTCTGGTCTTTCAGTTGCAGTACCAGCAGGGCTTGAAGGAATTTCAAATCCTGGATTCCATGGATTATCACAAGTATTATATGAATTTTCATCTTCAGCGGCCAATAATGGTTCAGGATTTGAAGGTCTAGGAGATAATACTATGTTTTGGAATATAACAACAGGTATAGTTATGTTCTTTGGAAGATATGTATCTATTATAATACTACTTGCTATATCAAGTTTATTGGCATCTAAGAAAGCTGTAAATGAAAGTATAGGAACACTTAGAACAGATAATTTCACATTTACAATAATTTTAGTACTGGTTGTTTTAATTGTTGGTGCTTTAACATTTTTCCCAGCCTTAGCGCTTGGACCTATTTCAGAGCATCTAGTGTTATGGCACTAAAAAATTGGGAGGGAGTAAAGTTTTATGGAAACTAAAAAAACAAAGTTTATTACAAAAGATATTTTCAAAACTTCCATTATAGAAGCTTTTAAAAAGTTAAATCCTAAATATATGATGAAAAATCCAGTTATGTTTGTTGTAGAGATTGGCTTTATAGTAACATTGATACTTACAATAATACCTAGCTTGTTTGGTGATGAAGGCAATAATTTAAGAGCCTATAATGGGATTGTGACAATAATATTATTTATAACAGTGCTTTTTGCAAATTTTGCTGAAGCTGTAGCTGAAGGTAGAGGAAAAGCACAAGCAGATACATTGAAGAAAACTAGAAAAGACACAGTAGCAAGGGTTTTGGATAAGCTAGGAAATGAAAAAATGATAAGTGCAAGCGAACTAAAACTTGGCGATATTGTTTTAGTAAATGCAGGGGAAGTTATTCCAAATGATGGAGAAGTTATAGAAGGAATAGCTTCTGTGGATGAATCAGCAATAACTGGAGAATCCGCACCTGTGATGAGAGAATCTGGTGGAGATTTCGCTTCTGTTACAGGGGGTACTACAGTTGTAAGTGACTGGTTAAAAATAAAAATAACAACAAAACCAGGGGAATCATTCTTAGATAAAATGATAGCTCTTGTAGAAGGTGCTTCAAGACAAAAAACGCCAAATGAGATTGCTTTAAATACATTGTTAGTGGGATTAACTCTTATATTTATGGTTGTATTAATCTCTCTTTATCCAATGGCAAATTATGCAGGGGTTAAGATTCCAATTTCTACTATGATAGCACTTTTGGTGTGCTTAATACCAACTACTATAGGTGGATTATTGTCAGCTATTGGTATTGCAGGTATGGATAGAGTAACGAGATTCAATGTTATTGCAATGTCAGGTAAAGCAGTAGAAGCTTGTGGTGATGTTGATACTATGATTTTGGATAAGACAGGTACTATTACCTATGGAAATAGACTTGCATCAGAATTTATAGCAGTTGGAAATGCAGACTCAAAAGACTTAATAAACTATTCTGTTATGTGTTCATTAAAAGATGATACACCAGAAGGAAAGTCTATAGTTGATTTAGGAATGAAATTAGGTTCAACAGGTAAAACAAAAGAAGCAGAGCAAGCTGAATTCGTAGAATTTTCTGCACAAACTAGAATGAGTGGGATTAATTTAGCTAATGGTAGCGCTATAAGAAAAGGTGCTTATGATAGTATAATAAAACGAGTAAAAGAATCTGGGGGAATAGTGCCAGAAGATTTAGAAGAAAATGTAAACAGAGTAGCTAAATTAGGAGGTACACCTTTAGTAGTATGTGTAGATAATGAGATATATGGAATTATCTACTTAAAGGATACAGTAAAATCAGGGCTTGTAGAAAGATTTGCTAGACTTCGTGAGATAGGAATAAAAACAATCATGTGTACGGGGGATAATCCTCTAACAGCAGCTACAATTGCAAGAGAAGCTGGAGTAGATGGATTTATTGCAGAATGTAAGCCAGAAGATAAAATAGATGCTATAAAGAAAGAACAATTAGAAGGTAAAATAGTAGCTATGACAGGTGATGGAACAAATGATGCTCCTGCACTTGCTCAGGCAGATGTAGGTCTTGCTATGAATAGTGGTACAACATCTGCAAAAGAAGCAGCAAACATGGTAGATTTAGATTCAGACCCAACTAAGATATTAGAAGTTGTTGAAATAGGAAAACAACTTTTAATAACTCGTGGAGCTTTGACAACTTTTAGTATAGCAAATGATGTTGCAAAATATTTTGCAATTATACCAGCTATATTTACTCTTGCAATACCTCAAATGGAGATATTAAATATAATGAAACTTTCTACATCATTTAGTGCGATATTATCAGCTTTAATATTTAATGCTATAATCATCCCATGTTTAATACCTCTTGCAATGAAAGGCGTAAAATATAGACCTATGAAATCACAAGCTATGTTAATGAGAAATATGATTATCTTTGGTCTTGGAGGAGTTATAGTTCCATTTTTAGGAATAAAATTAATTGATTTATTAATTACACCTTTAGTAATGGTTCTTAATTTAGGTTAATAAATGGAGGATATAAAAATGAAAACATTAAAACCGGCATTGCTTGTAAGTCTTGTATTGTTAGTTGTTTGTGGACTTGTATATCCACTTGCTCTGACAGGCGTAAGTCAAGTTGCATTTAGAGATAAAGCTAATGGAAGTATGATAGAAGTAAATGGTGTAAAAGTAGGTTCAGAACTTATTGGTCAAAACTTTACAGATGCTAGATTCTTTAAAGGAAGAGTATCATCAATAAACTATAATACTTATACAAAAGAAGATTTAAAACCAGATAAAGATGGAAATGCATCTTATGGAGGCGTTTCATCAGGCTCTTTTAATTATGGAGCTACAAATCCAGAACTTCGTGATAGAGTACAAAAAGATATAGAAAAGTTTTTAAAGGATAATCCGACTGTCAAAAAAGGAGATATACCAACAGACTTACTTACAGCATCAGGTTCAGGTCTTGACCCTAATGTAAGTCCAGCTTCTGCAAAGGTTCAGATACCTGCTGTAGCAAAAGCATCAGGGATATCAGAAAATAAATTACAAAAAATTGTAGATGATAATACTTCTAAAAAACTGTTTGGAGTTTTAGGTGAAGATAGGGTAAATGTGTTAAAGGTTAATATAGAGGTAGCAAAAATATTAGGTCTTGTATAGTATTTTGTAGAGCTTTTGTAGCAAAGTATTATGTATGACTTAGTCTAAAGCTTTATATTTAAAAGGTGGAAATCGATAATGATTTTCACTTTTTTTGTTTGAACATTACTAATATTTGGAATAAAACGATTGAAAGTATAAAATCCAAAAAAAGGTTGCATTATCAAAATGATAATACTATAATATATTTATCGTTATCAATTTGATAATAGATTTAGACATATAGGAGGAAGTAGTATGTTATATAATAACGCATTAGAGTTGATAGGAAACACACCTGTAGTAAGGTTGAACAATTTAGGATGTACTAACGGGTGTTTTAACATATATGTAAAATTAGAAAAAGTAAATCCAGCAGGAAGTATAAAAGACAGAGCAGTTTATGAAATGTTAGAAGGATTAGAGAAAAGAGGCGAATTAAAAAAAGGAGATGTCTTAGTCGAAGCTACTAGTGGTAATACTGGTATTGCATTATCTATGATAGGAAAATTAAAAGGATATGAAGTAATAATAGTAATGCCTGAGACTATGAGCATTGAGAGAAGAGACTTAATGAAGGCATATGGAGCAAATTTGGTGCTTACAGATGGAAAAGCTGGAATGGCAGGTTCCATAGAAAAAGCAAATGAACTTTTAAGAGAAAATCCAAACTATAAAAGTTTAAAACAATTTGAAAATAAAGATAATCCAAACGCACATTATAAAACAACAGCAGTTGAAATTATGAATGATGTTAAAGATTTAGATATATTTGTATGTGGAGTTGGAACAGGTGGTACTTTAATAGGGACTGCAAGGTATTTAAAAGAACAAAATCCAAATATAAAAGTAATCGCACTTGAACCAAAAAAATCTCCAGCTATATCAGAAAACAAAACTGGACCTCACAAAATACAAGGAATAGGTGCCAACTTTGTTCCTGAAAATTATGATTCTAGTGTAGTTGATGAAGTAATATTAGTAGATGATGAAGATGCATTTGAAACAGTTAAATTACTTGCAGCAAAAGAGGGTATTTTAGTGGGTATATCTTCTGGAGCAAATATATTTGGAGCTATGGAAATGGCGAAAAAATATCCAGATAAAAAGATAGTAACAGTAGCTCCAGATGGAGTAGATAAGTATATGTCCATGGGACTATTTTAAAAATTTTATTTTAGGGAGTGAATACTTTGTTTAAGAAAATAAATAAAGATATTGAATATATAATGAAAAATGATCCAGCAGCTAGGTCTAAGGTAGAAGTATTTTTACTTTATCCATCAGTACATGCAATGATAATGCATAGGATGGCTCATACTCTTTACAAGAAAAATATGCTTTTTACAGCAAGACTAATATCTCAGATATCCAGATTTATGACTGGTATAGAAATACATCCTGGAGCTAAAATGGGAGAAGGTATATTAATAGACCATGGAATGGGTGTTGTAATCGGAGAAACAGCAGAAGTAGGTAATAGAGTAACAATATACCAAGGAGCTACTTTAGGAGCCACAGGAAAAGACACAGGAAAGAGACATCCAACTGTTGGTGATGATGTATTGATTGGAGCTGGAACAAAGATATTAGGACCTTTAAATATTGGTTCCAATTCAAAAATTGGTGCAAATTCTGTTGTCGTTAAGGATGTGCCTAATGGAGCAACAGTTGTTGGTATACCAGCAAAAATAGTAAAAATAAGAAATTTAGAACCTGTAAAAAAGAATAAAAAAGAAGCATCCTATGAGTATGATGAATTAGATAATGTGTATTATATATAGAATTGGTATGATTATAAAAGAAAATTTATGAAAATTATTTTAAAAGGTATTTTTTTCAAATTTGGGGACATAATAAAAAAGAACTAAATGTTAAAGTTTTGGTTCATAAATCTTTGACAAACAAGATTTTAAATTTGTAGTGTTTAGGAGGATTTTATTATGAAAGCAGATGTTAATCAAGATACTTGTATAGGTTGTGGATTATGTCCATCAATATGTCCAGAAGTATTTGATATGAATGATGATGGTAAATCACATGTTATAGTTGATGAAATACCAAGTGATGCTGAAGAATCAGCAAAAGAAGCTAGAGAAAGCTGTCCAGTTGATGCAATAGATGTGCATTAATAAAATAAATGCCTATAAAAATTGAATTTTCAATTTTTATAGGCATTTGTCTTTTATTCAGTTAAGATTTCAAATCCTGTTTCTGTAACTAAAACCATACATTCCCATTGAGCAGACAATTTACCATCCTCTGTATAGATAGTCCAATTATTTTCTTTATCAACAAAAATTTCATGAGTACCTTCATTTACCATTGGTTCTATTGTAAATATCATTCCAGGAACTAATAACATCTCAGTTCCTTTTTTAGATACATAACTTACAAATGGGTCTTCATGGAAACTTAATCCAACCCCATGACCACCAATTTCTCTTACAACAGAGTACCCATTTTTTTGAGCATAGGAATTAATAGCATCTCCTATATCACCCAAGAATCCCCATGGTTTAGTAGCATCAAGACCTTTTTGAACACATTCTTTAGTAACCTGAACTAATTTTCTTGCATTTTCTTTAACATTTCCTATCATAAACATTCTTGAAGCATCTGAGTAGTATCCATTAAAAATAGTAGAAACATCTACATTGATAATATCTCCATCTTTTAAGATAATATCTTTACTAGGAATACCATGACAAACTTCGTTGTTTATGGATGTACATACACTTTTAGGAAATCCATTATAATCCAAAGGAGCAGGAATGGCTCCATTTTGTAGTGTAAAGTCATGTACTAGTTTATTTATATCCTCTGTGGACATTCCAATTTCAATTTTATCTGAAATATAATCTAAAATTTTTGTATTTATTACTGCACTCTTTTTTATTTCTTCAATTTGTGTTGGATTTTTAATAATATCATGAGTTGGCACAATATGACCTAACTTTGCAAATGAATCTATTTTATTATCCATATCTATATGGCATTTTTTATATTTTTTAGTACTTCCACACCAACAACTATCATTTCTATTCAACTTCATAGCTCTTCATCCTTCTTCTATTATTTATTTAAATTATGGTTTACATAAACTATTTTAAAACATAGCCATTATGAACATTATAACATAAATAATAAGAAATCTTTTAATGATAGTACTTTATCAAAAATATAAATTGTCATCTTATTATTATTTATGAAGAGGGTATAGTTAAATATGTTATTGAAAGTTAGGGTATTTAATAGTTTAATTCAAGTTGTTCAAGAAAACCATATGTTAAAGGACAATTTTCTTTTAAGATATTTCTTGAAACTTCATCAAGATAGTAGTGTACAAATGACTCTGCAAAAAATTCTTCTATAAACTTACTAATGTAGGCATGTGCAATTTGCTTAGGGTCGTAAAGTTTATATCTTTCTTGAGCAAATATTTCCATAAATTCTTCTGAACTTGATTTTTTATTTAAAACATTTTTGTCTATAGCATGTGCAGTTTCATGTAATTCTAAATTTTTAGCTGAATGTACATTTGCATAGCTAGGATTACTGTAGCCTATTTTAACTACGATAGAATTGTTTCTATATATACCAGGTACATCTTTCCAAGTTTTGCCTGATCTTACCCAACATGGTGGTAACTGATGTTTTAAATCCTTAAATTCTGACTCATCAGTTAAGTTTGAATTTATTAATTTTATTTTTATATCCTTTTCTTTAAGTGTTTGTAAATACTTAGTATTTATATTTGCAATCCTATTTTTCATATTTTCAACTTCATCTTTGTCATAGTCTAAGTCATCAGGAAGTATAAGCATTTGCTCAATTATATCTATATTGTTTTCTTTTATCTCTTCATCTTTTTCATCAAATTCAGATTGAAGAGTATCACTTTCATAGATAGTTATATTTGTATTGTTTTCTATAGGATAAGAGTGGATATTTTCTAAGTCTAAAATATTCATTTGTTGTAAAATATTTTTTGTCTCACCACTCCAAACCACTAAAGAAAGCGAATTAAAGTTAATTAATGGATTTTCTTTTATTTTTGTCTCATTGCTTATATCAACATCAAATACATATTCAATCGAGTCTTCTATGCTAAGCCCATCTGTATTCTTTTTAATGTATAAATATGCTTGTTTTAATTCTATATAAATGTCATCTAAAGACTCATCATAAAATTCTGATAAATTTTTGATGAAGAGTTCTTCATTTAAAAGTTCATTTTTATCAGTTATACTTTCGATTAAAGTGTTAATTTCTTTTATCATATCAGAGATACTTATTTTTCTATTTGCTTTTTCATTAGATACATTGCATGGCGCAAGAGCAATGCAATAAAAATCTTTTTCTTTTTTGTAAAAGGCTTTAAGTGATTTTGATAAAAGTGTAAAATCTACACCTATCTGTAGATTAACTTTAAGTAATTCCTTTTTAGATAATTTAGTATTATTGCTTTTAGCTATAATTAAATTGTTTTCCATAATCATTGCCCCCTTTTTATTAGGGTATCATAATTTTTTTATATGTGTCAATTTATTTTTTTGAAAATTATAATTTTTTTGAAAATTTTATTTTTTATAATTTGTGAATTTTTTATTATAAAAATAAAAACGTTATTATTGTGTCAAATTTTAGCGTTATACTTATATAGAATGGATTTTATACATCTACATTAGAACTAACACTAAGAAGGTTACATATGCAAAATACATGCCATTTTTATCAATTCTATAATATAATATTTATATATTTAATAAGGATGTGATTTGAGATGTATTTTACATATATTATAAGATGTAAAGATGGTTCTCTATATACTGGATATACTAGTAATATAGTTAGAAGAATGAATGAACATAAGTTGGGAATTAATTCAAAATATACAAGGGCAAAGGGATTTAAAAAACTAGAAGTTTATTTTGTAACCAATACAAAAAGTAATGCAATGAAATTGGAATGTTATATAAAGAAATTAACTAGAAACAAAAAATTATCTATAATAAAAAAACCAGAGATACTTATAGATTTAATTGATAATAAAGATGCTTATATTGTTGGAAAAGAAATAGAACAATTAACATAAATATTAGCATTAACATTATAATAAGTGTATATGATGTAAAACTTGACAATAAATACTATTGTAATATAATGAAGTTATAAATATAATAAATTAAAATAGCTAGGGGAGCCAAGAGCTGAGAGGAATACCGACCCTTACACCTGATCTGGATAATACCAGCGTAGGAAAGCTTAGTATAAAACTTAAGTGTATATTATTTATGATATATGCGATTTCTAAGCTATACCTATTGTAGGTATAGCTTTTTTAATTAAGTTATTTAAATTAAACTTTAGGAGGGAATAAATGAGTAATTATAAAATACCAACACTTACAATCGCTGGGTCAGATTCATCTGGAGGAGCTGGAATTCAAGCTGATTTGAAGACTTTTAGTGCAATTGGTACTTATGGTATGAGTGTAATAACAGCTATAACAGCACAAAATACTCAAGGAGTTTTTGCAGTAGAAGATTTAAGTAAGGAAATAATAAAAAAACAGATAGAGGCAGTATTTGAAGATATACCTCCAAAAGCTGTAAAAATAGGAATGGTTTCAAGTCCTGAGATTATACTTGAAATAGTTGAAAATATAAAGAAATACAATCCAAAATATTTGGTAGTAGACCCTGTAATGATATCTAAAAGTGGATATTATTTATTAAAGCCAGAAGCAAAAGAAAATCTAATTAAATACTTGATGCCACTTGCATACATAATTACACCAAACATCCCAGAGGCAGAAGAAATCACAGGAATAAAAATAAATAATATAGATGATATGAATAGAGTAGGAAAAGAAATACTACAACTTGGTCCTAAATTTGTCCTTATGAAAGGGGGGCATTTAGATGGAGAAGCAGTAGATATTTTAGTTGGTAAAAATATGTTTAAAGTTTATAAAAGTGAAAGAATTGATAAAAAAAATACACATGGAACAGGATGTACATTATCTTCTGCAATAACATCCTATTTGGCATTAGGTTATGAAATAACAGAAGCAGTAAATTTAAGTAAACTCTATATAACAGAAGCAATAAAAAATAGTTTTGATATAGGTCATGGAGTAGGACCAGTGCATCATTTTTATAAATTTGAATAATAAAAAATTGTTGGAGGTTGGCTATGTATAATTTAATTAAAGATGTAAAAGAATCAAATCCATTGGTAATTCATTATACTAATAATGTAACTATAAATGACTGTGCCAATGTAACTTTAGCTATAGGAGCAAGTCCTCTTATGAGCTTCTCATATGAGGAAGTAGAAGAAATAGTAAGTATAGCAAATTCTGTAGTAATAAATATAGGAACGATGAATTCAAATATGTTAGATTTATTTTTATTAGCAGGAAAAGCAGCAAATAAGTATAATAAACCTGTTATATTAGACCCAGTGGGAGTATTTGCAAGTAAAGCTAGAGCAGAACTAACAAACAAACTTTTAAATGAAGTCAAATTTAATGTAGTTAAAGGTAATATGGCAGAAATAAAGTTTATAGGTGGTTTTGATGTAAGGGGAAAAGGTGTAGATTCATTTGACTATGAAGAAGATTCTACTGATATAATAAAAAAAGTTTCTGAAAAACTTGAATGTATAGTAGTAGCAACTGGAAAAACAGATATAATAACTGATAGTAAAAATACATATAAAATAAATAATGGAACTGATAAATTAAAAGGAGTTACAGGAACTGGATGTATGACTGCAAGTTTAATTGCAAGTTTCATGGCTATTACTGAGAATACATTAAAAGCAGCTACAATGGGTGTTCTTACAATGTCTTTAAGTGGAGAGCTGGCAAATCTAAATAATCCACCAATAGGAACATTTAAAGAGAATCTTATGAATACTATTTATAAAATGGATATAGATACTTTAAGTAAAAATTCTAATATTGAATTTTTAAATGAATAAAGGTTTAAGAGGAGACTTAAAATGATAGATAAAGAAAACTTAAAAAAAGACTTAAAATTATATTTAGTAACTGACTCTGAAATGCTTGAAGGTAGAGATTTCTATAAGTGTATTGAAGATGCAATAACTTCTGGAATCACAACTGTACAACTTAGAGAAAAAAATGCTTCTGGAAGAGCGTTTTTAAAAAAGGCTATGAAGCTTAGAGAAATAACTAGAAGATATGGTATTAAGTTTATAGTTAATGATAGAGTTGATATAGCACTTATCTGCGATGCAGATGGAGTACATGTAGGTCAAAGTGATATTGATGCGAGAGAAGTTAGAAAGCTTATAGGAAATGATAAGATACTAGGAGTATCAGCAAGAACTTTAGAAGAAGCTATCTGTGCAAAAAATGATGGTGCAGATTATTTAGGTATAGGGTCTATATTTACAACATCTACTAAATTAGATGCAAAATCTGCTTCATTTGAAACTGTCAAAGTAATTAAAGAAAAAGTAGATATACCATTTGTACTAATTGGAGGCATAAAATTGGATAATATAGATAAACTTAAGAGCTTAAATAGCGATGGGTATGCTATAATATCTGCTATATTAAAATCCGAAAATATATCTAAAGAAGTGGAAAAGTGGACATTAATAATATAAAATTAGTTCTAGTAGTGAAAAAAATGGAAAAATTTGATATAATTTAAGAGTGAATTTAAAAAGTTATAAATGACAAACTTTTCTACATATACTTTTTAATCAAGGGATATGTAGATTTGATTAAAAAGGAGTTATTAATGATTAGGATATTGTTAGTGTGTGTTGGAGGTATGTCTTCTACTTTATTGGTAAATAAAATGGAGAAAGATGCAAAAAAAAGAAATATAGATTGTAAAATATGGGCAGTCGGAGAAGGCGATATAAAATCGGAACTCGATAATTTTGATATTTTACTTCTTGGACCACAGCTTAGATTTATGTTTGATGATGTAAAATCTATAGTTGGAGATAGAGCTCCAGTATCTATAATAGATATGGTAAACTATGGTACTTGTAATGGTCATGCTGTATTAAATTCAGTCTTAGAAATATTAAAATAAATCATCTATAGTGAACTCTATTATATAGAGTTCACTTTTTATTATAATTTTATAATTTAACTTACCATTTCCTTTTTTAGTCTCCACATAGCAAGTGAAAAACTTGCACAGCATAATATTAAAAATAACAGGATAACAGGTAATATATCTCCAATAAGAATAGCCTCGCCAAATATTAAGCTACGTAAAGCATTAATAACATGGGTAAATGGATTGAGCATAACAGCTATTTTTAATCCTCCAGATAAATTTTCTATAGGGAAAAGAGCTGAACTTAAAAAGAAAATAGGAAGTACAATTGCAGTCATAATTGTTTCATAAATTATTTCATTTGGCAATAATAGACTTATAGAATAAGCTAGACTTGATAAAAAAAATGCAGTCATAAATATTAGTATTATCATAAGCATAATTCCTCCAATGCCAGATTCTATCCTTACTGAGAAGAATATACTTACTACACATAAAATAGTTACTTCTAAGAAGGAAACTAAGATAGCTTCTAGTAATTGACCAAAAACAATTGAATATCTACTAATAGGTGCAATTAAAACCCTATAGAAACTTCCACTATTCTTCATTATGAAGTTGATGATACCACCACTACTACATGAGGAAAATATAACTAGAATAATAATACCTGGTAGTATAAAAGCGGTATAATTACTAATATTCATATTACTCATAGTTTGATTTGCAATAGAGCTATAAAGTACAAGCCAAAGAAAAGGTTGTAATATAGTAACTATAAACGAGATTGGATTTTTAAAACGCCATTTCATACTACGCCATAAGATATTTAACATTCCCATTCCTCCTTTAAGCCTTTTTTAGAACTTGTTAATGCTAAAAAAACATCTTCAAGACTTGGCTCTACAATTTCTATTGCATCAAATTTTATGTCATGTTCTAAAAGCCACTTATTTATTGAAGTAAAAGCAACTCTACTATCCTGTACACTTATAAAAATTGAATTCTCTCTTATACTCATAAACTTGGCTAATCCAATATTTTTAATTTCATCTTTATATTTTTTTATATCTTTGATGTCATGAAAAGCTATACGAAGTATATTTTGTCTGATATAGCCACGTAAACTAGATGGCGTTCCATGTGCCAAATCTTTTCCATTTTTCATAATACAAATATTATCACTCAATTGTTCAGCTTCTTCAAGATAATGAGTAGTTAGAAATATAGTTGTGCCATACTCATCTCTAATTTTTAATAACATATCCCACATAGATTTTCTTGAATCTACATCCATACCAACAGTTGGTTCATCCAGAAATAGAATTTTAGGAGATGATACCATATTCATAGCTATGTCTAATCTACGCTTCACTCCACCAGAATATGATGAAGTGGGATATTTTAAGTAGTTAGATAACTCAAATTTATCAATTAAAGACTCTATTCTTTGTTTTGCAATTTGTGGTTCTACTTTATACATCTTGCTTTGAAATACCATATTTTCCATAAGAGACAGGTGTTCATCAATAGAGACTTGTTGTGCTACACAAGCAATCTGAGTACGTATCCAAGAAGGATTATCTACTAAATCTTTTCCAAAGACTGTTACATTTCCAGATGTAGGTTTATAAAAGGTGGTCAAAATGTTGATAAGAGAAGATTTACCAGCTCCATTAGGACCAAGTAAAGAAAAAATCTCTCCAGCATTTACATTAAAACTTAGACCATTTAAAGCTTTCACACCATTTTTATATTCTTTTACTAAATTATCTATTTTAATTGCTATCATATGTTATTCCTCCTCTTTAAGTGGAAATATGATTTCTGTAATATATTTATCTGGATTTCCTTTTATCAGCATACCTGGCCCTTTAATGAATACTTCTCTCCAAGGAGTTTGTATTTCTATATTATTTTCATGAATGTATTTAAATATCATTTCGTACGTTTTAGGTAAAGTACTATATGAGCCTATGTGAGTGAAAAACAAAGCTTTTGTTTTAGGAAATTCTTTTATGGTTACACCAATGCGATTTGGAGTTTCAGAAGTTGGAACACATAATTCCATTTCTCCAAAACCAGTTTTTTGGTCAACATTATAGTAACAGAAGAATGGAGCCCCATTAGATTTTCCCTTTATAGATTTAAATACATTTGGAAAGTACTTTGTTGCTTCAGTAATAGGTCCGTTATAACGCATAGTAGCTGCTGCGACTGGTTCAATATTTTTGATTTCAATTTTATAACTCATTTGTTTACCTCCTAATATGTGTTAATATTTTTACTAGATTTTTAAGAGTTAATACAGATAAGATTTTTGACTGGTTGATAATATATAATCTTATCTCATTTACTTGTTTTCAAGTCTAACATAACATAAAATATATATCCTCTCATTTGATGCTCCATTTTGTAAAGTTATTATTTAAGCTTTACATTTAACTCTTTAATAAATTAAAGTTAGGGTTAAATAATAAAAAAGTATTTACAAATTAAGTGTATTAATCGTATAATACACTTAATAGAATATTAAAGAAGGTCTGAACTGAATGTGTATTTTTTTAAAGTAAGTGTACTAACGTATTAATACACTAGAATAGGAGGAATCATGAATTTTGAACTAGATAATACAACTCCCATTTATTTGCAAATAGTAAAGCATATAAAAAGACAAATAGTAACAGGAGAGTTGAAACCAGGAGAGACAATACCCTCAAGGAGAGAAATGGCACTTAATCTAAAAGTAAATTTAAATACTGTTCAAAGAGCATACAAGGAGATGGGTGATATGAATATAATAAATACTTTTAAAAACTATCAAAGTAGTGTAACAGTTGATGAGAATATATTAAAAAACTTAAAATTAGAGCTTATAAATGAGTCTTTATCTGTTTTTATAGAAAATATGAAAGCAATAAATGTTACGAAAGAAGAAGTTTTAAAGATAATAGAAGATGAATATTAGCCTTTTAACAAATATAAAACTCAATTTAGAAAGTCTATTGTACAAGTGTATTAAATATGGAGGATATTAAATATGATAGAAATAAAGAATGTCAGTAAAACATATAAAAGGATGCAAGGGATTAAAATAAGAAAAATAGATGCTTTAAAGAGTGTAAGCTTTAATATAGAAAAAGGTAAAATAACTGCGTTACTTGGAATAAATGGAGTTGGTAAATCAACCATGTTAAAAGCAATAGCAGGGCTTATAAGCATTGATAGTGGAGAGATTCTTATAGATGGAGCAAAAATAAATGAAAAGATATATAATAAACTAGCATTTGTCCCAGATGTAGAGTCTCATTTTAGTAATACAACAATAAAAGAAACCTTTGAATTTATGGAAATATTTTATCCAAAATGGAATAAAGAAAAATCAAAAGAAATGATGAACATATTCAGATTAGATGAAGATGAAATAATTGATAATTTATCAAAAGGAAATATTGCAAGAGTAAAATTAATACTTGGATTTTGCCAAGACCCAGAGTATATACTACTTGATGAACCATTTACAGGAATTGATTTGTTTAAGAGGGAAGAGTTTATAGGGGTAATAGCACAATATATGGAGGAAAATCAAGCTATTATCATAACTACTCATGAAATAGTAGAGATAGAAAGCTTAGTAGATGAGGTCATAATTCTTGATGAAGGGAAGATTATAACTTCATTTAATGCAGAAGAATTAAGAGAAAGAGAAGGGAAATCTATATTAGATAAAATGAGGGAGGTATATAAGAATGAATAAACTTCTATATCTAATAAATGTAGATTTGAGAAGAAGCAATAGGTTTTATATAGCTTATATATCATTTTTTTCATTAATTACACTTAGTTTAAATTTATTTGAAATGAATAAATTTAAAAACTCTAGATTTATTATGAACTTAGCAATAGAAGATTTTGGAGGTATATTTTATGGAATAGGTATACTTAGTAACCTTGGATTTATCCAAAACATATTGTTCTTTGGTATGTTGGGAATCTTTATATACTATGTTTTTATGTGGAAAAGAGAGTTTTTTTCAAAAAATCAAAGCATTTATACACTTATGATGTTACCACAAAATAAGTTTAAGATTTGTATAACTAAGTCAATTGCTTTGATAACAATGATATATGGTTTTTTGATAAGTCAGATAGCAATATTATTTATATGTAAATATATATTTAATTTTATTTTTAGAAATATGCCGATAATCAACATGTCTTTCGCACAAGATCTATATTATTTTAATTTAAGAAATATGCCTGTTGATTTTATATCTTTTATGGAGATATATGTTTTTTTACTACTTATAGCTATTTCTTTTGTAAATTGTTGTATATTATTTATATTTTCTTATATAAATAGACCTCATGTAATTTTAATCGCTTTTGTAGTTTTAATAGGCTTATATTTTTCAACAGTATATATAAATATAATCAATTTATTTAGAAAATATTATCAGTTCATTGGAATACAATTTAATACTTTAGTAACTGGTTTACTAAGTTTTTTAATTATAATGTCTATTCTAAATGGAATATCTTATTTTCTAATTAAAAAGAAAGTATCTCTTTAGGAGGGGTGGTATGAAATTAAAATCTAAAATATCTATACTTATTATATTTTTGACTTTAGCAATATATTTTAGTATAGGTTTGTTAAATAATGAAGACAATTTGAAGATAAAAACTATAAAAGGTGACCCAGATGAATTAGACTATATAAACATAAATTTTGGATATGATTTTAATGGATATATAAATTCACATTATACAATAAATGGAAACAATAAAATTAAAAAGACTGAATTAGTAAAACTACAAAAAGATAGTGAGAATACGAATAATTTAATTGATGTATCTAGTGGTTCTGATTTAATTGCTCATGTTGGTTTTGAAACGAATGATGATTCAAAAGAGATAAATTTTGTTATAGATGAGAAAAAAGAAGATTTGGACAAAGGTGTATTTGCATCTGAAGGGAGTGATAAGGGCATTGAATATGAAAAACTAGATATGAATAATTTTACAAGAACAAAATATAAAGTAGATAAAAATACTGATGATTATTATGCAAAGATACTATCATCAAAAAGATATAAAAAAGACTTATATGTGTCTGTCCTTTATGCTGAAAGTTATTCATCAAAAAATAATAAAGAATATTCAAGCACTATAGATATAATAAAAATCAATCCAGAAAATAAAAAAATACAGATAATAAAAAGTATAAATTTAAGTAATTATTTTTCTAAAAAATACAAAAACATAGAAACTATTGGCGTAAGTTATGCTAGCAAATATGAAGATAAGATGTATATTTTAGTAAATGTATCAAAGGCAAGTACAGGTGATAATAGTGATTCTAAATTTAATTTACTTGAGTATAATCTTGAAGAAAATAAAGAAAAAATAATGGAATTAAAAACAGATAGTAAAATGACTTTAGAAAAAGCAAAGTTAGAAGATAATAAATTATACATGGTAATGTCAAATGCTTATGATGATAATTCAAATATAGAGTTAAATTTACTTACCTATAATATGTTAGATAAAAATTTAAGTGAAGATAAATATGTTTTAGAAGGTAGAGATAAAAGAGAAATTGGAAGTGTTGAAATTGATTCAAACAAAATCATTGTATATACATCAAAGCAAAGCTCTATATTATCTTGGGATAATAAATATATGTTATATATAATAAATAAAAAGTCTAAGGAAGTGGTATACGAAGGGGAATTACAATTTAACAGTTCAAATAGTATGCTAGAATTTGAAATAAAGTAGGTGAATTAATGAAAGATTTAATGAAATTATTCGAATTTGAATTAAAAAGAAATATAAAAAACTATGTATTTATAATAATTTTTTGCTGTTCTTTTGTGATTTTAAATATAGTAAACAACTTAAATGACTATAATTACATAATAGAAAATGCAGTTAAAAAAGAACAGTTAACAAAAATAGGAGATACAATAGAAACAGCAAATATCATAGGTTTTTCAAGTTTCAGAAATATAATGAGTTCTACAGATTTATGGTTTATATTTGGTATAATCGCATGTATTTGCTATGCTTTTTTTATTTGGTACAGGGATTTTGATGGAAAGAGTAAATCTATATATACACTTATAATGTTACCTAAAAATAGAATCAATATCTATATATCTAAATTATTAAATATATTATTTCTAGTATATAGTTACACAATAATATTTACAATAACTTTGTTTATTATGAGTAAGTTGTTGCCTAATTATATGCTGGGGGATATTGTAAGTTATGGATTTATACAAGAAACAATATATAATTTGAAAATATTACTTCCATATAGTTTTGAAATACTGCTTGTAGAGTATATATTTTTACTGATAGGATGTGTATCTGTAGTGTTTACATCAATTCTTATAAATAAGTCTACTTATAAACTAAGCACTTTAATAAGTTTCATGTTTTTAGTTTTGGAAATTTTAATATTTATAATTTCTGTAGTATTTATTATACCTTATGAATACAGTAATATATTTATTTCCTTATATTCAAGTATAAACATATTTGTATGTAGTTTTATATCTAATAAACTTTTGAAGCAGAAGATTGACTTTTAGGAGGTGTATTATGAAAGAAAAAAATATAGGAAAATATACAATATGTTTTATAATAATGTGCTTATTAATGATTGTCATGACTTCAATATTGAGTTATTTTAATAAGGACAAACTATCTATAAATACTTTAAAGGGTAATATAAAAGATATAGGGAAAGCAAGCTTAGTATATACGCCTAACATAAATAAATTTTCTTATGAAGAGGTAATTGTAAGTAAGAATGGAATAAAAAATGATACAAATCCTAAATTAAAAATTAGAAATGATTATCTAAATATTGATAAGAAATACAGTGATTTTATCAATGATAAAGGATTTGAATTTTTATATAAAGATGATTTAAATATAGGAGAAGCATACTCTTCTGTTAAGTCTAGTTTGGAGCAAGAGAGGGTTAATTTAAATGATTGCATAAAGATTACAAATAAAAATTTAAAAAGTGGTGTAGAAGAAAATTTTGATATTAGTTTAAAGAAATCTGATTTTAAAGAAAATAGTTGGCAAACTGTGTTTAATAAAATATATAAAGGTAACTTATATATGGTAGTTAGTGAAACTAATCTTTCGGGCTCTAAAGTTAATAATATCTGCATATTAAAGATAGATATAAAAGATAAGTCTTATAAATTGTTAAATAGATTTAACTTAGACTTACATAATGGATATCAGCAAAATATCCATGAAATCAAATTTTCTATAGGAAGCAAAATCTATTTAGAAATAGTAAACAATAAAAGTACAAATGGAGATATTGAAGGATATGATAATTATTCCAATTTTATCGTATATGATATAGAAGATAACACTTTTAATATGAGTAATAAATTTATGGATAATCTAAATCAAGAAAAAAATGCCAATCAAAAAGAGATGGGATTATTAAGCAAAACTAAGTTAGATTACGTTGTTAAAAATAGTAAGCTAAATCTTATAGCTACAGATAGTAGTAATTCTATAATCAATCTTGTTTATGATATTAATGCAAATAATATTAAACTAGAAGATTATGAGATACTTGATTTTAAAGTAGACTATAGTGATACATCATCTGGAATTAGGAAAGTTAAGTTATTAGATGATAAGATATATTCTATTTCAAGTATAAAAGAGAATCTATCAGGAGAAAAAAAAGGAAGTAGAGGGGTTTTTGATGTAATTGGAACTAAACCAATAAAATTTCAAGTATTTGATATGAAACTTAGAAAGATATTATATGAAGCTGAGTTAATAAATGGAGATGTGAGTTTACATGATAAGTTATTTTTTGTTGCTAATTAGATGGTAGTATTAATTGTATCACTTTAGGTTGCTATATATTTACTATAGATTAAATATAAATAAGATGAGATAATCAAAAATATATTTTGATTATTTTGTCTTATTTTTAAATTTAATATAAAAATATTTTTTAATATTTTCTGTGTTATATCATTTTTTAACTTGTATTTAATTCACTAAGATTTGAAATAGAATGAGTATAGTGGTAAAATTAATTATTAGAATATTAAAAATAATAAATAAATAATACATTATAATTAAAAGGGGGAGTACTTTAAGATGAACAAAAAATATATTAAAGCAGGAAATTTAATTGATTAAAAAATAGCTACGCACACTTGTGACTTTAGTCGTGAGTTAGTAGCTAAAATAGTCAGCATATAGGGAAACTTATATGTAGAGATAGGATAGAACCTATCCAATACTACTTGAATTGCTGGAAACCCCTAAAGCTAACCAAACTAAAACATAAGGATGAAATAAACCTAAGTGTGAAAGTTACGAAAGTAGAAAAAATTGGTTAGATGGTATAAGGTTAAACCCTAAGTACTTTAAAATGGGCAATCAGCAGGTAAGCTCCTAAGTAGGAGAAACTTCAACGACTATTCCTCTTGAGGGAAGTACACTACAAGCTATTGGTAGTGGAAGTGGGTAGACCTTAACGGATAATGCCGAAGGATAAGATATAGTCTGTGCTTGCATGAAAGTGTAAGAAGTTCATAAGAGAACTGCATAGGTAGTAGCGAACTTATGTGAACGACAACCTCAAAAATGATAAAAGTTAGGACTTACGGTTCTTAAATATGTTATTTAAAAATAAATATAAAACCTTCGAAATAATTGTTTTAAATAATTACGTTTGTTAATATTATAATGGGTGATGAAAAATAGAAGTTACTCGGATATGTATATTAATAATCATAAAAAACAATTAAAGTGAGGTGATAGTAGTGGAAAAAGCTTATAAGTTTAGAATGTATCCAAATAAAAAACAGCAAGAGTTAATTAATAAAACTTTTGGATGTTGTAGATTTGTATATAATAAGTATCTTGCTAAAAAAATAGAAGTTTATGAAAACGATAAAGACATTTTTACTTATAAACAGTGTAGTTCTGATTTGACCAATTTAAAAAAGGAATTAGAGTGGCTTAAAGAACCTGACAAATTTTCACTACAAAATACCTTAAAAGATTTAGAAAACGCATATAAAAAATTCTTTAAAGAAAATGCAGGATTTCCTAAATTTAAATCAAAGAAAACTAATAGATTTTCATATAGAACTAACTTTACCAATGGAAATATTATGTACTTTAGTCAATATATAAAATTACCTAAACTTGGTATGGTTAAAGTAAGGGATAAACAAGTACCTCAAGGGAGAATACTTAATGCTACTGTATCCAAAGAACCAAGTGGAAAATATTATGTATCATTATGTTGTACTTATATAGATATTAAAGCATTTGAAAATACTAATAGTCAGATAGGTTTAGATTTAGGAATTAAAGAATTTTGTATCTCAAGTTTTGGAGAATTTATAGAAAATCCTAAGTATCTTCAAAAGTCATTAAACAAACTTGCTAAATTACAAAGAGAATTATCGAGAAAAACAATTGGTAGTTTAAATAGAAATAAAGCAAGGTTAAAAGTTGCAAGACTTCAAGAACATATAGCTAATCAAAGGAAGGATTTTCTACAAAAACTATCTACTAAATTAATACGAGAGAATGATATTATTTGCATAGAAGATTTACAAGTAAAGAATATGACTAGAAATCGTAAATTATCTCTTTCTATTTCTGATGTGTCATGGTCAGAATTTGTTCGTCAATTAGAATATAAGGCTAATTGGTATGGTAGACAAATTGTAAAGGTAGGTAAATTCTTTGCAAGTTCACAAATATGCAATAAATGTGGGTACAAAAACGAGGAAGTTAAGAATTTAAATATAAGAGAATGGATTTGTCCTTGTTGTAATGTAACTCATGATAGAGATATAAATGCAAGTATAAATATATTAAAAGAAGGATTAAGACTAATAACAGTTTAAAATAGATAACTTATGTAAGAACCGTAGGAACTACGGGGATAGCCTGTGGAGAGTTTGTAAGACATATTTTAGTATGCAAAATTCTATGAAGCAGGAACCCTGTGACTTTAGTCATGGGAGGTTCAGGGAACAGGAAATAGTATTATGAAAAATAAGGGTGTAATTATTGAGGGAGATACTATAGTTGGAATTGAAGATATAAGAGAAGAGTTAAATGGATATGATGTGTATGATTACTTAGATAAAACTGTTATGCCAGGAATTATGAATTGTCATGTTCACTTGACAATGGAGCCAGTTGGAAATCCAAAGGTTTATTATGAGAATGTATCAGATGTAGAGCTTGTAGTGAATACAATAAAACAACTTGATGCTTATTTAGATTCAGGAGTAACATACATTAGAAGTCTAGGTTGTCCAAAATATGTTGATGTACAACTTAAAAATCTTGTAGACAAAGGGTCTATAGATGGTCCTGGTATAGTTACTTCAGGTCCAGTTATATGTATGACAGGAGGACATGGATACTATTTTGGCATTGAAAGTGATGGAGTAGATGAATGTAGAAAATCAGCTAGAACAGTTTTAAAGAATGGAGTAGACTGTGTAAAGATAATGGCAACTGGAGGTGTAACGACTGATGGAGTTGAACCCGGTTCACCACAGTTGACTTTAGAAGAAATGAAGGTTGCTGTAGAGGAGGCTATAAAAGCAGGTAAAATAACTGCTACACATGCACAAGGAAGAACTGGTATAAAAAATGCAGTACTTGCAGGTATAACTTCTATAGAACATGGTGTTTATTTAGATGATGAAATAATTGATTTGATGCTTGAGAGAGGAACATATTTAGTTCCAACCGTAGCTGCTCCATATTTTATTCTAAATGCAGGAAAAGAAAGTGGAATAACTGAGGCTACTCTTAGAAAATGTGAAATTGTTGCTATTCCGCATAAAGAATCGTTCTTAAAAGCATATAAAAAAGGAATTAAAATTGCAGTTGGTTCTGATGCAGGAACTTCTTACAACGAACACGGTAAGACATATTATGAAATGAAATTAATGTCAGACTATGGTATGGATAATATGGATGTAATAGTGGCTGCTACAAAAACTGCATCTGAGCTTTTAAGAATTGATAAGAATTATGGAACTTTAGAAAAAGGAAAGAAAGCAGATGTTATAGTTGTAAATGGAAATCCTATAGATGATATAGATGTACTAGCAGATGTATTAGCAGTATTTAAGCTTGGTAAAAAAGTTAGATAGAAATCAATAAAAATAAAAAAGAGGGTCTAAAGTTATTTTTAAATAGACACTCTTTTTTATTAGTGATAATCAAATATTTTATTTTTTAAAGAATATATGCTATTTTACATTTAAATATAGTTCTTTAAAGTGTTTTATGCAATATAATCTATAGAATCTACACATACAAAGTATATTCTTGAGTCATTAGAGTTTCCAAGCACTAGAACATCGTTTTTCTTACCTAAAACTTCAACACCAGTTAGAACTAAACTACCAGCTACTACAGTAACTTGATTATTTATTTTTGAAGTATAAAGGTTATCAAGTATACCTTTATTACAACAGCAATCATCACAATCGCAGTTGCAATTGCAGTCTTTATATTGTTTTTTATCAAGATAATATCCTAAAGCTGCTACAAAGTCATTATAATCTCCAGGTGAAACATTAAAAGCAACAGCTTTAAGAGAACATAATGATGCTAATTCTACAGTTGTTAGTGGATTGATTGTAGCAACTATATAATCAATTATATCATCAAGTATTGAATTTACTATAGCTCCAAGGTTTATATTAGCAGGTACTGCTGCCTCTATAAGGTCAACCAACTCAGATATACCTGGAATAGTACCAATAGAAGTAACTAATCCACCAAGTGTCAATGGAATAGGTTTAGGATAATATATTTGACCAGAGATATCTATTAAATCACAGTTACAAGCTGAAAATCTTTTAAAAGTAGCATTAAGACCAGATAGATTATCCTTTGGAGGTAGTGAGTAGTCTATACCTACTAAATAAGCACCAACTATAAAGAAATCTGAAATAAAAGCAAATTGATTAAAATTAACAAAAGGTCTTATAGCGTCATATCTTAAAAGTTCTAATGCATCTTTCATACTTTTTTTGCAACAGCAATGTTCGATTATTTTAGGTTCTTTGCATTTGTTTGGGTAATTATAGTATCTATCATCTGCTTGATAATTGTCATAATATCTGTCTTCTACTTGATAGTTGTCATAATATCTATCATTTGTGTTTAGATAGCCTTCTTCATAGTCTTGAGAAAATCTAAAGTTTTCTCTACATTTATTATTTTCCATTAAATTAACTCCTTTTATATTTTGATTTAAATGTATAGATAATTAAGTTTATCTATATAGTAATATTATATTTAATATGTAAAAAAATGTTACAAAAGATATTATAAAAGAATAAAAAAAGGTAATTTGTCAAATGGATGCCTAAACCTTTTATAAATAATCTATTTTAAAATAAAAAACTGTATATAAAAAAGGTTTATATGATATATTTATATAAATATACCTATAAACAAGAAAGGAGTAATTTGATAAATGATTGAGGTTGATAAATTATGTAAGTCTTTTACAAGAGTTGTAAAAGATGATAATAATAAAAATTCAATAAAAAAGTTAAAGAAAATAAAAACTAGAAAGGAAGAATTCTTTGCTGTGAACAATGTTTCTTTTAAAGCTGAAGAAGGAGATATTGTTGGAATATTAGGTCCTAATGGTGCAGGAAAAACTACATTACTTAGAATGTTAGGAGGTATATTAACACCAACATCAGGGAATATAAGTGTTTCTGGATATGATTATTCAATAGATAGGAATTCAGCAAAAAAAGAAATAGGATATTTATCTGGAAATACAAAATTATATGGGAGACTTTCTCCTAGAGAACTTCTAACGACTTTTGGAAGTTTATATGAAATGTCAAAAGAAGATATAGAAGAATCAATTGAAAATGTTGTAAAGATAATGGATATGAGTGAATTTATAGATAATCGAATTGAAAATCTATCAACTGGTCAGACTCAAAGAACATCTATAGCTCGTTGTTTAATACATTCTCCAAAGGTGTACATTTTTGATGAACCAACACTAGGGCTTGACGTTTTAAGTAGTGCATCAATAATAGATTTTATGAAGAATGAAAAATTAAGAGGTAAAACTGTTCTTTATTCAACTCATTATATGGAAGAAGCAGAAACTTTATGTGACAAGATTTTTATGATTCACAATGGAAAAATAATTGCATCGGGAACACCAGAGAGTTTAAAAGAGGAATCTGGAGTAAATAATTTGAGAGATGTATTTATAAAACTTGCTAGAACGGAGGAAGTTTAGATGAGAAGTAAGATTGTAAAATACATATTTAAGAAAGAAATGTTAGATATATTGAGAGATAAAAAGACATTATTTATGATGATTGTTTTACCACTTCTTTTGTATCCTCTACTTATGATATTGATGATTCAGGTAATGAATATGTCTGCAAATAGCATGAATAGCAAGGATATTAATATAGCTTTTGATAGTAAACCAAATAAAGTATTAGTATCGATGATTGAAGATAATAATTTGGATAGAGATACTGAAAGTAAAGATACTGCAAATGATAAAGGCAAGATAAAGATACTTGATGTTGATAATTATAAAAAATCTTTAGAAGAAAATAAAATAGATGCTTATATAAAGATAGAAGAAAAACAAGCATCTACTAGTTATAAAATATATATGAATTCTTCACAAGAAAATTCTTCTAATGCAGTAAAGAGGATTGAAACTGTTTTAGATAAATACAAAAGACTTACTGTGGAAAAAAAGTTATCTGAGAAAGGTTTAGACGTACAATCTACATTGGAGCCATTGACATATAGTACTGTTGATGTTGCAAAGACAGAAGAAGTGGCAGGCTATTTTTTAGGACAAATATTACCATTCATATTGATAATAGGAGTTTTGCTTGGCTCAATATATCCAGCAATAGACGTTATGGCTGGAGAAAAGGAAAGAGGTACCTTAGAAACTCTATTTACACTTCCAATATCAAATTTAGAATTGGTTATGGGAAAATATATGGCAGTTTCTCTTAGTGCAATAGTAACAGCAATTTTAAATATTGTATCTATGGGATTGACTATGGCATTTATTTTGGTTAGTGGAGGTCTTAGCAGTCAATTTGGCTTTGGAAATTTCAACTATGGAGATTTAATCTTACCAATTATAACTACTTTAATTTGTATATGTCTGTTTTCAATGGTAGTTGCAGCAATAAGTATGTGTGTATGTTCACTGGCAAAAAGTTTTAAAGATGCTCAAAATTACATAACGCCTCTAATGTTAGTTATTATGATACCATCATATGTATCTATGATACCAAATATAGTGTTGGATAGAGTAACATCTGTAATACCTGTGGTAAATATATCTCTACTTATAAAAAGTGTATTATCTTTTAAAAGTGATTTAAATTTAATAGCTCTGGTTTTAGTATCAAATATAGCTTTTGTAATATTGGCAATCATATTACTGTCTAAGATGTTCAATTCTGAGGAAATACTTTTTGGCAATAGTAAGAGTTTTTCTTTCTTAGAGAAAAGAAGTAATATAAAAAAAGGGTCTATACCAACTATAAGTGATGGTATTATTTTATATGCAGTAGGATTAGTTCTTTTAATTTATGTTGGTTCTTTAGTACAGATTAAATTTGGTATAGGTGGTATAGTAATGACACAATTTATGATAATTTTATTACCATTAATATTTGCATACTATATTAAAGCTGACTTTAAAGAAGTATTTAGCTTGAAAGTTCCTAAATTAAAACACGTATTTGGAAGTATTGTTCTTTGGATTGGTGGATATATACTTATTATGATTATAACACAACTACTTTTATTCTTGTTTCCTCAAAACATGGAGGTTGCTGAAAGTTTAAATGAAGCACTTTTTATGAAAGATAAGTTTTTATTAAATTTACTGATAATAGCTTTATTACCAGCGATATGTGAAGAAATGTTTTTTAGAGGATTTATATTTTCTTCATTTAGTAAATCAAAAGATAAAAACAAGTCTGTTAAGTTTGCTATAATATGCAGTGGTGTATTATTTGGTATTATGCATATGGATTTTATAAGAATAATTCCGACATCTATATTGGGTATTATATTTGCATATAGTGTATATAAATCTGGTTCTATATTTGTATCAATGTTATTACATTTTTTTAATAATAGTATAGCAATCATAGTAAGTCATTATACAACTGGAAATATAGCTAATCTGTATAAATTTATGGAAGTAGATTTTGCGAATTTAAATACACTTAAGTTTATTTTAATTCTTTTAATAAGTTTTATATTAGTTATATTGGGAGTAAGAATTTTATATAGAAAATCTTTAAAAAGTTAAATGTAGATTTAATATATATATTAAAATATTGATTAGCACTAAAGTATATAAATATATCTTATATATAAAATACTTTAGTGCTATTTCGTATATTTACTTTATCTTTTAATTATATGAATGCTTTATTGTTTCATTTATATAATATTCTCATTATATAAATGAAACAATAAAGCATTTTAATTTTAGAAGTTTATATTTAAAAAATCAATTATGAAGTAAGATAGTAAAAAATTTAAATTAGATATTTTTTATTTAGTTAGTTATAAAATTTTAAAATTGGTTTGTCGAAAAAAAATATAAGAAAAAATAGAAAAAATAAAGTATGAATATGTTGCAAATACTGGTTTTTAGGAAAAAGTAGTCATTTCTTGTAAAATGGATAGTTTATATTTATTTTAAATTTGGTGAAATTTTCAGCTACTATAATTATAGAATGTAGTATATTAGTTGTCTTAACTATTGATTTATACATTTCATATCGGTATAATAGAAAATAAATTGGATTATTTTGGCATATGATTATTGATAAAAGGTACTTATTTTTCTTCAAATTATCCGAAAAATTTTATTTTTATATTATAATTTTACTATTTTCTTTTCAAAACTATCCATTTTACAAGAAATGGAAACTTTTGAGATATGCTTATTTATTAACAGTTTATAATAAAATAGAGGTGTTTTAATGGGAGGAAATTTTTATGAGGAATTTACAAAAAAAATTAATGTTTTTTTTATTTATATGTATAATTTTACAAATTACACATACAATACCAGTTTATTCTTTAAATGAACTTTATAAAAATAACTCCCTAAATAACTTCGAATCTATTATGTTTAATAATCAATTTATTAGTAAATATTCATTACAGATAATATGTACTATGACTATAATATGCATAATACTTATTTTCTATATAATATATGATAAATTAAATGTTAAAATTAAGCTACAAAAGATAGCCTATACAGATAGTCTTACAGGAGCAAGTACTCTGGATAAGTTTGTCATTGATGCTAATAAAGTATTATGCAAAAATACTCAAGAGAAATATGCTCTACTATATATAGATATTGATAAATTTAAATATATAAATGACTTGTTTGGATATGAAGTTGGAAATGAAATTTTACGTAACTTAACTAAGATTATTAAAAATAATATATTTGAAGATGAGATATTTGCAAGAATATCTGCCGATAATTTTACTATAATCATGAAGTATGTAGAAGAAAAAGATATAACAAATAGATTAAATAATATATTTGAAGAATTAGATTTGTTTAATAATAACCAAGAGGAAAAGTATAAACTAGTTTTAAGTTGTGGAATCTACTTTATACTTCCAGAAGACAAAGACATTAACTCAATAATAGACAGGGCTAATATACCTCATAAAATGGCAAAGGGAGGGCATAAAAGTTCTTATGCATTTTATGATAATAAGATTCATGACCAAGAAATAAAAGAAAAAGAGATGGAAAATACAATGTTCTCAAGTTTAGAAAATAAAGAATTCATTGTACACTTGCAACCTAAGATAGAGCTTGATACAGGAGAAATACAAGGTTCAGAAGCACTTGTTCGATGGAAAAGCCCTGATAAAGGGTTAATACCTCCAAATGAATTTATACCATTTTTTGAAAAAAACGGTTTTGTAATAAACTTAGATTTATATGTACTTGAAGAAATCTGTATACAGCTTAGAAAATGGATTAATGCAGGTATAAATCCAGTTACCATTTCAGTTAATGTTTCAAGAATACATCTATATTGTAATAATTTTATAGAAACATATAAAAATATAATTGATAAATATGGAATACCAGCAAAGTATATAGAACTTGAACTTACAGAGAGTATTATATTTGATAATTTTGATATTTTAATTGATATAATGAATAATTTAAAAGAAATAGGATTTTTAATATCTATGGATGATTTTGGTTCAGGATATTCATCATTAAATATGCTAAAAGAAATTCCTATGGATATTTTAAAGCTTGACCAAAAATTTATTATGGAAACCTATAATAGTAATAGAAGTAAGATAATTGTTACTAAAGTTATAGAAATGGCGAAAGAATTGGGAATGAAAGTAGTATCAGAAGGGGTTGAAACAGAAGAACAGTTTGAACTTTTAAAAGAAGTAAAGTGTGATATGGCACAGGGATATTTATTTGGAAAGCCAATGCCAATTGAAGAATTTGAAAAGCTGATTATGTATAGCTCAATAAAATAGTAATTAATTTATATTATAAAAAATTTAATAAATTATGTTAAAAATGAACTCTAATATAGAGTTCATTTTTTTGTCAGCTTTTTTATATATACACAGACTCATTTTATTAAAAAGATATTTTAGCTGTCTTTATAAATTCATATATAGAACTACAATATACATAAATATTTTCATGATTTTATTAAAAATTAGTTGACATATAAATTGTATTATTATATTATTGTATTAAGATATTAGTACAATAATATAATAAGGAGGTATGAATATGGAATGGGAACTTGATAATAACAAACCTATATATATACAATTAGTAGAGCATTTAAAATTGAAAATAATTTCAGGTGAGATTGTGATAGGCTCTAAACTAGAAACGGTAAGAGCACTCGCAGAAGATGCTGGAGTAAATCCAAACACAATGCAAAAAGCTCTAACAGAACTTGAAAGACAAGGTTTAGTTTACAGTCAGAGAACTAAAGGAAGATTTGTAACCGATGATAAGGAAAAAATAAAAGCTATGAAAGAGGAAATAGCTAATGTTGAGATAAATACATTAAAAGATACTTTAGAAAAGCTTGGGTATGATAAAGATGAAATGCTAAAACTTATTACAGAAAATCTGAAAGGGGAATTATAAAATGGATAAAAATATAAATAATATTTCTCAAGATGGAATAGTTGAATTTAAAAGTGTAAATAAAAGTTATGGAACTAAGAATGTTTTGAAAAATATTCAACTGAATATACCAAAGGGAAAAATAGTTGGTTTGTTAGGTCCTAATGGAAGTGGTAAAAGTACAATGATTAAGTTAATGAATGGATTATTACAGCCTGATAATGGCGAAATTGTAGTAAATGGAATGAAACCATCCATAGAAACTAAGAAAATAGTATCGTATTTGCCAGAAAGAACGTATTTAAATGACTGGATGAAGGTATCGGATTTACTAAAATTTTTCTATGATTTTTATAGTGATTTCGATGTTAGAAGAGCAAATGAAATGATTAAAAGTTTAGATATTGATGTAAATGAAAAGTTAAAAACAATGTCTAAAGGAACTAAAGAAAAAGTTCAACTTATCTTAGTTATGTCAAGAAAAGCAAGTATATATATACTGGATGAACCTATTGGAGGTGTCGACCCAGCTGCAAGGTCATATATACTTAAGACTATATTAAAAAATTATTCTGAAGATAGTACTTTATTGATTGCTACTCACTTAATAAGTGAAATAGAGAATATATGTGATGAAGTAATATTCATATCTAAAGGAGAAATAGTATTACAGGGAGATGTTGAAACAATAAGAGAAGAAAAAGGAAAATCTATAGATGCATTATTTAGGGAGGAATTCAAATGTTAGGTAAATTATTAAAATATGAGTTAAAAGCAAGTGGAAGAACCTTCATACCATTATATATAGCTATATTGGTAGTAGCTGTATTCAATGGAATATTTATAAATACAGATATATTTCAAATACAAGGAATAGGAATATTGGTATTGATGAGTCTTTTCATGGCATTAGGTGTTTTAACTATTGTAGTTACAATTCAAAGATTTAGAAAAAATCTTTTAGGTGATGAGGGATATTTAATGTTTACTCTTCCTGTTAGTACCAGTTCACTTATATTATCTAAATGTATAACAGCACTTATATATGCTGTACTTAGTTTTATAGTTTCAATGCTTACATTTGGAATGCTTATGCTTTTTAGTGCTTCTGGAATACACTTACCTGAATTTTTAGATTTTTTCAATACTGTTTTTACTAGGGGTTCTGAATACTTTTTAGATGTTGTATTATTTTCAGTAACAATGCTTATTTCGTATTCATCATTTATTTTGTTATTATATACATCAATTTCAATGGGACAATTGCCAAAATTTAATAAACATAGAAATTTAGTAGCATTTGTTTCTTTTATAGCTATAAATATAGTAATATCAAGTGTTGGAAATGCTATAGAAAGAATTTTGCCACATAAAGATACAAATATGATATACCATTTTTATCAAAGTCCTCATTTTGCACTCGCAATACTTGGTAGTATTGCAGTTGTAGTAATATTATTTTTCGCTACAAAATATATATTAGATAAAAAATTAAATTTAGAATAGATATTTTTATAGAGAGCCATCTTTTGAGTAATGTTCAAAGATGGCTTTTTCTATTTAAGGAGTTAATTTATATATATAACGGGAATGAAACTTTATTTCTAGTTAAATATGTATATATGTAGTATAATGAGACTATATGTTAAAATTTGTAATAAATAGATGTATACTTGATAGAATCGCTTAGAAAGCATGAATTTCATAGAGTATATCAAGAAAATTTAAAGCTATGTAGATTTGAGGGAGAAAATATGAAAAGTTATACAAAGGCTAAATGGAGTGTTTGGGGCATAATTACATTTTCATTCATTTTAGTCTTATTTTTAAGGATGTCAACTGCTGTTGTTTCAGACAACTTATCAAATGAGTTAGGTTTTAATTCTATACAAATTTCAAATATAGCATCTTTTTGCCTCTATGCATATGCATTTATGCAAATACCAGCAGGAATCTTAATTGATAAATATGGAGCAAGAAAAATTAGTAGTCTTGGAATAATAATGGCAAGTTTAGGTTCTATTTTATTTGGATTGATTCAAAGTATAGAGTTAGCATATATTTCTCGTATAGCTGTAGGTGCAGGGACATCAGTAATATTGCTTTGTATTTTGAAAATTCAGGGTAGATGGTTTAATAAATCAGAATTTGCTTCTGCAACAGCTAAATTTTCATTTGTAGGGAATTTAGGGGGAGTTCTTGCTACTTTTCCACTTGTGTTTCTATCTGAATTTGTTGGGTGGAGAAATTCATTTTTATTGATAGGCATAATTGGTGTTGTAATAGGATGTTTTATGTATATTATTGTTAGAGATACACCAAAAGAATATGGATTCAATATAGATATCGAATCTCATGAAGAATCAGAGAAGATTAGTATTGTTGATGGAATTAAGTCTGTTATAAAGAATAAATCAACATGGTATAATTCAATGATAATGTTCTCCTTTGTAGGTCTGACAAGTGCATTTACAAGTCTATGGGGAGTAAAATACATAATGGATGTTTATGGAGTTAGTAAGAGTTTTTCTGCATTTATAGTATCATTTTTTACATATGGATTTATATTTGGTTCAATAATTATGGATTTTGTATTTGCCAAAATAAAATCCAGTAAATTTAATATAATAAAATATGGAGCAATAATAGATTTGTTTATATGGATTGTAATTGTAGTTGTATACAAAGTAAAACCACCAATAATGGTTTTGCCAGTAGCATTTTTTATTATGGGATGTATAGTTATGTCTCATCTACAAGTTTTTAATGATGCTAAGTATAAAAATAAAGAAATTTATTCTGGATTGGCAACTAGTGTTATCAATACTTTTGAATTTATAGGTAGTGGAATCATTAATTTAATTATAGCTGTATCTTTGCAAGCAAATTCATATAATGTAGTTGATGGATACAAAAGAGGATTTATGATATTTATAGTACTCAGTATTATAACTATAACAGCATCTCATATAGGCGTAAAAAACGATAATTTTAATGCTAAATAACATTTTATTAGTAGTTTGATTTAGTACAATACTTTGTGGATGACAAAGGGTTTATATTTATACTGGAGGTATAATTGGAATATAAATCTTGTTTACTATGTCGAAATGATATTGTATTATATTAAATAGAAAATAAGAACTTTAAACTATAATATTGGTTCTAAAAATATAAGGTAAGGAGTTTTTTATGGATAAGACAAAAATAGATGATATAAGCAAGTTGGATTTAAATAATCTAGATATTAATAAAATAGATATGGGAGGTATAATGGAAAGCCTTTTAGAATGGGCAACTACAAGTGGAGTAAAACTTATAATAGGTATACTTATACTATCCATTGGATTCAAAATAATAAAGAAATTTGTAAACCATGTCATGTTATTACTTGGTAAAAGAGACCTTGATTTAACTTTAAGAAGGTTTTTGAAATCTCTTCTTTTGAGTGTACTTAAAGTTGCTGTCATAATCATTGTTTTAGAATATTGGGGAATGAGTTTATCTAGTTTTGCTGCTGTGATAGCATCAGCAGGGGTAGCAATTGGTTTAGCATTACAAGGTAGTTTATCAAATTTTGCTGGAGGATTTATCATACTTTTGATTAGACCTTTTAAAGTAGGAGATTACATAGAAGCAGCAGGTCATGGAGGAACGGTCGAGCAAATAGGTCTTTTTTATACACAATTGGTTACTCCAGATAATAAACAGATACTTATACCTAATGGTTCTGTATCAAATGACAGTCTAATAAACTATTCAGCAAAGAATACTAGACGAGTTGATTTAATATTTAGTGTAGGATATGAAGATGATATATTACATGTAAGAAAAGTATTGAAAGAGATTGTGAATAAGCATAAATTAATAATAAATGAACCAGAACCATTTATAGGAATAGTGGAACATGGAGATAATGCCATTAAATTTGCAGTTAGAGTTTGGTGTAATACAGAAGATTACTGGGCGATTTATCTTGATTTATTAGAAGCTGTTAAAGTTAGATTTGATGAAGAAGGAATTACAATTCCTTATCCTAAAATGGATTTAACACTAAAAGAATTAAATAGAATTTAATACTATAATGTCAAAGCACCCTTTAGATTCAATCTTTGGGTGCTTATTTAGAATTTTTTACTTATTATAAATTAAGTATTTTCATATTGCTTACAAGATATATATGTATAGAGTATCTATTCAATAAAGTAGTATATAATTTTTCATTTGTTTTTCTTATAAAGGATAATTTAATACCCATAAGAATAGCATTTTTTTATTTAAAATAATTACCTAACTGCATTTCATATTACATATAGGAGTTTTTACTTTAAATTAAAATGATATTTTATTTTTAAATGATTCAATGTCATTAAATGGCTAGAAATAATCTTTGTTTTCGACAACATATAATATATTGCTGTTATATAATTTAATTATAAAGATATTATAAGGGGGGATATTATGAAATCAAGGAAGTTATTATTACTAGGATTGGCTATGTCAATGTTTATTGCTGGCTCTCCTGTATCTGCAAATGCACTTGATAAAATTGATAAATTTCAAGGGGAAGATAAATATGAAACTGCTGGGCTTATTGCAGATAAACAAAATTATACTACTGTAATACTTGTAAATACAGATAGTACTATGGCTGATGGTCTAAGTGCGAGTGGGCTTGCAGGAGCTACAAATTCACCAATTCTTTTAACTAAAAAGAATAATATACCAAGTGCAACTCTAAAAAGAGTGGAAAAAGCCAATAAAGTGTACATAATAGGTGGAGAAAGCTCTATTGACAAAAAGACTGAAAAAGTTTTAAAAGATAAGAATATAGAAGTTAAGAGGCTTCAAGGTAGCGATAGAATTAAGACAAGTTATAATGTAGCTAAAGAAATAGGTGCTATTAATAAAGTTAGTAAAGTTATATTAACCAATGCTTTTAAAGGTGAAGCTGATGCTATGAGTATTGCATCTGTAGCTGTTAGAGATAAATCACCTATAGTATTAACTGATGGTAAAAGTATACCATTTAATACTACTGGAATAGAAAGTTATGTAATAGGTGGAACTTCATCAATGAGTGATAGTTTAGTAAAAGATACTAATTCAACTAGATTAGGTGGAGTAGATAGATATGATACTAATAGGAAAATAATAAATAAGTTCTATAGTGGAGCAAAGGAGTTTTATGTAGCTAGCGGAACAGATTTAGCATATGCACTTATTGGCTCTACAATAGTCCAAAATACTCCAATAGTTCTAGTTGATGATAATAGCAATAAGGCTGTATTAAAAAGTGCAACTAAATTAACAGTAATAGGAAATCTAAGTGATATTGTGTTACAGCAGTGTTTAAATGTAACAAAAAATATAGGAAATTCAGATACTGGAAGACAATATACAGTAGAGGATGCTGCTAATATAGTGAAAAAGTTCCTAGGTGTTGATAAACTTTATTATAATGAAAATTATCCAGAAGATGAAGACTTAATATTTTTATCAGATACTAACTTTGAATATTCAGGAAAAAATTTCTACGTATTTGGTTATGTAGTAGAAAATTCTGAAAGTGATATTAGATACTGTGTAGAGAAAAACGATATGAGCAAAATATATACATACAATACTAGTGGTGTTATGGAAGTTTGTAATCCAGCTGATTATGAAAATAGAAAAATGATTACAGAAGAAAAAGCAAAAGAATTAGCATTAGCAGAATGTGCTAGAAAAAATAAGGTTAGTGTCAATCTATTAAGTGTAAATATTGCTTATATTGATGATATTAATGATATAAAAGTATATGCTGTAAGAATAGATTCAAAGCCACAACCAAAACAGACTTATGGATGGTATTTCATAGATGTTTATAGTGGACATGCTTATAAAGATATTTGGAATAACATTTAAGAAAGTATTTTTGAAAATAATTACAAATATTTTCAAACCTCTTCCTTCTGTAAAAGATAATAAAGCAATAATTAAAAGTATTAATAGAATTAATGAATAATTTTATAATTACAATTAAGCATTCTTATACTGGGGAATGCTTTTTTTATTTATACAAACAACATATTTTGTTTCAGTAAATTTATTTTAGTAGATATAAATTTTATAGTTTTAAAACTAGTAAAGTAGGAAGTAAATTTAATATAAAAGGGTAAATAAAGGATTTAGAGGGCATAATATAGAATAAATTAATTATTTAAGGAGGGTTTTTATGTATAAAAAAACATATTTATTAGTAGTGAGTATACTAGTTGCAGGTTTATTGACTGCATGTAGTGGAAATCCAACTACAGATTCAGGACAGGCACAAAATAATACAAATAAAGAGGCAAATACGTCAAATAGTGCTTTAAAAGATGAAAAAAATAATGAAAATTTAAATGAACAAGATTTTAAAGTACCCTACACAGATGCAATAAACATATTTAAAGATAAGTATAAAGATGCTGATATAGTAGATTTAAGCCTTGAAAGAGACTTAAATAAATTTGTCTATACTGTTGAAGGTGTAGATGATAATAATGAGTATAAAATGAAAATAGACGCTAATACAAAAGATGTATTACAGGATAAAACAGAAAAACTGGATTCAGATGATTTAAATGGAGTAGCTAGAAAAGAAAAATTAGATTTAAATGACATAATAACACCTCAAAAAGCTATGGAAATTGCACTAAAAGAGCAAAATGGAATGGTGAAAGAATGGAGTTTAGATAAAGATTTAGATGTTACTTTTTATAAAATAAGAATAGATAAAGATAAAAATGAATATGACATAAAGGTAGATTCTAAAAAGGGAACTATATTGGAGGTAGAAAAAGAAGATTAGAAGCTCTATTTTATTTTTAAAGTAATTTCTTTTTTGAATAAATTTTGTTTAAAATATAACAATCAGGGTATAAAAAGATTAAATAACTATTTTAGGAGGAGTACGGTATGTCATTGAAATCATTAAAAATAAAAGAAAATTTATATTGGGTAGGTTCGCTTGACCCTGACTTAAGAGTATTTGACATAATTATGTATACACCTTATGGAACTACTTATAATTCATATGTATTAAAAGGGACAGAAAAAACAGTTTTATTTGAGACAGTTAAAGATAAACATTTTGACAATTATGTTGAAAGATTAAATGATTTAAATATAGATTTTGAAAAAATAGACTATATTGTTGTAAGTCATACTGAACCAGACCATGCAGGAAGTGTTGAAAAACTTTTGGATTTAGCTAAAAATGCAAAAGTAGTAGCATCAGAAACGGCAATTAAATATCTTAAGGAAATCGTAAACAAAGACTTTGAGTATATTGCAGTTGCAGATGGAGATACATTATCAATTGGAGATAAAACTTTAGAATTCTTCTCTGTGCCTATGCTTCATTGGCCAGATACTATATACACATATATAAAAGAGGATAAAACTCTTGTAACATGTGATTCATTTGGAAGTCATTATAGTAATGATAAGATAGTAAATACACTTGATGAAGACGAAGAAAAGGATTACTTAGATGCTTTGAGATACTATTATGATTGTATAATGGGACCATTTAAACCATCTATGGTAACTGCTATAGAAAAGATAAAAGATTTAGATATAGACACTGTGTGTCCAGGTCATGGACCTGTATTAACTGAAAATCCTAGAAAAATTATAGACCTTTATTATAACTGGAGTGTAAATGAACAAATAAAATTAGAAAAAGAAGTTACAATTTGTTATGTTTCTGCACATGGATATACAAAGATAATGGCAGAAGCTATAAAATCATATATTGAACAAAATAGCAATTATAAAGTAAATTTATTTGATGTAATAGAGAATAAACAAGAAGATATTTTAGCAAAAATAGCAGTATCCCAAGGTGTATTATTTGGTACACCAACAATATTAGGAGATGCATTAAAGCCTATATGGGATATCTTAGTATCTTTAAATCCAGTCATTCATGGTGGAAAAGTTGCTTCAGTATTTGGTTCATATGGATGGAGTGGAGAAGGTATAGAAAATGCCATGGAGAGAATACATCAACTTAGAATGACAGCGGTAAAACCATTTGCTGTTAACTTTAAACCATCAAATGAAGAGTTGGATAAATTATATTCTTATACAGGTAAATTCTTAGATAAATTAAATTCTACTTTTGGAAGTAAAAAGAAGACTAAGAAATTTAAATGTGTAATTTGTAATGAGGTTTTTGAAGGGGATAGTGCTCCTAGTGTATGTCCTGTATGTGGAGCTAAAGAAGACCAATTTATAGAAGTTGAAGAAGATGAAGTTACTTTTAGGAAAGACACTGATGAATACTTTGTGATAGTAGGAAATGGGGCTGCTGGTTTTTATGCAGCAGATGCTATAAGAAAAAGAAATAAAACTTGCAAAATAACTATGATTTCCAATGAAGATGAGTTAACTTACTATAGACCTGCACTTTCTGATGGAATAAATGAAGAGTTGGGTTCAGATTTCTATATGGAAGACAAAGCTTGGTACGACGAAAATAACATAGTAGTAATATTAGGAACAAATGTAGATAAGTTAGATGAAGTAAATAAAACTATTATAGTAAATGATGGTGCTATTAAATTTGATAAGCTTGTAATAGCTACAGGAAGTAGAAACTTTATACCACCAATTAAGGGTCATGATTTAGAAAATGTGTTTACTCTTAGAAATATAAAAGATTTATATAGTGTAAAGGAAGCCTTAGAAAAGTCTAAGAAAGTTGTAGTAATCGGTGGTGGTTTATTAGGACTTGAAGCTGCATGGGAATTTAGATTAAAAGGATTGGAAGTAGTTGTTGTTGAAGCAATGGATGGCATATTATCAAAACAACTTGATAAAGAAGGTAGTAAAATATTAGAGCAATGTGTAAGAGATACAGGAATAGATGTAAGATTAGGTGTAGCAGTCGATGGTATTGATGGTAATGGAAAAGCTCAAAAAGTCATATTCAAAGATGGGGATAGTGTTGAATGTGATATGGTAGTATTTTCAATTGGTGTAAGAGCAAATACACAAATAGTTCAAGATACATCAGTAAAAACTGATAGAGGTATTGTTGTAGATAAGACATTACAGACAACTGTTAAAGATATATATGCTTGTGGAGATGTTGCACAAGTAGAAAATACTAACTTAGCTATATGGCCATCTTCAGTGGAAATGGGAAAAATAGCAGGTGCAAATGCAAGTGGAGATAATTTAACATTTGAAAGTGATGTATATCCAGTTTCATTGGATGCCATGAATGTAAAAGTATTTAGTATAGGTAATATACAAAATTTTGATAAAGAAATTTCATCAAAAGATGAAGGAAAAAGAATCTACAAAAAATTATTTATGAAAGAAGGCTCATTAGTAGGAGCTATACTTATAAATGATTTAAGTTGTACTGTTAAATTGATAAGATTAATATCTGAAAAAGGTGATTTTGAAGATATTATGAAGGCGGATATACTATAGTTTAAATATATCAGAATGGAAAAGTCTTAAAATATGACAATTCATATTTTAAGACTTTTTTGTTATAATATATAATAAACTAATTATACCTTAACTGTAAATTTATATAGATTGTTTACTTTTTAATATTAGATTCCTTTTTTTGAGATTGGTATATAATAACAATATGGAGTAGATAATAATAGTTAAAGTTAAAAAAGGGGAAAAGCAATATGCAGTATATACAAGAATTACTTGATTTGACTCAAAACTATTGGGCATTAGCCACAATAATTGGTTTGTTAAGTGCATTTATAGAAAGCTTTATACCAGCTCTACCGCTTGTTGCTATAGTTACAGCAAATGCTGCAATACAAGGATTATTGCTTGGATGTTTGTTATCGTGGATTGGCTCAGGACTTGGGACAACCTCATTATTTTTATTAATAAGCAGATTTAATGACAGTAGGCTTTTTAATAAGTTAAGAAATAGTAAAACTGAAAGAGCAATAAGTTGGATGGACAAACAGGGATTTAAGTTATTATTTATAGCATATGCCTGTCCGTTTATGCCTGGGTGTTTAGTTACTATTGCATCAGCTTTTGGTAAAAAAGATATAAAAGATTTTGTGCCAGCGATGCTGGCAGGCAAATTTGTGATGTTTATAGTAATAAGCTATGTGGCAAGTGATATAGAAGGATTTATAACAAGTCCTTTAAAGATAGCATCATTTATATTATTGGTGTTTTTATCATGGAAGATTGGAAATAGAGTTAATAAAAACCTTGAAAATCATAATTATGATTTTCATCATAAAAAACACCACAATGATAGAGATAACAGAAAGATTTAGTTTGCTAAAAAATAAAAAGTATCAAAAAATGATTAACTTCTAAATTATTATTTTAAGATACTTTTTATTTTTGATTTTATAAGGAACAATATATTTTTAAAAACTATTAAACATAAATGTGAACTAACATAAGTTTGTAAAAAAATATTGAGAAATAACTTTTATGGAAAAATAGTCACTAGCACTATAATAATATAAGGTGAGTTGCTTTGATTACATGTATGATTAAATTATACTTAATAGATAAAATAAGAAAGAAAAGAGCAGTTGATTGCAATAGATTAACTGCTCTTTTACATGTAATTAAACTTATTTTGGAAAAATTCTTTGCTACAGTAACAAAATTAGTATGTATTTACCATACAAAGTAAAAATATGTAAAACTTATTTGAACTTACTCTTAAATAATTTTACCTATCAATTATAAATATAACTATAGCAAAATATAAAATTGATATCCAATCAAAAAAATAACTATGAAATTCAAGAGCTTAGATATGAATTTTTCTGTTTTTGAGTTAGTTTTTATAGGTAGTAAAGAAATGTTTATGGTAATGGGATAAAACAATTCAATACCTTCTTTAGTAATAAGGTCAAGGCACAGGTGAGATAGATATCCTATTATAAATCCACTAGACAAACATGAGAAAACTATATTGTTGTGAGTAAAGATTGTTAGAGATTTAAAAAAACTATAAAGAAGCAATAAAGCAATTAAGCTATGGGTAAATCCTCTATGTCTAAACCTGCTTCCAAATAATTTGTATATCAATATAAATTTTTTACTTATGTGAGAGCCTCGCATATCTATATCTGGAAACAAAGAACCTAAATATGCAAAATAAATATAAACTATAATTAATACTATTTTATATGTAATATCGTATTTGACTAAATATATATTGTTTATAAAGGGGAGTATCAAAAGTGCAAATATATATCCTCCCCTTTCATGTGTTTCTTTTATCATATAAAAATCCTCCTGAATCGTCACTATAAACATAATATTGGTAAATTTAGACTATCTTCTTTTATATTATATAGCAAACATAAGTTTTTTTCAAAAGGATTTTAATATTTAATTAATCTTGAGATTTTAAATTTTTATAGTTTTCTAAAGCACCATTCCAATTGACTACATTAAACCAGTTGTCAATGTACTCATTTCTTCTATTTTGATATTTTAAATAGTAAGCATGTTCCCAAACATCAAGTCCTATTATAGGTGTTAAATTTTTACTTATAGGGCTATCTTGATTTGGAGTAGTTATAATAGATAAATTACCATCTTTAGTGGCTACAAGCCAAGCCCAACCAGAACCAAAAACATCTAAAGAAGCTTTTTTGAATTCTTCCTTAAATTTTTCAAAAGAGCCGAAGTCTCTATCAATTGCCTCTTTTAAAGATTCAGAAGGTATAGTTTTTTCAGGCGTCATTATATCAAAAAAGAATTTATGATTATAAGCACCTCCTGCATTATTTCTTACTGTTGTAGCGATATCTTTAGGCAAAGAATCTAAATTTTGCAATAATTCACACAAAGAATACTTGTAAAGCTCAGGATATTTTTCAAGAGCAGCATTTAATTTATCAACATAAGCTTGATAGTGTTTATCATGATGCAACTTCATAGTTTCTTTATCTATATAAGGTTCAAGTGCATCGTATGCATAAGGTAATGGTTTAACCTTAAACTTATTGTTTTCAGGTGTAAAAGCAAATGAAGTTATACACTGTGAAATTATAAATAAAGACATAATAACTGGTATTAACATTTTTTTCTTCATAAAAATCACCTCCTAATATAGTATTTCTAGAAATAAAAAAAATATGAAGGATTAACAAATAATTTATAAAAATTTGATAGTAATTTTCTTTTAAATTGAATAAGTTTTAAATCTAAAGACAAAACTATGAGATATAGAATAAGATTAAAAGATAGGAAGGAATTTTGATAATATGGATGGCAATATTTCAATTTATTATAAAGGAGATATATCTAAAAGAGAAGATATTAAATTTAAAAAAAAAGAGTCTATAAATAATATGAATAATGTAGACCTTGATAGTAGAAAAGAATTTAAAAATGATGAAAAAACTTTTAATTTTGATAGATTCAATGTAATAGATGTTATTTATGGAAATAAACCATTTGAAAAGGATGGAAAAGTTATTATCTTCAATGGAAATATCTATAATTGTCACGAAATAAAAGCAGAATTGGTCGAAAAAGGATATACTTTTACTACAAATGATGATATTGAAATCTTATTGACATCTTATATAGAATTTGGTAAGAATTGTGTACATAAGATAAAAGGTATGTTTAGCTTTATAATATATGATAGAGCAAGTGAAAGTATATTTGGAGCAAGAGATTTATTTGGAATAAAACCACTTTATTATATAAATAATGAAAAAGCAATACTTTTTGCCTCAGAGTATAAATTTATGCTTGAATATATAAAAAATTTAAATATAAATGAAAGAAGTTTGCAAAGTTATTTTTCATTCCAATATGTACTTCCTGAAGATACGATGATACAAGGAATAAGGTTGATACCAGCAGGTCATTATTTTAGAGTGGAAAATGGCATATTATCATTAAAAAGATATAACAAACTTGAATTTAGAAGTAGTACAAAATTTTTTTATAATAAAAATCATCTAGGAAATAGGGATGTAAATGAAGAAGAAGTAAGAAATATAATAATCGATTCAGTAAAAAGTCATATGCCAGAGAATACACCAATGGGAACATTTTTGTCTGGTGGTATAGATTCATCCATTATAACTACTTTAGCTTCGCAAATTAATCCAAATATAAAATCTTTTTCTGTAGGGTTTAATGTTAAGGGATATAGTGAGCTGGAAATAGCAAAAAAAACAGCTGATAAGTTAGGCATAGAAAATATCCAGATTAATATAACACAAGATGAATATATAAAAGCATTGCCAAAAATAATTTATTCTTTGGACGACCCTGTAGCAGACCCTTCAGAAGTTGGTCTTTATTTCTTAATCAAAGAAGCAGGTAAACATGTTAAAGTGGCATTGTCTGGAGAAGGTGCAGATGAATTATTTGGAGGATATAATATATATAATGAATACAATAATATGAAATCCATTGTAAATTCACCTACTTATATTAAAAGTGTATTAGGAAGAGTTTCAGAACTTATGCCAAACATGAAAGGAAAAAACTATTTTTATAGATCTACAACACCACTAGAAAAAAGATATATAGGAAATGCAAAGGTTTTTGAAAATAGTGAAGTAAAAAGATTTTTTTCTAAGTACAAAGAGAAGAATATATATGAATATTTATTATATAATTTGTATAGAGATGCACAAAAAAATAATTATGATTATATAAGTAAGATGCAACATATAGATATAAATACATGGCTTCAGGGCGATATACTTCAAAAAATGAGTAAACTTTCTGCATGTGAGCAACTTGAACTTAGAGTACCGTTTCTATATAAAGATGTTTTTGATGTAGCAAAAAACTTGAGAATGGAGCAAAAGACAACCAAGAATAATACAAAAGTTTTGCTTAGAGAGGCATTTAGAGATATAGTTCCAGAACATGTTATTCAAAGAAAAAAATTAGGATTTCCAACACCAATAAGAGTTTGGTTAAAAGATTCCTTAGGAGAAATTGTAAAAGAAACTATTTCTAATTCAAATGTAGATGATTTTATAGATAAAAAATATGCAATAAACCTTTTAGATACGCATTTTAAAGGTCATAGAGATAATTCAAGAAAAATATGGACTATATTCATCTTTTGTTTGTGGTATCAATTATTTATAGAAGACAAGAATATTAAATACTAATCTTGTATTATATTTTGTTTGCGTTACATTTTAAAAATAGCTAGAATTAAATTTTTTATACATGTTATCATGGGAAATTTAGTTCTAGCTATTTTATTAAGAGTTTATTTAAATACATTTATTTTATTATCTCAATAAAATTATTGGCAAACATTTTGACAAGGTCACTTTCTACTGCTAGATTTAAGTTTTGACCATCATCATAACCAGCAGAAATCAACCCTAGTAAATTTCCAAACATATCTAAAAGTGCTCCACCTGAACTACCACTAGAGATTGGAGCTGTAAACTGTATCATTTGAACTGTTTCAAAATCACGAAAAGCTGAGATAATTCCATCCGAAACTGTATTAAAAAGACCTAAAGGGCTACCAATTGCAACTATTTTTTGACCTCTTACGGGTCTTTTACTAACTTTAATAGGTATTGGCTTACATTTTCTATCAACCTTTATTACAGCCAAGTCATAGTCTGTGTGATACTTTATAATTTGGTAAGATGTATAGACATTGTCATCATTTTCAAATCTAACTAAAAATGAGTAACCATCATTAACTACATGAAGATTTGTAAGTATATAACCTTCATTATTTATTACTACTCCAGAACCACTCTTGAATGGCTTGTCCTCATTATTACACACAACAATCATAACAACAGAAGATGATAACCTTGCAAGTTCTTCATAAGAAAGTTCTATTTCTTTATTTTGTATAGGCTTTTTAGATATATGATTTGTGTCAATAAATGTGCTTTCAGAGTTAGGCCTATCTGTAGAGGTGTAAGTCTTATTGGTATCTTCTTTATAGCTTATATTTGAAACATACTTTTCAAAGGGTAATTCTAATATATTTTGATTCTTTTTAGAAAGTTCAAATAGAGTAGAAAAATTTGAAATTTCAGGATATAAATCAATAATATCTTTACATGGATTTAAATATAAAATATCACATCCAAGTTGTGATAAAAAATACAAGAAAAAAAGTTCTTGTCTCTTGATATTTCCAAAGTAAACTATTTTTGGAGAAATAGTAGTTTTTATTTTATTATAAAATAACTTAGGTAGAAAGTATTCTATCCAACACAAAAGTTTAACAGCAAAGTTTTTAACAATAGAAGGTGTTGAATTTGGCATACTTGTAGCAAATAAATCCAGTGTATTTTTAAATGCAATCTTTTTAGTCCAATCCAGAGTATCATTTTCTATCTTACATGGAAAGTCAATATTATATAAGTTCCAACTGCTAAATTTAGCTTTATCATAAATTTTAAAAATTTTAAGCATGTTATCTATTTGTAATTTGTCAAAATTTATGTTTAAGTTGCTTAATCTAATGTAAGGAATTGTTGGATTATTAAAAAAATAATTATCTATGTTTTTAATTTTTTCTATGTATTTATCAATTGAATCATCAACACCTATATATCTTGTAAAGTAAACCTCTTTAATATATGAAGAACTCTTGTTTGTATATGGCATATTAGACATAAATTCAATTAGAGGTTCATTTGACCTTTTTACTAAAATCTTTAATGGTTTAATAGTACAAAGCATATTTTTTCTCCTATAAAATAAGATGATATAATCTATTATAAAACAACTTAAAACAATATAGTACAAGAATTTTGTAGTTTCAAAATAAAATATGTACTTGTTTATACAAATGATATATAATTACATATTAAACATAGATTTTACATATTTAATAAAGTATGTAAAATCTATGTAAAAAGTAAGAAATATAAACATTTTTTTAATTATATTTTAAAAATATCAAGTAAGTTTTCTTCACAAATGAATAAAAAATGATATAATATGATTAAAGAAAAAGATAAATAATTAGCAAGATTTGTTTAGCTAAAATTAACAAGGGAGCGATAAATTATGGGTATAACATTATCAAAAGGCCAAAAGGTTGATTTAACTAAAGGAAATCCAGGCCTTAAAAATATTTTAGTAGGTTTAGGATGGGATACTAACAAGTATGATGGTGGATTTGACTTTGATTTAGATACAGCAGCATTTTTAACAGGAGCAAGTGGAAGTGTTACTAGTGATGGAGATTTTGTGTTTTACAATAATTTAAAACATACATCTGGGGCAGTTGAACATCTAGGAGATAACAGGACTGGTGAAGGTGATGGAGATGATGAACAAATAGTTGTTGATTTATCTAAGATTCCTGCAGAAATAAGTAAGATTTCTTTTACAGTTACAATTCATGATGCAACAGAAAGAAGACAGAATTTTGGACAAGTAAGTAATTCTTATATAAGAATAGTAGATAAAGATACAAATGAAGAACTAATAAAGTATGAACTAGGAGAAGATTTTAGTATAGAAACAGCTATAGTAGTATCCGAAATATATAAGCACAATGGAGAATGGAAGTTTAATGCACTAGGCTCTGGTTTTGAAGGTGGTCTTGCTGCACTATGTGGAAACTTTGGAATAAACTTATAATTTCAATATAATAATAAACTAGAGGGGGTATTTTCCATGGCTATAGTATTAAAAAAAGGACAAAAAATTGATTTAACTAAAGGAAATCCAGGTCTTAAAAATATAAAACTTGGACTAGGTTGGGATACAAATTCATTTGATAGTGGATATGATTATGACTTAGATGTAAGTGTTTTCATGGTAGGAGAATCTCAAAGGGTTGAAAAAGATGAAGATTTTATATTCTATAATAACTTAAAACATATCTCTGGAGCAGTAGAACACTTAGGTGACAATAGAACTGGTGAAGGCGATGGAGATGATGAGGAGATATTAGTAAATTTAGATGTAATGCCAAAGCATATTCAAAAGATAGCTGTAACAGTTACAATATATGAAGCCGCTGAAAGAAGACAAAATTTTGGACAAGTAAGTAACTCATATATAAGAGTTTTAAATTCTGAAAATGACGAAGAAATATTAAGATATGACTTAGGTGAAGAATTTAGTATAGAAACTGCAATTACAGTATGTGAGATATATAAGTATAATGGAGAATGGAAGTTTAATGCAGTTGGAGCAGGATTCGAAGGTGGTTTAGAAGCACTTTGTAGAAACTATGGATTAAATGTTTAATTTGAGTAATATAATATATTAAATATAAATAACCTATACAAATAATGTATAGGTTATATTATATAAAATTTTGTGGAGGTTTAGTATGTCGATTAATTTATCAAAGGGTGATAAAATAGATTTAAAAAAATCGAACCCTGGACTGAGTAATATACTCGTAGGATTAGGATGGGACCCTGTGCAACAAACAGGTGGAGGATTTTTTAAATCTCTATTTGGTGGAGGACAAGCTGATATAGATTGTGATGCGTCTGTATTTATGCTTAATCAAGAAGGAAAATTGAGTGGAATAAAAGATTTGATTTATTTTGGAAATCTAAAAAGCGCCTGTAAGTCAGTGTTACATACAGGAGACAATTTAACTGGTGAGGGTACAGGTGATGATGAACAAATCCTAGTTAATTTGGATAAAGTTCCAGCAAATATTCACAAATTATTATTTGTAGTAAACATATATAATTGTGTGGATAGAAAACAACACTTTGGTATGATAGAAAATGCCTATATAAGAGTTGAAGACCAAAGTAATAAGAAAGAGATAGCTAAATATAATCTATCTAATAATTATTCTGAAAAAACTACTCTTATAGTAGGAGCTATATATAGAAAAGATGGAAGTTGGCAATTTAAAGCAATAGGTGAAGGAACAAAGGATGCGGGCCTTAAGGAAGTAATGCAAAATTTAGACAGGATTGAGTGTGCATATGGAATTTAATAATGATATCAAATATTATAATGTAGATAAAGAAGAGGTAACAGAAGACTTATCTGTTAACCCTGAAAAAGGTTTATCAGAATCAGAAGTCAAAGCTAGAAGAGAAAAGTATGGTTTAAATGAGTTTACACCAAAAGAGGAAGGAAGCTTTTGGGATGATTTAAAAGATAGTTTAAGTGAACCAATGATAGTTATTTTGATTATTGCGGCAGTAGTGAGTGCAATCATTGGAGAAACTCATGATGCAATAGGGATTGTAGGAGCTATAGCAATAGGTATAGCAATAGGTATGATTACAGAGGGTCGTTCTAAGAAAGCAGCAGATGCCCTTTCTAAGTTGACTGAAAACATAGAAGTTAAAGTATTGAGAGATGGAGAAGTACATCAAATTTCTAAAAGTGAATTGGTACCAGGAGATATAGTATATGTTGAAACTGGTGACATGGTACCTGCTGATGGTAGACTTATAGAAACTATAAATCTTAAAGTTAGAGAAGATATGTTAACTGGAGAATCTGATGATGTATCTAAAAAGAGTGATGTAATAGTTTCTATGGAAGAAATAGAATCTAAAGGTGCATTAGTAGTACAAGAGCCAATACCTGCAAAACAAATAAATATGGTATTTGGTGGTACACTTGTCGCTTATGGTAGAGGAACTCTAGTTGTAACTTCAATTGGAGATAGTAGTGAAATGGGTAAAATAGCTCAAAATCTGTCAGATACAGATGAGCAAACTCCACTTCAAATAAAGCTTGGAAATTTAGGTGGATTGATAGCTAAAGTTTCTAGTGCAGTAGCAGGATTATTATTTATATTTATGGTTTTCCAAATGGTAAGTAAGAATGTATTAAATGTAGATATGTCTGGAATATTACCATTTTTAGAATCAATAGACCCTGTAAAAACAGCATTTACAGTATGTGTTGCGTTGATAGTTGCAGCAGTACCAGAAGGTCTTCCAACTATGATAAATATGACACTTGCAATAACAATGCAAAAAATGGCTAAAATAAATGCCTTAGTTACTAAAAAAGAAGCTTGTGAAACTATAGGTTCTGTTTCTGTAATATGTTCAGATAAAACTGGTACACTAACTGAAAATAGAATGACTGTAGAAGTTGCATATATTGATGGAAGATATATTGAAAGTTCAGAAGAAGAAATAAATAGTTATTTTGAAGAAAACTGTATGATAAACTCTACAGCTGATATAGAGCATAATGATGGTGAAGTTAAGTATTTGGGAAGTGCTACTGAATGTGCATTACTTTTATACTACAAAAATGTAGATTATAGACAATTTAGAAAAGATTGTAATATAGTAGCTCAAAATCCTTTTACTTCTGACTCAAAAAGAATGACTTCTGTTATGGGTCAAGATAATCATCATGTACTATTATCAAAAGGAGCACCAGAAGTTTTACTTGAGCTATGTTCACATATCCAAAGAGGAAAAGATATAGTACCAATAACTGAAAATATAAAACACGAGATTTTAGATGAAATAAAAAAATTACAAATAAAATCAATGAGAACTTTAGGTTTTGCGTATAAAGAAATCTCACAAGCTGAAGAAGAAGCAGCAGTAACTGCTGAAAGTGATGCTATGAATGTGAGTGCAATGGAAAGTAATTTAGTATTCAGTGGTTTTGTTGGTATAAGAGACCCACTTAGAAAAGATGTTATAGAGTCTGTAAATACGGCAAACAAAGCTGGTGTTTCTGTAAAAATGCTTACAGGAGATAATATAAATACAGCAAAAGCTATAGGTGAAGAATTAGGTTTATTAAAAGGAAATATGAGAGCAGTTGAAGCCTCATATATAGATACTTTAGATGATGAAGAGTTAAAACAAGAGATACAAACTATTTCAATTGTTGCAAGAAGTAAGCCAGATAGTAAAATGAGAATAGTTACAGCTCTACAGAAGAGTGGAGATGTCGTTGCGGTAACAGGTGATGGTATAAATGATGCTCCAGCACTTTCAAAGGCAGATGTTGGTATAGCAATGGGTATCTCTGGTACAGAGGTATCTAAAAATGCAGCAGACATAATTTTAACTGATGATAGTTTTAGTACTATTGTAAAAGGTATTAAATGGGGTAGAGGAATTTATGATAACTTCCAAAGATTCGTTCAATTCCAATTAACAGTAAACGTAATTGCCTTTTTAGTGGCTATAATATCTCAGGTTATGGGACAAGAGATGCCATTTACTACAATACAATTATTATGGGTAAACATAATTATGGATGGTCCACCAGCACTAGCATTAGGTCTAGAGCCTGTTAGAAACCATGTATTAAATAGAAAGCCTGTTGATAGAAAAGCCAATATAATTTCTAAATCAATGGTGTATACAATAGTATTAAATGCAATCTATATAACAACAATACTAATGCTACAATCTACATTTAACTTCTTAGGGGTTGATGAAGCTCATAAAGGAACTGTAATGTTTGCATTGTTTGCATTTAGTGCATTATTTAATGCATTTAACTGTAGAGAATTTAATGCAGATAGTATTTTTCCAAACTTTACACATAACAAATTAGCACTACAAATAATAGTTTTAACAGGAATTGCACAAGTAATATTTACTCAGCTATTCCAAGATTTCTTTAACTCTGTAGCTATGGATGTTATGACATGGGTAAAAGTTTTATGTGTAGCAGCAAGTGTGGTTGTAGTCAATGAAGTTGTAAAATGTATAATAAGACTAGTAAAACCAAAGAAGACTGCTTAAAATAAATTTTTAGAAGATAATGGACTGACTCAAAATGTGTATTTTGAGTCAGTTCTAAATAAACATTTAAATTGGGAGGATAATTATGGGTGACTCAAAGGTATTTGAAAAAATATTCTCCAGCCAATCAGATAGAGGAAATTACACTCCTTCAAAAGGATATTTAAGTTATTTTATTTCATATATTGGTTTAGAAGATGAGATTTTGTACAATCTTGAGATATTTAAGGCAAAACAAAATATTGATAGCAAAAAAGATATTGCTTTATTTACTGATGCTATAGCAAATCCTAGTGACTTTGATATTATAAATTATTTTAAAAATGGACTTAAAAAATATAGAAACAGCATGGAAGACATAGATATAAATATTTTAGGGTTCGATGAGATTGATTATAAGCTGAAGCAAGCTATAGATAGGGTATTAAAAGAGGAAGAAAAAGAGTTTACAAACGATAGAGTTAAACAAAATTTTATAGTGAAAATAATGGCATGGATAAAAATCTATATCGGTGCTTTAGATATAAATAAAAATGAGGCTCCAAAAGTAATATTTTATGGAGATATAAAAAAACATGAAGTTTATTTACTCTTAATATTGTACTTGGCAGGCTTTGATATTTTATATCTTAACCCAAATTCAAAGAGTAATATAAATGTTTTAAACCTAGAAAAATACAAGATAGAGTTTGAAGAAGCCAATATAATAGAAGAAAAAGTTGCTTTTGAAGAAAGGGTTATCTCAGGAGAAAAAATAGACAAAGGTTCTGTAAAAAAAGCTTTTACTGTCGGGGCTGAAGCATCAAAACGTATAAGTGAAGAATTATTAAATGATGCAGGATTTATAAAACCCTGGCAACTTCAAGATAGAAAAATAAAAAATTTACTTTTAAGTTCAACTGTTGATGAAATATCAATATACTGGAATCAGCCATTAAAATTGAGACCAGGATTTAAGTTTAATGATACCACAGTAGAAGCTCCAAATTTTCTTTCTAAGATTAATGGAATATATAATGATAAAAGTGAATATATTAAGTTTTTAGATTTATTAAGAGATTCGGAAAGTTCAACATTTATTGAATTTAATGGAGATATAGATAGATTTTCAAAAGAATTTACAAGAGAAGCTTTTAGTTTGTCTTTTTTACTGAATTCAAAAGGTGTTATAGATAAAAATTCTGTATTAAATAATAAAGATTATTCCATTTCAACACTGACATTAAATCAGCAAATTATGATTTTAGAAAAAGTTGAAGAGCTATTAGAAGGAAATATGTTTTTGACTGGTCTAAGTGGAGAGGACAAGATAAAAGGTTTATTTACAGTACTTCATATGGATAAGAAGCTTGTTCATATGATGAATAATTTTGATTATTCTCTTATAAATCCAAAATTGATTATATACATGTACAAGAGTATAGTATTTGATAAAGAAATAGTTTTCCTTATGCTTTTACTAAGTAAAATTGGATTTGATATTATTATTTTATGTCCAGGAGGGGAAAATAATATAGAGAATGTTATAAATAACCAATTGATTGATGTACACAGATTAGATAAAATGGTATATGACCTTAGATTAAATTTACTTGAAGATGATATACCTTTACTTAAAAAAATTTTTGGAAAGAGGAGAAGATTTTAGATGGGGATAAATATAAATAGTTTTTCAAAAGAGAAGAATTCTGTAGAGGTTACTGACAATTTACCTACAGTTGTTCAAGAAGAAAATTTTGATATAATGGAATATACAAATAATAAAAAAAATGAACTGAGAAAGTCTAAGGAAGTTGAAGCATTGACATCTCTTATAGAAGTAGAAAATCCAGATACAATTTTGCAATTTGGGAGAAAAGCATCTGAAGGAGTAGCAAGGGTTTCTGATAGTCTTCTAAACACAATAAAATTAAATAGAAATGAAGAAAATTCTAAAATGTTGGTTCATTTAACTAAAATAATGGACAAGTTTGATTTAGATGATTTTCAAGAAACTAAGGAACCAAATTTTGTTCAAAAACTTTTCAAAAAAGCTAATAATGCCATTGAAATGATGTTTCAAAAGTATGAAACATTGGGAGGAGAAGTTGAAAAAATCCAAATTGAGCTTGAGCAATATGAGAGAGATATAGCACTTTCTAATAAGCAAATAGGCTCTATGTTAAATGAGAACTTTGAGTTTTATAATGAACTTCAAAAATATATTGTTGCTGGAGAAATGGCACTAGAAGAAATGGATAATGAAATACTACCTTTCTTTAAACAAAAATCAGAAACTAGTGGAGACCAAATGGATGTTGTTAATTATCAAGAGCTATTAAAAGTTTATGATATGTTAAATCAAAGAATCTATGATTTAAGAATAGCAGAAAATATAGCTATACAGACAATACCTATGCTTAGAGGTATGCAACATAATAATTATGGTTTAATTAGAAAAATAAACAGTGCATTCGTTGTAACTTTACCAGTATTCAAACAATGTTTATCTCAAGCTATATTACTTAAAAAACAAGAACTGCAAGCAAAATCTCTAAAAGCACTTGATGATAAAACTAATGAATTATTACTTAGAAATGCTCAAAATGTAAGTAGTCAAAGTGCACAAATAGCTAGAATGGCTGGAACGAGCTCTGTTCAAATAGAGACATTAGAAAAAATGTATACTACTATTAAGAGTGGTATAGATGAAACTATGAGAATAGAAGAAAATAATAGAGTTTTGATTAAGGATAATACAAAGAGATTAGAAGAATTAAATACAGCTATAATTTATAATAAGTAGTATATTAGGGGCTAATTTGTATAAAGTTGGCCCTTTCTATGTATATGAGGAGGCCATACATTGAAATATTTCGATTATATCTGCAAAGATGATTTGGAGAGAATTTTTTTGAAAGAGCCAGAAGATTTTAATGCTAAGACTGAAAAAGATGTGTTGAAATATGCACTAGGTGCTTTTTTATACGTTCCAGCTACTCAATATAATATGATTTATAAGAGTATTATAGGAGATGTCAAGGGAGTTAGACCATTAGCTATTTGCTTAGAAGATGCTGTTGGAGTAAACGGAGAGTTAGAGGCTATAGAAAATCTTAGATTAATTTTGAAAAATATTAGTGATGAAAGTATAATCAATAAAGATGGAATACCATTAATTTTTGTAAGAATAAAAGATGTGGAGCAGTTGTTGAGGATTAAAGATATTATAGTTAAAAATAGTCATACTATAACAGGGATATTAATTCCTAAAGCAAATTCCGAGTTAATAGAGAATTGCATAGAAGCCTTGAATTATATGAATCTTCAAGATATGTATGTTATTCCAATAATAGAGACAAGAGAGTTTATATATAAGGAAAGTAAAGAACTGAGTTTTAATAGTTTGTACAATACTATTTTAAGATATAAGTCAAGAATACTTAGCATTAGAATAGGTATAACTGACGTATTGGGTATGTATGGTATAAGAAGAGACAAAAACTTTTCTATATATAACAACTTGATTTGTTCATCATTTATACTAGATATAATCACATATCTTCAAAGACCAGAGCTAGATATACCTATAAGTGGAGGCGTGTCAGAGTTTTTTGATATGACGAATGAAGAGATAAGAAGTAAGTATGTAGAAGAAATATTGTTGGATAAATTTCATGGGTTAATTGGAAAGACAGTAATTCATCCAATGCAAATTCAAATTGTACAAGCACTATCTGCCATATCATATGAGGATTTTACTGATGCCTTGGATATATCGAATAGTACAGATAGTAAATATGGTGTAAGTAAGGGTGTATTAGGAGAGAGAATGAATGAAACAAATCCACATTTTTTATGGGCTAAAAAAACATTGATTCTATCTAAAATATATGGTGTATTAAATAAAGGAGTAGACTATGAAGAATTGCTTAAATTTTAATTGTGAAATTGACATTATTGACAATCCATTAAATTTAGAATTAAATGATTTTTTAGATATAGGAATAAGAAATAATAGTAAAAGACGTTTTTTATTTATATCAAAGAAACTTGGTAAGCATCTAGCATGTAAACCAAGTGAGATGGACAATTTGGGAAAATTAATAGCCACAATTTATAATGAAAAAAATAAAGTAACATCAAATGGAACTGTTATAGCTTTTGCTGAGACTGGTACAGCTATTGGGCATAGTGTTTTTGATTACTTATGTGGAGAATATGAATTTATTCATACTACTAGAGAACAATTTGATGAGTTAGAGAATCTAGAATTTTTAGAAGAACATTCTCACGCAACAGACCAAAATCTATACTTTGGTATGCTTAGTAACTTTAAAGCTGGAGATGAAGTAATATTAGTCGATGATGAGATTACCACAGCTAATACGTGTATGAATATAATTAAGAAGGTTCAAAGTATTTATCCTAAAAAGAAATACACTATATGTTCAATACTTAATTGGGTGAGTGATGATAACTTAAGAAAAGTTGCTAATTTGGAAAAAGAGCTAGACTGTAAGATAGAATTTGTATATTTATTTAAAGGAAACTTTAAATTTGACATAAATGAAGATGTTATTTCAAATTACAATGATAATTATACTATTGATGAATCACATACTATTTCAAATGATAAAGTAAATTTAGTAGTGAATCATATTGATGTTGATTTAGAAGATTATATTGGAAGTAAGAAATATGTTAAGTATACTGGTAGATTTGGAATTAATAGAAGAGAACAATCTAGATTAAAAGAAATTGTAAAGAGAGAAAGTAAAAAAATAACTATGGATAATAAAGAATCTTTAGAAAATGAAAATGAAAAGATTCTATTTTTGGGTACTGAAGAATTTATGTATATACCTATGTTGTTTGCGAAGGAAAAAGAGAATCAATGTGATGCATACTATCATTCAACAACAAGAAGTCCAATTATTGATATCGAAAAAAATAATTATCCTATTAGAAGTAAGTTTAAGCTAAAGAGCTTTTATAATATAGATGTTCAAAATTATATTTATAATATAGATAAGCATAATTTTTCTAAATGTTATTTATTTGTAGAGTTAAATAAAAGTGAAAATTCTTATCTGGAATTTATTGATATAATTAAAAGTACAAGTATAAAAGAATTGACTATAGTATGTTGTAGCTAAATGCTTTAAGAGAATTAAAGTATATCACAGTTTTAAGATAGGAGTTGAGCCATATGGAAGATTTTAGCACATATTCTAAGGATGATGTTATCTTTTTATTAAAAGATATATCAAATTTAATTGAAGAAGAAGGAAATAAAGAGAGAGAATTAAAAATACAAAATGGTAGACATTATTCAGAAATGATACCAATAGAGTATGAAGTTAGTGAAGATTATCTGAATTTATATCATGATAAACTAGAACAAAATAAAAATAAGCTTGCGTTTTCCATAGGTGTTATGTGTGAAAAGATAATTAAAAAAAATGGGACTGATGTAGTATTAGTTTCACTTGCTAGAGCAGGTACACCTATTGGTATTTTGGCAAAGAGATATATAAAAAATAAGTATAATCTAAATTTACCTCACTATACAATCTCTATAATAAGAGATAAAGGAATAGATATGAATGCAATTGAATATATAGTAAAGAATCATCCAAACTCAGAAATTCAATTCTTAGATGGGTGGACTGGAAAGGGAACTATATCAAAAGAACTTGAAAAAGCATGTGATGAGCTTAATGCTAAATTTAAAAAGCCTTTTGACTCAACTCTTGCTGTATTAGCTGACCCTGCTGGATATTCAGGACTTTATGGAATTAGAGAAGACTTCTTAATACCAAGTGCATGTTTAAATTCAACAGTTTCTGGATTAATAAGCAGAACTGTATTAAGAGAAGATTTAATTGGTAAAGATGATTTTCACGGAGCTAAATTCTATAAACATTTAAAAGACAAAGACGAATCTATAAATTATATAGAGACTATAGAAGCATGTTTTAAAAATCAATTTAAGAACATATCTGATGAAGTTGATAAATGGCAAAGTGATAATATAACAAAAGATGGATATTTTGATGTTTTAAATATAAAGGAAAAGTACAGTATAACAGACATTAACTTTATCAAACCAGGTGTTGGAGAAACAACAAGAGTTTTACTTAGAAGAGTTCCATATAAGATTTTAGTTAAAGACTTAAATGACAAATCTTTAGACCACATACTTATATTAGCTAAAGAGAAAAATGTTGAAGTTGAACAAATGAACTTAAAGGCTTATAAATGTTGTGGAATAATAAAAAATATGAAAGATATTTAAAAAATATATTAGACAGGAGAATACTGAATGATTGTTTTTTCAGATTTAGACAGGAGTATTATTTACTCTGATAAATTTTTAGATACTGATAAGGAATATACTAATATAGAAATTTATAGAGAAAAAGAAATATCTTATATATCTTTAGATACTATAAATCTAATAAAGCAAATACAATATTATGGTATGTTTATACCGACAACTACTAGAACAGTGGAGCAATTTAGGCGTATAGAATTTAATAAATATGGGATTCATTTTCCTTTTAGTATAACTTCAAATGGAGCAATTATACTTAAAGATAATAAAATATTAAAATCGTGGAGTGAAGAAATAGATAAATTAAAATCTAATTATGAACCTATTGAAAGTATGATTGAAAAATTTAAAGATTATTTAGATATAGAAGGAATAACTAACTTTAAAGTTGCAGAAAATACATTTTTTTATATAGTTGTGGATTTTGCAAAATTTAATTTGGATTCAATCAAAGAATATCTAAATATATTGGAATCAAAAAATTGGAAGTTCTATGTGAGTGGTAGAAAAATCTACTTTATACCAAAAGAAATCTCAAAAGAAAATGCTATAAAATACTTAACCAAAGAATTACAAATAGAGTCTTTTTATGCAATTGGAGACTCTGTTATGGACTATGGTATGCTCAATATTTCAAATAAAGCATATGTATTAAAGCATGGTGATATAAATAAAAATGAAACAGAAAACTCATTTATATCAAGTACTTTTAATGGAATGAGTGGAACTGAAGAGATACTATCTAATATTTTAGATGAAAGTTGTCTACTTAATATATAATGACAAATATATATAATTAATAAACCAGAAAAATCTGAAATAAATTAGAATAAAATTTATCATACTAATTTATTTCAGATTTTTATTAATTTATATTTAAGTGAGAATTTAATATATTAAAATGAAGGTGGAGTCATTGCCCAGACTGATATACATATATCATCGTCATAATTTTCATATACATGTGGAATGGTACTGTTAAAATAAAAACTATCTCCTTCTTCCAATACATATTCCTTATTTCCAAGTATTATCTTCATTTTTCCCTTTATTATATATCCACATTCCTCGCCTTCATGCGTTACAAATTCACTACTTTTTTTTGTATGACCATCTAGTGTAACAAGTAAAAATTCTATTTTCTTGCCAGATAAATTAGGAACAAGAAGTTCATAAAATTTTGTAGAATCATTAGTTACTATTTTTTTTCTATTGTTTTTCTTTACTATTATATTAGAGTCTTCTTTTTCAATCTCATCAAAGAAATAACCTATATTTATATCAAGAGCTTTTGATATTTTCCACATTGCTACAATTGACGGAACAACCATATTTCGCTCAATTTGACTTATTAAACCCGTACTTAAATCTGAGTTTTTTGCTAAAGTAGATATACTGATATTTTTAGATTTTCTAAGAGCTCTAATTTTGCTTCCGACATCTATATTCATTAGATACAAACCCCCTCAGACATGATTATAACATATAATTTGTAAAGAGTAGTAAAATAAAAAAAGTTTTATTATACATGTATTTTCCCTGTTTTATTGAATTTTCTGAAAAGATGAATTATAATAGTATTAATATTCAATATATTGAATATTAATATAGATATTTTAATTTAATGAAATGGAGGTAGTTAAGATGAAGAGTTTTGTAAGTCCTGATAATATTTGGGTATTATGGGCAGTTATAACTGGATGGGCAGCATTTAGTATTTATTTGGAACAAAAGTACAATTGGGCATCGAAAATATCAGGAGCAATAATAGCTCTTGTAGGAGCTATGTTACTATCAAATCTAAATATCATACCAGTAGAGTCTGTTGTGTATGACCAAGTATGGGGATATGTTGTTCCTTTAGCTATAGCTTTACTGTTATATCAATGTAACATTAAAAAGATATGGAAAGAAAGTGGAAGATTACTCGTAATATTTCTTGTAGGCTCTGTCGGAACTGTGATTGGGGCTATGGTTGGATTTTTACTATTAAAAAATGCAGTACCAGATTTAAATGTTGTTGCAGCTATGATGACAGGTTCCTATATAGGTGGAAATGTAAACTTCGCAGCCATGTCAGGAGCATTTAATGCACCTGGAGAATTGGTATCAGCAACAGTTGTAGCAGACAATCTTTTAATGGCATTATATTTCTTTGTTTTAATAGCTATCCCATCAATTGGATTTTTTAGAAAACATTTTAAACATCCACATGTAGATGAGATGGAAAGTATGGATGTAACTGAAGGAGAAACAATAGCAGCAAATTATTGGGGAAGAAAAGAAATATCTTTAAAAGATATAGCAATAGCTATTGGTAGTGCCTTTATAATCGTTGCAGTATCTGTAGAATTATCAACTTGGTTTAAAGCTATAATACCAACATCAAATCCTTTTTTAGCAATGTTAAATACTCTATTTGGTAATCAATATTTAATAATAACTACTTTGACTATGTTATTTGCTACATTTATGCCTAAATTCTTTAGTGATATAAAAGGAGCACAAGAGATAGGTACATTTTTAATCTATATATTCTTTGTGGTAGTAGGTGTTCCTGCTTCTATAACATTAATAATCCAAAAATCACCATTATTGCTTTTATATTGTGGAATAATGGTACTGATAAACATGTTAGTTACATTTATAGTTGCCAAAATATTTAAGTTTACTTTAGAAGAAGCTATTCTTGCATCTAATGCAAACATTGGTGGGCCTACAACAGCAGCAGCTATGGCAATATCAAAAGGATGGTCTAAACTAGTAGGACCAATACTTATAGTTGGAACATTTGGATATATAGTTGGCAATTATTTTGGCCTTTTAGTAGGAAATATTTTAATATAATTCTATACGAACTAAAAAGTTTATTTTAAGAAAGACTTTTATTTAACTGGAGGTTGTTATGATTTTCGATGGACATTCAGATACTTGGGCAGATGTAACAATAAGAAGACTCAACGGGGAGAAAGATGTATTTAGAAGAATTCATCTTGATAATTTTAAAAAAGCAAATATAGAAGGAGCTATTTTTGTAATATGGATAGACCCTCCATATGATAAAGAACCTGAAAAAAGAGTTAAACAAATTATAAGCTCTATAAAAGATGAAATTGAAGATATGAAAGATATTGTAAATATAGTAAAAAGATATTCTGATATAAACAAAGGTATAAGTGAAAATAAAATAAATATTTTAATTGGAATTGAAGGATTAAGTCATATTGGAAAAAATATAGATTTGATAGATTATTTTTATAAGGATGTCGGTGCAAGACATGCATCATTAACTTGGAATGAGCAAAATGAACTTGCTACAGGTTGTTTAGGAGATAAAAACAGAGGTTTAACTCAGATAGGGAAAAAAGCAGTAAATAAGATGGAAGAATTGGGAATGATAGTAGATGTATCACATTTAAATGAGAAGTCATTTTGGGATTTGATGTCTATTGTAAGTAAACCAGTAATAGCCTCTCATTCTAATGCAAGAAACTTATGTGATGCTAAAAGAAATCTTACCGATAATCAATTAAAAGAAATTTCAAAGACAGGTGGATTAGTAGGAATAAATAGTTTTAGAGGGTTTACTAATAGTAATCCAAAGAAGCAAGATTTGATACACTTAGTTGACCATATAGATTACATGGTAAATCTCATAGGTATAGAGCATGTATCTTTTGGTTTTGATTTTAGTGATTACTTAGGAGTAGAGACTATAGGTTCTTTTACTGAAAATGCCAGTATCCCAAGTGTAGATGGTCTTGAAAGTACACATACAGCACATAACATAATAATAGAACTTGAAAATAGAGGTTATAAAAAAAGAGATATAGATTTAATTTCTAGTGGTAATTTTTATAGACTCTTTAGAAATATATTAAAATAATATAATAAATAACTTAAATTTACAAAATATTTATTATATTTAATGGGAATACTTACATATTTAAATTAGCATTTATAATTTATTTTATTAAATTAAATTTTAATGTTACTAGGAGTTTCAATTCTAGTAACATTTTTTATGTAAAAAACAAATATATATACATATTGACAATGATAATTATTATTGATAAACTATAAAAGTAAAAAATGATAATAATTATCATTTTAAATGAAGAATAGTTTTTGAGGAGGGAGAATGAAAAAAAGGTATTTAGTCATAGGAATAATAATTTTGTCTTATTTTTCTTTATTTATAGGAGCCGAAGATATAAATATAATGCATATATTTGCAAAAAATCAGCATAAACTTATGATATTTATCATGAGTAGAATACCAAGATTGATAAGTATATTGATTGCAGGTGTAGGGATGAGTATAGCGGGTCTTATAATGCAACAGATAAGTAAAAATAAATTTGTATCACCTACAACAGGAGCTACAATAGATGCAGCTCAATTTGGTATAGTAATCTGTATGCTTTTAATACCAACTGCATCTATTTTTACAAAGACCATAATAGCATTTATATTTTCTCTTATAGGTACTTTTATGTTTATGAGAATAATAAGAAAGTTGCAATTTAAAAATATAATATTCGTGCCATTAGTAGGTATAATGTTTGGAAATATAATAGGCTCTATGACTGATTTTATTGCATATAAATATGATTTGAGTCAAAATGTAAGTTCTTGGATGCAAGGCGATTTTTCTATGATACTTAAAGGCAATTATGAAGTATTATATATTACAATACCTCTTATAATATTAGCATATATTTATGCAAACAGATTTACTGTTGTTGGTATGGGTATGGATTTTGCAACAAATTTAGGTCTGAGCTATAAAAAAGTTGTTAATATAGGTTTGGTAATAGTGGCACTTGTCACAGTATGTGTAGTAGTTACAGCTGGTAATATACCTTTTATAGGTCTAATAGTTCCAAATATTGTGTCCTTATATATGGGAGATAATATAAGAGCGAACATATGGTATACTGGTTTATTTGGAGCTATATTTGTGCTTATATGTGATATTTTTGGAAGAATAGTTATTTATCCATATGAAATATCTATAGGACTTACAGTTGGAGTTATAGGAAGTATGCTATTCCTTTATTTAATACTAAGGAGGAATATAAATGAAGCTTAGTCTTAATCAAAAAATTTATTTTATTAGCACATTATTATTAATATCAATAGCACTTTTTATAATTTATGGTATAGACATGAATAATGTAGATTATGCACTATCACAGAGGATACCAAAGATACTTGCTATGATATTAGGTGGAGGATGTATAGCATTTACCACTGTAGTGTTTCAAACAATTACAAATAATCAAATATTGACACCAAGTGTACTGGGATTGGATTCATTGTATGTAATGATTCAAACTATAATAGTATTCATATTTGGCTCAACTAGTAGTTTAATTATTAATGAGAATTATAATTTTATTATTAATGTTACTATGATGATTGGAGCTTCAATGTTATTATATAAGACATTGTTTGAGAAAAATAAACATAATATTTTCTTTTTAGTCCTAGTAGGGATGATATTTGGAACATTATTTAAAAGTGCAACAACATTTATCCAAGTAATGATAGACCCAAATGAATTTCTAGCTTTACAAACTAGCATAATGGCAAGTTTAAATAATATAAATACTAATGTACTTTTAATAGCATTTATAATAATTATTGCCATAATACCTTTTATATATGACGAAATAAAGTATTTGGATGTATTATCTTTAGGTAGAGAGCAGGCAATTAATTTAGGTGTAGATTTTGATAAAGTAGTTAAAAAGATGATAATACTAATAGCAATTTTAGTTTCAATATCAACAGCACTTATTGGTCCAATGACATTTTTAGGACTTTTGCTTGCCAATATAACTAGAGAAATTTTTAAAACGTATAAGCATACATATTTAATTTTTGGTTCCATGTTGATAGGAATGATTACATTAATAATTGGTCAATTTTTTATACAGCATGTATTTAAATTTGATACTACTTTAAGTGTAGTAATAAATTTTATAGGAGGAATTTACTTTATTCAGTTATTGTTAAAGGGGGCAAATAGGTGATAGAGATAAGAAATATATTTAAAAAATATAAGAATAAAAATGTTGTAGAGGATGTCTCTTTTAATATAGAAAAGGGAAAAATAACATCTTTTATAGGGCCAAATGGAGCTGGGAAAAGTACTGTATTATCAATAGTAACAAGGCTTATAGGAGGTGATAGTGGAGAGGTAATAATAGAAGGAAAGAGCTTAACTAGTTACAGCAACAAAGAATTAGCCAAAAAAATAGCTATTCTTAAACAATCTAATAATATAACTTTAAGACTCACAATAAGGGAACTGGTTGGATTTGGAAGGTTTCCATACAGTGAAGGAAACCTAACTAAAGAGGATGAAAAGTATATTGATGAAGCGATAGAATATATGAAATTGACTGATATACAACATAAGTATCTAGATGAATTGAGTGGAGGACAAAGACAAAGAGCTTATATAGCAATGGTAATAGCTCAAGATACAGAGTACATATTGCTTGATGAACCACTTAATAATTTAGATATGAATCATTCAGTTCAAATGATGAAAGTGCTTAGAGGTCTTTGTGATGACCTAGATAAGACTATAGTGTTAGTAATGCACGATATAAACTTTGCATCATGTTATTCAGATAATATAGTTGCATTAAAAAATGGAAAAATTGAGAAAGTAGGTCGTACAGACGAGATAGTCAATGAAAAAGTTTTAGAAGATATTTACGAAATGAGCTTTAATATTAAACATATAAATGGAAATCGAATCTGTATTTATTTCTAAATTATGATATATAAAAATAAATAAACCTTATAATAAATTCAAATTAAAATAGAGATTAACAAGAAAGAGGGAGATATCATCATGAATAAAAAAGTAGCGATAGTAGCCGCAGTAGCCATAGTAGGATTAGTGACAGTATTTGCATTAGGTGGAGGTAAAAAAAATGAGCCTAAGACATTAGAAAATTCAAATGATACTATAAAGATAACTCATAGCTTGGGAGAAACAGATGTAAAGTTAAACCCTAAGAAAGTGGTAGTATTTGATTATTCAGCTCTAGATACAATGGATGCATTAGGTGTAGGGGAGAATTTAGTAGGGCTTCCAAAGTCAAGCTTACCAACATCTTTAGAAAAATATAAGGATGAAAAGTATGCAGATTTAGGAGGGTTGAAAGAGCCAGATTTAGAAGGTATAAAGTCAGCAAATCCAGATTTAATTATAATAAATGGAAGACAAGAAGATTTTTATGAGCAATTATCAAAAATAGCACCAACAATAAGTACAAGTAAAGATGATAAGAAGTATTTGGATTCTGTTAAAAATAATATAGATAAAATAGGAAAAATATTTGGAGTAGAAGAAAAAGCTAATCAAGAATTTAGTAAAATTGAAAAAAAGATAGAGGCTCTAAATAAAAAAGTAACAGAAAAAAACTTAAATGCTTTAACGCTAATGGTGAATGAAGGTAATTTAAGTGTATTTGGTGAAGAATCAAGATTTAGTGTATTATACAAGAGTTTTGGATTTGAAAATAAAGATAAAAATATAAAAGAATCAAGTCATGGTCAAAACATTACTTTTGAGTATATAGCAAAACAAAATCCACAAGTTATGTTTGTTATAGATAGAGGAATAGCTACAGGTAGTGATGTAAAAGCAGGCTCAACAGCAAAAGCTGTTTTAAACAATGATGTAATAAAATCTATGGATGCATATAAAAATGATAACATAATATATTTAGATTCGCCAACATGGTATGTAAATGATGGAGGTCTAACCTCTTTAAATAAAATGATAGATGATGCGTCACAAGCAGTTAATAAATAAGTCTATTATTTACGATGAACATGTTTTATTTATTGCTATTTAATCAGCCACTTAAAGTGGCTGATTTTTTATAGTTTAAATAATAATGTGAATTATAATAATATAAATATATTCAAAATATAATAAAATACAAAGTTATACTAGACAAAAAGAATAATTTTTAAATATAATTGAATTATATAGATATATAGGTTGTCGCAATTATATAATTTTAAGCAGAGTTTTATAACTAAAAGTAATATAAACTGTATCTAAAAAAAGAGTGATTTCTATAAAAACGTTTTTGTAAATAGATATAATACTAAAAATAAACTATGTAAAATAAGCATTTCTATATCTTAATTGTATAGAAATTTTTATTGGAATTTCATGCTTCTTATTTGAAAAAATGATTATACACAACTTTGTTGAGTTGATTATAAAGAATATCTAATACATGAAAAACTACATAGAGGATAGGGGTATTTTATGAAGAGAGTTTTGAGGGTAACTATCTTAGTCTTATTTATTTTATTAATTTCTATAAGCTCCATTTCGATTAAATTGATTCGTAATATTGCGGACTATGGAAAACTAATTAATTATGTTGGTATCGTCCGTGGAGCGAGTCAACGTTTAAGCAAATTAGAGATGGACAATCAACCAAATGATGAGTTAATCGACTATATAGATGGAATTTTACATGAATTAATTACAGGGGATGGAAAGTACGGTTTGGTAGTTACCGATTGCAAAACATATAACGATTATTTATTTTTACTAGAAAAAAAGTGGAAAGATTTAAATAGTGAAATAGAAAAAGTAAGAATGAATGAAGAAAACAATCATTTATTAGACACAAGTGAAGACTTTTTTTATCTTGCAAATAATACAGTGTTTGAAATAGAAAATTTTTCTAAAGAGAAAAGTGATTATCTAATGACTTTAATAATCATTATATCTATTATAGGTATGTTAGCATGGATTATATTGATTATACAATACAATAGAAAATTGATTAGTTTGGAAAAATTAAATGTAGATTTAAAAAACATTGCGTATAAAGATGAGCTCACAGGAGCAAATACTATAGAAAAGTTTAAGCTAGATGCAAATCAAAATATTTATAAGTATAAAGACAAGAAATTTGCTGTATTCTATATTGATTTTGAAAATTTTAAATACATTAATGACATATTTGGATATGATTATGGTGATATGATATTAAAACGATATGCTAATCTTATGATGAATGATATTGGAAAATATGAGATATTTGCAAGGGAAATTGCAGATAGATTTATTGCTTTAAGGTGCTATGTGGATAAGGCAGACTTAGTGATACGACAACGAGTTGTAGATGAGAAACTGATTAATATTACGAACGAAATTAAAAACAAATATAACATTACGATTGTCAGTGGAATTTGTTGTATTGAAGATGTAATTGAAAAACTAAACATAGATGATTTAATAAATAGAGCAAACTTTGCACAAAAAACTGTTAAAAATAAACCAGGTACTAATTATGCTTTTTACAATGAAAATATTCGTAAAAAAATGATTGAAGAAAATACAATCAAAAGTAGAATACATGAAGCCATTGAAAATAAAGAATTTATAGTTTATTTTCAACCCAAAGTTAATTTACATAATCAAAAGATAGATTGTGCAGAAGCTTTAGTACGTTGGTTGACTCCAGATAAAGGTATCATATCTCCTGCAATATTTATTCCAATACTGGAAAAGGATTTTTTTATTGGTTTGGTAGACAAGTATGTTTTTGAAGAAGTTTGTATATGGATTAGAAAGAGATTAGATGAAAATAAACCATTTGTTCAAATATCAGTTAATGTTTCTAGAATACAGTTTTATAATACCAACTTTGTGGAAACTTATTCAGAGATAAAAAAGAAATATAATATACCTCAAAACACTATAGAAATTGAATTTACTGAGAGTGTTGCTTTTGAGAATCAAGAACACTTTTTGGAAATTATACATGACTTACATAAAAATGGATTTACTTGCTCTTTAGATGATTTTGGAAAAGGGTATTCATCTTTGGGTGTCTTAAAAGATTTACCATTTGATGTTTTAAAACTTGATTCTATGTTTTTTAATGCTAGCTTAGACAAAGATAAAGAAAAAACAGTAATAAAAAATATTATACATATGCTAAAAGAATTGAATATTACAACAGTTGCAGAAGGTATTGAATGTAAGGAACAAGTTGAATTTCTAAAAGATGTTGGATGTGATTTAGTACAGGGATTTGTATTTTATAGACCAATGCCCATGTTAGAATTTGAAGAAATATTGGATAAAGAATTTGTTCATAATAGTTAGAAAGTAAATAATTATAAAAAAAAGAGACTGTGAGTGAATTTACTCATAGTCTCTTGATAATGTACTTATTTTCTTCCTGCAACCCATTTTAAGCCCCAATGAAACTCATTGTCCATTTCTTTATGGCCTTTAAAGTATTTAATGACTTTTTCAACACTGAATGTCTCATCATTTACATTTTCTATCAATGCTATTGAACACATGTTATAGCCATTTTTATGTTCATCAAGTTTAACAACTAAATCTGAATCTTGTTTTTGTTTGATTGTTACAATTCCATCAGCCTCAGACCAATTAGCTACACCTTCATAGATAAAAGCATAAATAAGTATTCTCTTTATTTCTTTTATTTTATTACCATTTATTCTTATATTTTCTCCTTGTGTATTGCTACCTGTTCTGTCATCTCCATCTAATTGAGCAAAAGGGGGATTCTCTAAACTACCAAAAGAATTACCTAATGCTTGTACAGCACCTTTTACACCATTTTTCATTTCAAACAGGCAACCTAAATCTAAATCTATATTACTGCTTTTTAGAGAGCCAAAAAAACCTTTTTTTTGTATTTTTTGATTCCAATTTAAATTAACTAAGATTTCACCTAAATCACTATTTTCTTTTTTTGTAAGGTTTATTTTTTGTCCCTTTTTTAATTCTATAGCCATAGTAATCTTCCTCCATAAACATAGATTTACTTAAATGGTAGCACTTAACAAGTCAATATTCAACAAGATTAGAATAATAATATTAAAATTATACTAAATATACTAGAAAACAGGAATTACAATTCCTTTGTATTTCTCTTCAATTATACTTCTTGCTTTATCTGATGTAAGAACATCTTGTAGAACTTTAATTTTTTCACTATCTTTATCTTCAGTTCTAAATGCCAAAAGATTTGCATACTCATCATTTATAGGAGCTGTATAAAGTCCATTTTTCTTAGCATCAAGACCAGCAGGTACTGCGTATGTAGTATCTATAAATGCAGCAGTTACGTCTGGAAGAGAAGATGGAATCTGAGCAATATCCAATTCTTTAAATTGTATGCCTTTTGGATTTTCGATTATATCTTTAGGACTAACTAGTCCATCATCTTTAGGTAAAGTTAAAAGCCCAATACTTTCAAGATATCTAAGGTCTTTAGAACAAGAAGATGGATTGTTGCTTATTGCAATTGTATCTCCTTTTTTAAATTCATCAATAGATTTTATCTTGTAAGAGTAAAGTATTGCTGGGCATACATATAGTTTTTTTCCAGCCATTATTTTATATCCTTTAGCTTTGACAGCCTCTTTTAGATAAGGTTCATGTTGGAATAGATTTGCATCAATTTCTCCATTATTTAAAGCTTCGTTTGGAAGTATGTAATCATCAAAATTCTTAATTTCTAAGGTATAACCTTTTTCTTCGATAAGTGGCTTTAATTCTTCTAATAATTCTCCACCTGGTACTAAAGTAGCACCAACAACAATTTTTTTGTCATCGTTAGCTTTAGAGCATCCAACTATAGATAAAGTGAAAACTAGACATAATAATAAACTTAATAATTTTTTGAATTTCATATAAATTCCCTCCTGAATATGATTGATTAGTTAAAAATAAAATACCCTCTTTTATCACACTGCAAAATAAAATAAGCCTGAGTTTAAACTCAGGCTTTAAAAGCTAATTTAGACTCATCTTTCAGTATAATACTGCAGGATTTAGCACCAATGTATATAAAAATATACTGGTTGCTGGGTTTCATAGGGCCAGTCCCTTCACCACTCTGGATAAGAAGTATCAATTTTTAATTATGTTATAAATATTATCATGATTTTTTATATATGTAAACACAATTTTATAAATATTTTAAAATCTTTAGTATTTCTATTTAACACCTAAGATTCCAGAAACTAAAATATCAGTATCAGCACCTAAGAAATAATCATTTATTTCAATTGAATTTAAAACATTTCTTAAAGCATTTTCTTCATGCTTTGTGCCAACAAGTTTGTCTTCCACAAATGAAACATCACGTTTTCCAAAAAAATCTCCAAAAAATTTTATAGTTGTTATTATGCCTTTATCAACATTTAGATTAAACTCAACATTTCCACCAGAATATTTTAACTCATTTGAAAGAGTATATTTTGGTGAATTACCAAAGTTCCAATCCCAAGTTTCATATTTTAATTTAGTAAGTTTTTCTATTTGTTCTATGTCATACTTACTTAAACAATAATTAGTATTATCAATATTAGTTTTAGATAAATAATCCATAATTGCATCTTTAAATTCCAGTATATCCATTTTAGATTTTAGATGTTCACTTATATTAGTTACACGAGATTTTACAGATTTTATTCCCTTTCCTTCAAATTTTATAGGCTTTACTTTTAAAGCTTTTGAAAGGTCGTTTATCTCAGATGAAAATAACAACGTACCATGGTGCATTACCTTGTTTTTGTAGTTGTACTGGGCATTTCCAGAAAATTTCTTACCATCTATAAGAAGGTCATTTCTTCCAGAAAATTCAGCGTTGACATCTAATGTTTTAAGCAAGTCTATTATTGGTTGAGTGAATCTTCTGAAATCACTAAAGCTATTATTATTGCAAGCTATGAATGTAAAATTTATATTTCCTAAATCGTGAAATACAGCTCCACCACCAGATTGTCTCCTAACGACAGGTATAGAATTTTCTTTTATATATTCTAAATTTATTTCAGAAAGTGTATTTTGATTTTTTCCAACAATTATAGAAGGTTCATTCCTCCATAAAATAAATAAGTCTTCGTCAAGATTTTTAAGAAGATACTCTTCCATTGCTAAATTGAAGTAAGGGTTTGTCTTTTCATTGTAAATTAATAACATTAAAGTAATTCCTCCATATAATTGATAAAATTTTTTTGTTGGTCTTAGTACAATTAATTTTATAATTCGACAATAACTTGAAAAGTCCTTTAAATTAGAAGTTTTAAACAAGAAGATAATCGTGTGTTAATAGAAGTGTCCATTAAACAAAATCAGAATAAAATGGAATTTCATGTAAAAAATAAAAAGGATTTTTAAAAACCACCTTGCAAAGTTTAAATAAATAATATATACTCAAAATATACTTAATAAAAGTGAATAGAAGGGTAGAGGCGCAATAATCTATCAGTACTAATAATGAGTTAAGCACAGAGATTTATTAGGAAAGGAGATATTGCCGAAGTTTTATAATCGATGCTTTAAGATTATATTGCTGGGGGTACATAGAAAATATGTACAACTGTCACAGGTTTATTTGTGGTGAGCTATCATTTAAGGAATTATATTATACTTATTTTAATATTGTTGATGTATTGTAATTTTTAAGCCTTGAGTGTTTAGCACTTAAGGCTTTTTTAGTTTTATCAAATACCCTGTACAATTCACAAAACTAAAAAGAGAGGGAGATTTATATGAGAAATAAAAAAATTAATATTATTTTTCTGACGACAATTATGTTCATAATGTCAACCGTAATGGTTTTTGCGGAGGAAGATATAGACACTATTGCACTAGCTAATGCAGAAAAATTTGGAATTTTAACTTTAATACCACCATTAGTTGCTATAATACTTGCATTTATAACTAAAAACGTAATAATTTCCTTACTTATAGGAATTCTTTCTGGTAGTTTTATAATTAAAGCTAGTGGTATAAATGTGTTTGCCACACTTATACAATCATTTTTAGATTTAGTGGACAGAGCTTTGGTATCGCTATCAGACCCATGGAATGCAGGAATAATACTACAAGTTCTAGCAATTGGAGGAGTAATAAATCTTGTTGCTAAAATGGGAGGAGCTAAGGCTATAGCTGAAGCACTTGCCAAAAGAGCGAAATCAGCAAAAGGTACACAACTTATAACATGGTTTTTGGGTCTTTTAGTATTCTTTGATGATTATGCTAATTCATTAATAGTAGGTCCTATGATGAGACCTGTTGCAGATAAAATGAAAATATCAAGAGAAAAATTAGCCTTTATAATAGATGCTACAGCAGCACCAGTTGCTGGATTAGCCATAATATCTACATGGATAGGTCTTGAAGTTGGTTTAATACATGATGCTTTTGAAAGTATAAGTGTGGATGTTGATGCATTTGGTATATTTTTAAATACAATACCATTTAGATTTTATAATATATTAATATTAGCGTTTATTGTAATATCAGCATTATTATTAAAAGAATTTGGGCCAATGAGAAAGGCTGAGATAAAATCTAGAAGTAGAAAAGTTGGTACAGACCTTGATGAAGGCGTAGAAGAATTAGATGATTTAGCTCCAAAAAATGGAGTGAAATTGAGTGTGTGGAATGCTATAATTCCAATTGGAACATTAATAATAGTTGCTTTAGCATCATTCTATTATAGTGGATATACATCTATAATGGAAGGTGAAGATAAAGCTCTAATACAACTATTTACAAATTCACCATATTCTTTTGGGGCAATAAAAGAAGCATTTAGTGCATCTGATGCATCTAGAGCATTATTCCAATCTGCACTTGTTGCAAGTTTAGTTGCTATTATAATGGCTGTAGTAAAAAAGATTTTTACAGTATCAGAAGCAATTGATGTCTGGATAGATGGAATGAAAAGTTTAGTAATTACTGGTGTAATATTAATACTTGCATGGTCATTGAGTTCAGTAATAAAAGAATTAGGTACAGCTAAATTTTTAATACACTTATTATCAGGCTCACTACCTCCATTCTTATTGCCAAGTTTAATATTTGGTTTAGGAGCAATAATATCTTTTGCTACTGGAACAGCTTATGGAACTATGGGTATACTTATGCCACTTGCAATACCACTAGCATACTCATTAAACCCTGATATGTCCTATGTAATAGTAAGTACAAGTGCAGTTTTAACAGGTGCAATATTTGGAGACCATTGTTCTCCAATTTCAGATACAACAATACTTTCTTCAATGGGAGCTGGTTGTAATCACATAGACCACGTTAATACTCAAATGCCATACGCTATATTTACAGCAATAATCACTATTGTATTTGGATATATACCAGCTGGATTTGGATTACCAATATATATAGTATTACCAGTGGCTATAGCTGCGATATTTGTGGGTATTCAAATAATTGGTAAGAAAGTTGATGAAGCAGAGATAGAACTTGCAGAATAAGGATATAAATAAATTTCACCTTTTATTATCATTGTTTTGTTAGTTTTTAGATAATTTTAAAAAGTTATTGAAAATAATAGCGAAATATAGTAAAATAAAAGAGTGATAAGCGGATGTGGCGGAATTGGCAGACGCACTAGACTTAGGATCTAGCGCCATTGGCGTGGGGGTTCGACTCCCTTCATCCGCACTCTACAGTGCTTAGTTGTGCTGAAAAAAAAACTGGGGTTGCTGGCTTTCGGAGTGGGCTATCCCGTTTTTATTTTTTGAGAAATAAACCAAAATACAATATGAATATATTTCTAAAGATATTTTCTAATAAATATACAAAAGCACATTAAGTGCTTTTTTTTGTTGTCTGAAAATGTGTTTACATATAAATTTTAAGACATTTGTTAAGAATATAAAATCTATAATAACGTATTTCTAATAAACAATTTAAAGTCACAATATAATCTGTTTTTTATAAACTTATAAAAAATATATCTGTTTAATAAGTTTAATTTTATTTAAAAATGCTCTATTTCAAAATCTTATTTTTCACAAAGATAAAATTGCAAACGATTCTATTGTGTGTATGAATATATCTTTAACATAATATAGTAAATTACAATATAACTTTACTTTTAGTGTTTTGTATGACATATTAATAATAAATTAAATAAATATATTATTTTACATTAATATATAACATATATGTATAAAAGTTAATAATATAAAAGTAATATAATTGATAATAAAAACTTAACAAAAAAATTAATACATAAAAAAAAATAAATATAATGTGTTGACATTTAATTGAAATATTCATACAATAAAAATGAAAATAAATATTTCCAAATGAGATTAGCGAGAGAGACCTTTATATAAAAAGGCGCCGAAGAAGAAATTTAAGAAATGCCAATTCTTAGAGAAACTTTCAGGCAAAGATATCGCTAGTTGATGGGACTCTGGAGAGACTTAAGTTAATATACTATAAGTCACCGAAGAAGCAAAATAATATTAAATTATTAAATCTTTCAGGTATACAAACAGGGATATATAGGCTAGGATTATTTTCTATGCTAATATATCTTTTTTTTATGAAAAAGTATAGGACATAATATCGAAATTGCTTAAATATAGTGGGTCTAATTTTATAGGGAGGGTTATATATGAATGAATTGAAAAGAGTGCCTTTGTATAATATACACAAAGAGCTTGGAGCAAAACTTGTTGAGTTTGCTGGCTGGGAAATGCCTTTAGAATATGAAGGAATAAATAAAGAGCATGAAATGGTTAGAAAAAGTGCAGGTATCTTTGATGTATCTCATATGGGAGAGGTACAAATAAAAGGTGTAGATTCAGAAAAATTTATACAAAATTTAGTTACAAATGATATAAGCACATTAAAGGTAAATGACATTATATATACACCTATGTGTTATGAAAACGGAGGAGTAGTTGATGATTTATTAATATATAAATTTGGTGAAGAAGATTATTTATTAGTAATAAATGCAGGGAATATAGATAAAGATGTGGCATGGATAATAAAACAAAGTAAAGGTTACAATGTAGATATAAAAAATGTTTCTAATGAAGTTAGTCAACTAGCAGTTCAAGGGCCTAAAGCAGAAGAAATTCTTCAAAAAATCACAGACATAGATTTAAAATCAATAAAATTTTATAAGTCAATTCCATCAACAAAAATATGTGGTTTAACTTGTTTAGTTTCAAGAACAGGATATACTGGAGAAGATGGATTTGAGATATATTGTAAAAATGAACATACAGAAATAATTTGGAATGAAGTTTTAAAAGCTGGAGGAGAAGATATATGTCCTGCTGGTTTAGGTTGTAGAGATACTTTGAGATTTGAAGTAGCTCTACCTCTATATGGTCATGAAATAGGCGAACATATATCTCCAATTGAAGGAGGCCTATCCATTTTTGTAAAAATAAACAAGGAAGATTTTATTGGAAAAACAATCTTATCAGAAGAAAAAGAAAATGGAGCTAAAAGAAAATTAGTTGGATTTGAAATGCAAGGCAAAGGGATGCCTAGAAATGGATACGATATAAAGATTGGTGACAAAATAGTAGGCTTTGTAACAACAGGATGTGCTTCTCCAACAACAGGAAAGATTTTAGGTATGGGAATTATAGATTCTGAGTATGCAAAAGTAGGAAATGAAATAGGTATAGCAATCAGAAAAAAAGTTGTTCCTGCCATGATAGTTAAGAAACCTTTTTATAAAAAGCAATATAAAAAAGATAATACTGTATTAAATGAAGAAAATAAATTTTCATATATACCTGCCACAAGTGAAGATAAATCAAAAATGTTAAAGGTAGTAGGATTAAATTCAGTTGATGAATTATTTTCAGATATACCAGATGAAATAAAGTTAAAAAGAGATTTAAACTTGGAAAGTGGGAAATCTGAATTAGAAGTAAGTAAAATAGTAAAAAGGCTATCAGAAGAAAATTTAAGTTTAGAAGACTTAACTTGTTTTCTTGGAGCTGGTGCATATGACCATTATATACCATCAATTATAAAACATATAACTTCAAGGTCTGAATTTTATACAGCATATACTCCATATCAAGCTGAAATAAGTCAAGGGACTTTACAAGTAGTGTTTGAGTTCCAATCTATGATTGCAGAAATTACTGGAATGGAAATTGCAAATGCATCAATGTATGATGGAGCAACTGCTGCAATAGAAGCATGCATAATGGCTATGAATCAGACTAGAAAAAGTAAAATAGTAGTATCAAAAACTACACATCCTGAAACTTTATCAGTACTTAAAACTTATCTACAATACAAAGATTGTGAAATAGTAGAAATTGATTTTTGTAATGAATATGGAACTACAGATATAGAAAAATTAAGGGCTTCAGTGGATAAAGATACAGCATGTGTTCTTATACAGACTCCTAACTTCTTTGGTATTATTGAAGAAATGGAGGAAATAGAAAAGATAACTCATGAAAATAAAGCTATGTTAGTTATGAGTGTTGACCCAATATCATTAGGTGTTTTAAAGACGCCAGGTGAGATAGGAGCAGATATTGTTATTGGAGAAGCTCAATCACTAGGAAATCCTCTTAACTTTGGAGGACCTTATGTAGGATTTTTGGCTAGTAAATCTAAGTATACGAGAAAAATGCCAGGAAGGATAGTTGGGCAAAGCTTGGATACAGAAGGAAAAACTGCATATGTGTTAACTTTACAAACTAGAGAACAGCATGTGAGAAGAGAAAAAGCAACTTCTAATATATGTTCAAATCAAGCTTTAAATGCTCTTGTAGCTTCAATATACATGGCTACTATGGGGAAAGAAGGATTTAAAGAGGTTGGTATGCAATCTATGAAAAAAGCACATTATGCTTATAATAAGCTTATACAAACAGGAAAATATAAGCCAATATTTAAAGGTAAATTTTTCAAAGAATTTACTGTACAAGGAAATCTTAATATAGAGACTATAAATAATAAGCTTTTAGAAGAAAATATATTAGGTGGTTATAACTTAGAGCACAATTACCCAGAATTAAAAAATTCAACTTTACTTTGTGTAACTGAGAAAAGAAGCAAAGAAGAAATAGATAAGTTAGTTGGAATAATGGAGGGATTATAATGAAAGAATATAATAGTTTGTTGATAGATATATCTAAAAAAGGTAGAAAAGCATATTCGCTTCCAAAGTTAGATATAGATGATATAAAAGTAGAAGATATGATTGACCAAAGTATGGTTAGACAAAGTGAATTGAATTTGCCAGAAGTTGGCGAATTAGAATTAGTTAGACATTATACCCTATTATCAAATAAAAATTTTGGAGTTGATACAGGTTTTTATCCTTTAGGTTCTTGTACTATGAAATATAATCCTAAAATAAATGAAGATATGGCAGCACTTCCAAACTTTACTGGAATGCATCCATACCAATCTTCATACACAGCACAAGGTTCTCTCTCTTTAATGTATGACTTATCAAATCGACTTGCAGAAATTACAGGTATGGATGAAGTTACACTACAACCTTCCGCAGGTTCACATGGTGAATTTACAGGTCTTATGATTATAAAAGCATATCATGAAAATAGAGGAGACCATAAGAGAACTAAAGTAATAATTCCTGATTCTGCACATGGAACAAACCCAGCAAGTGCAGCTATGGCAAACTTTGATGTGATTCAGATAACATCTGATAAAAATGGAGCTATAGACATAGATGCGTTAAAAGAAGCTTTAAGTGATGAAGTAGCAGCTCTTATGCTTACTAATCCAAGTACTCTTGGATTGTTTGAAAAAAATATAAAAGAAATAGCAAGTCTTGTACATGAAGCAGGAGGACTCTTGTACTATGATGGTGCAAATATGAATGCCATTATGGGAATAACAAGACCTGGAGATATGGGATTTGATGTAGTTCATCTTAATCTTCATAAGACCTTTTCTACTCCTCATGGAGGAGGAGGTCCAGGAGCTGGTCCTGTTGGAGTTAAAAAAGAATTGGTACCTTTTTTACCAATACCAGTGATTGAAAAACAAGAAGATAAATATGTATTAGATTATGATAGAGAAAAATCTATTGGAAAAATTAAAAACTTCTATGGCAATTTTGGAGTGCTTGTAAGAGCTTACACATATATATTAACTATGGGAAGAGATGGGCTTAAAGAGGCTAGTGAAATGGCAGTTTTAAATGCAAATTATATCAAAGAGAGTATAAAAGATGACTATATATTACCAATAGATACCTTATGTAAACATGAGTTTGTATTAGGTGGGTTACCAAGAGGAGAGTCAAATATAAAAACTATAGATATAGCAAAGAGATTACTGGATTATGGATATCATCCTCCAACAATGTATTTTCCTCTTATCATAAATGAGGCACTTATGATAGAGCCTACAGAAAGTGAGAGCATAGAGACATTAGATAGTTTTATAGAAGCTATGAAAAATGTTGCTAAGGAGGCAAAAGAAGAACCAGAACTATTGAAAACTGCTCCACATAATACCCTAGTTAAGAGAGTGGATGATGCAAGGGCAGTAAAGAAACCTATACTTACATGGTCGCAAAGATAAATAATTAAAAATAGAGATTATAAATATAAAGGAATTTGTATTTATAACAAAAAGCTATCTAACTTGATATAGTTTAGATAGCTTTTTTTGTATATATAATATTTACTACTGAAGTTTTAAATTATATTAGTGCTTATATAAGAATATTAACATGATGATTATTATACCAATATTCATAAAAATTATAGAAATTTATTTTGATACAACTTTTACTCTTTTGGTTTAAGAGAAGCTTAACTAAAATATATCGAAATTTATAAAAATTTAGGAAATCTTAAGAATTATATTATTAAAATCTTTAGATTTATATTTTATTATATAAACTATAGAATAATAAAATATAAAAATTGAGAATTTTATAATATATTTGTAGATTTAAGTATAAAAAAGGGTTAAGTTGAAAGGAGTAGAATATGGATAGTGTTAATTTAAAAAGGTATAATTGCGATATAAACATGGGATTAAGTAGCGTACAACTTCAAAGTAGAATAGATGATAATTTAATTAATGTATTTGATAATGGAAAAACTAAAACATATAAACAAATTTTTAAAGATAATGTGTTTACACTTTTTAATCTCATAAATATTGTTTTAGTTTGTCTATTGGTATCAGTTGGTTCTTTTAAAAATACTTTATTTATATTTATTGCTGTAATTAATACTATTATAGGAGTAATTCAAGAAATAAGAGCCAAAAGATTGTTGGACAATCTATCTGTCATAGTTTCAAATAAGGTATCTGTTATAAGGGAAGAAGAGAAAAAAGAGATTGATGTACAAGAATTAGTATTAGATGATATTATGATTTTAAAAACAGGGAATCAAATTTGTGCAGATTCAAAAGTTTTAGATGGAAAATTAGAGGTAAATGAATCTTTAATTACAGGCGAATCTGATATTATTATAAAAAATGAAGGTGATTTCTTATATTCTGGTAGCTTTGTAGTTTCTGGAGAGGCTTTTGTGAGAGTTGAAAATATAGGAAAAGATAACTATGCAAATAAGATAGCCAATGATGCCAAGATTTCTAGAAAACATAATTCTCAGCTTAGAAATTCATTAAATACAATATTAAAAGTTGTAGGTATAATAATTATTCCTCTAGGGATTATATTATTTGTAAAGCAACATTTTGGAAATGGAGATTCTATAACGACATCTGTAGTAGGTACTGTGGCAGCTGTAAATGGAATGATACCAGAGGGATTGACATTGCTTACAAGTATTGCTCTAGCTGTAGGAACTATAAAGCTTGCAAGTCATAAAACTTTAGTGCAAGAATTATACTGTGTAGAGACTCTTGCTAGAGTTGACACATTGTGTCTTGATAAAACAGGTACAATTACAGAAGGTAAAATGCAAGTTGATGATGTAGTAATGTTAGACGAAATAGATATTGATGATATAATGGGGAATATATGCAATTCCCTTAAGGATGATAATGCAACAATAAATGCAATAAGAGATAAATACAATATTTTAGATACTTATAAAGTTAAAAGTTTAATACCATTTTCGTCAGAAAGAAAATACAGTGGAGTAGCCTTTGAAGATAAAGGTACATATTTACTAGGGGCATTTGAGTTTATTTTTAAGGATAAACATAAAGAACTTAAAACAGAGGTTGAAAAATATTCTAAAAAAGGCAATAGGGTAATAGTTTTAGCTCATAGTAATTCTTATATGGAAGAAAATCATATACCTGAAGATATAAAGCCACTAGCTTTTATTTTAATTTTGGACAAAATTAGAGATGAGGCTAAGGAAACTTTAGAATTTTTTTATAATGAAGGCGTAGATATAAAAATTATATCTGGAGATAATCCAGTAACAGTAAGTGAAGTGGCTAGAAAAGCAGGTCTTAAAACGGCTAGTAATTTTATTGATGCAACAACACTTAAAAGTGATGAAGATATATATGAGGCAGTTGATAAATATAGTGTTTTTGGAAGGGTAAGCCCTCAACAGAAGAAACAAATGATTTTGGCATTAAAAAAACAAAATCATACAGTAGCTATGACTGGAGATGGTGTAAATGATGTGTTAGCGCTTAAAGAAGCTGATTGTAGTATAGCTATGGCGTCTGGAAGTGATGTTACTAAAAATGTTTCTAATTTAGTATTGTTGGATTCAAATTTTGCATCAATGCCAAAAGTTGTTATGGAAGGAAGAAAGGTAATTAATAATATTCAAAGAGCATCCTCTTTATTTTTAGTAAAGACAATTTTTTCATTCTTCTTGTCGCTATTAACATTATTTTTCTTTAGTAGACAGTATCCATTCGTACCTATACAATTATCACTAATTGGAGCTGTAACAGTTGGTATACCATCATTCTTCTTGGCTCTTGAAGCAAATAAAAGTAGAATTTCAGGAAGTTTTCTACTTAATATATTAAAAAATGCTTTGCCAGGAGCACTATGTGTGACAGTAAATGTAATTATTGTTTACAATATAGTTGAATACTTAGGTTATAGCTCAAGTGTATTTTCTACAATGTGTGCGATATTAACTGGTGTATGTGGTCTTTTAATATTAAGACAACAATGTTTACCATTTAATAAAGAAAGATTATTTTTAATTGTAAGTATGACCATTGCATTTGTTATTGGAATTCTATTTTTAGGTGGATTATTCTCATTTGTAGCATTAAGTAAAGAATTAATTCTTATAACGATGGCATTAGCAGTATTAATGCCAATTATGATAAAAGTAATGCTGTTCGTATTAGATGAGATATTAGATACAATAGTTCCAGATTTAAATTAATTTTAAGATTATATAAAAAAGAGCAGTTTTTCAATAAACTGCTCTTTTCAGATGTGTTTAATTTTATGTAAGAATATGTATGTTTATTAATCGACTATATATGAGCAACAGTAGTCAACAACTTCGTTAACCTTTAAATCGAAACTTGAATCGCTAGGAACATTAAATTTTTGACCTTCTTTATAAGTTATAAACTCATTACTTCCAGGTAACTTTACATCCATACTTCCAGCAAGCATCTCCATTATTTCTTCTTCTCTAGTAGAAAAAGTATATTCTCCAGGTAACATTAATCCTAAAGTTTTTCTTTCTCCATTAGGGAATATTATTACTCTACTACTTACTTTACCATCAAAATAAACGTTTGCCTTCTTTACTGCAGTAACATTTCTAAACTCACTCATTAGATAAAACCTCCAAAATTATTTGTACATATATATTATATAAAAATACTGCAAAAAATGCTACATATTTACAAATAAAATTTAGTATTTCTTAAAAAAATTAATAAAACTAAAAAATGAGGAAAAATATAAATATTTATGGAGAAATTTACATTAGATTATGCTATTGACCCTATATTTTTCCAAATATATAATATGAGAAGTGCTTAAGGTATTAACTTTACACCACACATTAAAAACATAAAGATAAGATATAATCTAAATATGCAATCTAAAATTTATAGATATAGAAATGGGGTATAAGTTTGTCAAAAAGGATATTAGTTATAGAAGACGATATAGATATTCAAAATATAATAAAAACATTTTTAGAAAATACAGGATACACTATTATAACAGCAAAAGAGGGGCTTGATGGTATTGAAAAGTTCAAAAAAAATTACTTTGATTTAATTTTAGTAGATATACTTATGCCAAAGATAGATGGTTTTGTAGTTTGTGAAATGATAAGGAATGAATCTAATATTTCTATTTTTGCTTAAAAAGTCTTACAATAGCAGTTGCATATCTTTTAACAGTTACAGTTGTAATTGCAATAAGTTTTATTTTTTACAATAGATTATTTCAATTTAATGATTTTGAAACTCTTGTAAAACCAATACTACTTATTTTAATACCGTCAGTATTATTTGTATCATGTGTAGGTATGTTTATTGGAAATATAAATGGAAACTTACTATATATTTTTATTCCAATAATATTTCTTTTAACAAATTCCAATGCATTATCTATTATATCTGGCAAGAATCTTGTAAATTCTGTAATAGAAAATAAAGTTGCAAATAGGATGGCGAATCTTGCATTTGATGTGCCAGTGGAGTTTTTAATAAGTAGAATAGTTCTTGGGGTTATAGGTTCAATCTTAATACTTAGTGTATGTAAAGCATACAACAAAAGTAAAGCTTAAGATTACTTATAAAAAGAGTTATTAATTCTATAAGAGTATAAGTAATCTTGCTCAATATCTAGATGAATATAGATAATCTTAAATGTGAAGAGTAGATTATAGCAAAGAAAATTATATTAGTGAAGAGATGTTACACTCACTAAAATTTATAAATAAGCTAAAAAAGAGTATATTTTAACCTATAGTTTTAGGTTTAAAAGATACTCTTTTATTCATAGTAGTTATGTAAATCAAACAGTTTATATGAACAAGTTTCATATAATTAAAATTTTTGTTATATTTCTATATTAGGTTCTTCAATTAATTGTCCACATACATATCTATGAATGATATTTCTATCATCGCCAACATAGATAAATCTTTCAAGTCTTTCAAGTATAGAATAATCGGCATGATTTAAATCTGAATCATCAATAATTAATGCATCAAAATCGTAATCTTCTTCAAAGCTACCAACTTTTCCAAAAAAACTTCCTCCACTTTTAGTTGCAATATAAAAAGCTTCAGATAAAGATAAGAAATTACACTTCTTACCAGAATTTACCCAATATAATTTAGATAACTGTATTGCAGATACTATAGTTTTAAATATTGACAAGGTATGCCCACCACTTATATCTGAACCAAGAGCTAATCTAATATTATTATCAAGTAGTTTTCTAATAGGCATAGCTCCACTACCAACATTAAAGTTAGAAGCTGGGCAGTGAACTGCCATAACATCATTTTCTCTCATTAAATCTATTTCTTCCTGAGAGCAATGAATGCAGTGGGCCATTAGTGTAGGAGTCTGACCAAATAAATTATATCTATTGTAGGCATCTCCATAAAATTTAGATTTAGGCTCTAAACTTTTAACCCATTCAATTTCATCATGATTTTCAGATAAGTGTGACTGTATAGGAATATTATGCTTTAAACATAAATCTCCTAAACCTTTTAAAAGTTCACTTGTACAGCTTGGTATAAATCTAGGAGTTATTATTGGTTTTACAATAGAATCTGTATCATTGTATTTGTTTATAATTTCTTCTGTATCAGCAATAGAATCATAAGTATTTTCTAGTAAGGTGTCAGGGCAATTCATGTTCATATTTACTTTACCAACATATGCTCCAAGTCCAACCTCTTTAAATATATCCATAAGTTTCATAGAAGCTTCCTTATGCACTGTAGCAAATACAGTTATTCTTGTAGTTCCAGATTTCCAAACTTCTTTTACAAATTTTTTATACATTTTTGTGGCATATTCTATATCTGCATAGTTTGATTCTTCTGGAAATGTATAAGTTTCAAGCCATGGTAGAAGTTCTTTATCCATAGCCATTCCTAGATTTTTAAATTGAGATGCATGACAATGAAGGTCATTCATGCCAGGTATTATGAGCTTATCAGTGTAATCTACAATTTCTAGATTATTATATTCTTTAGGTATTTCTTTAAATATTCCTTTTACCTTGCCTTTGTCCAGTATAATGTAACTATTTTCAAGCACTGTGAAAGTGTCTGAAGTTTTTGTGAAAATTATATTCCCTTTTATTGCCTTTAACATATAAGTCTCCTTAGTTTCAAATTTGTTAATTTTAATATATGTAGGTTATTTTTGGTTTTATAAATTAAAATTTTACCATATGTATTATATCAAATCTGAGATATAAATACTATTATATAATATTAAATAGTAGCGAAATACAGTTGTTTACTAGCATATCTTAAGATACATATCACTGACATTTGGCTGATATTTAAGAAAAATATGACATTAACTGATATTTGACTGACACAAAACTGAACATTATTTGCAGAGAATATTGTTTATATTCTCAGATGTTTCTTTATCTATTTCATCTAAAATGTGAGAATATCTATTCATAGTTATTTTTATATCTCCTAAGTATTTGATGTATCTATCAATTACAGCGATATTGTTTGGAGTAACAAATTTATTGTTGCTTATAGTCGATTTTAATTAAATGTTTTTCAGTATCTTTTTTCTTATGAAGTCTAATTTAACATACATAAGAACACCATCTTTTAAGTTAAAAGGATTGTTTAATTATATTTTATAACAAGTGCAAAATTTTTTCATAGTTTATTAAAAAATAATCTATTTATGATATAATAAAAATATAAAAGTTTTGCAGTGTTCGATTTTTTCGATGTTTTGTTTGTAGTCATTGAAATTACTGCACTATAGAAGTTTTTATGAAGTGTCAAAAAACACTATTGGTCGGTCACTGCAATTTTAAAAAAATTATGTGGATTGAAGTATTGAAAATGCTCAATTTATTTTGGGGTTTTATATTAACTAAGTGGTATGTAAAGTGAAAAATTGGCAAAAAACATTATCTAAGTATTGATAGTTTTATATTAACTAAGTGGTATGTAAAGTTTCGGGTCTAAAAGATGTGGCTGGAAATGTAATGAGTTTTATATTAACTAAGTGGTATGTAAAGCTCTTTTTTTAAATATAGATTGCTTTCTCTTGCTAAGTTTTATATTAACTAAGTGGTATGTAAAGGTCATAAGAGATTCGAGCCTTTTTGCGGGGCTTAATCGTTTTATATTAACTAAGTGGTATGTAAAGAATAAAGTAATAATTAATGATTCAGCAAAGGAAGCTAGTTTTATATTAACTAAGTGGTATGTAAAGTTTTTTCTTCCAAAAGTTAAATTTATTATATCTAGTGTTTTATATTAACTAAGTGGTATGTAAAGGCAATCATTCCGACTAAGTATGGCATTGAAAAACTAGGTTTTATATTAACTAAGTGGTATGTAAAGGGCGTACCAGAATAAAAATAAATCAAATTTAAACCCCGTTTTATATTAACTAAGTGGTATGTAAAGTCTTTCAGAATATCGCTTAATTCTTTTTCAAAGACAAGTTTTATATTAACTAAGTGGTATGTAAAGATTCAAAATAAAATGAATTTTCTTGAATTAATAAAGGTTTTATATTAGCTAATTGGTATGTAAATTCAAGCAAAATTAAATATGGATTGATAAATAGTAAAACATCTATCATAAATATATTAGTATTAAAAAATATTGAATCAAGTCTAAACAATACATTAGTGGAATTGCCAGAAAAGATAAAACAATCTATTGAGAGTGGAGATACCAGCACTGAGAATTTAACAAATCAATTAACTTATGCTAATAATTCTATAAGTCAGTTAAATACGGAAATTTCTAAACGTGCAAAATTTGCAAAAAGTAATTGTAATTCTTTTGGTGGTTATGCGAGTTTAAATGTTTCTTTAAACTTCACACCTAATTTTTTATTATTTGCTATATTAATAAGAAATATTATGTATATGTTTATTCTAGTTATACTGCTACTATTGCTGGAGAAATTTATCAAAGCAAAACAGGTGAGATATTTCAAGTTCCACTTAATGATAGTGGATTTACATATAAATTAACAAGTGATTATTCTCAAACTCTAAGTAATGTTGAGTGGATAGCTATTAGAGTATAAAAATCAATATTCTAATGAATAAAAATTAATACTAGAAATTTTTTTATAAGGTTTAGATAATCTCTAAGTCTTATTTTAATACAAAATAAGGTGGTTTTCATGAATTAAGAATTTTTCAAAGAAAACTTGAAACGATATGAGATAACAATAAATAAAAATAATGATGAAATAGATAAATTAAAAGTATTGTGTGAGAATTTAAACACATTTACAAGTATGTTAAAGTTGCTGATTGGTAAAATGATTATAACTCTTGTATGATTCTTTATATTTGCAATACAGAGAGGAACATTTTAATTAAGATGTTAAGAAATGTATCATTTAGTAAACTTCATACCCGAGCATTTACTAATTTTAGTTGCGGCTCCTTATGTTTTACGAATTGGTTGTAAGAAGTATAAACAGTTAGATAACAAGTATATTCCAGCAGTGTTATTAATACTTGATACGTTTTTCAGTGTAATGTTAGAATTAAATGCTACTGAGTTTTACAAGGTGTAATTTATTGGGGTATATCAATAGGTATAAATCAAACTTACAAATGGTTAAAGGAGGAAAAAACAATGAAAATAGCAATAGTACCAGGGCATACACTAACAGGTAAAGGAACAGGAGCAGTTGGTTACATAGATGAAGGAGCAGAAAACAGAATACTAACTGATTTAATTGTTAAATGGTTGAAACAAGGTGGAGCAACTGTATATACTGGGAAGATAGATAAATCGAATAATTATCTATCTGAACAATGTCAAATAGCGAACAAACAAGACGTAGATTTAGCAGTACAAATTCATTTTAATGCAAATAACACAACTCTAGATCCAATGGGTACAGAAACGATATATAAAACTAATAATGGTAAAATATATGCTGAGAAAGTTAATTCAAAATTGTCAATAGTGTTTAAAAATAGAGGTGCAAAATCTGATGTAAGAGGTCTTTATTGGTTTAGTCATACCAAAGCCCCTGCAATATTAATCGAAGTATGTTTTGTAGATAGCAAAGCAGATACAGATTATTATATTAAAAATAAAAATACGATTGCAAAGTTAATAGCAGAAGGAATATTAAATAAAAATATAAATGATAATTCAGAGGATAAGCAGATGTTTAAACATACAATAGTATATAGTGGAGATGATAAGGTATCAGCAGATATCTTAGGATTATATTATAAGAGAGCAAAAGAAAATTATCTAGTTATAGATATAGAAGACTATAAACCATATAGAACACAAAATTTGTATGTAATTGGCGGGATAGCTTGCAATAAGATGAAAGAGTTGGGTAAGACTACAGGAGAAAAATTCACAGAGATTTATTCTGATGATGTATGGTCAACAATGGATAGAACTAGAGAGTTTATAAAAGAAAAATTGTAAGTTATAAATATTTATTTAAATATATATGCGGAGAAGAAGAATTTATATTAAAATAATTTTATGCACTTTTAATTATAAGTGTGATTATTAAAATTATAAAAACACATATTTCTAGAAAAAAACATGGGTTTTGACCATTTATACACTTTTGATGACAAATTAGACTGAAAATATTGAATATTTTGAAAATTTTATTTATTATTAAAGATAAAGATAAACATATATAAATAAATATATATTTAATTTTTTTTAATAAAATTAAGAGGTGATTTTATGAATTTAGATTTTCACTATTATGGTACATATCTTGCAGCTAAAATAGCTGGCTATAATGATTCTGAAGCAAATACAATAGCTTATTCTGCTCAATATGTGGATGAATCAACTAAGAGTATGATTCTTGAAGGTGTAAATTTTACACTCCCTACAGTACAGACAACTTTAGAATTTGAAAAATATTATGCAGACTTTACTTCATGGGGTTATAAATGGAATCTTGATAGTTTGAATGAAATAAGAAAAGTATGGATACCATTTCATTTTTTACCTGGAAATTTAAACAACCAATATAACTATAATGGAGTTAAAGAAAGCACAGGATTTACAACAAACTGGAAATTTAAAGATGGAGATGAAAGAAGATTTAGATTAATGTGTTTACCAAATAGTGAGACTGTGTCTGCTATTATAAATGACCTTATCTATTTTCATAGTACTGAAGAATATAAATTACAATTTATTGGAATGAGAATGCATGTACTTGCAGATACATGGGCACACATGTATTTTATTGGAAGACCTGAATGGTATATTAATGATGTTAAAGAATTTATAGCAGAAGAAAGTAAATACATAGAAGAAACTAAATGGACTAAAGCAGAAGAATATCGTAATGGTAGCTGGCATGCTATTAATGTTTCTGGTACTCCTGGAGTTGGTGGATATGAAGGAATTGCATATCTTGGACATGGAAGAATGGGTCATATACCAGACTATGGATATCTTAATTACAGATATGTTCCAAATTGGAGTTGTACTGATGATAAAGTGAAGGTACAAAAAAATAATCAAGATAATTTCTTTAAAGCATTTTGTCAAATGGTATATGCACTAAAGTGTATTAAGAATGGTACTGATTTTAGCCTAAATCAATATGAGAGTTTAACAGAAAATCAGAAAACAGAAGTTAAAAAAGTAATAACAACTAGAAAAGATGACCAGTCAGATGCATGGAAAAAAGCAATAAAAGCTTTAGGATATAGTTCTTTAGATAAATTTGATAAAAACAAATGGAAAAATGAATTTGAAAAATCTTCTAATAAGCAAAAAACAAACTATTATTATTTTAATCTAGTAGCCAAGAAACATATAGATTATGTAAATAATTTCTTAGAAGAAAATAGATTGAAATTAGATGAAATGTGTAGTGAATATTGTGAATTCAAGACTTTTGATGACAACCAATTTGCTAAAAATAGAAATAAATTAACAAAGATTATACTTAGAGGAGCTTTTATAGTTGATGCTATACAGTTTGTGTATGATGGAAAATACAAAACTCAACTACATGGAGAACCTTTTGGAGGTAGCATAGTATCTATGGATTTAGATACAGATGATTACATAATTAAAATAAGTGGTTCTATAGGATGGTTTACTGGTTTATCTATACCAGCTAGAACAATAGGTAAAATAACTTTTTTAACTAAAAAAGGAAAAACTATAACAGCAGGAGAAGAAAGAGCATTTAAGAAATATGGAAACTTTACTCTGGAACCAGAATCTGGTAAACAAATATTTGCCCTTCAGGGCTCATACTCAGTATATAAATTTAGTTCAGAGTATAGCAAGAGATATTTAGACTGTCTAGGGATTGCTTGTATGAAATAATTATATGAGACAATGTTTAAAAGCCATATTAGAAATTTTTATCTAATAGATAGATTAAAGGGTAACAACTATTGTTCAGTTGCTACCTTTTAGAGTGTAGGTATATAAGAAACTAGGTATAGCAATTTTCCAAATAGCAATGATAGTATAAAACATGAGAGAAATATACCTAATATATACCATAATAAAGCATTTAGATTTTTCATAAGTAATCACCAACTCATATGATATTTATTTTTCTTAATCTAAGTATATCAGTAACATAAGTATAAAAAGTATCTAAAATATTACAAATAAAATAATAAAACTAGAAATATGTTTTTTTGTAAAATAAAACAAGAGAACTATATTTTTATTATTACAATTCTCTTGCTTTAAGTTGTTAATCCTTTATATATTCAAAAATTTCTTCTATACTTACATTAAATACATTAGCAATATCAAATGCTAGTTTTAATGAAGGATTATATTTTCCATTTTCTAAGTTACCAATAGTTTCTCTTCTTACTCCTACTAATGATGCAAGTTCTTCTTGATTCATATTATACCTTGCTCTGTATTCCTTAGTTTTTGAACGAATTATCATTATTCTAATCCTTTTCCTTCTATATGCTGTAAGTATGCAAAAATTCCTATAAAACTAATCATTGCTACAGAAAAACTAATTCCTAGTCCATTTTCTATATTAGAACTTTTGTGTGAAACAATAGATATAATCATAGATGCCGATAATGATGTAAGTGTTAAGAAGAATGCTGGAGTTGCTGCTTTTCTTAAATTTTCTTTAAATAATTCATCTGGCATTATATTAAAGTATCTAAAAAAAACAAAAAATGCACAGAAGCTAATAGTATGTATTTCACCAGTATATAATATACCGATTAGACCTAGAAAACCTAAGAATCCTAAAAATCCAAGCTTATTTAGTTCTTTAAAATTTTTCATTAATAATTCCTCCTATATTATAAAATGTGATGTATTTTTAACTTCTTGTTAAGAATATATAACATTTTATAAATGTTGACAATATAAAAAATAAATTTTGCATAAAAATAAAATATTAAATGGTGTATAGTAAAATATTTTATAAACATTACTTATTTATGTTATTAATAAAATAAGTAGTTTTTTTATTATTTAAAAAGAAATACATAAAACTATAGTAAAGGTTGTAACAATAAAATGAACCAAAATTATCATACTAAAATACGAGAGATAATTATATGTATAAGATGTAGGGAATTCATATAAAATATGTGGATAAAATATTTTACTGACAATTAACTTAGGAAAAAAATATAAGTGTAAAACGTTGAAAATAAACATTTATAGAGATATATGTTTTATAGTTATTACAATTAAATTTATATTAAAAGAAAAAAATTATAATTTTATTAAAAATATGCTAAAAATCCATCTAGAATATATAAAAGAATTAAAAAATAAAAGTGCATTAGCTATATTTAGTATTTTTGATAACTATAATAATAATATAAAAATTGAATCTTGAAGAATCTATATATTTTGCTAGTAAAGGTATATTTTAAAAAGATAAGCAAACAGTATATAAGCAATAATAATAAGTATTAAAAAAGAGTGCAAAAGCACTCCAATTGTGAGAAATATATACATAAAATCATTATTACAACAATAAAATGTACATATAAGAGACATTTTGTATTTATTTTACATGATAACATATTAATGTTAACTAGATGTTTATCATAGTAACATAAAAGAAAAAAGGAGTACTTCATACTCCATTTGTCAAAAATATAAAACTTTTATATAAGATTATTATAACATAATTAATAAAAGTGTAAAGATATATAATAAATTTGTAATGTTAAAGAAAAAAGATAAGTCCTATTTAACAGGAATTATCTTTTTGTATAAGGAATCATTATCCGATTCTTAAACAACTTCTCTAAACTGGGTAATAATTTATTATTACTGTTTTCAGTGTTTTTTCCCCTTTATTATGGTATGTATGTACTGATTCAGCTGAAAAACAAATAGAGTCATTCTCTTTAAGTTTATAAATACAGTCATTTACTTCTAATTTTAATTGCCCCTCTAAAATCATAATGTATTCTTGTGATTTTTCAGAATGACCAACAGATGTGTAACTATGACCTTCTTCTAATTCCATTTGAAATAACTCGAAGTTTCTAACTGGTGTATTGGGATAATAACAATAAAGACGATAATCTTTATTTTCTGAAACTTGTACATCTATATCAGCTTTTGAAACAATGAAAGTTTCATTTTGAGGTTGGTCAAGTATTGCAGTATATGGAACGTTTAGTCCACTTGCAATTTTCCAAATTGTATTTACTGTTGGATTAGAGTCACCTTTTTCAATTTGTGATAGCATGACTTTACTTACACCAGATAATTCGGCAAGTTGACCTAGACTTAGGTTACGTTCATTACGTAATCTATTTAAATTTTTAGCAATAATAGTATTAATACTCATATTAACTCCTTAAAATGTAAATTATTGACAAATATAATTTACGAATGTATAATTTATTTAACGTTATTTATAATTTACAAAGGTATAATATAACGAACGTTAAATATACTACACATCCGTAATATAAATTATACTGCATAAAGGATTGCTTTTCAACGGATGATAGTTGAGAAACTAAGGGGGAATTGTAATGCGTGTACTTAACAATGTTACAGAGGCTATAGGCAATACTCATATGTTATGTTTGTCTAAAATAACAAAGGAATTTGGAGTTGAAGGCAAAATTTATGCAAAGATGGAATATTTAAATCCAGGATTCAGTAAAAAAGACCGTGTAGCGTTACAGATGATTACAGAAGCAGAAAATGCAGGGTTATTAGCTCCAGGTCAAGCAGTTGTGGAATTAACAAGTGGTAATACAGGAACAGGATTAGCAATAGCTTGTGCATGTAAAGGTTATAAATTTATAGCATGTATGTCAAAAGGAAATTCTATGGAAAGAGCAAGAATGATGAAAGCTTTAGGGGCAGAAGTAGTTCTTGTAGACCAAATGCCAAATTCAGTTCATGGACAAGTATCTGGTGAAGATTTAGCACTTGTAGAAATTGAGGCTCAAAAAATAGCAAAAGAAAGAAATGCATTTAGAGCAGACCAATTCAATCTAGAAGCTTGTAACCATGCACATGAATGTTATACAGCAGAAGAAATGTGGGAGCAATTAGATGGGAATATCGATGTATTTGTAGATTTTCTTGGAAGTGGTAGTACTTTTGCTGGTTGTTCAAAAACACTTAAAAAACACAACCCTTCTATTAAATGCTATGTAGTTGAACCTGAAACGGCAGCAATTTATTCAGGTAAAGAAATAACTGACCAAGGGCATAAAATACAAGGTGGAGGTTACTCTATGGATTTGCCACTAGTAGACAAAAAACTTATTGATGGATATATTCAAGTTACAGATGATGAAGCAACTGATGTGGCAAGAAAATTGGCTAAATTAGAGGGCGTATTTGCAGGTTTTTCTTCTGGTGCAAATGTATGTGCAGCAATTAAGCTATTAAAAAGTACAGAAAAAGGGAAAAGTATAGTTTTAACTCTTAATGATAGTGGTCTAAAATATTTAAGTACTGATTTATATGAAGAATTATAATAATATTAGAACGATTGATTCTTAAATTAAATATATAGATTTAAATTATAAAAAGTATCTCAATATAATTTTTTGAAATTATAAAGGAGATGCTTTTTATTTTATAAATATATAATATTATAAGTGTAATAGTAAAAATATTGGAAAATGAATTTAAGTTACAGAGAGGTATATATTGCAACTATTGACTTAGTCTGAGGATGGTTACATAAAGTTATGAATAAAGGTATTACTATACAATATACTTATCTATTTATATTTATGTTCAAATTTTGGTGAAATAATTAGAACTTATGAGAAAGATAAGAATAATAAAAACTGTTGTAAAGATTAAGTAAAAAAATTACTAAAAAGATTTTTATATAACTAACTAAAAAAAGGCATCCTGTAGATGTAAATTAGTTTTTGAAAGACATTAACTTCTAAATCAGATTTATACTGTGGCAATATGAAAGTATATAAATTTAGCTAGATAAAAGGCTTATAAAATAATTAAGTTAATAAATTAATGTGAGTTTATATAGACCTTCATGATTATTTACTTTTTTTATGCCTGTTTTATCTAATAAAAAATAGATATTATTAGGAGTAGAACATCTATTTTTTATTAGATGTTATAATTAATTATTAGTATAAGTGTATTTTATCTTACAATAATAATCATACAAAATAATAGACTAATACTATAATATTGATGTAATAGTTATAAATTATAAGTTCTTATATAACAAGTTTATATTACATTTCAGATTCTTCATCTGTTCTCTCAATTTTGAAAATAACAGGACGAATACCATCATTACAAGAACATATAGCAATACCTTCCTTATCTATCCAATCTCCATAGTAAAATAATTCACTACCATGAGATAAAGCAAATACATACTGATACATCGCCTTCCATGCTTCATCACATAATTTCTTGGGTTTAGCAAAATCTCCAAAAAATACTTCTCCTACTTTATGCATAGGACATTTTCCAATACCTTTACAGCCATATTTATCTGCTAAATCTTGATGGAATGTAGTTTTTATCACTTCTATTTTACACTTTTTCATAAAAGTCATCTCCTTATAGATTTGTTTATATAAGTATATGTTCTATTTTATATTTAAACAAGTACTTACTTTTAAGTAAAGTACTAACATTTAGGATAGTGTTTTTATTATAAGAGGGGATTAAATGGGCATGAAGACTATAACAACAGGAAAGAAACTAGCATTTAAAAAATATGGAAGTTTTACTTTAGAGCCAGACTTAGGTAAACAAATATTTGTACTTCAGGGTTCATATTCAATATAGAAATTTAGATAAGAATATAACAAAATATATTTATATTGTTTAGGAATTGCTTGCATGAAATAATTATATGAGAGAATTTTAAAAAATCAAATTAGAAGTTTTTATTTAATAGATAAATTAGAAGGTAACAACTAGAGTTAGTTATTACCTCCTTTTTGATAAATTTAAAGTTTATAAAACAATATATTTTTTCCTAATTAAATAATATGACACTATTGTTATAATAGATACTAATATTATTGCAGTTTCAAATTTTCTTATTAATAAACCCATTACTATGTATTCGAATCCTATTAAATAGTGATAAAACATTTCTAGTTTATTAGCTTTTTCTCTATCTATATTTTCATATTTTAATTCTAATTTATCTAAATATTTTTTGTTACAATAATTGGACTTACGTTTAATTAAATATCTTATGGTAATTGCTATTGTAAATGTTATTCCATAACCTAAAAATACAATGCTCCAAGAATTCATAGTATACACATTCTTTAAAATATATTTTGTTAATGTGAAAGTTTTAAAAAATAGTCATTTAATGTTACCTACTTGTTTTGTTTAAAGAATAAAATATTATGCGTATTAGGCTACCTATAAGCACTCCACCAAATAAAAAAGTAAATATCCTAATTGTATAAAAGCTTATTTCTTTTGTGACAATAAATTCATAAGATACACACAAAAGGGCACCAATAAAAAAACCTAGCATAGTACGAAAAGAACTCTTTAAAATATTTTTCATAAATAACCACCAACTCATATAGAATTTATTTTTCTTAATAAAAGTATAGCAGTAGAATAAGTATAAAGAGTGTCTAAAATATTACAAATAATATGTAATAGGCTTTAATGATAACATATTAAAATAAAAAATGATAACTATTGTTTTAATAGCTATGTTTTTCATGTTACTATTAATTCAAAATGGAGTATTAAAAATAGATTATCAATATAAAGCTACCACTTTACAATGAAGAATTTTCATGTGTAGGTGATTTAGGAACGAATCATGGGATTTATACTGGCATAATGTATAAAAATTTATTAATCATCTAGAATTATTTTTAGTTTTTGCTTTCCAGTTTTAGATATTTATTATTTTACTTTAAAAACCTTTTTAATATTTTTTAAAAGAAAGTGAATGAGTTAGAAGACTATTTCAATAGTTTAAAAGGAAGATAAGAAATAAAGAACAGTATTATTATATGAAAAATTAGGTAGTAAATTATTTTTAACACCATACTAATTTAATAAAATAAAACAAATAAATTGTCTTAGATTAATTATAAATAGATGAATTCGTAAAAACAATAAATAAACATAAAGAAAAGATAAGAATTTTGTCTAGTTATACGTTTTTATTGACCAGTTACGCAGTTGATATTGAATATTCTAAATATTGGTGTTATTTTATAGATGGTTTAAACATACTAGGGGGCTTTATAAATGTGATTTATAGGATTTATAGAGAATGTATAAAATAGTAAAAATTTAGAACTATATTTGATGATATTACAGAGTATATGTATAGAATAATGCTTATACATTAAGTTAGATATAAGGAATGTGCAATTTGTATTGGATGATTCATTTTTATAGTGTATGCTTTTAACTTATTTAATAAAAAAGTAAAGATGTACTCCCAATACATCTTTACTTTAATAGAAGTTATAGTTACTTATAAAGTACGAAAAAATTATATCTTTATTAAGGTAGATAAATCCAAAAAGGTTTTCCTAGAAAAAACTTAATTTTAATTATATCGACTTACTAACAATAAAACTTGATGTAAGCATGTTTCAACTACAGTTTCTCCATATTCTGATATAAAATCATCTAACTGTGTATCTAAAAAATTACAATAATCATATGAACTACTTATATAAGCAGTTAATATATGTGTACATTTGTCTATTTCTCCAATAAACATATTATTCATCCCCCTAAAAAATTTAGTAAAAATAAAAATTGTATTTTAGTAATCAAATAACAAAACTTATAAAATTTTTTAGTACTAGTTCCTATAACTCTATAAAACTAAATATTCCTAGTTTTACCAATTTAGTTTTATTCTACAAATATATAATACTAGAAGTTGCTTTATTATTCAACATGCTTGTTTGAAAATGAAAATTATTATAAATTTATACTTGTTTTTTAAAAAAGAAAATCTAATGATAAATGAGTATATCTGTTATTATTTAAATTAAAAATTGTTTGGTTAAACTGACTAGTTTTTGTTTAAATGAGTAAATGTAAAAAGGCGTTAGATAAAATATTATAAATAAAAAAATAGAAAAATTATTTTACTATTAGCAAAAATTTTAAGATATATGTGATAAAAAAGTTATATAAAGTATTTATAAACACCAAAAGATATAGAGAATTGTGCGTTACAATTCTTTATATCTTTTTAACATATTAAAAAACTTTATAATCTAACAAGAAATGTACATAGAATAAATGCTATTAATTAATATTAAATAAACAAAGTAAAATAATTGCTATTTAATAATCTTTCCACAATAAGGACAATAAGTACCACTCTTTAAAAGTTCCATTCTTGAATCTAAACAATGATTACAGTTTGGACAGCGATAAAATTTCCAATCAATAAAAATACCAAAAAGAGTAAAAATAATCGAAAATGTATAGTTTCCCCTAAAAATAATAAATGCAGCAGCAATCATAAACATGCTTATGGATACTAAAAAGCTTATTTTCAATTTTGTATAAGTATCTATACTTCTCATATAATCACCAACTTATTTTAAATTTAATTCTACTAATAAAAGTATAGCAAGTCTATTATAAAAAAGATAAACTAAAAGATTACAATAAAAAATAAACGTATTATAAACTACTTTCTAAAATAGCCAATTTAAAAGTATATTTCTGAGGAGTTTTTGATAAATCAAATAATTTAAGCTTTATTTAAGGTTAAGACTATATTGATATAAGATTTAAGTTTTAATATATATGTGTAATCAAAATAATTTAGGAGGATTAGTATATTGATAAATTGGGAAATAAAAAAACTGATTAAATCTAAAAGCATGTTTATATCTATAGGAATACTAATGCTAATACTATCAATCAATATCTTTATTAAGCCTGTTTTAGAAACAGAAAATTACTATATAGATAAAGAAAGAGGGCGTATAGAAGATATAAGAAGTAGTAGTGATATAGGCAATTATAAATTTCAAAATAAGATTAATATTTTAAAACAGCTTTCAAATCAAACAGATACAGATGAATTTTCTAAAAGAATTAAATCAATGTCAAATAACAAGCTTTATAATCTAAGAGTGAATGAATATAAAGACATTAATTTTTGGAAAGTGTTTAATTATAGAGCTACAAATACACTTATAAACATAGGTATATTAATTATTATCGCTATAATTATATCAAATATTTATATAGATGAGGTGGTTTGTTCAGTAAGAGATATTATACTCTCATCAAAAGAGAAGAAAAAATCATTAAAATCAAAAATAGTTGTTGCTTTATTAATTCCATTAATAATTTATTCTGTTTATTTAATTGGAGTATTCATTATAACTTGTATTCAACAAGGTATACCAATTAACGGAGATTTGGAAGCTTTTAGGATAGTAGATAACATAGCTACTTTGAAATCCAATCCAAGTATAATAAATTACGTAATATCAAATATAGGTATCGAGCTTTTAATGTTTGAAGGATGGGCCATGATAGCCATATTAGGTTCATTTATAAGTAAATCTTCAATATCATCAATAAGTTTTTTTATATTTATTATAGCTATAACTAAGATAATGTCAGTAATTCATGTATTACCTAAAAAATTACTTTTAGTTATTTCTACTGTAAATTATTATGATTTGATATTTGGATTTAATAAAATAATAGGAAATTATTTAGGAGAGATTATGATATTTAAAATGCATATAGATATTGTTAATCTATCAATAGGGTTTTTGATAGCAATATTCGTAGGTGCTATGTCATTATGTTTCTTAGTAATAAAGTCAGATTATATAAGTAAATAAAGGAGAGTTAAGATGAATAAGTTAGAAATAAAAAATCTTTCAAAGATATACGGTAAAAAAGTAGTAAATGATAATATTACAATAACTCTAGAAAATGGAGTTTATGGTCTTTTAGGACCCAATGGAGCAGGAAAATCTACTTTAATGAAACAAATAACAACATTGATAAAACCTAACAATGGTCAAATTCTCTATAATGGTAAGGATATATTTAAGATGGATGATGATTATAGAAATATTTTAGGATACTTGCCACAAGAGTTTGGAATTTATAAAAACTTTACAGCAAAACAATTTTTACAGTATATAGGGGCATTAAAAGGTTTAAAGGGAAAAGATTTAAATAGGAATATAGATGAGTTATTAGAATTAGTAGGACTCTATGATGTAAGAAATAAGGCTATAGGAAAATTTTCTGGCGGTATGAAGAGAAGAGTTGGTATAGCGCAAGTCTTATTAAATAACCCAAAAATAATAGTACTTGATGAACCAACAGCAGGTCTTGACCCACAAGAAAGAGCTAGATTTAGAAATCTAATAGCCAAAATATCTAGGGATAAGATAATAATTCTTTCTACTCATATAATTTCAGATATAGAATCAGTTGCAAAAGAAACCCTAATGATTAAAAATGGCAAACTTCTAATGAAAGGAACACACAAAGAAATATTAAAGCACATGGAAAACAAAGTATATAATATTCAAGTTAAAAATGAGGCTGAAATTGATAAGATTCAGTCTAAGTATAAGGTTATAAGTATTCAAAGTGATGTTAATTCAATAGTACTTAGAATAGTTTCAGATGATATTCCAACTGAAACTAATACACAACAAGTTCAAGCAAGATTTGAAGATGTATATATGTTTTATTTTGATTTAGAAAATGTAAAGGAGATATAGTATAAATGATATATTTAGTTAAATCTGAAATGATAAAAATACTAAAATCAAAGAGTATCTGGATGATTTGGATATTTCTACTACTTTTTGGGTTTGTTCTTATTAGAAAATTTGATGTTTTAGATACGTATGCAGATATATTTTATAAAATAGAAGGGTCTATACCTTTAATAGGTTTGGTAATGTTTATAATAACTTCTGGAAATTATACAAAAGAATATGATTCTAACCTGACTGGTTTAATAAATACAACTAAAAATGGTAAGAAATCAGTAGTATTATCAAAAATAATGGCTAGTGGTTTAATTTTATCTATGATTAATATTTCTTTTGTATTATTAGTAGGAATGAGAGGATTTAGTTTTTTTGACTTTAAACATTTAGATGAGCCAATTAAAAACTTATGGTATTTTGGAAATAGTAATTTTAATATTACAGTAATACAAATGTATCTGATTGTTATAGTAACTACTGTTTTTGCTTCTTTTATATTTGCACAAATAGGTTTAACACTTTCCTCTATATTTAAATCATCTATAATACCATTTATACTAGGTGGATTAATAATGGCAATACCATATTTTAGCGTAGGTTTTATTCCAGCTAAAGCCATAAAATTTATGTCAGTAACTCCAAACTGGATTATGATGAGCCAACAAATTGTTAGATATAATGTCCCAAGCACATTGATTGGTTTATCCATAGTAATCTCAATTATATTAATGATACTATTAACTAAAATAACATATAAAAATTTTACATCAAGTGAAAGGTTTTAACTAAAAATAATAGTGACTTTATTTGTATATTAGTTTAGTTTAAAATAATATAAACAAATTTTAGAGAAAATATATGCTAATATATAAGTAAATTATCATAGGAGGTTATTTATGGAAAATAGTATTTTAGTAATAGATGACGAGGTAGAAATATTAAAACTTTTAGAAACTGTATTAAAAAAAGAAGGTTTTAATAATATATATACAGCAAAAACTAGAAGAGAAGGGTTAGAAATATTTAAAAATATTAACCCTGATTTAATTATACTAGATATTATGCTACCTGATGGTGAAGGTTACGATATTTGTAAAGAAATAAGAAAAATCTCTACTTCTCCAATAATATTTTTATCAGCTAAAACGGAAGAATTAGATAAATTACTTGGGCTTGCAATTGGAGGAGATGATTATGTTACAAAACCGTTTAGTCCTAAGGAAGTAGCTTTTAGGGTCAAAGCTCACTTAAGAAGATTAAGTTATTTTAATGAGAGCCAAAATGGAAGTATGAATTTAGACAATGATAAAGAAAAAATTATATCATTTGGACCATATAAATTAAATGAAAGTAGAGCAGAACTTATAAAAGATGGGCAGTCCATAGGATTATCTGCAAAGGAATTAAAAATATTATCTTTATTTGCACACAATCAAAATCAGATTATAAGTAAAGAGAGGTTATGGGATAAGGTGTGGGGAGAAGATTATGTTGGTTTTGATAATACTATAATGGTCCATATAAGAAAAATTAGAGAGAAATTGGAGGATAATCCCTCAAAACCAGAATATATTTTGACAGTAAAAGGTCTTGGATATAAATTGGCAGTAAAGGAAGATTAGAATATGAGATGGAAGATTACTAGAAACTTTATGCTCACAATCGTATTTGTAGTTATATCAGTAGTTATTATAAATATCATTTCTATACTGTATGTTGTTTCAACTAATAGTTTTTTTAAAGCTGTGGATTCTAAAAATAATCCTGAAAAATTTGCACGTTCTTTTGAAAAAGATTTGTATGAAAAAGATGGAGAGCTTAGGCTAGCAAAGAGTGGAATTGATAAACTAGAAAAATCAGATTCTTGGATACAAGTTTTAAATGATTCAGGTGAAGAAGTATATGGAATAAATGTTCCAAAGGATACTCCTAAAAAATATACACTATTTCAGATGGTTAATAATTACAAGTATAGAGAAACAAATTACATTAATTTTGTTTTAGAAAAAACTCTAAACAAAAAACATTTAAATATAATAATTGGAATGCCTAGTAGAGACACATCAAGAACAATTTTAACTTATTCTAAAGATAGTATTAAAGAAACTTTAAATAAAATCATTATTATAACACTTGTGATTGATGGAATGGTCGCATTGGGTGTTGGCTACTTATTTAGTAGAAAGCTTACAAAACCAATATCAAGTGTGTTATGGAGTGTTGAGACTATGGCCAATGGAAATTATAGTTTATATCTTAAAGATAGAGGTATATATGAAGAAGTTTTTGCAAATATCAATATGCTGGCTGATACTTTGAGAATAAATGAATCAAAGAGAAAAGAAAATGAAGAATTAAGAGAAGAATGGTTAGCAAATATAACACATGATATAAAAACGCCTTTATCATCTATACAAGGATATGCAGAAATAATCAATGACAAAGATTATGAGTTTGTAGAAGATGAGTTACGAGAGTATACGGAAATTATATACAATAAGTCTAAATATATAAAAGATTTGGTTGATGACCTAAATTTATCTACTAGACTAAAAAATAATAATATAGTTTTGAATAAGAAAAAAATAAATTTAGTTGGTTTGGTTAGAAATATAATAGTAGATATTTTAAATGATAACAGATATAAAAACAGAAATATTGAATTTGAATGTTGTGAAGATTCAATAGAAGTATATGCAGACCAAATCTTGTTAAGAAGAGCCATAACCAATCTTATATTTAATTCAATAGTTCATAATAGTGAGGATGTTTTGATAGAGATAAAAATTGTAAAAAAAGATAATATAGAAATTATAATAAAAGATGGTGGAGTTGGGATAAGTGAAAATGATTTAAAACATATTTTTGAGAAATATTATAGAGGTACTAATACAGGCGAATTGCATAAAGGTTCAGGGCTTGGGATGGCTATTTCTAAAGAGATAATAGAGATTCATAAAGGAAATATCTATGTAAATAGTAAAATTGGAGTAGGGACAGAAATTATTATAGAAATAAATCAAAATTAGGGGAGAATAATATGGATTTTTTAAAAAAAGGAATAAATGGATTTACTATTAAGATATTGGCATTAATATTTATGACATTTGACCATATAGCAGCATTTATGCCAGAAACAATGCAAATACCTATTTGGTTTCATTGGATAGGTAGAATATCAGCACCTTTATTTACGTTTATGGCAGTGGAAGGATTTTATCACACTAGTAACAGGAAAAAGTACATAACTAGGTTGTATATTTGGTCTGTTATTATGGCAATAGGAAATCAAATAATTAATAGTGTATTTCCACATCCAGAAGGGGTAATAATTATAAACAATATTTTTTCAACAATATTTTTGATAGCAATTTATTTACAAGCAATAGAATTTATAAAGAAATTTAGAAAAGAAAGAGAAGTAAAATATCTTATTATAGGGCTAGCAATGATAATAGCCCCTATAATATTAGGAATATTTACAATAACTATACTTTTCAAATCATTTAATGAGGTTCTAGCTTTATTTATGACTTTAGTACCAGTACCATTTTTAGTAGAAGGTGGACCAATTCTTATTACACTTGGAATTATTTTTTATTTGTGTAGAGAGAAGAAGCTTAATCTAAGTATTTGCTATATTTTAATGTGTATCTTTATATTTATAACAATGGCAAATGGAGATTTTAGTTTAAAAAATTCTACTTTACAAAATTACCAATGGATGATGGTTGCTTCTCTACCTTTCATGTTGCTTTACAATAGAGAAAAAGGTAAGAGTATGAAATATTTATTTTATTTATATTATCCAGTCCATATATATGTGTTGTATATTTTAGGGATATATTTAATATAATTTTAAAATATAAAATGTGTGTAGTAAAACACTTCTGCTTAAAAATAACATTGGATATAAGTATAATATTACTGGAACTTGAAACTTTTTAATAAAAAATAATAAAACAGAGATTTGATATATACATCTAATAACTCTGTTTTATTATTTTTTGTAATATATATTTTTATTTATAGATTAGTACTTTCATTATTAATAAATTCCATTATATTTTCATTATCTATTTTATAAAATTAGTCATAACTTTCTCTTCATATTGTGGTTCTTTAATTCCAGATTTCTTACCAGCTGAAATACATTTAAGAAGCCATGCCATATTTTCGCCTAAAGTTCGCATGGTTTGTAAGCCTTCTTCATCCTTCATAACATCTTCTGGTGTAAAACCATGTACCTGATTCCAATACTGTGATGATACAATAGGCATATTGCTGATTGAAAAATATTTGTTAAGTTGGTCAAATGTTGCAGTTGCACCACCACGTCTACAGGATACAATTGAAGCACCTAATTTTGTAGCCATGCGACTTCCAGCTATGAAAAATAGACGGTCAAGAAACGAAGTTAATTGACCACTTGCACTAGAAAAATAAACAGGAGAACCAATAATAATACCATCAATATTATCAAGTTCTTCAACTAATTCATTAACCTTATCATCACAAATACATTTTCCAGTTTCAAAACAAGATGAGCAAGCAATACATCCTGGGATTGCTTTTTTACCTAAATACAGTATTTCTGTTTCAATATCGTGTGTATTTAATACTTTAGTAATCTCAGTTAATGCTGTGTAAGTACATCCATATTGGTTTGGGCTACCATTTATCAATAAAACTTTCATTATAAATTTCCTCCAATAAACTTTATTTAATAGATTTTTTAGATAGATAGATTTTTGTAAAGTGGGATTTCTATGAATATCACGATTAGTATAATAACATGTAATCTTAGACATCCACCTAAAATAGCAATTTTTTGTCTATATAGTACACCTCCTATTATCAAATTGACTTTCAATTATTCTTACACTATAATTTTATTATAAATTGTCTTAAAAACAAGTACGCACATTTTTGTTCAATACTAACTAGAAGGAGAGTGTAACATATGGGTATGGATTGTATCTCAAATAAAGATTTAAATGAAACAGGATTTAGTTATACACTTTCATTGATTAACGGCAAATATAAAATGATAATTCTTTATTGTCTTGTAGAATTTAAGGTTGTCAGATATAACGCATTAAAGCGTTATATAAATACAATTTCCTATAAAACATTGAGTTTATCATTGAAAGAATTGGAGGCAGACAACTTGATTATTCGTACTGAATATCCTCAAATACCTCCTAAGGTAGAATATAGTCTATCAGAAAGAGGAAAATCTTTGATTCCAATTTTAGATGCAATGTGTGAGTGGGGAGAGAAGAATAGAATTTAATTTTATATTTGTATGTATTATAAAAAGACTGTAAGTAAATATCTAAACAAATTTACTCACAGTCTTTATTTGAATAACTCCTATTTGAAATTTATAAAAATACTCAAAGAGTCATTATGAAATTTCACCACCAATTTCCTCTATATCATTTTTATAGATAGTACAAGCTTCCACAGCTAATTCTAAACCTTTCACTATTTCCTCTAGAGACATAAATGGTGTATTCTTTTTATCTATTATCTGTGAAGTCATGTATGGTATGTGTATAAAGCCACCTTTTATATTAGGATATTTTTTGTCTATCATGTAAAGAATTCCATACATTACATGGTTACAAACAAATGTACCTGCAGTGTTTGAAACACTTGCTGGAATTTTATTTTCATTCATATGTTTTACCATAGCTTTTACAGGTAATTTTGAAAAATATGCAGGTTGACCATCTTCTTTTATAACAGTATCTATTACTTGGTTACCTTCATTATCTTTTATTCTAAAGTCATCTACATTTATAGCAACCCTCTCAGGTGTAATATCAAATCTACCTCCAGCTTGTCCAACTGATATTACTATATCTGGATTGTGCTGTTGGATAGCTTTATCTATAGCTTCAACAGATTTTGTCATAACTGTTGGTATAGTTATTTTTATAATTTCTGCACCATTTATATTATCATTGACCCTTTCAACTGCTTCTTGAGCTGGATTTATTGGTTCTCCACCAAATGGGTCGAATCCTGTTAACAAAATTTTCATTATTTTACCTCCTAATTCTATTAAAATCCTAAAAAATACATTACTAATATGTGAGCTATAATTAATACTAAAGCAACTGGTGCTTGGTATTTTATAACAATATAGTCGTTTTTACATTCAAGTAAAGCGGCTGGAACTATATTAAAATTAGCAGCCATTGGAGTAAGTAAAGTTCCACAATATCCTGCTGTTAATGCTAGTGCTCCAATTATAGCAGGATTTCCACCTTGAGACAATACGAAAGGAATTCCAATTCCTGCCGTTATGACTGAAAACGCAGCAAATGCATTTCCCATTATCATAGTAAATATAACCATACCTAATACATAAGCTATAACACCAAATAATCTGTTATCAGCAGGGACTACACCGGATATCATATTTGATATAACCTCACCAACTCCAGCTTGAGTAAATAAAGCTCCTAATGCAACCAAAAGTTGTGGTAACATACTAGCAGGTCCCATTTGTTGAAGTAATCTTGAGCCATCTTGAACTGAGGTAGTAGGTTTTGCTTTAGTTATTATAAAAGCTGATATTAATGCAATTATTGAACCCACACCTATTGCGAGCTGTGAAGAATTGTCAAAATTAGTAAGGCTCATAGCTACAACTACTGCAGCAAATGCTAATATTAATGATGGTATAAATATTTTGTTTTTAAGTTTATCTGCTTGTTCTTTCCCAAAATTCTCATTTGGTTCTTCATATTTTGCAAATACAACTTGTTTGGAAAGTGTCAATAAGCTAGATAATATTAGTATTATTCCGATTATATTAGCTGGAATCAGTCTACCAAATATGAAGGGTAATGATATCAGTATCCAAAATAATGATGTACCATATTTCTTATTGTTATCTATTGTAGTAAAAGACTTATATGCTATTACAATCATTAAAAACCCCATTAATGCGTAAAAAACTTCTAATAATATATTTATAAAATTTTGCATTTTTATTCCTCCTAAATAAATCTATCTCTTGTGACTCTTATTTAATTTTTTATCATATAAAGTAAATTGAATTGTAGCAACTACAAGTGCTATTACTGCCATGATAATATTGGCCTTTACAATGTTAAGCCCAGTTACATTGTATCCGAATTGAGTCAGCGTAGAGGCTATAAGCAATACTCCACTACTACCTGCAAATAGATTTTGACCATAAAAGTTTCCATAGTTTTCTGATGCAGCAGACAATGCTTTTATAGCTTCTTCATCAGATTCTTTTAGTTCATCACTCTTACTCAAACCAGCAGCTTGTGCCATAGGATTAACAAGTGGTCTCACGAACTGAGGATGTCCACTCATTCTTATAGATAGAGCACCAGCTATTTGTCTAGCTACCATGTATATAGTAAGCACTTTTCCTGTTGTAAGTTTCTTTAATTTTTCTATTAGAGAAACAGCTCTTTGTTTCAATCCATATCTTTCTAATACACCAATTACTGGCAATGTTAGTATGAATAATGATACACCTCTATTTGAAACAAAAGAGTCTCCTAAGATTGTAAAGATTTGATTAAAATCTAATCCTGCAACAATACCTGTTGCTATACCTGCTAATAATACAGTAAATAGCGTATCCATTTTAAGTATAAAACCAATTACGACTATCAATATACCAATCAATTTTATCATATATTATTCTCCTTCCATTTTTCTATATTTTTAATTTAAATTTACTTAGCAAATAAAGATAAACTCTTTTTATAGTATTTGCTTTAATAAGACTATTATTATAAAATTTAAGAAAAAAATAGGGAAGATGTCTTAAAATATCAAAATAAATATTTTAAAACATATTCCCTATTTTTTCTTTTGTTCGTATTTATAGATTTAACTACATCAAATTTAAAGTGTTATTATATTAATATTTTTATTCAAAATAGTATCTATTTCCTTTGAATTGATTTGTTTAATTGTTTTTATAGAATTAGGATTTGTAGAGTGATTACCTATGTGTTTTTCAAACAACATAACATCATGCCAACAATCAAATTTATATCCTGTATTGTGATAAACTCCACATAGTTTGAAACCAAATTTTTGATGAAGTTTTTCACTTTTTATATTTGGTGATGTAATACTAACATATAAGTTTTGAATATTTTGCAACTTCAATATATCTATGATTGAATTATAAAGAGCAATTCCTATCTTATGACTGATAAATTTTTTATCAACATAAATTGATAATTCAACATTCCATTGATAAGCAGTTCTTTCATTATGTTCATGAGCGTAAGCATATCCAACAATTTTTTTATCAATTAAACAGACTAGGTAAGGATATTTTGAGCAAATTCTTTTTATTCTACTTTTAAAATCATCAATGCCTGGAATGCTATATTCAAAGGTAATTGCTGTATCAGTAATATATGGAGTATATATTTCTAATATTTCTTCTGCATCCGTTTCATTAGCCATTCTGATTTCAACATATTTCATAAATATCATCTCCAATATAGTAAATGTAGTAGAAATTTCTTATATAAGACCTAAATCTAAATAAATATAAGAAAATTTTATTTATTATATAATATTTTATAGCTATATAGCTACTTTATCAATATTTATAAATTTCAGAATATATTTACAATACTACATTGGAGATAAATTTATATTCTGTAAGGGGATTTGAAATAAATAATTTTAGTTATTAAGATTTATTACAAAATCATCTATTTTGTCTTGTGATATTTTAAAACTGTCGTAATTACCTTTTGCAACAGATTTCATAACAAGTTTATCTAAAAATTTCATTTTTTCTAATCGAGCTTCACTACCAAAAATTCCAATTGCATTTGCATTTTCCAATAAAGATGATGGAAAGTTTGATTTTAAATATTTATCTGCTTGTTCAGAGAAACCACAACAAAGAAATATACCAACTCGTTTTTTATTTAATAATTCTATATTATCATTACACAATACACGAATCTTTTTTGAAACTGAGCCAACATATATAGAGCTTCCAATAATAATTGTATCAAATTTTGATAATTCAATTTTAGTATTATTATCATTAATATCAACAATAGTAACACTATCTGATAGTTTATTTTTTAGTATATTTGCACAGTCTTTTGTGCAACCATATTTACTTGAATATATAATAACAGTATTCATATTTATTCTCCCTTTCGTAAAGCATTTTCTATAGCCTTTCGTATAGTATCACTGCTATAAGTTGCAGAAGTTATAGCATCCACTTCTAAAGATTGTTGTTCAACTACGCTTTTTATGATTTTTTCAGCAGGCTTACCTAAAAGAGTGTCGTGTTCTAGTATCTTAATATTTTCAATTTTGCCATTAGTAACTTTAACAGATACAGTAGCTTTTACCAATTTATTATCTGCACTTCCTGTATAAGTACCATTTTTCACACTAGCTGGATTTATATTTTTTACTACTAATTTTTCTGGTTTTAAGTTAGTTACAATTAAGATAATAATGCATATAAAAATAAGAAATAGTATTATAGATATTTTAAAAACTCTTTTTAAAAATTTCTTCTTATTAGTTTCATTGTGGCTTTTCATTGTAAAGTCCTCCTACTAAAATATCTAAGAAATTCTCTATAATTTGAGTGAAATTATCTAAAGAATACAATTGATTTTCAACAATACATAAAACAAATCCTAATAAAGCACTTATAAGCATCCATGAGGTTTTATCTACGTTTTGTTTAAATACACCTTGATTAATTCCAAGGGAAAGAAGTTCATCGAGTATTTTTATACCATTATTAGTAGGTTCACTATTTGTATTTTCAGATGCGAATATAATGTTCATCCTACTATGCATTATAGCTTTTGACATTTCTGGTTCACTAGAAAGAGTTTTTATAAAACTAGTCATAATTTCTATGATTTGTTTATCTATTGGGAGAGATGAGCAATTATGTATAATGTCAATAGCATTACTTTCTATAGTGCTATAAAGTTTTTTTGTCATATCACTGATAATCTCTGCCTTGTCTTTATAGTAGAGGTAAATTGTAGTTGGAGAATAATCTATTTTTGAAGCAATTTTTCTTATTGATAAATTTTCATACCCATATTGATTGATAATTTCTATGCTAGCATCCATAATTTTTTTCTTCATTTCTGCTTTTTCATTTTTTCGTCTTTCTTTAATACTCATATAATCACCTCGTAACTTAACAGTGTTAATTTAATTTACAATGTAATTATATTCTTTATATTTAATATTGTCAATAAACTATTAATAATATAATTTAATAAATTTTTATAGCTGAAATATTGAAGTTATTAATTGTAATATTTCAACTATTGTTGTATAATAATAATCGGTTTAAGGTGCCACATTTTGTTAAAGCTGATTTATAATTGTAAATAAACTTTAATAAGACACATTAAAATATAATAAATTCTTTTATACTACAAAAGACCTTTTGTAGTTATTAAATCAGATGGGAATTTTTTGATAGGGTATAATAAATAGTCTAAAATCATAAATTTAACATCTGTACTTGTTCGAGAACTCCAAGTATAAAAAACTAAGGAATTATATAGTGGCAGTATATAATTAATACCCTTAGACACACCTTTTTGAAAGTGGAAAAAAGATGTGTAGTTCTCCTCGACCACAAATCAAGGAGGATAAAAGTATGGAAAAGAGAAAAGTAATAATTGATTGTGACCCAGGAATTGATGATTCTTTGGCCATCCTTTTGGCTTTAAACTCACCAGAGCTAGAAGTACTTGGAATTACCACATGTTGTGGAAATGTTCCAGCAAACATAGGTGCAGAAAATGCACTAAAAACACTTCAAATGTGCTCTTCACTAAATATACCAGTATATAAAGGAGAGGAAGCACCACTAAAAAGAAAACTTGTAACAGCTCAAGATACACATGGAGAAGATGGTATTGGAGAAAACTTTTATCAAAAAGTGGCAGAAGCTAAAGTAAAAGATGGAGCAGTAGATTTTATAATAAATACTTTACATAATCATGAAAAAGTATCAATAATAGCACTTGCGCCACTTACAAATATAGCTAAGGCACTTATGAAAGATAAAAAAGTCTTTGAAAATATTGATGAGTTTGTATCTATGGGAGGAGCATTTAGAATTCATGGAAATTGCTCTCCAGTAGCTGAGTTTAACTATTGGGTAGACCCACATGGAGCAGATTATGTTTACAAGAATTTATCTAAAAAAATTCACATGGTAGGTTTAGATGTAACTAGAAAAATTGTACTTACTCCCAATATTATTGAGTTTATAAATAGACTTGATGAAAAAATGGCAAAGTATATAACTGAAATAACTAGATTTTATATTGATTTCCATTGGGAACAAGAAGGAATAATTGGTTGTGTGATAAACGACCCTCTAGCAGTAGCATACTTTATAGATAGAAGCATATGTAAAGGGTTTGAATCATATGTAGAAGTTGTAGAAGATGGAATAGCTATGGGCCAATCTATAGTAGATTCTTTTAATTTCTATAAAAAGTATCCTAATGCAATTGTTCTAAATGGAGTTGATGAAAAGAAGTTTATGTATATGTTTTTAAAGAGACTTTTTAAAGGTTATGAAGACATTATAGACTCTGTGGAAGGAGTGATATAGTGTGAAAAGAAAAATCTGTGTAAAAACTATTACACTTATAGCTTTTGGCATCTCTATAAATATAATAGGAGCTTTTATAGCTATGGGGTTAAGGTTACCTATATACTTAGATTCAATAGGAACTATAATGATAGCCTCACTTTTAGGTCCTAAATATGCTGTTATCACAGGTGTATTTGGAAGTTTAATAAGTGGAATCACCTTTGATGTGTATTCTCTCTACTTTGCACCAGTTCAAATATCAACAGGTTTACTTGCTGGAATAGCATTTAAAAAGAATTTTTTAAAGGGATTAAAAACTCCATTAGGAGTGTTGTTATTTGCTATTCCAACATCTATAATAAGTTCAATAATTTCAGCTTTTCTATTTGGAGGCATGACATCATCAGGCTCTTCCTACATAGTACAAATTTTGAAAGTATTAGGACTAGGAGATGTACTTAGTGTATTTATAACTCAAGTATTCACTGACTATACAGATAAATTTGTAGCAGTTATTTTAGTGAACTTAGGATTAAATGCAGTTCCAAAGACTTTAAAAGTATCATTAACTGGAGGAAGATAGTAAAAAATGGATAGATATAGTGAAATAACAAATAAGAATCAAAGAGAAATTGTTTTACTTAAAGGATTTCCTTGTATCTGGGGAAAATGTTCTTTTTGTGATTATATAGATGATAATTCTAATTTAGAAGAAGAAATGAATAGGTTAAATATAGAGGTTTTGAAAAATGTAACTGGAAAATATGGAGTTCTTGAAGTCATAAATTCTGGTAGTTGTTTTGAATTACCTAAAGATACCTTAGAAAAAATAAAATGTATTATAAAAGAGAAGAAAATAAAAAAATTATTTTTAGAAAGTCATTGGTCTTATAAAAATAGGATTAAAGAGATGAGAGACTATTTTGAAATTCCTGTAGTATTTAAAATAGGTGTTGAGACCTTTGACAATGATTTTAGAAATAATGTTTTAAATAAAAATGCAAAATTTAAGACACCACAAGATGTAAAAGACTATTTTGATTCACCTTGCATTATGGTAGGGATTGAAGGACAAACAAAAGAGATGATAGATAGGGATATAGAAATTATACTAAATGATTTTGAAAAAGCAACTGTGAATGTTTTTATAAATAATTCTTCTAGCATTAAAAGAGATGAAGCATTGGTTAAGTGGTTCACTAATAAATATAAATATTTAGATAAAAATCCAAATATAGAGGTTTTATATAACAATACAGATTTCGGTGTAGGAGATTAGTAAAGTTTTTAAAGCTATGTTATATTGCAATAAGTATTAGTTTAGTTTAAATTTTAAATTTGAAAATTTAGTATGTTTTTGGAAAAGCTTCTGATAGTTGGAAGCTTTTTTTTATAGATTTTTATGTTACAATAAGAAAAAAGGAATTAAGGAGTAAATAAATGATATTTAGTAGGGAAAAATGGAATAAATTAGATTATAAGAAACTCCTAGAATATATGAAATCTATGCAAGATACAAAATATAGAGACTTTAATAGAAAGCTCATACCAAATACAGAAAATATAATAGGTATTAGGATTCCTATTTTAAGAGAACTATCGAAAGAAATAAGTAAAGGGAATTGGAAGGAATTTTTAGATATAGCAGAGGATACATATTATGAAGAAACTGTATTGCAAGGTATGGTAATTGGCAATATAAATAACAACTTTGAAGAATCTCTATACTATATAGAAAGGTTTGTACCTAAAATTAATAATTGGTCAGTTTGTGATGGATTCTGTAGTGGTTTAAAATATACGAAAAAATATAAAGAAAACATGTATGATATACTTAAAAAATATGTTTATTCAAAAAATCCATGGGAAATTAGATTTGCATTAGTTATGTTTTTAATATATTATGTTGATGATAAACATATTAAAGAAATCTTTGAATACTGTAACAATATACAAAGTGAAGAATATTATGTTAAAATGGGTATGGCATGGTTGCTATCAATTTGTTTTATTAAATATGAAGAAGAAACATTTTTCTATATAAAAAATAATAATTTAGATGATTTTACTTACAATAAAACGTTGCAAAAAATAATTGAATCCAATAGAGTAGATTTAGAAAAGAAAAATATAATAAGAGGTATGAAGAGAAAGACAAGAAGATATTGACGGAGGAGTATTAATGAATAACAACGAGGAAAGAATTGACAAATTTTTAGAACTACAAAGTAAAGGAATTAAGTTTACAGAGATAGCTCAAAGTCTAAAAATTAGTCAAAGTACTTTAAGAACTTTTTTAAATAAAAAAGGATATAAATCAGAAAAAGGTAAATACATATTAAAAGACGAATTAAATTATAATGAAAATCTGGATAAGATAAACTTAAAAGAAGAAAAAATAGAAAAAAATATAAGTAATAGAAAAAAAGTAAGCACCAAAAAAAAGATTTCTAATGAAAAGGTTTTAAGTAAAGACATTGAACAAATTAAGTTTAATGATACAGATTTAAAAAATACAAAATCAAAAAAAAATGTTAAGCCTAAAAAAGATAGAAAAATAAATATAACTCAAGAAGACTTAGATAAGCTCTGTGAAGTATATGATTGGTATCTAGAAGTAAAAGATTATAATATAAAGCCAAAAAAAATATATAATAAAAAAGATGTACATATAGATAATGAATCCATAGATGAATTAAAAACAACAAGAATACGTATAGATAAAGAAACATGGAATGATTTTGAAAGGCTTTGTAGTAATTCCAATTTTGAAAAACACCAAATACTTACACAAGCATTGAAAGAATTTATGAAAAAATATAAAAATCTACTATAAAATATTACTATATGAGGTGCTTAATATGAATAAAATAGTAAAAAAATCAATTTTTTTAATGATTACATTAACAATATTTATTTTTACACTGACAGCATGTGAAAAAGATGAACAACCTGACTCAGCTGATATTCAAGCTGAAGACAAGGATGATTCAGCTGATATCCAAGTTGAAGATAAGAATGAGGTAAAAATAGACAAGGAAAATGCAAAAGCATTGAATATAGGGAAATCAGAAATTACAAATGTAGATGAAGGAGATAAAGTAGACACATCAACAAAGATAGAAAATAATTCAACATTTAATATATCAAATATTGAATTAATATATAATGAGTATGATGAGAATAAAAAAATTATTTCCTCAGATAGTAAGGCTGTGCTAGACATGACTTTAATGCCTGGTAAAGTTGCTTATGTAGAGTGTGGGCATAAAACTTTTACAAAGGGTGTAGAAGTTTATGCATATGAGTATGAAGCAGAGGGTAAGATTGTATATGTTAATTTAAAAGAAAATACTATTGATATAAGAAAAAATAATATTAAGCTAGAAAATAGTAGTCAGTATGAGGTATTATCTACATCAGAACTTAAAAAAGTAAATGAATCAAAAGAGGGAATTACATATCAAATAAAAGTAAAAAATTCATCATCAAAAGATTTAGGAAATATTATCCTTAAGACAGCAGAAGTTAATGAAAATGGAGAATATTTAGTGGTAAATCGTGTACCATCATATAAAATTTTAAAAGCTTCAGAAGAAACAGATATAGATATATTGTGCTCAACAAAAGCAAAAAGTGTTGAAATAGTAGGATACACATATGATGATATAAAAGAAAAAGCCAATGTAGATATTGATTTAAAATCTCATAAAGTTAAGATAGACAAATAAAGGTAGGGGATATTTATGAAGGTTTTGATAGTTGAAGATAATAAGGTACTTTTAGAAAGTGTAGTAGAAGAACTCAGTAAGCATTTTGAAACTGAAAAATGTGAAGATGGAGAAGAAGCCTTATACTTGGTTAATCAAAATATATATGATTTAGTTATTTTAGATTTAATGCTTCCTAACATAAATGGAATTGACATTTTAAAGAAGATGAGGGTGAATAATATAGATACACCTGTGCTTATATTGACAGCCAAAGAAGCATTAGATGACAAAGTAGAAGCATTTACCATAGGAGCTAATGATTATTTGACAAAACCTTTTTATATGGAAGAATTAGTAGCAAGAGTGTATGCTATATTAAGAACTAATGGAAAGATAAAAGAAAGAAATGGAATAGAATTTAAATCTTTATATTTGGATACATTAGAAAAAAGAGTGTATATTGAAAAAGAAGAAATAAAGTTACAAAATAAACAGTTTAACTTGCTTGAATATTTTGTATTAAATAAGGGTTCAATTTTACTAAAAGAACAGATTTATGATAGAATATGGGGAATTGATTCAGATGCAACCATTGAAATAGTTGAAGTATATGTAAGTAACCTAAGGAAAAAACTCAGTAAATATGGATATGACAAATATATTAAAACTAAACGTAAGGTAGGATATATATTCGATGATAAATAAGAATGTATTTACTAGTACTAAAAATCACCTAATAAAAATGTATATTGTTGTAGTAGGTAGCTTTTTAATAATATTTTCTATATTTATATACTCATATTTTAGAGGATTGACATATAGTGGAATTGATAGTGAAATAAATGATGAGCTTGAATATATAGTTTCTCAATTTAAAAGAACTTCATTTTTGAATCCCATAAGACTTAAAGACCCAAAAGATATGGTCTATGTATATGAAGATGGTAGAATAAGTTACTATACTCAGAATGAATATTTTGATGAGTTACTTCCAGATAGAAGATTAGATAAGAAAAATTCATTTTTTAAATATACAGAAAATGGATATACCTTTAGAGAATTAAATGTAGATGTAGGTAGATATCAAATACAAATAATTAGAAATATCGACTCTGAGATGAATTCTCTAAAGCAACTTACATCTGTTCTTATAATTGGAATACTGATTTCTGTAATAATTACTTACTTTGTTGCGGTGTATCTTACTAGAAAAGCTTTAATTCCAATAGAAACTGCGTGGAGAAACCAAGCTAAGTTTATACAAGATGCTTCCCATGAATTAAGAACACCAATAACAATAGTTTCATCAAAGTTAGAAAGTATGTTAAAATCCCCAGAAAGTACAGTAAATGACGAAGTTGAAACAATAGCTACGGCAATGAAAGAGACTAGAAGACTTAAAAAAATGATAACTGATTTATTGTCTCTTACTAAAGAAGATTCCATTGTTAAAGTCAACTTAGAGGAAGTAGATTTGGAAAGATTACTGGAGGAAATATCAGAAGATTATATTGATATTGCTGAGTTTCAGGAAAAAAGATTTATATTTAATTCTAAACTTAAGAATAAGATTATAATAACAGATAAAACTAAATTGAGACAGCTTATATTAATTTTTATTGATAATGCTTTTAAATACACAAAACAGGGTGATGATATAGTCTTAGAATTAAAGGAAGATATAGAAGATGAGGTAACTTTACTTATAAGTGATACTGGTATAGGTATAAAAAAAGAAGAAATACCTCTTATATTTGATAGATTTTTTAGAAGTGAAAATGTAAGAAATAAAAATTTGGAAGGCTCTGGAATAGGTCTTTCAATAGCTCGTATGATTAGTTTAAATTTGTCTATTGACATAAATGTAACTTCAGAGATAGGTTTTGGAACTACATTTGAATTATCAATACCACAAAAGTTAAAATAATAAAAATATAAAAACCTGTTTTTAGAAATAAAGAATGGGTATACTAATTAGTATAAAATAAAATATAAAAAGACCCTATAAAAGTAAAATTATATTTATGAAATTCATAGTATAATTGTATAGGGATAATTAAAGTTTATAGGAGGATTTAAAAATGGCTAAAGTTATAAATACATCTGAATTTAGAAGTAGTGTTGAAGGTAGTAAAGGAGTAGTTGTAGTGGATTTCTTTGCAACTTGGTGTGGACCTTGTAACATGTTAGGGCCTGTATTTGCAGAATTAGGTGAAGAAATGAAAAATGAAGCTAGATTTGTAAAAGTTGATATAGATGAGAGTTTAGAAATAGCTCAACAATTTAGTGTATCTACAGTACCAACTATGATTATATTCAAAGATGGAGAACCAGTAGAAACACTAATTGGATTTATGCCAAAGAACAAAATTGAAATGAAAGTAAAATCATATTTATAAAAAATGGGTGAATATTATGAGATATGATATAGCTATAATAGGCAGTGGTCCTGCCGGATTGTCTGCTGCTATAAATGCGAAAATAAGAAATAAAACAATTATCATGTTTGGTAGTGATAATTTAAGTAATAAGCTTGTTAAAGCTCCTTCGATAGATAATTATTTAGGTTTTTATGATATAAGTGGAGATGAATTAAAAGACAAGTTTAAATCACATATAGATAGTATGGATATTTCAATTGAAAATAAAAGAATAAATAATATTTATGCTATGGGAGAATACTTTGCAATAATGTCTGGAAATGATATGTATGAAGCTACTACTGTAATTCTTGCCACTGGTGTGGAATACACTAGACCAATTAAAGGTGAAGAAGAGTTTCTAGGAAGAGGAGTAGGGTATTGTGCTACATGTGATGCACCACTTTATAGAAATAAAAAGGTGGCAGTTATAGGATATAATGAAGAATCTAAAGAAGAAGCAAATTTTTTAAGTGAATTAACTTCAAAAACTTATTTTATACCTATGTACAAAAAAGAGAATCTTATGAGAGGCTCAGATAACTTAGATGACTCTATTGAAGTTATACACGATAGACCAGTACAGATAGATGGAGATAAACTTGTAAACAAAATATCTTTTAAAGAAAACCACATTGAAGTTGATGGAGTATTTGTTATAAAAGATAGTACAGCTCCAAGTGCATTGATTCCTGGAATAGAAATTGATGGTATCCATATTAAAGTTGACAATAATATGAATACTAGTATAGATGGATGCTTTGCTGCTGGAGATTGTGTTGGGAAACCATATTCTTATATAAAAGCAGCTGGGCAAGGTCAAATAGCAGCTTTAAACGCTGTTTACTATTTAGATAAATTAAAGAGAATTTAATATTTATATTGAGTAACTTTTTAAACATATTTATAAAAACTGTCTTAAAATAATTTTGTTATTTTAAGACAGTTTTTTATTTATAAATGATTCTTATTTAAATTATTTTAAAATATATTTTTAAGTATCTTCAGTATAAAAATTTTCAAAGTTGTAATAGAAAATATTTAAATTATTTATAATATATTCCAAAATTTTAAAATAATGGTTGAAAAAACTAATTAAGAGTACTATAATTTAATTAAGTAATTACTTAATCAAAAAAGAGGTACTTATGGAAAACTTGGTTAAAATATTTAAAGCATTGAGTGATGAAACTAGACTTAACATACTTATATTAGTATCTAAGAGAAATATATGTCAAAAAGGAATTTCTAAATATCTAGGAATTTCAGATTCTGCTGTTTCGCAACATATAAAAATATTAAAAGATGTTGGTATAATAACAGGATATAAAGAAGGGTACTATGTTTTATATCATATTAATAAAGAATCATTTAATATATGTGTAGATTTTATAAAATCTATGTTAAGCAATTCTAGTGAAAGCTTTATAGATGTATTTGATGTAAATACAATACATTTAGGATGCAGTAAAGAATGTAAGTCCATTAAAAAATGTTGTAAGAGAAGGGAGAAATAGTAATGAAAGTATGTATACCAGTAGAAGAGAATAAAGGATTGGATAGTAAACCATATGGTCATTTTGGTTCTGCTCCAATTTTTGTTGTGTGTGATTTAGAAAGTGGAGAAGTTAAATCTTTAGATAATGGAGATTTAGACCATGAGCATGGAAAGTGTCAACCACTAAAAGCATTATCAGGTACAGCTGTAGATGCAGTAGTAGTTGGGGGAATAGGACAAGGTGCTATAGTTAAATTAAATGGCATGGGAATCAAAGTTTATAGAGCAGAAGCCGATACTATAAGTGCTAATTTAGATTTACTTAAAAATGGAAAATTAGTAGAATTTCCATCAAATCATACTTGTTCACATGATGGATGTGGACATCATTAAAAACAAAATAGCTGATGAAGCCACAGGCTTCATCAGCTATTTTATTTTTTTAATAAATAAAGTTTTGTATTTTCAATACTCAAATTTAAGCTTTTATGATTTTTAGTAGAGTCTAAAATTTATAGGTATACTAACTTAGATTTTTTTTGTATGTTGTTCTATATAGTTAATATCATTTAGTATGTCATTAAGTTCTTTATTGAGTGTTTTTAAATCATCACCATCTACATTGTAGTTTAAAAATAGTTCCTCTACATTATCAATGATAGAATTAACTTTTCTAGTAACTTCAACAAAGGTTTTAAAGTTACTACTATTCTTAGCATTTAAAAATTTGTTTAAATCCTTTGATATAAATGATACTATTTCATATTCATCATTAAACAGACCTCTACCAATAGGATATGGTTCAATTCTTTGTAAAAAATATTGATCTTTAGCATTAATATTATAAGTATAAGATATTTCCCAATTGTCTCCTAAATCAAACTTGATAAAATACAATGTACTACTTACTTTTGATATTTTTGTTGCTCCAAGTTGCCTTAAAAGAACTTCAATTGAATCTCCTTGAACAGTATTAATATTCATATATACACATCCCCTTTAGTATTATTATACTATATTTTTTAAAATTTTATAATTAAATAAACAGTAGATATAATAATAGATATAATCATAAGTGGAAAACCTATCTTGAAATACTCTTTAAAAGATATAGGATGCCCATGTTTATTACCTATACCTGCTAATACAACATTAGCAGATGCTCCTATTAGTGTACCATTTCCTCCAAGACAAGCTCCAAGTGAAGTCGCCCACCATAATGGCATGACATCAATACCTTCAGCTTGCATAGTCAAAATAAGTGGAATTAATGTTGCAACAAATGGAATATTATCTAAGAAAGAAGAAACTATTGCTGACAACCATAATATTAATAACATTGTAAATACAAGATGTCCTTCTGTAAGTCCAATCAACGCTTGAGCTAATTTGTTTATTATGCCAACTTCTACTAATCCACCAACTACTACAAATAATCCCATAAAGAATAAAATTGTAGACCATTCAATACCTGCCATAATTTCATCTACATCTTGTTTTCCTATAAGAAGCATTATAGATGCTCCTGCTAGTGCAACGACAGAAGAGTCTATGTGGATTGTACTGTGAAACATAAAACCAAAAAGTATAAATGCTATTAATATAAGACTTTTTATAAGTAAGGGTTTATCTTTGACAGATTTTTTTTCATCGAGTTTTAATATCGCATTCTTAGCTTTTTCATCTACAGTAAGTTCTTTGCCATAAATAAATTTGAAGCATACTATAGTTATAGCAAGTATTACTATAACAGCAGGACCTAGATTTATTACAAAATCCATAAAACTAAGATTAGCGGCACTACCAATCATAATATTTGGAGGGTCTCCTATAAGAGTAGATGTTCCTCCTATATTGGAAGCTAAAATTTGTGTTATTAAAAATGGAACTGGATTAAGTCCCAATATTTGTGTAATAACTATAGTCATTGGACCAATAAGTAAGACAGTGGTAACATTATCTAATACAGCAGATAAAATAGCTGTTATAATAGCAAAACAAATCATTATCTTCCACGGGTCACCTTTAGCTTTCTTTGCAGTCCAGATAGCTATGTATTCAAATAGTCCTGAATTTTTGACGACAGCGACAAACAGCATCATACCAACTAATACACCAATAGTGTTGAAATCTATATGGCTCAATCCCTCATCAAGTGTAAGTATATTGAATATTATCATTAATAGTGCACCACCGACAGCTGCTACAGAGCGGTTTACTTTTTCTGTAATAATAGCTGCCATAACTATTAAAAATATACATATAGCTATTATTTGTTGAAATTCCATAATATAAGTACCTCCATTTGTATTATTTTGTGTCTAATGCTAGTACTATATATAGTATTACTTTTTTATTGTTTTTTCAATGGATGTCTAAAAGTATATTATTTAACAAAGTTTTTGGAAAAGTGACAGAATTTAAAGAAAATTTTTGCTATTTAAATAAATTTTAAAATAATCTCACTACTAATAATATTAAACGACAAACAAAAAAATATACCTTTAAAAATAGAATTTATTGTATCTAATAGTAATTATAAAATATTAAATATATCTATATTATAAAAGTAATAAAAAAAACTTGATTTTGAATATAAAACTGCAATATATTAAAAAAATTATTCATTTCAAACCTTGTAATTTGATTTTATAAATATTATAATTAAATTAATGAATTTTTAACAAGGAATTATTCATTTTTTTGATTTTAAGATTTATTAAGAAAACAAAATTAAATAGGGGGTAATTAATATAATGGATTTTTTAAATGGTATTTTAACAGGCATTAATAATGCAGTAGTATTTGTGAACAATTACTTATGGTCGTATATCTTAATTATAATGTTGGTTGTAATTGGTATTTACTTTACTATTAAAACAAATTTTGTACAATTCAGATATTTTATAGAAATGTTTAGACTTCTGGGTGATGGTACAGCAAATAAAAATGCAAAAAAGGAAGGAAAAATATCTTCATTCCAAGCCTTTTGCATAAGTACATCTTCAAGAGTTGGGACTGGAAATATAGCTGGAATAGCAATTGCGGTAGTAGCAGGTGGTCCTGGTGCTGTATTTTGGATGTGGCTTATAGCATTAATTGGTTCTGCTTCAAGTTTTGTCGAGAGTACATTAGCTCAGATTTACAAAGTTAAAAATGGTCAAGCTTTTAGAGGTGGACCAGCATATTATATGGAGCAAGGTCTAAATAAGAAATGGATGGGTGTTTTATTTTCAATACTTATAACTATATGTTATGGTTTTGTATTCAACGCAGTTCAAGCAAATACTGTTTCACTTGCATTTAATAATGCATTTGGAGTAAGTAAAATGGCTATGGGAATAGGTCTTGGGATTTTAACTGCAATAGTTATTTTTGGTGGAGTACATAGAGTTGCAAAAGTTTCTGAGATAATAGTTCCTGTATTTGCAGGATTGTATATATTGGTTGCTTTAGCTATAGTTGGAATGAATATAACAGAGATACCAAGAATTATAACACTAATAGTAGAAAGTGCGTTTGATTTTAAAGGAATGGCAATTGGTACATTTATGGGAGTTGTAATGACTGGAGTGAAGAGAGGTTTATTCTCTAATGAAGCAGGTATGGGTAGTGCTCCTAATGCTGCTGCAACAGCACATGTAACTCATCCCGTAAAACAAGGTCTAATTCAATCTTTAGGTGTTTTTACTGATACTATAATCATATGTAGTTGTACAGCATTCATGGTATTATTGTATTCAGATTACGCTAGTAGTGGAGCAACTGGAATTGAGTTGGCTCAGGAAGCTTTAACTCATCATATAGGGCCAATAGGGAACATATTTATAGCAGTTTGTATATTCTTATTTGCATTTAGTTCTATAGTAGGTAATTATTATTATGGTGAGTCAAATATGGAATTTATGAGTGGAAGTAAGACTAAACTTAATATATTTAGAGTTTTCGTTGTAGGTATGGTTTTATTTGGTTCTCTTACTCAAGTAGATGTAGTTTGGAACCTAGCAGACTTATTTATGGCATTGATGGCTATAATAAACTTAATCGCAATATCGCTTTTAGGAAAGTATGCATTCATTGCTTTAAAAGACTATACAAGACAAAAAAAATCTGGAATAAAAGACCCTGTATTTATTGCAGATGAAATAGAAGGATTAGAAAATGTATCAGAGTGGCATAGTGAATTGCCAGAGGAACATTTAGGATAAAAAATTGTGAAACTATTTTGAGAGTTTAGAGTTTATATAATTTATATGAATATAATATTTAATTAGTTTATATTACTGGAATTTTTAATTCCAGTAATATTTTTTTATTATATAACTCAGGTGTTATTAAAAGTTTCTTTTAAAAATAGTTTATTTATTATAAAGTTTATCCTGAAATTTATTTTTTCTAAAATTACTATATAATTAAATCTTGTAAACCATCTTCAAAGCTTTCTAAGTAATTACAAAACATTCTAAACTCTTCTATAGTTTTGATTTCTTGTAAATTTCTTAAATCTATCATTATATTACTATATTTATGCAACATAAAACTCATATCATATATTTCACATTTAACAAATCCATCTTGATAACTGTATTTATAAGGTTCATATTTTGAAAAATTTGACTCAAAGTATTTTATTTTAGCATAGCACAATTTGTGTATGTTGAACAAAAGTGCCAGTACAGATTCTTTAACTGCAAACTTGTGTGTGAAGTATTTTATAGTATGGTATTTATCATGTTTAAACTCCCAAATTAAATTCTCATTTAAAGTAAGAGAATATTTTTTTATAAGGTTACGTTTATCTAGTGTTAAATCTTCTATTGAATATGTTTTCATAATTTATTCTCCTCATAAATATTTAATAAGTACTTATTAAATCATAGTATTTTATTGTTGCTTACTCTTAATTATATTGTATGGTAAATTAAAAAAATAATAAAATAGATAATTAGTATACTATTAATATGTGTTATAAATAAAAACAATAGCTTTAATAGTAATATATATATCTTTGTGATATTTTATATTTAGAGTCGTATTTATAATTATTTTAAGATTTTTAAAGTAACCTTGATTATTAATTTATATTTTAGAGGTTTTGAGGGGGGATGCAAATTGTTCAGTAAGAAGGAATATATTGTTGTAGTATGCCGTGATTGTTTTGTATTTTATAATAAAGATAAGGGCTTAAAAGAGAGTGTATCATTTTCAATACAACCTATTCCAAATGTGCCTTTTTATCATTATCTATTTGAAGGAGAAACTGAAAAGTTTATTAGAGATATACAAACAAAAGTTTCTATTAAGAAATCAGCCTTGTACATATTAATTCCAGATGATGCATTAGGTATAGACATAAAAGTATTACAAGAATTTTTTATTCAGTTAGGATGTAGAAAAATAATTTTTTCTAAACAAAATATCCTTTTAAGTAATTGTGTGGAAGATTATATTTCAATATCATTTACAAGTAGAGTAGTTGCTATTTCGTATGTAAAAAGTGGAGGAGCTGAATCAATAGATTTTTTTGCTTACAATGAGTTTGATGTTAAGAATATATCTTATATTATTAAAAATTTACATAATGATTGTGTATATTCTGATTTAAAAATATATGTGAATAGTATAGGAATTTCTAATAATTATGAAGATATTGGTAAGATTGTTCAGGTAGATGATATTGTAAATAATTTTAAAAAATTATATATTGAAAAAACACATAAAGATAGAATTGTTAGTATCTAAAATTATACGGCTTTATATACTTTAATAGGTAAGAGCTTGGATATATATTATATTTGAAATTATTGAGTACCAAAAGAACAAAGATATTTTGTCCTTTTGGTATTCAGTATTTTATATTATTTATACAGGTTTAACATTTAATTAATGACACTATTTAATCTAGAGATTTAAATAAATTTACCATTTCCAATGCACTCATAGCGCAATCATAGCCTTTATTTCCAGCTTTTGTACCTGCTCTTTCAATAGCCTGTTCAATATTTTCTGTAGTCACGATTCCAAATATAACAGGTAATTCATTATCTAAAGATACTTTTGCTATCCCTTTAGAGACTTCGCTACATACATAATCATAATGAGATGTAGCTCCTCTTATAACACATCCTAAACAAATTATAGCATCATACTTACCACTTTTAGACATTTTTTGAGCAACAAGAGGAATTTCAAAAGCTCCAGGTACCCAAGCTATTTCTATATTTTCTGGAGAAACATCGTGTCTTAAGAGGCAATCTTCAGCACCTGATAAAAGTTTTGATGTTATAAATTCATTAAAACGAGAATTTATTATTCCTATTTTTAAGTCTTTTCCAATAAGTTTTCCTTCATATATCATTTTTTATTTCCTCCAATTTTATTTATGTTATAGATTTATATTTATAAATATTTTTAATATTAATTGCAAATAATTACTTAGTAGAAAAACATCTTTATATAACTATCTATATAATATCCAACAGATGTCCCATTTTATCTTTTTTAGTTTTTAGATATAACTTGTTAAAGTCATTAATTTCTTCATTAATAGGGACTCTATTTTCTATTTTTATTCCATATTTCTCTAACTGATTTATTTTATCAGGATTATTACTTAAAAGACTTATGCTTTTTATATTTAAATTTTTTAATATTTGAGCAGCCATATAGAAATCTCTCATATCTTCTTCAAATCCAAGCATTAGATTTGCTTCCACAGTATCATAACCTTCTTCTTGGAGTTTATAAGCTTTAATTTTATTTAAAAGACCAATACCTCTACCTTCTTGTTTCATATAAATTAAAACACCATTTCCATTTTCTACAATTTTCTTCATAGAAGATTCTAATTGCAATCCACAATCACATTTTAAAGAGTGGAACACATCACCTGTTAAACATTCGGAATGAAGTCTAACTAGAGTATTTTCTTCCTTTATATCTCCATAAGTAAGTGCAATATGTTCTTCGTCTGAATAAGTATCTTTATATCCTATGATTTCAAAATTACCGTATTTTGTTGGAAGGAAAGCACTAGACACCTTTTCTATAGTAGTTTCATTTAATTTACGATATTCTATAAGGTCTTTTATAGTTATAATTTTCAAATTGTGTTTTTCTTTGAAAATCATTAAATCATCAACTCTTGCCATTGTACCATCATCTTTCATTATTTCACAAATAAGACCAATTTCTTTAAAACCTGCAAGTCTAGCTAGGTCTACAGAAGCTTCTGTATGCCCATCTCTGACAAGAACTCCACCAGTTTTTGCAATTAAAGGAAAAATGTGACCAGGAGTTTTGAAATCTTTACTTGTAGAATTCTCATCACAGAATAATTTTACAGTTTCAGCTCTCTCATATGCAGATATACCAGTTAGAGTATCTGCACCATCTATAGTAACAGTAAAGGCTGTCTGAAATGTGTCTGTATTTTCTCTAACCATAAGAGGTATATTTAAACTTTTAAATTTTTTTTCAGTAGCAGGTAGACAAATTAAACCTCTACCATATGTAGCCATAAAATTTATTGATTCAGGGGTAGCCATCTCAGCTGCCATTAGTAAATCTCCTTCATTTTCTCTACCTTCATCATCAACAACGATTACCATTTTCCCATTTTTTATATCCTTAATAGCTTCTTCAATAGTATTAAACATGTAATTCACTCCTTTATTATTTTTAAAAACCATTTTTAAATAAAAAATCTTTATCTATATTTGATTTATAGTTAATACTATTGGAATTTAATTCCTTGTAGTTATTAACCATAAAACTATTAACATACTTTCCAATTACATCACTTTCTAAATTAACAAAGTCTCCAATATTTTTTGTTAAGAGAGTAGTGTTCAATTTAGTATGAGGTATAATAGAAACTTTAAATATTTCATCATCTAAATATGATATAGTTAAGCTTACACCATCAATGGCAACAGAACCTTTAAGTATCATTGATGATAAAAGTTTTTTAACTGGTCGTATGGTTACTAAAACTGCATTTTCATCTTTTTCAAACTTACAAATAGTACCTTTACAATCAACGTGGCCTGTTACTATATGACCTCCAAATCTCGAGGAAAGGGTCATAGCTCTTTCAAGGTTTACTTTGTCATTTGTATTTAAGGAACCTAAATTTGTAGAACGAATTGTCTCCATCATAACATCTGCTGTAAACTCATTTTTTCCTAGGTTTGAAACAGTTAGACAAACCCCATTTACAGCGATACTATCTCCAAGGTTTGTACCATCTAATATTTTGTTTGATAGTATGGTTACTTGTCCGCTTTTGCCATTGGCAGTAATTCTTTTAAGTATTCCAACTTCTTCTACTATGCCAGTAAACATTATGACCTCCTTTATACATATATTCATAAAATTTAATTTAAAACATCAGATTCTATCAAAATATCTCCATCTATTAAAGTTACATTATTGATTACTAATCGTGTTGAATCTGATAGATGATTTACTCCTTTTCCAGAAACGAATGTAGGTGCGTCTTTACCACCTATAATTTTAGGGGATAAAAATAATTTGACTTTATCAACTAATTTATTTCTAAATAGACTATCATTAAGTGTAGAGCCTCCCTCAACTAGGACAGAATCAATGTTTAATTCTCCTAATTTATACATTACAAATTCCAAATCTACTAAGTTATTTTTCTGAGGAGAAATTATGACTTCAACATTATTTTCTCTTAATATTGATAATTTTTTACTGTCTTTACAACATGTGAAAACTATAGTTTTACTAGTTTTATCCTCAACCAAATTACTATTAATTGGCAATTTTAGGTTTGTATCTATTACTATTCTTGTAGGGTGAGATATTTCATCTTGATTAAGTCTACAAGTTAGTAAGGGATTATCATTTAAAACTGTGTTTATGCCAACCATTATACTATGATACTTATTTCTGTATTTATGAGTTAGGTACCTTGATGACTCATTAGATATCCATTTTGATTCTAGTGATTTTGTAGCAATTTTACCATCTAGACTTACTGCTGATTTTACAATACAAAGGGGTCTTTTATTTTTTATGTAATAAAAAAATATTTCGTTTAATTCTCTTGCTTCTTCTTCTAATATTCCTACAGTAACATCAATGTTGTTATCTTTTAATTTTTTTACTCCATTACCACAAACAAGCGGGTTTGGGTCTAGTGTAGATATGACAACTCTTTTAATCTTATTTTGAATAATTTTATCAACACAAGGAGGTGTTTTTCCATAATGAGAACATGGTTCTAAATTTACATAAAGAGTAGAGTCTTTTAGGCTTTGTTTAGTATCGTTTATAGCATTTACTTCAGCATGATTAGAGCCAAATTTCTCATGATATCCTTTGCCTATTATCTCACTATCTTTAACAATTACACATCCAACTAGTGGGTTTGGATTTGTAAAACCTTCTCCTTTTTTAGCCAATTCAATAGCTTTTTTCATATAATAAATGTCTTTTTCTTTTTGATTTACAAAATTCAAAATATGTACACCTCCTGTTTAATTAGATAATTTTTAAACAAAAAACCCTGAGAATTAACTCAGGGTTTAGAATAATCTACAATAAATGTTTAATAAGAGTACAACAAAATTGCTCTACAAAAAAACTCATTAAACATATCTTCTTCCATCCAGACTTTACTGTCGGCTTTGGAATTTAACCAAATCAACCAAATTTTACCTTGGCTCGCGGGCTGTACCGCCGATTGGGAATTTCACCCTACCCCGAAGATTAAGTATTAAATTTATATTTAGAATGTATCATAAATTATTTTACTTTGCAAACTATTTTTTTCAAAAAATATGTTAATATATAATATAGAATGTCTATAAACTTTGGAATAATGCGATTGTGAATATAAAAATAAAAATTTGAACATAATCAGGAAAGAAGTCTAATTAATTTAAATTAGGAGAGAAATATATGAATAAAAAACCTTTAGAAATATTATCAAAATACTATGGATATACAAGTTTTAGAAAAGGTCAGGAAGCTATAATAAATTCTATTTTGAGCGAAAAAGATGTACTAGCTATAATGCCAACTGGAGGTGGTAAATCCATCTGTTATCAACTTCCAGCGTTGATATTAGATGGAATGACAATAGTAATTTCTCCACTTATATCTCTTATGAAAGACCAAGTGGATGCTTTAAAGGCTATGGGAATTAACGCAGCTTTTATAAATAGTTCATTAAGTAACAAAGAATTCAATGAAATATTAAATAACATTAGAAAAAATAATTATAAAATACTCTATATAGCTCCAGAGAGATTAGATGCACAGGAATTTCTTGAACTAATAAATAATAACAACATAAGTCAAATCGCAATAGATGAAGCGCATTGTGTATCTCAATGGGGACATGATTTTAGGTTGAGCTATAGAAGGATTTCCGATTTTATAAAGAATTTGCCTAAAAGACCTATAATTACAGCATTTACAGCAACAGCTTCAGAAGAGGTACGAGCTGATATAATAAATTTATTGTGCTTAGAAAATCCAGACTGTTATATAACAGGTTTTGATAGAGATAACTTATCAATAAATATAGTAAAATCATCTAGTAAAAATAAATATATTTTAGATTATATTAAAAATCATAAGAATGAGTCTGGAATTATATACGTTGCAACTAGAAAGGAAGTTGAAAATATACATAATGGATTATCTAAGAGAAATATATCTGTGTCAAAATATCATGCAGGTTTATCTAAAAATGAAAGAAGTAAAAATCAAGAAGACTTTATAAACGATGATGTAGATATAATGATAGCAACGAACGCCTTTGGAATGGGTATTGACAAACCTAATATAAGATGGGTTATACACTACAACATGCCCCAAAGTATAGAAAACTATTATCAAGAAATAGGTAGAGCTGGTAGAGATGGAGAAAAAAGTGAATGTGTGCTTTTATTTTCTCCAGGAGATGTACATATACAAAAATATTTAATCGATATTGGAGTTGAGAATCCTGAAAGAAAATTGTTTCAACATAAGAAGCTTCAATATATGATTGACTTGGTTTACAGTAATTCATGTTATAGAAGGACAATATTGAATTACTTTGGAGAAAATTATATAGAAGATTGTAATAATTGTAGTAACTGTTTAGTAGAAGGTGAAATAGTAGATAAGACTATAGATGCTCAAAAAGTCATTTCATGTGTAGCTAGAATGAAAAGAAGTTATGGCGTTACTACTATTGTAGATGTACTTAGAGGTTCTAAAAATAAAAAGATTTTACAACTTGGACTAAACACCTTATCTACATATAATATTATGAGAGATTATTCAAGTGAAGATTTAAAGAACTTTATAAATACATTGGTTTCTCATGGTTTCTTGGATTTGGTTGAGACTTTAGGTAATGGAAATAGAGGAAGTTTTCCAACAATAAGATTGAATGATATGTCTATGAAAGTTTTAAAAGGTCAAGTGAAAGTAGAATTTAAAGAAATTGTGATTACAAAATCATTAGAGGTAGAAGATGAGTTATATAGTGTATTAAGAGAGCTTAGACACTCAATTGCAAGTGAAGAAAGAATAGCTCCATATATGGTATTTGGAGATGGGACACTTAGGGCTATGTCTAGTAGTTATCCAGTTAATAAAGAAGAAATGTTAGATATATCTGGAGTAGGGGAAATTAAGTATCAAAAATATGGTAGAGACTTTGAAACAGCAATTAAAGAATATGTCGAAAAAAATAATATAACTAAACAATATAAAGAAAAAAATGTCGATTTAGAGAGTGTTAATAGTGAATTCTTTGAGGTTAATTCAGATAATGCTCTATATGAAAAACTATTAAGCATTAGAGAAGAATATGCAACAAAAGAAAAATTACCTCCATATATGGTTTTATCCAATAAGGCTTTGAAAGAAATAAGTGGAAGATATCCGCTTGATGAAGAGCAACTGAAAGATATTTCAGGTATAGGTGGGGTAAAAATTGAAAAGTATGGAGCTAGTATTTTAGATGAAGTCAAACAATATGTAAAAGAAAATGATATTAATGTTATTTGGGATAAAAAGGGTAAAAGGAAGCTAATACTAGATGGAGAAAGTAGAAAAAATAATGAAATAGCATTAGATTTATTAAATCAAGGAAAGGATATACAAAGTATTAGTCAAGAAATAGAGGTTTCATTATCAACCATCATTGGATATGTACATGATTATGTAAAGGATGGAAATAGCATAACATTTGAATTAGAATTAGAAAATTTCTATGATGAAGATGAAAAGAAAATGATTTTAGAAGTTTGTGAAAAAGTAGGATATGATAATTTAAATAACATAAAAAGAAAACTTCCAGATTCAATAAAGTATGAAAACATAAGAGCTGTGATGCTTGATTCTTATCTTAAAAATTTAAAAAATAATATTATGCCAGAGTAATTTTTAACATATCCAAAAATAAAATTTGTATTATTGTGTTGAACTAATATTTTTGCTGTGTTATACTGAATTTGTAAAAATAATGAAAAATTAGAGCTAGGGGCGCTAGAATTGGCTAGCTGAGAGATAAAGCCGTAACTTACAAACCCTAATAACCTGATCAAGATAATGCTTGCGAAGGGAAGCTTTTAATATAATTTTGTTACATAAATAGACAAATTATTTAATTTTAGGGAAAATTTGTCTAAGTGTATATATGATTATAAGAGTGCTTTCCAAACAAGGAAAAGCACTTTTTTTATTTTCAAAAACTATAACTTTAATCTTGGAGGATTGTAATATGAATTATACAACACAAATGGATGCTGCTAGAAAAGGCATAATAACTAAAGAAATGGAAATCGTTTCTCAAAAAGAGCAAGTAGATGTGAATGAATTAAGAGAATTAATAGCAAATGGACAAGTTGTTATACCTGCTAATAAAAATCATAAATCTTTAAGTGCAGAAGGTGTAGGTAAAAATTTAAGAACAAAAATAAATGTAAATCTAGGAATTTCAAGAGATTGTAAGGATATAGAAAAAGAACTTGAAAAAGTTAGAGTAGCAATAGACATGAAAGCTGAAGCTATAATGGATTTGAGTAACTATGGTAAAACTAGAGAATTTAGAGAAAAAGTGGTTGAAATGTCACCTGCAATGATAGGTTCAGTACCTATGTACGATGCAGTGGGATATTTAGAGAAAGAATTAAAAGATATAACAGAAGAAGAGTTTTTAAATGTAATAAAACAGCATGCGATTGATGGAGTTGACTTTATTACTATACATGCAGGTCTTACAAGAAATGTTTGCCAAAAGATAAAAAATCATGAAAGATTAACTCATATAGTATCTCGTGGTGGTTCTCTGTTATTTGCATGGATGGAATTGAATAATAAGGAAAATCCTATTTACACTAATTTTGATAAAATATTGGATATATGCGAGGAATACGATGTTACATTGAGTTTAGGAGATGCTTGTAGACCTGGTTGTATAAAAGATTCTACTGATGGTGTTCAAATTCAAGAACTTGTAGTATTAGGTGAACTTACTAAGAGAGCATGGGAAAGAAATGTACAAGTAATGATAGAAGGACCTGGTCACATGGCTATTGATGAGATAGAAGCAAATGTAGTATTAGAAAAGAGATTGTGTCATGGAGCACCTTTTTATGTTCTTGGACCATTAGTTACAGATATAGCACCAGGTTATGACCATATAACAAGTGCAATAGGAGGAGCTTTAGCATGTGCTAAAGGAGTAGACTTTTTATGTTATGTAACTCCAGCAGAACACTTGAGATTACCTAATTTAGATGACATGAAAGAAGGCATAATAGCTGCAAAAATAGCTGCTCATGCAGGAGATATAGCTAAAAATGTTAAAGGTGCTCGTGAATGGGATAATAAGATGAGTAAGGCTAGAGCTGATTTAGACTGGTGTGAGATGTTTAGACTTGCAATAGATCCTGAAAAAGCCAAGAGATATAGAGATGAATCAACTCCTACTCATGAAGATAGCTGTACTATGTGTGGAAAAATGTGTTCAATGAGAACGGTTAAGAAAATATTAAACAATGAGGAGCTTAATTTAATATAATTTATGACTAGAATAAAATAAATTTAAAAAGAGGAGGTGATTTAGTGAAGGTTAATGGGAAGGACATTGAATTTAAAGAAAAATTAACTATAGTAGATTTATTAAATAAATATAATTTAAAAAATGATAGAGTTGTAGTCGAGGTAAATCTAGAAATAATTGAAGAATCTAACTACAGTACATATGTATTAAAAGATGAAGATATTATAGAACTTATTAGCTTTATTGGAGGTGGTTAAAATAAAAATATTTGTAAATGAATTATTAACAGATGTTGAAGAAAATACAACTGCCTACAAAGTTAGAGATAGTTACAATCATAAATGTGACGTATTAGTGTTAAATGGATATCCAATTAAAACAGATATTCCCCTTTGTGAGAACGATAAATTAACACTTATACAAAAGGGAGTCAAGCCATCATTTGATGAGTTGGAAAGCTTGTTGATTGCTAGACATACTCCTAATACACATAATAAGTTAAAAAAAGGGAAGGTTGCTATATTGGGGTTAGGGGGACTTGGTTCCAATATAGCTATCTCTTTATCAAGAATTGGAGTGGGGGAACTTTTACTTATAGACTATGATGTTGTAGAACCGTCTAATTTAAATAGACAGCAGTATTTTATTGATGATATTGGAAAACTAAAAACTGATGCTATGATAGAAAATATAAAAAAAATAAATCCTTTTATTAAATTAAGTAAACGAGATATTTTTTTAAACAAACATAATATGGATGCTATTAAAGATTCGGATTTGATAATTGAAGCATTTGATGATGCTTCATGTAAGGCACAGGTTTGTAACTATGTATTAATCAATTTAAAAGATAAATATCTAATAGCATCATCAGGTATGGCAGGATACTATGATTCAAATATAATAACTACTAAGAAGATAAAAGACAAGTTTTATATATGTGGGGATTTTGTAAACGAAGCTAAAATTGGTGAAGGTCTTATGGCTCCAAGAGTCGCTATCTGTGCAAACCACATGGCAAACTTGGCAACACAAATACTTATAGATATGTAAATACTAAAAATAAACATAAAAAAGATTGAATATTAAAAAAATTGCACATGGAGGGAAATAATATGGATAAATTGGTACTTGGTGGACATGAATTCAGTAGCAGATTATTGGTTGGAACAGGTAAATATGGTTCAAATAATATATTGCCTGAGGTAATAAAAGAAAGTGGAAGTGAAATAATAACGATGGCACTTAGAAGAGTAGATTTAGATAACAAACAAGAAAATATATTGACATATATTCCAAAAGAAATGACAATACTTCCAAATACATCAGGAGCTACTAATGCAGAGGAAGCAGTAAGAATAGCTAGAATATCTAGAAAAATGGGATGTGGAGATTTTATAAAAATAGAAGTAATATCGGATACTAGATATTTACTTCCTGATAATGAAGAAACTATAAAAGCTACAAAAATACTTGCTGACGAAGGTTTTATAGTTCTTCCATATATGACACCAGACCTTTATGCTGGAAGAAGACTTATAGAAGCAAATGCAGCAGCAGTTATGCCTCTTGGAGCTCCAATTGGTTCAAATAGAGGTCTTCAAATGAAAGAAATGATAAGAATAATGATAGATGAATTAGACATACCAATAATAGTCGATGCGGGTATTGGGAAACCATCTCAAGCTATGGAAGCTATGGAAATGGGAGCTGATGCTGTACTCGTTAACACTGCAATAGCTTCAGCAGGAAATCCTGTGCAGATGGCTAGAGCATTCAAACTGGCTGTAGAAGGTGGAAGAGAAGCATATCTCGCAAAAACAGGAAGTGTATCAGAATTTGCAAACGCATCTTCTCCTTTAACAGGTTTTTTAGGCAATTTATAGAAAGTGGTGATTGGTGATGAGTTTTTATGATGTAATAGAAAAATATAGAGATTTTGATTTTGATGGATATTTAAATAATGTTATAGATAATGATGTTTTAAGAAGTTTATCAAAGGACAAGCTTGAAGATTTTGATATATTAAATTTGCTTTCTAAAACTGCTGTAAAACATTTAGAAGCCATGGCACAGAAAGCACATAAATTAAGCGTTCAATATTTTGGAAAAACAGTATGTTTATATACGCCAATGTATATAGCAAATTATTGTGTCAATCAATGTGTTTACTGTAGCTATAATATAAAAAGTGGAATAAAAAGAAAAAAATTAACAATGGATGAAATTAGACAAGAGGGAAATGTAATTTCAAAAGAGGGTTTTAAACATTTGCTTGTTTTGACTGGAGAAAGTAGTTTTCATTCAAGTGTAGAGTATATAGGTGAAGCTATAGAAATATTAAGAGAGAAATTTCCATCTATAGGTATAGAAGTCTATCCAATGGAAGTAGAAGAATATAAGTATATTGTAGATAAAGGTGTTGAAGGTTTAACAGTATATCAAGAAACTTATGATGAGGAAATATACAAGAAAGTTCACATAAAAGGGCCAAAATCAAATTATAAATTCAGATTAGATGCTCCTGAAAGAGGGGCAAAAGCAGGGATGAGGACTTTATCAATAGGTGCACTTTTAGGGCTAAATGATTTTAGAAAAGAAACCTTTTTTACAATATTGCATGGGAAATATTTAAAAACAAAATATCCTCATATTGAGCTTTCATATTCAACACCAAGAATGAGACCTTTTAAAGGATGTTTTGAAGAATTAGTAGATATAAGTGATACTGATTTAGTTCAAGCTATGGTATGTATGAGATTATTTGACCCTCATGCAGCAATAAATATATCAACTAGAGAAAATTTAGAAATGAGAAGTCATATAATACCTCTAGGAGTAACTAAATTGAGTGCAGGTGTCTCTACTGATGTAGGAGGACATTCTCAAGATGAACATGATACTGCCCAATTTAAAATAAATGATGAAAGCACTGTTGCAGATGTAGAGAAGATGTTAAACTCAATTGGATATCAACATGTATTTAAAGATTGGGAAAGATTTTAGATGTATTTAATAACAAACAGAAAATTAGTATATAGTGAAGAAAGATACTTAGATGTTATTAAAGAATCTATATTGAGTGGTATAAAAAACATTATAATAAGAGAAAAAGACTTAGAATATGAAGAATTAAATAAACTATATATGAAAATAAAAACCAAAATCAATTGTGTAGATTTGAAAGAACAAATATTAAATGAAAACTTGAAGATTAGTACAAATCAGAAAGAAAGTATTAATAAACTTAAGGTTAACTTTATAATAAATAGTAATATTGAATTTTTTGAAAAAACAGATTGCCAAGGGATTCATCTTCCTTTTAAAGGATTCTTGGACTTAATTGAAAATAATTACAGTTTTAATAAAAATAAAATACTAGGATTATCTTTACATAAAATAGATGAAGTAGAATATTTAGAAAAATTGATAAGAAATAAAAATATAAAAATAGATTACATAACTTTATCACATATATATGAAACTAAATGTAAAGAAGAACTACATCCAAAGGGAATTGAGTTTTTAAAGGAAGCTAAGAAGATTACTGATATTAAGATAGTTGCACTAGGAGGAATTTTACCATCTAATGTCAAAGAAACATTAAAATACTGTGATGATTTTGCTGTAATGTCAACTATAATGAAATCTAAAGATATTAAAAAAACAATCTCAAATTATAATGAAAAAATTGAATTACTAAAATAGTATATTGAATCGTTAATTTAAAGAAAAATAAAAAAGCTATCTTTTAAAATTTAAAAGATAGCTTTTTTATTTTATATCTTTGCTAATAAAAAATTGTAAAAAGGGAAAACTTTAGTCAGAGAGATTAAACAATATCCTAAAAATATTTAAAATTTAGTAAAGTATGGAGGACATTATAATGACTGACAGTAAAAAGAAACGATTTATTATACCACACACTTTTACAATAATATTTTTACTAATAGTCTTAATGGCAATATTGACTTGGATAGTACCAAGTGGTGAATTTAGTAGAGAAGATGTAGAAGGTAGAATGGTAGTTGTACCAGGGACTTATCAAAGTGTAGAAAGTAATCCTCAAGGATTTGCAGATGTTTTTAAAGCACCAATAGAAGGTTTTATTGATTCAGCAGAGGTTGTAGGATTTGTCTTAATAGTTGGAGGTGCTTTTGGTATTGTAAATAGAACTGGAGCTATAGAAGCAGGAATAGCATCAGTTATATCTAAGTTTAAAGGAAAAGAACTTCTTATAATTCCAATATCAATGATTTTATTTGGACTTGGAGGTACTACGTTTGGGATGGCAGAAGAAACATTACCATTTTATATGATATTTGTTCCGCTTATGACGTCCTTAGGATATGATTCTCTAACCGCCATAGCAATTGTATTTATAGGAGCAGCAGCAGGAGCCGCAGCTTCAACAATAAACCCATTCTCGGTTGGTATTGCACAGGCACTAGCACAACTTGCACCAGGTTCAGGAGTAGCATATAGAGTAGTTATTTTTATAGCTTATATATTAATAAGTATAGCATTTGTTATGTATTATGCTAAGAAAGTTAAAGAAAATCCTGAAAGTTCAATAGTGTATGAAATAGATAAAAATAACAAGTCAATACTTAATCAAACTTCAACAGAAATAAAAGAATTTACTTTTAAAGAAGTATCTGTTCTTGCTATATTTGGAATAGGTATGGCGATAATGATTTGGGGTGTTTTAAGTCAAGGATGGTACATTCCAGAGATATCAATGTGTTTTGCTGCTATAGGTGTACTTTCTGGTTTGGTTGGTAGATTATCTCAAATTGAAATTTCAGAAAGTTTTATAGATGGAGCAAAAGATTTAGCATCAGCTGCTCTTGCCATAGCCTTAGCTCGTGGAATCGTAATAATTGCTCAAAATGGATTTATAATAGATACTATATTAAATTCCGCAGCAGCTTTTTTAGGCGGACTTCCAAAAGTTATATTTGTATATTTATCTTTCTTCTTGGAAGCTGCATTGGCATTTTTAATTCCATCATCTTCAGGTCTTGCTTCACTTACAGTACCTGTACTCGCTCCTCTTGGTGATTTAGTTAATATATCAGCTCAGGTAATAGTAACCGCTTATCAATTTGGGGTAGGTCTTACAAACTTTATAACTCCAACTTCAGGGGTATTGATGGGAGCACTTGCAGTAGCTCATATTCCTTTTTCAAAATGGGTTAGATTTATAATGCCTATATTGTTGATTTTAACAGCTGTATCTCTAGTTTTCTTAACAATAGGTATATATATAGGATTTTAATTAAAGATAGTTTAATTTAATATATTTAGAAATTATATAAAAAACCAAAAATATGATTTTCAATAAATTGCCACTAAATTACTTAGTGGCAATTTATTTTTTATATAATAAATGACAAAATATCCTAACAAATCTATATTTTCTCCTCAAATCTCTTAAATTGTATACATTTAATCTACTTACTCTTGTTTTCTATGTCAAATTAGCTAAATAAAATTAAATTAAAAGTCAAAAAACTAAATAAATTAATTCTAATTTGAAATATATATGAAGGTTTTTGGAGAATACTTACTTATAGTAGTAAAAAATGTTAAAATAAGAGTGTAATCAAATATAAAGAACTGAAATAGCTAACAGTTATTAAATATAGGAGTGTAAAAATTTATGGGATTAAAAGAATTTGATTTTATTGAAGAGTCTATTGATATGTTGAGGACAATGTCTCCAACGTTAGAAACTATATCAGATGAAATAGAAGAGTATTTTGAAAATATCTTGGATGAAAAGAATCAAGAATATATAAATGTAACCTCTAGAATAAAATCAGAATCAAGTTTAAGGGAAAAGATAATTAGAAATAGATATTTAAAAAAATATGGAGAAGCAAGTAACCTTATTCACAATGTCTCTGACTTAATAGGTTTAAGAATTGAGTGCAGATTTATTGAGGATGAAAATAAGATATATAGACTTTTAAGGAGATATTTTAACAAAACAGATGATAAAATAAACTACTATAATAAAGAAAATAAGAATATTAAATTAAAGTTATCTGAGAGACAACCTAATAAACAAAAAAATGGATTCGAAATATATAAAATAGATGGAGTTTTTGCATATTTAGATAGAGAAGTAAAATTTGAGCTTCAAATTAAATCTCTTGTAAATGTGTTTTGGAGTGAAATTGAACATAAAATAATTTATAAAAATAACACATATTTACTTGCTGACAAATTTATAAAGGATATGATGGACTCTATAAAGAATAATCTTACTATGATTGATAATCAGCTTTTAAGTATTTACAAAAACTTTCATTCAGGAAAGTCTTTTAATATGAAAGTAAGTAAAAAGGAAATTGAAAAATTATTTGCAAAATTAGTATACGATGCTTTTTCTGAAAAGATGAACAAAAGTATAGGTTTCGTTGTAGATTTTAAAAAGCCATGCGAGACTATATTAAGTTATTCTTTTAATAAACAAGATATAAGTGATGAAGTTTTAGGTAATTTTATGCTTGATGAGTTTGCGAGATTAAATGAAATTGTAAATAAGGATATAGATTTTAATGAGCAAATAGAGTTTGAAAGAGAACCAACATTTGATGATAAATTTTGTAAAGACCTAGGGAATCACTTTAGAAGTAGATTAAATACGGAATTCCCATGGAATCTATTTTTTAGAATATTGTTTGAAATAGAGCCATGTAACAATACAGAAGACTTTGAAAATTTTGTAGAGTTTATAAAAGAAAATGTACTACTAGAAGAAAATAGAGAACAACTTTTATGTCAATTTGAAGAAAATAGTCAATTTATAATTGAAGATATGTATGAATGTATATTCAATAGCATAAGTGAGATTGATAGTGTTGAAATTTTGTATAATTATAATCTTGAAAAAATAAATTTCACATCAAGTGAAATTATAAATTGTATATGTAGAGAATATGAATGCTATGGTGAATATTTAGAAGAAAAAGAAAAGCTTATGAACGCATTTAGAGAAAAAATTATTCAAATTTTTGAGTAATCAATCAATGTTGAAATGGCGCTAATGCGCCATTTTTCAAATATGTATAAATTTATTAAAAGTATTTTAAAGGAGGCGATTTGTATAGAGAAAACAGGTGTAATTTTGGCAGGGGGAAAAAATTCTAGAATGGGAAGAAATAAAGCTTTTCTAGAATTACATGAAAAGCCTTTTATTGAAATTGCAATAGAAGTATTTAAAAATTTTGATGAAGTAATAATAATATCTAATAATGAAGAATTATATTCTAAATATAATATTAAAGTTTATAGTGATATAATAAAAAATATTGGCCCAATTGGGGGAATATATACTGCTCTTGAATATGCAAAGTATGATATAGTTATAGTTGCTTGTGATATGCCATATCTAAATAATGAAATAGTTGAAAGAATAGCTAATGAAATGGATGATAAAAGTGTGATTTCAGTGACAAATGGAAAGTTACAACCATTGTGTTCTGGGTATAAAAAGAGTATAATAAATAAGGTATCTTTATGTATAGAGGGAAATGATTTAAAGCTCAGAAGCCTTATAGACAAAATAGATAAAAGCTATATATACTTTGATGATGAAGATTTATTTTTAAATGTAAATACTGTTAATGAGTATAAAAAATTAACTGGAGTTTAATTAGCTATAGTTATAAAATAGAGTAGGATTTATATGGAGGAGAGTTTATGAATTTACTTAAATGCGATTCTTGGGCAGTAATATTAAATAATAGCGATGAAGGAAGTAAAGCATATAAAATACTAGATGAACTTAAAAAGAATATGTACAAAGTTGTTGCTATAGATGAAGAAAAAAAACCTATTGAAGGTATAGATGTATATGAGTGTTTAAAAGATGTGCCACACAATATTGATGTTGTGGCTATTATTGACAAACAACCTAAGATGGATGTAATTTTAGAAGAAGTAGAACTTTTAGATATACAAAACATTTGGTTTGAAAAAGGAAGTTTTAGTGAAATGATGATTAAAAAGATTAAAGATTTAAAATTGAATGTAGAATATAATTTAAATTTATATGATGAGTTAACTAAATAATAAAAGATATAACTAGTTAGCCAAACACATTATTTTATAGTATAGATTAACTAATGAAACATTAAGTTACAATATTTGTTAAAAAAGTTATAAGTTACATGATATAATATATTAAATAGGATATAAAGGAGTTGATATATTATGTTAATAGTGACTACAGAAAAAGTTGAAGGCAAAAAAATATCAGAAGTTCTAGGACTAGTTAGAGGCAGTACAATAAGAGCAAAACATGTTGGAAAAGATATAGGAGCAAGCTTTAAAAATCTTGTTGGAGGAGAACTTACAGGATATAATGAAATGCTTACTGAAGCAAGACAAATTGCTATAGGTAGAATGGTTGAAGATGCAGAAGCTAAAGGTGCAAATGCAATAATAGCATTTAGACTATCTTCAGCTTCAGTTATGCAAGGTGCAGCAGAAATGCTTGCTTATGGAACAGCAGTTATTTTAGAAGATGGTAATAATGCATTTGAAAAATAAAATATAAATAGTTAAAAAAGAGGCATCTTTTAAAAATTTTATGGATGCCTTTTTTTGTTTGAAAAAACTGATATAAGAAAGAATTTTAATTGTTATGATAATAAAATGGGATGATATTATATAAATAAATAAAATTATATTATATAATATATGGTATAGACTTAAAAACTTTTATTAGTAGAGAAAAATATGGATAATGTTATAATAGTTATAGAAATTGAACGTAATTGTACATTTGCTATATAGATTATATATATACTAGTTTTATATTTTGAATAATTATAAATCAATATCTTTTATTTTGCGAACGTTGGAATAATAAAAAATGTATGTACTAATAGGTTATATGATAAAAAAAGTAGATATAATTGTTATATTGCTGAGAAAAATGGAAATAAAATAGAGTAAGTTTTATTAACTGAGTTTTTATTTATAAGGATTTAATCAATGTATAAAGGGGTGAAATTATATGTTTAATGTTGCAATTATAACACTTAGTGATAAAGGATACGAAGGAAAAAGAGAAGATATAACAGGGAAAAAATTAACTGAGTTTGTTGAAAATACAGGAGATTATAAAGTCATTGAATATGTATTGATAAAAGATGACAAGGAAATGTTAAAAGAAAATATTATAAAACTTTGTGATAGTAATAAAATAGATTTAATTCTTACTAATGGAGGTACTGGTTTTTCAAAAAGAGACATAACTCCAGAAGCTACTAAAGAGGTATTAGAAAAAGAGATACCAGGTTTGAGCGAATATATGAGAATGAAATCTACAGAAATTACTAAAAAAGCTATACTAAGTAGGGGTGTAAGTGGAATAAGAAATAATTCTATAATAATAAATTTACCTGGGAGTCCTAAAGGTGCAGTTGAAAATCTAAGTTTTATAATTGATGTTCTAGACCATGGTATAGAAATCTTAAGAGGAGAAGCTACAGAATGTGCCACTAAAAATAAATAGTATATAATTTAGATAGATAAAAAATAGACAAAGAGGTAGATAGAGTATGATTGATAAGTATGGGAGAAAAATAGACTACCTTCGTATTTCACTTACAGATAAGTGTAATTTAAGGTGTGTCTATTGTATGCCACCAGATGTAAAATTTGATAAAAATTATATAAATGAAAATCTAAGTTTTGAAGATTATAAATTTATTATAAAGGCTATGTCAGAACAAGGAATAACCAAGGTTAGGTTTACTGGAGGAGAGCCTCTTTTATATCCTAAATTGAATGAGCTTATAAAGTTTACAAAAGAAGAATGTGGAATAAATAATATAGGAATGACAACTAATGCTATTGGGCTTTCTGATAGAATATTTGAGCTTGAAAAATGTGGTTTAAATAAAGTTAATATAAGTTTAGATTCTTTGAAGGAATATAAGTATAAATCTGTAACAAGAGGCGGAAATTTAAAAGATGTCTTAAAATCGATTGAATCTTGTTTAAATTTAGGCATAAAAGTAAAACTAAACTGTGTTGCTATAAGTGGATTTAATGATGATGAACTTAAAGATTTTATGTTTTTAACTGTTAAATCACCAATTGATGTAAGATTTATAGAGCTTATGCCATTAGGTGAAGCCAATAGAGTTTATAAAAAGGGTTATTTTAATGTAAAAGAAATGGTTGAAAAAATATATGGATTATATAAAGTTAAAAATGAAGAGAAAAGTACAGCAGAATATTATATGTTTAAAGGAGCTAAAGGAAGAATAGGAATTATAACTCCATTAAGTTGTTCATTTTGCAACACATGTAATCGCATTAGACTTACTTCTAGTGGTGCAATAAAATTGTGTCTACATTCAAAAGAAGAAATAGATATAAAGCCATTTTTACATAAACCGTTGTTATTCAGGGAATCTATGAAAGATATAATAAAACAGAAACCAGAAAAACATCATTTAATAGAAAATAAATGTAGTGATACAAATAGACGTATGTATGAAATTGGAGGATAAGTAATGTTAACACACATAAATGAAAAGGGATATGCCAAGATGGTGGATATAAGTGAAAAAAATGATACTAAAAGAATCGCCATGGCAACGGCTACCATTACTCTTAGTAAGGAAGCTTTAGAAAAAGTAAAAAATGGTCAGATAAAAAAAGGAGATGTGTTGTCTGTGGCTCAAGTTGCAGGTATAATGGGAGCTAAAAATACATCTTCAAATATACCAATGTGTCATCAGATTAAATTAGTTGGATGTGATTTGGAATTTGATATAGATGATTCTATGTCTGCTATTAAGATATATGCAACTTGTAAATCTCTTGGAAAGACTGGAGTAGAAATGGAAGCCTTAAGTGCATGTTCTTTAGCAGCACTTACAATTTATGATATGTGTAAAGCAGTTGATAAAAAAATGGTTATAAGTAATATACATCTTGTGGAGAAGTCTGGTGGAAAATCAGGAGACTTTAAATTTGAGTAATTAATATTATATGGGTGAAAATTTGGAGGAAATATGGCTAAGGTAGTGTCAATAAATATAAGTGAGAAAAAGGGTGTAATTAAGGTTCCTGTACAATGTGCAGAATTAAAAATAAATCATGGGATAGTTGGAGATGCACATGCTGGGAACTGGCATCGTCAGATAAGCTTACTTGGAAAAGAAAGTATAGATAAAATGAAAATGAAAGGTTTTGACCAATTAAAATATGGAGATTTTGCTGAGAATATAACTACAGAAGGGATAGAAGTATTTTCATTACCAGTTGGTACAAAACTTAGAATTGGTAATTGTGAAGTTGAAGTAACCCAAATTGGCAAAAAATGTCATAATGGGTGTGAAATTAAGAAATTAACTGGAGACTGTGTAATGCCACGAGAAGGAATTTTTGTACAGGTTCTAAAAGAAGGAATTATAAATGTGAATGATTCAATAGATGTAATTCAATAAAATTACTATTAAAATATAGTTATATGTATAATAGATATTTAAATTAAAACATTATTAATATGTAAGTATGTATTTTAAAATATAACGACTAATTTTTATAAAAATTAGTCGTTATATTTTATTTCTAAATTAAAATAGTAGTTGTATTAAGCTATGAATGTAAAATCATAGCTTTTTATTTTTTAATTTTTGGGATATATTTTTTATCTATACTCTTAGAATTATAATCTATCTAAAAATTAATTATTTTGTGCTGTATTGCTTATATTGTAAATTTATAGATAATAAAGTATAAATAATATAAATTTTGATGAAATTTTAAAAAATACATTATATAAATATAGTAATAATATAAAAATTTACATATAAAACTAAAAAATACAAGTAATTTACTTTTTGAGTTGACAAAATATTGCATATATATTATGATATAAATCATAAATTAACTATAAATAAATATTATAGATTCGTAGAAGAAGAAAGTAGCATAAAGGAATTTTACAGAGAATTAGATTTGGCTGAGAACTAATATTGGAATTTATGTGAAAAGGACTTTGGAGGATACTGTTATAATTCTGTTATAATAGTGGTTTAATTCGCCTTAAGAAAATGAGTGAGTAAAATTAATTTTTACTAATAAGAGTGGTAACACGGATTTATATTCGTCTCTTGGATTTTTCCAAGAGGCGTTTTTTATTATAAAATTATTTCAGAAAATTTAAAACTATATATTAAATGAAAAATATAAATATATGATAGTTAATAAATTTATAAATTAGAAAATTGTAAAATATACTAGACTCAGTGACTTTACGATTTAAATGGAGGGATGAAAATGGAAGAAGAAAAAATTAACTATGCTCTGGAACAGGTTCCAGAGAATCAAAAACGTGGTTGGGTGGCCATGTTTTCAGTTTTAGTAGCAATAGGTGTGGATTTATCATCTGTTATTTTAGGGGCTGAATTGGCACAGAGTATGCCAATGAAACAAGCAATATTATCAGTAATTGTTGGTTCATTTTTTTCTGCAATTTTGTATACTACATGCTCTTTAGTTGGTTCATCTACAAGCCTATCTACATCTATGATAACAAAGTATGTGTTTGGAGAAGCTGGAGCAAAAATATTTTCTCTAGTTATAGGGGTTTCTTTATTAGGGTGGTTTGGAGTTCAAGTAGGTTTCTTTGCCCAAAATGCACAAATAATAATAGAAGATATATTTAATCTAGATATTAGTATGCAAATTCTAAGCCTCATAGGCGGTCTCTTGATGATGAGTACAGCTATTTATGGATATAAGGCAATGGAAAAATTAAGTGTGTATTCAGTACCTTTCTTATTAATTCTTATGATGTTAACTATATTTTTGGCTTTTAGAGCAAATGGAATTCCAGTTGATGATAATATGAAATCTACTATGACATTTGCAGGAGGAGTTTCTCTATCAATGAGTATAATAATAGTTGGTGCAATAGTATCTCCTGATATAAGTCGTTGGGCTAAAAGTAGAAGAGATTGTGCACTTTCAAGTTTCTTGGGAATACAATTTGGAAATGCCTTTATGATAGTAGTTTCAATAATACTAGTAAAATGTATGGGAACTTCAGATATTATGAGAATTTTTATTACATTGGGAATTGCTATACCAGGTATAATTGTTCTTACCTTAGCTCAATGGACTACAAACACAAGTAATGTTTATTCAGCATCACTAAGTATAGCACTTGTACTTAAAAAAGCACCTGAGAAAGTATTAACTATAGTTCTTGGTATTGTAGCAACATTATTAGCTGTATTTGGAATATATGAAGGTTTTATAGGATTTTTAAATTTACTTGGAATTGTAATTGCACCTGTTGGTGGTGTATATACAGCAGAATATTACATAGTAAAACAAGAGCTTAAAGGTTTTGATAAGGGTGTACTATATAAACCAATAGTTAAACGTTCAATAGCATCTTGGGTAATTGGGATACTGATAACTTACCTTTCAACATATGGATTTATAACTCTTACTACTATAGCTCCTTTAGATGGATTTATAGCAGGGTTTGTAGTACAATCTATTATTGGAAAAGTGCTTTGTTCAGCAAAAAATAAGCAAAATACAGATAAAGCAGTATAATGAAATTTGTTTATAAAGTATAAAATAAATTTGAAATATGAGGAGAAAGTAACATGAGATTTTTAACAGAAGAAAGTGTAGATAAAATAGCAGTTGGTGCAGCAGTACTTGGAACTGGAGGTGGAGGTGACCCATATGTAGGTAAATTGGTTGCAAAACAGGCAATTAAAAAATATGGTCCTGTAAAAGTAATAAGTTTAGATGAACTTGATGATGATGCTCTAGTAGTTCCAGTATCTGGTATGGGTTCTCCTGTAATTACAATAGAAAAATTACTTTCTGAGGTGGAATTAACTACACCTTTAGAAATAATGGAGAAGTTAATAAACAGAAAAGTAGATGTTATAATTCCTATAGAAATAGGTGGAATAAACTCACTTATGCCAATAGCAGTTGCTGCAAAAAAAGGACTACCTATTTTGGATGCTGATTCTATGGGGAGAGCTTTTCCTGAAGCTCAAATGGTAACTTTTTATCTTGAAGGGTATGAGGCATCACCTGCTGTAATGTCTGATGAAAAAGGAAATTCTGCTATTCTTTATCCTGTGGATGGAATTTGGTCAGAAAGACTAGCTAGAACTCTAACTGTGGAAATGGGAGGAAGTTCTTCTATTAGTGACTATAATTTAAGTGGAGCTCAAGTTAAAAAAGCTGCTATAGGTAATACACTTACAATAGCTGAAACTATAGGTGGATTTTTGCTTGAAAATAAATCTGATTCAAAAGGTGCTGTTGAGAATATATTAAAAGAATTAAAAGGATATAAATTGTTTGAAGGAAAGGTAATTGATATTAAGAGAGAATTGAAAGGTGGATTTACTAGAGGACACGCCTTTTTTGCCGGAATTAATGAATATGATGGAGAGTATTCTATATTATTTCAAAATGAGAATTTAATTGCAAAAAAAGGTGATACACCACTTTGTATTACGCCAGATTTAATAGCAGTGTTAGATTTAGAAACTGGATTTCCAATAACTACAGAAAGAATAAAATACGGTTCTCGTGTTATGGTAGTAGCTTTTCCTTGTAATGAAAAATGGAGAACAGAAAAAGGAATTGAGACAGTTGGACCTGGATACTTTGGATATGATGTGGAATATAAAACAGTAGAAGAATTACAAGGAAAATAAAATTTTAGGAGGAAATTTTGATGTATCGTGTAGGAATTGACGTTGGAGGAACAAATACAGATGCTTGTATACTGGATGGGGAATTAAAAGTAATTCATTCAGTTAAAGTAGCAACTACAAAAGATGTTGAAACTGGTGTTTATAATGCCTTAAAAAAAGTTATAGATGAAAGTGAAATTGACCATTCTTTAATAAAGTATGCTATGCTTGGTACAACTCATTGTACAAATGCTATTGTAGAAAGAAAAAGATTAAATAATGTAGCAATGATAAGAATAGGAAAGCCAGCAACCACTGCTATTCTCCCTTTTATAGATTGGCCAGAAGATTTAAGAGAAAAAATAGAATTAGATTCAATACTGGTATCTGGTGGATATGAATTTGATTAAAAAATAGCTACGCACACTTGCGACTTTAGTCATGAGTTAGTAGCTAAAATAGTCAGCATATAGGGAAACTTATATGTAGAGATAGGATAGAACCTATCCAATACTACTTGAATTGCTGGAAACCCCTAAAGCTAACCAAACTAAAACATAAGGATGAAATAAACCTAAGTGTGAAAGTTACGAAAGTAGAAAAAATTGGTTAGATGGTATAAGGTTAAACCCTAAGTACTTTAAAATGGGCAATCAGCAGGTAAGCTCCGAATAGGAGAAACTTCAACGACTATTCCTCTTGAGGGAAGTACACTACAAGCTATTGGTAGTGGAAGTGGGTAGACCTTAACGGATAATGCCGAAGGATAAGATATAGTCTGTGCTTGCATGAAAGTGTAAGAAGTTCATAAGAGAACTGCATAGGAAGTAGCGAACTTATGTGAACGACAACCTCAAAAATGATAAAAGTTAAGACTTACGGTTCTTACATATGCTATTTAAAAATAAATATAAAAACCTTTAAAATACTTGTTTAAAAAAATTGCACTTGTTAATATTAGGATGGTGATGAAAAATTGAAGTGACTCAGATATGTATATTTAGTACAATACCATATAACATGGTGTGTAAAATATAGACATCCAGTATTAACAAATGAAATTGAAGAAGATTTAATTAATATATTTAGTTGTTACTGTATCAGAAAATACAAAGGAGCAGATAAGAAAATATATTAATTAATCAGAAAAAACAAGTAAAGTGAGGTGATAGTAGTGGAAAAGGCATATAAGTTTAGAATGTATCCAAATAAAAAGCAACAAGAGTTAATTAACAAAACTTTTGGATGTTGTAGATTTGTATATAATAAGTATCTTGCTAAAAAAATAGAAGTTTATGAAAACAATAAAGAAACTTTTACTTATAAACAGTGCAGTTCTGATTTGACCAATTTAAAAAAAGAATTAGAGTGGCTTAAAGAACCTGACAAATTTTCACTACAAAATACCTTAAAAGATTTAGAAAACGCATATAAAAAATTCTTTAAAGAAAATGCAGGATTTCCTAAATTTAAATCAAAGAAAACTAATAGGTTTTCATATAAAACTAACTTTACAAATGGAAATATTATGTACTGTAGTCAATATATAAAATTACCTAAAATTGGTATGGTTAAAGTGAGAGATAAACAAGTACCTCAAGGGAGAATACTTAATGCTACTATATCCAAAGAACCAAGTGGTAAATATTATGTATCATTATGTTGTACTGATATAGAGATTGAAGCATTTGAAAATACTAATAATCAGATAGGTTTAGATTTAGGAATTAAAGAATTTTGTATCTCAAGTTGTGGACAATTTATAGAAAATCCTAAGTATCTTCAAAAGTCATTAAACAAACTTGCTAAATTACAAAGAGAATTATCAAGAAAAACAATTGGTAGTTTAAATAGAAATAAAGCAAGGTTAAAAGTTGCAAGACTTCAAGAACATATAGCTAATCGTCGAGAGGATTTTTTACAAAAACTATCTACTAAATTAATACGAGAGAATGATATTATTTGCATAGAAGATTTACAAGTAAAGAATATGACTAGAAATCATAAACTATCTCGCTCTATTTTTGATGTATCATGGTCAGAATTTGTTCGTCAATTAGAATACAAGGCTAATTGGTATGGTAGACAAATTGTAAAGGTAGGTAAATTCTTTGCAAGTTCACAAATATGCAATAAATGTGGGTACAAAAACGAGGAAATTAAGGATTTAAATATAAGAGAATGGATTTGTCCTTGTTGTAATGTAACTCACAATAGAGATATAAATGCAAGTATAAATATACTAAAAGAAGGGTTAAGACTAATAAGAGTTTAAAATAAATAACGTATGTAAGAACCGTAGGAACTACGGGGATAGCCTGTGGAGAATTGGTAAGACATATTTTAGTATGCAAAATTCTATGAAGCAGGAACCCTGTGACTTTAGTCATAGGAGGTTCAGGGTAGAAAGATAAATGAACTTTGCAAAGAAGAAGTTGTAGAATTTTGTAATAAAATAAAAGACAGAGTGGAAAGTGTTGCAATAAGTGGAGTATTTGCTCCAGTAAATAAACAACAAGAAGAGGAAGTTGCAAAGTGGGTTAGAGAAATTTTAGGTGATATTCCTATATCTTTATCAAATGAAATAGGTAATATAGGTATACTAGAAAGAGAAAATGGAGCCATTTTAAATTCTGCATTATCTCAAGTAGGTAAAGCAGTATCTTTAGGATTTGAAAAAGCGCTTAAAGATTTAGGTATAGATGCACAAATTTATTTTAGTCAAAATGATGGAACATTAATGAATTTAGAGTATACAATGAAATATCCAATTTTTACAATTGGATGTGGAATAACAAATTCTATCAGAGGAGCTTCTTTCTTGTCAGAAGTAAAAAATGCAATAGTACTTGATGTTGGAGGTACTACAAGTGACCTAGGTGTACTATACAATGGATTCCCTAGAGAATCATCAATTCCTGTTACAATTGGAGGAGTACATACAAACTTTAGAATGCCAGATGTTTTAACTATTGGTCTTGCTGGTGGGACATGTGTAAAAGGTGAAAAAGATAATATAAAGATAGGTCCTGAAAGTGTTGGATATAAAATAACTGAAGATGCAATAATATTTGGTGGAGATACTTTAACTTTATCAGATGTTGTGACAAAGTTAGATATGGCATTTGAAGATAGAAAAACTAATGTTGAACATTTAGATAAAGAGTATTGTGATGAGGTATATAAAAAGGTAATTTTAAAACTAGAGGATGCTGTAGACCAAATGAAAACTAGCCAAGGTGATGTTGAGTTAGTTTTAACAGGTGGAGGGAGTATAATTGTTCCTGAAAAATTAAAAGGCATAAGTAATGTTATAAGACCTCCTCATTATACTGCTGCAAATGCTATTGGTGCAGCATTAGGACAAATAAGTGGAGATGTAGAAAAAGTATATAGTTTAGATAAAATGTCTAGAGAAGATGCTATAGAAGATGCAAAACAAGAGGCAGTAAATAAAGCTCTAAAGGCTGGTGCTAAAAAAGATACTATAGAAGTATTAAACATAGAAGATGTTCCACTTGCATACCTTCCTGGAAATGCACTTCTTATAAAAGTAAAAGTTGTTGGTGATTTAATTTAAAGAAGAATTTAATTATTTTTAAAATTATTTTAAATATAAAAAAATCGGTGCTTAATTTGTACCGATTTTTGTTTTTTAGTAAAGAACTCGTTTTTTTGCTTCTGCTATAGCTCTAGCAGCACTTTTTGCTTGTATTCTTTTTTCTTCTTCTTTTTTGAACGCATTTATTGTTTCATTTAAATTTTTATCATGTTCATTTTTTTCTTTATCTTCATTTTCTCTATATACTAATACATAATTTATTATTGATTCATTTATTATCTGGGATATACTCTTATTCTCATTAATTCCTATCCTTTTAACTTCTTTGAGTAATGTTTCATCAATATGAACCGTTGTTTGCTTTGTGTTTTTTGCCATGTTAATCACCTCTTAAAAAGAATTTTAACATTAAAATTTTTTTTAGTCAATAAATTTTAATATTAAAATTCTTTAAAGGTTTTATTTGATTTTCTAAAATTTTCTATTGCATTTATCATGTTATTTTTTATATTTTCACCTAATATAGAAGACTTTAGTCTAGGGTTTTTAATATGGTCATAAATTGGCTCTAAAAATTCGACTTCAACTGGAAGAGAATTAATTTTACCAATAGGTTGATACCCTTCATAAGTATCTTTTGAATTTTTTATTACTAGTGGAACAATAGGGCATTTTGCTTTATATGCTATTTTTAAAGCTCCACTTCTAAAATCCGATACTAGTGAATTTGGTTCTTTAATCCATGTTAAATCTCCTTCTGGAAATACTGCCATACTTTGACCTTTAAGTATATTTTGAGAGGCTTCAGTAATACTTTTTATTCCTTCTCGATTGTTTTTTCTGTTTACATATACACATCTTAGTAATTTTGCCCATTCTTTAAATATAGGTATATTTCTCCAAACTGGTTCGTCTGCAATTACACATCCAATTGGTCTTTCTACACTTGCTGCTAATATGAAGCTATCGAGCATACTAGAATGATTTACAACAAATAGAAGTGGTTCTTTTGGTAGTGTATCTTTTCCAATTATGTTAAGGTCTATATTTACTATATCTAAAGATTTTCTAGCTTGTTTTTGCATAAATTCAAATTTTTCTTTTAAGCTAAATTTATCAGGATTTTTTTTAATTTTAATGAGTCTAGGTATAGAAGATGTAAAGCCTATAAGTTGATATGTAGCAAATTTTAAGTAATTATTCATAAAATTATCTCCTTAAAATAAAATTATTTATTACTGTAAAGATTTTAACATAAAATAAAATTTAAGTCTATTTTAATTCCATTATATAATCTATATTTAAAATAGATAGATATTAAAATTTTATACTTTTAATTTTATAAATTAGATTTTATCAATAAATTACTATTCTATTAAATTGACTTAATAACCTTTAAATTCAATTATAAAAACTGTTGCAGATTACCAACAACAGTTTAAAAAGAGCTACTTTATAATATAGAAATGATATATATTAACTCATAAGGCTAGCAATAGCCCATTCTTTACACTGAGCAATTCTTTTTCCATCATCACCTTGTTCTTTGTCATATGCAAATTGATTAAGCATCTCACATGGAAATGTATCACATTGACCACAATGTGTAAGATTTTTATTTTCACAACATGATTTTACAGGACATTCTTCACCCCAAAAAGGCTTGTCAATGCATGTACATCCTTTGCAATTGACCTTTTCTTTATACTCACATTCATAACACAAAATTCCACATCTTGATTCTATCATTCTGACTCACTCCTTAAATATAAATTTTATATGATTGTACATCAAAATTTATACTTTTCATTGTAAAAATCGGACAAATTTTTTATATAGGTTGTTGGATTAACTCCACAGATAGATTTAAAATCATTTATAAAATGGGATTGGTCGTAATAACCAATCTCTTGTGCTAAAGTTGTAAATGGTATTCTATTATTTTTCACTTCTTGTAATACAATATTTATACGAAGTAGTCTTAGATATGATTTAACACTCATACCAAGAGAATTATTAAAAATTCTGTTTAAATGACGTTCACTATAACAACTTATTTGAGAAATATTTTTAACTGACATAATAGAGTCCTGTTTTCTTGCATTTTCAAGTATTGGGATAGTCACATCTACTATATCTGATTTGAATAAATATGATAAAAATAGCATATCTAATTCTTCTATTAATTCTTTTATAGTACTTGTTTTTTCAAAAATAGAATTAATCTCTGAGCTAAATAATGTATTAAAATCTTCAAGTTTAATTTTTAAATCTGTGGATTCTCTTTGAGAAAGACCTGTCAAATAATACATTCCACCTGGACGAAACTCAACAAATACCCTGAAGAGTACACTTTCTATATCATTTTTTACAACAATAGTTTTTGTTGTAGCTCCCCAAAATTCACTCTCCATACATTTCTTATCAAATTTAAATATCATACATCCACTAGCATCAGGTATTAATGTAAGATTTTCTTTAATATTTATATCTGGAATAGATATTGTATAGTGTGCTATATATGGTCTTAACAATTTATTTGGCAAAATATATGTATACTGTTTGCAAGTATTTAAAATATTGTTGATTATTTCATTCATAAGTATTTCCTCCTAATATATCAAAAACAAATATGCTAATTTATTTTGATATATATAATAAACAAATTCTGATTTAACTAAAATATTTCAATAAGGTACTCTTGTTAAATTCGGATACAATAATTGTAAAATAAAATTTCAAAATATACAATTACTATAAATTATAGATACTCAACAAATATAGATATTAAAGAAGAACAGATATAAATTAGAATCAGAAAATAATAGTGTTACTTTCATAATAAATACATATAAAGATATTTTTAAGAATAAAATTTATTATTAAATAAAAAATAAAGGAGAGTGGTTTAATAGCATGGCATCAAAACAAATACCAAGAAATAATTTAGAAAAGTTTTTGAGAATAAGAGTTTTATCACATACAGGCGACAAAATACATATAAAATTACCTGTGAATTTTGCAAAGAGAATGATTGAGAATAATGCTTTAGACTTATTTAATGGGAAAGATGATGTAGTTGATGGTAAAAAGGTTACTGAAATATTAGTCAAGGCATTTGACTATGACTTAACTGGAGAAGTAGTTCATTTGGAGAGAAAAAATGGAGATATTATTAAGGTTTCAATTGTACAATAGAACTAATTTATATGAATTTTATTTTGAAAAAATATAACTAATTGAGAATCAGTAAGAAAGTGTAGCTTATTGTTAGCATATAATACACATTTATAATTTATAGATGTGTATTTTTTATATGTAAAGTTTAAATGTCCATATTATAAAACTGTTACAATTTTGAAAATAGATGTAAATATATGTTGTATAGTATAATATTTATTTAGAAAAATTCATTTATCAATACAGAAATTTTAATTCAATGTTAGTTCTATTTGAAGGAATAGATAGATTGTTTGATAAAAATATCAGGAAATATTAAAAATAGATTTGGAAGCAGTTAATGCTTTTAAATTAGTATGGAATTATCATTAATCAATAAGAAAAAGGGTAATAGATAGAACTAATATATTCTATTTTACTTCATGATATTGAATTTTCTTGTAAGTTAGATTGCATAACGATATAATACTTTTATGAATTAGAATTTGTTTAAATACATTTTGATAAATGAGATAAACAAAGGGGGAGAAGAATTGTGAGTAAAATAATGGAATTTGATAGTAAAGAGAATTTCAGAAAATGGCTATATGATAATTGCCTGTCAAGCACAGGAATTTGGATTTTATTTGGAAAAGCAGGTGGACCAAAAACAATAAAGGCAGATGAAGCACTTGAGGAAGCTCTTTGTTTTGGATGGATAGATGGACAGATGAAAAGCATTGATGATAAAACTTATAAAAAGTATTTTTCTCTACGTAGAGAGAAAAGCAAGTGGTCAGAGAAAAATAAGGTATTAGCTAAATCTCTTGAAGAACAAGGGTTTATGACTGATTATGGAAGAAAGAAAATTGAGGAAGCTCAAAAAAATGGTCAATGGGAGGCTATAAACTCTATAGTAGTTACAGAAGAGCAGATATCCTCTTTATCGACTTTACTAAAAGAGTATGAGCCTGCTTATACCAATTTTTGTGCTATGTCCTTGTCAATAAAGAAAATCTATACACGAGCATACTTTGATGCAAAGACAGATGCTGGACGTGAAAGGCGAATATTATGGATGGTTGAAAGACTTAATAAAAATCTAAAACCTATGTAAATGTTACACTTATATTATTTTAGAAGGTATAATTTTAAAATGAGAAACATTTGATGTATCTATATTATAATTGAATGAGTTATCAAAAATTACAAGAATATATTATGATAATTTATTTTTGACAACAACCTTCAGTTTGTTTGGGCTGTTAATCCAAGAGGTTAACTGCTTTTTTGTGCAAAAAGGACACCTTATTGGTGCCCATAATCAAATTATATTCTTTTAAATTGAATTTTTTCATTTAAACATAAAGCTTCAAATCTGTATGCATCTGTCATCTCATAAAAACCAAAAAATATAAAACCATCACGAGAAGTAAATTCATATTGTATATCTTCACTTTTCAATATCTTTTCTACCTCGTCTGTTTTTTCGCTATATATAATTCCTACCATATAATTTATCATTGTAGAGCCCCTCCTATTAAATATGAAAATATCCAAATATATAATAACACATTTAGATAATGTAATAATATTAAAAAATAAAATAAACTTATTAAATTAGGATATTAAATTTTTAGCAAAATATTTATAAATAATCTAGATAATAATTGTTTTATAACAAAAGGATAATATAAGAATTTTAATCTTGTATAAAAAATAAGAAGCTATAAATAATATAAGTATCATTTATAGCTTCTTATTTTTTATTGATTATGATTACATATAAAAGTAATCACTATATTTTTTGTTTAAGTTTTAATACTTGTTTTACGATATTTGTTGAGTGGTCAGAAATTCTTTCTAAATTAGTAAGTAAATCAAGATAAAGCACACCAGCATCAATTGTACAATTTCCATTATTTAATCTAATCATGTGTGAATTTCTAAAAGTTTTTTCTAAGTAATTTACTTCATTTTCGACTTCTAAAACTTTATTTGCTAACTCAAAATCTTTAACATCTAAAACTATTAAAGCATCTTTGAAGTTAGTCATAGTCTTATTGTATATTTCATAGATTTCTTTTATTGCACTATCAGAGAAATTAACATTCATTTCTTTAACACTCATAGCTAATTCAGCTATATTTTCTGCGTGGTCAGATACTCTTTCAATGTCATTTACAGTGTTAAAAAGTAAATCTGTTCTAAAACGTTCATCGTCTCTAAGAGGTTCTTTAGAAAGTTTTAGTAGATAGTTCAGTATATCTTTCTGTAATTTATTGACAACTTTTTCTGATTCAAAAGTTTTATTAATATCATCACTACTCTTATTTAAGAATCCTGCAATTGCATGTTCTAAAGAATTTGTAGCTTTATGTCCCATTCTTACAACTTCTTGTACAGTATTACCAAGTGCTATAGATGGAGTACTAAACATTCTTTCATCTAAGTACTTAGTATTATTTACTACTTCTGATTCAGTTTCTCTAATAGGTATAAGTTTACTTGCTAATTTAACTATGTATTTAGAAAATGGTAATAATATTATAACATTTGTAAGGTTAAATAAAGTATGTGCATTTGCTATTTGTCTAGCCGTATCAGTTGGGTCAAAATGAGTAACTATAGCTGATATAGGTTTATTTAAAACAAGCATAAATATGATTGTACCAATTACATTAAAACTTAGATGCATTACAGCTGCACGTCTAGCATTTCTGCTTGCACCAACACTTGATAAAAGTGAAGTAACACAAGTACCGATATTATCTCCATAAAGGATAGGTAAAGCAGCTGATAGAGGTAGTATACCTTGAGAAGCTAAGGCTATTAACATACCCATAGATGCACTTGAACTTTGTATAATACCAGTTATAGCAAATCCTGCTAATATACCCAATACAGGGTTTTTACTAAAATATAAAAGTACATCAGTAAATGCTTTGTACTCAGCAAGTGGAGCCACTGCATCTTTCATAAATTCCATTCCTGTAAACAATATACCAAAGCCAATAAGTATTTCAGATAAATGTTTTGTTTTTTGATTTGATGTAAATAAATAGAATACAATACCTACACCAAGAGCAATTGGTGCTATTCCTTCAAGATTAAATGAAACTAATTGGGCAGTAACTGTCGTACCGATATTTGCTCCCATTATTACACCAATAGCTTGACTTAGATTCATTATTCCTGCATTTACAAATCCTACAACCATAACAGTAGTAGCACTTGAACTTTGTATAATACCTGTAACAACTGTACCTACCAGTACACCCATAACAACATTACTTGTTAAGAGTTCAATAATTTTCTTTAATTTGTCTCCTGCCGATTTTTGTAGACCTTCTCCCATTAAACTCATTCCATAAAGAAAAAGTCCAAGCCCACCGATAAGACTAATTGCTATATTCACGATATTTCCTCCCTTAAGAAATTAATAAATTTTTTATCTGAATTATAAACTTTATTAACTAAAATTTATTGTTTCCTTAATATAGAATAACAAATTTTGTCAATAAAAATATTAATGTTTTGTTAAGTATACGTTAAGAGAATGTTAAATATTTAAGTTGTTGTTAATTTAAGAAAATTTGCTATATATAGCAATTTAAAGACTTGGACTAATATTTAGGTCATTTTATGTATAGTTGATTTAACAAAGAATTAACTCTATTTGTAAAAAGCATGTAAAAAATATCATCCTTTTTAGAATGATATTTTTTAATTATAAATATTCTTATATTCAATTGGTGTAAGATTATTAAACTTTTTAAAAACCATGCTATAGTAGTTTTGACTATTGAATCCAACGAGTACAGCAACATCCAAAATAGATAAATCTTTTTTTAGTAGGTATTTTTTACTTTTTTCAACTCTAACTTTATTGAGGAAATTAGTAAAAGTATATCCGCTTTCTTTTTTAAATAGAGAGCAAAAATAACTTTTATTAAGTTGTAGGTCATTACATATATCGGTTACTGTTATATCTTCTGAGTAGTTTTTATGAATATAATCTATAGTTTTCTTTACATAAAAGCTAAGAGCTGGTTTATGTTTCATTTTATCATGACATATTTCTGATAAAAGATTGGATATATAATCTAAACATGATAAAGGTTTAAATGGAATGTCTACAAACTCTATATCATCATTGATACAAGACTTAAAAGGACCTACAATAAAATAACCACTAGAGACATCAAACTTATGTATGGGCATAACTAAAATATGTATGTCATCACAAAAACTTAGCATTATATAGGAAAGATTTTTATTAGATATAAAATCTGTACTATTTATGTTCTTAAATATATTTAAACTTGAAAAATATATTTCTAAAGTAGAGTTATATCCAATACTGCAAATGTCTTTTAAATCCTTACTAACTGCTTTTGTTGGAATATTACAGCAGTCAAAAAAATCGTTAATGATAAGTTCCATATCATCTTTAAAATCTTTCAAAAAATCACCTCTTTTAAATTTATACAAATATTTTTATAAAAAAACAAATATAGTTAAGAATTAAAAACATATATCAATTAAAATAGTTATTGCGAATGATAATTAATTTCGTTAAATAATATTATGATGTAAGAGAGGTAGAAAGTCAATGAAAAAAATAGCTATTTATGGGAAAGGAGGAATTGGAAAATCAACAACAACTTCCAATTTATCAGCATCACTTTCTCATTTAGGATATAAGGTAATGCAAATAGGATGTGACCCAAAATCTGATTCAACAAAAAATTTGATGAAAGGAAAATTTATACCAACAGTACTTGATGTAATGAAAGAAAAAAAGGAAGAGCTAAAGCTTGAAGACATAGTGTTTGAAGGATATGGAGGAGTATTATGCATTGAGGCTGGAGGGCCGACTCCAGGTGTAGGATGTGCAGGAAGAGGTATAATAGCAGCTTTTGAAAAATTAGAAGAATTAAAAGCATTTGAAATATATAATCCAGATGTAGTAATTTATGATGTTCTAGGAGATGTTGTTTGTGGAGGTTTCTCAATGCCAATAAGAAATGGATTTGCAAAGGAAGTGTACATAGTAACTTCTGGAGAAATGATGTCAATGTACGCTGCAAGTAATATATCTTTAGCTGTAGAACAATTTAAAAACAGAGGATATGCCTCTTTAAAAGGTCTTATATTAAATGCCAAGAACGTTGAAAATGAAAGGAAATTAGTTGAAAAATTGGCAGATGAAATAAAAAGTGAAGTTTTTCATTACATACCAAGAAATAAAATTGTACAGCAGTCTGAAAATAATGGACGAACTGTTATAGAAGAAGATAAATACAATGAAATGTCAGAAGTATATATAAATCTTGCAAATAAAATTATGCAAAATAATTAAAAAATATATGTCTAAAATAAAGTTTATTGTGGAGGGAATTTTATGAAATTAAAAAAGTTATGCTCAGTATTTTTACTTAGCTCATTAATATTAACAGGGTGCTCAAAACCATCAGATAGTGAATCTAAGGAGACAAATAATAATGTAAATGTAGCTTCAGCTACAGTGGCAGCGACACAAGTCCTAGATAAATTGGATGCTACATTGGTAGGAATACCAACAACCAAATCTGATTTACCTGAAAAATATAAAAATTTGCCAGAAGTAGGACAGGCTATGAATCCAGATTTAGAAATTGTAGCATCTCTAAAACCAGATGTATTTGTAGTTGATAGTATGTTTAAAGAAAATGTTGAAAAAAGCATGAAGGAATATAACTTAGATACCTTTTATTTTGAGACTGGTACATATACAAAATTTCTTAAAAGTATAGAAAGTTTAGGAGAAAAAATAAATAAACAGAGTGAAGCAAAAAAACTTATTGATGAATTAGAAGGAGTAGAACAATCTGTAGTAGAAAAATCAAAAAAACAAGCAAAAAAACCAAAGGTAGCAATATTATTTGGTGGTGGAAACAATTTTATGTTAGCTACAAAAAGCTCATATCTTGGAGATTTAATAAAAACAGTAGGTGCTGAAAATATAGCTGATAATTTAACAGATAATGTAGAGTCAGGTTATATACAGTTTAGTTTAGAACAAATTTTAAAAGAAAATCCAGATTATATACTTAGATTTGCACATGGAAATATTGAAGAGACTAAGAAAGCATTTGATGACTCTTTTGAAAAAAATCCTGCATGGGCAACATTAGACGCAGTAAAAAATGGGAAAGTTATAGATTTAGATTCAAGTATATTTAATGTATCTGCAAATATATATGTTAAAGATTCAATAAATAAATTAGGAGATATCTTGTATGGAGATAAATAAATTTTAGGTGAATAATATGGATAATAAAAAAATTTTATTAATAATTACAGGCATGATAACTGTAATTGTTTTGCTAATTCTTTTTTCTACTATAGGCAGTGTAAACTTAAGTCTTAAAGAGATATTTGATGCACTAATAAATGAAAATAATCCAATGGTTACTACAATTGTATATAAGATGAGATTACCTAGAAATATATTAGCAGCATTAGTTGGAGCGAATTTAGCTGTTTCTGGTCTGTTGTTACAAGCTGTTATGAAAAACCCATTAGCAGACCCTGGAATAACAGGTATATCAACAGGAGCAAGTGTAGCTGCTATTATAATATTGCTTCTATTTCCACAATACACAAGTATGTTACCAATAGTTGCTTTTATAGGAGGTCTTATATCTTGTGCAGTTGTATATTTAATGGCATATAAAAATGGTCTTAGACCAGAGAGAATTATACTAGCTGGTGTAGCAGTAAACACTATATTAGGTGGTGTGATATCATATTTATCAACTATGTATAGCGAAAGAATCCAAAGTGCAATGTTATGGTTAAATGGGAGTTTGGCAACAAAAACATGGTTAGATGTAAATATGTTGATATGGTATTCTATTGCAGGTCTTATAGGGGCGGTTTTCCTTATCAGAAGTGCAAATGTACTACAATTAGGAGATGATGCAGCTACAAATCTAGGTTTTAATGTAAATAGAAGTAGATTTGTAATATCATTAGTAGCAATATTTCTAGCTGGAGTTTCCACTTCTATAGTAGGTGTTATTAGTTTTGTAGGTCTAATAGTGCCACATATAACACGTATGTTACTTGGTAGTGACCATAAATATACAATCCCATTTAGTATAATCTTAGGAAGTATAGTTTTATTAATTGCAGACACATTAGCAAGAACAATAGGAGGCTCAATAGAGATTCCAGTGGGTGTTATTATGTCCATAATAGGAGGTCCATTCTTCTTATACTTATTAAGAAAGAGAGGCAGTTATTAATGTTTAATATAAAAGATATTACAATAGGATATGAAGATAAAATTGTCATAGACAACCTGAGTGTAAGCATAAAAAAAAGCGAAGTAGTCTCTATATTAGGACCAAATGGTTCAGGAAAGTCTACACTTCTTAAATCATTGTCTAGAATATTGAAAATCAAACAAGGTGACATATATATTGGTAAAAAAAATATGAAAGTCATGAGTAATAAAGAAATTTCAAGACAAGTTGCATTATTAGCTCAACATAATGTCTCTTTAAAAGATATAAAGGTAAAAGACTTAATATACTATGGGAGAATACCACATAAAGGTTTTTTTGAAGGTAAAAATAAGAACGATGATGAGATAGTGACTTGGGCGATGAGAAATACAGGTCTTGAAACATATAAAGATAAATTGGTGAGTAATCTATCTGGAGGTGAAAGGCAAAGGGTATGGTTAGCGATGGCTCTTTGTCAAAAGCCAGATATACTTTTATTAGATGAACCAACAACATATTTAGATATATCTCATCAATTAGAACTTATGGAACTTATAAAAGATATAAATAAAAAATTTAAAATGACTATAATTATGGTTTTACATGATATAAATCAAGCAAGTAAATATAGTGATAGACTTATTATTATGAATAAAGGTTCTATAGTAGCAGATGGTCATCCTAACAAGGTAATAAGTGAAAAAATAATAAAAGATGTCTATAAAGTGAAATGTGATATAGATGTAGACCCAATTAGTAAAAAGCCTAGGATTCATCCAATAATGCTATGTAGAAGAACTAGCAGTATATGAAAGTTTAATAATTGATAATTAAAGAAAAAAAGTTACTGTCCATGTAGTTTTATAATCTTAAAATTACATGGGTAGTAAGATTAGAAAGGAAAAAATATGTATACTTTAGATATATTAAATAGATTAAAAGATATAGATTGTGATAAAGATATAAAGTCTTTATCATATGCTGTATTCCCAGGAACACATTGTCCATTGTTTGGAGTTGTATTGACTGCATCATATATAAAGAATATGGCCCTTGTAATAGTAGGAACTAATGAATGTACTTACTATAGTAAAAATTTTGCATATCATAGACAATTTGGCAGAGATAGTGTTTATTCAGTAGTATTAAAAGATAAAGATATAGTTTTTGGAGCAGAAAAAAAAGTAGTAGAGGCTGTAAAGTATATTTCAGAAACTGAAAAATTTGATGCAATAATGATAGTAACTACATGTGTACCAGAATTAATAGGCGAAGATTATAATGCTTTGTCTAGTGAATTAGAAGATATTATTGGAATACCTGTCTTAACGGTTAATACAGAGCATTATACTTGTAATTCCCATATACTTGGTATGACTAGAGCTTTAAAAAGTTTATCATCAGTTATGGAACGTTATAAAAATAAAGAAGGAGTTAATATTTTAGGTCATAGACAAGAGAATGTAGAAGATACAGAACTTGTAAAATTGCTTGTAAAAGAAGATGTAAAAATAAATTGTGTAATCCCATCTAAGTGTACTATAAAAGACATTAAAAGTGCATCTAGTGCTAAGTTAAACATAGTGACAGACATGATAGCTTTGGATTTAGCAGAAGATATGAAAAATAAGTTTGGGATAGAATACATATATTTTGATAAAAACATGAAAGAATCAATTATAATAGAAAACTATAATAAGCTTTGTAAAATTTTAGATATAGATGTACAAGATGAGTTATCAAAGCAAAGACAGACATACAATTCATTATTGAGTGAATGTAGGTTTTTATTAGAGGGTAAAAAATTAATTTATGGAAATACACCAATGATGGCATTTGAAACAGTTGATTTTTTAACTGAGTTAGGATTGGTTCCAGAATTTATTCAAGTGAGAGAGCTTTATGAACAAGATAGTTTATTTAAAGATAACATAATAAAAAAAGGATATAATCCATATGTAAGTAGAATTGCAAATATAGCGCCACTTAGAAATTTATATGAAACTATAAATGCAGATATTTATATAGGGCATGAAAACCCAATGTTATTAAGAGAGAAAGGGCTTATACAAATAACATTAGATGAACATGCACAAAAAATAGGTTTTGAGCTTCCTATAGGAATAATGGAAACTTTAATAAAACTATTCGATGTAAAAAAATCGGCAAGAAAGGAAGTGATTTAATATGGAAATATATAAATATTTTCCAAATCCTTCTGATAGAATGGGAATAATATTTACAGTATCATCAATAAATGAAGCTTGTGTCATAGAATTTGGACCATCAGGCACAACTCATTATGCTGTAGAAGCAATTGGAAGTCTCAATGGCGAAGATAAGGCTAAAATCTATTCAACTCATATGAGTGAAAGTGATGTTACTTTTGGAAACTATGATAGATTAGAGAAAGCTATAATTGAAATAGATAATAATATCAGACCCAAGTATATTTTTGTAATGGCTTCATCGGTATCTTCAATTATAGGTACAGATATAATCGGGATATGTAACATTTTAAGTGAGTCTGTAAGTTGTAAATTAATTCCAATTACAACAGGTGGTTTAAGAGATGATTATAACCAAGGCGTAGAAGAGCTTCTATATATATTAGCAAAAGAAGTTGTTAAAGATAGTAATGAAAAATTTGATAGTTTTAATATAATTGGATGTACTATAGACCAATTTAATTTTTTATCAGATTGTGAAGAAATTAAAAGGATGATGAAGACGTTTTTTAAAAAAGAAGTAAATGCAACTTTTACATCATATACATCAATAGATGAGATAGAAAATGCGTCCAAATCAAGCTTAAATATAGTTCTTAGAAAAGAAGGTATAAAAGCAGCTGATTTTATGAAAGATAAGTACAATATACCATATGTGTATAAGAAACCTTATGGAATAAAAAATACTGAAGAGTTTATAAATGAAATACAAAAAGTAACTAAATGGGATTTAGATAAAAATGCTTATGAAGATGAAGTTTCTAGTATAAAGAAATATTTATTTAATATAAAAAGAAAGTTTTATTTTTATGAAGAAAGTAAAAAATGTGCTGTATTTGGAGATTATGATACTGCTTTGGGTTTCAGAGACTTGTTAGAGGAATTAGGTCTTGAAGTTGATAGAGTTAACATCTTACATAATGCAGATTGTAATGATAAATCTGTCTATATTGGAAACGATGAACTGGATAGAAGTAAATATTTAAAGGAGAGTGACTTATTAGTATTACTTGCAGATGGTGCTAGTATAGATATGAAACACAATTCAAAACTGGATATACAAATAAGTAATCCAAATCTAAAAAGTGTAAATATATATCCATATACTCCATTTGTAGGTCTAAGGGGAATTCTTTATATAATCGAAAAAATACTAAATATATAGCTCTAAATACATAGAAAATATGCAAAATTGTTTATTGTGGATATAGTTATTAAAAATGAATACATGTTTTATTAAAATAACTTATGAGTTGTGTTAGAAACCCTAAGATATTGGATATAATATAATAAATAGGTAAATTTTGTAATTAAAAGTATATAGAATTTATCTTAATTATAGGGGAAGTGGGGATATGTTATGGAAAGATTAAAGGAACTCATAGAGAGAAAATTTTTAAAGGATGTAGAACTTTTAGAATTAGAAGACATAGAAAATGTAATAGAATGTAAAATGACACAACCATATAACGCTCATTATAATGAATACTTAGTGAAAGTAAAAAATGGAGATATAGTAGAAGAGTATTTTGTGTACTTAAAACATAGATAAATATAAAAGAGGTATGTCTTTATTGTACTGTTTAAAAATAAAGACAAGCCTCTTTTATCGTAAATATAAAAACTATAAAGTTTTTATTTATTTAATTTTTTCAACAACATTAGTTAATATTGAGTCTAAATCATTGCTAATTTCTGTAACTCCATTATGAGTGATATCTATAATTTCTTTAGTCATAGGAAGTTCTCCTAAAAGTTCTAAATCCAAATCATTTAAAAATGTTTCAGTAGATTCTCCATCAAATAATTTTATTTTTTTAGAACAATCAGGGCACTGGATATAACTCATGTTTTCAATAACTCCAAGAACATTTATGTTCATTTTTTTAGCCATATTAACAGCTTTTGATACAATCATAGACACTAAGTCTTGAGGTACTGAAACCATAACTATTCCACTTATAGGTATAGATTGCATAACTGTTAATGCAACATCTCCAGTACCAGGAGGCATATCTATTAATAAATAGTCTAACTCCTCCCAAAGAACATCAGTATAAAATTGTTTTACAACACCTCCAAGTAAAGGTCCTCTCCATACAACAGGTTCATTTTCATCATCTATCATAAGGTTTATAGACATTACTTTTATGTTATTTGAGTTTTCTACAGGATAAATATAAGAGCCATCAGAATAAGCTTTTACATTTTTTACACCCATAAGTCTAGGAATACTTGGTCCAGTTATATCTGAATCTAATATACCAACCTTATATCCCATTTTGTTTAGTTTATTAGCAAGTAAAGCAGTTACAGTTGATTTTCCAACCCCACCTTTCCCACTCATAACACCAATTATTTTTCCAAATTTATTGTTAGGGTTATTTTCAATAGAACAATTTGATTGACTATTACAATTTCCCTTTGATGGACATGAATTACAATCTGCCATATCTATTACCTCCAAGCTTTAATATTTATTAGATTATTTGCAACCTACATATACTATTTTAGTACAATTGAACCATAAAGTCATTATTTAAAAGCAACTTAGAGTATTTTCTATTTATTGATTTATAATTTATAATAAAAAAAGAAGGTAATAAAAAAATTATAACCTTCTCGAAAAAGTGATTATTTCAATTGACCTATAGACATTAATCATATAAATATATATAAAATATTTCAACATATTTTGCATAACTGGTCATTTTATAGGTGTAACTGGGAATTAGATGTATATTTTATAAAAATTTGCTAAAAAAACAATTAAAAATTGCAAAGAAAAAAGATATAATTAGAAATGTAGTAATAAATGTTTTATTATAGATAATAGAGCTTAAGTATTTTAAATAATATTTGGAGGAGTATAGATGGAATTAAGACCAAGAAGTGCAAAACTAGAAGAATTCGATAAAGTAATAGAATTAATAAACTATGTATTTAGGGTATCAAGAAATCATAAGCCAACTATGATGGAGGAATTTCCTATCCTGTTAAATAAAAATAATGTAGAAAATATGATTGTAATATCAGAAGATAATAAAATAGTTTCAGATGTAAACTATCTAATTCAAGATGTATCTATTCAAGGAAATAATTTGAAGGTTGCAGCCATTGGTGGAGTGTGTACTCATCCAGATTATGAAAAAAAGGGATATTCATCTAAGATATTGGATAAAGTAGAAGAAAAAATGTTTTATGATGGTGTAGATGTTGTAATCATTTCAGGAACAAGAACTTTATACAGTAGAAGAAATTGTAGTTTGGTAAAAAGTTTCTATAAATATACAATAAAACCTGAGAATGTGAAAATACCATATGAAATAGTCGAATTTGATGAAACTAATTTTGAAAAAGATGATGATTTAAATAAAATGGTTGCACTATATAATCAAAATAGCACTAGATTCATAAGAACAAAAGATGAGTTCAAAAAATTATTACATGCGGCAACTATTGCTTGGGGACCAATTGATTACAAGAAGGTATTTATAAAAGAAAATAATAATGTTATAGGATATTTAATAATAAGAACAATAAAAAAAGAAAATTCTATTGTAGGAGAAGTGGCTGAGATAGGTTTAAACTCTGTAAACGTTGAAAATGTATTGAAATATGTTACAAATAAATTTGGTTTAGAATACTTAGATTATAAAGTACACGTGAGAAATCTTAAAGACCAATTACAAGGTAGTGAAATAAAAACTTTAGATTATCAACAAGGAACGATGAAAATAATAAATTTTGTAAAATTGTGTGATAACCTAAGAAGTTATTTTAATCAATATGTAGATTCTGAGATATTAAAATATATGGAATTTAAACAACTTGAAAATAAATATATTATTAAATATAAAGAAGAAGAACTTGTAATAGAAAGTTTGGATAAACTTAATAAACTGTTTTTTGAAAAAAACGAAGAGCAATACAATGAGTTTAAACATTTAAAAAATATACATGAATTTGCAACAAAGGTATTTCCTTTAGATTTTCCATGGACTGCAAATTTAAATTATCAATAATTGTGTGCTTTTCGACTGTATTCAATGAAAATGGATTATGTCTAAAGAGAGTTCTTATTAAATAACATAAATTAGTGTATGTTAAAAAAGTGTTAAAAAAAGAAATTTTGTGAGATATTAGAAGGGATGAAATTATTATATGGACATACTTGATGATATAGCAGAATGTATATTAAATATGGGTGTAGACAATATAGAAAATCTAGTTAAAATTGCAATAGATAAAAACATTAATGTAGAAGATATTTATGAATATGGCTTAAATAAAGGTATGATAGGAGCTTTAGATAAATTTGAGAACAAAGAATACTATCTTTCAGAAGTTATAGTATGTACAGATGCATTAAATAAAGGAATTAATCTTTTGAAAGGAACTGGAAAAGTAAAGAAAAAATCAAAGGGAGTAATTCTGATGTCTGTAGTAGAAGGAGATACCCATGAGATAGGAAAAAACATTGTAAAAGTAATGGTAGAAGCTACTGGATACAAGGTTATTGATTTAGGTGTAAATAGAAAAAGTGAAGATATAATAGAGGAAGCTATAAAAAACAATGTGGATATAATAGGCTTATCTTCAATGATGACAACTACCATGGAGAACATGAAGTCAGTCATAAATGAGCTTAATAGGATTAAGATGGATAAAAAACCTAAAGTAATAATTGGTGGAGGTCCTGTAAGTATGGAGTTTGCAGAAGAAATCGGAGCAGATGGATATAGCTCAAATGCTCCAAAAGCAGTCAAATTAATAAACAAACTTATAGGAGGTGAAGTTTAAGATGTTTTCAGACATGACTTTACTTCAATATATAAACAGTGAAGATAGAGGTTTTTTTCTTCCTGATATGGGGACAAATGGATTATTTCTAATAAATAAAAAGGCCTATGAAGTATATGATAGTGTAGATATACAACTAGAATTAGCAAAGACTATGGACAAGTATTTTGAATCAGATTTTATATATTCATTCTGTGATGGTATTACATTTTGTGAGACTTTAGGTCTAGAGACACTAAGACCAGATTATGATTTTCCAAGTGTATTAACACATACTATAACTGATAGGGAAAAATTAAGAAAGCTAGAAGTTCCAGACCCTTATACGAGTGGACGTATGACACTTAATATAGAAAGTTTGTCACTTATATCAAAAAGTATAAAAAAACCATTATATGAGGCTATACAAGGTCCGTTTACACTTGCAGGTCAATTAGCTGGAGCTACACAACTTTTGAGATGTATAATAACTGATAAAAAATTTGTGGAAGAGTTATTGGAATTTACAACTGAATTGGTAAGAAGATATGCTGTGGCTGCAAATAAAGCAGGAGCCAAATATATTTCAATAGCAGAACCAACATCAGTGACCTTAAGCAAAGATAGATTTGATGAGTATATAGTAAAAAATTTAAATAAAATCTATGATGAACTTGATTGTTGGAAAGGTATGCATATATGTGGAGATACTAGAGAATTATTAGACAATATGTTAAATTGTAATATAGATGCAGTGAGTTTAGACCAAATTTTAGACTATGAAGAAATTGCTCCAATGATTCCTAGAGATATAGTATTGATTGGTAACTTAGACCCAATAAAACTTCTTGGACGCTCTAATCCAGATAAAATTAGGAGAGAGACACTAAAGTTGTTAAAGAAGATGAGAGGTTATGACAATTTCTTATGTAACTTTGGATGTAACTGTTTAAATACCACTCCAGTAGAAAATTTACAAGCAGCTATAAAGGCAGGAAGAATTAGTTATAAAGAATTAGATAGGATTGATATTAATGAATTATAATAATAATGAAAATAAATCTTTTTTAGAATATCTAAATTTAGAAGATATTTTTATAGATAAAAATATTGTGTTAAAGTTTTTAGGGTATGGAAATAGGAAAGCTCCAGATACGATTAGTGAAATTGTTGAGAGAGAAATAAAAAATATAAATGATAATTTAGATATTAAGATATATATAAGTGAAGTTGACATTAATAGAATGCCTAAAAAGTGTAAAAAAGCATTTGCTATACTGTACACAATAGGAGATAAGATTGACATCAAGATGAATGACTATATGAAAAATTGCAATATGATGGCAGGGTTAGCCTTGGATAAAATAGGTGTAGTATGCTTAGATTGTATTAATGAAAAAATAAAAAGATACTTAAAAAAAGAATATAGTAATCTCAATATATCATATGAGATATATCCAGGAGATAAAGATTTTGAGGTTGAGAAACAAAGAGATATTTATAACTATATAAAAAATAAATATAATAATGTAGAAATAGAAATCAATAATTATCATCAACTATCACCTATAAAGAGTGTTGCAATGCTTATTTTAATGGGAGATGAAGAAAATCTCGAATCAAGATGTAGTAAATGTCCTCAAAAATGCTTTTAGATATCTTCAAGATTGAAACTTGTTTTATGTATGAATAGCAATGATTTTTTTAGTTACATTTGTAAGCTGAAAAACATAGCAAAAATACATTGCATCATATCAGTACTGAAACGTAAAAATTGAATAAAGTATATAGATTACAAAATGCCATAAAAAAGATATTCAAAAAAGATGTTCCATAGTCGATTTTTAGCCGTTCAGAAGTGGATGGCTATTTTTATACCTCAGATACTAAAAAAGAGCTATTTTATATGTTATCAAATGTAAACAGCTCTTTTTGTAAGCCTTTACTAAATAAATATAAGATTTATTACCATTTTTCTAAAGTGATATCAGCTCCCAATTCAAAATGATATTTAATGATTCCTAGGTCTATATTGCTATACTTACTTTCCTTTACTTCGAATCTAGGTTTTTCGCTTTCTAATGTTATCATAAAATTCTGTTTATTCATTGCAGTAGGTGCAAGTAATACGGCTTCCATACCTTTTTCAAACCAAGCAGGCATATCCGTACTAACATTACACACTTGAGACATAGGTTTAGATTTATGTGCTGTACCTTGTGTAACTCCATATCCAATTGCCAGTACACATACCAATGTTTGATTATCTTTAATAATAGCCTTACACTTTCTTTTTTTATATGTTACTGCAACCCAGCACGTATTTAATCCCAGTTGTTGTGCTTTTAAAGCGATACGTTCACCATAATAACCTAGTTTTTCATCAAGCTTATCTCCAGTTGGTCCCACTAGTGCAATGTAATTTTTAACATTGCGAAAGCCTCCATAGTGTGCCATCAGACCTTTGAATACATTTTCATCATCTGTAATGAGTTGTATATCTAAAGAACCTTCCTTATTGCAGAGAGCGATTTCTTCTGTCAATGTTTGAATCTTATTATTTTCTATTTTTTTATCCTGATAGTTTCTAACAGAATGGCGGTTTATCATAGCCTCATAAATAGTCATTTTATTTTTTCCTTTCCAATTTAGAGTATTCATTCTAAAATAAATCTATTTTTGTTTCTAGAAGTGTTTCAGTCAATGCTCCCCAATCGCCTTCATAGTGAAAGCCTTTCATGTTGGCCATAGCAGCAAGTCCATGTGCTGTTGCCCACATGACGATTAAATTATTATGAATATTTTCTTTTGGTACTTGGATATGCTCCATACATTGTGTTGCTATTTCTTTAAAAATAAGAAAAGGTTGAAAATCTCCTTCAAATGAATCTTCTGTCAATCGTATGTTATAATCATCATTATCATAGATAAAAGTGAAATAGTGTGGATTTTCTGCAAAGAAGTTCACATATGATTTTCCTAAGCTTAGAGATAGATAATCTTTAGAAGTATTCAGATTTTCAGTTAATGCTTCACAAAACTTTTTCGTAACATAATTCTTCATTTCTGACAGTAGCTGTTCTGCTGTAGTAAAATGATTATAACAGGCAGTAGGTGATACACCTACTCTTTTTGCCAGCTTTCGCAACGAAAAATTTCCCTTGCCTTCTTCATGAATGAGAGCTAACCCACCTTCAATCAATTCTGTATGCAGGTTGCCGTGATGGTATGGTTTCTTTTTCAATATGAGCCTCCTTATTAAATATTAACACATGTTAACATATTTATAGCATAGCACCTATATTAACATGTGTCAATATTGAGATGAAGATTTATTAAGTCACCTAAAATTGTAAATTGACTTATCATATTGTTATTATTTTTTTATCTAGTCATATGTATTTTTGAATAAATAATACACAAGTAATTAAAAACAGAGAACTAAGGATGCTTTAGATAGAGTATTTAATCATGTAGGTAGAGGGTTTTGAACATTTTAAAATGTTATTTATAGTTAAAGAAGAATAAGAATATAAGTTGATATAGAAAATGTCAGTAGAGCCTATAAACACAGGATATACTGACATTTTCTAACTTGTGAAATATAATCAAAGTTTATATAACAAAAAATTATTACAAAATAATAATATTCTACTTAATATGTAGTGATTTACAGACTAAATAATTTCTTTCAATTCAAGCAGACTACTTATTTCATAAGTTGGTGCATAGCTAGTATTATTTATACTGTTATTGGAATTTAGCCAACAAGTATCTATTCCTGAATTTATTCCTCCTAAAATATCCGATGTCAAACTATCACCAATCATTAACACAGAAGATTTATCATCACAATCAAATTTTTTAAGAGCATATTTAAATATTTCAGGATTTGGTTTTGATATTTTTAATTCTTCAGACACAACAATTCCATCAATATATTCTTTTATTTCTGAGTTCTTAAGTCTTCTGTTTTGAACTTCAGATATTCCATTTGTTATTATAATTATTGTGTACTTTTTCTTGAGATATGATAACATATCGACTGCACCTGGAATTAAGAATGTACATTCACCTAAAAAACTTAAGTACATTTTACTAAGAATTTTAGGGTCAGTATCTAATTTCATTTCATCTGCAAAAAGTTTAAATCGAAGTAATTTAAGTTCATCTAAAGTTACAATATTTTTTTCAAGGTCAAGCCAAAGTTTATCACTTATATTTCTATATATTTTTATGCATTTCTCATAATCAAGTCTCAAACCAAACTTAGATAGAAGCCTTTTAAAAGCATGTGATTCACTCTTCTTAAAATCAAATAAAGTATCATCTGCATCAAAAAATATAAATTTATATGTTTTCATAAGTTTTATTCCTTTATAAGATAACTGCAAAAATTACTTTGCTTTCACTATCTGAATTATTTTGCCATTTGTGTTTCGTTCCTAAAGGAACTTTAACACTATCGCCTTTAAATAGAGTAAATTCATCATCATCCATAAAAAGTTTGACTTCTCCTTCTAAAACATATGCAATCTCATCTCCATTGTGAGTAATTCTATCTACACAAGAAGAAGTATTTGGAGCTAAATCCATAATTGCAAACTCTAAATTACTACTAGAGTCTGGAATTAAAACTTCATATACAACATCATTGCTTCCAGGTAAAATAACTTTTTTTCTACTATCATGTCTTACTATTAAGCTTTTTTTGTCTACCTCAGATACAAAAAATGTAAATAGAGGAACATTTAGAGAAGAGGCTATAGACTTTAATGAATTTACAGATGGATTAGCAAGGCCTCTTTCTATTTGGCTTAATAATGATGGTGTAACATCAGCTAGTTTTGCTAAATCTCGAATACTTAAATTTTGTTTTTTTCGAACTTCAGCTATTTTTTCTCCTAAATTTAAATCATTCATATGAATATCCCTTCTTTTTCATTTTAAAAAATATTACCCTAAAATAATCAAATAAAAGATTATACAGTATGAAATTATTATAACATATTGAATGGATTTTTGAAAAAATAATGTTCAATCTAATTGAATAAATTAAAATATAATTGACAATAGGATACAGAATACTTAAAATATATTTAAATAAAATTAAATTAAGTAAAAAATAATTAACTTATGATAGGAGGGAGTATTATGCAAATAACAACTTTTGGAGCTATATTTGGCTTATTAGTAGCAATTATTTTAATTATAAAAAAATTTCAAGCTGTTTATAGTTTAATGTTAGGTGCATTTATTGGAGGAATAGTTGGAGGAGCAAACATAACACAAACTGTAGATTTTATGGCAACTGGAGCTATGAATATCTCACCATCAATTCTTAGAGCTTTAGCATCAGGTGTATTAGCTGGAAGTCTAATAAAAACAGGGGCAGTAGATAGGATATCAGAACAGATTGTGAAAATATTAGGTGAAAGGAGAGCTTTGCTTTCAATTGCTGCTTCAACTATGGTACTTGCTGGAGTAGGAGTGAATTTAGATGTATCTATAATAACAGTAGCACCTATAGGCTTATATATAGGTAGAAAATTAAATTATTCTAAACTATCAATACTCTTAGCAATGTTAGGAGGAGGAAAAGCAGGTAATATAATATCACCAAACCCCAATACTATAGCAGTGGCAGGAAATTTTTCTGTCAATTTATCTAGTGTTATGATTGCAAATATAATTCCAGCAATTGTTGGAGTTGTGATTACAGTTATCTTGGCAAGTATGTTAACAAATAAAGGTAATAAAATAGAATCATATGAAATCTTGGAGCAAAGAGAGGATTTGCCAAGTTTATTTAAATCATTATGTGGTCCAATTGTGGCAATCTTATTATTGTTTTTGGGAAATATATCTCCAATAGTCATAGACCCTATGATAGCTCTTCCAATAGGGGGAATAGTAACTTTAATTGTTACAGGAAATTTGAACAATTCAAGAGAGTATTTAGCTTTTGGATTATCTAAGATGCAAGGAGTTTGTATATTATTACTTGGAACAGGAACTATTGCAGGAATTATACAGGTGTCTGAATTGCAACAGAGTACGATAAATATACTACAATTTTTAAATATGCCACAATTTTTATTAGCACCAATTTCAGGTATACTTATGTCATTAGCAACAGCATCATCAACAGCTGGAGCTACTATAGCATCATCAACTTTTTCTGATGCTATAATAAATGGTGGTTTATCGCCTATTTCAGGTGCATCAATTGTAAATGCAGGTTCTAGTGTATTTGAGCAATTGCCACATGGTTCATTATTCCATACTAGTGCAGGAAGTATAAATATGGATATAGGAGAAAGATTTAAATTAATTCCATATGAAGCATTAATAGGTATAGTAATGACTATAGTTTCAACAGCTATTCAATTAATCCTATAATAAATACAAATATTTAATGAAAAAGTAGGATTTTGTTATTAAATATTGAATTTAATAATAAAAAAGAAGATTGGAGTTTTAAAGTGAATAAAAAAAAGATAGTTATTATGGGTATTATTTATTCTTTTTTAGTGGTATTTTCACTTACAAATATGTATGTAAATACGGAATATAATCTAGATGTATTTGAATATATTAAAAAATCACTGCCATTTACAAAAGAAGAAAAAGAATGGTTAGAAGGACATGAGAATTTGATGTATAGCTCTGACCAAAGTTCTCCTCCTTTGAGGTATAAAGGTAATGAAGATGGACAATATAAGGGAATTATTGTTGACTTAATGAATTCTCTGTCAATTCAAATTGGTAGAGACTTTTATTTTAAGCCAAATACTTGGTGGAAAGAATCTTTCGTAAATTCGGTAGATGATAGTATCAAATTCTTTGATTTAATTCCATCAAAGGAAAGGGAAAAGAAATTTATATTTACTGACCCAATATATACTTTGAGTGCAAATATATTAAAAGATAAGAAATCTCAAAATATAAATAGTTACATGGATTTAAAGGGAAAGACAATAGCAATACCAGAAGGTGACTATTCTATAAATTTTTTAAAGCAAAAAGTTGGAAATATAAATATAGTATTAACTCCAGATATAAAGACTGGGGTTAATCATTTAATGTCAGGAAGGGTAGACGCAGTTGTAGGTGATGAGCCAGTATTACAATATTATATAAGCAATTATGGACTTTCAAATAAATACAATATTTTAACTAGTCCTATTTATACTAAAAAGGCTGTTCTTGCTGTACCTAAACAATATGAAGAATTGGTCAGTATTTTAAATAAAGGAATTTTTAAACTTCAAAAAAATGGTGTATATAAAGACTTAAAGAAAAAATGGTATCCTACATATAATGATGTTGATGATGTATTGTATGAGAGAGGAATTGTACCAAGTATTTATCTTTTTATAGGTATAATCTTAATATCAATTTATATATTTTATAGCTATACATATTTATTAAAGATAGAAATAAAAAGAAAAACAGAAGAAGTACTGGAAAATAAAAAAACTTTAGAAGCTACATTTAATAGTATTACAGATATAATAATGCTTATAGATGAAAATTACAACATAGTAGAGTCTAATAAAGTTCTATGTGATTTTGTAGACGAAATAAGTTATAAAAGAGAAGATTTAATTAACATGATAAAGGGAATTATTGAAAATACATTTTCTGACAATGCACATAAAACAAATGAAATTGAATTACATAATAAGATTTTAAAGATAAATACTTTTCCTGTAGAATATAAAAAAAATAATATTGAGTACATAGTGGTTCTCATTAAAGATATAACGAATGATAAAATAGTAGATGCAAAATTACTTAGAGAAAATAAAATGATATCTATAGGGCAGCTAGCTTCTGGTGTAGCACATGAGATAAGAAATCCTTTAGGAATAATAAGAAACAATTGTTATCTTTTAAAAGATAATGTTACAATGGAGGAAGTAAATGACTGTGTAAAATCTATAGAAAGCAATGTAGATAGAGCAAGTAATATAATAACAAACTTGTTAAATTTTGCAAGGATATCAGACGATAATCTAGAAAATATAAATATAAGAAGTTTTATTGAAAATATAGTCAATCTTCAATATAAAATCTTACAGTTAAAGAATATTGAAGTAAAAATAGAGTGTGATAAGAATTTAGTATGCTATATAAATGGAGAATCATTGAAACATGTATTTATAAATTTGATTTCTAATGCAGTAGATGCAATACATGAAAGTGGGAAGATTATTATAGATTGTTATGTAGAAAATGGTTACTTGTTTATAGATTTTAAAGATAATGGTGAAGGAATAAAAGAAAATGCTTTGAAGGATATATTTAATCCTTTCTATACTACAAAGCCAATAGGTGAAGGGACTGGTTTAGGCCTATATATTACTTATAATGAGATTAAAAAGAATAATGGAGATATAAGTGTAAAAAGTAAATTGGGTATTGGAACTTGTTTTCATATAAAGATTCCACTAAATAAAGAGGTGACTATATAATGAAAATACTAGTAGTTGATGACGAGTTAGAGTATGGAACGGTAATGAAAAAAATTCTACAAAAGAATGGATATCTTGTAGATATAGCAATAAGTGGGGAAGAAGCTATAAATATCATTAAAAAAGATAAGAATTATGACTTGGTTTTATCTGATGTTATGATGAAAAATATGGATGGAGTACAGCTATTAGATAGAATTAAATCTATTAATAAAAGTATAGAAGTTATATTAGTTACAGGATATGGAAGTATTGAAAATGCAGTAGATGCTATGAAAAGAGGTGCTCTATCTTATTTTATAAAGAGTAATCCTATTGAAAATTTATTAGAAGAAATTGAAAAGGTAAAAGTAGTGAAAATGTCGTTTTCTACACAAAAGAATAATTTAGAGTTTACTTTAGAATCCAAAAATAGAAATTTTAATGATGTCATAAAAATAGCAGAAAAAGCTGCTTGTAAAGATGTTAATATGTTAATTTTGGGGGAGTCTGGTGTAGGCAAAGATATACTAGCTAGGTATATACATAGTATAAGTCCAAGACGAAATCAGATATTTGTGCCTGTAAATTGTTGTGCTTTTTCAGAAAATTTATTGGAGTCTGAGTTGTTTGGTCATGAAAAAGGTTCTTTTACAGGAGCAGTGGATAGTAGAAAAGGTAGATTTGAACTTTCGAATAAAGGAACTTTATTTTTGGACGAAATAGGAGATATACCTTTAAATGTTCAAGTAAAATTACTAAGAACACTGGAAGATAAATCTATAGAAAGAATAGGAAGTAATAAATCAATTAAAGTTGATTTTAGGTTAATTTGTGCAATGAATAAGGAACCAAAAGTAGAAATATCAAATGGAAGTATAAGAGAAGATTTTTTTTATAGGATAAGTACAATAACAATAACTATACCACCGTTAAGAAGTAGAAGAGAAGATTTAAATACACTTATAGAATTTTTCTTAAATAAGTACCAAATTGAACATGATAAAAAGGTATGTTCAGTTGATAAGGAAGTAATGGATTTTTTATTAAATTATAATTATCCAGGAAATATAAGAGAATTAAAAAATATAATAAATAGGCTTGTAGTTTTAAGTGAAGAAGGTAATTTATCAAAAGATAATTTAAATTTAATATCAAATAATGTGCATATAGATGATAAAATAAGTATTAGGCCTCTAAGGGAGATAAGAAAAGAATTTGAGTGTGAGTATATTGAAAAGGTTTTATCTTTATGTGGAAATAATGTTTCAAACACAGCTAAAAAATTGGAGATTAGCAGAAGACAATTAACTAATAAAATATCAGAATATAATATCAAGTGAGAAAAAAACTTCTCATTAAGTGAGAAAAAAATTTCTCAAACTTTATTAAAAGATAAGCAGAAAAATCTGTTTATCTTTTTTTATTATAATTTTTAAAATTAAGATTTACAATAATTATTGCTAAATTCAATACTTATAAAGATTAGAAATGAAAATATCTATGACATCAATATATATAATATAGATTTTAAATAATTGGCATAGAAAATGCTTTATATATGAATAAACATAATAACAAATACTTTTAATTGCGATTAAATATATTAAGGGGGATTTTCATATGAAGCTAGAGCTAGGGAATATATTTATAAAAAATGTTGAATTTGGAGAAAAGACAGAAGTAAAAAATGGAGTACTATATGTGAATAGTAAAGAAATAGAAAAGATAGCCTTAGAAGATGAAAGGATTGTAAGTGTAAATGTTGAACTTGCAAGACCTGATGAGTCAGTAAGAATAGCTCCAGTTAAAGATGTGATAGAACCTAGAGTTAAAATTGGAGATGACAGTAAAATATTTCCTGGAATTATAAACAAAGTAAAAACTGTAGGGAGTGGAAGAACGCATGTACTTTTAGGAGCCTGTGTTGTAACTTGTGGAAATATAGTTGGCTTTCAAGAAGGTGTAATTGATATGAGTGGGCCTACTGCTAAATATACACCTTTTTCAAAAACAAATAATGTATGTATTGTTATAAAGGCAAAAGATGGTATAGGTACTCATGATTATGAAGAAGCAGCTAGAATTGCTGGATTGAAAATAGGCGCATATATAGGTGAAGCAGGAAGAGAAGTTGAGCCAGATGAAATAATTGTATATGAGACAAAACCATTATTAAAACAAGTAAAAGAATATCCAAATCTACCAACAGTAGCATATGTTCATATGTTGCAATCACAAGGGCTTTTACACGATACCTATTATTATGGAGTAGATGCTAAACAAATAGTTCCTACTTTTATGTATCCAACTGAAATAATGGATGGAGCTATAATATCTGGAAACTGTGTAGCACCATGTGATAAGGTTACCACATTCCATCATTTAAATAATCCAGTTATACATGATTTATATAAAAGACATGGAAAAGATTTAAATTTTGTAGGTGTTATTTTGACCAATGAAAACGTATTCTTAGTTGATAAAGAGAGAAGTTCTGATATGGTAGCAAAATTAATAGAGTTTTTGGGTGTTGATGGAGTACTAGTTACAGAAGAAGGTTATGGAAATCCAGATACTGACTTAATGATGAACTGTAGAAAGTGTAGTGAAGTTGGAGCAAATGTGGTTTTGATAACAGATGAATTCCCTGGAAAAGATGGAAAGAGTCAGTCTATAGCAGATGCTACCAAAGAAGCAGATGCAGTTGTTTCTTGTGGTCAAGGAAACTTAGTGGTCCATTTTCCAGCAATGGAGAAAATTATAGGAACTTTAGAATATGTTGAAATGATGATTGGCGGGTATAAAGGATGCTTAAATGATGATGGAAGCATGGATGCAGAGTTACAAATAATAATAGCTTCAACTATAGCAAATGGTTATAATCATCTGACAGCAAGATATTATTAAATAAATGGTTGAATATAGAGTTTTGTTAGAGTAATCATTGGTCTAATTAATGTAATAACTATAAAGTGATTTGGAGGGTTAAGAGATGAGTAAAATCAGAGTGGTTCATTATATAAATAATTTCTTTGCTGGTATAGGAGGAGAAGAAAAAGCAGATATTCCGCCAGAGAAAAGGGATGGAGTAGTAGGACCTGGAATGGCATTTCAAAGTAAATTTGACGATGATGCAGAGATAATTTCAACTGTAATTTGTGGAGATACTTATTTTGGTGAAAATATTGAAAGTGCAACTCAAGAACTTTTAAAAATGATAAAAGACGAAAAACCAGATTTATTCATTGCAGGACCTGCATTTAATGCAGGTAGATATGGAGTAGCTTGTGGCGCTATTTGCAAAGCAGTTGAAGAGGAGTTAAATATTCCAGTAATTACAGGAATGTATAAAGAAAATCCTGGTGTAGATATGTTTAAGTTAGATTTACACATAATATCTACAGGAAATTCGGCAGCTAGTCTTAGAAAGGTAGTTCCAATAATGACAAAGCTAGGTCTTAAATTGGTTAGAGGAGAAGAAATAGGACCTCCTGAAGAAGAAGGATATATAATGAGAGGAATAAGAAAAAATTTCTTCCACGAACTCAGAGGTTCTGAAAGAGCCATTGATATGTTGGTTAAGAAGATGCAAGGAGAAAATTTTGAGACTGAGTATCCGATGCCTGAATTTGACAGAGTTACACCTATGAAACCTATTAAGGATTTATCTAAAATAAAACTTGCACTAGTAACTTCTGGAGGGATAGTTCCAACTGATAATCCAGATAAAATTGAGTCTTCAAGTGCTACTAAGTATGGAATTTATGATTTAACAGATATGAGTTCTATGTCAAATAAAGAATTTACAACTATACATGGAGGTTATGATAGAGCATATGTTCTTGAAAATCCTAATTTGGTTGTGCCATTAGATGTAGTTAGGGAGTTTGAAAAAGAAGGTGTAATTGGAGAATTAGCAAATTATTTTATCACTACCACAGGAACAGGAACAAGTGTTGGAAATTCTAAAAGATTTGGGGAATCACTTTCTAAGAAATTATTGGAAGATAATGTTGATGCTGTAATTTTAACATCTACATGAGGCACTTGTACTCGTTGTGGAGCAACGATGGTAAAAGAGATAGAAAGAGCTGGTATAGCAGTTGTTCATATTTGTACTGTTGTACCAATATCACTTACAATAGGAGCTAACAGAATTGTTCCAGCAGTAGGAATACCATACCCACTTGGAAATCCTAATTTAGGAGAAGAAGAAAGTAAAAAGATTAGAAAGAATATAGTTTTAAAAGCTCTAAATGCCCTAAAAGAGGATATAGAAACTCAAACAGTATTTGAATAATAAAAATATAACACAACACTTAGATTAAAAAGATATCATAAAATAGTTTTTGAAATTATTTTATGATATCTTTTTTATTATACAAATTGAAAATAGTAAAAATTATTTGTACTGCTTAAATTAAATTTATAAAATGATAAATTAATTTACTATAATCTTGATACACAAATTTAAATTAGATATACTATGAAAAGTGAGGTTATTACATTTCGGAACATCTATTCAACATATTAGAACAGATTAATTGAATAGAAAAAATTAACTTTATATAATAATTAGAATAATAACAAGAAAGAAGGTGTATATATTGATTTCAATTGCAATTTGTGATGATGAATTATATATGCTAAATCATCTAAAAGAAAATATACAATCATATATGAAGTAGAATAATCTATCATATAATATAGATATTTTTGATTAAAAAATAGCTACGCACACTTGTGACTTTAGTCGTGAGTTAGTCAATATAGTTTACTTATAAAAATAGTTTTTATTTTGTACTATTAAGGAATAATATCCATAGATATATTTATTTGTAATTAACATATCTATGGATATTTATATGTAGTTTTATAAGAGTATTATTTATAAGTCTGTATTAATAATTTTTATACTGATGTAGTATCAATTTAAGATTATCTATACACATAAAAAAAGAGATTTTAAAATCTCTTTTTTATTCTTATATATTAATTGTTTTTTAAATTTATATTCTTTGCATCGGATTTTCTAATAGCCAAATCAAATCCTCTAAATCTAATCACTATAGGGTCATTAAGAGGAGCTATCTTTTTAACTTCAACCTCAGTGCCATCTATTAATCCTAAAGCTAGAAGTCTCTTCATAAGTTTTTCATTACCAGCTATATTGTCTATAACTCCCTTTTGTCCAAGTTTCAAATTGTAAACAGTCATTATTAACACCTCCTAATGAAAATCATTATCAAATTCTATATTTATAATATATAACAAAAATAGCAAATTGTCAATATATAACAAAAAAATAAACATACTAACTTAGTATGTTTATGAAAAATAATATGCAGGGGATACTGATAGCATCTAGCAAAAATCCACTTACGAGTGGAACTACTAAAAATGCTTTTGGAGAATCACCATATTTTTGTGTCAAAGAGCTCATATTTGCTAAAGCATTTGGAGTAGCTCCTATCCCATGTCCAATCAAACCACTTATTATGATGGCAGAATCAAAGTCTTTTCCAAGAATTCTAAAGCAAATAAATACTGAAAATAGGATTATAAAAATTACTTGGCAAGTTACGATTAGGAGAATAGGAGGTAATAGTGTAGATAATTCAAATAAATCTATATTCATAAGAGATAAAGTCAAAAAAATTCCCAATGAAAGTTCTTTTAGAAAGTTTATAAGTTTAAAATTTAATTCCAATATATTTATCTTATCGTTTAAATTTCTAAAGATAACGGCTGAGAACATACAAGTTACAACAGAAGGTAGAAGAATATTAAACGTTATATAAAAGATTCTACTTATGATTTCTCCTGTATTTATACAAATAAATATGATAAGTACCTGTTCTAAAAATATAGTTGGAGTTATTGTTTGAGAAAAGTCATTGTTTTTTATTCTATTTTTGCTTCTAAAAAACTTATTACCTAGTCCATTTAATTTTCTGTTGTATTTAGAACTTGATAAATCTATATTTGTTGAGGGTTTTAATTTATATTTATTTATTAAAAATCTAGCTACAGGACATCCTAATATACCACCTATAATAAGCCCTATTGTTGCAGCAGACAGACCAACTCCAACTGCTCCATTTACACCAAGATTTTCTATTGTAAGTCCAAATGCGGCAGAATAACCATGACCACCTTCCATAGATACATTCCCACACATAAGTCCTAAAAGAGGTTCAAGTTTTATAATTTTTGATATTGTAATAGCTAGGATATTTTGACAAAATGCTAACACTCCACATAAAATCCAATATCTAAATAATACACTACCACCTTTTTTTATAAGGTTTATGCTTATTTCAAGTCCTATTGTTGTAAAAAAGAAGGTTATAAAATTTGGCATTAAATTTCCACTTACAGATATATCTGCTATATTAAAATATTTAAGAAACAAATTTAAAAAACAAAATAAAAGACCTCCTATTACTGGAGCAGGTATACAGAAATTATTTAAAAAGTTAATTCTATTCTTTAATAAATTACCAATTAAAAAAAATAACATAGATAGTGTCAGGGTTTGTACCATATCAAAAGTTAAGGTAAGCAAAATAAATCCTCCTTTGTAATTTGAAATATTTATTGTATAACTCAAATTCTTATGTATTAGTTTTTTTATTAAACGTATATTAATAAATGTATATTAAAAAAAATCAGTAGATATAATTAGATAATCATAAATTAAAATATTTTAAATAGATATAACTTTTTTAGCATGAAAAACCTTAGTATATTGATATAATAGAAATAAGATTTAAAAATATGTTGAGAATAGTATTTATAAGTATAGTAGGAGGATAAAATGTTTGAAAATTTACCTAAGATAGACTTACATTGCCATTTAGATGGAAGTGTCAGAGTAGAAACCATGTTTGATATATCTATTAAGGAGAAAATAGATTTACCTTCAAATAATATTGATGAAATAAAAAAACTAGCAAAAGTTTCTTCTAATTGTACCTCACTTGATGAATATCTAGAAAAATTTGATTTGCCTTTAAAAGTAATGCAATCTAGGGAAAATTTAAAAAGAATTGCTTTTGAACTTTTGGAAGATGCAGATAAAGAAAATGTAAAATACATTGAAATTAGATTTGCACCATTACTTCACACACAAAAAGGCATGAGTATTAAAAGCATAATAGAGAGTATAATCGAAGGAATTAGAGAAGCTGAAAGTATTTATGATATAAAAGGAAATTTAATATTAGGATGCATGAGAACAATGACTTCAAAAGAGGCATTATTAGTAATTGAAGAAGGAAAATCATTTGTAAATAAAGGTGTTGTCGCAGTAGACTTATGTGGACCAGAGAAAGAAGGCTTTTGCAAGGAATATGAGGATGCTTTTAAATTGGCAAGAAAATATGGATATAAAGTTACAGTACATGCAGGAGAAGCTGCAAGTGGAGAAAATGTTTTAGATGCTATAAATATTTTAAAAGCTGATAGAATTGGTCATGGTGTAAAAATTAATGAGCATAAAAAGGCGTATAATTTAGTTAAAGATAAAAAAGTATTACTTGAATTATGCCCAACTAGTAATGTACAAACTAAGACGGTAGATTCTTATGAGACACATCCATTTTATGATTTTTATAAAGATAATTTACATGTAAGTATAAACACCGATAACAGAACTGTATCATATATAAGTTTAAATTCAGAATTAAATGTTATATTTAATACATTTAAATTAGGAGTAGAAGATTATAAAATAATGTATAGAAATACAGTAGAAGCCAGTTTTGCAGATAAAGAAACTAAAAAGTATTTAAATAGCTTAATTTAATAGATTAAGCTATTTGAACTTTAAATCTACTTAAATGAATCAATAAAAATATATTAGAGTAGGAGAAAAAACGTGAAAAGTTATGAAGATGTCTCTTATATTAAACTAGCTAAAAAAGAACTTGAAGAATGGAAGAGAAATATATTAAAGAAACCTTCTATATTCGATAAGGCATCAAAGGGTATACAAAATAAATTTAATGGAGTATTGCCAGATAAATACCATGAAGTCATAACTTCTTCAATAAAGGGAATGACAAAGACTGTATTGTTTGGGTACAAATATGCTACAAAATCACCAATCATAAATATGTCATTAGAAGAAAGAGAAAAATTAGTTTTAGAAAAAGCAAAAAATTACAAAACTACAGCAATGATTGAAGGAGCAGGGACAGGAGCAGGAGGAATTCTTCTAGGTCTTTCTGATTTTCCATTACTTCTAGGAATTAAAATAAAATTTTTATATGATGTTGCTTCAATATATGGATATGATGTTAAAGATTACAGAGAAAGAATTTATATATTAAGCATATTGCAATTGGCTTTCTCTAGCCAACAACATATAAATGAAACTTTTAAATTGATGAGTAACTGGGATGAGTATGTAAAGTGTTTACCAGAAGATATCAACGATTTTGATTGGAGGACATTTCAACAAGAATACAGAGATTATTTAGATTTAGCTAAGTTTTTGCAACTAATGCCTGGAATAGGAGCATTTGTAGGATTTTATGTAAATGGCAAATTAATTGATAAATTGCATGAAACTGCTGTATATGCTTATAGATTGAGGATTAGAGAACTTAATTTATAAGTACAACAATAGATAAAAAAGAGATAAAATTGATTATACAATATATCTATATATACTTGGATTTGCATTGATAAAAACGATTATGGATAAAAGGTAAAGCATGATAGAATCTAATGTAGAGACTTGTATTTTAATGGAAAAATTTAGTTTTTACTGTTAAAAATACAAGCTAAACTATGAAGAAAAGTAATTGGGAGGAATATTTTCATGACAAATTTGCCAAAACAATTTGATAGCTTTAATGAAGCTAGACAAAAGGGATTTATAAATGCAAAAGAACTTAAGGAAAGTGGGAAAAAGATGGTTGGAGTTTTCTGTACCTTCACTCCAGTTGAAATTCCAATGGCAGCTGGAGCAACTGTAGTAGGTGTATGTGGAGTTAGTGAAGAGCCAATACCAGATGCAGAAAGAGTACTTCCAAGAAATCTTTGTCCTTTAATAAAATCAAGTTATGGACATGCAATAACAGATACCTGTCCATATTTCTATTTTTCTGATTTGTTAATAGGAGAAACTACTTGTGATGGTAAGAAAAAGATGTATGAAGAACTTGCAAAAGTTAAACCAACTTATGTAATGCATCTACCAAATACCTCAAAAGGTGAATTTGCCTATAAGCTTTGGAAGGATGAAATGATAAGATTAAAAGATGAAGTTGAGAAATCTTTAGGTGTGACTATAACAGAAGATGATATAAGAGCTGCTATAAAAGACAAAAATGAAGAAAGAGAACTTTTAAAAGAATTTTATGCACTTGGTAAATTACAACCATCTGCACTTACAGGACTTGAGCTACATAATGTTTTATATCAAGCAGGTTTTAAATTTGACCGTACAGAACTTAAGCAATCTTTAAGAAAAGTTATAGATGATATGAAAGAAAGATATGAAAAAGGAGAATGTCCAGTTAAAAAAGACAAACCAAGAATATTGATAACAGGTTCTCCTATTGGTGGAATAAGCGAAAAAATAGTTAAGACTTTAGAAGATGCAGGAGCTTCAGTTGTAGCGTATGAACTTTGTGGAGCTATTAGATCAAACGATTTATTGGTTGATGAAGAAATAGAAGACGTATATGATGCTTTAACACAAAAGTATATAAACATAGGATGTTCTTGTATGATGAATAATGATAATCGTATTGAATTATTAGATAGAATAATAGATGAATATAATGTAGATGCTGTAATAGACGTAGTTTTACAAGCATGTCATACATTTAATATAGAAAGTTATAGAATAAAAGAGTTCGTTACAAAAGAAAAAAACAAGCCATTTATGTCTCTTGAGACTGATTATTCCAAATCAGATACTGAACAATTGAGAACTAGATTTGAAGCGTTTGTAGAGATGTTGTAGGAATACATAAAAATAGGAGGAATTATGTTTAGTATAGGAGTGGACTCAGGGTCAGTAGCAACAAAAGGTGTATTATTCGATGGTGAAAAAATTATTAAGAAGATAATTATACCAACTGGATGGAGCCCTAAAAGTACATCTAAACAGGTCTATGAGTTGTTAAGTAGTGAAATTGATAAAAAAGATATAAAAAAAGTAGTAGGTACAGGTTATGGAAGAGGAGTAATGGATTTTGCTGACAAGAAAGTAACAGAAATAACTTGTCATACTAGAGGTGTTTATTTTTTAAATAGGAATATAAGGACTATTTTAGATGTAGGTGGTCAAGACAGTAAAGTTATAAACTTAGATAGAGATGGAAATGTATTTAATTTTATAATGAATGATAAGTGTGCTGCAGGAACTGGTAGATTCTTAGAAATTACTTCTAATCTTTTGGGAAGCGATATAGAAAGCATTGATACATTAGCTCAAGGACATAATCCAGTTAATATATCTAGTATGTGTACAGTTTTTGCTGAGTCTGAAATTGTAAGTCTCTTGGCTCAAAATATTTCTACTGGAGAGGTAGCAGCAGGGATACTTAAATCTATTGCAAATAAATCTACTTCAATGCTTGCAAGAGGTGAGATAATAGACGAAGTTGCATTTACTGGAGGACTTGCAAAGAGTAAAGAATTAGTAAAAATGATAGAAGAAATATTAGATAAAAAAATTTTTATTGCAGAAGATACTCAGATAATGGGAGCATTAGGGGCTGCTGTAATAGGATTTAGATAAAATATATTAAAAATAAAACAAAAACTGGATTTATTTGGTATAAATTCAGTTTTTTATTTTATTTTGTTTATTTCCAAAGGAGAACTTTGGTATAATTGATTTAAATGATTATATATTTATAAATAATTTATATTTAGTCATACATAACATTAAAGTTTTTAAAATTAACTCGAAGTAAGGGGGAGAAAGCGTGAAAAAATTTGCTTCAAAAAAAGCAGCAAGATTTGTTGCACTATTTTTAATATCTATTTTAGTAATGTCAACAATTCCTGTATCAGCTGACAGTAGTAATACATTGAATCAGATAAAAAAAGCAGAATACAGTGAAACCTATAAACAATATCTAAAAGATGCTAAAAATGGACGTACAGAAAAATATAATGGTATTATACCAAACCCATATCAACTGGAAGGTACTCAAATCCGAAGTAAAGGAAGAACAGCTCCAGCATCTTATGACCCTAGAAAATTAGGGATTATGACATCAGTAAAAAATCAAGAGAATCTAGGAATATGTTGGGATTTCGCTGCAATGGCAACTTTAGAGAGTTTCTTGAAGTTAAATAACTATGGAGATTACGATTTATCAGAAGAACACCTAAGATGGTGGGCTTCAGAGGGTGAATATGGATGGACTGTAAATGATATGGATGGTGCTTTAAATTATGAAGCTATGGGGTATTTAACATCTTGGTCAGGTCCTAAATTGGAAAAAGACATTCCATACAATGGTAAAGTGTCTAAAGCACAAGGAGCCACAAAACCAACTAATATGAATACAGCACCAACTGTTTTTAATGTGACAGATGCCGTGTGTGTAAGTAATGATATGAATTCTACAAAAAATGCTATATTACAGTATGGAGCAGTAACATCTGGTTACTATGAAGATATTAAATATCAAAGTGAAAATCAAAATTCATATTATTGCCCAACGAAAAGCTTTAATACTAATCATGCTATTTCAATTGTAGGTTGGGATGATAACTATTCTAAAGACAATTTTAATGCAAACATTAAACCCTCAAAAAATGGTGCTTGGCTAATAAAAAATAGTTGGGGAGATTACAATTCTGAGGATGGATATTTCTGGATATCTTATGAAGATAAAACACTTATGTCTGATATAGACAACTTTTCAATCAAAGGTGGTCAAAAACCAAATGATGATGAGAAAATGTATCAACATGACTATGCAAGTATTGTTCCTTTAATTTCAAATAAGATAACAGCTGCAAATGTATTTGATTTTAATAGAGGTGATGAAACTCTAAAATCTGTAATGTTTCTAACTGAAAGTATAGGCGCAAAATATGAAGTATATTATGCTCCAGTAGTAAATGGTATACCTCAAGAAAATAATATGAAAAAATTAAAAGAAGGTACTGCCCAATATTCAGGATACATAACAGTTCCAATTGATTCTTTTGATATACCAGCAGGAAAGGGAGCAATTGTAGTAAGCATAGAGGCAAAAAATGGAGAGTCAACTATAGGTTCTGAATCAAATGTACCAGGATATGATACATTTAAAGCAAAAGCTAATTTAGGTGAAAGCTATGTTATAGATAGTAGTGGAAAATTCTTTGATATAAATAGAGATAGCAACTTCTATCCATGTAATTTTACTATAAAAGCTGTTACAGAAAAGTCTTCTGGCGAGAGTATACCAAATGAGTCTTTAATTGGTAGTGATAGATATGAAACTGCCATCAAAGTTAGTCAAAATGGTTTCAATTCTTCAGAAAATGTGGTTTTAGTAAATGGAGGTTCAATAGTGGATGCATTGGCAGCAACTCCTTTTACATCTGCTATCAATTCACCAATACTATTAACACAAAAAGAAGCTTTGAATTCAAAGACTAAGGCTGAGATACAAAGATTAGGTGTTAAGAAAGTATACTTAATAGGTGGAGAAAATTCTATAAGTAAAGAAACTGAACAGCAATTGAAAAATTTAAATATATCAACAGAGAGAATATCAGGAAGTGATAGATACAAGACAAGCTTATTATTAGCTCAAAAATTAAATAGTATAAAAAGTGTTTCTCAAATAGCAGTTGTAAATGGAGTAAAGGGATTAGCTGATGCCATTAGTGTAGGTGCTGCTGCTGCAGAAAACAATATACCAATTATACTTGCAAATGAAAAAAGCGAATTGCAGGGAGCAGATGAATTTTTAAATTCATTAAATATAGATAAATCTTATATTATTGGAGGAACCGTATCTTTATCAAGCAATCTAGAGAGTAAATTGAAAAATCCAACTAGATTATCTGGTAGTAGTAGAGATGAAACTAATTCAAAAATAATAGATAATTTTTATAAAAAAGATACTTTAAAAAATGCATTTGTAGTTAAAAATGGAATTAAGAGCCAAAATGATTTAATAGATGGTTTGGCAGTTGGTCCTCTAGGAGCTAAAACTGGTTCACCAGTAATTTTAGTTGGTGATAAATTAGCTGACAGCCAAAAAGAAGTTCTTAAAAATAAGACTTTAGAAAAAGTAACTCAAGTTGGTGGTGGAGCAAATCAAAATGCATTTAAAGAGCTAGTAAAATTAAAGAGTGCTAAATAAAATACTTAAATATTAATATGTATTAGTAATTTTTATTAACAAGAGCTGAAAATAATTATTTTAAATTATTGATGAATAAAAGAATCAATAATTAGAAAATTTTATTTTCAGCTTTAAATTTGTACATTATATGTTTAAAGCACAAATAAAAAGGGTTATTTTATACAGAAAATCTTACATTTTATATATAAATAACCCATATACAATTAACTTTTTATAGTGTTCTAATAGATATTATTGAGCTTAATGGTAAATATAATGTGTAAGTTTCATTTAAAGTTGGATTAGATTCGTCTATATATCTTGAGCAAAGTGTAATTGATAAGCTGTCTGCTTCTATAATTTCACCATATAGAGGACAACTGCTAAAATAAGAATGCACTTCAACATATTTATTTAAGTTTTCTTGAACATAATCTTGAAAACGGTTCTTTGTAGTAGTAGTCATGAAATCAACTCCTTTATTTTTTATTAAAAATGAAATTTTTAAAAAGATGAATATGATTACTTCTATTAGAAACTAAGTTAAAAAATAAGCAAATAGATATGAAAATTAGAATAATATATTATTTATACTTATATTATAACACTATATAATAAAAAAGGCTATAAAAAATTCAGAATCTTCGAAGATTTTCAAGTATATCAATAAAGCTATTGACAGGTAATAAAAAAAGTACTATATTGACTGTATAAAGTATTTTAGTCAAAATGGAGGAGAAAAGATGCCTAAATCATATTCTGATAAAGAAAGAGAGTATATAATAAAAAGACTTAAAGAAGAAGCACGTTTATGTATGGAGCAATATGGTATCAGAAAGACTACTGTTGATGAGCTTGTAAGACGAGTAAAAATTCCAAAAGGAACTTTTTATTTATTTTTTCAATCAAAAGAATTGCTCTTTTTTGAGGTACTTAGAGATATACATGATTCTATACAGAAACAGATTGTGTACGAAATAGAGAGAATAGATGAAAACATTACATGTGAGCAATTGACAGACATATTTATGAAATTTTATAGACTGGTAGATAGAACTACAATTTTAAATATTATGGTAAATGGAGAACTTGAAATATTAATGCGAAAGTTACCAGATTCTATAATAGAAGAACATTTTAAACACGATGATTTTGAGCTTGGAGAGATTATATCTTATATACCAAATTTAAAAAATAAAGATATAGAAAGCTTTAGTGGAGCTTTTAGGGCAGTTTTTCTTACTATGTTATATAAACGAGAAATTGGAAGTGATTGTTTTGAAGATGCTCTAAGATTGATGATACATGGGTTAGTTATACAACTTATGGAGTAGAGTTTAACTTTTGTTTGCTAATTATTTTTGTAAAGAATAATTAACAAACAAAAAAATTGTATTTTATTGACTATATAATTAAAATAGTCAAAAAAGTAGAAAGGATAATATAAAATGATTAAAGTTGATAATTTATCATTTAGTTATACAGATAGAGATTTTTTACAAAATATTAATTTCAAAGTAGGAAAAGGAGAAATACTAGGATTCTTAGGTCCATCTGGGTCAGGAAAATCAACATTACAAAAGATTCTAATTGGTATGATAACTAATTACAAGGGGAGTGTGCTTGTTAATGGAATAGAAAGTAAAAAATGTTCAAATAAATTTTATGAAAACATAGGTGTTGATTTTGAATTTCCAAGTTTGTATGAAAAATTGACTGCAATAGAAAATCTAAAATATTTTGGTTCTTTATATTCAAAAAAATTACTATCTATTGATGAGTTATTAAAATCAGTAGGTTTAGAAAATGAAGCAAATAAAAAGATATCTGAGTATTCAAAAGGCATGAAATCTAGACTAAATTTTATAAAAGCTTTATTACATAATCCAGATATTTTATTTTTAGATGAACCAACAAGTGGTCTTGACCCATCAAATAGTAAAGTTATGAAAGATATAATTTTATCAGAAAAATCTAAGGGTAAAACCATTATCTTAACAACTCATAACATGTTAGATGCAACGGAGCTTTGTGATAGGGTAGCTTTTATTGTAAATGGAAGAATATCTGCACTAGATACACCACATAATCTTATTATGTCAAAAGGAGCTATAAAAATAAAATATACTTATTTTGATAATGGAGAAAAAACTTCTGAATGTTTTCTAAATAATACTAGTAATGATAAAAAGTTGAATATGCTTATTGAAAAAAATAAACTTTTATCAATACATAGTAGTGAACCAACATTAAATGATATTTTTATTGATATAACAGGGAGGAATTTACAATGAGACTAAAAAATCTTATCTTAGGAGATGTAAAGTTTCAATTTAAATATGGTTTTTATTTTTTATACATCATTTTAAGTCTTATATATATCTGTGTTATCAATGTATTTCCTACTTTTATGAGAGAAAAAATAGCTATAATTATGATTTATTCTGACCCAGCAGCAATGGGATTGTTTTTTATGGGAGCTATTGTACTCCTTGAGAAAAGTCAACGCGTTTTAAATTCTTTGGCTGTATCTCCAGTAAAAGTGTCAGAATATATTTTATCAAAGGTGATTTCACTAGGAATAATATCTAGTATTGTAGCTATGTTTATTGCTATATCAGTAAATTTAGATAATATTATAATATCGATTATAGGAACTTTTTTTTCTTCCGTTATATTTTCTTTGATTGGATTAATCGTTGCTAGTAAAGCATCTAGCTTAAATAAGTTTATTGTTTTAACTATTCCTATTGAGATTATATGTTTTATTCCACCAATACTAAATGTACTTATTGATACAAAAACATATGTAGATTTCTATCCTTTTAATATATGTATTTCTCTTATTAGTGGGGATAAAAGTTTTATAATAATTAACATTTTTATTTTAATATTAATGCTAATAATAACTTATTTTGTAACTTATTATTTTGTTCGCAGTAGTTGGAAAAAGGTAGGTGGAGTAAAATTATGACAAAAATTATGAATGCTTTCAAACAAGAGTTTGAGCAAATTAAAAGAGATGCTATGCTTTTTGTGGTATGTGTTTCTCCAATACTATGTGTAGCGCTTATAAGTTTCGGAATACCATTAATACAGGATATATTGTTTGATAAATTTTATTATCAATTAAATTTGAAGCCATATTTCTTAATGTTTGATTTACTTATGGGTTTTATTACACCATTTATGTTCTCTTTTGCTTCTACAATGGTCATACTAGGAGAAATTGATGACAATATTTCAAGGTATTTAATAGTAACTCCACTTGGTAAAACTGGTTATCTTATTTCACGACTTGGAATACCAGCTATTTTAGCATTTATTATTACAGTAGTTTTACTAATGTTTTTTTCTTTAACTAAAATTTCTTTCTTATCAAACTTATCAATTTCTTTAATATCTTTATTGCAAGGAATCATCATATCAATGTTGGTGATTTCTTTATCTTCAAATAAATTGGAAGGAATGGCTATTACTAAATTATCAGGTGTTTTTATAATGGGTATTTTAGCACCATTTTTTATTTTAAATAGAGTTCAATATATTCTATTTTTCTTGCCAACATTTTGGTTGTCAAAAGCGTTTAAAGAGAATAATTATATATATGTGTTTATTTCAATTTTTATATCATTAGTATGGATTTTTCTGCTATTTAAAAAATTTAGTAAAAAAATAATTAAATAAGACAATTTATTGAATGAATGTAAGGTTAACTTGACAGTGAGATTAAAAAATGTTACATTTGAAATGTAAGGTTAACATTACATGAATGGAGTATGTATGAAAAATAAAATAAAGATATTAAGAGAAAGATTAGGTTTAACACAAGAGCAACTAGGTATATTAGTTGGAACATCTAGGCAGGCGATAAATGCTATAGAAACTGGTAAAAACGAACCTTCAATATGGTTGGCATATGATATTTCAAACGTTTTTAATGAGCCAATTGAAAGTGTATTTTTATTTGAAGAAAGTGAAAGAAAATCAAGGGCACAGATAAGTAGGGGGGAACATTATGGCTCTAAGAGAGATTAGAACTTTTGATGATGAAATTTTAAGAAAAAAGAGTAAGTATGTAGAAAATGTAGATAATAAAATAAGAGAGATATTAAATGACATGGCAGAGACTATGTATAACACACCAAATGGTGGAGGATTAGCTGGATGCCAAGTAGGAGTATTAAAACGACTAGTTGTTATAGATTTAGGAGATGGTCTTATTAAGCTTGTTAATCCGGAAATTGTTAAAGAAGAAGGAGAACAAATTGTTGTTGAAGGGTGTTTAAGTTTTCCTGAAATATGGGGAAAATTAAAAAGACCCAAAAAAGTTATAGTACAAGCTTTAAACGAGTATGGAGAAAAAATAGAAATTAAAGGTTCAGGTTTCATGGCAAAATGCCTTTGTCATGAGATAGACCATTTAAATGGTATAGTTTTTACAGATAAAATTATTGAACGTGTAAAATTATAATATAGGTTTAGGATTAAACTTAGAAAATATTTTATAGTAAGGAGTTAAATTATGAGATTATGGCATAAGGATTTAATTGATGTATTACCTAAAAATCAATTAGTAAGTCAATGGAGAGAACTACTTGCTATAAAAGGTTCTATAGATAAAAAAGGTACACCAAATCATCTATTAGTTAATAAGGTGTTGAATTATAGTATAGATGAATTTAAGTTTTATACAAAAGTTATACATGGTGAAATGTTAAAGAGAAATTATAAACCTAATGAACTTAAATATATTAGCATATTAAAATGGGAAAATAACAATTTTTCAAATGATGTATCTAAGGTACATAGTTTAAATTTAGAAAATCTATATAATTCTTGGCATAATAAAATATATTTAAAACAGTGTTTATATAATTTAGAAGAAAAAGCAACCTGTGGAGGAATACCAATGAATGAATGGAATATATTACTTTATAAATACGGTGAAGATTATAAACTATGGTCTGGAAATTACCTACCTTAATTATTGTGATATTATTGTATATAAAGAGGTGATTATTTGTATAACAAGGTGAAATATATTCCAATAAATTGTGAAATAGCTTGTAATAAATTAAAAAGAAGTATGCCCTATAAATGGGATTTAAATATTTATCGAGGATGTGAGCATGGATGTAAATACTGTTATGCTATTTATTCTCATAAATATATTAATTCTAATAATTACTTTGAAGAGATTTATGTGAAAACGAATATAGTAGAAAAACTTGAGAAACAACTTAGAAGTAGTAAGTGGAATAGAGAAGTAATTAATATAGGTGGTGTTACAGATAGTTATCAACCAATAGAAGAAGATTATAAAATTATGCCAGAAATATTAAATCTATTAATAAAGTATAAGACACCAGCTATTATTTCAACAAAATCGGATTTAATCTTGAGAGATTATGATTTGATTGATAAATTGTCTAGGATTACATACATAAATATAGCATCTACAATCACAACCGTAAATAAAGATATACAAAAACTTATAGAGCCAAATGGTGTAGATTCAATGAGACGATTTAATATGTTAAAAGAGTTTAGAAAAACTAACGCATCAATTGGATTGCATATTATGCCAATTATACCGTATATTACAGATGATTTTGATAATATAAATTCTTTATTTACACATGCAAAAGAATGTAATGTACATTACGTTTTGCCTGGTACCTTGTACTTAAGAGGTCTAACTAGAGGTATCTTTTTTGATTTTGTTAAAAAAGAGTTTCCTGAATTATTTAATAAATTATCAACACTATATAGTACGGGGTCAGCTAATAGAGAGTATAAAAATCAACTGTATAAAATGGTCAATGAACTTAGAAACAAGTATTCTTTATCAAGCAGTTATTCTAAGGTAATGAATGAAAAATTAAAAAACTCACGAGATGTACAGTTATCTTTTTTTGATTAATTTTAGATATAAAAAATATTTTTAGTGAAATGATTGTAAACTATTTAAATTAAATTTTATTGACATATATAAATATTAAATATATAATTAATTCATAAAATAAAAATATGAAAGGATGATGTTGTTCGGAGATACTTGATATTATAAAATCGTTGATATAAGTATTTCTGGAAAAGAGTGAATAAAATCAAATTTAATAAGCAAACAAAGTGAAACTACAGTTTTATTGTTGTGCTTAAAAATATTTGGTTCTATTTTACTCTTATTTAAACTCATCTTTTTGAAGTTAAACCACAGAGTAAACTCTGTGGTTTTTTTATTTTAAAAATAAAAATTTTAAGGAGTGGTATGTTTTGTTAAACAAATTATGTATGTATTTAGAAAGACCAGAGCTTTACAAAAGAAGTGAAATTAATTTTTGGAATGACGAGTATATTTCAAAGCAATTATTAAAAGCTCATTTAGATGTTGACTTTGAAGGAGCAAGTAGAAATTTTAACTTTATTGAGGATTCTGTAAATTGGATAGTTACAGTTGCAAGTCCAGAAGAGTATCCTAAATTAATTGATTTAGGATGTGGTCCAGGATTATATGCAGAGAGATTTGCACAAAAAGGCTATAAGGTAACTGGAATTGATTTCTCAAAACGTTCTATTAAATATGCACAAAATAGAAATAAAGAAACAAATTTAAATATAAACTATTTATTTCAAAGTTATTTAAGTATGAATTACAATGAAGAATTTGATTTAGCTACTTTAATTTATTGTGATTATGGAGCTTTATCAACTGAAGACAGAAGATTGCTAATGGAGAAAATTTATAAAAGTTTAAAACCTGGAGGAAAACTGATATTAGATGTATTTACAATAAATAAATACAATGATTTTGAAGAGATTAAGAGCTGGGAAATAAATGAAGATGGGGGATTTTGGAGTAGTGAAAGATATATGTGTATACAAGATAATTGTAAATACAGTGATTATAATACACTCGAGCAAACTCTTGTGATAACAGAAAAACATGAAAATGTATTTTATATTTGGAATCACTATTTTTCAAAAGAAAGTTTCTTATTAGAAATTCAAGATATTGGATTTAAATCTGTTGAATTTTTTAGTAATGTCAAAGGTGAAGTGTATTCTGATGACAGTATGACTATGGGATTGGTTTTACAAAAATAATAGATATTTCTGAATGAATAAATAAAAACTTGAAACCGATAATAATAAAATACCATAAGAAAAGCACACATATTGAAAAATAGGAATTTTTATGTTACTTTTAATACATTATAAATTTACTTATACAAAAGTAAGAGTTAATATTTAGATTGTTATTTCTATATAAAGTTTATTTAGATATCTTTTAAAACAATTAATGCTATTAAAAGTAACATATAGCTTAAAATAGCTAAAAAGGATGTGATATTGATGTTAGAGGTTCAAGGGAAGTGTAATAAAGCAAAAATATTTACAGATAATGTAGATAGTACAACTATAAGTCAGATAATAGAATTATGTAATCAGGAGTTTACAACGAATTCTAAGATAAGAATAATGCCAGATTGCCATGCAGGTTCTGGTTGTGTAATAGGCACTGTCATGACAATACAAGATAAAGTTGTTCCAAACCTTGTTGGAGTTGATATAGGTTGTGGCGTTTTGTGTGTAAATCTAGGCAAAATTGATTTAGATTTAAAAAAAATAGATGATTTTATAAGAGAGAAAATACCTCATGGATTTAATATAAATAAATATAGTAAAGCAAATTATAAAAAAGAGATAGAATCATTATACTGTTTAAAAGATATAGGAAAAGCAACTGAGGAGTATAACAGAGCAATTGGAAGTCTTGGAGGAGGAAATCATTTCATTGAATTAGATGAAGATGATGAAAAAAATAAATATTTAATAATACACTCAGGTAGTAGAAATCTTGGAAATAGAGTAGCAAAATGTTATCAAAAAAAAGCTTATGATTATTATATAAGAGCTAACAATGACTTTGAAGAAGATAGCAAAAAACTTATAGAAAAATATAAAAAGGAAAATAGAGAAGATGAGATTCAAGATACATTGATAAAGCTTAAAAAAGAACATAACTTTACCCCTAAAATACCAAAAGATTTATGTTACTTAGAAGGAAAATTAATGGAGGATTATCTTCATGATATGGATATTATACAAAAATATGCCGAATTAAATAGATATACAATGGCTAAAAGGATAATTGAAGAGTGCATAGGTCTTAAATTTAATGATTTAGAATATTTTCAAACTATACATAATTATATAGAAATTGAAAATAAGATATTGAGAAAAGGAGCTATCGCAGCATATGAAGGTAGAAAATTATTAATTCCTATAAACATGAGAGATGGTGTTATTTTGGGAGTAGGCAAAGGAAATTTAGATTGGGTTAATTCTGCACCTCATGGTGCAGGACGCATACTTTCAAGAGGCGATGCAAAAAGAAGTATAAATATGAAAGATTATGAAGAGTCTATGAAAAATATATTTACAACAAGTGTAAATATTAAGACTATTGATGAAGCACCTCAAGCATACAAACCAATTGATGAGATTGTAGAAAATATAAGAGATACAGTTAACATAATTAATATATTGAAACCTATTTATAATTTTAAATCAAATTAATAATACTTAAGATTAAAATAATATATAAAAGTTAATGTATAGGAAGATTGGATATAAGGAGTACTATAAAAATAGTGCTCCTTTTTTATTAATAATTAATAATAAGACTTTATTTAATAATACAAATAAATTTTCAAATATTTTTTATGGAAAACTTGACAATTGATAAACAATGGGATATTATATAGTCTATTTTTAAAACAATTCATTTATTTAATCGAGAATCAATAAAAGTATTGGAAATAATGTTTTAGTTAATGATAATATTTCATTTATGACATTAGGTATTAAGATTGTAACTGAAATGTTTGCAACAATCATTACTATTACAATGTGGTTTAGAGAAAAATCATTAGAATTATCGTAGAAAAGCACTATCAAAAGAATTATATTGGCACTTTTCTTCAAAAGATGATTTAATAGCATATCTAGAATATTGTATTAAGATAAATAAAATAAAGCGTTTTATCATCTAAATTAATTGCTTAATTTAGATGATAAAATTGCAAATTAAAGAGTGAAACTTTTAAGAATAAAGCTATATAATCTTAGTTATAGGAGAAGATTGATGATAGGAATATATTTTAGTGGAACAGGAAATTCAAGATATTGTGTAGAAAAATTTTTACAAGAATATGATACAACAGCAAATTCTTACTCTATTGAAGATAGCGAACTTTTAAAACACATCCACAATCACGAAGATATTGTTTTTGGTTATCCTGTACAATATAGTAATGTACCTAAAATACTGAAAGATTTTATAATTAGTCATTCAAATTTGTGGAATGGTAAACGTATTTTTATTATTGCAACCATGGCTTTATTCAGTGGAGATGGCTGTGGAGTGTTATCTAGGATGCTTAAAAAATATGGTGCTACTACTATTGGGGGATTACACTTAAAAATGCCAGATAGTATCGGAGATGAAAAGGTACTAAAACATTCTTTAGAGTACAATAGAAACCTAGTAATAAAAGCAGAAAAGAAAATAAATAAATCTATTAAAAAATTGAAATCTGGGATACCACCAAAAGATGGGTTAGGTTTTTTTTGTCATATTGTAGGATTATTTGGACAAAGACTATACTTTATTAACAAAACGAATCTATATACAGACAAACTAAAAATAAATGCTGACGAATGTATTGTATGTGGTAAATGTATTGGTTTATGTCCAATGAATAATTTAGTAATTAAAAATGATAGTATTGTTTCCAATGGGCAATGTACAATGTGTTATCGTTGTATAAATAATTGCCCTAAACAAGCAATCACATTATTAGGTAAAATGGTTGTTGAACAGAGTAATCTGGAGAAATACATATAAGAAAATTTAAATTAGAAAGAGAGGATAAGGAATGGATTATTATATAGTTGATGCGTTTACAAGTAAATTATTTAAAGGAAATCCTGCTGGAGTTTGTGTTCTTGATAAGAAATTGCCATTGGAGTTAATGCAAAAAATAGCAGAAGAAAATAATCTTCCAGAAACGGCTTTTATAGTTAAAAATAAGGAAGGTTATGGATTAAGATGGTTTACTCCTAAAGCAGAAATTGATTTGTGTGGTCATGCAACTTTGGCAGCAGCTTATGTAATTTCAAATTTTATTGATATCAATGTTAAAAAGATAAATTTTTTTACTCAAAGTGGAAATCTTGAAGTTACACGAAATGGGAATCTATACGAAATGATATTTCCAGAACTAATGCCTACTGAAATAGAATTATCACCTCAACAAATTGATTTGATAAGTTGCATACCAAGTGCTATTTACTCTTCAAGGGATTTAATTTTGTTATTAAGTAATGAACAAGAAGTTATAAATTATACACCTAATTATGCAAAGTTACGTAAATTAACAGATTGGTTAGGTGTAATAGTTACAGCACAAGGAAGTAAAGTAGATTTTGTATCAAGATATTTTTGTCCAGAATTGGACTCAGAAGACCCTGTTACTGGTTCATCTCATTGTAATCTTATTCCATATTGGGCTAAAAAATTGGGGAAAAGCAAAATGATTGCAAAACAGCTGTCTAATCGTGGTGGTATAATTCAGTGTGAATTATTAGAGGATAATACTGTAAAAATTTCTGGTGAAGCAGTTTTGTTTATGCATGGAACAATAAAGATTGATATTTAGAGATTAATTGATACCAATGTTGACAAGTACCATTAAAAAATATAATATTTAATTTATAAAGATAAAAACACAGTCTGGTTGGTAGTCCAGACGCAGCAATTGCTGTCAGTAACCTGCCTCCTTGGTTGTCCGTTCTTTTAGAAAGTAACTAAATAGGAGGAACTAGCAATGGAAAAGATTAGTGGAAAATTGACAGTCTTATTTGAAGAACCATTTTGGATAGGTGTATTTGAAAGACAAGATGGTAAAAAATATGAAGCATGTAGAGTAGTTTTTGGAGCAGAGCCTAAAGAGGTAGAAGTATATGAATTTATACTTGAAAGATTTTTCTCGTTAGATTTTGGTAGTATTAAGTTAGAAAAGAATGTAAACAATGACAAAATTGGATACAAAAGAATGCAGAGAATAGTAAAAAAAGAACAAGAAAAAGAAACCATAGGGACTAAGGCTCAAAATGCTCTTAAGCTTCAATATGAAGAAAGAAAGCAGGATAAAAAAATTCTAGCTAAAGATAGGAAAGAAGAAGAAAAAGAAAGACTTTTTAATTTGAAACAAGAAAAGAGAAAAGCCAAACATAAAGGCCATTAATTTTAATTATATGTATTTTTATGAATTGCTAGAAAAAGGTGTATGAAATCAAAAGTTTCATACACCTTAATTTATTGGAAAAATAAAATTTTGTATTCCAATTACTTTAAAATACAAAAATATATTAATAATAATTGTAGAAATATTATAAATGGTATACCAAGCGTAAATTTAATATGCTTAGTTTTATGTCTAAAAGAATACATACCAGTTATAGAACCTATACTGCCTCCAATTACCGCCATAGAAATAAGAGTGGCTTCTTTTATTCTCCATTCATTTTTAATTGCTCTTTTTTTATCTACATACATTGAAAAGAAAGCAATAAAATTAATAACCATAAAATATATCAAAATAAAATTTTTCATAATCTAACCTCCATAAAAATATATTATACATTATAAAGTAAGAGTCATGTTTTTAAAAGCTAAATTTGTAATTAGTACATATAAGCTATTTGGGAAGAGTAAATATAATATTAATTGGAAAATTTAAAAAACTTAAACAATTGATAAATAGGGGGTATATTTATAAGACATAAAGTGATAAAATTTACTTAGAAAATAATGTAAATAACAGGAGGATAAGACAAAATGAAATTTATAGTAGAAAAAGAAGTCTTTGATAAATTAGAAAATGTATGTTTTGGGGTAGTAGTAGCAAAAGGGATAGATAATACTAAAGAAATTGAAAGAATAAGTAATCTTTTAGATATAAGTATAGATAGAGTAGAAGATTACTTTAAAGATAAAAAAGTGAAAGAATCAGAAGAAATCATACCATATAGAGAAGCCTTTAGAAGCTTGGGAATGAACCCAAACAAATTTATGAGTTCAATAGAAGCAATGACAACAAGAGTTGCTAAGAATAAGAAACTTCCTCATATAAATCCTATTGTAGATTTAGGAAATTCTATTTCTTTAAAATATTTACTTCCAATGGGTGCTCATGATATGGACTTTAGAAATGATGATGTGTATGTTAGATTTTCAAAAAAAGGGGATAAATTTGTTCCATTTGGAGAAAATGATGTTGAATTAATGGAAGAAGGAGAATTAATTTATTCTGTTGGAGATATGGTAAAAACTAGAAGATGGATATGGAGACAAGGAGAGGAAGGAAAAATAACTAATAGTTCAAAAAATATATTTTTCCCTATAGATGGTTTTACTGATGCTAATTTAGATAAAGTAATGGCTGCAAGAGAAGAATTAGCTAAGTTGTTAAAAGAAATTTTTGATTGTGAGATTAAAATAGGTTTTGTAGATAAAGATAATCCAGAGATGGAAATATAATAATATAAATTAAATATTTGTTAAGGTATTATATTTATATTTACTTAATGTATTAAAAAAGAGAGGTCGTAGTAAATTTGAAAAAAACTATAATAAAGAATGTAAATCCCTTGATTGAAAGTAAGTTTATAGGACTTTTTGAAATTGAGTATAAGAATAAGTTGAACGAAGATAAGGTCTGGATGGTAGCATCAAGAAAAAGTAATGAAGAGCTAGAACGTATCTATTTAAAGAATGAAGAAGATACTGCAGATGCAGTTGTAATAGTTGCACTTCATAAAAGTAGTAAAAAACTGATTTTAATAAAACAATTTAGAGTACCTATAAATGACTATATATATGAATTACCAGCAGGACTTGTTGATGAGGGCGAATCTATAGATATTTCTGTTGAAAGAGAACTTAGAGAAGAAACAGGACTTGCCCTTTTAGAAATTCAAAAGAATAAGAGTAGTGATAAGGTATATTTATCACCTGGAATGAGTGATGAATCTGTTGCATTTGTCTATTGTATATGTGATGGTGATATAACAGATGAATTTTTAGAACCAGATGAAGAGATTGAGGCGCTTTTAGTTTCACAGGAAGAAGCAAAAGAGATTTTACAGAGCAATCATAAGATAGACACAAAAGCATTTTTAATTTTACAAATGTTTGTAAGTTTAGGAACTAAATTATTTGAATAACTATGTAGACAAGAGATTATATAGATGAGTAAATTATTAAGGTTAATCTTTATGGAAGTTATGGCTAATTATACTAAAGAGGCTAAGAAAATAGAAAGTTGATAATTTTTCTACTTTCTTAGCTTTACACAATTTTGAAGTTATTGATTAGCTTTTATATTAATTAGTTTTTTGTGTATCCAAGATTTTCTCATAAAATAAACTAGTCCAATTATCATTGGTAAAACAGGAGAAAGAGCTTGTCCAAAATATACACCCATAAATCCAAAATTAAATCCAAATGCTAATAGCCAACTAATAGGAAGACGGACTACAGCAGCATCTAAAATAGCATTTATCATTGCTACATTAGCAGAACCAATTCCTATAGCAAAGGAATCAAGAGTATACATTACTGCATAAAATAGGCTATTTATAGAACAACAAATTCGTAGATATAAAATACCATCTCTAATGACATAAATGTTTTTGGGTTCAAACAACATAACAATCGGTTCTGCCAATATTTGCACCAAAATCACAACTTCAAGTGTAATAAAAATATTAAGATAAATACCTGTTTTTGTTATTTTTTTTACTCGTTCAATATTTCTAGCTCCCATGTTTTGACCTACCATAGCAGTAACCGCCTGCCCAATTGCCCAGCATGGCATACCAGCAAATGTATTTATTTTTAAGCCGACTCCAGACGCAGCAGCGACTGAAACACCAAAGTTATTTAACATACCTGTAATTAAAAGATAAGAAACATTTACTATGACCATCTGAATAACAGTAGGCAAACCAACTTTCAAAATGGCACTTAATTTATCTAACTTTATTGAAAAATTTCGTATTTTAAAGTCAAAAACAAAATTTTTATGTTTTAAGTGAATAATAGAAATTATTAGCGAAATTCCTTGTGAAAAAATGGTAGCGTATGCTGCTCCTTTTGTTCCCATTTTAAATGGCCCAACCAAAAGCAAATCTAAAATGATATTTGTAATCGTAGCTATTCCCACAAAATACAATGGGCTTTTTGAATCTCCAAATCCTTTCATAATGGAGCAAATTGAATTGTAACCAAAAACAAAAACTGTTCCATAACAGATAATATTCATGTAATCACAAGCATCTTGTATAGCATCATCAGGAACATTTAAAATACCGAAAAGTGGTTTATAAATAAGTAAACTTATAATGGTAACAATAATAGTGGAAATAAAAGATATTGAAAATAATGTGCCTATAGTTTCACTTTGCTCTCTTTCGTTATTAGCTCCTTTATATTGTGCTATCAGTACAGTTCCACCCATTGTGACACCAATGCAAATAGAATTTATTATAAAGCTAATCATTGAAGCATTGCTAATAGCAGCGAGTCCTGTTTCTCCCACAATTCTTCCAACTACTAACATATCCACAATGCTATAAAAAGATTGAAGTAGGTTTGCTAGCAGAAGTGGAAGAGCAAATAGAATTAGTTTCTTTGTCACATTTCCTGTTGTTAAATCATGTTCTTCTATTTTCATATTTTTCTTCCTCCTAACATTTTTATGTTTTTTCTTACTAAAAAAAGCAGAGAGATAAGCACTTAAAAAGTGTACCCTCTGCTTTGTGCGATATTAGTATTCGCATTCAAATAACAAAAGGCTATAGACAAAACATTGTCTATAGCCTTTTTCACACAATAATATACCTATGAAAAAGTAATATGAAAACTCAAAATAAACTCAGAATCAATTTTTCTTGAGAAGAATTACCATTTCATGAATTTTTATATCATATTAGGCTCCGTACAATGTTTTATAATATACAGCTGTTCGGAGCTATTTTCAATGCAAAATTTACCAAATAATCTCATTGTACTCACCCTTTCATTTTTACTTTTTATACACAATCATTATATTTGACTAGAATCAACTTGTCAATACGTGATTTGGCGTACGTATTTTACAATTTTCAAGTTATACTTGTCCTTTTCTAGTATTTCTGATAACTTCATTGAACTTGTATTCTCAGTTCTATCTTTATACATTCTATTTTTAAGGAGATAAAATAGCTTGTATGTCAAATATAGGGTCAACAAATCCTATATAAGTAAACCAATACAATTTTTTGTAACTTTAATAAAAGCTTGCATAAAGCAAATTATTTCCTAAAATAATTTTTATCAATCTTGTCTTATCATAAATGTACTATATTTTTAAATATAAAGATAGTTTAAAAATTCAAAAAAAAGATGGCGAAATATGTCCCAAGGGACATTGAGTAAAATAAATGACTTCAGACCTCGCATGATAAAAAGTATATACTAAATGAGGGTTAGAATAGATAAAAATGATACACTAATTCTCTTTTGACAATAAAAAAACATAGAATTTAATTATTTAATCAAGAAAAAGTATTGAACAAATGATTTATTTAGTGTACAATAATCATGTAAAAACATAGTAATGGAGGGAGACATTTCATAATGAAAATTAAGGTAGGAATGAACGGATTTGGAAGAATAGGAAGAGCTGTATTAAGAATAGCTCAAGAAGAATTAGGAGATAATATAGAAATTGTAGCCATAAACGCAAGAGCAACAACAGAGTCTTTGGCACATTTATTTACATATGATTCATGCTATGGAACTTTTAGAGGTGAAGTAGAAGCAAAAGATGAAGATACTTTAGTAGTAAATTCTAAAGAAATAAAAATATTAAGATATAATGACCCAGAAGAATTACCATGGAAGGAACTTGGGGTTGATATAGTAATAGAATCAACAGGGTTATTTACACAAAGAGAAAAGGCAGAAAAACATATTAAAGCAGGAGCAAAAAAAGTAATTATAACAGCTCCAGGAAAAAATGAAGATATAACTATAGTTATCGGAGTTAATGAAGAACAATATGATAATGAAAAACACAATATAATTTCAAATGCATCTTGTACTACAAATTGTCTAGCACCATTTGCTAAAGTATTGGACGAAAAATTTGGTATAGTAAAAGGTCTAATGACTACAGTACATTCATATACTAACGATCAAAGAATATTAGATAAGAGCCATAAAGACTTGAGAAGAGCAAGAGCGGCGGCTGAATCTATAATACCTACCACTACAGGAGCAGCAAAAGCTGTGTCAAGAGTATTACCACAATTAGAAGGAAAATTAAATGGTTTTTCACTTAGAGTGCCAACACCAACAGTTTCACTTGTTGATTTAGTGTGCGAACTTAAAGAAAACGTTACAGTTGAAGAAGTAAATTCTGCATTAAAAGATGCTGCTGAAGGAGAATTAAAAGGAGTTTTAGGATATTGTGACAAGCCACTTGTTTCTATAGACTTTAGAGGAGATTCTAGGTCGTCTATTATAGATGCTCTATCCACAATGGCTATAGAAGATAATATGGTTAAAGTAGTTTCATGGTATGATAATGAATGGGGATATTCATCAAGAACAGTTGATTTAGTAAAATATATAGCTGAAAAATTACAATAATACATAACTTTTTGAAAAAAATTTGAAAAAAATTCTATAAAACTAAGAAAAAAGATTATGAAAAATATTGAAGGAAAAATTTTTTCATAATCTTTTTTGTTTCCTGTAAAAGATACAAGTTACAACTTATAGGTGGATATTAGGTCGTTAGAGTAACTTGTGTATAATTAGTAAGGAATCATACTTTTTCTAAAATGAAGGATAAGATGTCGAAAACTTGCATAAATCTGAAAAATTTTTATTATTAAAATACTGATTTTCATTTTAATCATGATAAAAAAATGACAAATAAAGTTGCAAACAGTAATATTTATAAGTATAATTAAAAAGAGAAAAGGTTTTGTTAAACTTTACAACAAAAGAAAAAGAAGGGATGATTCAAAATGGAGAAGTTAACAGACAGGAGACAGGTTAAGGCAGTAAGCATGGAAACTTTTGTTTTCTTAATATTACTAGTAGTTGGTTTTGGGTATGTTGGTAGTATTATGGGAGCAGGAATGATGTTCAAAGTAATAATGAGTACAGCACATGCTTTACTATTAGAGACAGTTTTCTTAATTATGGCTATGGCAGTTCTTGCAGGTGCATTAAGCGCGCTACTTTCAGAGTTTGGGGTAATAGCATTAATTAATAAAATTTTCGCTATATTTATGAAGCCTTTATATGGGTTGCCTGGTGCTAGTATAGCAGGAGCTATAACAACTTATTTATCAGATAATCCAGCTATTATACCTTTTGCTAAAGATAAAACATTCACACAGTACTTTAAAAAATACCAAGTTCCAGCATTATGTAATTTAGGAACAGCTTTTGGTATGGGACTTATCTTAACAACATTTATGATTTCTCAAGGTACAGAATATGTACTTCCAGCGTTAATTGGTAATCTAGGTGCAGTCATAGGTAGTATAATAAGTGTTAGAATAATGTTGACATTTACTAAGAAGTTTTATAAATACAATCCAGAGGAAGATAAAGCAGCAGGAACATTAGAGAAAAAAGCTGAGTTTAGAGAAATCAGAGAAGGAAATGTGTTCCAAAGAGCTTTAGATGCAATTCTTGAGGGTGGTAAAATGGGAGTAGATATGGGAATGGCTATAATACCAGGTGTCCTAGTAGTATGTACATTAGTCATGTTGCTAACTTTTGGACCATCTACAGACCCTGTTACAGGTCAAGAGGTTTATACAGGAGCTGCATACGAAGGAATAAAATTACTTCCAGTTATTGGAGATAAACTTGGATTTATATTAGAGCCATTATTCGGATTTACATCACCAGAAGCAATAGCTTTCCCTATAACTTCATTGGGAGCTGTTGGAGCAGCAATGTCTTTAGTTCCAGAATTTATAAAATCAGGTGCTATAACTCCTAATGATATAGCAGTATTTACAGCTATGGGTATGTGTTGGAGTGGATACTTAAGTACACACATTGGTATGATGGATGCATTAAATGCTAGACAGTTAGCAGGTAAAGCGATTCTTTCTCATACAATAGGTGGTTTATGTGCAGGAGCTGCTGCCCACTTTATATTCATGCTCGTAGGATAAATATAATTAATTAAACAAAAGATAATATACAAAAAAATGGTTGCCAGTGTACAAGAAGGCTTGTACACTGGCAACCATTTTTTGATGAATGAAGATAATTTATAATATATAAATGTTAAGTCTATATTAGAGTTAAGTTATATTTATGTAAAAAGTAACAAAAATCTGTAGAAATTTATGACAAAATTTAGTACACTAACTATATGTTCTTATTTAAAATTTAAGGTTAGGATTAGGAATTACCTAGTAGAGTAAGCTTGATTAATAAAACAATCATAAAATAAAAATATTAGTCATAAAGATTATAGAATAACTTACTTAAAATAAAGCCATAGAACTTACAAAAATTAAAAAAGCATATAAGTATGGAGGGGTACAATGGATGAATTATTTCATATAGGAATTGATGTAGGTTCTACAACGGTGAAGGTTGTGGTACTTAATAATAGTAATAATATAATTCATAAAGAATATAGAAGACATTATTCTGATGTGAAAAAATCGGTTAAAGAAGTACTAAATGGTATATATGAAAAATTGGGAAATATAAATACTAAAATTGTAATAACTGGCTCAGGTGGAATTGGAATATCGAAAAAACTAGGAGTAAAATTTGTTCAGGAAGTCATATCTAGTACAAAATCAATAGAGTATTTCCATCCTGAAACTGATGTTGTTATAGAGCTTGGAGGTGAAGATGCAAAAATAACATATCTAAGTGGAGGAATAGACCAAAGAATGAATGGGATATGTGCAGGTGGTACAGGAGCATTTATAGACCAAATGGCATCACTTTTAAAGACAGATGCAAGTGGATTAAATGAATTAGCAAAAGAGTACAATGTTATATATCCAATAGCTTCAAGATGTGGTGTTTTTGCTAAAACAGATATTCAACCTCTTATAAATGATGGAGCTAAGCAGACTGATATAGCTATGAGTATCTTTAATGCAGTTGTCGTACAAACAGTAAGCGTTCTTTCTTGTGGAAGAAAAATAGAGGGGAATGTAGCCTTTTTAGGTGGCCCATTATACTTTTTATCTGAGCTTAGAGAAGCATTTAAAAGAGTATTAGATTTAAAAGATGAAAATATAATTTTTCCAGAAGATGCACAACTTTATATTGCTATTGGAGCAGGATTATTATCAGTAGATGAGGATAGCATAGAACTAGAATCTCTAATAGAAAAGCTAGATAATATAAAGAATATCGAAGATGGAGAAGTAAATTTATTAGAGCCTTTATTTAAAGATAAAAATGAGTACGAAGAATTTTCAAGAAGACATGAAAAAGAAAAAATAAATTATGTGGATATAAATTCAATCAAAAGTAATTGTTATTTAGGAATTGATGCAGGTTCCACCACTACTAAAGCAGCTCTTATTGATGAAGATGGAAGACTTGTATATTCTTATTACAATAGTAATGAAGGAAATCCATTAAAAACGACTATTAAGGTTATAAACGAAATATATGATATCTTACCAAAAGACATTAAAATATTGAGTTCAACTGTAACTGGCTATGGAGAAGCTCTTATTAAGAAAGCACTGAAAATAGACAATGGAGAAATAGAGACTATAGCACATTATAAAGCTGCTAAATTTTTCAATAAAGATGTAGATTTTATACTTGATATTGGTGGCCAAGATATGAAATGCTTAAAAATAAAAGATGGAGTAATTGACAATATAATACTGAATGAGGCTTGTTCTTCGGGTTGTGGTTCATTTTTAGAGACATTTGCAACTTCTTTATCTATGACAATAGAAGAATTTGCACAGGAAGGTATTTATTCTCAAAATCCTGTAGATTTAGGTTCAAGATGCACTGTGTTTATGAATTCTAGAGTAAAGCAATCTCAAAAAGAAGGGGCAAGTATTGGAGATATATCAGCAGGGCTATCTTATTCTGTAATAAAAAATGCTTTATTTAAAGTAATAAAAATTAGAGATTTGAATGAAATTGGTAGAAATATTGTTGTACAGGGTGGAACATTTTATAATGATTTGGTGCTTAGAAGTTTTGAAAAACTAATTGGAAAAAATGTAATCAGACCTAATATTTCAGGAATTATGGGTGCTTTTGGTTCAGCACTTATAGCAAAAGAAAAGTATGAAAGTGGGTATCAAACATCTTTATTATCTAAGGAAGAATTGAATAATATAAGATTAGAATCAAGTGTAACTAGATGCAAAGGATGCTCGAATCATTGTCTTCTTACTATAAACAAGTTTTCTGATAATGAAATTTTTATTTCAGGAAATAGATGTGAAAAAGGTGAAGCTATCTATGGTGATAAAAAAATAGGACTAGAAAAGAAAAAACCAATAAATTTATTTAAGTACAAATATGATAGGATTTTTAGATATAAACCACTGGAAAAAGAAGAAGCAAAAAACGGAGAGATAGGTATACCAAGAGTGTTAAATATGTATGAAGATTATCCGTTTTGGTTTACTTTTTTCAATACTATGGGATTTAGAGTTGTGCTTTCTGATAGGTCGTCAAAACGATTATATGAAACTGGTATAACTAGTATAGCTTCTGAAACAGTTTGCTATCCAGGGAAATTAGTTCATGGACATATAGAAAACTTGATTGAAAAAGGTATAAAAAATATATTTTATCCAAGCGTAACAAATGAAAATAAAGAGGATTCAAGTGCAGATAATTATTATAATTGTCCTGTGGTAATATCATATTCTGAAGTAATAAAAAACAATGTAGAAAATATAAGAAATAAGAACATAAACTACATAAATCCATTTATAAGTCTAAATGATAAGGAAAAATTGAAAAAGAGACTATATGAAGAATTATCAAGAAGTTTTTCTGATATAAAGATAACTAAAGAAGAAATTAATAATGCAGTTGATAAGGCTACTGATGAACAAAATTCATTTAAAATGGAGATGCAAGCTACGGGAGAAAGAGCACTTAAAGAAATAAAAGAAAGAAATATGAAGGGGATTGTGTTATGTGGTAGACCATATCATATAGACCCAGAAATAAACCACGGCATGCCGGAACTTATAAACTCATTAGATATGGCAGTACTTACTGAAGATTCTATATGTCACTTAGCAACTATACAAAGACCTCTTAGGGTTGTAGATCAATGGGTATATCATTCAAGATTGTATAAAGCAGCAAGCTTTGTGAGAGATAAAAACTATTTGGAATTGGTTCAACTTAATTCATTTGGATGTGGGCTGGATGCAGTAACCACAGACCAAGTTCAAGAGATACTTAATGAAAAATCGAAGATATATACTATTATAAAGATTGATGAAGGCAACAATTTAGGTGCTGCTAAAATAAGAATGAGGTCTTTAAAAGCAGCTATGTTTGAAAGAGAAAGCAAAAATATAGATGTTAGAGATATAAAGGTAAATAGGATACAATATGCTAAAAATAATCGAATAACGAACAAACATACTATATTAGCTCCACAAATGTCTCCTATACATTTTCAATTTCTTGAAAAAGCTGTAAACTTAAGTGGTTATAATATAGAAGTTCTAAAGGATACAGATAGTAATGTAATTGAAGAGGGATTAAGATATGTAAATAATGATGCATGTTATCCAGCTATAATAGTCGTAGGACAGTTAATAACAGCATTAAAATCTGGTAAATATGATTTAAATAACACTTCTGTTACAATAACTCAGACTGGTGGAGGTTGTAGGGCTACGAATTATATTGGATTCTTAAGAAAAGCTATGTATGATGCTGGATTCAAAGATGTTCCTGTAATCGCACTTAGTGTAAATGGAATAGAAGATAGTGGAATAATGGATAATATATCACTGAAATTAATAAATAGACTTTTTATGTCTGTTGTATATGGAGACTTATTGATGAAGGTACTTTATAGGGTAAGACCATATGAAAAAGTTACTGGAAGTGCAAATGCTCTATATGAAAAATGGGTTGATATATGCAAAACTTCTCTTATCAAAGCAAAAATTTCTGTATTTACTAAAAATATAAAAGATATAGTAAAGGAATTTGATAACTTAGAAATACTCGATGTAAAAAAACCAAAAGTAGGATTGGTAGGAGAAATTTTAGTGAAATTCCATCCAATTGCAAATAATAATCTAGTAGATATATTAGAACGAGAAGGTGCTGAAGCAGTTGTACCAGACCTTACAAACTTCTTCTTAAGTTGTGCTTTCAATACTATTTATAAACATACTCACTTAGAGGGAAGTAGAAAGAGTAGAATTATAGGAGAAGCATTTATATACATAACTGGAATATACCAAAAGGTATATAAAAAAGCACTTGATAAAAGTAAAAGATTTTATGCTCCAGGCAATATAAAAAATGTTGCAAAAAATACAGAACCAGTAGTGTCACTAGGAAATCAAACTGGAGAAGGTTGGCTTTTAACAGGCGAAATGGTTGAGTTATTAAATGAGGGTGTAGAAAATATTATCTGTATGCAACCTTTTGGATGTTTACCTAATCATATAATTGGTAAAGGTTCTATAAAAGAATTAAAAAGATTGTATAAAAATGCAAATATAATTCCTATTGATTATGACCCTTCTGCAAGTGAGGTAAATCAGCTTAACAGAATAAAACTTATGCTTTCTAAGGCCTTTAAAAATATATAAAATTGATATTTCAAAGGTTAATAAGTTTAAAAAATATTATATATTAAATAATTATAAATAAAGAGTTATCCTATTTTTAGGGTAACTCTTTATTAGTTAAAAAATTATATGTATACTAGTGTAAAGGGGGGAAGTTATATGAATCTAGTATATGATGTTTATCAATCAGAAATAGGAAATTTGTACATATTGAGTGAAGATGGTTTTATAGTTAGTATAGATATAGGAGATGAGAACTTTAACAAAGTAAAAGATGAATATATCAAAAAAGGAATTGACATAAAAAGAAGTAAGGAAGATTTAAAAGAAGCCATAAATCAGATAGACGATTACTTTAAGGGAAAAAGAAAAGTATTTGATTTAGATATTCGAATTGAAGGGACTGAATTCCAAAAATCGGTTTACAGAGAAATGTTAAAAATACCATATGGGGAGACATTGTATTATTCAGATATAGCACAAAATATAAACAATCCTAAATCTGTAAGAGCAATAGGACAAGCAAGTAAAAGCAATAAAATTCCAATAATAATACCTTGTCATAGAGTAGTTGGCAAAAATAATATTGGTGGATATATGGGAAATCATTCTGATTTAAAAGAGATATTGTTAAACTTAGAAAAAAATATATAATCTAGAAAAAAATGTTTTTATTGTTAATCTTTGATATAATAATGGTAAAAAGAAGTGTTTTTTACAAAAATAGTAAAAAATATATTCTAATTTACAAAGATGAGGAGGAATTTTAATGTGTAATAAAGTTATAGCATCAAAATATCATGAAAAAGGATTTAATTGTGCGGAATCAGTTATAAAAGCATATAATGAGGAATTTAATACAGACATACCAGTTTGTCTAGGAAGTGGACTAGGTTCAGGTTGTGGAGTTGCTAGTTTATGTGGTGCAGTAAATGCCTCAAATATAATAATTGGATATGTAAAAGGTAGAAACCATGAAGATGAAACTACTAAAGCTAAAGTTTATGCTAAGGATTTGACTACAACAGTAAGAAAAGAGTATGGTTCAGAATTATGTATAGATTTAAAAAAAGATTTAGTTGCATGTAGAGAAATAATGGATTTCGCATATGATAATCTAAAGGAAACTTTAAAAAAAGAATTATAAGAAAGAGAAGCTATCAAGTATAGATTATTTGATAGCTTCTTTTTATAGACATCTAAATTAATAGGTTTATAATGATTTTATAGTTATTGCTTGGAAATAAAAATTAAGTGACTTTAGAATAATCTTAGATTTTTATTTAATATAGATGCTTGTTTATATCTATTTTTAGATGTGTTATACTTATTTTTAATAGATGTTTGTCATGAGGGAGATGAGAAGATTGGAAAATATAAATTTACTTATTAATAAATTATATTCAAAAAATCATAATGAAGCATATAAAACTTTTTTGTTTTTAGAAAATGAAAGTCTGAAATCAAATATTACATATTGTTTTTTTGACTCATTCTTAGAGATGACTGATGATAGAAGCTCATATATTCGTTCAAGAGGATTGCTATTAATAGCTGCGAATGCTCAATGGGATATTGATAATAAAATTGAAATGAATATAAATTGTATTTTAAGTCACATCGTAGATAAAAAACCCTCTGTATCAAGAATGTTTATTAAGTCATTACCTAAGATTACAAAGTATAAAAAGAATCTTATACATCGTATACAAATGGAATTAAGTAATGCAGATACAAGTATTTATAATAATAATATGAAACCATTAGTGGAAAAGGATATAAGAGAGGTCTTATCTAATATTAAGGCTTGAGATTATTAAAAGTCTATTAATATAATAATGACATTTTATACATCAAAATAGAATATTTACAGTTTGATGGCAGTTTTGAAATAATAAATTAAAACTGCTATTTTTATTTAAAATACTATTTAGAGAAGGATAAGAGTATTAGTTTCTTAAGTAAATAGATTGCATATGAGGATGTATGTAATATGTTATAAGATATTTGATAAATTAAATGTTTTCTTTGACAATACATATATAGTGGTGATAATATCTAAAGGAATAAAAACTAAGGTAATAAATAGATAATATGAAATTATAAAACTATGCTATAATTACAAGGAAGGATGTAATAAACTGTAGAAATTGCAAGTAAGTAATATAAGTTTTGGAATAATTAAATTTAAAGAAAATACATAATGTATTAAATAAACGATGATACTAAAATAATGCTATTTTTATAGAAAATTATTAAGATACATAAGTAATAAAAATAATATACTAAATTATATAATAGATTGAGTTTTACTAAATAAAAAAGAACTACAATCCCTATGTTATTATACAAAAGCAAAGGTGGGAATAAAAATGAAAGCAATTGATGATGCTATAACATCAGAGTATTTAAGCTATGGTATCAATGAAGATATTAGTATCTATGAAGGTCGGTTTTGCATATACTTGGATAAAAAGTATAGATGTAATGGGAAAATTTATTATAAAATGACACCTCCAATAGCTATAAGTTTTAAGGCAGAGATAGGTTGTATTGAAGAAATAGAAAATGAAGATGAAAATTTAGTTTTGGATTATGACAATGCTATTCTTGAAGTTCACGGTTATAAAATTATTTCTATAACAATAAATACTCTAAGTGATGTTAATGTAGAAGGATATATCAATGATGACTGTATAAAATCTAAAAATTCTTATGTTGAGTATGTAGATTTTAATATAATAAATCTAGATAAAATACCTGGAAAACTCATTAAATATAATGATAAAGTATATGCAGGTAGAATCGAATTTGATATAAATGATTACGTTGTAACTATAGACAAAAGATATGATTATAGAAAAGAGCTTAAATCAGACTTAAGATCTAAATCTGGAGCAATAATAACTCATATAGGCAGAGTTAGAAGAAAAGATGGTAGAATTTTTAGAACAAACAATACAATAAATCTTTTAGATAGAATATCAACAGCGTTGAGTTTTATGTGTGGAAGATATGTTGGATTTTGTTTAGCCAAAGGATATAGAAGTGAAAATGAAGTCTATAGAATATGGAATGAAAATCAGATATCTCCCTTTAGATATGTGCCAACATGGTCTGATACACTTTCAAATTATCATAATATGGAAAAATATATAAGTCTTATGTGTAAAAGATTAGAAGATTTTTATTATGGTTCTGCTATAAAAAGTGTTATTGACTGGTATATAGAATCTCTTGGAAGTGTTACTATGGAAAATAATATAATATCTGTACAAATTGCACTTGAAACTCTATCATATGTAATTCTAGTGGAGCAAAATAAAATACTTACAGATGAAGCTTTTGATTGTAATTTAGCATCTAGAAATATAAGGCTATTACTTGATATATGCAAAATACCATATGGAAAATATGAATTAAATATATTTGACAATACAATAAAAAACAAGTTTGATGATGGGGTAGATTTAGTGATTTATTTAAGGAATAGTATAGTTCATCCGAGCAGGAGAACTCATAGAGCTGTGTTAGAAGTTGAAGATATTTGGAATATAATCTCAATAGGAACGAGATATATTGAGCTTGTTTTACTCTTTATTTTGGGATATAAAGGTGAGTATTCCAATAGATTAGTAGAAAGATGTTATGGTGAAGTAGAAGTTGTTCCTTGGAATTAGATTTTTATATTTATTTTAAAATATATATTGACAGATATTGCCTTATGCTATAAAATCAATATCATAATAACAATTCAAAACAACATTAAATGCTAAGAAAAGAAATAGTAAAAGTAGTTAATCTTAAACAGAGAGTTTCCGATTGGTGAGAGGAGCAATAGATTTTACTTTGAACACATCTTTGAGCAGAACTCTGAAAGAGTAAAGATACTTTATTAGGAGCTTTCCGGAATCCTTGCACCCGTTATAGTGCTAGAGTATAATTATTTTATTGTACTTAAAGAGGTTAGTGTCGTGAGGCATTAATGAACAGAGGTGGAACCACGAGAGTCAACTCCCGTCCTCTAGCAGAAGCTAGAGACGGGAGTTTTTTTTATATAATTTTTTAAGCGCGCAGAGAATTATATTGCAACAGATATACTTTTTAAAAAATAATCAAAATATTTAAAAATTTAAAAGACGAGGGAGAATATTATGAAAAATATATTAAAAAAATTAGGAATATTTACAATTATGTTAGGTTTAGTAAGTGGAATGGCAGGTTGTTCAAAATCGGATGATGAAAAGGGCAAAGATGCTTCAAAAGAAGCAAAAAAAGAAGTAATTGTAGGGTTTGATAATACATTTGTTCCAATGGGATTCTTGGATGAAAAGGGAGATACTGTAGGATTTGACGTAGATTTAGCTAAAGAAACATTTAAGAGACTTGGAATGGAAGTTAAGTTCCAACCAATAGATTGGTCAATGAAAGAAACTGAATTAAATGACTCAAAAACTGTAGATGTATTATGGAATGGGTATTCTATAACAGATGAAAGAAAGAAAATAGTATCATATACAGAACCATATTTACAAAATAAACAGATAATAGTTACTTTAAGTGATTCAAAAGCAAATTCAAAAGCAGATTTAAAAGATAAAGAAGTTGGGACTCAACAAGGTTCAACAGCACTTGATGCAGTAGAAAAGGATAAAGATTTTATGAATAGCTTAAAAGGTGGAGCACCAGTTCTTTATGATACTTATGATAAAGCACTTAGAGATTTAGAGATAGGTAGAACTAGTGCAGTTGTTGGTGATGAAGTTTTAATTAGATACTATATGGGTCAAAAAGGTGAAGATAAATATAAAGTATTAAAAGAAGACTTTGGATTAGAAGACTATGTTGTAGCTACTTCTAAAGAAAATCCAGAACTTTGTAAGAAAATAAATGAAACATTAAAAGAAATGAAAAAAGATGGAGCTTTTGACAAAATTTATGATAAATGGTTTAAGTAAAAGATAGATTAGCTGTTAAGAAGGGGGCACTAAAGGCATGTTACAAGGGTTAGAGATAGTTATAGCAATGTTTTGTATAACATTGATAGTATCAATTCCATTGGGAATTGCAGTTGCATTTTTAAGATTATCAAAAAATAAATTAATAAGTGGTATTACACAATGTTATATATTAATAATGAGAGGGACACCTTTACTTTTACAAATGATAGTCATATTTTATGGCTTACCTCTTTTAGGAATTGTATTTGACAGATTTACAGCTGGAATAGTAGCTTTCTTCTTAAATTATGCAGCATATTTTGCAGAAATATTTAGAGGTGGAATACAGTCAATCGATAGAGGACAATATGAAGCTTCGAAAGTACTAGGATTTGATAAATTTACAATGTACAAGAGAATAATCTTTCCACAGGTTTTTAAAAGAATACTAGCACCTATTTCAAATGAAGTAATCACATTAGTAAAAGATACATCTTTAGTATATATATTAGGATTAAATGATATTTTAAGGATATCTCAAATAGCAATGAACAGAGAAGCAAGTTTATTACCACTATTTGAGGCAGGAGCAATATATCTTATATTTGTAGCTATACTTACTAAGGGATTTGAATTACTTGAAAAAAAATATTCTTATTATAGATAAAGTTACAATATTATAGGAGGAGGTTTTTTATATGTTGAAAATCAGAAACTTAAATAAATCATTTAAAAAAAATAAAGTACTAAAAGATATTTCTTTTGAGTTAGAAGAAGGTCAGATTGGAGTTTTACTTGGCAAATCTGGTGCAGGAAAAACTACAATATTGAGATGTATAAATGGTCTTGAAGAATTTGATAGTGGAGAGATTATAATAGATAATGAGATAATAAAAAACAAGAAAGATATGTCAAAAATACGAGGCAAGATAGGAATGGTTTTCCAAAACTTTAATTTATTTCCTCATATGACAGTTCTTGAAAATATAATTGAGTCTCCAGTTAATGTTTTTAAAGTTCCCAGAAAAGAGGCTGAGGAGAGGGCTAGAGAACTTTTAAGATTAGTTGATTTAGAAGATAAATTAAACTCTTATCCATTTGAATTGTCAGGAGGGCAACAGCAGAGAGTTGCAATAGCTAGGTCATGTGCACTAATGCCAAAGGTTCTTTGTTTCGATGAACCTACTTCTGCACTAGATATAGATACTATTCAAAGGGTAGTCAATATAATGAACAGACTTAAAGATAAAGGCATGACTATACTAATAATTACACATGATGTTGTTTTCTCAAATAATGTTGCAGATAAGATTATAAGTATAAAAGATGGTATAGTAGAAAATGTTCAAATCAAAGAAAAAATTGTTTAATACTTTATAAATGGAAGTTATAGGAACATTTATAATATAAATAGGGGCTAAGTAGAATAAATACACTATGCCCTTTTTTTTATTTGAAAATTTAATCTAATATTGAGTGATTGAGTAGGTTTAATATATTATAAAAGAATAATTTAAATATCTAATATAATTTAATGGTCATTTTAAAATAGAATAATTTTTTATGTTGAAAGCTTAGAATGATTGTGATATAAATTGGTTATAATATACAAATTATGGGTATAAAAATAAAAAATTAGAAAGGATTTTTAACACAATGATTAAATTATATGGATATACAAAGTGTTCTACCGTTAGAAAAGCAAAAAATTGGCTTAAAGAAAATGATTTAGAATTTGAAGATATAGACATGGTTCAGAATCCTCCGAGTAAAGACGAATTGGAGTCAATTTACAAGATTAGTGGATATGATATAAAGAAGTTTTTTAATACAAGTGGTATGAAATATAGAGAATTAGGTCTTAAAGATATTGTAAAGACTGAATCTGATGATAAGCTTTTAGAAATATTAGTGAGCGATGGAATGCTTATTAAAAGACCGTTGCTTTTTGATGGTGAAAATGTACTGTTGGGTTTCAAAGAAGATGTTTGGAAAAGTACTTTATTAAAAGAAGATTAGAAGTATGTAGGTGTATTGATTAAAATAATTGATACACCTATAAATTTATACATCAACTCTGGTTTTTATATATAAATTAGCAAATATATCTATCTAGTTATTAGATTCTATAGAATAGAAGAACTATGTAAGGTTCTATATAAATATATTATTAAATCTAAGTTCTGATTTCAATTTATTGATTCCTGCAATTTTATATGGGATTTTAGAAGACTACATTTAGAATCTAAGTATTACAACAAGATTTATTCTTTTGAGTATATCTGCTAATATTAAAATATTATTCTTAACAAATTTAAATCCAAAAAACTTCATATCAATAAACATATTATTTCTTATACAAAGAATATCATTTATTTTACTTAAAATAGTATAATATATAACGAATTATTACAAAATCACTTATTATTAACCATGAACATGTGTTTTATGCTATTATATTTATATAAGGGAATTGTCATAAAAAACATCTTATTTATACAAAAAAATAAAATTAACCTTTGTCTTATATAAGTATATTTTATAAACTGTATCTATACTTATAATTTTACAAATAATAATAGTATTTAAAAACTTGACAACAAAAAAAGAAAACTTTCAAAAGAATTAAATCTAAAAAGAATAGGAGATAAGTATGAGTATTGAAGATTTATATGGTTTTGAATGTGTTCCTGTGAACAATGATATTGATATTGATGATTTATTTGAAAAAATGAGAGAAGATGGAAAAGAAAATGGATATACACCAATTATAGTTATTGATGAAAAAGTAGGATTATTAAGAGAAAATATAGATATGATTAATAAAGAGTATGGTTCTCTTGAAAACTATAGAAAATATTGCTTAGAAAAATGTAATGAAATTGATGTAAATGAATTCTTCGATTCTAGAAAGTGTGAGATTCCAGAATTGCTAACAGAATTAATGGGTTCTGAGGACACTTTTTATGATTATAAAAATTTCAGCCCAATTACAAATATAGATATATTTCAAGAAAATAACGAAGTTTACATAGCCAAAGTTCCAACAATTAAACCATATGAAGTATTTGCATATATACCAATTGGTGGATTTAATGATTGTCCTAGTGATGAAGAACATGTAGCTGTTGCAAAATATTGGTATGAAAAATACGGAGCATTCCCAATTGCAATTGGATGTGATACAGTTCAATATTCTGCAAAAAATCCAATTGAAGATAATAAAAAATTTGATGATTTGTGTATTGAATTAGTTCTATATTGTGAAGATATTATTGTACAAGGATATGAAACATTAAAAGTTCTTAAAGAAGTATTACAACGCTCCACAATATGGCTTTTTTGGTGGGATTAAGGCAAATACATGTGAGTTATAAGTATTAAATTAAAAGTTTTAGAAAATTCATATGATAGTATCTTTTTTGTGATTTACAATTATAACTTATGGAAAAACAATTATGTTAAAATAAACTCGTGAATTCGGCCATGAGGATGAGCTATTTACACTTCATGGCTTTTAAACATATTACTATATTACACTATTTTATTTTTTATATACAGTGTATTACAGTAATATGTTTAAATTATACAGATTTTAAAAATTATTTGATATTACAATTAATGTGTTTAAAGATAATTCTAGTTTATAAAATAAATACTTTATATGTTATAATCATTAAGAATGTAAAAAATAATATATCGTTTTATAGTTCATATTTTTCTAGATATGGAGGTGGATTTTATGAAGGAAGAAGAAAAATTAGAAAAATTAAAAGAAATACTACTTGAATTAGGAAGTGTTGTAGTTGCTTATTCTGGTGGAGTAGATAGTAATTTTTTACTTAAGGTAGCAAAGGATACATTAGGAGAAAATGTTATAGCTGTAACTATACATGCAATGATGCATTCAAGTAGAGAGATTGAAGAAGCTAAAGAATATACTAAAAATTTTGGTGTTAAACATATCATATTAAATATAGAAAACTTTGACTTAAAAGAGTTTAAAGAAAACGGTGCGGATAGATGTTACCATTGTAAGAAGTATATATTTTCTAAAATAAAAGAGATAGCAAAAGAACATAATATAAAGTACATAGTAGATGGAACAAATATAGATGACTTAGGAGATTATAGACCTGGTCTTAAAGCATTGAGTGAGTTAGGAGTAATTAGTCCATTAAAGGAGAGTAGTTTGAAAAAAGATGAAATTAGGTCACTTTCAAAAAAACTAGGATTAGGTACTTTCAATAAACCATCATTTGCATGTCTTGCAAGTAGAATTCCTTATGGAGTTCAAATAACAGACGAAAAACTAAGAATAGTGGAAAAGAGTGAAGAATACTTATCTGATTTAGGTTTTTCTCAATTTAGAGTGAGAATGCATGGAGATATAGCTAGAATAGAAGTTGGTCAAGAAGAGTTAGGTAAATTTTTTGAAAATAACAATTTTAGCAAAGTTGATACTAAATTAAAAATATTTGGCTTTAAATATGTTACACTAGATATGTCAGGGTATAAAATGGGAAGTATGAATTTAAATATGTAGATTATTTAAAAAATAAATAAATTTTGTAATTAACATAGGAAACAGGAGGTTTTATGAAAAGTTATACATTAATATCGCCATGTTTTTTTGGAATGGAAAAAATGCTGGCTAGAGAAATTACTAATTTAGGATATGAAATAATAAAAACAGAAGATGGAAGAATAACATATAAAACTGATGAGTTTGGAATAGCAAAATCAAATATGTGGTTAAGATGTGCTGAAAGAGTTCATCTTAAAATTGCTGAATTTGAGGCAAAAAGTTTTGATGAATTATTTGAAAATACGAAAAGGATAAATTGGTCTCGATATATACCTTATGGAGCTCAATTTCCTATATCAAAAGCTTCTTCTATAAAATCAAAATTACACAGTACACCAGATGTACAAGCCATAGTAAAAAAAGCTATAGTAGAAAGTTTAAAGAAAAGTTACTTGGAAGATGGTTTGCTTAAAGAAGATAAAGAGAAATACCCTATATTTGTATTTATACACAAAGACAAGGTAACTATTTCTATAGATACAACAGGAGATGCTTTGCACAAGAGAGGATATAGAGAAAAAGCAAATAAAGCTCCAATAAGAGAGACTTTAGCTTCTGGGCTTATTTATTTAACACCATGGAAAGCAGGTAGAGTTTTAGTGGACCCTATGTGTGGTTCTGGTACTATATTGATTGAAGCAGCTATGATAGGTATAAATATGGCACCTGGTTTAAATAGAGAATTTATATCAGAAAAATGGAGAACTCTTGATAAAAAAATATGGTGGGATGTAAGAAAAGATGCTTTTAATAAGATAGATAATGAATCTAAATTTAAGATTTATGGATATGATATAGATGAAGAATGTATAGATATAGCTAGAGAAAATGCTGAAATAGCAGGTGTAGATGAATATATAGAATTTAACATAGGAGATGCGACTCAATTCAAAAGTGAGGATGAGTTTGGATTTATAATTACTAATCCTCCTTATGGAGAAAGATTGGAAGACAAAGATAGTGTCAAACAATTGTATAAGGAGCTTGGTTATGCATTTAGAAAATTAAAAAATTGGTCGTATTATTTGATAACATCTTATGAAGATTTTGAATATGAGTTTGGACAAAAAGCAGCTAAAAAAAGAAAGTTGTATAATGGTATGTTAAAAACCAACTTTTTCCAATATCCAGGTCCTAAACCTCCTAGAAACAATAAATAGCTTTTACATTATTTATGGATAAAAAATATAAATTTTTATTAAAATAAGTAAAACATTATGACGACTTGAAACGTCTAATTATTGTGAGGAGATTTTTGTGAGCAAATTTCAAGATTAATAGGATTAGGAGGAGTTAAATGAAAGTGTTAAAACTTATTACTGTAGTAGCCCTAATGATGATATTTGTTACTGGATGTAATATTAAAACTGAGTCTCCAGAACAATTAGCAAAGATACCTGACTATGATGATACAAAAAAAGTATTGTATGATGGTATTGACCAGTTATTAAAACCAGACTCATCTATGATATTGCCTTCTAATGCAAAAGAAGTAGGAAAAATAAATAAAGTGGATTTAAATGGTGATGGAGTTGATGAGTTAGTAGTATTTGAGCAAAAAGAAGATTTAAGTAATAATGTAACTCAGGTAGGGTTTGTAACTTTAAGCTATAATGGAGAAAAATACGTACTTGGTGACCATTTTCTAGAAAATGGTGAGTCAATAGAATATGCCAATTTTTATGATTTGGATTCAGATGGATATAAAGAAGTCGTTTTATTGATTAAATCCAAGGACAAAACTAATATGCATATATATAAAGTAAAAGATAATGAAATAACAAAGGAGTATGACTTGGATGCGTCATGGCTTCCAAATAAAGAAGATTTTAATGATATGAAAGTGAAAATTGGATATATAGATGGAGATGACAAATTAGACATATTGATGCTTCATTTAAATAATAAGACTAATGAAATGTTTGCAAGTGTTGCGAACTTTGATGGGAGTATGAAAATTAAGGATTATGTTAAGTTTGAAAATGTGAAAAATTTGAGTGAACTATATATAACTTTAGGTAATGTTGCTTCATCTATTGGAAATTCCTCTGCTGCCATAAAAGGAGTTGTACTTGATATTCCTATATTAAAAGATAATAACTATATTACACAGATACTTTATATGAAAGATGGAAAAATTAAAAAGGCTTTTAGTGATTATGATAAAACTATCACTAAATCTTATTACATACCTGTAGATGATATTGACAAAGATAAGATTATAGAAATACCTATAGTAGCAGGTAACAATAGAAACACTTATAGCTCTAAAGCATCTGCAAATATAAGTTGGTATAGATGGAATGGAAAAGAAGATGCCAGTTCAAGCTTAATATTTACAAGTCAGATATACTATAATTATAAATATAATTTTAAATTATTTATTCCAAATAATTTATTTGATAAAATTCTTGTTGAACAAGAATTTGTTGGAGAAAAAGCAGTATTTAAATTTTATTATTTTGACTATTCAGACCGTAAGAATTTGTTTAATATAGTAGTAGAGAGTAAAAATAAACTTGAAGATAGAAAAAATCCAAATACTCAAAATTCTATCGTACTTCAAGAGAGTGATGAATATACTTTCTTGCTAGTTATAAATGATGCAAATGGAATGGATAAGCTAGATATTACTATAGACGCATTAAAAGAATATTTCTCATTAATATATGGTTAATATTATACTCAATTGGAGGTTTTATTTTATGAAGGAAAAGATACTTATACTAGAAGATGAAATTGGTATTAGAAGTTTTGTTAGTATAAACTTAAAAAGAGAAGGTTATGAGATAGTTGAGGCAGGTACTGGAAGAGAAGCTATAGAAAAAATGACAACAGAAAGTGATATTACAATAGCTCTTTTAGATGTGATGCTTCCAGATATAAGTGGAATAGAGGTATGTAAATTTATAAGGGAAAACTTTGACCAAGTAGGCATAATAATGCTTACTGCTAAAGCCCAAGAGGATGATAAAATAGAAGGATTTATTTCAGGAGCAGATGATTACATCATAAAACCATTTAGTATAAAGGAGCTTTTAGTTAGGGTTTCAGCTCTTCTTAGAAGAGTAGCAAAGGATGATTCAAATGTTAAGTCAAGTGAGATAGTTTCTCCTCCATTTATACTTGATATAGATAAAAGAAAGTTATTTAAAAATGGAAAAGAAATTGAGCTTACTCCAACTGAGTTTTCAATAGTGAAATATCTGATATCAAATGCCAAGCAGTCATTAAGTAGAGACCAAATATTAGATGAAGTTTGGGGAACTAATTACTTGTATGATTTTAAAATAGTAGATGTAAATATAAGAAGGATAAGAAATAAAATAGAGGATGACCCATCAAAGCCAAAATATATACAAACTATTTGGGGTTATGGATACTGTTTTAGAAAGGAAGAATAATAGTGTTACATTTTGAAGGTCTGAGAAAGAAAGTAATAAAAAACTACTTTATAATAATTATTATAATGGTTACTCTGTTTGAAGGATTGTTCATGTTTTATATACAAAACTACTACTATGATTCTGTCAAACAACTACTTGAATCTGAAATAAAATATGCTGATGAATATAATGCTATTACAATGGAAACTACAAGCTTTGAGAAAAAAGTAAAAAACATATTTGATAAACAACCATTAACTAAGAACTCAGAATTTGGAATTTCAATAATAGATAAGGATAAAAATATTATATTAGACCAATATGGTTTTAAGAGTAAAGAAAAAGCAAATTATGAAGATGTCAATAATGCACTAAAAGATATAAAGACCAAAAACTTAACACCATATACTTATAGAATACCAGATACAGGAGAACATGTTATGAGTATCTCTCTGCCACTTAAGGTAAATAATATAATAGAAGGTGTTGTTAGATATACAGTTTCATTAGATGCTATTGATAATGCGATATTAAAACAAGCTACATGGCTTATATTAGCTGGAATATTTATACTTATAATAGCTATATTAATAAGTCTTAAATTTGCTGAGACTCTTATAAAACCATTACGAGAATTAAAGAAATTTGCAAATGAATTAGCTGTAGGAAATTATAATATAAAATTAGAAAACATGAAAATTGTAGATGATGAGATTGGTGATTTGGCACAGACATTTGAACATATGGCACATGAGATTGATAAGAGTGAAAAATTAAAAGAAGAATTTATATCTTCTGTATCACATGAACTAAGGACTCCCCTTACATCTATAAAGGGATGGAGTGAAACCTTAGGTTATGAAAGTATAACAAGAGAAGAGTTAGATTTAGGTCTGGGTATTATACAAGATGAAACAGAAAGGCTTATAAAACTTGTGGAAGAGTTATTAGACTTTTCAAGACTTTCTTCAGATAGGATAAAACTTCATGTTGATATAGTTGATGTTGAAGGCTTAGTCGTAGGTGTTGTAAATCAACTTAAAGTTAAAGCTGCTGAAAAAGATATAGCACTTTTGTTTGAATTTGAAAATGAGTTTATAGAGAACATTCAAGGTGATAAGAACCGATTAAGACAAGTTCTTATAAATTTAATACAGAATTCATTTAAATTTACTAGTCAAGGTGGTTACATAAAAGTTGTAGTTTCTCAAAATGAAGATATAACGACCATATCAGTTGAAGATAACGGCTCAGGTATAGAAAAGCAAAATCTAAATAAAGTATTAGATAAGTTCTTCCAAGAAGATTATAATAAAGCTGGTAGTGGACTAGGCTTAGCAATTAGTAATGAAATTGTAAAGCTTCATGGTGGAAGAATGAAAATAGAAAGTGAAAAGAATGTTGGAACAAAAATAACTTTTAATATAAAAAATAAATTTGCTAAACAAGCATAAATTCTTAGAAAGAGGATTAATATGAGAAACATAAAAATGATAGTAGCATATGATGGTTCAAGATATAAAGGATACCAAAAATTAGGTGACAATAATATGACTATACAAGAAAAACTTGAAACTGTCTTAAGTAAAATGACTAATGAAACAGTTGAGATAATTGGTTCTGGAAGAACTGATATGGGAGCTCATGCTAGAGGGCAAGTGATAAATTTTAGAACAAATTGTATGGATTCAGTGGACAAAATTCAAAAATACTTATATGAATATTTGCCAGAAGATATAGTTGTAAAAACTGTTGAAGAAGCTGATGAAAGATTTCACTCAAGATATAATGTAAAATCAAAGACTTATATGTATAAAATTGACAATAACAAATATCATAATCCTTTTATAAGAAGATATGCTACTCATATAAGTAAAAAATTAGATTTAGATAGAATGATAAAAGCAAGTGAATATTTAATAGGAGAACACGATTTTACTAGTTTTGCTTCTTCTAAGTCTAAGAAAAAATCAAATATAAGAGAAATTTATTCAATAAATATAAAAGAAGATGATAATGTTATAGAAATATACATAGAAGGAAATGGATTTTTGTATAACATGGTAAGAATAATAGTGGGTGCTTTGATAGATGTAGGTCTTAAAAGAAAAGCTCCACAAGATATTAAGTATATGCTTGAATCGAAGGATAGAAGCCAATCATCAGATACGGCACCAGCTAAAGGGTTATGTCTTTGGAAAGTAAGATATTAGTTAATTCTATAGAAAATATTCTTGAAATAAAAATAAAATAAATTATATAGTTGACATAAATGGAAAAATAAACTATTATATATTTTATAAGAGAGTTATGAAAAAGTTTATATTTAAATCCTGTGAGAAAGAGAGTAACTTCTATGCGTTTTATAGAGAGCTAAGGATGGTGGAAGCTTAGCAAATGAGTATTGGTGAAAAGAACTTTGGAGGATGCTAATTGAATTTAGTATGTTAGTAGGTAATCTCGCCTTAAGAGAAAGAGTGGATAAGTTTATCTTATCAATTAGAGTGGTAACGCGGATATATTTCGTCTCTTGGTTTTTCCAAGAGGCGTTTTTTAATATATTTAATTACTAATGTTTATATAGTATGTTGAACATTTGCTAATTGATTAGCTAAGTTTATCAATAAGAGTGGTACCGCGGATATTTCGCCTCTTAGTATTTTAAAATACTGAGAGGTTTTTTTAGTATTAAAATGATTTTAAGTGAACTTAAATTCTCAAAATCATTCAATATTAAGAATTTCTATTAAATAAAAAATAAAAATCATAATTTAAATTGGGAGGAATTGAAAATGAAGGAAAAAGTAGTATTAGCATATTCAGGAGGTCTTGATACATCAATAATAATACCTTGGTTAAAGGAAAATTATGAAGACATAGATGTTATAGCTGTTTGTGGAAATGTAGGTCAAGAAGATAAAATGGAAGATGTTTATGAAAAAGCTTTACAAAGTGGAGCATCAAAGGCATATGTGGATGATATAAGTGAAGAATTTGTAACTGAAACTATATTTAAGGCTATAAAAGCAGAAGCTAAATATGAAGGGAAATATTTATTAGGAACTTCTTTAGCAAGACCTATAATAGCTAAAAAACTAGTTGAAGTTGCTCATAAAGAAGGTGCAAAATATATATGTCATGGATGCACAGGAAAAGGTAATGACCAAGTTAGATTTGAAGCTACAATTGCAGCTCTTGACCCAACTATAAAAGTTATTGCACCTTGGAGAATGTGGGATATAAAATCAAGAGAAGACGCTATAGATTATGCTGAAAAACACAATATAAAGGTAACAGCAACTAAAACTAAAATATATTCAGTAGATGCTAACCTTTGGCATGTATCAACTGAAGGTGGAGATATAGAGCATTTACAAAATGAACATAAGAAAGATGTCTACAAACAATGTGTAGACCCAGAAGATGCATGTGATGTGGCTGAATATGTAGAAGTTTACTTTGAAAAGGGTGTGCCTAAAAAGGTAAATGGTGAAGAATTACCTCCAGTTGCATTAATTCATAAATTAAATGAATTAGGTTGTAAACATGGAATTGGTGTTATAGATATAGTTGAAAATAGACTTGTTGGTATGAAATCAAGAGGTATATATGAGACTCCAGGAGGAACAATTCTTTATGAAGCACATAATATTTTAGAAAGTGCTACTCTAGACAAGGATACATTACATTTTAAACAAATGGTATCTTATAAATATGGAGAACTTATTTACAATGGATTATGGTATTGTAAGTTAAGAGAATCTATAGATGCATTTATGGAGCAAACTCAAGACAATGTTACAGGAACAGTAAAAGTTAAACTTTATAAAGGTAATATAAAACCTGCTGGAATATTTACTGAAAATGCTCTTTATGATGAAGGAATATCTTCTTTTGGAAATAGTGAACTTTATGACCACAAAGATGCAGAAGGATTTATTAATTTATTTACTTTACCATTAAAAATCAGAGCTATGAAAGCTGGAAAATAATATAATAAATTGTTTAAGAGCGTATAAAAACTATTTTTAGTTTTATATGCTCTTTTTTTATTTAGATTTATTCTATTATGTAATACACAATAGAGTAAGATATATTATAATTTCAAATAACTTAGTAATATAAAAATGTAATGTCCTTAAATATAAACTTTATAAGTATAAGAGCTATTGACTCTCTCATTGTAAGAGGGTTTATACTAAATCTAATAAAAATTTATAGTGAGGAGATAGACTATATGAGAAAAATAATTGAAATTAAGCATCATTCACATGATTATGAGTGTATGTGGAATGGTATAGAAGATTTATATATAAATAAAACAGGAGAATACCTTCCAAACGATTTTTTCTTTTTGCTATCAGGTTTTGGTTCCTTTTGTTATATGAAAACAAATAAAGCAGAGTTAAAAAGAATGGTAGCTTTGGGAGATGGAAGAACAAAAAAGATGTATGAATTTTTAGCACCAATTGTTGGTTTTGAATACAAACATCATGAGTTTAGAAGATATGAGCAAGCATTAAAAAAAGCGAAGTCTGAAATTGATGATGGGTATCCAGTCGTTTTAGGAGCTTTAGATATGTATTATTTACCATATTATCAGAAGTTATATCATAAAGAGCATATTCCTTTTCATTACATATTAATGGTAGGGTATGACGATAAGGAAGGAAGAATATACTTGTATGATTGTGGAAGAACTGAGTTATTATATCTTTCTTATGACGAATTACGTCAAAGTATGAATTGTAGTTATTTAGGGTTGAGTAAGGCAAATACTATTTGTACAGTTAGAATGAATGGTTCAAAGAATAAATATGAGATTGCAAGAGAAGCACTTGCTATAAAGAGCAATGTGTTTTTAAATCCACCTAAAGGATTTTTGGGATACAAAGGTTTTGAAAAATTTATCAAGGAATTACCACGATGGAAAAATGAACTAGAAAAAGATGATTATGATAAGATATTATCTAATATGGTTATGTTTTTTGGGACAGTGCCAACGATTCCAAATGCAATTAGAGGAATTGAAGGACCAGATAGTGTCAAATTTAAAGGTGGTTTTGATAAAATGAGTAGAATGCTTAATCAGCTTGGAGATGAATATAAAAATGACTCTTTCATACAAGGAGCTGAGATTTTTGATAAGTGTGCTACTATAATTGAGATAATATCTAATATTATAATAGATTATTTAACTCAAAAGGATGATGATACAGAGCAACTTCCTTTACTGTTTTCTGAAATTTTGAAGAATATGAAGACAGTATATTCAATTCTGGACGTATAAAAGATATTTTTATTGACCCTAACATAACGTAATAGTGTAATATGAAAATATAGCTTGAATGTATTAGTAAATATTGATAGCTATAAAATCAAGTTTTGAGGTGTTGATATGAGAACAGTAAAGCAGGTTTCAGATTTGACAGGAATAAGCATCAGAGCATTACACTACTATGATGAAATAGGTCTTTTAAAACCAAATAAAATTACAGATGCAGGATATAGGCTTTATGATGATGAAGCTATTAAGACTCTCCAACAAATTTTATTTTTTAAAGAGATTGACATACCTTTGAGGGAAGTTAAAGAGATAATGTCAAGCCAATACTTTGATAAAGTAGAAGCTTTAAAAAATCAAAAGAAGTTACTCATCTTAAAACGAAAAAGATTGGATGAATTAATAGAACTTATAAATAAAACTATAAAAGGAGAGGGTACTATTAATTTTAAAGAATTTGATATGAGTGAATATTTTAGTGTTCTACAGGAGTTTAAAAGAGAGCATAAAAATAAGATAATTAAAATTTATGGTAATGTAGAAAAATATGATGAATTTATTGAAAAAGTTAAATCTAGTGAAGAAAAAATTGCTAAAATGGCTATAAAGCAATATGGAACTATTGAGAAGTTTGCCAAGGCTATAAAAACAAACTTTAGCAGTGATATATTGAATTTAGGAGAAAAATTTGATATATATAAAAATGATTGTTTAAAAGAAAAACATCCTAAATTAAAAGAATTATATAGAAAACTCGTAGAAGACTTAAATAAGAATCCTTCTTCAAAAGAACTTCAAGAGATAGCCAAAGAAATAACTGATATATCTAAGAAAGATTACGAAATTTTTTATATGGATACTGGAGATGATAATTGGTACTACATGGTACAAAATTATTTGATAAATCCTATGTGGATAAACGATGTAGATGAAAAATATGGAAGTGGAGCAGGAAAGTTTATTGGACAAACCCTAGAGATTTATTTAGGAGATAAAAAGCCTAAAATAAATCTATTGTATGAAAAGCTTGTATCAGATTTAAGTAGAGATTGTTCATCAAAAGAGGTTCAGAGTATTGTTAAAGAAATAGACAATGAAATGAAAAAGAGCAACGATTTTTATAAAATAGATAATGGAGAAAGATATTTTGATTACATGGCAGAACTTTATTTATCAAATTCTACATATATAAAAGTAAATGATAAGAAATATGGTGATGGTGCATCTAAGTTTATTGGAGAAGCTTTTAAAATTTATTTTGATAGTAATAACTTATAAATAAAAGCAATAACTATTGCAAATTTTAGAGTAAAAAATCTGTATATGCTATTAATATGCTTCATAAAAGCAGAAAACAAGGATATAGATTATATTACTTTTATCAATATCCTTGTTTTAAGTTATTAAAATATATAATTGATATCAAATTTGACACTTTCAACAATATTTCCTAAATATGTCTTTATACCTTCAACCTCTTCTAAAGATTTTAATTTATTTTCAGTATAAATTGCCTTATCAAGAATATTAAATCTTAGACCTATTTCATCAAAATACTCATGGTTTAAAACTTTATACCAATGATTTCTTTCTTTGTCCCATCTTGTAGATATGGAATCAGCTTCTTTTTGAGCTTTTTCCCAATCTTCATTTTCTATAGATTTTTCCAAAATAGACATATTATCTTTGTAGCCCTCTGTAAAATCATATAGTTTATTATTAATGTAAAATCCAAATAATAAGAATAAAATAGCCCATATTATAACAAATGTTGTAGATTTCAATATTAATCACCCTTTTTATTTTGAATAAATATTTTGTCGTTTTCGTCTAAAACACAAATAAGAACATCCTTAAAAGTTTCTATGTGGTTAGATTTTAAGATACCCATTAACCAATTAGTGTCTTTTTCAGCTATATCTAAATTTTTATTTATTATCCTACCATCCAATATAAGTGGAATTGGTAAATGATTAAATGCTCTTGGAGGAGTACTATTATAACTCGATGCTGGTACAACACTTAAATTACCATCAGTCTCCAAAATGGCATACTGGACATCTCTTAGATTGAAGTATCCTTGAATTCTCAGTTGTTCTAACAATTCATCTATACTAACTCTTTCTTTTTTAAGTTCTTTATATACAATTTTTCCCTTATCTATTAGTATAGAAGGTTTACCTGATAAAAATGAACTTAATTTTCTACTTTTTAATGATAGGAATGAAATTAGAGTCTGCATAATTACAAGTCCAGTTATTGCTGCAACGCCATTTATAATTGGTATATTATTATTTTCCATTGGAACAGATGCAACTTCCGCAATTAAAAGTGTTATAACTAAATCGAAACAGTTCATCTCAGCTATCTCACCTTTTCCCATGACTCTAAGCGCAATTAGCACTGTTATGTATAATATAATACTTCTTACTAATACTACTGTCATATCTATCAATTACTCCTTTAAAAAATATTTGCATTTAGTTATTATGCCCCGTATAAAAATTTTAATTCAAGATATAAAAACACCTTAAATAACTGAATTCAATTATTTAAGGTGTTCTTGATAACTTTAATATTAAATTTTTTATAGATTTTCTATTGCTTTTATTTATTTTAACAACAGATTCAACAAAATTTTTTTTATCTCCTAATTTTAAGATAAAATCAGGGTATTCTTCAAATTCATTGAGTTTTGTTAATTTAAAAGAAGAAGATAGATTTTTAAAATTAATAATTTTGGTGTTATTTACTAACACACTTCTTTTTTTAAAATAGATTTCTTTTTTACTTATATTTAGTATATTTAATATTTGTTTAAGATATATTATTATATCTTCTGGAGTCTTATCGAATTTAAGTTCGAAATTTTCATCTTCAAAGTATGGGATATAATATAAAGGAGTTTTGATAGGAGGTAATTTATCATATAATTCTTCAAGAGTATTGATATTTTTAGGGTAGTTAAGGTAAAAGCCTTTACATACATTCATTAAATCCATAGCATCTGAAAGTGAGTTATGTTTAATATCTCCTTCTAAAGAAAAAATCTTTTTCATATTCAGTAAAGATAATTGTTTAGATAAGATTCTATTATTGTATGTAATATGTTGAGAGATAAAAGGTTGAATGTCAATCATCATATTAAATAATTCTAAGCATTTACCAGTATATTTATATACTCTAAATGAATTTAGAAGACCAGCAATGTCAAAATCACCCCAATTATATATTGTAATATCATTAAATTTACAAAACCATTTATAAAAATCATCCATAACATATAAAAGATTAGGAGCATTATCAATATCTAATTGGTTTAATTTAGTGAGTTTTTTACATTTATTTGAAAGTATTTCATTATATTTTGGTTTAACTAAAGAATAATAGTCATCCAATATATTAAATTTATTATCAACTAAAACTCCACCAATTGAAATTAATTCAGCTCCACTATATTCTGATTTGTTTTTATTATCATCCAATATATTAAATTCAAAGTCTATAAATAACTTGTATTTCATAAATATAAAGCACATCCTCATGTATATTATTTAGTAAGATTAAGCATCATAAGAATCAATAGATATAATGATTCTAAACATCAAAGGCTCATTACAACTTTTATTTATTTCGTAATTTAACTCAAATAAATCTTTTAGTATGTAATTTATAAGTATCCTTTCCCAGCCCATTTTTAAATTAACTTTAGAGTCTAGCAATGTACTTTCTATTTTTTTAAATATTTCTATATTTGCTGGTATTATACTAAGTTCAATATTACTTTTAAATGGGTTAGACTGCAAATCAGTTATAAGTATGTTCTTTAATTCTTCTGTAAGCTCAGAAATTAAATTATCACCTATATATTTTTTAATTATTTCTTCTCTAATTTCTCTTAAGTTTAGCAATATTAGTCCCTGCTACTTATAATATATTATATAAAGTGTAGTAAAATTCAAGCAAATTTTTTACTACACTTAAAATAGTAGCTTTTCCTTTCCTTTTAGTTTTTACTACTGATTTAATAATAGAATACATTTTTATGAAAATCAATCAAAAGAAATAACCTATCGGTTAGGCTTATATCCTCTACCTCCTATGGAGAGGAAGAGGAATTTCGCCATTATAGGTTACTTGAAGTAAATTATATTTAGAATTTACCTATTCCTTTTTCTGATAATTTTTCTAACATATCTTTAGTCATCTTATCTAAATCGTAATTAAATTTAAAATTCCATTCTTTTACTGCACTACTGCTGTCTAGAGAATTAGGCCAAGAATCAGCGATACTTTGTCTTACAGAGTCTACATCATATTCTATTACAAAGTCAGGAATATATCTTTTTATAGAAGCGGCTATTTCCTCAGGAGCAAAACTCATAGCAGTAATATTAAAAGCATTTCTATGAATAAGTTTATCAGCTGGAGCTTCTATTAAATCTACTATTGACTGAAGTGCATCAGGCATATACATCATATCCATCTTAGTACCTTTTGCTATATAAGATTTATATTTCTTATTTTTTAATGCTTCATAATATATGTCAACTGCATAATCTGTAGTTCCTCCACCAGGGGGAGTAACATAAGAAATAAGGCCTGGGAATCTAACTCCTCTAGTATCTACTCCAAATTTTGAATGATAATAATCACACAATAACTCACCAGAAACTTTAGTCACACCATACATAGTATTAGGTCTTTGTAATGTATCTTGAGGAGTCATATTTTTTGGAGAATTTTCACCGAATGCAGCAATTGAACTAGGTGTGAAAAATTTACAATCTAATTCTCTAGCTACTTCAAGACCATTTATTAATCCATTCATATTTAAATTCCATGCTTCTAAAGGTTTACTTTCAGCAACAGCAGAAAGTAAAGAAGCTAGATGAATTATAGTGTCTACATCGTATTTTTTTGCAATTTCCAAGAAGTGATTTTTATCTGTAACATCTAATATTTCAAATATACCAGATTCACACACAGGATTCCCTTCTTTTATTCTTCTTGAACTAGCAATTACATTTTTTTCTCCATATTCATTTCTAAGTTTTATTGTTAATTCTGAACCTATTTGTCCTAATGCACCTGTTATAAGTATTTTTTTCAATTTGACAACCTCCTCGGGGTTTGATTTATGTAGTATTGCTTATTTTTATTTTAGCAAATCTTTTGTTTAAATACAAAGAATTAAACTCAATAATATATTGCTTAATTTAATAGAGTTTAGTTACTGTCTGAAAAATTATAATTAATACATAAAGGTATATCATATAATACTGGAAAATTAGATTAAATTATTACAAATAGATATAGATTGTGTGACTAAGTCACAGAAACTAAAATAAATTTAAGATATAATAAAAGCATATCATCTGAAAGATTTAATGAAGACAATTTCATAAAAAAGTAATTTAAATTTAGAAAACTATAAATTTATCTATCATAAATATAAGTTAGAGTTTATGGGTATAAAAATATTATATAAAAATATTGATATTATTATATTAAGTAATGATAAAATATGTAAAATAAAATCTGAAAGGAAGTATAAAAATGACAAGACCATCAATATATCATAGCCAAGGATACACTTGTGCAGAGGCATTAATAAAATCATATAATGAAGAACATAACACAGATATACCGATTTCTATAGGAAGTGGTATGGGGGTTGGAATTACTGTTGGAAGTGTATGTGGAGCTGTAAACGCAGCTATTGTTATAATAGGCTACTTAAATGGAAGAAATAGTAATTTGGATGAAAATATGGCAAGAAAGTATTCAAGAGAATTAATGAATAGAGTAAGAGGAAAATACAGTACAGAAATATGTGCATCATTGAAAAAAAATAAAGTAAGTTGTGAAGAAATAATAAATTTCACATACGATGCTTTAAATGAAATGCTAGAAAATCAAAAATAATTATAAAGAACAAGTATTTTGCATTTTATAGAATACTTGTTTTTTTATGTTATTTTCAATAGATAATGATTTTATTATAATATTTAAATCAATCTCATTATATTTTAATTAATATAAATTACTTCAAAAAATAATAATTGACAAGAAAAAATACAAATATAGAAATTAAGAAAATGTAAATTGTTTAATATAAAGTGAGTTGCTATATTCGTCTAGATAAAGCTATATAAACTAGTGAGTAAATTTATAAATTATAAAGAAATATATATTAAAATAAAAGGAATAATTAATATAATATAAAGTAAAAAAACAAAAATTTATATAATTTATTTATGAAATAAAGAAAAAATAGAAATTTTCAATAAAATACAAAGATTATAGCATAATATGGTATAATTAGTAAAAATATAGAGATTGGAGGAATTGATTTGTTTATAGAGGAAGAATTAGAAGGATATATATTAAAATGTAAAATATCTGAAGACTTTAAAGATAAGCCCGGATATAGTGATGAAGAATTTTACGTTACAGTCTATAAAGATGAAAGTTCTGACTCTGGGTATTATGCTTTATTAGAAAATAAAGAAGAAAAAGTAGTATGGGATGGAGAAATTGTTGGCAATAATATTTTTAATAAACTTTGGGTTGTAGTAGACAAGGTTAAAACTGGATAATAATGCAATTGTATAGTATTTATAATATTTTAAATGGATTTTCATATATATGATATGAGTAAATAACAAAGATTATTCGATACTGGAGGGGTAGTTTAATGGAATATAGTTATAGCAAGATGAATCTAAAAAAAGGGGATATTGTAGAAGTGAATTTAGAAAAACAAGCTAACGTAATATTGCTAGATCATATAAACTATGTGAAATTTAAAAATCAAAAAAATTATGATTACTATGGTGGATTTGCTAAGAAAAATTTATGCAGAATGAGGGTACCTAATACAGGGACATGGTATCTGGTTGTAAATCAAGATGGAAATAGTGGGATAGTTAACTTTTCAATTAATACAATTCAAAATTAATAATGTCGGATATTATTAATTATTGTGTATTTTATATAATTAGAATAGAATTAATAAATAGTTATTATAAAATAATAATTTGTAAAGATATAAATAAATATATCTTTACAAATTATTTACAATGATTACTTTTTTAATTATTCTTAACTAAATTTTTTTACATATGTCAATGTTATTTATACAATTAAAACCTTTTTTGTTAGCATAGAGCTCCACCTGTAAGGTGTAAAAGAGCATCAAGTATATCTTCTTTTCTTTCCAAAACATCATCTGATAAAAGCATTTCTATAAATTTATCAACACCAATTCTGTCAATTGTTATTCCAAAACGTTCACCTGTCTTACCTTGTTCTCTAAATAAAAGAATTGCCTTTTCAATTAAAGTCATAAGTTCCTGTTTTGAAAATAATCTATCAATCTGTGTTCCAGGACGAACAGATTTGCCCCATTTTCCTCCAATATATACTTTATAACCAGATTCTTTTTCTTCAATACTGTCAAAATTACAACTTTCTATACATTTACCACAGTTATTACATAGATTGCTGTCTATTTCAAGTTTACCTTCATCTGTTAATTTAGCTGCTTTGACAGGACAGACTTCCATAACAGCACATTTTTTACAACCAACACAAAGTTCAGAGTCGTAATCAGGTACACGTTGACCAACAATTCCAAGGTCGTTTAAGTCGGGTTTAATACAATTGTTAGGGCATCCTCCAACACCAATTTTAAATTTATGAGGTAGCTTTACATCATACCAACCTTTGTAAAATTCTTGATGTATTTCAGCAGCAAGTTCCTGTGTATCAGTTAATCCATGAACACAAACAGTACCCTTACAAGCTACAACAGGACGAACTCTTGAGCCAGTTCCACCTGTGATTAGATTTTCACTAGCAATAAATTCACTTAAAGCTTCAATATCTTCAAATTTTACACCAGGTAATTCTACTGTTAATCTAGTAGTAAATGCTAATTGACCATTTCCAAATTTTTCAGCAGCTTCTGCAATCTTTTTTGCTTGAGCTGTGTTTATTACACCATTTACAGTTATTATACGTGCTGCAAAATGTTCTCCATCTCTACTTGGTAAAAACCCTCTACCTTTTAATTCTTTTTTTTGTTCTGCTGTAATATTACTCATAATTAATCCTCCATTACCTTAAGATTTGGATAAAATAGTATTCCGCCTTCAAGAACTTTTGCATTTGTATAGCCAAATCGTTTTAAACGATTTTGAGCCATATAGCTATTTTTACCTTTTGCACATATAAGAAGAATTTTTTCATCCTTAGAAAGACCTTCAATTTCTCCATTAATCTCACCAACAGGAAGATAACGTAAACTAGGAATAGAAGGAGCTTTTGAAACATCTAGTTTAGTCCAGCTGTCGAAGTCTTCTATTTCATCAAGTAAAACACTATCGAGTTCTCCATTTAGTTTGTTTTGTAAAACATTTACTGATACGACAAATGGATGAATAGCAGTTGAAAAAGGTGGTGCATATGCAAGGTCCATACTTTCTAGTGAATAAAGGTCAGCTCCTAAAGTTATTGCAGTAGCAGAGATATCTACTATTTTATCGACTGCTCCAGGTCCCATAACTTGAACACCTAATAATTTTCTAGTATCCTTTTCAGCAACCATTCTTATAATAAAATTAGAAGCACCTGGATAATAGTGAGCTTTGTCATCAGTCGCTATAGTTACAGAACAAACATTATAACCTTCTTTTTCAGCAGCTTCTTTACTTAAACCTGTCTTACCTACATTGAGTTCAGGCAATTTTACTACAGTTGTTCCAAGAGCACCCTTATAAGTTTTAGATTTGCCAGATATATTTTGTGCACAAATCCTACCTTCATGATTTGCAGATGAGCCCATAGGTGACCATGTAGGTTTATTTGTTAAAGCATTTTTTACAAAAGCGCAATCCCCAACTGCATAGATGTCTTTATCATTTGTAAGCATATACTCATCTGTAATAAGTGTTTTATTTGGAGCAAATTCTAAATCTGTGTCTTTTAGAAAATCTGTGTTAGGACGAATTCCAACTGACATAACTACCAAATCTGTTTTAATAACTCTATTTTTAGTACGAAGCTTTTCGACCTTATTTTGACCTTCAATACCTACAACTTGGTCACCTGTAAAAATCATTATACCTTTATCAGCCATGTGATTTTCAACATATTCAGCAAAGTCAGTATCAAATCCAGGCATAACATGTTCAGCCATATCAATAACACTTACACGTATACCCATTGCAGAAAGGTTTTCAGCAATTTCAAGACCAATAAAACCTCCTCCAATAACAACAGCTCTTTTAACACCATCTCCAAGAGAATCTCTTAGTGTTATAGCATCATTTGGAGTACGCATAAAGAATACTCCAGATAGGTCAATACCAGGTATTGGCGGTTTTATTGGGTCTGCTCCTGTAGCAATTACAAGTTTGTCATAGCATAAATTTTCTTCTGCTCCCGTTGAAATCGTTTTCACGCTTACTTGTTTTGCCTTTCTATCAATAGATGTAACCTCAACTCCACAATGAACTTCTGCTCCTGTTAGCTTCGAAAAACTTTCTGGTGTATTTACAATTAAAGATGATTTATCCTCAATTACATTTCCAACATAGTATGGTAGACCACAACCAGCGTAAGAAATATCTTCACCTTTATTTAGAATCGTAACAGAACAGTTATCACCCATTTCACGTTTTATTTTTGCAGCAGTCTTTGTTCCAGCAGCAACTCCACCTATAATTAATACTTTCACAATATATCACACTCCAATCTCTTTTATAACTCTATGCTAAAATTATAGTCCTTGACAATACATTTGTAAAATACTAAAATATTAATAAAATCATAAGTATTTACTAATGTTTGCTAAGGTTGTGATAATATGACTATTCGCAGTCTTGAGATATTTGTTAAGGTTGCCGAGTGTGGTAAAATGAGTGAAGTAGCAAGAAATATGTATATTACACAGTCATCAGTTAGCCAAGTTATTTCAGAAATAGAAAAAGAGTATGGAGTTAAGTTATTTGATAGAATTTCAAAAAAATTATACTTAACAGAAGCAGGGAAAAAACTTCTTGGATATGGAAGGCATCTTTTATCTATAAATGAAGAAATGAATGATTGCATGAAACACTGTGCAAAAAACATTCGTATAAGAGTTGGTGCTACAGTAACTGTTGGAACATGTGTAATAAGTCCAATAATATTAGAATTATACAAGGTAAATCCCTTGCTAGAACCAGAAGTATTTGTAGAGGATACAAGGTTGATTGCAAAGAAACTACTTAATAGTGAATTAGATATTGCAATTGTAGAAGGTAAAATAAAGCATCCAGATATTGTTACAAAAAGCATTATTAATGACCATCTTGTGCTTATATGTTCTAATAAGCATGAATTTTACAAAAGAGATTACATAAACGTTTCAGAACTTTCAAATCAACCATTAATTATGCGTGAGTTGGGAAGTGGCACAAGAGCACAGCTAGAAAGTCAGCTAAAAGAATTGAAAATACCAATGAATATTAAATGGTCGTGTTATAATTCTGAAGCTATATTGAGAGCAGTTGTAGATAACTTTGGTATTGCAGTTATATCTGAATTGCTTGTTGAAGACTATTTAAAAAAGCATCTTTTATGGTCCTGTGATATTGAAGGTATTAATTTACAGAGAACATTCGATATTGCATATCATAAAAATAAGTTTTTTACAGAAAACATTTCATCGTTTTTTGATATTTCAGTAGAATTTGGAAAAAAACAAATGAGAAAAAAGAATAAAAAAATAAATGTTTTATAATATATTAAAAATATAATAACTAATAAAAAGAAGAGTATATTAATATGCTCTTCTTTTTATTAGTTATTATATTTTTAAATAGCTTTAGTCTAAAAAATATCTTTGCTATTTTAAGTTAATATTAGCCTAAATTAACACCAAAATTTCCACATAATCCTGCAAGACCATCTTCAAAACCAGAGCCTAAAGCATTGAATTTCCATTCTTCATTGTGTCTATACAGTTCTGCAACTACTATTGCTGTTTCTATGCTAAAATCTTCACCTAATTCATATTTAATAAGCTCTTCATTAGTTTCTTCATTGTATATTCTTATATATGAATTTTCAACCTGTCCAAAGTTTTGTCTTCTTGTAATAGCTTCATTTATAGTAACAGTAAAAGATATTTTAGCAATATCCTGTGGTATTTTAGATAAGTCCACATTTATTTGTTCATCATCACCTTCACCAACACCTGTTCTATTATCACCCATATATTCAACTGCTCCAGAAGCATGTTTTAAATTATTATAGAATATAAAATCTCCATCATTTGTAACTTTACCATCGGCACCAGTTAAAAATGCAGAAGCGTCTAAATCAAAATCAAATCCACCATCATACTTGTTAGTATCCCATCCTAATCCTACCACTACTTTTTTAAGACCAGGATTAGTTTTTGTTAAACTTACTTTTTGTCCTTTTGCCAAAGTTATACCCATTTAAAACAACTCCTTATTATAAATTTTTTATTGTAATTATTATTAACTATATATATTAGTTAATTCACGAAGTTCTTCATTTTGACCAATACCTAAAGCATTAAATTTCCATTCTCCATTTCTGAGATAAATTTCACCTGCCAAAACTGTGACTTTACCAGAAAAATCTTCTTGAAGGTTATACTTAAATAATTCTTGTTTAGAATTTGCATCAACTAATCTTATAAAAGAATTATTCATTTGACCGAAATCTTGATTTCTTTTGTTAGCTTTGAATATAGAGACTCCAAAAACTATCTTATGTACATATTCTGGAATATCATCTAAATTAACCATTATCTGTTCATCATCACCTTCACCTCTTCCAGTTAAGTTATCTCCAGTGTGTATGATAGCTTTAGAAGGATGCTTAAGATTACCAAAATAAACTAAGTCACTCTTAGAACTCATCTTATCTTGGCTAGTCAATGCTATCGCAAATGCATCTAGGTCGTAATTTTTTCTACCTATTTTGTTCATGTCCCATCCTAATCCTACAATCACATTTTTTACAGGATTATTGTCTTTTACTAAACTTACTCTTTGTCCTTTTTGTAAACTAACACTCATTTTTAGTTCTCCTTCTGTATTTTAATTTTTATTGGTACTTATAAGTGTAAGAATTATATTAGATATATTATATACATATTTAGACCGATTTGGCTATATATATATTATTTATTATATAATTATGTAAGTTTTTTATAATTTAAATAGATTGCTATTATATGATTTAAAATAAACTGTGGCACTATACAGTTGGATTCAAATTTGATTGTTATAAAATAGAGCAGATGATATAATTAAGGATAATAATTATAAAATTTTAGAATGTTATATTTAAGTTCAAGTACAGCTAGAAAAATTCACATAAAGGCTGGGGGAGTTATGATGGAAATATTTTGGATTATCGATATGATACTACCAATAATGATTATATTAATAGGAATTTCATATAAATATAGAGCTCCAAAAGATATAAATAAATTTCATGGATATAGAACTAAAGAGTCAATGAAATCTGAAGAGGCTTGGGACTATGCACATAGTTATGGGGCAAATATATGGATTATTACAGGCATTATTTTGGCAATTGTTATTTTTTTTAATAAGATGTTTATAGAAATAAGTCCTGAATACTTAAGTTTGATAAATATTATAATTAGTCTAATTGGGATGGTAATTCCAGTACCAATTATTGATAATAAGATGAAAAAGAAGTTTAAAAGCAGGCATAATTAACATATAAAAAGCTCTGTTTATATATGTTAATTATGCCTGCCATTTGTTTTGTACTTATTCTATTTTTTTAAATCCATTACCCAAAGCTTCATGTATATCTGTAATTATAATAAATGCATTGGGGTCGACATTTTTTACTAATTTTTTTAATTCGACAACTTCTTTCTTTTCAACTACCACTAAGAGCACATTCTTATTTTCTCCAGTATAAGCACCTTCGCCTTTTAGAATAGTTGCACCTCTATCTAAATCTTCCATTATTTTTTTACTTATATCTTTTGAAAGGTCAGATATGATAGTGAATGATTTTGAATAATTAAATCCTTCAATAAGTAAGTCACTAACTTTTACTAAAATATATAAAGCTACAGTTGAATAAAGTGCAATTTCAACCTGTCTATTTACTATACCTGATAGAACTACTACGACACAGTCAACAATTCCCATCAAAACAGGTATACTAAATGTAGGAAAATATTTATTTAGTAGGAGTGCCATCAAATCAGTTCCACCTGTAGAGCCATTTATTCTAAAAATAAGACCTTGACCAACTCCCATTAAAATAGAACCAGATATAATTGCAAGATACATATCATTTGTGATATCTAGTGTAGCCATATTTGCAGTAAGTTTAAGTGCTATAGTAAGAAAAATTATTCCTAAAACTGTTTTAAAACAATCTTTCTTTGAAAGTATCTTGTAAGCAAATATGAATAATGGAATATTTAAAATTAAATTGACAATCCAAAGTTCTACACCAAATAATGAGTTAAAAACAACTCCAAGTCCTGTTATACCACCAGCAGCAATTGCATGTGGATTAAAAAACAAGTTAAGAGAAATTGCCATTAATATACAGCCTACAATTAATATTAAAATTTCTGAAAAGGTTATTCTATCTTTTTTCAATAACATCACTCCTTATATATAGATTATAATATATATTATATAGTTTTTCCAATTTTTAATAAAAAAAATAAAAATATATTATAAAAATAATTTGATTGGAATTTTCTGAAAATTAATGATATAATTAAAAATAAATTTAAAGGGAGGTTATAAAATGGCTAAATTAACTCTAGAACATATAAAAGGAAACACATATTATATTCCACTCCCTACAATAGTAGGTGTATATGCAGATGGTAATGATGCGATTTTAATTGATAGTGGAAATAACAAAGATACAGCTAGACAGGTTCTAAGATTATTAGAAGAGCATAATTTAAATCCTAAATTAATAATAAACACTCATTCAAATGCAGACCATATAGGAGGAAATGCATACTTGAAGAATCAGACAAAATGCAAGATTGCTACAACTAAAATGGAAGGATATTTTACAGAAAATCCAATACTAGAATCAGCATTCTTATATGGAGGTTATCCAAGTAAAGCACTTAAAAACAAGTTTCTATTAGCAAAAGAAAGTGAAGTTGATTATATTATACCTTTAAATGGAAAAATTGTAGATACAGAACTTGAAGCAATTTCTCTTCCAGGTCATTATTTTGAAATGATTGGTATTAGAACTCCAGATAATGTTTTGTTTGTTGCAGATAGTCTTACACCAGAAAATATAATTACGAAATATCATTTTTTCTTTCTATTAGATATAGAATCACAATTTAAGACGCTAGATAAAATGAGAACTTTAGAAGCGGATTTTTTTGTTCCAAGTCATTCTGTTAAAATGACAGATATAAAAAATTTAATTGATACTAATAAAAAGAAAATGGAGGAAATAATAGATAATATTAAAAAAGTTTGTTTTGAACCAATTATGATTGATGAAGTTATTGAAAAGATGTGTGATTTATATAATGTCAAACTTGATGCTAATCAATATGTATTAGTTGGAAGTACAATACGTTCTTATATAACATATTTATATGAAAATAATATGGTTGAATATGTATTTGATGGTGGTAAGATGATGGTGAAAACTGTATAAGTATTAGTTAGAAAATAAGATAAAAATGAAATTTATTACTAATTAATTGCTAAAAATAGATAACAGTACCTCTTAAAGCTTATAAAAGTCTTAATTATAAATTTAGTTTTTGCTTTATAGCCAATAAATTTTATAGTGAATAAAATAATTGATATAAAGTGACTTATAATTTTAGAAAAATAGATATTTGATTATAAAATTATGTTATAATTTGTAAATAAGAGGATAAGTTATAAGCAAATTAAAGAATTTAATTTATAGGGGGAAATAGTAGAGATTATGAATAAAAAATTCAAAAAATTCAGTAAAAAAATAAGCATATCAACTTTGGCTTTGACCATGTTTTTTTTAAATAATCTAACTGTAAATGCACAGTTTAAAGAGGATTCAATAACAGGAAATGATAGGTATGAAACAGCAGGACTTATAGCAGATAGGCAGACTTATGATACTGTAATATTAGTTAATGGAGATAAAAGCTTATCTGATGGTCTTTCGTCAAGTGGGTTAGCTGGGGCTATTAATGCACCCATACTTTTAACTAAAAAAAATGAAATACCAAAAGCTACTTCAAACAGACTGGATAATAAGACCTTGAATGCTGTAAAAAAAGTATATATAATTGGTGGTTATAATACTATTGAAAATTCAGTAGAAAAAGATATAAAAAGAAAAGGTATTGAAGTTGAAAGAATAAATGGAAATAATAGAATTGAAACTAGTTACAATGTAGCAAAAAAAATAAATGAAGTAAGTAAGGTAAAAGAAGTCATGCTGACAAATGGATTTGTAGGAGAGGCTGATGCTATGAGTGTAGCACCTGTAGCTGCAAAAAACAAAGGAGCCATAATACTTACAGATGGTAAATCAATTCCATTTAGTGCTAAAGGCTTAAATGTTTATGCTATAGGGGGTAAGTCTGCAATAAATGAAGACTTAGTAGAGAAAACTAATGCAACTAGAATTGGTGGAAATGATAGATTTGAAACTAATAAAAGGGTAATAGAGAAGTTTTATAATGGAGCAACTGATTTTTACATAACAAAGGGTTATCAACTAGTAGATGCACTGACACTATCTCCTTTAGCTAAAGAGAAACCAATTGTTTTAGTTGCTGATGGAAGTAATAAAGGGGTTCTAAAAGGAGCTAAAAGCATAACAAAAGTTGGAGGAATTGATGCTAATACATACAAACAATGTCTAGATGTAGTGGAATATAATGATATGAACATAACTCCTAATATTGTAAAACATCTAACTTCAATTGAAGGGAATGAAGTTTCTCAAGTATCTATAGAGATAGATAATTTAGGTGTAGTTGTTGAAAAGACAAATACTAATAAATTCGAATTTGATTATGTAAGTGTAACTAATGAAAAAAATTGTACTTTTTCTGTGAACAAAGAGGAATCTTCTAATAATATAAAAAGTGGGAAATTGGTTGTAAGTGCTAAGAAAAAAATAGAGAAGCAAGATAGCTCTTTACAAGATATGAATGGCGATAATATGATAAGTGCAAATAAGGATAAAATGGTAAATGTTATAAGGATTGGGATTCCTGATAAAGTGTATTCTAATTTTAACGTAGATGTTGAAAGCGGTGTAGTGCAACTTTATAATATTAAAGGTGGAGCTACAGTTGATGTTAATAATGGAATTGCAAAAATTGTCGATAGTAGTGTAACATACCCTTTTAATATAAATACTAATGATGGTATTTCAGGTGTAACAGCTGAAACTATATCATCTGAAATAAAATTTAGAGTCAATGATGGAATTGTAGATGTAACAGCTACGAACATAAGCGGAGATATAAGTTTATTTGGCAAAGATGGCAAAGATAATTTTGATGGAATCTTTAAATTAAACTTGAAAAAAGAACCAGCAAATTTACACTTGAAGTTGATTGGAAATGGATTAAATAAGTTACCAGATGGTTGGTCTAAAGATTATATTTTAGGAAATGGGCATCCAGTTATTGAAGTTAAAAATAATGGTATAAATAATATAACACTTGGAGAATAAAATATATTAAAATAAAGCTTATATAAATTTTAAATTATATAAGCTTTACTTACATTATTAACATTTTACTTATAGCATTATGTACTTAACAGTTATCTGCATTAGATGAATTATCTAAAACATTATAAATTTGTTTTGCGAATTGACGAGAATGTTCTTCTTTTTCTGTATCCATGAAATTAGGTTTACCTAAGTCACGCTCAACAAGCATTCCTATATATTTTAACTGAGAATGTTTACAATATCTCTTGACACCGTTTTCCCAAATGTCAGCACCTTTTTCAGGTTTATATCCACATGTTGTAATAAGTGCTAATGATTTTCCTGCCCATAGTGCAGGTCCTTTTTCATCACCATAGTATTTGTTCATTCCATACACTAATCTATCAAGTAATGATTTCATTGGTGAAGTGCAGTACCAAGAATAAATTGGAGTTGCAAAAACAATTAAATCACACATAAGAATTTTCTTGAAAATTTTCTGAACATCATCTTCGTGATAACATCCAAATTCGGATAAATTTTTCTGACATTTCTTACAGGCAATACAAGGTTCTATTTTACAATCATATAACCATATTACTTCAATATTTGCATTATAATTTTCTAATTCCTCAATAAAAGGTTTTAGAATAGCAGCAGTATTACCTTTTTTCTTAGGACTTCCCATAAGAATACATACTTCCATATTGACACCTCCATAGTATTTTAAAATAGTTTTTAATTATATAACAATATTTGCATAAAAAACTTTTAAAGACAAGTTACATAGAATGAAGTTTATTTTATCATAATACCTTAAAATCAAGAGTATTAGATAAGCGATTTAAAAAAAACAGCTATATTTGTAACTATATAAAATGATAATAAAATTAAAATCATCCATGTAAAAATATGATTTTTATATGGATATACTTTATTAAGCCTTTTCCCAATACGCACAAGTAAAATGTACATCAAAAAGTATACTAAAAAAACCATTAAGAATTTCATAAATAACCTCACAATTTTAGAGTTTAATATAGTTTTAGGATACTATGATAATGCGTTAACAACAATATCCTTTCCAAACTTGTAATAAATTTGAAATAAATTACTAAAAAACTAAGAAAAGATAACTATAATTTTATAAACTTGGAGGTAAAAATATGTACTCAAATAAAGAAATTCAATTTATAGAAGAACATGCACCTTGTTACATATATGATGAGACTAATATAATTGAAAAGTGTAAAGAGCTAAAAAATAATATTTTAGGTTTTGATTTTTTATATTCAATAAAAACAAATCCATATAATAAAATTGTGAGAAGTATTGTATCACAAGGATTTGGGGCAGATGCTGCTTCAATTAATGAGGTGCTACTTTCATCAGAATGTGGAATTGCCAAAGATGATATATATTATTCATCACCAGGTAAAACGGAATCTGACATAGAAACTGTTTTAGATAAATGTATAATTATTGCAGATAGTATTACAGAAATAGAACTTATAAATAAAATCTCAAAAAAAAGTAATAAGAAAACTAAAATAGGAATCAGAATAAATCCTGATTTTACTATGGATGATGATAATGCTATATCAAGTAAATTTGGTATTGATATAGAAGATATTGACAGTGTTTTCAAGATGTTAAGCATTTGTGATTATATATCTATAGTTGGAATTCATATACATATTAAATCTCAGGTATTGGATTTTGAAAAATTAGGATGCTATTATGAAAAATGTTTTCTTATAGCTTTAAACTTAAATAAAAGTAAATATGTTAATATCGAATTCATAAATTTTGGTAGTGGCCTTGGAGTAGTTTATGATAATCTTAGAGAGAATCCACTTAATCTTAAAAAACTTTCAGAATTAACTGAAAAGATTGCCTTAACTAATTCAAAGACATTGAATGCAAGGCTTCTTATTGAATCAGGTCGTTTCATAGTTTGTAAATCAGGTAATTATTATGTCAAAATTGTAGATATTAAAGTATCAAGAGGAAAGAAATATCTTATTGTAAAAAATGGACTTAATGGATTTATGAGACCTATTATTTCTAATCTAGTTGAAAAGGTTACTTGCGGAGTAGAATTAGAAGGTCAAGAACCATTATATACATCAAACCATGCATTTTCTCTTGCAGTATTAAATAATGTAAAAGAAGAAGAGTATGTAAATGTTGTTGGAAATCTTTGCACTTCATTAGATGTAATAGCAAATAATGTAAAATTGAAAAAAGCAAATATAGGGGATTTGATTTCGATTAATAACGCGGGAAGTTACTCATATTCTCTATCTCCACTATTATTTTCTAGTTATGAGTTTCCTAAACAATATTATAAGAGAAAAGATGGATACATTGAATAAATTATATTTTAAATATTTAATATAGAATAGATATGATTCTTTATGTATAGTACTGGAAATAAATATAATTTTAATTTAGAGTGATAAAAGGTATAGAGAGTACAATAACTCTTTATACCTTTATTTATTTTAAGAGTTTACTACTTCAATAATTGTACCTTCTGGAAATAATGTTCTAAAAATAAATCTTACTAATGGCCCTGCAATTAATAGCTGTAGTGGCAATGCAACAATAAAATTTTTTGCTATATTTATCATCCATATAGTGATAAGTGTATTAGTACTCCCAAGTGATTTAAGAGCTCCAAATAAAGACATACATATGACCATTCCACAAACCATACAACTAGATATAACAATAGCTTTTATAATTTGTTTAGCATCTGGATTTATAATACGGAATGCTACTTTCTTTGCAATATTAGAAACAATAAACCAGTCAAAAACCATAGCTATAACATATGTAGTTGGGAAGTCCAACCATGCACTTCTAAAGGTATCTAATGAGAATTTATCATGTATAGAAATATTATAAACGCTCATAAAAAATACCATAAAAGCACACATAAGTACTGTAAATATTAAACTTTCTTTTTTATTTTGTGGCATATCATTTACCTCCAAGTGTAATTTATTTATATTAGGATTATACATGAAGAAAAATTTTGTCGTAAGTAAATTTTTTTAAATTTGAAATTTATTTTTGAAATAGACATAAATGAATATAAAAAATTTTTATTTTTTAGAGTTATCCATGGAAATTGGTTTTTTTAAACTTTATAATTAATAGTATAAAAGTAATTAAATTATAGTGTTATCAAAAAAATAAAATATAGGGAGGGTAGTTCTATATGGAGTTGTGGAAAAGAAATTTATTTGTATGTTGGATAGGGATGTTCTTTAGTTCTATAGGTATGAGCCAAATAGCACCTATACTTCCACTATATATTAAACAGTTGGGTGTAACTGATGTTGGTTTAATACAACAGTATTCAGGTATAATTTTTGGATGTACTTTTGTAGTAGCAGCATTTTTTTCCCCAATTTGAGGGAAAGCTGCTGATAAATATGGTAGAAAATCAATGCTTCTACGTGCAAGTGTTGGTATGGGAATAGTGATATTTACCATGGCGTTTGTACAAAATGTTTATCAGTTATTAGGGTTAAGGATTCTTCAAGGTGTTTTTACAGGTTATGCTACTGCATGTACTACACTGATTGCAACTCAGACAGATAAAAATCACTCTGGTTGGGCTTTAGGTACACTTGCAACAGCGTCAACTACTGGTTCATTAATTGGACCAACAGTAGGAGGATATATAGAATCAATTTTAGGACTTAAAAGTGTATTTATTATAACAGGAGGATTGTTATTTGTATCATTTATAATATCTATTCTATTTGTAGTAGACAATTTTAGACCTAAAGAAATAAAAGAGTCAATTTCTGTACCTAAGGAACCATTAAATCCATTACCAAATAAGTTTTTAATTGTATCAATTTTTGTGACTACATTTATTACTCAGCTAGCGTTATATTCTATAGAGCCAATTGTAACAATATATATATCACAGCTTACAAATTTTGCATCAAATGTGGCTTTAATAGCGGGGTTAACATTTTCTGCATCTGGGTTAGCAAACTTATTAGCAGCTCAAAAACTTGGAAAAATGTCAGATAAAATAGGTCCTCAAAAGGTATTGCTAATTTCACTTTTATGGGCAGGGGTTATATTTATACCACAAGCTTTTGTAAAAACTGCATGGCAATTGATGTTGTTGAGGTTTTTATTAGGACTATCAGTGGCAGGTCTTAATCCTTCTGTAAATAGCTTATTAAAAAAAATTACACCAGAAGAATATGTTGGAAAAATATTTGGATATAATGCATCTGCCCAGTATATAGGCTGTTCATCAGGAGCTTTTTTAGGGGGACAAATATCAGCTCACTTAGGTATTAGAACAGTATTTTTCTCAACAAGTCTATTATTATTTATGAATGCACTTTGGATGTATAAATTTACTGGATTGTTTACTAGGAATAAAGTAAAATAATTTTTAAATTTTGATAAATAAAGAAGAGTAGTTTTAGTATTATATAAAAAAACGAATTAAGGTTATATATAAAAGAATTCATTTTTATGAATTCTTTTGTTTTTATTAGCCCTAAAATTGTGTTTTTACAATATCCTTGTGCCATTTACTCACCTGTTGTATAATAGTAGAAATTATAAAAATATAGACTTCAGTATATTTTAAATTAGTGTTTTTTATATTTCAATATAACTGTAACAAAAGTTTTATAGAATTCTTTACTATAATGGAGAATATTTTATAGAAGCTTTAACAGTAAGTAAGATACACTTGAAATATATTGCCGATTTCTATTTATGTATTAAAAAATGTTTAAAATTATAATTTTTTATAGTGTAGATAATATTTCTATATTTAATTTCATAATGTAGAATAAACAATTCTTATGTAATTTATTATAGAATTATCTCAAAAAATAGTTTATGGTAAAAATTGGAAAATATTATTATCGACAAAATCTTTGACTTAAAAACTATATTGCGATAGTATTAATTTAATAAAAGTATGAGAGGGGCGTTAGGCTATGACAATTTCAAAAATACCACAAGCAGAATTAAAAGTTATGAAGTTTATTTGGGAAAAAAATGATACTGTAACATCAAAAGAAACTATTGAAGCTATGGAACAAAAATATGGATGGAAACAAACAACTACATTGACACTTTTATCAAGACTTGTTAAAAAACATTTTTTAAATGCAGAAAAAATAGATAGATATACTCATTATACAATAGTTGTTGGACATAAAGAGTATTTAAGTGTTGAGACAAAAGATTTTTTAAGTAATATACATGATAATTCTTTACAGAGTCTGATTTCAGCACTACATGATGATGAAGTCATTGATAAAGATGCATTAGATTTATTTGAAAGTCATTTTAAAGATTTAGAAGAGGAGTAATTAGATAAGCTAAAGCTCTAAACTTTCAATTAATAGATGTCTGAAAAAATCCATAAATGGTATTATTTAATCAGTTACTCACTATTCATAAAGTAATATTAAGTAGGTTCTAATTTAGTAAAATACCTAAAATAATTGGAATAGGGAGTATCAAGTTAAATGATACCACTTATCTTAGTAAATAAAAATTTTTAACATTTAAAATAGTTTTATAACATATCAATATTCCTTAATCTAAATCATTATTTCTATTCAACCATAAATTTGTTTTTGCTATTATAGATGAAGTAAAAGTAAAAAAAATTTATATATTTTAAAATTATCATTAAATATATAGTTGATACTTCATAGGTATTTAAAAAAATTATTAAAAAAATTAGCTAATTATATCAAATTTAATTGTATGTTTATGCTATAATTAGTATGTATTTTTTATTATATTATTTTATAAAAAAAATATAATTTAATCATCTTTGAGGATATTATTATGTTAGATACGCTTATAACAATTGTCTCTTCTATTGTAGAAATATGGGTATGCAAAAAAGTTTTTGATTACACAAGTCAAGCAAAAGCTAATTTAAAAAAATTAAATATATCTTTCTTATTTTCTATTTTTCTTATTATTTCTTCTTTCTATATAAATGTTGGGGCGGATAGTAGAATATGGATATGTATACTTATAACTATTGTTTTTTATAAATCTAATTACAAAGTCAATATATATAAATGTCTGGTAATTTCATTTTTTTATTGGTTGGTATTGATAGGTATAAATGCATTAAGTATGCTATTAGTAATATCAGTAAATAATTTGGATAATATGAACATTTTACTTAGTGGAAATTTATATAGGAATGAGGCTATATTTTTAGGAAAATTAATTTTAGCTATATTGCTTTATATTTATAAAATTTCTCGTAAAAATTTTAAAATCAGTAAAAAAGAAATATACATATGTATTCCTATTATAGCAAATTTATTGTCATTTTTTATACTCTATGATTATATCATCAATCTTGTTAAAATTTCTCCAGAGAAAAGAATTGCTTTTTTAGCAATAGTTTTCTTATTAATATTATCTAATATTTCAATATTTGTATTAATACGTATAATACTTAAGATTAAAGAGAAAAAAATAATATAAATTGCTAGGTATAAAAGGAGATAGCAAATATGTTTAGTTGCTATCTTCTAACAAAATTCATTTTATCTAAAAAATCACTTGTAAATAGACATGTCATATAAATAAATTAAGCTACCCCTTCAAATATAATTTCTAACAAAATTCATTTAAATAAAAAGTTAATAATTACTTCTTTATGTATAATTTTACATAGACTTATAGAAAAGTTATTTTATTAAAGACATATATAAATATATATATAAATATAATCTAAAAAAGTATTTTTAACTTTAAAAAATAATGTGAAAAAGTAAACAGATACTACAATATCAAAAGTAATACTTTAAATATCTTAAATGAGTCAATCTTACATATATTTCCGATAGATTATATTGATAAAAAACACTAAAATTAAATTAATAAAGTACTTGGAGGGATGACAATGAAAGATGAAAATTTTATTAATATTGAATACGAAGATAAACGTTTTTCAATTAATATCAAAGAGATACTATACATAGAAAAGCAAGAATATGAATCAAAGATTTATACAGAAAGTGGCACTTACGAAGTTGGAGAAAATGCTCCTAGTATAAGAAAATTAATGAAAGAAGAAAATTTTTTCAAATGTAGTAATAGTTATATTGTAAATTTAGACAAGTGTGAATTTTATCTTAGCAATAATTGTATTTTTGTAAATAATAATTTTATAAGAGTTTTGGGTTCAGAAAGAAAGAAGAAGTTAAAAAAGAAATTAGAAAAATTATATAATTATGAAGATTAATCTTGAGAGGCTGTATTTTATACGGCCTCTTTATTTATTGTATTATTAATAAATTTGAAGTTATGATAAAATATAAAACAAGTAACTTATTTAAATATAAAATGCTTTTTAAGAGAAAGGAAAGAGATATGAGAGATTATAATAAAATGGTTGAATCAAAAAATTACTTAGATATAAATAAAAGAAAATTAAAATATCCTTGTATCTATAAACATTTTAAAGGAAAGTATTATGCTACAATGGGACTTAGTAAAGCCGTTGATAATAGCAATATAGAAAACATATGCAAACTATACAGTAGAGAAGATTTAATTAAAAATAAATATAAGTTAGTTATTAGACATACTGAAAGAGAAGGCGATATATATGTATATATAGATTTAGATGGGAAGTTTTATCATAAAGAAGAAGAAGACAAGAATGATTTAGTTCTATATAAGACTTTATACGATGATACAGGTATATTTGCAAGACCATTAGATATGTTTTTATCAAAAGTAGATACAGATAAATATTTTAATCCAATTCAGAAATACAGATTTGAAGAATTTTATAAGTAATGTATGAAATTTTTATAGATGTATAAAAATCTTGTTATAGGACAATAACTCGTGTAAATATAAATAATATTTATTGAAAATAATATACTAGATTAAATTATAAAATGGAAACAAAGTAAAGTATTCTATGATATAATTAAGTTTTGAGAAGTAACAATTTATATTTAATAAAAATAGGCATATATTTAGGAGGGCATATGGGAAATACTTTTTATATAGTAAGACATGGACAAACAGATTGGAATCTTTTAGGAAAAACACAAGGTCATGGCAATTCAGACCTTACTCCTCAAGGGGTAGAACAGGCAAAGGAACTATCTGAAGATATAGGCAAATATTCGATTGATTATATTTTTAGTAGTGACTTAGGGCGAGCAATGCAAACGGCTCAAATTTTAGGTGATAAACTTGGCCTTGAAGTTCAAAAAACTGAAGCTCTTAGAGAAATGGGTTTTGGCGTTTGGGAAGGTCTTTTAATAAAAGAAATTCAAAAAGACTATTCAGATATATATTCAACATGGAGAAATGAACCACACTTAGTAAATATACCAGAAGGAGAAACTCTTAAACTTATAAAAGATAGAGTAGATGCCTTTATAAAAGAATTAAATACAAAATATGATAATAAAAATATAATTCTTGTTACTCATTCAATTACATTAAGAGTTATGTTATTGTCATTTTTAGAGTCAGGAATGGAAAACATATATAGAATTAAACAAGATAATACTGCTTTAAATATAGTAGAATTTAAAGATTATGGTCCTGTTATAATAAAAATGAATGATACAAGCCATATAAAAAATCATGTAAAGATAAATAATTCTGCATTAGAGTAGGAATCAATTATAAGGAGAAATTTATGAGCAAAGTTATAGTAGTTGGTGGGGGTGCTTCTGGAATGATGGCAGCTTTATCAGCTTCGAAAAATAATAATGAAGTGATATTAATTGAGAGAAATGGAGAATTAGGAAGAAAACTAAGAGCAACTGGTGGAGGTAGATGTAATTTTACCAATAACAGGGAAATAGAAGATTTTTTTGATAAAGTTGTAAACAATAAGAAATTTCTCTATAGTAGTTTCTATTCATTTACAAATAAAGACCTTATCTCATATTTTGAAAGTAAAAATTTAGAATATAAGATTGAAGAAGAAAATGACCATAAAGTATATACTAAAAATGATAAATCTATAGAAGTAATAGAAGTATTAAATAAAGATTTAATCAACCACAATGTTAAGATAATGTATAACAAAAAAGTTATAGACATTATAACTGAAGAAACCAATGCAAAAGATGATTCTAACAAGGATAAGTTAAAGTATATAATAAAAGGAGTCATTTTAGATAATGGAGACAAGATATTTGGAGATAAGGTCATTATATCTACTGGAGGAGTAAGTTATTCTAAAACGGGTTCAGATGGCTCAATGTACAAGATTCTTCAAAATCATGGACATACATTAAATAGACTATATCCAGCTTTAGTTCCACTTACAATAGAAGAAAAATGGATTAAAAATTTACAAGGAATATCTATGAAGAGTGTAGAAATATCTTGTAAGATTAAGAAAAAGAAAATATCAAAAATAGGAGATATGTTATTTGCACATTTTGGAATAACAGGACCCTGTGTGCTTATAATGTCCTCTTATATTAATAAGATTATTGAAAAAGAAAAGGTAGAATTAAATATAGATTTTTTACCAAATTTAAATGCTGATGAAATCTCTAGTAGAATCAGAGAATTCCCAAATAAAAATATCATAAATAATCTTAAACAAATACTACCTCAAAATTTCTTAAAGGAAATTCTTGCTTTGTTATCTTTGAATGATAAAAAAGCAAGTGATTTATCTAAGGTAGATGAAATTAAAATTATTGAGTATATAAAAAATATGAAGCTGACTTGTAATGGAACCACAGGCATAAACACTGGTATGGTTACTTCTGGTGGCATCTCAGTTAAAGAAATTAACTCTTCCACTATGGAGTCTAAATTAATTAAGAATTTATTTTTTACAGGTGAGGTAATTGATATAGATGCAGAAACTGGTGGATACAATTTACAAATAGCTTTTTCAACTGGATATCTTTCGGGTATTAGTGTATAAGGGTAGTTTTTAATTAATAATTAAATATGAATAAATAGAGGTGTATATATGGGTAATTTAGTTATAGCTGTAGATGGTCCAGCAGGGGCTGGGAAAAGTACAATAGCTAAGATAGTAGCAAAAAAGCTAGATATAAATTATATAGATACAGGTGCTATGTATAGAGCAGTTACTTATAAGTGTTTAAAAAGTAATATTGATGTCAATAATGAGGAAGAAGTTATTAAAATAGCTAAAAATTCTGATATAGATTTTAAGAATAATAATATATACTTGGATAAAGAAGTTATAAATGAAGAAATAAGAACAATAGAAGTAAGTAATAATGTTTCTGCTGTAGCCAAGATAAAAGAAGTAAGACAGTTAATGGTTGAAGTTCAACGAAGAATAGGAACAAAAAGTTCAGTAATATTAGATGGTAGAGATATAGGTTCATATGTTTTCCCAAATGCAGATTATAAGTTCTTTTTAGTAGCTACTCCAGAAGAAAGAGGAAGTAGACGTTATAAAGAACTTTGTAATAAGGGATATAATACTACTTTAAAGGAAGTAATTGAAGATATAATAAAACGAGATGAAATTGATTCAAATAGAGAATTTGCTCCATTAGTGAAAGCTAATGATGCACTAGAAATAGATACTACAGGGAAAACCATAGAAGAGGTTGTAGATGAAGTTGTCTCTAAAATAAATCTTTAGTTTGATGTATCGTGATAAAATATAATGTAGTATTGAAGGGAGATAAACGTGAACTTTTATAGATTTGCAATAACTATTTTTAAAGGTTTTTCTAAACTGTTTTTTAAGTATGAAGTTATAGGTGCTGAGAATATCCCAGATAGAGGAAATATAGTAGTAGCCTCAAATCATAAGTCTAATCTTGACCCTGTATTTTTAGCTGCTGCTATAGAAAATAGAGAAATAGCTGCAATTGCAAAGAAAGAATTATTTAAGATTAAGCCATTAGGATTTATATTAAAAAAATTGCATGTTATGCCTATAAATAGAGAAAAACCAGATGTATCTACAATAAAAACTATTTTAAGGTCTATTAGAGATGGTTATATACTAGGTATATTTCCAGAAGGGACTAGAATTAAAGGCGATTCTTTTGGTAAAGCTAAAGCAGGTCTTTCTGTATTTACAATAAAGAGTAAGTCTAAAGTTGTTCCAGTATCAATAATATCTAAATATAAACTATTTAGTAAAGTAATTGTATATATTGGAGAACCGATATCGTTTGAAGAACATTTTAAAGAAAAATTGAGTAATGATGACCATGAAAGAATATCACAAGAGATTTTAGAAGTAATAAAACAAAATTACTTTAAATATTCAAAATAAGGGGGGAAACTTGTGAATGTAAAAATAGCAAAAAATGCTGGCTTTTGTTTTGGAGTTAAAAGAGCAATGAAAATGGCGTGGGATGAAGTAGAAAAGAATGCTTCTGGCATATATGCTTTAGGACCTCTTATTCATAATAAACAAGCAGTAGCAAAGTATGAAGAAAAAGGTCTTAAGACTGTAGATGAAATTGATATAATACCAAATTATGAAAATATGATAATAAGGTCTCATGGAGTTCCTGAGAAGATATATAAAGAGGCAAAAGATAAAAAATTAAAAATAGTAGATACTACATGTCCATTTGTAAAGAAAATACATACAGTAGTAAGTGAGTATCATAATAAAGGTTATGAAATAATAGTTATTGGGGATATGAAACATCCAGAAGTCATAGGAATAAATGGATGGTGTGAAAATTCAGCAATAATAATAAAGACTGTAGAACAGATGGAAAATATGGAATTGGATAGTTCAAAAAAATATTGTCTTGTTGCACAGACTACAATAAATCCAGATTTATATTCAAGTATAGTTGCTAAACTATCAGATAAACTAGAAGAAATAGTGTTTAATGATACAATTTGTTCAGCTACAAAAACAAGACAAGAATCAGCCAAAGAGTTGGCTAGAGAAGTCGATTGTATGGTAGTTATAGGAGGAAAACATAGCTCTAATACTCAAAAATTAGTAAAAGTTTGTGAAGATTTAGTTCCAACTTTTGCAATAGAAACTAAGGATGAATTGGATGTAGATATGCTTAAAGAATATAAGACTTTAGGTATTACAGCAGGAGCATCTACACCTAATTGGATAATAGAAGAAGTTGTAACATTCATTGAAAATTTATAAATTTAGTAGATAATACAACAGCTGGATATTGTTATAATATAGAACTTATTTATCACATGTGATTTCATATTACATGTGGTAAATAGATAGGCTAATATCAAAAAGTGTGTATCTTAATATGTGAGAAACTAATAATATAAGATGCGCACTTTTTAATATTAGGAATATAAAAGATAAATTGATATTGATTATCAATAACAAATGAAATATAATATAATTATTGTAAAATTAGTAAGGAGGTAAATTAATGGGAATGTTAATATCTGCTTCTGAAGAAGCATTTTTACATGTGGGCTCTATGATTGGGTTTTTTATTTTGTTATTTGGATATATTAACTATAGAACTAGTGGAAATTTTACTAATATCATATCAAAAAACAGAAAACTGCAACCTTTGATAGGAGCTTTAATTGGAGCTATACCAGGCTGTGGGGGAAGTTTAGCAATAATGCCATTATACATAAATGGGAAGTTGAGCTTTGGTGCAATAATTGCAAGTTTAATAGCGAGTATGGGAGATGCTGCATTTGTACTTATCTCAGCAAATATTAAAATGTATTTTTTTGTTACAATAGTTAGTACTATTACAGGAATAATAACTGGTCAGTTAGTGGATTATTTTAAACTTGAAGAAAAATTAGGACTAAAAAAACGAAGAGAATTGGATAAACACAGTATAAATAAAACTAGCTCTAAAGAAGAACATAATCATGATGAAATAATCTTGGACAATCTTGCTAAATCTCATGGGAACACAAATAGACTTGCATTTATAATAACACATGGGAAAGGATATAAAATTTATATAGGAATTATATTAATAGGCTTTATATTTATGTCGCTTGCTCACTCTGGTCTCAATCTTCCTATAATTGAGAAGCTACATTCATTAGAAGAATTGGTAGCAGTTATTGGAATATTATTTTCAATAATTTATATGTGGTGTTTTAAAAAGGTATTTAAAAATTCCAACCAAAAAGAAGAAGAAAATAAAAAGATTTCTCTAAGGGAAATGCTTATACATTCTGTTGGTGAAATATCATTTGTAATTACATGGATTTTTATTGCATATCTTATTTATGATTTGATAATATTAATTTTAGGTGGAGATGAATACTTAGTTAAGTTAGTATTATCAACAGGTGTAATAAGTGTATTCATAGGTGCAGGTCTTGGGCTTATTCCAGGATGTGGTATACAAATTGTACTTATGTCATTCTATTTGAAGGGAACTATACCACTTGGTGCTGTGATAGCTAACTCTATCTCTCAAGATGGAGATGCACTTTTCCCACTTCTAGCAATGGATAAAAAGTCGTCTTTATGGGCTATGATTATTACCACCATACCAGCAATACTTGTAGGTATGATAGTTTATGTATTTTTAGGATAAAGATAGTTATATACAAATAGCGATAAGGGGCTGTTTCAAAATAGAGATAAGCCTCTTTTTTATTGTTGAAATGATAAAAATATATTTGATTTCATACAAAAAAGAGAGCCTCATGAACTAAAAAGTTCATTTGAGACACCTCCTTAATAATGAGTCAATATATAGGAAAAATTTAATACAACTGAACTATTAATGAGAACATGATGAATAATATTATTCCTCATGTTCTCTCTGTTTAAGTAAATGAATAATGGAACAAATTTCAAGTGATACTTTTCATTAAAATTCATATATAATATATATTAATAAATAAAGCTATAATATATAATACGACAAAGTATATTGATATAAAAAACTTAAGAGGAGTTGTAAAAATGAGTATTTTAAAGAGACAGTGTGATGTAGCAAGTGGAAGAGATAAAGCTGACATTGTACTTAAAAATGGAACAATCATAAATGTATTTACAGAAGAACTGATAGTAGGAGACGTGGCAATAGTGGAAGATACTATTGTTGGTATTGGCGATTACAAGGGGAATGTAGAAATTGATTGTAGTGGTAAGTATATATCACCTGGCTTTATTGATGCACATATGCATATTGAATCTACAATGGTAATGCCAATTGAATTATCAAAAAAATTATTAAAATCAGGTACGACAACTATCATAGCTGACCCACATGAGTTGGTTAATGTAAAGGGAGCAAGTGCAATAGATTTTTTATTAGAATCGACAAAAGATATACCACTTAATGTATATATTATGATGCCTTCATCTGTACCTGCCACAAGATTTGAAACTAATGGAATAGGTAAATTTAGTGCAAAAAACATGGAAAAGTACATAAACAATCCTAGGATTTTAGGTTTAGGGGAGGTAATGTGCTTTAATGATGTTATAGATTCTGAAAAAGAAATCTTAGAAAAACTAGAACTTTTTAAAAGTAAAATTGTAGATGGACATGCACCAAATATAAGTGGAAAATCACTTCAAACATATGTGTGCGCAGGAATAGAAAATGACCACGAATGTATAACTTTTGATGAAGTATATGAAAAATTGAGAGCAGGTCTAAAGATTTTAATAAGAGAAGGTAGTGCAGCGAAGAACTTGAAATCCATAGTAAATGGATTGTTAAAGTATAACTTGCCAATTGAAGAATTTATGTTTTGTACAGATGATAAGCATTTAGATGATATAGAAAAACAAGGTCATATAAGATGGAATATAAAATGTGCAATTGATTTAGGAATGGAGCCTATCAAAGCCATAAAGATTGCAACATATAATTCAGCAAAAGTATATGGGCTAAAAAAGATTGGAGCAATAGGAGCTGGTTATAAGGCTGATATTGTTGTGCTGAATAATTTAAATGAAATGGAAGTAGATACTGTCTATAAAGATGGTAAGCTAGTAACTAAAGAAATATTCTCTAATTATAATTATGAAATTAAAGACAAAGAGTTACTTAATACAGTTAAGTTTAAAGATATCAGCAAGGAGAAAATACAGCTAAAATCAAATACAAAAAATTATGTAATGGAAATTGTACCTTATCAAATTTTGACAAATAAATTATATGAATCTATACCAAATGTAGATGGATATTTTGTTCCAAATGAAGATTATTCAAAGCTTTGTGTTGTTGAGAGACATAGAATGACTGGAAACATATCAATTGCTCCACTAAAAGGATTTGGTATAAAAAATGGAGCAATAGCTACTACTGTGGCTCATGATTCTCATAATATAATAGTTGCAGGAGATAATGATGAGGATATAATAATTGCAATAAATTATTTAAAAGATATTCAAGGTGGTTATGTAATTGTATCAAATGGAAAAGTTCTTGCACACTTAAGTCTTCAAGTAGCAGGACTAATTAGTACTCTTCAGGCTGAAGAAGTGCAAGAAACGACTGATAATATGTTGGAGATAGCAAGAAGTATGGGAGTTCCAAAATATGTAGACCCTTTTATTACACTTTCTTTTATGGCACTTCCTGTTGTTCCACAAATAAGACTTACTGATTTGGGTTTGTTTGATGTTGAAGAATTTAAATTTATATAGACTATGAAAATGGTAGTAAATTGACAGTATTTAATATATATTAAATACTGTCAATTTTAATTAATGGATTAGTTAATCTGATTTTAAGTTTAAATACTTTAATCGAGATATTTATGGTATATTTTTAGAATATAAATATTATGAAAATTATATATTGATGAGACTTTATATATAAAAAATAAAAAATTTTATTTATGTACAGATATATAGGGTAATAATATATAATATAAAATTATCAATAAAAACAAAAGGAGAGATATTTATGTTGAGTATAGGAACAAAAGCACCAGAATTTACATTAGAGGATAAAGATGGAAATAAAGTAAGTATGTCTGATTTTAAGGGAAAAAAAGTAGTAGTATATTTTTATCCTAAAGACAATACACCAGGTTGTACACGTCAAGCTTGTGCTTTTAGAAATGCATATGATGGATTTAAAAAGGATGATGTACAAGTTATTGGTATAAGTAAAGATAGTATAAAATCACATCAAAAATTTGCAGAAAAACATGAACTTCCATTTATTTTACTTTCTGACCCTGATTTAGTTGCTATTAAAGCATTTGATGTATGGAAAGAGAAAAAAATGTATGGAAAAACTGCATTGGGAGTTGTGCGTGCAACTTATATCATAGATGAAAATGGAATTATTGAAAAAGTCTTTGAGAAAGCAAAACCAGATACAAATGCACAAGAAATTCTTGAATATTTGGAAAAACAGGAGTAATAAGAATTTATGATTATAATGTTATCACCAGCTAAAAATATGAAGCATATAGAAGCCTTTGATAGAGATTTGAGTTTACCCTGTTTTATAGATAACACAAAAGAAATAGTGGAAAATATAAAGGCATTTAGCATAGAAGATTTTAAAAACAGAATGAAAATCAATGAAAAATTAGCTATATTAAATAAAAATAGATTTGAGAATATTAAGTTTGATACACTTGGAAGCCCTGCAATCTTAACTTATGATGGAATTCAATATAAAAATATAGAGGCAGATAGTTTTACAAAACAAGATGAAGAGTTCGCAGACAATTGTATTCGAATCATAAGTGGATTGTATGGGGTTATAAAACCGTATGACAGTATATATGAGTATAGATTAGAAATGCAGACAAAATTACAGGTACGTGAATTTAAGAATTTGTATGAATATTGGGGAAATAGCATATATGAACAATTAATCAAAGAAAAAAGGGCTATCGTTAATTTGACATCAAATGAATACAGTAAATCCATAGAAAAATTTATTAAAGATAGTGATACATGCATTACATGTACTTTTAAAGTAAGTAAAAATGGTAAATTAAAAGTTGAATCTACACAAGCAAAGAAAGCTAGAGGGATGATGGTAAAGTATATTGTAAAAAACAGAGTAAGAGATACTGAAGAACTCAAAAAATTTAATTTAGGAGGATATAAGTATCAAGAAAATTTATCTGATAATGGTGAGTACATATTTGTAAAAGAGTAGATTTTTATTAAGCATTAAAAAGTATTGTTAAATTTAGGTAAAATATACTTATTGTGTATTGAATTGAACTTGATTTTAAAATATAATTATTCTTAAATCAAAAAAAGAAAGGAGTGATCTTCCAAAATGGAAAATCACAAACAGATGCCTTGGCATTCAAGAGCAACTCATGAAATTTTAGAAAGTCTAGATTCATCAGAGGAGGGGCTCACCGATACCGAGGCGGAAAAACGGATTAAAGAGAATGGTTTAAATGAACTGAGAAAAAAACCACCTAGAACAACTTTACAAATGCTTTGGAGTCAAATTACAGATGCTATGGTTTTAATACTAATAGGAGCAGCCATATTATCCTTGATATTTGGAGAATTTACAGAAGCTTTTGTAATACTAATAATTGTAACAGTAAATGCAGTTATTGGAATTGTTCAAGAAAAAAAGGCAGAGTCATCGTTAGAAGCATTAAAAAATATGAATTCACCTATAGCTCGTGTTATGCGTGAGGGTGAAGAAAGTGTTATTCCAGCAAGTAATCTTGTAGTAGGAGACATTGTTTTTTTAGAGGATGGAGCGATGGTCCCAGCAGACCTTCGTTTGATAGAAACATCGAGTTTAAAAATTCAAGAAGCTTCATTAACAGGAGAATCTGTTCCATCAGAAAAAGATTCAGATACAATCTTATCTGAAGAATGTGTATTAGGAGACCGTAGCAATATGGCTTATACATCCTCAATCGTCACATATGGTAGAGGTGTAGGTGTTGTAGTTGCAACTGGTATGGATACAGAAGTGGGTAACATAGCACATCTTTTAGATTCACAAGATGATTTTGATACTCCTATAAAACGTAAACTTAATACTGTTGGAAAGACATTAAGTGTCATAGGTATTATTGTATGCGTTGTTATATTTGCAATAGGTGCATTTTATCAGAGACCTCTCTTGCCAATGTTTATGATTGCAATTTCCCTTGCCATATCAATTATTCCAGAGGGATTACCTGCAACAGCTACTATTGTAATGGCTTTAGGCGTACAACGTATGGCTAAAAGAAATGCTTTAATTAGAAAATTACCTGCTGTTGAAACATTAGGAGGAGCTACAGTAATATGTTGCGATAAAACTGGTACATTAACTTTAAATAAGATGACTGTTACACATATTGCTGTAAATGGAGATTTTGAGTCTGGAAAAGTTACATCAATAGACACTGCATCTGAAAAACATCCACTAGTATATAAAGAAATTGTTTATGCTGGTGCACTTTGTAATGATGCGTGTATTAATCCAGATAAAACAGATGAAATATTAGGTGACCCAACAGAGGGTGCATTAATTTTTATGGCCAACAAATTTGGAATAGATCAAGAAGCTCTTGAAGAAGAATATCCACGTGTATTTGAACAGCCTTTTGATTCTGATAGAAAATGTATGACAACTGTTCATAATATAGATGGAAAGATTACTGCTTATACTAAAGGTGCAGTAGATGAAATTCTTGACTTATGTACTAAAATATTAACATCAAAAGGCGAAAGAAATATTACCGAAGTGGATAAAAAGAATATACACGAATTATGTCTTACTATGTCTAAAGATGCATTGCGTGTACTTGGTTTTGCGAAGCGTGAGATTTCATCTATACCAAAAGAAGATAATGAAAACATAGAATATGATTTGACATTTATAGGTATGGTTGGTATGATTGACCCTCCAAGAACTGAGGTAATTGATGCAGTAAATACTTGTAAAGAAGCAGGTATAAGAACCATAATGATAACAGGTGACCATAAAGTTACTGCCACAACAATAGCTCATGAATTAGGAATATGGAATGAAGGAAATACTGTTATATCTGGTGATGAACTTGATAATTTAAGTGATGATGAACTAGATGAAGCTGTTAAAAAAGCTACAGTATTTGCACGTGTGTCCCCATTTGATAAACTTAGAATTATACAATCTCTAAAAAGAATTGGAGAAGTACCAGCAATGACTGGAGATGGAGTAAACGATTCTCCTGCCTTAAAATCTGCTGATATTGGTATAGCTATGGGTATAAGTGGTACAGACGTTGCAAAAGATTCTTCTGATATGATTTTAATGGATGATAGCTTTACAACGATTGCTTATGCAATAAAAGAAGGTAGACGTGTATATAGAAATATACAGAAAGTTATACAATTCTTACTTGTTGGTAATATAGCAGAGATACTTACATTGTTTGTTGCAATATTATTAAATTGGGATACTCCACTTCTAGCAGTTCATATTTTGTGGGTAAACCTTGCAACTGCTACACTTCCAGCCCTTGCGCTTGGAGTTGACCCACCAAGTAGAAATATAATGAAGCATCAACCAGTAAAATCAACGACCTTGTTTGAAAAGAACCTTATACAAAGAGTAGTTACTCAAGGTATATTTGTGGCAATAATGACTATTTTAGCATATAAAATTGGTCTTAATATAGAAAACCATGCTGTAGGTCAAACAATGGCATTTTGTGTATTAGCATTTTCACAAATGTTAAGAGCTTTTAGCCAACGTTCAAATACAGATTCCATGTTTAACAAAAATAATGGTAAGAATCCATTTCTTTTAATTTCATTTTTAACTTCTGCGTTACTAATAGCAGTAATACTATTTGTACCTGTTTTTAGAAATGCATTCAGTTTAACTATTTTAAATGGTTCAGAATGGCTTATAACAATTAGTTTAGCCATAATGTCTGTAGTTCAAGTAGAGATTGGAAAATTTATTAAAAGAAAATTTTTAAAAAAATAGTTGACAAAATTAGGAAAAATATATAAGATATAAAACATAGAAAAATTAAATAAATCTTATCCAGAGAGGTGGAGGGACTGGCCCTATGAAACCCGGCAACCAGTATATTTATATACATTGGTGCTAAATCCTGCGGCGAAAGCTGAGAGATGAGTATAATTAAGCTTATACAGAGCCTGAGTTATATACTCAGGCTTTATTTATTTTAAATCTCATCTGATAAATAGTTTAATTTTTTACTAAAATCTAAGGGGGATACAAAAATGTATAATAAAGAGACAATATGTGTGCAAGGAAATTACAAACCAGGAAATGGAGAACCAAGAGTTTTACCTTTATATCAAAGTACAACTTTTAAATATAGTAGTATAGACCAACTTGCTGAACTATTTGACTTAAAAGTTGATGGACATATATATTCAAGAATAAGCAATCCTACTATTCAAGCTTTTGAAGAAAAGATAAGTCTACTAGAAGGAGGAGTATCTTCTGTGGCTGTGTCATCAGGTCAATCTGCAAATATGTTAGCAGTTTTAAATATATGTAAATCAGGAGATAGTATACTTTGTTCTTCAAAAGTATATGGAGGAACATTCAATTTATTAGGACCTAGTCTTAAAAAATTTGGAATAGATTTGATATCATTTGACTTAGACTCAAGTGAAGATGAAATAGTAGCACTTGCAAATGAAAACACTAAAGTTGTGTTTGCAGAAACACTTGCAAATCCAACTCTTGAAGTTATAGATTTTGAAAAAATAGCAAATGTAGCTAAGAGAGTGAATGTTCCATTTATAGTCGATAATTCACTAGCATCACCAGTGCTTTGTAATCCTCTAAAATATGGAGCAAACATAGTTACTCATTCTACTACAAAGTATTTAGATGGCCATGCTTCAAGTGTTGGAGGAATTATAGTAGATGGAGGAAACTTTAACTGGGATAATGGGAAGTTTCCAGAGTTGGTTGAACCAGACCCAACATATCATGGAATAAGTTATACTCAAAAATTTGGAAATGCTGCATATGCAACTAAGGCACGAGTTCAACTACTTAGAGATTATGGAAATTGTTTAAGTCCATTTAATGCATATCTTACTAATTTAAATGTTGAAACACTTCACCTTAGAATGGAGAGACATAGTGAAAATGCACTTAAAATAGCCAAATTTTTAGAAAAACACGAAAATGTAGATTGGATTAACTATCCAGGACTTGAAGATAACAAGTATTATGAGAATGCGAAAAAGTATCTATCAAAAGGATGTAGTGGAGTTTTATCATTTGGAGTAAGAGGTGGGCTAGAAAATGCCAAGAAATTTGTGGAGAAATTACAGATAGCATCTTTAGTTACACATGTTTCAGATGTAAGAACATGCGTTATACATCCAGCTTCAACTACTCATAGACAATTAACAGAAGAACAATTGATTGCATCTGGAGTATTACCTTCACTAATAAGATTATCCGTTGGAATAGAAAATGTAGAGGATTTAATAGCTGATTTAAATCAAGCTTTAAATTTCTAAGAGAAAGAGAAGTGAAAAGATATGGCTTTAATACTACCAAAAGGATTACCTGTTATTAATAAATTATTGGATGAAGGAATAGATGTAATTTACAAAGAAGATTTTAATAAAGAATTAAAATATGAAAAAAGTATAGATACAAAGATAGCTATATTGAATTTAATGCCTATAAAGATGGATACAGAATTAGATTTACTTAGAAGGATAGACAAAACAGGATTCAATGTATCTGTGGAATTTATTAAAATCTCAACAAGAGAAAGTAAAAGAGTATGTAATGAATATGTTAAGGATTTTTATAAAACATTTGATGAAGCCAAAGAAGAGTACTTTGATGGCTTTATAATAACAGGAGCTCCAGTTGAACAAATGGAGTTTGAAGAAGTTGATTATTGGAATGAACTAGAAGAAATTATGGATTATTCTAAAAGAAAAACTAAATCTACATTATATATATGTTGGGCGGCTCAAGCAAGTCTTTACAAATACTACAATGTAAAAAAACTTCCATTAAGTCAAAAATGTTTTGGAGTATTTAAGCATAAAGTAGATAAAAATAGTAAAATAGTAGATGGATTTGAAAAAGAATTTTTTGCTCCACATTCAAGACATACTACTATAAATACTGAAGCTCTAAAAAATAATAAAGAATTAAGTATTGTAAGTCATTCTAAAGAAGCTGGTCCTTATATAATTACAAATTCAAGAGATGTATTTGTAATGGGACATGGTGAATACGATAAGTACACTCTTGATAAGGAATATAAGAGAGATATAGATAGGGGCGATGAAATATCAATACCTCAAAACTATTATATTAATAATGACCCTTCAAAAGAGCCAACAGTCAAATGGAAGAAACATTCTGAGTTATTGTTTAGAAATTGGATAAAAAATTATCTACTACAATAAATTTAGGATAGTATATAAAAACTAATTAAATAAGATATAGAAAGCTATAGGTATAAAGATAATCTTAATGATTCTTTATACCTTATTATTTTTAAAAAATTTGACATTATAGTAGTAGTTTTATATAATAATACTAAACCGACTGACGGTCTAATGAAAGGAGAAAACATATGAGAATAGTAAAAGACCCTGAAGAACGAAAATCTGAAATATTAGATACATCTGAAATGCTTTTTTGCACTAAAGGATATTCAAAAACTACTATAAATGATATTTTAAATGAAATTGGAATTGCAAAGGGAACTTTTTATTACTACTTTAAATCTAAAGAAGAAGTAATGGATGCAATTATAACTAGAATTATAGATAATGATATAAACATGGCAAAAAAAATTGCTTTAAATCCAGAAATTCCAGTACTTGAAAAATTTTTTCAGATATTAATGTCTCAAAGACCTAGTGTTGGAAACAATAAAGAAAAAGTAATTGAACAATTCCATTTACCCAACAATGCAGAGATGCATCAAAAGACAATAGTTAAAACTATCCTAAACTTCACACCAATTTTAGCAGATGTAGTAGAACAAGGTGTAAGAGAAGGAGTGTTCAATACAAAATATCCGAAAGAAACAATAGAGTTTTTGATTGCTTCTTCTGAATGTATATTTGATGAATCAATGTTTAATTGGAACAAAGATGAAATGCTGCAAAAAACAGAAGCTTTCATTTACATTATGGAAACAACATTAGGTGCAGATAAAGGAAGTTTTGATTTTGTACATGATATGATAATAAGAAATTAAACTTTGTACCATTTATTGATTTATCTTTTGATTTTTAGATATATTATATTTTAAACAATTGCTTGTAATGAGGTTAAAAAATGAGAAATCGGTGTAAAATATATACATCGATTTTTTATTAAATTTTATTGTATCAAATTAAACATCAATAAGATAAGAGATTAATAATTGAAGTTACAATATTGTAATTGACAACAAATACTTAATACTATAATATTTAATACATTAAATATTATAGTATTAAGTATTTGCTTGTGAAACACACTTAAACCTAAGGTTAATAGTCAGTAAAATAAAGTATTTTCGTAGGGAGAGTTTGTATGGATGAGATAAGTTTTAAGAAAGAGTTATTGGAATTGACTAGAGATATAAATATAAAATTTGCAACACTATTAAGCCAATTTTACCAACCACTTGGTATTACAGCAGTACAAGCTTTGATTTTGTCAGAACTATGCGAACATGGAGAGAAAAAAATAAGTGATTTAGGAAAAAATTTAAATATGACAAACAGTAATGTATCAGTAATCTGTCAGAGACTTGAAAAAAATGGTTTTTTAAATCGCATAAGAGATATGGAAGACCAAAGAATTGTAAAAGTAAAGGTTACAAATAAATCATTAGACATACAAGAGAGTATTTCAAGCAGTATTTTTGATGATTATTTTGAAAATATGACTAGTGAAAAATTGCAGGATATGGAAGATATAATAGAAGGTTTAGAAAAGTTAAATAAGCTTTTAACTTGCATTGATTGCAAATAACATAAAAAATAATTTAAAGGAGAATAAAATTATGGATGAACATAAACCACAAAAAAGGTCTGGTCTCTATTATTATACGATTATAATAATAGTAGTAATGTTTTTAAATGCTTTAATATTTCCAAGTTTAATGGATAAAAAAATGGTTGAGATTGACTATGGAAAGTTTCTTACAATGTTGGATACAGGAAAGGTCAAATCTGTTGAGATAGAAAATAATAGAATAGCAATAAGCCCATCTAGTAGTAAGGATAAGAATATATACATAACTGGTAGAATGGATGACCCAGAATTAGTAGATAGGTTAAAGAATGCAAAAGTAGAATTTAATAAGGTTATTCCTAAGGAAAATTCACCGCTTTTAAACATTTTACTTACATGGATAATACCTATAGGTATTCTTATGCTATTTGGTAATTTAATGATGAAATCAATGCAAAAGCGAATGGGTGGCAATAGTATGCAATTTGGAAAGAGCAATGCCAAAATGTATGTATCCGCTCAAAGTGGAAAAAGATTTAACGATGTCGCTGGTCAAGATGAGGCAAAAGAAGCTTTAAGTGAAATAGTAGATTTCTTACACAATCCAGAAAAATATAAAAAGATAGGAGCACAAATGCCTAAAGGTGCACTTTTAGTAGGGCCTCCAGGTACAGGGAAAACACTACTCGCAAAAGCTGTAGCAGGAGAAGCAAATGTGCCATTTTTCTCAATATCTGGTTCTGAATTTGTTGAGATGTTTGTAGGAATGGGAGCATCTAGAATCCGTGACTTATTTAAACAAGCAAAAGAAAAAGCTCCATGTATAGTATTTATAGATGAGATTGATACTATTGGTAAAAAGCGTGATAATGGAAGTGGATTGGGTGGAAATGATGAACGTGAACAAACTTTAAATCAGTTATTAAGTGAGATGGATGGTTTTGATGGTGGAATAGGTGTAGTAATACTTGCTGCTACAAATAGACCTGATAGTCTTGATAAAGCATTACTTCGCCCAGGAAGATTTGATAGACGTATACCAGTTGAACTTCCAGACCTTGGAGGACGTGAAGCTATATTAAAGGTACATGCTCAAAATGTAAATGTAAGCTCAGATATAGATTATAATGCAGTTGCTAGGTCTACATCTGGAGCATCAGGTGCGGAACTTGCAAATATTGTGAACGAAGCAGCACTTTTAGCTGTTAAATCTGGTAGGGATGTGGTAGAACAACAAGACTTTGATGAATCTGTTGAGACTGTAATTGCTGGATATCAACGTAAAGGAGCTGTAATTTCTGACAAGGAAAAGAAAATTATAGCCTATCATGAAATCGGTCATGCACTTGTTGCTGCCATGCAAAAACATTCTGCTCCTGTCCACAAGATTACTATAATACCTAGAACTTCAGGTGCACTAGGTTATACCATGCAAGTTGCAGAAGATGAAAGTGTGCTTATGTCTAAAGAAGAAGCAATTGATAAAATAACTACCTTTACAGGTGGTCGTGCTGCTGAAGAAGTTATTTTTAATACTTGTACATCAGGTGCATCAAACGATATAGAACAAGCTACTAAAATTGCAAGAGCTATGGTTACTCGTCTTGGTATGAGTGAAGAGTTTGACATGGTTGCTCTTGAGACAGTAAGTAATCAATATTTAGGAGGAGATACTTCTCTTGCTTGTTCTTCAGACACTGCCGCTAAAATTGATGAAGAAGTATTTAGAATAATAAAAACTTGTCATAAAAATGCAACTGAAATTTTAGAAAACAATATTGAAAAACTTCATGAACTTGCTGAATATTTATTAGAAAAAGAAACTATTACAGGCGATGAGTTTATGGAAATACTTAATTTACAATAAAATAATTATTTAATAGTTTGTAATAAAATACTTTTAGATTGACTAAAAAGTGGTATAGCATTTGTGAATGTTGTACCACTTTTTAATATGGAAAAATATCATTTAACATAATTAGCTTTAATTTTTATGTTTTGCAAGTTCTAAACAAGTTATTTTAATTTAACAATATCTGTATTTGGTAATTCCATTGCAAAATTCCAGTTACAGATATGATGTGTACAATTATATTTGGACATATATTAGATTCCATTTTTAGTTTATGAAGCAATTCTCTTAAAACTATATCTTTATTTTCTTCTGTACAGTTTGCACATAGGTAATCTCCTTCTGGTAATGTAGTCAGTCCTTTTGTAGAGGGATATTTTAAACAAATAGCAAACAGTCTAGATTTTTCAGGCGTTGTAATCATACCTGCCATATCCTCAAATAAAAATTGTGATTCTAATGATGCATCAAGTTGCTTATAAAAATGTTCATGATAGTTCCATAAATTTTTTAATGATGCATGTTCCATGCTATTGGAAATAAGAATAACTCTTTTGGGAATATGCATTACAAAAAAATCATCTTTTTTAGTGTTAATATTATTTAGCTTGTTTTCATAATCTGTGTAAGCACGTTTAATTTTTTCTTTTGCATATTGGAGATAAGCTATTTTCTTGTTTGCATTTTCTTCAGCTTGTTTTAGAGCTTTAATAACTTTATGTAGGTTATCAAGTTGTAATATATCTCCAATTTCTGTTAATGTAAAATCCATTGATTTAAGTAATTCTATAGTTTGTAGTTTTATAAGTTCTTGCTCAGAATAATATCTATAACCAGATGATTCATCTCTGTAACAAGGTTTTACAATACCAATACGGTCATAGTGACGTAGTGTTTCACTAGTCATACCTACAATTTCTGCAGCTTGCTTAATCGAAAAATAATTTTTCATTCATTCACCTCTTGACCTTTTTGTAACACAAAAGTTTATAATACATTATATCATGTGTTGATATAAGTCACAATGGTATAAAAAATGAACATTAGAGAGGTTAACAAGTTATGATAGAATTAAAAAAAATAACAAAGAAATACAAAGATGCAGTTGTTTTAAGAGACTTTACATGTACAATTGAAGCAGAGGGAATATATTGCCTGTTGGGAAGAAATGGTGCAGGAAAAACCACACTTTTAAAATCTATTGCAGGTTATCAGAATATTTCTAGTGGAAATATTTGTGTGAATGGATATTCTATTAGTACAGCAACGATGGATACTAGTGTAAGCTACATTGATAATTTTGCAAAACACTTTAATCTTCCTGTAAAAAAGCTTATTCAAATTGCAGGAAAATTAAATCCTTTTTTTGACAATCAATTTGCTATGGAGATGATGGAACGCTTTGAATTGGATGGAAGTAAAAAATTCAATAAACTTTCATTGGGAATGAAGACTATGGTTTCTACTATTATTTGTCTTTCAAGTAATAAACCAGTAATTCTTTTAGATGAACCAGTACTTGGTTTTGATGCAATTATGCGTGCAGAATTTTATTCTTTATTAACAGAAAGTTTTTCTCGGAAACCAAGAATTATCATTGTTTCGACTCACATAATAGATGAAATTGCAAAAGTTATGCAAAAATTAATTATTATTGATAAAGGTACATTATGTTTTTTTGATACATTACAAGTTATTAAGGATAAAGCATATAGTGTGAGCGGAGCAAAACGAGAAGTAGAAGAAGCTACTAAAGATTTAAATATAATTGGAAATGAGCAAGTCGGTGGATTTTTGACGAGGCATATTTTTGATGCACCTATTAATTCCAATAGCCTTAATATAGAAAAAATGTCTCTTCAAGATTTTTTTATTCATATGGTTGAAAAAAAGGAGGTAATTTAATATGAAGCCAATTTTAACAATTATAAAACGTAATTTTGCGAGTAGCTCTATTGGATTTATTATTACAATTTTAGTAGTACTATTATCCAGTACATCTAGTGATGCAAAAATAGCCATAAGCCGTGGAAATTATACTTACCTTTATATTTTAATAATTCCATTTTTTATTGTATATTTTAATTTTAGCAAGCTAATATATTTAAATGTAACTAAAAAATATTATTTTTGGGGTAGTATGATAACATATATCATTGCTGCTTTCTCAGTATCTTTGATAAATACTTTCATTCACCTTGTAATAGACCCTATTAATCAAACTCAAACTGTAATCAATTTATTAGAGCTATGTGGTTGGTGGGAAAATGGACCATTTATTGCTTTTTTTCAGCAATTTACCTTCCTACTATTAGTAGCTATATTTTTACAGTTATTATTGTCCATGCAAGCTTATTGGTATGGATGGCTAACAGATATCACTCTTATTGCTATCATATGTATATTTGTGCCTATACAACCTTTACGTAATATATTAGTAGATTTTTTTAAGCTTATGATGTTCAATAGCAATTCATTGTTACATATTGGAATTTGTTTATTAAGTAGTTTTATATTGGCGTATCTTTGGTTGATTGTATTAAAAAAGAAGGCTATTTAATTGGGAGATGATAATGAAAAAAAACATTAAAAAATTGTTTAGTATTTTAAGTATATTAATCGTATTATCAAGTATCTTAGCAGGATGTTCTTCTACAGATACTACTTATAAGGAAAAGCAATACTCTATGTTAGATATAGATAATATCACAGTGGATATAAAAGATAGAAAAGTTGAGATTTTTCCATCTTCAAATAAACAAATCCATATTTCTTATTATGAGAGTGTAAAGGAGTATTACATGATTGATTTATCTGAAAAAAATAGATTGTCAATTAAATATATTACTAATAAAGATTGGAACGATTATATAGGTGGGAAAACTTCAATGGAAAACAGAACAATAAAAATATGGATACCAAATGAATCTTTAGAAAATCTAAATCTAAAAACATCTAATGGAGATGTAGAAATATCCCAATTATCATTTTTAAGTTCAGTAGATATAAAGGTGAGTAATGGAAATATTGAATTGGAAGAACTTGATGTAGGAAACACTATAAAACTTGAAACGAAAAATGGGAATATTGGTGGAACATTAATAGGTTCTTATAATGATTTTTTTATATCAAACTATATAAAAAAGGGAAAAAGTAATTTGCCTAATGATAAACATAATGGTTCAAAGAAACTTACAACTTATACAAATAACGGAAACATTCTTTTGGACTTTATTAACGATTAAAACTAAATATCTGAAAATAAAATTGTAAATAAAGCAAAACGCATATCATTCATTTGAAGTGTTTTGCTTTATTTTTTATGTATATTAGACTCTAAAGTTACTAGATACTTGCATTTATTAAACACTTTTACTTTTTAGTTAATAGTACATACTTAAATCTTTACATAATCTTAATCATTAAAAATATATTTTAACTACAATTTTATACCAAAATTGATAATATAATAATAGTGAAAGGTGTAAGGAGGTTGTTTAATGGACAGACCAAATCCTGATATATTGTTACAAAAAATTAAAAGCGAAGAAAATAAATTGAATAGAGGGCAATTAAAAATATTTTTTGGTTATGCAGCAGGAGTAGGAAAGACTTATTCCATGTTGGAATCTGCACAAAACCTGAAAAAAGTAGGCGTCGATGTAGTAGTTGGATATATTGAACCACATACAAGACCAGAAACATTGGCTTTACTTGAGGGATTAGAAACTCTTCCTGTTAAGGAGATAGAATATAAATCTATAAAACTAAAAGAATTTGATTTAGATGCTGCTTTGCAAAGAAAACCAGAAGTTATATTGGTAGATGAGTTTGCACATTCTAATGTTACTGGGTTAAGGCACACAAAAAGGTGGCAAGATATAGAAGAATTATTGTTAGCAGGTATAAATGTATATACTACTGTAAATGTTCAACACTTAGAAAGTCTAAATGACATTGTTGAAATAATTACAAATGTATCAGTTAAAGAAACAATACCAGATAAGTTTTTGGACACAAATACACAATTAGAACTTATAGATGTTGAACCTGATGTACTTCTTGAAAGATTCAATGAAGGTAAGATATATAAGAAAGAACAAGCAATTAGAGCAAAAGACAATTTTTTTATAAAAGATAATCTAGTTGCACTTAGAGAAATTGCCCTTAGAAAGACAGCAGAACGAGTAAATAAAGAAGTACAAATGACTAGATTATCAAAAGGAGGTGTAAGCGTAATACCTACATCAGATACACTGCTTGCATGTATAAGCCCATCTCCATCTTCTGCAAAAGTAATTAGAACTGCATCTAGAATATCAGACAGTACATTTGCAAAATGGATAGCCTTATATGTTGAAACTCCAAATACAGCAAGATTGCCTTTACAGGAGCAAAAACAGTTACAAAACAATTTAAAACTTGCCAAGAAATTAGGTGGTGAAATAATTGTTTTACATGGTGAAGATATAATTGAACAGATACTCAGAATTGCAAAGCTTAGAAATGTAACAAAAATTGTAATAGGTAGAAATCATTCAAATAATAAAAAATTTAATAAGAAATTTAAAAAAGATATAGTTGACAAATTAATAGACGAAGTGGATTATATAGATATACATATAATACCTTACAAATTTGCTTCAGAAGTTAAATATAAACCTAAAAAAGATAAATTATCAATAAAATCAAAATTTAAAGTTAGCAAGATTGATTTTATCAAACTTATGATTGTTACTTTAATGATAAGTGTTTTAGCATATGTAGTGCAAAGTCTAGGATTTATAAGAGAAAATATATTGTTAATATATATGCTGGGAGTAGTTTTAGTTTCAATGTGGACTAAAGGATATAGTACAGGTATAATAAGCTCTGTATTCAATATAATATTACTAAATTATTTTTTTACAGAACCAATATATACATTATCAATAGCTAATTCAAATTATATAGTTACATTAGTGGTGTTTTCAATAGTTGGTATAATAACTAGTACACTTACATCTAAGATACAACATGAAGCAGTAACAGCTGCTAAAAGAGAAGAAAATACAAAAATGATATACCAGATAATCAAGGGATTTTTAAGGTTATCAAATAAAGACGATATAGTAAATAAGGGGATAGAACTTTTATCTCTTAGCTTGAGTAGAGATGTAGTTTGTTATTTAAGTGTAGATAAGTATAAGAAATCAAAGTTATATAAAAAAAATGCTTCTAATAAAGATAAAAATGATTTAGATAGTGATGATGAAAAAGCTGTTGCAAGTTGGGTTTTATCCAATTCAACAGTGGCAGGGAGTGACACAGATACACTTCCAGGCTCAAAGGGATACTATATACCAATTGTAGGTATGAATTTAACTTTGGGTGTTGTTGGGATATCATGTGTTGATTCGAAACTAGATGCAGAAGATATAAATTTAATTGAAACAATAATCGCTCAAATGGCAATAGCTCTTGATAGAGAAATATTGTCAGAGGCAAAAGAAAATACCAATCTTGAAATAGAGAGAGAAAGATTAAGAAGTAATCTTCTAAGAGCAGTATCTCATGACCTTAGGACTCCATTGGCAGGAATATCTGGAGCAGTAAGTACGATTATAAAAAATAAGGGTACTATAGGTCAGGATATAATAGACGAATTACTTAGTGGTGTATATGAAGATACTCAATGGCTAATAAGACTTGTTGAAAATTTACTTAGCATGACTAAAATAGATGAAGGTAAATTAGAAGTCAAAAAACACTCTGAACTTGTTGAAGAGATTATCTCAGAGGCATTGCAAAAAATTAAAAAAAGAATTGAGAATACGATTATAGATATTAACATACCAGAACAGATATTATTCGTTCCTATGGATGCAAAATTGATAGAGCAAGTTTTAATTAATTTAATAGATAATTCTTTAAAATATTCAAAAGAAGATTGTAAGATAAATATAAATGTATATGAAGAAGAAGATTATGTTTGGTTTGAAGTATCTGATAATGGACCTGGTATATCAAAAGAATTGAAAAAGCATGTTTTTGATAGATTTTTTACAGGAGAAGAAGGGTCTAAGGACTCTAGAAAAGGTGTTGGACTTGGATTATCAATTTGTAAATCCATAATTCAAGCTCATAAAGGTGAAATTATGGTAGAAAATAATAGAGATAAAGGTTCAACTTTTAAGTTTAGTTTGCCTAAGGAAAATGAATTGCATTAAATTTTGAGAGTTATTTTGGAGGAAGAAATGAGTAAAAAACTTATATTATTAGTAGAAGATGATAAGACAATAAGAAAATTTATATCTACTGCACTTTTGACACAAGATTATGATGTCAAGGAAGCTATAACTGGTAAGGAAGGAATATCGATTGCTGTTTCATATTCTCCAGATGTTGTTCTCTTAGATTTAGGGCTAGAAGATATGGATGGAATAGAGGTAATAAAAGCTATTAGACAATTTTCAAAGATACCAATAATTGTAGTTTCTGCAAGAGAACAAGATAGAGAAAAGGTAGAAGTATTTGATGCAGGTGCAGATGATTATTTAACAAAACCATTTTCAATAGTAGAATTATTAGCTAGAGTTAGAGTAGCATTTAGACACTCACAGGTGGAATTACATCAAAGAGAAGAAGTAAAGTCTACATTTGAGGTGGATAAATTATTGATTGATTTTGATAAAAGAAGAGTTATTGTTGACGATAACGAAGTCCATTTGACACCGATTGAATATAACATTCTCTCATTACTTGCAAAACATCATGGAAAAGTACTTACTCATAATTTTATAATAAAAGAGATATGGGGTAGTATTATTGGCAATGAAACTAAATCTTTAAGGGTTTTTATGGCAACATTAAGAAGAAAAATAGAAAAGCAACCTGCTGACCCAAGGTATATAATTACGGAAGTTGGTGTAGGATATAGATTAAACGATGAATAGGTTTTATGTATATTTAATTATCAGATTAGATATTTAATATATATTACAATTATATAATTTAATTAAAATAAGAATGAAGTGTATATGTTATTGTCAGTTTAGCATATGCATTTTATTTTTTAGTTTTTTTAGTATCAATAATTTTTTAGTATTAATAATATGAAATATGATTTAAAATAAATATATGGTAAAATTTTTGGTCAAATAATAAAAACATAAGCACTTATCTTATAATAAATTTAATATAAATATTAAATAATAATTATTAAAATAGTGTAAAATAATTACAGTAATGATTATAGAAAATTTTTAAAATGTAAATTGAAATTTAGGAGTAGATGTATGTATATACTGAATTTGAATACAAGAGAGATTATCGAAGATTTTAGAAAAAAATTTTATACAGCAGAAAATTCTTACCTCATATTAAGTGCTCCAAAAAATTTGAAATTACTCAAGGAAATCTTGGATATAGATGAGATAACCTTTAATGATTGTCTTAAATTTGATGAAATAACGAAACTTGACTTATTTGATAATTATGATTTTTTGAGTTTAAATACATTTGAATTAAGAGATGGAGATGCTGTTATAGAAGAAGTTAATATGTATCTATCAGATAATTTTATATTGGTTGTAGTAAATGAGGAACATTTTTTATTTGAATTTGTAAAAAATATTATTTTGAAAAATTCTCAACTTGAAAAAAATCCAGTTATAAACCTATTTAAAATAAACTATTTAATTTTTAGAGAAGTTATAAAAAATGGTTTTGAATCTTTGGAAAAAGTTGAAGAATTAATTCTTCAAATAGAAGATGAGATGATGGATAATATTCATAAAAATCATGTATCTAGAATAAGTGATGTAAGAGGACTAACAAGAACTATAGTTAAAAATACAAGACCTCTTTTATATATTGGTGACAGAATAGTAAAAGAAAATATAAGATATTTGAAATATTCCAATGTAAAAAAATATAATCTTGAAAATTTTCAAGGTATAGATTTTGGAATTGACAAATTATATAATTTTGCATTATCAACACGAGAGTTAGCAGATAAACTCTTAGACATTTACTCCTCTAGAGTAGGTGAAAAAACAAATCATTTAATTACAAAATTAACTTTATTAACAGCTATATCTGCACCACTTACAATTATAACTGGGATATATGGAATGAACTTTAGATATATGCCAGAATTAAATTGGGTCTATGGATATCCAGCAACTTTACTTTTTATGTTATGTATAATTTTTGTTGGAATTGTAATATTTAAAATAAAAAAACTATTATAAATAGCAGATGATTTTTAAACAATTTTATAAAAATGCAACAATTAAGAAACTAATTTAAGTAAATGAAAAAATATTTTAAATTGAAAATATTTATAGAAAATATTGACAATTATATTTTCTTTGCTATAATTATTAAACAAGAAGAATAATAAATTATAAAAATGGAGGATAATACTATGAAAGGAATATTAAAAGAACTAACAGCAAAACTTTATAGCTTTTATTACTTTATGTTCTGGGGCTTTTATTTTAGCGCTGGCTATTTCTTTTACAAAAATACATGTAATTCCTTTCTGGTGAGGCCTTGTTTTAATGATTTTGAGCATAAGTAAATTTTATAAAAATGATTATTTTATATATTTATATAAGGTTTAATGCTTAATAGATTATTTTGGAGAACTCATTAGTGAGTTCTCTTTTTTATTTTAAATATAAAATTATAATATTGGGAGGTAGTAAAAATGATAGTAGTATTAAAAATGGGAGCAGATAAAAGTGAAGTTAAGAAATTAATAGAAGCTATTGGGAGAGAAGGAGTAGAAGTTAATCCCATAGATGGGACAGAACTAACTGTTTTAGGATTAGTTGGGGATACTAGTAAAATAGATGCAAAAAGAATAGAAGCAAATAAGATAGTTGAAAAAGTTATGCATGTAGTAGAGCCTTTTAAAAAAGCAAATAGAAAGTTTCATCCAGAACCTTCTATTATAAATGTTAATGGTGTGGAAATTGGTTCAAAAAAAATTGCCATGATAGCTGGACCTTGTTCTGTTGAAACAGAAGAACAAATAGTATCTATAGCTGAAGATGTAAAAAAATCAGGAGCAGGATTCTTAAGAGGAGGAGCATTCAAACCAAGAACATCACCATACGCTTTCCAAGGATTAAGATACGATGGATTAGATTTATTAAAGAAAGCAAAAGAAAAAACAGGTCTTCCTATAGTTACAGAAATAATGTCAACGCAAGATATAGATATATTTGAAGAAAATGTAGATGTAATTCAAGTTGGAGCTAGAAACATGCAAAACTTCGATTTATTAAAAGAATTAGGAAAAACAAATAAAACAATACTTTTAAAAAGAGGATTATCTGCTACAATTGAAGAGTGGTTAATGTCAGCAGAGTATATAATGGCTGGAGGAAATGAAAATGTAGTCCTTTGTGAAAGAGGTATAAGAACTTTCGAAACATATACTAGAAATACTTTGGATTTAAGTGCTATTTTAGCTGTAAAGAAACTTAGTCATTTACCAGTAATAGTTGACCCAAGTCATGCAGCAGGAAAATCATGGATGGTAGACTCTCTATCTAAAGCAGCAATTGCAGTTGGAGCAGATGGTCTTATAATAGAAGTTCATAATGACCCAGCACATGCACTTTGTGATGGTAAACAATCAATTAAACCAAATGAATATGATGAATTAATAAGTGAATTAAAAACTATCGCATTAGCAGTTGGAAGAGAAATATAATCTATAAAAGGATGGTTAAGTGTGGAAGAAAAATTATTAGTAAATTTAAAAGAGAATAGCTATAACATATTTATTAAAAAAAATATACTAAAAGATATAGGTAAAGAAATTAAAAAAATATATTCTGGGAATAAGATTTTTATTGTAACTGATGAAAATATAGCGAAATTATATTTAAATGAAGTAAAAAATAATTTAAATGAATCTGGATTTGAAACTAAAGCTATAATATTAAAAGCTGGTGAAGAAACAAAGTCATTTAATACTCTTCCTAAAATATACGATAGTTTACTTGACTTTAAGTTGACTAGAAAAGATTTGATTATTACTTTAGGAGGAGGGGTAATAGGAGATTTAGGTGGATTTGTAGCAGCAACTTTTCTAAGAGGTGTAAATTTTGTTCAAATTCCAACATCTCTGTTAGCACAAGTTGATAGTTCTGTAGGTGGAAAAGTTGGAGTTGACCTTGAAAGAGGAAAAAACTTAGTGGGAAGCTTTTATCAACCTAAAGCTGTGTTTATTGACCCAAATGTATTATTGTCACTTCCAGAAAAATTTTATAGAGATGGGATGGCAGAAGTCATAAAATATGGTTGTATAAAAGACAAAACCTTTTTTGATAAGCTTTTGAGTTTAAAAAATAGAGACAAAGTAATGCAACATATAGAATACATTATACATGAGTGTTGCTTTATTAAAAAAACAGTGGTTGAAGCTGATGAAAGAGATTTTGGAGACAGAATGCTTCTAAATTTTGGTCATACATTAGGTCATGCTATTGAGACATATTACAATTTTTCTGGTTATACTCATGGGGAAGCTGTTGGTCTAGGAATGTATAAGATAACTTTAGAGAGTGAAAAAAGAGGAATTACAAAGAAGGGTACATCAGAGCTTATAAAATCAATCTTAATAAATTATGATTTACCTTATGAAATTGAATTAAGAGATAACAAGTCGATAATAGATGTAATATCTCTTGATAAAAAGAATCTAGGTGATACATTAAAAATAATACTTTTAAAGAATATTGGAGAGAGTATTATATATAATACTACTTCTAAATTTTTTCAGGAGGTAAACTGATGGGAAGTTTAAAAATATATCCAAGTAGATTGTCTGGAGATGTAAAAATCCCACCATCAAAAAGTATGGCACATAGGGCAGTTATTTGTTCATCTTTAAGTGATGGAAAAAGTAGAATTTCTAATATAGATTTTTCTGATGATATTATAGCTACTATAAGGGCAATGACATCACTTGGAGCTATTATAGAAAAGAAGGACGACATTTTAGAAATTACAGGTATTTTTTCAAAAGAAGCAATTTTGAATAAAGAAAATCAATTAAATCAACCTAAGTTGACTATAGATTGCAATGAATCAGGTTCTACTTTAAGATTTTTAGTGCCTATATCACTAGCATTTGATGGAATAAAAAGATTTGTAGGTAGAGGAAACCTTGGTAAAAGACCACTTGATACTTATTATGAGATTTTTGATAGACAAAACATAGAGTATAGCTATAAAGAAAATCAACTGGATTTAATCATATCAGGAAAACTTAAACCAGATGAATTTAAAGTAAAAGGAAATATAAGTTCTCAATTTATAACAGGTTTATTATTTATTTTACCTACATTAGATAATGATTCAAAAATAATAATTACAACTGAGCTAGAATCCAAAGGATATCTAGATTTAACTCTTTCAACTATGAGAGATTTTGGAATAGAAATTGTAAATAATGATTATAAAGAATTTATTATAAAAGGAAATCAAATGTATAAAGCTAGAGATTATAAAGTTGAAGGCGATTATTCTCAAGGTGCATTTTATTTATCAGCAGATGCTATTGGAGGAAATATTAATGTACTAGACCTTAAAGAAGATTCTCTTCAAGGCGATAGTGAAGTTATTGATATTTTATCTAGAATGGGTATGGAAATTTTAAGACAAGATGAAAAAATAAAAGGTATAGTTAATTGCTTAAATAGTACTTTAATAGATGCATCTCAATGTCCAGATATAATACCAGTTTTATCTGTGGTAGCAGCTTTAAGTAGAGGAAGAACTACAATAATAAATGCTGGAAGGCTTAGAATTAAGGAATGTGATAGACTTCATGCAATAAGTGTCGAATTGAGCAAACTTGGAGCGAATATAGAAGAAAAAGAGGATAGTTTAATAATTGATGGAGTAAGTAAACTAAATGGTGGAGTAGAAGTATGGAGTCATAAAGACCATAGAATTGCAATGACACTTGCAATAGCTTCTTGTAGATGTGACAAGCCAATAGTATTAAAAGATTTTGAGTGTGTATCTAAATCTTATCCACATTTTTTTAAAGATTTTGAGATGTTAGGAGGGCGAATTGATGAGTGGAACATGGGGAAATAATTTAAAAATATCCATTTTTGGAGAATCTCATGGAAATGCTATAGGTATAAATATAGATGGTCTTCCTGCAGGGATTGAACTTGATCTTGATAAGATTGATAAAGAAATGAAAAGAAGGGCACCTGGAAAAAATGCTATTTCTACCTCAAGAAATGAAAGAGATATACCAGAAATTTTAAGTGGTTATTTTGATGGAAGAACTACAGGAACTCCACTATGTGCAATCATAAGAAATAGTGATACTCGCTCAAAAGATTATGGTGAACTTAAAAATTTGATGAGACCAGGACATGCAGATTATACAGGACATGTAAGATATTCTGGGTTTAATGACTACAGAGGGGGAGGACATTTTTCGGGTAGGATAACAGCTCCATTAGTATTTTGTGGTGCTATATGTAAACAAATTCTATCACGAGAAGGAATAGAGGTAGGAGCACACATAAAAAAAGTTAAAGATATAGAAGATACGAGCTTTGATTATGTAGATATATCAAAACAACAATTAACCAATTTACAAACTTTAGAGTTACCTTTACTTGATTTATCAAAGGAAGAAGCTATGAGGGATACTATTATAGATGCAAAAAATCAAGGAGATTCAGTTGGTGGTATAATTGAATGTGCAGTAGTAGGAATTAATGTAGGAATTGGAAATCCATTTTTTGATTCTGTTGAATCTACTCTATCTCATTTATTGTTTTCTGTTCCATCTGTAAAAGGTGTAGAATTTGGTCTAGGTTTTGGAATTACAGATATGTATGGCTCTCAAAGTAATGATGAAATGTATTATGAAGGTAATCAAGTTAAGAGTAAAACAAATAATAATGGAGGAATCATTGGAGGTATTACAACTGGAATGCCAATAATTTTCAAAGTGGCAATAAAGCCAACACCATCAATTAGTGTTCAGCAGAAAACAATTAATATAAAAGATAAAAAAGATGATATTTTATCTATTAAAGGTAGACATGACCCTTGTATAGTTCAAAGAGCAGTACCTGTAATAGAAGCAGTAACGGCTATTGGAATTTTTGATTTGATTAAAAAATAGCTACGCACACTCGTGACTTTAGTCATGGGAGGTTCAGGAAAGGACGATAATAATGGAGGATTTAACAAGATATAGAAATGAAATTGATGACATAGATAAAGAGCTTATTCAATTATTTGAAAAGAGAATGAATACAGTTCTTGAGATTGCTAAACATAAAATGAAAAATAACACTACTATATTTCAAAAAGATAGAGAAGAAAAAGTATTAAATAAAGCTGTAGATAATTTGAATAATAAATCATATTCACAAGAAACCATACAGTTTTTTAATTCCATAATGAAAATTAGTAGAGGGTTACAAAAGAGATTAATGGATAATGATAGTGAACATAAATTTGAATGTAGCCTGAATTCATCAAATGAGAAAATTGATTTATTGAACATAGATAAATATAAAACCTTAAAATATGAAATTAATAAAAAAAATATCCTAGTAGGGTTTCCAGGAATATCAGGTTCATTTACAGAAGAAGCACTAAATAAATTCTTCAACAAAAAAATATCCAAAAAACAATTTAAAGAATTTGAGGATGTTTTCGTAGCACTTAAAAATAAAGAAATAGACTATGGAATAATACCTATAGAAAATTCATCTACAGGAGCTATTTCTGAAACTTATGATCTTTTAAGAAAATATGGATTTTATATAGTTGGAGAAGAATGTATAAAAATAGACCAAAATTTAATTGGAATAAAAGGTACAAAACTTGAAGATATAAAAGAAATATACTCTCATCCACAAGGAATAGGGCAAAGTAGTGAATTTTTAAAACAGAATAGTAATTGGAAGCTGATACCATTTAATAATACAGCAACAAGTGCTGAACTTGTAAAAAAACTTCAAGACAAAACAAAAGCAGCAATTGCAAGTAAAAAAGCTGCAAATATTTATGAACTAGAAATAATAAGCCCTTGTATAAATGATATTACGAATAATTATACCAGATTTGTGGTAATCAGTAACCAGATACACATTGATGAAGAATCAAACAAGATGAGCATAGTATTTTCTGTTGAACATGAAGCAGGAAAACTGTATAAAGTACTTGGATACTTTGCTGAAAATAATATAAATATGACAAAAATAGAATCAAGACCTATGCAAAATGCTTCATGGAGATATTTCTTTTATATAGATTTTGAATGTTCTATATATAATCCTAAAGTATACAATTTATTAGAATTGATAGAGAATAATACAGCATATTTTAAATTTATAGGTGTATATAAAAATAAGATTGAATAGGGAATAGAATTCTTTATTTGATTGTAGTTATTAGGAGGTACAAAGATGAATTTTTTTGGTCTAGTAGGTGAAAAACTCTCTCATAGTGTTTCACCTCAAATCCATAAACGAATATTTGAGATATTAAATATTGAAAGTGCATATAAAAACTTTGAAATTTCAAAAGAAGATATATCTAAGTTAGGTGGTGCTATAAAATTATTAGGAATACAAGGAGTAAATGTTACTGTGCCATATAAGGAACGTATTATGAAATATTTGGATTTTATATCACCAGAAGCAAAACGTATAGGAGCAGTTAATACAGTTTTACTTAAAGAAAATATATTATATGGCTATAATACGGATTACTTTGGTCTCGACAGTATGTTCAAAATGGCACATATTGATGTACAAGGAAAAGTAGCTGTTATATTAGGAACTGGTGGTGCTTCTAAAGCTGCTCTTACATATCTTCTTGATTCTGGAGTAGATAAAGTTTATGTTTCAACTAGAAAAAAGGATAATAAAAAATTATTAAATGATAAAGCTATATTAATAGACTATGAGGAACTTAAGCATATAAAAGGAAATATAATGTTAAATGCTACACCAGTAGGAATGTATCCTAATATAGGGATATCACCAGTATCAAAATCAATTATACAAAATTTTGATACCTTAGTAGATTTAATTTATAATCCTGGAGAAACCGAGTTTTTAAAAATTGGCAATGATGTAGGTAAAAAAACTTGTGATGGATTATATATGTTGGTAGGTCAAGCAATAAAATCTCAAGAAATTTGGCAGGATAAAAAAATAAATAATGATATTTTAGATGTTATATATAATGAATTAAAATTAGAGTTTTTGTAAGGGGGATTGTTATGATAAATAAATCAAAAGAAAAATTAATATTAATAGGTATGCCAGGGAGTGGAAAAACTACAATTGGTAAACTTTTGTCTCAAGAGTATAGTTGTAGTTTCTGTGACATGGATGATTATATAAGTGAAATTTCTCAAAAAAGTATAGCAGAATTATTTTCAGAAGGAGAATCTGTTTTTAGAGACTATGAGACTCAAGCGTGTAAAGAACTTTCTGTAAGTGATAAGACCGTAGTGTCTACTGGTGGTGGTGTAATAAAGAAAGATATCAATATGGAAATACTAAAAGAAACAGGTATAATTATTTTTATTGATAGACCTGTACAAAAAATTTTAGAAGATATAAATATTAATTCAAGACCTTTATTAAAGAATGGCAAAGATAGATTATACAACCTTTATGATGAGAGAATAAGTCTTTATAAAAAATTTTCGGATATCGAGATTTTAAATGATAAATCATTAAATACTGCTATATATAATATTACGAATGAAATCAGTGATAAATTTAAATTTGAGTTTAAAGAAAAATAATCTGGGGGAGTGAAGCTAATGAATATTGTTATTGTAGGGCTAGGAGTTATAGGAGGTTCTTTTGCTAAAGCACTAAAAAAAGCAGGATATGAAAATGTATTTGGGGTAGATGTAGATTTAGAAACTTTAAAAAAAGCAGAAGAAACAAAAATCATAAAAGAAGGAAGTACTACGGGTAACGAGTTTTTTAAAGAAGCTGATTTAATCATATTATCTATATATCCTAGATTAATTGTGGACTTTTTAAATAATAATAAAGAATTCTTTAAAAAAGGAACTATAATTACTGATACCACAGGAATAAAAGAAGCAATTATTAATGATGTATTAAAAATAATTCCAGATGATATAGATTTTATATTTGGGCATCCAATGGCAGGAAGAGAAAAAAAAGGAATTGATTTTGCAAGTGAAGAGGTCTTTAAGGGAGCGAATTATATAATTACTCCAACTGGTAGAAATAATATAAAGAATTTAGAATTAGTTGAAAATTTAATTTTAGAAATAGGATTTAAAAGAGTAAAAAAATTAACTTCACAGAAACATGATGAGATTATAGCTTTTACATCTCAACTTCCTCATGTTATGGCAGTTGCTCTTATAAATAGTGATGAAGAAGACAGAGATACTGGTAAATTTATAGGAGATAGTTATAGAGATTTAACTAGAATTGCAAATATGAATGAAGACTTATGGAGTGAACTTTTTTTAGGAAATAGAGATAATTTACTAAAATCTATAGAAAATTTTGAATCAGAAGTAAATTTGATAAAAGATGCTATTTTTAATAATGATAAAAATAAATTGGTAGAATATTTTAAAAAATCATCAATAAGAAGAGAAATTCTAGAAAAATAAAGATTGCTATTTAAGGTATATGTAGATGGGTATAGATATAAGTGATAGCATATTAAATTATATTAGTATTTATAGCTTTAATATAATTTAATATGTTATTGATGTATTTATACCCTTAAATATTGTTACCCTATAAATAACATTTTTTTAAATTGCCCTTTATTAACAATTTATGAAACTTAATTGTAAAAAAGAGTTATTAATAGTAAAATAAAGTGAATCAATGAAATTACAATTGGAAAAGAGGGTGAGGTGTAGCTACTTGAAAAATAGTAGGCCAATAGTGAAAAATGTGTTAATTGCATTTATAGTACTATTCTTTTTTAGTATATTTGCATTTTTTTATGTGAGTAACATGGATAATGTGTTAGAATATGAAACAAAAAATTATTTGTCTGAAATTAGTGCAGAAAGTAAAATTGCCATCAATAGTAAATTGAAAAGTAATTTAGACAAATTAGAGAGTATTTCTAAAATTTTAGAAACAGAAGACAGCTTCAATTTAGAAAAAACTTTAAAAATGCTAAAATCATATAACGAAAATAGTAATTATAATAATATTGGTATGATTTTACCAAATGGTAAAGGATATGCTGAAGAAATTTTGGGAATAGATTTTTCAGATAGAGACTATTTTAAACTTGCAATTAAAGGTGAATCTAATATATCAAAACCATTAATAGATAAAGCGACAGGAAAACTTACTGAGACATACGCTGTACCATTATACAATAAAGGTAAAATTGTTGCTGTGATTGCAGCTGATTATGATGTTGAGTTTATATCTGAATTATTATCCATTTCTACATTTAATGGAGAAGGTTTTTCACTTATATGTGATAGCAATGGTAATATAATTATTCCACCATATCATAAAAATTTAAACTCAAATATTACAAATCTATCCCAAATTAACTTTGAAAAAAGATTTAATTTTAAAAATATGAAAATGTCAGACCAAGGCGTAGTACAAGTTAAAAAATTAGATGAAAAATTTTATATGGCATATACATCTCTAGGAATTAATGATTGGTTTATAGCATCCTTTGTTCCAAAAATAGTTGTATCTAAAAAACTGAATAATTTAATGATAGTTACAATTATTGGATGGATTGTACTTTCATTTTTATTTTTAGGTATTATAATGTACATATTATATTCAAAGACAAAGAGTCAAAAAACTATAGAAAAAATAGCATATACAGATTTTGTAACTGGTTATTCAAATTGGAGAAAGTTTGAATTGGATGTTACAAACTTACTGAAGAAAACTTCACAAAATAATAAATATGCAATGATTATATTTGATATCGATAAATTTAAAGCGATTAATGATATATACGGTCATAAAAAGGGAAATTTAATTTTAAAAAATATTGCTAATACTCTATATGAATTAACCAATAATAATGAAACTTTCGCTCGTGTAAGTGCTGATAATTTTAATATCTTATTAACATATGATACAAAAGAAGATATAATAAATACCATCAAAAAGATTATGACGAATAATGAATTTGTAAACTTATCTTTTGGAATTTATGAAATTAAAGATAAAACTTTAACTGTAAGTGTATATAGTGATAGAGCTTCACTTGCAAGAGCTTCAATAAAAAATAATAGTGATATAAACTTTGCTTTTTTTAATGATAAACTAAGAGATAAGTTATTACTTGAAGATAAGATAGAAAAAGAAATGGAATATGCACTTGAAAATGGGCAATTCGTAATGTATTTACAACCAAAATATAATATTAAATTAGATAAATTTTGTGGGAGCGAAGCCTTAGTAAGATGGCAATATACAGAAACAGAAGTCATATATCCAGGAGATTTTATTCCTATATTTGAAAAAAATGGATTTATTAGAAAGATTGATATGTACATATTAGAACAAGCTTGTAAAGAAATTAGATTTTTATTTGATAAAGGTATTTCTCCTTTGCCTATATCTGTAAACTTCTCAAGAGTTGATTTTTTAAAAAAAGATTTTACTTCAAAGATAGTAAATGTATGTGATAGATATAAAATACCATATAGTTTAATAGAAATTGAAATTACTGAGTCTAGTATGTTTGGAGATACTGATACCCTATTTGATGTGAGTAGAAATCTGCAAGACATTGGTTTTATAGTTTCAATGGATGATTTTGGCTCAGGATATTCTTCTGTAAATATGCTTAAAAACATACCATTAAATGTAATAAAATTGGATAGAGGATTTTTTATAGATGATAAAGATATTGATAAGAGCCAGATTGTTATAAAAAGTATAGTTTCTCTTATCAAGCAATTAGGTATAAGTGTCGTTGCAGAAGGAATAGAAACTAAAAGTCAAATAAAAATGTTAAAAGAAGCAAATTGTGATATTGTTCAAGGATATTATTTTTCAAAACCATTACCAGTTAAAGAATTTGAAAAATTAGTCTATAAAATATAGTCAATAAATCTTAAATGGGAGGTGGTAATTAAATGATAAGAGCAAAATCTTTAAAAAGTATACTGAGTATTGTTTTAATATTTTTATTTACAATAATTTCTTTTTCTGATTTTGCATTTAAAACTAATGTTCAAGAAGAAGAAAATAATAAAGTTAACTTAAAGGAGATATCTCTTCAAAGTTCTAATGCTATAAAAATAAAATTGGATAGTTCATTATCATTCATTAAAAGTGTATCAAATATGGTTTCATATTTTGCTACTATAGATAATCCAGAAGTAATTCCATTGTTATCTAGAATATCGAAGGAATCTGACTTTCAAAGAATATCTATTGTATCTCCTAATGGAATAAGTCATACTAGTGATGGGAAAATTATTGATGTATCAAATTATGAATATTTCAAGAAAGCAATTAGAGGAGAAAGTAATATATCTGAGGTTGTAAAATCTCCAATTGATGGAAAAGATACTTTTGTTATAGCTACACCTGTATTTAAAAATAATAAGGTGATTGGTATTTTATATGGTTCTTACTATAATGATAAATTAGCTGAATTTATAGATATAACAAGTTTTAATAGTGAAGGGTATATAGATATATTTGAATCTAGTGGACAATTTGTTCTAAAATCTTCACATACGGACAATCTTATCAAATCAAGTAGTAATATATATGATATATTTAAAAAAGCTTCTTTTGATGAAAGCTATAGCTATAAAAAAATATATGAGGATACGAAGAATAACAAAAGTGGCTTTACATCATACGAATATAAAGGTGAAAAGCGTTATGCCACTTATACACCAATTGGTGTAAATGATTGGTATGTACTTTCTGTGATACCACAATATACTGTAAGAAAAAATATTGATAAAATAAATCAATTAGCATTTTCTCTTATTTTTAAAATATTTTTACTGTTTATTATACTTATAATATATATCTTTTATAAAAACAATAAATCTCAAAAACATATATTAAAAACTAATAAAGAAATATCATCTATTACGAATAGCATTCCTGGAGGCGTACAAAAATGTACTATTGGTGAAACATATGAATTTAATTTTTTAAGTGATGGTTTTATAGATTTATTTGGGTATACAAGAGAAGAAATAAAAACAGTATTTAATAACGACTTTTATAATTTAATACATAAAGATGATGTAAAAAGAATAAAAGAAGAAATTTCTGAACAACTTCATAAAAATAAAACTATTGAACTAGAATACAGAGTTATGACAAAAAGTCGTGATATAGTGTGGGTTTTAAATAAAGGCGAAGTTATAACAGAACCCGATGGAAAAGAGTATCTTTGTTGTGTAACAGTAGATATTACAAAAACAAAACAATTGGAAAAAGAAATGGAACAAAAGAATCTAGAACTTGAAATGGTATCCGAAAATGTTTTAGGTGGTATACTTATAACTGAGTTTAATGAAGATTTTACGATACAATATACTAATGCTGGTTATCTTTCGATGATTGGATATACTCGCAAACAACTAGAAGAAGAGCTTCAATACAAAGCATGTAATCTCGTTTTTTATGATGATAGAAAAAAGACTCTTGAAAATATACAATATCAGTTAGGTGTAAAGGGTATAGCTGTATATGAACATAGGATAAGAAGGCGAAATGGTAATATTATCTGGGTTTCTGTAAAAGGAAAGCTTATTGTTGATAGTGATGGGAGTAAAAAAGGTATTTGGATTCTGACTGATATAACAGATTTGAAAAATGCAGAGCAAAAACTTAAAATTAATGATGAAAGAGTTAGAATTGCATTAAAACAAACATCAAACACTATATTTGAATATGATATAAAAACCAAATCACTTTTAAATGCTAACAAAGAACTTGATAAATACGATATTCCTGATATCACTAAAAATGTTCCATATTCTTTGGTAGAATCAGGAATAATTCATAAAGATTTTAGTGATGATTTTATAAATATGTACGAGAAAATAATAAATGGAGCAAAAATAGCAAGTTGTATAGTTAAGATAAAACTTCCAAATGAAAGTTATATATGGAATAAACTTACTTTAACTACAGTTTTTGATGAAGACGGTATACCCGTAAGAGCAATTGGTATACAAGAAGATATAAGTGAGCAAAAAGAAGCAGAAATAAGATATAACCAAGAAGGTAAATATCATTCAGCTATATTATCAGAAGCAATGATAACTTATGAGATAAATGTATCGAAGGACACTTTTATAAGAGGAAATGAAAACTGGTATAAAGAATTTGGAATTAAGCCTGAGAATAACTATTCTGAAATGGTAAAAACTATAGCAAATAGTATCATTTATAAAAATGATAAAGATGTGTTTTTAAACACATTTCTATGTAAGGACTTATTAGCTGCATACAAGAAGAATATAAGTGAAATAAAGTTGGAATATCGAAGAATGAATCAGGAAAATAAAATGATTTGGGTTATTTGTACAATGCACTTAATAAAAGATTCTATTACAAATGATATAAAAGCTCTTGCTTATGTAAAAGATATTGACAAACAGAAGAATGAGGAAATTAGATTAAAAATAAAAGCGGAAAGAGATACCCTTACAGGATTATATAATAAAGGAACTACAGAAAAACTGATTAATGATTTCTTAGCTTCTGAAGAAGCCAGTCTAGGAATCCATGCATTTTTAATTATTGATATAGATAACTTTAAATCTGTAAATGATAATTTAGGACATGTATTTGGAGATAAAGTATTATTTGAAGTTTCTAAACATTTAAAACCTATATTTAGAAAAGATGATATAGTGGGTCGTATTGGTGGAGATGAATTTATAGTATTCTTAAAGAATATTCAATCTTTTGATAATGCTAAAAAGAAAGCAGAAAAAATATGTGCTATATTTAGAAATTCTTACACCGAAAATAACAAGACATATAAGATATCTGGTACGGTTGGAATTTCATTTGTTCCAGAACATGGAACTATCTTTGAAGACCTTTATCAAAAAGCGGACATAGCACTTTATTATGCAAAAAGTAAAGGTAAAGATAAATATGCACTTTATAGTGATTGTATCTATCAAAATGAAACTAATAATATAGATTATGATAATATAAAAGAAGTAAATGAATATGAAAAATCTAAACCAGTACTTAAAAAAGCACTTGATTCCATTGATAATTATGTATATGTAGTAAATCCGAACACTTATGAACTTATTTTTGCCAATAATAAGATATTAAGTCTAGATTTAGAAATAAAATTGGGAGAGGCTTGTTATAAATCATTATTAAAATCCAACGAACCTTGTAATAATTGTCCTCTCAATGGATTAGAAGAAAATAAACATTCAAAATTCAAAATAGAGACAAATACATTTGGTACAAATATCAGCATAGCAAGTTGGATTAATTGGATAGATGGAGAATATAACTGTCTTATAGAGTGTATAGATATTTCTTTGTACAAAAATAAATAAAAAGGATTATGAGAATATGTTAAATAGTATAAATTTGATATTGGGTATAATATTTATAATTTACTATTTTTATCTTAAAATGGTTTTTGGAGGAATTTCATTTAGTGAAATTTTCTTGGTTGTAGGAATTCTATTAATTGTTTATCAAATATTTAAGAAGAAAATTAAGGAAAAGAAGGTTTTTTATAAAGTGTTAAAGATAATAATCAGTGTTTTCCTAATAGTATTCATAATCACTGAAAGTTTAATTATTTTTTATCCTAAAAATAGTTTTGAGTCAAAGAGTGATTATCTATTGATTTTAGGAGCTGCTGTCAAAAAAAATACACCAAGCACAACTTTAAAAGGAAGATTAAATACTGCCTTGAAATATTTAAGAGTTAACAGTGATTGTGATGTGATTGTATCAGGTGGTAAAGGTAATGGAGAAAATATAACTGAGGCAAAAGCTATGAAAGACTATCTTATAAAAAGTGGTATAGATAAGAATAGAATAATAGAAGAAGATAAATCTACTAATACTTACGAAAACTTTAAGTATTCAAAATTAAAGATAGAAGAACATAGCAAAAGAAAACTAGAAGACTTAGAAGTGAAAATAGTAACAACGGATTTTCATGTTCTTAGGAGTAAGATATTAGCATATAGAAATGGATATAAAAATACTTCTTTTTATGCTAGTAAATCAAAACTTTCATTTGTACCTACTTATTATACAAGAGAATTTTTTGCTCTGTGGAAAACAATTGTTTTTGATAGATAATAAATAAAAAGGCTAGATATAAATTATAAATTTATACCTAGTCTTTCTCTATGTAATAAATTAAAATCTATAAAATTAATGCAAATCAATATAAAGATAATTTTATCATTATACTAATTATTGAAATTATTTATAAAGTTTACATAATAAAAATAAAGTTAACTAAAAATTCTTGTTTTGAGTTTCAATGTTCAATTAGACATTTAAATAGATTTTAAGCTTATTATGCTCTTGAAGGTATAAAACATCAACAAAAAATGTATAAGCTCTTTAAAAACCAAAATAAAAAGCCGTTATTTTGGACGAAATTAAAATTATAAATATTAATTAGAAGGAAAATATCAAAATAATGAAAGTAAATAAGTGGTATAAAACTCAGATAGGTTTTAGCATATATTTTCAAGCTTGTTTTTAATTTGTGATTGTTATGAAGAAAATAAAAATGCCAAGAAGTTTTTGTAATTAAAGTGAAAAATAAATAAAAATGAAACATGTATGGTTTAATCTTAAAACATATCTTAAGAAATTAAGTTTAATTTTTATAATATTTTGTTTGATGTTTTAGAGTATAAAAGTATATTTTTAATATATTTAAATCTAAAAAAGAGGAAAAATAAGAAAAAAATTACTGACATACTACTGACAAATCGTGTTTTTTTCGTTATGAATATATTGAAAATACTTACTTAGTAAAAAACGGCATAAAATAGTATATTTTATGCCGTTTACTATTTTTTAGGAAGATAAGAAAAGAATTTTATTCCTATTATTGATGAGGAGAATACTATTTTTTTATATTGGAATAATAAGAGTAAATCTATAATATAGAAAAGAGGTATTTCTAGTATGCATGAAAATAAAAAGAATCTATTAGATGGAAGTTTAGCTCAATATAATGATGCAGCTGTTCCAAAAATACCAGTATTTGCTGGTAGTGATATAACTTCAGAAGTTTATTATTTTAAACCTAATCAAGTTCTTAAAGCTCATAGACATCCTAATGGCGAGCAAATATTTGTGTTCTTAAAAGGTGAAGGAAAAATGAAACTTGGCGAACATGAATGTGATGTAAAAAATGGTGATACTGTCTTTGTACCAACAGGAGAATGGCATGAGATTACGAATGGAAGCAATGAAGAAATGGTAGCTGTTCAAATTACAAAAATTAATGCTGGAGCAGAATACAGAGGATAGATATATAAGTACAAGTAGTACTTTGATTTCTATTTTTTTATATAAACTTTAATCTCAAAATATAAAAAGAGTCTTTTAAAAGACTCTTTTTATATTTTCATATTTTTTATATAGATTTTTTACTTAAACATTCTACTTAAATAAGAAGTTTTTTAGTTAAAGTTAAATATAACTTTACTTTATATTTTTTATAGCATTCTCAGCAAATTCAGTATTTACAATATCTTTATAAGGAGCTTCTTTATCTAATTCTTTAGCCTCTTTCATAACATCCATTAATTTATTCAAACCTTCTTCTTTTAGTACCGGATTTTGTGACCATGCATCTATTGATTTATATCTATCTACAACTGTTGTTAAGTCTTCTAAAGATATATCTTCAAAGAAAGGTTGCATAGCTTTAGCTATATCTTTACTAGGTGCTTGTTGAACCCATAGTTGACCTTTATAAACAGCATTTGTAAATCTTTGAATTAAATCTTTATTACTTTTCATATATGATCTAGTAGTAGAGTAGGCTGTAAATGGTATCTCTCCAGAATCTTTTCCTATAGACGTAACTATATATCCACTGCCTTCTTTTTCCATAGCTGTAGCCGTAGGTTCAAAAGCTGTTGTGAAGTCTCCTTCTCCACCTGCAAAAGCTCCTGCCATTACACCAAATTGGTAATCAGTTTGATTATAACATCAAAATATGCACTTAATTTTTTGAAATATTAGGGTAGAGTATTAAAGAAAAATCATCAGTTCTTTGATTTGGTTCTTTTTTGTACATGGCATAATTAATTACAGTTTTAAGTAGTATGTTTTTTAAATAAGGTTCTTTATCTTCTGTATATTCATTTAAAACTCTTTCAAGTTGAGGAACAACTTGTGTTTTAACTACTTTTCTTTCTTTTTCCATTTCAATATCTATATTTGTTTTGTTTATAGATTTTCTTATATTTTCTAAACGAGACATAAGTATTTTTGAACGCTGTAGAAATGTATCGCTGTCATAAATCCCTTGTTCTAAAAAATCATGCAATCTCTCTCTTTGTTTTTCTAGGTTATTTAATTCTCTATTTAGACTTACTAAAGTATGTTCTAAATTATCCTTGATTTTAAAATTATCTTTTTCTTCTTTCAAAGATAGCCTATAATCCATTAGCCATTTATTTAAGACAAGTAAGATTTTATTTTCTAATATGTACAATTTCGTAGCTTTATTTTTACAATTAGTACAGACCATGTATTTCTCACATCCACTTGATGTAGTATTAGATTTAGCTACTAAAGTATGATTACAATATCCACATTTTACAATGCCAGCTAAGGGATTAGTTATTTTATTGTTTGGTGTAGGAGAATTGCTACGTTTTTTTCTTATATTCTGTGCTTTATTCCATATATCTTCACTTATTATTGGTTCATGTTTTCCTTTTACTTCAATTTGTTCTTCAATCCCCCTAGTTCTACTAGAATTTCTTTTTCTCTCAACTTTATTCCATACTATATATCCACAGTATACTTTATTTTTTATAATATCTCTAACTCCTTTTTCATACCAAGTTCTACCTGTTGTGGTTTTATAACCAAGTTCATTTAAATAACTAGCTATTTTACATGCTCCATCTCCCTTTAAATACATATCAAAGATTAGCTTAATAACAGTTGCTTTATCTTCATTTATTATAAGTATTCTTTCTTTATTGTTTAAATATTTAATATTATACCCATAAGGAGCTGCTTGAGCTATAAATTTACCTTCTTCAATACTTTTAATTTTTCCTCTTTGCATACGCCTAGATATTAACTTTAATTCTTTACGAGCCATAAAAGCTTCAAATTCGGAATATTCTTCATCAAACTCATCATTTAAATCATAAATTTTTCTAGGAGTAATAATTTTTGTCTTAGATTTTTTAAATGTATCTAATATCAATCCCTGGTCTTGCATATTTCCACGTCCTAAGCGGTCAATATCCATTACCAAAACGGCATCGTAGTTATTATTTTTGACTTCATCTAGTAATTCTATCATCTTAGGTCTATATTCTATACTCTCACCAGAAATAAGTTCCTCTTTAATATCAATAACATTTAAACTCTGCTCTTTTGCTAATTTTAAAAGAGTTGTCTTATGTCTGCTTAATGTTTCAAATTCGCCTCTATGCTCTGCTTCTTCATCGGCTCTACTTTTACGTAAATAAATTGAGACATTCATTAAATCACACTCCTTGAATATATTATATTCAATAGCAATATGATTATATTTAACATATAAAAATAAACCCTCAAAATATAGAATATATTTTACAGGTTTATTTTTATATGTTATTTCTATAATATATTTAAAATCTTATAGTCTAGGTAAATATTTATATTACTAGCTTTATACCTTAGTTATATTTTAAATTTAAAACTATTTTTTTACAACAGGTATCCATACTTCAAACTTAGCATTTTGTGGGTCTGGATTTAAGTAAAGCTCAATATCAGGACCATTATCATATTCATATCCAGAAGTAGGTAGCCATTCTGTCACAATACGCTTTTCTAGTTCTTGGATTGCTTGTGGGCATTGTCCTTCTCCAGAGAATATCGCCCAAGTAAAAGCTGGAATAGTGTATTCATCCAATGTATCATCTGCAGATTTTGTACTTGAAACAGAGATAAAATACTTCCATTCTTCTGAATTGTTACAAATGCTTATACCTAATACACCTTGAGGCTGACTATCCATCATAGGTATTAACTTTTGAAGAGTTCCATCTAAAGCAACCTTTTGCCACATTTGAGGAACAAGCTCAAAATTCTTTTCTAATTCAGTGTGAAGTGGTTGAGATACACCAACTATACGAAATGCTTCTTTTTTTTCAATTCTATAATTCATTTCTTCTGCTCCTTTTATACTAATTTTAAAGCTGATTGGAGGAAAGGCTTTCAAAGTTATTATTTCTCCTCTTTTTATAACTGATGGAGCAACACCATGAATACTTTTAAAAGCACGATTGAATGCTGTCGGAGAAGAGTAGCCATATTTTAAAGCCACATCAATTATTTTTTTATCATCATGCTGTAATTCTACAGCTGCTAAAGACATTCGTCTACGACGAATATATTCAGAAAGTGGTACATCTGCCATATAAGCAAACATCCTTTGAAAATGATATGTAGAGCAACAAGCTATTTTTGCAACTTGTTCATATTCAATTTCTTTTGTTATGTTTTCTTCAATATAGTTAATTGCTTTGTTTAATCTTTCAATCCATTCCATAAAATCAGCTCCTTGTAATTTATATAATATATATTTTGAAATAGTTAATCCTCTCTTTCTATGCACTAATTAACTAGCTTAATAAAGCTTAATAAAGAATAAACATGAGAAAGTATGTAATTAACCACAAAAATGAGTAAATAGTATTGTTTTTCATATTAAAGTATATCACAATTTAATATTTAATTTTATGTAAGATAACAGTTTTAATTTATTGTGAAATTTTTATAATCTTTTAGGTTAAATATTTAATCGTATATAACATTTTATCTATAAGCCCATTCTTTTTAAAGTTTATCATTAATCAAACTAATCTTAGTCAGCCAATTATAAATATTGATTGAGAATAGGACAATTTTTAAGATACATAAAATATAAAAAGGAGGGGATTTAAATGCCAAAGATAGAAAAAGACTTGGATGGTACAACTACTATAACATACCTAAATGATGATGTAGATGTTCCAACAGACGAGAACGGTTATAAAATATCCATGACAGTACTACATGGAAAGACAATATGCCATGTAGTATCTCCTGAAACAATATTAGGAAGAACACTCACACTAGAAGAAAAACAAGAAAAAGATACAATAATATATGAAGCAATAGAAAAAATAATGGTAGATAGACAATTACAAATAAAAAATTCAAATAAAGAAGTTGCTAGTCATTAGCACTTCTTTGATAAACTAAGTAGGACAAGTATTTTATATATATTCTATAATACTATTGACTTATAGTCTAATTAGACTATAATATAAACATAGATAGTCTAATTAGACTATTCTAAAAAAATAAGTACAATAAGAGTTTAAGAAAGGATAATAACAATGATTAAATCATTTTTAATGTTAGGACAGTCCAATATGGCTGGAAGAGGATTCATAAGTGAAGTACCTCCAATTTATAATGAAAGAATACAGATGTTACGTAATGGAAGATGGCAAATGATGACAGAGCCTATTAATTATGACCGCCCAGTATCTGGGATAAGCCTTGCTGCATCATTTGCAGAGGTATGGTGTTGTGAAAATAAAGAGGATAAAATTGGGCTAATTCCTTGCGCTGAGGGGGGCAGTTCATTAGATGAATGGAATATAGATGGTATACTTTTCAAACATGCTATAAATGAAGCTAAATTTGCTATGCAAAGTAGTGAATTGACAGGGATTTTGTGGCATCAAGGAGAAAATGACAGTAATAATGGTAACTATAAATTTTATTATAAAAAATTACTTTCTATTATTGAGGCTCTTAGAAAAGAATTAAATATTCCAGATATACCTATTATTATTGGTGGTTTGGGAGACTTCTTAGGAAAAGTAGGCTTTGGAAAAAGTTGTACTGAGCATGAGTTTATCAATAAAGAGTTGCAAAAATTTGCTTTCGAACAAGAAAACTGTTATTTTGTTACAGCATCAGGTCTGACATCTAATCCTGATGGTATTCATATTGATGCCATATCCCAAAGAAAATTTGGATTGCGTTATTTTGAAGCTTTTTATAAGAGAAAGCACGTTATGGAAGCATTAGTTAACGAAAGAGAATTGATAACATCTAGTAATTCTAAAACATATACAAAAACAGAAAAAATATATATAAATAGTATGGATTTAGCATTAGGAAAGATATCATATGATGAATTTGAATCTCAACTTATAAAACTTAATGATAATTAGATAAAATATCCATTAATATATTCGCAAATTTAGCTTGAAAGAGGTGATTTTTTGATACCATTATTAATTTTAGGATTATTAAAACAAAATCCAAATTCTTATGGATATGAGTTATTAGCATTAATGGAAAAGAAGCATTACAAGTATATAGTAAATTTCACTAAAGGTTCTTTTTATTATAACTTACAGCAACTCGAGGAAAAAAAGTTTATTGAAAAAGTTGAGAATAGTCAACCTAATAAAAATAGGGAAACTCATAACTATATGATTACTGAACTTGGATGCCAAGAATTTGAAAAACTAATGTATAAATATGGTTCTAAGACAGAGTATGTAAATCTATCATTTTACGCAACACTATTGTTTGCAAATGACTATAAAAATGAAAAGTTAATAGAATTATTAAAGATGCAAATCAAGCAAACTCAAGTAAGAATTTCTCTATTAAATGAAGCTATAGAAAATGATAAAACAAATTCACACTATTTTAAAAGGATGTTAGAGAATTCTCGTTCTCATCATTTAGTGAATATTGAATGGTTTGAGAAGTTATTAAATGATATTAAAGATTGATGCTAGTAACAAAAATAAACCTATATATACTTTATATAAATGTAATATAGGTACATAGATTAAAATAAGACAGATAATTTCTATTGGGATATCTGTCTTTTTATTATAAAAACTTATATTAAATTTGATTATCTTTTCATAAGTTGGTAAATGTCGATATATCCTGTATCTACAAGGAGTATCGGCATTTTCTTTTTGGAAGATACTTTGCATAAGTTGGCATTTAACCGTATAAGAATGCCATCAAAAGTAGTAAATAAAATGAACCATGTGCATAATAGCCAAGCGTCATAGTAATGTTTTTATGCCCCATAATATATTGCAATATATTAGGACTCATTCCTTTGTTAGCCATATTTGTACAGAATGTATGCCTAAAGGTATGTGGCGTAATCTTTGGTAGCTTGTCCTCATGGGTCTTGTTATACTTCTTGACTAACGCTCTTAACATGCTTTGATAATGAGTTGCTTGTTTTGGGAATCCATCTTGTTTAAGAAATAGGAAGTTCTGGTAACCATCAACAATGATTGGTTCTGCTTTAGCGTTCTTACGCCGTTCCACGATACGTTCAAATGATTGATAAGCTCTTTCAGTCATTGGAATTTCTCGCTTACCCTGTGTGGTCTTTGGAACTTCTACATAATAGCCAACCTTAGTATAACTCAACAATTGATGGTCTACCATAATGGCTTTATTTTTCATATCCAATTCTAAAGTCAAACCGCATAATTCAGAAATGCTTAGTCCTGTTTCTAAGAGGATAACAACATCATCATAATATTTACAATAAGTCTTATCGCTCTCCATAAAGGATAATAAGCCCATTTCCTGTTCTGGTGTTAGAGCGATTTTTGGTTCTGTTGTATCTTCCAAAACATCACTTAACTGAAAATTAAATGGATTCTTTCTAATACAGTCGTCTTGAATTGCCATGAAAAACGACACTTTCAGTGAACGCTTATAATTGTCAATGGATTTATAAGCACACCCATCTTCACTCATTCGGATAGCCCAGCTTTTAGCGTCTGATAATTTAACCATATCAATGCTTTTCGCACCTAGTGGGTCATTGTTCAGAATCTTCATAAGATAATGGCGTCCTTTTTTAGTGTTAAGTCGGATATTCTTTCTTAGTCCATTCTTTTTAGCGTATAACTGACAAACTGTCATTTTCTTACCAATAGTGTCAATGCTATCATCAAGGTCATTTTGTATTGCTTTTTCCTTATCCCTTAATAATATATCATCACGTTTTCCCTTTGGGGGTTTATCAGTAGGTACAAGTTTCCAAGAGTAAACAAATTGTGGTTTACCAAATGAATCTACATACTTATATGCGTATCTTCCATCTTTTCTCTGGTTCTCTCCAGTTCTTAAAATTCTATCTTTATTATCTCGTCTTTTTTTAGTTGACATGATAAGAAGCTCCTCTCAATAACCGAATTGAGCTTGATACGTCATATGAAAAAGACGAATGATATAGTGTTCAAAATGTTTAAGTATTCCGTTTATTGCATTTACATCGTCATGTACAGCAAGTAAAATAATTGTAAAAGGTAATACTTCTTTAGTAGGTTTCATTTCAATGTTCCTCCATGAGTTCTTTCAACTCTTTTAGTGCATTTGTTTTGTGATAATGTACGGTACTTTCTGCTAAATCCATCAATGTTGCTATGTCAGCATTTGTCATGTTGAGAAAGAATGAAAGTAGAATTATATCTTGTTTTCTTTTTGTAAGTTTTCCGATTGCTTGTGCCATTAATACATCTTCAATTCGTATGTTGTAGTCGTAAGAAACCATACAGATGTAGTTAGAATCATAATCATCTAAAATACTCAATTTACTTAATTCTGCAAGTGACAAAGATTCGAGAGATACCAAATAATCATTTCTGCGTTTATTTTCGTCATAAATATCTCTAGCATAGTTACGTAAAACTGTTTTACAGAAACTGTCGAATTGATATTCAATTGTCTTTTCATCAACCATAAGATTTCACCCCCTTTCCATCACAAGGAGTTAAATAACCTTGCTTACTCCTATCACGGTGGGAGGGCGTTAAATCTTCGATAAATTTCAAAAAAAGAGAAAAAAATACACACTCTGCCTATAGGGCAAAAATGTGTATTCTTTAAAACGTATTTAATTTATATTGGTTGTAAGCCACCACCATATTGATGTATGGAAATATGCATTGGCTAGCTTTTCATAAAAATACAAAGATGCATAAGAAATTAATAGAGGGGAAAAACTTATTCTGTTATTAAAAAGTAGGTTAATTCTAATAAATGCTATTGCGGTCGAATTAAACTATATACATGGCAATCAATCATGTTTCTATTCTTTATTATGGAATTGTGACAGTATTCTTCAATCTTAAAACCACATTTTTCCAATAATTTACTTGACCCTCTATTGTAGGAATATACATTAGCATGAATTTTGTTAAGGTTGTATTTTTCAAAGGCAATTTTGCATATTTCTTTTACTGCATTTGTTGCTATCCCTTTGCCGTTCCTACCAAGCCAGTAACCTAATTCAGCATTTTTATTAATAGAGGTATCTTCTTCAAAGGTTAGGCTGATACTTCCAATAGCCCTTTCTTGATAAAAAATAGCATAGCTAAGTTGTTTAACATCTGGAGTTGCCAAACAAAAACTAATAAAATCTCTAGCGTTTTGCTCCGTATAAGGGTGGGGGAAGTTGTCACGAAGATTCTTTGCAATTTCTTTATCATTCGCAAACTCAACTAAATCGGTAATATAAGCATAATTCCACTCTATAAGTTCCATTTTTCTTCTTCTTTTATGAAACAGCTACAAGAAATCTTTCTAAGCCAATACCACTTATCAAACAGCGTTCTTTCTTATTTCCAAGCATTTGATAAGTCCAGTCAACAAATCCACCGTCAACCATTTCAACGGTTTCATTTCCTTGTTTGACCGATAATTTGAAATTGATACCTTTATAATAATTATTATCAACATCATCATTATGAATTGATAACTCTATATTAGGAAAAATAAGTTTGATAGTTTCAACCATTCTGTCGAAAAATCCGTCATTATCTTTGTATCCGTTTCTTTTGCGTAGAATAATAGAGAAACGAACATTTTCTATTTCACTTAATATATCTTTATAATAGTTTAAGTGCTTTTCTAACAACATTTTTTCACAAGTGTAAGACCCTGTATCTATACCAGATGAAACCATACAATATAAGCCAAAATGTGAATATAAACCTTTACCTACAAAATTTTGTGCTCTTATTGCCCTAGCAGTAGTAGCCATGTGGATAGGTATGGTATTATTTTCTTCTTTTCTTTTTAATTTATCAGCAATAATTATTGCCAACATATTTGAGGGGTCTGCAAGTGTTTCTGTCCCTCGTAGAGCACTTACTACGTTATATTGATCTACGGAGCCAAAAACGCTACAGCTACCTAATGGAGCAGAGGGAGAAAGCATAATCGTCTTGATATCCATATTGAATGCTTTTCTCAATAATTTTGATTCCAAAGCATGAATTTCTTCTGGATCTATACCGCTAGGGATAGTAAATCTATTTAGTTGGTATGACTTTAGAATATCAGTTGCAGTTAAAGTGTTTGCTTGTCTATCAAACACTTCTAATAGAAGTGAGTTCAAATCTGATTTTGATAGAGCTGATAACTTATCAACTATATTCTTATCCCCAATTTTATTTGTAATTCTACTTAAAATATCACTCATAGTTATCCTCCTTACTGTTACTTTCAAAATAATTATAGAATGTTTACAACAACTAATCTAGGTCGTTTGACCAAAAATGAAAAAACACTGAATATTTACTATTCAATATTTTTTTACTTTGGGTTTATTTGATTAAATCTTGAAAATACTGTAATGCAACCCTTTCAGCTTCAACCTTTCGGACAATAGGACTTTGTGATAATTCCTCTCTTAACTCAAGATACAGGTTGATAGTAGCCTGCAATGCATTAACACAGCTTTCATATTCATGGGTAGCAACCGTCTTTTCTAATGCTTCAATATATTGGGGTGCGTCCAATTCAATTTTTCTAACTCCACGAGGTAATTTACCCAAGAGAAGCTGTATTAATGGGGCAAGTACTGATTGTCTTAAAAAAGATAAAAAATCAATTGTTTCAAATAGTTCTCTGCGTCCAATCTTAGTGCAAGCGTAATGAACCCAAATCCAAAATCTATCTTCAATCCACTGTAAGTCTGGAGTTGGGAAGTATGCTTCTTTTTTAGAATAAATTTCTGTTATGCAGTTGTTTTCTTCATAGAGAATATCTGAATCTTCAACCCTATCTAGTAAACCATCTAAGGTTGTAAACTTAAAATCAACATGAAGAACAGGGGAATCATATAGGGAAATTATCAATCTAGGTTCTCCAACGTGTTCGCCAGTAAAAGCAGAAACTAATGTTCCAAACTGTTCCACAATAAGTAATCTCTCTTCGATAACTTCTTCATAGGATTTATCATCTGCTACAATCAGAAAATCCAAATCAGAATATTCATCTAACGATTTTGTGATATAAGAACCACTAATTGCAAGTCCTATTATCCTACTATCTCTTTTTGAAAATTCTAATACGTTTTGTATCATTTCCTGTTGTGCTTTAGTCATAATATAACACCTCTCACTTTCTTTTATTAGCTATCAATCCAACATAATTATACATAGGAGTATTATATAATGAAGAAATAAAAAAAAATAGGTCACTTGACCCGAAATAAAAAAGTATTGAATAATTATTATCCAATACTTTTTTGAAATTATACTTATGTTGTAGGAAGATTCTTTAATACCTCTCGCTGATTAATTACACTAAATCTTTTGTTTTCATAAGCAATTAAATGTTCTTGTACACATTCATTTATAGCACGATTAATGCTTCTAATTGGAGCGTTTACTTCGCTAGCAAGCTGTTTTTTGGTAAGCAGATTTAATTCACTTCTATAATAGTGTAAGGATATACACCTCAGAAGTCGTTCTTTAACACTTAAAGATGATAATTCTTCAATTAATTCAGCATTTACAACTAATTTACTAGATATTTCTCGAATCAGAAATTTTGTAGCTTCAAAATCTCCCCTTAACCAGTTTAAAAAATCATCTCTATGAAGTTTATATACATTACAATCTGTGAAAGCGACAATTTCAACGGGTTTTTTACCATCATTAAATTGTTCCATTTCTCCAAAAAAACTACCACTTCTATAAAGATGAATAGTTGAGATGTTTCCTTTCACATTTAAGATGAATGCTTCTGCAATACCGTCAATCATAAGAATTACATATTCATTTTCTTGCTCAGCAAAAAGAATAGTCTCTTTCTTTTTATACGTTTTTTTAACAAGCTTCTTTTTAATATCTTCATTCATAAAATCAATTAAATGCATATTCATCCCTCCTTACCAAATCTTTGATTAAATTATATCATCTTTCAATTAGTTAGGTAAGATAGTAAAAATATATTTACATAGAAACTATTCCATTATTATTTTCCAGTTGTCATTTTTCTGCAAAGTAAGCTCAAACTGGGAAAGCTGTGTAACTTTGGTTTCCTTATCAAGGTATTTCACTGTTACAATAGCGGTCACTTGATTGTTAACTTGTGTATAAACAGGATTCACAAGTTCCACAAATACATAATCTTTATTAATTACATCAAGTGCTTGATTACTTACATAGTAAGATAGCTCTTTTTCTGTTGCAGTAGGATAGAGCTTGAAGAATGTGTCTAGGAAACTATTAATTTCCTCTGTTGTATTTGCGTCCACCGTTTAGTCACTATCAGAAAGTACAGGCTCATAGCTTGACTTTTGTGGCTTGCTGTCAATGGTAGGGTTCTTAATAATTACCATATTGCCTACTTCATCTACTAGACAGTAACAGTATAGGTGGAAGCGATATTCTTTTTGCTCTCGCCCTCTGAAATCTGTTGTCCTACTGAAAAGAGTACATCATAGGCATTTTCATTGTTCTGTGTCACACTCCATACTTGAAAGCTGTTGACAATAGAACTAGTAGGAATATCCGAGCGAACCATTTCAGTATTCAACTGTTGTAGGTTTTCAGTCAGATTAGTATTTCCTTTCATAGTAATTTTGCATGAAAAAAGACGCTCAATTAAGAACGCCTGCAAATAGAAAAGGAACACCTTTTTTTGTGTTCCATGTTCTATAAAATATTTAGTTTTTTTTGATACAATACTGATGTGTTAATACCATATCTTTGCATTTCTAGGACTTATCAACGTATCAAGGCTCATTCGGTAGTAGTAAATTAGTAGTAAAATGGCTTTGTTAGTCCTGTATATATGCGGATAGGTACTGTGTTCTAGGGGATAATCAGATTTTTAGTATGTTTTTATTATATAAAATGATAAAAGTCATTTGTACTATGCAGACTGGATTTATAAAGATAAAACTATTCGTTATTGAGTTATAAGTACTTAAAATGAAAAGTATAATATTTGACATAATGGAATCGTTTGTGTATTGATTAATAGTATGGGTAATTGTTAGATAGTTGTATTTATAAATAATTATAAAAAATAATAAATTATTTTTTATACTGACTTTTTTATAATTTGAATCGTTATATATAATGACGGAGGTGATAATAGTGAATGATGCTAGGATTATATCACGAATAAAAGCAGGAGAAAAAGAATTGTTTGATACTCTAATAAAAAAATACTATGACAGCATCTATTGTTATTGTTATCGCCATGTAGACAATCAAATGACTGCACAAGATTTAACCCAAGATGTATTTGTAACAGTTATAAAAAACATAAGTGATTATAAACATTATGGTAAGTTTGAAAACTATTTATATGTTATTGCAAAAAACAAGTGTAAGGACTTATGGAAGAAAAAGCAACCAATATATTTAGAGTCATTAGATAAAGAGATGTCAAAGCAAGAATTAGTAGATGTTGAAAACAAAATATTTGTAAAAGAAGCTTTGGTTAAATTGCCAGAAGTAGAATTTGAAGTGATAATTTTAAGGTATTATCATGATTTAAAATTTAAGGATATTGCTAAGATTATGGATTCAAGTGTTTCTGTTACTAAGTACAGGATGAATAGAGCATTAAAAAAACTAAAATTATATCTGGAAGGGGGTAAACTATGAATAATAAAGAAGTTAAAGAAAGTCTATCTAAATATAAGGTTCCAAAATATGATGTTTCGGCATTTGAAAAGACTGTTAAAACTATACATGAGTTAACATTTAATAATGCTAATAAAAGGATGAATAGTATGGAATTTTTCATCTCTCAAATTGGTTTTATACGAAAAAGAACTTGGGTTATTCAATTTTTAGTACTGTGTATAATATGCGTATTTTTATTCAGTGCATCAAGAGATAGTAATTCACTTTACAATACTTTGTCCTTGATTTCTGCGACATTTCCACTTCTTATATTAACTAATATAGAAGAGTTAGCAAAAGTATATAATAGTAGTGTTTTAGAGATAGAATTTTCAACAAAAAATACGCTACATAAAATTATTACTACTAGAATGCTTGTATTTGGGATAAGTGATTTATTGTTTATGCTTATTATCTTGATATCTGCAAAACAAACCATTAATCTAGATATCCTGTACATAATAATTTATATACTAGTGCCTTTTAATCTAATGTGTATAGGATGTATGGAAATTATAAATAGAAACAAAGGTAAAAATACGAATTATTATTGTATGATATATGGCGTATCTCTTGTATCATTAATATTTACACTAGGTACTTTTAGAAAAAGTATATATCAATTTGAAGCAATAAACCAATGGTTAATTGTTTTTATAATCACATCAGTAATCTTAATGTATGAAACAAGAAAAACATGGAGACATATTCGTTCATTTGAAAATATTATTGTGTAAGTAAAAAATAAGAATATACAGTATTGGGAGGAATAAGTATGGAGCTAAGTGTAGAAGGCTTAACAAAACAGTATAATAACAAAATTATAGTAGATAAAATAGAATTTAGATTAAATGAAGGTATATATGGATTTTTAGGAGAAAATGGAGCAGGAAAGACAACTCTTATGAGAATGATTTGTGGGATATTAAGCCCATCATCTGGAGAAGTAAAGATAGATGGGAAAAATAACTTGGATATGGGAGAAGATTTTAGAGATATGATTGGATACCTTCCACAAGACTTTGGATATTATCCGGATTTTACTGCAAAAGAATTTATGCTATATATAGCTTCATTAAAAGGGTTGATACCTAGTCATGCAAAGAAAAAAACACAAGAATTATTAGAAATGGTCGGTTTATTAGGCGTAATCAATAAAAAAATAAAAACTTTTTCTGGAGGCATGAAACAAAGGCTAGGATTTGCTCAGACACTACTTAATGACCCTAAAATTTTAATATTAGATGAACCAACAGCAGGGCTAGACCCTAAAGAACGAGTTAGATTTCGTAATTTAATTTCAGACTTCTCTAAAAAGAAAATAGTTATTTTATCTACTCATATTGTATCTGATGTAGAACATATTGCAGATAAGATTTTAATAATGAAAAAAGGACGATTTATTTTAACTGGTTCAGTTGAAGAAGTAACTTCAAAAATAGAAGATAAAGTATGGAAATGTGTAGTTAATGAAAATGAAGTAGACTATATGTCTGATAAATATTGTTTAGCAAATATTCATCATTCTGGGGGAGTCGTAAATCTTAGAATTATAAGTGATATGAAACCACACGATAATGCATGTAATTTAAAACCAACATTAGAAGATTTGTATTTATATTGTATTAATGAGGTACTATAAATATATATAAGGAGATAGGTATGTCTACACTAATTAAATTTGAATTGAAAAAAATAATAAAAAGAAAGTCTACAATAGCAGTTATTTTAGGAAGTTTAGCCCTAAGCATAATTCTTTTTTCTTTAATGCCACTTCAAGAAAGAGCTAATGACGAGAACGGAAAAGAGTATAGAGGTCTACAGGCTATTGAACTAAAAAAGCAACAATCTAAATTAAATGATGGATACATAACAGATAAAAAAGTAGAAAACTCAGTTAAAGAATATCAAAAAATGTTTAATAATTCAGACAATATTATAAAAGATGAAAATGGTTTTTCAGATTTTAAACCAGATATTTATTGGAAATTCTTTTATCCTAATAAGAGTTTTTACAGTTTTATAATAGAGTCATATAGTAAGCCTAATGATTTTGATTCCTCTATAATTAAAACAATGTCACTAAAAAATGGTGTTGATTTTTATAAGTCTAGAAATGAAAAAATAAATACAATCTTAAATATGGAATATGCAGATGGAAATTATACACAAAAAGAAAAGGACTTTTGGTTATCTAAGAATAAGGAAATAAGCGAACCCTATTTAAATGGATATTATCAAGGTTGGGATTATTTCATATTATCGAGAGATTTACTGATTTTTACTATATTAGCTATTTGTATAAGTATAGCTTCTGTATTTTCAGGAGAATATCAATCGGGTACTGATTCAGTGATATTATCTTCTAAATATGGAAAAAGTAAAGTTATAACAGCCAAAATAATAAGTTCCTTTTTATTTGGGACAATTATTTTTATAATAAACACAATTGTATGTGTTGGGATACTCACTTTGTCTTTTGGAATGGATGGATGGAATTTACCATTACAACTTACAACTAGCTCAGTTCCATATCCATATACACTTTTACAGGCAACCTTACTAAGTATATTAGTTATTTATATTATATTAATAGCATTAATTAGTTTTACACTTTTATTATCCTCTTGCATGAAATCACCTTTTCCAGTTTTAATTACGAATATAATAATACTTTTCGTACCGATATTTTTACAATATAGTGAAACCAACAAACTTTATAATCTGATTTTACGAATTTTGCCATCAAATGCTATTTCATTTTCGTTTGCTAATTATATAGATTACAAGATTGGCAATCTAATAATAGATTTACCAACTATGATTATTTTTACATGTTTAGTATTTGCAATTCTTTTCTTACCTTTTATTAAAAATAATTTTAAAAAACACCAAGTTAATTAAACTATATAATATAAAAAACTCGAGGATACAGAAATAAATTATGGTTAATTTCTGTATCCTCAAGTTTTGAAGTTTTGTATTTAAGTTAAGCAATTATAAAATATGTAGTTTAGGGATTATAAGTTTATGTTATAAACATACTTATTTTTGTACATCAGTTCTTACATTAACATTACCTGCTTTTAGATTTTCTCCAATAGTAAGTCCTTTATCTTTTAGAACATATTCAAAAGTCATAAGTGGAACTCCACCTTTTCTACCACCTAATATTTCTTTTCCTTTTAAATCCTCATAAGAGAAATTAGACATTTTTTTTCTAGCCACTAAAAAACTTCCATCTCTTTTAGTCAATTGAGCAAAGTTTACTGCATAATCATTTTTGTTTTGATTATATACATATATAGATGCTTCAGGACCCATTAGACCTACATTTGCTTCGCCTGAAATCAAAGCAGCCATAGTTTTATCTGCACCTTGAGTATTTATAAGGTCTATTTTTATACCTTCATCTTCAAAAAAACCTTTTGTAATAGCAGCGTATTGAGGAGCATAAAAAACAGAATGAGTAACTTCTGCTATAGTTACTTTATCTAGATTTTTAGATGAAGAAGAGTCATCCTTTTTATCATTAGAATTAAAATCACATCCAGTTAGACATAGCGTGCCTATAACAATAGAACTTGCAATTGCGACTATTTTTTTAAACATAATAAATACCTCCCATAAGACATCCGAATAATATATAGTATTAAATATTTATTATAGTTGTTACAAAAACGTATCTATATTTATTCTATTTCTACAAAAACCTAAAAATAAATTTAAGTTTTATGTTTAAATTTTAAGTAATATATAATCATGGATAAATTATATTGATTATTTATAATTTAAAGGGTAAAATTAAAATACTATCATTTTCATGTATTATATATAAATACTAATTTATTATATATACAAAATAGATTAATTTATATGAAAAGAATTTATATATATAAAGTTATATTATGATTGTTTTTATATGAAATTACCTAACTTTATAGTGCAAATTTAATTGAGAATTACTGAGTAAACATAATAAAAATGGAGGAAATTATATGAAACAAAATAAATATGATAATGACGAATTCTTTGACAAATATAGTAAAATGGAACGTTCTATAAATGGACTAGCAGGTGCTGGAGAATGGCATGTTTTAAAAAAAATGTTACCTAACTTTAAAGGAAAACGAGTTTTAGATTTAGGTTGTGGATTTGGATGGCACTGTCAATATGCAATTGAAAATGGAGCAGAGTCTGCTGTTGGAATTGATATTTCAGATAAAATGCTAAAAGAAGCTAGAAGTAAAACAAAATTTGATAATATAAAATACATATGTATGCCTATTGAAGATATTAGTTTTCCAAAAGATAGTTTTGATATGGTTATTAGCTCTTTGGCATTGCATTACATTCAATCATTTGAAGATATATGTAAGAAAATAAGTGATTGCCTTTCAAGTGGAGGTGACTTTGTATTTTCTGTTGAACACCCTATATTCACTGCATATGGAACTCAAGAATGGTATTGTGACAAGGATGGTAATCATCTTCATTGGCCAGTAGATAGATACTTTACAGAAGGAGTGCGTAAAGCTAATTTTTTAGGAGAAGAAGTTATAAAATATCATAAAACACTAACAACTTATCTAAATACTTTGAATAAAACTGGATTTGAAATATTAGAAATAATTGAACCTCAACCAGAAGAAAAACTATTAGATACAATTCCTGAAATGAAAGATGAGCTACGCAGACCTATGATGTTGCTTGTAGCTGCAAGAAAAAGATAGTAAAAACAGTAGAGTTAACTATAAATAAAATTTCAACTGATAAACTGAAAGGGCAATCGTATTTTTAAAGAAGGCAAAAGTAGTGAGTTCTTTTGCCCTTTCTATCAAGTAATAATTATACTTCTACATAATATATTTCATTTCCATTTTGTTCGATAAGTTTTTTCATATCTTCAAATTTTAAAAACACAGTAGCAGTATTATCATTTGGATGTATACCTATTTTATCCATTTTTAATAAATCTTTATCAAATACAACTTTTACAATAGCCTCTGTATCGTTTAATATACCAAAAGGAGTTACAGCTCCCTTAGTAAGTTTTAAGTATTTTTGAAGTCTTTCTTCTGATGCAAAACTAAGAGGTTTACTATCAATTTGTTGACGAATATCTTTTAAGTCTGCTTTTTTGTCTTTACCTAATACAACTAAAAAATGTTCTTTCCCTTTAGCATCACGAAGAAATAAATTTTTTACAACAAATTCCATATGTAATGTCTTTAATTGTTCCATTTCTTCAATTGTATAGACTGGTGGATGACTCACAGCTTCATAAGGTATATTTAATTCATCCAATTTTCTATATACTTCTTGTTGTTGAGTGTTCATAATATCCTCCTATTGGAAATTTATTTTATATATAAATAATATTATCATAGAAAACTTTAAAAGAAAACGTTTTATAACATGTAAATACTAGATTATTTTCTTTTAGTCAAATAATCCTATAGGAATAATATAAATCTACAAAGCTAAATAAATTTAAAAAATACTTGTAAAAAGGACATTATTTACTATTTATAAATTATATAAAAAGAGATTATATAAAGTCACATATGAAAAAACTATATTATACTATCTTTTCTTTTTGGAATAAACTATACTTTAAATAGATATATTTAATTTTAATAAATTTTACCGTATTAACAGTAATTTATCTTAGAAAGGAACGTGCTTTATATGTCTACAGACAAAGTTGTTGGAATCATAGATGAAGAAATATCAGAACTTGCTGGAATTGAATATACTGGTAAAATTTATGCTTCTTCTGGTGTTATAAAACATATAAAGAAAAAACATAGGTGTCAATTAAGCAAGGATATTGTTAATGATATAATAGATACTATAAAAATGGTACTCAAGTCTCCTGAATATATAGGTAGTCATCCCAAAAAACCTGGGAAAAGTGTAGAGTTTATAAAAAAAATTGATGATTATATTTTAGTAGCTACAGAACTAGATACAAAAAAAGGCTACTTATATGTATCTTCGCTATATGCCATAAAAGAAGCAAAACTAGAAAGTAGAATTAGTAGTGGAAGAGTAAAACAATACGACAGTTAACATAATATTATTATTTTTCCAAAACTATTGAAGAATATTATTAAATAAGTTATAATTATAATATATACGTAGATATTTATTAGTTAGATTTGAGGTTGGAAAAGGCACCCAATACGCTACTATGGAGTAGTTAATAGAGATGCAGGATACGCCGCCCTGCCAAATCTAATTAAATTTAAAAGAGAGGATTAATTCCTCTCTTATTGTTTTTTGAGCTACTAAATAACTTTATATAGAAGAATTAGAGTATAAATATATTTACTTATGTTAAAGATTTTTTTGTATTTTAGCCATCAATGCAATGTAATTTATGGAATGATATGAATAATCTTATCATCATGTGAAAATATATAAAAGAATTTTTATTGGTTTCTAAAAATTTAGTTAGAAACTATATCATTATGGAAAAAAATGTATTATAATATTTAGAAATATTATAATAAGGGGCGATTGGATATGAGTTTATCAAAGAAAATAGAAGATAAAAGAAAAGCTAAACAAAGAGCTGAAAAAATTAAACAAGCCAAAGTTGCTACAGCTGGTGTAGTGCTAGGAGCTGTTACTGGTGCAGTGAGTGGAGTATTGTTGGCTCCTAAGTCAGGCAAAGAGACAAGAGAAGATATAAAAGATGCTTCACAACAAATTGTTGAAAAAATAAACATAAAAACGGTAGATGTAAAAGATAAAATGTCTGATAAACTAGAGGATAGAAAAGGAAATTTTATAGAATCAAAGAAAAAAATAAGAAAGTATATAGATAACAAAAAGAATATTGAACATTCTAATGAGGAAGATAAAGTAATAGATATTGTTGAACCAGTTAGTGTTACTGAGGAATAGGAATGAACAATACAATAACAATTAATATAAGTATAATATATATATTATTAGCTGTACTTGGATGTGTTGCTCTAGTTTATTTAATTATTGTACTTGCTAAATTACATAAGATTTTAAATACTGTTGGTAATATGTTAAATGAAAATACTCAAAATATAAATACAACTTTAAATAATCTTCCTAGTGTTGTAGAGAATTTTGGAGAAGTAGGCGAAAATATGAAAGATGTAACAGAAGCGGTTACTGAAGTTACAGCAGACTTTCTTGTTACTAAAGATAGTGTCAAATCAAATATGGATGTTATAGTTGATATATTGACCATAATTAAAAATATTTTTCTAGATAAAAAATAATATTGGTTTTAATAAGAAAGTTAGTATTAAAACAGAAAATAATTTGTCAATAAAATGAATATGAATAAAGATGTATCTATTAATTAATAAACTAATAATTAGATACATCTTTTATTAGGTTTTTAAAAAATAATTCTTATTTTATAATTTATCTATTTGTTTTAATGCCAATTTAACAGTTTCATATCTATCAGCACCATTTATTACTACATCGCCTTTTACAAGCCTGTTAGCTTCTCCACCTACAACATAAACTTTTTTACCTAAACCTTGCTTATAACTAGATGCTTCAACCATTAAAGCATCTTTTAATTGCCAATATAAAATTTGAGCTGCTACTTTGTCTGCGTCTCCTGTATAAACTATTACATTTTCATACACTTTATTTCCCCCTTGAGAATTTGATATAGATTTGTTTAATATTCCTTCTGCTATCAATTTAGCAACTTTATCTTTATTGTTAATATAGTAATCTGTATCTGCCTTACTATCTACAAAACATACTTCTATCAATATTGCTGGTGCATCAGTATGATTAAGCCAATAAAGACCTCTAACATCAGATTTTGCACCCCTATTTTTGAATACTGTAGCTAATTTAGCATTTACTCTTTCTGCATGTATTTTACCATTAGTAGTTTTATATATTGTTTCTGTACCTTCTGGAGCTGAAGTTGTGACATTTGCATTAAAATGAATTTGAACAGCTAAGTCAGTTTCTTGTTTGTTTGCTATTTTACATTGGTCTGCCAAATGATTATTTGATTCATCAACTCTTCCTGTATAAACAGTAGCTCCTCCTATTTTAAGCCATTTGACAATCAAGTCGTTCATTATTCTTGTTTCTTTACCTTCATTTATATATCCAACAGCTCCTGTACCTTTTCCAGTTAAAGTATGCCCTGGTATTACTACTACTTTCAAATTATGCATCTCCTTTTCAATTAAATTTAACCTCTATTTAATATATGCATAACTTAGAAATTTGTTTCTTTTTATACCTTATAGCTTTAATATAAGATATCTTGTAAATTTATAGAGTATTAGCTAAGAAGTATTAAAGTTATAGTTTTGTATATAAGACATTGCTTGATTGCAATAATTTTATAGCATATTCGTCTATTCTATATCCATTTCTATAATATATATGTTTAATTCCAGATTGAATTATAGCCTTAGTACAATTTAAACAAGGAAAATGAGTTACATAAATGGAACAGTCCTTAACTGCAATACCTTCTTTTGCGCAATAGTAAAGAGCATTTTGTTCAGCATGAATTGTTCTAATACAATGTCCATCTCTCATCTCATGACCAACTTCGCTACAATGCTTATCTCCAGAAATGCTACCATTATAACCAGTAGACACAATTCTATTTTCTGAGTTTACAATTATAGCACCTACATAAGCTCTATCACAAGTCCCTCTTTCAGCTACTGTTTCACACAATCTCATAAAATATTCTTGCCATGAACATCTATTTTCAATTTTATTTTCCAAATTAATCCCTCCAAACTTATGTCTAATATATAAGATTTATACCTTAAAAATAGTATTAAAAACAAATTTATATTATAAATATACTATAAATAAAGTAATTTAAAATAAGAAAACTGTCTCAATAAAATCGAGACAGTTTTATAATCAAGGTTTATAATACAAGTTCATATTTTTCTTTAAATTCTTTTACAGCTTCAGGCCATGCCTTTTGTTCTGTAATTCCTTTTTCTTTAGCTATTTTAATTGCAATTTTTCTTATCATTGCAGCTCCCTCTAATATTCCCATTTTTAATCTCCCTTCAAATATCTTTTTGTACAGAATATAAATAGTGCTAAGATTTATTACATGCTGCATATACACTATTTATACAACATAGAACTTCTAAATTCCTTTTATTTTCATACGTCTTTAACCGACATATAATTATATTCAGTAAGTTTTAAAATTATCACTTAAATAATTACTATTTAATCTTTTTTATTATTTACTTTCTTATTTACACACTAAAAACTGTAGGTAAATTTGTCTTATATCTTCACAAATATTCCTACAGCTTTAATTATTAAAAATGTATCTCTTTAATTTCGAAAAATGATTACTTATAAGAAATCATTCCTTATTATAATCACTAAAATAATCAAATGTCTTGAATAAAATTTTATTTATCTAGAATTGTATATTTTTTCTATAATATTAACTACAGCGTACATTGCCCATGCACAGATAGCCAATACAAATACACCCATCATTACTAAATCTAATTTGAATACTTGAGAGCCGTATACTATTAAGTATCCTATTCCATATCTTGAAACCAAAAATTCTCCAACTATTACTCCTACCCATGCCATACCAATATTAATCTTAGTTAAATTTATCAAGTTTCCTGTATTTGCAGGTAGTATAAGTTTAAAAAGTATTTGAGATTTACTCGCTCCAAAACTTTTTAACATTTTAATTTTCTCTTCATCCATATTTATAAAATAATTATAAGCTGAAAGTATAGTAACAACAACAGAAATAGTTACAGCTGTTACGACGATTCCTTCTATTCCAGCACCTACCCAAACTATGATTATAGGAGCCAAAGCAGTCTTAGGAAGAGCATTTAAAACTACCAAAAATGGGTCTAATATTTTTGATAATTTCTCTGACCACCAAAGAGCAATTGCTACCAAAATACCTAAAACAGTCCCTATAACAAGACCAAGAACAGTTTCATATACAGATATTCCAATATGCTTAAATAATTGACCACTAGATGCATATTGAATAAATAAATTGTAAATATCACTTGGTTTGCTAAATAGAAATGTATTTATAACATTTAAGTCAGCTAAAAGTTCCCAGACTACAATAAAACCAATTAGAATTAATAACTGGTAGAACAATACATTTCTTTTTTCTCTTTTTACACCTTTAACATAGTTTATATATCCTTCAGATCTTTTATTAAGCCTCATGTGTATCTAGCTCCTTCCATAATATGTCGAAATACTTTTGAAAATCAGGAACTTTACGTGTTTTGAGAGGCGTTTTTGTTCCATCCATATTAAGTTCAATGTCGTAAATGTTTTTTATGGTAGCAGGTCTTTTAGATAATATTGCAACCTTATCTGATATGCTTATTGCTTCTACTATCGTTAAGAAAGTGCAACTAATGTTTTAAAGAAACAGAATCATCTATTTCAGCACCCATATAAATAATATTAAGATTTCCTAAGCTACTATCCCAAATAACAGAATCAATAATAGTAGATAACAATAATCTCTTATCATCTAAACTAGTATTATCAACTTCATCACTAAATCTTTTTAAATTGCTAACGATGATGTCTAAATTAAGATGATTACTACTAATATTTACATCTCTAGATTTCAAGTCATTAATTTTACCCTTTAAGATACTAATTTCATTATTTAAGTTTTCAACTTGAGAAATTATATAATCACAAGCAATACTGCCAGTATTTTTTGCAAGTTCTTTAATTAAATTGTTAATAAGTTTCTCTTTATCTGAAACCTGACTTTTAAGTAAATTAGTTTCAGAGTGTAAATCATTAGAAATATTGCAAATTTTAATTTTATTGATATTAAATGCACTTATGATAGACTCTACATTACAGTTTTTAATTTTATCTACAACTAAACTTTCAACTAATGGTCCATTAAGGTTTTTGCAGTTACAACTATCAACACCAAGTGTTTTTTTAGTACCACATACATAATAATATTTTAAATCCTTATCAGTTTTTTTACCTTTATAAGTGATTCTCATATTAGCACCACACTTACCACACTTTATAAGACCAGATAAAAGAGCAGTTTTACCAGTTGCTATTCTTGGTGTCTTATCACGATTTTTATCTAGCTGAATTTGAACTTCAAGCCATATGTCAGGCTCTATGACTCCATGATGTTTTGCAATTGCTGCTATTGAATCAGATGTATTTTTAGCATATGTTAGTATTCCACATCTTCTATCTGGAGTTCCTACAACGTCCATACCATTGTTTCTAAGATATTTTAAAATTTCATCATTAGCTTTTACATATGCTGGATTTCTAAGTATCCTAGATAAAGAACTAGGGTCAAATTTACCACCATGAGGACCTCTTATCCCATTATGATAGACATATTTATATAATTTTGATAAAGACCTAAGTTCTAAGTACTTATTATATATCAGCTTTACAACTTCCATTTGTTCATTATTTACTTGAAGCTTATACATGCTTCTTTCTTTTAGGTTTTCGTCTAAAAAAGTGATTTTTTCACTATTAAATCCATGAGGTGTTTTACCACCAAGCCATCTACCACTACGAGCTAATTCGTACATATTATCTTTTATACGTTCTGCAATTGTTTCTCTTTCTAATTGGGCAAATACACTTGATATAAACATCATAGCTCTTCCCATTGGAGTAGAGGTATCAAATTGCTCTTTAATTGATATGAATGAGATATCTAGTTTGTTTAATTTTTCTATTAAAGTAGAAAAATCAGATACATTTCTCGATATTCTATCTAATCTATAACAAATTAGATGATTGAATTTTTTATCTTTTGCATCTTGCATCATCTTTTTAAATTGAGGTCTATCTATATTACTACCACTAAAACCTTCATCCTCATATATAAAAAAATCTTTTATACCAATAGATTTAGCATAATCCATACATAATTGTATTTGATTTTCTATAGAGTCACCTTTACCAGTAAATCTTGATTTTCTTGAATAAATAGCAGCTTTCAAAATTAAGACCTCCTACAAATTAGGCTATATATTTGAAATCATTTATATAAAGTATTTCAAATGAATATATTAATTGGTTGAATTTATATAATTCTCCTCTTTATAATATATGACTATTTATTTCTTTTATTTCTTTGCCACTAAAATTTCAAATCAATTAGAAATTTTGATACTTAGTTGTATCAGGACAAATCTATAACTTCATAGATTAATATAAGAGGGTCAGAATCCAAATATTTTAAAATATAATTTTTAAAATTAGTGGTTATAACAAAAACATGTAGGAGGCTTGCATATGGAAATCAAGGTTATAGAGACTTTTCCTAAAGATGAAGCTAAAGTTAATGAAGTAGAGATGGCTAAAGCCAACTGGTTTGTGAATATAATAAGTAAAAAATATCCTAAAGAAGTTTTAAGTAATGCTTTTACTGTTTTAGAAAAAGAATTAAATGTAAGTAAAGTTGATACATAAGCTTAGATTATTGATTTTAATATACTATGACTTGACATTATATTAATCAAATAGTATATTTTTAAATATAGCACAACGAAGTGTTAAAAGAGCAATGGAGCTCCATAGATAAAGTCTATGGAGCTTTTTTGCGTATTTAACTTAAGGAGGATGGTAATTTGAATAATTTTGAGATTAAAACCAAAATAAAATTTGGAGAAGGTTCACTAAAAGCACTGCAAGAATTAAAAAACAAAAACGTATTAATAATAACAGACCCATTTATGGTTAAATCAAAAACAATAGATAAAATAACATGTAACTTAATAAATTCAACATATCAAGTTTTTGAAGAAATAGTACCAGACCCACCAATAGAAATAGTAGTAGCAGGAATAGAAGCATTTAAATCTATAAATCCAGATGTAATAATAGCATTAGGTGGAGGTTCTGCAATAGATGCTGCGAAATCTATAATGGATTTTTCTAAAAAAATATTAACAACTGACGAAGTAGAATTTATAGCAATACCAACAACAAGTGGAACAGGTTCAGAGGTAACATCATTTGCAGTAATATCAGATAATCAAAAGGGATGTAAGTATCCATTAGTAAGTGATGATTTGCTTCCAAATATGGCAATACTAGACCCAGAACTTGTAAAAACTGTACCAAACTTTATAACAGCAGATACAGGTATGGATGTATTGACACATGCGATAGAAGCTTATGTATCTACAAATTCTAATGACTTTTCAGATGCACTAGCTGAAAAAGCTATAAAACTAGTATTTAAGTACTTAATAAAGGCATATAAAGATGGAAATGATATAGAAGCTAGAGAAAAAATGCACAATGCCTCTTGTATAGCAGGTATGGCATTTAACCAAACATCACTTGGTATAAATCATTCTATAGCACATGTATTAGGTGGGAAATTTCATATACCACATGGAAGAGCAAATTCAATATTACTTCCACATGTTATAGAATATAATGCATCAATAGTAGGATATACCAATCCAACTTACTCAGATACAGCTATGAAGTATGCACAAATAGCAGAATTAGTAGGGCTTGGGAATGGTAATATAAGAATAGCTGTTAAAAACTTAGTAAATGAAATAAAAAAATTACAAAAAGAGATGAATATGCCAACTAAATTGACACAGTGTAAATTAAGTTTAGGAGATATAATTAATGAAGAAAGAGAAATAGCTAAACTTGCTATAAAAGATACTTGCACATTAACCAATCCTAAAGTAGCAACTGAAGAGGATATAATAAGTATATTAAATAATATTAAATAATTACACTTTATTACATGTAAACATAATATTATACAAATAGGGAAAATGTTTTTAAAAATATAAATAATATATTGACAAATATAAAACATAAAACTATAATGAAAGTATCACAAAGGCGTGATACTTTAGTAAAAAGCAACGGAGCTTCTTAGGAATATTAATACTATTCTTATGGAGCTTCTTTTATTTTAAGCAAATAACTTTTTAGTAAACTATATTTAAAGAAAGTAGGGAATAAATTTGGCTGAAGAATCTAAGCAAAGAGTTATTCAAGAATATGTTCCTGGGAAACAGGTCACATTAGCACATATAATAGCTAACCCTAATGAAGATATATATAAGAAGTTAGGATTGGTACTCGATAAAAAAGATGCAATAGGAATACTTACTATAACACCAAGTGAAGCATCAATAATAGCAGCAGATGTTGCTACAAAATCTTCAAATGTATCTTTAGGTTTTATAGATAGATTTAGTGGTTCTGTAGTAATATCAGGTGATGTAAGTTCTGTAGAATCAGCATTAGATGATGTTTTAGAAGTTTTAGGAAATATGTTAAACTTCTCATCTACAAAAATAACAAGGACATAATAATACAATGAAGAATATAATATTTATGGGAAAGACAGGTAGTGGGAAAACTACTCTATGTCAAAAACTAGACCAATTGGAATTGAAATATAGAAAAACTCAGTCAGTAGAACTCTACAATAATGCAATAGATACTCCAGGTGAATATATGGAAAATAGAAGTCTCTACAATGCATTAATAACAACATCAGCAGATGCTAAAATTATAGCCATAGTGTATGATGCTACACAAGAAGAAAATTATATAGCACCAGGATTTGCAAGTATGTTTTGCAAAGACGTAATAGGGATTATACCTAAAATAAATAAAGCTACTAAAGATGAAGTAAACATAGCTTATGAGAGACTCTCACTAGCAGGAGCAAGCCAAATCTTTAAAGTAGATACAGTGGATAATATAGGGCTTGAAAAATTATTTAAATATCTAGAAAAATCTAAAAATATAGATGAAATTTAAGGGGAAATGTTTTTTTAACTAAAAAATATGATAAAATTATATGGATAGTTAAAGAAAATATAAATTAGTATTTTATAAAAAAATATATAAACTATTCTAAGAAGATTTAATCTTTAAGTGAGGTAGGAACATGGGGAAAAAAATACTATTGGTTGATGATGAACCACTGTTAAGAATGGATACAAAAGATATACTAGAAAGTCATGGTTATGAAATAATAGGAGAAGCAAGTGATGGATTTGAAGCTGTTGAAATGTGCAAAAAACACAAACCCGATTTAGTTATAATGGATATAGAAATGCCAATACTTGATGGTATAAAAGCAGGCAAAATAATATGTAAAGAAAATCTAGCAGGTGGAGTTCTTTTACTAACTTCATTTGAAGATAAAGAATACATAGAAAAAGCCAAAAGTATAGGTGCTTATGGATACTTAGTAAAGACAGCAAGTGAAAAATCACTTATACCAACTATAGAAATGTGTTTAAATAAGGTAAATGAATTTGAAAAAATGAAAAAAGATTTAGAAAAGGTAAATTCTAAATTGAATGAAAGAAAATTAGTAGAAAGAGCAAAAGGTATACTTATAAGAGAGTTTAAAATTTCTGAGGATGAAGCATACACTAGAATAAGAAAATTAAGTATGGATAAAAGAACTACAATGATGGAAATTGCCAAAATGATTATAATAGGATACGATGATTAATACGATAAAAAAAATAGCAACTACACAAACATACTTAAATAATAATGAAATTGAAAAAATTATAGAAGTATCAAAATCCTTAGACTTAATGGCTTCCTTTTATGAAGCTGATGTTTTTATAGATGTACTAAGTAAAATTGATGATGAAGCAATTGTTGTAGCACATAGCAGACCTAAAGAAAAGTCAGTGTACAGTGAAAGTGTTGTAGGTAAAAAGGCTCTAATTGAAAATGAACCAGGAGTTATAAAATGCCTAAAAACTGGAGAAAGAGCAAGAGATATAAAAGCTTTAACACAAGAATACAAGCTGGTTAAACAAAATATTCAGCCAATAATATTAGAGGACAAAGTTCTAGCAGTATTAATCGTTGAAAAAGATATAAGTAGTGAAGTTAAAAACGAATTTGAAACTAACGAAGATGAAGAAAATAAAAGTTTACATCAGTTTATAAAATTGATAGGAAATAATGATTTTTTAGTTGATAATTTAAATTCTGCTATACTTATATTTGATAAAAATGGAAAACTAAAAATTAAAAATCGTATTGCAAATGAGATGTATAAAAATCTTGGATTTGAATGTGATATACAAGATATGCATTATAATGACTTATATATAGAGACTAAAGTATTTGAAGATATAATAATAGATGAAAATTATGATGAAACAAATGAAGTTTCAATAGGTAATATGTTTTTCAAAATAAAAACTATATACATCAAAGACGATGAATTTAAGGTTTGTAAAATAGTACAAGATATAAGTGATTTAAAGCGAAAGGAAGAAGAACTAATTTTAAAAACAGTAGCTATTAGAGAAGCTCACCATAGAGTGAAAAATAATCTTCATACAGTAATATCTATAATAAAAAAGCAAAGTAGATTATCTCAAAACGAGGAAGTTAAACAATGTTTAGATAATATAATAAATAGAGTGTTTGCAATACTTTCAACTCACTATCTATTATCCAAGGAAGTAGATAATAATATATCTATACGAGAAGGTATCAACTTATTAGTATCAAATATTCAAGGTGGTTATCTGTTTAGTAAAGATATAGATATATGCATAACAGGTGAAGATTTTAAAATTAGTGGAGAAAAAGCAACAGCCATACTTTTAGTTATAAATGAAATATTACAAAATTGTTATGACCATGCTTTCGTTGATAGAGAACGTGGCAACATACAAATACTAATAAATAAGGATAATGATTTTAGAAATATAGCTATTATAGACGATGGAGTTGGATTTGATAGTGACAATATAAATAAAAATAGTTTAGGAACATATATAATAGATAGTTATATAACTCAAATGTTAAAAGGAAGTATAAAAAGAAAGAGTAGTAAAAATGGGACAGAAGTATTAATTACTATACCTACACAAATTAATATTTAAATAATAACTCATCTACAAAGTAGTAGTTTTAATTGAGCAAAGAGGCTTAAGGTTATTAATAAATTAAGTTAGTTGAATGTATTTATAAAACTTGTAAATATATATTCAATTTAACAGATATTTATTATAGCTTTAAGCCTCTTTGCTTGTTTAAGACATACTTAAACTTTAGGAGGTGAGAAAATGAGAGAAGAGTTATTAAGTGTTGGTATTGACATTGGAACAAGTACTACTCAGTTGATTTTTTCTAAGTTAATAGTAGAAAATACTGAATCAAATTTTTCAGTGCCTAGGATAAGTATAGTAGACAAAGAAATTATTTATAAAAGTAAGGTTTATTTCACTCCCCTTATCTCAAATAATGAAATAAATGGACAGCAAATAAAAGAAATAGTTGAAAGTGAATATAAAAAAGCAAATATATCTAAAGTAGATATACATACAGGAGCAGTAATAATAACTGGAGAAACAGCCCGAAAAGAAAATGCAAATGATGTGCTTCATACTTTAAGTGGATTTGCAGGAGATTTTGTTGTTGCAACAGCAGGTCCTGACCTAGAAAGTATAATATCAGGTAAAGGAGCTGGAGCTCATATTTATTCAAAAGAACATTCGACTACAATTGTAAATATAGATATAGGTGGGGGAACTAGTAATATAGCCTCATTTAAAAGAGGAGAAGTAACTGATACTGGATGCTTAGATATAGGTGGAAGGCTTATAAAAGTAGATAAAATAAGTAAAGAAATAACGTATATATCACCTAAAATAGATAAAATCATAAAAGATAATAATTTAAATCTTCAAGTGGGAACTGTAGCTACAATAGAAAATACAAAACCAATAGTTAATATAATGGTTGACTTATTAATGGAAAGTATAGGATTAAAAACTCAGACACCTTTATTTGATTTTATAATAACTAATAAATCAATCAATATAGATGAAGATATTAAGAATGTCTCATTTTCAGGTGGGGTAGCTGATTATATTTACTATGATGGAGAAATAAAAGATTATTTTGAATATGGTGATTTAGGAATTTTACTTGGTCAAGCAATAAAAAATTGTGAATACCTTAAAAAAGTGAATATAGTCAAGTCCATGGAGACAATAAGAGCTACAGTAGTTGGTGCAGGTTCTCATACTACTGAGGTAAGTGGAAGCACAATAACATATACTAGTGAAAATTTTCCACTTAAAAACTTGCCAGTTTTAAAATTATCAATGGATGAAGAAGTAGGTACTTCAAAACAAATCAGTGAAGCTATAAAAAATAAACTTAACTGGTTTAAGTTAGAAAATGATTTACAGAAAGTTGCTATAGCTATGATAGGCAAGAAAAATCCAGCCTTTTCAGATATACAAGAATATGCCAAAGGATTTGTGGATGGAATGCAACAAATCATAGAAAATGATTTGCCTTTTGTAGTAATTGTTGAAAATGATATGGCAAAAGTATTAGGTCAAGCAATATATGCATTGTTAAATTATGAAAAAGAAATTGTTTGTATAGACAGTGTCAAGGTCGAAAATGGAGACTATATTGACATTGGGAAACCTATAGTGGAAGGTAAAGTTTTACCTGTGGTAATAAAAACATTAGTTTTTAATTAATAGAAGGAGGTAAGTAAATGATTTTAAAGACAAAATTATTTGGACGTACTTATCAGTTTAAAAGCTTATATGATGTAATGGCTAAAGCTAATGAAGAAAAATCAGGAGATAAATTAGCAGGTCTTGCAGCAGAATCAGCTGAAGAAAGAATAGCAGCAAAGGTTGTTTTATCACACATAAAGCTAGAGGATATAAGAAATAATCCTGCAGTAGCGTATGAAGAAGATGAAGTAACAAGAATAATACAAGATGCTGTAAATGAAAAAGTTTATGAAGAAATAAAAGGATGGACAGTATCAGAACTTAGAGAATGGATATTAGATTCAAATACTACAAGTCTTGATATAAGAAGAATATCAAGAGGATTAACTTCTGAAATAATAGCAGCAGTTGCAAAGTTAATGTCAAATATGGACTTAGTTTATGCTGCTAAAAAAATAAAAGTTACTGCTCATTGTAATACAACTATAGGAGAACAAGGTACATTATCAGCAAGACTTCAACCTAATCATCCTACAGACGACCCAGATGGAATACTTGCATCACTTCTTGAAGGTTTAACTTTTGGTATAGGAGATGCAGTACTTGGCTTAAACCCAGTTGACGACTCAGTTGAAAGTGTTACTAAAGTGTTAAAAAGATTTGAAGAAGTAAAACAAAAATATCAAATACCAACTCAAACATGCGTATTAGCACATGTTACAACACAAATGGAAGCTATAAGAAATGGTGCCCCTGCAGATTTAATATTCCAATCTATAGCAGGTTCTGAAAAGGGAAATGAAGCATTTGGATTTAATGGTGATACTATCGAGGAAGCCAGACAACTAGCTTTAAAACATGGTACAGCTACTGGACCTAATGTTATGTATTTTGAAACTGGGCAAGGTTCAGAACTTTCTTCAGAAGCACATCATGGAATAGACCAGGTTACTATGGAAGCTAGATGTTATGGATTCGCTAAAAAGTATGAACCATTCTTAGTAAATACAGTTGTTGGATTTATAGGGCCGGAGTATTTATATGATGCTAGAGAAGTGGTAAGGGCAGGACTTGAAGACCATTTTATGGGTAAACTACATGGATTACCAATGGGTGTTGATGTTTGTTACACTAACCATATGAAGGCTGACCAAAATGATATGGAAAACTTAGCTATACTACTAACAACAGCAGGATGTACATACTTTATGGGAATACCTCATGGAGATGATGTTATGCTTAACTACCAAACAACAGGATACCATGAAACAGCATCACTTAGAGAAATGTTTGGATTGACTGCAATAAAAGAATTTGATGCTTGGATGGAAAAGATGGGATTCTCTAAAGATGGTAAGTTAACAGAGTTAGCAGGAGACGCATCTATATTATTAGGATAGGAGGTATTTAGTATGAATGAGAAGGATTTAAAAGCATTAGTAGAACAGTTAGTTGGACAAATGGTTGGAGAATTAGATACTAATGTTGTATCTGAAACTGTTAAGAAAGCAACTGAAACTATAATTGATAACGATGCTTTTATAGATGATATAACAGAAGTTGATATAAGAAAGCAATTACTAGTAAAAAAACCTAAGGATGCAGAAGCTTACTTAGATATGAAAGCTAAAACACCTGCAAGATTAGGTATAGGAAGAGCTGGTACAAGATATAAGACAGAAACAGTTTTAAGATTTAGAGCAGACCATGCTGCTGCACAAGATGCTGTATTTTCTTACGTAGATGAAGAATTTATAAAAGAAAACAATATGTTTGCAGTAGAAACTTTATGTAAAGATAAAGATGAATACTTAACTAGACCAGACCTAGGAAGAAAATTCTCTCCAGAAACTATAAACAGTATAAAATCTAAATTTGGAACAAATCAAAAGGTTTTAATATTAGTGGGAGATGGACTTAGTTCAGCCGCTATAGAAGCAAACTTAAAAGATTGTGTGCCTGCTATAAAACAAGGTCTAAAAATGTATGGCATAGACTCAAGTGAACTTTTATTTGTTAAACACTGTAGAGTTGGTGCTATGGACCACTTAGGTGAAAAATTAGGTTGTGAAGTTATATGTATGTTGGTTGGAGAAAGACCAGGATTGGTTACTGCTGAATCAATGTCAGCATATATAGCATATAAGCCATATATAGGAATGGCAGAAGCAAAAAGAACAGTTATATCAAATATTCACAAAGGTGGAACAACTGCAGTTGAGGCAGGTGCTCATATAGCTGAACTTATAAAAACTATGCTAGACAAAAAAGCTTCAGGAATAGACCTTAAATAAAGTCGAGGGAGTGTAGAATATGAAAAACGATATGATTCGTCCTAATATACTAGGAGTTAAAATAATTTCGAATATAAGTCCAGAAATGGCACAAAAACTAGAATTAAAAGCACATCATAAAAGCTTGGGCTTAATAACAGCAGACTGTGATGATGTTACATACACAGCTCTTGATGAAGCAACTAAAGCTTCAGAAGTTGATGTAGTATATGCAAAATCAATGTATGCAGGGGCAGCAAATGCTTCAACAAAACTTGCTGGTGAAGTGTTAGGAATAATAGCAGGACCAAGTCCAGCTGAAGTAAGAAGTGGATTAAATGCAGTAGTTGATTTTATGGAGTATGGAGCAACTTTTATAAGTGCAAATGATGATGATTCAATAGCATATTATGCTCATTGTGTATCAAGAACAGGAACATACCTTTCAGAAGTAGCAGGAATAAGAGAAGGTGAGGCATTAGCTTATTTAGTAGCACCACCACTTGAAGCAATGTATGCTTTAGATGCAGCGATGAAGGCAGCAGATGTTAAAATGTGTGAATTATTTGCACCTCCAACTGAAACAAACTTTGGTGGAGCATTACTTACAGGTTCTCAGTCAGCTTGTAAAGCAGCATGTGATGCATTTGCCGAAGCAGTAAAATCAGTTGCAGATAATCCAACAGGATTCTAGGATAGTTAGATGGAGGCTATAGGTTTAATAGAAGTAATAGGATATGTTGCTGCGATAGAAGCTTCTGATGCTTGTTTAAAATCTGCAAATGTTAACATTGTAAGAATCGATAAGGTTGGAGCAGGTATTGTTACTTTAACAATATGTGGAGACGTTGGTGCTGTTAAATCTGCTCTAGAAGCAGGTGAAATGGCAGCTTCAAGAGTTGGTACATTAAGAGCATCACATATTATACCAAGAATTCATAATGAAGTAACAGATATTTTATTTAAAAAGGAAGAATCTAAAGTGTGCGAAGCTTTAGAAAAGATAGATAGAAATTTTGAAAATACATTAGAAAGTACTATATCAGAAAAAGATAATGTAATTTTAGATGGCACTGAAAATAGTGAAAAAGATAATGAAAAATTATATAGCCATATAGATAAAGTCAACAATGAAATAGAAATAGTTGATGGTAGTTTAACTGAAATTAATAAAGAAAAAATAGAAGATTCTAATTCTAGTAAAGAAATATTAGAACAAGTTAAAATAGAAAATATTGATTTTGATAAAGATGATTTATCAAAAAACAGTGTGAAAAAACTTAAAGCTATGGCTAAGAAGTTAGATTCTTCAATAACTTATAAGGATTTAAATATTCTTAAAAAAGAAGAGTTAATAGACTTAGTTAAAAAGCTTAGCAGAGGGGATAGATAGTTATGACACTTTTAGATAAAGATTTAGTATCTATACAAGAAGTCAGAACTCTTGTAAAAAGGGCTAAAGTGGCTCAAGAGAAACTTTCTAAAATGAGCCAAGAGCAAATAGATAAAATAGTAAAGTCTATTGCAGATGCAGCATTTAATAATGCTACTAAGTTAGCTAAAATGGCAAATGAAGAAACTGGATTTGGAAAATGGGAAGACAAAGTAATTAAAAACACTTTTGCATCTATGGGAGTTTATGAAACTTTAAAAGATACAAAAACTATTGGAATAATTGGCGAGGATAAAAAAGAAAACACTATAGATATAGCTACACCAGTTGGAGTTGTAGCAGGGCTTATACCTTCAACAAACCCAACATCAACAGTAATATATAAAACCATAATATCTATAAAAGCAGGAAATACTATAGTTTTCTCCCCACATCCAAATGCAAAAAAATGCATACTTGAAACAGTTAAAATAATAAATGAGGCAGCTATAAATGCTGGAGCACCAGAGGATTCAATATTATGTATAACTAATCCAAGTATAGTTGGAACAAACGAATTAATGAAGCATAAGGATACAAACTTAATATTAGCAACTGGAGGGGAAGCAATGGTTAGAGCTGCTTACTCTTCAGGAACACCAGCTATAGGAGTTGGGCCTGGAAATGGACCAGCATTTATAGATAAATCAGCAAATGTTAAATTAGCAGTCAAGAGAATAATAGACTCTAAAACTTTTGATAATGGTGTTATATGTGCATCAGAGCAATCAATAGTAGTAGAAAAGTCTATGGAAGAAACTGTTTTAAAAGAACTTAAAAATCAAGGTGCATATCTTTTAAATGAAGAAGAAAGTGAAAGATTAGCAAAATTTATATTAAGAGCTAATGGTACTATGAATCCACAAATAGTTGGTAAAAGTGTTGAAGTAATAGCGAATTTAGCAGACCTTACAAATGTACCTAAAAATACAAAAGTTCTAATTGCAAGAGAAACTAAAGTTGGCCATAATGTAGCCTATTCAAGAGAAAAACTTACACCAATACTCGCATTCTATGTTGAAGATAATGTGGATGCTATTATGAATAGATGTAGAGAAATACTGTTAAATGAAGGTGCTGGACACACTTTCTCAATGCATGCAAATGATGAAGAATTGGTAAAAAGATTTGCTCTTAACATGCCAGTATCAAGAATACTTGTGAATACTCCTTCAGCACTTGGAGGAATAGGTGCATCAACAAACCTTATACCAGCACTAACACTTGGTTGTGGTGCAATAGGTGGAAGCTCAACTTCAAACAATGTGGGTCCACTTGATTTGATAAATATTAAAAGAGTGGCTTATGGAATCAAAGAAATAGAAGAACTTGGAAGAAGTAAATCTCAAGTTGAAAAATCAATGTTTGACTCAATGGACAAAGAAGAATTAATAAATCTTTTAGTTCAAAGATTAGTCAAAGAACTAGCATAACTAAAATAAACAATGAAATTTATAGTTTATAACTATAGATTTCTAAAAATACAAACTATAAAATAATATTAAATTTTTGGAGGATAAGATTATGGCAAGTGCAAATGCATTAGGAATGATAGAAACTAAAGGATTAGTAGGAGCGATAGAAGCAGCAGATGCAATGGTTAAAGCTGCAAACGTGCAATTAGTAGGAAAAGAACAAGTAGGTGGAGGATTAGTTACTGTAATGGTAAGAGGAGATGTTGGAGCTGTTAAAGCTGCTACAGATGCTGGAGCTGCAGCTGCTGAGAGAGTTGGAGAACTGATATCAGTTCATGTTATACCAAGACCACATTTTGAAGTAGATGCTATATTACCAAAAGTATCAGCTGAGTAATATAAACATACTTTTAAAATTTAAATTTTGATTAAAAAAAGAGGCTATCTCAAAAATGAGTCTTACAATAAACTCAATGTATTTTGAGGTAGTCTTTTTTATACATCTAATAGGAGATGTGATAAAATGGGTGTTTTAACAGAAAATGAAGTAAAAAGAAAAATTGGAAAAAACAAAGACAATATAACTGAATTTTATATAGAAAAAGGACAAATAATAACGCCTTCTGCAAAATCTTATTTAGCTGAGAGAAGTATTGAACTTAAATATGTTGATAAACTTTCAGCTATAAATAATGAACCTAAAGAAGTCATAAAAGAAGTAGTTAAAGAGAAAACGTATAAATATACTACTATATTTGGTGCTAAATTGGATGAAAAGCCAGAACATATGACTCAATTATATGGAAATCTTTTAGTTTTTAAAGACCATAAAAGAATAATACTAAGAGGTAAAATAGATTCCCTTGAATCAGAAATACTAAAAACTCAAGTTCTTTGTCAAAAGCTAGATATGCCAAAGCTTGTTAAGGAATTACAAGAGGTATTAGACTTTGTAAGAAATATAATGAGATGTGAAGTTTTGGAAGAAAAACTAGAAGACTTTAAACTTTTAGGATTAACTCCACAAGAACTTAGAGAACAATCTCACTATCCAAAAAAATATTTTGGCATAGGACACGAATTCCCAAGTTATGAAATGGGTGAAGCTGTAGTTGCTATAAATAGTATAAGAAGTAATACACGAGAGGTTGAACTTGCAGCTTATGAAGCTTTTAAAGGTGAGTATGGAAATGTTCATAGAGAAGATTTAATAAGGGCACTTAATAGATTATCATCTGTATTTTGGATAATGATATATAAAATTAGAACTAATAAGTATAAGTAGTTGGAGGATGTAATGGAGAGTCTATTAAACGAAATAGTAGAAGAAGTAATAAATAGAGTTAAAAAGGAAGCGTTTATAGAAGTTGAAGCATCAGGAAGGCATGTTCACTTAAGTAGAGAAGATGTAGATAAGCTATTTGGAAAGGGCTATACCCTTACAAAATTAAAAGACTTATCTCAACCAGGTCAATATGCTTGTAAGGAAAGAGTTACAATAACTGGACCTAAAGGAAGTATAAAAAATGTAGTTGTACTTGGGCCATGTAGAGAAAAAACTCAGGTAGAAATCTCTTTAACAGATGGTTCAACTCTTGGATTAAAAGCTCCTATAAAACAAAGCGGAGACTTAGAAGGTACTTTAAGTATTAAAATATCAACACAACATGGTGAAGTTGAACTTAACAAGGGGTTAATGGTTGCTAAAAGACATATACATATGACTCCTAATGATGCTGAAAAATTCAATGTATGTGATAAAGAAATAGTTGAAGCTAAGGTTATGGGTCAGAGACCTTTAACATTTGATGATGTAGTAATAAGAGTTAGTGACAATTTTAAAACTTACATGCACATAGATTATGATGAGGCCAATGCATGTGGTTATTCTAAGGGAACTGTTGCTAAAATAATAAAGAAAGCATAAATTTAATCTGCTATGTAGATTACCTCTAGGGAGGATTTAATATGAATTATGATAATCTTATAGATTTAATAATGGAAGAAATCTATAAAAAGATAAATAACGATGAACTAAAAGTATCTAATAAGCCTAAAGCTGTAATTGTATTTGAACAGGATATCAGTAAATTCAACGTATTAAAAGATGAACTTGAAATAGTAGAATTTGATAAAAGTGTAAAAGAATGTGAAATAGTGATAGTTTCAAAGCTTTGTATGAGAGGATTATCAAACTTAGCGCTTGGAAATTCAACAAGTGAAGAAGAAAGATTTATACTAAAAATGATTATGAAGGGTAAAAAAGTATATGTCTTAGACGAAGGAATTGAATACAAAAAATATAAAAATACTGCACCAAAAGCATTATATAAAAAATTTATATCATTTGAAGATGAAATATGTAAATTTGGTGTAGAAATTATAAAAGATTTAAATACTGTAGCTAAAAGTAAGTTAAGTACACAAAGTGGAATATCAAGTGATATAGGCTTTGAAAGCGAAAATAAACAAAGTTTAAATAAAGACTCTATAAGTTTAATCAATACAGAGAATACAAATATAGATAATGAATTTAGTTTAGATTTAAGAAATAAAAAGCTTATATCAGAAGCTGATTTAAGAAAACCTACTATAAATGGTGTTAAGAATATATTGGTTAATAAAAAAAGTATAATAACTCCATTAGCAGTAGACTTCATGAGAATACACCATCTCAAGCTAAAGAAAATGTAAGGAGGTAATTTTATGGATATAGGAAAAGTTGTAGGTAATGTTTGGGCTACAAGAAAAGATGAAAAACTGTGTGGTCAAAAACTTTTAGTAGTAAAGATTTTAAAAACTAAAGACACATACAAAGAAGGCTTCATGGTTGCAGCCGATAATGCGGGAGCAGGAAATGGAGACTTAGTTCTTATATCCAAAGGTTCCTCAGCAAGAGAGTCTATTGAAAAAAAGCATGTTCCAGTAGATGCAACTATAGTTGGAGTGGTTGATTCATTTGAGGTATTTGATGAATAAAAGCATAGGTGCTATAGAGTTTAAAAGTATAGCTAAAGGTATAGAAGTATCTAATGAAATGGTAAAAAAATCCTCAGTTGATGTACTATATTTAAAGAGTATTTGTCCAGGTAAATTTTTAATAATAGTAGGTGGAGAAACTTCTTATGTAAATGAATGTATAAATTATGGAATGGAGCTTGGAGAAAGATACATTGTAGATAATTTTGTAATAAATTCAATTTCACAAGAAATATTAAATGGATTTAAAAATAAGTACCAGGCATTAGATAATATAGTCTCTATAGGTGTTGTTGAAAGTAGTAAAGTATGTGCTGGAATAAAAATGCTTGATAAGACTTTAAAATCAGGTGACTTAGTATTGGTAAAACTCCAATTATCTTTTGCTATAGGTGGAAAATTAGTATATATAGTATCAGGAGATTTAAGTAGTTTAGAATATGCATTAAAAGAAAGTGAAAATGTTGTAAAAGAAAAAGAAATAATCTATAAGACTGTAATATCATCAGTAGACAGTCAAATAATAACAAGTCTAATAAAATAATGGGGGGAATTATGAGTATAAACGAAATTATAATCTATGTAATGGTAGTCTTCATGGTACTTGGAGCTATAGATAAATGTATAGGCAATAAATTTGGTCTTGGAGAGCAATTTGAAGAAGGTATAATGGCGATGGGTTCACTTGCAGTTGCAATGGTTGGTGTTATATGTCTAGCACCAGTACTTGCTGATGTATTAAGACCAGTTGTAGTACCAGTATTTGATATGCTTGGAGCTGACCCAGCTATGTTTGCGGGAAGTTTATTAGCTAATGATATGGGTGGTGCACCACTTGCTCTTGAACTTGCAAAAGACCCCAATGCCGGATTATTTGGTGGATTAATAGTAGGTGCTATGATGGGACCTACAATAGTATTTATAATACCAGTTGCACTTGGAATAATAGAAAAAGAAGACCAAAAATTCTTAGCAACAGGAATACTTGCAGGGATAATAACGATACCTATTGGAGCATTCGTTGGTGGATTAGTTGCAGGATTTGAAGTAATGATGGTTCTTAGAAACTTAGTGCCAATAATAATATTTGCAGTAGTTATAGCACTTGGATTATTGAAGTTTGAAAATGCTATGATAAAGGGGTTCACATACTTTGGAAAAGGTGTAGTAATCGTTATAACTCTAGGACTTGCTGCAGCAATAGTTGAAGCATTAACAGGAATAGTTGTAATACCTGGAATGAAACCAATAGGTGAAGGTATAGAAATAGTAGGAGATATAGCAATAGTTTTAGCAGGGGCATTTCCATTAGTATTTGTTATAACAAAAGTGTTCAACAAACCATTAATGGCTTTAGGGAAAGTTCTTGGAATGAATGATGTATCAGCGGCAGGGCTTGTTGCAAGTTTGGCTAACTGTATACCAATGTTTGGTATGATGAAAGATATGGATAATAGAGGTAAGATAATAAATGTGGCATTCTCTGTATCGGCAGCATTCGTATTTGGAGATCACTTAGGATTTACAGCGGGATTTAATGCTAATATGATAACACCAATGATAGTTGCTAAATTGGTTGGTGGTATAACAGCAGTATTATTAGCTATGCTTATCGCAAATAAGACACTAAAAAAGGAGAATGCATAAGATGGATATAGCAAATATAGATAAAAATTTAATTGAAACATTAGTAAGACAAATAATAGAAGAAAAAATAAACGGAACTAAAGATACTGTAGATTTTGTTAGAAATAAAGATATTAGTGGAATAACTTCTATAAAGTTACCAACAGTAAAGGTTAGTGAATCCGATAGATTGGACACAGGAAACCCTAATGATGTAGTTTATACAAAGGATTTATTTACATTAGAGGAAAGTCCTAGATTAGGTTGTGGTATGATGGAAATGAAGGAAACTACTTTTGACTGGACTCTAAACTATGATGAAATAGATTATGTAATAGATGGAACTTTAGATATAGTAATAGATGGAAGAAAGGTTTCTGCTTCTTCAGGTGAGTTGATATTTATACCAAAAGGAAGTAAGATACAATTTTCTGTACCTGATTATGCTAGATTTATATATGTAACATATCCAGCAGATTGGGCATCTCAAAATTAACAAGAAACTAAACTAAGTTAATAATAATCAAATAAATAATTTAAAACACAAACCATCAATAATTAAGGGGTGTCTCAAAGTGAACTTTTTAGTTCATGAGGCACTCTTTTTGTATGAAATCAAATATATTTTCACAATTTCGACAATAAGAAGCTTATCTTATCTTTTAAGACAGCCCCTTTTAATTATGAAGAGTGTATAACTATTTAAAAAGAAGTAGGAAAGTAAATTTGTATCTCCTTATGGTTCAAGGATAATAAACAGTTATTGTCATTCCTAGAGTTGAACACTGTCTTATTTTATAAGAAAATATTTTGTATAGATTACAGAATAAATCTTATGGAATAATTGGTAAATTACATTACTATAAGTTTAAAGTAATAAAAATTTTCCAATAGTTTCCTTTATTGATTGAAATAAAAGTTAATGTGGTATAATATCTAAAAAGAGAATCTTATCAATTAGAATATATATAGAAACAAGTGACTTAAAAGGAGACGCTATATGGAAGAGATAGTAAAGAAAGAACAAGCAAGTATGAATGATATTTTTTTGTATCTTAAAGCGAAATCAAACTCATTATATAAATTTGTAATATTATATAATGATTTTATCAATAAGCCTAAAGATTATGGAACTGGAGAACTTATAAACATGGCTGAGGTACATATGCTAACAGCGATTGAAGAAAATCCAGGAATAAGCCCAACTCAATTAGCTAAAATGTGGAATAGAACTAAAGGTGCAATATCTCAGACTATATCTAAATTAGAGAAAAAAGGTTATATAACTAAAGAAAAGAAAGAAGGAAATGCAAAAACTATATTACTATATCCAACGACATCAGGAGTAAAGTTAAGTAAAGCACATAAGCTATATGATACTATAGATGTTACAAGAACATTTGAATACTTAATCAAAGAATGTACATTAGAGGAAATAGATAGTTTTTATAAAGTAATTGATTTGTTTATTAATTTATTAGAAGAATATCCACAGGAAAATAATGATTCTGAAAAAGAATAGCTAAGATTGAAGCTAAATAGAAAGAAATAGATGATATATAGTTAGTATATGGAGGTAGTTATTAAGTATATATTATATGAAGATAAAAATATAATAGTTATAGAATTAAAAAGTTTAGTGGTTTAAAGTTTAACTGCTAAACTTTTTTGGTGTTTAGAATCTAGTATTATATAATTTGTTACAAATAAAAAAATTTCAATAGATTAAGATGAAAATAGAGATATAAATAGAAAGATGCTGTTATATATGGATTTAATGCAGAGAAAAATAAAAAAGATTGAGAAAAACAAAAATGAAAACGTTTTATATTGACATGAGGAAAAAGTAGTGCTACTATTTAAATATAGTTTAGTATCTAAACTATATTTAAATTATAATAACTATTTTAGGGGGATGTTATGAATTTAAAACAATTAAGTGAAAAATATGAAGACTATGTAATTCAGATGAGAAGAGAATTCCATAAGTATCCAGAATTATCTTTTAAAGAAATAAGAACAGCCCAAAGAATAAGGGAAGAACTACAAAAAATAGGGGTACCTTTTGTATCTATTGAACCAAATATTGTAATAGCTACGATAGAAGGTAAAAAAGAAGGTAAGACAATTGCAATTAGAGGAGATATAGATGCGCTTCCAATGAAAGAAGATTCAGATGTAGAATACAAATCAGAATATGATGGAATAATGCATTCTTGTGGACATGATGCTCATGGAGCTATGTTACTAGGACTTGCACATATGTTAAATGATATAAAAGAAGATTTAGAAGGTAGAGTATTATTAGTTTTCCAAGCAGCTGAGGAAGTTGGTGGAGGACACAATGAGATAATACAGTACTTTAAGGAAAATGGAGGGCCAGATAGATTAATAGCTACTCATGTTTGGTCAAATATTGAAGCTGGTAAAATTTCTGTTGAACCAGGACCTCGTATGGCTGGTGGATCTGGTTGGAGAATAGATATAACAGGTAGAGGTGGTCATGGTTCTAGACCAGATCAAAGTATAGATCCGATAAAGCCAGCTTGCGATATAGTTTTAAAAGTATCCTCTATACCAGTTAATTATGTAAGTGTACTAGAACAATGTGTTGTACATGCATGTGCAATACATGGAGGAACTACAATAGGAAATATTATTCCAAACAGCGCAGAGGTAATAGGTGGATACAGACATTTTACTGAAGAGTCAGGTAAAAAAGTGTTTGATACTATAAAGCAAATAAGTGAGGGTGTTGGACAAGTTTACGGAGTTGATGTGAAGGTTACTCATACTGGAGGTATAGGACCTGTTGTAAATGATGAAGAAGCAGTTAAGATGGCTAAAGAAGTAGTTTCTAATATAGATGGATTAGAGTTAGATCCTTATGAACCAATATGTGCATCAGATTGTTATGGTGAAATATTAAAAGAGTATTCCGGTTTTTATTGTTATCTAGGGGTAGGTAACAATAAAAAAGGAATAATATATGCACAACATCATCCTAAGTACAATATAGATGAAGATGCATTAAAGTTAGGTTTAGAATTTATGGCTAAATATGCAGTTGAATTTTTAAATAAAAAATAATAACTAAAATAAATCTAATTTTATAAATGGGGGGATAAAAATGCAAGGTGCATTAAAGGAAGATAAGAAAAAAAGCGGTGGAGGATTTTTAGGGTGGATTGAAAGAGTTGGAAATAAAATGCCACATCCACTAGCATTATTTACATATATTACATTGATAGTAGTAGCATTATCTGCAATGGCAAGCTTTTTAGGTTTTTCAGCAATAAGCCCTGCTACAGGCAAGTTAGTAGAAGTTATGAACTTAATAAGTGCAGAAGGTTTAATACTATTTATGCAAGGATTTGTTAAGAACTTCCAAAACTTCCCTGTACTTGGGGTAGTTCTCGTTATGGCAGTTGCAACAGGAGTTTGTGAAAAAACAGGATTTTTCTCAACTGCTATAAAAATGAGTTTATCAAAAGTTAAGGGGAATGCGGTTGTATTTATAATAGCTTTTATAGGAGTATTTGCTAATCAAGCTGGTGATGCTGCTTTCGTATTAGTACCAACTCTTGCAGGTGCAATATTTTATGGATTAGGCAGAAATCCATTAGCTGGTATATTCTGTGGATTTGCATCAGTTGGTGGTGGATTTGCAACAGCTGTAATTCCTGGTGGATGGGATGTTACGCTAACACCAATAACTATATCAGCAGCTCAAACTATTCAACCTGCGTTTGATATGACATTATTAGCTAGTTATTATGCACTATTTGTATCTGCATTTATAGTAGCTACAGTATCAACAATAGTAACTGTTAAATTTATAGAACCTAAATTAGGTAAATATACTGGTACGCCAGAAGGCATGGATGATAATCAAGGTTTTGAGGTTACAAAAGAACAAGCAAAAGCAGCAAAGTCAGCAGGTTTTACAGTATTAGCTTACGTAGCATTATTAGTTGCTTTATGTATACCAGCTAATAGTTTTTTAAGAAGTCCAGAAGGATCTTTAATATTTGGGGCACCGCTTATGTCTTGCTTACAGTTCTTTATAGTTATACTATTCTTCTTACCAGGGATTGTGTATGGAATGAAGGTTGGTAAAATTAAGACTGTAAAAGACTTAAATGATATATTATGTCAATCAATGGCAACGATGACACCGTTTATCGTACTTGCAATAGTTATAGGTCAGTTCTTAACACTGTTCTCGGTATCTAACCTAGCACAGGTACTAGCTATAAAAGGTGGAGCATTACTTAACTCATTGCCATTACCACCACAAGCTATAATACTGCTATTCTTAGTACTAGTAGCATTTATAAATATATTTGTTATAAGTGGAAGTACAAAATGGATGATATTTGGACCAGTATTTGTTCCAATGTTAATGCAATTAAACATACATCCAGCATTTACTCAGTTTGTATATAGACTAGGGGATTCTGTAACTAATCATTTATCACCATTAAATGCATTCTTTATAATACTTTTAGCAACAGTTCAAAAATACGATAAAAATGCAGGTATGGGAACTATATTCTCAGCCATGATACCTTACACTATAGGATACTTTGCAGTGCTTGCAGTTTTAGTAGTAGTTTGGATGACAATAGGTATACCAGTAGGAATAGGTGGACAAGTTTGGTTATAAAACATATTTAATAATTTTGGGAGGAAAGAAAATGGAAACAACTGAAGTAAGATACAATTTTGATGAAGTAATAGATAGAAGTGGAACAAACTGCCTTAAATATGATCTTAAGACTCAATTTATGCCAGGCTCTTCAGAAGATGCACTACCACTATGGGTAGCAGATATGGATTTTGCATGTGCTCCTGAGATAATTAATGCAATGCATGAAAGAATAGACAGAAAAATATTTGGATACAGCTCTCAACAAACTGATGATTATTATGAAGCTGTATGCGGATGGTTTAAGAGAAGATTTGATTGGAAAATAGAAAAAGAGAATATGTTCTTTAGCCCAGGGGTTGTACCTGCATTAGGATTTTTCATACAAATATTAACACAAAAGGGTGATGGTATAATAATAGAAAAACCTGTATACTATCCTTTTGAAGCTAAGATAACTAATAATGAAAGAAAGGTAGTCAATAGTCCTTTAAAGTTTGAAGATGGTCATTATTCTATGGATTATGATGGATTTGAAGAGTTAGCTAAAGATGAAAATAATAAGGTTTTTATATTATGTAGCCCTCATAATCCAGTTGGTAGGGTATGGAAAAAAGAAGAGCTTAGAAAAATAGTAGATATATGTAAGAAATATAATTTATGGATAATATCTGATGAAATACATTGTGATATTATTCGTAAAGGTGAAAAGCATATACCATTAGAAGTAGCATGCCCTGATTATAAGGACAGAATAATAACTTGTACAGCTCCAAGTAAGAGTTTCAACTTAGCTGGTATGCAATTATCAAATATAGTAATCAACAATAAAGAATTACAAGAAAAATGGATGCTTGAAACAGATGCTAAATTAGCCATATTCTTACCCAATCCATTTGCAATAGTTGCTACTAAAGTTGCTTATAATGATTGTGAAGATTGGATGAATCAAGTAAATGAGTATATAGATGGCAATATTAAATATGTAGAAGATTTTGTTAATGAGTATATGCCTAAAGTAAAAATGATAAAATCTCAAGGAACTTATTTAGTTTGGTTAGACTTTAGAGGATATGGGTTAGATGCAAAACAACTTGAAGATATAATGTTTAACAAGGCGAAGGTATTGCTAGATGAAGGATACATGTTTGGAGAAGAAGGAGCAGGATTTGAAAGAATAAATGTTGCTTCACCTAGACCAATTATAGAAGAATGTATGAATAGAATAAGAAGTGCATTTGAAGGATTATAATAGTAATATCTAAAAATAATATATTTTCGTATTTTAAAAAAGACTATGTTTTGAAATATTTCAAAGCATAGTCTTTGAACGTTTTGGGATTATTTTAAAAAATTTCAAAGCGTGACTGTTGTTGATAATCTTCACTTAGATATTTATATTAGAAATAATTTTATAGATATATCAAAGTTTGTAGGGGATTTATTAGATTGTAATAAAGAAAAAGCTAAAGAAAAATTATTTATTTTTCTAAAGTTGCACTTTTATACATAGTGCTTCACCAATATCATGTGTAACCAAAATAGTAGACTTATTCTCATTTTTAATAATACTATAAACGTCATCACAAACTAACAATCTCGTCTGATAATCAAGAGCTGAAAAAGGTTCATCTAAAAGTAAAATATCTGGATTTACAGAAAGTGTTCTAATAAGTGCAACCCTTTGTCTCATACCCCCAGATAATTCTTTTGGATACATGCTTCTAAAATCCCATAATCCATAAGTCTTTAAAAGACTTTCAACTCTATCTAAAGATTTTTTATCTTTTTTGCCTTGAATTTCTAAGCCAATAGTTATATTATCCATTATATTTCTCCATTCAAGCAAATTATCTTTTTGAAACATATATCCAATATTTCCAGTAATCTTTACATCTCCACTAGTTGGTTTTAAAAGATTAGTAAGAATATTTAAAATTGTAGATTTACCGCTTCCAGAAGGACCAAGCAAAGTTAATATTTCCCCTTCTTTCAGGTTAAAATTGACATCTTTTAATACTTCAAGCTCGCCTTCCTTAGTGTAGAAGTTCATATTTATATTTTTAACTTCTACTATGTTGTCATTCATTGTGCCACCCCCTATAACTTTTAGCTCGTATATATTATGTTATTAACAATATGACCTATTTGTACCATTTTTCATAAATATAATATAAATATTTTGTTTATTTACGTATTTTCTTAGTAACTTGTACGTATAAATTATAGATAAATAAATTATAAGGTAGGGGATAAAATTGAGTAACATAATAACGAATTTAATAGAGTCAATATTTACTAATCCAATAACTATATTGTTTTTACTTGCAATAACTGTGTATTCTGTTTTTAAGATAATAGAAAATAACAGAGTATACTCATTTGTAAGTTCAAAATTAGAGGAAATCAATAGAAACCATAAAACGAGTGAATTTTATGGAAAGATAAGGAATGATTACTATACATATAGTAAAGAAAATCCTTATTCAGACGTAAATATAACTTCATTTATAGAAGAAGTTGTATCAGATTTAAAACATAATAATTTGCCACTGTTAGAGAAGATTAGAAGCATAAAGAATTCATCTTCAATAAGTATATTGTTAGGAGTTTTAGGTACATTTGTTGGGCTTTCTGCAATGCTTTTATGTGTTGATACTAAAGACATTATAAATTCACTTCCTTCAACTATTAGTAGTATGCAGACTGCATTTACAACAAGCATATTTGGAGTTGTGTTTTCTCTAATTATAGGTTACTTTACAAAGATAAAAGATTGTGAGCATGTCTTAATACAGATAATGTTAAAATGCGAAAATTTACTGACATCTGAGATAACTCATTTTAAATCAGAAAGAATGGATTTAAAGGTAGAAGAGGTAAAAAATACAATAAAACAAATAAGCAAGTCTATAGAGGCTATTGAAAAATTTGATAAAATTTCTAAAGATTTAAATGACTTCAATGATGAATTTATAAGTGGGATAGAAGCTTTAAAAGGTCTTTTAGAAGGTTCTCAAAGTTCTATTAAGACGTTTGACCAAAGCGTAAGAAAATTAGATAAACAGTTTAATATTTTGAATGTAAAATTTGTAAAATTGTTTGATAAGTATGATAATCAAGATAATATAAATAAAGAGATTTTATTCGACATAAAAGAATCTTCAAAAAATATATACAATGCTACTGAAAGCCAGTTTAAAATTAGAGATTATATAAAAAATATAAATGCAGGATTTGCTTTATATGAAAGAAGTGCTCAAGATTTATTAACTAAATTAATGACTCATGAAAATAAAATATCTCAAAACCAAAAAATCCTTTTAGATGAAAAATTTACTCTAGATGATTCAATAAAAAATCTTTCAAGCATTATTGAAAAATTTTCTGATGACCTACAAGTTAAACTGGATATAATGTTTGAGAACTCTTTAGATATTCAAGATAAATTAGATGTTATGTTTAACAACTCTTTTATGCAAGATGAAGTTCCTCTTGATAGTGAAGAGCTATTTAAAAATGATATTGATAGTGTATTTAACCCTTTCAACGAAGAGATTTATGAGATAGAAGATAAAGAAATAAAGGTCATAGGTGAGGATGAGTTAAATGAATAATAAATATAGAAGAACTGTTAATAGAGAATTTGAAAAGAGTAGCTTTTGGCCAACATTTACAGATTTATTATCAACTGTATTGATGGTTGTAATTCTTATCTTATTTAGTTCAGAAAGTATTTCAGGTTCTGTCGAGCAAGATTTAGCTAAAAATGTCAATGCTTCTGTTGAGGAGACCTTAAAAAAAAGTGGTATGCCTGTGAAAGTAGATAAGGCTAATGGTCAAGTAACTTTTGGTGAAAGAACTATGTTTGATGTAGATAGCGATGTTTTAAAACCAGAGGCTAAAGAAATGTTAAAAATGTTTGTTCCAAAGTACATAGAAACTATTTATAAAGATTATGGGGACTATATATCAAAAATAGTTATAGAAGGTCATACAGATGATGTAGGAAGCTATATATACAACTTAGATTTATCTCAAAGAAGAGCATATAGTGTTGCAAAGTATATAGTAGGGGATGAGATTGGTAACTATAAATATAAAGATAAGGTTACTAGACATATTATTGCAATAGGAAGATCAAAAGCTGAACTTATAAAAAATGAATATAAGAGTATAAACAGAGATGCATCTAGAAGAGTAGAGCTAAAATATGAAATAAATATTAATCAAAATAAATAGTTAAATTTTTATAAAAAAAAAGAAGGCAGTTGGTGTGAGCTTTAGGCCTTCTTTAAGGAAAAAGTTTATTTATTTTTGTTGATACTTAACATATTATAGTTTTTGGAAAAAATTTGCAATATATTAAACGTAAATGGGCGTTTAAAATGCATAACTGGGTACTACTGATGTAAAATATTTCATTTTATATAATATAAAACTTATAAGGTGTCAATTGTTCATGTTATGTTTTAAAAGTTGCCATTTAGAATATTATGTAAAAAAATATCATAAAAACGCATATAGTGTTATGATTGTCAGAGAAGTGTACATAAAAGCTATACCTGTTTTCAATTGTAGCAGTTATAGCTTTTTATATTTCTAAAATGTATTCCATAAGGTATAAAGAGAGTAGCTCTTTATACCTTTTTTATTTATTTCCATACTAATTAAGCAAAAAAATCAATTGCGACTTGTTTGAATTGCACATAAGATATGATTTTATTTAGAGATGCGTTTTTTGTCTTTATATATAGTCTAATGTAATTTTATTTTGACAATTTGTATAGAGAATTATAAAATATAGAAATGATAGATGAAAATTTATACAATAAAGGAGGTCTTAAGAGAGTAAACAAAGTAATTATCAACTTATTGTAAAATGGAGGAGTAGTTTGTGACAGAAAGAAATATAAATAATAAAAAAAATTCTAAAGTCAAAGCTTTAGTATTTTTACTGATAATATCTATATCAATTTATTTGACTGGTTGTGATACATCAGATAATGGCAACAATCAATCAAATAACCAAGATTCCTTATCTAGTAGTATATCAAGTGATAAAAATGTAAAAATTCATTTTATCAACACTGGAAATAGTGATGCTATATTAATTCAAGATGGCAAAACTTTTACATTGATAGATGGTGGAGATAATGATGATGAAAATTTAATGGTAGACTATCTTAATAATCAAGGTGTAAAAGATATTAAGTATCTTATAGCTACCCATTCTCATGCAGATCATTTAGGTGGACTTGATTCTGTTGTCAAAAACTTTAATATAGAAAATGTTTTTGTATCTAATGGTTCAGCAGAAACGAAAAGCTATAGAGATTTTATAAATGCTTTGGCAAATAAGGATTTATCTCCAAGCGTGCCACTTGAAAATAAGAAGTTTTATCTAGAAGATTCTTACTTTGAAGTTTTAAATACAAATGGTGGAGATACCACTAATGAACAATCTCTAGTTCTTGTATATACTAATGGTAAGGATAAAGCTTTATTTACAGGTGATGCTGAAGAAAGTACAGAAAAAGAGATATTACCAAAGCTAGGAAAAGTAGACCTTTTAAAAGTGGCTCATCATGGTTCTCGCAGTAGTTCATCTCAAGCGTTTTTAGATAAAGTAGCACCTGAATATGCAGTTCTTTTAGTAGGGAAAGGTAATTCATATGGACATCCACATCAAGAAACAATGAATAAATTAGAAAAAATGGGAGTAAAGGTACATAGAAGTGATGAGTGTTCAGATATAATATTTGAATCCACAGGTGATGGAGTATTTACAAGTTGTAAAGATGGAAGCTATAAAAAGGGTGTTAGAGAAGATGGAAATTATGAAAAATCAAATAATAATACAACAAAAGACGAATCTTTAAATAAAGAACAAAATTTATCAAATACATCAGAAATAGTGTATTTTACTCCAAAAGGGAAGAGTTATCACTCTACAAAAAACTGTAGTGGACTTTCAAGAAGTAAAAAAATATTATCAGGTACAATTGCAGAAAGTAAGAAGAATGACCCCTGTGATATATGTTATGGAAAATAATAAAAAGTATAGATAGCAAATAATAAACTAAATGCATAAAAAAATAAGCTATAATCAATAGATAACATATTTTATCTATACGAATAGCTTATTTTTTTGAGTATTCTTTAATAGCTATTTTATAACTCTAAATACACCAGTTACAATACCTACAATTTCAACTTCTGAGTCATTAAGCATAATTGGTTCCATAAAATCATTTTCTGGCTGAAGTCTTATCAAATTTCCTTCTTTAAAAAATCTCTTAACCGTAGCAGATTCACCATTTATAAGTGCAACTACTATCTGAGAATTCAAGGCTGTATTTTTTTTGTCTACTACAACGTAATCTTCATCTAAAATTCCTGCATTAATCATACTTTCGCCTTTTACTCTTAATACAAAATTATTGCTGCCCTTTACTAAACTGGCAGGGAATGGAATATATTCCTCTATGTTTTGTTGAGCTAAAATGGGTTCTCCAGCTGTTATTTGACCTACTAAAGGAAGTTCTATTATTTCTTGATTAGCTCCAGAAACATCATTTACTTTACTGCGTTCTAAAACTTCAATAGCTCTTGGTTTAGTAGGGTCTTTTCTTATGTATCCCAGTTTTTCAAGTTTATTTAGATGAGAGTGTACAGTTGAAGTAGATCTTAACCCTACAGCAGTACATATTTCTCTTACAGCAGGTGGATAACCTTTTAATATGATTTGAGACTTTATAAATTCCAATATCAAGACTTGCTTTTCAGTTAGATCTAAATACATAACATCACTCATTTCTAAACATATTTTGTTTTTATTTCCATACGCTTTATATTTTTAATTATAACATAATCCATTTATATCTGCAAACATTTGTTCCTGATTTTAATCATCCTCAATCCATTCAAAATTCTTAACTATATCACGTTTTACATTCTTTTTATGAGCTGCATAAAGCTGAGTAGTTGTGACATTGTCATGGTCAAGTAAATTTTGAACATCGTATATAGAAAAACCTGTTTGTATTAGAGAAGTCGCAGCAGTTGCTCTTAATTTATGAGGGCTATATCCATTATCTCTAGTCGTATCTAGTGGAATAGATGTATATTTTTTTACTAGTGTTCTTATAGCTTTTGCTGTAAGTCTCTTATTTTGGAGTGATAAGAATAAAGCATCTTTTTCCTCATCATTTAATAAATCATCTCTTGTTCTTTCATTTTGCAAATAGTCTTTTATTACATGTTCACAAGTATGATTTATGGGCATTAAAACTTCTTTTCCACGTTTTCTATATATTTTAAATTCTCCTCTTGAAAAATTAAAAGATGATATATTAAGTTCTCTAAGCTCATTTAATCTAAGCCCATATGTAACAAACAAAGCCAAAATAGCTTTATCACGTAGTTTAGTTTTTCTCCAATACACCTTTTCTTTTTCTGTAAGACCTTCACCAGTTTCCACTGATTCCAACATTTTAGCAACTTCATCTATTTCAAGACGCTTAATAGCATCTGGTTGAGGTTTTGGAAGTTTTATTGGATTAAACCCATCAGTTATATTATTATCTATTTGAGAGTTCCTGTATAAGAATTTAAATAGAGTAGAGATGGATGATTTTTTTCTTGCCAAAGCTCTATTATTATTTTCAAAAATTAATGTATTTTTTTCTGTATTTTTATAATATCTACTACAATAATCACCTAAGAATAAATTTATATCCCTTGATTTTATTGTATTAAAATCATCTTCTGTAATATCTTTTATACAATCTGCACTTGTTAATTCTTTGGTTTCAATCAAATAGGAACAGAAAAAATTTATATCTTCTAAATAAGCAAGTCGTGTGGAAACTGCGACAGAGCCTTTTAAATATATAAAATAATCCTTCATAAATGTAGGAAGTTTATTTTCCAAAAGTAGACATTTTTCTATGAGTTCATTTTCCTTGATGACGATATTGTCAGGTTTATCTGATTTATTATGTACTTTTATAATTTTCTTATCATTATTCAAAATTAAACCTCCTAAAGTTAAAATATAAATCTTTTATATTATTTTTTATTATCTATATTTGGTATAAATATTTAATTTAATCATTTTTTGTATTTTTAAGAGATTAGTAGTGCTCTAATCAAAGTTACCACTAATTATTCCCTAAATCCACATTTAAAGACTAGTTAGATTTAAGTACTCTTTTTTTATTTCTCAATATATTTATATAAATATATTGAGAAATTTTATGCTCTACTAAAATCTTTTTTATGTAATATTTTTATATGTTTCTAATTAAACTAAATAGATAGTAAAATATGTAACTCTTTAATTAAAATTCAACTAATCTTTAATTTTTAAACGGACTAACCAAACTTAAAATATAAGATATTATGAGCGTTATTATTGAAAAAATAAGCCCTATCGCCATAAAGAAACTTACAAATATATTATATTGGACTATTAAACTTGATATATTCAAGTTATCAGGTCCAAGTAAGTATGTAATTAGACTTATAACAAAAATAACTATGATTATAAAACTCAAACCATTTAAGCTATTTTTTAAATCGGCACTACTAAGTGACATATGTGTAGATATAGAATACATCAAGAACATAAATATAAAATACTTCAACGAATATATACTAGGTGTTAACAACATTACTTTTATAAAATTGAAAATATCATCTAAAATAATGTGTATAAAACCACTTATATTGAAATTATTAATCATACTTACATATAATTTTAAATCTATATTTTGTGTCACTTTCATATAACTCTCTGGCAACAATATATTAAAAAGTAAAATAATCACTATTGTTCCACCTATAATAGGTGCAATTCCTATAAAAAAATTTCCTATGCTTTGATAAAGATTATCTTTTTTATAACTATGACTTACATATCCTAATATGCCATCATTTTTACTTTCTATTGGTCTGAAAAATTTAACTGAATTTATTTTATGCATAAAAATCAAGCACATTACCAAATGACTAAGTTCATGAATAAAGGTTCCTATAGCTCCAGTTACAATAATTCCAGTTTTCCCAAAAGATGAAAATATAAATTTATTGTTTAGATTTTCTGTAATACTAAAAATCAATCCAAACACAATAAATATTCCTAAAAAACAAAAGATATTTATCATACTTATTTTTAAAATTTCGACTATATGAATCATAAATTAAAACCTTATGTAGAAGTATTTAACTACTCTACTTCATATCCATTACAGTTTAAAATTTTACAAGCATTTTTTATATCTTTTTCTTTTATTAAAATATAATCTGTATCATATGTAGAAATTGCAAATATGCTTATTTTATTTTCTGCTAACAAACCACTTAGCTTAGATAAAATTCCTATAAGTGAAAAATCCAAAGGTCCTAATATCTTAAGTATTCTCCATTCTTTTTCTGACTTAACATCAGAAGGAATATTATTATTTGAACATACAATACTTAATTCATCTTCAGTTTTAGTTATAGAGTAAAAATTTTTTTTATCTATCCATGTTGGTATTTTACTATCATTATTTAATCTACATACTGCATACTCTTCTGCAAATAATTTTAATTTCATAATGTACATCTCCTCCAAACTTATTTGTCTACTTAAGATTATACATTAAAAATTATATAAAATAAAACATATAAAGTAAAAAAGGTTCACTATAGTATCCTATTTCTATAGCCAACCTTTAAAACTTAATTAAATTCTAATAAAAAGATATATTATCTAGGCTCAATTATAAGTTTAATGGCTGTTTTCTTATCACCTTCGATTTCTATATCAGTAAATGCGGGAATGCAAACTAAATCCATTCCACTAGGTGCAACAAAGCCTCTTGCTATTGCAATTGACTTTATAGCTTGATTTAGAGCTCCAGCTCCTATAGCTTGTATTTCTGCAATACCTCGTTCTCTCAGTACTCCAGCCAAGGCTCCAGCTACAGAATTAGGATTAGATTTTGATGAAACTTTTAGTACTTCCATTTCAACATCTCCTTGTTAATTTGTTAAAGTATCCATTACCTAAAGTACTAAATCATAATTGCCATTTACTAATTACAATCATCATTTAAAGTATACTTTTATAAAAATATACTTCTATAATTGTTTTAAGAAAACCTTTATTTTTTAAAACCATTTTATAATGAAAAAACTACAAATTTCTTTATATTCTATAAGCATTTTCCAATATTTCTAAATTTAGTATATCTTTGAGTCATAATTTCTTCTTTATTCATATCTTTATAATGATTTAATCTTTCTAAAATATAAGCTTTTATTTCCTTTGAAACAGCTGCTACATCTTTTTGTGCTCCTCCAAGAGGTTCTTTTATAATCTTATCTATTATTTTTAAATCATATAAATCATCACTTGTAAGTTTCATAACATTACAAGCTTCTTTAGCTTTAGAAGAATCTTTAAATAGGATACTAGAAAGACCTTCAGGGGAAATTACAGAATAAACTGAATGTTCTAACATGCAAACATCATTACCTACTCCAATACCTAAAGCTCCTCCACTACCACCTTCACCAATTACAAAAGTGATTACTGGGACAGAAAGTTTACTCATTTCAAGTAAGTTTCTCGCAATAGCTTCTCCTTGTCCTCTTTCTTCTGCCTCTAGACCACAAAAAGCTCCTGATGTATCAATAAACGTTATTATTGGTCTATTGAATTTCTCAGCTTGTTTCATAAGTCTTAATGCTTTTCTATATCCTTCTGGATGAGGCATTCCAAAATTTCTTTTTATATTTTCTTTTGTATCTCTTCCTTTTTGATGGCCAACTATAGTAACATTAAATCTTCCTATCTGACCTATTCCTCCAACTATAGAAGGGTCATCTTTAAAAAGCCTATCTCCATGAAGCTCTAAAAAATTAGAACAAATGTGTTCTATGTATTCCAATGTCGTAGGTCTTTTTATATCTCTACTTAGCATTACCTTCTCATATGGTGATAAATGAGAAAATGCATCTTCTTTAAGTTTTTCTAATTTATCATTAAGTGAATTTATTTTATCGCTTAAATCTATATTATTTGCCTCAGAAATAGTTATTAATTGTTTAATATCATTTTCTAAAACCTTTATTTTTTCGCTATTATTTTCAATCAAAACAGTTCCTCCTTCATGCCCTATTTCTTGTGCATAGCAAGAATTTGATATAATACTTCCTTCATTTTTCTTCTATCTACTATCATGTCAATAAAACCTTTTTCAAGTAAAAACTCAGAAGTTTGGAATCCTTCAGGAAGTTTCTGATTTATTGTTTGTTCTATTACTCTTGGTCCTGCAAAACCTATCAATGTATTTGGTTCAGAAATTATAATATCTCCAAGCATAGCAAAACTAGCAGTTACTCCTCCAGTAGTAGGGTCAGTTAGAACTGATATATATGGTAATGATTTTTCTTCAAGTTTAGAAAGTGCTTGAGAAGTTTTTGCCATCTGCATAAGAGATACCATACCTTCTTGCATTCTAGCTCCTCCTGAAGCAGAACAAATAATTATAGGTAAATTATTTTCGGCAGCATATTCTATTGAATAAGTTATTTTTTCTCCAACAATAGAACCCATACTTCCCATCATAAAATCAGGATTCATTACACAAATAACTGTTTTAATTCCGTTTAATCTTCCATAACCTGTGACAACAGCTTCTGACTCATTCGTTTTTTCCTTATAAGAGTCTACTTTTTCTTTGTATTTAGGAAAGTTTAGTGGATTTTGAAATTCTACATCAGAATTAAATTCCATAAAAGTTCCCTTATCAATCAATAAATTTATTCTTTTTCTTGCTCTTAAGCCATAATGTCTTGAACATTTTGGACATACAAATGAATTTTCTTCTATGTCCTTTCTAAATACATGACTATCACAACCTTTGCAATAAGTCCAAAATTTATCATCTACACTATTCTTTTTAAAGTTGTCATCTAAAGAAATCGTAACATACTTAGATTCTTTTGACGATAAAAATTTTTTTATCATAATCTATTTACTCCTTATAATGTAGCAAATTCTTTATTCATAAAGACATCTTCTATAAATTTGGTATGATGAGTATCTTCTCTAAACTCTCCACTTGTTACAAGTGCCTTTTGGAATTCTACATTTGTATTAATACCTTCTACAATAATTTCATCTAGAGCTCTATACATTCTATTTATACATTCTTCTCTAGTCTCAGCCCAACATATTAATTTACCTATCATAGAATCATATAAAGGTGGTATAGTATATCCTGCATATACAAAAGTATCAAATCTAACGCCAAAACCTCCAGGTAAATTTAATGATTCTATCTTACCTGGTGATGGAGCAAAGTTATTTGATGAATCTTCAGCATTTATTCTACACTCAATAGCATGACCTCTAAAAGCAATATCTTCTTGTTTAAAAGGAATTTCTTCCCCATTAGCTATAGATATTTGAAGTTTTATAAGGTCAAGATTTGTTACCATCTCTGTAACTGGATGTTCAACTTGTATTCTTGTATTCATCTCTATAAAATAAAAGTTTTTATCTTTGTCAACTATAAACTCAATAGTACCAGCACCGATATAACCTACACCTTTTACTATATCTACTGCGATTTTATGAAGTTTTTGTCTTTCTTCATCTGAAAGGTATGGACTTAAAGATTCTTCTATTACTTTTTGATTCCTTCTTTGCATAGAACAATCTCTATCACCTAAATGTATTGCATTTGAGTGTTTGTCCCCAAATACTTGTACTTCTATGTGTCTAGGATTTTCTATGAATTTTTCCATATATAAATCGCTATTAGAAAATGCTGCTAGAGCTTCTGAACTTGCCATATCAAAATTTGAAAAAAGCTCTTCTTCTTTTTTAACGATTCTCATACCTTTTCCACCGCCTCCACTTGAGGCTTTTATCATAACAGGATAGCCAATTTCTCTTGCAACTTCTAAAGCTTCTTCTTTAGTTTTTAAAACAGATTCTGAACCAGGAACAACAGGGATATTTAATTCCATCATAGTTTCTCTTGCTCTAGATTTATCTCCCATCAAAATCATTTGTTCTCTTGTTGGACCTATAAAAATAATATTATTCTCTTCACATTGCTTTGCAAATTCAGGATTCTCTGATAAAAAGCCAAAACCTGGATGAATAGCATCACACTTTAATTTAAGAGCAAGGTATATTATATTTTCTATATTATTATAACTCTTGCTTATATTGTTTGGCCCTATACAAATAGATTCATCAGCTATATATCTATGAAAACAATCTTTATCTATTTCAGAATAGATAGCAACAGTCTTTATACCTAGTTCTTTACATGTTCTGATGATTCTAACTGCTATATCGCCTCTATTTGCAACTAGTATTTTTTTTATCAACTTAAATACCTCCTACTACAATGGTTTTATCTTAAATAAAGGTTGATTATATTCTACTAGTTCTTCATTATCAACTAATACTTCAATTATTTCACCTTTAATTTCACTTGTTATCTCATTCATAAGCTTCATTGCTTCTAATATACATAAAGTATCACCTTCTTCAACTATATCGCCAACTTTGACAAAGCTATCTGCATCTGGACTTGGAGAATCATAGAATGTTCCCATTAAAGGAGCTACTACTACAGATAGATTCTCATTAGATGCTACAGGTATATCATTTACAACTGGCTTTTCTAAAGAAAGATCCACTACTGATTCTTGTTGTACACTTAAAACAGGTGAACTTGAAGCTTGGGCTTTTTTAGATACTTCCAATTTTAAATCGCTACTTTCAAGTTTTACATATTCTAAGTTAGTTGAGTCTATAACCTTTAATAATTCCTTAATTTCATTGATGTTCATGTTGTTACCCCCTTGTATTATTACCTGGTGCTAATATTATATCACAAAAAACAAATTTATAAAAGAAAAAGTGCTGACTAGAGAATCAACACATCAATATATATTTTAATTTTAGATTAACAACAAGTAACTTATATTTGTTTTAATTTTCCATTATTAATATAGATTATAAGTATAAAATGAATAAAATTCAATATTTTTTGCAAAATACAAGGGAATACAAATTAATACCTCGGGGATTTTTAAGACAAATACCAATATTATGCAATTTAGACTTCGCTTTCTTTCAAATTAGTATCATTTTCTTTATTCTTACATAGAATATACTTTAACTTAGTTATTAAAATATTACTATATAGGTTAAAAGTTATTAAAATTGCAGGAATTATAAAGTAAACTCTAGCACCTATAAAGCCAAAAACTACTGTAGTAAATATTAATCTTTTATTTAAAGTAAAAAAAGGTATATTAAAAATACTTTTATCAGATGTTTCTGGTGTATAAGAATATATAATTCCAAAAAGCAAAGTCAACATACAAAGTGGTAGTAATATATAACTTGAAATTATTCCTAAAAAGCCTATACTCTCAAAGTATTTGCTAGCACTATTTGTATAAACAAACATGTATCCATTTAAGTAAGCACATATACACGATATAATGCCAAAAGTTCCTCCTAAGGATTGAGTGTACCAATTAAAAAATTTAGATTCCATATACCTCGCCTCCTAAAACTGTATATATAATGATATGCATTTAAATAATGAAATATATCTTTATATGCTTATGAATAAATTTTTGTTAATTTCATTAATTTATGTTTAAGAAATTTGAAGTATAGTGTAGTATATATTAATGTAGATAAAGTTTTATGATACTCAATTAACTTATCTTATTATGGATTTATCATAGGTTTAAAAATTATTTTAGGGTTTTATATTTTTGTTGAGCTGAAAAATTTATTATAAATGAAGGGATGTTTTCGCTTTGGTAGATACATTAGAATTTGGTCTTAAAATTTTATTTTTTATATTATCAATTATTTGGATGGGTAAAATAATGATTTTAAGAACTGATAAGCAAATAGTAATCAATCCTTTGCTTATTGGTATATCTGCAGTCCTTGTGATGTTGCATACCTCACAAAGTAACATTGAATTTTTTGGACTAGATGTCCAGTATATAAGAGTAGTTTTATATATCGTATATTCATTAATAATATTAATAGGAATATGGGCTACTAACAGAAGAAATGGTATTTTCTAGATATTCTATTTCTAATAGATATCTAAAGGTTGCTAGTAACAAAGCGCTAATAATAGTGCTCTGTTACCAGCAACCTTTATTTTGATTATACATTTAAATTGAAAATTAAATTATTGAGCAAGGACATATATTTATTTTACGTTGATAGTGATTAGAACTTCTTGAGATGTATTTAAATCATTTTTGTCACTTAGTATAACTTTTACTACAGCCTGACCTGTTTTATTTCCTTTAACAATCATATCTTCATATGAAACTACACTTTTATCACTTACAGATACCACAAAATCTAAATCCTTTGGAAGGCTATCAGTAACTTCCCAATACTTATAATAGCTATCAATTTTCTTTGTAATTATTTTTCTCAAATCAATATTTTCACCTTTGGCTATATCAACATTATGATATTTAGAGTCCAGTTTATATTGATTATCTTTTGTATTGATAAAATTCAAATCACAATTTACATCCACACCATTATTAGAAAGAGAATTTACTACACCATCATCAACCAAATAATTATTTGCTAGATTGATTGAATCCATATCCTTTAGACTTAAAGCTTCTTTAGGAACTTCTTTTATATTATTGTTCCAAAAAATAAAATTGTCTACATTTTCAAGATATGATATACCTTTTAAATTTGAAATGTTTTCACCAGTTGCATAAAATTCTCCATCCAAAGCTTTTATATTACTTATAGTCATCTCATCTGGGTTTATATATCGTTTTACAACTGCTCTTAGATTAGCATCAGGAAAAATATTTTTAAGTTGGTTGTCATTTAGAACATTATCATTTGAACTTATTGGATTTAAAGCCGCCGCAGAAATAAGAAATGGTATTAAATTAGCTAAATTCATAGTACCCTCCCACATAAAATTTTTTTATATAGTAATTTAATTTCTATGAGAGGGTTCTGTTTCCTTGTTATATATGCCTACTTTCGTACACTTTATTAATATAAATTAAAATAAATTTCTACTATTAAACTTATAAACATATTACTAGTTACGTTTTTTAGCTTCACATCTAAATATTCGCATACCTTGTGACATAAATTTGTCTTCATACTCTGTTGTAACATTATTTTCATACTCACTATTTCCTAAATCAAGAGAAATATTCTTCAATAGCCAATTATTTGCAGCAATTTCATTTAAACTAAACTCGAATAATTTTTCATTATCTGTTTTAAAGTGAATTTCGCCATTATCTTCCAAAACCTTATTGTACATTTCTAAAAATCCAGAATGAGTTAGTCTTCTCTTACTCCATCTATTTTTAGGCCATGGGTCACAGAAATTTATATAAATTCTTGATAATTCTTTAGCTTCAAAGTAATCTAAAATATTGCTTACATCTCCCCATAAAAATAATATATTATTCAAATTAGAAGAATCAGCTTTTTCAACAGCCTTTAAAAGAACTTCTTCCTTAAGTTCCATAGCAATATAATTTATGTCAGGGTTCTGTTTGGCTAAAGTTGTTATAAATTTACCTTTACCAGTACCAAATTCTACATGTATGGGATTATCATTTCCAAACTTTAAACTCCACTTGCCTTTTATTTTTTCTATATCGTCTCTTAAAACGTATTTTGTATAACTTAAAAGTTTTTCATCTGCACCTTTTTTTCGTCTTCTTCTCACAATAATTCTCCTTATATATAAAAAATTAGTAAAATACATTTTTTATTATACATTATCTGAGCAAAAAATAAAAAAAACTCTCTTAAAATAGAAAATTATTTCTATAAAGAGAGTTCTCAATTTGCTAAAAAGTTAATCTTAGTGGCACCCTGAACAACCAGAGCATCCTCCCCCACCTTGATCTTTCATATTTTCAGGAATAACTCTAAATCCAAATCCTGTATCTTCTATTATTATATCTCCATACTGACTATATTCATCAGAGCTCATTACAAACTGTAATTCTCCAACTTCATAAGTTAAGTCATCTTCTTTTTTCTCATCTAAAGCTAGTCCAAAAGAAGGACCTCCACAACCAACACCTGCAAAGTATACTCTTATATTATTAGGTTTATCTTGATTGTCTTTTAAGATACTTTTCAAAGTATCAATAGCTGTTTCTGGTAAAGTAATTTTCATTAAATCATTCCCTTTCAAATATTTTATTAAAACAATATCTATTATATACCCATATAAGGTACATAATCAATTAGTTTTTGCATATTTTACTAAAACTTCTGCCAAATATTACTTAAAGCTTTAAAATACTTTATATGATATTTTATTTCCTTAAGTAAATACCCTATTGTATGCTTAGTAAACAAATAAAACTTATGCTAAAAAATATAATGATTTTATTTGTTGTTTTAATATTATAACACATTTGATAATGTCCAATTCATATATGCAAAATTTATATATTTGAAAGCTTATCTGTGTACAACAAGCAAAGCATAATGGTGTGTACCATTATGCTTTGTTTGTTGCTATTGAAAAATGGTGTTGCTATAACAATGAAAAATGACTACTCTCGATAACTGATTTCATCTGACATAAGCAGAAAGGATGTCCAGCTGGGTCAAACATAACCTTCCAATCATCGGAAAATTGTTCATCTGCGATTGTTGCTCCACAATGAAGTGCATATTGAACTGCTTTTTCCAAATCATTAACAGCAAAATCCATATGTGCCATTTGCTGTTGAGCTTCAGGCTTTTGCGGCCACACAGGTGGTTTATACTCAGGATTTCGTTGAAATGTTATACCAGGATATGTACCTTGATTTGTTCCTGGAGCACCAACACATGCAAATTCTTCATTATAAAATGGGATTTCCCAATTAAGTAACATAGCATAGAATTTTGCTAATTCATGTGGGTCTTTACAATCCATTGTAAATGAGTACATTTTTATTTTCAATTCATCATACATAACGTAATTACCTCCAAATGTATTTCTTTATCTTTTTATTGATATTTCTTTCTTTTATTTTAAATTCAAATATTGAGTTTGTAAGCTATTTTATGTATTCTTATATTGTGTACTAAATATTTATTTTTTGCAATATAAAGAAAAATTTCTATATTTTAATATTTTATAATTATTGAAACTGCTTAATAAATTCAACAGGATACATCGTGCGTTTTGAAATTTCTTCGATACTTAAATCTTGCTTTAAAAACCTTTTTATGACACTTTCCATATTTTCTGAAACTTCTATAATATTTTTGTCAAAGTCATAGAATCTAAAAGTTCTTTGCCCCCAAGAATATTCCTTTATAGGATGTAAAAATTCGATATTTTCTATTCTATTTATTTTGCTTTCCCACTGTTTGATGTCATCAACTTCAAAATACAATTGAAAACTATTTGATTGTTGATTTATTGGTAATTCATATCCAATTATAGCTTTGTAATTGATTTGTAAGCCAAATCCATTTTCAAATGATACATGCTCTCCTAAATCTAATGTAACTTTTTGTTCCATAACATCTTCATAAAATTTCTTTGATTTATTTATGTCTTTGACAATTAATAATACTCCTCCAAATTTCATATTATCACTATCCTTTCTTTTACAAATATTATAGCTTAAAATTTTGCAATTTCACTGTAAAAATCAGACATATTGGCTCGATATTTTTGAGGAGTTATTCCACAAACAATTTTAAAATCTTTAATAAAATGTGGAATATCATAAAATCCTAATTCATTACATATATAGAGCAATGAAATTTTATTATTGTTTAGAAGTTGTATAGATTTATTAATGCGTACTAAACGTGAAAAAGTCTTCATATTCACACCTAGATATTGATTAAAAAGTCGGTTTAAATGTCTAGAACTATAATATACTTTCTTAGAAATTTCTTCTGAAGATATATTTCCAAAGTTATTAATAATTAACTTAATTGCCAAATTAAACTCATCTGAGTATACAGTTTTAATATTAGAAATCAATAACTCTTCTAACTTTAAAATCAATTCATCTGTAGATAAAGACTCCTTGAATATCTTTTTTATTTCTATATCTAGTAAAGTATTAACTGAGGAAAAGAAAACAACTTTATCCCTAAGTTCACTTTGTTGTACACCTACAATTGGAAAAAAACCAGCAGGTTGAAACTCAATAATTAATATAACCTCACATTTATTAGCAATATTTCCTACTGTTTTTGGTTTAGTAGTTGGACCAAATAATAAACTATGTAATCCTATATCATCGTAAAAAAATACTAAAGTTACACTTCCATGAGGGATAATAGTATAATTATCAGAGATTGTTGTTTGATTTGGAAATGAGATAGTAAAATTTGATATCCAATTTCTTAATTGTATACAAGGGAAGAGATAAACAAAATCCTCTTCATAAATTAGAAGTGACCTATCTTTATTTATAAGACGAATGCTTTCTTTTTTTAACATAAATTATATCCTATCCTGTCATTAATATTTATTAAATAAGAAGTATCATGCTATTTTCATACATCATGAATACTCCTTATATGCTTAGTAAACAAAATAAAAATAAAATAATAAAAAATATATTACTTTTATCTGTCATTTTATATTATAACATATTTGATAGTATCTAATTTATATCTACTTTACATATGTAAAATTTATAGAGTTAAAAATATCTACATCAAAATAGAATAATCAATCATTATACGATTACACCATCTAAAACTGTAATAGTACGGCTACTACTTTTAGTTGCTTCTCGTGAGTGGGTTACCATAATTATAGTTTGACCACTTTCTTTATTTATTTTACTCAGTAAATTTATTATTTCTGTTCCAGTTTTACTATCTAAATTTCCAGTAGGTTCATCAGCAAATAGAATTTCTGGTTTTCCTATTAAAGCCCGAGCTATAGCAACACGTTGCTGTTGACCACCAGATAATTCTCTTGGTGTATGCTTACGTCTATCATATAAACCAACTATATTCAAAATTTCATCTAATTGTTTTTTATAGTCTTTTAAATTTTTACCATCTAATAATAAAGGAAGCATGATGTTTTCTTCCACATTTAGATTTGGTATTAGATTGTAAAATTGAAATACAAATCCTATATTTCTACGGCGTATTATACTCATCTTATCATCATCAAGATGTGATATATCAGTTCCATTCATATACACTTTTCCATTTGTCGGAGTATCCAAACCACCTAAGATATATAAAAGAGTGCTTTTACCAGAACCAGATTGACCCATTATAGAAACAAATTCACCTTTCATTACTTGTAAAGATACATCTTTTAATACTCTCGTTGTTGTATTTCCAATTTTAAATTCTTTAATAATATTTTTTGCTTCTACAGCCAAACTATTACACGCAGTTTTCATATTAACCTCCAAATTATTCGAATTTAATTTCTTCTACCAGCTTCATTTTCTTCCCTTTTACAATGGGTACTATTGAGCCTATTAAGGTTACTGTAATTCCCAATAACCCTGCAATAATAAATGTTTTAAAATCTAAATTTGGTGTCATTGAAATCTTTGGTCCTGCAACTATGAAGATAGTTTGAATTTCCATTATAGATATTACAATCCCAATAACAGCACCAAGTAAACCTGAAGTAAAACCTTCAATCAATGTCATTTTTACATTTTGTTTATCGCTCTGTCCTACCGATTTGTACATAGCTATAAAGCGTCTCTTTTGAATATAATTAATTAGCAGATTATTGATAATACCTACTGTAGCAAGAATAAAAATAAAATAAGTCATTTTATTCATAGGAGATAAAAAACTGCTTATAGTTTTTAAAGCATCATTGTTAAATTCTTCAACAGTACGACTCCAATTAGATGTATCTCCAAATAAGTCTCTTATCTGAATCATAACAGCATCTGGATTAACGGCTGTATATGCTAAAAAACCATAATTAATTTCATCAAAATCACTAACAGCATAATGTGATGGTATAACAGCTTCTACATCACTTACACGAGATTTAAAACTCCCCACTATACTATAAGAAAAATTAGATTTATCATTAGATAGAGTTATGGTATCTCCTATAGACAAGCCTACTTTTTTTAAAGTATCTTCATTCAAAATAATAGAACGTTTATCTTTGAAAGATTCAATCACTTGCTCTTTCATATCATAATTTGTATAATTAATTGCAAGCATAGAACTGTATAATTTTAAATTATCTGTAGCTTCTAATCTTGAAAATATTCTATCGTTACCAGAAATCTTATTATTCATAACATAAGTAGGTAAAACATTTTCAATTCCATTCATATGTCTAACATCTTCAATAAACTCTTCATCCATCTTTCCATCTGCAAAACCCTGTAATTCTGCATCTCGAAATACATCACCTATATAAGTCTTTACAAAACTACCAACAACACTTATTGCAATTACTGCAGAAATACTTATAAATAATAATGTGATATTCTGTGTGATATTTTTATTATTTTTTATATTTCTAGCAGCTAATTTACCCTCATTGCCTAAAATCTTTTCATAAACAAACTCAAAAACTGTAGACATAGTATTAGTAAAAAGTGGTATTAATACAATAGTGGATACAATTAATCCTAGCAATGAAAATCCGCCAGCTACATATAATGTATTTTCAGGCGATATTCCTGGCAGTAGAATAGACAAAATAAGTATAATAGTTCCTATAAAAAGTATAGAACGATTTGAAACACGTTTTTCTTCTACTGTTCCTAATACAATACTTTTGATAGGTAAACGACTAGCTTTTTTAACAGGTATATATGCACTAAGAGAAGAAACAATTATTGCTACTATAACAGAGACAATTACTCCAATAGGAGATATAACTGTTGGGATTGATATTCCTTGTTCAAGAGAGTTTCCAAGTCCATGAAGCATAATATTCAAAACAACTATACCAATAGGAATAGCAATCAATCCTCCAATACTTCCATATAGTATACTTTCAAACATTAAGATATAAATTACAGTTTTTTTATTGGCACCAATACTTCTAAAAGTACCAATAAACGGAAGGCGTTCTAATGTAATCACCTTATAACTACTGTATATAATAAATATACTAAGAGTTAATGCGAAAAAGCTTATTAAAAAGAAAGGCATTGTTTTTTGTCTAGCATCTGCAACTATCTTACTTTCATTTACTGTACTTGATACCTTGAATTTTTCAGTTGAGAGCTCTTCAGATAATTTATTTACTAGACTTTCTGTATTTTCTTCTTTTGATTCTATAAGAACTCTTGTATATCCATTTCCTTTATCTAAAATCTTTGATAGAGTTTCTTTAGGTAATAGTGCATTTACACCTCTTGTATGTCTCAAAAATACTGTATCATATGAAGCAATATCACTAACTTCAAAAGTATAAGTCTTACCATGGATTTGTAAAGTAATAGAATCACTTTTTTTTATTTTATATTTTGATGTAAAACGATTAGGAAGAATAATTTTATTACCAGAAAAGTCATCAATATTATTTCCATTTTCTAATCGTGGTTTGTTGATTTTATTCAGTTGATTTAAGTCTGCTGATATAAGACTAAATGATTCATAATATCCATCCTTATGATAAACAGCAGAACTTTCCAATATCCCAACCTTTGATTTTATGGAGTTTAGATTGGGAATATCTTCTAGACTAGTTAACATATCTGGATTTTTATTTTGAACAGATATAGTTGCACTACCAAACATACCTCTTGCCATCTTTCTCTGCGCACTTTCGTAAGATAATCCAATCGAGAATGAAACAAAAAGCAAAACTGTTGATAAAACTATGGACAATAACATAACTGCTGTCCTAATTTTTCTTTCTCTAACATTTGTTAAAATATACTTTAATATAATCTTCAAATTTACACCTACTTCCTTAATTAAACCTAACCTAGATTTAGATTTAATCCAATCTAGGTAGAATCTCTAATACAACTTTTTCTTCTTCTGTTTTCAACTAAACAAAATCCTAAATAAAAAAGATTGATAAACTATTATATAAACATAATAATCTACCAATCTTAATATATTTTTTAGTTAACCTTAATTAACCTTAATTAAGTAGAAAAACAGATATGAAATGAACTACCTAATCCCAATTCACTTTCAACAGATATATCTCCTCCATGAATTTCAATAATTTGCTTTGTTATTGCCAATCCTAAACCAGTTCCTTCTATTCTTTGCTTTGTATTAGTTCCTCTATAATAACGATTAAATAAATTTGACACTTCTTCTCTTGTCATCCCTTTTCCATTATCTGAAATAGTAATTTCAATTTTTTTATTCAATGCTATATGTACAACAACTTTAGTATCCTTATTTCCATATGTAAAAGCGTTAATTATAAGATTGCTAAAAGCACGTTTTAATAGTATATAATCAAAACTAAAGTCAATAATGTCTATATCATTTTTAAATTCAATTATATTTGACTCATACTCAGGATAGTTTAAAATATCAATGGATAATTCCTTCAAAAACCTTACTAAATCACCATTTTTCTTATTTAAAGGAAGAATTCCATTTTGTAATTGATATGTTAACTTTAAATCACTTATAAGTTTATTTGTATATTCTATATTCTTTAGCATGATTGAAGCGTATTTGTTTATTTTTTCAGATGAATGAGTAATACTACTATCTGTAAGGAGCTCTGCATATCCTTTTATTGGTGAAAGTGGAGTTTTTAAATCATGAGTTATATTTGAAATCCATTCTTCTCGCATAATATCAGTTTTCTTTTGTATCTCGTCACTTTTATGAATTTCTTCATTTAGAAGATTTAAACTATCATATACATCTGCAAAAACTCCTTTAATCTTGATTGGAAAGTAGCTTCTTTTTGCAATATCACTAACAGAAGCTGTAATATTTGAAATACACTTTGTTACCCAATAGCTGTAAGCAATTCCAAAAACCAAAATCATTAAAAATATAATCCCTATGATTGAAAATATAATTGACTTCCCACCTATAAACTTAGTTCCATCAAAAAACATATTCACTTTAGATATATTTAAAGGAAAATGTATAATATAAATAAAATCATTTTTGTTATTTGTAAGAGTATTAAAGTAAACAGTGCCATCACTAGAATTATTTTGGTTAGCTAATGCTAATAATTCAGAATTCGAATAGTAATTTTTATGCTCTTTTGGCTCTGAAAATCCATAAATTATATTTCCATTAGAATCTAAAATTTGTAACCACAATTTATTTTCTTGAAGCTTTTCTAACCCAGATTGTTTTATTCGTGGTTTATTATCTATAAACACTACTTGTTCATCAAAATCTTCTGTAAATTTTTTAGCCCAATCACTACGTACATACTTCCCATTTGGCTGTTGAATAGTAATAAGGGATAAGAAAATACCTATTACAGTAAAAATTAAACAAAGAAAAATTATGAAAAAAATAAGGTATGAACGGAGTATTATTTTATAGCTAGGTTTATGCATTTAATCAACTCTTTTCTTAAACTTGTATTTTAATTTAAAAATATAACTATCTACATAAATTATATTTACATTACTTCATGTTATCAAGGCAGTTGTTGTATTTAATAAACTCACAAAATATCTACATAGCTTAAATAATATAAAGAAATTCTTCATAGAACTGCCTTTATAGGGGATACTTTATAAAAGAACTAAAAAATTATAACATATAAAAATTTTCACAGGTAAATAACAATACTAATAAGAATATTAAAACACTGTATGAAAATTCACAAATATTAAGAATAGTGAAATACTTGAAATTGCTTATATCAAGAAAATTTATATAATATAAATTGGTCAAATATGTTATAATATTAAATTGTGACAAGTTCATGGAGGTGTTTATATGAAAAAACAAAAGTCGCCAATTTTACTTGAGATGTTTGGTCTATTTTTTGGTTGTATATCAATGAGTATTGGTATAAATATGTTTTTAAAACCACATACAATTGCTCCAGGAGGGCTTAGTGGTCTATCGTTAGTATTAAACAAAGTTACAGGACTTCCAGTATCAGCTATCATGTTAATTATAGGTGTACCATTAGTAATACTTGCTTTTAGAATTATGGGTACAAAAAATTCATTAAAAACGTTATTTGGAACAATCGTGTTTTCTGCTATAGTCCAATTAACAGACCCATTATCGAAGTTAAGATTTACTGATGATTTACTATTATCTGCTATAGCAGGAGGAATCTTAGTTGGTATAGGTTTAGGCATAATGTTTAAGTCAGATGCTTCTACTGGGGGAACAGATTTAATTGCACTCATACTTAGTAAAAAATTCCCAGGAATAAAAGCTACAAAATTTATGTCATGTCTAGATGGAATGGTTGTTATATCTTCTGGTATAGTAAATCGTAGTTTAGAAACTGCACTTTACTCTGGTATAGCACTTTGCATATTAATAAAAATAGCAGATATGATAATTGAAGGATTTGACCATTCAAAAGCATTTTTTATTATTTCTGATGAACCTGAGAGTTTAAGACAGGCTATAACTGAAGAACTTGATAGAGGTCTTACTATTCTTGATGGTAAGGGTGGATACACTAGAGAAAATAAAGAAGTCCTATTAGTTGTGGTTTCTAAAAAACAAGAGCTTTATCTAAAGAGATTGGTTAAAAGAACTGACCCTACTGCATTTGTTATAGTTACAGATGTACATGAAGTTCTTGGAGAAGGATTTAAAAACTTAGAGAATTAATTAAAGCATTAATATTTTAATATATTTTAGTTAAAATAAACTTTATATAAAAAGGCATGGGACCCGCAGTTTCCATGCCTTTTTATTAAAATATATTTTAGAATGTTAAATACCTATACCTATTATTTTCTCAATTCATATTGATAACAAGGAACATTTTTTACAATACTACCAGCATGAATTTTTTTAATGTATTTTCCTGTGCATTTGAATCCTAGTAAATCTAATGATTTTGTAGAATTTTGATTTTCTTCGTATGTTATCGCAATAATTTTATTTAAGCTTAATTCTTTAAATCCATACTGTATTACTCTCTTAGTTATCTCAGTCGCAAAATCATGACCCCAATAGCTTGGGTTGATACATATACCGATTTCTGCTTCTAATGCTTTGGGATTTATATTATTAAACCCCATATTTCCAATAACTTTATTATCTTTTTTATATACTATAGCAAAGTGGCCGATTTTTCCTTTTTTATAAGGATTTAGAAAAAAAGATTTTATAAACTTTCTTGTGTCTTCTAAAGATTTATGCTCATTAAATGGTAAGTGTTTTACTACTACTTTATTTTTATAACAGTCAAAAAAATCTTCAACATCATCTAATGATGCAGGTCTTAGTATACAGTTTCTAGTTTCTAAGATTTTCATTTGAGGATATTCAGAATCAGACATTTCTAATCCCCCTTTATACATTAATCTAAATATACTGTTCATATTTAAAATACGATATTAATTATATAAATGTTCTCAAATTAACCTTATTTTTATTTTTAATAAAAACTAGTTTATTATATGAATCTTTCAAACTTACGAATTTATCTCTATTTTTCATATTAATTTACTTGTGATACATACTCTAAATTACATGTTATTTGAAATCATATTTAAAAATTCTTTCGTTGCTAAAGATAAGGATATATCCTTTAGATGGCAGTATCCTATACTTCTCTTAGGTATTGGCTCTTTTATATCCAATTTAAACAATTTTCCGCTTTCCAAATAGTCTATGCTGAATTCTTCTATAACACAAGATACACCTAGATTTATGTACGCAAATTCTAAAAGTAATTCATGAGAACCCAATTCTATGTCTGGATTTAGTTTTATACCTTTTGATAAAAAATATTCATTTACATACAGTCTTGAATTTGCTTTATTTTCCAACATTATTAAAGGCAATGTATTTAATTCTTCTAGTGATATTTTTTGACCTTTGTATTCTATGTAATCATTTGCACATACAAATATATCATGTATTTCAATACATTCAACAATATTTAGTGAGTCATCTTCTATTGGCATATTTATAATTGCTATATCTATATTTCCATCTTTAAGTAGGGATATAAGTTCTCTACTCGTTCTATTTATTGTAGATACATGTATATGTGGATACTTCTTATGAAAAATTTCTAAATATTTTAATAAGAAAAAACGTGCAGCTGTATCTCCTACTCCTATTTTTAGAGAACCATATTCTAATTTTTTAAACTTATTTATTCTATCTTCTCCAGATGCTATTAGCTTTAATGCAGTAGTTACATGTTCACTTAGAATTTTTCCCTCTGGAGTTAATTTTACACCTTTATTATTTCTATAAAACAGTATAGTATCCAATTGTTCTTCTAATTGTTTTATTGACTGACTTACAGCTGGCTGTGACATAAACAATTCTTTAGCAGCAAGAGAAAAACTCTTATTATTTGCAACTGCATTAAAAACCTTATACAGTTCAAGTTTTATATTCATATATAATTACTCCTTATGTCAAATATTAGTATTATTTATTTTACTTATAATCATATTTGAATTATAATATACATGGTACTAATATGACAATATTAATTCTTTAGGAGGATTTTGAATAATGAATAGATTAGTTGGGACTGTTTCAAGAGGGGTTAGAGCTCCTATTATAAGACAGGGAGATGACTTAGTTAAAATAGTTGTTGATTCTGTTTTAAATGCATCAAAAAGTGAAAACTTTGAAGTTAGAGACAAAGATGTAATTGCAGTTACAGAAGCTGTTGTAGCTAGAGCACAGGGAAATTATGCTCACGTTGACAATATTGCAAAAGATGTAAAAGATAAATTTGGAGATGATACTGTTGGTGTTATATTCCCAATTTTAAGTAGAAATCGTTTTGCAATATGTTTAAAAGGAATTGCAAAAGGATGTAGAAAAGTTGTATTAATGTTAAGCTACCCTTCTGATGAAGTTGGAAACCATTTAATAAGTATTGATGAACTTGATGATAAGGGAATAAATCCTTGGTCAGATGTTTTAACAGAGGAAAAATATAGAGAGCTATTTGGCTATAACAAACATACATTTACTGGTGTAGATTATGTTGATTATTATAAGAATTTAATTAAAGATTGTGGTGCAGAAGTAGAAATTATATTTGCCAATAATCCAAAAACTATTCTTGACTATACAACAAGTATTTTAACTTGTGATATACATACAAGACAAAGAACAAAGAGAATTTTAAAGCAAAATGGTGCTAAAAAAGTGTATTCTCTTGATGATATAATGACATCAAGTGTAGATGGTAGTGGGTATAATGACCAATACGGACTTTTAGGTTCAAACAAAGCTACAGAAGAAACAGTAAAATTATTCCCTATAAACTGTGATGAAGTTGTAAACAAAATTCAAGGTGACATAAAAGAAATCACAGGTAAAAATGTAGAAGTAATGGTTTATGGAGATGGAGCTTTTAAAGACCCTGTAGGGAAAATATGGGAGTTAGCTGACCCAGTAGTATCTCCTGCTTATACAAAAGGTCTAGAAGGAACTCCAAATGAAGTAAAATTAAAATATTTAGCAGATAATGATTTTGCTGACTTATCTGGTGATGAATTAAAAGAAGCTATTTCAAAATACATAGTTGAAAAAGATAACAAATCTGATGATTTAACAGGAAATATGGTTTCTCAAGGTACTACTCCAAGAAGATTAACAGACCTTATAGGTTCTTTAGCAGATTTAACATCTGGAAGTGGAGATAAAGGGACTCCTATTATTTACATACAAGGATATTTTGATAATTATACAAAATAATATTTTTTAATGAGATTTTATTTCTCTATATTAGATTTAAAATCTGTTAAAACCTCTTAATTGATATATTTTACTACGTATCAATTAAGAGGTTTATTTAATGACTACAGAAATGACTATAATTAAGATATGTTTGGATTATATAAACATTCTTATTTAAATTTATATAATGCTAACTCTTACTTATTTCTGAAATAATATTATTTTTTAAAATTTGTCTTACTGGAATAATAACTGCAACAATACTAATGACAATATTTAAAACAATCATACCTATATATAGAAAAGTATTTATTTCAAAGATTGGATTTATATATAAATATACGCGTTTTACCATAAAACAAATCATAAATTGTCCAATAATGCTTCCAATTATCATTATAATACTTGCATATAATCCATACAAGAAACCTTCTCTCATCATCATAAGTAAAAACTTATTATCCGTAATACCCATAGCTCTTAAAATTCCAAATTCGTGTCTTCTTGAAAAAACTAAGTAACTTACTGTATTTATAATATGGAACAAACTTATTGCAAGAAGTACAAATACAATACCATATATAAATAAAAGTTTTTGATTTAAATAAGTATTATTTTTTTCAATAGCTATAGTATAATCTGTTACAATACATCTCTTTATATTATTTACAACACTTTTTATATTCTCAGATAATTCTACACTGCTACTTTCTTCTGTCTTTTTTATACTTACTGAATTATAATTTTCAATATCGAAGTTATTCTTCATTTGTTCATTTGTCATAACTATATCCATACCATAATCACCAATAAAATACATGTTATTGGCCATTACACGTTTTACAGTAGCAGCAACTACAAACTCTTTTGTTGTATAATCATTCTTATTTTCTTCTTTAAATTTAACAATTTCACCTGTTGGCTTCATTGTTTTTGGTACTTTAACCTTTATCTTATTTCCTGGTTTTATATCAACTGCATCATACATACCAGTTCCATCCATAGGTAATCTAACTATAACTTTATTATTTTTGAGCATATCATCATGATTAATTTTGCCATCTATAACATAAGAATTTAGCCCTTCTAACATTCCATTGTTATATCCATAGATATTTGTTTTTAAGAGATACCCACCTTCACTTTGCTTTGTACAAATACCATTAAAAAAATTCTTTATTCTATAATCTTTTTCAAGAGGTTTGAAGAAGTTTTTCCAAAATAGTTGTTCTTCTTTAATTTGTATAGCTCCAAACAAATACTTCACTGGATAAACTCGGGATACTCCCTCTACCTCATTGAGTCTTGAAATTTTATCTTTAGGTATACCTACGTCAAAATCTGTTGTTTGCATAGTTATTTGATAATCAGAATTTAAACCATCATCAGCTTTCATTGTAAGCTCATTATTATTTTTAGTAAGCTGTATTGAGTAGCTAGAACATAGAAAAATAATCCCACCAAGTGATAATGAAAATAAAATGCCCATAAACATTCCTTTTTTTTGAGTCATGTATTTGTGAGATAATACCTTTGTCATATTAGAATGTCTTACACTTTCTAAACTTCTTTTTTGCTTATTAGTAACTTTAAAATTTTTCATAGATTCTATGCTAGAGTATTTATTCAATTGATGAACAACACGTATAGTAATTAAAATTAACAGTAATAAAATAAATAAGAATCCCAAATAAATAGATTTTTCGCTTATGAAAAACGCTCCTGGAGCAATATCACTACTCAAAAATATATGCGGAAATTGTTCATATATTGTAGAAGCTATTCCAATACCCAAGATACAACCTATAGGAAATCCAATAATAAAAAGTAAAAATAACTCTAAAAATAGTAAGAATAAGAGTTGTTTATTATTGGCACCTAATACTTCTAAAACTCCATATTGTGATATTCTTTGAAGTATTGAAACATGGAAAATACTATATACTGCTGCTGCACCAAATACTCCAACAAGTAAGATAATTGCATTTGTATTTAGCTCTAGATTTTTCAAAAACTCAAATATATTATATTTTTCTATGCCTTTTGGAGGCTTTACTCCAAATTCAATTGATAAATGCCAGTTTACACGAGCGTTTTCTTTTGATATATTGAATTCTTTCATAAATTTAGAGTTTTGCTTATTTATATTTTTACTTTCATCATACTTTACATAAACTAAATAAGAATCATCTTCTTTAGGCTGTGAATAATCATTTACAAATCCTTGCATACCAGTTTTTGGATTTGAAAGATTTGATAAAATACCACATAATTTATAGGTTTTCCCACTTAATTTAACTGTAGTTTCAATCTCTTTTTTTATATTTAAATTATTTAGTGAATATGTGTCAAGTGCTATCTCTCCATCTTTACTAGGGAGACTTCCCTTTAATAATTTCCTACCTGTCATATCTAGATACGATAAATCTGCATTTAAAAATTCTATAATAAAAGGTTCATCTATCTGAGATTTAGTATTTGTAACGCCAAGTTTGTCTATAGTGTATTTTTTTGACTTTTTATTTTCTTTAATCTTTTCTAGTTGTTCCTTATCTACTTTATAGTAAAAATGAAAATCTCCACTATCTTCCCTTATCTTTTCGATTGTACTTTTGTTTGCACTATGAACTAGAGAACCAATACCTGTCAATAGTGCTACTGATAGTACTATACTTAAAACTATAGATATAGATTGTTTTTTATAATGTTTAATATATTGAATTGCAAATTTTATTAAAGACATCATAGTACTCCACCACCATTATTCACGACAATTCCATCTTCAATGTGTATAATTGAATCACATACCTGGGCTATATTTTCATTATGTGTTACCATAATTATCGTTTGGTGAAATTTTGCACTACTTTCTTTTAATAAACATACTACTTCCATTGTAGTTTTACTATCGAGATTTCCTGTTGGTTCATCTGCTAATATAAGCGCAGGTTTATTTGCTAAAGCTCTAGCAATTGCTACTCTTTGCTGTTGTCCACCAGAAAGCTCACTTGGGAACTTTAAACGCTTATCCCAAATTCCCAATGTATTCATCAGCATTTCAATATATTCATGGTCTACATGATTTCCTTTATCTAACGTAACAGGAAGGGCTATATTGTCATAAGTGTTCAGTACTGGTATTAAACTGTAGTTTTGAAATATAAACCCTATATTTCTTCTTCTAAATATTGTTAAATCTTTTTTGCCTATTTTAGATATGTTCTTTCCTTTAATTATTACATCACCTGATGTTGGATTATCTAATCCACCTATAATGTTTAATAATGTACTTTTACCAGAACCAGAAGTTCCAACTATGGCAGTAAATGTAGCTCGTTCAATTTCTATGCTTACTCCATTTAAAGCTTTAACTGTAGTCTCATCTTTTCCATAGTGTTTTACTAAATTATTCGTCACTAATATACTCATTTAATTTCTCCTTTCAGTACAGATATATGTTCTTATAAGATATTGTAAGTGACGATAATTACACTCATCCTACAAAGTTAATTTAAACTCTTACAATTTTGTAAGAAGATACTAAAACAACTTCCGCTTCCCAACTTAGATTCTACTATAATATTCCCATTTTCTTTTTCCAAAATTAATCTTGCAAGATACAGGCCAATTCCTGTTCCATTTTGATTTTCTACATTCTTACTTCTATAAAACCTTTTAAAAACATCATTTAACTCTTTGTTATCAATACCTATTCCTTCATCTTTAATAGTAATTTTAGTATACAATTCCATTTTTATTACAGAGACAGTAATTATGCTGTTTGATGGTGAGTATTTTATTGCATTTTCTAAAACATTTACAATTGCTTCTGTAGTCCATTTTTTATTATGAATCAACTTTATATCTGAAAATGGTTCTAAATTTATCCTTATCTCTTTGGCTTCTGCTTTATTAAAAACAGTACTGATACTTTGAAGTATAGTATCTTTGATTAATAGTTCTTCTGTCTCAAATTTAATGACTCCATCTTCTAATTTAGTCATCTTAAATAGAGATTGTAACAACCAATCAATCTTAAAGGTTTCATTTTTCATCTTTTGTAAAAACTCTTTCTTCTGTGATGTAGAAATATTCATATTCTCTAGAAGTTCACAATAGATAGTTATATTTGAAAGTGGAGTTTTTAATTGATGTGACATATTTGAGATTAGACTTTTAATTGCTTCTTTTTCTAATTTTGACTGTTCTACTTCTATCTCTATCATGTCTTTAACTTTTTTTACTTGGTGAGAAATTTTTGATAATCTTGTATCTTTGGTATCTGAATAAGTAACTTCTTTACCTTCCAATATTTGATTTAACATTAAACTCAATTCATCATATCTATTTTGATTTTTTTTAGTGATTATTATATATATAGCCACTGTGCATACTATAAAAGCCAATACTAACATCCTATTCTACCTCGTTCCATAGATACCCCATTCCATAAGCTGTTTTTATATATTTTGGATTAGATGGGTCATCTTCTACTTTTATCCTAAGTCTTCTTATATTTACAGACACAATATTCTCATCAACATAATTTTCTTCACTATCCCAAATATGATGTAAAATTTGTTCCTTTAATAATATTTGACCTTTATTTTCAATTAGATAACTTAGAAGTTTGTATTCTACAGAGCTAAGCTCTAAATATACTTCATTTTTATATACTCTAAGTAAGTTTTGGTCTAATTTTATTCCATTAGAATATATTATTTTATTATTTGATTTTTTTCTTATTGCTACTTTAACTCTTGCCTTTAATACAGATAAAGAGAATGGTTTTGTAATGTAATCATCAAGCCCTATTTCTAATCCTTTTACTTCGTCAACTTCTGAGTCTCTTGCAGTAAGCATTATAATTGGTATGTCTGATTTTTCCCTTATTAGTTTACACACATCAAATCCATTTCCATCTGGAAGATTACAGTCTAAAATTATAAGATCTATATTTTTATTGTTAAATACATGCAATCCTTCTTGTCTTGTATAAGCCTTAAATACATTAAATCCATCACTTTCAAACGCATAAAAAAGACCTTCGTTTAAATTTATATCATCTTCAATAATTAATAAGTTCAATTTTACACTCCTTTAAATTTTTTAGATAAATAATTATTTTTGTCTTGTTATAGTTTTAATACACATTTATTTTGCTAAAAAGACTGTAATTAAATTTGTTTTTTCAAATCTAGTTACAGTCTTATACATTGTATTTACACATTCTTAGAATATTCCCTATAAAACATTTTGATTGATTCTAAATTATCATCAGTTATGATAGGTACACCACTTGCACTTAAACACTCAGATAGAAATTCAATACGCCTGAAATATTTTTCTGCACAATCTTTAAATAATACAGGGTCTAGCCAAATATTAATTAAAATTATAAATACTTCAGATACTTCATCTGGATAATCTGTTTTAAAAATACCTTCATCAATACCTTGTTTTATTAAGCAAGATAATAAAGGAGTTACTTCAATAGTAGATGCGCGTATGTTTTTTATAAAAAAAGCTGGTTTTTTTTGACTGCACATATAATCAATCAATTTTTTTCTTATTTCTGAACTAGATATATGTAAGATAAATTCAGATACTTTTCCTCTAACAGTCAATTTAGGATTGTTTAATATTGACTTTAGATTTTCAACCTCTACTCTTAAACTATTTAATATAATCTCTTCAAACAATATTTCTTTGTCTTTAAAATGATAATACACAGCCTCTTTAGATATATCAAGAGTATCAACGATTTGTTGCATAGTTACATCATCATAATCTTGTTCTTCAAATATTTTCCATGCGACTTCTAATATCTGATTTCTTATTTTATCAGAATATTTATTTCTTGACATATAAATTCACTTCTTTCTTTATAAGTTTATACTAATCATTAGTATATTAATTATAATAAGATTCTTTACAATATGTCAACACACTCCATTTAAAGACAACAAAACGTATCTGTTCCTAAATTTTTTAATATTAATATAATTTCCTTATAAAAATATTATAATCAATTATATAGTTATACATTCCTCAATTTAATTACACTTAAATTGAAAATACAACGTTGTTCTTATATAATTAAATTATACAACAATAATGATATATTTTTTAAGTATATTTTTACTAGGGGGAATAGGGATGAAAAGGGTTGATGAAAGAAATACTATGTTTGCAAGAGCAAACTATAAAAAGGATAGTACTGCTTATAATGACTATTATAAAAAAAATCCTGAGAAAAAAGAAATTGATGATAGTATAAGAAGTAGACCAAATTTATGTAGTGAAGGTACAATGACTTACAACAAAGTAAACTCTCCAATGGCAAGTAGTGCATTTGATTTTTTATCTGATATAAAATCCTTATGTGAAGGAAAAGTTTCTGACACAAAAGTAGATGTAGATGCAAAATCAATGACAAAAAAAATAAAGGGTCTTGCAAAGCAATATGGAGCTTCTGTAGTTGGTATAACTAAATTAAGAGACTATCATATTTATACAAATAGGGGGAGACATGAAGAAAATTATGGAGAAGAAGTTAATCTAACTCACAAATACGCCATTGTGTTTGGATGTGAGATGGATAAAGAAATGATAAATAGAGCTCCAATGATATGTGAAGTTATAGAAACATCAAAGTGTTATGTAGATGCTTCTATTGTTGGAATGATTTTAAGTTACTATATAAGAAACTTAGGATATGATGCTAGAAACCATATGGATGCTAATTATTTAGTAATGCCTGTTTTTATAGCTCGTGATGCTGGTTTGGGGGATATTGGAAGAAATGCTATACTTACAAATAAAGAGTATGGCTCTAGAATTAGATTAGGTGTTGTTACTACAGACATCCCACTTTTAGAAGATGAATATGTTGATTTTGGATTAGAAGATTTTTGTAAGGTCTGTAAAAAATGTTCTTTTAATTGTCCTTCTCATTCACTTTCTAATGATATTAAGATTGGTAATGATGGGAAGTATAATTGGGTAATTGAACATGAGACATGCTATATTAAATGGAGATATTTAGGTACAGATTGTGGTATGTGTATATCTGCTTGTCCATTCAGCCAAAATCTTGAAACTATAAAAAACACCACTTCTTTTAAGGGTAACAATGAGCTTATTGAAAAAGCTTTAGATGAGTATACTTCAAAATTTGGTAAACGAATATTTATACCTGGAAATCCTTCTTGGTTAAAATAATTATATTTAGTCAAGAGTCTGTCCTATGATAAATTCTAGGACAGATTTTTTATTAAACATATAAATTGTTAGATATTTTTTCTTATCTATAACAATTCAGCAATATTTTAGGTTTATAATTAATTTTATAAAATGTCAAACATAAAAGGAGTAAATGTATGGAAAAAATACTGGTGGTGGAAGATGATACTATATTAAATAAAACTCTATCATATAACTTAATTGAAGATGGATATATTATTACTTCAAAATTTACAGCTATCTCTGCATTAAAGTCTATTAATGAATGTAAATTTGACTTAATTATTTTAGATGTAAATTTACCAGATAAAAGTGGATTTGAATTATGTAAAGAAATCAAGGTAAATTTTGATATACCAATAATTTTCTTGACTGCTAATGATATGGAATATGATATGATTAAAGGCTATGAACTTGGAGCTTTAGATTATATAACAAAACCCTTTAATATCAATGTATTTAAACAGAAAGTAAAAGCTCTTTTAAATTATATTAAAACAAAACAAAAACGAGATTACTATAATGATGGATATCTTGAAATTAATTTTTCTGAGTTATCGTCCAATATAAATGGAAATCAAATTATATTTACGCCATTAGAATATCGTACCTTAAAACTGTTTATTGAAAATCCTAAAAATATCTTAACAAGAAAAGTACTTTTAGAAAAGCTCTGGGATATAGATGCTAACTTTGTAGATGAGCACACTTTAACATCTGTTATAAGTAGGATTAGAAGTAAGATTGAAAAGGATAATTTTCAATATATTAAAACAGTATATGGCATGGGGTATATGTGGTTAGGAGAAAAAGGAGAAAGAAATGAATTTTAAAAAACTTTCTTTTAAATCTATTTATTTAATAATTGCCATTAGTATAATTTTTACAGCCATTTTATTTAATGTAGTAATTTATATAATAACTTATGATTTAAAACTCGTTGCCTTGTTATTACTATATACAATAGTGCTTTGTGGATTTATAGCATTAATAGTATTTTTACTTCATAAAAAAATAACTGTGTTTTGTTCTGAAATATGTCACACTTTAGATAATATGATGAATAGTGAAGCTAATACTGAAATTGCATTAGAAGAAGAAACCATTTTATCACGCATCAACCATAAATTAGTTAGAATGTATGAGGTTATTCAAGAAAATCGTCATAATATTGCTATGGAAAAAGCTAATTTACAAGAATTAGTTTCTGATATATCTCACCAAATTAAAACTCCTATTGCAAATTTAAAGATGATTAATACTACCCTACTCAATCAAAGATTTAAAACAGAAATTCAAAATGAATTTTTGATGGATATGGAAGGTCAATTAGATAAGTTGGATTTTTTGGTACAGTCTATGGTAAAAACATCTAGGCTAGAAACAGGTATAATTACATTATCAAAAAAGAAGAATTTAATTTATGAAACAATTGCTATAGCACTTAGTGGAATTTTATTTGATGCTGAAAAAAAGAATATTGAAGTTACAGTTGATTGTGACCCAGATTTATATCTAATTCATGATAAAAAATGGACTTCTGAAGCTATTTTTAATATATTGGACAATGCTGTAAAATACACTAATTTTAATGGAAAAATACATGTATCTACAGAATGTTGGGTTATGTATACCAAGATAGATATTATTGATAATGGTAAAGGAATATCAGAAAGTCACCAAGCAAAAATCTTTAAAAGGTTTTATCGTGAGGAAGATGTACATGATATAGATGGTATTGGAATAGGTCTATATCTTTCAAGGAAAATTATATCTTTGCAAGGTGGATATATTAAAGTTACATCAGATATTGGAAAAGGCTCTACATTTTCTATATTCTTACCAAATAAATAATTCTTTAAATATTTTATTTGTGATAATTCTGCAACATTTTGATTTTATACTGTTCTTATAAGATATAAAGGAGGTTTTATGATGAGTATTTTACAAGTAATTGATTTAAAGAAATATTATGGTAAAAATTCAAACATTACCAAAGCTCTCGATGGTGTAAGTCTATCTATTGAAAAAGGTGAATTTATCTCTATTGTAGGTACATCTGGAAGTGGTAAATCAACATTATTAAACATGATGGGAGGGTTAGATAATCCTACATCTGGAAAGATTATTATAAGAGGTAAAGAATTATCAAATATGACTGATGAACAACTTACAATTTTTAGACGTAGAAATATAGGTTTTATATTTCAAAATTATAATCTTGTTCCTTTGCTTAATGTATATGAGAATATTATTTTACCAATAGGGTTAGATGGGGAGACCATAGATAAAGATTTTATACATGAAATTATAAGTATGCTTTCTCTGGAAGAAAAACTATATGATATACCAAGTAATCTTTCTGGAGGACAACAACAACGTGTTGCTATAGCTAGAGCACTTGTAACAAAACCTGCTATTATACTAGCAGACGAACCAACAGGTAATCTTGATAGTAAAACGAGTACAGACGTGTTAGCTTTACTGAAAATGACAAGTGAAAAATTCAATCAAACAATTGTAATGATTACTCACAATAATGAAATTGCTCAACTAACTGATAGAATTATTCGCATTGAAGATGGAAAAATTGATAATTAGGAGGTGTAATATATGTTTAAAAATAATAATCGTGCCTTTATAAGAAAAATAGCTTTAAATGATTTAAAAAGTAATAAACTAAAAACATCTCTTTCAGGTATTATTATAATGATTTCTACATGTTTACTGTTAACAGTAGCCTTAGTTTCATATAATGGTTCTGTAGATTTAGTTAATGCATCTCCATATCATGCTATATATAAATCTGTAAATGAAAAATCAAAGAACATACTATATCAAGATAAAAATTTTAGTGATGTAGGAATATACAAGTTACTTGGAAGTAATAAGAAGACAGATTATATGATGTCAACTATTTATGCAGATGACATGGCAATTAAACTTATGAATTTTCAACCATTGAAAGGTACTATGCCTACAACGAAAAATGAAATTGCTATTTCTAAAAAATATTTACAACAACTTGGTTTAAATAAAGATATTGGAGACAGTATCAAATTAAATTATCGTGATAACATAACAAGCAAAGAAATACAAGATAATTTTATTATTGTTGGTCTCTTAGAAAATTATTATCAAGATAAGGCTAAACAATATTATACAGTTGTTTCAAATGAATATTTTAAGAATACAACTTCTACATCTTTACAAAATAAAAGTAGTAGTTTTGATGAGACAAGACCTGATAGTGTAGACATATTAGTGAGATTATCAAAAGAAAATACAAAGAAAGATTCAGCTTCTATTAAGACACAATTAAAAGATATTGGTTTTTCTTTAGGTATTGAAAAATATAATATATATTTAAATGATAAATATATTGAATCAAATTTAATTGATAATGAACAGATTATTACAGTTTTAGCAGTTGGAATGGTTATTCTTTTTTCTAGTATTTTTGTTATATATAGTATATTTTATGTTTCAGTTGTTAATTTAGTTCAGATGTATGCGAAGTTGAAATCTTTAGGTATGACTTCTTTTCAGTTAAAAAAGATTATTTCTCTACAAGGAAATATTTTATCGGTTATTTTTATTCCATTAGGTGTCATTACCTCCTGTATAATTACTTACATAATTCAACCATTAGCGTGGCAGATGATAGATAATTTATTTATAATCTTAATTTTATCACTAGTAATGTTTTTAACTGTTAGAATTTCTTTACATAAACCAGCTAGAATTATTTCTAAAATATCTGCTATTGAAGCCATGCAATACACAGAAACTAAGGTTAGAAAAAAAATCAAAAATTTTAATTATATAAATATTAAAAATTTAGCATTAAAAAATATTGAATCAAATAGAAAGAAAAACCTAATTGCATTAATTTCATTAAGTATTAGTGGAGTTTTATTTATTTCAATTGCTAATCTTGCTAATTCAATAGATTTCAAAAAACAGTTGTCTCAGCAATTTGTATATAACGAAAATTATATTGTAAGCGTTAAAAGCGATAACTTATATGAGCGCATTACACAAATCCAGCAAAATAACCCATTAACAGATTCTCTTAAAAATGAAATTGAATCTATTTATGGAGTAAAAAAAGTAATTGAATCTAAATCAATTAAAGTTAATATTATAGACCCTTACATCAAAGATAAAGATAATAGACAATTTACTACTTTAATTAAAGGTATTACACCTGAACTTTCAAAATCATTTGAAAAATACATTGTCAGTGGAAAAATAGATTATAAAAAACTCAACTCAGATGATTTAATTATAAATAAGTATAGAACGAAATCCTATGGATTAGATTTAAAAGTTGGAGATACAGTTACATTTGATATTTTTAGTGGAAATGATATTATTAAAAAGCAAATGAAGGTCAAAGGAATTATTGACAATTCTAATTCAGGAAATATGTTTTTTACTTCGGATAAGACCTTAGAATCTCTAACACCATATAATACAAATTTAGATTTTTCTATTTTGATAGATAAAAAGTGCTCTAAAGAAGTTGAAGAAAGTTTATTAAACATCATACAGAAAAATTCAAGTTTAATGATTTATTCATATGAGGATGATTATGAAATGATTACTAGAGCATTTCAATATATAGTTATAACTTCATACATTTTTGTTGGTCTAATCTCCTGTTTTGGTATACTAAATATGACCAATATTCTAATAAATAGTGTTTTAATTAGAAAAAAAGAGTTTGCCTTACTTCAAGCTGTTGGAATGACAAAAAAGCAACTTCGAAAGATGCTTTACAGAGAAGGTCTAAACATAAGCATCAAAGCTGTATGTATTTCAAGTTTATTAGGTTATTTGGGTTCAGGCCTACTTTGTACTTTTATAAAAGATGTAATTAGATTAGATTTTATTAATTTTAAATTTTCTATATTTACTATTTTAATTTTTTCATTTGTATTAATTGGTATACAAGTTTTAACAACTGAATTACTTGTGAGAAATATAGAAAAAAAATCACTTACAGAACGCTTACGTTCTCAATAAAAAACAAAAAATATGAGTTGCCATCAGTCTATAAATAGATAATGACAACTCATATTTTACTTTAAATGCTTTTCTTTTTATCTGATATTTCATATACATAGTCTTCTGTTGAATTAATATTTTTTTCTCTTCTCTTTTTAGAATCAATTAAAACAAAATACAGTATAAAACCTACAACAAGTCCCCATGTTCCTCCTTTAGCAGCAATTACACCTCCCATAAGTCCAATCAATCCTTTCTCTACACCAGTATCACATAGTTCCATTGATAACTTTGTACATAAATAACCTTGAACTAAAAGTGTGACTGATAATGCTAATGGTATAAGAGGAGTAGCAATCTGTGCAATTGGGTAAAAACATATAAAAATAGCTGAAACCCATACTAATGTACCCATGCCACTAAAAATAGACTGCATCGCTTCTTTTCCAACCTTATACCTTTGAGCAACACTTCCAGTAAGTGTTGCAGCCAATGGGCCACACATTGGTATATATGGAGAAATAACTGCCATAATAATGTTTCTTATACCACTTATAACATTAGACCTATTTGAATTGAAATCTATATATTCATCTTTTCTATTTTCACTTTCAGAGAGTACTAAGTTTTCACCTGTTATGAAATCACCAAATGCAATTATGTATATCATAAAAGCCATTGGTAACCCTTGTATAAATAGCATCATGCTCGGAAAACCTATTCCAAAAGGAGACACTGTATTTATAAGTTTTTTTAAGTCTACTATATAAATTATATTATCAAAGCTAAGATTAGGAATTCCTATTTCCTTACTAAATATACCTACGATTAAACTCACTAAAATGGCTGATACTACTCCATATTCTCCTAAATGAAATAAAAATTTATTCTTAACTTTTAGAGTATCAAATCTTTCAGAAAACATTACAAAACATGCAACTAATATTCCTACTGTTATAGCTATTGGGTAAGAATCAAATCTACCTTTAGGGCTAAATTCTGATATTACAGTAGATATACCAACCCCCATTAGTATCCCACCTTTAATAGAATTTGGTATTTTACTAACTAATTTACCAGCTACACCAGTTAATCCCATCAAAATAAATATAATTCCTAAATCTATTTGCAAAGCTGTCAATGCTTGTATTCTTTCAATACCTATGTTGAACTTTAACAAATATGCAGTTGTAAGAGTTATAGAAGCTGTAATCCAACCAGGTACAACTGGGTCTCCCATAAATACATGTAAACAGTATAATATAGAGTTGATTATAGCCATACTCCATGCTACTTCATAAGGTAATCCCAAAATTTGCGTACTAAGGCCAATAGTTCCTAAACTCGTCATACTTGATATTATTCCTTGAATAGCTTCTGGTTTCTCAAATCTGTAATGTATAAATGGAATTCGTATTTTGAACATTCCAAATTTTATATGGGGTTGCTCTCTTCTAGTGAGTCTTTCCATAACTTCACTCCACCTTTCAATAACTCTTATAAATTTACAACCTTATAATTGTTTATAAATTATCAATGTCGTTAAAACTAGTATATAACATGCAAATTACATAAACAATAAATTAAATTTATAAAATTGATAGATTTTGTGCATATATGGAAAGCCATGTATATTTTTAGTTGTTTATATTACTTAATATAGGTTCTTTATAAAACTCAATAGTTCTTTTCCATGATTCAAACTGTCCTTCTGTATTTCCTTCTATAGTCCCACCTGAAGAAAAGATTCCTCCACCCATATTTACACATAATGTCTCTCGTAGAGGTATAATATATGGAATTGGTAATGGATGTCCCATATTATTATATGTTAATAATTCTACTTTATATGGATAATTATTTTCTTCAAGTATTTCTAATGCATCCAAACAAGCATCATAACTATTCCATATATTATCTTTTTTCCCAGCAATCATAAGTATATCTGCTTTAGAATTTTCTATTTTTATTCTAGCATTTTCTTTATTATCTGCCCTTTCAAAACTTTTCTTATAAGTACTAGCAAATCCAAAAGGAATTCCTTTTGATATATCTTTTTCCTGCTCTTCAAAAAATATATCATTATCTACATTGATATATGGAATTGGTTCTCCTTTATATGACCATGATGAAGTATCCTTTCCATTCAGCATTCCATTAAGAGCTTGAAAACAATAAGTATGAGGTTGTGATACTACCACTTTTTTTATTTGTTCATATCTTGAAGCAAGTAAAAGTGCTAATTCTCCACCCTTTGATGTTCCATGTACAAAGATTTCTTTAGTATTAGTAATTTCATTTTCACTAATCCACTTAAATACTTTTTCAAAATATTCTAATGGAACTTCTTCTAACTTATCTGGTAACCCTTCTAAGGCAAAGTATGCAACTGTTAGTACATTGAATCCTCTAGATGCAAGTGGAGCGGCTAAAAGGTCTAAAGCATCTAAACTCCCATCAGAACCACCTAACATTAAAATTGTTTTATTATTAGAGTTTTGTTTATAAAATAACTTTCCTATGAATTCATCAGATATGTCTTTTGTAGTAATATCTTCTGTTTTAAATAATCTCTTCAATTCAACTTCTTTTCTTTCAGTAGTAGTTTCAAATATCATATTCATGATTATTGGTTTATCAATAGATATATTTTCTGCAAAATTTTTACCTTCAGTTTTAGATTTTTCCAGCGAATAAATTAATCCCATACAGTCAGCCTTTTTATAAGTGCCTTCTATAGGTTTAACAGAATCTAAATCTATCTCTCCTTTTTCGTTTGAATAAAATACTCCATAAGATGAGAATTCTTCTCCCTTACACCATGGAAATTCCATTTTCATACTCACTTTGAGTTTAGTATTTGGTGTTAAATCTGAAACCATAATCTTAAGTCTTTCATCTACAAATGATTCTAAATTGTATACATTTATTTTCATAATTCATTTCTCCTTATAATAATTATTTGTTATTTGCATATTTAAAATATTTTATTCAATACAATATGAATCATTAAAATTAAGACATCATATTGACTATTTTATTATACCAATCTACTTTCATTTTGTCAATATGATGTCTTTTACTTTCAATTTAAATTATGTCTGACATACTACTTTTGTTTAAAATTAGCACAAATAAAAACCACTCTTTTTAAAGAATGGTTTTTGATAAATGTTATTTTTTATTTATAAGTTTATTTCTTAATTTAAATTTATATAATTTGATGTTTTTATTTAATATTTAATAAAATTATGCATTTGCAAAAGTATATATAGCATTAATTCTTGCTATATATAAATTCTCATCACTGCATCCAATATATTTAGCATATTTTTCTATCTTTTCTTTTGCATTTTCAACATCACTTTCATCACTCTCCATTAACTCATTTATATAAAGGTCCATTAATGAGGCTTTATAATTTTTTATATCATAACCTAAAAATTCAGTTAATCTCTCAATTTCCTTACTAAAATCTCCATCTTCTTTTACCAAGAATTCGTATACATCTTCTCTATATGGATTTAAAGTTATTATTTGTTTTACAACCTTACATTCGTCAGCCTTCCCAATAAAACCATCTTTATAATTATTAAATAATGCATTAGATTTTTTTATAGACTCTTCATCAATATAAGAATGTACTTCAGTTACTCTATTTTCTATAAGAGCATCCACGACAGCATAATGAATTTTAAAACAATCATTATATAAATAATTACTCATTTTTTTTACGGTTGATTCGATTTCCAAAAAACTAGCATGACCATTTTTTTTATTTTTATTTGGAATAATAAAAGTTTTATTCAAATTATTAAAAAGTCTCTTAAAATCCAAGTATTTTTCGCAATAAATACTTTTAAAGGTATCGATATCTATAGTTATAATTCCAAAACTTACTATAGTTTCAATGCCTTTCTTAAAAGATTCCTCTATATATTTTTCTCCTAAGTTTAACCCTCTATCTGATATTTGTTTTAGGTTTTGAAAATTATTTAAACAATCCCTCTCAAAGTTTTTAGAAATTTCTAAAGCGTATAGTTTAAAGATTTTCCTTATCTTATTATAATTATTTTTCGTATCATCAAATCTGATAATAGCTCCATTTACATCAAAAGTAATCATTGAGTTTTAACCTCCCCATTAGTTTCATCAATAAAATAAATTTAATATAAACTTTATAATCATAATATTAAACTTATTTATACTATAATTATTAATTTGATGATAAAAGCTATTTTCCTTCTAAATAAAAAATTTGTCTAAAGTTTTTAAAAAAATTAGACAAATCTTAGATTATTATTCTTTAAATTATTCCAAATACGCCAAATAATATTGGTATAAATATGGCTGGCAATAAATTTGCTACTTTTATATTTGTTAGTTTAAGTACATTTAAACCAAGGCCTATAATCAATAAACTTCCAGCTGCTGTCATCTCTGTAACTACAGGGTCACTTAAGAATCCATTTAGAAAAGATGCACCTACGCAAATAATACCTTCATATAAAAATACAGAGATTGCAGAAAACATTACACCTATACCTAAAGAAGCAGTAAATATAATAGAAGCTATACCATCTATTACGGATTTTACAAATAAAGTATCATGACTTCCTGTAAGACCACTTTCAAGCGAACCAACTACAGCCATAGCTCCTATACAAAATAATAAACTAGATGATATAAAACCTTCTGCAATAGAATCCTTTTTATTTCCTTTAGAAAATTTGCTTTGTAAAAAAGCTCCTAACTTATTTACCCATTTATCTATATCTATTAATTCTCCTATTAAGGCACCTATAGCTATAGATATTATTGTTACTAAAGTATTTTTTCCTTCTAAAGCTCCTGATATACCAATATACAATACACACAAGGCGATTCCATTCATTATGGTATCACTTACTCTTTGAGGTAATCCTCCCTTGATTATAAGACCTACTATACATCCACCTGCAATGGCTAAACTATTTGCTATTACTCCAAACATTTTTTCTCCCCTCGATTAGCTAATTAAGATTTGCTTCCATTATAAAAACTTAAACATCAATACTTTGTAGTGGATATTTTAAATATTCCAAAAATTCTTCAAAGCCTTTTCTAGATATATTTACAGTTTTAGTATTTATATTTGGATGAAAATTTAAGTAATCTTCTTTAATTACATCCTTGTCTATGTAAAGTTCCACTTTTCTTTCTGTATCATTTATTAATGAAAAAGGATTTACACTTCCAGGAAGAAGTTTAAGTACATTGTATAATCTCTCAGGCGAAGCAAATGATAATCTAGAACTTCCTATCTTATCTTTAAGTGAGTTTAAATCAACCTGTTTTTCTCCTTTAACTACAATAAGGTAATACTTATTTCCTTTAGCATTTCTTAAAAATAAATTTTTACATTGACACCCTTTTGTTATTTCATCTAAAATGACTAGTTGTTCTGCTGTATATACAGCTTCATGTTCTACTACATCATATTCAATATTTAATTTGTCCAAGACATTATATATTTTAGTTTCATTCATATTCACTTCATTTTCATCTTGCTCTTTCATAATTTTGTCTTTTAAATCACTCATATTTCTCTTTTCTCCTTAAATACTTTGTTATCTTTAACCCTATTTGGGATATTACTCTACGATAGCTATCGCTCTTACTGGAGCACCATCGGCATCATTATACTTAAATGGAGCTGCTATAAATAGAAATTTTTCTGGAACATTTTCTAGATTTGTAAGATTTTCTATTATTATTTTTCCTTTTTCAAATAAAATATGATGAACTTCAAAAACTGATGTATCATATCTATCAACTGATAGCATGTCTATACCTATACCTTTTATATTAGTATCAGCTATATAATTTGCAGCTTCTTCTGTTAATGTAGGGTAACCTACATAGTACTGCTTTTTATCCCAAAACTTTGACCAACCTGATTTAAATATTATAAAATCACTACTTTTTATTTCATCTTCATATTTTTTTAGATATTCTAACTCTATATTCCTATTACCTTTTTCAAGTTCTAGTACATAAGCATTTCCAACAAAATTTTCTATATCCAATTTATCTAGGGTCTCACCTTTAGTATACATATGTCTTGGTGAATCCATATGAGTTCCATTATGAGAAAATACACTAATCAGTGTTTCTTGATAACCATTTTCTTCAATAATTGCTACTTTTTTGATGTCTGGTCTATTAGGCTCTGCATATACAGGCATGTCATTATGTGTCACATGAGTTAAATCAAAAACCTTCATCTTTATATACCCCCTATGTTTTTTATTTTATATTATATACCTAAATTCATTTTATTTCTATCAGATTTTATTCCATTATATACCATACTAATATATATTTTTTATAAATTTCAATGGATTTACAGAAAAATCTTGAAAAGAATTATCAGTAAATATAACATCTTCTCCTAAAAAACGTTTGTATCTTCCTTCTTCTTTCTTTAACGTAATTCTTTGTTTCTGTGAATGATTGTTAAAAACCATTATTTTAAGTGGAGATTTTTTTCTATTTGTCTGCACTCTTTTTAACATGTATTTTATGTGCATATCAGCTTCAGGGAATGAATATCCACAAAATATTAAAAGGTCAGTTTCTCTTAAAGTTTTTTCTGTTTCATTCCATACATTACTTAAAAATATATTTGACATATTCTTAAAATATGTTGGTGGAACTATAATAGGTTCTGTTAATTCACCACATTCTAGACATTTTGTCTCTGAACTATTTTCAATAAGTTTCATGACACCACCTTCATGTGGCGTAAGGGTTACACTATTACAAATAGGGCAATAAAGCCAATTTAATGACCCATGCACCTTATATAATTTTATTAGTGGTTCTTTTGGTTTTCTCCAATTTATTTCTTCTTTAAAATTAGTAAATTCTACACCGTAATCAAGCATAATTGGTGAATTATTTTTATCTCTTAAACCAGTGACTGTATTGTCTATATGTATATCATAATTTGCACTAATAAAAGTGGTGTCAAGAAGTAAATCGTTTTCTAAAAGATTTTCAACTAAAAGTTTATGATATTTATTGTCTGTTCTAGGTGTATTATGAATTGCTTCAGCCATTAACAGTATTAAATATTGTCTTAAAAAACGTATACTATCACTTCTGTTATTTAGATTCTCTAAACCAAAGTTTCTAAAAGCCTCTCTTCTTTGTTCTGCTAAATCTAAAAGTCCTAAAACTTCCTCAAAGGTAGGAAAGTTTACATTATCTAGATTATCTTTCACTATATCAATATTGAACATCTGTTTAAAAAAATTATATAATTCTCTATTCATATTGGTATTATAGTTTTTAGGATTTAGCTTTTTAAAGTATTCACTAAATAATTCATTTTGAATAGGTAAATTTTCTGCTGCTGAAGCTCCTGCTCCCAAAAATATAGCTATTTTCATATGATTCCTCCTAATATAAATATTACTACTATTTCATATCATATATTTGATAATACAACAATAAAGCTGTCTTTTCCTAGAAAAAATCCTATTACAAGACAGCCTTATATTATATTAAATCTTTAATAATTCATAAATAGAAAGAGCATATATTTGAGTAGCCTTTACAATATCCTCTACTATTAAATATTCATTAGCTTGATGTTCTGTTTCTGGTTTTCCTGGGAAAATAGCTCCAAATGCAACACAATTATCTAAAGCTCTTGCATAAGTTGCTCCTCCAGATGAAAGTGGTGTTCCATCAAGACCAGTTTCTTCTTCGTATACTTTTCTAAGTGTCTTAACAAGAAGTGTGTCTTCTGGAACATAGATTGAATCTAAGAAATCATACTCCTTATAAGTTAAATTGTACTTATCTGTCATTTTCTTTAATTCTTTTACAAAATCATCTTTTTTGTATGTTACTGGAATTCTTATGTCTATTCCAGCAAATTCTTTTTCACTATCAATAGTTACTCTACCTATATTTACTGTTAGTTTGCCAGATACATCATCTTTACAATTAGAAATTATATTATTTCCATTAGCATCTTCTCCAATGACTTCTGCTAAAAACTTAATTATATTAGAATCTATACCTATATTATTAAGAGCTATACAAAGTCTAGCTACTGCATTTATACCCGTATCACTTGCTGCTGAATGGACACTTTTCCCTATTATACATATTTTATTTCCTTCAACAGTATATTCAAAGTTTAATTTATCAAGTTCTTTCTTTAATTTGTCAGAATATTTTCCAATATAAATTGCTTTCCCTGGAACTGCATTTAAGGCTTTTCCAACTGATAATTCTATGTCACTTTTACTATCACAAGTTAAATGAACTTGTAAAAGACCTTTTTCTGCATTTGTTATTGGGAATCTAGAATCTGGAGTAAATCCGTAATTTGGAATTTCTTCATTGTTTTCTTTATATTTATTTATACATCTCCAAAGATTTTCTTCATCAGCCCCAAAAATAAATCTTATTCTTTTGTTAAAGTCTACATTTAAATCCATAAGAGCTTTTACTGCATAAATTGCTGCTATTGTAGGTCCTTTATCATCTTGTGTTCCTCTTCCATATAAATTGCCATTTTCTAAAACAGCTTCAAATGGAGGATGATTCCAACTTTCTAAATCACCTTCTGGAACGACATCAACATGACCAAGTATACCTATCATTTTTTCACCTTGTCCTATTTCTGCATATCCATAATATCCATCCTTATATACTGTCTTAAATCCTAGAGATTTACATAAGTCTAATATACCTCTTAAAGCCTTATCTACATTTTTACCAAAAGGACAGTTTTCAGTTGCTTCAGATATAACACTAGGTATTTTTACACTTTCTTGTATTGAAGAAATCATTTCATCTTGTAGAGAATTTACTTTTTCTTTAATTTGCTCTTTCATATTATCACCCTTCAATTTTCATCATAATATACTAATAAATATTTTGACCTTTTTAATAAAAAATATGCTTATTTTTTCAGTTTTTTTATAAATTCAATTGCTTTTAAAGTTCCCATTTTTGAATGGTCGAATGTAAGTCCACCTTGGAAATAGACGTTATAAGGAGGTCTTATTGGAGCATCTGCACTTAATTCTATAGAAGAACCTTGGATAAAAGCTCCTGCTGCCATTATGACTTCACTTTCATATCCAGGCATATCCCAAGGAACAGGTTTTACATAAGAATCAACTGGTGCAGCTTCTTGTATCCCTTCACAAAAACTTATTACCTCATCAGCATCATTAAGTCTAATACATTGAATAATATCACTTCTTAAGTCATCGTATTTTGGCAATACATCATAGCCTAATTTTTCAAAAGCTCTTGAACAAAAGATAGCTCCCATTACAGCCTGAGATACTATATAAGGTGCTAAGAAGAATCCTTGAAGTACATTTCTAGTAGTTCCAAAAGTAAGACCACATTCTTTTCCTATTCCAGGAGAAGTCATTCTATAAGATATAAGTTCAATTAAATCTTTTCTACCAGCTATATATCCACCTGTCAATGCAAGTCCACCACCAGGATTTTTTATTAAAGAACCAGCCATAACATCTGCTCCAACATCAGTAGGCTCTTTAGTATCTAAAAACTCACCATAGCAATTATCAACCATTACTATAACTTCTGGTTTGACAGACTTTATTACATCAATAGCTTCTTTTATATCGCTAATTGAAAGTGATTTTCTCCAAGAATATCCTTTTGACCTTTGTATCATAACAAGTTTAGTTTTATCATTTATTTTATTTTTAATTCCTTCGAAATCTAGATTACCATCTTCTAAAAAATCTACATCGTCATATGTAACACCATACTCTTTTAATGAGCCTTTTTCTTCTCTTATTCCTATAACACCCTCTAAAGTATCATATGGTCTACCAGTAACAGACAGAATCTCATCTCCTGGTCTAACTATACCTTGTATACATAAAGTAAGTGCATGTGTTCCATTTACAATTATTGGTCTTACAAGAGCATCTTCTGTATTAAAAACTTTAGAATAGATTTCCTCTATTTTTTCACGACCAATATCATTATATCCATACCCTGTAGTCCAGTTAAAGTGCATATCACTTAGTTTAGATTCTTGCATAGCTTTTAAAACTTTATATTGATTATATTCTCTTATTTCTTTTAGTTCTTCAAACTTATCTTTTATATCTTCCATTACTTCTTGTGATAGTTTAAAAGTATCATTATCTATCCCATAGTAATCTTTTAATAATTCCTTTGTCTCATTAAGCATTTTATCACCTGTCTCTTTATGGTTTTATTTAAACATGTCAAAGGAGACTATTTTACTAAAACAAATAAATCATAGTTTATAGGTTAGTATAAGTCTCCTCTCAATCATTTTAAATTAAATTAATTATCTATCTGTTGTTATTATTATTGTTATTATTATTGTTTTGATTTGTTAGATTAATATACTTTCCAGGTTGTATAGTGGAAACAGCATGTTTATAAATCATGTTTTGTTGTCTATTATCTCCTTCTATTAATATTATATAACTATCAAATCCTTTTACAAGCCCTTTAACTTGCACGCCATTAACTAAATATATAGTAACAGGTATCCTTTCTTTCCTAGCATTATTTAAAAACAAATCTTGTAAATTTAAAACTGTATTTTTCATTAGATTTGTACCCTCCCAAGATTAAATTGAACTTCTAAAATATTCCTACCTTATATTCTATATAAGTTATGATAAATTTTCAATATTAAGTTGTATACTTAAAAAATTATATATTATTTTATAGAATCTTTAATATATAAGATTATTTCATTTTTTAATGTGTCTATGCTTTCATATGTGTCTAAATCAAACCATTTTGCTGTCTCATATCTTTTAAACCAAGTTATCTGACGCTTTGCATACCTTCTAGAATCTCTTTTGATTATTTCGATAGCTTCTTCGTATGTATATTCTCCATCTAGATACTTTAATATCTCTTTATAACCTATACCTTGCATGGATATCATGTCTTTTTTAAACCCCATACTTAAAAGTTTTTTGACCTCTTCAACAAGTCCATTTCTAAGCATAATGTCAACTCTCATATTTATTCTTTCATATAAATATTCTCTGTTTCTATTCAAGACTATTATTATAGGTTCATACTCTTCATTGAATTCTAAATCACTTGAAAAGTCATTCATTTTCTTGCCACTTAGACAAACTTCAAGTGCCCTTATAACTCTTTTAGTATTGTTCTTATGAATTCTATTAGCGGCTTCTTCATCAAGTGATTTTAGTCTATCATGCATGTAATCTATTCCATTTTCAGCAAGCTGATTTTGAAGCTCATCTCTTAATTCATTATTGGCATCTGATTTTGCAAAATCCATATTATATATTAAAGAATTTAAATAAAGCCCTGTGCCTCCAGTTACTAAGACAGATTTTCCCTTTTGATTTATTTCATGTATATATTTCTTTGCCCTTTGTTGAAACTCTGAGACTGAAAATGGATAGTCAGGCTTAACTTCATCTATAAGATAGTGCTTTACTCCCTGCATCTCTTCCTCTGTAACTTTTGCACTTCCAACATCCATATATTTATATATTTGCATGGAATCTGCTGAAATTATCTCTGCATTCATATCCTTTGCTAATTTTATTGACAAATCTGTCTTTCCAACAGCAGTTGGACCTGTAAGTATTATAAGTGGTATTTTTTTCATAATATTCCTTTCCATATATTTTAACTACCCAAATATTTTACATAATTCTTTTAAACATTTTTTCTATTTCTGTCTTAGATATTTCGACCATTATAGGTCTTCCGTGAGGGCATGTAAATGGATTCTCACACTCTTCTAGCTGTTTTAATAGGCTTTTTATTTCAATATCATATATTTTATCATTTGCTTTTATAGCAGACCTACATGCCATAGATGCAAATCGTTCTCCTTTTAAATCATAATTACTCGTAATCTCTTCTATATTATCAATTATTTGGAGTATGAATTTTTCAGTTTCAGGAACTCCAAATATAGTTGGAACACATCTTATCATTATATGATTATTACCAAATACTTCTAGTTCAAAACCAAATTTCATAAATAACTCTAAATTGTTTTCAATTTGAAGCATATCTACATTTGACACTTCAATTACCACTGGGTCTAAAAGTATTTGCATATTGATATCTTGTCTATAGAACTTTTCCATATATCTCTCATACAATATTCTCTCATGTGCAGCGTGTTGGTCCAACAAATACATAGAATCATCTTTACTTAAAATTATATAAGTATTAAACACAACTCCAATTACAAAATATCCATATAAGGAAAACTTACGTTTTGAACTATCTAAATACTTCTCTTCACTATCTCTAACACTATTTTCCATATAATAGTTATCTTCGTTTCTGGAGCCATCAACTTGAAATTCTTCTTGTATATTGTCATTTGCATCATCTTCACTTAGATACTTAGTATTTTTTAATTCATCTTCTACACTTGCATTTAAGACTTCACTTACAGATTGAAATTCATTTGTTGGTCTTTCACTCGATAAAGTTACAACTTCAATAACTTCATCTTTAGTAATATTGTTATTTTGAAGATTAGATTCTAATAAATTATTATTTTTCAATTCACAATCTGTACTTTTTTCTCTGTTATTAATAGCAATTCTAGGTTGTGTTTTTTTATCAGTATAAGTAGCATATTTTCCAATAAGATTTGAATGTATCAATTTGACCTTCAAAAAATCTCTAAGTTCTATATACACTTCTTGTTCTTTTTCAAATTTAATTTCAAGTTTATTAGGATGTATATTTACATCGATACACGATGGGTCTACTTCTATATTTAAGAAACAAACTGCATGTTTACCTATTGGGATTATAGACTTATAACTTTCTGTTATTGCATCTATGATTATTTTGCTTTTTACAAATCTTTTATTTATATAGATATGTTGTAAGTTTTTATTAGAACGATATATATTGTTATTACCTATATATCCATTCATTTTAAAGTAATTACACTTAAACTCCACATCTATTATATTTTCCGTTATTTCTTTTCCATATATGCTTCTAATGGTGTTTACAAGCTTACCATCTCCTGGAGTATTTAGCATTTGTTTATTATTATTTGTATATTTAAATTGAATGTTTGGATTACCTATTGCAAGTTTATTTATTAAATCACTTATATTTATAGTTTCTGCATGAGTAGACTTTAAAAACTTCTGTCTTGCTGGTGTATTAAAGAAAATATCTTTTATAATGATTGTAGTTCCATTAGTAGAACCTATTGGCTCTTTTGATATTATTTTTCCACCCTCAACGTATATTTTAGTTCCTATAATCTCGTCCTTTGTTTTAGTAGTCATCTCTAATTTAGATACAGCTGAAATAGATGCTAAGGCCTCTCCTCTAAAACCAAGAGAATATAAGTCGTATAAATCATCAATTTTTTTAATTTTACTAGTAGCATGTCTTAAAAATGATTTTTCAACTTCACTTGAAGGTATTCCTATTCCATTATCTGTAATCTTAATTAAACTCTTGCCTCCATCAACTATATCTATAGAAATTTTATTTGCACCTGCATCGATAGAGTTTTCAATAAGTTCTTTCACTACAGAAGAAGGTCTTTCTACAACTTCACCTGCTGCTATCTTGTTTATAGTCAAATCATCTAGGATGTTAATTATATTTTTCATTTGTACACCTCTAAGATTTTATTTCTTTTGCTTTTTTTTGAAGATTATAAAGAGAATTTATTGCATCTAATGGAGTCATATTTAAGATATCTAGGTTTAAAATTTCTTCTGATAGTATATCTCTTTTTACACTATCAAAAGATATTTGAGTTAAGGCTACTTCTTTTACAGAATCTTCTTTATTAGTTTTCTCTTTATCATCATTTTCCTTTATTAAAGCAACTTCATCATTTAATAATTTAAATTTAGAATTTAATTTATCGTAATCCTTTTTTATATGTTTATAGTCTTTTACGACAAGTTCATGCTCTATTTTTAAAGATTCATATTTGTTCTTAAAATTGCTTTGATTTACCTTAAGCAATTCTTCATCTAAGTTGATATTAGGCACATTAGTTTTTTCTTTATCTCCATTTATTGCTACACTGTTATAAACATGATTTTTTTCCAAGTCTTTAAGTATATATTTTGCTCTTTCTATAACTTCATCTGGTAATTTAGCTAATTTAGCAACATATATTCCATAACTCTTATCCGCCCCTTGAGGAATTATTTTTCTCAAAAATATTATTCCTTCTCCATCTTCTTTGACTGCTATTGAATAATTCTTAACCTCTTCAAACTCCTCTTCCAAATCAGTAAGTTCATGATAATGAGTTGCAAATAAAGTCTTGCATCTAATATTCTTCTGAATATATTCCACTATTGACCATGCTAAGCTTATACCATCATAAGTGCTGGTTCCACGACCTATTTCATCTAATATAACTAAACTTCTCTCTGTTGCATTTTTTAGTATAAGAGATACTTCGTTCATTTCTACCATAAAAGTAGATTGACCTTGAGATAAGTCATCACTAGCTCCAACTCTAGTAAATATTCTATCTAAAATTGGAATATCAGCATATTCAGCTGGTACAAACGAACCTATATGTGCCATAAGTGCTATTATAGCAGTTTGTCTCATATATGTTGATTTACCAGACATATTAGGACCAGTTATTATGTTAATAATATTTTCCCCACGGTTTAGATATGTGTCATTTGGAACAAAATTTTCCTCACCTACTATATTTTCAACAACTGGATGTCTACCATTTCTTATATCAAGCTTATTATCTTCATTTATTGCTGGCTTTACATAGTTATTTATGTGTGCAACTGTTGCAAGAGATACAAAAACATCTATATTAGCTATAGTCTTAGCTACTTTTTGTATTCTATCTATATTTTTGTATATAGTATCTCTTATACCTACAAATATCTCGTATTCTAGAGACTTAATTTTCTCTTCAGCATGTAATATCTTTTCTTCTATTTCCTTTAATTCTGGAGTTATATATCTTTCTGCATTACTAAGTGTCTGTTTTCTTATATATGTCTCATCTAGTTTTGCCTGTTTAAAGTTAGCTTTTGTTATTTCTATATAGTAACCAAAGACTTTATTAAAACCTATTTTTAATGATTTAACTCCTGTCTTTTCTCTTTCTCTATTTTCTATTTCTTTTACAAGAAAAGCTCCATTTTTAGAAATATCTCTTAATTCTTTAAGCTCATCACTAAAATCAGACTTAATTATATTTCCATCCTTTATAGTTATTGTAGGTTCTTCTAAAATAGATTCATCTATTAAATTGTATATATCATCTAGTTTATCCATTTCTGAAACATACTCTTTTAGTATTGTTGCATTTGATAAATCTATTGTGTCTTTTAAATTAGGTAACTTTTCTATTGAATTTTTTAAATGAATTAATTCTTTTGGTGTTACCCTTTCAAAAGCTATTTTCCCACATATTCTTTCTATATCGTATATATTTTTGAGTATATCATTTAAGTCTTCTCTTAATATAAAGTCATCTTTTATCTCTTCTATTACATCCAATCTATTTTCAATTTTAGATTTATTTATCAAAGGCTCTTCAACATATTTTCTTAAAAGTCTACCTCCCATTGCTGTTGAAGTTTTATCAAGAACATGCAATAATGAACCTTTCTTCTTATTACCTCTTATAGTTTGGGTAAGCTCTAAATTGGTCCTAGTAAACATGTCTAGAACCATATATTCTGATGAATTGTATATATTTATATTATTAATGTTAGATGTTATTTGTTTTTGAGTATTATATATATAATTCAGAAGAATTGATAAGCTTGACTTTATAAGACCTTTATCATCAAACTTTAGTTTTTGTAGATAAACCTCTGGAAAATATTCTCTTAATATGTTTATGTCCAAATAGTTATCACTAAAACTTTCATTTATGTATATATTACTTACAGTAGCTATATCTCTAAGTTTTTCTATAAAGTTTAAATCATTTATAATTATTTCTGTAGGATGGATTTTTGCAATCTCTTCAATTACTTTATCTTCATTCAAACATGTTGCATTGGTTTCTCCTGTACTTATATCGACATAAGTTAGCCCTATATTAGAACCATCCTTATACAAAGATAACAAATAATTATTTTTTTTATTTTCAAGTAAATTTCCATCTAAAACGGTTCCAGGAGTGATGACTCTTATAACCTCTCTTCTAACAATTCCTTTTGCAGTAGATGGGTCTTCCATTTGTTCACCTATTGCTACTTTATATCCATTTTCAACTAATTTTGATATATATGAATTGGCTGAGTGGAAAGGCACACCACACATAGGAGCACGTTCTTCTAAACCACAAGCTTTTCCTGTCAATGCTATTTCAAGAGCCTTTGAAGCTACTAATGCATCTTCAAAAAACATTTCATAAAAATCTCCCAATCTAAAAAACAGTATACAATCTTTATATCTGTTTTTTACTTCAAGATACTGCTTCATCATAGGAGTTAATTTATTCATATCTATTTGCATTATCAAACCTCCTTCTTTTCTAATTAAATATTATATCATAGTAGATGATTATTATTAACATAATATATAAAATTTTGACGTATAACTAAAAAACAACCCAAAATGTATAATTACATTTTGGATTGCTAAGTTTAATACTTATTGAATAAAACACATATAGAATTTCTATAATAAAGATATTATTTCTTTCTTAAGTTTAATGACATTTTCAAGGTTATCTTCATTCAATTCTCTACTATCTATTATAAATTCTTTTTTTATTATTGAGGGCTTTTTTGAAATAACATAAATTCTATTTGACAACATTATAGCTTCATCAATATCATGAGTTATAAGAAGTATTGTTGAATTTACCTTTTTCTTAACATCTAAAAGCCATTTTTGCATAGATGTCTTAGTCAATGAATCAAGTGCTCCAAAAGGCTCGTCTAAAAGCATTATATCATTAGAATTTATAAAAGTTCTTAGGAAATTTGCTCTTTGTCTCATTCCACCAGAAAGTTCTGATGGATATTTATCTTCATATCCACTTAGACCAAAGATTTCAAAATAATGTTTTACCATTTCTCTTGCTTTACTCTTTTTTTCTTTTTTTAAGAGCAGTGGTAGTGACACATTATCTATTATAGTTTTATATGGTAAAAGTAAGTCTTTTTGATACATGTAACTGTATTTCCCATTTATATCTACTTTACCACTATTATAATCTGTAAGTTTAGTTATAATATTAAAGATAGTACTTTTCCCACATCCACTTGGACCTAATATAGAAACAAATTCACCTTCATAGACATCAATACTTATATCTTTTAAAACTTCAACTTCTTTATATGTTTTTGATACATTTTCTATAGATACTTTTATTTTTTTATTGTGGTAAGAATTCATTTGTGTAAGCATCACTTGCCTTCATATCCTTATCTATTAATTTATATTCTTTTAAGAATGATGTGTAGTTATTCCATACACTGTCTTTCATTTCTCCCCATCTAGGTGCATCGTCTTTATATTTACTTGCTAGGTATTCTTGACTCTTTAATGCTAATTTTTCATCTACTTCAGGTGCATTTTTTACTAATATTTTTGCTGCATCTTCTGGATTTTTAATTGCATATTCGTAACCTTTTGTTGTAGCTTTTAAGAATTTCTTAGCTAGTTCTGGATTATCTTTAAGTACAGTTTCATTAGAAATTATAAGTGGTGTATAATAATCTAATCTTTCATCTAAATCTTTTACTGGTATAAAGTTTAAATCATAGTCAATTAAACTTGCCTTAACTGCATCCCAACCTTCAAATATCCATGCAAAGTCTACAGTTTTCATAGCTGCAAAGAAATCATCTTGACCAGTATTAACTATTTTTAACTTATTAAAATCAGCTCCATTTTTCTTCATAACTGCTTTAAAAACAGCTTCTTCTGACGGAGAGCCCCAACCACCATAAGTTTTTCCTTCAAAATCCTTAGCTGTAGTTATATTTTTTTCTTTTGGTGATGCAAACCCAGAAGTATTATGTTGTATAACAGCTGCTACAGCTTTTATTGGAAGTGGATCTTCACTAGTTTTTGCATAAGTAACTTGTTCTTGATAACTTATACCAAAGTCCGCTTTACCTGTTGCAACTAAAGTCTCAGCTCCACTTTCAGGTGGTTGAACTATTTCCACATCTAGACCTTCTTCTTTATAGTAACCTTTATCAAGTGCTACATATAATCCAGTATGATTTGTATTTGGTGTCCAATCAAGTACCATAGTCACTTTTTTAGAAGAATCATCTTTAGCACTACTTTTATCCTTATCATTATTTGAAGAACATCCAGTTATTGTTGCTAGTGTAAAAACACTTACTAAACCTAATATTCCTAATTTTTTAAAATTCATAATATCCTCCCTCAAATACATTTAATCTGCTAATCTATGTCTTATAACAATTTTTTTTACTGCTTGTACAACTCCTACAAATATCAAACTAAATATAACTACCAATATAGTAGATGCAAATACTTTATCAAGAGCGTATGCACTTTTTGACCTTAGCATATAAACACCAAGACCTTTAGTTCCACCCAACCACTCTGCAACAGTTGCTGCCATTACAGCATATGTTGCAGATATCTTGAGTCCAGAAAAAAATTTATCCATTGCCATGGGAAATTTAAGATGAATAAATGTATTAATTTTATTTGAATTCATAGTCTTAAATAAATTTAAATAATCTTTATCAATATTCTCAATTCCATCTACAAAACTTATTAATATAGGAAAAAAACAAGTAAGCGTTACCATCAATATTTTTGGCATTGTACCAAAGCCAAACCATATCATAAAAAGTGGAGCTATAATTATTGTAGGTATCATTTGAGTGACCAACATAATAGGATAAAGACATTTTTTTATTATCAACACAAAATCCATCAATACACCAATTATCAATGATATTATAATTGCAACTATAAAACCAAGTATTGCCTCTCCTATAGTAACTACAGCATGCATGGATAAATTTTGATAGTCTTTAAAAAACACATTAAGTATATCTACTGGTGTGGGTAGTATATACTGTGGGACTTTTAAAACTTCTACCACAGATTGCCAAAGAATAAGTATAAACAAAAATGTTGCTATTGGATATATACTATCTTTAACTTTATCTATGATTTCTAAGTTTTTCATCTATAGTTAAGCCCCCAGCTTTTTCATCTACTCTAGCTACTGTTATAACTCTTTCACATCCAAGGTTAAAAGGGATTTTATGTACTTTCTTCAATAATTCAAAAACTTCATCAAAATCACCTTCAACAGTCGTACTCATTGCACCTATTTCACATTTAAGACCACTTTTTTCAATTTCAGCAATACAAGCATCTACTACTTTATACATTTCTTCTTCACCTTTGTAAGGTCTTAGTGGCATTACTGCTATGTCTGCGATTACCATTTAAATCACTCCTTTAAAAATAATTAATACCTACTAGGTATATTTTGTTTTTTATTAAAATTTTTTACTCCTAAAAAGATACTATAATATTTAAATAAAATAAAAGTCTTATCCACAATAGGATAAGACTTATTTTCATCTTTACTGGTCTCCCTACACTGGCATTATCCAAACAGGTTCAAAGGGTCGAGATAAAATCTCCTCTCAGCACATTAGCTCCCCGAAATATATTATATCTTTTCTACTTGATTATACTACACTTATCATATTTTAACAAATTTTTTATTCATATTATATATTTTATCTATTTTAAAATATATAATACCAAAATAATATTTTAATAATACTTTTTACAAAATTATATGCCTACTATACATACTTATCATAATTTATTGGAATTTGATTAAATTTTAAAGTTTATATGTAAAAAATATACTTTTATAATGATTTTTTTTATTTTATTAAACATTTAACTTTGTTCAGTTTTATTTCACTGTCTTAAATTAATTCAATCTAATTTAATAATAAAAATATATTACTCTAATTTGTCTATATAATATAATTATTTTACCTAATTTATTTTTGAAAAATAAATTATTTTTTTTAATTTTTAAATTTTTTAATATGTATATTGAAAAACAAAACGTTTTCCTATATGATTGTAATTGTAGAATAAAACTAAATAGGCAAAACTAGAGAAATTTAGTGACGCAAAGCTATAGGGACTAAGGCTTATAAAACAAGTTATGTCAGCCAGTTGCCAAAAAGATATTTTCTTTTTGTTTTTATGAAAGTTTTTTAGGGGGATAAATGATATATGTTTATAGATAAAAAAGATAGATGTACGCATATACTAACTGCATATATATGCAGTTCATACGATTACTGCAATTTTATAGATACACAATTAAATGACTTTATACTAGAATATGGAGAGAACGTGGTAGAATCTTGTTTGCATCAAGTGATGGTATTGGTAAGCAGATATAATTAAAGAAATTTTATTTTCTAGAAAACCCTTTTTAGTTTTATCTACGTTTTATAATACATTAAAGAACTAATTAAAATAAGCTTTATTATCTATTTTTCATGAAGTAAACAGTTGAGTTTATCTCATATACTGTTTACCCCAATTACATAATTCTAATAATATCGATTCCAATGATTTACCACGTTTAGTAGACAAATATTCAACTTTTGGAGGAATAGTCGGATAAGAAATCCTCTTAATAAGTCCATCTCTTTCAAGATACTTTAATTCTTGTGACAGTATCTTATGACTTATATGAACAACTTCTTTTTTTAATTGACCGTAACGTATTGGCTCTTGTTTTAAAATATGCCATAAAATAATTGCCCTCCATTTACTTCCTATCACAGTCATAATAAAACAAATTGAACAATTAAAATCTTTTTGTCTTTCTTCAATAGTTGGAAATTCTTCAAAATTATTATCTATATTCATTCTAACCCTCCTTTTAAAAGGGTAAATAAATAACTAAAAAATGTATTCCTGTTTAACATACTAATTCGTAATATAATCTTGATTGTAGTATAGAGATTTACATAATAACAATAAAACGCAAAGGCAAGATGTTAATAAAAGTAATTATTTCAGATAATAAACCAGTTGAAGTAAAAATAATTGGAAAAACTGTAATTACATTCTCAACAAACATAGAAGTTGAATCATAGGCTTCTTCTAAGTAACATTCCGAACTTTTTAATTCTAATTAATAATAATTTAATAACAAACTAATTTATATACAATCAAATTAATTTTTTTATTATTTGTTAATATATATTTATCATTATATTATATAATAATATAGATAGTTACTATATCTTAAATTAGATAAATCATAATTATATATTATTGTTAAAACTCAATTATATAATTTTTAATAATATTATTTTAGGAGGAAAAAATGATAAACGATATTAAAAACAAGTTCAAAGATTACAAGCCATATATAAACGGATATAAAAATATGAAAAGAGCATCTGTTTTAATTCCAATAGTAGAGATAAATAACATACACCATATATTATTTGAAGTTCGCTCAAAGAATTTAAAACATCAACCTAACGAGATTTCTTTTCCAGGTGGCAAAATAGAATCCAACGAAACTCCATATGATGCTGCTGTCAGAGAAACTTGTGAAGAACTTGGTACTTTTAATGACAACATAGAAATCATAGCAAGTCTTGACCTACTTATAACACCTGTAAAATTTATAATACATCCTTACTTAGGATATATAAAAAACATTAATAATTTAAATATAAATAAGGATGAAGTTGACCATACTTTTTTGGTGCCTATAAAATATCTTTTAGAAAATCCTCCAAATACTTATAATAATACCGTAAAAGTTTTTCCTGATGAAAATCTACCTTATGGATCAATTCCAAATCAAAAAGATTATAAATTTGAAAGCGGGAGTTATCCTATTCTATTCTATAAATATAAAGATTATGTAATCTGGGGTATGACAGCAAAAATACTAGAAAATTTTTTGAACTTCTTATCAGAATAATACTTGTAAACAAACATTCAACTTTTTAGATAATAAGTTTTAAAATTTTCTAAATTTAAAATGTTATAATTATAGGAAATATAGAAAGTTATATTTTATAATGTTTTTTCTACTTGATTATTGTTAAATTATTATTACATAATATTCAATACAATTTCAAGGTAAATACTAAGTGTTATTATCACACTATAGATAAACTATAGCATAATAATATATCTAATAAGGCTAAGATATGAAATAAATGACTTTAATGTATGTTTATGGTAAAATATAATAAATTAGTAAACTGTAAGTTAAAGTATATGGAGGTGCTTATAATGTTTGCAGTAGGATTCATAGTTATATTGGCAATTGCCACTTTCATCTTAAGTATATTATTATTTAATGGAAAAGCCAGTATGCTACTGGCAGGTTATAATACTATAAGCGATAAAGAAAAAGCTCGATATGATAAAAAAAAATTATGTAGGAGTTCTAGTATTGTTATTTTTATTGTATCTATAATGTTATTTATTATGGCGTTTTTTGGTTATAGAGTAGAAAGCGGACAAATGGATGAAAAAAACATGCTTCCATTTGCTGTGATATTTATAATAGTTATACTTGCTAGTGTGCTTTTCAATATCTATTATTCTAATAAGAAATGTAAAAAATAATGATTAGTAATTTGAGCAGTTAATCGTGAAAGATTAACTGCTTTTTACATCTATTATATAATACTTTAGTATATACTAAAGAAATACTAAATATAGTTATATAAAACTTATCAAAATAAAATAAAAATAGATGTACAATGAATTTACATCCTATATCAAATTTATTTATAATAAAAACTGAAATTAACATATATGATCTATGTTTTTAAAATTTGATATATTTTGTTTTATAGTACATCTATTTTAATTAGTTTACATAATTTTATTATTTTATACAGTATTAATTATTCACTAGTACACCATTTAATGAAAAGGTTCTAGGTTCAGTGATTTTAACCATAACTAATTTTCCAATTAAATCATCATTTCCACCTTCAAAATTTACAAGTTTATTTTGTCTAGTTCTACCAGCAAATTTATTTTCATTATTCTTACTTCTTCCTTCAACTAAAACTTCAACTATTCTATTTTTATATCCATTATTTATATCTGCTGAAATCCTATTTACAGCTTCTAATACTCTATTAAATCTTTCATGTTTTATTTCTTCTGGTATTTGATTTTCCATTTTAGCAGCAGGAGTTCCCTGTCTTTTGGAATAAATAAATGTAAAAGCTGAATCATATTTAACTTTTTCAATTACATCTAAAGTATCCAGTAAATCTTCTTCTGTTTCTCCTGGAAAACCTATCATTAAATCTGTTGAAAACGCAATGTCTGGTACTTCTTTTTTAGCCTTTTCTATTATTTCTAAATAATATTCCTTCGTATAATGTCTATTCATTTTTTTCAAAAGACTACTACTTCCACATTGTATTGGTAAGTGTAAAAATTCACATACCTTATCGCAATCCCTAATTGCATATATTACTTCATCAGATATATCTTTTGGATGAGATGTCATAAATCTAACTCTTTCAATTCCTTCTATCTCATTTACTTTTCTTAAAAGTTCTGAAAATGTAACTGGATTTTCAAGTGTCTTACCATAAGAATCGACATTTTGTCCAAGTAAAGTTATTTCTTTTGTTCCATTTGCTACAAGTTCTTTTATCTCATCAATTATATCTTCAGGTGTTCTACTTCTTTCTCTACCTCTTGTATATGGAACTATACAGTACGTACAGAAATTATTGCATCCATACATTATATTTACAAACGCTTTTAGTTCAAATTTTCTATTACTTCTAAGACCTTCTATTACCTCTCCATCCACATCCCAAACATCTACTAACATTTTGTCAGAATTCATTGATTCTGTAAGTAGTTGTGGAAATTTATATAGATTATGTGTTCCAAATATAAGGTCTACATGTTTGTATTTTTTTCTTAATTCTTCCACAACATGTGGTTGTTGCATCATGCATCCACATACGGCTATTTTCATATTTGGATTTTTTCCTTTTAGATGCTTTAGTTGACCTAAGTTTCCATATACTTTTAGCTCTGCATTTTCTCTAACTGCACATGTGTTATATATTATTAAATCACTTTCTTCAGCCATCATTGACATTTGGTATCCCATTTCTTCTAGCATCGAACATAATTTTTCTGAATCATGTTCATTCATTTGGCATCCAAAGGTTTGAGTAAACACGAGTTTTCTCTTTCCAGTTCTATTGAAGTATTCTTCGTTTTGTCTGTGTATTTGTTCTATATATTTATCTTGTTCTTGTATTTTCTCTATAGGTATTGTTACTTGTTTTCTTTTGCTCACTTCTATTCCTCCTAGTTAATTTCTTATATTACACATAACCTTAATTATATCAAATAAGAAAAATCTTTTAAAGATATTATTATTTTTCTATGCGTGTTTTAATGATAAATTTAATAATTTAAATATAGTGTATTTCTAAAAAATAAAAATAGATATTCTTTATCATAACAATAAAAAAGATGTTTTAAATTTTAATTTAAAACACCTTTCTTATATTAAAATACACAATTTATTATTGAAGATAATAAATTCTATTCATTCTCAATTAAATAACAATTATTTAGTATTAAATATTGACCTTCCTCAACTGTTATATATCTATTCCCAGAGAAAGCATCATTAGTAACTATTCCATCCAAATCACCTAAGCTATTATCTCTAACTTCATAATATGCATCAGAAGAATTTGAAACTACAGTATATTCTCCAGCAGGAATTTCTAGTCCAATTTTATACATGCCATTTCCAAACTTACCATTCTTAGCTTTTTGAACCTTAGCATATTTTGCTAATATCATTGTTGAATCTTCAATTTTAATATACTGTCCATTCTCTAAAGTTATGTATCTAGTTCCACTAAAAATATCATTTGAAAGTATACTATCAGCATTTCCTGTACTATCACTTGTAACTTCATAATAAGAAGCATAACTTCCTGAATTTGAAGTTATTAAATATTCACCTGCTGATATATCTTTCCCAACCTTATACATGCCAGCCTTTATGGCCTTTGTAGTTGGCTTAGCATCATCTTTTACGATGCCAGTATTAGTATCTCCAATTCCATTTGTTACATTTAGACACTGCTGAATTATAGTTGAATTTATATATCCTATAGAAGTTATCTTTTTAGCATTCTTTAAGACGCTTTTATTACTTCCATTATCAACTAATACCATTGGACTATTTTTTGATAAAGAAGAGCCTACAAGAGCATTTGTTAATTCATATGCTCCAGCTACATAAAATTCTTTAGCATCCTTGTAAAATTTATTTATTATTGCTTTATTAGTTTCAAATCGAGTACTTCCTCCCAATCTAGTAGATTTAGTATTATTTACTAAAGTAGTACTCATTGAAGATGTTCCACCTATTGCATAAGATTTCAAACCAGTAGTTGAAAAAGGTATGCTTCTTCCATTAGTAAGAATTATTGGTGCCTTATCTCTTGCTGCTACAGAGGCAATACTTATAGCATCAGCTTCTCCTTTATATGCATTTGTCAACATAACAGTATCAACTTTTTTTATTGAGTTTATTTCTTTTGCAACATTATAACTTGTTTTTATTCTGTCACTTCCCTGAATTCTTACAACTTTTAGATTTTTAGATTTTAATGAATTTTCGACAGTTGTACTAATAGAGTATGTTCCTCCAATTATATAAACTTTTGATACATTTTTTAATCTTGTAGATGTTTCAGTTGGTATAGTATTTTTTTCAGTTAATAGTATAGGTGCATTTAAAGCTCCTGCTAATCCACTTGCACTTAAACCATCTGCGATAGAATTATTAGTATTAATTAGTATAGCAGTCTTATATGCATTTTCATCTGCTACATTACCTGCAATTTCATACTTATTTTTTCCTTGTATCTTTTCTACAGATGATATTGCATTTACTAGTTGAATATTTGCAAATACAAAAGAAATACTTAAAGTCAATGTTAACATTCTTTTATAGAATTTCATAATAAAATTATCCCCCTCATAATAAATTTTTAATATGTGAATACATTCTCTTAATTAGGTTATGTACTTAACAAACTTATATAAAATCATAAACTATAGTAGATTGTATTACTAATAATTACAAATGCAATTATTCATTTAAATATAATTGTATTTACATTTATATTAAAAATCAACTAGATTTATATAAATACTTATAATTATATTTTTATTCTTAATATTTTTTTTATTATGTTATTTTAATAGATTTATTTTTCTTTTTTAAGTATATAGATACATTTCTCAAAATATTCTATTGCTATTATAGTTACACGTATTTAATTCAGCTAGAGTCTCATTTAAAATTAGAACCTTAAATTCTACATTAAAACTATATTTCATATATATTGTTTTAAAAACTTTAACTAAACTTTATTTTATACCATGAATTATGTATTTTTTCTTAATCAAATTTAAGCAAGTTTTTCACAAAAAATATGTTTTTTGCTATATTTTTTAGAACTATATAAATGTAAATATATACAAATTTAATTAAGTGGAGATTTTAGTATACTCTAAGAGCTGACAAATCAGAGAAGATTAATGCACAAATTTATCTTGAAAAAGTAAATTTAAATAAATTTTATATTTAATAGCTATAAATGAGATACATATAAGAATATTGACATAGGTATGATAATTTATCCATTAAGTTGAAGTTATATTACTATTATATAAATATTTTATTAAAAGCAAAAATATTTAATGCTAAATCTTTAAAAAAAATAAGAATAGAGTAGTTATAATCTACCCTGTTCTTATTTTTTTAATTATTATAATAGTTATAAAGTAAAGTATTATTTCATATTTAAGCTTGATAACTAACTCTTCTTATTGATAGACTAACAATCTTGAATAAAAATATTCCTGCAACTAAATTTATTAAAACAGCTGGTAATACTACTGCTAAAAATAAAGCTGTGAATGAAGCACCTGGAAGACCAACTATAGCTTGAGCTGCTAATAAAAAAATTGTTCCACTTACAAGTGTTCCTACTGGCATTATTATTGCAACTACTATAATATCTTGTGTCTTCTTAGCTAACTTTTTTATAAAAGGCATTTTATAACTAATGTTCATTAATAAAAATACTATATTTGCTGTAAGAGTTTTATCTATTACATTAGGAATTTGACCTCCTGGGAAACTTGATGTAAGTGCTGTAAATATTCCAGTTACTATACCTGCTATTAAACAAGTTTTATAATCATCTCTATTTAAAACCAATATTACAAATAACATTGCTAGTGGTATATCTGGTTTCATTGGTAATCCTATAGCTGGTGTAATTTGATGTATCAATAATCCCATCGCTAAAAGTATTGCATTTAAAGTTAGTTTTTTTGTATTTGTTTTCATTTTTGTAGTTCCTCCTGTTTTTTTTATTTTCAATTTATTTTTTTGCCAATTTACTATATCATCATCTTTAGCTTTGGAAATTCATAACATCTTTTTCACCACCTTCTATATTTTAAGTTTTCAGTAAAATAAAAAACTCCGTCCTAATCTAATAGGACGGAGATTATCCGCGTTGCCACCTAAATTATATAAAAATTAATATAAAATCAAATTTTTATATATCTCATTATCAGGTACTTACATACCTTATTCGCTGTAACGTGCGACTGACGATAAAGTCTACTCTCAAAACTATGATTTCAATTTACTCCTCTAAGGGCCATTCATCAAATTTTTTCTTGCTAAGATTCCACCATCCTCAGCTCTCTATACTGAACCTAAATTCAACTACTCTTCCTTGTCATAGGATTTAATTTACTTTATTAAATTTTGTCGTTGAAATAATAATATTATTTTTTCTAAAAAATGTCAATATATTTTTATAAATTTAAAAATATATTTTGTAATCTATTTTTTCTAAAACATAGTAAATTAAGTTATGTATTTCTTTTTAAATCCAAAATTCTATAAACAATTCCTTTAATAGTCTGTTTTTTTTGCTCGAATTCTTCCTCTGTTAATTCAGTTAATGAATCTTGATGTAATATTGAAAATGATGAATAGAGAACAGCATTTGCAAGTTCTAAGTCTGTTTCAATCGCAGAACTCCCAATCTCACCTTTATCACGCATAGAGTTTATATATTTTGCTATATGAGGAACTAAACTCTTTAAAGTTAATTGATTAAGTGCAATTTGCATACTCCAATGAAATTTACCTGATTTGAATATTTTATATTTTGAAATACTTTTTTGTAATAACTCGAATACTGCATCAATTTTTAGGTTATTTGCTACACAATCATCATATAAAATATCAGAAAAGCTTTGTTCATATTGTGCTAAAAACAACTTTATTACTTCATTAAATATTTCATCCTTTGATTTAAAATAGTGATAAAACATGCCAACTTCTCCACCAACACTATCTAAAATCATTCTTATAGAGGTGTTCTCATATCCATACTCTAAAAACAACTTAAGTGCATTATCAATAAGTTCATCTCGTTTACCACCATTTAATATTCGTTTTCGTGCCATTTTTGTATCTCCTTTTAAACAGCATATTATTCCGTTCAAATTATATCATGCTATTAAATAAACATCAATAATTAACAAAACGTTGTTCTTTAAATTACCATCTAATTAATAATAAAATCACATAAAACAACTATATAATTTTCATTGTTGTATTTAATAAAATTTCTTCTTCTTTCTTTTAATAAATATTAATATAACTAAAACTATAACAACAAACATAACTATTATTGACAGTATCAATTTTGATAAAATATTATATCTTCTTATACCTCGACTTTTGTGTCTATTTAGAATTCCATGTCCATAAGTTTTAGTTCTTGTAGTTCTTTTTTTTAATTTCACTCTACTTTTACTAGATTTGCTACGTTTGTGTCTACTTTTAGATTTAATAGTTTTAAACCTAGTATTATTAGATTGATAATTCTCTTGTGTTGAAAAAATGTATACACTAGAATCAGTAATAACGTCTGCCTCAACTTGTAATGGATTTATAATGCTGATTATAAGTAAAAAAGATATAATTACTCCAATCAACTTTTTCTTTTTTTTCATATTTTCCCCCTCATAAAAACTTATATCTAGTTTATTATAATATATATTAAAGTAAAAATTACAAAATTTTTCAAATTTCTTATATGTTTTCTTATCTTTAATATTATTTTTATTCTATAAAGTTTCTCTTTTGTTAAAATTCTTTAAATTAATAGTAAATTATGATACTTAGTACACAAAATACAAATTAAATCTACTTTCAACTAAATTTTCCATTTATAATTAAGATAGCTTAATTAATTTATTCTGTTTAGTATTATAATAATGATTTTTACAAAAGAAAAAGAATCCTATGATTAGGATTCTTTTTCTGAGATTTATTAGTGTATTTAAAGCTTACTAGTATCCAATTATGATAAACTTAAACATTCTTCTATATACTGGTTATATACATATCCACAATATCTTTTTCCACTTTTATCAATATTCACTCTTGCCCATTTCCCAACACTATAACATACTTCAACTTTAAAACCATCAGGAATTGTAGTTATAATTCTAGAGTCTAATGTTCTATCATTTCTAAGTTCTAAACTTAGACCATTTGTTCTTATATTTCCTACATAATTCTTTTTTCTATCTTTTACCATGTTGTTACTATTGTTTTTAACATTGCTTAATTTTTCTAAATATTTATAAAGTAACCATCCTTTGTCATAATTACTTTCAACTTCTGCCCATATTCCATCAACACATTTTAGCTTGACAATTTTACCTTCTGGTATACTTTTCAACTTCATACTATTTATGTCTGGTCTTTCTCTTAAATTTAATTTAATTTTAGTCTTAAAATTGATGCTAGATTCGCCAAAATTTTTTAACATTAATTCAGATATCATCTTAAGCCCTCCTCTTGCCAAATATTAAGTTATTAAAAATATATACTTTCAACAAATACTTTTAACAAAAAGAATCATTATCTTTTTGGCAACTGGCTGACATGACCTTTATTACATAAAGATTTTAGTCCCTATAGCTTTGCGTCATTAGATTTATCTAATATTGCCTATATCTGAATAATAACATAATTTGAACAATTTAAAAATAATATTACCTCAAATTTTATATTAATTAAATATAAATTAAATTTTTAATTAATAATAAGCAAAAAATACCTTTATATTTATTAATTTAATTATTGTTCTTCATAATTCATCTAAAAAATAGTAATTTATCTATGATACTATTACTTTTAACAAATCTTTTTTAATAAATATTAACACATAAAAATAATCAATAATTTTTTATATACTTAATTAATATTAAAAATTATTGATTAGTAAAAAACTAAAAATAAAATATATTAATTATATTCTTTTTTAAAATTCTTACTAATTTCTTTAGGATATATTTTGTATAAACACTTTATCATAAGAAGTTTATATTTTACTTTTTTAATAACTTGACAAAATAGTAATATTATTATATTATCATTATAGACCGACGGTCAGTTTAAATTTTTATATATCTATGACTAATATAAAATAAATCTAAAATATTCAATACAAAATTTTTAAGAAATGAGGATTATTTATGCTTAAGAGAATATTATTAAAAGATTTAACTCGAAACAAAGTGATAACAATTGCTCTATTTATTTTTATTTTGCTTGCATCAATGCTGGTATCTAGTGCAACGAGCATCATTATAGAACTAACTGATTCCATGACTTCTTTGTTTCAAAAATCCCATGCGCCTCATTATGTTCAAATGTATTCTGGGAAATTAAATCAAGAAGAAATTGACAAGTTTTCAGCTAAAACTCCATATGTAAAAAAGCAACAAACTACTGAACTTTTAAATATAAATGGAGCTAATATTTTTTTAGGAAATAAAGGAGAAAATCAGGCTAATAGTGTGCTAGAAAATAGCTTTACAAAACAAAATGATAAATTTGACTTTCTATTAGATATGGACAATCAAATAATGCAAATAAAAGATGGGGAAATAGGAGTTCCTGTATACTATATGAAACAATGCAATTTAAAAATTGGAGATACAATAAAAATTATTAATGGTAGTTTCTTTATGGAATTTACAATAAAAGATTTTATACGTGATGCACAGATGAACCCTTCTCTTGTTACTTCAAAGCGTTTTTTAATCAGTGATAATGATTGGGATACTTTAAAAGCTACTATGGGGGAAAGCGAATATCTAATTGAATTTCTCTTAAATGATATAAATAAAATTAGTGAGTTTGAAACACTATATCAATCAACTAAGCTCCCACAAACAGGTACATCAATAACTTATTCCACTTATAAACTACTAAATGCTTTGTCTGACGGAATTGTAATTGCTATTGTCATCTTAATTAGCATTCTTCTTATTACAATTTCTATTTTATGCTTACGATTTACTTTAATTACAACGATTGAAGAAGACTACAGAGAAATTGGTGTTATGAAAGCCATTGGTATTCAAAATAGTAACATCCAAAAACTATATTTGATAAAATACGTATTAATTTCATCTTTTGCAAGTTTTCTTGGCTATATATTGTCGTTATTCATAGGAGTTTTTTTTACAAAAAATATTTATATTTATATGGGAACAGTAGATAAAGATATCTTTAGTATTCTTATTCCATTTATAAGTTCAGTTCTTGTATTTGTAGCTATTGTATTCTTTTGTAAACTTATACTTAAAAGATTCAAAAAAATATCAGCAGTTAATGCATTAAGAAATAATCATTCTACAAACTCTGTAATACATGGATATAGCTTACAGCTATACAAAACCAAAATGACAAATGCCAATATATTTCTAGGGTTAAATGAAGTAGCAAGAAAATTTACTGTCTATGGATTGCTTTGTTTTGTCTACATGATTTGTATTTTCCTTATGATTGTACCACTTAATTTTCTAAATACTATTCAATCACCTGAATTTATCACTTATATGGGCGCAGGTAAGAGTGATATTCGTATTGATTTATCACAGACAAATCAAACCCAACATCTTTTTAATTCTATATTACAAAAAATTAACGATGACAATGATGTTGAAAAATATGAATCCTTTACAACAAGTTCATATAAAATAAAAAATAAAAATGGCAAAGTAGAAAATATGAAAATAGAAAATGGAAACTTTAAAACTTTCCCACTTACATATGTAAAAGGTTCTGCACCAACAAAAGAAAATGAAATTGCACTATCTGTTATAAATGCAAATGAACTAGAAAAAAGTATTGGAGATAATTTATCCATTTTCTCAAAAGGTAAAGAGTTAACTCTTACTGTTAGTGGCATATATCAAGACATTACATATGGTGGTAAGACTGCAAAAGCTATGCTACCATCTAAAAAAGATAATGTTCTATGGCATGTCCTAAATTTAAATTTAAAACCTGGAGTCAATGTAGCAGATAAATTAGAACAATACAGTATTAGTTATTACCCTGCTAAAGTTACAGATATAAATAATTATATAAGTCAGACATTAAGCTCTATTATCAACCAGTTAAGACTTGTTATAAAATTAGCTGTTGTCGTATCTATTGTAATTTCTTCACTAATTACAGCAATGTTTTTTAAGATGCTCATTACCAAAGATACACCACAAACAGCAACTATGCTTAGTTTAGGATTTTCTACTAGAGATATACGTATTCAATATATTACCAGAGCTTTATTAGTACTTATAATCGGAGTTATTTTAGGAATTATTATGGCAAATACACTTGGACAAAAAATATCTGGTTTACTACTTTCTGGTATCTCAAACCTTCAATTTATAGTAAATCCATTAATTGTATATATACTTTGTCCATCAGCTTTAATTCTCACAGTATTAATTACAATTATAGTAATTAATAGAGCAATCAATAAAATAAAAATTATGTCTATTATAGAGTAAGGGGTATGTTATGAATAATATTGTAGAAGCTAAAAAAATTATTAAAGAGTATACTATTGCTAAAGGAAATACACAGCAAGTTTTAAAAGGAATAGATTTATCAATTCAATATGGAGAATTTATATCTATTATGGGTGCTTCTGGGTCTGGTAAATCAACATTACTGCATAACATAAGCGGAATGGATAAATTAACATCTGGTATAGTCAATTTTTCAGGTGAAATGATTTCTAATATGTCCGAAGAAGCATTATCAAAACTTAGATTAAAAAATATGGGCTTTATATTTCAACAAAGTAATTTACTTAAAAACTTAAATATATTTGACAACATAATTCTCTCAGCTTACTTAAATAAAGAAGAAAGTCGTCAAATAATCAATGAACGAGCGACAAGACTTATGGAAAAAATGAATATTTCGGAAATAAAAAATAAGGATATTACTCAGGTTTCGGGAGGTCAACTTCAAAGGGCTTCCATATGTCGTGCTTTAATTAACAACCCGAAAATTTTATTTGGAGACGAACCTACAGGTGCACTTAACTCCAAGCTAACAAATGAAGTAATGGATATTCTTATAGCTATTAATAAATTAGGAACAACTATTATGCTTGTAACTCATGACGTCAAAGTAGCAGCAAAGACAGAACGAGTATTATTTATGTCTGATGGTATGATTGTTGGTGAAATTAAATTAGGAAAATTTAATAGTAATGATTTAAAAGAGAGAGAAAATAAACTAATAAGTTGGTTATCAGAGTTAGGTTTTTAATTTTATTAAACTATCTTCTTTATATACTTTAAAGCTGATGACTTATTCAATATTTGATGCTAAAATATAATTAATAAAATTTAATTATTAGGTGATTACATTATGAATATTACTAAAGGCATAACTTTACTCTTAACATTATCAATTGTAATATCTGTAGCAGGATGTTCTCTAAAAGAAAGCGCTAGTGAAGTAGCAAAAAAATATATTGATAGAATGAACTCTGGTGACTATGAAGCAGCATATAGTTTATTAAGCAAAGATAGCAAGAAAAAAATTAGTCAGGAGAATCTTGAAGAATTTCAAAATATTTTAGTTAAAACAAAAAGAATAATTAGTTATAAAATAGATAAAGAAAAAACCATAGAAACTTATAACTATGACGGAAAAAAGTATAAAAATGTAGTTAAATTAGAAGAAACTTTTGAAATAAAAAATCTCCTTTATAAAAAAGATGATTCTTTAAAGGTGAATAGATACTTTGTAGTTGAAAATAACAAATACAAACTCTTGTTGTATGAAGATTTCAAAAAAGAATTTGGTATTAATAGTATGGATTTTGCTCAACTTAAACTTGATGATTTTGGACTAAAAATCTTTGAAGAAGTTGAAGTCATACTAAAAAAAGCTATTAGTATTAATTCTACTGACTCAAATCTTTATTATGCACAGGCATGTAATTATATGCGTTTCGATGGATTTCCTGATTATCCAGATGCCACATACGATGCTTTAGACTCAATTAATAAGTCTTTAAAGTTCCTAGATAAAAAGGATTCTGACTATAAAAAAAATGCAAGCAATGTGTATAACTTAAAAGGAGTTATACTCATGTTTCATAAAAGATTTGATGAAGCTCAACAATACTTTAATAAAGCGTTATACTTTAATAAAGATAATGAAGATTCAAAACTTAATCTAGATACTCTAAAAAATAATCTACTGTAAGTATTTAATTTTTACCTATAGAAAGTATTTTTATATATGATTCTCTACAAAATCATAATTTCTATAAAACTGATTATAATTTTAAACTATAAAGACTTATTGCTATATAAATATTAATCTATAACAATAAGTTTTTTTATTTAAATAAAAAACGAAACTGTTAAAACTTAGAAAAACTTAGTTATAGAGATTTAAATTAAAAGTCTTAATAATTTTTCAATTATATTCTTAATAAGATATTACTAAATTTACACGTCTAGATTTAAACACATTTATTAAATACTCTACACAATGCATATGTAATCACTTAAATTACATTATCTCTATAATATATAATCTAAACATTAGAATATTATCCAAAAACAATAAAAAAGAAGGTATAAAGAGCTACCCTCAAGCTCAATATACCTTATAAATATCTAAACTTCATTTTTCACTAATTTTTCTATATCTTTGATAATATGTTCTTTAGATTTTTTTCCAGCTATAGCATCAAAAATTGCAACAGCTTTTTTTTCTCCAAACTTTTCTGCTACATCATTAAAGTCTAGAAATCTAACACTTTCTTTTGGTTTACCAAACATATAACACCTCTCATATATTTTTATATATTTATTATAACTTCTATATGTTTATTTTTCACCAATAAACGTTAGACAAATTAGTGCCTTTATTTTTTTAGTCTGATTTTACTTTCAAAATTCTTAACAAAAACAGTTTATTCTACTCTATAAATAAAAATAGACAATTTAATTTGTAGGAAACTTGATAATAAAATACAGTAAACAAAACTTTGTTTGTAAAAGTTTTTTATTAAAATTTATGAGAATTATAAAAAATTAATAAAAGAATAAAATTTAATTCAATTTCAAACAACCTATTATCAATAAATTATTGTTATCAAAATTATATATTAAACTCTTCTAAAACCTTTATTGCAAACCTTGCATTTGGATATGTAATAGACCCACCACCAATTACACCTATTTTTATTGCTTCTATAATTTCATCCTTACTTGCCCCAGAGTTGATACACCCCTCAATATGATAACAAATACATTCATCACATCGACTTAAAATAGAAATAGCTAATCCCATTAATTCCTTATTTTTTTTGCTTATAGCTCCTTCTGAATAAGTCTTATCATCAAGACTTCCAAATACTCTAAAAAATTCATCTGTTTCATTTAATTTTTTATTGTAAAACTCTCTATATTCCTTCATTTCTTTAGTGTTCATGTCCTGCCTCCTATATTTATAAATGATTTCTTATAAGAGTATCACACTATACTTAGCCTTTCAATATTAAATCAAACCTTTTAATTTACATTCAATAGACTAATTTATATAGATTATCAAAAACTTTTAATAACCTACTACTATTTTTATTAAAGAATATTTTTTCAGAGCTAAAATAAGTGTATTAATAAATTTTTAATTATATATTTTAGCTCTGAAATGTATTCTATTTATCCAAATATTATAATAGGAATTGATTGTATTAGTTATTTCTAATTGAAGTTCTATATAGCAAATAAGAATATATAAATGGCAGTATTATAATTACAAAAATTACAAAGATATTATAAAGAGGAATGCTAATAAAAGCATTAATAATTAATAATATCCCACCAATAATCCAAATCCATCCAGCTAAACGATGTGTCTTATTCCAATTTTCTTCATCATTAAGAGCCCATGGTGAAATTATTCCCATAGAATAATTTCTCTTACATTTAGGAAGATAATTTCCAAATAAAATAACTACTATCCCCAAAATCAATCCTGTATAAAAATTAAAATCCAAACTAATTCCTGTTGAATACAAAACCATCATTATTTGTAAGATGACTGAAAGTATAGCAACTCCCCATTTTGATAAATTTTGCATAACATTTGAAAAATTAGCCTTTTTAGGTTCATTTTCAAGTCTAAACCATGTATATAAATGAACACATAGCATTAATAATGGTACTCCAAAAGCTGCTATAAACTTTGGAGCATAATTATCTGGATTCCCATAACTATCAAAATGAATTGCAACTTCATTTGGTAGTCTCTTATAAAAATATATTGATACAATAAATGGTATAAAACATATTAATGTAGATAAAATAAATTGCTTATTTATCGCTTTTTTCATTATCTTTTTCTCCCTTCTCCATAAATTGTGAAAACCAAAGCATAACCTCTTCAAAAACCGAAATATTTATTTCATAGAAAATAAAATTTTTATACTTTGTCTCAAATATGAGTCCTGCCTTTTTTAATTGAGATAGATGATAAGAAATTGTGGCATTTGTCATATTAAATTTTTCACTAATTTCTCCTGCTGACATTTTATTCCCCCTTAACATAAGTAATATTTCTCTTCTTACAGGGTCTGAAAGAGCTTTAAACGTTTCTGGAAAACCCAACACCATCACCTCTCTATTTAGAATTTCATCTAATTAGAATATATCATAACTATTATTATATTTCAACAACTATTTAGATTTTTTTCTAAATAGTTGTTTTAAATTCTTAAATAAAGTTTTTATTCTTTGTAAATAAGTTGATTTTACTCACATTTTATTTCTATTCAAATATCTTAATTTCAAAAAATAAAAGAGCTTAGAGATTAACTCTAAGCCCTTTTACTTTATATCTTTCCTATATTTAAAATATAATGCATACGATTATGCAACGTATTCATATTTTGCTTTGTATTCTCTCATTGCATCATTCCAAGCTTCTTGTACTGTAACACCTTTTTTACTAGCAATTTTTTGTGCCAATTCAATTATCTTCATAGCTCTTCTTGATATATTCATAAATAACTCCTCCTACAAATTATTATATATTTTATACCCATAAAATCAAATTTATATTTTTTGATATACAACCTTTATATATACAATATTACAATTTATATGTGTATTACATATGAACTATATTAGAAGATAATTAGAACTTTCATAAAATTATTTGATATATTTTAATATAAAAACTCACAATTAATTATAAAAGTTAATCAATTAAAATAACGTTTGATATACCAATTTTGTAACCATAAACAATGCCATTGCTAAAAATATTGGTTTTATCATCTTTGAACCTTTTTTTATAGCAACTTTAGCACCTACATAAGCACCTATTATCATAACTAGTGCAAACACTATAGCAATCTTATAATATACTTGACCATTTATCATAAATAATAACAATGAAGTTATATTACTTGTTAAGTTTAATATTTTTGTATTTGCAGAAGCATGTAAAAAATCATATCCATATATTTTTATAAATCCAAAAGTTAAAAAAGTACCTGTCCCAGGTCCAAAAAAACCATCATAAAAACCCATTACCAAAGCCATAAGCATACCTAATCTTAGGTTTTTCTTATTAATACCTTCAAAATTATCTTCTTGACCTAAGTTTTTAGAAATAAAGGTGTACATAGCTACTACTAAAATCATTATTACAACTAAAACATTTAATATATCTTCACTTATTGATAGTACACATCTTACACCTAAAATGCTACCAATAATAGTAAATGGGACTAATTTTTTTAAAAGTTCATTATTGGTTTTACCAGATTTTGAATATCTATAAGCACTACTTATACATCCTGCTGATGCAGCAAATTTATTTGTACCAATGGCAAGATGCACAGGAACTCCAATAGCCATGAGAACGGGCATACTTATAAGTCCGCCCCCTCCTGCTATAGAATCTACAAAGGCAGCTAAAAAACCACCTATACATAAAAAAATAATTGCAAACATAAAATTCCTCCACATATTATATCTCAAATTTATTAACAACATATATCTTACATAATATTGTCTATTCTTTATTGTCTAACATATTTTTTCTATATTCATTTGGAGTTATATTATTAAACTTCTTAAATATTTGTGAAAAATAACTACTATTATTAAAACCTACTTTCTTACAAATATCGCTAATACTCATATTTATATTTGATAGATACTTTTTAGATTCGTCTATTCTAAGAAGATTTATGTACTCAGTTATTGAAACTTTATTTTTTTCATTAAAAATAGAACTCAAATAATTTGGACTTATAAAAAATACCTCTGCTATACTATTTAAATTTATATTTTCTTTATAATATTTTTGTATATATTCATTCACACTTTCAATCAAATTCCTCTTGTCTTGTCTCCAAAACTCTCTATTCTTATCAATACACTCTTTAGAAAATTGTAATAATATATTCCATAAATCTTCATCACTATTTGTAAGTGATATTTTTTTATTGTATTTATTTCTTAGAGAAGATATAAGCTTCAAATCTTCTAAGTCCCTAAGTACAGTTCTAGATAATACAAATATCATTTCTTGAATAATATCTCTAACATCATTATACATTAATTTATTAGTATCTATTAGATTATAAACACCGTCTAAATTCATGTCTTTGATTGCTTTCTCTATAGAAAGTTCTAATTCAAAAGGATATTCTCTTAGAGTATTATTGAACATATCTATTGGATTGATAATGTACTTTTCTTCTAATAATTTACTATTTGCTTTTTTAAGTGCTTCTTCAAGCTTTATATTTTCCTTTCTATTCTTCAATATCTCCTCATCTTTTATGCTAAGCTGATTTTCAAAGAAATTTCTCTTAGCTATTTCCTGAATAAATTCAGACATCATTAATAAATTTTCTTTTAACACATATAGTCTACTCTTTGGAATTAATGAAAGTTCATTGTAAATTTTACTTATGTATTTTATGTCAATATTTGAACTACGTGACAGTTTAGATAAATTCTTATCTATATCAATAGATTTGTATATTATGAAATCCCCACATTCTATATATCCAACTACATCTTCTTCTAATACTATAGGTATCTCCAAACTAGAAACACCATACTCACATTGATACATTTTTTCAAAATCATTATCATTCATACTCTTTGCAAGTTTTCTATTGCACACTTTTATACTTTTACAAATATCACAAAATCTAGTTTCTTTTTTAGTCTCAAATATTGCTTTGTGTTTTGAATCATATACAGATATTCTAAGCTTCAATATATTAGATATTTGATTTGCAAGATTTTCAATTATATTTATATTAACTAATTCTTGTATAGTATTTTCAGAAAATACTATAGGTAGCTGTCTCAAACTTGAAAATTTATGAGGGACATAAGTGATTAATATTACTAAATCAATTTTACCAGTATTTATAATTTCATGTTCTGAATATGGTGGGCAATAAACTATTGATTTTTCCTTTATATTGACCTTTTTACCATCAATAACTTGTATTCCTTCTCCCTGAATTACATATAAAAGCTGTTCTTCACTTAAATGAAAGTGCTTTTCTTGGCAGTTTTTTGGAAAAAACTTTACAATTCCAGCACTAAGCCTATTAAATTGTGTTTTTGATGGCTCATGTATCCATGTAACCTCTCCCCAATCAAACTTTTGCACTTCATTATTCGACTCACTAAAATACTCCATAAGCTCACCTCTTAGTTTTTGTCTAAATATTTTTTTATTCCTTCAAATGTCTCTGTGCTTATAATATGCTCTATTCTACATGCATCTTTTTCAGCTATATCAGATGAAACCTCCAATGTATTTACCAAAAATCTAGTGATTAAAATATGTTTTTCATAAATTTCTTCTGCTTTTTTTCTTCCTTCTTTAGTTAAAATAATGTCACCATCAACTTCCATTATAATAAGACCATATTCTTTTAAGATTCTCATAGCTCTACTTACACTTGCCTTACTATAATTTAGCTTTTTAGCTATATCAATAGATTTTACAATTCCCTTTGTCTTTTCTAAAATAAGTATTGTCTCCAAATAATTTTCTCTTGATTCATACATTCTAACATCCTCCAAATGTAACAACTCTATTATAATATTTTTAAAAATCTAACTATATATTTAAAAATTCATAGTATTCATAGTATTTATATTTATAGCATTTAAAAATACTCATATTTATAGATGGAAATATATTTACCACTTACATTAATATATATTATCATAATTTTCTTTTTTATTACATAGAGAAATAGCTATATAAAATATTATCTAATCTTTTGTAAAATACGTCTTAGAACAACGTACTTAAATAGTTCAAATTGATGCTATTCTTTATATTATAGAAATTAAAAATTTATTTAATTATTTCACAAAAACTATTTTTTACACATCTTTTTTCATTTAAATAACATATCTTCTCATCTATTTTATCCATACAATCTTCTAGTTCATGTATTTTATTTTAATGTCTTGCTTGTGTTGCTGAAACAATTTGATTCTTTTATCTATTGTATCATCTCCCATATCACAAAAATGAAAACATTCATGGACATCTTTAATAGATAAGCCAGAATTTTTTAATTCTTTTATGAATATCAAATGCTCTATGCCTTCTTCAGAGAAATAATGAACACTACTTGGCTTTCTATTAATAGGAAGAAGTAAATTTTTTCTTCATAAAACCAAACAGCCGATGAAGAAATATTTGTTATTTTTGATACATCAGTAAAGGAATATTTCATATTCTTTCACTCCCAAAAACTTTATATGAATAAGAACATTATAGAAATCCATTATACAATAGTCAACAAAAAAGTATTGACTTCAAGCTAGGTTGAAGTTGTATTCTTTGAAGTGTAAAAACAAATTGCTAAAAGAAAGGATGATATAAATGCAAAAATACATAATTACGATTAAAGAAAAATTTAATAAAGGAAAAATATTGTGTGGAGTGGCAGTTTCACTGTCTGATTCATCTGTAAGTGAATTAGTTGGTCTGTCTGGATAGGATTCTGGATTAAAGGTGGACATGGTGCTTTAGACCGTAAAGATATTCATCAATATATGATAGCTGTACATGATGGTGGTGCTGCTTTAGTTTGATTAGCAAACAGCGACCCTGCTCTTGTTAAACCTATAATGGATATGGGAACAGATATTATAGGTTTCCAATTTATTAATACAGCACTGTATGCAGAAAAAGCAGTATCAACTTGCACTTATCATCCAAATGGTATAAGAGAGTGCAATCCTCAAAGAGCTTCTTATTATGGTAATATGAATTATTTAGACTATATAAAAAACGCAAATAACGAAATATTAAAAATAATGTTACTTGAGTAGAAAGCAGGTTATAATAACATTGAAGAAATAGTAAAAGTCAAAGGTGTTGATATTATAGCATTAAGTCCTAGTGATTTATCTTTAGATATGGTATTTTATGGACATATGAATAAAGTTGAAATAAGAGATATGATTTCTCAAGCTGCTGAGATATGTAAAAAATATGATATGCCCTTCGTTACCCTTCCTTCAACAGAAAAGAAAAGCATTGAAACATGGGTTAATATTGGAGCAGATATGCTTTGCACAAGATACAACCTTTATCACTTATGTTATTAAACAATTATTGTCTTTCTATGATGAGATTGTACCATATAAAAAACGATATTAATTTATAAATTTGATTTATACTAAAAGAGACTAATATTTTATCTATTTTATTAAGTATATTTTCTTATGTATTGTAATATTAGTCTCTCTTAGTATTATATATATATAATGTTGTTATTATTAGTTGTTATATATACTCACAACTTATTCAGCTAACATTTTACCTAATTCTATACACTCATCTTTGGCTTCTTCATTTGGGTCTTCCATTGCTGTAATTCCTTCACCACCTATAATTGTAGCACCAGCATTTTGCATACGTTCTTCCCATTCTCTCATCCATTCGCAATTTCCCCAACCATATGAGCCAAATAATCCAATCTGTTTACCTGATACCATAGATTCTAATTCTGCTACAAATGGTTCCATATACCCCTCTTCTAGTTGTTCTGCTCCCATAGATGGGCAACCTAATGCAAATTTATTTTCTTCTTTTAAATCACTTGGTTTTAATAAGCTTACATCTAAAACTTCTGCTGTTTTACCTTTTAGCTTCACACCTTCAGCTACAAAATTTGCCATCTTCTCAGTATTTCCTGTTCCACTCCAATAAACAATATATATTTTACTCATTCTTACCTCCTGTAATATTTTTTAATCAACCAATAGTTAGCTACTGCTAACTAGGATTTAAAAAATAAAAGATTTCTTTATTTGAAATCTCTTTGTTTTTCTAAATATATAATATCATAATTGATTTTGAAATTCAATAATTATTGATAATATTTATCAATTAAATTCTATACTTCTTTCTTTGTATATAATATTTCATTGTATTTTTAAATCTTTCATAAGAATATTTTTTACTAATAGTATCCTTGTCCATATTACAAAGCATCTTACATCTTCATATACATATATTAACCTTAATTTACCTTATACTTCTTATATACAAATTTTTATCTATACAGATATATAGAAGAACACACCTTTTCTCAGATGTGCTATCTATAATACTGTATATTTTTTCTAATCCTAATTAACTAATGTATCTATAGCTTTATTATTTAATATTGTCATCTATCTCTATAAAATTCTACACTTAAATATTTTTTACTATTTTGTATTGACTGTGTACAATATCTATCTTTTATTATCAAATTACAGATTATCTTTTCCCAGTATTCTTGTATTTATAAAGATTTAAATATAGGTACCCATTTCCTTGTTCTGTTCTAGGTATTCCAAGTGCTCTTGTACATTTTATTAATTGTGCATACAACTCTGCTTCATCTAAATCTCTCTCAAATTCTTCTCTAGCCCATTCTTTGATTAATGCTAGTGATCCTGATACATATGGCGCACTCATGCTAGTTCCACTCATAATAGCAAGTTTATTATCCATATAGGTTGATATAATATTTCTCCCTGGAGCCACCAAATCTATTGTAGTATTTGAGTTACTAAACTTTTCAACTAAATAGCTTTCATTTATTGCACCTACTTCTATTACCTCAGGATAGCTAGCTGGATAACTATACTCACTTGTACTAGAATCTCCATCTCCATTATTTCCTGCTGCACACACTACAGAAATATTATTCTTTACTGCTTGTAAAACTGCATTTTTTAAATTTTTGTCATCTTTATTTCCTCCAAGAGACATGGATATAATATCAACTTTCTTATTTACAGCAAAATTAACGGCATTAATTATACTTTGATATGTCCCAACACCATCTTTATTTAATGCTTTTGCTATTAATAATTTACAATCTGGAGCTACTCCCATAACCTCATTATTATAATTAGATGCAGCTATAATTCCTGCTACGTGAGTTCCATGCCCATTAAAATCCTCATATATATTTTTATTTCCATTACTATCATCACTAAAGTTTGCACCACCAATTATTTTACCTTTTAAAAGAGGGTGAGAAATATCACAACCTGTATCTATTATACCAATTACAATATTTTTACCAGTATATCCTTCATCCCACATTCCTCTCGCATTCATTTGTTTTATTCCATATGGAAACTTATTCTTTGCTCCTCTTAGATTCTCATTTATTTCATAAGGAATTAGTTTCATTTTTTTATTCATTGCATATCCTCCTAAAAATTTTATTACTTATAAAAATTATAATTTTGCTTTCATAGTAAGTTTATAAATCAGCTTAATAACTTATATCCACTTATTTATATTTATGATGTATTTTTTATTTTTAGGAGTCATATTTTATTGTATATAAAATAAATAATATCTAGAGAATTATATTAAAAATAAAATTATACTTATATTCTAATATGTAAGAAATTCAATATCTGTATATAAGTTAATATAAAAAGGACACCTCATTAGCATTGGAGCATTTAAGATATCCTTTTTATATTTAATATTAACTTAGCTTTCCTTAACTCTCTTAAACATAATCTACTATTTCAATACTGCTCCTGTGTTTGCTGATGTTACCAGTTTAGCATATCTACTTAAGTATCCATGTTTTATTTTTGGCTCTAAAGGTCTAAATTTTAATTTTCTATTTTCTATCTCAATTTCATTTACTTTTAACTCTAATTTTTTTTCTGGTATATTGATAGAAATTATATCACCTTCTTCAACTATTCCAATTAAACCACCTTCCATAGCTTCTGGAGAAATGTGACCTATAGATGCTCCTCTAGTTGCTCCCGAAAAACGCCCATCAGTAAGAAGTGCAACATGTTTATCAAGTCCCATTCCCGCAACTGCTGATGTAGGAGATAACATTTCTTTCATTCCTGGACCTCCTTTTGGCCCTTCATATCTTATAACTATAACATCACCTTTATTTATTTTTTTATTAAATATAGCACTCACAGCTTCTTCTTCTGAATTAAAAACTCTTGCTGGCCCTTCATGAACTAACATTTCTTCTGCAACTGCTGATTTTTTTACAACAGCCCCATTTATAGCAAGATTTCCTCTCAATATTGCAAGTCCACCTTGGTCACTATATGGATTTTTTAATGTATGTATTACTTCCTCATTTTCTATTTTACAATCTCTTATATTTTCTCCTATAGTATTGCCTGTTACAGTTTTACAGTCTAAGTTTATTCCTTCTATCTTTGAAAGTTCATTCATTATAGCAGGAATCCCCCCTGCCATATGTAAATCTTCAATATGATGCTTCCCACTTGGACTTAATTTTGTTAAACAAGGAGTTTTTTCACTTATTTCATCAAAAAAATCTAAGTTAAGTTCTATTTCTGCTTCATAAGCTATTGCAGGTAAATGAAGTACTGTATTTGTAGAACCAGCCATTGCCATATCTACAGTTATCGCATTTTTAAATGCATTCACTGTTAAAATATCTCTAGGTTTTATGTCATTCTTAAGCAGTTCCATAACATACATACCTGCATATTTTGCTATTCTTTTTCTTTCTCCAGAATGTGATGCAGCAGTCCCATTATATGGAATACCCATACCTAATGCTTCTGTTAAACAGTTCATACTATTTGCCGTAAAAAGCCCAGAACATGAACCACATCCAGGACAAGAATTCATAGCTAATTCTTCTAATTCTCCTTGACTCATTGTTCCATCTTTACAAGCCCCAACACCTTCCATTGCAGAATTAAAATCATATACTTTTCCATTTTTTTTACCTGCAAGCATAGGTCCCCCACTCACAACAACACTTGGTATATTAAGTCTTGCAGCAGCCATCAACATGCCTGGTACTATCTTATCACAGTTAGGTATAAGTACTAAAGCATCAAAACCATGTGCCATAGCCATAGCTTCTATTGAATCTGCTATTAATTCTCTTGAAGCAAGTGAATAATTCATCCCAACATGTCCCATAGCTATACCATCACATACTCCTATAGCAGGAAATTCTAATGGTAAACCACCACTCATTCTAACACCATTTTTTGCTGCTTCCGCTATTTCATCGAGATGGAGGTGTCCAGGAATTACTTCATTCTGTGCATTTACTATACCTATTAAAGGTCTTTCAATTTCTTCTTTAGTAAGACCCATTCCATACATTAATGCTCTCTTTGGAGCTCCTTCTATTCCTTTTTTTATATCACTTCTCATAATATTACCTCTTTCTTACTTTTTTAAATTTTCATAATATTATTATAATACATTTTTCTATTAATTAATTACGAAAAATCTAAAAAATATTAGTATATACTAATGCAAAATTATTACGATTTACTATAAATATATTACACAAGCAGAGATAGGTATTTTTATGATAACGCAAACTAACAAACAAATCCTAATATTCTTAAAACAATTCTGGATTCGTTTTACTTACATCATTAATTAAGTAATAACTACGAGAATAAACTATTATTTTATAGTTTTAGCAATAATTCTAAGGTCGTTTTCTATACATTTGCCATAAATACTGTGTTTTTATCCTCAATAATTCCCTTGTATTAATCAAACCTAATATTTGAGACTTTATTCCAGTTAATCTCTCTTGAATAACCTTCTGGATGTGACAATTTAACTATATGAGTTAAATTATTGTAACTGTAATAAATTGTAGTCGTCCCATTAATTGGGTTCTTCTTATATCCTTGATATACAGCACTCTTTGGAACTTTCTTTTCAATAAAACTATATGCATATGAAGTATCAATCGACTTTGTTCTATTAGGAAATAGTAGCATACAAAAAGCTACAATTATAAAAATACATATACATGTAATACTATACCATTTAATCCATTTCATAGAATCCCTCCTATTTTACCAAAATATACTATTATTATTTCCATATATTTATAATATTTATGCATATGCTAAAATTTTTTAAACATCTGCATATAAATTTAGTAGCTTTGATTTTCTATATTTTGTTAAGATTAATAACCATGTTTTTATAAATTAATATGTTTTTATAAATTAATAAATTTTTAAGATTTTATTAAAAGATTTTTAAAATTTAAAGCTTAATATAAAGATAGTAATTATATAGCTAAAAGCATAAATTTTGAAAGGAGATAAAATACAATTATGTGGACACTTTATTCATTTCTTTGCGCTATACTTCCGTGTTTAATATATCAAATAATTGTTATAAAAAGAAAAAACTTGAAATGTGAAAAGAATGTAGTAATACATTTAGTATGGGTATATATTTTTTTATTATATATTTACTTGGCACTTAGTAAAGCTGGTATTGGAAGCATATGGGATATAGGAAAATATAAAGAAATTATTAGATTTAATGAAATAAATATAATACCATTTAGTTCAGTTGGCGCTTTAACATATATTTTAAATATAATTATGTTTATGCCTTTAGGATTCTTACTTCCTTTAATTTGGAAAGAATTTAGAAATATTATTAATGTATCAATAGCTGGATTAGGTTTCTCAGTAGCAATTGAATTTTGTCAATTATTTAATCTTAGAGCTACAGATATTGATGATTTAATGATGAATACATTAGGGGCTGTTTTAGGATATTTCATATGGATATATGTAAGTAAGTTATTTAATCTATTGAAGAAAAATACTGTTTTAGCACCTATATGTAAAAATATCATTCAAGATGAAATTGCTATTACAATCGATGATGATATAAATAAAAAAACTACCTCTCTTTATAAAAATGAAGCTATCATATATTTAATATTGGCTGTTTTAGGAGAATTCTTGTTATTTAATTGGTCTCTAATATACCATTAAATAATCTAAACTTAAAAACAAAAATACTTCAATATTCATAAATATATAAAGCCTTCTTTCCTACTTTTATAAAAGGAAAGAAGGCTTTAGTTCTTAAACATAAAACATACACTCATTACTTAATTGGCATCTGAAATATTTTATTAATATTATGTCTAACTTTGTTAGATGTTATGTAATCATATTTTGTTCCATTCTCAATAAAATTTTGTATATTATCTAATACTTGTATAGCTCTTGCATTACTTTCATAGGTTCCTATTTTTATAGTATTAAAGCTTTCAAATACTACATAAACTTCACTATCATTTATTTTAATTTGATTAGCCTGCATTAGATCAGTTTTATCCTGACTTCTAATTATTATCACATTAATTCCTCCATCTACTCAACTTATTTTAATTTATAAGAATCAATTTCACATAATTGATTTCTAGCTTATTTAAAAATTTAAATTTATTAAAACATCAAATTGTCGATACTATAGTATTGTCTTATACATTTGGTAATTTTATTGTTAAAATATTTATTTATATTTAAATTAAATGTATCTAAAATAATATATCTTTATTAATCATTTAAATTTTTCATTTTAAAAATATCACCTCTTTACCAATTACCATTTGTATAACTCATATTATACATATACAAACGGTAATTTTCAATATATTTTCTTATTTTAATCTTTTTTTTTTATATTTTTGGTAATTTTATTTTACTTTTTATAAAAATAACTTATAATTTCGGTAAGGAGTGATGTACATATGGAAAGTTTAGGAGATAGAATAGCAAATTTACGAAAAGAATTGGATATAAATCAAAAAGAACTTGCTACTAAAGTTGGTATAACTGAAGCTAGTTTATCACGTTATGAAAACAATTTACGAGAACCTAAAAGTGAAATTATAGTAAGATTAGCAAAAGTATTGAAAACATCCACTGATTATCTACTGGGTGTAAATGAAAGTACAAAAATAAGTAAAGAAGATAAATTAATCATAGAAAATCTATCAGTCAGTGAAAAAACAAAAAAACTCTTAGAAAAAATATATTCCCTTGAAAAAGAAGATAGAGAAGCTATAGAAAAAATGATTGATAATGCTTACCTAAAAAGATTCCTTAAAGAAGAGAATTAATTCTCTTCTTTTTCTTTATTCAAAACCTCAAGTAATAATTCATAAAAAGTAATATTTTCACTCAATAAATGTTCTAATTTCATTCCTATATCTTCAATTTTTTCTTTTCTTGTAACAGTAGTATTTGATTTTTCCACATACACCATCCCCCAGCAAATTTGCGTTCTTAATATTAGTCAGAAATTTCTAACAAATTTTTAATAAAGTTTATGTAATTATATTTTTATTTTATAAAATATGTTGCTATTATCCAAAATTTACCTAGATAATTATCTTAACTATATAATAATACTTTTATTCTACAGATGCAATAAAAAACTCGTAATAATAACAAAAAAATCTATTATTGTAGAATCTTGTATATTTTTTATATTTTTATATATTTTTCAAGGTAATTTTTATTATAAAATTTTTTATAAATATATAAATCTTTTATATTCATTTGATTTTTTTGTAATTCTTTTATATGAATTTTATTTTTCATATAATAATCATTATTTTTTGCAATATATTATTTATTTTCTTTTTCAAGTTTCAATAAATATTCTTTTACCTCTATTCCTCCTAAATAGCCTCTCAAACTACCATTGGATCCTACAAGTCTATGACAAGGTATAAAAATAGAAATAGGATTTTTGCTATTTGCCAGACCTACCGCCCTGTATGCTTTGGGATTATTAATTATGTTTGCTAGTTCTACATAAGTCTTTGTTTCTCCATATGGAATGTTACAAAGTTCATTCCATACTTTTTTCCTAAATTCACTTCCTGACAACTTTAGTGGCAAATCAAACTCTTTTCTATCTCCCTCTAAGTATTCTTTTAGTTGTTTATTTGCTTCTTTTATAATTTTGCTTTCTTTAACTAAATATTCTTCAGAATTTAAAATAGATGTGTCAAAAAACAAGTTTGTAATGAAATTATTTTTTTCTGCTATTCCTATTTTTCCAATTTTAGTTTCATAATAAAAAATATTTTTCATTAGGTATGATATCCTTTCATATTAATTTACATTTTTTATTTTATTAGTAATTTACTCTTTTGTATCTTAGGTATTATCAATATTTATAAAAAAATTCAAAACATACATTTTCTGTAAAGTATATTTATGAGCTATTTATTGTTATCTTTTAAAAGAATACTACAAGTATCACCATGTTCGTTTCTATATTTAGTTGGAGATACATCATAATTCTTTTTAAATAAACGACTAAAATAATTTATACTATCAAAACCACATCTCATAGCAATTTCTGTCATATTTAAATCTGTTTGTTTTAAATAATATATAGCTTTATCAAGTCTTACTCCATTTATATAATCAGTTGTAGTCTTACCTGTTATTTGTTTAAATGTTCTACAAAAATGGTGTGCACTCAAATTCACAGTACTAGCAAGTTCTTTTAATGTAATTTTATCCATATATTTTTCTTCTATCAAATCAAATATACATTCAAATTTTTCTAAAGAATATTTTCTTTCTATAAATTCTTCTTCTGAAAAGATTTTATCAACATGATTTCTTAATAAGAATACTATAAATTGATAAATACTAGCTTTTATAGATAACTCATATCCAATATCTTTATTGTGATATTCATCAAGTATAGATTTAATACATTGTAAAATAAAAGAATCCTTTTGAATTAAATTATTAAATACAATATGATTTAGAGTCATTGGTGCTAAGTACTTAGTTTGCAACAAATCAACTTGATTACTAAAAAGAAAGGTAGGTTCAATACGAATAGTATAGAATTTTAGATTGTCTGATAGGCTTTCTAAATAATGTAATTCATTACTATTTGCTATTGCAACATCTCCAGACACTGCTTTAAAATTACTAGCTCCACATTCCAGGTATGCTATACCATCAACAAAATAATATATTTGTAGATGCTCATGCCAATGTCTTTTAAAATTTTCTCCATTTTTTATGTCGTCTTTAAAAAATATATCTATGAAGCTTTCTTGACCTTTTCTATCGAAATATGCGCTTTTATCATTCATTATTTACCTCTTATCAAAATAGTGCTAATTATAAGCAATATCGTTGTTGTATTCATTATTTCATATCGTTATTATATAAAATGTAATTATTATTGTAAACATCAAAATAATGCCAGTCATTATAATAAGGAGGTAATAAAAATGACAAAATCTTTTAAAAAAAATGAAAATAAAAAAAGTATAACAGTCTTATTTGTAGTCATTGCAATGACTTTTATGGCAACATTAGATTCTAGTATTATAAATGTTGCGCTTCCAGTTCTAGCAAGTAAATTAAATGTGTCTATATCATCTATTGAATGGGTAATAGCAAGTTACTCAATTATTATTTGTTCAACACTATTATTTTTTGGAAGACTTGGAGATATTATTGGTAAATCTAGAATATTTCAGTTAGGAACTATTCTTTTTACGGTAGCTTCATTATTATGTGGATTAAGTAATTCTTTAACTTTACTTATAATTTGTCGCTTTATCCAAGGAGTAGGTGCTTCTGCTTACATGGCAAACAATCATGGAATTATCACAGAATTATTTCCAAAAGAAAGTAGAGGTAAGGCTCTAGGAATTTTAGTTACTGCGGTAGCTGTTGGTAATATGGTTGGACCATCTATAGGAGGATTTATTTTATCAATATTTAATTGGAATTTTATATTCTTTATAAATATCCCAATAGGTATTATTGTAATTTTTCTAAATACAAAATTTCTTCCAAATAGTAAAAGAACTTCAGAAAAGATGGATAAGATTGGTGCTATACTTCAATTTTTAGGAACAACATTATTTTTTAGTGCTTTAATTTATGCCCAACAAATAGGGCTGTTAAATCCATATATATTAATTACACTATTGCTATCAATTATTTTTATTATATTATTTTTGATATTAGAAAAAAAACATCCTCAACCACTTCTTGACCTTGAAATTTTTAGAAATTTTAAATTTTCACTGAATTTAATTTGTGCTCTTACATCATTTATTTGTATTGCATCATCTAGTATTTTAATTCCATTTTATTTACAAAATACTATGAAACTTTCCCCAATTCATGCAGGTTTATTTATGATATTATCACCTTTGCTTTTAGCCATTTTTTCACCTGTATTTGGGAATATATCAGATAAAATCAAGTCAGAAAAAATTATTTTAATTGGTCTTATTGTTATGAGTTTTGGATTTTTCTTAATGTCAAGATTGAAAGAGAGTTCTATCCTTATTTTATTCGTAATTTCTGTATCAATAATATCAATAGGACAAGCTCTATTTCAACCAGCCAATAATGCTTTAATAATGTCAAATTGTTCTAAAAGTAAGTTAGGAGTTGTTGGAAGTATAAATTCCCTTGTAAGAAATTTAGGTCAAGTTATAGGTATTACTATTTCTACAACACTTTTATATAATTTTATGAGTATTAAAGCTGGGTATAGGGTTAATGATTATGTAGTTGGTAATGATAAAATATTTGTATTTGGAATGAGAAATGTTTATATTATTATTACACTTCTTTGTTTAATAGGTGCAATATTAATTGGCTTTTATTTATTTAAACATGATAAGAATGAACAATAATTTTTTACAATTATCTTAAAGTTATGAGTATCTTAAAACTTTGAACATATTATAGAAAACTTATTATAAATACTGACTTTGAATCAGATTTAGTTTGAATATATTGATTTAAAAATATTCTTATTAGTTTGACAAAGCATATATCTTATTATAGTTTGTAAATAAAAAAGAAGCAGGTAAAATATTTGATATCTTATACCCTGCTTCTTTTTTATTATTTAACTAAAACCTCAATATTTTCATCTTTTCCATCTATAACTATAGTACATCCATTATACACTTCTCCAGCAATAAGTTTCTTTGCAATTACAGTTTCTAAAGTATTTCCTATATATCTCTTAAGAGGTCTTGCTCCATATACAGGGTCATACCCCTCTCTCGCCATAACATCTTTAGCTGAATCTGTAACCTCAATAGTAATATCTTTTTCTTTTAATCTATTTTTTAAGTCTGTCATAAATATATCTATAATTTTCTTGATATTTTCTTGGTCTAGAGGCTTAAACATTATAACATCATCTACTCTATTTAAAAACTCAGGTTTAAATCTGTGTTTCATTTCATTCATTACTAAGTTGTTAGTAGTCTCTGTTATATTTCCTCCTGCTTCTAATAGATAATTGCTGCCTATATTAGAAGTCATTATTATAAGAGTATTTTTGAAGTCTACAGTCTTACCTTTATTATCAGTAAGTCTACCATCATCCAATATCTGTAAGAACATGTTAAACACATCCTCATGTGCTTTTTCTATCTCATCAAATAATATTACAGAATAAGGAGCACGTCTAACTGCTTCTGTAAGTTGCCCACCTTCTTCATATCCTACATATCCTGGAGGAGGTCCAACCAATCTTGATACAGCATGTTTTTCCATGTATTCAGACATGTCAATTCTAATTATATTATCTTCACTATCAAATAAGTTTCTAGCAAGAGTTTTTGCAAGTTCAGTTTTACCAACACCTGTAGGTCCTAAGAAAATAAATGAACCAATTGGTTTTCTTTCATCTTTTAGACCAGCTCTTGCACGTATTACTGCATTTGAAACTGCTGTAACTGCTTCATCTTGTCCTATGACTCTCTTGTGAAGTTCTTCTTCTAGTTTAAGTAATTTTTCTCTTTCACCTTCAACTAGTTTAGTTACTGGTATACCTGTCCACTTTGATACAATACTAGAGATTTCTTCTTCAGTAACCTCTTCCTTTAAAAGTGAATTTTCAGAACCATCTTTCATACTTTCTTCGTATTTCTTTATCTGTTCTTCCAATTTAGGTATTTCACCATACTTAACCTCTGCTGCTTTATTAAAATCATATTCTCTTTCATATTTTTCAGCTTTGCCTTTAGCTTCATCCAATTGTGCTTTTAAGTTCTTAATATCTAATATTTGACTCTTTTCTTTCTCATATTTAGCAGTCATTTCATCATTTTTAGATTTTAATTCTGCTATTTCTTTTTGAATATCATCTAGTCTTGACTTACTCTTATCATCATTTTCTTTAAGTAATGCTTCTCTTTCAGTTTCTAGCATAAACAACTTTCTTCTAACAACATCTAATTCAGTTGGTAATGAATCTATTTCACTACGAATCATAGCTCCTGCTTCATCAATTAAGTCAATTGCTTTATCTGGTAAAAATCTGTCTTGTATATATCTATGAGAAAGTTTTGCTGCTGCTACAATAGCATTATCATGTATTCTTACTCCATGGTGTATTTCAAATCTTTCTTTCAAACCTCTAAGTATAGATATTGTGTCTTCAACTGTAGGTTCTTCTGCAATTACAGGCTGAAAACGTCTTTCAAGTGCCTTATCTTTTTCTATATATTTTCTATATTCATCAAAAGTAGTTGCACCAATACAATTTAACTCACCTCTTGCAAGCATAGGCTTAATAAGATTACCTGCATCCATTGAACCTTCTGTTTTACCAGCTCCAACTATAGTATGAATCTCATCTATAAATAATATAATCTTTCCATCAGAACTTTGAACTTCTTTTAAAACTGCCTTTAATCTTTCTTCAAATTCGCCTCTATATTTTGCACCAGCAATTAAAGCCCCCATGTCAAGCGAGAATACAATTTTGTCTTTTAATCCTTCTGGCACATCTCCTCTTACGATTCTTTCTGCTAGCCCTTCAACAATTGCAGTTTTACCTACACCTGGCTCACCAATTAACACAGGATTATTTTTAGTTCTTCTTGATAAAATTCTTATAATTCTTCTTATTTCTTCGTCTCTTCCAATTACAGGGTCTAATTTATTTTTCTTAGCTAAGTCTACTAAATTTGTTCCATATCTAGCAAGTGCATCGTATGTCCCTTCTGGGTCTTGTGTTTCGACTCTTTGGCTCCCTCTAACTTGTGATAAAACATTTAAAAAATCATTTTTATTTATATTATACTGTTTTAATATTTTACCAACAACTGATTTTGATTCTGTTTCCATCATTGCAAGCATGACATGCTCTACACTTATATATGAATCTTTAAATTCTTTAGAAATACTCTCTGCCTTTATTAGTACTTCATTTATTTTTCTAGTGGCTGATACTCCTTGTGAGTCAGCGCCTTCTCCATATACTTTTGGAAGCTTATCCAGTTCAAAGTTTACAGTATTTCTCAAAGAATCAATTGATATATTCATTTTTTCGATTATATTTGGTATTAATCCATCTTCTTGATTAATAAGTGCTGAAAAAAGATGAATTACATCTACTTGTTGGTTATGATTTTTTACTGCTTCATTATAAGCCTCATTTAAACTTTTTTGAACTCTTAAAGTCATTTTTTCTACGTCCATATAAATCCCTCCATTTTAATATTATATCCAAATAAATTAAATTCTCTCATTTATGATTATTGATTTCCTAAGCTCCAAAAGACTATCGAGTAGATTCTCATTTTTTTGTATGTCAAAACTTAATGTTAGATTGAAAGTTTCATCTGAATTAAAAAAATCAAATACTTCTTTTGATTTTGCTCTTAAGTATAAATCTTCATCTATAAGTCTTTTTTCACCAATTAATAAATATTGACATTTATCTATAAAGCTCTTTCTAAAATCAATAGTATATAGATTTTCTAAAATATTATATTGATAAATAGCAATATTGTTAAATACTTTTAATATGTTTGAATTTACAAAATTGTAAATTTGATTATCGTTATACAGTGATATTTGTTCATATATATACTCCCTAAATAAAGGATGAATGTTTTGTTTAAGTTTTAAAGTGACTTCGGCTGGTATTTCAAAATAAAGCTTCCAGTACCTAGAATTATTTTTTTCTAATATAAAAGCTACTCTATTTAAACTAGCACGACTAATCTCTTTTAGTGTGCAATCAAAATTGTAGTGTCTTAAACTAGTTTTTTCATTCTCAAATACATAATCAAACCACTGTAGAACATTTCTATCAAGTTTTAAACTCATATAAAAACCTTCTTCCTTATTTACTAACCTTATCAGGTCTTTTTATCTGATTATATTCTGCTAATAAACTTTCTTTATCAGCTCTACTACCTTTATAAGCTATATGCGGATTTATCATATACTCACCATTTTTCACTCTCTGTAAAAAATCCATTTTTTTCAGCTCTGTAAACAATGAAGATAAAGAAGTTTTTGGATATTCAAGTTCACAAGATAATTCATGTAGTGTTTTTCTAATCTTATTATTTTTATCCATAGAGTTTATTAATCTTAATGGAATTAAATCTCTTTTAGTATACATTCCCTCTACTACTTTAATATAATTCTTAAAGCAAATATTCATATATTTACTTTTATTCATAACTAAATCTTTACTCTCTGTATATTCCTGATTTAGGTCTTTTTTTAATGTCTTATCTAAATTAAATATCTCTTATCACTCTCCTTACCTCTAATTGATAATATAAATATATTACAAAAAAATATGTATGTCAAAAGCGAAAATGCAAAAAGTTTATCTATTAAGTAAACTTTTGTTTATCTATAAGCTAAACTTTACTATTTTTTTAAATTAGTATTTCCAATTTATTGGTAAGATTTTTTAATAATATTTATAAATTTTTTTAAAAAAATTTTAATATATTTGAAAAACTAGTCTCTTATAAACTCCTTTTATCAAACACATAATATTTAGAATTACTTTTTTTCTAAAAACAGTTGACATATTATATATATATTTATATAATGTGTATATACTATATATACAATTTAAGGAGGTGTCTTGTTGAATATAGTTATTAGTAATTCAAGTGGAAAGCCAATATATGAACAAATTACTACACAAATTAAAAGTATGATTATAAGTGGAGAATTGCCAGAAGGCTCAGCTCTTCCAAGTATGAGACTATTGGCAAAGGAACTTAGAATAAGCGTAATTACTACAAAACGAGCATATAGTGATTTAGAACGTGACGGATTTATTGAGACAGTTACTGGTAAAGGTAGCTTTGTATCTAGTAAAAACATGGATTTTGTGAAAGAAGAGCAATTTCGTTTAATTGAAGAGTACCTACAAAAAGCAGTTGATACAGCCAAAAGTAGTGGTATTACATATGACGAGTTAAAAGATATTTTACTTTTATTATATAAGGGAGAATGATAATTATGGATGCAATAACTATAAAAAACTTAAATAAAACTTATAAAGATTTTAGTCTACAAAATGTATCTTTTTCAGTACCAAAAGGAAGCATAATGGGATTTGTAGGTGAAAATGGTGCAGGAAAAACGACTACATTAAAAGCAATTTTAAATTTAATTTCTTATGATAGTGGAAATATAGAAATATTTGGTCTTGATAACAAAAAAAATGAAAAAGAAATTAAAGAACAAATTGGTGTAGTATTTGAGGGAAGTAATTTTCATGAAAATTTAAATCTAGATAATGTATCAAAAATTATGAGTAAAATCTATAAAAATTGGAATCATGCACTATTCAAAGACTATTTAAAAAAGTTGAGAGTTCCAGAGAATAAACTAATTAAGGAATTTTCAAAGGGTAATAAAATGAAACTTAGTATCGCTGTAGCTTTATCACATAATCCAAAATTATTAATACTGGATGAAGCAACTAGTTCACTTGACCCTATTGTTCGTGAAGAAATACTGGATATATTTTTAGATTTTATACAAGATGAAGAACACTCTATTATTTTATCTTCACATATTACAAGTGACTTAGATAAAATAGCAGACTATATTACATTTATACATAAAGGTAATATAGTATTTAGTGAAAACAAGGATGAATTAATTAATAATATGGGAATTTTAAAATGTAAACCTAGTGATTTTGATAATATTTCAAAAGAAGATTATTCATATTATCGTAAAAGCCAATTTGGATATGAAGTACTTCTTAATGATAAATATAGATTTATAGCAAAACATCCAAACTTTGTAGTCGATAATACGTCTATAGAAGAAATTATGTTATTTTATGTGAGAGGTGATAAATAATGAAAGGTCTAATTTTAAAAGATTTAATTAATTTAAAAGGTAATATAAAATTTCTACTTTTATTTGTAATTATGTTTGGGCTTATATCTTCTTTTGGAGGTGGAGATGCTAATAACCTTGTAGGTATTATTGTAGTCCTATGTACAACAATGATTGTTTCAACATTCTCATATGATGACCTGAATAAATGGGATAGTTATGTACTTACAATGCCGATTAAACGTAATGATATTGTACTAAGTAAATATCTGACTATGTTAATATTTAGCTTTATAGGTGTATTGGTTTCACTTATACTTAGTATCATTATTGGTTATTTTAAACATAATTTTATATTAGGTGAAACTCTACTTATTAATGCATTAGTCTTATCTATTTCAATATGTTTTGGTAGTCTTATCTTACCACTTGTTTACAAATTTGGTACAGAAAGAGCTCGTGTATTAATGATTTTATGTTTTTTAGTTCCAACATTACTTTTATTAGTTTCTAAAAATATTTTAGAAAGTATTAGTTCACCTCTTTCACTAGAAATTATGCTTAATACACTATTATATTCTATTCCATTTATTGCTATATTGCTATTTGTGATTTCATATTTTATATCATCAAAAATTTATAGCAAAAAAGAAATATAAGATATTTTATGTGAGTTTTTATTAAAACTGTTTAAGTAAGATTTTATTAAAAATACTATCAATTTTGTTTTGATAGTATTTTATTTTTACATTTTATGTCTACTAGGTATTTTGTTTTAAATATTTATCTTTAATAATACTTTACTCTTTTATCAGTATGTTCTTGCAACATGATTTTCATATAAATTTAATTATTAATTACATTCTTGAATCTAAAAACAAGACTATGTTTAAAAATAATTCTTATACACAGTAAATTAAATTATTTTAATACTTAATATCCAAAACTACTAAACTTATTAGTCATTATTAATAGAATTAAAGCTCTATTTTGTTTTTAAAAATTTTAATCTTTACAATATAAAGTTAAACATAAATTTTCTTAATTTGACATCAGCATAAATGACTATTAGAATAATATTAAACTAGAGTATTTCAATTGATATCGATAAAAAATGAAAATAGATAAAAGATTGTATAAGGAGACAATTCAAGCATGAAATTAGAAATTACAGAAAAAGTAGAAAAGCAAGATGAAGATGTTATTTTTCAAGGATTATTAAAATATAACCTTGCTAATCTTGAGGATAAAAATCCAGTAGATTTAGGAATATATACTCGAGATAAAACAGGTCAGATTCTTGCAGGCTTAATAGGTGTTACTCATGGTAATTGGCTTTCTATAAAATACTTATAGGTTAGTGAAAAACTTAGATATAAAGGTATTGGAAGTCAACTTTTACATACTACTGAAAAAATTGCTAAAGAACGAGGTTGTAAATATGCTTTTTTAGATACATTCAGTTTTCAAGCTCCTAAATTTTATGAGAAGTTTGGATACAATAAAGTATTTGCACTCGAAAATTATCCCTTGACTGGAAAGAGATATTTCTTTACAAAAGTACTATAATCAGGAAAATTTCATTTAGTGTTTTTCATTTAAAGCTTATACCCTTTTTATTTATATTTTTATGTCATTGTTAACATTGAAAAATATGATTTCATTGTACATATAAAACTATTTGAAAATTCATAAATTATAGTATAAAAGCTAATATTATCTAAAATAAAAAAACACATATTTAGGAGGTACACATGCTAGGTCAAAAATGTATGAATTATCTACAAACATTAGGAAAAATAAGTTCAACAACAAATGGTCTTACAAGACTTATATTAACTGATGAACATAAAAAATCTATTGATTTAATAAGTTCATGGATGAAAGATTTAAATCTCGATATTGAAATTGATGATATTGGAAATGTTATAGGTACATATAAATCTAATACTCCAAATGCCCCTACATTAGTAGTTGCATCTCATCAAGATAGTGTAAAATGTGGAGGTATATTTGATGGTATGCTAGGAATAATAGTTCCTCTAGTTGGACTTGAAGAGTCAAAAAATAATAATAAGTCTTATCCTTTCAACATTAAGCTAGTTGCCTTCGCTGAAGAGGAAGGAACTAGATTTGAAACATCTTTAATGGGAAGTAAAGTTTTTGCTGGTACTTTTAAAGAAGTGCTTCTTAAATCTGTTGATGAAAACGGAATTACACTTGAAGAAGCTGTAACAAAGTTTGGATTTAATACTAAAAACTTGATAAATTTACATCCTAGAAAAGATATAGATGCATATTTAGAATTTCATATCGAGCAAGGGCCTGTCTTAGAAAATAAATCTCTTCCTGCTGGAATTGTATCAAGTATTACAGGATTTAAAAGTTTTAAGATAACAGTAAATGGTAAATCTGGTCATGCTGGTACACTACCAATGGATATGAGATTTGATGCTGGATGTTGTGCCTGTGAATGTGTATTAGCCATTGAAAATATAGCTAAAATGACTACTAATTTAGTTGCTACTGTTGGAAAGATGAATTTCTATCCATCTTCATCAAATGTAGTACCTGAAAGAGTGGAATTTACTCTCGACGTACGTTCTTGTTCTCAAGAAGTTCTTGATAGCTCAGTAGAAAAGATATTCAACGAAATATCTCATATATGTGAGAATAGAAAACTTAATTATGAAAGCGAACTTTCTTTTGAAAATGTTCCTGTACCATGTTCCAATAAAATAACTAAAACTATAGAAAAAAGTTTTATAGATTTAAATCTTAATCCTTTTTATATTTACAGTGGAGCTGGTCATGATGCTCAAGAAATGGACAATATAACTGACATTGGAATGGTGTTTATAAGATGTGCTGGAGGTATAAGTCATAATCCTGATGAAAGTGTTTCTGTAGATGACTTAGATACTGCTATAAAAATATTTCTAAAAATATTAGATAATCTCGATTTAAAATAATTTTATATCAAAAATATACAAGTAAAAACATATTATCACTACTAACCTTATACTATATAATTGTATAATATTATCTATTATAAAAACAGACTTTTATACTCTTATAGAATAAGTTTTGATATTTTATACCTAATATAAAAATATATATTTAAGGAGATAATTTTTATGAATGAAAAATTAATTGGAATTTTAGCTGGAATGGGTCCAAGATCAACTGCTCCCTTTATGGATTTAGTTATTGATGAATGTCAATCTCAGTATGGTGCAAAATATGATGATGAGTTCCCAAAGATGATGATATATTCATTACCTACTCCATTTTATATTGACCGTCCAATAAATCACGAACTTATGAAAAAAACTATTATTGATGGGTTACAAAAACTTGAATCAATTGGAGTAAGTTTTATTGCTATGCCATGTAATTCAGCACATATATACTTTAAAGAATTAAAAAAATCAATTAATATACCTTTGTTAAATATTGTAGAAGAAACAGTTAAGAAACTTCCTATTATCCCACAAAAAGTAACTCTTTTTTCAACTAATTCAACATTTGAATCTAAAATTTATCAAGATGGCATACTACATAATGGGCATGAGTTTATATTTAAAGATGAGTGGCAGACGAAATTAAATACTCTTATTCAAAGTATAAAAACAGATAAAGGAAATCCATATAATATTGATATTTGGAATGAACTTATTGAAGATGTGAAAAAAGAATCTATTGAAAATGTAATAATTGCTTGTACCGACTTAAATGTAGTTTTTGAAAAATTCCATTCTTCAATTAATATTATTGATTCATCAAAATGTTTAGCTGAAGCAGCTATCAACAAATATCTAAAGCTAGCTAAATAAATTTTTAGATACTATATTTTATAAAATATACGTGTGTTTGTTTAGTTTAAAAAATATGAACTTATAGTTTTATATTATAGTTCCTTGATGATATAAAATTTGACCATGTATTATAGTATTTTAATAGAAAAGGATACCAATACTGGTATCCTTTTTAAATATTTTTATATCTATTAAACTTAAGTTTATACTACTGAATAGTACCCATAGAATTAGATAAATCTTGTCCTGCTGTAACAAGATTAGATAATAATACATCAGCTACTGCATCATTAACTGAACTTATTATCCATTTGTTATCTTTTTTAGAACATTCAAGCTCTACAGTTTTTGTTACATAAGTCTCTTTAACACTTTTTTGTTTTTCTTTCATAATTGATACTAACATTTCAGTTGTTTTCTCATCAGTTAAGTCTTGCCCTGAAAAACTCATACCAAGCATCTTTGTAAATGCTTCAGCTACTATCTCTTTAAGTAATGGTGTTGAATCTACAAATTTACACTCTACTTTTACTGTTGCTTTATTATCTTTAATCTCACTATCTTTTATTGTATATGTGATTTTAGATGCATTCTGTTTTAGATAATCTAAAACATACTGTGCATTTGGGTCTTTTGTGTCTAGCTCTTTTAATACATCTTTATATTTCTCGTCATTATTTTCCATTACCTTATTCATGCCTTCAAAGTCAAACTTCTTTGCACTGTTGAAAAAACTATCAACTGTATCTTCTGGTTTTGCACTTGAACATGCTGTTAAAGATATTGCCAATAAAAAAGTTGTTAAAACTAATATGATTTTTTTCATATCTCAAATCCTCCCTCTTAATTTGTTGATACATAAGTTATTTTAACATATAATACGAGTTTTTGAATAATATATTTAGAATATTTTATGCATTTTTCTTAAATCAAGAGCTAGAATAAAAAATATCTATACTAAACTACTGTTCATATCTACGTCAGTCATAGTAGAAACCATAACTGCTTTTATAGTATGCATTCTATTTTCGGCTTCTTCAAATACCTTGGAATATTTTGAATTAAATACCTCATCTGTAACCTCTAGCTCTGATAATCCAAACTTTTCATAAATTTCTTGAGCAACTTTAGTTTCTAAGTCATGGAATGCTGGAAGGCAGTGTAAAAATATAACATTTTCATTTTCTGTTTTCTTTATCATCTCCATATTTACTTGATAACTCTTAAGTTGATTTATTCTTGTTTCATATTGTTCTTCTTCTCCCATAGAAACCCATACATCTGTATATATAACATCTGCACCTTTTACATCATCAATATTTTCTGTCAATATTATATCTCCCTTAGATTTCTTAGCTATTTCCTTCATATCTTTAACTAATTCTTCATCTGGCCAAAGCTCTTTAGGTGCAAGTGCTACAAAATGAATTCCCATTTTAGCACACCCTATCATTAATGAGTTCCCCATATTATTTCTAGCATCACCAACGTACACAAATTTAACTTTATTCAAATCCTTATCTACATTTTCAATCACTGTCAAAAAGTCTGCAAGTATCTGTGTTGGATGATATTCATCTGTAAGTCCATTCCAAACAGGTACACCAGAATATTTTGCTAAGCTTTCAACTGTTTTCTGTTTAAATCCTCTAAATTCTATTCCATCATAAAATCTTCCTAAGACTTTTGCTGTATCAGATACAGACTCTTTTTTTCCCATATGACAATCATTAGGACCTAGATAAGTTACATGTGCTCCTTCATCATGAGCAGCTACTTCAAATGAACATCTAGTTCTTGTTGATGTTTTCTCAAACAATAAAGCTATATTTTTTCCTTGTAATAAATCTCCTTTTATGCCAACCTTTTTCTTAGTTTTTAAATAACTAGATAAAGTTAATAAATATCTAATCTCCTCTTTTGTAAAATCCTTTAATGTTAAAAAACTCTTTCCCTTTAAACTTATATTATTCATATTAATTCTCCCCTTTTTGTAAACTTTTTAAAGTTAATTAAATTTGCGAGTTATTTATTTTATATATCTTAATTACTTATTTTAATTATTTATTTTTGAATATTTAGTTAATTTCTAGTAGTATATCTTTTAAAATTTTAAGAGCCTCATTTATTTCTTTGTAACTAATTGTTAATGGTGGCAAAAATCTTAATACATTTTTACCAGCAGTCAAAATAAGCAATCCTTTTTTTCTAGCTTTCTCTTCTATGATATTAGATTCAACACTAGTTTCAATTCCTATCATCAAACCAAGACCTTTTGTGTTTAGTACAATCTTGCTATTAAAATCCTCAATAGATTTTCTTATGTAGTCCCCTTTTTCTGTTATCTCTTTATAAAAACCTTCTTTAGATATCTCATCTAATACAACTGAAGCTGCTACCATAGCTAATAAATTGCCTCCAAATGTTGTACCTTGGTCCCCTTTTCCTAGTACTTTTGAAAGTTTTTCATTTACTATTACTCCACCTATTGGTATTCCTGCTCCCAGCCCTTTCGCTACTGTAACTATGTCTGGTTTTACATCAAAGTATTCATATCCAAAAAACTTACCAGTTCTTGCTATACCACATTGAACTTCATCAAAAATCAGTACTATGTCTTTTTCTCTACATATTTTTACTAGTTCCAAAACATAGTCTTTTTCAAGCACATTAACTCCGCCTTCACCTTGAATTGCTTCGAGAATTATTGCACAAACACTTGAATCTATGTTATTTTTTAAGTCTTCAATATTATTTCTTTCTATATACTTAAAGCCTTCGGGAAGTGGATAAAAATACTTATGATATTTATCCATACCAGTTGCCATCAAAGACATCATTGTTCTACCATGAAAAGAGTCTTTTAAACTTATAATGGTTCCTCTACCTTCACCATACTTATCACTACTATACTTTCTGGCTATTTTAAATGCTGTTTCATTTGCTTCTGTTCCAGAATTACAAAAATATACTTTATCCATTCCACTTGCATTAATTATTTTCTCTCCAGCATATAATACTGGTTCATTAAAATATAAATTTGAAGTATGAAGTAGCTTATCTACTTGCTCTTTTAGAGCATTTTTTAGACTATTATTGCTATATCCAAGAGAAGATACTCCGTATCCACTTGTAAAATCTATATACTTATTACCATCAGTATCAAAAAAACAACTTCCTTTACCATAATCTATAACAAAATTAGGTTGACTATATGTATCTATAAAATATTCATTCCATTTTGAAATTGTATTGTTGCTATTCATTCTTATCATCCCTTCTTAAATTTATAATTTTCTTATATATTACTTTCATTTTTATTCATTTTCTTTTCTTATTAATGTTCCTATACCACTATCAGTAAATAATTCTGTTATTATAGAATGAGGAACTCTTCCGTCCAAAATATGTACTCTATTTACTCCATTATTTAAAGCATCTACACAGCTATGTATTTTAGGTATCATACCTCCAGTAATTATCCCTTCTCCAAATAATTTGTCTACATCCTCTAGTATAACTTCTGTTATTAATGATTTTTCTTCATCTGGCTGTCTTAATAGACCAGGTACATCTGTAAGTAGTATCAATTTATCTGCATTTAACTCCTTAGCTATGGCAGAAGCTGCTGTATCCCCATTTATATTATAAGTTTCTCCATCTTCTCCAACTCCTATAGTAGCAATTACTGAAATATAACCTGACTTTAAACAAGATTCTATAAGTTCCACATTTACTTTTTTGATTTCACCTACGAATCCAAGTTCATAGTTTTTATATGGGTCACATAAAAGCATATTATTGTCTATTCCACAAAGTCCCACTGCCTTTCCACCTTTTGTATGTATTTTATTAACCAAATCTTTATTCACTTTACCAGCAAGTACCATTTTTACAACTTCCATAGTCTCTTCATCTGTATATCTAAGCCCATTTACAAACTTACTTTCTATGTCTACTTTTGCTAACATTTTATTAATTTCGGCTCCTCCACCATGTACTAAAACTATATTGATTCCAACATAACTCATTAGTACAAGGTCTTCCATAACAGATTCTTTTAAACCATCTTTTTTCATTGCACTTCCACCATACTTAACTACAATAGTCTTACCTTGATGTTTTTCTATATATGGTAAAGCTTCTATAAGTGTATTTGCTTTTTCTATATTAATCATTAAAATATTTCCTCCTAATTTCTATAACTTCCATTTATTCTTACATAATCGTAGCTTAAATCACATCCCCATGCATTTCCTCGAGCATTTCCCATATTTAAATTTACTAAGATGCTTATCTCATCATCTTCAAGAATTTTTTTTGCTTTTTCTTCATTAAAATCTAGCCCATTGCCATTTTTGCATACTTCAATATACCCCTTCATACTCTCAAAAATAATATCCACTTTTTCCATGTCTATTTCTTCACCTGCATATCCTAAAGCACATAATATTCTTCCCCAGTTTGCATCAGCTCCAAACACAGCTGTTTTTACTAGTGAAGAAGATATAACTGTTTTTGCTAATTTTACTGCATGTTCTTCACTTAATGCTCCATTTATATAACATTCAATTAGTTTTGTACATCCTTCTCCATCTTTAGCAACGAGTTTAGCAAGTTCTATACAAACATATGTAAGTGCACTTAAGAATACTTGATAATGTTCATCCTTTTTGCTCATCTTCTCATTTTTTGCTTTTCCATTTGCTAGAATCATTACCATATCATTAGTACTTGTGTCTCCATCTACACTAACTCTATTGAAGCTCTTATCAACAGCTATCTTTAAGGCTTCTTTTAATAAAGCTCCATCAATATTTGCATCAGTAGTTATGAATCCTAAAGTTGTAGCCATATTAGGATGTATCATACCTGAGCCTTTTGCCATTCCTCCAATAGTTATTTTTTTATCTCCATACATTATTGCTACTGCTATTTCTTTTTTTATAATGTCAGTCGTCATAATAGCTTCTCTTGCTCCTATATGACCTTGTTTACTTAGATTATTTACTAATTCATCCATATTTTCTTCTATCAAATCTATGTTTAATGGTTTTCCTATAACACCTGTAGATGCAACTAAAACATCATTTTCCTTAATATTTAATTTTTCACTAGTGAATTTAGCCATTTTATGAGCATTTATAAGTCCTTCTTTACCATTAAAGGTATTAGCATTGGCACTATTGACTATGATAGCTTGTGCTTTTCCATTTTTAATGTGTTCCTGTGTCACATAAACAGGGTTTCCTTTTACTTTATTCTGAGTAACTACTGCCGCTGCATCACATAAAACATCTGAATAAACCAAGGCTAAATCTCTTTTTTCTTTATTTTTTCTCAAGCCACAGTGAATTCCTGAAGCAAAAAATCCTTCTGAAACTGTAACTCCACCCTTTATAATCTCCATCTTTATCCTCCTATTTGTATGAGTTTAGTATTTTTTCATTCCTAAAATGATGGTGCTATATTTTTTAAACCTGTAGTTTCGTCAATACCAAACATTATATTCATGTTTTGTATAGCTTGTCCTGCTGCTCCTTTAATCATGTTGTCTATGGCTGAGCAAATTATCAATGTATCTCCATTTTCATGCAATGATATTGCACATTTATTTGATAACTTAACATTCTTTAGAGAAACTACTTTGCCTAATGGAAGAACTTCTATAAATTCTTTATATTCATAATAATCAGTTAATTTCTTGTGTATCTGATTTATAGAAATATTATCTTCTCTTACGCAATATATAGTTGATAGTATTCCTCTATTTACTGGAATTAAATTTGGTGTAAAAACTACATTTACTTTTTCTTTATATGCTTCACTTAAGTTTTGTTCTATTTCTGGAGTATGTCTATGTTTACCTATTTTATATGCAGTTATATTTTCATTAACTTCAGTAAAGTGACTACTAATTGATAATTCTCTACCAGCCCCTGTTAGACCTGATTTAGAGTCGATTATTATATTATTACATTTTATTAACTTAGAACTTAATAATGGCATCAGTGGTAAAGAAATACTAGTAGGATAACATCCCGGATTTGCAATTATATTAGCATCTTTTATATCATCTTTATATATTTCACTTAATCCATAGACAGCTTTTTTATGTAAAGTTTTATCTATAAAAGATACTCCATACCACTCATTATATATTTCTTCATCTTTTATTCTAAAGTCAGCACCTAAATCTATGACTTTCTTTTTAGAGTCAATTGCTTTTATTGCAAATTTTTCACTAACTCCATGTGGAAGAGCAGTAAATACAACATCACACATGTCAATAACTTTTTCATTTTCTATACATATCATGCTATTTTTATAGCCTATACTTGGGTATACCTCAACTATATCTTTCCCTACATACGAATTTGAGCCTATCGCTGTCACTTCGACTTTATCATGATTTATTAATAATCTTAGCAATTCTGCTCCCACATATCCAGTTGCACCAATAATCCCAGCTTTTATTTTACTCATTTTATTCCCTCCATTTTTATATTAAAATAGTATTCGAATCCTATTTTTATTTTTTATCATATAATAATCATTTGATAATATATAAATTAAAATCTTCCAAATAAAACAAAAAGCCCCTTAGCATTGTAAATACTAAGAGGCGAATTTCCGCGGTACCACTCTTATTGGTAAAATTATAATAATCCTTATAAATCAATTTAAAAAGTATCTGCAAATGAATTCTTAAAATTAAAAAAGCCTCTTGGTCAAAGACCAAGAGACGAATACATCCGCGTTACCACTCTAATTGATAAGATAATCTTACCCACTCTAATCTCTTAAGGCGAGACTCACCAATTACCATACTATTAATTCTGGTAACCTCCTCTAAAGCTCTATTCACAATAAAATTCATTACCAGGCTTCCACCATTCCCAGCTCTCTATCAATTACTTTTATGCTACTCTCTTTTTCATAGAATTTCAATTTATTTTCTTATTGTTTTATATAATAGTTTATTTTTTTAGCTTTGTCAATATAATTTATAAAATTTTGGAAATTTTTTCTATATATTTAATTTCCACCATTTTGTATCCAAATTGCGATATAATTTAAATCCACATCTCAATAAAACATTTTGTGAATCAATATTTTTAATGTCAGTTTCAGCTATTATAGAAGAAATATTTGGTTGACTTAAACCCCAATCACACATTTTTTCAACAGCTTCTGTCATATATCCTTGCTTTTTATAATTGTCACCTAAGCCATAGCCAATCTCAATTTCACCATAAGAATTTGGTATATCTTTAAAATCAACTAGACCTATAATTGTGCGATTTTCATTTAACATAATAAACCAAAATGTATAAAATAGTATATTTTTTTTATCTTTATTAGCAATATTTAGTTGTCCTTTTACAATATCATAAAAAAATTCAGTCATTGGTTCTGCACAATAAATGCAGTTTAATTCTTTTTCTAGTTTTGAATTATCAAAAATCCAAAGCTCAAGTTGACGAAGTGATAGTGGAATTAAAGTTAATCTTTTTGTTTTTAATATCATTTTTCTCTCCTTTTTAAAAGAAAGACTATAATTATTATCAAAAAACTCTTAATCAGACACAATGATAATCTTTCTGTTATTGTTTAAATACATTCTAATCTGTTGAAAGAGTCTTTTCATATTCATCACCTCCTAATACTATATTGTTTTATACTATCATATATCAATTTAATAAACATTCAAAATATATTAAATTATAAAATACGATAATTTTAAATTAAAATATTTATATCACTCTTTAGTTAAATTTTTTTAATTTTGCTATCTAATAATTTTTCAATCTTTTTCTCAGATAGTATCTCATTAGTTATAAATTCACCATTAAAAAAAAGACTGTATGTAGTAAATGGGGCTGGAGCATTTTGTGCTTCCTTTGCTGTTTCAAATTTTATGAGATTTACATCTATACTTCTAGAATTTGCGATTTTCTTCAAAATAGGAGCATATTTTTCTGTGTGTGGACATTGGTTACTGTAATATAAAACTATACTATTTTCGTTTAATTTTCTTTGTTTCACACAATCTTTAAAATATGGGATAGGAGCATTATCATTAAATGGGAAATACAATAACTCATAATTTGGCTCTGTTATGTCTGCTAAACAAAATCCCTTATATTTTAGATATTTAGCATCAGATAAAAATGGCATTTTTTTACTAGATGAAAGCACAACTAATCCATACTTTCCTTTTAATTTTGCATCAGCTATACATTCCTGTAGCAATAGATTAGAATATCCTTGCCCTTTAAATTTTCCAGATATCCAAAAACAGTCAATAAACATATAATTATCTGCAATGATAGGGCACCATGCATTTTCTGATGGAATATATTCTATAAAAGCTTTGCCTCTGACATCAAGTCGTTTAAATACAAGACCTCTATCAAAATTATTTTTCATCCAAAGTTTTTTAGAAAAGACACAATTTTCCCCTTTTTTTTCAGAAATTGAACAGCATATATGTTCATTGTCAATATTATTCATATTTATATCAATAATTTGCATACTTATCTCCTTTTCCAATTACATAATAGTTTATAAATATAATTTATATATTTTTATTTTATCATTTTAAATAAGACACTCTTATGTCATATATATACTTATTTTAAAAAACATCATTTTAGATTTGTTTGAATTGCTAAATTGTATGTTTAAATAAATTTTATAATCTAGCCTATACTGTATATAAATTATATATTATCATAATATTCTAAATTTATAAAATAAATTGTATTGAATTGAATATATTTAAGGTATATACTTATAGTAAAAATTTTTAATAATAGAGGTGTTGTTTGTGATTTGTAAAGAATATTTAATAAGAGAATTAAAAGAACAAGATATTAGAAATGCATTAGATTTAATATGGAATGTATTTGAAGAATTTGAGTCCCCAGATTATTGTGATGAAGGAATTAAGTCATTTCATGAATTTATAGAATATAACTCTATTATTGAAAAAGTCAAAGAAAAATCACTCTTCTTTTGGGGCTGCTTTGATTGTGAAAAGGTAATTGGAGTCTTAGCTATTAGAGACTTAAATCATATATGTATGCTATTTATAGATAAAAATTATCATAAACGTGGCATTGCAAAAAAATTAATGACTACGGGAATAGAATATTGTATTTATAATAAAATCAATTTAACTGAAATAACTGTAAATTCATCACCTTATGCTGTTGAAGTTTATCACAAATTAGGGTTTAAAGATACTGATGTTGAGCAAACTACTGATGGTATACGTTTTACACCTATGAAATTGTTAATATAATAAATTAAACAAAAAGCAAAGTCTATTAAATATTTTTTAGTAGCTTTGCTTTTTATTAAGACTTAAAAATAACACCATCTTTTTTCTGTTTTAATAATACACTTTAAAAATCTTACTACTAGAGAGCACTAATTTATTTTTTTATATCCTTTTAATATGTCAAATTAACTATTAAACTAATAATTTTATATATAGACAGTAGAAATATTTTATTATTACTTCTTTATAATCTGCCAATAAATATATAACATCAAACATTTATTATATTACCATATCGTTCTAAGACTTCCCTACTTAATCATATTTTTTGTGAATACCTGATAGCACAGTATCAATAGAATCAATTAAACCTTTTATGGCTTCTTCTTGACTCGTAAGTGCTTTTCCAAGCTGTAAAGTCGAATAACCATGAAGTACACTCATTATTAAATTTAATACTTCATCTGTTTTCTTTATTTTTAGATTACAAGAAAGAATAAGTTTTTCTAATAAAGATTTATATTCATCAAAGATTTCTAATGTTTCATTATTTCCATGCCAAGTGGCCCATTGAATAGTTTCATAAACACCAGGATGAGTAATTATAAAATTAAAATATGCAATACTTATACATTTTATAGCTGTATCTCCAAAATTGCCAATAGCTGCCTTTATCATCTGATTATTCATTTCTCTCATTCCCTTATGAGCTATTTCAAGCAATAAGTCATCTAGACTTTCTATATGATTGTATAAAGATGGTGTACGTATACCTATATTTTCTGCAACAACTTTTAAAGAAACCTTGTTAAGCCCATTTTTATCAGCTATATCTGATGCAGTTTGTACAACTATTTCTCTATTAACACGCATAATTGTCCCTCTTTCATTTAAAATTAATTACTTTATTAGTTTAGCTAATCTAATTAGTTTCGTCAATAATCGAAACTTATAAAATACTTTATACTCTCATAAAACATTGACAATTTAATTATGTTTTAATATAATACTAATTAAATTAGTATTTAACCTAATATAATTAGTATTGTCTTAGGTTGTATTTTTACAATACAAATTATAGTTTGATTAAATAAAAATAACTAATGTATCAAACTGAGAGGAGATTTTTATGGAAAAAAAACATTTTCAAATTCATGGAATTCCTTCAATCCTTTGGGGAAATCCTTCAAGTAAATTATATATTTACATACATGGACAATCTGGTCGTAAAGAAGAAGCTGAAGCTTTTGCCAATATTGCTGTTCATCATAAATATCAGGTTTTAAGTATAGATTTACCTGAACATGGAGAACGTAAAAAAGAAAATGATGCATTTGACCCCTGGCATGTTATTCCAGAGTTATCGAGTATTATGGAATATGCAAAATACCATTGGAACCAAGTTTCACTATATGCAAATAGCATTGGAGCATGGTTTAGCATGTTAAGTTTTAAAAATGAGAAATTAGAGGAATGTATTTTTGTATCTCCAATTCTCGATATGCAACAACTCATTTCCAATATGATGAATTGGGCAAATGTATCAGAAGAACAACTTAAACATGAACTAATTATTCCAACTTCATTTGGATATACTCTTTCATGGGAATATCTGTTATATGCAAAGCAACACCCTATTACTCAATGGAATGTACCAACAAAAATATTATATGGTAAGTATGATGAACTTACTGAAATCAGTGTTGTAGAGAAATTTACTCAAAAATTTAATTGCAGTTTGACTATTATGGAAAATAGCAAACACTGGTTTAACACTCCAGAAGAATTAAATGCTTTAGATGAATGGATAGTTGCTTTATTTAAATAAAAAATAACAGTATTATTATCATGATTAAATTATTTATCAACGTCTATTTAATTAATTTTATTTTTAGGTTGTTAAGATAATTAGATAGACAATAAATTAATTATTATTTAAAAACTTTGAAGATATACAAAATCGTAAGCAATCACTAATAATTAATTAACATAGCAATAATATTAACACTACAAAATTAAATATAAAAATTTCACTAAATGCACATACAGATATTTTTTAAGTCTTTAGGTATTTCTTTTGAAAATGGTTTATTGATTGCTACTAATTTACATAATTTTTTTAATATAGACAATGATACAACATATTGGATAGCACACATATATATAGCTACTGATATGACGGTTGGCATATTCGTATCTGTAATGCCACGCCACTTTTAAAATATGGTGTTAGTACTAATAGCACTAAAATAAGTGATAATAAAATCAAAATTATTCTAATCAATACAATATTATTTAGTATTTTAAAACTTATATTCTTTTTCATATAAACCTACTACCTTATATAGTGTTATTTTTAATATATATTATAATACTTTTATATGTTATATCAATAATTTATTATTGAAAAACAATAAATTATGTATTATAATCAATAATATAATCTATGTTAAGGAGAGAATATTTTATGATTACAAGATTTTTTAGCAATATTTTATCAGTATTTCTATATTTTATATTATCAATTTTAGGTGTTGCTGGTATAATATTCTTGTGTATGATACCTATGTTTTTATATGATTTTAGTTATGACAAATTAATTACCTTAATTGCAAGAATACTATATTTTTCTGACTACTTTATAGTTATTTTATTCTTAATATTTATAATTAATAGTACTAAATACTCACCTTTTATATTTGAAAATGTAAAAAGATTTAAAATAATGGGGTGTTGTTTATTAGTAAATACTATAATTGAATGTATAATTGGTTATGGCTCAAATGCTACTCCTATAATGATATTTGGAGACAATAATGGAGGTATTTCACCACTTATGATTATTTCTTTTATATTTGCGCTAATGTGTTTTGTAATTGCTGAAACATTTGATAAAGCTATAAAAATAAAAGAAGATAATGACTTGACGATATAGAGGTGATGTTATGGCAATTATAGTTAATCTAGATGTAATGATGGCAAAAAGAAAAATATCACTTAAAGATTTAGCTGAAAAAATAGACATTACGAATGCTAATTTATCAATCTTAAAAACTGGCAAAGCAAAAGCCATTAGATTTACTACTTTAAATGAAATTTGTAAAGCTTTAGACTGTCAGCCAGGAGATATACTTGAATATGTAGAAGATGAAAACGATTAAAAAAGAGTGTTTAAAAGCACTCTTTTTTGATTATAATATACAATTCTAATTATTTTGCTGGAACATTTAGACATGTTGCTAAGTCCTTTTCAGGAGTACTAATAGGTATTAAATTAAATGTGTCAACTAAATACTGTAGTACATTTGGACTTATAAATGCTGGTAAGCTTGGTCCTAAATAAATATTTTTTATATCCAGTGATAGTAATGCCAATAAATCTGCTACTGCTTTTTGTTCATACCACGACAATATTATTGAAAGAGGAAGACTATTCACATCTGTGTCAAACGCATCGGCCAAAGCTAAGGCTATTCTTACTGCCGAGTAAGCATCATTACATTGACCAACATCTAATAGTCTAGGTAATCCAGCCACTTCCCCAAAATTCAACTTATTAAATCTGTATTTCCCACATGCAAGAGTTAGAATTATACAATCTTCAGGAACTTGTTTAGCAAATTCTGTATAATAGTTTCTACCAGGTCTTGCACCATCACATCCTCCAATCAAGAAGAAATGTCTTATCTTTCCAGTCTTAACTGCATCTATTATTACAGGTGCATTGCTTAATGTCGCATTATGTCCAAATCCAACTAATATTTCGTGTGGCTCTTCACTTTCCTTAAATCCACCTAATTCTAGTGCTTTATTTATTATTTCACTAAAATCTTTTTCTCCATTTTCATTTTTACCTATATACTTTACGCCATCCCATCCAACAACACTAGTTGTAAAAATTCTATCTTTATAAGAATCTCTAGGTTTCATCAAACAATTTGTTGTCATTAGTATACATCCTGGTATAGAATCAAACTCTTTTTGCTGGTCTTGCCACGCTCCTCCAAAGTTACCTACTAAATGAGAGTATTTATTTAATTCTGGATATCCATGACAAGGAATCATTTCTCCATGAGTATATATGTTTATTCCTTTTCCTTCTGTTTGTTTAAGTAACATTTCTAAATCTTTTAAATCATGCCCTGATACTATTATAAATGGACCTTTTTTTATGTTTACATTTACCTTATGAGGCTCTGGATTTTTATAAATAGTAGTATTAGCTTCATCTAGTTTTTGCATTACAGCAACACTCATATCTCCAGTCTTAAGAGTTAATGTTATTAAATTTTCTAGAGAAATATCGTCATCTGTAATTGCTGATAATGCTCTAAAATAAAATTCATCTACTTGATTATTATAATATCCAAGTTCTCTAGCTTGATGTCCATAAGCACTTATACCTTTTAATCCGTAAAGTATAGTCATTCTAAGTGAGCGTATGTCAGGATTTAAACTCTCATCAAACATTATTCCAGCTCTCTTAGCGTCTTCTAACATTTGACTTCTTGTATCACTTAAATTATATTCAGTATATTCATTACTTTTAATAGGTTCTTTAATTTTTTCTCTTAGTTTTTGCTTTATCTCTTGTGATTTTCTAAGCATCTCTTCATGAACATCACCATCAAAATTAACATTCGTTAAAGTTGTAAACAGACTATTTTCTACAAAAGAAACTATTTCTTTATCTATTTTTTCTCCATTGTCTATAATAGCTTTAGCATAGCAGCTTATTCCTTTTAACTGATAAATTAATAAATCTTGAAGTGCTGCTATTTCTGGTGTTTTACCACAAACACCTATCTTGGTACATCCTTTTCCACCTACTGTTTGTTCGCACTGGTAGCAAAACATAGAATTTTCCATTTGCTTATACCTCCTTTTATATCATTACATAGTTTATCCAAATATGTTATAGATTATAAAATTATATTAAAGCTTCCAAGCTATATAAGTATTCTTTTACAAAACATACAGTTTTCAGGAAGTATATATTAACTTTAGCAATATAAAATTTGACCAGATGATAATTAGCTGTTAAATATTATTTTTATATGAAAATTTTCAGATTTTTTTCTATAGATTTAAATTAAATTATCCTATATTATTATAATTTTCATTCATTTTGTTATTACAATTTTATCTATTCAATAAAAAAGAAAGTACTATTTTAAAAGAGTTTTTTCTTTTTTATTGAATATTTTTTTGGTAGCTTAAAGTAATGATACTCTACTTAATTAATATAAATAGCCTAAATGAAATTGTCAAACTTACAAATTATTATATTTATTTCTATAATAATGAATGTATTCAAGTAAAAAATGGTATGAGTCCAGTTTAATACAGTACTCATACCATTTAAAGTTTTTAAGTGTATACTTGATAGTAGCAAATCTAAAAATAGTACTATCTTAAATAAATACAAGTAACTTAGTAAAAACGTATTGTGCTATTTTCTTAAATATTCCCTTTCTTTATTAATACTTTATGATGCATGTAAATTTAAATCCATATACTTATTTTCTGAATATATCAATTGCATGGCTTGTAATACCTAATAAATCTTCACGTTCACAAGTAGCAAAATGGTATTTCAAATATAATTCAAATGCGTCATTGTCCATCGCGTCTACTGATTCACGCATAAATAAGGTGCAGCCATCTGTCGCGACGTAATGCAATCGGGTTACAGGAAATACAGACATCAAATCATCAATATTTTCTTTACGTACAAGTTCAAATAAATCCTTTGGTTTGGACTTGGCAGCAAATGTCAGAGAATCAATCAATCCTTGTTCAATATATTCAGTAACATCTATATTGCCACGTTTAAATCCTTCGTCAAGAAGACAGCCATCAGATATGACATATGCAGCAAAAATCACACCACCCTGTTTTGTTACACGAATTGCCTCTCGCAGAGCTTGTTGTTTATCTTCTATGCTATAAAGATGGTATAACGGACCTAACAGTAGTGTAATATCATATTCATTGTCAGAGAAAGCAGATAAATCCATGGCATTCCCTTGAGTAATGGTTATATTTTCACCTAATTGGGTATTTTCATGGAAAATATCTATATTATGCTCTACTAACTCCACCGCGTCAACGTCATATCCTTGACGTGCCAGTGTGTGAGAATATCGTCCAGTTCCAGCACCGACTTCAAGCACGTGGTTGCCAGGCTTTATATACTTCTCAATGTAATGCATAGTAGTGAGGAATTCAACTGATCCATGTTTTAATGCCAGTCGACTATCTTCATCATAATTATTGTAAAAATCAATTAAGTATTGGTTTGTTTTCATATTGCACCTCTTCTATATTAGTTAATAAACATTAAATAGATAAATTCCAATCTGGTTTTTCTTGTCTTATAAAAGCTGACAGTATATTTCTCACCATTTTTTCAGTACTATTTCTATCTAATATTAATTTTTTCGTAGCTGTTAAAACTGCTATGCCGTGGGTATAAAGGAATAAATCCAAAAATATTACTTTTGCATGTTCTAATTCTATTCCAACGGTTTCTGAAAAAGATATTGCCTTTTTTTCATTGTCAATCTCTTTATAAAAATCATTAGTCTTTGTCATATTCAAATCCATATCATTTATAAATAATAGCTTGAATAAATGTGTTTCTTCTTGAGCAAATTCAATGTATGAAAGAGGAATGATTAAATATTGACTGACATTTACAGAATTACGATAATTATTAACATACTGCTCATAGTATTCATATGCAAAAGTAAGAAATTCGCTTTTTAATTCATCCATGTTTTCATAACAAGTAAAAATAGGTCGAGTAGAACATTGTAATTTACTTGCAATACTCCTAGCATTTACAGTTTCAAACCCTGTTTCCTTTGTAATCTCCAATACAGTATTCAAAATCATTTCTTTTGTTATTTTTGCTTTAGGTGGCATTAAATTTCACTTCCTTATTGGCAATTTTTTAATTACATACGTTATATAACTATTGTTGCATATCGAGTTAACTATGTCAATAGAGAGTTTTTCACTTTTCGTACTTTGGCTCTCGCTGGAACTTGAAAAATCACGCTTATTGTTGTCAGCCCTAATTCCTGTGAAAAATTGAATGACTTAGCTTTAAGTTTTATTGCATAGAAAAAGGAAGACAAAAGCCTTATTACCTTTTCCTCTGTTTAAAAAATTATAACATTATTATTCATATACAGAATAAGATTTATCTTATATTTTCATCTATAAACATTGATTTTTCAACATTCTATATTTTAGATTGTATATACATGTAAGTTAAATATTTTATTCACAGTTTTTGTATGAGTTTTCCACAATTTATTAATATTTTTATCCGCAACAAAAAAGGTAGTAATTATAATTAAATAGTTACTACCTTTTTATCTAATATTTAAATTTAATTTATCTATTACTAAAATAAATCTAAATGCAATTTAAGAAGTTAAATAGTTAAATATTATATTAAAGCATAATGGTAATGACAAAAATATAAAATTCTTTATAGTCATAAGTTTTATCTCATCATTTTTATCTTCTTCATTAAAATAATTATCTTGATAAAAGGTAGCTCTATTTTGGTAACCTGTTTTTAATACTCCATTTTGAATTAATAGTAGTATAAAAAAGATTGCCAGTAAAATAAAGTTATAATTTTTTTCTTTTAATATAAAATTAATCGTAATAACTATAAAGCTATGTAAAATCCATAAAATTTTTTTCATAAAAAGCACCTAAATTCTATATTTGTATTTTATGCTAAACCAAATTTAGTTCCTATAAAAACATCTACATAATCAGTCCGAGTGGCACTTGATACACTTCTCTTTATCTTTGTACATATACTAAAAAATCATCAATACTGATATTTCAAATGATACAAATTTTTTAATTTTATAAGGATATCTACTTATTTACATAAATTATAGTATAAATTTTGAGAAATTTAAATCTATTTCTGCAAAATAATTATTTTTTTGCTATTCATTATCTCATTATTAATTTTTATTATATATATTTGTAATACTTTATATACTTTTTGTACTTATCTTACTGATATACTTTGATTAAGAAAGATAAATCTTATATAAGTTGGTGATTATAAAAAAGAAAATAATATCTTAAAGGAGGTTTTTCTATTGAAGTTACAAGAAAAATGGATTGATTTATTAAATCCAAAATATATTGAAAACGAGGAAAAAAGAAAGAAAATACAGATTATAATATTTTTTTCTATAACTTTTGGTTTAACTTATTTACTAGGTTTACTATTATATTTCAATAAGTTTATTGACCCAGAAAACTTTGCATCATTCATGATGATATTGCCTTTATCTTCTGTCGCTATTGCAAAATTTTACTCAGAAGGAAAAACTAATAATGAGTATAAGTTTTATTCATTAGTAATATTACTTTTTCTTAGTTATTTTTTATTATTTATTGCTAGATCATTTAACTTAATAAACCTCAATCAATATCAATTAGTGAATTCTATATTAATTTTAATAAGCAGTTTATATCTTATTATTCATTCTTTTAAATCAAATGAACTGTATATTCTAAAAAATGTAAGAACAGGTACTTTATTAGTTGTCTACTTTATATTTTCTCAAATTATTCTTGGATTAATAATAAGTAGAAATAATCTTAATTATAATGGTATTTTATTTTATCTTAACCTTATTATAATATCACTAATATATATTTATCCTTTTTTGTCTGAAGAATATGCCTGGAGATGTTTTTTACAAAGTATTTTCTTTGATAAATTTGGTAAAAAAATAGGTGTTATAATTGTAGGAGTTTGTTGGAGTTTATGGCATTTACCTTTACAATTTACATTCTATAGTCCAGATGCTCCAATAATGGGAAGTGTAATTCATTTAATTTATGGAATCGGACTTTCTATATTTTTAGGTTATGTTTATTTGAAAACTAAAAATATATGGTTTTGTTCTATAATTCATGCTTTAATTAATAGTTTGGATGTTATTTGTAATAGTTCTGAAATGTCACTTAGCTATTATATTATTTTAGAAAGACTTATATTTGTATCATTATTTTATCTTCCTTTCCTCTTTACAAAAGAATATAAACATCATACATAAAAAAATTATTATGCTAGAGGAGGTATCTACTATGAATTTGGGGAATATCAATCTTATACTTATTGGAATAGGAATTATAATATTAACTACAATAATAGCCTTAATTAAACATAAAATTGGTTTTTGTAGTGATGAATATTTAGATAAATTAGAATTAAAGTATGGAAATATAGATAGAAAAAGAACTGTTAAACTGGAAGTGCTTTATCGCTACGCAATAAGCTTTGAATACATAGCAATAGGCTTATTTACAAGAATATTAGACATTACAATAATAAAAATGATATTAGCAACTATTATAACAACAATGTTATATTATTTAATTAGAAAAAGGTATATTGTTCTATAAACTTTAAATTTATTAAAAAAGAAGGTGGCAACTAACTCTAGTTACTACCTTCTAATCTATCTACTTCACTAAATTTTCTATTTCACTAAATGCTTTTTCATTTCCATCTCCACCAATTTGAATTATATTTCTAAATTCTCTTTTATTTATTAAACTTTTTTGAGTATCACTTATTCCATCTCCAACTAATATTACTGGTGATTCTGTCTTACCTGCAAGTACTCCTACTGATAAAGCGTCAACTAAATCATCTTCTCTATTTTCTCCATTTTTTGCAATATATAAATTATCTAAAATGTTATTATCATAAAAATAGTCTATTACTTTTGAGTTAGTTTCTCCTCTATCTTCTCCAGCTATTTTAATTACATATGGAAGTTTATCTCCAATATCTTTATTAAATAGACTATCTCCACCCACTACATATGATTTTGATATATCCTTATTATCAATCAATTCTTCTATAGCTTTCATATCATCATTTTCGTTAGTAAGAAGTATTGGCATTTTCTCTTTTGCTGATACTGCTCCCATACTTACTGCATCAGCGAGTCCTTTTTCTCCATTTACTAAAACTAATTTAGACAGTTTATTTTCTTTATGTAATTCTTTTGCTAGTTTTATTGAAGTATCATATCTATCATTCCCAGATATTCTTATTATATTTAAACCTTTGTCTTTTAAATATTTCTCAATACTAGCATCTACAGAATTAAATCCACCAATTATGTAGATAGTTTTTGCACCTAATCTATTTATTTCATTTTCTGTTAGTTGATTTAAATCATCATTTTGAGTAAGCAGTATTGGGGCATTTTTAGCTTTTGCAAATGGTGTAGCTGATAGTGCATCGGATATACTAGAACTATTTATAAGTACTACATTATCTGCATTATCCCAGCCTTTTTTACTTATTTTTATTGAAGTCTCATATATATCAGAACCTACTAAAGAATCTTTCTTTGTTACTATTGACTTTGGAGTATAAGAACCTCCTCCAGATGATTCTTTTGGTTCTCTCTGTTTTTCCCAATAAAGGGATATGAGTTTTTTGTTCCTACTTACATCTAATGTTTTAAGCATATTATTAATACAGTTTAAATGTGTAAGTTCTAGATTATTGCTTACATCTAATGTTTTCAAGTCATTACTATAACAATATAATTCTTTAAGTTCTGGATTATTACTTACATCTAATATTTTTAAGTTATTACTATAACAATATAAGTTTTCAAGTTTTGGATTATTGCTTACATATAATGTTTTCAAGTCATTACCACCACATCTTAAATCTTTAAGTTCTGGATTATTACTTACATCTAATGTTTTTAAGTTATTATCACGACAATATAAGTTTTCAAGTTTTGGATTATTGCTTACATCTAATGTTTTCAAGTCATTATCATCACAATATAATTCTTTAAGTTTTGGATTATTACTTACATCTAATATTTTTAAGCCATTACCAAAACAACTTAAATGTGTAAGTTCTGGATTATTACTTATATCTAATGTTTTTAGGTTATTATTATAACAATATAGTATTTCAAGTTTTTTGTTTTTACTTATATCCAATGTTTTAATATTACTACCACCAAAATTTAAACCTGTGAGTTTTAGATTATTACTTACATCTAATGTTTCCAAGTTATTTCCATAACAACTTAGAGTCTCAAGTTCTAGATTATTACTTACATCTAATATTTCCAAGTTATTATTACTACAATATAACCATTTTAAATTAACGAAATAATTAACTCCAGATAAATCTTTTATTGATTTTTCATATACAGCCAATTCATCTATAGCTTCAATTCTATCCTTAGAGTCTGTAGATATAAGGACATTTTCATCTTTTATAGATAGAATATCACAAAGATATGCTCTAAAATTTGCATCTGGAAAAGCTTGTACCATTGTCAATGTATCTAAAGCGGGTATAGTAGTCCTCTTTTCTATCTGTTTTTTTAAATTGCTATTCATTTTAATTTCTAATGCGTTTACTCCTCCAACTGAAGACAGTATTGTTATACTTGATAATACTAAAATAAATATTTTTTTACTAACCCATTTCATTTGATATTACCCTCTTTAACAATAATATAATTTTATATAGAATTTAACATATTTTTACATTTTTAGCAATAATTCTAAAATGTATTCTAATATATAAATAATAGTAAATTATCCATTGAAGAATTGTCCATTTTTAATTAAATTTTATATTATTAAGAATGTATTTTAAATACACATTCACAGGTATAACTTAGGTAATGAAAATATATAAAAAAAGGTGATAAGTTTAACCTACCACTTTTAGTTATATGTAATATTTTCTAATTTCAATATATTTCTATCAATTAAATCTATTTGTTTATAAAATCTAACGCTTTGTAAAGTGTATCAAATCTATCATTCCCCTTTATCATAGTGTATTTTTCTTTATTTATAGAACTTATCTTATTACATACTCCTCCACCTATAATATATAAATTTTCTGTTTGATATGGCTTATAATCTTTTATATCACAAACTAAACATTCACTCTCTTTATAATTCCAACTGACTATTTGTGCTAATACCTTTTCAATTTCTCCTTAAAAAACTACTGTATGCTTATACATTTGTTTCACTTCAATATTATCTATTTTCTTATTTAATATACCCTCTGCTATAAGTTTCGCAACCGTATTTTTATTTTTAATATAATAGTCTGTATCAATTTTGCTGTCTACGAAACATACTTCGATTAGAATTGCTGGTGCTTTTGACCAAGCCAGTAAAGACCTCTTACATCTGATTTTACATCCCTATTTTTAAATACTGTTGCTAATTTATCATTTACTCTATTTGCATACACTTTGCCATTATTAGTTTTGTATATTGTTTCTGCACCCATAGAATTTAGTGTTGTACTATTTACATTGAAGTGAATTTGTACTGCTAAGTCTATGTCTTGTTTATTTGTTATTTGACATTGTTCAGATAGATAATTATTCGATTTATCTTATAAGTATATACAGTTGCTCCACCTTGTTTCAACCATCTAACAATTAAATCAGTTAGTATTCTATTTTCTTTTCCTTCATCTATATAACCAACTGCTCCTGTTACTTTACCTGTTAGCGTATGCTCTGTTATTATTGCTATTTTCATTATTTATTTTCCTACTTTAACTGTTTGTAAGTTTGATTTATACCTATTGATATCCCCCAACAAATTACAACGTGTAAGATTGAGGTTGGATTTAATCCTAGAGTCCATACTGAAAAACCTATTCCAAGTGCTAATAAGACTACTGGAATATCTTTATTATTTAGTTATTTATATTTTTTGCATCCTTTACCCATAATAAAGAGAACAGCTACTAAAATTAGTAACTGCTCAGGTATAAAACTTATTAAATTATCCATTCTTGACTGGTTTTCCTTATTCATCTAAGAATCTGTCATTTGCTACATATTTTACATCGTCAATTTTTGTCGTATTTTGGGCTAAAAAAGCACTTAAATTACTCATATTATTTTAATCTCCTCTTATTGTATTTTTTTATATAAAAAATACACATCTATAATTTATAAATGTGTATTTTAATATTGTACCTGATATTAAATCGAACTTTTCAACTATCTATTGCAATAAACAAAGTCAATGCTGGATAAAACCATATCAACATATTATTTTTAGCATTTAAATCTACTACAGTTCTATTATTTTATATACTTATTTTTTCTATTATTATTAAATTATAGTTTCTTATTTTTTCTTCTTAACTTTTAATTTCTCATAATAAAATAAATATTCTTTCAAATACTTTTCATCCATATTAATCTCTTCCAAAGTATAAAATTCAACTTCAAAGATTAATATCCTTCAAAAACTATTCGACAATTACAAAATACTCAAATTTTCGCTTTTAAGAATTATTTTTTAGAGAATTTATTCCATCCAATAATACTTTAGAATCTATTTTTAAATATCTAGAATACATCCAAACAACTGGACTACGAATCCTACCTTTAGAACAAGCAATTATTATCTTTTTACTATTGTTATCACTAATAGATAGGAGTTTATTTTTTATCTTTTTGCGATTTTTTATTAAACCATATAAAACAATAATTCCTGCAATAGGCTTATTCCTGTGCAAAAAGTCATATTCTTTTTCATTAATAACAGAGATATTATGTTCTAATTTAGTTATACTACCATATTCTGTTGGTGTACGTACATCAACAGTTACTTCATCAACGATTTCACTATGTTTGATTAGATATTGTGGACATAATTTTTTCATGTATACATCTAAGGTCTGCATAAGTATATCTCCTTAATTTTCTGCATAATATATTAATTTATTATACTATAAAACAAGTCTACTCTTACAGTTGTTTATCAATATAAATTTATAATTATTCTAAAAAGATTTTAAATATATCACAAGATTTATACAAACATTTTACTTAAGTTTAATTGAATCTTTAAAGTGTTATTTTCATAAGGTTTTATATCTTCTAAATTTAAATACACAACTTCTCTTTTATTCATTTACTGCCTTCAATCCATTAGACAAAAAAAGAACACTTGCTAGTGTTCTTTAATATACTTTTATTGGTATTCTAAATTCTTTTGTCTTCATATTATCAGCTGATAATACCACCTCTATATAAACTTCTTTTTTAAGCATAACACAGTTTTTAAAATTAAATTGCTCTATTCTAAAATTTATTCCTTTATGAATTGTGGTATTATCTTTTGGATGCCATCTGAGCTCACTATTTATTTGTTCAAAGTTATTATTTTCTTCAATATCCACTTCCATATTAATAAATTTCAAACTTAATATAGGGCTTTTTGCAACAATTGTACTTTTATTTTCTATTACAAAATCAACTAAGTTATTACTATGAATCTTAGTATATATATCAGATTTATCATCTATATTATTCGAATCAAGTCTAATATATCCATTACCATTTTCATAATAATCACCAGCCATATTATTCTCGTTATTTCTTCTATATTTTAATATCAATTTGGCTTGTTTATTAGACTCCATAAAAGCTATAATTGATATAATCAAGGCTGCTATTGATGCAAATGATGCAATTACAGAAATTATATTTATATAGTTACCAAGAAATTCATTAAACTGATTGAGCATATCTTTTTCTCCTTAAAAACATTACTTTATCTTATTATAGTTGTATAATATTTTTTACATTTATTTTTAATTTATTACACAAACTTCTTACATAAAAAAAGACCATCTATAAAGATGATTCTCTAGACTAAGTATCTATGTTTTTGTTTATACTCTGTAACAGCATCATTTCATGCCTCTTGCTCTCTTATTCCTTTTTCTCTAGCAATTCTTTGTGCTATCTTCCTAATTAATTCAGCACTTTTTAATATTCCTATACTAACCACTTCCTTATCTCTATTTTACATTATATCATATAATAAAGAATAAAGCTAATTATTAGCCAACAGACCCTAAGATTAGTTTAAATAATTTCTATTAATTCTTTAATCTTTTTATATACTTCTTCAAATTTCATAATTTCATTCTCCTTTTAATTTATTGTATAAAAAAAGACCATCGGTTAAGATAACCTTTTAATTTATTTTTTCATTGAACTAGTTACCCAATATTCAATACAATATGCTATAAAATAATATGATAAATACAATGCCATTTCTGTACTATCAAATTTTAGATATATCATAATAATAATCGAGCCTAGAAGTGATATTAATGCTGGAATTTTCCAATTTATTTGCTTGATAGCACATATTATACCATTAACTAAAAATGAAAATGGAATAAATAATACTATACCTAAAATAAGAGCTCCTTTTATATCCATATTGCTTAATCCTAAACTATTAGTTATTATATTTTCAAATGATAGAACAAATATTATAATCATTGTTAGTAATGGTAGCAATGTCCCTAAAATATTTTTCTTCATAGTTATCACTCCTAACTAATTTAGGTTATTTTCCCATAGATTTAATTTTTAAAAGATAAAATACCCTCTATAAAGATAATCATTTTAAATCTTATGTATTTTTATTTCTAATCTTTACACCAATTTCTGTCAGTCTTCCCCTTTATATAAGTTCTCACTATTTCACCACAATCTAAGCATAAGTCAGAATATGTTTTAGATACCTTAGAGGAAAATCTTGTATTATATTCTAAACCAGTTTTATATATAACAAATCCTGATTCGCTAACTGTAGAAATACCTTGCTCTATATTTTCGCTACCGCAATTAGGACATTTCATAGTTATCTCCCTTATGTTTTATTTTATTATACACTAATTTATTCTTTAATTTCTCTTTTAAATACAGCAATACCTTCAATCCAATTTATCTGAAATAAATCCCATCCATCTTTTCCTAGATTATTAAATTCCTCTTCTAAAATAGGTATCCGTACATCATTTATAGTCTTACCTTTATTAAAAAGTGGTGTAGCTGGTAACTGAAAAAATTTATACTCATACATATCCATACCTCCTAGTAATTATTTTCTTTTATATTGCCATAGTATAAAAAAGACCATCTATCAAAATGACCTTTTAATTTAATCTATTTTTTATTTTTACACCATTTCTTATTGGTATTATCTTTTATGTAAGTTCTCACTATTTCACCACAGTCTAAACATAAATCTGAATAGATAATGGATTGTACAGGAAGAGTTTTATTTATAACTTTATCTAACTTTCCATCTCCTATATACTTCAATCCAATAGTTTCAGCATATATACCTCCAGTTGTTAAAATACCTATTTCTATATTTTCACTTCCACAGTTAGGACATTTCATATTTATACCTCTTTAATTAATTATTTTCTTTCATATTATCATCACACATTAAAAGACCTAGTCCACTAGCTAAATCCTTTTAAATTAAAGTTTTTTATATTTTTGCTGATTTTTTAGTGTCTTATCTAAAACTTCTATATGGGAATTACCATCATTATTTGCGTAGTTAAAAAATTTTGAACCTAATTGTGCACGACTACTTTCAGAAATTCTATTCCACTCGAAACCCCTAAATAATTCTTTGACTATAAATACCTCATTAGTTTTTAAATCAGAAATTGTATTTTTTGATATTTCAAATAAATCTTGTAGAGTTGTACTTGAATCTATTTTCATATTTGACCACCTCTTTATAAACTAATGGTTATTAGATATATAGTAACAGCTTATTATCTTACAGTCAAATATAGTCTCATGGTTATACTAAAAATCATAATCTAAAAAGTAAAAAATACTAAATATGGACGAACTTAGTATCTTTAGGGAGATACATAATATGTTGCAGTTTCTGGGAATTAAACCTAGATTAAACCATTACTTGTATAGTGAGTGAGATTGCCAAGCCTCACTCAATTTTTAGACCTCTGAATTAAAATAAAATTGTATGAGATTTTTAATCTCAATTCAAATACTTAATATAGTCAATAGATTTTGAACATAGTCAGAATTAAACAAATAGCATCCTCATGATTTGCCTAGTATGTTCATATAATCTATAATAATCTCTTAATATATTTTTAATTTTGAGATGGAAACATTTCATTTCCACAATACTATTATCTTATGTCTGAAACAAAAAACTGCACATTTTCAGCATTTAAAAGTGGCTATAGTTTTAATTTACTTTGTAATCCAACAATTTAAAAAGTGATTCCTGCTCTATTAAGGCTTTCTTTCCAAATAATGCTATTGATATTGAACTTATTGATTGACCAGCTCTTATATTTAGTTATCTATATTCACAATAAAAAACTATGATAATTAAAATTAAATCTATACTTATCATAGTCTTTTTCTTCTTTTGATTTTAAATTTTTTTAAACAACAATAATTCTCATACTATTTAGTTAATGTAAAACTACATCAATCTCTTTTAATTTAGTATAATCAAAGTCATTTACATACCACATAGTTAATATAAAACACAGTTAGTATATCTAAATAGAAATTTCAGCCCCTGGCTACCAAAGGTATTATCAAAAAATTTTCACATATTTATCAAAGAAAACAATTTGAGACAAATAAGAATACATGATTTAAGACATACAAGTGCTAGTTTGCTACTTTTGAGAAGTACTAATATGAAAGTGGTTTCTAAAAGGTTGGGTCATACAGATATAAAAATAACTATGAATACATATTCTCATGTTTTAGAGAAAATGGACAAAGAAGCCTCTAATAATTTAAGCAAAATGTTATTCAGATAAACAAAAAACTGACTGTCAGTTAAGTGTCAGTCAGTTTTTTTATAATATCTTTGTTTAAATAGGGCTAGATTTAAACGTTTTAATCCTTGAAATTATTTATTAATATGCAAACTTTACTCATATACAGAATATCTCTTCCAAATTTGTTCTAAATCATCAAAGTGTTGTTTAATATCTTCTTTTTCCTTCATTCCAACAGATATAGCAAGAGCATTTGAAATACTAAGTGCTGGAACTAAAGAATCTACAAACGAAGCCATATTGCTTTTAACTAAAAGAGTATTATCTGCAAGTGATGCTACTGGTGCAAACAAGCTATCTGTTAATGATATTACATGTGCTCCTTTTTCCTTAGCATAATCAACAATTTGATAAGATTTTTTTGAATAACGAGGGAAACTAATCGCAACTATAACATCTTCTTCATTTATTCTTACAATCTGCTCAAAAGCATCTCCCATATCCATTCTAATTATATGCACATTGTCAAGTATTATATCTAAGTAAAAACCTAAATATTGAGCTACCACAAAAGAACTTCTCATACCAAGAATGTATATTTTTCTAGCTCTTAAAAGTTTATTAGAAGCTTCCTTAAATGCTCTTTCATCAATTTCTTCTAATGTAGACCTTATATTATCTATATCACTCTTTAAAACTTTGTTCAATATTGCAAAATCATCGGAATAATCATGTGCCATTTCAACTCTTTGTACTGTAGTTAGCTTATTTTTTATGAGTTCTTGAAGTGCTGCTTGTAATTTAGGATATCCACTATAACCCAAGGCATTTGCAAATCTTACAACAGTAGACTCACTTACACCTACAGTTTCACCTAATTTACATGCAGTCATAAATGCAACTTTATCATAATTATTTAAAATATATTGTGCTATAAGTTTTTGACCTTTACTCAATCTCGTATACTGAGATTGTATATTTGATATCAAATGTTTACTGTCCTTCATTTCATTTGTTTCTTCCATTTTTTTCTCCTTTTAGTTATATAAACTATTTTGTTTTTGTTAAACTGTCTTTTTTTCTAAAAATTCTATTATTTAGTTTTTATCTCAACTTCATCTTAGTTTTTATCATACCTTCTTAAACTCATAAAATTCTAACTTTTCTGTACCTTATACATCACATAGTATTTTCGATTAAATTTATTATACCATCTTTCCTTGCATTTTTTAATATTTATCCAATATTTCTTTTAAATTTTTCAATTTTTACTCATTTAAAAGTTTCCCATCTTATTTTGCATATTCAAGTGTATATTTTATTTTGAAAGCAAACTATCGTATGCTTATTATTTAAAGTATTTTTAAGGGGTCACAATATATATATTAACTCTTAATAGAATCTTGTCAAGTTTTTTTTAGTATTTACTGTGATTTTTTCTTTTCAATTAAAATCAATTGTGGTGGGTTATTGACTTGATTTAAAAACTTAGATTCTAAAACATTAAATTCATCTTGGTTTAAATTATTGATAAGATTATATATACAATCTTTTTCCTCTTGACCTCCATCATGTCCTGTATATATAGCTATACTTATTATCCCATTTTCTTTTAATCTTTCTAAACTCAACTTTAGAGCTTTTAAAGTTGTGTCTGGTTTGGTTATAATTGAATGTTTTGCTCTGGGAAGATACCCCAAATTAAATAAAACACATGAAACTTCTTCTTTTATATATTTATCCATATTTTCATGACCATCTAATATCAATTTTACTCTGTTCATATATCCTTCTTTTTCTAACTTTTTTCTTGTAGACTTTATTGCTTCCTCTTGTACATCAAAAGCATATACAAACCCTTTTTCTCCGACCTTCTCAGCTAGATATATTGTATCATATCCATTTCCCATAGTAGCATCAATTACTATATCACCCTCACTTACAACCTTTTCTAAATAAAATTTATTTATATCTGTAATTTTAGTTAAATATTTTGCATATGCCATAATACTATTTCTCCCTACTGTTAACCTTATTTCACTCTTATTTTATTGATTTTAAATATTTTATTTCATCTTTCGTTAAGTGTCTATATTCTCCAACTTTTATATCTTTTAATACTATTTTACCTACAGAAATCCTTCTTAAATTTAAAACTGGATGATTTATAGCTTTACACATTTTTCTTACTTGTCTATTTCTTCCCTCATGTATAGTTATTTCACACACAGAATAATTCTTTTCTTTATTTTCTTTAGTTACTCTTATTTTAGCAGGTGCTGTTGTGTAATCTTCTATTTTTAATCCTCTCTCAAATTTTTTTATTTCATCATTACTTACAATACCCTTCACACTTGCTACATATGTTTTATTAATCTCATGTTTTGGATGAGTAAGTTTATATGTTAAATCTCCATCATTAGTAAGTATTAATAATCCGCTAGTCTCATAATCTAGTCTTCCTATTGGATATACTCTTTCTTTTATATCTTTAATTATATCTATTACACTTGGTCTATTAAACTGATCTTTTACTGTAGTTATATATCCTTCTGGTTTATTTAATACTATATAGACATATTCTTCGCTTAGTTTTATTTTTTTATTATCAAGTTCTACTATATCTTTTTCTTCCTCAATGTTAAATGATAATTCTCTCACTACATTTCCATTTACTTTTATTCTTCCTTCAAGAATAATTTCTTCTGCTTTTCTTCTAGACGCAATTCCACAAGATGCTATATACTTATTAATTCTCATACATAATCCTTTCTTATCTTAAATTATATGTTATTTAATATTTTTATCAATGTTAATTTTGCTACATTATTATACTATACTAGACCTTAATTAAAAACAAGCCAAAAAATTATTTAATTTTCCTAAATAATTGTAATTTCTTTTCACATACTATTAATATGTAATAGCTGATTAAACACTATTTTAAGGAAGTGATTAATATTTCAAAAGAAAATGTAAAATACTATTTAATAGTTGTGTTTATTGGAATTTTATTTTTTAAATTTGTTAATACTCCATCAGATTTTATATCAAGCATTGAAGGATTCTTAAAGTTTTTTGGCCCATTTTTTCTAGCCATTTTGCTTGCTTTGCTTCTAAATCCATTAGTAATGCTTTTTGAAATAAAATTTAAAACACATAGGCTTTTAGCCATTTTTTTAGCTTATATACTTATAGGGCTTATTTTAGCTTTTGGCATTAGATTATTGATTCCATCAATTGCTAATACATTAAATAGGTTAATAAATGAAATGCCTCTGTATACTGATTATATAAACAATTTTATAGAAAAAAATATGTCAAACATAGATTTTTTAAAAACTTTAATTCCTCATATACAGCATAGCTTAGATAATGTATTAAAAGAGGCAAATAGTTTTATTAGTAGAATTCCTAAAAATCTATTAGCCTATACACTTAGCATATCTTCTATGCTATTTAATATGACAATGGGATTTATACTGTCTATATATATTATATATGACAAAGAAAAAATTGCGTTGGGATTTAAGAAATTACTATACTCTTCTACTGCTAGAAACAAAGCAGATGATATTATAGAATTCTTTAGGACTACTCACGATATTTTTTATGATTATTTAATTGGTAGAATATTAGATTCTCTTATTATTGGTATAATTGCATTCTTAGGATTTCAATTTGTTATTCGAATAGAAAATGCTTTATTTTTGGCTTCAATAATATTCTTAGGTAATATAATACCATATTTTGGTCCTTTCATTGGTGCAATACCTCCAATAGCTATGACAATCTTATATAGCCCACAAAAAACTATATGGGTTGTTATATTTATATTTATATTACAACAATTAGATGGAAACTTTATAGAACCAAAAGTTATGGGTAATCAAGTTGGAATAGGTGCTATATGGGTAATTTCTGCAATTTTAATAGGTCAATCTTTATTTGGTTTTATAGGTGTTTTCCTTTCAGTACCAATAGCAGCTGTTGTAAAAACTTATGTTGATAAATATATAGACAATCGATTACAATAACTTATACTTATTGCACGCTTAATTTTTAATTGCAAATTAACTCCTTTCTATTATTTTAAAAAAATTAACTCTTAGCAAATTATGTTTGCTAAGAGTTAATTTTTTATAATACATATTTTGTTAATTACATATATGTATTTTATCTTTATTGATTATTTGAGTTTTGAGAATTTCCACCACTATCTGAGCCCCCACTAGTCTCTGGAGAAGGTGGTGTTGGTGTTGGATTATTATTTGGTTTTTCTTGATTCTGAGAAGAACCATTATTATTATCAGATTTATCATCATCTGATTTTTTATTGTCATTTTTAGAACTAGATTTATTACTTTCATTATTTCTACTGTAAGAAGTTTTCCTTGCATCAGATTCTACTCTATATCTATCTTCTCCTGCTGTATCTTTTGCCTTTTTCTTTCTTTGCTCTTCTGCTTCATTTTGCTCTTTTTCTAACTTCGTTAATTCCTCTTTCTTTTTGGTTGCTTCTTCTTTAATAACAGATGAACCATTTTTTATTTTCTCTATAAGCTTAAGTTCCTTAATTGCATCCTCGTAATTTTTTACTTCTTCAAACTCAATCATATTTGACATTCTCATAGCTTGCATGTACATAGCCCTTGCATTCTCATTAGTATTGTCTTCTTCTAATGCAGAGGACAATGATTCCATAGCTTTTTTATAGTCATGTTTTTCTAAGTATGTTTTTCCTTGCTCAGTTAAATTTATTTCATCTTTATTATTAAATGAACATCCTACAAGAAATATAGATAATATCGATATTAATAAAATTACTCTTCCTCTCATTAAACCCCTCCTTGTTATATACTTTAAATTTTATCATAATTAGGAAGTTTTTAAAATATTTTATATTTATTACAAGAAATTTGTTAGTAAAATGAAAAATAAGTAGATATGCTATGTATAACTACAACAAACTAAAAATTAATTTAGAGCTATATACACCTTAGCAAATCTACTTAAAATAAACTTTAATATTTAATTTTTATTCTATATTTCTAAAGACAATAAGTCTTCATAACTTTGTCTCTTACATATTATCTTGTCATTTCCATCAAATACTGAGACTACCGCCGCTCTTGGTATCTTATTATAATTCGAAGACATTGAATATCCATATGCACCTGTTGATGTTGTTATAAGTATGTCTCCACTTTTAATATCCATTATATCTATATCTCCAATCAATATATCTCCACTCTCGCAACATTTTCCAGCTATTGTTACATGATTCATAGTCTCATGGTTAATTTTATTTACAATACTACATTCATAACTAGCTTGATACAGAGAAGGTCTTACATTGTCTGTCATACCTCCATCCACACTTACATACACTCTAACATCTTTTATATCTTTTATTGAGCCTACTGTATACAATGTACTTCCTGCATTTGCAACTATTGATCTACCTGGCTCTATTACCAGTATAGGCATTTCTATTCCAAGCTCTTTACATGAACTTTCTGCTTTAGTAATTATAGTCTCACAGAATTCTTTTATAGTTTTAGGCTTATCTTCTTTACTATAATAAACTCCTACACCTCCACCTAAGTCAATTTCTGTTAATTGTATATTGAATTTTTCTTTTATTTCTTTTACCAAGTTCATCATTATATCTACTGTATCTATGTATGGCTCTACATCAAATATTTGCGAACCTATATGAGCATGAAGACCCACAAGTTTGATATTTTTGTATTCACTTAATTTTTCTATAGCTCTAAACAAATCTCCATTTACTAAGGCAAATCCAAATTTAGAATCTATCTGACCAGTTTTTATATAATCATGTGTATGAGCTTCTATGCCAGGTGTTATTCTAAAATATATCTCTTGAGTCTTACCTTTTTCTTCACATAGTGTTTCAATCAAGTCTAATTCATAAAAATTATCTACTACAAATTTACCTACACCTAAATCTAATCCCATATTTATTTCTTCTTTAGTCTTATTATTTCCATGGAAGAAAACTTTTTCCATAGGAAAGTTTGACTTATAAGCTGTATATAATTCACCTCCTGAAACTACATCTAGGCACATTTGTTCTTCATTTATAAGGTTACACATGTAAAGAGGTAAAAAAGCCTTACCTGCATAAGCAACCTTATTTTTTCCATCTTTTGCTTTAAAATATTCTACATATTCTCTACAGTTTTGTCTTACTAAAGCTTCATCAAATACATAAAGTGGAGTTTGATATTTTTTACTAAGTTCTAAACAACTCACTCCTCCAATATATAATTCATTATCATTTACGGTCATAGTTCCATGAAGTTTCATAATATCCTCCCCAAATTTTATATATTAAATACTTCTGCTATTTTCTCTATAGCTACTTGCTTATCATCAGAATTTATAGCACAAGTTATACGAATTTCTGATGTAGTTATAAGTTTTATCATTATACCATTTTCATTAAATATCTTAAATACTTTAGCAGCAACTCCAGAAGTATTTTTCATACCAAGACCTACTAAAGAAAATTTAGTGATATTATTATCAATTACTACATGTTCTTCATCTGTATATTTAGATACTATCTTTTTACATTCACCTAGTTCTTCTTTTGGAACTGTAAATGATACACTTATCTTATCTAAAATAGGTGCAGTTTGACTTATCATATCTACACTTATTCCAATAGTTGCTATATCTTCAAATAAACTAGATATATTTTCTGCTTTAAAATCTTTTATTGTTATAGAACTATCATCATCACTAGTAGCTAATCCTGTTATTACTTTATCCTCTAATTTCATGTCTTTTCCCCCTCTTATATATGTTCCTTTTACTGTACCACATGTACGTCCAACATAAATTTCAACACCATATTTTTGTGCAAGTTCTATACTTCTTGAGTGCATTACTTGTGCCCCTAAACTTGCTAATTCAAGCATTTCTTCATATTCAATCTCATCAAGTTTACTAGCTTTTGAATATTTTCTTGGGTCTGTAAAATAGATTCCATCAACATCTGTATATATCTCACATTTTCCATTTAATTTGACTGCAAGAGCTACAGCAGATGTATCTGAACCACCTCTTCCAAGAGTAGTTACATCACCATCTTCATTGATTCCTTGAAATCCAGTTACTATTACGACATTTCCTTCATCTAAACTATTTTTAATTCTATTTACATTTATATCATCAATTTGAGACTTTCCATGAAGACCACTTGTTTTTATATTTAATTGATAAGCATTATAACTTACAGCCTTACATCCAAGTGCATTTAATGCTATTGATAATAAAGAAGCTGAAATCATTTCTCCAGTAGACATCAATGCATCCAATTCTCTTTTACTAGGTTCATTACTCAATTCTTTAGCCAATTTTATATATTCATCAGTAGATTTACCCATGGCAGATACAACTATCACCATTTGTGGATTTTCTTTTCTTCGTTCTATTATATTTTCTGCAATTGATTTTATTTTATCAGTATCTGCTACTGAACTTCCACCATATTTTTGAACAATTATACTCATGCTTTTTCCCCCTCAAGTTAAATTTTGATAAATAAAAACGCCCAAAGGTATACTTTGGACGTGTAAATCTCATAGACCAAGTAACCTTGTAGCTCACCACTTTAAAAGTGACAGCCTTATACATATTATGCATAAGTCCAGAAAATCCGTCCGTCAACAAATTTTCTTCGGCTATAGACCCTTTCATCAATCATCAACACTTACCAGCTCTTATTGAATACTATTGAATATAGCTACCTCTACCCTAGGCTCATTATTTTTTAATTAATTTATTAATATAGTTTTATCACATTCTATATAATATTGCAACAATTATTTTACAAAATGTGGCAAATCCATAGTCTTCTTTTTTAAAATTAGCTTATATACAATTAAATAGTTTATTTAACCCTAAATCTATAAAATTTATGCTATACTCATTATCGTATCTCTCTAAGTCATTTAATTCAGATAGATTATCTGGCGTAACTACCAAAACGTTTGGCACTTTAAAAAATGGAATTGTAGATTTATCTATCTTTCTAGAAAGATTTTCATATTTAGAAATATCTATTTCATTATCTAAATCAACATCTACTAAAACTTGTTTTATATTACCAAATTGGTCTGTATATTCAATAAATAAATCATATTTCATATCATCCACACTAACATTTCGGTAGAATCTTTTTACATCACAACCTGCAGTATTGATTCTAACAACTAATTCTGACCCTACTAGAGCCTTTATTAAATCATCTCCCTTAAAAAGTTTACTACCATTTAAATAGTATACATATGAGAGGTCTTTATAATTATAATAATCCACATCACAAGGATATTTTTTTAATGTATACTCACTACACATTTTTCTCAAAGTTTTTTTAAAGTTTTTTTTATTATATCTCTTTTGGTCTCCATAAATCTTTCTAAATTGAGCTTCTGTAACACATCTAACCCTGCTAATTAAAAGCAATATCTCTTTTTCCATATTTGTCATAGTACATTCTCCTTGAAGTATTATTTGCAAAGTTGTACTAATATTATATTAATTTTATGACATTAAATTTACAAAGAATTGAAATAAAATAGCTAGTTTTTATAAAAATAAATTTTATAAAAACTAGCTATTAACATATTAAATACTATTTTCAGACTTTTTAAGTTAAACTATACATTCTCTTGATTTCCAGAATCTTGAGAGTTTGTATTTTCGTCAGTTCCTGTTCCCTCTTTTGCTTTTTTGTCTTCAAAGTTTGCAATATTTAGGTTATCAAATTCTGACATTTCAATTACACCAGATGCTTCTTTTGAATACGATATTTTAACTTTATCTCCAACTTGAGTCAATGGCAATTCACTAGACACTTTTGAAGTGGCCTTGAATATTATTTCTTTATTTGAATCTAAAGTTACATAATAATTAGTATTTCCGCCTCGTACATCTGGGCTTATTCTCGTTACTGTACCTTCTATGACTTCGTCTTTTAAGTCATTATCAAGTTTTAAATCATTTCCCTTAGACTCTAATGAATCTTTATAGTTTCTTAATGCTTCGTTTTTATCTTCACCTATACCAAGCACATTATAATCTTCAACAGATACAAATGCAACTCTTTTTACAAGACCAGCCTTATCTTTTAATGATGATACATATGTTGGCTGACCTAATATATTATACATTACAGGGAATGTTGCTTCATAATTTTTTTCTTGAACATTACCCTCAGCTGATTTCATCGCAGCTGTCTCAGTAGCTCCTGGTTGTTTATATAATCTAGCTTCTTTTGTTCTAGAGTCAACTAACATAAATCCAATTGTAGATTCATCTCCACCAGAAGATGTTATACCTGTATACCAATAAGACCTATTATCATTTCCATAAACTAGTGATGTTCCTTCTGTTGGTACTAATACTCCTTTTTCTGATATAACAGAATTTAAAAATCCATTAACATAAACACCCCAGTCTTTAATCTGGTCTGTTATAAATTCTTGTGGCTGGATTCTATCTACCCATTTAGGTGTATTCTTAACATTATAAACATTTATTTTTCCAGTTTCTGCGTCAACAGTGGCTATTCCTGTAGCATTTGCTCCTCCATAACCAATTTTATGCTCATATAAACTTACAACCCAATAAGGCTTCCCTTCATCATTTATTTCAAGGGTAAAATCTGTCATACCGACATTTACAATACCATGTATATATAAATGTCTTTGTAAATCTTGATGTAAGTAAGCTTCTGGTTGGTATACTATCTTTATTGGCTTTCCATCTATTTCTTGAACTAATTGAACATCTTGAGGATTACTTGCGGATACTTTTACATAACCACTTGTACCACTTAAAGATGTCACCCATTTAATTATGTCTCTATGAACAAGAGGTGCTACCCAGTACAACTCTCCATCCACATTTTGTATATGGAATTTTCCTAATTTTGACACACTACCTATAGCTGGAACTTCTCCAAGCTTTTTATCACCCAATTTCATGGCCATATCTTCATCTACAAGACGAATGTCATTTACACTAACAGGACTAATATCATCAGTAAATTTACTTTCAGTCACTTTTCCTAATAGTTCTTTATATGCCTTTGCATGAAACACAGGTGTAGAGGCTATAAAAGGTACAACTACAATATACACAAGTAAAGCTATTGCTATTGAAAAATTATATTTGGCAAGTTTAGATGTTCTTTCATTTCTATCCAACATCATATCCAATATTCCTGCCACAACAAAGAAAATTATTCCTACTGAAAATAAAGATGTGAAATCTAATCTAAGTACAGGTAATTTAATAAATGCATAAATTACTACAATTATTAGTGCAACTCCATATGTTTTAAGATATCGTTTCATTTAATACTCCTCTCTACAAAATGTTATTATTACTATTATATCCATATATTTACAAAAAATAAATATTTATCATATTTATTTATATGTTAAGATATCTTTATACATTTATATATCTATTTTATTTAATTATATCTAATCTATATACCCCAAAAATACTATAAAAATGCAAATAATCACAGAAACTTAAAAACTGAAGAAAGTGTTTTAACTAAGATTTACGAATTCTTAATCCTCTCGAAGTTAAACTACTATCTTCAGCCTAATTATCTAGCAATAGTTTTTATATGATAAACTCTAAAATAAATTTTTAGATGTTTGCAATTTTTGATACATAAGAATGTTGTCTAGAATTATATTCTGATAATAAACCTTCATATTCCAAGGTTAGACCAGATAAATTATAAAAATCATTTGGAGTTACTTCAAATGCTTGTTTATTTAAAATGTCTATCTCACTTTTTTCTAACATATCAGCAACAAAGTTTGAACATACATATTTATATTCAGATTGTCTATAAATATTCATTGGCAAATATATCAGTGCCATTATATCATAATAGTAATCTTCTCTATAATCACTAATTAATTTTATATTTCTAAATAGACTTTCATATTGTAAATTATCTACTTCTAATGAATATACTCTACACACAGTATTTTTTCTTATAGCATATAATCCTTGATTTATATTTTCTTCAACAAATCCACCAATAAACGGATTTCTTGGATTTAATCTCCCAAAAGAATACATTGGCTTTAAATTTTCATTTAGTGATATTGACACATGTGTATACAGTTTTTTACTTATATTCCTTATTAAGTAAGATAATAAAGTTCCTGTATATGTTGTTACAATATAGACTTTATTCATCATTTCCCCCCAATCTAGTAACTAAATAATATTACATACTTATAACTTAATATCATAAAATATTCTAACATAATAAATGTTATTTTACAAATTTTGATTTTAAAGTACTTCAATATTATATAAAATATAATAAAAATATAAATATAAGTTTTCTATATTTTTAACCAACAGCTGTTTTCTTTAAATTAATTAAATGATTTAGTATATCTTGAGCCTTTCCAGAATCTTTCAAATACCCTAATGCCCCATTTATTTGTGATTTCAAATCTATTTCTACTTCCATATCTAAGTCAATATTTCCTTTTTTTATAGATATATTTTTAAGAGTCACTGGATAAAGATAACTTTTTTCTAAAGTAATCTTATTTCCATTAACTTCAAATGGAACTTTTTTATTATAGTTACTTAATATTTTTTCTAACATCTTATCACTTATCTTGAATCTACCAAGTTTCACATTTTCAAGACTCACAATTAGATTTTCTCCTTTTAAAGTAGGTCTTAACTCAAGCTCATATTGGCTATTTATTAATCCAAGTACCTTATATGGTCCTGCTACTTTTATTTTTCCATCTTTCATTTCAACAAAATTATTTTCAAGCTCTTTAATCCCATGCTTTTGCATTAATGTATATATTAAATTTCTAAACTCATCCTCTGAAACAGACACTTTTCCAACCATTCTAAGTGGATTTTTTACTACCTCCATGGAATTTATATATGAACCTTTTGACAAGTATTCTTCATCTATAATTTCATTATTTTGTGAACTAACATCATATCTCTCTTTTGGTGTCAAGATGTATACAACAATACCTATAAACACTAAAGCAATAACAAGCAAACTCAATAAAATTTTTGCAACCTTTCCCATAATCGTCTCCTTTACAAATCTGTCAACAGATTTAAAATAAATTTAGATAACTAACTTCACATAATATTCTTAACAATATACATATTATAATACAGTCTTTTGAGGATTAATTCAACAAATCTCATTTTTTGTAAATAAACTGTAAAAAACATAAATTTAGTATAAAAGTTAATATTTTGCATAATACTCTTAATTACACCTTTATTTTTTTCTAATCTTGGATTAAAATTAATATTATGCAATACAGTGTAGTGTACTGTATTATAAGCAAATTAAATAGGAGGTATAAAATATGTCAAATGAAACGAACTCATCTAACTTTATAAAAAATATTATTATAAATGACCTAGAAACAGGAAAACATGACAGTATAATAACTCGTTTTCCACCTGAGCCAAATGGATATTTACATATTGGTCATGCAAAAAGTATATGTCTTAATTTTGGATTAGCTAAGGAATTTAACGGAAAAGCTAATTTAAGATTTGATGATACAAATCCATTAAAAGAAGATGTTGAATATGTAGAATCTATAAAAGAAGATGTTAAGTGGTTGGGATTTGATTGGAACGAGTTAAATTTTGCATCTAACTACTTTGATGAAATGTACAAAAGAGCTTTAATATTAATAAAAAAAGGTAAGGCTTATGTATGTGACTTGACACAAGAAGAAATGAGAGAATATCGTGGTACTTTAACTGAACCTGGAAAAGAAAGTCCTTATAGAAATAGGACTATTGAAGAAAACCTTGATTTATTTGAAAAAATGAAAAATGGTGAATTTAAAGATGGTGAAAAAACATTAAGAGCTAAAATAGATATGTCTTCTCCAAATATAAACCTTAGAGATCCAATTATATATAGAATATCTCATTCAACACATCACAATACAGGAGATAAATGGTGCATATATCCTATGTATGCTTTTGCTCATCCAATTGAAGATGCAATTGAAGGAATAACTCACTCTATATGTACTCTAGAATTTGAAGACCAAAGACCTCTTTATGATTGGTTTGTCAAAGAGTGTGAAATGGAAAATGTACCTAGACAGATAGAATTTGCTAGGCTTAATATAAACAATACTGTTATGAGTAAAAGAAAATTAAAACAACTTGTAGATGAAGGTGTTGTTGATGGTTGGGATGACCCTCGTGTTCCTACAATATCTGGTATCAGACGTAAAGGCTATACAGCAGAAGCATTACGCAATTTCTGTAGTGAAATAGGGGTATCAAAAGTTAATTCTACAGTAGATAGCCAAATGCTTGATTATTTCCTAAGAGAAAATCTACAACCAAAAGCACCTCTTGCTATGGGAATTTTGAGACCTTTAAAGCTAGTTATAACTAATTACCCAGAAGATAAAATTGAAATGCTTGAAATAGAAAATAATGCTAAAGATGAATCTCAAGGAAAGAGATTAGTTCCTTTTTCTAGAGAATTATATATAGAGCAGGATGATTTTATGGAAGAACCTGTTAAGAAATATTTTAGATTTTTCCCAGGAAATGAAGTTCGTTTAAAAGGTGCTTATTTCGTAAAATGTACTGATGTAGTTAAGGATGAAAATGGAAATGTCACTGAAATACATGGAACTTATGACCCTGAAACTAAGAGTGGTTCTGGATTTACAGGTCGTAAAGTAAAATCTACAATACATTGGGTTGATGCTAAATCAGCTATACCATGTGAATTTAGATTATTTGAACCATTAATTCTTGATGATGTGCCTGAAAATGAAGGTAAGCATTTCTTAGAACAAATAAATCCTAATTCATTAGAAATACTACAAGGTTTTGTTGAGCCTACACAAGTAAAGAATGCTAAACCTTTTGATAAATTCCAATTTGTTAGAAATGGATTCTTTAGTATAGATAACAAATATACAACTGATGAAAAACTTGTGTTTAATAGAATAGTTCCTCTAAAAAGTTCCTTTAAACCTGCTAAATAATCTTACAATAAAAAATGAAGACTTAAATAAAAAATTACTTCTACTATAAATAACCTTAGTTAGAAGTAATTTTTTATTTGAGTTTTTATAATTTACTTTAAACCATTAACGTTTTTCACTACTAATCCCCATAACCTCTATTCCATCTTTTATACATTCTATGCTAAGAGGAAAATCTGGACCTTTTTCTCCATCAATATCTGTTATAAGAGAATCTTCACATTCTATATATACTTTTTTAGTTTTAAAGTACAGTATTTCATTTCCATTATATTGATCTAAGTAATCACCTCTAAGCACACTTATCAAAACTGGTATTGATTTTGGAATTGGCATTCCCTTAAAAATAATTACATCTAAATAACCATCATCTATCTCAGCTTTGTATGCTAGATTTATATTTCCTGCTGTTTTGCCATTAAAAATCAACATAAGATACATATCTCCATCATAATACATTTCTTCAGAAGATACTTTTATCTTAAACTTCCTCATATACAATGCTTCTTCTATTCCCTTTATATAATAAGAAATTCTTCCAAATGAATTTTTTAAGTCTGTGTTTATCCTTTGTGATACATCTGTAAACATACCAGCACTTGCCACATTTATAAAGTACTTATTATTAACTTTCCCTATGTCTATTTTCTTCGGTTTTGAATTTATGATTTTCTTTATAGCTTCTTTTATATCAAATGAAATTTGAAGAGCATTTGAAAAATCATTTGCAGTTCCTGTAGGCAAAATTCCAACTGGAATTCTTATGTCTAATTCTTTCATTGCATTTACCACTAAATCTATGGTACCATCACCACCTGCTATAAGTACGTGGTCATAAGAACTATCCACTTCCTTAAATGCATTCTTTACTGGTTCTTTAATATTCAATCTATAGGGTATCAATAAATAATTTCGTTCCTGATATAATTCTATAATCGTGTCCAAATTTGATAATATCTTTTTTTCACCTGAATTAGGATTGTATATAAGTTTTACTTTTTTCATTATTTCTCCTTACTTATTTTATTCTTTTAGTATCCAAAATCTTCGTTTAGGAAAATTACATTTATTCTTTCTGGTGTTAATTGTCTTTTTATAAGTGTGTAACTACAACATATTCTTCCAGGGCTTGAACAGTCTATACATATGCCCGTAGTCTTACATCCAGTATTTGTATTTAATCTTTTACAATTAGCTGGAGCAGCTATTGTTTTTGTTCTTTTTATAGCTTCATCTATATCTTTAACTATTTTGTTTACTCCTGCTATAACTATCACTTTGTCAGGTCCATATATCATGGCAGCTACTCTATTTCCATTTCCATCTAGATTGTAAAGTTCTCCATTTTCTGTTATTGCATTGGTACTTGTAAAATAAGCATCAGCCGAAAAAGATTTTCTATAGATTTCCTTCATTTCTTCTGGTTTAATGTCTTTTGCATATCTATCAAGAAAATCGTACTTTTCTCTTATAAAATCAATTACTCCTGTTTCAAATAAAGTCATAGAGCCTCCACATCCTACTAGAGAACCCACTTTTACTATTTCTTCAATTTTTTTAAGAAGCTCTTCCTTATTATTTACCAAATACCCTTTCATATTATTGTTTTCTAGAGATTTTATTGTTTTTTCTATTCTTTTTTCATTAAGCCAATTTAGATTTTGATCCATCTTAACTTCCCCCTTATTTGTAATATGTACTAATTGGTCATAAACTTTATTTTCTTTATAAGTTTATTTTAGTACATCTAAAAAAAAATACAATATAAAACTTAAATAAGTTTTTCATAAATTTATCCATAATACTATTTTTTAATTCAAGTAGTATTGGATAGGTTATATCCTATCTCTACATATAAGTTTCCCTATATGCTGACTATTTTAGCTACTAACTCATGACTAAAGTCACGAGTGTACGTAGCTATTTTTTAATCAAAAAAGGAAAGCAGATGTATTTCTTCTACTTTCCCTATATTGTATGTAGTATTATGTATTTATTAAAATCTATATATTAATTATATGTTTCATATTATCAAATATCACTGTTAGTTTAAAAGTAATATTAATTCTTTTTTAAACATATAAATTGCATTATTAAATTTACTATATCCAACTTAAATAATATTTTATTAATTTGATGAAGAAGATGCTATAGCTGCACTAGTCGCTGCCATTACACATGCAATTTGTATAGCAACAACAATATTTAAAAATATATTATTCGTTATAGAGTCTATATTGTTCTCATTTTGGATAGAATCTGCATAAATAGAAGCTACTATAGCTGAACTAATCATCACTCTATTACTTTTTCCTAAAGACCAATTTCCAAAACCTTTTTCTTCTTTAAGTTTATTTGAAACATTTTTTATCTTCTCTATTATTTCATCTTCTCTATAATCTAATAATGAAATTGCACCTATTATTGGATATCCATAATAGTTCATTTTACAATCACTTTCTTTAAATGCTTTTTTAAGCTCAATAGTTTTTTTACATTTAACCATAGTTCTATCATCACTAAACAAAAGAATTTGGGATAATGATTGTAAGTCATTTCCTTTATAAAAACCATTTTTATTTAAAAACTCGTAACATTTTTCTATATATTCTAAATCTTCTTCTAAATTTTTTGAATGAATTGCAATAAGTGCTATATTACAATAGTCATCACTAGATGTTAAAAATGGATGCTTTTTCCTCATATACTCATATATTGTTTTCATTTTTGATATACATGTAATATAATCCATTTTTTCTCTATTCTCATAGACTATTGATGCTGTAAGTGGTAAATATGTATCTCCCCAAAATTTTTCATTTTTAAGTTCTTTATATATTTCCAAAATCATCTTAAAACTACTTTCTGGATTTGATTCAAACGAAAGTAGGGTTGCCATATAAAATATATTATATCCTCTAAAATTAGAGAATACTCCAGTATTTTTTTTAATAAGCTCTATTCGCTCTTCAACTAATCTAGGGCTTATTCTCTTGTTCTTAAGGGTAAATGCAAGTGCACAGCTATGTTGGATTAGTCCCATTTGCCAAGAACCTTTAACTTCATTTAACGCCTTGTAATTTTCTACTAATAAATTTACTTTTCCATTTATAAAAGATTCTTCCATATTGCCCTCCTAATAATATATCTCATTGTATTTTAATAGTTTTATATTCATTATATATATATTAAACGTTACAATCAACACATATTACTTTAAGAAGCATCATTCTTCAACAATAATGTAACCTTTTTTATAATGCCTTCCCATATTGTTAACTCTATCATAGTACTCTGATTCACTTTCATTACTCCATTTGGGCACAAATACATCTATTGCATTAGAATTACTAAAATACTTACTAGACCCCCTATCCATAACCGTTTTTAATTTTCCATCTACAATAATCTTAGTTCCAAAACTCAAGTGATTGTTTGCCACAAAACCATCTTCTAAATCATCTCCTGTAGCCGTTATAGCTCCATATCCATTTTCTTGGTTAAGACTTGTATAATAACTTACTTCAAAAGTTATGGGTACTAACTTTTTTATTTTAATTCCTAACTGATTTTGTAGCTTCTTCTTTTGTAATTTTAACTTATACTCATCACTATTTTTATAGTCTTTCATACCTTGATTATATTTGGAATTAAAGCTTTTACCAGACTTTACTATAGTATCTATATTTACTATAGATTCTTTACAATGATCTGCATCTATTTTTGTTTCTCCATTTACCAATAATGGAGTTAAACATACACTACATACAACACATGTAATCAATGCTTCCTTAAGCTTCATAAATTCCCCCCTTATTATTTTGATATATTAGCATATTTAATATTATATGTCTACATTTAGATTTAAATACCACACCCATTCGCTTTAAGAAGTTGTCTTATATTTAATTCACCTTAACCCCTTATAAATCCTCTATCTTAGAACTATATAGAAGAGAGCTTTTTTGTCTAAATATGTTTTGTTAATCTTTTAATATATAAAATTGGTTTTATTTAATCATTCTATTTTTTAGAATTTAAGAATTAAAATTCTATAATTTTAAAACATATTGATTTTATTTTTTTGAGATGATATAATTTTTTCAAGAGGTGAATAATATGATAAAAAATACAAAACAAATTACAGTAGAAGTTAATGAAATTCTATTACAAGAAATGTCTAAGATAACTAATGATGAAAATAAGATTTTGACAGATTTGATAAATGAATCAATTGTAAATTATATTCTTGAAAATAAGAAAGATAACATTGAAAATAAAGATTTAGATGAAGTGATTAAATTCTACAAAAAAGAAAATACTGAAAAACATAAAAGTGCAGCAAGAGCTATTGCTGAAGCAAAAACTCATACTTTGTATTAAGCAGATAAAAAAGTTCCTAAAACTAGGAACTTTTTATTTTAACAATTATTAATATACATCTAAATATTTATCTCAAATTTATAAATACAAATATATTTAATATAACCCACTATATACTTTAAGCTCTATAAGTAATAAAAATAAAATTATACCTTTTACATATCTAAAACAATTAATTTACGTGATTAATTGACAAAATTTCTGACTTGTAAAGTAGTCCTTAGTATTACGTTGTGTTGATATTAACTATAAACCTAATATAAAATTAAATTTTAATAGGTTTGATTTTACACCAAACTTATTAGATTAACATCACAATAACAAAATAAAAATACTTCTAAAAAATTATAATTTTTACATTATACTTTAATATAGTATTCATTTAACTAACTATTATAAAAAATATTTATTTTTTGACAATTAATTTCACATTAGAAGAAGACAAAATATATGAATTCTAGCATGATATTATATACCTACATATTTTATATATTTAAATATGTAAAATATGTAATTTACTCAAAACTATGTAATCTTATTTTTAATAAAAATATATACCCCAAATTATTATAATTAACTACATTAAATTATTCATCTTTCTTAATATTTTTAACCCAATTTTCAACAGAATTTAATTCGTCCTCATTTACCCCCTTCTTGAACAATGATTTCATAAAACTCTCAATAGAACTACCATGCATATTATCTAGAAAAGTTTTTGTTTCAAAATGCAAATACTCTTCTTCCCCAATAAGAACTGTATAATGTGTATGTCTATCAATTTTTCTTGCACTTAAGAATTGCTTATTTACTAATCTTGATAAAAGTGTTAATGTTGTAGTCTGTTTCCAATCATATAGTTTTTCCATGGCTTCAATGACATCTTTTGATGTTACTGTAAAATCTGAACCCCAAATAAATTTCATGACTTTTAATTCTGCTGGTGGTATCTTAGTAATAGTCATATGATTTTACACTCCTCTCAAACTTATCTATAATTAAATACTATATTAATAGACTTTTGGAGTCAAAGGTTTTATTTAAAATATTTAATCCAATTTTATTAATATAAAAAATTTATATTTTTAGTATAAATCAAACATATAATCTATTAATATAAAAAATAATATCTTTTCTCTATAAGTATAACAGATTATTAAATTAAAATTCTAATATTTGACATAATATATACATTTTATAATAAATATACCTGGTATTTTAAAATAAATGTAACTTTATTTCAAAAACTATTTTTGAGTTTGTATATATGTTATAATAAATGTATAAAATTTTGATTGGTGGGTTATATATGAATGCATTTATTAGAAAAAGAAATAAGAACTATGTTGTTTACCTTGAATTTACAGATGAAAACACTGGCAAAAGGAAACAAAAAAATATGGGTATCTTTGATAAAAAAAGAGAAGCAAGCAAAAGGCTAAGTGAGGTAAAAGAAAGCTTATATAAAGATGGATTCTTAGTTCCAAATGAAATTACAGTTTCAGAATTTCTGTTAGATTTTCTAAATAAATACAATGAAAATATTTCATTAGCTACATACAATAATTATGTTGGTATTTGTAAGAATTATATTAATCCATCTATTGGTAAATATAAAATACAAGACTTACATCCTATTCACATACAAAATTACATAGATAATCTATCTTATAAATTAAATCCTCAGTCAATTAAGATTCATATAAATATATTGAAACTTGCAATGAGAAGAGCTTATAGACTCAAATTAATAAAAGAAAATATTATGGATAATATAGAGACTCCAAGATATAAAAAATTTAAAAATGAAATTTATGATAGAGAGCAGATGATAAAATTATTAGATTTAGCAAAAGATACAAACATGGAATTACCTATTAATTTAGCAATTGGATTAGGTCTTAGAATTTCAGAAGTTTTAGGTCTGACTTGGGATAATATTGATTTTGAAGAAAATACAATAACAGTAAACAAGATAACATCTCGAATTAATGGTTCTGTAATTCTTAAAGAGCCAAAGACAGAAAACTCTGTTAGAAAAATATCTGCTCCAAAAGAATTGATTTTTTTGTTAAAAGAACACAAAATAAAGCAAAATAAAAATTTGTTAAAATCTTCTATTAGAAATAGTAAAAATTTGTTATTTTTTAATAAGAACTGTGAACCTATTGCTGAAGATGTTATGAGTAAAAGATTTAAAAGATTTTTAGAAAAGAATGATTTACCTCATATTAGATTTCATGATTTAAGACATTCACATGTTACTTTACTTATAAATTCTAAGGTACCTATAAAAGTCATATCTGAAAGGGTTGGACATTCAAATATAAATACTACTTTAAGTGTTTATTCCCATGTTCTTAAGGAGATGGATAAAGAAGCTTCTGACAGAATTTCTGAAAGTTTATTTAATGCTAATTAATATAAAATTAGCTTGGTCTATTGAGATAAATACATTAAATATTAATTGATAAACTAGCACTAGTTTTATTATCTTCTTTCTATAATATTAAATGTATCTATCTCTAACTGACAAGCACTTAAATAATCCTTTTTGTTTTGCTTTATTGCAATTAGTTATGATATTTTTCTATAGAAGTTTATATTTCAATTTACAACATCATACTTATCTTGCATATATTTTCATTACTTTACATATTATTGTATTCAAGTCATATCACCTATCCATTCTAAAATCGAATATTTTAATAAAATAAAAAACCTTCTAATATTTGATTAAAAACTTACACACTCTTACATAGCATGTACACAAACATTAAAAGGTTTTTATATTAATAATTATATTTTAAAAACAATTTTTAAATTAATGATTATTTACTTTTTCCATACATTTTAGCTAATTGGTCTTGTATATCTTTACTTTCTAAATACTCATCAAAGTCCATCTTTCTATCCATTATTCCATTTGGAGTTATCTCTATAATTCTATTTGCTATAGTAGATATAAACTCATGGTCATGAGAAGTAAATAAAAGCACTCCAGGGAACTTCTCAAGTCCTTTATTAACAGAAGTTATACTTTCTAAGTCTAAGTGGTTAGTAGGGTCATCTAACACAAGTACGTTTGCATTTGAAAGCATTAGCTTACTAAGCATACATCTAACCTTCTCTCCTCCAGATATAACTTGAGCTTCTTTTAAAGCTTCTTCTCCAGAGAATAACATTCTACCTAAAAATCCTCTTATAAAACTTTCACTTTTTTCTTCAGAGAATTGTCTAAGCCAGTCAACTAAAGAATATTCTACTCCATCAAAAAACTTATTATGATTCTTTGGAAGATAATCTTGAGAAGTAGTTACTCCCCATTTATACTCTCCACTATCTGGTTCAAGTTCTCCCATAACTATATTTAAAAGAGCAGTAGTAGCTATTTCATCACCCATAAATACTACTTTGTCATCTCTATCTAATCTAAATGATACATTGTCAAGAACTTTAACTCCATCTATAGTTTTAGTTAAATTGTGTACTTCTAAAACTTCATTACCAATTTCTCTAGCAGGTGTAAATCCTACATATGGATATCTTCTTCTTGATGGTTGTATATCTTCAACTTCTAATTTATCCAATTGTTTCTTTCTTGATGTAGCTTGCTTAGCCTTTGAAGCATTAGAGCTAAATCTAGCTATGAATTCCTTTAATTGAGCTATCTTTTCTTCAGTCTTTTTATTTTGGTCCTTAGCAAGTTGTAAAGCCAATTGACTTGATTCATACCAGAAATCATAGTTTCCAACATACATTTGTATTTTACCAAAATCTACATCAACTATATTAGTACATATTTGATTTAAGAAATGTCTATCATGTGATACTATTATAACTATAGATTCTTCTAAATCCATTATAAAGTTATTCAACCAGTTTATTGATTTAAAATCTAAGTGGTTGGTAGGCTCATCCATTAATAGTATCTCAGGCTTACCAAAAAGTGATTGTGCTAACAATACCTTAACCTTTTCCCCACCAACTAGTTCCTTCATTTGTTTGTAATGCATATCTTTAGTTATGCCAAGACCCATAAGTATTTTTTCAGCATTAGTTTCTGCATCCCATCCATCAAGTTCCGCAAACTCTCCTTCAAGCTCAGCAGCTTTGATTCCATCTTCTTCATTGAAATCTTCTTTCATATATAAGGCATCTTTCTCTTTCATTATATCCCAAAGTCTCTCATGCCCTCTTATAACAACATTTAAAACAGTTTCTTCTTCATATTCAAAGTGGTCCTGTTTTAAGACTGACATTCTTTCTTTATCAGTTATAGATATATTGCCTGTATTTGGCTCTATCTCTCCTGATAATATTTTTAAAAAAGTAGATTTTCCCGCACCATTGGCTCCTATTATTCCGTAGCAATTACCTTTAGTGAATTTTAAGTTAACATCTTTAAATAATTCCTTATCACCAAATCTAAGTCCAACACCTGTAACTTGTAACATTAATATATTTTCCTTTCTTTTTGCTCATAATTTATTTTATCATAAAATTTTGATAACGCTTTTATTATCTATTATCACTTAAACAGTATATTTTTTATACTAAGTTAGTGAAATATTTATTTAAGGTATAGTAAAAGTTGTAAATTCATAAAAATTAACAATCTATTATATTATACTTATAAAGAAATCAAATTGCAACTTTATTCCTTCTTTTATATACTGTAATTACTTTATTGTAACTTATAAACTAATGATGCTTTTTTTAAAGTATCATTAGTTTATTTTGTTTCATATTTAAAAAGAGTACTTAATTTGTAAATACTCTTTTATAGTCTCTTTATATTTTAGCAAAATTACATGCAGGGTAAGTACATACATCACAGTTCATACAAAGTCCTCCATGACCATATCTAGCTATATCATACTTATCAAGCTTTTCATCAATCAAGACTCTAGATAGAACTATATCAAACACTGTAGTTTTATGATACATTGCACAACCTGGGATACCCATAATTGGAACTTCTCCATAGTAAGCAAGTAAAAACATTGCTCCTGGTAATATCGGTGACCCATATGTTACCAAATCAGCTCCAGTTTCTTTTATTGCTGTTGGTGTTACATCATCTGGGTCTACACTCATCCCACCAGTACAACAGATAAGTTCTGCTCCCTGACTTATAAACTCTTTTATTGCATTTTTTATAATTTCTTTATCATCTGGACATATAGTCTGTCCTATAACTTCACAACCAAAACCCTTTACTTTTTCTTCTATTACTGGTCCAAATTTATCGACAATTCGACTATAGAATACTTCATTTCCAGTAGTTACAATCCCTACTTTTTTAGGCTTGAAAGGCACTACATTTACTATTTTTCTATTTGCAACCACTTTTTTTGCTTCTTCTAATTTTTTCTCATCTATAACTAGAGGTATAACTCTTGTTCCAGCTACTTTTAGACCTTTATTTACTATAAAATTATTATGAAGAGTAGCCATCATTACTTCTCCAACACAATTCAAATCAAAAAGTGCATCAACATCTATCTTTAAAAGTCCATCACATGCTGCTATAAAATCTATCTTTCCTTCTTTTATTTCACTAAAATCTAGATTTTCTCCAGCAGTTAATTCTTTTAAAAACAACGCACCTTCATTTTCATGAATCATGCCTTCTGATTTTTCCCATACATACAAATTATCTTTACCAAGAGATAATAAAACTGGAATATCGTCTTCTTTTACTACATGACCTTTTTTAAACTTTCTTCCTTTAAATTCTCCAGGTATTATTTGAGTTATGTCATGACATAAAACTTGTCCAACAGCATCTATAGTTTTTATTAACTTCATAATTTACCCCCAATTCTTTCATAGTCCGTTTTTGTATCAATGTCCAATAATATTTCTTTAGGAACTTCTACATACTTTATTTTTGATGAATTTTTTAAAACGGTTTTACCCTTTTCATCTTCTTTAAGTGCCAATAATTCTTCTTTTTTACTATATGGGAATATAACTGGATTTCCACATACGTCTTTATTTCTTGGAATTACTATAAAATCTCTATCTAATTTAAAAGTATTTATAATTTTATCTATATATATGTTGTCAATAAATGGCTGGTCTCCCACAAAAAACATATAGCCATCACATTTTGAGCTATTTAAAATACCTAATTTTATGGATTCACTCTGACCTATATTCGCATTTTTATTATCCACATATTTAAAACTATATTTATTGCATAATAATGATACCTCTTTATATTGACTTACAACTACAACTTGATGAAAATTAATTTTACTAACTGCTTTAAATACATGCTCTATTATAGAACATCCTTTATAATCTAATAAAAGTTTATTTGTTCCCATTCTTCTGGCAAAACCTGATGCCATTATTACTGCATTTATCATATATATCATCCTTGTTATTTATAATAATATATTGATAGTTCTATGATTTTTATAATATCGCTATTGATATTATCTATATATATAATATCATATAAACTATTTTAATACTTCAATATCTTGTACAAAACTTTTGTTTTATACTTCCATAAAATATCTCCATTTTACTTTCATCTTCTTTAATACTTTTTATTAATCTTATAGCTAAATTTTTATACTTTTCATTTTCAACTTTATTAATGAATAATACTTTTTGCCCACAATAGTTTCTAAATAGTCCATTTGGATTTAATACTATATTTTTTAAATTTTCAAGATTCACTGTAGAATTACTGCTAGTATTATATGTATCTATATTTGCTATTTTTTTAAATATGTCTAATCTGTGTATGTTTTCTTCATTAATATCCATTCCAAATGAAGTAATATCTAATATTCCTACAGTTTTTGTAGTTTTATGATATACTACTGGTTCTCTATCATTCCATCCTTTAAGTCTTTTTTTCTTTGAACCATCTCCCTCTATTAAGACTAAATCAAATTTGTCTACAATTTTGTCCAAAATAGATGAATCAAGACCTACTATTTTATGTTCATTATTTATATAGCTTCCACATACTGTTACTCCATGACAAATAGATGGAATAACAGTTCCATCTATTGTCATAATTATATTTTCATAGTTATCTGGTACGTATATTTTAGTTGTTGTTGTAAGGAGAACTTTTAATTTATCTCTATAAAAATCTGCAAAGTAGTTTATAAATGAAGTTTTTCCTCCTGCTCCAACTACAGTTATTATTTCATTCTTTCCAATTATATTTGATAATTCCACACTTTCACCTCTTATAACTAGTTTTTTAATCTCTTAATTTTTATAATTAAACTTTTTAGTAAAAGTGATTTTTGAAATTCCATAAACCCTAAAGTAAATAGATTCTGTTGTAAACAACAAGGCGGATCCAATTCGCCGCTAAGCTGTAAGCTTACGCTATCAGTTTATCTTTAAATATAATTAAGATATTCTTATTCTTTGTGGCTGTTTTAATATTTGAGGATTATTCTTCAAATTGGATAAATCAGCTATTTGTGATTTTTTTAATATATTAAGACCAGCATTTACATCTGCATTTATAATCATACCCATGCTAGATTTATATTGACCTCGAGTTATTCTTTCTCCTTTAAAGTCATATTTTTGTACATTATCCAAATTGATATCAGGTATAAAATCATCAGCAAAAAAATCAGATTTACTGGTATAACTTTCTTCTTGTCTAATAAAATTAATATTTTTTATTTTGCATAGATATTCTAACTTCCCTTTTATCTCTCCAAAAGGAATTCTTATAAAATTTCTATATATTTTCCTCTCCACATTATCACTTTTTTCTAACTTAGCATTATATCCTACAATTAAGTTGCCAATATTATTTTTTACACAGTAATCAATTATATAAAAACAAGTTTTATTTACATAATCTTTAACCTGATTATTCCTTTTATTCCATACCTTAAATTGCCTTCTTGTAATTGTTGTTATGTTCTTTTTTAATTTTAAAGCTTCTATTTTATCATTCTGCTTATTTGCCCACTGATTAACAGATTTAAGCCTTTTTCCATCTATGATAAAACTATCACCTAGATTGGTAACACATGTACATAAGTTTTCTAAACCTAAGTCTATAGCTAGTGCATTTTTTTGATTTGAAACTTCCTCTGATTTCGGTATCTCATAACAATACTGAATTTCAAAGAACCTAGCCTTATGTTTAGGTATTATTCTTATTTCCTTAATCTTTTTCTCTAATATATTTTGAGGAACTTTTATACTTACTTTCCCATATAATTTTTTAAATGCTGGAGACATAGGTACATTTAGAATACCATCTTCTTTAATTCTTATTTGACCTATTATTATGCTAAAAAATCCTTCCTTGTTCAGATATTTAGGTGATTTTATTCCTCTAAAATCATACTTTCCTTCTTTAGCCAATTTAATTAATCCAAAAAATGACCTAAATGAACTATCAACTTCTTTCAATATCTGTTGTGCTATATTACTATTGAGAAATTTATAATTTTCGTTTTCTTTACATACGTGATAATTGGCTTCATAATTAAGATGTTCTCCTTGATTAAAATAGTGTTGTCTAACATTATATGTACCGACATTATATAAATTTTTTGCTAAGAAACACATCTCTCGTAGAGCTTGATATTCTTTTTTAGTTAAGTTTTTTAATTGTTGTCTTTGAGTTCCATAGTGTATATTTTTTATTCTACTTGGCATAAACTCACCTCCTTTAGAATATACTCTACTAGACATTATATATGGTATTTTTACAAAACACCATATATAATGTCTATTTAATTACTTTATTTTACAAAATAATTTAAATTTACATATTTTTATATATTATATTACATATTATAATGGTTTGTTATTGTTTTTCATTCCCATATAAACTTTTTCAAATGTCATAGGTAGCTCTCTCATACGAACACCAGTAGCATTGAATATTGCATTTGCTATTGCAGGAGCTGGTGTGTGTATTACTATCTCTCCTAATGATTTAGCACCATAAGGACCTCCTGGGTCAAAATTGTCAGCAAAATCTACTAATATATTTCCTACTTCTTTTTTTGTAGGAACTTTGTATTGTAAAAAACTATCTGTTAATAATCTTCCGTCTTTATCAAATATAGGGTCCTCATACATTGCAAACCCTATACCCATCATTACTCCACCTTCTACTTGTATTCTAGCTAAAGTTGGATTTATAACAGTTCCACAATCAGGGACACATGCAAAATTTATTACCTTATATTCACCCGTATTTTTATCCAGTTCTATCTCTGCAAACCCTGCTATAAATGGTTTTATTCTTTTTAACATACCAAAAGACTCTGTAGCTTCTAAAACAACTGGTACATCATCACTAGCAAACCCTATGCCTCCTACTGATTCTCTACCTAATTCTTCCGATAATACAAATTTGCTATTATCATTTTTAACAAAAACTCTGTCTTTTCCCAGCTCTAAATCTTCTTTTTTAAATCCCAGCTTTGATTCTGCCACTGAAAGTAATATTTCTTTCAATTTATTTGCTGTCTTTATTGTTGCATTGCCTGTAACTGTTGTAGTACAAGATGCAAATGCTCCTGTATCATATGGACATAAGTCTGAATCACCTGTATAAACAGATATTCTGTCTACAGTAGTATTTAAAGCTTCAGCAGCAATTTGTGCTTGAATTGTATCAGCTCCTTGACCTAAATCAGCAAGACCAGATAACAACTTATATGTTCCATCTTCATCCATTCGTATAGTAACTGTTGCCATATCCACACGTGGTATACCAGAACCATGATTTGCAACTGCCATGCCTACTGCTCTTACCTTGTTATTTCCTATATCTTTACATGGATACTTATCATCCCAATTTATTAATTTCTTACCTTTTTCTATACATTGTTTTAACTCACAACTTAATATTTCTTCTTCAGCTGCTTTTCCATTAGTGTATCTATCTATTATGTTTTTAATTCTAAATTCAAGTGGGTCCATTCCAATCTTATTGGCTAATTCATCAATAGCACTATCTATTGCAAATATTCCCTGTGTAGCACCATATCCTCTAAGTGCTCCTGCTGGTAATCTATTCGTATAAACTGTTCTAGCATCAAATCTAACAGCATCAATATCGTTATATATTGGCAATGTATTATGCCCAGATTCTGAAGAGACAGAAACACCATTACCACCATAAGCACCTGTATTGTTTAATGACTTTAGCTCTATTGCTTTTAAATTGCCTTCTTTATCTGCACCCACTCTGACATCAAAAAACATTTCATGTCTACTATTAGAACCGACAAAAGTTTCACTTCTTGTAAAAATAAACTTTGCTGGTCTACCAGTTTTCATAGTAACAAATGCAGTAAATATATCTGTAGCTGCTATATTCTTTCCTCCAAATCCTCCACCTATTCTAGGCTTTATTACTCTTATTTTTGAAGATGGAATACCCAACACTTTTCTAAGTATTCTCTTTACATTGTGTGGTGATTGTAATGATGAGACTACAACAATCCTATCATTTATGTCTTTATATGAGTAAGACCTATGAGTTTCCATCATACAATGTGATTGACTTTGAGTTTTATATGAAGATTCAACCACAAAATCACTTTCTTCAAGTTTGGCTTCAACATCTCCAAATTCAAAAAACTCTTTAGATACTATATTATTTTTTGCATCTAACCCAAAAGGATACGGCTCTACTATATCTTCTTCTGGATGTATAACAACCTCATTTCCTTCTGCTTCTCTTGCATTAAATACAGGTTTTAAAATTTCATAATCTACCTTTATCATCTTTAAAGCTTTAAGTGCTGTTTTTTCATCTTCGGCTGCTACTAGAGCTACCTCATCACCAACAAATCTAACTGTATCTTCAAGTAAAACTCTGTCATATGGAGATGCTTCTGGCTCTGTTTGACCTGGGACACAATATCTAACTTGTGGCACATCTTTATAAGTATAAATACCCACAACACCTGGAATTTTTTCAGCTTTTGATGTATCTATATTCTTTATTTTAGCATGTGCATATGGACTTCTAAGTAATTTTAATGTCAAAACGTCTTTATGCATTATAAGGTCTTCAGTATATAGAGGCTTTCCTGTAACAATTGCTGTACTATCTATCTTTCTTATCCCCTTAGTAATCATTATCGACTTCCTCCCTCAATAACATTATACATCCTTTTAACTAGTGCACTTGCCATATCTATTCTATAATCTTTACTAGCTCTCATATTACTTCCATAAGTTAATTCTTCACTTGCAATAATAGATGCCTTATCTATATCTTTTTCTTTACTTAATATGGCACTTGCTTCAAGTGCTATTTTTGCCCTTTGAGGTCTTGCTCCAATTACTATTTTGTAAGTATTATTTTCTTTTAACATAGCTGAATTTAGTATAGAAAAATCTCCTGTACACTTTCTTATTGAGTCAAAAACAGCTATTGCATCTCTTTTTGGAAGTATTACCTCAACTAATATGTCTTTACTTGACTTATTATCTAAAAACTCATTTAATTCTAAGACTCCTTCTTTGTATAATCTTACCTTTGCTCCAACAACCAAAAGTGCTGGTATTAAATCAGAAAAACCATACTTTGAAAATACACTAGCACCAATTCTAGCACCTTGCCTAAATTGAACTCCTACTATATTAGAAACAGCACTTGAAACTATTCCACTACAGTAATTTTTAATAGTTTTGTCTATTTCTATACTTCTAAGAGATGTGTCTGCACCTATAAAAATATTTTTTTCATCTTCTTTCATATAATTTAGATTTATAGCCTTTAAGTCTATAGCTGTTCCTATATTCTTATTACTTAATTTTATAAATCCGCATCCTCCTAAAACAACATTATTTTTTTTAGAAGTTAGAATTTTATATGCTTCTTCTAAGCTTTCTGGAACTGTATATTCTTTTATAGTAACCATCTTGTCCCCCTATCATCAGACTCATTAAAATTTAAAACTTTTAAATATATCTTTCAATTTATATCAATAAATGTGATACGTTTGATTCACATATATTAACGATTTACACTATAAACTTTCCTTTTTATCTTCAACTTTATCGTTCTTATTTTTAGGAAATTTTATCATATACAAGGCTTGAACTATTATAGCTACCATTGCTCCTGAAACTACACTTGAATCTGCAAGCAATGTCTCTATAAACTTCGGAAATTTTTCAAGAACTTGAGGAGCCACCATAAATCCTATACCAGAAGCCATAGAGAGACCTAGTATCATGCTATTTTCTTGATTGAACCCATCCATACTAACAAGTCTTAAACCAGATGTTGTAAGAGTTGAGAATATAACGAGTGTTGCTCCCCCAACCACACAAGGAGGAATGGTTCTTATTAGATTAGCTAACAACGGTGATATTCCTGCTAAAAATAGCCCAATTCCTCCAATAGCTAATACAAATTTACTTACAATCTTTGTATTGGAAACGATTGCAGAATTTTGACCAAACATCCCCATTGGAGTTGCAGAAAATAATGCGCCTATCGTAGATAGTACTCCATTTCCTAAAACAGCAGAAGAAAGTTCTTCATCCGTTACTTGTCTATTGAGTCCTCCTACTGCAGAAAGCGTACATGCACCCATAATATCTGCTATCTCAACCAAATATATTATTGAAAACATCACTACAACTTCGATTCTTATATCTAGACCAAAAATAAGTGGTTTTGGAAGCGCAACCAAAGTAAACTCTTGAATTGAAGAAAAATTTACAATACCCAAAATTAGTGATAAAATGTATCCAAAAACTATGCTAACTAATATTGATGCATCTTTAAACAATCCTCTTCCATACTTGTTTAATCCTAATATCATAAGAGATACAGAGATTCCAACTATAAAATTAATTGGCTGTCCAAAAGTTTCATTTCCCATACCTCCAGCTAAGTTTTTTATTGCTATTGGAAAAAGTCCAAGACCCATACATGCGACTATTGTTCCAGATACAACTGGAGTAAATATAAATCGTATTTTTTTAAGGCCAAAACCAATTATAATTATTACTATACCAGCTATTATTTGAGAACCAAATAAGACTGGCAATCCATACTTCCCTGCAACAGAGACTCCAGCACCTATAAACATTGCTGTAGCTCCCATTATAACTGGTATTCCTCCTCCCAATTTAAATCCTTTAAATAGAGGTATTGGATATAACTGTAATAAAGTTGATACACCTGCAAAAATTAATGCTGCTTGAATCAACAGTGTTGACATTTTATGATTAAGCCCAGCTGCATTTGCAATCAATATAGCTGGTAAACAACTTCCTATTACCATTGCCATTAAGTGTTGTAACCCTAAAGGTACGGCTTCCTTTAGTGGTGGTATTCCGTCTAATTCAAATTTTGATGTACTTTTTGCTTTCATAATAAAAACTCCCGTTACATAAAACTTATTGAATTATATAAATACTTAAAAATCTAATATATTAAATTAAATGATGTTTATAAATTTTGATTATACTTCCTTATACATTTAAGCTCTTAAACTTAAAGAATGTGTACAATAAATTTAATTATTAACAAATAAACTTATTCTATCATTTTGTATATGTTATTATACAGTAGCTTACAAACATAAGAATATTATAGCTATGAATTTTTAATTTTTTACAATATATTTAATCCAAGTTAAATCTTTCAATCTTAATCATTATAAGTTATAAGTTTTCATAAGTATTTATATTTTGTAAGTTTTAAACATTTACCTATAAACGCTACTTTATAGATGCCACTTTAAATCCAGTGACCTCATACTTTCATATGAGCGTAGACTATTTCTTCATCTTCAGCATTACCTGCTAAGAGCAACCCGTTTCCACTATCAATAGCTTATAGTGTACTCTCTTTCGAGATAGTCGTTTGACCTTCCTATTTCTAGGCTTGGCGACCAAATGTCCATTATTAAGTACTTAGGCTCTCACCATATACCATCCTTACTATTGTTTCTGGTTTTCACCACATTCATAAAAGTTTCTTTCTATCTTTTATTGTAGTTGTAAGGCTTTAGGATTTACTGGTTTTAAAGTTGTGTCCTACATAGATTTCTCTATGTACGGGGCTAAAAGTACAATTCATTAATATACTCTGCTTTACCCCCTGTAAATAATATTATTTACTCTTTCACTGTTTTTGTTATTAAATTAATTAAATAATAATTAATTTAAGCATAAAATAATTTTTAATTTAAACTCAAAATATTTATGAATATTTTATAATATAATTCTCATAAGACAGAAAAACTTAATAAGCTATGTATCTCAGTTGTATCAATGTACTCTCCTTTACTATATTTGTATCTGCAACATAAAACATACAAGTTTCTATCTATTTATAGATATATATTAATACCTATAATTAAAATAGTAATATTATTTGTGTAATAAGAACTTTATTTACATTACTATTTATAACTTTTATAGAGCAATTTTGATGCCAATATTTACACACATTTATTTGGTATAAAATTTTTATACTTTTATTGATAAAATTTTACTTATTTCAACCGTTCTATTACATTTTTGCATTTAAATCTTAAGTTTTATTTTTATAATTTCATTATATCTCTATAAAAAAAAGACCTTAAAATAATTTTTTAGCGGTCTTTTCTCAAATTTTTATTTTCATTTCTAAAATTTATAATAAATAACAGTAACATTATAAGTATTTTTATATAAGATTTTTTATTTTGTGGATGATAAATTAGTGAATTAAAATGCTATCTGACTGATTTTAGTTTGACAATATCACTCCAATTTTTACTAGTAGCTAACTCTACTAAATCTAAGTCTCTTCTTATTTCAGCAACATCTTCTTTTATAGCATTTGTATCACCTTTTATATGTGCTATATTATGCTCCATACTATCATGAGTAGCTTTATTTATTTCAGAATTATGTAATAAACTTCCTAAAATATTACTCTGCTCCTCCTGTATCTCTTTTATTGATTTTTCTTCGTTTTCTAGAACATCAATTTTTACTTCAATTCCATATAATTTCTCATTTGCAGTGACTACTTCTTCCTTAACTTCACTCATCTCTTCACTAATACTGTTTATTTTATTTTGCATAAAGTTCATTTCTGATTTAACTCCAGATATATCTTCTTTCATTATAGTCATTTCTTGTCTTATTCCAGACATATCTTCTTTTACTACGCTTATCTCCTGTTTTAATCCATTCATTTCTTTTTTCATTATGTTTACTTCTTGTTTCACTTCAGATATATCTTTCTTTATTATATTCATCTCTTGTTTTATTTTAGACATGTCTTTTTTTAATACATTTATTTCTTGCTTTACTTCAGACATATCTTCTTTTAATATATTTATCTCTTGTTTTACTTCAGACATGTCGCCCTTTAACGCAGTTATTTCTTGTTTTACTTCGGACATATCGCCCTTTAACACTGTTATTTCCTGTTTTACTTCAGACATGTCGCCCTTTAACGCAGTTATTTCTTGTTTTACTTCGGACATATCGTCCTTTAACACCGTTATTTCCTGTTTTACTTCAGACATATCGTCTTTTATACTAACTACATCTTTATTTATAATATGTAATAATTCTAAAATCTTATCTTGCACTTACATCACCATCCCTATTAATTATTATAACATTTTATACAAATGCTATACAATGTTAACATATCTATAAAAGAGTTATTAATAATTAATCAAAATATAAAACAATTACAAATAAACTAAAAGAGACTAACTCAAAATATAGATAAGGCTCTTTTTTATTGTTGAAAATGATGAAAATATATTTGATTTTATACAAAAAAGAGTGCCTCATGAACTAAAAAGTTAATTTTGAGACACCTACTTTTATTTCTATCTAAAGTTTTATTTTTTAATTATTCTTTATAAAAAACCTATGCATTCAATTCTGAACATGAAATTTTTCTTCCAAGTGCTTTTGGTTTACAAACCGATATGCAAAGACCACAGTATCTACACTCTTCTTCATTTAACTCCATCTTATCGCTTAATTTTCTTGCTTGATATGCACAGACTCTCTCACACATCTTACATTTAGTACATTTTTCTTCATCATAAGTAAATTCAAAGCTAAGTCTTTCATTTACATCGCCCATATGCTTATGTACTATACCACAAGCATTTTCTATAGTGTTATACCCTAGTCTACTAAGGTTAGATTTTAAATCATCATGTATTTTAGATATTACTTGTGCACCTTTTAAAATTACCACTGAACATATACCAACAAAGTCAGCACCTGCCATAATCATTTCTAAGGCATCGTCTCCACTAACGCATCCACCTAAACCAATTATTGGTATATTAACTTCTTTTTTTATTTCATAGATTCTTTGTAAAGTTATTGGCTTGATAGTTTCTCCACTTAGGTATCCTATTCCATTTCCACCTAATAAAGGTTGACCAGTTTCTATGTCTATTCTAAATGCTGGTCCTACAGAATCACAAGCAGTTATTGCATCTGCTCCTGCTTCTTCTAATTTTTTAGCAAAAGCTCCTATTTCATCTATCATAGGAGGAAGTTTAACTATTACTGGTATATTTACTTTTTCTTTAGCATCTTTAAGCATTGGTATCAAATCTCTATAGTCATAAGATACTAATTCAATAAAGTCAGCTCCTGCATTTGCAACTTTCTCTACTAATTCACTACTTTCTTCGATTGTATGACCTATTGAAGCTATACAGACAGTCCCATCTTTTTTCATTTGTGGTATTTCAAAATCTATCCATTGTTCTGGTTCAAAATCTGTCCATTTCTCATTATTTAAAAGAGCATTAGCTGTATTTCTAACCATATGTGGTGCTGGATTTATAGCTCTTTCTTTTCTTATAGTCTTAGTAACAACTGCCCCTGCTCCTGCATCACTTAATATTTTACATCCAGCTGCACTATATGTTAATGGTCCTGAACCTATTATAAGTGGTGATTTTAATTCTTTACCTAAAAAATTGTACATTATCTGCTTCCCCTTTTCATTTATATTTACATTCATTAAAATTTCCAAAATTCGCAAGCAACTTCTTTCATCTCTTTAACAATAGCTTTTTTATCTAAATCAACTAACTGTTTTTCTTTTAAAATATGTCTACCATCTATGTATACATTTGATATAAATTCTTTTTTGCCTTGTACTACTATCTGGTCAAATATATTATCAAGAGTTACAGGAGTCTTGAATTCATCTTCCATAACTATTATATCAGCCTTATTACCAACTACTATTTTACCAGATTTTTGAAGACCTAATGCATGGGCACCATGCTCAGTTGCCATCTTAAATACTAAATTGGCTGGCATTACAGATGCGTCTTCTTCGACTGATTTGTGCATTAAAAATGCACCTCTCATAACTTCAAAAAAATCATTTATATATCCATCTGTACCAAGTGCTACTTTTATACCTTTTTTAATCATTTTTGGTACTGGAGAAAAACCTCCACCAACTTCACAGTTGCTAAGAGGCATATGAACCACTTTTACGCCCTTCTCTTTTAATATATCTATTTCTTCATCATTTACTTTTACACACTGAGAAGCTAATACAGTTTCATCTAATATCTCTAAATCATTATAGTATTCAACTGCTTTTTTACCAAAATGTTTTTCAGCATAGTTTGGTTCATATATACTCTCACATAAATGGAATTGCATTGGTGCATCTAATTTTTTTGCATCTTCTTTAGCTTTTTTAATAAATTTATCTGAACATGTGAAACTTGTATGAGTACACATTATTCCATTTATTAATTTACTATTTTCTCTGCTCCACTTTATCAAATTAGAATTTTCATCTAAACATCTAAGCCCATTTTCGTAACTTATTCTTTCACAGCTTTCTAGGGATAAAATCGCTTTCATCCCTATCTCTTCTAGTATTTTACCTTGCTCAATTAAAGTTCCTACTTCTGTATTTGGAGCTTCTAGAGTATCACAAAAAGCTACTACACCAGATTCTATAAGCTCTATTGCTGATGCTTTAGTTGTGGCCTTTACTTCTTTTAATCCTATTCTATTTTCTATAAATGGCCACCAATAGTCATTTAAGAAACCTTCAAAATCAGTAAAATGTACATTTGCTGGTATTCCTCTAGAAAGCACTCCATATTGATGCATATGACCATTGATGAATCCTGGCATTACTATAGCATCTGATTTATCTATTATTCGTTCAATATTTGTGTACTTTATTTCAACTTCTTCATTTGGTAATATATCTTTTATAATGTCATTTTCTACTACAACAGCATAATTTGTATATATTTCATCAGCAGAAGATATTAAGTATTTACTTTTTATAGCAATCATTTATTTACCTCCCTGATTTAATTTTTTCATAGCCATATAAACCTTCTCAGAAGTTATAGGAAGTTCTCTTACACGAACTCCAGTAGCATTGTATATTGCATTTGCTATTGCTGGTGCAGGTGTATGAATAACTATTTCTCCTAAAGATTTCGCTCCATATGGGCCTGTTGGGTCATAACTATCTACAAAATCAACAAATATATTTCCTATATCTTTTTTTGTTGGAACTTTATATTGTAATAAGTTGGAAGTCTGAAGCTTTCCATCAGAACCATGTCTAGGGTCTTCATACATTGCAAGCCCTATACCTTGAGTTACACCGCCTTCAACTTGTATTCTAGCAAGTGCAGGATTCATAACTGTACCACAATCAGTAGAGCAAGCATAATTTATTACTTTAAACTCTCCTGTTGTTTTGTCTAACTCGATTTCAGCAAATCCTGCTAAGAATGGCTTAGCACTCTCTTGTATACCATAGGATTCAGATGAATATAAAACCTCTTGATTTCCACCACCAACAGATTCTCTTCCTAATTCACTTAATAGAACAAACTTATCTACATCTTCACTATAACAGACTCTATCCTCATATAAAATTAAATCATCTATTGGTAATTCTAGTTTCTTCTGTGCTACTTTTAATATCTTTTGTTTTAAACTTTCAGCAGATTTTATTGTAGCATTTCCAGTTACATAAGTAGTACAAGAAGCATATGCGCCAGTATCATATGGACACATATCTGTATCTCCTGTATAAACTGAAATTCTGTCAATGGATGTATTCAATGCTTTTGCAGCTATTTGTGCAAGTATTGTGTCAGAACCAGTTCCTAAGTCTGAAGACCCAGAAAACAATTTATAAGTTCCATCTTCATCCATTCTCATGTTTACTATTGCCATATCTATGTTAGCTATACCAGAACCATGAGTTCCCACAGACATCCCAACAGCTCTTACTTTATTGTTTCCAATCTCTCTGACAGGATATTTTTCATCCCATCCAATAAGTTTCTTTCCTCTAATTATACATTCATCAAGTGCACAACTTCTTATTGGAAAATTCATTATTCCGCCTTCAGTTTGCTTTTTTATAATATTTTTCAATTTTATTTCTGTTGGGTCCATCTTAAGTTTATGTGCTAATTCATCAATTGCACAATCAAGTGCGAATGTACCTTGTGTTGCTCCGTATCCTCTTAATGCTCCCCCTGGAACTAAATTAGTATATACAGTTCTTCCATCAAATTTTATTGCAGGTACATTATTATATGTTGGAAGTACATTATGCCCTGACTCAGAACAAACTGAAGGTCCATTATCACCATAAGCACCTGTATTGTTCAAAGCTTTCATATCTATAGCTTTTATATTTCCTTCTTTATCTGACCCAATCTTTATATCAAAAAACATCTGATGTCTAGTATTAGTCATTGCAAAAGTTTCTTCTCTAGTATAAATAAGCTTTGCTGGTCTTTTCGTCATCCAAGTCACAAATGACGCATATATCTCTGTTACAGCTATATTTTTTCCACCAAAACCTCCACCTATCCTTGGCTTTATTACTCTCACTTTTGAAAGAGGTATACCTAATGCTCTAGAAACCTGTCTTCTCATATGATAAGCCGATTGGTTTGCAGAAGTTACTACTAATCTACCATTCGTATCTATATACGTATAAGCTCTATGAGTCTCCATCATACAATGGGCTTGTGATTGAGTCATATAAGAATGTTCTACTATTACATCACTCTCTTTAAACTCTTTTTCTACATCCCCTTTGCCCATTTTCTCTCTTGATACTATGTTTTTTGTAGCATCCAATCCAAAATCAAATGGACAAAATAAATCATCTTCTTCATGTATTAAAATTTTATTTCCTTCTGATTCCCTTGCATCCAATATAGGAGTCATTACTTCATATTCAACTTTTATAAGTTTCATAGCTTTAATAGCAGCTCTTTCATCCTCGGCAGCTATTATAGCAACCTCGTCTCCTACATATCTAACTATATCTTCCAGTATTAATTGGTCATGAGGTGATGCTTCTGGATATGATTCACCAACCATTGAATATCTATAATTTGGCACATCTTTGTAAGTGAATATATTTACTACACCTTTTACTTTTAATGCATTTTTTATATCGATGTTTTTTATCTTTGCAAAAGCATGTGGACTTCTAAGAAGTTTAATAGTCAAAACATCTTTATGAAAGATTAAATCTTCTGTATATATTGGTTTTCCAGTAACAATGGCTTCGCTATCTATTTTTCTTACTTCTTTATTTACCATCACACTCACCTCCAATACTATTATACATTCTTACTACTAAAGCTTTTGCCATATCTTTTCTATACTCTTTACTTCCTCTTATGTTGCTTCCAAATGAAAGTTCTTCACTTGATGCTTCTCCAGCTTTTTCTATATCATTTTCTAAGCTTAGTATTTCACTTGCTTTATAGGCAATTTTTGCTCTTCTTGGTCTAGCTCCTATTGCAACTTTATAAGTACTTCCTTCTTTTAACATTGCTCCATTTAATACTGCAAAATCACCTGTACATTTTCTTATTGAATCAAATACACCTGTAGCATTCTTTTTAGGTAATATAATTTCTATTAATATATCTTTTTCAAGCTCACTTTCTAAAAAATCAGCTAAGTTCATAACCCCTTTTTTATATAACTTAACCTTTGCATCTACTACTAGTAATGAAGGTATTAAATCTGAAAATCCATATTTAGCAAATACACTAGCTCCTACTCTAGCTCCACTTCTAAATTGAACTCCTACTATATTAGAAACAGCGTTTGAAATTACTCCACTACAATAATTTTTAATAACCTTATTTAATTCTAAAGTTCTTAAACTTGTATCTGCTCCGACTAATATGCTATCATCAGTTTCATTTATATAATCCAAAGCCAAGTCTTTTAAATCTATTGCTGAGCCAATATTTTTACTACCTAGCTTTAAAAATCCGCAGCCTCCAAGTATTATGTTGTTTTTTCTTGATATTAGCAGTTCATAAGCTTCATCTAAACTTTTTGGAACTACATATTCCTTTATAGTTATCATATTCTCTCCCCATATCAATTTAATTTTCACTTAAAAACTTAAGTGTTCAAATATTTATGTATTGCTCTTAATTGACCTTTATATCCTGTACATCTACAAAGGTTTCCATTTACATAATCTATAACTTCTTCTTCTGTTGGATTTTGAAGCTCTCTTTTCATAGCCAAAACCATCATTATAAATCCAGGAGCACAAAATCCACATTGGTCAGCTCCTTCATCTGCAAGAAAATCCCCAAATTTCTTTGCTTCATCCAAGACACCTTCAAGTGTTGTAATATGTTGACCATCTACTCTTGCTGTAAGATAATTACAAGAAAGTACTGCCTTGTCATTAACCATTACTGTACATAATCCACATGAGCCTGTATCGCATCCTTTTTTAACACTTACATATCCATTTTCTCTTAGTGTATCTGCTAAAAACTCATCTGGTCTTATACTTAATTCTTTTTCTTTATTATTTATGGTACATTTGATAATCAAATAAATCACCTCAAAACTCATATTTTTAAGCTAAAGTTTTTATTATACTTCTTTATAAATAAAATCAAATTTATTAATAAAGACTATTCCATATATGACCTTCCATTCTATTCTTTATAGTTCCTCTTACACAAAGTCTCTCAGCTGTATCTTGAGCATCTTTTAGTGCTTTTTCTTCATTAGCTGTTAATATCTTTGAATCTTCCATTATTATATTTCCATCTACTATAACACTCTCTATATTTTTCATACTAGAAGAATATACTAATGTAGATACTGGATTGTGCATAGGTATTGCTTTTGGTGAAAGCATTGGATTAAATATTAGTAAATCTGCTTTCTTACCTATCTCTAATGAACCTATCTCATCTTCCATTCCAATAGCTCTTGCCCCATCTATAGTTGCTAACTCAAGAACTTTTTCTGCTGACATTGCTAATGGGTCACACTTATTAACTTTATGTTGAAGTGCTGTTAATTTCATAAGTTCAAGCATATCCTGAGAGTTATTACTAGCAGCTCCATCTACTCCTAAACTAACTGTTATTCCTTTTTTAAGCATTTCTGGTACTGGTGCAACACCTGAAGATAAGTACATATTACTTGCTGTATTATGAGATACTTTCATGTCATATTTTTTAGTAAGTTCCATATCCTTTTCAGTTAAATACACACAATGCACCATAAGTACGTTTGGTCCAAGTATTCCTAATTTTTCTAAAACATCTATGTCATATTGCCCATGCAATTCTTTTGCTGCTTCTCTATCAAAAGGAGTTTCTGATATATGTACTGTAAATAAAGCATCATCGTATTCTTTTACTACTCTCCATAGCATCTCAAGCATTTCTTGAGAATTTGACCATATTGCTGCTGGAGCTACTCCTATTTTGATTCTTCCATTTTCTGTGTTATGGTGTTTTTCAAATAATCTTCTTACATCTTTTTCAACCGTTTCTACATCTTGCATTATTCCAGGATGAACTCCAAATTGAGCACCTGTATTCATACATCCTCTTCCAAGTATTCCTCTTATTCCTAATTCTTTATAAGCATCTATTATTCCATCACAAAGACCTGGCTTACTGTGAGGATACATATAGTCAACCATAGTCGTTATACCACTTCTAAGACCTTCAATACATCCAAGCATTGCAGCATCATAAGTATCTTTTGGTTCTAAATAGTTAGCTGCTGGAAACGTCATAGTTTCTAGCCAATCTTTAAGTACCATATCATCTCCCAATCCTTTTAATAAAGTTTGGAATAAATGAGTATGTGTATTTATAAAACCTGGGAATAAAACTTTCCCTTTAGCATCTATCACTTTTTTAACATCTGTATATTTACTTTCTATTTCTTTAGAGTTCCCAATATCAGCAATCTTGTTATCTTTTACTACTAATGCCCCATCAAAAATAACTTCTCTCTCTTTATTTACAGTTACTATTATGGCATTCTTAATAAGTATATCCATCATTCTTATTTCCCCCCGCATTATTTAGTAATTTTTCTTTTAATGTATTGACCTATTGCCTGTTCTTTAATATTACAACTTTGCACTACATGGTTTCCTCTCAAAAATACATCTTCTACTTTACATCTAACATTAAACCCCTCATATGGAGTATAATCTACATTTTGTTTTTGAGTTTGATAACTAATTGTTTCTTCTTTATCAATATTTAAAATAACTATATCTGCATCACTTCCTACAGCTATTTCACCTTTTTTAGGATACATCCCAAATATTTTTGCAGCATTTGTAGAAGTTACTTCTACAAATTTATTTGCACTTATTTTATTTTCTAAAACTCCATATGTATATAAAAGAGATAACCTATGTTCAACACCAGGTGCTCCATTTGGTATCTTACTAAAATCATTAAGTCCCAAATCTTTTTGCCCTTTAAAATTAAATGAACAATGGTCTGTGCCAACTGTTTGGATATCTCCATTAGCTAACCCTTCCCAAAGATAACTTATATCTTCTTTTTTTCTTAAAGGAGGAGACATTACATATTTAGCACCCTCAAATTCAGCCTTATCATATAAATCGTCTTCTAATAGTAGATACTGTGGACATGTTTCTACTATCATATCTATATTTTTTTCTCTAGCAATTTTCACAGTCTCAAGCGACTCTTTACAACTTAAATGAACTACATAGGATTTTGAGTTTGATAATTTAGTTATATCAGCAAGTCTTGAAACAGATTCTTTTTCAACTATATTAGGTCTTGTAAGCGGATGATATTTGGGCTCTAAATTACCATTTTGTATATTTTCTTCTATCAATACATCTAGTAAATCGCCATTTTCACAATGAAATTCAACTATACAGCCTAAATCTTTAGCTTTCTTTAAAACCTTATATATTGTTCCATCATCTACTTTCATGCCATCATATGCCATATACATCTTAAAAGATACTATTCCATCTGAAATAAGCTTTTCCATATGAGCAAAGGTATCTTTATCTAGACATGTAATTGTCATATGAAATCCATAATCACAATAACAATTTCCTCTTGCTTTTTTATGATATGTCTCTACACCTTGTAGTAGATTCTCACCTTCACTAGCTTCTGCAAAATCCAGTATAGTAGTGGTTCCTCCAGCTATAGCTGCTCTTGTTCCTGTTTCAAAATTATCAGCAGTAATAATAGAACCTGCATTCATATCAAAATGAGTATGTGTATCTATTCCTCCAGGAATTACAATTCTACCTGTAGCATCAATAACCTTATCATCATTTATTTCTAGATTATTTCCTATTTCAACTATCTTCTCATCTTCTATCCTTAAGTCACTTATATAAGTTTTATCAGAGGTAACTATAGTTCCACCTCTTAGTATTGTTCCCATATATACCTCCTAACTTTTAAGCTTTAAAGTATTTTTTAAGTACCCTTATCCAAATGCAATTGTATTTTCTAAAGGTGCTACATTAGCACCCCTAGACTATATTTAAATAATTTATTGTGAACTAAATATTATTTACCATATACAGATTTTAATATTCCATAGTAACCTTCTGTTCCTATAAATAATTGTTCTTGCTCGATATATTCATCTATTGTATGAGCAAGATTCTCTTTAGAAGGACCAAATCCTATTGTTTTTATTCCAGCTTCACCTGCATAGTGACTTCCATTTGTACAGAATGAGTATTGAGTTATTTCTGAATCTATTCCAGCTTCTTTTAATCCTTTATATGCTGCTTGAACAAATTCATCTTCTTCGTCATATAACCAACCTGGGAAGAATCTTTCACTTTCTATAGTATTTCCTGTATAACAATCAGCTTTTTCAATTGCATAAGAAACTTTTGCATTTAATTCTGCATCTTCTTTCATCATTTCATCTAGTAATGCTTGTATTGGAGCTAATACTCCTTCTCTTGTTTCTCCAACTAATAATCTTCTGTCAAAAGTTGCTTTACAGTAATCTGGCACTACTGAAGCTCCTGGATATGGAGAAGATTTTATATCTGTTAAAACTAGTATTCCATCACCTAAAACTGGATGAGTTGGAGGTACTAATTGTTGTATCTTTTGGATTACATTAGCCATTTTATAAACTGCATTTACACCTTTTTCTGGATTAGCAGAGTGAGCTGGTTTTCCAAAAGTTTCTACTACTATTTCTCCTCTACCTCTTTGACCAATCTTTAAGTTTAATTCTGAAGATTCACCTATTACAACATAATCAGGTTCAACAGCCTTACTTATTTCTCTAGCTGAAACTCCTTCAAATATTTCTTCATGAACAACTCCTGCTACGTATAATTCACCTTCAAAGTCTTTATTAGTATCTTTTGCAAAGTATGCAACTGCTGACATCATTGCTGTATATTGACCTTTCATGTCAGAAGTTCCCCTACCATATATTTTGCCATCTACTATTCTTCCTTCAAAAGGAGGAACACTCCATTTACTTTCGTCTGGAACTGGAACTGTATCTATATGACCATCAAATAATATTTTCTTACCTGGTTTGTTTCCTTTTATGCATCCTACTATATTCCCATATCTGTCTCTTGACCAACTGTCAAAACCTAATTTTGCAAAAGATTCTTCTATTGCTTTTACAACGCCTTCTTCATTTCCAGAAGAACTAGGATTTTGAATTAATTTTTGGCATATTTCAGTTACTTCTTGTTTTCTTTGTTCATTTAACATTTCATTATCCCCCTAGATTTTTTATAATGTATGTATTATATATTTTCTAAATTTTAAAATTTATATATCTTCTAAATATGTAAATTGCTACTTAGTAATGATATTTTAATCATTATTTATATACTTGGATATTCTCCATCCCAAACTATACTTCTGTATTTATCAGGGTCAGTGTCTCCTTCTGTACTTATTAAAAGTACTCTTGAATTTTCATCTAATTTTAAATCTTTTCTTAAGTCTGCTAAATCTTCTCTTTCCATAGCTGCTATTAAAAGACCAGTTGTAACTGCTCCAGATTCTCCAGAGATTACCTTTGCATCCCCATTTAAAGGATTACCTAATGTTCTCATACCTTTAGCAGAAACCCAGTCTGGTGCTGAAACAAATGCTGCAGCATGATTTTTTAATACTTCAAATCCTATAGTATTTGGTTCTCCACAAGCAAGACCAGCCATTATAGTTGGCATATCTCCTCCAACAAATCTTGGTTTTCCATCTCCTGCTTCTGCTGATTTATAGTAACAATCAGCTTCATCAGCCTCTACTACTACTGTTATTGGGCATTCATCGTATATTGAAGCAACATATCCTTGAACTGCTCCAGCAAGTGAACCAACTCCTGCTTGCACAAATACATGTGTTGGTCTATCTACTCCATATTCTTTTAATTGCTCTATCGCTTCTTGAGCCATAGTTCCATATCCTTGCATTATCCATGCTGGTATTTCTTCATATCCATCCCATGCTGTATCTTGAACCATTACTCCATGGTCATCAGCTTCTGCATAGTCATTAGCTAATCTTACTGCATCATCATAGTTTAAGTCTGTTATACTAGCGTCTGCTCCTTCTCCTTTGATTTTATTTAATCTAAATTCAGAAGAACCTTTTGGCATTAATACAACAGATTTTTGACCTAATTTATTAGCTGTCCAAGCAACTCCTCTACCATGATTTCCATCTGTAGCTGTAAAGAAAGTTATTTCTCCTAACTTTTCTTTTATTTCATCTGAAGTTAATTTATCATATCCTAACTCAGATATATCTGTATCTAATCTTTGAGCTAAATATTTACCCATAGAGTAAGAACCACCTAAAACTTTAAATGCATTTAATCCAAATCTATAAGATTCATCTTTAACATATACTCCTGCAACTCCTAATTTTTTTGCTAAACCTTCTAGGTTTGCTAATGGAGTTTCTTTATATTGAGGAAAGCTTTTATGAAAATTTCTAACCTTAGTTATTTCTTCTTCATTTAAGAATTTAATACAATTTTCCTTGTCACCTTTTGGCAAATTATTTACTTTCCATTTAATCTCTTTTAACATCTAAAATACCTCCAAATTATTGTTAAATTTTTATACTTTAATATATAAGCAATTAACATGCCAACACTAAATATATGTTGGATATTTTTCTATGACTGTTTAATATAGAAATTGCAATGCTTTTATTGTTTTTTCTTATCTACCTTTAGTTAATACAATGTGTGTAGAATTTAATAACTGAAAAACCTTTTCTATCTTCTCACTTTTTAATTCTCATTTTTAAAATTTAAAAACAATTCTTAAAATACTCTGTTTGTACATTTTTAATATCTAATATATAAAATCTAAATTAAAACATAAATAGTGATGCAATAATCTATTACATCACTATTTACATATTCATAATATAATAAGTTTTTAATGGTCTCTAAGAGGTGACTTCTCGTCTTTTTTAACATCCAATTCCTCTTTTACAACATTCCATTTTTCAAGACCAAACTTAGAAACCATAACAGCTTCTGCTGCTCCTTTTCCAAGTCTTTTTACAGTATCCATACCTGTCTCGTCCTCTTGAGCACCTTTTGCTTTTCCATCTTTACTCCATATTGTACCACCTATATAACATCCACCTAAACCTCCAGATACTAACATTTCATGCATTAGGAAGAAATTTATTATAGGAAGTTTTGTAAGTTCTTGACCACCATATCTAGTTCCACCAGTAGTTATTGCTGCCCCAATCTTATTTTGAAGCTTTCCTGGATGTACTAAATACATTGGACGAAGCCTGTTAAATACTGCTGTAAGTTGAGCAGTTATATTCATATCATATACTGGAGAACCTACTATAATTCCATCTGCTTCTAATATTTTTTGCTCTAATTCTTGTATATCGTCTTTTATAATACACATAGTTTCTTTTCTTATACATGCATCACAATGTACACAAGGACTTATTTTTTTCCCTCTAACTGACCAATACTCCGTTTCTATACCAGGTATAGTTTCAGCTTCTTTCAAAGCTTCTAATACTGCATATTCTGTTGCTCCTTTACGTGGACTTCCACAGATACCTAATATCTTTGCCATAACAATATCTCCTCATCAAATAAATCTATTTTTATTATCCATTTACAGTACAATAAATTTTTATTTCTACTTTAACTTCTATTACTTTAATTTTATTGGTAATGAATGTATTTCTACATTAGTTGCATTGTATACTGCATTTGCAACAGCTGGTGCAACTGGTACAACAGCACATTCTCCAATACTCTTACCACCAAAAGGTCCAGCTTTTTCATAACCATTTACAAATGCAACTTGACACTTTGGCATATCTACAGTTCTAAATAATTTATATGTTTTAAAATCAGTAGCTTTAGGTCTACCTTGCTCATCAAATGCCAACTCTTCACTTAATGCGTAACCTAGACCCATATGAATTCCACCTTCTAATTGACCTTCTAAGTTTAAAGGATTTATAACTCTACCAACATCATGTACAGCTACAAAATCAACCACTTTAATATCCTTAGTTTCTTTATCTACTAAAACTTCAGCAAAATGTACACCATATGAAGTAAGTCCAGCTGGAGAAGAATAGTCTTCAACAACAGTCAATTCTCTTAAAGACTTACTTTGACTATATACTGCAACATCAGATAATGATGCTTTGATATTTTCATCAAGCTTACTAATTACATATCCACCATCTAAATATAATTCATCTCTTGATGTTTCAAGTAGTTTTTCTGCTTCTTCTAATATAAGTGTTTTTAATTTTTCTGCTGTTTTTTTAGCTCCTCCACCTTCTACAAACACACCTCTACTCGCATAATCTCCAAGATTGAATGTACATGCATCAGTGTCAGTTTCAAATGTATCAACTTTATCAGGTGTTATTCCTAAAACTTCAGCTACCATCATTGTTTGCATAGTTACAACACCATTACCCATATCATGTGCTCCTGTAAGTAGTGTCAATGTACCATCTTCATTTAATTTAAGAGTCAATGTAACGACGTCCCTATGTGCACCAAAAACTCCATTACCATGTGCACCTATTGCCATACCTATACCTCTTAAATATTTTCCTTCTTCTTTTGGAAGATTTTTCTTTTCATCCCACTTAAACATTTTCTTACCTTGTTCTATACAATCCAGTACTCTAGGATTTCCAAGAGAACCATGGAAAATTATATCAACATCATCTGGCTTTACTGCATTTTTATTTTGGAAATCAACTAAATCCATACCTATTTCCTTAGCTATCTTAGCAAATTGAGCCTGTTGAGCCATAAATATCTGAGGTGAACCATATCCTCTCATAGCTCCTGCTATTGGTGTATTTGTATACACAGGCATTCCAGTAAATTTTATATTTGGTATTTTATAAACCTTAAATACTTTATGGCTAAGTGCACCTATAACATTTAAAGCACTTGATGCATAAGCTCCTGTATTTGTATATATTTTTATATCTTGTGCTATTACTTCTCCATCTTTATTTACACCAGTTTTTAATTTTACAAAAGACCCATGACGAGTTCTTGTTGATATCATAGATTCTTTTCTTGTAAGAACCATTTTAACTGGTCTTCTAGTCATTTTTGATAATGCTGCTGCTACTGGTTCAATTGTAAGTTCTAATTTTCCACCAAATGAACCTCCAATAGCAGGTCTTATAACTCTTATTTTATTTAGTGACATCCCAAAAATTTGAGATAGTATTATTCTAAATCCAAATGTATTTTGGCAAGGTGTATGTACAGTTAGCTTATCATTATAATCATAGTGTGCAATTACACTGTGAGTCTCTATTGCACTATGATGTATCGCTGGAGTAGAGTATTCATCTTCAAATATATAATCACATTCTTCGAATCCTTTTTCTACATCTCCTCCATTTATGTTGTTTTGGGAAACTATATTTGAATCCCCATGTATACATATAGCATTTTCTTTTATTGCATCCTGTATAGTAAATACAGCTGGTAATTCTTCATATTCTACTTTTATAAGCTTTACAGCTTTCTCTGCTATTTCTGGCGTTTCTGCTGCTACTGCTGCAACACGGTCACCAACAAATCTAACTGTATCTGAAAATATAACTTCGTTTTCAGGTATATTATGTTCATAAAATCTCAAAGAACCGTTGTATTTTCTTTGTGATGTATTAAGATGAGTAGCTATAGCTCTAACACCGACTACTTTCTCTGCTTCACTTATATCTATACTTTTTATCTTTGCATGTGCTACAGGACTTAAAAGCATTTTAGCATGAAGCACATTCTGTGGTTTCATATCAGCCACATATTTCATTTGACCAGTGACTTTTAAAGCTGCATCTTTTAGAGGGTATGATTTTCCTATTACCTTTTCCATAATTATCTACCCCCTAATCTAGCTGCAGATAATTTTACAGCTTCTATAATTTTCACATATCCTGTGCATCTACAGAGATTTTCTTTAAAGGCCTCTCTAATTTCATCCTCATTAGGAGATGCATTTCTATTTAAAAGAGCTTGTGTAGTTATAATCATACCAGGAGTACAATACCCACATTGCACAGCTCCAACTTCTATAAAAGCTTCTTGTATTGGATGAAGATTTTCTCCATTAGCAAAACTTTCTATAGTGTATATAACTTTACCTTCGCAGTTTCTTGCAAGAAGTTTACAGGATTTAACGTCAACTCCATCTATCAAAACTTTACATGCTCCACAACTGCCACTATTACAACCTTGTTTCGCTCCAGTTAGATTTAATTTTTCACGAAGTACATGTAAAAGGGTTTCACTCTTTTCAACTTCTATTTCATACATGTAATCATTAATATTTAATTTTATTTTTTCCATTTTCTCCTCCTACAGATAAACTAATGTTGTAATAGAATATTATTACAATCTCATTTTAATATTAGTATAAGCTATTCCACTTATGCCCTTCCATTCTATTAGTTACATTAGCTCTCTTACATAATTCTTCTGCTGCATGTTGTGCATTCAATAATACTTGTTCTTCACTTTCGATTGTAGTTACTTTTCCATTTTCAAGTATTATATTTCCATCAACTAGGACACTTTCTACATTATGCATACTAGCTGAGTATACCAAAGTCGATACAGGATTGTGAAGAGGTATTGATTTTGGAGAAAGCATTGAGTTAAATATTACTAAGTCAGCTTTTTTTCCAGTCTCCAAAGAACCTATTTCATCTTCCATTCTAAGAGTTCTTGCTCCCTCTATTGTAGCCATTTCAAGAACTTTTTCTGCAGAAATAGCAAGAGGGTCACAATTATTTACTTTATGTTGTAAAGCTGTTAGTTTCATAAGCTCTATCATATCTTGTGCATTATTACTTGCTGCACCATCAAGACCTAAACTTACATTTATACCTTTCTTTAACATTTCTGGAACAGGTGCAACCCCAGAAGCAAGGTACATATTACTTGCCACATTATGAGAAACTTTTATATCGTACTTTTTAAGCATTTCCATGTCTTCATCAGTTACGCATACACAGTGTACTGCTACAACTTCTGGACCTACTATACCCCATTTTTCAAGTAATTTTATATCGATTTCTCCATGTATATCCTTTGTTGCTGTTCTTGCAAATTCTGTTTCAGATATATGAACTGTAAAATATGAGTCATATTCTTTAACTATATTCCAAAGCATTTTACCCATTTCTTCAGATATAGCCCACATTGAAGAAGGTGCTACACAGATTTTTATTCTTCCATTTTCTGAGTTATGATATTTATCAAATACCCTTCTCAAGTCTTTTTCAACCGTTTCCACATCTTCTATAAGCTCTTTATGAATACCTAAGTCTATACAGCCTCTACCTACAACTCCTCTTATACCTAAATCTTTATATGCTTTTACTATTCCATCTGTAAGACCTGGTCTATTATGTGTATGCATATAATCAACCATTGTAGTTATACCACTTTTTAAACCTTCCATACATCCAAGCATTGCAGCATCATAAGTATCTTGCTCTGTTAAGAATTTTGCTGATGGAAACATCATTGTATTTAGCCACTCATGAAGTGCCATATCATCACCTAAACCTTTTAATAACACTTGGAATAAATGGTTATGAGTATTTATAAAACCAGGGAATATCACTTTTCCATTAGCATCTATAACCTTTTTAGCATCAAGATACTTTGGCTCAATATCAGCTGTATTTCCTATATCTAAAATTCTGTCGCCTTGAATAGCTATTGCTCCATCAAATATGACTTCTCTACCTTTATTAACTGTAACAACTATTGCATTTTTTATTAGTATATCAATCATCTTAAATCCCCCTTATTAATACTTTCATTACAACATTTTATCATATGGCTTTCTCATATCATATCTAATACATTTATCCAATATTTTCCTCAAGGTTTGAAGTAACGTTTTCAGACTTTTTACTTGATTTTAATTTAAATAATGTTTGAAGTAATATAGCTATTATTGCTCCAGAAACTATACTTGACCCTCCAAGGACAGTTCCAATTGTTGCTGGGAATTGGTCTAAAACTTGTGGTGCAGTTGTAAGACCCATACTTGTTGCTATAGATACTCCTGCTATAAGATTGTTTTCTTCAGTAAATCCATCCATACTCATAATAGAGAAACCAGACATTGCTATTGATGAAAATACAACTAACGTTGCTCCACCAACAACACAAGATGGTATAGTTGTCATTATTGCACCTAATGCTGGAGATATTCCTGCTAGTAACAATACAAGTGCGCCAAGTGCTATTACAAATCTACTTGTAACTTTATTCATAGATACTATTACTGTATTTTGGCTAAATACTCCAGTTGGAAGAGCTGCAAATAATGATGAAATTATAGAAGTTATAGAATTTCCTAAAACAACTGATGATAACTCTTCGTCAGTTACCTCTCTATCCATTGCTCCTATTGTAGCTATTGTACATGCACCCATCATATCAGCTATACCTATTATGTAAATAATAGTAAACATTACTATTAACTCTGGTCTAAACTCTAATCCGAAAGCTGCTGGTGTTGGTAAAGATACTATAGCTGCTCCTTGAACTGCTGAGAAATCAACCAATCCTAAAACTAAAGATATAGCATAACCTACTAATATTCCTATTAATATTGAAGAATTTTTTACTAGACCCTTACCGTATTTATTTATCATTATTATTACAAAAGCAACTATAACTCCTACTGTAAAGTTTACTGGGCTTCCAAACGTTTCTGCCCCTTCTCCACCTGCTAAATTCTTTATAGCAGTTGCAAATAATCCAAGTCCCATACATGCTATTATTGTTCCAGAAACTATTGGAGTGAATATATGTCTAATTTTCTTAACTCCAAATCCTACAAAGAATACGATTACCCCAGCAGCAATCTGTGCTCCAAATAGAGCTGCTAAACCATCCTTAGCTGCTACTGAAAGACAGGCTCCTAAAAATACATAACTCATTCCCATCATTACAGGTAATCTTGAACCTAACTTAAATCCTTTAAATAAAGGTATTGGATATAATTGTAAAAACGTTGCCAAACCTGCTGCTAACATAGAGCCTTGAATCAACATTGTCGCTTGCCCCTGGTTAAGTCCTACCACGTTTGCTATTAATATCGCAGGTACCATGTTTCCTACTATCATTGCTAACAGATGTTGTAAAGCTAAAGGTATTGATTCCTTTAGTGGTGGTATCCCATCGACATCATATTTTGAAGTATTACGTGTTTTCATAAAATAAATCCTCCCATACATAAATATCTTGACTAAATATTTTTATAATTATTTTCTATAAATATTTTTATGACCATGAATTTATTGCTCAACCGATAAACACAGCTAAACTGAGCTATTTTTATAAAAAATTAACAAATATACCCTCCCCGATTTTCTTTTTGAATAAATATTAATTGTCTGGTATACATTTTTTTGATAAATTTTTTATTAAAATGAATAGCTATCAAAAATAATCTAACAATCTCATAATAAATAATTTAAACAACCCTTTCAAATTATCATATCTTAATTGGCCTCTTCCATAACAGCTCTTTCTTTAGCCTCATCCTCTAGGCTTTTATTTGGTATTATTAGATTTAAAACGAATGCAACCAATGTTGCAATTACTATTGGAGATTCTCCAAATACTAACTTTACAAATGAAGGAAATGCTTCTTGGGCTGCTGGGACTGATGTTATTCCCATGCCTAAAGCAATTGCCAAACCAACAATGGTAATATTTCTTGATGACAACTCTTCTGTAATAATTAACTTTATACCTGTCATTGTTATCATACTAAATATAGATATTGTAGCTCCTCCCAAAACTGAATATGGTATAGTAGTCATTAATGCACCAAATTTAGGTACAAACCCCGACAATAACATAAATATACCAGCTATTCCAAGCACAAATCTACTTATTACTTTGTTCATAGCTACCATCCCCACGTTTTGGCTATATGATGATGGTGGCAAACCTCCAAACAAAGCTCCTATCATAGTACAAATTCCACTTCCTATTACTCCACTTGATAATTCTTTATCTGTAATATCCCTGTCCATACCTCCCATTGTAGTAGCTGATAAATCTCCAATTGCTTGAACAGCATTGATTATACTTACAATTACTACTGATATTACTACAGGCATATCAAATTCTAATCCAAATTCAAGTGGTTTAGGTACTGCAAACCAAGCTGCCTCTCTAATAGGGTCAAAATTTATTATACCCAAAACTAAAGATACACAATATCCAACTATAATTCCCAAAAATATTGCCGCCAATTTTGCATACCCTTTCGCAAATTGACTAAGACCTATAACTACCACTAGTGTTATAGCTGCTACTGCCCAATTTTGCATAGAGCCATAAGTAGGGCTATTTACACCACCTGCCATATAATTTATTGCTATAGGATATAAAGATAATCCAATTGTAAAAACTACTGTTCCTGCAACTATATTAGGAAAAAATCTTCTTATCTTTTTTATAAATAATCCTATTAATACTGTAGCAACTCCCCCTATTAGTTGTGCACCCAAAATGCTTGCTAGTCCGTAATTTCCTCCAACTGCTACAAGTGTTGGTACATAAGTAAATCCAACTCCAAAAATTATAGGCAATCTTGAACCAATATTTCCTATTGGATATAGTTGTATAAGTGTCGATATGCCAGCTATTATTAATGCATATTGGACTAAAAGCGTTATTTGCGTAGGGCTAACACCCACAGCTCCTCCTACGACTATAGGTACTGTAACAGTTCCAACTATCATTGCTAATATATGTTGCATTGATAGTGGCAGACACTTTAAAATTGGTGGCCTTCCATCAATATCAAACATAGAAACACTTTTTTGATATTTACTCAAGGTTATCACTCCCAACTATTTTTTAATGACAGTTATTATTATCTCATACAACATCCTTTCTTTTTTTATTTTGTCATCTCAATTTACTATGAAGCAATTATAATGCCAATTTTTTAACAGAATTGTTTTACACATATAAATTTTATTATATTTGTTAGTATTTGATAATTTGATAAAGCATTTATTTTTTTTAATTCTTTTAAATTTTTTTTATTTTTGGATAATAAAATACTATTACACAAAAAAACACTTGGAAAATTATTTTCCAAGTGTTTTTTATCAATTTTATAATTTCAAATTTTAGAATTGAGAATTAAAAAGTTAATTATTATACATCTATTTTTCTGTATAAAGTGGCTAATGATATTCCAAGTTTTTTAGCAGCTAACTTTTTAGACTTAGTATCATTACCATAAAACTTCAACACTTTCTTTATATATGCTCTTTCAAACTCTTCAAGCGTAAGTATCTCTTGTTCCATACTTATCTCATAGTCATTTTCCTCAAGTAGTTTTATATTTATATTGTTTAGCTTAAAATATTCAATTATCTTTCTATTTATTATACCTTTATGTATTATACCATCTTCTTCAAGGAGATTTAAGGCTAATTCTATAGTGTTTTCCAACTCTCTAATATTCCCTGGCCAAGGATATTTAAGCAACATTTGCTCTACATCTGGTTCTATATGGTACACATTTTTCTTCATCTTTCTGGAATATTTATCTATAAAATTATTTATTAGTATTTGTATATCGTCTCCTCTTTCTCTAAGTGGAGGTACCTCTAGAGGTATTACGTTTAATCTATAGTATAAGTCTTCTCTAAATTTATTTTCTTTAACCAATTCAAATAAGTCTCTATTAGTAGCTGATATGATTCTAACATCTATATCAATCAGTTCGTTTGAGCCTATTCTCGTAAACTTTTTTTCCTGTAACACTCTCAATAACTTCGATTGTAGTTGAATTGGCATATCTCCTATCTCATCTAGAAATACAACTCCACCATTAGCCAATTCAAATTTACCAATCTTACCTTTTGAATCTGCTCCACTAAAAGCTCCTTTTGTATATCCAAAAAGTTCACTTTCCAGTAGAGGTTCTGGTATAGCAGCACAGTTTATAGCAACGAATGTTTTATTCCCTCTGTTTCCTGCGAGATGAATGGCCCTTGCTATTAACTCTTTTCCAGTACCACTTTCTCCAGTTATAGCTACAGTAGAATCACTATTTCCAATTTTGCGAATTCTATTTTTTAGAGCACGCATTACATCAGAATCTCCAATTATAGAGTCTACTGTTGTTGTCCCCCAAATATTGTATACTTCCATTCCACCATACATTACTGAATCACTGTGTTTATCCATAAAATATCAACTCCAAATAAGTATTCTATATAATAATCCTTCAAATTATCTATTTAATTATATCATAACAGAAAAGTTTAGTTATAATTTAATAATATTTTATTTTTCAAGTTAAGATTAATAAAAAGTATATCTCCCAAATCGCAAATTAGTAGATATACCTTTCTTAATCTTACGCACATCCTATATTAAACAAGCAATTAGAATGCCACACTTTACATATAAATACTTTTCAAAATTTTAAATTTAAGATTTTTATAAATTTTTTTCTATACATCAGAAATTTTTCTATACGTATAGAATCATATTTACCCTTTTTTAAAGTATTTTTATTATTTTTATAATTCTTATTTCTAAAATTTATAATTAAAAATTATTTTTTTCAAATCATCTTTTGTGTTTTTCACATCATCTAATCTCACAGTTTTTGCTTCTATAAATTTACCTTTAAATGATTCTGATAATTTCCAAGAACTATAATTTTTATCCTTTTGAATACAAGGATATAACAATATGCATCTTTTTGCATTTTCATAGGTTGTTATGTATGCATACATCTGATATATATCACTTGACCTATAAAAAACATTTGAATCTACTTCAATAGCCTTCCATTTTGTATCAATTATAATTTCATATTCATCTTTTAAATCATATAATACTATATCTGGTCTTAGATTAAAATTTTTCTTTCCTGTTTGTTCATTTTTTAAAAGAAATTTACTCTTATCTTGTATATAAGTTTCTCTAAATGAATTATCCCATATATTTTTTATTAAGACACCTATATATTCTTCATATAAAGTATTTATTTCAAATAATATAGAAAAGGCCTCTTGATTGTTTTGACTATTATCCATAGATAAATTTAGAAGTATAAGCCTAGCCAACAAATAACAATCTTTAAATCTATCATTATTTTTATAAAATTTATAATCTAATAGTTTTTCTTTATCTACATAAATTAGGTCTACATTTTGAAAATAACTCAAAATTTTTTTAATCTTACTTTGAATTAAGTTATCATTTATTCTACATAAAATAGATACACATGCTTTTTTAAGAACTTGATTCAAGAAATTATTTTCACTATATTCATCGTACTCACATTTTATTTTCATTGGGGAGATACCTTTTTCTCTTGCATATGTACTCAATAATATTTTACCTCTTATAACATTTGAATTTTCTATTTTATTTACATATTCAAAGTGAATTCCTCTTTTAATTTGTGTTTGCATATTTTCAATAAAATACATAACAAAGAAATTTAAAAGATTATAATTTTTTAAACTTAATCTTATGCTTTCATTCATTATAATTGGAATTTTATTACATATAGAAAGCATCTGTAATAACATTTCTCTGTCTTTTACAAGATTATCACTTAATGACAATTTTGGAAGTACTTCAAGTATTACATTTTCAAAGCATATGATACCTACATAGTTTATAAATCTAAGTTTTTTGTACTTAATATCTATTATATTACTCTTTAATACATCATTATTATTATCTATATATTTAAGCAATTTTTCATATTCAATTTCTGTAAGCTCATTTTCACCATTACCTACTCTTATCCATTCATAAGTTTCTTTAACATATATATTTTTACTCATATATATTTTTTAACTCCTCACTAGATATGTTTTGCTTTATACAATAGTTAACTTTATTTTCAATCACAGATGTATTATTTTTTTTAAACAATTCAGAGGCCATAAGTTCTTCTTTGTAAACAATATATTTATCTTTTTCATCTTTTCCTATACCACCTAAAATAAGACCTACTTTTTCTGAATCATAATAAAAATACTCTTGAAGGAGTGGTATTATTTTACTTCTAAATACCAACACTATATCATCAATATTATCTACATTAAGTAAGTAAGCTTGTCCAATAACATGGTCTCTATCATATAAAAACTCTATCCTTTTATTAATTGTATATAGCATATTTTTAACATCTATACCATCTACAGTAGACAATAAATCATAATCTGGCATAATTTCTTCAAAACTAAATCTTCTTCTCAAAGCTATATCTAAGAGCGCTATTGATTTATCTGATGTATTCATAGTTCCAACTATATACAAATTTGGAGGTAAAGAAAATTTTTCTTTTGAATATGGTAACTTGACAATAGTTTGATTTGATTTAGTGAGTCTTTTATCTTCCTCAAGTAATGTTATTAACTCACCAAATATTTTAGATATATTACCTCTATTAATTTCATCTATTATTAAAATATAGCTTTCTGATTCTTCAAAATTAAAACTGTCACTAAACTCTATATTTTCTAATATCAATTTCTTTTTTCTAGCTTTTATCTCTTCTAAAGTCAAATTATTTTTTTCCAACTCAAGATTCAACTTTTTTTCAAACTTCAATGCATCATAACATGCTTCTATAGATATATCCTTTAATATTCCATCCTCTGGTTTGAAATTTCCCTTACCATCAGACTTTAGCCCTTCTATAAACTCCTCATATCCATATGATTGATGAAATGTACAAAATTCCACATTATTTCTATAATTTACATTACTTATATAATCTCGATTTTTTAAATTAGTTTCATTTATCAGATTATAAACTATTTGTTTTGCATTGTATGTTTTACCAGTTCCTGGGGGGCCATAAAGTATAGTATTTAAAGGCATTTTATTAGCAAACCTTTTTGTGTATTTTTCAACTAAACTATTATTTTCAAATATAACCCAAGCGTTCCCATCTATATTTTCTTTTTCATACTCTATCCACTTAACAGGTAGATAATATCCACCTTCTAAAATGCTTATCTTCTCTTTATCGAATCCTTCCATGACTTGACATACCCCAAATATACTCTTCATTGTATGGTCATTCTCACAGATTACTTTCTCACTATTATGTAATAAGATATAATCATCTGTATTTATATTTTTCAGATATTCTAATTGCTCTATATTAGTAGGCTGAATAAATAGCTCTTCATTGTCTATACATTTATCTACATTTTTATAATAATAGTTTTTTAGATACCATTTATTATTGTCACTCGCTTCTATCATTTTTCTCAATGATTTCTCATCTTGTAACTTAATAATTTCTAAGTATGAACTAATATCATCATTACTTAATTTATAAAACTCACTTGTATATGCTTTGCAACTTGAAACTGTATCAAAATTGTACATCCATTTTACTGGTAATGTATGCCCCAAAATATGACTTAATTCATAACCATTTTCAAAGCTTTCTTCAACTATACCAATAGATACACTACATTTAATTTTTTCTTCTATATTTTGATATGCCTTATATAAAAAGTAATCACCCTTTTTAATTGACATAAACCTTTTTATAAAGTCTTTGTCATTACAGTTGTCATTGATATATTTTTCTGATTTTTTTCCCATATTGAGTACTTCTTTTAAATTTATTTTTATATCAAAACCAAGTGCAATTATACTTTCTTCTCTAAAAACTTGTGGTGTATCTGTTTCCTGATAAAAAAATTCTTCCATTAACCAATATTCTGTAACTCTTATATTTTCAGACATATCTTTCTCCTTAATATCTAAAACATACTAATTATACAACAAAGCAACTTTAATCTTTCCGTCTAAATTTTCTTTTAAGTATAAAGAAAATATCACTTCATATTTTTCTTCTATTTTACTTTGAATATTATTTATTAAATCATTCAATTCTACTAGAGAAAAGTCCATATTTCCTTCAACAAATACAATGCCTTTTTTGTTTATGAATTCTTCACCTAAATACTCCATTTTTTCAAATAAAACGTTGGCTATGTCACTATATTCTTTTGTATCTTCAAATTCTTCAAAAGAATACTTAATTCCCTTATCTCCTATAATAGCTTCCTTTAAATCGGTTATATCTATATTTATCATACAGGAATCCGAAATAGACTCTATCATAATATTCATTAAATCAACAAATTTAAAGATATTATCATTATTGATTTTAAATTCTCTCCCAAGTTCTAAATCTTCTTTATTTTCCTTCTCTGAACAATTCATTCCTATAGATAAAATTCTTCTTTCATTTGACATATATGAAATAGCTTTTATAATCTCTCTACTTTGTTTGTCTTCAGTTGAATATGCTAAAAATAATATCTCTACTCCATCTAAAAGGCTTCTGACATATTCTTTTTCAACTTCTTGATTTATATTAATTCTTTCTATGTCTACATTTTCTTTTATTTTTTCTTCTATTTCATTTATTATATTAATACCTTCAGTTCCAATACCAATTATCTTAGCATTCTTATTAAAATCTTCCATTATCATACATATCTCCTTAATAATTATTTGGTTTTAACATTTTAAATATTATAACATATTTTCTTCAAAAAAATATTTTAACTCTTTAGCCTTGTTATAAAGCAATTTGTTTATAAATTTTGGCTCTATCACTCTTGCATCTTTACCTATTGAAAATAAAGTAGATACATACCAATCTATCTCACCTTGCTTTATGAATGTATCAATTATACCACTACCATCTTCCTTTATTCCCACATCTAAATCGTAAGAATTATTCTTTATTTTGGATATACCTTCTTTAGTTAATAGTACACATAGTTTAATACTTTCACCAAATTTTTTAGTAAATGACATATTTTCATATGCTTTCACATATACTGTATCTATCCACTCTTTCAAACTTATATTTTTCTTTTTACTCTTACCTATCCTTTTAAATTCAATCACATTTTCCATACAAATTAATATAATCTTATCACTTTCATAGTCATATACAGGTGTAAACCACACACACCTCTTTAAAAATATACCCATAGGACATACATTTTTCTCTAATAATTGATTTCCAGACTTATATTTAATATTTAAAATGCAGGACTCTGAGGAAGCTCTAAAAATTTCAACTATATCACTACTTTTATACCTTCCTTCATTAGGTATAAACTCAATATAACTTTTTATATTATCTATCCCTTCTTTTATACTGCTTTTACGCTCATAACTTATTTTTCTTATTATAGAATCAATTTCTTTATCTATCAACATTGACTTATAAATTTGAAGTGATTTAAGAGCAAAGAAGATAGACATTACTTCTATTTCTGTAAATACAACAGGAGGTATATAGCTATTATTTAAAACCCTATACCCTCCATTCCTACCCTTTTCTGTCTGAATTGGAAGTCCCATTTCGTTTAATTCTGTCAAGTATCGTTGAATAGTCTTAGTTGAAAGATTAAACTCTTCTGACAACTCTTTAATTGTAAACTTCTGCTTATCATTAATATATGTCCAAACATCAGTTAATCTTTTTATCTTTGACAAATAAAATCCCCCTCATTATTAATACTAATCTTAATCTATGAAATGATAGTGTATTTTTTTAAATTTAATATCAATGACATTCTTATATTTTTTCATTAAAAAACTAAAAAATGGTACTCCAACTACTGTCACAACCACAAATTCTCCAAAACCTACCTGTATCATAGATAAAATCAAAGGAAGTCCAAAAAATATGTTTAACATCAATCCAACTACAACTGCATTTACGATAGTTGGCCATATAGAAGCTATAATCAATGTACCCTTACTTTGTCCACCTATTTTTCTAGTAAAATAAATCAAACTCCCACTTATAAATGTAGCTAATGTCCCAAATACTATATCAGGTACACCGTATGGACCTATAACATTTGCTAAAAAACATCCTAATGTAAGACCTACTATGTATCCTTTATCTAAAAACGCTAAAAGCATCATAATCTCTGCTACTCTAAATTGTATTGGACCATAACTTATAAATCCCAATGACAGGGTTAAAACCGCATAAATTGCTGTAACAACTGCTGTTAATGCTATATTAATACTCTTTCTTCTCATATCTGTCTCCTAGTAAAAATTTTCTTGCTAAAAATTAATAATATAACTTTATTTTATACAAATTCTATAAACTTAAACAGTTATTTTATATAAACAAATTATTTTAACGAACTATTTTATTAATTCAATTTATATTATACAATATGATACATATAAACTCAAATAGCTATATTTTAAATATATGTTATAATTATTGTATACAAATTCAATTTTAATTTTCTATTATTCTATAAAAACATTAAAAAAGAGCCTTAAAATTAGGCTCTAATAATTTATGTCAAAATCAATGAACTCTGCTATCTTTTAATTTAGATAATATCATCCAAGTACCTACACAATCAATTTCTAATTGTTTTTCTATCTCATCATACAGCATTTCTTGATATGATGTATTTAAAACAACATTTTCAACAAGTTTAGAAATTTCCTCTTCTGCAAAGTCAATTTCTATTTGGTTTTGCTTTTCCTTAAAAAACACTCTTACTTTTCTCTGACTTATCGAACGACCCTCAAAGCTGACTAAACATTCTAAAATGTTTTTATCTCCTCTAAAATTATTTACTGCTCTCATGTTATTTAGATTTCCAGCCAAAACATCATCCCCTTAGTTAATTTTATATTTTATAAGTAAAATTCATAATATTATAATAACTACTTATTAAATATCTTTCAACAGGTATGACATAACTGGTTGTTTAACATGTAAAACTAGTCTAAAATCTTCATAAATAATTATTTATTCATAGCCATAAATACTTTTTCAGGTGTAATAGGAAGTGTATTTATTCTCACACCAACACCATTAAATACGGCTTCTTGTATTGCTGGCAAAGGTGTATTTATAACAACTTCTCCAACCGACTTAGCACCAAATGGCCCTGTTGGTTCATAAGTTTCAACAAAATCTACTTCTACATTTCCAATATCACATCTAGCTGGAATCTTATATTGCATAAATGTATTTGTATCCATACTACCTTTTTCTGTATATCTAACTTCTTCAAATAGTGCCATTCCAATTCCTTGAACAATTCCACCTTCCACTTGTATCTTAGCTAGATTTTTATTTATAACTGTTCCACAATCTACTATAGCTACATAATCTACTAAATCAACCTTACCAGTTTCTTTGTCGATTTCAGTTTCTGCAAAACCAGCAATAAAAGGAGGTGGAGATACTGGACTACCATGAGAAGCAAAACCTATCAATTGATTAGTATCTGGTCCAATTGTAGAATCTACTGCTATATCAAACAATAATGTACTACCTTTTTTGCTAGTTAAGTTTACACCATCAAATTCTACTTCATCTTTATCAACACCCAGTTTAGTTGCTCCAGCAGAAATTATTTTTCCCCTTAAGTCTTGAGCAGCTTTAACTACTGCCATACCAGTTACATAGGTAGTACTTGAAGCATATGAACCTGGGTCATATGGAACCAAGTCAGTATCAGCTGATATGACTGTTATATTTTCGATACTTGTTTCAAGTACTTCAGCAGCCATTTGAGCTAGGATTGTGTCACTTCCTGTACCCATATCAGTAGAACCTATCATAAGTGTATAATCTCCACAGTCATTTAATTTAATTTCAGCTGAAGACTTGTCAAGACCTTGTATACCAGACCCTTGCATAGTAATTCCCATACCAACACTTCTAATTTTTCCATTATCAAGATGTTTACAAGGATATTTTTCATCCCATCCAATAAGCTCTTTGCCCTTATTTATACATTTTACTAAATCCACACTATTTAAAGTTTTTCCATATGCAAATGTAGTTTCACCTTGTGTTACTACATTTTTTAATCTTAAATCTGTTGGGTCCATGTTTAATTTATCAGCAAGCATATTTATAGTTGATTCAACAGCAAAACATCCTTGAGAAGCTCCATATCCTCTAAGTGCTCCTGCTGGCATTTTATTAGTGTATACTACATCTGCAATAAATCTTGTTGCTTCAACTTTATTATACATTGGTAAAGTTTTTTCTCCAACCAAACCAATAGTTGTAGAGGCATGCTCTCCATATGCACCTGTATCAGAAAGTGCATTTATATCTATAGCTTTTATTATTCCATCATTAGTAGCACCTAATCTAACCTTTAATCTCATTGCGTGTCTACTTGTTGAACAATTGAAAGTTTCTTTTCTATTATAAATTATTTTAGCTGGTTTACCTGTTTTTAAAGTTACAATTGCCGAAAAAATCTCCACACATGCAGTTTGTTTTCCGCCAAATCCACCGCCAATTCTAGGTTTTATAACTCTAATTTTACTAGCTGGTAGCTCTAAAGCACGAGATAAATGTCTTTTAACATGAAATGGTATTTGAGTTGAACTTACTACAACCAATCTTCCAGTATGGTCCAAGTAATTGTAGGCTCTATATGTTTCCATCATTGCATGTGCTTGAGCTTGAGTATAGTAAGTTTCTTCAATCACTATATCACAATTACTTAATACTTTTTCAATATCACCTTTTGTATAATCATGATGTGATACTATATTATTTTCTCTCTGCATACCTATGTCAAAGTTACAATGTCTATCTTCATCATGCACTATAGCTTTATTTCCTATTGCCTCTTCAAAATCCAAAACAGGTGTAAGTACTTCATACTTTACCTTGATAAGATTCATTGCTTTAATTGCTGTTTTTTCATCTACAGCTGCAACTATAGCTACTTCATCACCTACATATCTCACAACATCTTCAAGAATTAATCTATCATATGGAGATGGTTCTGGATATGTTTGACCAGCAAGTGTAAATCTAGATTTTGGTACATCTTTATATGTTAAAACACATTCAACACCATCGACCATTTCTGCCTTTGATGTATCTATATCTTTTATCTTTGCATAAGCATGAGGACTTCTAAGTATCTTTACCACCAAAGCATCTTTTGCTGATAAATCATCTGTATATACAGGTTTCCCCGTTGTGATACTCATTCCATCTATTTTTTTGATTCCTTTTCCAACTATATTCATGTTCTACTTTACCTCCAGATAAGTTTTGATAGCTCTTAACTGTCCCATATACCCTGTACATCTACATAGATTTCCTGTCAGATAATGTTTTATTTCTTCATCTGTAGGATTTTCAAGCTCATCTTTCATTGCAAGTACAGTAAGTATAAAACCAGGAGAACAGAAACCACACTGTTCAGCTCCCTCTTTTACCAAAACCTCACTAAATTCTCTAACTTCATTTTCTAAACCTTCAATTGTAGTTATTTCTTTATTTAAAACCCTCAACGTTAATGTTGCACAAGATAATGTAGGTTTCTTATCAATTAAAACTGTACAGAGACCACAACATCCTGTGTCACAACCTCTTTTTACACTCAGATTACCAACTTTTCTCAAAGTATCAACTAGATATTCTTCTGGCTCTATATCTACACTTTTTTTCTTTCCATTTATATTAAGCTTCACTAACATTAAATAACCTCCATTATAGCTCTTTTTAAAAGTACTTTACTCATAGCTTTTCTATAATCCCTAGATGCTCTCATATTAGAACCAAAAGTTAATTCTTCTGATGCTATTTCTATTGCTTTATCTATATTAACTTCATTAACTTCATTATTAGATAGGAATTCACTAGCTTGTTTTGCAATCATAGCTTTTTGAGGTCTTGCACCTACACATAATTTAAATTTTCCCATGTATTTTGATACAGATACATTTAAGAGAGGATAATCACTCTTTGCATTTCTCAGTGATTTATAAGAAGCATTTTTATTTGTCTTCTTTATATATACCTTAATTAGTAAATCTTTCTCATAATCTCTATTAAGAAAATCTTCAAGACTAATCCTTCCAGCCTTATATAATTCTACTTCTGTATCTAATGAAAGTAATGCTACTATCAAGTCAGAAAAACCATATTTAGAAAATACTGTAGCTCCAACCGTTACTACATTTCTAAACTGGATTCCTATTATATCTTTAACTGAATCCTCTATTATTTGTCCAAAATTTTTTTTGATTATTGGACTTATCTCTAATGTTCTAAAAGTAGTCATAGAACCAATCTCAATATAGTCTTCATCTTCTTTTATATAATCTAAATTTAAATTAGATAATTCTATTCCTGTCCCTATTCTTTTTTTCCCCATTCTTAAAAAAGCACTTCCACCAATCACCTGATTAGTTTTTCTTTTATTTAAAATTGAGTACGCTTCTTCTACTGTATTTGGCTGTACAATATCCATAACCGTAAACATAAATTTCCTCCCTTATTTGCTATTCTTATTTTAAATACAACTAATTATATCATAGCTTCAACAAATTTTGATAATAAATATATCCCATATGTAAATTCTGTAAATTAGTTCTACATAAAAAATGACTATTTCAATAATTATCATTAGATAATTTTAAAATAGCCATTATTGTGTATTATTTAAAGTGAAATTTTAAAAAGTTGATACTTTTTCACTTATATTTATCACTTCTTCTTCTAATAATCCAAGTTTTTTAGCTACCAATTTTGTAGTACTTCCTTGTATTACTAATGTGATTAGTATAGTCATAAATACTACTGATGAAATTACTTCGTATCCAGGAACTTTCATTGCTGAAATGATACCACAAAGTGCAGCTGGTATTACTCCTGTTTCCCTTACCCACATCATAAATAACATTTCATTTTTACTCCATTTTGCTTCTCTATCCACAAGTGTACAAACTAAAACACAAAGTGGTCTTGCTATAAACATTAATACTAGTACTGTAATTACAGATGGCACAAAATATTTACCTAATTGAGCTAAATTAACTTGGCTACCTAATATTATAAATATTGCCATACGACAAATAGTACCTAAAGTTTCAGCAACATAGAAATCTGCATCGTAAGATTTTTGACTTAACCAAATTCTAAAGTTTTTCTTATTTCCAGTTATTATACCTACAATAAAGCAAGACATGTATCCACTTCCACCTAATTTTGTAGATAATTCATACGCAACTACAACTGAAATAACAGATATTATTGGTGCAAAATCTTTGAATATTCCATATGGTTTATCATTAACCAATTTCAAAAGCAGTATTCCTGTAATTAAACCAATCACAACTCCGACAATAACCATTGTCCCTAATTCATAAATATTTTCACTTAATGAAAATTTATTTGATAAAATTACAGCTAACACTGCTGATGTTAATATAGCTCCTGTTGCATCATTAAAAGCTGATTCACTTATTACAGTTTGTTTTACTCTATCCTTTATTTTTACCTGATTAAATATAGGTACAAGAGTAGCTGGGTCTGTTGATGCTATTATAGTTCCTGCTAATAAAGCAGTCATTGCACTTATTCCAAAAGCAAAGCTTATTACTTGTTGCATTATAAAAGCAGATATCACAACTCCTAAAGTAGCTAGTAAGAATACAGATATCTTTACATTTCTCAACACTTTTAAACTTATTTCTTTTCCACCTAAGTATAAGATAAATGCAGAACCAAATGTAAGTATTAGTTGATTTTCTATTTGAAATCCGCGAATATCTATAAATTTTAAAAATGATGGTCCTATTAGAATTCCTACAAGTAAAAATAGTACAACATCAGGAACTTTCAATATTTCGCTAAGCTTGCTACAAATTATTCCAGTTATACTTACAACAGCAAAAATCACCAATAAATTATTACTGGCAATTGTGTGTATAGATGATTCCATGTCAGTCTCTCCTCCCAATATGCATGCATTATATGACATACTCGTTTATTCATTTTACTATATAATTATAGCACACAAATAAATGTTATCAATCATATTTTTTGGACTCTGCAACTTAACCTTCATTTTTGATAATTAAATAACGCTTATATAATTTTAATATTTTTTACCAGTCGTTAAAAGGTTGATTTTGTCAAGTTTATAGTATATATATAATAGCATTATTTATATGTATATCTTTTTTAGATATTTTTCGACTTTTTTTCTTATTAAAATAACTTTAAATTTAACAATAAAACATTTCATTATATATTTTTTTTAAAATGTACTATTTTCAACATTTTCATTAGCTTGGTCTATTCATTTTTTTCTTATCTATTCTATATCCAAGCATACTTCCTATATTTTTATTTGGTTGTAATTCTTCAGCTACTTCAAGTTTATTATCAAGATTTTTTTTCATCCTAAAAATCTTACTTTTATTTTCATCTTTTCTATCTTTTTTCATATTTTCTCCTTTCAAAACAATATAAATTTTTCTATTTATTACTTATTATTTCAAATTTCTATAATTTTAATCAAAAAAGGGAAATTTCTCAATACAATATAGCTTATTTAACACTATATTTATATCTAGAATTTCCCTAATTATTTTGCTAATTAAATTTTTCAATGACTTCTTCTAAATTAGAATTTACTCTTTCTTCTTTTTTCCAATTATTTAATGTATAATGCGTCCTAAACGTAAATATACCTGAAATTATTAATATAAAATAATATACAAACCCACTATATAAGAGTACTGAATACCCTAATAACTCTTTTGGAATTATTTTTGAAAACATAGTAAAGAATGTAACCTCATTTGCTCCAACATTTCCTGGTGTTGGCACTGGCGATATTGCCATATACAAAAATACTTGTAGTGTCATTATATGTATATAAGATACTCCTTTTAAATTTGAAGCTTTATAAACACAATAGACTATACTAAAATACGCGATTAGTTGTAATACAGTAAGCAATATACTTAAAACTAAAACTCTCACATTTTTGATAAATATTTTTATAGAGTAATTATAATCATCAATATAATGATTTACTCTATCACGTTTTGAATCTAAGAATTTAAACGTCTTAAATTTAGATAAAAGATTAATCAAAATTTCTGCTACCATTTTTACTTGTTTGGGACTAAATACTATTAGTAGTCCACCTAACAACATACTTACATTCATAATCATACCAACTGTTATTAACACTCTAACAGAATGTACTTGTTGCATTAATAACGACTTATTTAACAAAATTAAAATTCCACAAAACAGAGTAACTGTACTTTGAAATACCACTGTCTTATTAGTAACTATAGCTACTGACTTACTAAGACTCACATCATATTTTGTAAGTGCATATATTTGCATGGGTTGACTTCCAGATGCAAATGGAGTAACTAAATTATAGTAAAATCCCATTGTAGCCATTTTAATACCAATAAATTTTACTTTTGTTTTTTGAACTGCATTTATTATCAAATGAGTTACAATAGCTTCAATTAGCATATATACTAATATTATTAATATTCCAAAGAATATATAAGCCTTATTTACTAGCCTTATAATTTTAGGTATTAGTTTTATATCTAAAGTAGTTAACACTAAATAAGTAGTAATACATATCAAAAATAGTAAAAATCCATATTGAATAAAATCTTTTTCTTTTTTGGATAGTTTTCTCATTCATTTTCTCCTAAATTTTTTCATATCACTATATCATAGTATACTACTTAACATATTCTTTGCAATACTAAAAAAAATAAGTCTCTATTAGACACAAACACATCTACAAACTTTTAAATATTTTTACTCCTTTAGTAGAAATAATTCTCCATATCATAAAATCTAATATTAATGTAAGCACACTTGCTAAAACAATATACATATTTAAAAATGAAATTCCCAGTAATATATAGATACCTCCAAGTATAACTATATATACTAATGATGCTAACATTGTAACTATCATACTTGCACTTCTCTTTACCACAGCCACTTCATTTTTCCAATCAAGGTTTGGATATAATAAATTTGTTAATAAACCCATCAAAGCTACAAACATTGAAAGACTTGTAATTAGACAAATTGATACAATAATAAATTGAACTTCAAAACCTAATCTTATAGATACCAGTATTAGACATAAAATAGATAATGGTGCATTTAATAAAAAATTCATCAATATCTTTGACCAGAATATTTCTTTCTCATCTATTGGAGAAGACTTTAATATCCATAAATTTTTTCCTTCAAAAGAAATCGAACAATATGTTGTACAATTCATTACTATTATAAAGAATATTACACCTAATAACTGCATTTTTATAAGGCTAAAATCAATATTCATTTTTAGTAATTCAGCCATTTTATCTGCACCAAATACTAATATTAAAATTGTCCCTACTATTAGAAATAACAGACCAACAGACGAATTTAAAAAGTAGATGAATGAAGAAGAATATCTCTTAAACTCCTTTTTTAATAGAGCTTTTGATGGTCTTGAAATTTTTTGACTCTTGAATTCATAACTTTTTGATTTATAACTTTCACGCATCTTAGAATTTATATTTTTAAATCTTTTAGCAAATAAAGTTACAAACATAAAAAATGGTATTATTGATATTGCTATAAATACCAAAAATGAAGTTATACTTCCTGTTTTAAGAGCATCAACAAAATAATATGTAGGTGGATATATTTTTCTAATAGTCTCTGAAATAGATGCACTATTTTTTAACATTTCAACTGATATAGAATTCAATTTTGACATAAATAAAGTATAAAATAGAATCAATATAACACTACCTATGATTAACACTAAATTTTTATATTTTATTCTTGATGATATCTGCCCTATAAATAGAAAAATTATTGATGAAACAATTATTGGTAATAAAGGCAAAGCTAAAAATAATAATATTAAATAAGGGAAATAGGTTATACTTACATCAGAATTTAAAAAATAAACTACTGCTGGTATAATCATACATATTGAAGAAAATAAATAGTTTGCTCCAATTAGCATCACTATTTTACTTGCTAATACAGTAGATTCTTTTATTGGTAAACTAGTCAAGAGGTCTAAATCTTTTGCTTGAAATAGATATGATGAAGTTTTGTATAATGATGTAACAATTGTTGTCAATGTTGATAGTCCAAATCCAAATATCAGTAATATTTCCATTTGATTTATTTGTTTCAAAATATCAACTAAATAAAGACTTAAACTAGTTACATAAAAAATCAACAGACCTGCTATAATAATAATCGAAAATACCATTCCTATTATTTTTTGCTTTTCTCTGCCATCTGCTTTTTTTAAGGCATTTAATTTAAATTCATTTATTATATTAGTTTTTATTAATATACTTAGATTGCTCATATTTTATCATTCCTCACTTTAGACACTATATTGTATAAAAAACATTTTATTTTTCTATTAATTCCATAAAGATACTTTCAAGTGAATTACTTCCTTTAACTTCTTCTGTAGTTCCATAGGCAATTATATTTCCATCTTTTATTATGGCAATCTTATCACAAATTTTTTCAGCAACTTCTAAAACGTGTGTTGAGAAAAATATACAACCACCTTTTTCACAAAACTCCTTCATAATCTCTTTCAATATAAATGATGCTTTTGGGTCAAGACCTACAAAAGGTTCATCAAGAATTAAAATTTTTGGATTATGTATTAAGGCTGAAATTATGGCTAATTTTTGTTTCATACCATGTGAATATGAAGATATTAAATCCCCTAATGCTTTATTAAGTTCAAACTTATTTGAATAATATTTTATTAACTCTTCTCTTTCATTTTTATCAACTTCAAATATATCTGCTATAAAATTGAGATATTGTACTCCAGTTAATGATTCATATAAATCTGGATTATCAGGTATATATGCCATTTCTTTTTTACATTCAACAGGCTGTTTTTTTATAGATTTAGAATTTACAAGTACCTCTCCCTCTTCAAAATCGTGTATCCCAACTATTGCTTTAATAGTAGTAGTTTTACCTGCTCCATTATGACCTATAAACCCAAAAAGTTCTCCATCATTTACATCAAAAGAAACATTATTTACTACTTTTTTATTTTTATATGATTTAGATACATTGATTATCTTTAACATAATTTTCCTCCTTAATTATAGTCTTGATATTTGTTATATATAATATATAACAAATATCAAATAATTACAACTTTTATTTGTTTATTTTTAAAGTTTATACAATACAAAATCATCAGAAATATAGAAATACAAATTATATTTAATTCTAAATTACACATAATTATAAAAGAATGTATAGTTCGATTTGCCTAAACAATGTATAATAAAAAATAGTTGACTATAATAATATAATGATTAAATAGAAGGAGCAAAACATGAATACATTTGAACAATTAAAAATAAGTTCTACTCTAATAGATGGGCTTAAAAAACAAGACATAACTTCTCCAACAGAAGTTCAATCACTTGCTATAGAAAATATAATACAAAATAAAGATTTATTGATTAACTCTCAGACTGGTACAGGGAAAACACTAGCATACCTTCTACCTATATGTGAAAAAATTGATACGTCAAAAAGAGAGACACAAGCTCTTATACTTGCACCTACACATGAATTAGTAATGCAGATTACAAATCAAGTGGAATTATTAGCTAAAAACTCAGAAATTCCTTTGACCTCTTTAGCTTTAATCGGGGAAGTAAATATACAAAAACAAATAAAAAATATAAAAACAATAAAACCACATATAGTAATCGGCTCTTGTGGAAGAGTTTTAGACTTAATAAAACAAAAGAAATTAAAATCGCATAATATAAAAACTATTGTCTTAGATGAAGTGGACAATCTATTAAATGGAAAAAATATAACTTGTATAGAAGATATAATAAGAACTACATTAAAAGATAGACAAATTATAGGATGCTCTGCAAGCCTTACTGATAATACTATAAAAGTTTGTGATAAAATTATGAAAGAATTTGAAATAATAAAGACGAAAGAAAAGTCACAAATAAATCCTAATATAAATCACTCATATTTATTAGGTGAGATAAGAGATAAGTTCACTTTTCTTAGAAAGACATTAGCTGCCACAAATCCAAAAAGAGCAATTGTATTTGTAAATAATGAAAAAAATATAGAAGTTTTAGTATCAAAACTAAATTATCATAACTATAAAGCAATAGGGATTTTTGGAAATATGGCAAAAGAAGATAGAAAAAATGCAATAAATAAATTTAAACTTGGAAAAGCAAAAGTTTTGATTACAACTGATTTATCTGCTCGTGGACTGGACATAGTAGATGTAAGTCATGTTTTTAATTTAGATTTTCCAAAAAGTAAAAATGAGTACTTGCATAGATGTGGTCGAACTGCTAGAGGAAATCGAAGTGGTAACACAATATCAATAGTAACAAAACAAGAATTAGATATTATAAAGGATTTGCAAAAAGAATTCAATATAACAATTACGCCTAAAACTTTACAAAATGGGAAACTAATAGATACAATTAAATAGTCTAATAATACAAAAGAGCTATAATTTCTCATCAAAACAGATTAGAAATTATAGCTCTTTGTTTTATTAAATTAACTTTTTAAATAATATCTATTATAATAGCCAAAGTTTTATTATAAATAATATAGCCAAAACAATCATTACTATAGAAACATGTTTCTTGTCCTCTGCCTTTTTCGCTCCAAATATATTGTAAAATACATTTACGAAAACATAAGTTAATATACCTAAAGTCAAACCATCACCTATACTATAAGTTAATGCCATACAAGCAATTGTAACAAACGCTGGTACACCTTCAGTTATATTATCAAACTCGATATCTTTAACTGTACCAAGCATTAAGTATCCAACATATATTAAAGCTGGTGCTGTAGCACATGATGGAATTGCTATAAATACAGGAGAGAAAAACATTGCAGCCAAGAATAAAATACCAACTGTTACTGCTGTCCATCCAGTTCTTCCACCTGCTATAACTCCTGTTGAACTTTCAACATAAGTTGTAACTGTAGATACTCCAAGTCCTGCACCTACTGTAGTTGCAACTGCATCTGTAAGTAAAGCTCTACCTACATTAGGAACATTTCCTTTTTCGTCTAGCATATTTGCTTTAGAGCAAACACCAACCAATGTACCTACTGTATCAAAGAAATCAACAAATAAGAACGTACAAACTACTACTAAAAATCCACCTATATTTGTTGGATGTAATACATATCCTAAATCTATTTTACCTGCTATTGGTGCTAAACTTTCAAATTTAAATAATCCACCAGGTAAATATATACCTAATTTTTGTGCATACTCTGGATTCATAAAAGCAAATCCCCAAGCAAGTAATGAACTTACTACTATTCCAAAAAGTATAGAACCTTTAACTCTTTTTTTATCTAATACGGCAATAATTATTAACCCTATACAAGTTATTATTACTGCTGGTGTAAATCTACCCATTTTGATAAGAGTAGCTTGGTCTCCAATAACAATTCCACTATTTACTAAACCTATAAGTGCAATAAATATACCAATACCACCTGTAACAGCTAATTTCATATTTTTTGGTATTGCATTTACAACAGCCTCACGAACTCCACTTACTGATAACACTATAAAAATAATACCTTCTACAAACACTGCTGTAAGAGCTACTTCCCAAGGAACACCCATTTGTAAAACTACTGTATATGCAAAAAATGCATTAAGACCCATGCCTGATGCTAAAGCAAAAGGAAGATTTGCAACTACACCCATTAAAATACATCCAAATGCTGCTGCTAAACATGTCCCTGTAACAAGTGCACCTGCTGGCATACCTGTTTCAGATAAAATATTTGGATTTACAGCTATTATATAAGCCATAGTTAAAAAAGTAGTTACTCCTGCAATTACTTCCTTCTTCATATCGACATTTTTATTAGTCAAAATTGGAAAAAGTTTCTGCATGGTACTACTGTTTGTTGTTTGCATAACAACACCTCCTATTAAATTTTACAAAAAAACGACACAGTAATTGATAAGCTGAGCCGTATCCTTCATAATTCAGTTAATTAAATATTTAATTAACTAAATAATAGTATACATAGTCAGAATATTTACGGTATTCCGGTAGAAACTTATGACCCATATTGTCAAAATTATATGTTATACAATACAAAACATTATTTTTTCTTTACGAATATTATTTTAATTTATATAGTTAATTTTGTCAATATATACGTATATATTATACTGATTTTGTATTAATATTCGATTATATTAAGTATTAATTTCTTTAATTCAGATTATAATTATATTCTTTACATTTTCGAAAAATATATGATATTTTAATACAATTTATTTATAATTGAAATATAAAACTTAGTCTAAGATTATATTATAATAAATTGATAAATTTTTTATTTAGAAAAATAAAGTGAAGAATTTAACTATATGCCATAAAGGGCATTAAAAAATTAAAGTTATTGCAAATCATATAATCAATGAATAATCTTTTGATAAAATGTATTTACCTCCATTATGATATAATAAATTATGGAGGTGAATATAAAAATGGGTATTATTCTTAAGCCAAAAAAATTTTATATGACTATCATAGCTACAATAATTCTGTATTTTTCTCTTAATTGCAGTTTTAATATAAAATTTTCTATATGCTTATCTTTTTTAACCATCTTAATTTGGGCTATAGACTCTGTTGAAAAAACTGTAGTTGCATTATTTTTCGTAATTCTAGCATTTATTTTTAACATTGCACCCTTAAATGTAATTTTACAATTTTTATTTACAGAAAATTTTTATATAATAGTCCTTGCCTACATAATTACTAATGCAGTTACAAAAACAGGAGTTGCAAAGATTATTTCTGAAAAACTAATTTTAAATATTGTAGATACACCTAAAAAAATGATTCTTTTATCATATATTTTGGGTATATTGTTAATATTTTTTATCCCACAACCATTTCCGAGGGTTATTCTAGTATCAGCTTTTTACAAAGAGTTTTTAAAAGAGCAGAAAATAACTGAAGATTCAAAATTTATACTTTTGTTTAGTATATTTACAGCATCTACATTTACATCAATGTTTTTTATAAATGGGGATACTCTTTTAAACTATGTTGTATTAGAACTTGGAAACTGTAATATAAATTGGGGTCAATGGGCTTTTTATATGTCTGTTCCAACCATAATTACATGTTTTATAACTTATTTTTTATTTATTTTTATCTTTAAAAAAGAATTATCTTCAATAGAATTTATTTCTCATGGAAATCTTGATTCCAATAAATTTCAGTTTTCATATTCTAATTTTAAAAAGGAATTTAATTTATTAAATAAAGAACAAAAATATACTTTTTTATGCCTAGGAATAATGTTTTTCATGTTTTTAACCCAGTTTATGCACAACATAAATACTCTAATTATAATGTCAATTTGTGTACTTCTTTTATCACTGAGAAAAATAGTTGGATTCAATACTTTAAAAGAAATAAATTGGAAAGTACTTATTTTTTTCATAGCAGCATTTTCAATTGGTGGAGTATTAAAGTACTCTGGAGTTGTAGATATAATGGGAAATTATCTGATAAGGTTTATACCAAACTCTTCAGAAATTATTTCAATCTTATTTTTAATAACTCTGACAATAGTATTGAACATATGTCTAGGAAGTGCTGTTACTACATCATCTGTGGTAATACCATTACTTGGTAGTTTGCACATACTAAGAGAAAATAGCATTACTTTGTGTCTATTTGTCTACATTATAGTAAGTATACAATACATATTACCATTCCATCATGCCACAATAATGGTTGGGCATGGTGAAAATCTATATAATAGCAAGGTTATTTTTAAGTATGGTTTAACTCTGATTCCTTTAACTTATTTTATAATAATATGCGTGACATTCCCATGGTGGAAACTTATAGGTTTAGAAATCTAAAAAAGATGAAAATATGAATTAACTTAAAATAATAATAGCTTAGATTATTAAAAAAAATTCATATTTTCATCTTTTCATACAAGTCTACTTATATAATTGTACATAAAACTACTTTTTAATCATAATGCTAAAAATTATTTGTTTTACTACCTTTTCCAAAAGTATTCTCCCAATCTTCTATAAACTTATCTACACTCCAGTCTGTCAATGGATGATTCATCATAGCTTTACAAATATCATATGGTACTGTAACGCTATGTACTCCATGTTGCATTAATTCTATAACTTGCTGTGCATTTTTAAAACTAGCGGCAAGTACTTTTGTATCCATTTTATAGGTATCTATTATTTTTATAAGTTCTGAAACCATGGATACTCCATCGCCAGATATATTATCAAGTCTATTTACATAAGGTGCGATATAATTTGCTCCAGCTTTTGCAGCTAGAAAACCTTGATGTGCTGTAAATATTGCAGTAGCAGTTATTTTTATCCCTTTTTTATGAAGGTCTTTTATAGCTCTTAAACCATCTTGTGTTACAGGTATTTTTACATATATATTTTTTCTCAAACTACTTATGTATAATGCCTCTTCTAATATTTCTTCATACTTTGTACTTAGCACTTGAGCATGTATAGGCATATCCTCACCTATAATCTCACCTATCTCATTTATAAGTTGCTTAAAATTCTTTTTTTCTTTTGAGACAATACTTGGATTTGTAGTTACACCATCTATTGGTAAACAAGTACATAATTCCTTAATCTCCTCCACATTACCTGTATCTAAGATTAGTTGCATTAAAATATCCCCCTTTAATCTTTATTTATTCTTATTATATATTGATTTGGTATTATTTTCAATAATTTTATTATTGTTTTATCTTTTTTATTATTGTTTTGATTTTTTTTAATTTTATAATCTCTTTATTTATTAAATTTTAAACAGATAATTAGTAAAAATATACTTTTTATATTAAATTAATTTTGTATTCCATGTTAAAATAGTTGATATATTGTATTTTATCTTATAATATTTACTATAATACTACATTAGGAAAAGAGGGAAAAAATGTTTGCAGAAGAAAGGATTCAAGCTATATTAAATATCCTAAAAAAAGAAGGCAGAGTTACTGTAAAAGAACTCAGTTCTAAATTTAATGTTACAGAAGATTGTATAAGAAAAGATTTAAAAAATATAGAAAAAATCTCTTCAATACGAAGAATTTATGGTGGGGCTGTATTAGCCAGAGAAACTCTAGAAAATCAAGATACAAAAGATAGAAAAGAAATCAACATTCCAACAAAAAAAATAATAGCAGAAAAAGCATTTAATCTAATTATGGATAGAGAAACTATATTTTTAGACATCTCTACAATTAATATATTACTTGCAAAACTTTTAGCTGAAAGCAATAAAAAGGTAACACTGGTCACAAATATGTTAGATATACTAAATGTAGTTACTTCAAAACCAAATAATTTAAATATAATTTCTACTGGGGGTTTATTAAATCTTAGCTTAGATGGCTTTGTTGGTACTCCAACTATAGACTTTATATCAAAATATAAATTTGACAAGACTTTTATGGGTAGCTGTGGTGTAGATGTATTCAACTCTTCACTTACAACTTTTGAAATTGAAGATGGTCTTACAAAAAAAGCTATAATAAATTCAAGTAAGAAAGTGTTTATAGTTATGGAAGATAAAAAATTTAAATTTGATGGAAACTTCAAATTTGCTCATTTAGAAGATATTAGTTCTATAATTACAGAAAAATCTCCTACCCCTGATATAGTAAGTACTTTAGCCGAATTTAATGTAAATATTTTATAAACTCAATTACAGATTTTATATATTTACACCTAAATATATATTATTATTTTGTAAATATCCTTAAAAAGCCTAATTCTACAACAATCATTTTATAATTGAATTTAATGGTTAAAAATTAATTTGAAATAGACTTTCTAAATATAATACAGTTATTTTTAGAAAGTCTATTTCTTTAACAAACCATTTAATAATACTATTCACTTTAATATATTAGCAGAATAAATATATTATAGATGAATAAAGTCTTATTTCATTTCATCTTTCATTTGCTTTTCTATTTCTTTAGCAAATTTTTTTTGCTCGTATCTTTCCATCATCTCATCTTTTTTCATTTCTAAATTTACCATAGCACCTTGTGCATCATCTTTTAAATCCTCAGCAGTATTCTTCATTACATAAGCTGTCTTTTTAACACCTTCTTTTATATCTTCTTTCATATTTTTCATGTCTCTTTTTAATCTATCCATCAAAACTACCTCCTCTGTAAATATAATATTTCTTATATTTATTTTTCCCAAAGTGCATATATTTATTTGTAATATCAATTATAATTTTTAAGTCATTAAATGTAATTTAAAAGTATCTAAATATATAAATTTCAATATATTAGATATTTTTTGTTTCAAAATAAAAATAACATCAAGCATAAATTATATACTTGATGTTATTTTTTAAATTCACAGTAACTTAATTGTTGGGATTACTATAATGATGACTTATATGGAGGATGTAAGGGAATCTCATCATTATAGTTTGGTGTATTTTATGGTTTAAAACTTCTTTTATTTATATTTATATAATACATTTTTAGTATGAATTTTTCATGATTTTAAAATGAACTATTATTGAAACTTATATTATTTATATAAACAAATCAACTTTTAAATTCAACTGTAAATACTACAGAGTTTTCTTTGTTTTTTATACTATAATCAAACCCATGACTTTTAAAAATTTGACTAACTATATAAAGTCCAAGCCCACTTCCTCCAGTTTTTCTTGAGCGAGATTTTTCTATTCTATAAAATGGATTAAATATCTCTTCCAAGTAACGTTTCTCTATAGTCACACCAGTATTTTCAATTTCTAAAACTACTCTTTGATTAGAAGTCTTTTTATTTATGCGTTTATTTTTATCATAAAGTCTAATTATAAGCTCTGAACCCTCAGGAGAATATTTTATGGCATTATTTATTATATTATTAATTGCCTTAGTTATTCTCTCTTGGTCTGCTTTAACTTCTAGGTTTTCTTCTATATTTAAAATAGTTTTCATATGTTTTTCTTCTATTAAAAATACTTGTCTTTTTACCAATCTATTTAAAAGCTCAGTTATATTTATTGATACCAATTTCAAATCTTTTTCAAGTATCTCTGATTTTGAAACTTCTATCATTTCATTTACTAAATCTTTTAATTCTTGCGTACATTCATATGATTTTTTCAGATAAGTATCCCTATCTTTATACTTCCCTACACTATAAATCATACCTTCAATTTGACCACTTATTATGGTTATTGGAGTTTTTAGTTCATGTGATATTGTGGCGACAAAATCCTTTCTTCTATATTCTTGTTCTCTCTCACTCTCTATTATATTTATAAGAGGTTTTGTTATTACAATTGAATATATATAAGCTCCAATAATTGCTATTAATATCGCTATTGATATGATGTATGGCATTAACTTTCTTATAACTTCGTTTGCTTCATCAATTGGCTGTAATGGCATAACGAGTTCTAAAGTATATGGCCCATCTTTTGCATCTTTAGTATATATAGGTATAGATGTTCTGTATTCATCCTCAATACTATTAATCATGTACTTACTATATCTTAAAATAACTACTTCATTTTTTCCATATACAATTTTTCCTTGACTATCTTTTAATAAAATAGCTAGATTTTGGTCTTTAGCCATATAATAAAGTCTTTCTTCTAAAGTATATGTATCAAAGTGAATTGAACTATCTACTAAAGATTTTAAACTCTCTTGAAGAGACTCAATTTTATACTCATGATAATATGATGGCAATAAAAAATATAAAATTAGATATATTATTAAAGCTAATGCTATTAATAATGATGTCGTTATAGAAAATAACTTATATTTTATGCTTAACTTTTCCCACTTATCAAATATCCTTCTCAAGTGTATATCCTATCCCTTTTACAGTTTTAATATATGGTAATGATATTTTTTTTCTTATATTTTTTATATGTGCATCAACAATTCTAGTATCTCCATAATAGTCATAACCCCATATACTATCTAAAAGACCTTCTCTAGTTATAACCTGAGGATACTTCTCTATCAGAGCTTTCAATATATTAAATTCTTTTAGTGTAAGCTCTATAGGTTCTCCATCTATCTCAGCTATATATGTGTTTAAATCAAGCTTTAATTTTTCAAATACTATAAATTTATCATTTATAGTTTTGTTACTTCTTCTTAATATAGCTTCTACTCTTTTTATAAGAAGATTAAATGAAAATGGCTTTGTTATATAGTCATCACATTCTAAATCAAACCCTTTAAGTTGGTCCCCTTCATCATTCAAAGCAGTCAAAAATATAATTGGAACGCTTGATGATTTTCTTATCATTTTACAAACCCCATAACCATCTAGATTTGGCATCATTATATCTAATATTACTAAATCATAACTTCCTTGTTTAAACTTTTGTATACCTTCCAATCCATCATTAGCTGTATCAACTTGATAACCTTCTGCACTTAAAAATTCTGATATTAATTCTTGTATATTTGAATCATCTTCAATTACAAGTATTGACGAGTTCATTCTATCAATCCTTTCTATTTTATTTAAAATTTCCTATATTACTTATATTTTATCTCATTGTTGTGAATTTTACATGAAAAAAGAGCTATCTTAATTTGTAAATTAATTCTTTTAATTTAAAGATAGCTCTTTTTTATACATTTTATTTAACTTATTAATCTAGTTTCTTTTATATGCCTTGAAATTTTTAAGTCTAAGTGCATTTGAAACAACTGAAACTGAACTTAAACTCATAGCTGCTGCTGCAATCATTGGGTTTAATAGAGGTCCTCCAAATACATACAACAATCCCGCTGCTACAGGTATACCAATCGTATTATATCCAAATGCCCAAAATAGATTTTGTTTTATATTTTTTATAGTTTCATGACTAAGTTTAATTGCTGTTGGAACATCCATCAAGTCACTCTTCATAAGCACTATATCGGCAGACTCAATCGCTACATCCGTTCCACTACCTATTGCTATTCCTATATCTGCTTTCGCAAGGGCTGGAGCATCATTTATTCCATCCCCCACCATTGCAACAAACTTACCTTGATTTTGTAACTTTTCAACTTCTTTTGATTTATCTTCTGGCAAAACTTCTGCTAAAACCATATCTATACCTACTTGAGTTGCTATAGCATTTGCAGTTTTTACATTATCTCCAGTAACCATTGCAACTTTTATTCCCATATCATGAAGAATCTCTATTGCTTTTTTACTACTTTCTTTAACTACATCTGCCACTGCAATTATTCCTGCTAACTTTCCATCTACAGCTATATACATAGGTGTTTTACCTTGACTTGCCAATACATTAGATTTTTCTTCTAAAGCTTCAAGGACAATATTATTGTCATTCATAAGTTTTTTATTTCCAAGTAATATATTTTCGTTATTGATAATAACTTGTATACCAGCACCTGGTATAGCTTTAAAATCATCAACTTTTTCTAATTTTATATTTTCTTCTTCTCCATATTTAACTATCGCTTCCCCAAGTGGATGTTCTGAACCTTTTTCTGCACTCGAAGCAATCTTAATAAGATATTCTTCTTCCACATTATTTAATACAATATCTGTTACCTTTGGTTTTCCTTCTGTTATTGTTCCTGTTTTATCAAATATTACTGTATTTACTTTATGTGCAGATTCTAGTGCCTCTCCACCTTTTATCAATATACCATTTTCTGCACCTTTTCCAGTCCCAACCATTATAGCAGTTGGTGTTGCTAAACCTAATGCACAAGGACAAGCAATTACAAGTACTGATATAAATATAGTAAGTACAAAGACTATATCTTTTCCACCTACTAAAAACCACAATAATGACGCCACTACTGCTATTGCAATTACTATTGGTACAAAATATCCAGACACAGTATCTGCAAGTTTGGCAATAGGTGCCTTTGTACCTTGAGCATCTTCAACTAATTTTATTATCTGAGCAAGAGCTGTATCTCCACCAATTTTTTCAGCCTTAAACCTAATAACACCATTTTTATTTATGCTAGCTCCTGTAACTCTACTTCCAACGTTCTTCTCTACTGGTATACTTTCACCAGTAAGCATTGATTCATCAACTGATGTATACCCTTCTATTACAACTCCATCCACAGGTATTTTAGTTCCTGGTTTTACTAATATTATATCTCCTATTTCTACTTCTTCTATAGGAGTTTCTACTTCTTTACCATCAACTAATACTATTGCAGTTTTGGGCTGTAATCCCATAAGTTTTTTAATTGCCTCTGATGTTTTTCCTTTTGATTTTGATTCCAGATATTTACCAAGTAAAATAAGTGCTATTATTATTCCTGCACTTTCATAATACAACTGATGATGGTGCATACCTTGAATTTGACCATTTGCTATTTGTATTGTTGTGTATAAGCTATACAAAAATGCTGCTAGTGTCCCAATTGCAACTAAAGAGTCCATATTAGGACTTAATGAAAAAAGTGCTTTAAATCCATTTATATAAAATTTATATCCAGCTATCATTACTGGTATTACTAAAACTAGTTGAATTAATGCATAATTCAAAGTATTCGTCATAGGATTTATAATTTCTGGCAAAGGCCATGGCCCTATAGGCTTTATTATCATAGGTCCCATTGCTATATAAAACAATGGGACTGCAAATACTATTGCTACTATAAATTTAACAAATAAAGACTTCATTTCTTTTTCTTTTCTTAATTTATCTTCATCTACATCAACCTTATCTCTTACCTCTTCTATTGGCTTATATCCAGCTTTTTCAATAGCTGCTTTTATTTGAGATAATTTTACCTTTGATGGATTGTAGTCTATATTAGCTTTATCTGTTGCTATATTTACACTAATACTCTCTACTCCATCCAATTTTTTTACTACTCTTTCTACAGCTTTTGCACAAGCTGCACATGTCATTCCATCAATTTTCATATCAATTTTTTTATTGCTTTCTTCCTTTATAATTCCATATCCAGCTTTTTCTACAACCTGTTTTATATCATCAAAGCTAACTTTAGAATTGTCATATTCTATTTTCAGTTTTTCAGTAGCTATATTTACGCTTTGGTCATATACTCCATCCATTTTCTTGGTTACTCTTTCTACTGCCTTTGCACAAGCTGCACATGTCATACCTGTAATTTTATAGCTTTCTACTACTTTATTTGAACTCATAATAATTCCTTCCTTTCTTTCAACATATTTTCAATCAATTTATAACTATTTACTTTGATATGTACTCTTGATAAATTGTTTATTTAGAAATCTATATTTTAATTATACCCCCTATAGGTATATTTAATCAATATTTTTTTTATAAATAAATTTATTAGTTATATTTATTTGTATTTACTAGAAAAGTATACTCATAATTAAATATATACATAAAAATAGAGTATATAAATTGTTTAATGTTTGTACAATTTATATACTCTATTTCTTATAATTTATATTCTATTTATAGTTTATTCCTTACATGCTTCGAAGAATTCTGCTTCTGTTTCTTTTATTTCAAGCTCATTGTCTATTATTCCAACAGCTTCTTTTTTAAATGCTCTACATTGACCTATACAACCAGTCTTTACATTTTCTTCTCCAACTAAAGTTTTTAACTTATTTACATCCACATTTGAACAGTTTGGACATACTCTTATCATATTTAAGTTCCTCCTAATTAATGTCTAATTAATAATTTTATACCCAAATATAAAATTTATAAAAATCTTTTTTGTTATAAATTATTTCCATATATTCCATTTTTATCATATTATCAACATTATATAGCCATCTTATAGTTTTTTAGTACTACATGTATGGTGGTATTTGCTGTTTTCTTATTATTTCTAATTCTTTAATTTCTAAAGATTTAATTACATTTACTTTGTAGTTTTCTTTAGATTTTATATATAAAACATCTTCTGTCTTTTTGCCTTCAATAAATTTATGAGACCATTCTAATAGTTCATCAAAATTACAAATCTCTTCTTTTAAGAAAGTATCACTTTCACTAGCGAAATACTTGATTATTATTTTGGTTACTTCCAACATATATCACCCTTTGCTTTTTATTAATATTTTCATTTATAAAGTTATTATTTGTCTAAAAACTTTTTTTAAACAGAATAAATTTTTACATACAAAACTAGCATTTTTGCTCAATTTAAGCTATATTAATACATTTTAATCTATTTCTCCTTGTACCTAATAGTATATTGTGATATAATTAGTAAGTTATTTTAATCGAAGGGAGCAACAAAAATGTCACAAAAACATAAAATTATAAATATCGCAGTTATAGCCCACGTTGATGCTGGAAAGTCAACATTGGTTGATGCTTTCCTTTCTCAAAGTGGTGTTTTTAGAAAGAACGAAGTAGTTAAAGACTGCGTTATGGACAGTAACGACCTTGAAAAAGAAAGAGGCATAACTATATATTCAAAAAACTGCGCAATAAACTATGAAGATTACAAAATAAACATAGTTGATACTCCAGGACATAGCGACTTTTCTTCTGAAGTTGAGCGTGTTATGAAAACTGTTGACACAGTTATTTTATTAGTTGATGCTAGTGAAGGCCCAATGCCTCAAACTAGATTCGTTTTACAAAAATCTTTAGAGTTCGGTTTAAAACCAATATTATTTATAAACAAGATTGATAAAAAAGACCAAAGAGCGGAAGAAGTAGTTAATGAAGTTTTCGATTTATTTGTAGACTTAAATGCAACAGATGAACAATGTGAATTCCCTATAATTTATGGTATAGCTAAACAAGGTATAGCTAAACTTGAAATGGATGATGATAGTGAAGACCTTTCTCCTCTATTTAAAACTATTGTAAATCATGTTGAGGCTTATCCTGATTACGACAATGAACCTCTACAATTCCAAATATCAGCTCTTGCATATGATGATTATGTAGGTAGACTTGGTATAGGTAGAATTTATAAAGGTACTCTTAAAAGTAATACACAAGTTGCTATATGTAGAGAAGATTCTGCTATATCTAAAGGAAAAGTATCAAAACTTTCTGTATATGAAGGTTTAAAACAAGTTGAAGTTGATGAAGCTACTAGTGGAGAAATAGTAGTTATATCTGGTATACCAGATATATCTATAGGAGAAACTCTATGTGATTTAGATAATCCACTACCTATGGAGATGATAAGAATAGAAGAACCTACTCTTTCAATGAACTTCTTGGTAAACGACTCTCCATTTGTTGGAAAAAGTGGAAAATTCGTTACAACTAGACATTTAAAAGATAGACTTGAAAAAGAACTTGAAGTAAATGTAGGGCTTAAAGTTGAACCTCTTGAAACTACTGATGGATATAAAGTTTCTGGACGTGGAGAACTTCACTTATCTATACTACTTGAAAATATGAGACGTGAAGGTTATGAAATTGGTGTTTCTAAACCTGAGGTTTTAATGCATAAAGAAGATGGAAAACTAATGGAACCAGTAGAAAGAGTTGTTGTAAACTGTCCTGAAGTTTATTCTGGTACTATTATAAACGAATTGAACTTAAGAAAAGGTATGATGGAATCTATGTCAATAGAAGGAGACTATGTAAAAATAGAATTCTTAGCACCTACTCGTGGTCTTTTAGGATATAGAAGTGAATTTATAAATGCAACTCGTGGAGAAGGTACTCTAGTTCGTTCATTCGAAAAATTTGAAGAATTCAAAGGAGAAATACCTTCAAGAGGAAATGGTGTTTTAATAGCACAAGGACCTGGTGTTACTATGGGTTATTCTCTTAATGCTTTAAGTGATAGAGCAGTAATGTTTGTAGACCCTGGTGTAGAAGTTTATGAAGGTATGATAATCGGTATGAATTCTAGAAAAGATGATATGGTAGTCAATCCTTGTAAAAATAAGAAAATGAGTAACGTTCGTGCTTCTGGTTCTGATGATGCTATAAAATTATCTCCTCCTAGAATATTTACTCTTGAAGAAGCTCTAGAATTTATAGAAGATGATGAATTAGTTGAAATTACACCTGATTCTATAAGACTTAGAAAAAGATTCTTAAATGAACATGATAGATTAAGATATAATAAATCTAGACAAGGTAAATAGAACATATATTTATCTCTAGTTACTAAAATAGCCATATATACTAAAAGATATCTTTAAGTATATATGGCTATTTTTATTTTAAATTTATATTATTCAATATTTATATAATTAGCTGCTTGAACAGCTGCGATTGCTCCATCTGATGCTGCTGTTATTATCTGGCGTAAAAATTTAGTTCTACTATCTCCTGCTACATATACACCTTCTACCGATGTTGTACAAGATTCGTCTGAAATTATATACCCACCTTCATCCAAGTCAAGAACATTTTCAAACATTTTATTATTAGGTTTAAGACCTATAGCAATGAAAATACCACTCACATCTATGATTCTTTTCTCTTCAGTTTTTAAATTCTTTACTTCTATTTTTGATACAGTCTTTTCTCCTTCTATTTTTTCTACACCATGACTATAAAGTATCTCAATATTCTTTCTTGCCTTCACGGATTTCTCCAGTACTTCTTCACCTCTAAAGCTATCTCTTCTGTGAATTAAATACACTTTTGTACAATTATTGGCTAAAAATAAAGCATCTTCTAAAGCAGTATTTCCTCCACCTACTATAGCTACTTCTTTATCTTTAAAAAATGCCCCATCACATGTGGCACAATAAGATACCCCTCTACCTGTAAATTTTTCTTCTCCAACACAACCTAGTTTACGTCTTTCAACTCCATTTGCAAGAATAACAGCCTTTGCTTTATGCTCACCTGAAGATGTCTTTACAACCTTTATCTTTCCTTCTAAGTTTATCTCTTCAACTTCATCAAACTGAATGTCAACACCTTGAGCAACAGCTTGATTGTATATATTATTAGAAAATTCTACCCCAGAAATTTTTTGAACTGCTGGATAATTTTCTACCTCAGAGGTACTTGCAACTTGACCTCCATAAATACTTTTTTCAAATACTGTAACACTTAATCCTGCTCTCATAGCATAAATTGCTGAAGTTAAACCTGCTGGACCAGCACCAATTACAATGATATCTACCATAACGTTTTACCTCTCTTTATATTATTATTTCTTATATATTATTCTCATTATCTTTATACTTTACTATTATTATCCATATATACTATAAATAAAACATTATTTTTTATTGGTTGATAAAAAGCATTCGTTTAAAAGTTAATAATTCTTTATTTAAATATAATGATTATTTTTTATTAGTTAACTTTATTTTGCAAATATATAAAAAAACTGCAAATAAAATTGACTTTTATTTACAGTTCTTACTCATTTATATAATTTAAAACCTTATTGGTTATCATTTACAGTGTCTTCTAATATATTGTTCTCTGATATATATGATAGAATTGAAAGTCCATACATAACCAAAACTAATGCTGTTGTTATAAGTACTATTCCCATATTTAATACCTCCTTTTGTTTACAGTATACTATTATTATGTGAAATACTTGTGAATTTAATTTGAATATAGCTGTAATTTTACATTAACAATTTCTTCAAATTAAATATTATTAATTATATACTTTTATTAAGTCAATTACGATTAATAGTTTAAATATTAACATTATTTGCTTATATTTATATCATATACCATATAATTACATTTTTCAAATTAAAGTTTTGTAAACTTTTTTTGTAATATAGTGTAATATAAAACTGTAATATTACAGAGATGTAACTGTTCTCTCTTAATTAATTATATTAAAAACAGCTTCACTACTATGAAAATCCAGATTCCCAAGAATTTAAAAAAAGTTAAAAAAATATTTTTATTTGACTCAATTTGATTACAATTTTTTTACAATTTAAAAAACATTTTTTCCAAATTTTTATATTAATGCTTGACTTTGTCTGTTTTATAATCTAGAATAATTAATAATATTAAGAATATTGAAAGGCTTTGATTAGGAAGAGTAAATCTGAATCGGTTACCAGAGAAGGAAACTATTAGCTGAAATGTTTCCCTAATTAGAAAGATTGAAAACTACCTATGAGCTTCTATCTGAAGTTATCTCAATGATTTTAGTAGGAATAGACGTTTTTATTACTTACGTTAAAGTATCAAGTGGATTTTTTTAAATCAATTTGGGTGGAACCGCGGGAAACAGATTCTCGTCCCTTTTTAGGGATGAGGGTCTTTTTTTATTACCTAAAACTAATTTTTAAAATATTCTGTACTTAACTTAATTAGCTAATTAAAAATTTAAAATATATGGAGGGTTATAGAAATGTATTATTCAAGTACAAGAGGCACCAAAGAAAAAGTAACTGCATCGCAAGCAATAATAAAGGGAATCTCAAATGATGGTGGTCTTTATGTCCCAAGTGAATTTCCAAATGTTGAAAATGAACTTATAGATTTAGTGAATTTAACGTATTCTCAGATAGCATTTTTTGTGCTTAGTAAATTTTTATGTAATTTTACTGAAGATGAGATTAAGGGCTGTATAGAAAATGCATATGATGAAAAGTTTGATTGCACTAGTATAGCTCCATTAAATAAAGTAAATGATACTTATTTCTTGGAATTATATCATGGACCAACTTTAGCATTTAAAGATATGGCACTTACTATAATGCCTCATCTTCTTAAAACATCTATTAAGAAAGATAATTTAGATAAAGATGTTGTAATTCTTACAGCTACATCTGGAGATACAGGAAAAGCTGCACTTGAGGGATTTAAGGATATTGATAAGATAAAGATAATTGTATTCTTCCCAGAAGATGGTGTAAGTGCAGTACAAAAGCTTCAAATGAAGACTCAGACTGGAAAAAATACATATGTAGTTGGTATAAAAGGAAATTTTGACGATGCACAATCTGGTGTAAAGGAAATTTTCTCTGACAAAGAATTTAATCAAAATTTATTAGATAATAACTATATATTATCTTCTGCTAATTCAATTAATATAGGAAGACTTCTTCCACAAGTTGCATATTATTTTTATTCATATATGAAATTAGTTGATAATGGAGAGATAAAGTTAAATGATAAAATAAATTTTGTTGTCCCAACTGGTAATTTTGGTAATATTTTAGCTGGATATTATGCTAAACAAATGGGTCTTCCAATAAACAAATTAATATGTGCATCAAATGATAATAATGTTCTTTATGATTTCTTTAAAACTGGTGTTTATGATAAAAATAGAACATTAAAATTAACTTCTTCTCCTTCTATGGATATATTAATATCTAGTAATTTAGAAAGATTGTTGTTTGAGATATCAAATAGAAATACTGACATTGTAAATAAACTACTATCAGACCTTAACAATAATGGAATCTACAAAATAAACGAAGATATGGAAAAAAATCTATCTTCATTTTATGGGGAATATTCAAACGAAGAAGAAGTTAAAGAAACAATAAATAGCGTATTTAAAAATTATAATTATTTAATAGATACTCATACTGCTGTTGCATACAATTGTTATGAAAAGTACAAAAAAGAAACTTCTGATAACACAAAAACTGTTATTGTAAGTACTGCAAGTCCATTTAAGTTTTCTGAAGATGTTCTAAAATCTATAGATTGTGATTTTGAAAAGCTTGATGACTTTGCTATAATTGATAGATTATCAAGTATTTCTAAAATAGATATACCAAAACCTATTAAAAATCTTAAAGATGCAGAAATACTACATAAAGATATTTGTGAAAAAGATGAATTAAAACTAGCTATAAAAAAATTCTTGAAAGTATAGGTGATTATTATGTTAGAGATTATAGTTCCTGCAACAAGTGCTAATATAGGTCCAGGATTTGATTGTCTTGGAATTGCATTAAATATATATAATAAATTTTATATTGAAGAAATCGAAAGTGGTCTTGAAATAGAGGGCTGTGAAGATGCCTATAAAAACGAAAATAACTTAGTTTATACATCTATGAAGTACTTTTTTGATAGAGTTAAGCCAGACAAAATACCTACTGGTATCAAAATAAAAATTCAAAGCGAGGTACCTATTTGTAGAGGTCTTGGTAGTAGTGCATCTTGCATAGTAGCTGGTGTGATAGCAGCAAATGCTCTATCAAATGCTAATTTAGACAAATGTCAATTGCTAAATATAGCATCAGAAATAGAAGGTCATCCAGATAATGTTGCTCCTGCAATTTTAGGAAATATGATTGTCTCTGTGACTGATAACGAGAATATACACTATGATATTATAGAAATTCCTAATGAGCTTAAATTTTGTGCAATGATACCTAATTTTAAGTTATCAACTGAAAAAGCTAGGGGTGTTTTACCAAAAGAAATACCATATTCTGATGGTGTATTCAATGTTAGCAGAGTTGCTTTACTTGTATCGGCTCTACTAAACAAAAACTTTGACCTTCTTAAAGTAGCTTGTCAAGATAAATTACATCAAGATTATAGAGGAACTCTGATTGAAAACTACAGTGATATTGTTGAAAAATCTGAGCAATTAAATAGTATTGGAGTCTTTTTAAGTGGAGCTGGCCCTACTATAATGTCTTTAATAAAAGAAAATGATGATAGTTTTGTAGATAATATGAAAGCTTACCTATCAAAATTAAAATCTGATTGGGAAATAAAAGAGTTATGTTGTGATTCTAATGGAGCCGTTTTAAATATTATATAATTATCATCTCATCTATAAAATATAACTACTCTTTTATTATAATTTGTAGTATAATAATTAGGACTAGGTAATAATATTAAGTATTATAATCTAGTTCTTTAAACATGTTTACATTGAGGAGGGATTATCATAAAAGAGTTAATAATTAGAGATTTAGTTGCAAAAGTTCCGATAATTCAAGGTGGAATGGGCGTTGGTATATCTAGATCATCATTAGCTGGTGCAGTTGCTAAGCTTGGTGGTGTTGGTGTAATTTCTGGGGTTCAAATTGGATACGATGAGGAAGATTTTGAAACTAACACTATAAATGCAAATTTAAGAGCTATAAAAAAACATATTTCTAGAGCTAAAGAAATCTCAAATGGTGGTATTATTGGTATTAATTTTATGGTGGCTATGAAAGAATACGAAACATACGTAAAAGAAGCTGTTAAAGCTGGTGTAGACCTTATAATATCCGGAGCTGGATTACCTAATAAGCTACCATCATTAGTAAAAGGAAGTAATGTAAAAATAGCTCCTATAGTTTCAACTGCAAAAGCTGCTAGTGTAATTTTAAAAATGTGGGATAGGAAAGAAAAAACTACTGCTGACTTAATAGTTGTTGAAGGTCCAAAAGCTGGTGGTCACCTTGGATACTCTAATGAGGAACTTGATAACATAGATTCTATAGACTATGATAAGGAATTTGTTGAAATTTTAAAAGTTGCAAATACTTATGGAGAAAAATTTGGTAGAAATATTCCGGTTGTTGCTGCTGGTGGTATAACATCTAGCAGTGATGTTAAAAAATATATAGACATGGGAGCCAGTGGTGTGCAAGTTGGTACAAGATTTGTTGCTACTTATGAATGTGATGCACATGAGAACTTTAAAATGGCATACATAAATGCTAGTGAAGACGATGTTCATATAGTTAAAAGCCCTGTAGGCCTTCCTGGACGTGCTATAAGAAATAAATTTATAGAAGAAGTTAAAATAACTCGTCCAGAAATAACAAAATGTTACAATTGCTTGATTCCTTGTAACCCAAAAGAAACTCCTTACTGTATTTCCCAAGCTTTAATCAATGCAGTTAAAGGAGATGTGGAAAATTCACTTTTATTTTGTGGAAATGATGCATATAAGATTGACAAGTTAAGCACTGTTGAAGATGTTATCAATGAATTAATTTCTGAGTTGTAATTTAAAAAATTATAATTTAAAATTTTATCAAGCTAAGGAGTTTAAATATGTTATTGATTAATCTTTATTAACATATCTACTTCCTTAGCTTTTTTATATACTTTTATATGTCAATCTATTTTTACTATTCTTCTATTCAACTCAATGTAATAGTAGTCTTATATTTAATCTTCTTTTACAAGCACATTAGTTATTTCAGCTATATACAAAGTGTGATAATCCTTTTGTGGATACCATCTTCCATCTATGCCTTCAGCAATAAAACATTGAGGCTCGATTTTCTGACTATACATTTTTTTACATATAATAGCCATCTTTGCTTCTTTAAAATAAGGTGTATTATTTAAGTATTCTATATTAAATCCAATCTGTGATATCTTATCCTCTTCTCTACCAGATACTTTTCCACAATATGAAAGCTCTTTACGGAAATCTTCCTCAAAAAAAGTAAGAGAAAATTTATCTGTATTATCTATAAATTCCTTAGTATAACGCTGTGGTCTTATTACTACAAAGGCAACATCTTTTCCCCACATAACTCCAAGACCACCCCAACTAGCAGTCATAGTATTTACTTTACCTTCTTTTTCTGCTGTTATAAGTGTCCAATCTTTGCCTATCAATCCAAATGGGTTGTTTTTAATCTCTTCTGCCACAATTTCTTTAAATTCACTCATATCTCAATACCCTCTCATTCTCTTATATTTATGGTACTCTTATTTTCCTTACAAACTATAAATAAAATACCCTTTTTAAATATATTATTGTAAATAAGTAAATATATGAATACACACTTATTTTTTTAATATATTTAATATTTTCACTCAGAATATATATATTCTTTATTTAAATTAAATATAACCTCTATATTTTGCATGTAAATTTTGGTAAAAATATTATTTAATCAAATCAAAACTTGATTTATATACCTGGAAAAGGTATTATATTAAAGAGTGCTTAAAATACGAATTTCGTACATAGGTATCTATAAAATAATAAATAAGGAGAGTGATGGGCAATGGATACTAGTCCGTTGCGGAGAGAATTTTTCACAATCTCATCACTTAATAATATCTAAAATTAAAACTAATACATATATTCAGTTATATAAATTAGCTAATTAATAGATACTATTAAATGATGAGATTTATATAAAACTGAATAAAGGATGTGTTGCCATGATAAGATATTACAAAACTATAGATTCAAAACTAGAGAAACTTAGTTTTTTTGAAGATGGCTGTTGGATAAATCTTGTTGAACCTAATCATAGTGAAATCAACGAAATTTCTAATTTATTAAATATAGATGTAGAAAATATAGAATCTGCACTAGATGAAGAAGAACGCTCAAGAATAGATGTTGAAGACAATCATACTCTTATACTTATAGATATACCAGTAGACGAAAGTGACTCTAATTCTTCTCATTATACTACAATACCCCTAGGTATTATAATAACTAAAGAAGCTATTATAACAGTTTGTAATGCACAAACTAAGATTTTAAACGACTTTATAGTTGGTCATATTAAAGATTTCTTTACATTTAAAAAAACTCGCTTTTTACTTCAGATTCTTCACAAAAATGCAGCTTATTACTTGCATTACTTAAGAAAAATAAATAAAATGACAATCATAATAGAGCGAGAAATTTACAAATCAATGAAAAACAGAGAATTGGTTCAGTTATTGGAATTAGAAAAGTCTTTGGTATACTTCTCTACTTCACTAAAATCTAATGAACTGGTTTTAAACAAGATGGTTAGAACTGCTGGTATAAAGAAATACCCAGACGATGAAGACCTATTAGAAGATGTTATAGTCGAAAATAGACAGGCTCTTGATATGGCTAAAATATATGGAGATATATTGAGTAGAATTATGGATGCTTTCAGCGCAATTATAAGTAATAATCAAAATAATGTTATGCAAATTTTAACAGTAGTTACACTAATTTTCTCAATACCTACAATAATATCAGGATTTTTTGGTATGAATGTTATAAATATGCCATTTTCTAATAATCCAAATGGATTTTGGATTATTCTTCTTATTACCTCTATAATATGTATAGTGATTACATTTTTCATGTCAAGAAATAAGCTATTATAAAATATTAATAAAAAAAGCCCTTAGAATAAATTGACTTCATTTATTCTAAGGGCTTTTATACATTTAAATCTATATACTCTTATAAAGTTTTTTAATTATCATGTTCTTCATCTATAATCATTTCAGTTTCAAGACCTTCTAACATTGAATCTAGACTCTCTTTTATATTTAATATATAAATAGGCACATACTCTTCTTCGTCAATTACTTCTTCTTGTAGCTTAAATGGAGGAATTAATACTTCATCAAAATTTATATTTAAATTAGGAAAATCTTCTACTATTTCTTCACAATTATCATATTCTTCATTAGCTAAAGAAGTATACATATCTAAACTTTTTTTGTAATAAAGACCTGCAAGCATATACTCACACTTCTTACTTCCATATTTAATACCTTCTTTATAATATTTCTCGGCTTCTACATCATCATTTAATTTCAAATAAATTTGTCCTAAATTATATATTGATTCAACACAGCCTTGTGCTCTAGACTTTTCATACCAAAACTTAGAATTTACATAATCTTTATAAAACATATCATAAATTAATCCTACCATATGTTGAGCATACACATTATTTTCATTAGCGGGTGTATCAAACATCATTTTGGCTTCTTCCAATTTTCCTTCTCTGAAATAAATTCTACCTAAGTGTATACGAGCATTCATATGGTTTTTGCTACTTGCCATCTCAAAATATTTTCTAGCATTTTTTGTGTTACCTAGATTTTCATATATGCATCCCAATCTATAGCTAGACCTAGTATCTCCATTTTCAGATGCTTTTTTGTACCAAATTATAGCTTCTTCGATATTGTTTAAATCTTCATAGATGTTTCCTAATTTGATTTGACAAGATGCATTATTTGGAATCCTTGAATAATACAAAATCGCTTTTTCTATGTCTTGATTTTGATAATATAAATCTCCAAGATTTTCAAGGGAACTTTTGCATCCAACGGCTATAGCATCTTCATAATATTTAATAGCATTTTCATAATCTTTTTCTTCAAAATATATACCTGCTAGATTATTTTTTGCCTCTGTTATGTCATCTTCTGCGGCCATTTTATAATAAGTTTTTGCTTTTTCTATATCATTCTCCCTATTATATAGGTTAGCAAGTCTATATTTAGAAAGTGTATGATTTTTTTCTATTGCCTTCTCATAATAATAAATTGCATCTCCTAATTCTTCTTTTCTATCATATACATATGCAAGTCTGTATTCAGATTTTACATCTTCTCTATCTGCACTCTTTTTATAATACCTCTCTGCTTCTTCTAGATTATCATTTATTTCCATAATCATACCTAAATTAAAACAACCTTTTATATGACCTGATTTGTATAATTGCTTATATAAACTTACTGTTGATTTATTATCTTTCTTTTTCCCATTTAATATTGCTAAATTATATTTTGCATCATCATCTAAGAGTACAGAACCTTTTTTATAATATTCATATGCATCATCATCTTTTTCTAAAAAAGTATATAATACTCCTAAATTAAAACAAGCTTTACCTAGGTTATTGTCTGCTGCTTCTTTTAACCATTTTTCACATCTTATAAAATCTTTCATTTTAAAATGGCATACACCCAAATTATTTTGTGCTTGTAAATACCCTAGCGTTGCTATCTTTTCATACCAATATATAGCATACTCGTAACCATCTAATCTATAATACATATTACCTAAATCAAAAGCAGCATCATCACTTCCACTTTTATATGCCATTGAGTACCATTTTTCTGCTTCTTTAAATTGTTTCTTACTTTCATATATATTCCCCAAAGTGTATTGAGACTTTACATAATTATCCAATGCTGCACTCTTATATAATTCTATTGCACTTTCTGTCTTACCCATCTTTTCAAGAAGAGCCCCTTTAGTGTGTACAACTTTAGGGTCACTGGATATATTTTTTATTTTTTTTATAGAAAATTTTGTATTTTTCATTATTAGCTACCTACCCATTTTATAAAATATATTCTCTCAAACATTATTATACATTATAATCCATAATTAATGCTATAATATTGAATTTTTACCTTTTGTCACTATATTGTAACATTAGATTTTAAATTTTATAATCATTAGATTTTATTATATAATTGGTATATAATGTATATATAGGGAGGGGACATTTTATGAATTTCAGCAACATTTTTATTCAAGTAGCAGTTTTATTTATAATTATTTTAGTCGGATATTTTGTCAGAAAATTCAACTTATTAGATGACCACTGCACATCTAAGCTTTCAAATTTAACAATGACGGTTTTTTTGCCATCAATGATAATTAGCTCCATGCAAATTAACTTTGATAATAAAATGATACAAAAAATACTATTGTTATTATTTACATCTCTGATTATGTATATAGTCTCAATTATAATTGCATTTTTATTAAAATACATTTTGAAATGTGACAATGAAAAAGATTTGGGGATATATCAGTATATAGTTGTTTTTTCAAATGTTGCTTTTATGGGCTATCCTGTAATTGAAGCTGTTCTAGGTCATGAAGCGATATTCTATACTGCGATATTCAATTTACCATTTAACTTGTTTTCTTTTACTTTAGGAATTTACCTTCTATCTAAAGGTAGTACAAACAAAGGTTTTTCAATGAAATCACTTATAAGCCCTGCTACAGTAGCTGTGGTTATTGGACTTTTTTTATTCGTGACAGGGCTTAGATTACCTCAATTTATAAATGACCCACTTAAGATGTTAGGAAATATCACTACACCAATATCCATGATTATCATTGGAAGTTTACTTGCTAATTCTTCAGCTCTAGATTGTTTTGTCAATAAAAAATTATATCTAGTCACTTTTATAAGATTATTGATACTTCCTGTAATTGTATATTTTATTCTAAAGGGATGGGTAAATGATAATATGATTTTAGCTATACCAGTAGTAATTTCTTCCATGCCTGCTGCTGCAAATACTGCTATAATGGCTAATCAATATGATTCTAATATAACACTTGCTTCACAATGTGTGTTTTTTACAACACTATTTTCAGTTATATCTATACCTTTTATAAGTATTTTATTGTTGTCTTGATTTATTCTTTTATGTATTATATAATAACATATTCAATAAATTACAAATATAAACATTTTATTGTAGTATATTGATGGAATTTTTTCCTAGATATTTGTCAATAATATCTATATGTATTATAGAATAGGAGGCTTAAATATGGACATAGATTTACTCTTTAAAATAGTATTTGCTATAGTTGCTATAGGTGTTTCTGTAAAAATTATCAAGACTGTTGCCAGTCTAGCTTTCAAAATAGCTTTGATATTGCTAATAATTTTATTTGTATATAGAATGTTTTTGTAAGCATTTAAAAATAAGTTTTTTAATACAATAGAGAAGTAGAATAAATTATCTTTAATGAAAACCCTCTATTAAAGACAATTTATTCTACTTCTCTATTACCACTTACTTCTTTAAATTAAATTTTTATTATATCTTCCCATAATATAGATATCTTCAAACTTTCCATCTCTAATTACAGCATATCTCTTAATACCCTCTACTTCAAAACCTAATTTTTTATATAAATTTAATCCTTTTTCATTGTCCACAATTACTTCTAGTCCTACTCTAGCTAACATAATCCAATTGTCTGCTATATCTAAAAGCTGTTCTATAAGTTTTTTCCCTACTCCTCTTCTATGATAGTTCTCATTAACAGTTATTACTAATTCTGCACTATGTCTTAATCTTGGAGAAGAATTTACATGTAAACCAGCAAAACCTATTACAGTTTTTTCTCCATTATTATCAATTTCAGCTACAAACATGTAATCATTTTCTCCTAAAGAATCCAACATAGCTGTCGTTTTATCCACTCTGTCACTCATTAAAGCCAAAGTATTTCTCATAACACCGTATGCCCTTCTCATTTCATTAACAGTTTGTGCATCTTCTCTTCTTACAGGTCTTATTGTTATATCTATAGCATTACTCATATTGGATTCCCCCTTTTAAACTTTCTTATTTAAAACTTTCTAAGTCTTATTTTATACCTTTTAAATCTATGTATGCTTCTATTTGAGGCACATATATCATATTCTCTTTTATATGTGTATTTCCAAATTCTTTTAGCTCTGTGCCATCTTCATCCTTAGTTATTTTATATCTAATTGACTCTTCCCCTTCAGTTACTTCAGCATGAAAAAACATACCTTCATATTGCTTGAATCTAAAATTAAAATTGTCTTTAGTAAGTTTTATTACCATGTTTTTATCTACTCCTTATATAATTAATATTTTTTATTATTATTAGTTGTATACATATTGTTTATTCATATTAATATATTATAACTTATCATTTATTTAGTATAAAGTTATAAATACATATATCTATACTTATTTTACAATCTATCTCCAAGTGATATATAATAGTTTTATATAAACTAGATTCTGTGAGGTGAAATATGAACAAAAAAGCAAAATATTTTTCTTTAATTCTTTTTCCTATTGCTTTACTTTTAAATTTTATAGCAAGTAAAATTCCACATATTGTTGAAAAATATTACTCTCAAATCATAGACAAAACAATTATACAAATACTGAGTAAAATTTCAGGAATTTTTCCATTTTCTCTCTATGAAATTACAATGTACATAATCGTTATATCTGTCTTTTTATTTTTATGTTCTACTATATTTACGATTTTTAATAAGAAAAAAAATTTAAAAACATTTTTGAAAAATGCTATTTTAAATATATTATCCATTGTATCAATAGTATACTTTCTTTTTATAGTGCTTTGGGGGATAAACTATAATAAAATTCCACTTGAAACTACCCTCATAAATCAATATAATTTAAAAAACAATAGCTCTATTCAATCAAAACAACATAGTGTTAACGAGCTTGCTAGACTATATAAATTCCTCGTAACTAAGTCAAATAAAACTAGAAAACTCACATTACAAGATAAGAATGGTGTTGTAAAATCTAATACAGATTATAAAGGTGTCATAAATAGAGCTCAACTAGGCTATGATAATATTCTAGATATATTACCTAGTGTTAGTGGCAATTATTCTAAGGCTAAATATATTATTTCATCAAATCTTATGTGTTATACAGGAATAACTGGTATATATTTTCCTTTTACAGGCGAAGCAAATGTAAATGTAGCAATACCTGACTTGTATATTCCTTGTACAGTTGAACATGAGATGGCACATCAAAGGGGATTTGCTAGTGAAGATGAAGCTAATTTTATAGCGTATCTTACTTCTATAAAACACCCTAATATTGATTTTAACTATTCTGGTTATATTCTAGCTTTAAATCATACTGCTTCTGCATTAAGTACAGTTGATTATGATGCCTATATTGAAATTTCTGCTGGTATTTCAGATTCTGTTCGTAGAGATTTAAAAAACCAAAGTGAATTCTGGCAAAAATATGAAGGTAAAATCAATAAAATTTCTAATGAGTTTAATAATTCTTATTTAAAAGCTAATGGTGTCGCTGAAGGTACTCAGAGTTATGGCAAAATGGTCGATTTATTATTAACCTATTATGAATTATATCCATATTAAGTACTACAATTCAAAATTCTATTAACAAACAGCTGGTGTTAAGTCAGTTGTTTGTTAAGTTAAATAAATTATTTCAATCAAATTGCTTACGTATAATTTGAAACTATGTATATTTTGGATGTAAAATAGCGCTTATATTTCTAATTTTATTTGATTTTAAAACAAATATGTTAAATAACAATACATTCTATTGTATAATTATAGAATATAACTATTTCGCCTTATAATATCTATATAATATTTTCACTTCTAACTATTCTATTACAAATATTTTCATCATCTTTGATAAATATTTTATCTAAGATTTTAAAATAAAAAAGCACATATCAAAATCTGATACATGCCCATAATCTTATATATAATTCATTTTATTAGAATCAAAATATCTTTGTGTAACTTATATTCCCAACTAAATCATTGGAAATTTAACCAGCTTAGTATTAGCTAAATGCCTACTTAATTTTAATTTCATCAAATATTACTTATAGTAATTTTCTAATATACTAGTAGCCACTGATTTTCCTTGAAAACCTTTCAACCAATTCTCATATGCTAAATTTTTCCACACACTACCATCACTAAATGTTACTTGTTTTACACATGATATTATATACTTTACATCATGCTCTCCAGTTGATTGTTTCCATTTGTCAAACAATAGAAAAGCTTCATCTTGCTTATTTCCTGATTTTATTGCATTTTTCTTTGCATATTCTTTCTCCATTTGCTGCCATTCTTTCAGCCATTTTTCTACCCATGCCTTACCTTGTTGTTTTTCAAACATACTTATTATATCCTTTGGTGGCTGTTGTTGCATTTTTCTATAAATATGTAAATATGATTTTGGAGACACAGGAGATATTCCTGCTACAATGCCATAGTCTACACCATCTGGACTAAATCCAACACTTCCTACTTCGCCATTTGTTGCTACATTTTGAGCATCCCAATACAACTCAAGTGGTTTTCCATGTTTATCATATGCTAAACATGTAATTTCATAGTCCATAATTGCCTTTTTACTGGTATTTGTTAAATTTATAACATTACTAGGCCAATGGTATGGACTATCATCATACTGTACTTTGCTATTATTTATAAATAGTGGAATATTTTTGTTATAAACAAGACCTTTACTATTTGAAGTATATGAGACTTTATGTGTTGTAGTACTTTGTGTATTTTCTGAGTATGAATTTATTCCTTCTGAATTGGTTGTATTAAGAGAAAATGTTGTTGTAGTTCCAATAATCAACAAGGCAACAACTAAAATGGGTAAACTAAATATTTTTCTATATTTCATAGTTCTTCCCCCTTTCTTTTATTAATTTATACTAAAATAATTTACCAAAAATATTAAGACTTACATTTACATAATATTCCAGTAATTTTAGTAATTAAATTTTATCACAATGGCAAATAAAATTCAACATTATCCCAGTATTTTTTCATTATATTAAATTTTATTTTATTTTCATAAATCTAGAATAGAGCTTAGGTCATGTATATATAATTAAATTAGAATATAGATTCCTTATATTTTTTAAGATTTATCAAATTAAAAATGGCTAGATGATTAAATATTCTAGAAAAAACCTATTCTAAAAATATTAAAAAATCTAGCCAATTAACATCTCTCGATTGTATACTATAACTTATCAATCTCTTCTAGTAACTCATCAACTAACTTGTCTCCATCAATCATTCTCACTATTTCGCCTTTTTTAAATAAAAGACCTTCACCTTTACCACCAGCAATACCTATATCTGCTTCTCTAGCCTCACCAGGTCCATTTACAGCACATCCCATAATTGCAACAGTAATATCTTTTTCCATATTACCAATCTTTTGTTCAACCTCATTTACAACACCAATTAAATCTATATTACATCTACCACATGTAGGACATGATATAACCTTAATCTTATCATTCAAAAGACCCAAACTTCTTAAAATTTGTTTACCAACAACAACCTCTTCAACTGGGTCACCTGTCAAAGATATTCTAACAGTATCTCCAATTCCTTTAAGAAGGAGTGCTCCTACACCTATAGAAGATTTTATTGTTCCTTTATGGACACTTCCAGATTCTGTGATTCCAACATGAAGAGGATAATCAACTTTTTTTGATATTAATTCATATGCATCAACAGTTTTATAAATATCAGATGATTTTAGAGATATAACGATGTTATAAAAATCTAAATCTTCAAGAATCTTAATATGTCCCATAGCACTTTCAACTAATGCTTCAGCTGTTGCAGAACCATACTTTTTTAAAAGTTCTTTTTCTAAAGAACCACCATTAACTCCAATTCTAATTTTTAAATTTTTTTCCTTACATTTCTCAACTACAGCTTTAACTCTTTCTACGTTTCCAATGTTACCAGGATTTATTCTAATTCCATCAGCACCTTGTTCTATAGCTTCAAGAGCCAACTTATAATCAAAATGTATATCAGCTATAATAGGTATATTTACACTAGACTTTATCTTACCTATATTCTTAGCTGCTTTAATATCAGGAACAGCCACTCTAACAATATCACAACCAGCTTCCTCTAATCTCTTTATTTGAGCTATTGTAGCATCTGCATCTCTTGTATCAGTGTTTGTCATAGATTGTATACTTATAGGATTCTCTCCTCCTATTTTTATACTTCCTACACTTACTTCTCTAGTTTTTCTTCTTTCGTAACTCATATTCCACCTCTATATATTATTTTATATTAACTCTATTTAACTATTAAAAATACTCTAATCTACATATATATATTATAAATTAAAAAGCTATATAGTTAAATAAATAAGAATAAATTTCATATATTGAAACTTATTTATTCTTACTTAAAACTACATAGCCCTTTTCTTAATCTTTATAAAAAACTAAATTATTGAAATAACCTTAATATATCTTTATATGTGATAAAAAGCATAAATAACATCAAAGCTCCAAAACCAACCACATTTATCATACCTTCTTTATTTGGGTCAAGTTTTTTACCACCTCTAACTGCTTCTAGTAATAACATAAGTATTCTCCATCCATCAAGGGCTGGTATTGGCAATAGATTTACTATACCTAAATTTAAACTTATTATAGCAGCTAAATACACTACATTTATGATACCTGTACGAGCTGCATCTGATACCATACCAATAACACCTACTGGTCCTGCAACAGCATTACCAATTCCTCCTGGAACACGTCCTGTAATCATTTGACCTAAGAATGTCAACATTTGCTTTGTCATATCTACAGTAGTTTTACATGCATTTACAATTGAACCAAAAAAATCTTTTTCTCTTTGAGGCTGAATTCCTATTTCATACTTTCCATTGTTGTTTTTAGGTGTTACATTTATAACTTTGTCACTTCCATCTCTAGTTATACTAAGTTTCAATTCTCCACCAGAGGAAGTATTTATTATATTTGCAACTTCATCCCAAGTCTTAACGGAATTACCATTAATTTTATTTATCTTATCCCCTACTTGAAGTCCTACAGATTGTGCAGGAGTATTTGGCATTATCTTTCCTAATTGAGTGGTTGGAGAACCTATATATAAGAATACTGGTACCAAAAGTATCGCTGCTAATATTATATTAAATATTGGCCCTGCTACAATAGTACTAAATCTTTGTAATATAGATTTATTTCCAAAAGAATTTGGACTTACTTGTTCTTCATCTTCGCCTTCCATACTTACATACCCACCAATCGGAAGTGCTCTTATAGAATACTCAGTATCTTTTTTTACACTATATATCTTAGGTCCCATCCCTATAGAAAACTCATTTACCTTTATACCACTTCTTTTTGCAAATATAAAATGTCCTAACTCATGTATTAATACAATTATACTAAATAGTATTAATGCAGCTATTATAGTCATAAATTCACCTTCCTATTTTTTTATCAGATTTGTAACATAAGCTCTACTCCATCTATCTGTTTCTAAAATTTCCTCTAATGTTGGTTTACTTATGCTACTATGAACTTCTAAAGTCTTCTCTATGTAATATGGTATGTCATAGAAACCAATTTTATCCTCTAAAAATTCACTTACCAAAACTTCATTTGCTGAATTTAGAACAGAAGAATAAGTTCCTCCCATTTTTAAACACTCATAAGCCAATTTTAAACATGGAAAAGTTTCCAAATCTGGTTCTTCAAAAGTTAAAGTACTAAATTTTGAAAAATTCATTCTTTCAAAGTTACTTTCCATTCTATCTGGATATGTAAGAGCATACTGTATTGGTAGTCTCATATCTGGGCATCCTAATTGTGCTATTATTGAGCTATCTGTATACTGTACCATTGAATGGATTATACTTTGTGGATGAACTACTACATCTATATTTTCTTGTTCTACCCCAAATAGCCACTTAGCTTCTATAACTTCAAGACCTTTATTCATAAGTGTTGAAGAATCAATACTTATCTTTCTCCCCATACTCCAATTTGGATGCTTTAAAGCTTCATTTTTAGTTATATTTATAAGTTCATTTTTTTTCTTTCCTCTAAATGGACCACCAGAGGCTGTAAGTATTATCTTTTCTATGTTTTTTTTATTTTCTCCATTCAAACATTGAAATATAGCACTATGTTCACTATCAACAGGTAGAATATTTACATTATATTTTTCTGCCTCTCTCATTACAAGTTCTCCAGCAGTTACTAACGTTTCTTTATTCGCTAATGCTATGTCTATTCCCTTCTTTATAGCACAAAGAGTTGGAACTAAGCCTATCATTCCCACAACAGCAGTTAGAAGTACATCAACTTCATCAAGTGATGATATTATTTTTAATCCTTCCATACCTGTTAAAACTTCTATTTCTATATTTTTTGACAACATTTCTTTTAATTTTAATGCCTTGTCTTCCTCAAAAACTGTTACATATTTAGGTTTAAATTCTACTATTTGTTCTAATAATAACTCAATATTACTATTAGCTGATATTGCAACTATCTCAAACTTATCTCTATTTTCTCTAACTACATCCAAAGTTTGTTTACCTATAGAGCCTGTAGAACCTAAAATTGATATCTTCTTCATATAATAATCCTTTCTAATAATAAATATACCCTATCAGAACATTATAACACTACTAAAACAATTATTTTTACTATTCATAGAAATTTCATATAGTATTCTACAAACTAAAATTAATCTATTGTTTCTATATTTTATAAAGTATTGTAAAATGTTTTAGCATCCCTAAATGTCTCTTTTTATTTCAACAACATCCTCTATTTTACAGTCTAGTGCTAGACATATCTTTTCCATCGTATCCATAGAAACAGATTTATCATTTCCTAATCTACCTAAAACAGAAATACTTATACCTGATATATTTACAAATTCCATTTTCTTTATTTTTCTATCAATTAATAATTTCCATAGTGGAGCGTATGAAATCATGTTATCACCTCGCAAAATATATTCTATCACATTTTATCTATTTTGGAAAATTTTCATCTATTTAGATAAATAATTCTTTATATAATATAGATGTCAATTATAGTTTAATAAACATAAATATGTTAAAATAAATCAAAGTAATAGATTCAAAAACTATACTACTCACAGGAGATGATTAAATGAATCAGACTCAAAAAAGAAAACTCGAGTTTATAAAAAATCATTGGGATTTGACTGTCATAGAAAAAGAAAGAAATATTGCTCATATCATTCGTTATACTCTAACAACACTTGCTGTTATTGCTTTTTTTCTTCCCACAAAAATCAAATTCTCCATACACATATTTGTCTCATTATTTTGTTGGATAATGTATTTATTACTATATCCTAAAATGCCAATGGAAATGCCTAAAAAAAGAAATTTAAGAAAATATTATATACCATTTCCTTTCACTGCATGTGTATTATCAATAATGCTTCTTCTTCTATCAACAAATTTATTATATACATCAACAAAAGAGAAATTCAGTTTTGTTTTCATTTATATGATAATATTATTTGTACCTTATGTTCTAATGTTAATTTCAAAAAAAATAAGAGAAACAAAATTTATTATCCTATTGGTTCTCTTTTCTACATTCATCCTTAGTTTTTCTACAACACCAGCTTTAAATTATATTGCTACATTGGACAACCCCAAAACTGAATTTGTAAAGGTTATTGATAAAGTAAGTATTTCTTCTCGTTCTGGAAAGGAACACTATTTTAAAATAGAGGTAGGTAATGAAATAAAAAGAATGAAAGTTTCCAATAAAATGTACAAATCAACAAATAAAAACAAATTAGTCCAACTCTGTAAAAGAAAAAGTATATTTGGTTATGAATACTGGACATTACAAAACTAGAAAAATATCTATATAAAAAATACATACTGTTCTATTGATTTAAAACTCATTATTATAATATGATATAAAGTATATACAAACATTTAATTAAAATTTTTAAAATCATAGTTCAAAAAAAAGGAGAAAATATGCCATATTTATTAAAGATTAATCAATTTGAAAAAAGTTATGATATAGGAATTTTTAAAAATGAACAATCAATATATAAATTTATTGAGAAAATACCATTTGTAAAAAAAGAGAGTAGCAATTTTAATTATACAAATTACTATATTGAATTTGAAGATATTCCTGAATATTATGAAGTAAATTTCAATAACTATTTATACATTATCACTAGATTTTCATTCATACCAGATGGAACTGAGATATTTTTTAGCTGGGATGAAATTCATTGTTGGGATGAAAAAATTGCTACTGAAAAAACTTTTATAAATGGTGAAACATTGGTAGATTCATATAACTTTCCAAACAATGAAGTAAAGGACTATATACAAAAACGAGAATCACTATATAGAGAAACAAAAAGATATTATAAGGAAAAAGGATTAAAAATTGAAAGACATGCACTTGGTTCTGAAGATGGTGAGTATGTTGAGCTTGTAAATGATTCTATTCTTTATTTACTAGATATAGATGCAATTGAAATATGGGAACAATCAAAAAATATAGAAGAATTTTTATATAAATATAAAAACCGTTTTAAGTGATTTATATTTTTTGACCTACATAAATATGCATTGAGTTATTTAATAAGATACAAAATAATTCAATGCATAAATTAGTAGAAAAAATAATTCTATTATTTTCCAATTACATATTTATTAAAAAATTCTTTTTCTTCTATAGGCTTAGAGAAATAAAATCCCTGCCCTACATCACATTTAATTGTTTTTAAAAAGTCTAAGTCTTTTTTAGTTTCAATACCTTCACATACAACAGACATGTCTATACGATGTGACATTTCAATAATACATTGAATAATACTATATACTTTCTCTCTATTAAAGGTTTCTTTAAGTAGGCTTTTATCTAACTTCAAGCCATTAATCGATAAAGAACATAAAAGACTTAATGAAGAGTATCCTGAACCAAAATCATCCATAGAAATTAAAAAGCCCAACTTTCTAAGCTTATCTAAAATTGAAATAACTGGCTTGGATATTTCATTAAAAGCACTTTCAGTTACCTCTATTTCTATATACTTAAAAGGAATTTCATATTCCCTAACAATATCTAAAAATCTTTGGTAGAAATCATTTTGGTAAATAGTAACTCTTGAAAAATTAACTGCAATAGGATAAGTATATTGATTTTTTTTCATAAATGTTTTTTTTATAAATGAACACGCTTTCCTTAACATATAAAAATCTAATTCAATAATAAATCCACTTTTTTCAAATAATGGAATGAATTTATCTGGTGACAGAAAGCCAAGCTCTGGAGAAAACCATCGTACAAGTGCTTCTGCACTCACAACATTTAAAGAAGATATTTGAAATTTAGGTTGCAAATACATATGGAATTCTTCATTTTCTAGTGCTTTATGCATATGATTATAAATATTATTTTCCATTTGTAATTGCTTTAGCAGATTTTCATTATACCATACTGTAGAGGAAATTCCTCTCTTTTTACTTACCTTATGGGCAATATTTGCCTTATCCATTATAGAATTGATAGATTTATAATCCAATTTATCAACTTCAACTAAATATGCACCTATACAATAAGATATAGTTTGAGTTACATTCATATTTAATTCAGATATTATGGCCTCAGTCAGAATCTTAATAATCTCATCTAAGAGAGAATCTCTATATTTTGCAAGTATTACAAAATTATCTGAACCAACTCTTGCACAAGTTTCTTTAGTATTAAAGGTTTTGGAAAGTGCAGTTGCAACTATTATTAAAACTTTATCTCCATATTCATATCCATGTACATCATTAATATATTTAAAATTGTCAATATCAATATTTAATAGTACATACTCTCCCTTATATGCATGATGTAAAATCTCAATAGCTCGATTTTCAAATGCAACTTGGTTTTTTATTTTTGTCAAATTATCAGTATAAAATATTTCGTCAAATTTTCTTTTATTATAATACTCCCAAATCAAGATACTTATTATTGATATTGTAAGATAAATAACTAATGCAGTAGCGAAAGAATGTAATTTTATGTCAGAATGTTTTTCAGATATAAAAACAACTTGACTAGATAACGAAGAATATGTTTCGCTCAATTTGTATAATTTATCACCTGAACCTCCATTTCTAACTTTTATAATTTCTTTTTTCATAGATTTCCACATAGTATCCATTTGAATTAATTTTTCTTGAAATTCTTTATTATCACACCTTTGCAATCCAAGTTCACCCTTACCAGTTCTTAGCTCTATTAAAATACTATCTAATTCTTTTATCAACTTATCATTTCTTTTATTATTCAATTCTTGTTTAACAACCTTTTCAGTTTCACTGCGAATAGTACTAGTATAATTTATAATTTTAATATGTTCTATACTATTGTATAGAGAAAATATAAAAATAATAATAGCAACTAGCCAAATAGCAGCATAAATTAAAAAATCATATTTTTTCTTCATTATTGTTACCTCAATTATAATATATCTATATAATTTGCAATTGACCAATCAGCTATAAAAAATGATTGTATACTTTGCAGTAATATGTATTTATCTCAAATAAATCTATCATCTATATGTCTAAAATAGACTAATCTTTGATAGTATATATTTTGTCTTTAGATAGAAAACATACAATATGTGTTTTTACCTTCTTCTTTTGCTCTATATAAAGCACTATCTGCATGATGATATAACTCATAAAACTGTTCTCCATCTTCTGGATATACAGAGATTCCTATACTAACACTTATTCCAAAATATAAATCATCATATGTAAATGTACTATCCAATGTTTTTAATATATCCAGACTTTTATTTTGAATAATTTCCCTATCTCCATTGTATTCCATAAATGCTATAAATTCATCACCTCCTACACGACCAACTATATCTGTTTTTCTAAAACTTCTTTTTAAACATTCAGCTAAATCAATTAATATTTTATCTCCAAATACATGTCCCATAGTATCATTAACATATTTAAAATTGTCTACATCAATCATAAATAGGGCATATCTCCTATTTTTATAATTTGATAGCAATATATCTCTAATTTTTTCCTCAGTGGTACTTTTATTCAACAATCCTGTCATTAAATCATTTTGAGATTGTTCAATTAATTTATTATACTCCTTCTTCTCTTCATCTATATTTCTTATCTTTCCTAGTATTGATATAGCAGTATCTCCAATCTTATCTGGTTCATTAAAGACTATAGAACACCACAAGTGCACATCATTTTTAGAGAGTATACGTATTTCTATTGCTTCTGGCTTATTACCTCTATGTGCCTCTTCTAAAGCATCAAGTAAGGTCTTACAATCTTCTTTATAAATATTTGATAACTGTTCAGTAATTGTTCCTTTTGGTTCTACTTGAAATATATTATAATAATTATCAGAAAATATGATTGTATTATCTTTAAAATTATATTCAAATAAAATGTCACCCCATTGTTTTAATGCATTCTGATATCGACTAGCTAAGTTATCAGATTTTTTATCTTTTTCCTCATAAGTTTCATCTGTTACATCTACTATACTTGAATAAAAATACTGCTTTCCATCCTTATCATTTTTACATAATCTAGAAATTGTTTCTAAAGAAATCAAACGATTATTTTTACATCTAATACGATAGTGAAGTGTAACTATACCTTTAAAATTAACTTGACTTATTATATCACTAAGGACATTTTTTCTATCTTCTTCAAAGATTAAATCAATATACTTTCCATCAAACTTATTTTTTATTTCTTTTTCTGTATAACCTATTAATGATATAAAGCTAGGAGAAATATAATCTAAGGTAAAATCTTCATCAAAACGAATACATTTTACACATGCAGGAATATTATCTAAAACTCTTCTATATTTCCAATATGATTCTTCCATCTCTAAAGACCGTTTCTTAAGCCTATCATTTTCTATGATAACTACAACTAAACTCTTAAAGCCTTCTTTCCCTCTTACAACATTACCAGTTCCAAGTATCCAGATAGGTGTTCCGTCAGATTTTACTACCCTAAATTCAATAGTTACTATATCACTAATTCCAAGTTGTCTTCTAATTTCATAATTGACGTATTCTATATCGTCTGGATGCACAAATCCTAATGCTTGATTCTTAAATTTTGCTTCCATCTCCTTAATCGTATAACCAAGCATTCTACGATACCCTTCATTACATGTAAGAAAAGTAAATTCATGATCCATTCCAACTTGAAATATACCTGCGTAAGCATTATCTACGAGTTCTTTTACATTTATTGGATGAGTTGGATTGAGTGCAGAGTATACCATACTTTTTTCTTTTTCTAAGGAAGTGTCTTTTGATATAATATCTTCCTGATAATTAAATGAATCAACATCTTTTTCAAAGTAATATTCATAAAACTTGTCTGCATCTATAGGCTCTTTATAATAAAATCCTTGTAGTATTTCTGGTCTCATCTGTTCAATAATTTTTAAAGTTTCTTTATCTTCAATTCCTTCAACATAAACTGTCATATTCATGCTATGACACAGATTAATAATTTGTGAAACGATTTTTTGGTCTGTTACATCATATGTAATACGATCTAAAAGAGTATGATTAATTTTTAAAGAATCTGCACTTAATTCACGAAAAATTTCTAAGGAAGAATGTTTTGCTCCAAAACTATCAAAGCTAATCTTAATACCTTGACTTCGAAGAAAGTCAAAAGAATGTCTTATTTCTTCTATTTTTTTTATATTATTATCTTCTGTCAATTCCAATGTAATTAGAGATGGTGACAGACATTGTTTTTTTATAGTATCTAAAATAAAGAACTTGAAATTAGGGTCTTCAAGCTGTTGATATGATACATTTATGTTCATCTTAAAATTTGGCATATATTTTATCCATATATTCAATTGTTTTAAAGCAGTTCTAATTACCCATTGACTAACTTTATCCATAAGCCCAGAAGATTCTAAAAAAGGTATAAATTCAGTTGGCCCAAGTTTCATTTCAAAATTAGGATTCTTCCAACGAAGCAATACTTCACATCCATGTAGTTTCTTATTATTAGTAAAAATAAGTGGCTGGTAATTTAAATAAAATCCTTCAAAATCATTTAATACACTTTCTCTTAGATACTCTATCAAATTTATAGAATACTGAGAAAAATTTAACTTATCCTTTGAATAGACAAGCAGAGTCTTTTTTCCTTGTTTTTTTGCTTTCTCAAATGTAACACGTGCATTTTGGTACAATATATCACATTCTGTACCATCTTTCGGATAAAAGCAAACACTTCCTGATATGGTAAATGAAATAGCATGTCCATTAATCTGTTTTATACATTGTGCTACATATTGAAACCTATTAAATAGTTTTATTAATTCATAACAATCTCCATTTGGATACAATACCCCAAATCCATTTCCATCCAATCTATATAAACTTACATCTTCAGGTAAAAAAGGTAAAATAGCTCTAGAAAATTTTTTTAAAACTCTATCTCCAAATGAATAAGAATATAAATTATTAATCTGCTCAAAATCATCAATTCCAATAAACATAATCCCATATTGATTCTTCTGATTTTCTAGGTTTGAAAGCATCATTCTAAAATTGTAATTCCCATTTAAATTCGTTAATTTATCTATAATATTATTAGTTGACATTTCCATTAATCCATCCCCCTCAAATTTCAAACTTTTTGAAATAAATATTTATCTACTATTTTTTACTCATATTTTATATTTCTGAAAGTTTTTATGTGTATAATAAATCATGACCTAATTCAAAAGCTATTTTTAAATATCATTCTGCTTTAAATTTAATTATCAACTAAATGACATTGAAGATGGAATATCTAATCTTTTTAATAAATAATTAAAGTACCATTTACCTAGAATTTAACTCTTTGAGTTTATTTTATCATATTATGGAAATATATTCCTTTTTTTTAAGATATTACTTAAGCTGTACTTATATTCCCGAAATTAAAACAATAATCTACTTATCTATTATTAATTATGTCTAAAAATAAAATTTATAAATGGGTAATAAATTAGTTATATTTAGATATATGTATTATAAAAAGATAATAAAGTTAAGAATATCAATATTATTAAACAAAAAAATATTTTTTAATTGCAATTCTCGCATATAAAACATGTATACTACAAATATAGTACAGTTTAATAAAGTAATACATATTTTTATACAATTCCTAAATTATATCCTCTAAAACATTAAACAATGAAAATAGCCATGTAACTAAACAATCGCAGAATTTCTCTGCTTTTAGAAGTTACATAGCTATTTTCATTACTAGCAATTATAGACTGCCCTTTTAAAACCAACCAATCTTATCTAATAAAAAATTTGATAGCACTATACACAAAAGGTGCAACTAATATAACACTATCGAATCTATCTAATATACCCCCATGACCAGGTATTATCTTTCCATAATCCTTTATCCCTACATATCTCTTTATAGAAGATGCAAATAAATCTCCTAATTGAGCTATTATACTTCCTATGCTTCCTATTATTGCTAATTGAAGCAAATCAATACCAAATAAATATCCAAATAAAATACAACAAAGTGTACTTCCTATTATTCCTCCAATAGCTCCTTCTACAGTCTTTTTAGGACTCACTTTAGGAATTAATTTATGTTTTCCAAGTAAATAGCCACTAAAATATGCAAATATATCTGTCATAAAAGATATAACAAATATAAGCCATACATAGATATTTCCTTTTTCAAAACCATTTATAGTTATAACTATAAAATCTAAAAACACTCCTATATAAAAAATTCCTAAAAACGTAATCGAAACATCTATAACATTGTTTTTGCCCATCAACATATAAATTATACCTGCTAAAAATAAAATGAAAATCATTGCATAAGTATACTCTAATGGTAAGTTAAAAATATTTTTTACAGCTAAATAAATAGAAAATATATATCCGATAACAAAGATTGGATGTATATCTTTTATTTTAAATGCCTTATAAAACTCATGTAATGCAATATAAACTATTGCCATCTCAGCTATATATAAAGGAATTCCTCCATATACAACAAATAGAAATAATGGAACCAGAGCTAGTGAAGCAATAATTCTTGTAAGCATAAAATAATCTCCTTACTTAAGTCCTCCAAATCTTCTATCTCTTTTTTGATATATATAAATAGCCTTTTGTAATTCTTTTTTATTAAAATCAGGCCAATGTATATCAGTGAAATAAAACTCAGAATAAGCAACTTCCCAAAGTAAAAAGTTACTCAATCTTTGTTCACCACTTGTTCTTATTACCAAGTCTGGATCTGGTATAGACTTTGTGCTTAAATAGTTTTTTATAATATCTTCATCAATATTGTTTATATCTATTTTACCACTTTCACAATTTTTTACTATATCTATAAGAGCATTTTTTATATCTGCCCTACTTCCATAGTTTAATGCTAAATTTAAATTAACTCCTGTATTGTCTTTTGTCATTTCCTTAGCTGAGTTTAATTCTCTTATACAAGTTTTTGGTAAAGCACTTATATCTCCTATAGCTGTCACTTTTACATTATTTTGATGAAGCTCAGCTATTTCATTTTTTAAGTATGTAGATAATAAGTTCATAAGTGTATCAACTTCAATTTTTGGTCTCTTCCAATTTTCTGTTGAAAATGCATATAATGTTAAGTGCTTAACTCCTAAATTTGAGCATTCTTTTACTATATCTCTTATAGTTTCTACTCCAGCCTTATGTCCTGCAGTTCTTGGAAGAAATCTAGATTTTGCCCATCTTCCATTCCCATCCATTATAATAGCAATATGAGTAGGTATGTTATTTAAGTCTATGTCATACATAATGTTGTTATTCATATTTTGCCTCCAATATTGTTCTGACTCCTTAAATTAAGGAGTCAGAAAAGTATGTGATTATTAGTTCTACATTATCACCTATCTCAGATATTTTTATAACTCTAGGAACTACAAGTTTATCTTTATCCTTTTTACCTTCAATAGATTTTATGGTATAATTTACATTTTGTTCGTCAAAATATTGTTTTACCTCATCTACATGAAGACCTAAAAGGTTATAATATTTTTTCAATATTATACCTCCATTATATCCTTTTCTTTTTTAGATAATAATGCATCTATTTCTTTTATAAATTTATCAGTCATTTTTTGAACTTCATCTTGTGCCTTTTTTGACTCGTCTTCAGTTAATTCTCCGCCTTTTTCCATTTTCTTAATCTTTTCATTGGCGTCTCTTCTTTCATTTCTTATTCTAACTTTAAACTCTTCTGCAGCTTTACTAGCTTTTTTAGCTAATTCTTTTCTTCTTTCTTCTGTTAAAGCAGGTACAGAAAGTCTTATAACTTCACCATCATTTGATGGATTTAATCCTAAATCTGAATTAGATATAGCTTTTTCTATTTCATGCATAGCAGATTTATCCCAAGGAGATATCATTAATACTCTTGGTTCTGGTACAGATATAGCACCAATTTGATTTATCGGAGTTGGAGTTCCATAATAATCAACTCTTATCTTGTCTAACATTTGTGCATTAGCTCTTCCTGCTCTTATAGTCCCAAATTCAAACTTCAGAGCATCAATTGTCCCATTCATTTTTTCTTCTAACTGCTTATGTATTTCTAGTTTCATAATTTTACTCCTCCTTCATTCTTCATTATTTTACAGTAGTACCTATATTTTCACCTTTTACTGCTCTTATTATATTCTCTGTTGTAAGCTCAAATACCTTTATTGGAATCTTATTATCCATACATAAAGATGTAGCTGTAGAGTCCATTACTTTTAATTCTTTTTGTATAACTTCCATATAACTTAATTCTGTAAATTTCTTAGCATCTGCATGTACTTTTGGATCCTTGTCATATACTGCATCAACATTTTTAGCTAACAGGATAACTTCTGCTTCCATTTCAGCAGCACGTAAAGCAGCAGTTGTATCTGTTGTAAAGTAAGGGTTTCCTGTTCCTGCACCAAATATAACAACTCTTTCCTTTTCTAAATGTCTAACTGCTCTTCTTCTTATATATGGCTCTGCAATTTGTCTCATATCTATAGCAGTTTGAACTCTTGTAGCAACCTCTATATTTTCTAGTGCATCTTGTAATGCCATCGCATTCATGACTGTAGCTAACATTCCTATATAATCAGCAGTAGTTCTGTCCATTCCTTCGCTAGTTCTACCTCTCCAGAAGTTTCCTCCACCTACTACTACAGCTACTTCAACACCTATTTCTTGTATTTTTTTAATAGCAATAGCAATATCATTAACTACATCATTATTTATACCAAAACCTCTTTCTCCAGCTAATGCTTCTCCACTTAATTTTAACAATACCCTTTTGTACATTGGTTTATCCATCAGAAACCTCCTATTTCAATCCTTCATATCCATTTTTTTCTATTTTTTAAAAAAGAGAACACCTGCGTGTTCTCTCTTTGGTTATTACTTAAGTTGCTTCGCAACTTCTTCTGCAAAGTTTTCTTCTCTCTTTTGTATACCTTCACCAACTTCGAATCTCACAACTTTAACAACTTTTATATCAGAACCTACTGCTTTAGCAACATCAGCAACTAATTGTTTAACAGTTATATCTGGATTTTTAACGAAAGTTTGCTCTAATAAACAAACTTCTTTTAATTCTTTTTCTAATCTTCCTTTAACCATTTTTTCAACTATATTAGCTGGCTTTCCTTCATTTAAAGCTTGTTGAGTTAATACTTCTGTTTCATGTGCTATGTATTCAGCATCTACTTCGTCTCTTGAAACATACTTAGGATTCATAGCAGCAACTTGCATAGCTACATCTTTACCTAATTCTAAAACTTTAGCATCTCTAGCTTCTGTTTCCATTTCAACAAGAACACCTATTTTTCCACCACCATGGATGTATCCAGCAACTTGTCCATTAGTTACAACTTTAGCAAATCTTCTAAAGTCTAATTTTTCACCGATTTTTGCAACTCTATTATTTAAAACTTCTTGTAAAGTTATTCCTTCTCTATGAGTCTCACCTAATAAAGAAGCTATATCTTCTTTATCAGTAGCTAATGCCATACAAGCAGCATCTTTAACGAATACTTTGAAGTCTTCATTTTTAGCAACGAAATCTGTTTCTGAGTTAACTTCTACCATAGAAGCAACTGTATTATCATCGTTCATTTCTATTGCAACTAGACCTTCAGCAGCAACTCTACCAGCTTTTTTAGCAGCTTTTGATAATCCTTTTTCTCTTAATAAATCCACTGCTTTTTCCATATTTCCTTCAGCTTCTTGTAAAGCTTTCTTGCAGTCCATCATTCCTGCGCCTGTACTCTCTCTTAACTCTTTTACCATTTGAGCAGTTATATTAGCCATTTTTTAAGTTTCCTCCTACTTATTCTATTCCATATTATAAATGGTAAGGGCGACCCTTACCATTTAATTGTCAAATTATTATTCTTGGTCTTCAGCTACTTCTTCTTCAGCACCTTGTCTACCTTCGATTACAGCTGTTGCCATAGCACCAGTTATTAATTTTACGGCTCTTATAGCGTCATCATTTCCTGGTATAGCAAAGTCTAATTGCTCTGGGTCACAGTTAGTATCAACTATACCAACTACTGGTATACCTAATCTATGAGCTTCTTGGATAGCTATGTTTTCTTTTCTTGGGTCAACTACGAACATTGCACCTGGTAATTCAGGCATGTCTTTTATTCCACCTAAGTATTTTTCTAGCTTCTCTTTTTCAGCTCTTAATTTTATAACTTCTTTTTTAGGAAGAACATTAAATACACCTTCTTCTTCCATTTTTTCTAATTCTCTTAATTTATTTATTCTAGTTTTTATAGTTTTGTGGTTTGTTAACATTCCACCTAACCATCTCTCATTAACAAAGTACATTCCACATCTTTCAGCTTCATCTTTTATTGCATCTTGAGCTTGTTTTTTAGTTCCTACGAATAAGATTGGCTTTCCTGTTTCAGCTACTTCTTTAGTGAATTTGTAAGCTTCTTCAACTTTTTTAACTGTTTTTTGTAAGTCGATTATATATATTCCATTTCTTTCTGTGAATATATACTTAGCCATCTTAGGGTTCCATCTTCTTGTTTGATGACCGAAGTGAACACCTGCTTCTAATAATTGTTTCATTGATATTACTGACATATTCTACCTCCTGGTTTTATACCTCCAGCTTGATCTTCTCCCTAAAAAACCATGTAATAGGCACCTTTTAAGGATCCCAATGCTGTGTGTGATTTATTTTATTTTTTCACCTCTAGTAGTATATCATAGAGGTGAAAAAATAACAATATTTTTTCCATATTTTCTATTTTTATATTTTTTTGTGTATTTTATACCATTTTTTTGAATTTAATTTGCAAGTTTCATTTTTAATTTTGTTTTTAATGATACATTGTCTACACTATTATTACTTACTATATCTACACTTCCAAGTAAGTCACCTGAGTTAGTATAGTATTTTATAGTACCCATAGTATCACCTTTTTTAACAGGATATTCTATATTTTTAATCTTTACTTCCGATTTTATACTTTCATCATCTTTTAATATTGTATAAAGTTCATCTTTGGCCTTTAAAGTAACCTCTAATTCTTTCATTCCTTTTATATATTTCTTACCTATAAAACTATCTTTTTCAATTACTTTTTTCATATTGAAATTTTCTTTTCCATATTTCAGTAGTGCTAAAGAAGCAGACGTTCTTTTATTTTTGTGATTAGCACCCAATACTACACCTATTACTCTACGTTTTTTCTCGTTTTTATCATTTTTGTCTACAATCATAGAAAATGATAAGCAATATCCAGCATTACCAGTATATCCAGTTTTTATACCATCTACTTCTGGTATAATTCTTAATAATGCATTTGTATTGCTTTTTTCAAAACTTCTATCTGAATTTGTATATGTCTCCATATCAGTTATAGCTGTTACTTGTTTTTCATAATGGTCAAACATGTATTTTCCAAGAATAGCTATATCCCTTGCAGTAGATTTATTTTCTTTCGCTGGTTGTTTTGGATTACTCAAATCGTATATTGGAAGACCATTTGGGTTTAGAAAATGTGTATTAGTCATCCCTATTTCTTTTGCTTTTTTATTCATTCTATCTACAAATGCTTCCTTAGTTTTACAAATATGTTTTGCTATAGCAATTGCCGCATCATTTCCTGATACAATCATAAGACCTCTCATAAGCTCTATAAGTGGCACTTCTTCACCATCTTTAAGTTTATAGCTTGAACCTTTTACTGATGCAATAGACTTGTCTATTTTTACTACATCAGTTTCTTTTACTTCTTTATTTTCAATAGCTTCTATTGCAAGTAAAAAAGTCATCATCTTACTTAAACTAGCTAGTGGTACCTTCATATCAGGTTCTTTACTATATAAAACTCTACCTGTCTCTTGGTCTATAAGTATAGATGTTTTTGAGTATTTGTCTACAGATTTTTCATCTGCATATGAATAAGTTGGTATTATAAAAACTAGTATCATGGCTAATGCTATAATTTTTTTTATTGCATTTTTCAAATTTTTCACCTTCTTGGATTATTAAGTATATTTATATTTAAATTTTCCCTATTTAGTCCAATTTATATCTAGTAATTAATACCTATCCATATTTAAACAGATATTATCTTATCATCCTTTTAATAATTACAGATGCCCAAATTGCTCCTATTGTAACTCCAAAAAATACTTCTATTCCTGCTAAAGCCTTCCCAATTAAACTTGTAGCAACCATATCTCCATATCCCACTGTACTAAATGTAGCCATACTAAAATACCATAAGTCTATATACATTCTGAAAATCTCACTTAATGAATAATTGCCTATGTTATTTATATTTAAAGCTACAAGTGTACTATTTGAACTTTCTATACCTACAAATAAGTATAATAAGGCAAAAACACTTATTATTACTATAATCACTAACAATATATTCCATGGCTTTTCTCCATAACCTGTAGTATAGCGTGCTATTTGGTCAAAAAACTTTTCAACTAAATAGTCACTGAAAGTAGGATAATCAGAGCGTTTCATTATTTTACTACTATAAATCCTTTCCTTATAATAATAAAATCCTATCATTTCGTATTCTCCGATTCTTGTTGCTTGATTTCTAGCTATTCTATAATTTATCTTTCCATGCTTATACTCACTTTTACCATACTCAACATTTTTTAGTACAAATTTTGTACAGGTGCTAAAAATGATTCCATCCATTCGAGGAAAGTTTTCTACATTATTAACTACTAAGTCAGGCCCTTTAAATTTTACTTTTTCAAATATACGGTCATTTACATAGGCTTTGCTGAATCTTGTTTTATTAAAATCACAGTTTTCTAGGAATACACATCCATTAAAAAATACACTCTCTTTAAATTCTGTATAGTTAAAAATAACATTCTTTTTAAAAATGTATTTTTTAAAATTTACTTTCTTTTTAAATATTACTTCAGAAAAATTCAGTCTTTTATAATCATAAGTTAATATTTCCTCTGCATTAAATTCATTTTCAAATATAAACCCATTGAATTCACTGATTTCTTCTTTATAAATAGTATCCATCATTAGTTGTATATCTTTATCAGACTTATGTTCTTTATGAAAGATACAATATCCAGAAGAATCTGCTTCTCTATCGCACTTTTTTCCATCTTTTTTAGATATCCATTTACAATTCATAAATATCCTCCAGTACAAAACAATTATTACTATTTTGTATTAGTTTGGATATTATTTTATTTTATATACTTAAATACTTACAAAATATATATTAAATTGTTCGTTTTAAAATTTTAGTATGTTACTTACAAATAAGAGAGTGAATTTTATCTATATTTTCATTTCTTTACACAATAAATACAAATTTAAATTTACTTATCATTTTTAAGCAATTTAGTAACTATATTTAGTGCTACTAAATCATCCATAAACCCTATTGGAAATACAAAATCTGGAATAACATCCGTTGATATTACAAAATAAAGTAACATACTTCCAATCAATAAATATTTCTTTATTGTAAGTCCTTCTGTACAAAAGTCAGCATACATTTTTCTTAATCTATCTGTAAATTGACCTTGCTTTTCAATAGAATCTATCTTTTTATTAAAATTATCAAAAAGTAGTTTTTTACCTTCATCTGTCTGTACATATAATTTACACTTACTCAATTCTTTTTCAATATTTCCATTAAAACTCTTATCATTGATTAAATTTGCAAATCCAAGAATATCATCAAAATTACTGAAATCACTATCTGTATTAAATATTTGATTATTATTGTTCCTAAATTCATATCCTGATGCTTGTAGTAGTTCTTCTAGATTAATATTTAAATGTATTGCTATCTTTTCCAAATGATTTATATTTGGTTTTTGCTTATTATTAGCTATACGAGATATAGTGGCTTTATCAATTCCACTTTTTTTACTCAATTCTCCCATTGAGACTGATTTTTCTTCTAGTAAAATTTTCAATAAATCCCCGAAGTTCCCAACCTCACTGTGTTGTTCCATTATTTTCACCTGCTTTATTATGATTGGTTTTATATTATTAATATGATTTATTTGTTATTTAGGTGTTGTATGATGTTGAAATTTTATCAACAATTTATTGGTTTATCTGTAACAATTTATCCATTTTTACAATACTATAACTAATATAGTACAAAATTTAAGAGAAAGGATGTTAATCTACTGTGATTGAATCAATTTTATTAGTAACTTCTCTTTGTATAGATGCCTTTGTAACAAGTTTTGGATATGGCGTAAATAAAGTTAAAGTTCCTTTATATTCAAATATAATTATTAGTGTAGTTTGCTCAACTATTTTGGCAATATCACTTTTTGCAGGTACAATAGTTAGAGATTTTTTACCTCAAAACATAACAATGCTAATATGTTTTTTTATCTTATTTTTATTAGGAAGTGCTCGACTAATTGAAAGCTTTTTTAAATCTTATTTTAAGAAAAAATCCATACATTCAAAAAATTATAAACTTAATATGTTAGACCTTAAATTGAATTTTAATGTAAGTATTGAACCTGATACTTTAGATACAAGTAAATCTAAAATAATTAAGTCTGCTGAAGCATTTACACTTGCTATTGCTCTAAGTTTAGATGGATTAGCGATTGGATTTGGTAGTGGTCTTGTAGGTGTAAATTATATACAAGTTATTCTATTTTCTTTACTATCAAACGTAATTGCAGTTTTACTTGGTTGTTTACTAGGAAATATATTTGTTAAAAAAATAAATTTGAACTTATCTTGGTTAAGTGGTTTAATCCTGTTGGTCATTGGATTTATGAAGATATGTTAATAAAAAAGCTATCTAAAAATAAAATTTTATATTTAGATAGCTTCTTTTATATTTTTATATTTGTTTTCTATTCTCTCTAATTTCTTTCTGAATCTTTTTAAGAGCTTTCTTCGAACCTCTCTGAATATCTTTTTCTAATTTTCTATCCTCAAAACTAGTAAACAATGTATCCAAGTCATATCCTTCTGGATATAATTCTGATGCTTTTATGCTAAGCTGCAATCTTTTTATGTTTACTGAAATAAAATTATCTTTAAATAATACTTCTACATTATTAAACTTGTCTATTGGTTTATATACAACTCCAAAATCATTTTCATCTAATAATTTTACTTTATCTCCTATATTATAATCTGTATAGTTTGGAATAATTTCAGAATTATTACTGTCTTCAACATTAGATTGTAGTTTACTTCTTTTAACTAAATCTAAATTGTAGCTTCTATCAATTATATATTCTTTAGCTCTCTCTAATACTCTATTTTTTATCCCCATTTTTTTTGAAATAAAAAGAGCATTACTATCTTCAGATTTTCCTATAGTTAGCTTATACATTGGTTCTAGAGTTTCTTTATCAAACATCATACCAGCATTTTCGAACTCTGGATGTAAGTTAGCAAACTTCTTTATTTCTCCATAATGAGTTGATGCTATCGTTATACATCCCATTCTATAAAACTCTTCTAATAATGATATTGCTAATCCTGAACCTTCATTAGGTTCAGTTCCACTTCCTATCTCATCAAATAGAACAAGAGTAGAGTTATTTGATAAACTCATAATCTCTGCGATATTTTTTATGTGTGATGAAAAAGTACTTAATGCATTTTCAATACTTTGATTATCTCCTATATCCACAAAAACTTTTTCAAATACACTAAATTCACTACCTTCTTTTGCAGAAACATCAAATCCACATTGCACCATTAAAGTTAATAGTCCAACAGTCTTAAGAGTTACAGTTTTTCCTCCTGCATTAGGTCCTGTTATTACAAGACTCCTATAATCTCTGCCTATTTCAAAATCTAAAGGTACTACATCTCCTGTTAGAAGTGGATGTTTTCCTTTAATTATTTTTATATATCCATTATTATTTATTTTTGGAGTAATACCTTTTATTTTTTGACTATACTTAGCTTTTGCAAATACCATATCATATTCAGAAAGTATTTCTATATTCAATTTTATCTGATTTATCTTATCAAATATAAGTTCTGTTAAATAAGATAGTATTTTATATTCTTCAATAGTCTCATCAGCTTTTAACATAGTCAACTCTGTACTTAAATTTGAAATACTTCTAGGCTCAATAAATACAGTATTTCCTTTTGATGATGTATCTAATATAGTCCCATCAACCTCATTTTTATATGAGGATTTAATTGGTATTACATATCTATCATTTCTTTTACTTATTATAAGCTCTTGTATATACTTTTTATTTATAGTTGATGTTATAAATTTATTTAATCTATCTTTTATTTTGCCTTCTGTAATTTCTATATTTCGTCTTACTTTTTTTAATTCTTTACTAGCATTAGAATCGACTTTATTCGATTTTATACAGTAATTTATCTCATCTTCTATATTTTTACATTCTGTTATATTTAAAGCATAAGAACTTAATGTAGGCGAATAAAATTCTTTTTCTAGCATAAAAGCTTTAATCTTCCTACATCCTCTTAAAAAATCTTCAATATTTATAAGTTCAATTGGTTCTATTATCATTCCTTTTTCAATTTTATCTATTGTAGAACCTGCATTAAATAATCCTTCAAGTGGTATATGATTGCTATTTTCAATTATCTTTCTAGCTTCTTTATTTTCTGCTAACTTTCTTCTTACTACTCCAATATTACCACTAGGAGTTAATTTATCTATCAGATTTTTTCCAAGTGAACTTACACAATATGCTTTTATTAACTCTTTAACTTCGTTTAGTTGTAATCTTTCAAATGTATTACTATTCATTATTTTTTCTCCTTTATTTATAAGTCATAGGCTTTTAAATTACCTTATCATTTACTTTGATAATAGTTATTTTGTGAACGACTTAATAAATAAGGAGTTATTATGCATCAAACTCCTTATTTATTAAGAAGTTTAACCCCGGACTCATTACTATTAGTATTTTTCTTCATAAAAAACTGCTCCTTTTCTATTTTTACTTAATTATTTATCTTAGTGCTCCTAATATTATTTCATAAATTCCATCTTCATGTCAATAAAAATAATTTCATTGATGTTTTTTCATAATAAAAATACCTACAACACTTGCTATTAAAATAAAAATAGTGCTTATACTCTTATTTATTAGCACATAATAAGCCTGTCAATCTGCTTCCAACAAAAGAGCTAAGCAAGTGTAACGTATTAAAAATTCTGGTTGATAACCCCATAAAAAATAGCTGATAATAGTAAAACACTTTTACATGTTCTAATAAAATCAGCTATTTATAATCTAATATGGTTTTAACCTTTTTTGACTTTGAAAATTAACCTTTATAAGTAATCAGTGGTTTCATAGTTGCCACCACTTGAATAAGTTTATATTCTATCAAACTTTCAATAATTTGCTCTATGTTTTTATATGCTTCTGGAGCTTCTTGAAATAATAAATTTATATCATTACATAGAATATGACTTTTAAATTTAGTTTGTTTTATGGTATCTTTATTATACTTGTTTTTAAGGCGAGATTTACAAATTGAACGAGACCATTTTCTACCTGCTCCATGTGACAGAGAGTATAAAGATATCTCTGTATTTTCAGTAGGCATAACTATATATGATAAACTACCTCTTGAACCTGGTATAATTACAGCTCCACTTTCACTCGAAACAGTACCTTTTCTATGTATAAATTTATCTTCCCTTTTCTCTATAAAATTATGATTTATAGATAATATCTTTTTGAGATTTCCAGATGTACCTATTGACTGCATAATTTTTTTACTGATAACTTCACGATTACGCTCTGCCCAAATTAAAGCCTTATCATGATTTTCCATATAATCTCTTGCTTTCTCACTTTCAACCTCGATACCATCTTTATTATAAAATTTGTTCAAAATAGTCTCTCCATAATTTCTTGAGCCACAGTGAACCAGCATCATTATATCATCCTCTGAAAATCTTAATTTTTCAAATTTTTCTTTATTATAGACCTCATTTACACATTGAAATTCTACAAAATGATTTCCACTTCCAATAGTTCCTAAATTTAAAATTGGACTTTCTTCTTCATATCTATTTGTTATTTCTATATCAGATAAGTCTTTAATCTTGCCAAGAGACTTAATCCATCTGTCTTTTTTAAATTTCTTTTTTAAAATCCCAGTTTTAAACAAAGTCATTCCACACCCTATATCATTTCCAATTATATGTGGATAAATAATATCTCTAGTTTCAACAGCTAAACCCACAGGTATTTTACCTGCATGTAAATCAGGTAATCCTACTACTTTTAAAACTCCATTTAAGCTTGAAATATCTTCAAGTTGTCTCTTTGCTATATCTTCAATCCAACACTTATTACTTGCTATTATTTTTATTTTACTCATACTTTGCTCCTTTTTAATATGCTCCTGCCTTTAAAAAGTAGCAAAAAAGCTGTGACCTTTAGCCCCAGCTTTTTATTCTAAACTACAAAAGCAGGTGGCTATTTGTTAAAATATGCTTAGATATTTGATACCTCATTATTTTTTGCTAACATAATAACCACTTCCTCTCATTATTTATGAATACGTTAAATTTTACATCTATATGTATATTATTTATAGATATTGATTTTAAAATATGTAATATATAATTTTTATATTATAGAACTAATAATAATCATCGAAATCATGACTATTGCTAGACCAGCAACAACAAGTTTTTTATGTAATTTCTTTCTCACTTTAATTTTTTCTTCTTTTTTTACCTGTACGACTTTATCTCGTTTCTCTTCCTTCTTTTCATCTTCAACTTCTATATATGCTTTTTCATACATCACTTTACTTAAATCAACAATAATATCATTGGCCCTAGTATACTTATTATTTCTACCAAGAAGCCTCTTTATAACATTTATAAGTTCTATATTTCCATTAATTGCTTTTATACTATTCCAATCTAAGCCTTTATCAATAGATTGTAATATTTTTTCTTCTGAATTTGATTCTCCAAAAGGTAATTTTTTAAATATAGACTCAAATAAAATAAGTCCTGTTGCAAAAAAATCACTTTCTTTATCGGTATAATTTATACATAGTTGATGTGGACATAAATATCTTCTATTTCCATAGCTTCTTGTATTAACCCCATTATTTGCTTTTGTAATTCCAAAGTCACAAATTTTGATATTATATTCTGTATCTACTATTATACTACTTGATTTTAAACTGCCATGATATGAATGATTTCTATGTATCATTTCTAAAGCTTTTAAAACTTGTATCATTATATTTACAATTGCTTCTAAATGAAGATAATTACCTAGAATTAATTCATCTAGCCCAATACCATTAAAGTCTTCACTTACAACGTAATACAGTGTTGTTTCTTCTGTACAATGAATTCCAACATCTATTATTTTTAGTATATAAGGAGAGTTTATTTCATCTAAAGCAGTACTTTCATCAATTAAATTTGAAACAAAATCCTCACAGATATAATTATTGTGCTTTATGACTTTTATTAGCACATTTTTTCTGTAAAAAACATCTCTAGCTTTATAGATTTTGTTAATTTCTAAAACGTCATCAGAATTTACTACCTCATATCTATTGCCTATAAAATTCAACCATGTCACCTCCTCATACATTTTATATAACTAAATCTATTTACAATTATACCAATATATAGGAATATTTTCTATATATTAATGACTCTAATATCAAAACAAGAATCAATAATGTTACTTTTATACAAAAAAAACAAGAAAGTCAGAGGCTTCCTTGTTTTTTTGTATAAATATCACTTTAAAAAATGATTTATTTTTTTAATTCTTTATAGGAACTATTTGATATATGTTCTTTTTTTATGACTTTTCCATTTGAATCTTTAAATATTCTATATGTAGAATACTTATTTTGCCCAGTCTGCTTCACTTCTATCGATATATTAGGTTTGTCACTAGAGTTACCATATATTACTGATGACACACTTCCTCCACCTGCATAGTTTTTAATATATACAGGATGGTTATATGGATTTTTAAACTTTAAATTTAATCCACCATCACTCACAGTAGCATCTCTTCCTTTAGGTACATAAGTTGATGCAGATGAATGATTTGTAACTTGAGTTATTTCCATTCCTGAAATAAGAGCAGCATTATAAACTGTTGAAGATGTCTGACAAACACCTCCGCCTGCTGATTGCTCTAATTTTCCATAAACTATAACTGGTGCATCCTTATATCCATTAGCTTTGTTACTAGGTCCTGTAAGTTTATTATATGAAAACTCTTCACCTGGCATCAGTAATACATCGCTAGTTTTTCTTGCTGACAGACCTACATTATACGACCTACCTTCCACGGCCTGAGAATAAGTAGTTGAATATTGACCTATAACAGAATTCACAGTTTTTACTTGTTCAGTTGTTATATCTGGTTTTTGAAGATTTACTTTAAGTTCTAAAGATTTATGCTCTTTATTTTTTATCATATCATATATAGATTCTTTGTTTGCTGATAAATCGAACTCTCTGCCCACAACAGAATCTGTGTAATTCAATCCTCCACTTCCAACACTAATAGATGCATTTTTCATTTTGACATTAATACTGTCTGCTATAGAAGATACTTTAGAACTAAGCTTTGCTTCATCATAACTGGATTCTATTTTTAGAGCTAGTTTATTTATTCTTATATCAATATATTTTTTTAAGTTTTGAAAGTAAGAGCCTTTTTTTGTAGTCTCATACGCATTTTTTACAACTTCTTCTGTATTATATCTTAAATCAATATCTTTTGGAGATATCGTATATTTTTTCCCATCATAGCTAAGATTTAAATCTTCTGGAGTATACTTACCTGTTATAGCTTTTAATGCTTCTTCTTTAGTCATGTCAGATACATTTACTCCTTCTATATACACATTTTTAGCGATTTTCCCATTATACAGAAATTTGTTATTAAAAAAATAAGTAAATCCTCCTATAGCTACAACTAAAATTGCTAATACTATTATAAGATTTCTCTTTCTTTCTTTTCCTAATCTTGAAACCCTTGTTGCACTTCTGCCCATAACTTCACCTCATTTTAACACTCTTAATTTTGCCTGATAGAGTTTCCATTTCAAAACTACTTTAGATTATATTTGAATAGCTTTTTTTAAACAAGGAATTTAATCAAATGTAACTTTATTGTAAATTTATGTCTTATAATTAGTTTTATTTTTGATATTTTTTTATTATATTTTTTTATTATTTCTTAATAAAAAAATTAAGGGTTTTATAATAATTAACTTGATTTATATTAGAATTTAAATATAACCTATTACAGGATAATGGTCTGATAGGTAAACTTTTTCTACTTCATATCCTTTTAATTCAACATTTTTATTAACAAAAATGTAATCTATTCTAGATTTTGATTTTTCAAATGTTGGTAAATAAGACTTGTTTAGTGAAATGGCCATATCATTGAACATGCTTAAAAAGACATTTTTCTCATTAAAGTCACCACACAAAACAACTATACCTACTAATCTATTCCTATAATCTATTATTTCATCCAATTGTTTTGCTCTTTCTTGTCTATCAAGCCCCAAGTGAGTATTTATTACATTTATAATTCTTGCATATGCATCTATAGTTATACAAAGTGCCCCTCGTTGTTCTTTTTTGCTAGTTAAGAAAAAATGATTGCTATTTAATATTTTAAATTTTGTAAATGTGCAAATACCATATATCATATTTACTTTTTTCACATTTGTAGCAAATACACCATCCATATTTAAAACAGTTTTTAAAGCTAAAAATTGAGGATATAATACTTCTTGCAAACAAATTACATCACAATCCAATTTTTTCAAATATATTCCCATTTTAGTTAAAGTTAATCTATTATTTGAATCCATGCCTTTATGAATATTGTAGGTTACTATTTTCATAATAATATCACCTCTTATGTAATATAATACTTATTAAAATTTAAACTTATCTACTCTTTATTTAAAACTATTACTTAGGTTATAAAATCAACTAATTATAAACTTTATCACAAAAAAACCTAACTTAAGTATTTATATTCTACATAAGTTAGGTTTTATAAACTATTATAATATTTATTATTTCATTCATTTCTAATGATGATTCTCCTTTTTTATCTTTTTCAATTTGCCTTCACTAACAACAAATAAAAATCCCATCTTCTTATATATTTCATCCAATTCAATTAAAGTTACTTCACCATTTTTTAAATTTGTTAATGTTATATCTTGTATTCTTCTTGATGGAATTATCATAAGTTATCAACACTCCTTTAAATTCTTTTTAATCTTTATATTTAAATATATTTATGTATTCTGGTATATATTCATAAATTATTAAAATAAATTCAAAAAACACCCGTTCTGCAAACATTCGTTCTATATACTTATTATACATCATACAGACGTTCGATTCAATACAAAAATTAAATATATCTCGATTCTAGTAAATTTTCCAATATTATGCACTAAATATGTCAAAATATATTTTTTAAACGAATTATATTGTCAAACAAAAAAGTCATCTCATAAAAGCTTACACTTAAATTGAGATGACTTTTCTTATATAAAATCATTAATTCTGTATTATTTTTTATTAAGCTAACATATGTAATATTTGAGTTACCATAAGAGCACAATAAGTACCTATGACATTTCCTAAAAGTCCCATAAGCACACCTACTGGTATTAATACTGGATTATGAACTCCAGCAATCATAGGAGCTGTAGTTACTCCTCCTATATTAGCTATACTTCCTACCTCACAAGTAAATAGGTCCAGCTTAAACAGTTTCGCAAGTCCTATAAATGAAATAGCATGTACAAGAACTACTACTAAACCAAACATTATGTAAACAGGAGCTTCTGACAACCCAAAGAAATTTGCTTTACTACCTGTAGCTGCAAGAAGTAAATACATAAACACATTTCCTACTAATGTACTTCCCTTAAGTTTTGATATTTTAGTCATACCTAATAATATTGATACTGTAGATGCAACAAGTACTACCCACATAGTTTCATTAAGTATACCTGAAGTTGGAAGTATCTTAGATACAATTTGTGCGAAAGCTGCTACTCCAAATCCAACAGAAAGTAAAGTCATAAGTTCTACAAATGTAGGTGCTGTATTATCTTTATTTTCTTTTTCAAGCTTTGATGTAACCTCATCTATAAAACTTGTGTCACACTTTGTCCATTTATTAAATTTAGGACCAAATTTTACAGACATTAGACAAACAGACATCCATACTGTATATCCTATAGAACCCATAAGTATTGCATAGCTAAGACCTTCTTCCGCAACTCCTAGAGCATTAGCTGCTGCAATCATATTTGATGAGCCACCTATCCATGAACCAGATGCTGCCCCAAGAATTTTCCATGAATCTGCACCCATTGAACCTTTAAAAATTATAAATGCTATGACAAATCCAAGCATAAATGTAAATGTAGCACAGAAAAACGATAATAACATTTTAGGACCCATTTTTAATATTTTTCTTAAATCACATTGAATTAACAAGAACACTAACATTAATGGCAAAAAATTTACTGTTATTATATTTTGATACGTTCCAACATCATCATTTTGTGCAAACAAACCAAATGATGCTAGTATAGCTGCTCCTAAGTAGATTAAAAGCATCGGATTGATGACATCAAATATTTTCCACTTCAATTTATCTACCATAAAAAAAATTACACCTACAAATACAACCAAGAAACTACAATATACAAATCCATTCTCAATCACATTATACACATCCTCTCTTTTCCTAATTAATTTTATTTTTTATGATTCCTAATAAAGACCTTTTCTTCAGAAAATAAACAATTAAAATAAATATTTTTATCTATATTGTGCTAATTAAATACATATATACCTAGCTATTTACATATATTAATAAAGGTTTGCAGATTAATTACTTTAGAAATGAATAATCTGAATTTAAAATCTTTTTCAACAATTATTCTATTACTAAAATTTTTATTTGTAAAGATAATTAAACTAAATATTTCATTTATTTATTCGTTTTGTTTTATATTTATCTTTATTAATTATGTAATAAAACTATTTTTACTTTAAATCTATATAATATAAATTAAATTTATTTTATATACTTTTTTTTTAAATACGTTTAGATTTTTTTCTTTCATTTTTAGTTTTCAGAACATTCGTATTTATGTTATAATTTGTATGAATATATATTTTTTAGGAGGAAATAATATGAATTTAAATTTAACTAATACTATAAATTTAATGAAAAAATATTTAGATATCCCAAGTCCAGCTGGATATACTGAAAATGCAGTTTTAGAAAGTAAAAAAGATTTTGAATCATTAGGTCTTAATACTATTCTTACAAAAAAAGGTGCACTTATAGCTACTCTTCCTGGTGAAGATGATTCAAATCAAATAACAATATCTGCACATATGGATACACTTGGAGCTATGGTAAAAGAAATATCATCTGATGGTACTCTTAAATACCATAAAGTTGGTGGTGGATGTTGGGCTGCTATAGAAGGTGAAAACTGTACTATTATAACTAGAAAAGGTAAAAAAATTAGAGGAAGTGTTGTATTTAAATACGCTTCTACTCATATATATGGTCAAACAAAAGCTGCATCAGAAAGAAATGAAGAAACAATGATTATCCGACTTGATGAAAAAGTATTTACAAAGCAAGATGTATTAGATTTAGGAATAAGTGTTGGAGATTTTGTATGTCTAGACCACCGTTTTGAAGCTACAGAATCTGGTTTTATAAAATCTAGATATATAGATAATAAAGCAGCTGTAGCAATGGTTCTTGAAATATGCAGATATTTTAAGGAAAATAACTTAACACCTAAACATACTACCAATTTTTATATAAGTAATTACGAAGAAATTGGACATGGTGTTTCTAAAGCTTTACCTGAAAAAACAAGAGAATTTGTAGCAATAGATATAGCACCAACTGGACCAAGTCAAACATCTAGTGAACATGGTGTGACTATAGTTGCAAAAGATAATTTATCATTGTATGATTTTAATTTAAGAAACAAGCTTGTCGATGTTGCAGAAGACAATAATTTAGACTACACTGTCGATGTATTTACTTTCTATGGTTCAGATGCTTCAGAAGCTATTCGTTGGGGAGAAGACGTTCAAATAGCATGTGTTGGTCCTGGAACAAACAATAGTCACCACTATGAAAGGACTCATATAGAAGCTATCGAAAACACTCTAAAATTGCTTATAAACTATATGCTTAAAAAATAATTAAATACAAATTTTACTAAAGTCATTTCTTAACAAATAACCAAATTTAAGTTTTATTTTTATACAAAAATTGGTTTTTCTATAGACTTAATTTAAATTTACTACTATTATATAAGTAGCTTCAATTTTCTTCAGTTAATTTTTATATAAGTCACATAAATTATATAAAAATTTTCTTTAGTTAATTGTTGTTAAATTAAATTTTTACAAGCTAACCCTACCAGAAAAGAGTTATCTAATCTGTAAGGAAATAGTTTAATATAGCACATTATACTTGTGTAATTAATAACTTTTCTTTTGTAGAAACTTTTCTTTAAAAGAAAAGTTTTTTGATTTTGGATTTGTTTAAGACATATTTTCTGAGTTAGGAGGATATTTATGAAAAAGGTTGCAGTCATAAGTGCTATTTTAGAAGAGCCAAAAGAATGTCAGCTTAAATTTAATGAGGTTGTGTCAGGTTTTAAAGGTATTATTAAAGGCAGAATGGGAATTCCTTGTGAAGAAGAAGGTGTATCGATTGTATGTATAGCAGTTGTTGGCGAAATGGATACTATCAATAGTTTGACTGGTAAATTGGGAAACATACCTCATGTATCTGTAAAAACTAGTATATCAAAAAAAGAAATTTAAGGTGGTGAGTACAAATGAGTCTAAATTCTACTCCACAATCAATAAGAGTACATATAGGTCTCTTTGGTAAAAGAAATGCAGGTAAATCTAGCATAATAAATGCTATAACAAATCAAAGTGCTGCGATAGTGTCAGATGTTGCTGGAACTACTACAGACCCAGTATTTAGACCAATGGAAATCCTTCCTATAGGACCTTGTGTTCTTATAGATACTGCCGGTCTTGACGATGTTGGTGAACTTGGTGAACTTAGAATAAGTAAATCATTAGATGTTTTGGAAAAAACAGATATAGCTTTACTAGTAGTTGATTGCCAAATTGGTATATCAAAAGAAGATTTAATACTAATTGAAAAGTTTAGTGATAAGAATATACCTCATATTTTAGTTCTTAACAAGATTGATACAATTAAAAATCACTCTGAAATTTTAGACTTAACTAAGAATAAAGTTAAATGTCCAGTTGTTTCTGTCTCATCAACAGATAAAATTGGAATTGAAGATTTAAAGAATGAAATAATAAGAGTCTTGCCTAAAGACAGTACTGAGTTTAAATTGGTATCAGATTTAATTGAACCAAATGATTTAGTTGTTTTGGTAGTTCCAATAGATAAAGCAGCTCCAAAGGGAAGACTTATACTTCCTCAACAGCAAGTTATAAGGGATATTTTAGATACTGGGGCAATTTCTATCGTTACAAAGGAAGATAGTTTAAAAGAAACTCTATCTAGCTTAGGCAAAAAACCAAAACTTGTTATTACTGACTCTCAAGTATTTCCAAAGGTAGATAAAGATACTCCAAAAGATATTCCTCTTACATCTTTTTCTATATTATTTGCTAGACAAAAGGGAGACCTTAAAGAATTAATTAATGGCGCTTATGCTTTAGAAAATTTAAAAGATGGTGATAAAGTCTTGATGGCTGAGGGTTGTACTCATCACAGACAGACTGATGATATTGGAACAGTAAAGATTCCTAACATGATTAGAAAGAAAACTGGTAAAAATATTACTTTTGAATTTAGTTCCGGAGTATCCTTCACTGAAGATATAAATAAATATGCACTTGTAGTTCATTGTGGAGCTTGTATGATGAATAGAGCTGGAATGTTATCTAGAATAGAAAAGGCAAAATCTTTCAATGTACCTATAGTAAACTATGGTATTTTAATAGCATATGTAAAAGGTATTTTAGAAAGATCACTTGAACTTTTCAATTACTAAAAATTTAACTATATTTAATAATTACATATTTGTATATGACTAAAAATAAGATTAAATACTTTATAGATAAACTTTACAGCATAAATTCATTAAGCTTTGATGAACTACTATATTTAATAGAAAATATCGACAATGAAGAATATAACTTTGAACAAAATTTAAGAAACTATCTTTATAAGCAAGCTAGCGACATGAGGAATAAACATTATGGAAATATAATCTATTTGAGAGGACTTATAGAACTTACAAACTATTGTAAAAATAATTGCTACTATTGTGGAATACAATCTTCTAATAAAAATATCACAAGATACAGACTTTCACTTGATGAAATACTTGAATGTTGTGATATAGGTTATAAAATAGGATATAGAACATTCGTTTTGCAGGGTGGTGAAGATACATATTTTAATGATGATAAAATATGTGAAATTGTTTCTAGCATAAAAAATAAATATGAGGATTGTGCCATAACACTATCATTAGGAGAAAAGAGTTATGACTCATATAAAAAATACTTTTTAAGTGGTGCAGACAGATATCTTTTAAGACATGAAACTGCTACAGACAGTCATTATAAAAAATTACATCCACCAAACATTGAACTTAAAACTAGAAAGGAATGCCTAAAAAACCTTAAGGAAATTGGTTATCAAGTAGGTGCTGGATTTATGGTTGAATCACCATTTCAAACCAATGAGGACCTTGTTCGTGATTTATTATATCTAAAAGAATTAAATCCTCATATGGTTGGGATAGGACCTTTTATTCCACACCATGATACAATATTTAAAGATTATAAACATGGAGATTTAGAAAAGACATTACTTATGCTTTCAATTACAAGACTTCTACTTCCAAAAGTTTTATTACCTGCTACAACAGCCCTTGCATCTATAAACCCTAGTGGTAGAAATGCAGGTCTTTTAGCTGGCTGTAATGTAATTATGCCAAACCTTTCTCCTCAAGAATTTAGAAAACAATATTCTCTTTATGATAACAAAGCCTTTACTGGTCAAGAAGCTTGTGAGTATCACGAAAGTTTAGAAGAAAACATCAAGTCACTAGGACTTAAAGTCGACTATTCTCGTGGTGATAATATTGAATGGAGGCGTTTGTAAATGTTCATAAAACATGAACTGATTAATTCTTTGTTAGAGGATGCAAAAAATTCAACTTATGATGATATTGAAAAGGTACTTGATAAGGCTGATAGAAGGGAAAAACTTAGTTATAAAGATATAGCTACTCTTCTTGAAGTAGAAGATAAAAAACAACTAGATAGATTATTTAGTATAGCTGGGCAAATAAAAAACGAAATATATGGTAATAGAGTGGTTTTATTTGCCCCTCTTTATGTATCAAACTACTGTGTAAATGAATGTGTTTACTGTGGTTTCAGTACATGCAACAAATTTAAAAGAAAAAAACTTACTATGGATGAAGTAAAAGAAGAGGTTAAAATACTAGAAAAAATGGGTCATAAAAGACTTGCTCTAGAGGCTGGTGAAGACCCTAAGAACTGTGATATAAATTATATTTTAGATTGCTTAGATGCAATTTACTCAACATATAACGAAAATGGAAATATAAGAAGGGTAAACGTTAACATAGCTGCTACAAGCGTAGATGAATACAAGTTACTAAAAGAAAAAGGAATAGGAACTTATATATTGTTCCAAGAAACTTATCATAAACCAACATTTATAAAAATGCATGGTCAATCTATAAAAAATGACTACTATTACCATTTAACAGCTTTTGATAGAGCTATGGAAGCTGGTGTTGATGATGTTGGTGCTGGAGTCTTATTTGGTCTATCTGACCCAAAATTTGAGGTTCTAGGACTTATGATGCACAATGAGCACTTAGAGGAAAAATTTGGAGTAGGATTCCATACTATATCTTTTCCTAGATTAAAAAAAGCTGAAGGAATGAGTTTAGAAGATTTTCCTCACTTAGTTTCTGACGATATGTTCAAAAAAATAGTAGCTATAACTAGATTGGCTGTTCCTTTTACTGGAATCATAATGTCCACTAGAGAAACTGCTGATATGAGAAATGAATTGCTAAAGTATGGTGTATCACAAGTCAGTGCAGGTTCTCTGACAGGTGTTGGAGGATATAAAGCATATGAAGATGGTGACAATACAGAACAATTCGAAGTTGGAGACCATAGAAACCCTGTAGAAGTGCTTAAAGAATTAATAACTGATGGATATATCCCTAGTTATTGTACAGCTTGTTATCGCAAAGGTAGAACTGGAGATAGATTTATGAGCTTAGCTAAAAGCCGCCAAATCCACAATGTCTGTACACCAAATGCTCTTACTACATTAAATGAATTTCTAATTGATTATGGTGATGATGAGCTTAAAGCTATGGGCAAAAAACTTATCACAGAAGAAATAGCTAAGATAGAAAGAGAAGATATAAGAAACATAGTATCTAACAATATGACTGCCTTAGAGCGTGGAGAAAGAGATTTATACTTATAAAATTTTGTTACTTATATATTATTTATTGTATATTCTATAGGTTAGTAGTAATATTATCTAAAGGGAAAGTTTAAGGGAGGGAGATTAACATTGAAAGATAACAACAATACCAATAAAACTATTCAATTTGGAGAAAAAAAAGCTAGCCTAGAAAGCAATATTCAAAAAAATAAAAATATCAAACTTGATAATACACACAAAGTCATTCCTTACCCTAAAAATAGAAAAAAGGATGATAAAAAGAAAAGTAACAAGAAAAAGAATACAAATACCAATAAATCTAAAGTTAATAAAAATAATTATGGTCATTCTTTTTTTAACAACAAATATAAATATAAAAGAAAACCTTATGTTATTGCTTTATACACAGTAATTTTTATTCTTTTAGCAATCTTAATTATAACTAAATTGACAGATAATACGAGCAAAGGTAACTATTCTCGTAATACTGTTTCTGATGCTCACAAGAATGACATCCAAAACATGACCCTTAATGAATCAACTAATCTTCTTACTTGTGGGTAATTTAAAAGAGTTATCTCATTTCAGAAATCACTTTCTAAAACTGAGATAACTCTTATTTTTATTTAATATTTATTTTACCAACCTTGAGTTACTTCATATACTTCATCACCAATTCTACCATTTAAGTAATCATCTATTGCAGAATCTATGATGCTCATTGCTTTATCTACTTGTTCCTTAGTTATTACTAGAGGAGGTTGTACTCTTAAAGTAGATTGTCCTAAGAATATCATTATTAAACCAGTTTGTATACATCTGTAGCATATCTTAGCTGTAGCATCTGGATTTTTTTCATTAGAACCATTTCCTTTAACTATATCAACTCCTATAGATAACCCTAAAGCTCTTATTTCTCCAATTATATCGTATTTTTCTCTTAATTTCTCAAATCCTGCTTTAATATAATCTCCCATTTCTATACTCTTTTGAAGTAAGTTTTCTCTTTCGATTATTTCTATAGATTTTAAAGCAGCTACACATACTGTTGTATTTCCAGCTAAAGTAAATAGATGTGCTGGTGCATCAAGACTTTGCATTATCTCAGTTCTTCCAACAACTGCTCCTAAAGGTAATCCACCTCCAACAGATTTTCCAAGAACTAGAAGGTCTGCTTCAACACCAAAATTTTCTATACCAAACCACTTACCTGTTCTTCCCATACCTTGTTGTATTTCATCACTTATAAGTAGTATTCCATTTTCTTTACATATTTTACTTAAACCTTGTACCCACTCTACTGGAGGCACTATTATTCCTGCATCTCCTGCAATTGGTTCTATAAATATTGCAGCTACTTCTTCTGCTGGTAGATAGTGTGCAAAAGCATATTCTATCTCATCTAAACATTCTTTAGCTGTTCTATTTTTATCAGGATAGTGGAAGTGATAAACTTCTGGTAATAATGGACCCATTTTTCTTCTCATATTTGTACTTAATGCAGATATAGATATAGCTCCATAAGTACTTCCATGATAAGATTCATACATAGATATTATTTTTGTTCTTCCAGTATACCCTCTTGCTAGTTTTATAGCAGCATCTATACAAGCAGAACCTGTTGCACTGTATAATACTTTTTTATCATTATCTCCAGGGGCTATTTCCACAAGCTTCTCAGCTAATTTTACAGGAGGATCACTATGGAAATACGCAAGTGTATATTGTGTAATATCATCCATTTGTTCTTTAACTGCTTGTGAGATTTCCTTATTTCCATGACCTACATTCGCAGAGCCTGCACTTGCTAAAAAATCAACATACTCATTACCTTCATAATCATATAACATTGCACCATCACCTGATTTAAATGCTACTGGATAGTAAGGTATTTTTTGAGTTTTAGCAACATATTTTTTTTCTTCTGTACTTATCATTTGACTAGTTATCTCGCTCATTGGCAAATCATCCCCTCTTTAAATAGATTTATGTTTTAAAATTATTGCGATTTATAAAGATATTCTCATATAAAATTCTTTATATACTTAATGTTATTATCTTTGGCACAAATTGTCAATATATGTTTTTATAATTTTCAAAATATTTGTTATTCAGAAACAATATATTTTATTCTTATCAAATAAACATTATTCCACAAAAAATAAAGGACTCTATTCTATTTTTATAGAGTCCTTTGCAAATTAACTTATAAATACTATTATTCTGTTTATTTTTTATTAAATTATATAATCATCTTTTACTCTCCCTAATAATCTCTTTAAAATGCTCTAATTGCTCTTGTTGTTTTTTATGTTTTATATATGGGAAAGCTTTGATAACTCTTTTTTGTAATATGATATTGGATTCTATACGGTCTAATTTACTGTTTATTTTGTTTATTTTTTCTCTAGTTTCTAATTCATCATTATTTACTGTTTTAAATAAAGACTGTATCTCTCCTCTATCAAATTTATCAAGCTTCACATTTATATCATTAAGGTCTGTAATTATCTCATCTAGCAAGCTTAACTTTATATCCAATTTTTTAAGTGTTATAATAGTAACAATCAAATCAAGCATAGTCCAAAGTGTTGTAACTACAGCTATTGATATTAATATTCTATATGGAATTGTTCCTACAAAATACTTTATAAATGGATGTATTAATTTTATTATTAAAACAGACATTATACCAAAGTATATTGCATTTTTTAAACATACTCTACCCTTTATATTGAATTTTCTGTCAGAATAATCCCACCATTTTGCATGAAATAAGGTTTCTAGAATAAATCCTGTAAAGTATTCTAATATTGTAGTTAAAATCATACCTAAGAGAAATATTATGATTATATTATCAAACCTTCCCAATAGTGATATTACAATTACTGCTCCAAAGCCATAAACAGGACATATTGGACCATTTAAAAAGCCTCTATTAATTATTCTTTTACTTGCTATAGAACATCCTATACTTTCTACTATCCATCCTAAAAAAGAATATATAAAAAAGTATAAGATATACCTTATTATTTCCATAATTTATCTCTACTCCTTCACTAAGTTGTCTTATTTTATGCATAATGTAAAAATAATTATAGAAATAGTTTTTTCGTTTTTTATATTTGTTATTCTTTTATTTTTAATTAATATCCTATTCATTCAATCCAATTAACAATTTACTAGCCACAATTCCATGTTTATCTTTTGATTGGTTTTCTTTATCAATCCAAACATAAAATGCATCATATTTCCTTAACAAGGGTAAATTCTTCACATCAAATTCCTGATATTTAACTATGTCACTTTTTGATTCTTCAGTAATAACATAGGATACTAATCTTGTATTTTCATTTAAATAAATTCTTATGTTTCCATTACTATCAATTATATTTTCTGGTCTCTTAACTCTATTACTAGAACCTGTTTTAATGGTTATTGCGCCTTTTTCAAAGTTCTCAAATGTACCAATTATGTCCACTTCATCTTTATTTATATCTTTAATTATTTCTTTATTTTCTTCAATTAATATTTTTGATACTTTTTTATCTGGTTTAAATCTAAGCTTTAGTAAATCTTGATAATTTATAGAAATAATTCCTAATCCTATAACTCCTAAAACCAAGCTAGTACCTATTATAGCCTTGAATTTTGTTATATTATTAGGAAATAATTTAGTCATATTTATGTAAATAGTAATACCAATTATACCACCCAATGAATTTAAAATAATATCGTCTATATCACTACTTCCAAGAGCAAAAATATATTGTATTGCTTCAAATGCTAAACTAATAAATACAATTACTGTAAAAATGTTTCTTTTACTTAACTTTTTAAATAATATAGGAAAGAAAATTCCCATCGGAATAAATATGCATACATTTCCTATGATATTTGCAATAGCTCTCATAAAGCTAATATTACTGTCTGTGATAAATTCCCATATTGTGTAAAATGGGATTAAATTTACAGACCTAAATATTCCTTTGGAAATAGTGTAAATTGGTACATCTTTAAATAAAATTATTCTTATAAGCACTAGAATATATACAAAAAATATTATATATACAATTGATAGCAAGAATTTTTCTAATTTTTTATTTTCTACCACTGATAAGCACCTTCTCTCTTAATATTTAAATGGTAACAATAAATATTTAAGACGATTTTAAAATTTTCTTAAAATTTTCTTAAATATTTATTAAAAACATAAAAAAGCCTACACTTAAAAGTGTAGACCTTAACAAATTCTTATACAAATATCTCCTATTGAACAACGAACAATATAAGTGTAGAAGAAACAATAACCAAGGTTAAAAGAAGTCTAGCATATAAAAAGTTTTTCTCTTTTAACATAACCCCAGAAATCCCAAATATAAAAAATATAGATGCAATAAATTTACCAAGAATATTATTATTTGGATAATAACTAAAAAGCATAAAACAAAGTACAAATGTAAGTACTCCTATTGCATTAAATATAATTTTATTAGATGCTATTTTTCCTTTATTAAAAAAGAAGCAAAATATTGATACTAAATCTAAAAATAAAAATACATAAAACATTCCTTTGAAAACGTCCATTTTTATACCCCCTAAAAATTATAATTATAATATCAGATTTATTTCACATAATTATCAATATACTAATAACGCCTATAATATTATAGGTTTATATTACTAGTGTATTACCTCATATTCATACATATTATAATCACACTCATACATATTTAAAGACTCATATGTTGCTTTTGCATTTATGTTTTCTTTTTCTACATATAATCTCATCCCAACAATATTTTCATCTCTATCACACATATTTTTTATATAATTAAATAAATAATTAAAGATACCTTTTCTTCTATATTCTTTCTCTACGTATACGCTCTGAATCCAAAGAAAATTTCCATTTCGCCAATCGCTCCACTCATATGTATACATAATCTGTGCAACAACCTTATCAAACACTGTATAGACATGATATTTACCTTTTCTTTCATCTAACAATAATGCTTTTACACCTTTAGTAAGAACATCCATATCAAGCTCTTTTCCTTCAGTTTCTTTAGCTAAATTATAGTTAAATTTTGCTATTACATCCAAATCATCTATACGAGCTTCCCTTATCTCTATTAATTCTTCATTTTCGTATAACTCTATGTAATCCTTTTGTTGCTCCATATTTATTCCCCCATATCTATTTTATTACATTGATGTTTTTGCTTAAACATATTTATAGTGTCTTTTCTATCTTCATAAATGCATAGTCAAATGTAGCTTCCAAATTCCCATTATTTTTTCCTCCACCTTGAGCTAATACTTGACTTCCTCCACCTTTACCATCTATAAGGCTTATTGCGTCTTTTAATAAACTTCCCATGTTAATGTTTTTCAAATTTTTAGAACATGCAAAAACTAGGTTTATTTTATCCTCAAACTTAACCGCTAATAGTGCAATCTTATTTTCATCTTCTGTAATCTTATTTGCTATTTTATTTACATATTTTAAATCTTCATTATCATAGACCTTTTTAATAACTGAAACAGTATCAATTTTACTTGCATTTTCAATCATTTCTTTAACTTGATAGTTAGCTACTACTTCTTCAAGTTTTCTTTTTTTACTTAGAGCTTCTTCTACTTTATTGTTTAAATTTACGATACCATTTATAGCATCTTCTTCACTACAACTCAAATATCTACATATTTTAGTTAAATATATATCCCTTTTTAATACTTCATCTACTGCCCTTTTACCTGCTAAAAATTCTATTCTTGTACTTGACTTATGCTTTTCCCATTTCTTTATTTTTATCATTCTCAATTCGCCAGTTGATTTTGGATGCACTCCACAACATGCATTCGTATCTAAATCACCTATTTTTACTACTCTTATCTCTTCATCAGTATTTGGTAAATCACGTCTTATCCAAATTTTTTTTAATTCTTTCTTTGTTGGAAGTAATGTCTCTACCTGTATATTCTGACGAATAATTTCATTGGCAAGTAACTCTATCTCCCTAATTTTATCCTCATCTAAATTACCTTCTATATCTACTGTACTATACTCATTTCCAAGATGAAAACCTGTCGTATTTGCATTAAAGGTTTTAAAAAAACATCCAGATAATACGTGTTGTCCAAAATGTTGATGCATTCCATCTTCTCTTCTATCCCAATCAATACTACACTTTACCTTATGTATCTTTATAGGTTTTTTGTCTAACACATGATATACTTTTTTCCCATCTTCATACACACTTATTACATCATAATTATCTATTCTTCCTAGGTCTCCAAACTGACCTCCTCCCCCAGGAAAAAACGCTGTCTTATCTAACAAAACATGATACTTATTTTCTACTTCTTTTATTTCAATTATTTCTGCTGTAAAATCTCTTATATACTGGTCTGTATAATATAACTTTTCCATTTTAATCCTATCTCCATTTTCTTAATTCTAGACTACTTTACTTTTTAAATACAAATTTCAAGCTATACTTAATTTAATTGTATTAAAATAGAACTCATACTAATTCTTTAAAAATCATCTTCTACTATATTTTAACATATAGATATTAGTGTTAACAAATTTATAATTGTATATTATTCCAATATTTCATAACATGTATTCTTACTTATTTTCTTAATATAATAAAAAGTATATTAAAACATGTTAAATTACAAAATAAGCTTTAATCTCTTTTACTAATCTCATCTGTTATTAATGATTTTGAAATATACATTGCTTTTATAATATTCTTAAAGCGTGTATGATGAGAGGTCCCCTCAGAAAACTTTATCTGTCCTTTTTCACATTTGCTAATAATTGAATTTACAGGTGGTAAAGCTTCTATTAATTCTTCTTTCGTATATTTATCTATAATATCTTTAGATTCTATCAATAACTTAGAAATATATAAGGCTTTTATTCTATTTCTAAGAAGGGAATGTTGAGAAGTACCTTCTGCAAATTTTGGTTGTACTTTTTCACAATTAATAATACTTGAAGATACCACTCTCAGTGCTTCTATCAATTCTTCCTTTGTATAGCCATTCATAATATATCTTCTCCTTTATTTTTTAATTTGAAGAAATAGTATACCTCAACTTAGTCTCATTATCAACTAATGTCATTATTATTTGTACGCATCTTTTAACTCATAAATATTTTAAATATAAGTGACATTACATATTTTAATACGTATTAATAATTTTTAATATACATATATTACTTAACATTCATTAATATAAAGTACATTAACATTGCTTTTTTAAAAATTTTAGTATAAAATCATATTAAATAAATTTTCTGAAATAATAGAATATTTAAATATATAAAAACAGCTTTTAATAACATTATAATTTTCTTATAAATGTGTCGTTGTTTTAGGGGGAGTGATTTAAAATGGCAATAAAGCCAAGAAAAATATCTATTGTGGGGTCAGGACATGTTGGCTCTCATTGTGGATTTAGTTTGATAACTCAAGGAGTTTGTGATGAGCTCTTTATGATTGATATAGATGAGGCTAAAGCAAAAGCTCAAGCTTTAGATTTAGCTGATGCAGTTTCTTATTTACCACATAAAGTATCTATAGAAAAGGGAACTTTTGCTGACTGTCAAGATTCAGATATAGTAGTAATAAGTGTTGCTGACTCTTCAGAAGGACCTTTACGTAGACAAAATACAACTAGATTAGACCTACTAAGACCAACCATTGGAATGATAAAATCTATAGTAGAACCTATAATTAATTCTGGTTTCGATGGCATATTTATAGTCATATCTAATCCTGTTGATGTAGTTACAAATTATATTTGGGAAAAATCTGGTTTTCCTAAAAATAAAGTTATTGGAACTGGTACAGCTTTAGATTCGACAAGACTTAGAAGACTTCTATCTGAAGAAACTGGAATAGCTCAACAGTCAATACAAGCTTATTCTATGGGTGAACATGGAGATTCTCAAATGGTTCCTTGGTCTCATGTTTCAATTGGTGGTAAACCAATCTTAGACATGATAAAGGACAATCCAAACACTTATGGAAAGCTAGATTTGCCGTCAATAGTTGAAAAAAATAAAAAAACAGGCATAAGTATAATAAATGGTAAAGATTGCACAGAATTTGGAATAGGTACTGCTTTAGTAGAAATTGTAAAAGCTATATTACATAATGAGAAAAAAATTCTACCAATTTCTACTCTATTAGAAGGTCAATACAATGAAACAGATGTATTTGCAGGTGTTCCTTGTGTTATCGGAAAAGATGGTATAGAAGAAATCATTGAAATCAATCTCTCTGAAGAGGAACAAAATGAATTTAGTAAATCTTGCTCTGTTTTAAGAGAGCATATTGCACTTTCAAAAACACTTTAGATTCAAAATTATTTTAAAGTAGTTTTATCTAAATAATTTATGATACTCTATGATTATCGTAGAGTATCATAATATGTATACATAAAACAAAATGTAAGGAGATGTTAAACTTGGCAATAAAACCTAGGAAAGTATCAATAATTGGAACTGGCCACGTTGGTTCGCATTGTGGATTTAGCTTGGTAACTCAAGGGGTTTGTGATGAGTTACTAATGGTTGATATAGATGAAAGCAAATCAAAAGCTCAAGCTTTAGATTTAGCTGATGCAGTTTCTTATCTGAAACATGCTATAAAAATAAAGAGTGGCTCACTTGATGATTGTAAAGATTCTGATATTGTAGTGATAAGTGCTGGTCCGTTACCTGAAAAAAATCAGACTAGATTAGATACACTTGAATCTACAATTAATGTTATAAAGACGATAATAAAGCCTATTGTTAAAGCTGGATTTGATGGGATATTCATTGTAATTTCAAATCCAGTAGATGTAATTACTGACTATATATGGAAGACTTCTGGTTTACCTAAAAATAAAGTTTTAGGTACAGGTACTGCACTTGACTCCTCAAGACTTAGAAGGCTTTTGGCAGAGACAACAAATATTCCTCAACAATCAATACAAGCTTATTCTATGGGCGAACATGGAGATTCTCAAATGGTTCCTTGGTCTCATGTTTCAGTTGGTGGTAAACCATTATTTGATATTATTAAAGAAAATCCCAATACTTATGGTAAATTAAATTTAGATGAATTAACTGAAAAAACAGCAAGAGCTGGTTGGGATGTTCTTTACGGTAAAGGCTCTACTGAATTTGGTATTGGAACGGCCCTAACAGAAATAGTAAAAACTATATTCCACAATGAAAGAAAAATTATACCTGTCTCAACTTTACTTAATGGTGAATATGGACAAGACAATGTATTTGCTGGTGTGCCTGCTATAATTGGTGCAAATGGAGTTGAATCTATAGTAGAAATAAACTTAACTGAGAATGAACAAGATAAATTCAATAAGTCATGTGATATTTTAAAAAAATACATTAAAGTTGCTGAGAATCTTTAAATTGATAATAAAATAATATAGCTTTAGAGCAATATTGTATTTAAAATTTTAACTAAAAGCAGGTAAATACTCATAACAAAAATAGATTAACTAAGTTAATGTTCAAGTTATTTATACCTGCTTTTAATTTTAATACTAAAATATCAATCTACTTTTTTTCACCAAATTTTATAACTTTGCTTTTTTTATTTATATTTTGAGATAGGAATCCTTTTTTTAATCCCATCAACAATTCTAAATCTTCTGGATAAAGATTTATTCCAAATTCTTCTAAACTTGATACTATACTATTTGTACTCATTATTTTATTTTCTATCAATAATTCGACTGCTTTTTTTAAATATGTTGGGCTTGAGCCTTTCATTTTATCTAGTGGTTCTTCTACTAACCATCCTCTTTTATCCATCTCATTCATAAGATAATTGTATTTTTTGTAATTTATCTTTCCTAGATTATATGCTCTAAAAATCATAGCAGATATAGGTACAATCCACTTCTTCTTTAATTCTACATAATAGTCCACATCTTCTGGATGACTTAAATCTTCCAAAAAAGTCTCTTTAGGTAATAAAAATACACAGGCATACTCATCTGCTGAAAATTGTTTATTTGGTATTTTTAATTCACTTGATACTATATAGCCAAGCTCATATGCCAAATTATAATTTCTAATTGCTGCTGATTTTTTGTCATTTCCAAGAGATATTAAGTATTTAACTTCTTTCCCAATTCTCTGTTTTTGAGTAAAGATTGTCGCCCCTTTTTTATCTACATTCATACCTGATATTATAACTCCATTAGATTCTAGTAAGTTTACCATATTTACTATTGGACTTTTATTTAAATTCCAAAACTCTCTAGTTTTATATGCAAGGCTTTCTATATCATTTATATTAGTATCCGCCATTATTCTTTTATTTGGTAAATTTTCTTTTGGAAACTTAATATAACTCTCCATAAATGAGTATATTTTATGAATAATTATCATTTTTTCTCTATAAGAAATTTCTTCTACTCTAGGCAGTTTAGATTGAGGATTAAAATGACTATCCTCAACAATAACATTCATATTTTCATTTCTATAAAAATACTCTTTTGGAAAATTTAATACATTTGATAATTTTAATGTATTTTCCATATTAGGAATATATTTATTTTCTTCAAAAGCCTTCAAATCTTTCTTATTTATTTTAGTTTCATTGGATAACTGTTCTATAGTCTTTGCTCTAAAAGTTCTAGCTGATTTTAATCTCTTTCCATTAAAGTCTTTTAAATTCATTTGTTTTCTCTCTTTCAAAATTAAATTCTTAATCTATCAATATAAATTATAAGATTACAATTAATAATTTATCATATTATTGACAAAAAAACAAAAGATGAAAATATATATTTTCATCTTTTATCTAAGCTTATAATAAATAACTTTAATTATTTAAAAAGTTTGAGATATTCTCCATATCCTAAACCTTCCATCTCTTCTTTAGGTATAAATTTAAGAGAGGCAGAATTTATGCAGTATCTTAAACCTCCAATTTCTTTTGGTCCATCATCAAATACATGACCTAAGTGAGAATTCCCTTTAGCACTTCTTACTTCAACTCTATACATACCTTGTGAGAAATCACTTCTCTCAACTATAGATTTATCTATTACTGGCTTTGAAAAACTTGGCCATCCACATCCTGCATCAAATTTATCTTTTGATGAAAATAAAACTTCTCCACTTACAATATCAACATAAATCCCTTCTTTATCATTATCATAGTATTCATTTTCAAAAGGTACCTCTGTCATATCGTTTTGAGTAACTTCAAATTGTATAGGAGTTAAAGTCTTTTTTAATTCTTCTCTATTTATATTGTTTCCATCCCAGTGACTTTTTACAAAATTATATCTACCTGAACCTTTATAATACATATTATAGTTTAATGGTCTTTTTTTATAATAATCTTGATGATTTTCTTCTGCCTCATAAAATTTAGTTGCTGGAATTATAGCAGTTACTATTTCACTATCGAATATTTTACTATTTTCCAAATTTTCTTTTGATTTTAAAGCTATATTTTTTTGTTCTTCATCATGATAAAATATAGCAGTCTTATATTGAGTTCCCCTGTCACCAAATTGCCCACCATCATCTGTAGGATTAATCTGTTTCCAAAATATATTTAGTAGTTCATCATAGCTTATTATGTCATCATCATAAGTTATTTGAATAGCTTCTACATGACCAGTTGTTCCTGAACATACCTCTTGATATGTAGGATTTTCAACATGACCACCTATATATCCAGAAATTACCTTTATAACCCCATCATATTTATCAAAAGGCTTCACCATACACCAAAAACATCCACCTGCAAAAGTAGCAAGTTTTATCATTTTTATCACTCCTTAAAAAAAATTATATTTTATTTATTCCCTAAGAAGTAGGTTAATAATCTTGTATTTTATTGTTTTTATCCAATTGATAAAATAGTTCTTATAAATATAATTCTACATTAAATCTATTTTCTATAAAAACTTTTTTTATTTATCCATCCAAAAGCATCTTTTATGTCACAATTTTCTCCCAAAGATATCAAGTATTCTAACTCATCATAATTATCCATAGCCACATCTTTTTCCATTTTGGGATTTAGTCTATAGTAATTATCTCCAAGAAGCTTTTGAGAAAACAACTGGCTCATTTGAGAATTTCCTTCTAATGTTATAGATATAATTGGTAAATCGGGTTCTTTATTAATTATCCAATCAATAGCTCCCCATTCAGTAGTATCTGCCTTTATACTATTATATACATATCCAGTTCCTATTGAAAAAAGTCTTGTATTTTTAAGTTTAAGCCCACTATCAATGGCATGAATTATACATGCTAAACTTGGGTCAGTTGCTATTATTCCACCATCAATATGTCGATTATACGTTGGAAAAAACACTGGAGCAGCACTACTTGCCATTGCTACATCTATAACTTTACTAGTCTTTGTAAGAGAACTTGGCATATTATTATAAAAAACTGGTTTCCATGAGTTTTCTTCATTTCCTATATAAAAACTTGGTATCATTACTAATTTTTTTAAGTCTTTTAATTCTAGTTCTTCTGGAAATATACTTAGTAAAACTTCTTTTAAATTTTTATTTTCATACTTCGGTCTCAGCATTTCTGCATAACTTTTACTGAAAATATGCTTTGAATTTTCTATTGAATAGAGTTCTTTTATGTCTTTTGGACTTACACCATACGCAAGACCTAATGCGATTAAACTTCCTGTAGACGTACCTCCAAACATATTTATATTATCTAATAAATTTGGATACTCATTTACCATTCTCTCAAGTATAGCTATACTCAATGCTCCTCTTAATCCCCCACCATCAAAAGTTAATATATTAAAATTAGAATTCTTCATATACATATACCCCCACATAAAATACCTTATTGATTTTAAATTTCGGTTAAAATAATTTCATTATAGTATATATATTTTATGCAAGTTCTATATAACGATGTTACCATTTCGATATTTAAAGTACTTTGTACTGTACATACCTTATAATATCTAAAATAAATATTATAGAATATCGTATTTGTTTTAGATATTATAAGTAATAAAATTGATGTATTAAAATAATTTCTGTACCTTAATATATTATAAAAAATAAATAAGAGTTATCTTTTAAGTAAAGACAACTCTTATTTATTTTAATTGCTTATATTTAAAAATATTTTAATTACAAATACTTCTCTTCTTAAATATATTTATTTTCTTTATCCTAGTATTTTCTTCATATCTTCTTCTGGAGTAGATATAGGAGTTAATGCAAATTTGTCAACCAATATATCTAATACATTCTGAGATAAGAATGCTGGTAAAGAAGGTCCTATATAGATATTTTTAATGCCTAAATGAAGTAATGTAAGAAGTATACAAACTGCCTTTTGTTCATACCATGATAATACCATGCTAAGAGGCAACTCATTTACTCCACAGTCAAAAGCATTTGCCAATGAAACTGCCACTTGGATTGCACTATAAGCATCATTACATTGTCCCATATCCATTAAACGTGGTAAACCACCGATTTCTCCAAGGTCTAAATCATTAAATCTATATTTTCCACATGCAAGTGTCAATATAACAGTATCTTTAGGAGCTTGCTTTACAAATTCAGTGTAATAATTTCTTCCAGGTTTTGCACCATCACAACCTCCAACTAATAAAAAGTGTCTTATATCTCCACTTTTCACAGCATCTATTACTTTATCTTGTACAGATGAAACTGTACCTCTTGCAAAACCAGTAGTTAATGTGTCTCCTCCATTAATACCAGTCATATGAACATCTTCTTTATATCCCCCAAGTTCAAGAGATTTTTCTATTACACTAGAAAAGTCTTTGTCTTCATCAATATGAATCATACCTGGATAAGCAACTACTTCTGTAGTAAATACTCTATCTCTATAACTATCTTTAACAGGCATTAAACAGTTTGTTGTAAATAGTATTGGAGCAGGAATATTATCAAACTCTTTTTGTTGATTTTGCCATGCTGTACCAAAGTTTCCTTTTAGATGCTTATATTCTTTTAATTTTGGATATGCATGTGCTGGTAATAACTCTCCATGAGTATATATATTTATTCCCTTATCTTTTGTTTGTTCTAATAATTTGTGTAAATCATAAAGGTCATGTCCTGTAACTACTATGAATGGTCCTTTCTCAATTTTCATAGGTACTTGAGTTGGCTCTGGTGTTCCATAAGTTTCAGTATTTGCTCTATCAAGTAATTCCATACATTTTAAGTTTATTTCTCCAGTTTTCATAACCAATCCTAAAAGTTCGTCAATAGACAAGTCCCCTCCAACAGCTATTAATCCTTCATAGAAAAATTCATTTACTTCTTTGTCTGTATAACCAAGTACCATTGCATGATATGCATAAGCAGCCATACCTCTTAGACCAAACAGAATTAATGACTTTAATGAACGTATATCTTCATTATCACTCCACAAATCCTTCATATCATAGTTATCATTTCTACTACAAGTTGTTGCACAGTCTGAACATCTAGGTACAAGTTTACTTTTTTCTATCTCAGTTTTTTCAATTTGTCTCTTTATAGCTTCATCATCAAAACTTACATTTGTTATGGTAGTAAATAATCCCTCTATCATAACTTTATCTGTTTCACTTGTTGGTCTATTTTTATTTCCAATTGTTGCTCTTGAAAGACCAATTAATACTCCTGTAAGTTCATCTTGTAAATTGGCTGTACCCCCCTTTTTACCACATACCCCATTTATAGTACATCCTTTACCTCCTGCTGTTTGTTCACATTGAAAACAAAACATATTCTCCATCTTTATTCCTCCCTTTTTATTTATTAAAATTTATTATATTTTTTGTAATTAACTTAATTAAATTTCTTCATCTACTATTTTTCCATCTACAGATATAGTAACTATTTGCCATGGTATCATCTTTCCACTGTTTTGTAGTGCTGTCTTAACAGCATTTACTATACCACCACAACAAGGAACTTCCATACGTGTTACTACTATATTTTTAATATCATTCACTTTTAAAATCTCTGTAAGTTTTTCAGCATAATCTACTTCATCAAGTTTAGGACAACCAATTAATGTAACTTTGTTTTTCATAAACTTATTATGGAAATTTCCGTATGCATATGCTGTGCAGTCTGCTGCTATTAAAAGACTTGCATTTTTTAAATATGATGCATTAGCTGGTACCAGTTTTATTTGCACTGGCCACTGATTAAGCTGAGACCCTTGTGCTTCAACTACTACATTATTGTTTATCTGTTTACTATCTGAAACTTCTCTATTTATAGATTTAGACTGAGAACCTGGACATCCACACGCTAGATTTGTCTTTTGTGCTTTCTTGGCTTCCATGTTTGCTTTTACTGCTGCTTCATCATACTCTGCAGCTTCTCTATACTCAAATGAAATAGCATTTGTTGGACAAGTTGGTAGACAATCTCCTAGACCATCACAATAATCATCTCTTAAAAGTTTTGCTTTTCCATTTACCATTCCTATAGCTTCTTCATGACAAGCTTCAACACATAGTCCGCAACCATTACATTTTTCCCCATCAATTTTAATTATTTTTCTCATCATTTATATCACCTCATAAAATTTTTTTAATTTAAAGTATTAATTTCTTAGGTATTTATTTTTAAAACCTACATCTTTTTTCAAAGTTTTTGTAGTATGATTTTTATATCTCCTTGCTTTTATAAATTTAGTATAGTACAATAAAAACAAATTATCGGTTGCATATGCAACAAGGAAGTGATTATTTGAAAAAATTTTTAGAAAAACATATAAATCTGCTAAAAAAAATTCCTCTATTTGAAGGAATTAAAAACGACGAACTTGAAGCAATGTTAGAATGTCTAGGTGTTGTTGATAAGATTTATCCAAAGGATAGCATAATATTCTCAGTTGGAAGTGAAGTTACTTCTATTGGAATTATGCTTAAAGGAAGTGCACATATAATAAAAGAAGACATTGAAGGTAATAGGAATATTGTAGCTGAGCTCTTACCTGGAGATTTATTTGGAGAAGTATTTGCATGTACTAGACTACATAAAAGCAATGTCACAGTAACTACAACATCTTCTTGCGAAGTTTTATTTATAAAGTTTAAAAGTGTAACTGGTATTTGTTCATCTACATGTGTATTTCATAATAGATTAATTGAAAACATGCTACAATTAATAGCTGAAAAAAATATTTTACTTCACAATAAAATAGAATTACTTTCTCGTAAAACTACTCGTGAAAAATTACTTATGTATTTTTCACGACAAATAGAGCAAACAGGTAGCAACAAGTTTACAATTCCTTTTTCAAGAAATGAAATGGCTGACTTTTTGTGTGTTGATAGAAGTTCTATGTCAAGAGAGCTTGGTAAGATGAGAGATGAAGGTTTGTTATATTTCAATAAAAATAAGTTTGAAATATTCTGTTTTCAAAAATAAAATATATATTTAAATTTTATCTATTTTAAGATATTATATAAACTTAAGATTCAAAGTATAAATATTATATTTGAATCTTAAATTTACATTTTTATTCAAAAAGTTAATAGATATCTAATTCATCAAAATTAAGATATCTATTAACTATATATATTAATTAATTTTATAATTAGCTTATTTTTTTTGTAGTAAATGATGTTTTATCTATAAGCCAATCTTTTCCTTCCACTAATCTTGCAACTAACATTGATGTTACTGTATTTCCAGTTGTATTTAATATAGTATTAGGAATATCAGTTATAGTAGTTATAACTGTCAACAATGGAATTGCTTCCACTGGAAATCCGAAGATGCTAACCACGAGCATCTCACCGATAAGTCAGCCACCTGCTACAGGAGCCATAAATACTCCAACAACAAATACGGTTACAAATAATTGACCTATTGTTGCTGGATTTGCCATACCACTACCTAAAATACCTGATAAAAATGCAACTTTTATTATTACTGCTAAAACTGACCCATCTTTATGTATATTTATTCCAAGAGGTATAACTGTTTCTGATATATCATCAGGAACTCCTATATTTTTACTAGCTTCTAAGTTTGATGGTATACATGCTGAACTCGAAGAAGTAGCTAATGCTGTTGCTATTGGTTTTATAGCATTCTTCCAGAATTGCCTAAACCCTTGTTTTCCTGCAGATAGAAAAGCATATAAACTGTAAAATAATAAGAAATACAATGCTGCTGTTATAGAATAAATTAAAAACACCCTTACATATCCTTGAATTATTTTACTTCCAAGTTCTCCAATTATTGTAGCTGTATAACAGCCTAACCCTATAGGAGCATAAAGCATGACTATACTTACTACTTTTAATATTGCTTCTGTTCCTTCTGATAAGAGCTTTCTTATAGTATTTCCCCTATCCCCCATCATAGCTATTGCTGTTCCAACTAAAACTGCAAATATAACTAATTGTAATAAATTACTACTAGAAAATAAATCTCCAAAATTTTTAACTGTAATACTTGATACTACTTGGTCTAATAATGTTCCTTTCGATTCTAAAGTTTCTGCATCTTGAGCCACCATTAAACTTTTTACACTCGATACATCTAATCCTTTAGATGGATTAAATAATAATGCAGATGTAATACCTAAAACTGCAATTACAAGTGTTGTTCCCATAAATACTATAGCTGTATTCTTCATTATTTTTCCGAAGCGTTCCATGTTTTTTACACTAGCAACACCTGAAGAAACACTAAGAAACACTAATGGTACTACTATCATTAATAGAGCATTTATAAATAAATCTCCAAATGGTTTTAGTATTGAAGCTTTTGGACCAAGTACTAATCCTACTATTGCTCCTATTATGGTACATGATAAAAGTATAATTGATGACTTATAATTTTTTAAAAAGTCCCTCATTTATATTTTCCCTTCTAATGTTTTATATTATAAATTACCCAAAACTCTAAAAAAATTAAAGTAAATTATCTAATGCGCATTAATAATTTTTGTAATTTTCCCCAACAGCTACTTTAGCAAATACTGGAATATATGTCAATTTCTATAGTTTTTTTGTATCTTTAATATTTTTCTAATAGTTCATATCTATATATAAATCTTAATAAAATTCTACTTTTAAAACTTTTTTTCTATATCAATTTCAATAAAATAAACAAGATAAAAAAATATATATAATACAGTTTAATTATTCTCAAGTTTAATAATTTATACTTTAAGATAAAATTTCAGTATAGTCACTTTAATTACTGCGTTGTACTATTTCATTAAGATGTTATTGCAAATACGTATGATATTTTATCAAACATTGTTTTTTTATGTATTTAAATATTTTATAATATTTTTAAAACCAAAGGCAAATAAGTTGTATTTCTAATTTAAAATTAAATAATAAATCTAAGAATAAAAAAATACTCCTATTAAATCTATTATCTAACTTATAAATTTAATAGGAGTATTTTATATATCTTAAAATAATTAACTTATACTTTTTTTAATTAAATGCTTCTTCTTTCCTAATGATATTTAAAAATTTTGCAGTTCTTTCGTTTTTAGGATTATTAAATATTTCATTAGGAGCTCCTTCTTCAGCTATTACACCATTATCCATAAATATAATTTTATCAGCAACTTCTTTTGCAAAATTTATTTCATGAGTTACAATAAGCATTGTTATTCCTTCTTTTGCAAGCGATTTTATAACGCTTAACACTTCTCCAACAAGTTCTGGGTCTAGTGCAGATGTTGGTTCATCAAATAATATTACATTTGGATTTACTGCCATTGCTCTAGCTATACCTATTCTTTGTTGTTGACCTCCAGATAATTTTGATGGATAAAAATCTTTCCTATCCAACATACCTACTTTATCTATTAATTTTAAAGATATTTCTCTAGCTTCTTGTTTACTTTTTTTATGCACTACTATTAATGCCTCCATTACATTTTCTAGTGCTGTCTTATTTTTAAATAAGTTATAATTCTGAAATACCATAGATGTATGTTTTCTTAAATTTGCTATATCTTTTTTTGTTGCTTTTTCTACATCTACCCTTACATCTCCAATCATTATCTTTCCTTTTGTAGGCTCAACTAGATAATTTAAACATCTAAGTAGTGTAGATTTACCTGTCCCAGATGGACCAAGTATAGCTACTACTTCACTTTGATTTATCTCTAGATTTATACCTTTAAGAACTTCTGTCCCTTTAAAATTTTTATGCAAATTTTCTACTTTTATCATTGTTATCCACCTTTTTAATAAATATAATAAATAATATATTCGATATCAAAATTAATATATTAGTATTAATTTTAAAAACAGACTAAATATATTTTATAAATATACTCTAAAATTGACATAAATAATCTACTGCAAGCTGAGATAATAAGGAAGATGCTACGCTCAAGCATTTTTCATCTATATCAAATTTATTATTGTGCAATCTATAGTTTATATTTTTTTCTTTATTTCCTACACCTATATACATAAATAAACCAGGTTTTTCTTTCATATAAATAGCGAAATCTTCTCCTGTCATTGCAGGGAAATCAATCATTTCAACATTCTCATCTCCAAGTATTTTGCAAGCGCTTTTTCTTCCCAGTTCTATCATATTTTTATCATTTATAACAGCATCTCCTCCAGCACTCTTTTCAAACTTGCAATCTGCTCCATGTGCTTTACATACACTTCTTACTATGTTTTCTAGAATCTTACTTACTTCAATCACTTTTTCCTGACTTACCGCTCTAATAGTTCCTTGAAGTGTACACACATCTGGTATTATATTTTTAGAAACACCAGAATTAAAAGAACAAACAGACACTACTACTGGTACAACTGGGTCAATTTTTCTCGAAACTATCTGTTGAATAGATGAATATACTGCATTTCCAACTGCAATTGGGTCTATACAATTGTGAGGTTCTGCTCCATGTCCACCCTTGCCGATTATTGTTATTTCGAAAGTATTAGTTGCTGCCATAGCACAATTTCTAGCTATTCCAATTTTTCCTGATTCAATAGTTGGCCAACAATGACCAGCTGCTAATACATCTACACCTTCAAGTACATTTTCTTTAATTACAATATCAGAACCACCTTTTTCTTCACCAGGTTGAAATAGCAACTTTACATTTCCATTCAGTTCTTCTTTTATATCATTTAAAATCATTGCTGTTCCTAACAACCATGAAACATGTGCATCATGCCCACAAGCATGCATATTATCATTTATTGATTTAAATTCTAAATCATTTTCCTCTTTTATTGGAAGAGCATCCATATCCGCTCTAAGTAGTATAGTTTTACCACTAATATTTTTTCCTTTTATAGTAGCTAATACTCCTGTACCAGCAACATCTATATACTCTATATTAAGTTTATCTAGTTCTTCTTTTATAAGTTTGGATGTTTTAAATTCTTTAAATGCCAACTCTGGATTACTGTGTATCTGTCGTCTTATTTTTATGATTTTTTCCATATTTTTTAGTGCGATAGATTTTATTTTAGTTTCAATCATTTGAAATACCTCCATAACTTATTTTTATTTATAAAGACTAATAGAAATACATTGTAATACACAGATAACTATAGATAAATTTAGTATACTTATCTATAGTTATCAAAACTTTATATTTTAATTTTGGAGTACTTATTTTTGTATATCAGCACTTACATCCATTCCAAACCATTTTTCAGATATTTTTTTCACTGTTCCATCTGCAAGCATTTCCTCTATTGCTTTGTTTACATCTTCTTTTATAGTTTTAGATTTTTCATCATTTTTCTTAAAGAAATATGCTATATTAGTAACTGATAATTTATCATCTAATACTCTTATCTTCATGTTAGCTTTTTTAGCATCACCTACAACAGTAAGTTCCGCATCAATCCATGCACTAACTCTTCCTAAATCTAAATCTTGAATACCATTAGTTCCATCACCATAAACCTTTTCTTCAAATAAATTGTCTTTATTAACACTAGCTGCAACCTGTTGACCTTGAGAACCTTCTGAAATTGCTACAACTTTTCCTTTTAAATCTTCAAGCTTATTAATTTCATTGTTCCCATCTTTTACAGCTATACATACAGCATCAGAACCATAAGGTATAGAAGCATCGTATTTTTCTAATCTTTCTTTAGACATTCCAAAGAAGTTGGCTGCTACATCAACTTTACCAGAATCTAACATACCAAATATAGAACTAAAACCTGTTGGCTCCATTTTTATTTCATATCCACTTCTTTTACCAATCTCTTTCCACATATCAACTTCAAAACCTTTATGCTCACCATTATCAACATAAGAATATGGGTCAGCTGAATTAGATGAAGCTACAGTTATAACTTTTTCATTCTTTACTTCCTCTTTTTTTGAACAACCAGTAGTTACAACTGTTAATGCTAAAACTGCTACTAAACATTTTATAATATTTCTTTTTATCATATCTCTTCTCCTCACACCATTTTTATGTAAAAATACTTTATATGTATTTTTTTAATACTCTAATAATTGCTTATTTTCTTCTCTATTTTTTTTTGTCCCCATCCTAAAGGAGTTATTATACACCAATAAATCACCATAACTGCTCCATATACTTCAAAAAACTTAAAACTCAATGCTCCTTGTGATTTAGCAGCACCCATTATATCATTTACTCCAACAACAAAAGCTACAGAAGACCCTTTAATTAAATCTATGAAATTATTGAATAATGATGGCAATGCAACTCTTACAGCCTGTGGTATCACTATCCTTTTCATTGTTTGTAAATTTGTTAATCCCATTGCATATGCTGCTTCTATCTGACCTTTATCAATTGAAAGTATGGATGCCCTTATCGTTTCAGACATATAAGCTCCCATATTTAAGCTAAGTACTATAGATGTTGCAAATACTGGGTCCATATTTTTAACAAAATCGCTCATATATGCCAGTCCAAAATATAGAAAGAATAACTGTGGCATAAGAGGTGTCCCTCTAAAGATAGATACATATACTTTACATATTTGATTCAATACTTTCACTTTGTAATAAGATGATAACGCTACTATTGTACCTATAATTAATGAAAATATTAATGAACTTATTGCCAAAATCACAGTTACATTGAACGATTTCATTATTATTGGAAATAATTCTAAAAAATATTTCATACTAAAAATCATAAAATAAGTCCCCCTCACTTAATGTTGTTTTTTGCAAGCTTTTGTCACATGTTAAATTATAATAGAATTTTCTTTATTTTTCCAATAGAAAAAAACTATTTTATCAATTGATTATATAGACCCTTTTGATACCATATTTTTTTTGATATTTAGACTACTAAATTCATTTTTTCTAAAATTAAAAATTTATTTACAAGAGGGAACATATCTGTATAACCTATCTTTAAACACTAAAATCTAATATGCTTTTCCTATCCTTTTTTCAACCTTACTTTGTATATTACTTAATACTATAGATACCGCCCAATAAATTAGTATCGTTATCATATATATCTCAAAAAACTTAAAACTCGAAGCAGCTTCTACTTGAGCTACTCCCATCAAATCCTGTATTCCTATAGTTAAACCTAAAGAAGAACCCTTAATTATATCTAGTGTACAACTTACAATAGGAGGTACTGCAGATGTAGCTGCTTGAGGTAAGATTATTTTAACCATTGACTGATATTTACTTAATCCAAAAGCATAGCAGGCTTCTTGTTGTCCTTTATCAACACTCTCAATAGATGCTCGTATAATTTCTGCCATATATGCAGATGAGTTTACCCCTAAACAAATCACTATTGCTAAATAAGGTGAGCAATCTTTCATAAAAGAAAATACCATTGGAAATCCGAAGTAAAAGAAAAATATTTGAATTAAAAGTGGCGTTCCTCTAAAGAATGAGATATACACCTTAGTTATATATTTCAAAATTTTTGACTTTGTCTGTGTAAAAAATGCAAGTATCACACCTAATAATATTGATATGAAAAACGCAACAATAGATATTAGTATTGTTATTCCCAAGGCTTTAATTAAAAATGGAAATATACTTAGACAAAATTCAAAGTTAAAATTACTCATTAGTAGGCTCCTTAGTGATATCCTTTCCTAGCCAAGTTTCAGATATTTTAGTCAAAGTTCCATCTTTGTGCATATCTGCAATTACTTTATTTATTTCTTTTGTCCATTCTTCACCTTTTTCATTTTTTTGAAGTGCAAAAGAACAAGCACCAAATTGAATTGGAGGTTCTACCATTTTAAGATTTAATTTTTGTTCTTTTATGGCTATTAAAGCCTCAACATCCTGTGCAACCACTGCATCTAATCTTCCCATTTCTAGGTCTTGATAGTTCCCTTTAAGAGTTGCACTTGAATAATTTACTATTTTTATTTCGCCATTTGGATACTTTTCTTTTAGTATTTCATTTGCCACTGCTCCAGTACCCACGCCTACCTTTTTACCAACTAAATCATCTATTGATTTTATACTATTATCATCTTTTCTAACAATAATATTTGTTCCACTATAATTATAAGCATCTGAAAAGCCATATTTTTCCTTTCTTTCAGGTGTCGCAGTAAGTTGAGCAGATACTACATCTGCTTTATCAGCTTCTAATAATCCAAATAATCCACTAAAATCAGTTAATACCCATTCAACTTTACAATTAGTTCGTTTAGAAAATTCGTCCCAGAAATCTACTTCAAATCCTTTAAGTTTATCCTTCTCTTTAAAAGCAAAAGGGAAATACGTTCCTGATGTGGCAACTCTTATAGTTTTTTGTTCTTCTTTATTTTTATTATTTCCTGATGAACATCCTGTAATTAAAAGTGATGATGCTAAAACAAGCATAATAATTAACTTAAGCTTTTTCATAGTTTGTTCTCTCCTTTTAAATCTAATTTTATTTCAATTTTGTATATAATACATTTCCAACAGTTTGAATCACTTGAACCATTATAATTATTATAATTACAGTTCCATACATTATAGTATCGTTAAATGTTTGATAACCATATATCAGAGCAACTGACCCCAAACCTCCTGCCCCTAATGCTCCTGCCATAGCAGAACTACCAAGTATTGATACGGTTGCAAGAGTTATACTTGAACATATAGATGGTATAGCTTCTCTAAACATAATACTAAACAATATTTGTAAATTTGAAGCACCAAAAGATTTAGCTGCTTCAATCATACCTTTATCAACTTCTCTAAGATTACTTTCAATTAATCTAGCTATAAATGGAGATGCAACTATTATAAGAGGTAACATAGCTGCTTGTTTTCCAATAGAAGTACCTACTACAAATCTTGTAATTGGAGTTATAGACACCGCCAATATGATAAATGGAAATGACCTAATTATATTTATCATCAAATCTAAAATCTTATATATGTATTTATTAGGTCTAAGTCCTTCATTTGAAGTTTCTACTAATATAATAGCTAATATAAAACCGATTATAGAAGATATAACAGTAGCCCATGTAACCATATAAATAGTATCAAATACTGCAGGAATTATTATTTTATTTATTACAAGACTTGGATTATCCATTATCTAAAGCCTCCCAAATTATGCATCTACTATTTAAATACTCACTAATTATTTTTTTATCTTTAGCATCCATGTTTATAACAGTGGTACCTATAATATCATCTCTGAATTTTTCTAGCTTAGAAGACACAATTGAAAAATTAACTGGAATTTGTTTTGCCATTTCTGGAATCAATGTATTTTTAGCTTTATCCTGTTTAAATAATATTCTTATATTTACACCTTCTTCTGGCATAATCTCCGATTGCTCTCCTAAAAGTCTCTTTAAGCAGTCTGGTTGATTCAAGAATAGCTTTTGGACATCTCCCAATGCAGCTATCTTTCCATATTCTAATATAGCTACTCTGTTACATATTTCTCGAATAACATCCATTTGATGAGTGACTAATACTATAGTTATGTTTAGTCTTTCATTTATTTCTCTCAAAAGTGATAGTATAGATTTTGTAGTTTCTGGGTCAAGTGCAGATGTAGCTTCGTCACTAAGTAAAATTTTAGGCTCCAGTGATAAAGCTCTAGCTATAGCAACTCTCTGACGTTGTCCTCCACTCAATTCTTTAGGCTTTTGATATATCTTATCTTCTATACCTACTATTTTTACAAGTTCCATTACTTTTTTTTCTATTTCATCTTTTTTATATCCCCAACACTTCATTGGAATAGATATATTATTATATACATTTTGTCTTTCTAATAGAGAAAAATGTTGAAATATCATTCCTATATTCTTTCTGTATTCTCTGATTTTACGATGTGAATTGTTTTTTATTTCACACCCATCTACTAAAATCTCACCCTTTTCATAATCTTCTAATAGATTTATACACCTTAAAAGTGTGGATTTCCCAGCACCACTTTTCCCTATCAAACCAAATATTTCGCCTTGCTCTATAGAAAGAGATATATCTTTTAACACATCTAAACTTCCAAAAGACTTATACAATTTAGATATATTTATCAAATAATCACCTCAAGTTTTTCACATAGAATTAAGCTGTTTTTTATACACACATAAAACAGCTTAATTCTTTTAAATAGTTAAATCTAAAAATTATGTTATTTATCTTCTATAAGAACTGATGTAGTACCATAATTTTTTTCTATTATAGCTTTTACTTTTTCTCCTTTTAACTCTTTAGTTAAAGCTTTAGCCCATTCTTGGTCTTTATTTTCACTTTTAGTAGCTAAAACTATACCATATTCTGACCCATGCTCATCAAAAGCTAAAGCACTTTCTGGGTCTTTGTCAGATTTCATTATTTGTATTGCTCTAACCACTCCTAAATCTACATCTGGAAGTGCACTTGGAATTTTTACAGTATCCATTTCTATAAATTCTAGATTGTGTTTATTTTCAACTACCTCTAAAGGACTATAAGTTTTGACACCATCTTTTAATTTAATTAAACCTTCATCTGCTAATAAAACTAATGCTCTTGATTTATTAGTTGCATCTGATGGTATAGCAACTTTCATATTATCTTTAACATCATTTAAGCTTTTTAATTTATCTGAGTATACACCCATTTTTGAATAATAAATAGGCTCTCCTACTGCTGACAAGTCTGTACCTTTATCTTTATTAAATTGCTCTAAAAACGCACTATGTTGATAGAAATTGGCATCTAAAGTTCCTTCAGCAACTCCACTATTTGGACTTATTATATCTCCATCAAAAAGAGTAACTTCCATTTTATAACCATCATTTAAATAATCTTTTTGTACTGCATCTAACATTTCTTTTATAATAGGGTCAGATGTACCTACTTTAACAGTTTTTACTTCTTTTTTAGCAGACTCACTTTCTTTTTTTTCATTATCATTTCCAGAACATGCTACTAATGATAATGATAGTATAGCTATTAGTGATAAACTAATTAATTTTTTAATTTTCATGACTTCCTCCAATGATATTTTTATTAATATTTAAAATGTACATAATTTGCCTTTTACAGCATTTTTACTGTAAATTCTAGCAGCATTCATAAATGCATGTATGTTCTCAATAGGAGTTCCTACTGGAATTTGGCAACCAGGAGATAACGTAAATCCACATGGATTGTCACTTGCCTTTAAGATACATTCCTTTACTGATTCCATTACATCATTAATACTTCCATTTCTCATAATTTCTACTGGTGGTACATTTCCAGAGATACCCATACTTTTTCCAATTGCTTTTTTAACCTCTTCTAAATCCTCGCAATTATCAACACTAAACGCAGAAAGACCTACATCAACTAAATCTTGCCATCTGTCTTTAGTCTTTCCACATATATGTATAGATGGTGCTGAACCTGTAATTTCTTTAACTCCTAGTACGAATTCTTCTAAATACGGTTTTACAAATTCCTTAAACTGCACTAAGCTTATCAGATTAGACGAAGCTACTGGTTCAGCTAGACTGACACTTGACCCACATTCTTTATAAATTACTTCTGTGTATTTTAGCATGCATTTTACTGTATATTTTAAAAGTTTATGTAAATTTTCTTTATTTTTAACAGTATCTTTTAGTATATTCTCAGCTCCTCTTATAGCTACAACATTACTTATTGGACCTGCTAAACTTGAACCTATAAATCTTTCATTTGAAAATTCATCTGTTAAGACTTTTAATGCTTCTATAATAGCTGGCATTCTCCCATCTTTATAAGGGTCTATTATATCTAAAGAATCAAGCATTGAATAATCTTTGAGTATAGGCTCAACTATAAAAGAGACTGAATCCTTAGGATATTTTAACTTAGAACCAAGGGCTTCTCCTATGCCTCTAAGACCTAAACCTACGCCCATAGAATCTACATTAAAATCTCTTGCCAAGTTTCGTTCCATTTCAATCATCATTTCTGAGGAATAATAATAATCACTTATATTTAATCCATACATAACAGGTGCTGTTTCAGATAAAGAAAATGAACATGGTAATCTATCAACTTCTTTTCCTGACTTATATAAAATCGCCCTTTCTTTAGGTGTTAATTCATCTTTTAATATTTTCATCTCAACACGCCCCAATAATTAAAATTTATATTACTTCAAAGTTAAAATGCTTATAATATGCTGACTGTATATATCTTTTCATTGAATACACTTTTATTAGTATTTTTAATACAATTTTGCCCAAATATTCTTCCTTTACATAAATCTTCTTTCAATAGAACATCTGCATAAGTCATATTATTATTAAAGTTAAGTTCTTCAATTTCCATAAGACCTAAATTCAAAAGTGAAGTTGTTGTTCTTCCACATATATGTATACTTGCTTTACCATTTATTTTCTGTTGTAGTTCTTTAAATATCTCTATAGTTATATCACTACTTAAGTTACAAAAAGTTCTCTTACCTAAAATATCCATATTTCCAGTTGGGTCAGCATAAGATATAATTTTAGCTCCAGATTCTACTCCTTTAACAGCATACTCTACAATAAAATCTTTTACATATTCTAGAATTTTGTATAAATCATTTTTTCTATTTTTTAAAGCTTTTACTATAGTTGTTAAGTCTATTAAGCTACTCAAAATAGTAATTGGACCTTCAATACTTAAAATAACATCTTCGTTTTCAGATGATAATTTTTTTATTGCCTTTAATACTTCATTAGCTTCTACTTCATCTAAATGAACTTTTTTAAGATTTAATAATTCTTCAATATCATTGTATTTATAGCTTTTTACTCTTGGTGTACTCAATTCATCAATTAAAATATTTGCCCCTAAACTTTGTGCACACATAGTGTCACATAATGGAAGATAACAAACTCTATTTTTTGTACTTTCTTTTAAAAGTTTTGTAGCCTTTACCATTTCATCACATTTTAGATAAACGTCTGGTATTTTTAGATTATTTTCCTTTAGAAATTTTAACTCTTCCATTCCTGTAGTATCATATGTACATTTAAAATTGTATTTTTCTTTAATTTTAACTCACCTCCACTTACTTATTTACTCAACTTACTTATATCAAAGCTTAAACAACTTGCAAATAAACGTTCATAATCTTCTAGTAATGACAATTCTAAGTAATCACATGTTTTCAAAACATCATTTACTTCAGCTCTTTTTGATATATCTAAAAGGCATAAAATTGCACCACTTTTAGAAGAATTTCCAATATAACTAATTTTATCTTTAAATTCTATAGGAACCATTCCTACACCAACAATACTTTCAACCTTTAAATGTGCTCCAAATTGACCTGCTATTATTACTTTGTCAATATCTCTAGGATTTAATTTTAAATTATGTAACATAGATAAAATACCAGATAAAATAGCTCCTTTTGCTAGCTGAACTTGTCTAATATCATTTTGAGTAATATATATGTTATGTTTTTTAGATAATACTATACTTCTCTTTTTGCCATCCTCTACCAAAAGATTTTTAAGAAATTTATCCTCATTAAAATCATCTTTTTTCTTTACTCTTCCGCTCTTATTAATCAGACCCGCTTTGTATATTTCAGATATAGAATCTAAAATACCACTTCCACAAATACCATTTGGATTTCCCTGTCCTATAATATCTATTTGTATTCCCTCATCTTTAATACTTATCCCCTCAATAGCTCCCTCACCTGCTCGTACTCCACAAGTTATATTCATTCCTTCTAATGCTGGTCCGGCAGCACATGAACATGCGATTAACTTTCCACAATCAGATAAAATCATTTCTCCATTAGTTCCTATGTCTATGAAAAGTATCTTCTGATTTACTTTTTTTAAATTTGTGACAATAGCACCTGCAGTAATATCAGCACCTATAAATGCAGACACACTTGGTAAGCAGTAAAGCCTTGTATAATTTGATACTTCTAGACCTATATCTGAAGCTAAAAAAGTCTTACTATCTTTAAACATCGGTCTATATGGATTTACTCCTAAACTTTTAGGATTTATTCCTAAGAGTAAATGTAACATTGTAGTATTTGCAGCAATTGATATATCATAAATGTTTTCCTTTGCTATTTTATTATCCTCACACAAATAATTAAATAGATTATTTAAACATTCAACAACCACTTTACTTAGAATTTCTGCTCCATTTTTCTCTTTTGATGCAAAATTAATTCTTGATAATACATCCAACCCATAGCTTTTTTGAGGATTTATAGAAGAAGCACTTTTAATTTCTTTGCCAGTATTTAAATCTATTAATGATACCACCATAGTAGTTGTACCAATATCAACTGCAAATCCATATATCAAACTTCTTGTATCTCCATTTTCTATGGATATAATCTTTCCATCATATCTAGTTATTGTATAGGTTTCTCCTTCTTTTAAGTTAGAAAACCTTTTTATTACATTTAAGGGTAAACTTTCTTTATCTTCTAATAATAATTTTTCTACTGCGTCACTTTGTAAAAGAGACTTTTCTGAAAATATCTTACATTCTTTTCTTACAGCAGGATTTAAATCAAACTTAGGCATATAACCTTCCTCTAATACTTCTACCTTTTTTTCATCATGCAACAATTCTATATCAATATCTCCATCTACTTGATATAAACATGCTAACCTAATATTATCTAAAACTTCTTCCTCACTTAAAAACCTTCTTTGTTCCTCTAAATTCTTATCTTTAATATTACTTAAGATTTTAACTTTACATTTTCCACAATACCCTTTACCTGCACAGGGGTTTTCAATCATTATTCCATTTTCTTTTAAAATTTCCAACAAATTTTTTCCAGAATCAAACTTTAATATTTTTTGTTCTCCATATCCATCATTTACAGTTAATATGTACATTTTGACACCTACCATATGCTTAACATTCACTTTCTCGTGCACTCAGAACCATTGATTGTATATTTTTAATTGGAGTCCTAGCTCCTATTCCACATGCTGGAGATAAAATATTTATACCATTCTTTATACATCTTCTTCCTATTTCTCCAACTTTATCCTCAGTCCCATATTCAAGGGCATATGTACTTACATTACCAATAATTGCTTTGTTAGGAACATTTAATACAACCTGTTTTTCATCAGTTATTGAATCAAAACTTATACCTAAACTATGAATACTATTCAATTGAGGATATATAGTTTTTAATCTTCCACAAATATGTACTATGCTTGGAATATTATTGTCTTCTTCATTTAATGAATCTAAAATTCTATTTATATATGGAACCACAAATTCTTCAAATTTTTTAGGTCCAAGTATTTCTCCAGTAGCACTTGGGTCAGCAATAGCTATTAAATCTGCACCAGCTTCAATTTGTGCCTTTGCAAATTTAATTATATTTTCTGTAACAAACTCTAAAAACTTATGAACATTTTCTCTATCTTTTCTTAATTCTCTATAAAATATAGTAGGTTCAATTAAAGATGTTGCAACGCTTATTGGACCAACTACATTAGCAATGATAGGTACATCACTATCTTTAGTTTTTAAATACTTAATTGCATCTATAACAACTTTTGCTCGTCCAATATTTACATCAAGTTCTTTTAATTTTACGTAATCAGATATTGTGTCCATAGGATAAAAGTTTACTCTAGGCTCTGTAATTTTAGTTCCAAAATCAACTTTAGCTCCCATTGCTTCAGCTTCTATAGTCATACAAAATGGTACGCCACAATTTTCAAAACCATCATTTTCATAGATACCATAAGTGAGCTCTGCCATTTTAATAGCATCAAAATGTGCATCAGGCCAACTTATTCCTTTCATATCCATCACATCTTCTACAACCATGTTCATCATACCACCAGGGCAAATACAAGGAGGTCTATCAACAGACTCTCTATTTAAAACCTTCAATAATCTCTCTTTGCAAGTATACAAATTAATTTACCATCCTTTTTATATAATATAAATAACGCTTAGGATACTAATTTTTTTGCTAATTCAACAGCTTTTGCTGCTGATGGTGAATATCCATCTGCACCTATCTTTTTAGCATAGCTTTCAGATATAGGACCACCACCTATCATTATTTTGAAACTATCTCTTATCCCCTGACCTTTTAAATCTTCTATTAAAACTTCCATATTATCCATAGTTGTGGTCATAAGAGTAGACATTGCTATGATATCAGCATTTACTTCCTTAGCTTTTTCAACAAATTCACTCATAGGTATATCTCTTCCTAAATCGTAAACTTCAAATCCAGCTGTTTCTAACATTATTTTTACTATATTTTTTCCAATATCATGAGTATCACCTTGCACAACACCCATTACTATTTTTCCAGTTTTTTTTGAATCTTCTTTTTTAATATGAGGTTTTAAAACATCAATACCTGCATTCATTGCATCTGAACATAAAAGTAATTCTGGAACATAATATTCTTCTTCTTCATACAACTCACCAGCTCTTTGCATTCCAACAGAAAGCCCCTTATCTATTCCTTCAAATGCGTCAAAATCTTGTTTTAAATACTCTTTTGCTATCTCTACTACTTGTTCTTCTTCCATCTCAACTACGTTATAAGCTAATTTTTTTAATAATTCCTCTTTTTCTTTACTCATATACATTTCCCCCTTAACCAATTTAATTTTCATTTTTCCAATGTTTAAAACTGAACAATAATAGTAACTATAAAGTCATTTTTAAAATACTTTTATGTCAAAATAATTTATCTTATCTTAAATTTAATATTTTTATTATTTTTTGTCTAATATGAAAAATCTATTTACTAACTAACATATATTCAAAGAGTCTATTCCATAATATCAATATAAATATCTTAATCATATCTTCCAAAATCTTCTACGGCTCTCACCATAGCTTGTACATTACATGCTGGAGCAAGAGGAGTTAATGCACAATCTGGCATCAATATAAATCCTCCTGGAGAATATTTCATTTGTTCAATTGCTTTTCTACTCTCTTCATATACATCTTCAGGTTTGCCTGAATGTATAATAGAATTCCTTACATTTCCACCAATAATGTATTCATCACCCAAAATTTCTGCTGTCTCCCTCATATCCATCTCATAACCTAATGTAAATACAGTTCTGCTTGGTAATTTTAATTCGTTTGTCCAGTATTTTAAATTTTCCTTATGGTCTCCACAAAGATGTACTATCCATTTCTTAATACCCCATGCTTGATATATATCTTGAATCTCTTTTATATATGGAATAGAGAATCTTTCAAAATCTTTTGAAGAAATAATTCCATGAGATTCCATAGGATATGCTGAAAATGTTGATATTTTTTCTACACCAAATGTATCTATGCTTTTCTTTGTTATTGCCAGCATGTAATCAGTCACCATTCTAAGAAGATGATGTATTACTTCAGGGTCTTTTCTTAAGGATTTTAATAATAGTTCTGTTCCTAAAATACTTTGTACTCCACCAAATGGAGAACCTGATGGAACGGAAAATCCAAATCCATTTTCCACACATATTTTAGCAAATTTCAAAGACCTAATTGCTGATGGTGCAGTGTCTACATCAGGCATTTTTAGATTTTTAACATCTTTTATATCCTCTATAGGTCTTCTTATTACTTTTGGCAATCTTATTCTTGGAGTTTCTGAAAACATTAATTCACCACCAAAATCCCAAGTTTGCCATTCTGGAATTGCATAACCTGGAGTAGCATCGTACTTATGTAAATTTATTGAACACATTTGAGCTTTAAAAGCTTTTTCAGGTTCCATATAATATTCTTTTGAAGAATAATTTGAAATGTTAGCAGCATATAAAGTAACGTTTGGATTAACTGGTATACGGTCTAACTTTTCTTTATTCATTAATGCCTTCATTCTTTCAGCAGAAGTCAATTCCATCATCATCATCTCCTAATTTAATATATTGTTTGATAAGTTATTATAGTAACATAGAAAAAATCACCTTAAAAATTTCAACTTTTAAGGCAATTTCTTTCTCTGTATCTATTTATCTAACTTAACATTTTTTTGAGCATCTTTTAAGAAAGTATCATCTATAGCCTTTTCACGAGGTATTTCTTGTTTAATAACACCTGAAGCCATAGACATTCTATTTATAGCTGCATACCCATCATCAGTGAAACTTCCATCTTTAGAATATATATTATTATCTTTTATTTCTTTTACAGAATCTTCAAGCATTTCATTTCCTGGGAATAATGGTTTCAATGTTTCTATTATTTTTTCTGCAGAATTTTCATTTGTCCATAATATAGCTTTATATATAGCATTTACATATTTTTGTACTGTTTCTGGATTTTCTTTTATGTATTTGTCTGTAGTAAATGTTATATACATTTCATAATTTTCAGAACCAATTAATTTTTTATGAACTTCTGGATTATATATATCTTCAACTAACTTATTACCTGCATCAAGTACAATTTTACGAGCAGACGGAGATACATAACTACCTGCAACATCTTCTTTTTCCAAAGCTGCAACTAATGCTGAGTTTGGAAGATTTACATATGTAGCATCAGTATCTGGATTAAGACCATTTTCTTTTAACACAGAACGTACAAATGCTCTAGGAGATGAACCACTATCAGCCCCATTTATAGTTTTACCTTTCATATCTTTTACGCTACTATATTTTGGTGCTACCACAAATGAATATGGATATTTTTGTGTAGTTGAAAGTAATAACTTAGTACCTTGATTTTTTTCATTAAAACCTAAAATCATTTCTGGCCCATATAGACCAAATTGAGCATCACCAGATAATACTGGTGCTGTTGGCATATCACTTTGAACTGTAACAAATTCCACATCTAAACCTTCTTCTTCAAAAAATCCTAGTGCTTTTGCTAAGTATGCTGGTCCCCAAAGCTCACCTCTAACTGGTTCAGATACTTTAACCTTTTCTAATTGTTTTGTTTCTTTTTTAGCATTGTTTGAACTCTTGTCTTCTTCTTTTCCAGAGCTACAAGCAACCATGCCTAATAACATAACACCACATAATAAAATTGAAATAAACTTTTTCATATTTTCTCTCCTCACATTATTTTTTAGTCAATACTCTCTCTCCATCTTAAAATTCTTTTTTCCACATGTTTTAATATATAATCAAGCATTGACATTATAAACATCATTAAAAATATACAAGATAGTACTCTTGTAATATTGTAAACTCCTCCAGCTGCTTGCACCATCCATCCTAAACCCTGATTAGAACCTAAATATTCTCCAACTATTGCACCTAAAACCGAAGCTCCTGCTCCTGAACGTAAACTAGCCATAATCCAAGGAACACAGGAAGGTAATATTACTTTTTGTATAATTTGCAACTTGGATGCACCCATAATTTTTAATGTATTTATTAAATTTATATCTACATTTTTAAAACCTGCATACGCATTAAAAAACACCAAAAAGAACACCATTATTGCAGCCATAAAAATTTTGGCTTGTAACCCTATTCCAAACCAAATTATAAATAAAGGCCCAAGTGATAGTTTTGGTAATCCATATAATCCTACTAATATTGGGTCGAATATATCTGCTAAAAGTGGTATATTTCCAAATAAAAATGCTATTATTACGCCAAATACTACACCATAAAACAAACCAAATAATGAAGCTTTTAATGTTATATAAATATGAGGCCATATTTCACCTGTATTAAACATAGCTATTAAATCTTTTATGATGTTTAATGGTGAACTAAAGAAAAAAGTATTAATGAGATTATTGTCAGATAGATATTCCCAGACCATTAAAAATATCACTATAAAAATTAAACAATAACATTTTTTTAGTATTTTTTTAATCTCCATACTCACCCATCTCCTCTTTTCTTCCTTTTATTACTTCAGACTTTATATCATCCCAAATTTGCTTTTCTAATTCTATAAATTGAGGGCTTGATTTACTTTCTATATTATTACGTGGTCTAGGTAAATCTACAATATATTCTGATTTAATAGATGAAGGTCTATAACTCATAAGTATAATTCTATCTGCCAATGTTATTGCTTCTGATATATCATGAGTAATATACACAATAGTATTTTTTCTTTTTTGCCAAATATTTAGAATTTCATCCTGTAGCAATTCTCTTGTAAATACATCTAATGGACCAAATGGTTCATCCATAAAAATAACATCTGGGTCTTGTGCTAAAGCACGCATTATAATCGCTCTTTTTCTCATCCCTCCAGAAAGCTCATATGGATATTTTTCCTCAAAACCAGCTAAACCACTAGTTTGCATAAGCTCTTTTGCCAATTTTATTCTATGTTTTTTGTCTTCTCCCCTTATCTCAAGACCAAGAGCAATATTATCAACTATCTTTCTCCAAGGAAGTAAAGTATCCATCTGTGATATGTATCCTATTTTATGTCTCCCAAAATGCAATGGTTTTCCATCAATTAAGACTTCTCCTTTTGTAGGTTTTAACATACCACACATTATGTTTAAAAGTGTACTTTTTCCACATCCACTAGAACCAACAATAGCTAAAAACTCTCCTTTTTTTACAGAAAGGTCTATATCATTAATAGCATGTATACGTTCTCCATTTTTAGATTGATAATAATGAGTAATATTTTTTAAAATTAATGTATTTGTGTTTTCCATTTCAATACCCCTTATTTATATACTACAAATATAATACAATTTTCTATTTATTATATTATACTTCGACTTTGAACAACATAAGTTTAATATGTTTTCCATTCTTTGTCCAATAGCAAAAAACTATCTCCAATAACCATATTATAGTATCCAACTATATCCATAAAAAAAACTACATTAAGTTTGTTATAATACAAACTCAATGTAGCCTTTCATAAAAAACATCTTACATCTAAGTGCAAGTCGCTATTTATATTTGATTTATTTATTAAATTTTAATGCTCCTGTAGGACATACCATTACACAAGGTAAATCCATACCACATTCATGTCTTTCAACACACCCATTACACTTATTTGCCTTGCCATCCTTGCCATAATTCAAAGCTCCATATTCACAAGCTTTTTCACAAAGTTTACATCCTATACAGTTTTGATTATCCAATAAAATAAACCCATCTTCTTTTTTAAAACAGTCTTTAGGACATATATCCAAACATTTTGGCTCATCACAATGAATACATGCTAACGAAAAATATTCTATATTTTCACCATCTTCCATTGTAAATACACGTCTAAAAAGTTCGCCATTATCTATATCATTATCATTTTGGTCTACACAAGCAAGTAAACATGCTCCACATGCTGTACATAATTCTTTATTAAATTTAAATAAACTTTTCATTATATCCCTCCATCTATCTATTTATCTTTTCAATCTTACACTTACAACTTCTATATGCAGGGAATCCACTATAAGGGTCAAAATTATCACAAATAATGCTATTTACATCAGCTTCTCTGTATCCATGATACATATGTATATTTCTGTATAAGACTCTGTCTGTAACATTAACTTTTACATTTAAACTTCCTATTTTAGTAGTTATTTTTATATAATCTCCACTGATAACATCCAATTCTTTTGCATCTAAACTAGAAATATCGCAACTAGCTTCATTTTTTAATAGTCTTGAAAGTTTGACATCATGAAGTCTTGAATGTAGTGCATTTGGAATTCTTGCTCCAGATGTCAATAGATGAGTATAATCATTATCTATATCATCATTAAATCCTGTATATGTTGGTAGTGCATCTAGTCCAAAATCTTTGTATTTTTCAATAATTACAGATTTCAATTCAAACTTAGATGTACTCGTATCATATCCATCTCTTGTATATGAACCCACTATGTATGGTTTAAAATCTTTACATTTTAATGGTAAATCACTTTCTTTAAGTTTGTCCACATCCACACAGGTATCTTTGAACATATGTCTTATACTTACTTCATAACCTGCCTTTAATAAATCATCATCTATCTCCATAACATTTGCTAAATCTGAAAGTATTTCTACGTCTGATTTTGAATCATATAATGTATCAATGACTTTTTTAGTATATGTAATATATCCACCTGGATAACTCTTACATTCTTCTCTTTCAAAAGATGTACATGCAGGTAAAAGTATATCTGCATATTTTGATGCGTCTGTCATAAATAAATCTATATTTACAAAAAAATCTACAGTATCTAATGCTTTAAAAAGTCTACCCGAATTAGGAAACATTCTAGCATTTATGCCATGACAAAATAAAGCTTTTATTTCATATGGTGTTTTTTCTTCTATTTGTCTTGTTAAATCCATCGCTTGAAACTGAGTCACCATCTCATTCCATAGAGGAAACCTTTCTCCACCAATTCTTTCATTTATATTTTTAGGTAGAACTTCTTTCACAAACTCTTTTTCTAGTGCCTGAAATCCACCTAACTTACCAGCAAAATAATCTTGTTTTGGTATATTACCACCTACTCTATCATAATTACCTGTTATAGCAGATAAAGACATCATTGCTCTATAGTTTTGAAATCCATTTTGATGATGCACTATTGGAGCTGCGCTTTCATTTATGCAAAACGGACCTTGCGACAACATATCTACTGCCTTTGCTATGTCATCCTTAGAAACTCCTGTAATCTTACTTACAGTATCTAAATCAAATGACTTTACATATTCTTTATATTCATTAAATCCATGTACATGTTTTTCTATGTATTCTTTATCTATTAAATCTCTTTGTATAAATAGATTTGCCATCCCAAGAGCTAAAGCTCCATCAGTCCCAGGTTTAACTCTCAAATGAAGGTCTGCTACTTTTTGAGTTGTTGGTGTTATTCTAGGGTCTACAATTATAAATTTTACACCTTTTTCTTTTAATTTTGTTAGATTTACACTATTTAAAAATTTAGAGTAGTATGGATTAAATCCCCACCCTAAGTAAGTCTTTGTATTTTCCATATCTTGCATTGTAAAGTTTCTCCCAGTAGCAACATTTCCAGCCATCTGTGCAGATGTTGAGCATGAGCTAGATTCTGTACCGTAGTTAGGAGAACCAAATGAAGATGCAAACCTTTGTAAAAACGGTCTATACCATTTTCCATAACCTGTAAAAAATGCCACATGTTTTGCTCCATAATCACTCTTTATTTTATTTAACCTCTCTCCTATTTCACTATAAGCCTCTTCCCATGATATTGGCTTAAACTTACCTTCACCTCTTTTACCAATTCTCTTTAGTGGTGTCTTTATTCTATCTTCTCTATAGATATACTCCCTATTACAAAGACCTTTCGTACATAACAATCCCTTATTCATTGGATGTTCTTTTGTACCTTCTATTTTTATTATTTTACCATCTTTAACATATGCATCAATTCCACAATGTACTCCTGGAGAACAAATATCACACAAAGTTCTCTTTATTTCTATACCAGTTTCTTCACATGGTATTTTAGCTTTAAGCAAGTTACAATTATTCATATCGACACTCTCCTTTCCCAATAATAAATATAATTATTAAACTTATTATACATTCTTTTTATTCAAATATCATACTTTAAATCCTATATATTATAATATCAAGAATATTTTAATAATAAAGCTTTATATTTTTAATATTTATTTAGATAATTATTTTTAATTCATAGTTTATAAGATAATATGATAAAAATCTAATAGTAAATTATTATTTACATGTATCTTATGATAGATAAAAGCTATTTATATATACTTTAATTTAAGCTACAGATTTAGAGTGTAAATTAAATGCATTTAGATTATAATATATACAGTGAGGTAAGGTGAATAAAATGAAAATAGATATGATATATAAATTAATAAAAAGAAATACAGAACCATCAAGGTGGTCAAGAGGTGTAAAATACTACACTAATCAGTTGGTTGATTATATAGACATAGATATTGATGACCTACAAAATAATCTGTTGACATTTCGTGGTGGAGTAAATTCTGAAGATAATTATAGCTTTTACTTTAGTTCAATAACTATAGATATAAGACACTTTAAGATAATTGAAAATGACTGTAGCTGTGCTGATTGTCAATCAAAAGGTACAAATCAAAGACTTTTTATATGTAAACATATAGTTGCTATTGTTATAAAAAGCTTAAAACAAATAAAAAATAAAAAAGATGTTCCTCCTATTTTAATAGACATATTAGGTGATAATAAGGATAAAATTTCTAATACTAATTCTAAAACTAACTTAGACTTAAGTAAGCAATTGCTTTCTTTTTTAGATAATACTAAAAAAGAAAGAGTTAATTTAGATGTATTAATAAATGTTGATTCAAATAAAGCAATTGCTGAATTTAAAATTGGAATTGATAAGATGTATATTCTAAAAAATATTACTGAATTTGCATATTCAAAACTTAATGGATATGAATTAGATTTTGGGAAAAAATTTATTTACAATCCTAACATTCATTATTTTGCTGATGAAGACGAGAAATTAGTAGATATTATAGAAGAATATGGTACAAATCTTTCATACAATTTTTCTTCATCATATTCAAAAAAGTTTATGGAGATAAATGCAAGTTCTTTAAAACAGTTTTTAAATGCTATTGAATACAAAGATTTTACCCTTATTTTTTCTAAAAAAGAATACCATCCAAGAATATTAAAGGATGCTTTGCCAGTAAAGTTTAATTTTAAAAATATAGAAGATAAAATAGTCTTATCTTCTCAAGATTCACTACCTGTTCCACTTACTAAAAAAAATGATGTACTTTTATATGATGGTAATCTATACTTGTTATCACATAAAAAAGCTCATGATTATTCAAAAATCTATCAAGTATTATCAAAATCTAAAGAATTAAAGTTTGATAAAGAAGATTCTAAAGATGTTTTAGGATTGTTAGTACCTAAATTAAGAGCTATATCTCAAGAAGTCTATTTAGATGATAATATAACAAATAATATAACAAAAGATTTTAAAGCTGAATTTTACTTTGATATGATTGATGGAAACATCTGTTGTGATATAAAGTATATATATGACAATGAAGAGAAAAAGTTTATACTTCCCAACACACAAAAAGAAGCTAAAATTGAAAATAAAATAACTTCTTCGCAATTTGTAAAAGAAAATAACAGTTATGTATTTAAAGGAAGTGATTATGACCTATTTACATTTTTAGATTCACAATTAGAATCTTTAAAAGAATTTGGAGATATATATTATTCTGAGAAGTTTAAATTGAAAAAGATATATAATTCTTCATCAATTCAAGCTTCAATTAATCAAACTAATCAAAATTATTTAGAATTTAATTTTAATATATCTGATATAAATCCAAAAGAGTACAAGTCTATTCTGAAAGCTTTTCAAGAGAAACGTACTTTTTATAAGCTTAAAGATGGAAATTTTATAGACTTATCAGAGAGAGAAACAAAAGATTTTTTTGAATTAGTTGAAAATCTAGATATAATAGATAAATCAAAAAACAACAAAATTCATAATAATAAAGCTCTATATATAAATGACATGATAAAAGGTAAAAATTTAAAATTTATAGAGGGCAAAAAAGAATTAGACAGCATTTGTGAAAAATTTAGAAATTTTGATAGTATAAATTTAGATATTCCAAACAATTTAAAAGCAGACCTTCGTGACTACCAAATAAATGGTTTTAATTGGTTTAAAGTTTTAGATTATTATAAATTCGGTGGTATACTAGCTGATGAAATGGGCCTTGGTAAGACAATACAGACTATTGCATTTTTATTATCATTATCCAACAAAAAAAGTCTTATTGTTACACCCACATCACTTATTTATAATTGGAAAAATGAATTTGAAAAGTTTGCTCCAGATATAAAAGTTTTATTGATACATGGAAGTAAGAGAGATAGAGAGAAATGTTTTATGGAGTTACAAAATTTCGACGTAATACTTACAACATATGGAACTCTTAGAAATGATTTAGAAAAATATAGTGAAATAAAGTTTGATTATTGTATAATAGATGAGGCTCAAAATATCAAAAATCCAGTAGCTTTAGTAACTGAATCTGTAAAAAGTATAAATGCAGAAAATAAATTTGCACTTACTGGCACACCTATGGAAAATAATTTGCTAGAATTGTGGTCTATATTTGATTTTATAATGCCTGGTTATTTATATAGTAAAACAAAATTTCAAGAGCTATTCATAAATAAAGAAGATAATGTTAAAAATTTAAAAAAACTGATAAAACCTTTTATTCTTAGAAGAAGCAAAAAACAAGTTATGAAAGAGCTTCCAGATAAAATTGAGAAAAACTTTTTTGTAGAGCTAAATAAAGAACAGAAAAAGGTATATAGTGTATATGCAAAAGATATACAAGATAAAATAAAAGATAAAAATCTAAAAAAAGATAAAATAGTTATATTTTCCTATTTAACAAAACTAAGACAGCTTTGTTTAGACCCAAGTATAGTAGTAAAAGATTACAGTAAAAAAAGTTCAAAAATTGAAACATGTTTAGAAATACTTAGAGATAGTATAAATGAAAACCACAAGATATTACTGTTTTCACAATTTACATCTGTACTTAAAAACATAAGTAAAGAACTTGATAAGTACAAAATTGAATACCATTATATAGATGGCAAGACTAATGCTAAAGAAAGACTTGAACTCGTAGATACATTTAATACAAGTACGGATAAAAAAGTTTTTTTAATATCTTTAAAAGCAGGTGGAACTGGTTTAAACCTTACATCTGCTGATATGGTAATTCACTTTGACCCATGGTGGAATCCATCGGTGGAAAATCAAGCTAGTGATAGAGCTCATAGATTTGGGCAAAAAAATTCAGTACAAGTTATAAAATTAATTGCTAAAGGAACTATAGAAGAAAAAATAATAAAATTACAGGAAAGTAAAAAAGAACTTATAAACCAATTTATAAATGGAGAATTATCCAATGAAGGTGTCTTGAAAAGTTTGTCTGATGATGAGATAATAGATTTATTTAATTAAAGTATTTAATCTTAAAGCTTAACTATATAAATTTATTCTAAAATTTATATAGTTAAGCTACATTTTATGTAAATCCTAAAACTTTAAATAATCGTATTATTAAATTATTCTTTTAAAAATTTCTTTGCTACATTTGCAAAACTTAATCCATTTGATAAGATAGCTGGATGACCACCTTTATCAAACAAGTGCATTTTACCATTTTTAATTTTTTTAAGAATTGCTGAAAAAGTATTTTCAAAAAAATCATGAGATACTAAAGATACAAATTCATCTTCTTTACTTCCTGTTAAAAGTACATCTGGTTGCATAGTTTCTAGAGGTTTATGAAAAAACTTTCCTATAGTTTTATAATGTTCAAAAATAGCTTCTGTATCATTATCTATAACTTTTTCCCAGTTGTCTCCTTGATTATAAATATAAAAAGCTTTTGCACCATCATCTTTTTTTGATTCTTCACGCTCTGTTTTCACGTTTTTTACAAATGATTCTAAAGGAACTTCTCCCTCAAAACTGTCTGCTATTACTTTATTAACTAAGTCAGGTCTTTCAAGAGCAACATTTAATGCTACAAGAGCCCCTCCACTACTGCCAATTATATTCACCTTTTTATAGTTCATTTTTTCTAAAAAGCATATAACTTGCATGGCCTCATCGAACCATAAATCTACAGAGAATTTATCTACCATTTCAGATTGACCATGACCTACAAAATCTATTAATATTACCTTATATTCATCTTTGTAAAAATCAACTACTTCATTAAACATTTTAGAAGAAGCAGTATTACCATGTAAAAAAAGTAATGGTGTACCCTCTCCTATCTCGTTATAGTAGCATTTTTTGTCATTATAGGTAAAATATCCCATATATTCCCCTCCTCCAATATCTTTATAAATACATGTTTATAACTTATATTCATAGTGACTATTGTTATAAACATTTAGGACCATTATAGCTTACTTTTTAAAGTTTTGTAACTTAATAATTTTTTAAAAATATAAAATTATTTTATTTTATTAAACTTAATTCACATTCTTAACTTCAACTATCTCATATCTCTCTTTACTTTAACCATCTTTTTCTTTATAGGTATTTCTTTATATTTTTTTGATATTAAATCTCCTTTATAATTCAATATATCTACATATGAACACAAATCTTGAACTTCTATTACACCTATATCATCATTAGTAACTCCTTTTAGGTTGCTAAACGCCCCAACTATATCTAAAACTCTTATTTTCTTTTTTTTCCCAGCATTTAAATATAATCTTACCACTTCATCTTCTGAATTTAGTTTTGTATCTTTTCCTTTTTGATAACTTTTACTGACTTTCTTTCTTTTTAATGCTTCTTTTAAAAGGTCTTTTGAATATTCATCAAACAATCTTTTACCTAACATAATTCTATTTTTTTCTATTGTAGGTATTTCATCTATTTTATATCCTATATATTCTTGTATTCCATCCAGATATTTTTCATCTTGTATATCTACTATAGTAATGGCTTTTCCACTACTTCCTTTTCTTCCAGTTCTACCTATTCTATGTATGTAGTTTTCCTTATCATAAGGTACATCATAGTTTACAACTAAGGAAATATCATCAATATGTATTCCTCTAGATGCTACATCACTACTAACTAGTACATTGAACTTTAAATCCTTAAAATCCTTAATCACAAAGATTCTTTTTTCTTGTGATAAATCGGCATGTAACTGCCTTACCAAAAAACCATCTTTACTCATTTTATTATATAATCTAGATACTTTTTCTCTAGTATTACAAAAAATTATTACACTCTTTGGATTCTCACTGTATATTAACTCTTTTAAAATTACATACTTATCTCTTTCATTAGATTTTACTATTCTATCATCTATTTGTTTTATTTTCTCATTGTTTTTATCTTCATTTTCATCTATATTTATAATATTATAGTTTAGCATATATTTTTCACATATATATCTTATCTCTTCATTCATTGTAGCTGAAAAAAGCCCTATCGTTTTTTCTTTAGGCAAATTAGATAATATTTTTTCCATTTGTTCAACAAAACCTTTATTAAACATCTTATCAGCTTCATCTATTACTAAATACTTTATGTTTTCCAACTTAATAGTACCTTTATTTATATGGTCAATTATTCTACCTGGAGTAGCTACAACAATATGAACCCTTTGCTTTAATTCTGCTATTTGTTCTTTTATAGGTTGTTTACCAAATATAGCACTACATCTCACCTTCTTTAATCTTCCTATCCCTGATATCTCATCTTTTACTTGTAATGCTAGTTCTCTTGTTGGGACAACTATAAGTGCTTGAATATTATTGTGTTCTACATCTATATTTTCACATACAGGTATCGCAAAGCTTGCTGTTTTTCCACTTCCTGTTTTTGATTTCACTGCTATGTTTTGACCATCTAATAATTTTGGAATAACCTCTATTTGTACTCTAGAAGGTATATTATATCCTAAATTTTTTAAGGACTTAAGTATCTTTTCATCTAACTTAAAACTTTCAAATGTATATTTCATATATTACCACCTTGTCATATTTATCTTATCTCTTATATTTTTCTACATTATATTATTATAATACAAGGTTATAACATTTTTATATTATTTATTATATTTAACATAAAATAGATATTATATAAAGCTATAGTTTAGCTCTAAACAAGCTAGATTTCTGTATTTAAATACCCCTTGAATATATTGATAAATCAATACTTTCAAGGGGTATTTCTTGTTAATAACCAAAATAACATGTCTTTCGCAAGTTTAAATTATACTAATATATTGTGTTTTAGTTTGTATCTAAAATTGAAAGGTATTAATCAACACCTAAATCGCCATAATCTCACATACTTATATCTTTATTCAATATACCTTCTGTAATTAATCTTGCTATACAATCATAACCTGCTTCATTTGCTTTATTACAATCATTCACATTATCACAGAAAAAACTTTCAATTTGTATTGCAACTGGATTTGTATTTCTCAATATATATAAATTTTCTCTTTTTTTAGCTCCTCTATTTTCAAATAATTCTCCAAGTTTATTAGATACTCTTTTGGCATATTCTAACCCTTCATTACCATAATAAAGCACTTCTGTCCCAAGTTTTGTTCCATCACCTTTATTTAAATGTAGCTCTACTAATAAATCGTATTTACCACTATTTACTTTTGGAACTCTATAAAAAAATTCTTCTCTTTCTGACATAAAATGTCTTTCTGGACAAACTATTACATCTACTGTATTACCTTGACTTATAAGCATCTCAGCTAACATAGGAGCTAATTTTTTGTTATAGTTATATTCATCAACTATGCTACTTACACCTGTACTTTTGCCACCCTTTAGTATACTATGACCTACTGTTATGCATATTTTCATTTACTTTTTTCACCTTCTTTTAAGCCAATTTTTATATAATAGTAATATAATTTTAAAGTTATTACTAATAATAATATATTAATTGAAGAAGGCAAAAGTTCTCTGTGATTATCATTTTTTTAACATATTTGTCTTATTTTATCATAAATCTACACTTTTAAAATATTATATTATACTTATTATTTAGAATTACTTAAAATTAAGAATTTCTATTAATTATTTGTATATACAATATATATCAATATCTATGTTTTTTTATTTAATAAAATACTAGTTTAATAAATTTTAGCTTTGAAGAGTTAATAATACAATAAAAGTGATGTATTTATAAATAATTCATCTGTATTTAACTCATTTATTGATGTATGTTCAATTTTTACATTTATATTTTTCATATCCTCATAAACTATTCCAACTGGTGAACAAATAAAACAAGAAAATCCAAAAGTTTTTGTTATATTTTTTACTTTATTCTCATTAAAACTTGTTTGTTTCTTACAGTCACTTACATTTTCATTATTATTTTGTAAATCATTATCATAACCCTTTTCTTTCTGAATATTATCAGACTTGTTCACTACTTTGAACTTACTCCTATTTCTACAACTATAGTCCATTTCAAATTCTATACTACCAAAAACTATTAAATTACACAGTTTTAAATCTTTTCCTTTGTTTGTAGGATTTTTTATAGGTTTAACATCAAGTATCTTACTATTTATGTTTACTTTTAATATATCTTTTAGGTTTTTAGGCATCTTTAAAGAATTACTTATATTCAACTGCTTAAATACAGTTTTGTTTATATTGGTATAAACACTATTGCTTTCTACTGATATTCTTGTTGGAAATTTATCTAGGGTACACTTATAATAATAGTATATATTAGCGTTGTTTTTTATAACTCTATATGCTGAATTTGGCAAAACTACACTCTTAAAAGATATTATTTTTTTACAATTAGCATCTATTTTTCCTATGTAGAAACCTTGTTGTGGGTCTAATCCACATTTTATAATACCATTAACTTTTACAGTATTATTTATAAATTCTATATATTTAGAAATATAATCTTTAAAAAATATATTTCCTGTTTTATATCTACTCGTATTTGTAACAATAATAGTATAAGTCAAAATTTCGAATACAGATGCACATTTTTTATCAACATATTTTTCTACTTTTAAAATACTTCCACTTATATCATTTGAAAAGACATCATTAAAAGTAGTTTTAGTTATTCTCATTGCATCCACCTTTCTATAATTTAAAGATTACTCCATTTTAGAACTATTTTCATAACTTATAATTGCAGTCACACTAATAAATAAATTATTATCATCTAAAATAGACGATGTCATATCTTGTATAAGATACTTTAAATTAATTTTCTCTTTATTTTCTATTCTTCTAGGCATTTGTATAAATGTACTAAAAGGTATTTTTAACTTAAGTATATTTCTCTTATTAGAACTTCTATTTCTCTTATTTCCCACATAATCTAGTATCACATTAGTATCTATATCACCAACTAAAATTAACTTCTTCCCCGTCATTTGCTCATCTTCTAATGATACACACTCCATCGTATCAACAAGACTTATATTATGAATATTCATATTACAAACAGATGTCTCCAATGAATTTACTATGGATTTTTTAGAAGTTAACTTAAAATTTTTATATGTATTAAATTGAGATAAATAAAAAGTATTTTCTAGTCTTTCACATCTTTCAAAATTATAGATTACCTTATTATTTTCATACATAATCACATCAATCTCCCTATATCTATATATTAATACTATTCATAAAAACTCTTCTAAATTACCCATTTTTTATTATTCACCATATAGCTCTTATCCTTTTTAAGACATAATAATCTTTCATATATATTGATTTCTATATTAACAGTAAAAACTTATTTTAAAATTTTTCATTGTATATATACTATTGACTTTTTGGATATAGTTTATTATAATCTTATTAGACTGACGGTCAGTCATAAAAAAGAGGGGTGTTCTATAAATGCAAAATTTAGATAAAATAAATAATTCTTTTAACAAAAACTTTAACCTTATGGTACTTGGTCAAATTATATCTATACTGGGTTCATCATTATTAAGATTTGCTCTTTCTACTTATATTTTAGATATAACAGGTCGTGCAGATATATTTGCAACTTTATATGCAATATCAAATATTCCACTTCTATTGTCCCCAATTGGTGGTGCAATAGCTGATAGATTCAATCGTAGAAATCTAATGGTTATATTTGATTTTATGAGTTCTATAATTATTCTCATTTTTATCTGTCTTTTTTCTACTCTAAATGATTCTATTGTATTGATTGGAATTGTTATGATACTCCTATCTATTATTAGTTGTATGTATCAACCTACTGTACAGGCAAGTATACCTTTAATAGTAAATGAAAAAGATTTAGAACAAGCAAATGGAATTGTAAATGGAATAGGTGCACTTTCAAGTATGTTTGCTCCTGTACTTGGAGGTTTTTTATATGGTCTTATTGGAATTAAGATGCTTCTTATTATAAGCTGCATTTCATTTTTTCTATCAGCAGTAATGGAGATATTTATTTATATACCTTTTAACAAAAGAGAACTTAATGGAGATATAGTAATGACCATAGTTAGTGACATGAAAAAAGGATTCTCTTATATCATAAAACAACCTTATATTAGTAAAGCTATGATTCTGGCAGCTTCTTTAAATTTATTTTTAACTCCATTTTTACTTGTAGGAATACAATATATTTTACGTGTAACGATGAACAGTAGTAATAATATGTATGGTATAGGAATAGGAATTATCGAATTTAGCAGTGTTTTAGGCGCACTTTCAATAGGCTTATTTGCAAAAAAAATGAAGATGAATACACTATATCGCTGGTTAATGCTAATTAGTATTCTGATGATACCAATGGCTATTTCAATTTCACCTTCAATGCTCAGACTAGGATATTATCCATCTTTTATATTACTATTTATTTGTATTATACCTGTAGCTATGTCTATGACAATTATTGCTGTATTTGTTCTAACTATTGTTCAAAAACAAACGCCTAATGAATTATTGGGAAAGGTAATGGCCACTATTACAGCTGTATCACAATGTGTTGCCCCAGTTGGTCAAATTATGCATGGTAAATTATTTGAAGTTTTTAGTCTTAAAGTTTATATACCTATAATATGTATGTTTATAATTATGCTATTAATCTCAATTCTTGCTAAGCATCTATATAAGAACGAAATATCATAATAAAATCATATTATAACTAAAAACATCCAATTTGACATTTTTTCAAAAATATTTTTTAAAGTCAAATGACTAGATTGATTCTTATTTCAGAATGGCCATTTGACATAATGTTTATTTATTTTCGATATATATGAACTTTATCTATAATTTCTAAAATAAAATCAGCTACTGAAGATAAATTAGAAGTACAAAATCGAATTTTTGAATATTTTACTTTAGAGTCATATACTAAAAAAGATATAAATAATAGTGACTATATCAATTATTAAGATTAATATAGCCACTATTTTAATATAAACTAAATAAATATTATATTATTTTTCACTTAAAATCTAAACAATCTTTATTTTCATTAAATCTATTGTTCTGGTTTATATACAACTTTATTATCTTCATCATATATTACCAGAGAATTTGCTTTTATAACTTCATCCTTATACTTGACATCCTTTTGAGAGAAATTAGCTACTACCTTTAAATCTTCTCCATATTCAGTCATTTGAACTAATCTATCCTCAGAAATAAATTTAAAGTCTGTCATTTCTTTTTTAATAGCCTTTTTATTAAACTCTGACCATATTTTATTATGAGAAACTATTTCATCTTTGTGTTTTTCCCATTCAGTTCTATCTATATAATACATAGGTGGTGTATTATACAATACTTCTCTCATCATTCTACTTCCAACTTCGTCCTTAATTTTGAAAGTTCCCCATAACCACTGATGAGAAGATATAACAGAATCATTATAAACTAATCTGAATAAAGGCAGAGAGTAAACTGGGTCTATAAATATTTTTTTATATTTCTCTTTTACAGGTGTCTGTTTTGAAAATACTTCTGGTACTCCTCCTGTTGGAGAATAGTATTTACCAACATAATATTCACTTTCTTTATTCTTACTCATATCTTTATCTACCCAAGCAAATGCTGGTGTCTCAAGTCCATGTGCAAATGCTATAGTGCTACTTGAAAAATCATTTCCACCTTCTGAACCTATAACCATATTTGCATTATCTCTTATATATGACATCCTTTCAAGTCTAGCCTTTAAATCTTGTGCTTGAGTTGTTATGTGATTTTGAGAATAATCATCATAGATTTCACCTGTAGCATCACAATCTATAAACCAAGAATTAAATTTATATCCTTCTTCCAATATACTTTGTACTCTCTCTTTCACACTTGGTAAAGACAATGTAGGGTTTAGCTTTCTTCCTTCTCCTTGAAATCCAGTTTCTTTTTCACCTTTTTTATTTTCTATAGTAGCATTTTCATATAGAGATTTATCCTTAAATGACGCCGTACTCCATTTTTCTTCCCCTGGCTTGTGTATAGAATGATATGAATCATATGGTCCTACTAGATACCCTAAATCATTAGCTCTTTTAACCATCTCTGGGGATATATAACCCTCTTCCATATCATCAAAGCCTATCCAAGCATTTTTAATACCAGATTTATTGATATCATTAATTACATCAATTGTATTATACTTTGCCCATGTATCAACATTATTCACACTGTCTCCCAACTTTGATTTTAATAACTTCTTGTTAAATTCTATAAGTTCTACTCTATTTAATTTAGATATACCTTTATCTAGTACTTTTTTTATCTCTTTATCCTTGCTGTTAAAAACTTTGTCATTATAAAAAGTATTCATCTGCATAACTTCATTAAATACTTGAACTATTTGATTCTTTTGATATTTATCTATATAATCTTGAGTTTTTATTTGATTAATCACTTCTATAAATTCACTATCATCAGGCTTCATACTTAAAAGTTCTTTCATCCAATTAACCAAATCATCTGATAAGTTTTCTTTTAATTTATTCCATTTAATATCATTTATTGTTATTATAGATTTATCTCCAAAATAAATTTGTGGTGCTCCATAAAGCTTTTCAATATTCTTATTTTCCTTAGATTTTTCTTTTAATGTTTTAAACTCTCCTTTATCAACTATATAGTTTTTATAAGTTTTTGCTACATCTGTAATATTTTTATTAGTCAAATATACTTTAAATCCATATTCTTTATTTTTATTGATACTTGGATATTCATGTTTAAATGTAAAATTAATCTTATCTTTAGAACTAAATTCAATTTCATTATTGAATTCATTTTCAATAATATAGAGCACAGAATATTTTGCCTTGTTTACTGCAAAGAATTGCATTGAAAAAGATTCTATAACATTATAAGTTGATTCATTTAAATGCTCTTTCCAGTACTTATCATTACTTGGAATAAACTTACCTTCATAAAGTGGTAGTACATAGCTTTCACCTTCAACTTTAGGCCAATTAAAGCTCGTTTCTTTTTCTGAGTTAGATTTAATATTTACATCTAAATAATTGTCCTCTTTTTTTATATTTATGTCTATGTTTTCATCAGGATATGTCCACGATGCTTGTGTACTCGTCTTTTTAAAATTTGATACCTTCCTTTCTTTTGATGGTTCAGATATCTTTTCTTTTGAACCACCGGATTCAACTGATACCTCAAAGGTTTCAGGTTTCACTTCAAAGCTAAAATCCAAATTTTTAACACTATACATGGATGATGTGCTATTAGCCACCTCACCACTACTACATCCAGTAAGAGTAGTTACAACAACCATACAACTTATAAATATCGAGACTATTTTTTTCATAAAAGCCACCTCCTCGATAAATATATCATCCTTATGTTACGTCAAAGTTACATTTCACTTTGAATTTCACTATCTATTAATTGAAGATTATATTGTTGAATTAGTTCTATTAAACGTTCTGCATATATGCTATTTCCATTTTCATCCTTTGCAGTACTATAACCAGCTTTTTCTAATGCTTTAGCTTGATATATATACGTTTTTGCGTCAAACACACCATTGGTTTTATATCTTTTATTTGTAGCCAAAAATTTTGCATGGTCTTTTATAGATTCATTTTTATCATCATATATTCTAAATTTATCATCTATAATTGTATCTAAATGTTCTTTTGTTTCTAAAGTCACTGATTTTCCTTTCCAAGAAGCATCCGCCTTTATACCAAATAGATTATTATGTTGTTTTGCTAAAGTTGACTTGCCCCAGCTAGATTCGATTATAGCTTGCGCAATAGTTATAGATGGAAGTATTTTATAATCTTCGTAATTTTGTATAGCTTCTGCTTTAATTTCGTTTATAAACTTCATATACTGTGTATCAGACTTCAATCTTTCTGGCTTTATGCCATACTCCTTAAGCTCATCAATATAATTATCAACCACTCTTTTTTGTTTATTACTAAATTCTAACTCATCCAGAACATTACTTAATTTATTTATTTTATTATTTTTAGAAAAATTTTTAACAAATAAATCTGATACTTCTTTTATTTGTGAATCTTTAATATCTTTCAAGTTATTTTTATTCAATACAGCAACAATAGAAGCTACATACTTCCAGTTAACTTGTACATTATTTTTACTTGCCAAATCAGCATATTTTATATATTTACTGACCTCTATATCTTCCTTATTTATCTCTCTAGTGAAATATTCTTTTACTCCTACACCTATTAAAACTGATATTATCAGTATTATAACAATGAATTTTTTATTCTTCATAATTATTGTCCTCCCTTATTTATCTGCTGAATACAATATATCTTATTTTTGTTACATCTTCTTTACGAAATTATGAAGATTTTATGAAGATTTATGAAATATATTTAACTAAAAGCACGATTATTGTTATAATATATAGTTTTCTATTAAACAAAAATAGTTAAAATAAATTCATAATTAGATAAACTTATTTTAACTATTTACATAATAAAAATATTATTTAAATTTATTTCTATCAATTTTTATATATTTTTCTAATATATATTTTTTACCATATACAATAATTTTTATTGGCTTACCTTTTAAATTTTCTATTTTAATTAAATCACTACATACATCTACATTAATAATATTATCTTTATAGCTTATGTTGAAAGAATAACCTCTCCATTCTTTAGGTAACTTAGGGTCAAAAGATAATGTTTCATCCCATGTCCTCATACCTGCAAACCCATGCACAATAGAAAGCCATGAACCAGACATAGAAGTTATATGAAGTCCATCATTGGTATCATTATTATAATTGTCTAAATCAAGTCTAGCAGTTCTTGAGTATAATTCATAAGCTTTGTCCAAATCATCTATTTCAGAAGCAATAATGGAATAAATACTAGAAGATAAAGAAGATTCATGTACAGTATATTTTTCATAGAAATCAAAATTTCTCTTTTTTTCTTCTTTAGTAAATCTATTTCCAAAATAGTAAATTCCCTGTAATACATCTGCTTGTTTTATAAAACAAGACCTAAGAATCCTATCCCAGGACCAGTTTTGATTAAGAGGAAGATTTTCTTTTGGCAAATCTTTTACTTCTATAAATTCTTTATCTAAAAAATTATCATTTTGAACTATTATTTTTAACTCATCATCATATGGCAGATAGATTTTTTTTGATATCATTTGCCATAGCTCAACTTCTTCTTTAGTTACACTGTTTCTGTCAATACATTCACTATATTCTATTTCTAATTTTAATACATTTTCTACAGCATATTCTAAGCACCATTTAGCTATATAATTAGTATACCAATTATTGTTGATATTGTTTTCATACTCATTTGGACCAGTTACACCATGTATCATATACAAATCTTTTTTTATAGATAAATGAACTCTACTAGCCCAAAATCTAGCTATTTCTATTATTACATCTATTCCTTTTTCTTTTATGTATTCAAAGTCACCTGTATAATTTGTATAATTATATATTGCATATACGATACTTCCATTTCGGTGTATTTCTTCAAATGTTATCTCCCACTCATTATGGCATTCTACTCCATCAAATGTAACCATTGGATATAATGCACCTTTAAGTCCTAGTTTTTTTGCATTATCTTTTGCTTGCTCCAATTGATTATATCTATATTCCAGAAGGTTTCTAGTTACCTTCTTATCTGCTACCCCTAGATATACTGGAACACAAAATGCTTCTGTATCCCAATAAGTAGCCCCTCCATACTTTTCTCCAGTAAAACCTTTTGGACCTATATTCAATCTTGAATCTTCTCCATAATATGTTGAAAATAGTTGAAATAAATTGTATCGTATGCCTTGTTGACTACTTTTATCTCCATTTATTTTTACATCTGCACTTTTCCATCTTTCATTCCATAATTTGATATGTTCATTTAATATATCATTATAACCTTTAGGTATTTCTCTATTTAAAATATCTTTACATTTTCTTAATAACTCACTTTCCTTATAATCTCTAGTTGAAGTTATAGATACATATTTTTCTATACTAGCAACCTCATTTTTTAGAATATCCATTGTTATTGAATTCTCACAGTAATTATAGTCATTTGTATGAGATATGTCTTTTATCTTACCACTTGCCTTAATATGCATCATTGCACCCACAGTAAATACTGGTGTATTAAATGCATTTTCCTTTGTTCTAGAAAGTATGCTTCCTTGATATTCTAAAGAACTTGAAGAAACTCCATTCCAAAACTCTTCCTCATAATTTGAATCTTCATTTTTTATGTTTGAATCTAAATATGGTATGAACTTTATTTTAGCATCAGAATTTAATGCTTTTATACTGTATTTAATTACTGCTAACTCCTTAACTGATATGCTTAAAAATCTAGTAATGTTAACTTCAAATTTTTTATTATTTATGTGTACAATAAATCTACGATTTAAAATACCATTTTTCATATCTAGTTCTCTATAAAAATCTTCAATTTTACATTTTGCTAAATCTAATTCTACATCATCTATGAAAATTCTTATCCCTATATAGTTGACTGAATTAGGAATTTTACCAAAGTACTCTGGATATCCATTTTTCCACCATCCAACACGAGTTTTATCTGGAAACCATACTCCAGCTATATAAGAACCCTTATGAGTATCTCCACTATAGTTTTCCTCATAGTTTCCTCTCATACCCATGTAACCATTACCTATACTCATTATAGATTCTGCTAATCTATTTTCTTTGATTTCAATTTTGTCTTGTGTAATCTTCCATTCATCTATATTATTAAATAAACATTTCATATAATTCTCCTAACCATATACTCATTATACTTTTCTTGTATATATTCAAAATTTAATTGACTTGTTGATTCTACAACTAAATTTGCTTTTTTTAAATTCTCATAGTTTCCAACTCCAACAGAAAACATATTAGCAGAGTTTATAGCATCTATCCCTGCATTTGCATCTTCTATTCCTATACAATTTTGGGGATTTACATCAAGTCCTTTTGCTGACATAAGAAATATATCTGGATGTGGTTTGCTATTTTTACATTTTCCTGCATCGGCTATAAAATCAAATTTATCACTTATACCCAAATGATTTAATACATTTGTTGCATTCTTACTTGCAGAAGATAAGCCTATTTTTATATTATTAGATTTTATATCGCTTAACAAACTTTCTATTCCAGGTAAAATATCATTTGAATTTATCTCATCTATTAATGATACATAATTATTATTTTTTTCTTCAGCCATTTTCAATTTTTCTTCTTCTGAAAATAAGTATTTTTTATTTCCAAATTCTAATATTCTATCCAACGACTCCATTCTGCTTATTCCTTTTAAAGATTCATTAAATTTTGTATCTATATCTATACCAACATTATGTGCTAGTTTTTTCCAAGCCATATAGTGATAGTATGCAGTATCTGTAATTACACCATCTAAATCAAATATAAATGCTTCAATCATTCTTATTTCCTCTTTCTACAAGAATTTTTTAACCTAATAATCAATTTATTTTATATCCTATCTCTTGTATTTAAGATATTTTTTATGGAATTATCTATTCTAATTTAGTCTTTAATTCAAAATCCATTTCCATTTTACTTTCTTGTACACCTTGTTTTTTTATCGTTCTACAAAAATTCGACCACATTACTCCAGAAAAAGCATTTAAATAGTTTATGTTACAAATAAATTTTCCTTTTTCAATTTCTTTTTTATACAATTTTGGTCCAACCATATACACTGGAAATATAGCCCATGCTTCTTTTCCCCTGTATTTTTTTGCAAATTTTGTATAGTTTTCATTCTTCATAACACACACTAAAAATACACATATGAACGGATTTTGTTGAACATCTATACCAAAAGAAAAAGATATATCTGTTTCCAACTCTTTTTCTATTTTATATAGATTTTCCTGAATCTGATTTTCAAGTTTTCGTGAAGCTTCATTACAAAACTCTTTAATTTCATTATATGAAATTGGAACCCATAATGGAGTATCTGATATATAGTCTATGGCTTTATTATCAAAAGGTAACTCTCTTCGCTTCATTTCAGCTATAGCAGACATATAATTTTTATCAGATATAAAAAAAGTTACAATTTTATTTTTATCCACATATATCTTGACTGGACACCCTTGCTTCTTGTTATTTATTGAAATTTTAGTAATATCATGATATGAATACTCTTTTTCACTTCCCATACATTTACGAACTTTAATACTATGTAAGTCAAAAATAATATACTTTCTCATACAATTGATAATTGAAGCTAATCCATACATTGTAAATACAAAAGTAATTAGCACTATATAATATAATTTAATATATACAAGAAATACATTTATAATAATTCCAATTAATAAAAGTGTAACTCCCAAAATTAGATTTACAACCCCAGATTTTACTATAACTATATGCTCTTTATAGTCATTCATATCTTTACTTCCTCCTACCTATTCAGTAATTACTTGTTTTTACTAAATTACAGAATGATTAGAAGTGTTAACATTTATTTTTATTCAAATAAAAAATTTACTTCATTTATTTTACTACAAATAGTTTCTTTATAAAATTGTACTGCATTTGTTTATCATGATTAATAATGTTTTTTTAATAGTATAAAACTTTATCATGAAATTATCATGAACTCTAAAATAAATACGTTTTTATATTATTTTAAAATGAGGAACTTGTATTTTTTTAATATTATTTCTTCTTTTAAATCTACTATTTTTTCTTCATATAAATCTTTTGATTTTCTATTTGCCAAATAATCTGGCAATTTTAAAGTTATATCTCTAGATGAATTATTTATTATTACGGAAATGGATTCTTTTCTTAATAAAATTGTTCCATTTTCCTTATCTACTAATACCCATTCATTAGACATAGACCTAAGTTCTTTATTTTCTTTACGAAGTCTAATAATCTTCTTCATAAAATCAAATATATCCTTATTCCATTTTTCTTCATTCCATTCCATACATTTTCTTTGTCCTTCAGATATTGAACTTAGTTCTCCTTCCATTCCAATTTCGTCACCATAGTATATACAAGGACTCCCTGATTGTATAAACATAAACAAATATGCAAGTTTAACTCTATCAATATTTCCACTAGCATAATTCAGTATCCTTGTAGTATCATGGCTTCCAAGTAAATTAAAAGTAACTTCACTAACTTGCATTGGATAACTTACCATTATATCATTTATCATGTATTTAAATTCTTCAGCATTTATCTCATCTGTACAAAAGAATTTTTTCATAGCTTCTGACATCAAATAGTTCATAACTGAATCAAATTGGTCACCCATTAACCATGGTAAACTACCATGCCAAATTTCTCCCAGTATATATACCTCTGGTTTTATTTTTTTAATTTCTTCTCTAAACTTTCTCCAAAAAACATGGTCTACTTCATTTGAGACATCCAATCTCCATGCATCTATATCAAATTCTTGTATCCAGTACTTACCTACACTCAATAAGTATTCTATTACTTCTGAATTTTCTGTATTAAGTTTAGGCATATATTTTTCACATCCAAAGGTCTCATAGGGTATGTTTTTTTCATCTATTTGTTCTATTGGAGTATCAATTTTACTCATATCTTTTATATAAAACCACTCTTTGTATCTAGAGTTTTCCTTATTTTTAACTACATCTTGCCACTGTTTAGAATAATATCCTATATGATTAAAAACAGCATCCAACATTATTTTTATATTTCTCTTATGAGCTTCTTTTATTAGTTTTTTTAAAGTCTCTTTATTCCCTAATAAAGGGTCTATCTCCATATAATCTATCGTATCGTATCTATGATTTGTATTTCCAACTGTAATAGGGCAAAAATAAATTCCATTTATCCCTAAATCACTCAAATAATCTAAGTGTTCTATCACACCTTGTAAATCTCCACCTGTAAAATTATCTCTTGTTGGAATAGCCCCCCATTCGTCCAATCCTTCTGGATTTATAGATGGGTCACCATTTGCAAATCTATCTGGGAATATCTGGTACCAAACAGTTTCTTTCACCCAATTTGGTACCTTGGGTATATCTATATAATTTAAATATGGATATCCAAAAAAATTACTTATTTCGCACAATTCTTTCTCATCACTTTCATTTCCCAACTCTATTATTCTTTTTTCTGTGAATAGAATCTTTTCTTCTTGACCTTCTACTATAAACCCATATCTTGAGCGTTTATTTAAGGGTTTGCACTTAGCTATCCAGTAATCAAATAATTCGGTTTCCAATTCTTTATCCATTATTATATTTGAGCCACCAGACCAGCCAATTCCAGATGCATTTAAATTTCCTCCTCCTGCACCACCTTTATCCCATACATATTGGTCTCCTATTCTTAAAATTACTTTTTTTGCTTCATTTTTTTTAGTTCTAAGTCTTATATGTAATGTTTCTTTATCATAACCATAGGCATAGTTGCTCATAGGTATATGTAATATAGCTTCTTTTGTTAATTTTTTTTGAGTAGTTTTTTTGATTGGATTGCTTAAATTTACACTCTCTTTATTTTTATTAGACAATTTAATTTTCTCCCTCCTTTATAATAATTTACATAATTTAAAGATAGGTTAATATATTTTACTATTATATCACAATAAAAATATATAATAGTAAAATATATTAACGATATTCTAGCCAATTTAAAATAAATTATCTTATTGAATTTAATTCTATATAGTTATTTTTGCAAAATAAAAACCTCTAGTATTTTTCTAGAGGATACAATATTATACTATTAACTTTTTTACTATCTGTTAATTAATTTCAAAACATACTCTAAGCTATATTGTTAGATTTAACTTTTTCTATATTTACAAAATAAGTTTCTCTTTCTTTAAATAAAGATACATATTTAAAATCAAGATACTTAAGCATATCATAGGCCACATCAAAATCTTTACATATATCTTCTACTCTGTGAGAATCGGAACCTACAGTAACTATAAACCCTCCAAGCTCTTTATATCTTTTTAATATATCTTCATTTGGATGTATAGCATTTAATCCATATCTATAGCCAGAAGTATTTAGCTCTATACCACTTCCATTATTGATTATTGACTTCAAAACTTCATCAATAACATCTTTAAAATCATTGTATATAACTCTATTATCTGAATAGATTCCATATCTAGATATATAATCTAAATGCCCATATATATTATAGTCTCTAAATTCACGATTAGTTTCAAGTATACTATTAAAATATTTATAATATGCATCTTTTTTGCTAAGGCCTTTAAAATACTCTTTTGATGGAACAGGTACATTATCAATTGTATGAGTTGAACACAATACGAAATCAAAAGGATTAGAATTTATTATTTCCTCTATTTCATTTTTTAGATGTTTTCTATAACCAACTTCAACTCCTAATAATAACTCTATGTCCTTTTTATACTTTTCTTTGAATTTATTGAACACTGGAACATAGTCATTATAATTAATGCAAAAACCTCTATCTTCATCATGCTCTAAATGGTCTGTAAAAGTTAAATATCTAACACCAATACTTATAGCTTTTTTTATTGTATCTTCCATTGAATCCTTTCCATCACTTGAAAAATTAGTATGAATATGATTATCTATTAAATTCATATTATCCCTCCCTTTATTTTATCTATCTCAATTATACTACGAGTTCATTGTATACAAGTGTTAAAAGAATATTATAAGAGTTAAATTTTATTTACATACTTTTACATAAAAAAGAAGCATCTATTTTTGATTTTAGAAAATCATTAAAGACACTTCTCTTTCATACGCTTTTTTATTTAACTTCTAAAAGTCTTAATTTTGTAATAGAGTTTACCAGTTATATGCCCAATCATATAGAAACCTGCATAAAGTAAAACATATACATATGCTGAATCATTTAAAAATATATACATTAATATTATATAAGTTACTAAAGACACTACAAGTGATAAAATCCAATTAGTTTTATTTAATACACAAACTATCCCCTGTATTAAAAAGGCAACTGGAAAAATTAATACCATCCCTATTACGAAAATCCCTTTAGCTTGAACATTTGGTATATTAAATATATCTGTAGCAAAGGTTAAAAACATTAATATCATTATAATTGTGGGAAATATGATACTAAAAATATTATTCTTTTTCACAATAATCATTCCTTATTTGTCTGATATTTGATAAGCTTTAATAAGCATATCTTAAATTAATGCTTTAATTACTTTGTAGCTTCAATTTCCCCCATCATTCTAACTAAATCTTGTCCATATTGACCTCCAGCCCAATTATTAGAAAGACCTTCAACTGTTTTAGCTTTCCCAAGTAAAGATTTTTCATGTCTAGGGTCTACTGGATTTGAAAGTGGATAACCATCTTGTCCTGCATATAAACATAAATGTTGAATTTGAGCTAATATTCCTTCTTCCCACGTATCAAATCTTGAGTGGGCATTCTTATCAGTATCAGAACCTCCTGAAGAAGTCTTAAGTCCACAAGGATTCTTGAATGATGCATCTAATACCCCACCAAAATTACAGAAACCAGTTTCTTTTGCAGATTGAGCTACTGCTAATACAGGATTTACACCTTCTTGAACAGCAGTATCATACAGTATTGGTATTAATTCTATAAATAAATCATTAGCTCTTTTAGATTTAGCCCATTTTAAACAAGCCTCTAAACTAGCTGTTGGTTCACCTAATATGCTTGTCTCATTTTTCATAGGAGAATCACCTTTTGTAGATGAGTCACCATTATTCTGTGCAGCAGAAACACATTTATTATATATGCTATCACTTATTGTACCTAATCTAGTAATTTTGTCTGCTCCTGCTAATATAGATTTATCACTACTTTCTGACACCAACACAATTGGATTTTCTTTAGCAATTGTAGAACCTGTAAGTGCATTTACTAAATCATATCCATCGCTTAAATAAAATTCTGATGCATCTGGATAAAATTCTTTTATAACTTTCTTATTTGTGTCATATCTATCTGAACCACCAAGTCTTTTAGAGTTGGTCTTATTAACTAAACTAGTACTCATAGAGATACTTCCACCTACTGCATATGATTTTACATCACTTGTTGAAAAAGGAACACTTTTTCCATCTGTAAGTACTATAGGAGCTACGTCTCTTACTGACACAGGTGCTGCACTTATAGTATCAGCTTCTCCTTTATATGCATTAGTTAATATCACTTCATCAACTTCTTTAATACTACTTACCTCTTTAGCAACGCTATAACTAGTCTTTATTCTGTCATCTCCACCTAATCTAGTTACTTGTGCTCCTGTTTTTTTAAGTTCAGTTTCTACTGACTTACTTATCGATAATTCTTTACCTATTATGTATATTTTTTTGACATTTTTTAATCGTTGTTTCGTTTCATTTGGGATGTTGTTTTTTTGTGCAAGCAAAATTGGAGCATCAACAGCACCAGCAAGACCACTTGCCGAAAGACCATCTGCTATTGAACTATCCATATTTACCATAATCGCTGTATCATAATTCTTCTTGTCTGCTATTAATCCAGCTGTCTCATATATATTGTTACCTTTAATAGTATCTGATGTTAATGCATTTACATTAGGTACATTTATTAGAAATATAGCTAATGTTAGACCTAATGCTAAAACTCTTTTAATTGTTCTCATATTCTTCCCCCTTGATATATCAAGTTTAATTCAAAAATGACTATAGCATAGTACTAAATCTACGCTATAGTCATTTATTATAATTTAATAATTATATATTTGTTATTATATCATAAATTACAAAAAGTTTCCATAATATTAGATAGATTAGAGGAAAAATTTACATTTTAGTTACAATTTCCAAGATTTTAGTTCAGGTGTACATATATTTGGTAACAATTTGTAATAAAAATCGACATTTATATCTTATATTTATTGTACTTCTTTACAAAATGAAAATTTATTGTATACAACAATATAGACTGCATATTTACATAATCTATACATTATTAAGTAAATACTTTATTAATGTCATTAAAAATACACCTTCTATCAAATTTATTATGTGTCAGGTTTTGTGATTAAGTATTTATTATTTATCCATATATCATATGTCAATTCACTTTTTCACTTTTAATTTAATTCTAACATATTTTTATATGTCTTATGATATATAATGTGATATATTCTAAGTAATGGTATTTTCAAGTAAAAAAACGTTATTCTAGTATAAAGTAATAGTATGCTTGAAAATAAATAAAACACTTAACTTTATTTAAGGAGATTTACGATGAGCAACAAGCAAGGTTCTAACATAAAAGATGTAAAAATTAAAAATAAGTTAATAATATTGAAATTACTTTCTACAAATACACCTATGTCTAGGGTTGATTTAGCAAAGTCTACAGGACTTACCAAAATGACTTTATCAAATCTAGTCACGGAACTTATTAATGAAAATATGATTAAAGAAATAGAATCATCAACTTTAAATGCACATTCATCAGGCCGTAAACCTATTTTATTGGATATTTCTAATATCTCACCTTGTATTTGTGGAATTCTGATAAGAAGAAATATATGTAAGGTAATTATTGCAGATTTGAAAGGTAATATTGTAAAACAACTTTCTGAAACTTACCCTAAATATCTATCAAACGATGTTTTAAAAGATATAATCAAAAGGATGTTTACTAAAATAATGAAGAATAATAAGAGAGATATAATTGGAATTGGTATTTCTTCAATAGGTCCAGTAGATAATATAAATGGTATTATATTAAATCCTCCAGACTTTGGAAATGTATCAAATTTAAATATAGTAAATTTTATAGAGGAAATGTCCGATTTGCCAATATTTTTGATAAATGATGCTAATTCAGGTGCCTTAGCTGAAAAAATGTATGGTTTGGGTAAAGATATATCAAATTATATATACTTACATATAATGAATGGTATCGGAGCTGGTCTGGTACTAGAAAATAGACTTCATACTGGTAATCTAGGTCAAAGCGGAGAAATAGGACATACATCTATTAATTTTAGTGGCCCATTATGTAGCTGTGGTAATAATGGATGCTTAGATTATTACACAAGTGTTAGTAATCTAATTAAAAGAATTGAGTCATTGAGCCATATTTATCCCAACTCTCCATTAATTAACTGTAAAAACTTTTCTTTAGTAAAGTTAATAGATGAAGCAAATAATAAAGATACTCTTGCCATGTTTTTGCTTGATGAATTTTGTACATATGTATCATATGCATTGGTAAATACACTTACATTGATTGATTGTAGCTCTATAATAATAGGTTACGACTTTAATATACCAGGTACATTCATAGAAAATACATTATTAAAAAAATTAACTGCTTCGGCAAGTTTTTCTAAATATAAAAAAATAAATGTAAAACATTCAAATTTTGGAGCAAATGCACCATTAATCGGCTCTATAGCTATTGTTAGCTACAAATTTTTTAATGGTAGTATAAATTTTTATTAAATATATAAAATATTTAAATACTCTTATTGAATATTTTTCCATTTAATATTATTATATTTTATAAGAGCGTTTAAAATTTGGAGGTATGAAAATGATTTCAGCTAAAATGGAAAAATTACTTAATGAGCAGATTAACCATGAATTATATTCTGCATATCTTTATCTTTCTATGTCTTCTTACCTTGAAGCAGAAGGACTTAAAGGATTTTCTAATTGGTTTTATGTTCAATATAAAGAAGAGACAGACCATGCTATGTTTTTCTACAAATATTTACATAATGTAGGAGGAAAAGTTCAACTTGATGCTATCCCAATGCCAGATTCAGACTTTACTTCTGCAATGGATATTCTTGAGCGTACATTAGCTCATGAAAAAAAGGTTACATCTTTAATAAACAATTTAGCAGCTGTAGCAAACTCTGAGGCAGACTTTAGAACTTCTCAGTTCTTACTTTGGTTTATATCTGAACAAGCAGAGGAAGAAACAAATTGTGAAGACAATATAAAGCGTGTTAAACTTGCTGGAGAAGGTGGGCTATTCTTTGTTGACCAAGAATTTGCTAATCGTACATATGCAGCCCCAACAAATCCACCTGTAACAATATAATATTTAAGACTTTTCGATATAATAAAGAAGGTGTTTTAATGAAAATCAAGATTGATTCTTCTAATTAAAACACCTTTTATTATTCGTTTTATATGTAGTATTTTATTGTTTATACAGTTCTATTTTATAATTTTTAAAAATCTATTTTTACTTTAAGATACTTAAATTTTAAATTTGGGGTGACTGAAAATCACACTACTTAATTTATAAATGTGATTTTCAGCCAGTACTTTGATTATGGTTGAATACCAAAACTTATGAACTATTTATATTTAACTATTAAAGCATCTACTGCACATACACCTTTTCCCTTAGGATATACAAACACTGGATTTAAATCTATTTCCTTAACCTCATCTTTATTTTCATAAGCATATTTTCCTAACTTAACCATCATATCTGCAAGAGCTTCAACATCACAAGGCTCGCTTCCTCTATATCCATTTAAAAGCTTAAATGACTTCAATTTTCTAAGCATCATCATAGCTTCATCATGATTTATAGGTAATGGATATAAAGTAGTATCTTTAAATACTTCTACAAATACTCCTCCTAAACCAACTAGCAACATTGGACCAAATTGGTCATCATTAGTTATACCAATAATAATTTCTATACCACTTTCTACCATTTCTTGAACTAATATACCATCAATTTTAGCATCTGGTTTTTCTTTTTTTACATTAGCTAAAATCTCATTATATGCATTTATTGCCTCATCTCTATTTTTAATTCCTATTTTAACTCCTCCAACATCAGATTTATGCAATATTTCGGAAGAATTTATTTTTAAAACAACAGGATAGTTAATGTATTTTAAGATTTCATCTAATTCATCAATGCTTTTTGCATTACCTTGCCCTGGTACTGGTACTCCATACTTCTTCATCTCAATCTTACTATCTAACTCTGATAGAGCTACTACATTATTTGATTCTCTTTTCTTAACAGCCTCAAATTCTAGTGTTCTCTTTGAATAATCATAATCTACAAATTTAGCCATTTTATTAAAACAAGTAAATGTAGTTCCAACTGATGACATTATAGGCACTTGATTGTTTTCTAATCTAGTTCTATAATTTAGATATCTATTTCCTTCAAGTGTAGGAACTGCAAACACAGGCTTCTTTAATCCTTGCTCTCTTGCTTCACTTACAGCTTGACAAAGTGTCTCATGCATTTCATTTTCTTCATCTCTTATATTTGCTCCTACCATAGTAAATCCGACTCTATCATCTTTTTCAAATGTATGTAATAGACCTACTATCATATCCTTTTCATGGAATAATGCAGTTGTGGCATCTAGTGGATTTTTAGGTGTTGCAAATCCTGGAAGATATTTTTTCATTTCTTCTTTAGTTTCAGAAGATATTTCTGCAAGTTCTACACCATTTTCTTCTGCTAAATCTGCACAAATAGTATTTTCTCCTCCTGAGAAGTTTATTGCTGCAAAATTAGAATTTGTAGGTAAATTACCATCTAGAACACTAAAAGCTTGTGCTAAACACATAAATTGTTCCAGATTCTCCACAGAAATTACTCCATATTTTTCGAAAATACTTTCAAATGCTTTACTTGAACCAGCTAAGTTTCCTGTGTGAGAAGCAGCCGAAATAGCTCCCTTTTCTGACCTTCCTGATTTCAATATTATTACTGGCTTTCTTTTTTGTGCAGCTCTTTTTAGAGCATCTATAAATTTTCGAGGATTTTTTAAACCTTCAAGATAGATGGCTATTACTGATGCATAATTATCATCTACAAGGAAGTCAACAGCATCTTCTAGCGTAACTATATTTCCATTTCCTGTTGAGAAACCATAAGATATATTAAAATAATCACTTGAAACAATCTCTGCCGTTATAAATCCACTTTGACCTACAATTCCTATGCCAGGTTTTTTGGTATCTAAATCCCATTTAGAACCTCCTGCCCAAAGGTTAACTTTATCTATACAATTTAATAATCCCATACAATTTGGACCTAATATTTTCATATCATATGTATTTGATATTTCTATAAGTTGATTTTCTAAATCTATGCCTTCTTCTGTTCCTTCTTCTGCAAATCCGCTAGCATATACTACAGCTGCTTTTGTTCCCAATTCTCCAGAATCTTTTAATACAGATGGAACTATATTTCTAGGTGTGCATACTACTACACAATCTACTACTTCTGGTACTTCTTGTATCGTTTTATAGCATTTTCTTCCAAATAATTCATCTCTTTTGGGATTTACATAATATACTCTATCTGTATCTTTACTTTTTACTATACTAAGTGCTGCACTTCTACCAAAACCAAGCTTATCAGTAACTCCTACTATAGCAATGCTCTTTGGTCTAATAAGTTTTTCCAAGCTCATAAATTCACTCTCCTATATTTTCATAGTTGTGATTTTAAATGAATTTTATCTCAAGATGAAACTTCTCTTGGCACTAAGGATTATTAAATCTTGAGATAAATCATTTAAGATAAGGGTAATTTATTAAATGGCGTTATTATAGCCTTCCATGAATGCTGCTTCATTTTGAATATTGAATTTACCTTTTCCTTTTTCTTCAAAGAAATCACACATAGTTTTTAAAGCTAATTCTTTTTCAAATAATCCAGTTTTCGCAATTAATGCTCCAAGCACTACTATATTTGCTGCTTTGGGATTGTTTACTTTTTGAGCTAATTCTTGACAATTTATTTTAACTGCATTTATATCTTCTCTTAATGCTATATCATCATCTATTACAGATGTATTAATAACTACTGTTCCACCTTCTTTAACTAAATTTATATAATCTAAAGATGGCTTATTCATTGCTACTAAAACGTCTATTTCTTCCATATCAGGTCCACCTATACTCTCATCAGAAAACTTTACTACACTATATGCTTTTCCACCTCTCATAGTTGGACCATATGCAGGCATCCAAGTTACTTGTTTTCCTAATTCAAGTGCTGACTCAGCTACAATTAGACCAAGAGTTAAAACTCCTTGACCACCAAATCCTGCAAATACTAACTCTTTTTCCATAATTATTCACCATCCCTTTGCTTAAATTCGCCAAGAGTGTAATATGGCACTATTTCTTCTTCCATCCACTTGATAGATTTCTCTAATGATACACCCCAGTTAGTTGGACAAGGTGCTAATATTTCAACTAATGAATACCCCTCTCCATTCAATTGAGCTTCTATTGCATTTTTTATATATTTTTTTAGATTAATTATTTCTTTTGGACTATGAACTGAACCTCTTGCTACATACGCTACATCAAAGAAGTCTGCCATCATTTCAGGAACTTTTAATGGGCTACCAGTAGTGTTTATATCTCTTCCATCTACACTTGTTGTTGTAACTTGACCTGGCATAGTAGTCCATGACATCTGTCCGCCAGTCATAGCAAAGTTATTGTTATTTATTACAAATACAGTCACATTATGATTTCTATATGCAGTATTTAAAGTTTCAGAAAGACCTATAACATAAGCATCTCCATCACCTTGATAAGTCATTACTAATGTTTCTGGAAGTGCTACTTTAATTCCTATAGCTGTGGATGAAGCTCTACCATGTGCAGTTTGCATCTTATCTCCATTCCAGCTAAAATTCATATTACAAACACAACCAACTCCTAAAGTTAATACATGATTTTTTTCATATCCATGTTCTTCTATTACTTCTGCTATTATACGGTTTACTATTCCATGACCACAACCTGGGCAAAATTTGTTTGGTATTGAAACAACGCTAGGTGTTAATTTTTCTGTAGCCATATTAGAACACCTCCTTGATTTCGCCAGATTTTATTTTGCTGTAAGTGTCCATTACTTGCAGTGTTTTTGGTATATGATTTCCACTGAATAATCCATAAACAGGCACATTTTCTTTACATACTTTCTTTGAAGCTAAAGCAACATCTTCTACTAGCTGACCTGTATCTGTTGACTCTACTGAAATAAATCCTTTTACATTCTTATTTACCTTTTCAAATGCCTTATATGGGAAAGGCCACACTGTTATTGGTCTTATTATTCCAACTTTTTCACCTTGTTCTCTAAGTCTTCTAACAGCATTCATAGTTGTTCTTGATGGTATACCGAACGCTACAAACACATATTCCGCATCTTCGACTTGATAATCTTCCCATTGTTGTTCATTTTCAGTTATTCTCATACGCTTTTCCATACAAAAAGCTGGTTTTTGGTTATCTGCAACTTTTGCATGGTCTCTATTACTTCCATCATAAGTCCAACCTAAATCTTCTTCTCTCTTCTTGAACTCTGGAAATTCTACTGGTTCCATCATTTGACCTAAAGCCGCTTCTGTCAAAATTTCAACAGGCACTCTGTATTTCTCCGCTACATCAAATGAATTATACATTAAATCTACAGTTTCTTGGATACTGTTTGGTGCATAAACTATTAAATGATAATCTCCATTTCCTCCCCCTCTAGTATCCCTTAAATAATCTGTCTGTGCTGAATCTAGTGAACCAAGTCCAGGCCCCCATCTTTGTACATTTACGATTACACAAGGATAGTGATTTGCACATAAATATGAAATTCCTTCTTGTTTTAAAGATATTCCTGGTCCTGAAGAGCTTGTCATAGACCTCATTCCACTTGCATATGCTCCATATACCATATATATAGCAGCCATTTCATTTTCAGATTGTATAAAAGTTCTTCCAAGTTCAGACATTCTATGTGATAAAAATTCCATTACCTCTGTTTGAGGTGTAATTGGATATCCTGCATAAAACTCACAACCACCTCTTAGAGCTGCTTCTGCAATGGCGTGGTTCCCCTTCCACATCTTTTTCATATTATCCCAACTCCTTCTAAGCCTCTTGACATGCTTCTTCTTTAATTATTTCAAAAACATTATCTGGACATACTTGATAGCAAATTCCACAAAGTATGCATTTACTTTCATCAACTTCTACATGAGCATATCCTTCTTTATTTATGTTATCTGATATTTTTAATGCTCCTTTTTTACAAGATATAACGCAGTATTCACAACTTTTACATCTCTCTGCGTTTATTTTTAAGCTCATATCTACACCCCATTTCGTAATATTTCTATCTATTATCCAATGCTTGGTTCTTCTTTAAGATTTAATATTTCCTTTAAAACTGCTACAAATTTTTGGTTTTCTTCCATAGTTCCAATACTTACACGTGCATGTGTAGCATTTGGTCTTATTACAAAACCTCTTTTTTTCAAATCTTCAAATAGCTTTGGTATATCTGTTTTCATGTCTACATAAAGGAAGTTTGATTGTGAATCTACAACATCAAATCCCATTTTTGCGAACTCTTCCTTAAAATAAGCCATTCCAGCTCTATTCAAGTCATATGTTTCTTTTATAAATTCATCATCATCAAGTGCTGCTGTTGCTCCACTTATAGCAACACGATTTGCAGAGAAAGGCTCTTTTACTGTAAATAAAGTTCTTATTATCTCATCTTTAGCAATACCATATCCTACTCTAAGACCTGCAAGACCATATATTTTAGAGAAAGTTCTTGTTACTATAACATTGTAATTTTCTCTTACATACTTAAGTCCATCTACATAATTAGGTACTGTTAAAAATTCTATATACGCTTCATCCAATATAGTTATAATATTTTCAGGTACTTTCTTTAAAAATGCTTCTAACTCTTTATCATCTACAATTGTTCCTGTTGGATTATTAGGATTACATACACATATTAATTTTGTCTTATCTGTAATCTTGTCTAATATGCCTTGTAAATCATATTTATAGTCTTTTGTTAAAGGTACTTCTACTGGTATTCCTTCATTTTTTACAGTTGCAGTTCTATATGATGGGAATGTTGGGTCACAGTATATAACCTCATCCCCTCTATTGATAAAAGCTTCACCTATTAGTGTGATAACGTTATCCGCACCATTAGCAACAATAAAGTTTTCTGGTTTTAAAGCTAACTTGTCAGCTAATTTTCTTCTAAGTTCATTTGCTTCTGGTTCTGGATAAAGTTGACCTTGTTTTAGCATTTCAATCATAGCTTCCATTGCTTTTGGTGATGGTCCTAGAGGATTTTCATTTGAAGCTAGTTTTATTATTTCTTTTACACCATATTTCTCTTTAACTTTTTCTATTGGTTCACCTGGAACGTATTGATGTAACTCTTTTACTGTATTTCTCAATAATTTTTCTATCATTTTTAAAAGCCCCCTCTATATATGTATTTTCATTTATATAAACGCCATTGCGTCTACTTACTTTAATATCTTAAAATTAATCATCTATTTAAATCTCTTTTAATTAGGTAATTAGGCATTTCTTTGATTTAATTCTTCTCTTATTTGATTTAGTTTCTTGTCACTCACTGGGTATAATATGGCTATAACAACAGCTATTATTAAAGGTATTGCCATAGAATAAGAAATCATATTTATGAAACCACTTTTAACTGCTTCTGTAACTACCATATCAGCTTGATATCCCATTGAATTCATCAAAATTGTTCTTATAGTAGTTGCAAGTAATACACCTACTTGTATTGCAACTGGATATAGTGACATACTTAGACCAGGTAAGTCTTTTCCTGATTTCCAGTGTCCATAATCACAAGAACCAGCAAAGAAGTTAAGATTTATTATTGATACTACATTTGAAAAACCACCACCAATTGCCAGTAACATAGTTACACCTAAAGTAGTTTTTCCCCAAGGAGTCCATGCAACCAACAAGTGACATATTGCACATATAGAAAAAGAAATTATTGATGCTAATTTTTGCTCTCTACAGATTTTTATAAATATTGGTGCGAAAAACATGAACGCTACACTTACTAAAGGCATTATTGCTAAAAATACAGCTAATCCACGTTCATCTTCTATTACATATTTAAAATAATATGGAGCTAAAGGTCCTAATCCTATAGATCTTATACATATAAGAAATTCTAGACAAAATGCCATCATAAGTGGAACGTTAGTAAATAGAGCTTTTGCCATTTCACTTGCTTTAATCTTTGGTTTTTCTTCTTTTTGAAGAACCTCATCTTCTGCACCAGATCTTATTATCTCTGTTGAAGAAAACCAAAATACTAAAAGACATCCTGCTGCAAAGAATAGATAAGTACCTAAATAACCCATTCCTTCTCCACCTAATACATCTGCAAATAAAACTAATAATAACGGATATGAAAAACCTACTAAGAATTTACCAACTTCTTTAAATATATTCGTAGTAGTTGAGCCTATAACTCTGTCTCTAGGCGTTTTAGCAACCACAGGGTAAATAGCATAAATTATAGTAAAAACTACCTGTTGAGCACAAGATGCTATTAATAATAAAGCGGTCATTAAAGGTAAAAGTAATGCTGGACTTATTTTCATCAATGGGACTATGAAAAATATACCATATGTCAATGCTAATGCTGCGGGTGTATATCTAAGCCATGGATAATATTTTCCTTTTTTGAATGGTTGTTTGTCAAATACTGTACCTGTTATAGGAGCTACAGCAATTTTTATGAAAGATTGTACAATTTGCATACCACCTGCCATAATTACACCAAGTTTTGCTACATCAGTTAAAAAGATATTTGTTACTGTTGATACAAAGTAACCTATAAAATTGTATGCTAGGTTTATAGAACTTGAATATGTGTATATTGCTCTCTTCTTAGGGTCTCTCATATCATCTCTAAAATTCGATATAAGATTTCCTTTTGGTTTGCTTTCTTGACTACTCACATCTACCCCTCCCTTATAAAATTTAATCACTTTTCATTATTCACGTATAATATTTTACCTTCCAAACATCAATTATTTTTTTCTTGATTCGGTTTTAAATTTTATATGTGTATAATTTTAATTTAATTATATTCTCAAAATTCATAATTGTCAAACACTTTTTTGATTTTATTTTTTGCTCTTAGATTTAAGTAAAAAGCCCTTTTAAGTTAATTTACATTTGTTTTTTATTGTTTTACTGCTTTAAAATGTCATCAAAACATATATTTCAAATTATTTTATCAAATTCTTAGTAATTTTAAATTATTATAATATTATTCAAGAATAATTTTATTAAGATATTTTCATACTACATCTAGATTTTAAAAATAATTTTTACCTCTTTAAATTTATTTAATTTTTATACATGTACTATTGATTTAAAAATAAAAGCATGTTACAATTACAAAAAGAATCTATCAGACGAACATCATTACAAACATTAATTTCAGAATTTTCAATTTTTTCTTTTTATGTAATTCTACATAGTATTATAAGTTATTATAGCTATACTAATCCAAAACTAATAAAAACAAATATTGTACTACTTTTATATAAAATATATTTTAAATATATTTTATAAATTTTATTAAAAATATTTTATAAAGGAGAAGAAACTATGTTACTTTTAATTGCTACGTGTGCAGTATACATATGGATTGGTTTTTATTTTTCTAAAAAAGTTAAAACGGCATCCGATTTCTTAATTGCAGGTAGAAATCTTCCTTTACCCATCCTCGCCGCAACTATCGCTGCTACATCTTTTGGTGGAGGGTGCTTAGTAGGTGGAGTTCAATGGGGAGCTGAAAGAGGATTGTGGGTTGGTATGTACTCTACTATAGGAGCTTCTTTAGCTTGTTTTGTAAACGCATTTTTTGCAGGAAAGTTAAGAAGTTTATCTTGTGATATAACTCCTGCAGATTATATTGAAACTAGATATGGTCATAGTATATTTTTAAGAGCTTATCAAAGTCTTGTAACACCAATATCAATATTAGCCATTATGGGCAGTCAATTAATCTCTTTTGGTTCTGTATCTACTGCATTTGGTATTCCTTACGATGTAGCAGTAATTATAGGAGTAATAGTAATCATTATATATACTTATACATCGGGAATGTGGGGAGTTGCAGTATCAGCATTTATTCAACTTGCTATTTGTGTTGTGTTTTTGCCAATAGTAGCTTATATAAGCTTAAAATTAGTTGGCGACAACCCTTTACTTATGTTACAATCAATGGTAAAAGAACCATTCTTTCCAGGAAATAAATCGATTAGTGATTTTATGTATACAGTTTTACCATTAGTTTTAGGCTCAATATTTTCTTATGAAAGTTTTTTAAGATATCAATGTGCTGATAATGCTAAAAATGCAGTTAAAAGCAGTATAATTGCAGGATTTATACTTTTGTTTCTTGCTTTTCCTATAGGAATAATTGGAGCTATTGGTGGTAGTTTATTTCCAAACATATCATCTGTCCAGGTTTTACCTCAAATGATATCAACAACTTTACCACCTTTAATTTCTGTATTATTCTTAGCTGCTATATTAGCTGCCATAATGTCTACTGCAGATTCATTAATGACTTCGATGAGTGCTATCATATCAAGAGATATTTATAACAAATTATTACATCCTGATATAGAATTTAATGACTTGAAAAATACTCTAAAATATTCTCAAATTGCTTCAGCTTTAACAGCTGTAGCAGGTGCAATTATAGCACTTAAGTTTGATAGTTTATTAGAACTATTATTTTGGCCAGCACCATTATGTACAGGCGTGATATTTGCACCATTTGTAATTGGCCTTTCCTGGAAAGGTGCTACAAAAAAAGGTGCTATCTATGCTGTTATAGTAAGTGTGATATTGGCATTATTAAATATGGTTGGCATTCTTACTGTCTTTGACAGAATTTTAATTCCTATAATAGGTGGTTCTATTACAATATTTATAGTTAGCAAATTTTCAAAAAAAGATTGAAAAGAGAGGTATATACAGTAAATATGTCAAAATCAGAAAAGGGAAAAGAAACAAAAGCTAGTATTGTAAGTGCTGCTAGAGAATTATTTTTTGAACAAGGTTATCATAAAACGACAACTAGGCAAATTGCAGAAAGAGCTAATATAAATTTAGGTCTAATAAGTTATTACTTCTCAAGTAAAAGCGAAATAGGGGCTATAATATATGAAGATATAAGAGATGAAATGCAGTCTTTAATCTATAACTATCATGAAGAGGGCACTATGATGATGTTCTTTCTTGCTATGAATGCTGACCTTTGTTTTCTGCTAAAAAATGAAGCGTACAGGAATTTTTATTTAGATATAGCTTATGAAGAAGCTATTTTAAGCTATCAACGAAGTGTAACTGAGATGGTAATGAAGAGATATGTTAATGATAAAGAATCTATAGAACATGATGAATTAATACTTTCTTGTATTGGTATACTTGCTATGAAGCCTGAGATAATTAGGGTTTATATTTCACACAAGTATGATATCTCTTCTCAAGCAGTAATAAAGTATTTTACAAAACAATTCCTCATTAACCTTGGTCATAGCACCGATTTATGTGAAGATATTTTAGAGGAACTGAGTAAATACTATATAGATATAGTTGATAACTTCACTCCAATAATAACTCGCATAAGAACCTAATAAAATTTTATCGGATTCTTAGGGACTGAAATTTTAAAATCGTAATTAGGTGTTAAAATTTCAGTCTTTATTATATTTAAAAATATCTTATAGTATTTTTTCTTAATACTATAAATATCCTACACAATCATATCTATAAATTTCTTTATCCATAAATTCCAAAGACGCCATTCATGGCCTCCAACACACTCTTCATATACAACATCTATATTTAAAGACTCTGCATATTTCTTAAATGTCTGATTGTTTTCATATAAAAAATCTCTATCACCACAGAATTGATAAATTTTAGGAATATCTTCATTTCTTTCTTTAAGATTCTTAAGTATGTAAAGTAAATCATTATCGCTATTTCTAGCATCTTCTGGTCTTCCAAAATCATGAAATAGAATATCTGCATTAGTTTCTATTTGTTGATTTTCTAACTCATGAATCATATCAGGTGAACCAGAAAAACTTGCAACTGCTGAAAATTCTTTTGGTTTTGAAAGTGCTAACTTTAAAGCACCATATCCTCCCATGGACATTCCAGCTACAAAGTTATCTTCTCTCTTATCTGACAAAGGAAATATAGCTCTAACAAATTTAGGTAATTCCTCACTTACAAAAGTAAAATATTTGTGCCCATACACCATATCTGTGTAAAAACTAGTTTCTACTCTTGGTATTACGAGAGCTATATTTTTATTTTTAGCATAATGTTCTACATTAGTATATCTAATCCATGAGCTTTGGTCATCTTCTAATCCATGAAATAAGTACAATGTTTTAAACTTACCTTCAAAATCATATATCTCTTTACCACTAAAAAGTTCTTTTCCATTTGCTACAGGTAGAACTACAATTACATCGGTTTCTCCTCCTGTATATTTAGATTTAAATTTACATTGTATAAATGCCACAAAAAACACCTCTTCTATAATGATTTTATATCTAAAAAGCACCAAGAGTTTAACTTTCTCAGTGCTTTAAATATTTCTTAATTTATATATTTTTAATTACACATAATATCTTTTTTTAGCTACATATAATCGGAAGTATCTGTTGGTAATCCTTTTTTATCCAATTTACCTTCAACAACATCTTTAATTATAGAATAAATTACAGCAAACATTGGAACTCCTATAACCATTCCAACAAAACCTAATAGTTTTCCTGCAACTAACAATGAGAATAAAATCCAAAATGCAGATATACCAATTGAATCTCCAAGTATTTTAGGTCCTATAATATTGCCATCTATTTGTTGTATTATTAATATAATTAACAATAACCATAAAGCTTTTATAGGAGATACAAACATTACTATTAGTGTAGATGGTATTGCTCCAAATAAAGGTCCAAAGAAAGGTATGATATTTGTAATACCAATTATAACTGATATTAATAATGTATATGGCATTTTAACTATTGTAAGTATTACAAATGTTAGAATACCTATAATAAATGAATCTAATATCTTACCACCTAAAAATCTTCCAAATGTATAGTTACTTCTATGAGTCAATTCTAAAATTCTAGCAGCTTGTGTCTCTGTAAATACTGCATAAGTTATTTTTTTACTTAATCCATAGAATTTTTCTTTATCAATTAGTAAATATACTGAAACAATCAATCCTAGTACAATATTCCATATACTAGAAGCTACATTCTTTAGCATATTTCCTAATATTGGTATTAAATCTGTTACAAACTTTATAATATATGCAACAAATTCATTCCATTTATCTACTGCCAAATTGAAGTATTGTTCATCAAGATTTAAATCAGTCATTAATTTATCAATAAGCTTAGTTGCATTATTTACATACATAGGTATATCATTTGCTAGTCCAACAATACTCTCAATTACTTGAGGCAATACGAAATACATAAACAAGTAAAGTATCAATGCGGCTGTTGCATATGTTAATAAAAGACCCAATCCTCTTTTTGATTTTTGTTTTAGGCTTTTTAATTTCTCACTTTTTATAAAAACTCTATCTTCATAAAATTTTAAAATAAAATTAAGAAGATATGCAATAGCAAATCCTATTATAAAAGGCTGTAAAGTTGTAAATATAGCATCTAAATTATTAGAAAATACATCGATTTGTGATGATACTAGATAAAATATTATACTACAAGCAGCTATTATAAATGTGTAAATTGCTATTGTTGTGTACTTTGTATTCCAATTAATTTTCATTTTTTCCTCCTTATTTCTATATAGTTAAATTTTATCACAAAATCACTATTTTTATAACAAATATAGCAAATTTAAATTTTAAATTCTATAAAGTATAATTAGAATACAAGTTTTCAATTTTATTTATATTCATTTTTCTACAATATAATCTACATTATTTTCTTAAGAATCTTAATTAATTTATCATTATATGGTGCATATCTAATAGGAATATCTAAATTTAATTTTTTTAAGACACTCTTATAGTGAGTAAAGGTATCAAACCCAGCTTTTCCATGATATGAGCCCATACCGCTCTCTCCAACTCCACCAAATGGTAAGTAATTCGTAGCTATATGTGTAATTGTATCATTAATACAACATCCACCTGCTGGAATCATTTCTAAAATTTTATTTTCTAGCTTCTTATTTTTTGTAAAAATATAAAGCGCCAATGGATTTGGTCTCTGTATAATTTCTTGTATAACTTCATCCAAGTTTTTATAAGTTAAAATAGGAAATATAGGTCCAAATATTTCTTCCTTCATTATATTGTCATCCCAATTAACATTATCTACTATAGTTGGCTCTATTTTTAATGTCTTATTATTGCAAATTCCACCATATACTACTTTGTCTGTATCAATAAGAGATAATATACGATTAAAATGTCTTTCATTTATAATTTTAGGAAATTGTTCATTATTACATGGATTATCTCCAAAATATTTAATAATATAATATTTTATTTTTTCTATTAATTCATCTTTCCTATCTTCATGTACTAATACGTAATCTGGTGCTACACAAGTTTGCCCTGCATTTATTAGTTTTCCCCATGTAAGCCTTTTTGCAGTAAGCTCTATATCTGCATCTTTTAAAATAATACAAGGGCTTTTTCCTCCAAGCTCTAAAGTTGTAGGAGTCAAATATTCTGATGCTGATTTCATTACTATTTTACCAACATTAGTACTTCCTGTAAAAAATATATAGTCAAACCTTTCTAATAGTAATTTTTCACTTTCTTCTTGATTCCCTTGAACAACTGCAACATATTCTCTTGAAAAAGTATTTTCAATTATCTCTTTAACTATACTAGATGTTGACACAGAGTATTCAGAAGTCTTCAATATAACACAATTACCAGCTGCTACTGACCAGACTAATGGTATAAGTGCTAATTGGAAAGGATAATTCCATGGTGACATTATGAGTGTAATGCCATAAGGTTGTGGAATAATCTTGGATATAGATGGAAAGTTAACCATACTTGAGTTAACTCTTTTTGTCTTACTCCATTTTCTTATGTTTTTTATAGCAAAATCAAGTTCACTATAAAACATACCTATTTCTGTCATAAAGCCTTCAAAGTTTGACTTATTTAAATCTTTCTTTAATGCAAAAAGTATTTTTTCTTCATTTTCTAATACGACTGACTTCAATCTTTTTAACTTTTCTAGACGAAACGATATATCTCTAGTTTTACCTGTATTATAATATTGTCTTTGCATTATCACTAACTTCTTTATATCCATTATTTAAAATCCCTTCTTTAAGAATTCTTCTATTTTATGTTATTGTTGAAATTCGATACACTTTTATTTTACTAATTTATAACCTAAGAAATTCACATAAATATAACATAAATTTACCAATAAAAAAAGCCCCTTTCATTAAATAAATAGGCTAGTAATCGTATTTTTAAATTAAATGAATTATAAATTATAACAATATTAGAAATAATCAAACTATATGTCGTTATTCATAAAATTATTTTGTAAATATGCTCTAATGTATTTTCATAACTTATCATGTTTAAAGATAATTATAAATTTGTACTTTTAATGTTGTCTACATATTCAAGTATTGGCTTTAAGTATTCTTTATCACACCATTCAAAAACTTCTCCTGACAACAAAGGTGCTTCTACTGGTTTAAGTCCTTTACGCTCTTGTTTCGCTATAGCTTTTTTTAAAAAACTACAAAGTGTACTATCTATCCACGACATTTTTGTTTCATCCCATTCTCCACGACAGTAAAAACATGGAACTCCATCTAATTCTTCCTTAAAGTTAACTTCCCTTAATTTTTTTAGTACTTCATCACTATATGGAGATGCTCCTACACCAAAAACTATTAGGTTTTTTCCTTTTAATTCTTTATAATGCTTTTTTAGAAAAGAAATTCCTGCTATATTACAAGCATAAAGACCTCCTCCTAAGATAATAGTATCGTATTTCATAATTTTTTCTATGTTTATATCTTTAATCTCAAAACTGTCACAAATCAATAATTCTGAAAGCCATTTAGCATATTTTTTTGTTGATCCATATTTACTTTTATAAATCACTACTGTATTTTTCATAAATTATCTCCTTTTGATGTCATACAAAGTTGATTTCTCACTTATCTATTTTATAAATTATTATCTTCTACATAATCTCTTACATACTCAATTCCTCTGCTTAATTTCATAATTCCAAAAAATAATTGTTCTACTTCTTTTTCTGTAAAATCTTTAAATAAAAGCTCTAATACTTTAATTTGCATATCTCTTACTCTTTCTGAATACTCTTCTACTCTATCCTTTGTTAAAAGGCAAGTAGCTCTTGAATCTTTTTCATTTTTTTCAATTTGTACAAACCCTTTTTTTTCTAAAGCAACAGCTAATTTCTTTACATTTTGTCGTGAGCATCCCATAAGCTCTCCAAGCTTAGTCAGTGTCACAGTCTCATCTATAGATTCTGCAAGTGCTAAAAGTAACCATTGTTTCATTGTAAGTTCTGGGTCTAACTTGTCACATGCAGTTTGAAGTTTATTTTGCATTACAAATAGATTTGCAAATATAGCTTGTTTCCTACTCTCATCATCCACAACAATTTTTTTCATTAAAGTTTCTATATCCATTTTTTGTCCCTCTCTATATGCTAATTCTTAGACGTTCCATCACTGTTTATAAATAGTAATTAGTTACTTTTTATTATAGTAACTAATTACTATTATGTCAATAATTTTATTTTTGTTACAAATAATAAGACGCTATAGGGATTGAATGTTATTATGTTCACAGCACATAAAATGACCACCAGTGGAACCTTGTCCGTTTTGGTAATGGACGCTTGTGTCATGTAGATATTGATACTAACAAATCAGCAGGAAAGGATGTCATATACAAAAGTTATATATGAATAGTAACTAACACAACCATGCCAGTAGAATAAACGAGTATGCTTCATATAACTTACAAAGGTGAATTTTGATTTTTCACAGGACAATTATCATATAGATTAGGGTTTCTTAGGAATCCCTAATCTATATTTATATTTTATAGGTATAATTTAACTCAAATTTAAGCTATTTACATTAAATACATTTTAAGTTATATTATTTTTTAAAATCTACTCTAAAATATATTTTTTATACTTATTATACTCTATATCACTACATTCAACTTCTAAAACAGTTCCTTCTTCTGTATATTCTGTGCTTATTATACTTGCATTATCATTAAAATAGGAAGCTACATGCCCTTCATTATATGGAATTAAAACCTTACATCTTATATAATCCTTAAATATACTATCACAAATACATTTTATCATTTTGTCAATATTTATGTCTTTTTTTACTGAAACAAAGATTCCATCTATATCGTCTACAATATTATTTAAAGCTTCTTCATCCATTAAATCAACCTTATTATACACATGTATCATAGGTATACCATCTGCACCTATTTGTTTTAAAGTATCTTCAGTTACTTTAATATGATTTTTGTAGCTTGGATTTGAAATATCAATAACATGTAATAATACATCTGCTTCACATGCTTCTTCTAATGTTGACCTAAATGCCTTTACTAAATCATGTGGTAGGTTACTCACAAACCCAACAGTATCAGATAGTAAAAATTCTTTATTATTTGAAAGAACTATATTTCTAACAGAGGTCTCCAATGTAGCAAATAACATGTTTTTCTCAAAGACTTTCTTTTCTTCAGAATTTTTAAATGTATCTACTAATTTATTCATGATTGAAGATTTACCTGCATTTGTATAACCAACTAAAGCAACATTTGGTAAATTTGATTTTCTCCTCATACTTCTTTGGGTTTCTCTTTGAAACTTTAAATCATCCAGCTCCCTATTTAGAGAAGTTATCTTTTCTTCTATTCTTCTACGGTCAAGTTCTAACTTTTTCTCACCAGAACCTCTATTTTTAGTACCAACACCACCACTTTGACGTCCTAAATTTTCATTTGAACCTATAAGCCTTGGTAGCATATATTTTAAACTAGCAACTTCTACTTGAAGTTTAGCTTCTCTAGTTTTTGCTCTCTGTGCAAATATATCAAGTATTAATGCTGTTCTATCTATAATTTCGCAATTAAGCTTTTCTTCAAGGTTTTTGAGTTGTGATGTAGAAAGTTCATTATAAAATACAACTATATCTGTATTTTCTTTCTTTATTAAGTTTAATAATTCATCTACTTTACCTGCCCCAATATAATATGCTCTATTGACTTGCTTTGCATTTTGAGTTACACTTCCCACAACATCAATATCACATGCTGAACATAAGTTTTCAAGTTCAATCATCAGTTCATTAAAATCCTCAGATTTATTATTTATATTTAGTCCTACTATTATTCCTTTTTTTGCCATATCCATATTCTCCTTATCTGCTATTTTTATTTAATATATAGCACGAGATTATGGCTCTATAATTAAATTCATCAAGAATTCTATTTTTATCTTATCCTTAAATGACACTTCTAATTTAACATTATAATAACCATAATCGTGCATTATTTTCTCAATCTTATAGAAAAAATCACTTTCATACACCCCCTCTCAATTATATTATGTAGTTTTTTCAATAAAAAAACTCCTTACAAATCTAAGTAATACAAACAAGCTACTTATATCATAAGAAGGATTAAAATTCTAAATATATATTAAAAATATGTCAATTTAATTGACTCATATGCAATTACCATATTATATTTAATCCAATTCTTAAATTTAAGTAGTTTTTTACATGATTAATAAAAGCAATAGAAATATACACTTTTATACAATCATTAACTATTAAAATTAAATTTCATTTACAATAAAATTTAAAGAATATGATTAAATATACATTTTGATAACCACCTCCAACATTTTCCTTATTACATAGTATAATAAAATACATACTTTGTAAAGACATAAAATAATAGATAAGACTATACTTATAAAATATAATCTTATCTATTTAGTTTATCTTAATGAATTATACATCTATTCTAAATCAATTTTTTGTTACATTGCTTCATCTTCTTCAAATTGAGAATTGTAAAGATTGGCATAGAATCCGCCTTTCTTTAGAAGTTCCTCATGATTTCCTTGTTCAACTATATCGCCTTCATTCATAACAAGAATCATATCAGCATCACGTATAGTTGATAATCTATGAGCTATAACAAAGCTTGTTCTACCTTCCATAAGATTATCCATAGCTTTTTGAATCAATACTTCTGTTCTAGTATCAACAGAACTTGTAGCTTCATCTAGTATTAGGATTTTAGGGTCAGCTAAAATAGCACGAGCTATAGTCAATAATTGTTTTTGACCTTGAGAAACATTACTTGCTTCTTCATTTAGTTTCATCTTATATCCATCTGGCAATGTCTTGATAAATCTATGAACATGTGCAGATTTAGCAGCCTCTATAACTTCTTCATCTGTAGCATTTAACTTACCATATCTTATATTTTCCATAATAGAACCACTAAATAACCATGTATCTTGAAGAACCATACCAAACATTTCTCTAAGTTCACTACGATTGAAATCTTTAATATTATGACCATCAATCAATATTGCACCACTATTAACATCATAAAATCTCATTAAAAGTTTAACTATTGTAGTTTTACCTGCTCCTGTAGGACCAACAATGGCAACTTTTTGACCTGGTTTAACATTTACTGAAAAATCATTTATTATAGTCTTGTTTGGATTATATCCAAAGTTGACATTTTCAAAATCAATTTTTCCTTCTAAACCATCTATTGAAACTGCATTTTCAACAATTTGGTCTTCTTCTTCCTCTTCTAAAAACTCAAATACTCTTTCTGAAGCTGCTGCTGTTGATTGTAGTAAGTTAGCAACCTGTGCAATTTGAGTCATAGGTTGTGTAAAGTTTCTTACATATTGTATAAATGATTGTATGTCTCCAACCTCAATTGTTTTCTTAATTGCAAGCCAACCTCCTAAGATTGATACCATTACATATCCTAAATTTCCAATAAACATCATAAGTGGTTGCATTATACCTGATAAAAATTGAGATTTCCATGCTGAATTATACAAGTTATCATTTAATTTATCAAACTCTTCAATTACTTCTTCTTCACGGTTAAATGCTTTTACTATTGTTTGACCACTGTAAGTTTCCTCAACCTGACCATTTACATTTCCTAAATATTCTTGTTGAGACCTAAAGTATTTTTGTGATTTCTTTACTATTCTTGAAATTACAAACATTGATATTGGTAATATTAAAATTGCTACCAATGTCATAATACCACTTATAGATAACATCATTATCAAAACACCTATCATAGTTGTCACTGATGTTATAAGTTGTGTCATACTTTGATTTAAACTTTGGCTTAAAGTATCTATATCATTCGTAATTCTTGATAATATTTCACCATGTGTCTTAGTATCAAAATATTTCATTGGCAATCTATCCAATTTTACTGAAATCTCTTTTCTTAAATTATAGGATACTTTTTGAGAAATTCCACTCATTATGAATCCTTGTATAAAAGAGAATAATGCACTTATCAAGTAAAGGCAAAGTAAAAATGCTAAGATTTTTCCAATTGCATCAAAATCTATACCTACATTACCTCCAGAAACTTTGCTCACTAATCCTTCAAATATCTTTGTAGTTGCTTTACCTAAGATTTTTGGACCTACTATAGAAAATGATGCACTTCCAATAGCAAATACAATTACCAAAATTATTGATATTTTAAATTTAGATAAATATGCAATTAGTTTTCGCATAGTTCCTTTAAAATCATTTGCTTTTTGCCCTGCTCCCATAGATTTTCCCATAGGACCTTTTCCCATTCTACTCATTACCTAGCTCCTCCTTTGAAAGTTGTGATAAAGCTATTTGCTCATAAACTTCGCAATTTTTTAGAAGCTCTTTATGTGTTCCTATTCCAACTATTTTTCCTTCATTTAAAACAATAATTTGTTCTGCATGTAGGATGGTGCTAATTCTTTGTGCAACTATCAGTACTGTACTTTCAGCAGTTTGTGATTTTAAAGCCTTACGAAGAGCTGCATCCGTTTTTAAGTCAAGAGCGGAAAAACTATCATCAAATATATATACTTCTGGATTTTTTGCTATTGCTCTTGCAATAGAAAGTCTTTGTTTTTGACCTCCAGATACATTTGTTCCACCTTGAGAAATTTCAGTTTTAAAAGCTTCTGGTTTAGAATCAATAAATTCTGTAGCTTGAGCTATTTCAGCTGCAGTTCTCATTTCTTCATCTGTTGCGTCTTTTCTACCATATTTTAAGTTGGATTCTATAGTACCAGAGAATAATACTCCTTTTTGAGGTACATATCCAATTTTTTCTCTTAAGTCATGTTGAGAAACATTTTTTATATTAACTCCATCAAGTAATATTTCTCCCTCTGTAACATCAAAGAAACGAGGAATTAAATTTATAAGAGTTGACTTACCACTACCAGTACTTCCTATAAATGCAGTTGTTTCTCCTGGTTTTGCTGTAAAGGATATGTCTGTCAATATAGGTTCTTCTGCATCTGGATACATAAATGAAACATTTTTAAATTCAACAAGACCTTTTTTATCTTCTTTAAATTCTTGCACTTCTGTTTTTTGAGGGTCTTTAATACTTATATCTGATACTATTACTTCATCTATACGTGTAGCTGAAACAGATGCTCTTGGAAGCATAATAGATACCATTGATATCATCAAGAATGACATTATTATCTGCATTGTATATTGTATAAATGCCATCATATCTCCAACTTGCATTGCCCCAGAATCAACACTATATGCACCTCTCCAAACTATAAGAACTGTGATAAGGTTCATTATAAGCATCATAGCAGGCATCATACACGTCATAACTCTATTTACAAAAAGATTTGTTTTAGTTAAGTTTTTATTTGCTTCATCAAATCTTTCTTCTTCATGTTTTTCAGTACTAAAAGCTCTAATGACTGGTATACCAGTTATTATTTCACGACTGACTAAGTTTAACTTATCAACAAGCTTTTGAACTAGTTTGAACTTAGGCATAACCACTGAGAATAACACTACTATTAATGATAAAATAGCAACTACTGCTACTGCTATAATCCATGCCATTGAAGTATTTGTATTTAAAACTTTTATTACTCCACCTATAGCCATTATAGGTGCATAGAATACTATTCTAAGTAACATAACCATCAACATTTGTATTTGTTGAATATCATTTGTACTACGAGTAATTAATGAGGCTGTAGAAAACTCATTCATCTCAGTATTTGAGAATGACATAACTTTTCTAAAAACTCCACTTCTTAGATTTCTACCTACACTTGCTGCTACTCTTGCTGCTAAGAATCCTACTGTTATTGTAGCTACCATACTAATCATAGCTATACCAAGCATTTTTGCACCAGTAAGTAATATATAGTTATTTTGAGTTTTTTCTGTATCAATTCCTATTTTCTCATACTCTGCCTTTACATATGATACAGAACTTTGTGTTATCATACTTTCTGGCATATCTTCAAAACCTTTACTCATCTCTTTAGTTAATGTATCTAATTGCTCTTTTGGCATTGCTGATAACAACTTAAACACATCAATATCTCCACCTTGAGTAGCTTGTGGTGGAAGTTGACTCATTAGCTGTTCTTTCATCGCTTTTACTTCTTTACTATCACCTTCAAGTCCCACTACTATTAAAATAGCTTTACCAAAGATAGAATTTAAATCATCTATAGTATCTTTATCTTTAGTATTTAACTCATAAAGAGATTCTTCTTTTAGACCTGGATACTCATCTTTATACTTACTATAATCTTCTTTATTCAATAAAGTATAATTATCTAATACTTTATCCTTACTACTTTTATCCATGAATAAAGTAATTTTATCCAATTCTCCCTTTCTAATCACAGATGGAACAGAGTTTTCTACTCCACCTTGTTGTATACCTATATTTACTATATTGGATGTGTATTCTGGTAAAGAAAGGTCACATACTGCTTGAACTACCAATAGACATACTATTACCACTATTGGTAATGCTGACTTCTTTAAATATTTAATTAATTTAAACATACATTTCTTCCCTTCTGTAATATTAATTAGTCTAATGACATTAAATTGAAAAATATTATTTCAAAATTTAAAAATATTTTTCATCCTCATGTTTATGACATCCTGCTTTCAAATTATCTCTTACTTGCATTAAGAGTCTTCTAAGTACTATCTTTTCTTCTTCACTAAATCCTAAAAAGAATTCTCTTTCTAGCTCCTGATTGAATTCCTCGACTTTATTACATGTTTCTAATCCTTTATCTGTCAAAAAAATCCTAGATACTCTTTGGTCCTTTTCATCTTGTTTTCTCTCTACAAGTCCAGCTTTTTCCATTCTTTTTATCATAACTGTAGTAGTGGATGCTTTCACTTTTCTTTTATCTGCTAATTCTTTTTGACTTTGGCCATTCTTCATTTTTAGTGAAAAAAGTATTTGTGGCTGACCATGATATAAGCCTAATTTATCAAAATAAAAATGAGTTCTTATAAAATATATTCGCATTAATTGCAAGAAAACATCATTCAATCTTTCTTCAGAATTACTATTCATACTTCCCCTCCTTATTTTTATATTACTTAGTCGGCTAAGTGTTATTCTACTATATCGTATACTTTTTTTCAATATATTTATAAAAAATTCATATAAATTTCATTTATTAAATATTTTTGTACTATTTAGTTATAATTTTAATAAATAATAGTAAGTTTTTTAATTAGCTAGCTACTTATATTTTCTTTATTGAAAAGCTTAAAATAAACCTTTTCATATATTTTCAAATAAAAAAGTTGTTCCAAAATAAATTTGAAACAACGTTTTATACAACACTATATTGCTTATATACTACTATAATATTCTATTTATTCTCATAACCATTTACAACGATATCTAATTTTCCAGTTTCTGGTGAAATTATTAAGCCATGTACAATAGTTCCTTTTGGAATCAAAGGATGTTCTTTTATTAAATTAATGCTATCTTTTACAGATTCTTCTGCAGAATCAAATCCATGTAGCCATTGTTTTGTATCAATTCCAGCACTACGAAGTGTAAGTATCACATCATTAGATACCCCTCTATCTAAAATTTTACTAAGCAATTTATCTGTATCAACATTACACATACCACATCCATGATGCCCTACAACTATAACCTCATCTACATCAAATTCGTAAATTGCAACTAGAATACTTCTCATAATACTACCAAAAGGATGCATTATAGTAGCTCCTGCATTTTTTATTAGCTTTACATCTCCATTTTTTAAATTCATAGCTTTAGGTAAAAGTTCAGTTAATCTTGTGTCCATACAAGATAAAACTACGATTTTTTTATTTGGATGTTTTGATGTAGCATATTTTTCATATTCTTTGTTCTCTACAAATGATTTATTATACTCTAATATCTCTTCAAGTTTTTTCATATGTAATCTCTCTCTCTTTAAAAATTTTTTTTATTATTATATCACTATTGAACTACAATATATACAAATATAACTTAATTTATATTTATTAAATATTTTTATGAAATTATTACTCTACCATAATATTACATATAACCTATGTTTATAAAGATTTGTATATTTATTTTTTTATTATCGAAACTAATATCACACATTTTATTATTTATTTAATTATATTTTTTTTGAAATATTCTTGTATAAATTATCTTCTATTTTAATCACTTTTCTATTTTACTTCTATTTATTATATTTAAAAATATCAGTTTTACTAGCATAATAATCAGATTCTAGGTACTTATCAAAAAGTTTTCTAGATACTTCAATCTTCTAATATTATCAAATACAAAATTATTTAAATTTTCAAAATATATTCTACATATATAATATGTAATTGCAATAAAAAATGCTATAATTAACATATTATTAATTCGTTTTATTATTGTAGTACGGGTATGAAATTATAAAAAATATTTGTCTAATTAGGAATGTGATTTATCCATATTTGTTTATTGTAGATACAGACTATGCAAAATAAATAGCACATATTTCAGTTTAAAAACATATATAGTCTATATTCAGACTAAAAAAGTATAAATAGTCTATATAAAACAACTTAAACTATGAATATAATCTAAGGTGGAGGGATAATAATTGGCAAATATAGGAAAAATAATAGGAGATAGAATAAAAGTCTATAGAACAAAACTGGGATATAGTCAAGAGTTTCTAGCAGAAAAAGCAGGTTTACATACAACATATATTGGTCAGATTGAAAGAGCTGAAACAAATACATCCATCAATATTATAATGAAAATCGCTACTGCTCTGAATATACCACTTGAATTGTTATTTGCAAATATTATTACAGCAGAAGGCGTTGATAACTCTATACCTTTGGAATGTTATGAAATAATTAATAAATTAACTGAAAAAGAACAAGCAGCAATGTTAGAGTTAATAAAATGCATTATTAAATACAAGGAAATATAAGTGAGGAAAGTAATGACAGTAATGAATTATATAGGTAAAAGACTTAAAGAAGAACGTAAAAAAGCGAATTTAACTTCAAAAGAGTTTGCAAATATGGTTGGAGTATCACCTTGGTATATAAATCAAATAGAAAGTGGTAAGAAGAATCCAAGTCTTAAAACATTCATAAAATTTGTAAGTGTATTGAATATCTCTGCAGATACTCTTATAAAAGACGTTACTCCCATTGGAAAGACATATTTAGAAAATGATATAAATGAAGAATTAAAAGACTTAAATTCGAGAGAGTTAAATCTGATATCACAGATTATAGATATAATAAAAAAGAATAGAATATGATTCTTTATATTCTGTATAAACAAAAAGGTTATTTGAAATAAATAACCTTTTTTTGTCTTTTTGTGTTAACATGGTCTTATAGTGCTAATTAGCACTATTAGACCATGTTCTATGGCCTTATTTTAATATAAAACGATTGGGGATAGGCTATGATTGTGATTGAAGGTAGCGATAAATTTAAGATTGCAAAAGAATATATCGATGTAGAATATACTCTTTTTAGCAAAATAACTTTTAGGTATGAAAAGTTAAAATTTAAAGATAACTCTGAATTAGAAAAAATCAAGATGTTTAAATATAAAAATGACTACATACTTAATAAATTAAACCTTATTTTGGGAAATGAGCTCTGCTCTTATAAGAAACAGATAATTAGAGAAACTGTAGATACTCTAAGATTGACAGAACTTTTTTCAAGTGACAATATAGAAGATATTAAATTTATAAAAGACAATAAAGAAAAACTAGAAATTAGTATAGAAAAGATTGTAAAATTTAAACGTCGAAAAAACAGGAGTTATGTTTGTTGTTATTGTCCTGATATGTACAGGGATGTAAAACTAGATAAAGAATCTATCAATAAAATATATAGTAGAAAAATAAAAATTGAAAGAGAAGTTAATATTTTTGAAGATGAAGACATTATAATAAACAAAAAAGTATTTAAATTCCCAAAATCCTGGACAAAGAATATGCAAAAATATTGGTTAAACGAAAATAAGTATCCTATACATTCTAGTGTAATTGATGATGATAGATACAAGTGTTGTAATGTACAATACTCAAAAAACAGAGTAATACTTTTGTATTACATATATAATTTATAGTGTTTTAATGGCATATTTCAAATATGCCATAGTTGATTTATAAGATATTACTTTTCTTTTTTTAAATCATTTAATACTCTTATGTAATAAACTAAGTACTGAACTTAACTCTTTAAATGATATTTGTCCTGGAGCTGAACTTTTCTTAGAAGCTCCAAAAGTCAATGCAGAACCAAATATTTCTCCACACAATCTACTTATAACTCCCATTCCTGACATGGACATTGTTATTATTGGTCTATCTGCATAAACTCTAGACATTTCATTTGTAGCTTCAAGTAACACTAACACATCATTTTCATTTTGTGGCATAACAGCTATTTTGGGCAAATCTGCTCCTAATTCCTGCATTCTACATAATCGTGATATTATCTCTTCTTTTTTTGGTGTTTTATAAAAGTCATGATTAGAAATGATTACTTTAATTTCTTTTTTATGAGCAAAATCAACTATTTCATTTACAACTTCATCTCCTATAAATAATTCTACATCTATTAAATCTACCAATCCTGTATTAGAAATCTCTTTATTTAATGTAATATAATAATCTTTTGATATTAGTTTTTCTCCCCCTTCCACTACACTTCTAAATGTAAATAATAAAGGCACATCAGATATGTAACTTCTCAATTCATAAAGTATCTCCTTAACTTCTTGAATATTTTCTACATTTTCAAAAAAATCAACACGCCACTCTATAATATCCAAACAAGTTTCTTTTAATATTTTAACCTCTTTCATAATATCTTCTTTATTTTTCCCTATAATTGGAACACAAATCTTAGGTATACCTTCTCCTATATTAATATTTTTTACTTGAACTATCTTATTCATAGTTTCCTCCATACATAAAAATCCTATGGGATTTTAGATTCTTTTTTATCTATAATTCTATTATACAGTAAAAATAAGATACATTATAACAATACTAGATTAAAAATAATATTTATTCTACTTTTTATAACAATCTGTTATAGAAAAATATTCACTACTGAATATTCTCATTTCCTACATATAATAAGTCTCATATATTAAATGTATTTACAATTAAATTTGCTATAGTATCTTATAATTTTCATAATATTCTTTAAATTGAATTTAATATAATGCATATTATTCTCGATGTTAATAGAATTAATCTATAAATTATGGTATAATTATGTAGAAATAGCTCGAATTTCACTACTTATGAAGGGATTGAATATCAATGAACCTAAATCATTTGCATTACTTCAGAGTTTTAGCTAAAGTTGAACACTATACAAAAGCAGCTACTCAATTATCTATAACTCAACCAAGCTTAAGTCATGCTATATCAGCTCTTGAAAAAGAATTGGGTACTTTTTTATTTGAAAAGCAAGGCAGAAATGTTCGTCTTACTAAATACGGTAAATTTTTTCTAACATATGTTGATAAAGCATTAGGTGAATTAGAAAGAGGAGAAAAAAAACTTAGAGAATATACTAGTATATCAAAAGGTGTTGTAGACCTGGGATTTATTTACACATTAGGGGCTCACTTCATTCCAAATATGCTTGGTAGTTTTTTAGAGCAAGAACCAAATAAAAATATCTCTTTTTCCTTTGGTCAAGGTACTACAAAAAAGATTATACAGGGTTTAAAAGACGAGAAATTTGACTTAGCATTTTGTTCTTTTGTTCCAAATGAACCCAATATAGATTTTACAGCTATACTTCAAGAAGAACTGGTTGTAATAGTACCATATAGCCATCCTTTAGCATCAAATGATAGCGTAGATTTAAAAGATACAGAAGATTATCCTTTTATATTCTTCAGCGAGGATAGTGGGATTAGACCAATTATTGATAAGTTATTTGAAAAAGTCAATGTAAAGCCTCAAATTGTATGTGAGACAGAAGAAGATACTGCCGTTGCAGGATTAGTCTCTATTAACTATGGAATAGCTGTTGTTCCAAATATCTTTGCACTTAAATACTTCAATGTAAAAATTTTGTCAATAAAAAACCCAATACACGAAAGATACATATATTTAGCTACAATAAAAAATAAATATTTAACTCCTGCTGTTAGTAGATTTAAGAATTTTGTTATTAATTATAGCAAGACCAATAATTTGATAGATAAAAACTAAAAACGAATTAGAAAAGGGATTGTATCATATAATATGATACAATCCCAGGTAAATTTTAAAATTTATTAAAAATAGTCTGAAAAATATGGATTTTCACGCTCAATAAGATTTTCTAGTAAATCTACTATATCTTTATCACAAATGATTCTCTTTATTTTATGAAGATACGTTGGTCTTTTGTAGCTAAGTAACATGGTTGTAAGTGTCTGTATATCAACCGCCAAATCAGCCTTATCACCACCAACAGTTAAGATACCTTTCCCATCTTTAGAAACATTTAATGTAAATACTCCTGTATTCCAATCTAGTAAAGGGTCTTTCAACTGAAAAACTAATTTTATATCACTTTCTTGTCTTCTAAATGGATACTGACTTATAAATTGTTCTATATCAACAATTCTTCCCATAAAATATGGTTTTATATTTTCTTCAATATCCCCATCTTCAAGTAAAAATGCCAATGGTTCATCTGTATAGGTATTGCCAACTACTTTATTTATCATAGAAAAATGGGCACTTATAAAATTCCATAATCCTGTACGCGCTTCTTCTTCTACAAATACCATCTCTTTAATATAGAATATCTCTTCAGAAATCCAATACAACACATAACCTTGTGCATTACGATTTTTATCATAATAAATAGCACAAGTGAGTTCTTCTAAATCCCAACGCCAATATTCTTCCCAAGCTAATTCACTTCTAATCATACAAGCATGGTTCATTTTAGAAAAACGTTCATATACATTTCGTATATCTTTATGTTCTATGCTTACACGTTCAACTTCTCCTAAAACAGCTTTTGTCTTTGGTAACTGGGTATCTTTAATTTCAAAAGATATTTTATCAGATATTATTTCCCATCCCTTACGGCGATAGTATGGAATTGAGTATGGAAATAAGTAAGATATAGATTGTTTTCTTTCTCTCATATCTGCTAATGCTTGTCTCATTAGTTTATCCATAAGACCTAGATTAGAATATTCTGGATATGTTCCAACACCAGTAAGACCGCCCATATCATATTCTTTACCAAATATATTGATTTTGAATGGATAAACAGCTATTTGAGATACTAGTTTATCTTCATCAAACCAACCAAGTACATCAGCTTGTCTTAATACAGGTAGTTTAGCAAGAGTTATTTCTCTTTCCTCCCAGCCTACTTGTTGTAAATCTTGATTTGTCACTTGAAATACGTAACGTAATAATTGATTGAATTGTTGTAAATGCTTAGTTTCTACATTCTTCATTTCGAGTCTCTCTAGTCGACTCATAATAAAACCTCCTAAAAATAAGTACATATAAATACTGTCCATTTACATAACATGGATAATAAGTTTATACAAATACTAAATAAATATTTATATAAGCATAATTCTACCATATACAAGATATTATAGTCAAATCACTATAAAAATTAGTTCCCTCTCAAATACTCATGCTATTCAAATTAAAAATTATTTTTTATTTAATATATTAAGTAGTTGCAAGTTTTAGTATCTTGATATATAATCAACTAAATGTATAATTGTTATAATATGCTACATAGTCAAAAGTCTGTTTTAAATATAAAATATATGGATTATAAAGTTAAATATAAATACTATTTAAGGAGTGATTCTGTGAAGAGATGTATTGTAATAATGGAATAGTCAAAACATCATATTATAAAGGAGAGATTCAAACATGACTATTCCAAATTCAAATAAAATATACCCAAGAAGTAATGATTATCAAACTGTATACCTTAGAAATGTAATCACAAGAGAAAATATAGAAGTTGGAGATTATACAATATATAATGACTTTTATAATGACCCAAGAGATTTTGAGAAAAACAATGTATTATATCATTACCCTATAAATAACGATAAATTAATAATTGGTAAGTTTTGCTCAATAGCATGTAATTCAAAATTTTTAATGACTAGTGGAAATCATACAATGAAATCACAGTCTACTTATACATTTCCTATCTTTTATGAAGAATGGGGATTAGATGTCAGCCATATAACAGATGCGTGGGATAATAAAGGCGATATTGTAATTGGAAATGATGTATGGATAGGATATGATTCTATAATTATGTCAGGAGTACATATTGGTGATGGTGCAATTATTGGAACAAGAGCCGTAGTTACTAATGATGTTCCACCATATTCTATTGTTGGAGGCATACCTGCAAAAGTTATAAAAAAAAGATTTAGTGATGATACAATTTCAAAGTTATTAGAAATTAAATGGTGGAATTGGCCATACAAAAAAATTCAATCAAACATTCAGTATATTCAATCAGGAAATATTGATAAATTAGTTTAATATTTTATTAATATTTATTCTTAAGCTTCATTTTATTGATTTTTTGTAAGAGATTATTTAGAACTACTGTATTGTTTTTAATATATCAGAAATTAAAATAGTATTAAAGTCAAAACTAAAAAGTAAAGTAACTTTGTAGAGAGTTACTTTACTTTTTACTATCTATAAAAGATTTAATTTTTCTAATGTTGTTATTATATTTCTTCCTTCTCTAACTCCGTCTATTATTCTTCTAGCTATTTTACTATCACCTATATTTAGAATTTCCACATTTCTTGGTTCAAAGTATTCCTTTAAATCATTTAAAATTGGTTTATTAGAACTCATGCCTAGGCATATAAATCCATAATCAAAATCTAGTAAAAATTCTTCTTCACCTTTCTTTACTTTGAAAGTATCTTTTCCAACTTCTAATAATCGTGTATTTGTGTATACATCAACATTATAATCTTTTAACATTTTATTCATTGTCACCTTCGTTATAGGGTCTAAATCTTTTCCTACTACTGGTAGCATCTCAACTATACAAGTTTTAGCTTTGTTTTCTGAAAAGAATTCTACAACATCTAGCCCAACAGCACCGCCTCCAACAACTACTACTTTTTTACCTTTCAAATCTCTCGTTCTAAAAGATTCTATATCATCAAACAGTTTGAATATTGAACTTATATTTTCTCCATCTTTGTCTATCCTATCCAGTAATCCAGTTATTGGAGGAAGTAATGGTCTTGAACCAGTAGCGTTTACAATTATATCTGGTTTTAAATTTTCCACAAATCTAATATCTGCTTTTTTATTTTTAAATATAATTAAATTTTTTAATTCATTAACTCTTTTAATCAAGTAATCTGGAAAATCATATATTCTCCTTTTGTCTGGAAAAGTTGATATTAATTTAGCAAGTCCACCTATCTCGTCCTTTTCTTCTACTAAAAATACATTACACCCTACTTCTGCTGCTGTAGCTGCTGCTTCAAGACCAGCTGTGCCTCCTCCTATAACAACTACATTTGTTTTTTTGTTTACCTTCCTTTGCTTATATTCCTGTCCATTTATCAAATCAGGATTTACTGTACATCTAATAGGTCTATTTGCCCCAATCCTATTACCTGCACATCCTATATTACATGAAATACAATTTCTTATTGAACCTTCTTCACCACTTTGTACTTTTTTAACCCAATTAGAATCAGCTATGAGACCTCTACCAATACCTATAAAATCTGCTTCAGCATTTTCAAGTATTTTTGATGCTATTTCTGGATTTCTTATATTTCCTGTTACTATTGTTGGTCTGCCAAATTTTTCTTTAATTGCTTTAGATATGTATGAACGCCATCCATCTTCCAATGTCATCTTATCTATCTGAAATTGTATAGAGTCATTTAATGCTACTGATACATTGTATATATCTACTTCTTCATCTAAATATTCTAGAAGTTTTAGAGTATCATCCAAAGTATTTCCTCCATCCATAAATTCATCAGCACTTATCCTTAAAGATATTGGAAATAATGGACCTACTTCTTCTCTGACTTTATCAATCACTAGTTTTGCAAATTTGGTTCTATTTTCAATATTTCCACCAAAATCGTCAGTACGTTTATTATAAATTGGAGATAAAAATTGACTTATTAAGTATGAATGCCCTGCATGTATCTCAACTGCATCAAAACCTGCTATTTGAGCTCTTTTAGCTGCCTCTCCATATTTTTTTGCAATATTAAAAATTTCTTCTACATCTAATTCTCTAGGAATTGCTCCTCCCTTTTTTGAAGGTATATTTGAAGAAGATACAGGAACTAAGCCTTCTATTCTCTCTGGTACAGCAGAAGCTCCTGAATGATTAATTTGTATTGCTACACATGTATCATACTTATGTAAGGTCTCTGTTAACTTATATAAAGCAGGTATATATTTATCATGGTCTATTCTTATCTGTGTTGTTCCATTAGAGCCTAAAGGAAAATCTACACAAGCATTTTCTACTATTATAAGTCCTGTCCCTCCTTTTGCTCTTTGTTCATAATACTTTATATGCTCATCTTTAAACTCTCCACTTTCACCACCAAAATTTGTCCCCATTGGTGGCATAACTATTCTATTTTTTACATTCATCCTTTTTATAGTTAATGGTTCAAAGATATTTTGATATTTATTCATTTCTATTCCTCCACACATTTTATATTTATAGTTTTTGTAAATTAAATTTATGTCTTTATTATAATGCGTGGAAACCTATTAAACTAGTGCATATTTTAATCATTATTAATAGATTTTTTCTATGAATAATTTCTCTATATTTTTAAAAAAACATGCTACATTAATAGCAATCAGCTATTAATGTAGCATGTTTTTTTCAGTCTAAACAATTTTAATATTTTACTTACCAATTAATATATATTGATAGGCAAAAACTACAATCTTCTATATTCTTCTCTTTTTAGTTTTTGATTACTTAGATAGTAATCAATCTCATCAATTAAACGTTGCTTATCATCAGGTAATATACCTTTTAAGTTAACATAATTTGAGGCGTGATTACTTCTAAATACAATCTTTTCACTGGCATCTATGTTTTTTATCATCTCTTTAATTTCTTGTAATACAGATTTATCTTCTAATATTGTAAACTCTCCTGCTTGAAGTAAATCGTAAAGTTCAGTATTAGGCTCTACCATTAAGCTAAGTACACCCACATAATCTGGTGAAATTGCACCTAGCATTTTTCCAGTATCAACTGCATGCTGATGTGTTTTTTTAGTTCCTCCAATACCTGCTATTACTGTAGATGATAATTTGATACCACTTTTTTTAACTTTTCTACCAACTTTTATTAATTGTTCACTGTTGAATCCTTTTTTAATATCTTCTAATACATCATCATTTCCACTTTCAAGCCCTAGGTAAATCATCTTAACGCCAAGTTTTCTTAACTCTTTAAGTTCATCATCAGATTTTTTCTCTATAGATTTAGGAGAACCATATAAAGTAATTCTTTCACATTCTGGAAAAACTTCTTTTATATATAATATTATATCTCTTAGTTTCTCCATTGGTATTATCAATGCATCACCATCTGCTAAGAATATTCTTTCTACATGTTTATAATGTCTTCTAAATATATCAATTTCATTTTTTATTACTTCTAATGGCTTTATTTTAAATTTTTTCGATTTGTACATACTACAAAATGTACATTTGTTATGAGAACATCCTAGCGTGACTTGTATTATAAGACTATAAGCCTCACTTGGTGGTCTATAAAGTGGCATATCATATTCCATATTAAAATCCCCCTTGTAATCAAATCTTCATTCTATTATATTATTAATATTTAATTAAAATAATACTTTATATAATTATAGACTTTAAATTTTAGTTTAAGATATATTCTTTAAAAATTTAATAATACTATCAGCAGTGATGTTAAGTTGTTTTTCTTGACTTATAATAGCATCATTATCTCCTTTTTGTTTTCCATAATCTCCAAATTGTGCATGATTTCCACCTTCAATCTCAACATAAGTTGTATCATCAGGAAGTTTTTGTTTTGATTCTACAAGACTTTTAAAATTGACTACACCATCTTTACTTCCCCATATAGATATAACTTTTTTGCCTAGCTGTTTCAAATCATCACCCATTGGATAAGAAGATAAAAATACAACTCCATCAATTAATTTATTATCACGTGCAAAATTTGATGCTGCAACTCCTCCTAATGAATGACCTCCTATTACCCAATGCTCTATATTGTTGTAAGAATCCATAACTTTCTGAGCTTTGTTGGTTCCAAGTAGGGCTATATTAAGTGGCATCTTTACAATTACTACCTCATATCCACTTTCTGCTATTTTTCTAGCAAGTGGTGCATAAGATTCTATCTCTACTTTAGCTCCTGGATAGAAAATAAAACCCTTAGAAACTTTTTTTCCTTTTGGTGTAAATGAAATATTTCCATTTACAGTTACCTCGACTTTGCTATTACTAACCAAAGCTTCTTTTGCTAGTTTTTGAGGTTCATATGTTTTGTTTATCCATATGAAAAAACCAAGCAAAATCAATACAAATAGTATACCTATTCCCTTAAATATCTTTTTCTTTATATTAAATTTTTTATTATTATTATTTTTATCATCTTTGTTTTCAACCTCATCATAAAGTAAAGGTCTCTCAAGTTCCATAGTTATACTAAATGTATCATATTTCTTATTACGTTTTACCTTTACATCTTTACTCATAAATCTAACCCCCATAATATTTGAATACTATTATAGTTTATCCTAAGTAAATTGTTTTTTCAACCAATGAAAAAAATCAATATTTTAACTATTTTCATATAAAATTCATAAATATATGTTTTTTGTTTTTTATATACTATTTTTTTAATCTTCTATAAAAGAAATAGTCATATACTTTTTTTAATATATGACTATTTCTTGGTTTAATTAAATCAAATATCTATGCTGTTTGTTCCATTGAAACTCTAGTGATATCACTTATTCTATACATTTCTTTGACACCATTTAAAGTCTGTAGTAAATTTAGATAAATTATCTTGTCACCTATATTTTTAGAATTTTTAATACTTTCTAAAAGTGTCATTCTACCTTCATCATACTTATTTGCATTGTAATTTGAAATATAATTAGTATCTCTTAATATTTTTTCTACATCCTCATCTTTAATTTTATTTTTATTAATATTTATATACAGATTATACATATTGCTTATTAGTAATTTCTGATTTTCCAAAAAATCTTCTTGATGTTTATCTTTATATATAGCATTTATTAACATAATTCTGTCTTCAATAAGTGATGGTACCAATAATAAATTTTTTATATAATAAGCATTATTAACATTTTCTATAGAATTATTAACTTCATCAATTATATTTTTAACTATTCCTTTATACATGTCTATAACATGCTGATAACCAGTCTTAGCATCATATGGCAATATAAACTTATTTACTATTAATGCAATAATAGCTCCTAATGCCACATATGAAATCCTACTTATAGTTAAAACATTTGGGTCTCCCATAACTACTGCTGAGCCAAGAGCTGAAACAGTTACACACATCATTAATTTTCTATAATCAACTACATATGAGTTTATATATCCTGCTAAAAGAACTATTAATGACCTTAATGTACTATCTTTTATTATTGAAAATAATACAATAAATATTATAGCTCCCACAAGTGTACCTTCTATTCTTTTTCTAGACCTTTGGATACAATTTTCTGCATAAGGTTGTGTTAATGAGAATACAGTTAACATTATCCATCTTCCATCTCTTAAGTGGAAATAATCCATAATAAATCCAGCTATAGCTGTAGCTAAAGCAATCTTTATTGCATAAGAAAATCTTATAGAGTTTAAATTAAAATTTTTCTTGTATACTGATAGTCGTTTAAATTCCTTAGGTATCTTTGATTTTTTTTCAGCCTTTTTTTCATCTCTTGTTTTTACTTTTTTATAATCTACCAAAAATTCATATAAATTTTCTAATACACTATAAATTTCTTTTAAATTTATATTTTTAGTATCTTGGGCAATAACATAATCTCTAAATCCTAAAATCTCTTTATCTGTTATTGTATCCTTATTTTCTAAGCACATCTTAATATAGTTTACTTCTTTAAGCCCTACAGCTAATACATCTGCTTTACTATTTTTATTACTTTCTTCTAAAATATTTTTTATGTCTTCATCCTCAAATTCTTTACTATCTTTTTTATATCTATCCAGTATTAAATTTATTCTTTCTAATGAAAATAAAATATTTATTATGTCTATACCTTTAATACTAATATAAAAGTCATCTTTTCTGTTATCAAAAATAACCATTTTAAGACTTTTGGATATAGAGTTTACTCTATAATTACAACTATCTATTTTTCTAATATTAGATTTATCTATAGAATTATCATCATTAATGATATTTTTTAAAAAACTAATTTTTTCTAACAGTTCATTGCATATAGATATTAGCTCTTTATCACCAACATTTTTCATTCTATTTCTGTTCATAACAAACTGGGCAATCATTATTGTAACTGCTCCAATAGCTAAGGCTAATAATCTCATAGGAAATTCACTTATTCCTACAGGTATACTTACCATAAATATATACATTAGACCAAAAGGCACATACACTGCTCTTTTTAAGTCATAACTAAATACATACCCTATTATGAATAATGCTATAAAATTTAATAAAATTCCTAAATACATATTTTGTACTGCAAAAAATGATAATACTCCTAAAATTATATTTATTGATAAATATTTTAGTAAATTTTTAATTGGAGAAATAGTTAAGTCTCTTTCTAAAAGAGTCAACATAGCTGTTACTATACCTACACCTATTAGTGTATTTTTACTTCCAAATAGATATATAAATATAGAAATAAATGCTATTATAAAAATAAATAATTTTGTTTTTGATATTACCAGTTTCTTTGTCATCATATCCCCCCCTAAAAATTTCAACAAAACCCATTTTATCACATTTATCCCCTTATTCAAAATCGCCTTTTTTCCGGAAGGATTCTAATATTTATAGATTAAATACTATATATAATTCATTTTATTACACACTTTATTATATACATATACTATATATATTCACATGCTCCCATATATTTTCTCTTTCAAATATTTTTTCAAAAAATAAAAATAACTCTCCTAATAATAGTAAAATTATAATTTATTAAGAGAGTTATATTGTTTATACAATAAATTTATTTAAGTTTTTCTTTCCCTAATATATAGGTACCAAGCCCCATAAATAAAGCTCCTCCAACAATATTTCCAAGTGTCACAGCTACTAAATTATAAATAGCTCCTCCAATACTAACAGTGTTTATTGCTGGTGAAAATAATGAAACACTATAAATTGTCATATTTGCTACACTATGCTCAAAACCTGATGTTATAAAAGCAAATAAACATAAGAATATCATAATTATCTTTGCACTATCACTATTAGTTCTAAATGAACATAACACTGACACGCATACTAGAATATTACATAAAATTCCCCTAAAGAAAAGAGCCATAAATGGCATAGAAGCTTTACTAGCTGCTGTATTTGCAAAAAATTCAGCCACAGGTCCTTTATCTACTAAACCAGTTCCTACAAATATAAGACCTAAAATCAAGGCTCCTATTAAATTTCCTATCCAACTGTATATCCATATCTTAGAAGTATCTCTTATACTAACACCTTTATTTAACATACCAGCAGACATGACCATATTATTACCAGTAAATAATTCTGTCCCTGTCATTACAACCAAACTAAGTGCTATTGCAAATGATAATCCCATTACTATCTTAGTCATAGGTGAACCTGCATCAGTCAAAAGTCCTCCAATGGTAAATATTAAAAGTATACCTATACCTACATAAAGGCCTGCAAACGCAGAAGATACTAAATATTTTACTTTACTCGTATTTAATAAATTTATCTTATTTATAGCTGCATTAGTTAATTTATCCAAAGTCTCTTTATGCATAATTCCCTCTTCTTTCTATTTGATTTTTAATTCACTCAAATATATACATTACTTGATTTATAGATATTTAACACCACTCCAATATATATTTTCATGCATCTTAGTTATTTCTGGAAGTTTCACACCTTCAAGTGCCCATTTTTTAAACTCCATAAAACCTGTTCTATCAATTATATATCCTATATGCTCTTTTCCTCCTGGTGCATCTTTATCTATATACTTTTCTACATATTTATAGGTATTAAGTATTATCTTTATTATGCTATCTTCATCTGCCCATAAAAGAAAATCTTCTGCTAATCTAGGATTTTTCTTTCCTGTTCTACCCATTATGGCTAATCGATAGTATTTTTTCTCATCTCTAGTCCATGCATTTGTTGGACAATTCAGCACACATTCTCCACAACCTATGCACTTATCTCCATCTCTTACAACTTTATTATTTTCTGTTTTTAACGCTCCAACAGATATTTTAGAACATTTTTTTACACATGCTCCACAATTTACACATCTATCTTTTTCATATACTGGTAAAGCCATACCAATAATTCCAAAGTCATTCATTCTAGCTTTTATACAATCATTTGGACATCCAGTTAAAGCTACTTTAAAATGTAAATCATTTGGGAATATTGCTTTTTCTATTCTTTTAGCAAATTCAGTTGTATTATACTGAGCTTTTGGACAGACCTTATTTCCTATACATGCTGCTATATTTCTTGTACCTGCTGCTGGATATCCTGCATTTTTCTCATCTTGATTTATATTCATTTTTTCAATGACAGGTTGTATAATTTTATTTATTTCTTCCATATCTTCCATATCTATCCCTAATATTTCAAATCCCTGTCTAGTAGTTATGTGTATCTGGCCATTACCATATTCGCTTGCAATTTTAGAAACTATAGTTAAACTTTCAGGGTCAATAAGACCTCCTGGTACTCTAACTCTTAAAGAAGTTTTATATTTTGTTTTTGTAATTCTATAAGCATTTTTCATTACCTTTTTAGTATTTAAATCTCTTATCACAAATTTCGCCCCCTAATCAATAAGATTTTTAGCATATGAATAATCAAATACTGGTCCATCTAAACATATATAAGTATCATCCATCTTACAGTGTCCACATTTACCTATTCCACAACACATTTTTCTTTCATAAGAAACCCAAATATTCTTTTCATCTAAATCTCTTTTTAGAAATTCTCCTACTGTAAATTTCATCATCATTGGAGGTCCAACTACAATTGCAGAAGTATTATTTATATCTTTTATATCCAATTCTGGTATGTATTTTGTTACTAATCCTACGTTTCCGCTATATCCTTCATCTGCTCCATCTACAGTAACTAAAACATCAAGTTTTTCGCTCCATCTTTTTAAATCATCTGCAAATAAAACATCTTTTGGTGATTTAAATCCTACTATTAACTTAAAATTCTCACATTTTTCTTTATTGTTATAAAAATGTTCAACTATTCCTCTTACAGGTGCTAAGGCACTTCCTCCTGCTACTACTACAACTTCTCTTCCTTCATAAAGAGATACATCAAACCCATTTCCATAAGGTCCTCTTATAAAAAAAGAATCTCCTTCTTTATAATTAAATAACTCACTAGTAACTTTCCCTACGTTTCTTATTGTAAAGTCAATATAGTCTTCTCCATACCCTGATACTGATATTGGACTTTCACCATATTTAGGTATAGATATTTCATAGAATTTTCCAGGCAATACCCCTTTTGTATTGCAATTTACTCTAAAAGTCCATTCTTTATCAGTATGTTTAATTATATTTAGTATTTTTGCACTTACTGGTATATATGAATTCATTTATATTTCCTCCTTACTAGTTACTAAATCATTTATTTTTTCTATACATTTTGAAAATGATATATATTGTGGACAGGCATCGTCACATCTTCCACATCCAACACACATATGATATCCAAATCTTTTTTTGAAATCATTTATTTTATGCATAGCTTTAAATCTCATTCTTTCACCTTGTTTTTTTCTAAAAGAATTTCCACCTGCTATATCTGTATAACCATCTACTTGACATGAAGCCCAAACTCTTCTTCTTTCACCTACATTTTCATTTTCCTTATAAAAAATATCCTGCATTGTAAAACATGAACAAGTTGGACATACAAAATTACATCTTCCACATCCAATACATCTTGTATCATATTCATCCCATATTGAATTTCCTATCATTTCATTTGAATCAATATTCTCTGGTACATCTACAGAAATTAAATTTTCAGTTACATAGTTAATATTAAATTCAGTTGGTTCTCCATTAAATACCTCAAATTCACTATCTTTTATATCTAAATATAGAGCATCTCCTTCTATATTTAGTCCAATTGAATAATTATCAGTTTTATTAGAATCCATACTTACACAAAAACAGTTTCTAAAACTTTCTTTACATCCTACAAGTGCAAATTTTACTTTATCCCTAATATTCTTATAAAAATAATCTTTTTCTTCTCCATTATTTAGATATATTTCATCAAGTCTCTTTATTCCATTTATGTCACAAGCTCTCAAGAAAATTAAAATTTTCTTATCGTCTAAATCGCTTTCCTTAAACTCTTTTTCAGTAAAATAAAATAGGACTTGATTTATAGGAAGCACCACTTCTTTTGGTGAAAAATTTGCCTTCTGAGCAAACTCCATTTCTTCGAAATCGTTTACCTCTTTGTATCTTACAGTGTCAGTATCTGAAAAAGTACCTTTAAATGGTATTAAAACTGGTGCAAATATCTTGTAATCTTTTTTTAGATGCTTCAGACCTTCATTGAATTTAGATGAATCTAATTTTAATTTCATTTTTATCACCTTTCTTATATTTTAGTTTTACTTACTTATTATCTTGTTTAAATCTTAACACTTTATGCTCTATACTTCTGTGATAATTATCACAGTTTCAAAAATAATAAAAAAAAATATTAATAGAGTTTAATAAGCTCTATTAATATTTTTATAATATTTATATTATTCAATTAAAAATCTAATCACTTAAATACAAGTTTTTCAAAAGATTCTATATCCATAGGCTTTGCAAAGTAATATCCTTGTCCAATATCACAACCTGCATTTTTTAATAAATTTAATTGACTTTCAGTTTCTATTCCTTCAGCAACAATTATCATATCTAAATCTTTACCTAATTTAATTATATTCTTTATAACTTTTTCTCCACGTATAGATGTAATAGTCTCATTTAAAAATTCTCTATCAATTTTCAATACATCAATTGATAATTTTTTTAAAAGGCTAAGAGAAGAATATCCACTTCCGAAATCATCCATAGATACAATAAATCCAATATCATGTAAATCATTTAGTATATCTAAAAGAACACTTATATTCGATAAAAATAAACTTTCAGTCAGTTCAAGTTCAATAAGGTATGTGGGTACATTATACTTCTTTATTAAAGAAGTTAAACTGGCTACTATATTTCTATTACTTAGATGAATTCTTGAAACGTTCATAGAAATTGGTGACACTTCTAATCCATTTTCTAACCATCTTGCCATTACATTAAATACCTTATCCCAGACATATAGGTCAAGTTTTTCTATAAAACCATTTTTTTCAAATAAAGGAATAAAATCACTAGGAGGAATAATCCCTTTAGTTGGATGCATCCAACGAACAAGAGCTTCTGAACCTATAATTTCACCTGTTTTTAGATTAAATTTAGGCTGTAAGTAAATTACAAACTCTTCATTCAAAAGTGCATTGTCCATATTATTTTCAATCTCTTTTTCACGCAATATAGAAAGCCTTATTTTATCATCATAAAATGCTATTTTACTTTTATAGTTAGTTTCTATTGTTTGACAAGCTATCTTAGCCCTGTCAATCATTACATCAATATTAACATCATCTTTATTAATTAAATATGCTCCACATTTAAGTATTATATCTATTTTGAATGTACTTTCTTTATCATTATTAACAGTTTCAAAGAAATCTATTGCTCTTCTTCTTAGCTTTTCTATGGTATTTTTCTTTACCATTACAATAAATCTATCATCTGATAGTCTTGCATATATCTCATCTTTAAAAAGGCTCTTTCCTATTTTTGTTGCTATGTACTTTAGAATATTATCTCCAAACTCAAAACCAAACATGTCATTTATATATTTAAATTTATCTATATTAATATAATATATAGCAAAGTTATCTACTCCATATTTTTCAAAAAGCTTATTAGCATCAATTTTAAACTTCAATAAACTTCTTATACCTGTTACTTCATCGACATAAGCTACATTTTCTAATCTTTCTACCTGTATCTTATAATTTAAAATAAATATTACAGAAATGATAAATACAATAAATGCTATCATTAAAATAAATACTATCATATTATGTTGTATAAAATCTAACATTGTAACTTCATGTTCTAAATATTTTGTGCTACCTGTAACTGCAATTGCCACTTCCTCTTCTGTAACTTTACTAATAGATTTATTAAGTATTGACAATAATGTAGAGTTTGTTTTTCCAGAAACACCTATACCAATATCTACAACTTGATTTTTAATAGGCATAAACATAAGACCATCAAATTCTTCAGTATTAATTATATTATTTAATATATAATTACTTCCAATAAATATATCACATTCTCCTTTTTTTATGGCTTCTATACATTTCTTAGCACTTGGATAAAAAATAACTTCTTGATTTGGATAATACTCTTTTACAAATGACTCTATTCCTGTCCATTTTATCATTGCAACCTTAGTTTTTTCATCCATTCTAACATCGCTTTTTGCTATACCTAACATAGTAGTTTCAAGATATCCATCAGTAAATACAATGTTGTGCTCTAACTCAGTGCTCCGCGACATAAACATATTTGCACATATATCTGCCTCGCCATTTTCAACCATTTTTAGTCCTTCTGAAAAATTTTCTACTTTTACATATTCAAATTTTAGACCAGAGTTTTTAGAAATTGATTTTAATATCTCTATTGATATTCCTTTATAAGAATTTGTATTTTTATCATAAAAAGATAATGGCAATGTATCTGTGCCAGATACAACTTTTATTGTAGGATGTTTCTTTATGTACTCTTTCTCTTCTGAAGTGAATCCTTCTGAAGCTATTGAAGTATCTTTGTAATGTTTATTAAATAAATTACCATCATAATATATATCTTCTCTCTTTATCTCACCTAATGCATAATTTAAGCCATCTAGTATCCTCTTATTACCTTTAGTCGTTGCATAGTATATAGGTTCTGATGAAAAGCGTAAAACTACCTTTGTATTTGGCATATCTCTTATACTGCCGGTAAGTAACATATCAATAGTTCCTTTTTCAAGTTCTTTTTCAAGTTCTTCTGAGCCTTCTATGTATTTATATTTTACAGATATTTTATTTTTTTTACAGTATTCATCAAATATACTCTTAAAATGATTATCCGATACGGTGCCCACTATTTTTCCATCAATTTCTTTTAAATTATTATATGATATACTATCGTTTTTATCATTTACATATAATGCTCCATATTCATATCCAAAATTTAAATCCGTATAGTCATAATATTTTTCACGCTCTTCACTTTTTTGCAATGCTCCAAATATATCAATTTTTCCCTCTTTGAGCATTTCTAGTCCTTGTCCCCATCCACAAGGTATATATTCTAATTCCCAGTTATTTATCTTAGCTATTGCATTAAGATAATCATAGGTATATCCATACAAGTTGCCATCTTTTGTAACGGAAATACCATAACTAGGCCAATATCCAACTCTCACTTTTTCTTTATTAGAATCGCCTAAAACCAATGATGTATTTAACAAAAGTAAAAAAACAACCAAAGTAATAACAAATCTATATTTTTTCTTCATAGTACCACTCCTTTTATGACTAAATCATATGAAGACAATTAATTTATTTTTATTTAATTTTATGCAATGTTTAACTAAAGTGTACAAACAATTGTTTTATATTTGAGAATTTAAATAGAATCATTAAATATAATAAATCTGTCCTTTCCTTGATTTTTTGAATAATAAAGAGCCTTATCTGCTTTTTTATACAACTCAATAAAAGTTGTTCCATGATGTGGCATGACAGATATTCCTATACTACAAGAAACTTTATATGACTTATTTTCTCCAGTATAATAATTTCTAAATGCATTACATAGCTCAATTGCCTTATTTTCAATGGATTTTATATCTTTCATGTTTTTCATAAAAACTACAAACTCGTCTCCACCAACACGCCCAATTATATCATCTTCTCTAAAAATGGAATTTAATTTTTTTGAAACTTCAACCAAAACTTTATCACCAAAAACATGACCTAAACTGTCATTGATAGATTTAAAATCATCTAAATCAATAATAAAAAATGCATGGCTATTTTTTTTTGTATTTTCTAGGTTAAGAAGTCGCTTTATTAAAATTTCTGTTGTACCTTTATTATAAATTCCTGTTAGCATATCGCGTTCAGCTTTAAATTTAAGTTCTATCTCATCTTTCTTCTGCTTGTCTATATCTTTAATATATGCAAAGCCTTTAAGTTGATTGCATTGAGAGTCTTTAAATAAATGCATTGTGCAAAGTTCCCAAAAAACCTGCTCACTATTGTCGCACCTACGATATTCTAATTTCAACTCATTTACTCCTTTACTGTATGAATCCAAAACATTTTCAGGATAAAACATATTTTTAAAATTTTCTTTATCTAAAATAAATATTATATCATCAACAATACTCTTTATTACTTCAGAATAATTACCATCAACTCTTAAATTTAGATTCCTCTTAGAATCTATATTACTTGATATAATTTTATCTTGAGAAAAATTAACTTCATATATTGCAATTGCTTCAGATAACATAGCTTTTCTATACTGTTCTTCTTGATTGTATTGCATTTCAACTTTTTTCTGCTCATTTATATCTTCTAATAATCCTATTGCTTTAACTGGCATATCCGTTTCATTAAATATATTAGTTAAAGTCATTCTATTCCATATGTATTCGCCATTAACTTGCTTTATCTTTATTACAGATACTACACTTTCTTCACCTTTTTCTATCTTATTAAAAGATTCCTTAAAAACATCAACAAAATCATTGTGTATTATCTCTGAATTTACAAAATAGTCTATTGAATTCCTAACATTTTTTGTTAATCCATATATTGAAGAAACATCACTAGAATTATGTATAAACTTTGTTTTAACATCATAGTCAAACACTATATTAGAAGTCTTAGATAGCGCAATCCTAAGCCTTTCTTCATTAATCTTCAACTCTTCTTCTGTTCTTTTCAAATCTGTTATATCAACTATCACACAATATAAGTACTCTTTTCCATCAGAATCTTTTATAAGTTCACACTTATTTACAACCCATACAAAATTTCCATTCTTAGTAATCATTCTATATTTTACCTCAACTACCTTTGACTCCAATAATTGAAACTCAAACTCCTTCTTTACTCTATCTATATCACCTTTGTAAATTACATCATAAAAATTATTGTTAAATATAGATTTTATCTCTTCTTTAGTATATTCAAAAAGGTCTATAAATCCATCACTTAAAAATACAAATTCATATTTTGTCCCTACTGTACACTTAAAAACCCCTCCAGGTATATTATTGGTAAGTGAAGATATTTCTAAGTTAGCTTTTACAAGTCTATCTTTTGATTTCTTTTCCTTATAAAATACAATTAAAATCAAAACTAAAAGTGCTATGAAGTTTTTAAGTGTTAGTATAATTGCAAGTTTGTTTATTTCTGAAATATCTTTCAGTACTAAAGATTTTGGAATAAAAGATAAAGTATACCAATCATTTACGCCAACCTGAGTATATGTAGCATATTTATCTTTTCCATTAAATTTATATTCTATGAATCCACTTTTCTTCTTTGATATATCTTCATTAAACTTCTTATAATTATAATCTTCTTCAATAGAAATTGAGTTAAAAAAATCACTAATATTATCTATGTCATCATTAGTTTTTATTTGAGTAGATTTTAAGATAAGCTTTCCTGATTTTTCAAAAACATATGTACTACCTTCTCCATTAAAACTATTTCCATCTATAAATTCACTTAATATACTTGTACTATAAGAACCATACAATACCCCTATTACTTCATCATTTTTATATATAGGAGATGCTACAATAAAACTAGTTTCATTGTTTATAGGTGAGCTTATAATTTCAGAAATATTACTTTCACCTTTCATTGCTTTCTTAAAATAACTTTGTTGTGATATATTATCTATTTTTTTATTATCTTTATAAACTGTGCCATCTGGATATGCAATATAAATTCTTTCAAAATTAGATTCTTTTGATACATCATTTAATACTTTTATTACTTCTTCCTTCTTCATACTTTCTGAATCTGAAATAGTTTTAGAAATACCATTCATAAATCGTATTAATGAATTAAGCTTGACATTTATAGTATTTGAACTTTGAGATGATAACTCTTCTAAGTGCATTTTTTTATTTTTTTCCACCAATAAATTGACATTACAAGTAAAATCCCAAAGTGAAATCATCACAAACATACATATAAAAATAAAACCTAAAGCATAGCTTACGAATTTTTTATTTTTCATTTTGACACATCCTTTTCTGCATATAGACACTGTATTAACATTTGCATATTCACTTTTTATTGTTAAACTAATTATACTATCAGAATTCAGCTGTTTCAATAAAGTTAATACAAATATTGATAAATTACACAATAAAAAAGAACCTATAAATAGATTCTCTTAATAATACCTTTATTTAGTTATAATTAATTGTTTTTAAAGTATTTTGACAGTTCCATTTTCTTAACATAAAAACCTTTATTATCAATTTTTATAAGCTCTTCTTTTTGCAATACTTTTATCATTCTAGAAACAGTCTCTCTTTTACAGCCAAGCATATCAGCTAAATATGTAACTGTAATATTTACATTTATTAAAGTCCATTCACCACAGCAAACTCCAAACTCTTTACTTAATCTATATAATTTTGCTGCAAGCTTTTTGTCTACTTTTATAGATATTGAATTTTTTAATTGTCTGTATAGACGTCTTATTCGTCTTTCCATATATGAAATAATATCTTTTGTAAGTTGAAAATCACTTTGCATAATTTCTAAGAATTCTTCCATGCTGTAATAAGCTACTATTGAATTTTCAAATGCCTCACATCCAACAGTAGAATTTTTAGTATAGTCAAATGTAATATCATTTATAATTTCGCCACTATTCAATATAAAAATTACTTTTCTCTCACCATTTTCACTTATCTTAAAAATAGACACTTTTCCATCTAAAAGTACATAAACACTGTCCAAGCTATCTTTTTCATAAAATAAAATTTCTTTTTTTTGTAATCTTTTTAGTTTAGCTTTTTCCTTAAGTTGATTCTTTGTTTCAGTGCATAAATTATTAAAAATCATTACTTTATCAATATTATAATCTTTTAATTTAGACATGTAATATCTCTCCATTCCTAAATTTTTAAGAAAGCTCTATAAAACATTACAAATTTCTTATTTTATTCATTTTTAAACAATTTTATAGCATTTGTAGTTTTAATCTTCCTTTCAATAGCTTCATTAGAAAGTTCTTTTACTACCTGTGTATATACTAAATCAATAATGAAAAATTGTGCTAATTTGGAAGATATTGAACCAGTTTCAAGTACAGTTTCCCCTGATACGTAAGATAAATGCACATCTGAAATATCCTTTAATTCAGAGTTTTTATTTTCAGTAATTGATATAATTTTAGCATTATTAGCTCTTGCAAGCTTTACAGTTTTTATAATTTCCTCAGTCTCACCAGAATGTGAAATTGCTACTATTAAATCTCCTTCTTCCATTATGGAAGACATCATTATCATTGTATGGCTACTATCAAAGCTCACACAATTAAGCCCTATTCTCATAAATTTATAGTTTGAATCCTGTGCTATTATACCAGAATATCCAATACCTATAAAATAAACTTTCTTAGCATTTATTATAAGTCTTGCACAATTGTGTACATCATTACTATTAATTATCTCTACTGTATTCTCTAAAGTAGTTATATTTGAATTTAAAAGTTTCTTTGCTGTATCCAACGCTGGCTCATCATTTTGTATATTTTTATTTATAATATTCTTTTTGTTAATGGTTGATATCTCTTGTGCTAAAGTAACCTTGAAATCCTGTAATCCATTAAAATTCATCTTTTTTACAAATCTAGTTATAGTTGCTTCACCAATATTACTCTCTTTTGCTATTTGTGATATAGGCTTATAAAATACATCCTCTATATTCTCTTTTATATAAGCTATCAATAATTTATCTGACTTTGTAACTTTAAAAGTTGGTGATTCCAATTGTTCTAAAATACTCATTAAAAACCCTTCTATTCTTTATATTTTATTTAAAAAATTATATAATGCCCCAAGCATTCCTGCGTCATTTTGTCTCTTTGCAAATTCTACATTAGTATTTTTATAAACTCTATCTATAAGAACCTCCTTTAATGCTTTGTCTATTTTAGGTTTTAGAAATTCCTCTTGCGCCATAATTCCACCACCTAAAATTACTACTTCTGGATTTATTACATAACAAATATTTGCGATTCCAACTGCTAATGATTTTATCATACTATTGAGTTCTTTTAAACAATCTTCGTCATTATTCCTTGCTAAATCGAAAATTATTTTTCCATTTAGGTCATTTTCATTCAAATTCTTTATTTTTGCTACTTTTTTAATTAGACTACTAGTAGATGCTAATTCTTGAAAAGAACTTCCATTTATATTCATATATCCTACTTCACCAGCACTATTACTAAATCCATTTATTAGTTTATTGTTTATTATAACACAACCACCAATTCCAGTACCTATTGTCAAGCATATAGAAGATGTTGCACCCTTTCCTGCTCCAATCCACATTTCGCCAAGCCCAGCACAATTAACATCATTTTCAACTTCACATTTTATATTAAATTCTTTTTCTATCTCTTTTTTTAATTCCATACCTTTATAGTTTGGAATTAGCTCTTCTAATGCAAATAATATCTTACCTTCAACTGGGTCAACCATACCTGCAGTTGATATACATATACCACTTATATCATTTTCTTCTATATATTTTTTTACTATCTGTTTTATTTTAGATAGTATTCCTTCTCCACCTTTTTCTTTTGCTTCAGTATCCATACTTGATTTATCAATTATAAATCCATCTTCTCTAATAAACCCATATTTTATTGAAGTACCTCCAACATCTATACAAACGTAATTTTTCATAACATATCTCCATACAAATTATTTTTATAAATTAACATTACTACTTAAACTCTTATATTACACAAATTTTTTATTTATCTTTTCCAATTCACAGATATATTTTCTTGATTCTGATAAATCTATTGTATCACTTAATATATTTTTTTCCTTAGTTGTATGATATTTATAAATATTCTTACATAAGTCTTCTCCTAACATATTAAGACCTTCTTGAGTATAATGAACATCATCAATAGTTAGACCTTTATCATGAAATTGCATAGCAATTTTACTTCCTACACACAGTATATCACATTCATTACAAGCAGATTCTTGTGCTGCTGCAATTCGTCTTGTTCTAATAAAATATTCCTCTTCTCCAAGCCAGTAACCAGTTAAGCTCACAAACATTTTATCAATCATACATTCTTCTTTAAGTCTATATGCAATCTTTTTTAGGCTTTCTTTATAGTATAAAGTATCACTACCATATTTTGCATCACTTTCACCTTGAATCCAAATAACATACTTATTTTCTATATTATAATGTTTGCTTAAACTACTACATCCTGCATTAAATTTTTCTATAGTATCATTTAGAAACCAGTTATTATCATGATTCCAATTTTTTATTCTTGACCCATCTTTTGCATTGTGAATAAAACAAACTTTATTCCCAGTAAGCTTATTCCATTCATTTGAAAATGCAGGTGCTATAGTACCATCACCTTCTGAAGTTTCTAGCTCGCATCTCATATTTATAATTTCATCAGTACTCAAATATTCAAAACAATTTTCATTTGGAATGACACTCTCTTTTTGGTTTCCTAAGCCTCTAGCATTGCTTTGTCCTATTAATAAAAATACATCTATATTATCCATGATTTAACTCCTTTATAAGTTTTAATCTTTTCATTACTTCCAATTTATACTATAAAAAACTAAGGCTGAAAATAGTAATCTAACTAAAATTTACGAAATATCACTAATCGCTGAAAGTTAAATCACTATTTTCAGCCTTAGTGGTTGTATAAATTCTCATTATCTAACCAAAACCTTAAAAATAGCTTTTTTGATATTTTCTTTTTCTAAAACTTTTATAGCTGTCATGTGAGCATCTTCTGGATAACACACTAAAAAATCATTTTTTCTAAGTTCTACATATCCATTGTTTTTTCCATCAAGAGGTAAAAAATCACCCTCTTCTTCGTATTCTTTTTGTTCTAAGTTTTCTATAAAATTTAAATCTATTCTTTCACATCCATCAAGCATCAAATGTACATCTATATACTTCTTATGAGCTTCCCAGAATCTTTCTTCTTTTTCACAAGTTTTATACTCTACAATATTCACAAAAACATCATCACCATCTATTGTATAAGTACCTTTTTCATAATCTATCAATGAATTGTCTTTAGCATATTCGAAACATCTAAGTAAATCTTCATGTAATGTTGAATATGTCTTACTATGATTTATATTTCCAAATATCATAAGCATTGTCTCCCTATATAATTTTAAATACACTTTATTTTTATACTTTTACATATAAATTGTATTATACAGTCTTATAGAGCAACTAAATTATTTATCTAATCACTCTATAAGACAATTTATCATTTAAATATCATATTATTTTTCATAATAAACAGTAGTTTCAGCTCTTGGTAAAGATACTTTTGCTTTAACTTTAGCTTCTATTGCACTAACTATTGTACCAATCACTACAGAAGTAGTTATTGTTATTAAAGAATATGCCCAAGAACTTACTTCTGGCATACGATATTTTAGATAAACAACTAAGATTGCTGATACTATAAATCCAACATAGGCTCCCATTTTAGTTGCTTTTTTACAAAATGCTCCAAGTACAAATACTCCTGCTAGAACTCCTAAAACTAGCCCCATGAAACTATTGAACCATTCGTATGCTGACTTTATTTCTCCATTTGCTAAGATTATTGCAACAACTATAGAAAGTATACCTACGCCTAATGATATATATTGTGCTATCTTAGTTTGTCTTTCCATACTTATATCTTTTGTTATTATAGTTTGTATATCTAAAGTCCAACTTGTAGCAACTGAATTAAGCCCTGTTGATAAAGTTGATTGAGATGCTGCATATATTGCTGCAAGTAGTATTCCTGTTATACCTACTGGTAATTCATAAGCTATATATGATGCAAATACTTGGTCTTGTTGAACTGTTTGAGCTAAATCTGGATTTTGAGTATAGTATATAAATAAACAAGTTCCAATTAGATAAAACACTGTTGCAAGTCCCATTGATAAAACACCATTTCCATATGTCATTTTGTTAAGTTGCTTTATATCAGTTGTTGTAGTAAATCTTTGAACTATATCTTGACTTGATACATATGATGAAAAAGTATTAAGACCAGCTCCCACAAATATTATAAAAGCACTTGTAGATAGTATATTTTTATCAAACATAACTTCATTAGTTGCTAAGAATTTATGTCCACTTGTAAGTGTATCCATTACTGTTCCAAAACCACCATTTATACTTGCTATTAAATAGAACAATGTACCTGTAACACCTACAATTAGTACCATGCCTTGTATAAAATCGGTCCATAAAACAGCTTTTAATCCACCTGTATATGAATAAATTATTGCTATTACACCCATAACTACTATCAATACATTTACAGGTATTCCTGTAAGACCAGCTAGAACCACTGATGGAAGATACATTATGATAGACATACGTCCTATTTGATATATTATAAACATCAAAGCTCCAAGTACTCTAAGACCTTTACTTTCGTATCTCATTTCTAAATATTCATATGCTGTATCTATTTCTAACCTACTGTACAAAGGTAAGAAAAATTTTATTGTTAAAGGTATAGCTATAAACATACCTAACTGTGCAAACCATAAAATCCAAGTTCCACCATAAGAATTACCTGCTAATGATAAAAACGATATTGGACTTAATAATGTGGCAAATATTGATACTGATGTAACCCACCATGGAATAGTTCCATCACCTTTGAAGAACTCTTTTCCCTTCATTTCCTTTTTTGAAAATAACAATCCTGCAAATAAAACTGCCAATAAGTAAACTACCAGTATTGCAAAATCTATCCAAGTAAATCCTACCATTTTATTAATCCTCCCATACTAAAAGTATTTTATTAAAAATACTTTCTGTATATTTCTTTTGCTCTTGATTTCATTTCATCAGTTGCTTCTTTCATAGGTTGTCTACAATATCCAGCTTCGACACCTTGTTCTTCAAGTAGTAATTTAATTGTTTGATATAGACCATTTCCTAATATATCTGTTATTAAATCATTAGTCACATGCTGTACTTCAAGTGCTTCTGATATTTTTTCATTTTTAGTTAATTCAAATATTTGTCTAGCTCTGATACCGTTTACATTAAATGTAGAACCAATTGCTCCATCTACACCTAAAACAGTAGCTGGTAACATCATTTCATCAAATCCTGCAAATATTAATTTATTTGGGAATGTTTTTCTCATTCTTTCTAATAGGTAGAAATCTGCTGCTGTAAACTTAACACCTATTATTTTTTCATTTTCAAATAATTCTCCAAATTGGTCTAGACTCATATCAACACCAGTTAAAAATGGTATAGAATATATTATTAATCTATTATCTACAGAATTTATTATTGTATTGTAATAGTGTTTTATTTCTTCAAAATCAAATTTATAGTAAAAAGGTGTAACAGCACTTATAGCATCATATCCTAAGTCAGTTGTAAATTTAGCAAGTTCCACAGCTTCTTTTAAATTAACTGAACCAACTTGAGCTATTAATTTTATTTCTTCTTTCACTTCATCTTTAGCTATTTCAAATATTTTTTTCTTCTCATCAGTTGAAAGCATGAAATTTTCTCCTGTACTTCCCCCTACATAAAGACCATCTATTTTGCAAACATCTATGTTATGTCTAATTATCTGTCTTAACCCTTTTTCGTTTATATTTCCTTCCTTATCAAATGAAACCAATAATGCTGAATAAATTCCCTTCATATCTGTTGTTCTCATATCTTTACCTCCAATTTTAATTTTCAAATATAGTTAAATATAATAAATTTCTAATTTATAAATTAATTTTTAATTAATTTCAATTGCTTTAACAAACTTTTCTGTTATTAATTGTGGTCTTGTTATTGCTGAACCTACAACTGATGAATAAACACCTAATTCAAATACCTTCTTTAAATCTTGAGGAGTATTTACTTTTCCTTCTGCTATTACAGGTATTTCTAAGTCTTTAACTAATCTTTCCATCAATGCAAAATCTGGTCCTTCTAAAACTTTTGTATATGGAGTATACCCAGATAGTGTAGTTGAAACACAATCCACACCATATTCTTGAGCTTTGACAGCTTCATCATAGTTTGATATATCTGCCATTACTAAGACCCCATTTTCTTTTATATACTTTATAATTTCCTTTAAGTCTTCATTATTTGGTCTAACTCTATTAGTAGCATCCAAAGCTATCATCTCACACCCAGTTGTCAAAAGCTCATCAACTTCCTTTTTAGTTGGTGTTATATATATATCTGAATCTTCATAGTTTCTTTTTATAATACCTATAACAGGAAGTCCAGTAACTTTTTTTATTTCAATAATATCATCAACTCCTTGAGCTCTAATTCCAACAGCTCCACCTTCCATAGCAGCTTTAGCCATTCTACCCATTATAAAAGGGCTATGAAGAGGTTCATTTTCTAAAGCTTGACATGATACTATTAATCTACCCTTCACCTTATCTAGCATTTTTTCAATTACCTCATTTCTGAAATTTATTTTCTTGATTTATGTATTAATAATAACATGAAAACTTTTTCTTTGCAATATTTTTTCATATTTTTTTCTCAACTCTATGTTTTTACTAGTTTATTCCATATATAAGCCTATTTTTTATTCATAAAAGAAATTTTATTTCATTTTTCCGGTATTTATTTTCATTTTCTATAAATGCTCTTATAAATGCTACCTTTAAATGATTTCAATAAAAAAACCCATGCACACTGTACATAGGTTTCCCAATATTATTCTAACTCCATTATAATTTTTCTACCACAGCAAGGACAAAATTCAGACTCTGAATCTATTTCACTTTGACAGTAACCACAAACTATAAAATCACCATATTCATTTTCTAACTCAAATTTTTTACCACATTCCGCACAATATTTATCATTTACATTTCCAACATAACCACATTCGCAAGTTACATTACTCTCTGCGTTTTCCATTTCGTTAATTTCCATATTTTTTTCATAGATTATCTTGTCAAGTTCTAGTAACTCATCACAAAACTTGTCAAAACTCTCATCATCAATAGAATCTTCTCTAATTTTTTGATATGTTAATATTCCCATTTCCAAGAATATCTTTGCTTTCTTTTCTTGAATATCATCAATCTCTCTATTTAGCTTTGATTTCTCTTTATATAATTCAACTTTAAATTTTCCATTACCAAATTTTTTCTTAACTTTAGAAAATTTATCATCTACTGTATTTTTAGTATTTTCTTCCATAGAAATTTCCTCCAATCATATTTAATCAGCTGAATTTAGCTTATACCCTATTAAAGATACCACAAAACTATATATAAATGAAATTATAATAGTTTGGAATACTTTGAATTGCATTATTAAAGTTGCTCCATAACTAGTTGTATTAAAGAAATTAATATTACTGTCAAGTATAAATGTGCTAAATAAGGCCAGCATACCCATTAAAAATGCATAATACACACTAAAGACTATTACAGGCTTGATATTATCTGTACTATACTTAAATCTCAATTTATATCCATTTAATAATAGTATTAATGCAGACAAAGCCCCCATCGCATAAAACATTAATTTAGTATCTCCAAATAGAGATGATGAACCTAAACTGAATATTGATACCGTTGAATTTATTATAGTTACTGAAATTCCATTTGCAAAAGCCCACATATAACTAGCTATTTGTGGTAATATAGCAAATAAATTTGCTCCATTTGAGTAACTACTCATATCTAATTCATTTAAGTAACTACTATCAGATATAGTTAATACAAATAGTATTGCTAATACTAAAACATAGCCTAATATAAATATCTTTATAGAATTTGAAAAAAGAGACATGTACATATTTTCCTTTTCATAGCTCTTCTTGTAAGCAGTTATGTATGTACATATAAATCCTAATACAAATCCATTTAAAAGGACACTAAAAAACTGATAGCTATACTCTAGTGCATAGCCATATTCTAACATACTATGTGAACCAGTTTTTACATTAGTAAAAATAGATAGAATAGCTAAAATTAATCCATAAAGAATTCCAACCCCTAAAGAATTCGCTAATGTAGTTTTTGAATCTTTACATCTTTTTCTCATAAAAATTAAATTTGATATTATTAATCCTAGAATAGGGATTATGAGTAATATTAATAGACCTATATTAGCATTTATAAATCCAGAGCCCATCATAGTAGACATAGCTACACTAATTTGACCTAGGTTAAGGGCTAGAATTATATGTGCTGGATTTATCAAATAACTAATGTCATTAAATTGAATAGTTATTACAGCTTTAAATATCAATGCAATAATAAATAATATAAATACAGTTGTAAAGGTTGTTAAAAGTATTCCTCTTGTATTTGCATGATATGAAAGTTCTTTTATTTTAGATTTTAAGTCCAGTTTTGTTTCAAATGGTCTTAAGGATGCTATTTCATAAAGCTCATTTCCACAAAATTTACAGTAATTATCTTTAGAATTACTTTCTTTCCTACAACTAGGACAAATTTTTTCTTCTTTACTTTTGAGTGTGAAGTTGTTATTTTTTATTTTTCTAGTTGGTTCGCCTGTTGTTTTAGAATAGTTATTATGTGAATAATTCATATTATTTATTTTTTTTTCATCCATTTTTTCCCTCCAAGTTTTACTGTTGTAAATTATCAAATATAACTATATCATATAAAACTTAATTATACCTTAATTGGATATATTTATCTATTTTATTTGTTTATTGTTCTTATTTTTTAACAAGTGTTGGTATTTCAGTAATTTATTAATGTCAGTTTTATTGTTTATGTTTTATTATGCTTAATTTAAATTTATTCTATTCTTTATTTTCGGTGGCAAGATGGTGGCAAGTTAGATTTTTCCACCATTTATTTTTAAAAAATAATTTATAATGAATTGCCATTTTACTAATTTATATATAACTAAAGTCTAAACAATATAACACCTTGAAAGCACTAAACCTCTAATTCTAGTAGGAGAAAAATTTGCAACGATTACAAAATAAAATTAAAATACTTTTAAATTTATATCTATTATCATTTATGTAATATATTAATTACAAATATGTCTACAAAACTTAATTATAATAAAATACTAATCAAAAAATCACTTAATATTAACTAACAAATACAATCTAACACAATTTTAGATTGTTACACATAATATATTTTGATATAATTAAGTTATAAATAAAGTATTCCAAGTATCTAAGAAAAGAAAAGGAATACTTATTTTTATGTTTTATTTTTAATGGAGGCTTATATGAACTTAGAAAAATTAAAAAAATTTTTTGGATTTCCTCTAGACAAAGAACATAAAGAAAATGTTGAAAAAGAACTTTGCAATTATCTTTATCATACTGGAAAAGTTATTTGTATAATAATAATAATATCTCAAATAATTATGATGATATCAATATCAGCTAGAGAAGGTGGGCCTTTTGCCACTCCAAGACGTCAATGGTATTTTTATATGTACATATCATTATTTTCTGTATCTTCAATATTTATGTTTGTATTTTCTTATCTTTGGAATAAAAAAAAGGACTGTTATACTTTTTATATAAACTTATGGGTAATCTATGTAACCTTTTTCTGCCTATGGGGATGTGTAATCACTCTGCTTGACCAATTAGGTGGAAATGACTTAAGTGTATTTAGTTACATTATGTTAGCTGCTGCTGCTTTTTCAGTATTAAAATTTGGAGAATCAATAATAGTTTTTGGAGGTTGTTTTTTGTTTCTTAATTTTTTCTTACCTGGAATTCAGACTATACCAGGTAATGAGTTTAGTAATATTGTTAACACATTTTTTATAACATCACTTGCCGTTTTTGTTTCTACAATGTTATATAGAAGCCGTGTATTTACTTATTATGACAAACTTTTAATTCGTCAACAATATGAAGAAATATATCATATCAATAATTTACTTAACCATAAAGTTATGATAGATGACCTAACTAAAATGAATAATCGTAGATATCTTGAAGATATTCTACAAAAAAAATTAATCAGCCATGCAAATCAAGGACCTATAACTGGAATGATGCTAGACATTGATTACTTTAAACAATTCAATGACACTTATGGTCATCAAAAAGGAGACTATTGCTTGCAAAATATCGCTAAAGTAATTTTAGATTTTACAAATTATGAAAATGCACATGCTATAAGATATGGCGGTGAGGAATTTTTTATATGCATTTTCAACTGTGATGAGGAAGATGCTAAACTTAAATCAGAATGTTTACGAAAAACTATAGAGTATTGCAATTTTGAACGCGATGATATTCCCTCAAAATGTGTAACTGTTAGTATTGGAGTTTACACAAAAAAAGTTGAAGAAAAAATCACATTGAAAGAATTTATAAATCACTGCGATAAGGCTCTATATACTGCAAAAGAACAAGGACGTAATTGCGTGGCATTTTATTAAAGAATATATACATAAAAATATTAATCCTTCATATGTAAATTTTTTAGCAAAAATATTCTATATTTACAATAGTTAAATACTATTAAATAAACCTATAAGTTAGACTTTTAAACTTGAGTTTCACTTATAGGTTTATTATTTTTAGAATATTAGTTGTTCTTGAACTTTAATATTTATAAATTATATTATTAAATCTAAGTTATATTTTCAAATCTATTATTGGTTAATTTTCCATTTCTTTAATCAATGAAATATTTTGTTTTTCTATAGAGTTTAATACATCTGTGTCAGCTCCTATATCATAATCTGGCTGATACCATGATTTATTACTAAAATAACTCTTATATGGCTCTTCTTTAAACACATACCCATATCTTGCAAATATTTCATTTCTTATATAGGCTAACTCTCCTTTACTATAACCCTCTAGTTCTTCTCTAGTCAAAACTCTTGAATCACTATCATATATAATATAATCATCGTCATAACTTACTTCTCTATTTTTTGAGTTAGAGTTAGAACTTGAATTATTTTTACTGTTTTTTGTATCATTTTTTTCTTTATCACTCTCATCATTTGTTCCATTATTTATACTTTTAATAAATTTATCAGCTTCTTCTTTGGAAATTTTATTAAGTGTACCACTTACATTGTCAGCTTCTAATGAAATTTCATTGCTATTATATCTAGTTACAGAAAGTTTTTCATTTGATGAGTTATCCTTACTTTTTAATACCATACTATTGCTATCTGAACTTTCCACTTCATATTTGATTGTATAATTACTTTCTTCTTGATTTTTACTATAAAGTTTTATTTTGTCAGGTTCTTCAAATTCAAATATATTATACTCATCAGCTTTCCAAAAACCAATTAAATCTTTTGGCTCTAAATTTTTAGAATAAATCAATTCATTTTCTAGATAAATCTCTGAATATTTTTGTATATTACTCATTTCAACTTTATCTTTCTTAGTTTTCATATTATAAAAATGTATTTCCTTATTTTGAGTAGAATATACTATGTTCTCTGAATTAAATGAATAACCAATCACATCACTTGCTATCTTATCTTTATCTAAAAATAGCTCACCACTCGATTTAATATAGAGTAATTTATCATCATTAATAATAGATAAATTAGAGTTTTCTTTCATGTCATTTCCTATTTTTTCTTCTTCTTTATTATTTTTTTTGACATATATATCTCCATCAGAATTTCTAAATACAATACCATCCTTAATTAAACTTATATAATCAATGTCTGATTTTATTTTCTTAGATTCATCTTTCCCTACTTCTTTTTCATATAATTCATCATCACTATTTATAAAATAAAATTTATTATCTCTATGTCTATAAGACCTAATATCTGATGCTATTTTTTCACTTGTACCATTTTTGTATAGATACAATTCTCCTTTTAAATCCTTATAATTATACTCACTTATATACATAATATCTTCATCATTAGATTTTACTCCCCATAAATTCGATACATCTGAACTAATCTTAACTTTATCATTTTTATCTAAGTTTTTTAAATATAAGTTATCATCATTATTTATAAATATTACATCACCTTTATTGTTTATAATATCAAAACTTTTTATATCAGTTGATATCTTCTCTTTATCCTCATTTTCTTTATATAGATACAACTCTTCATCTGTATTAACATAATATATATACTTTCCATCTTGAGATACCTTGTATAATACAACATCATTGGCTACTTTTTCTTTATCTTTTCCATCATACTTTACATACAAAGAATTTTCTGATGATATGTATGCCATAGTCTTTGAAGAAGGAATAAATTCATATGAATTAAGTTCACCAGAAATTAAGTCTGATGCTAATTTTTCCTTTTCTTTCTTTAAATTATATTTATACAAATTATTTTCTTTATCCTGAATTAATATTGATTGCTCTCCACTTATATAATCTCTCTTTGTATCTATAGGTATATCTGATGCTATTTTTTCTTCATCCTTACCTTGTGTCTTTATATACACATCTGTCATACCATCAGAATTATCCTCATCACTCTTTAATAGTATAAGAGAATTATCTCCTTTATTCTGACTACTTTTAGAGTTATTTTTTGTACAACCTGTGCATATAAGTACTAAACCTAAAACCATAAACAACCATTTCTTAGACATTATTACTCCCCCTCATGATAATGATAAAGCCTACTGTATGATAGATAATACAATAAATAATTTTTTGTATTTAACATCCTATATATTTTTATACTATCCCCTTATATCTTTTAGTATAAAACCAGTCTGTAAATCGCATTTATTTTTATAATTTTCCAAAATCGCTTTATCATTTATAGTATATCATAACAAACGTTATCCTAGCACATTAACTATAACTACTCCAAAAGCTTTTAATGCTTCTTGAAGCACTTCACTCCCTCCATAAGGATATCCTATGGGATTAAAATAAAGTTTTGAAGTTTTTTCTCCAATCATTTTACAACCTTCTATTGTATAATCACCTATACCAATTTCAGAAAATACAGTTTCAAAATCCCATGGAACAGAGTTCAAATGCTCTTGTCTTTTTTCTTCATCCAACAGTTTATATTTCTCCCAAAATATTTTATTTTCTTCCTCTGTTGGCCACCAAAAATAATCTAATTCTTCTTTATAATAAAATTCATCTACTCTTTCTAAAATATAATATTCTAAATCATTAATTTGTATACAATCACTTTTTATATTTGCTATATAGGAAAATAAATTCTTAATCCTATCAAATACCTCTACATTATCCACATTAAATTCAATAAAGCAAAATTCACACATCTTATCCCCTCCCAACGCTAATATTTTATTATGTTGTATTGCAAAATAGAATTAATTAAATCATATATTTACAAATATAATAAAAATAACTTGCATATATCCAAACTAGATAATATACAAGTTATTTACTATTTTTATGCCTAAAATTATATAGTTATACTATAATTTATAACTATTAGAATTCAGCATTTTTAGGAGTTCTTGGGAAAGGTATAACGTCTCTTATATTAGACATACCTGTCATATACATAATTATTCTTTCAAAACCAAGACCAAATCCAGAGTGAGTAGCAGTACCAAATTTTCTAAGTTCTAGATACCACCAGTAATCTTCTTCTCTTAATCCCATTTCATGAATTCTATCTAGTAAAACATCTTCTCTTTCTTCTCTTTGAGAACCTCCTACTATTTCTCCAACACCAGGAACCAATAAATCCATTGCTCTAACAGTTTTACCATCTTCATTCATTCTCATATAGAATGCTTTTATATCTTTTGGATAATCTGTTACAAATACTGGACAATTGTATATTTGCTCTGTTATATATCTTTCATGCTCAGTTTGAAGGTCACATCCCCACTCAACTGGATACTCAAATTCATGACCTGACTCAATCAATAACTCTACTGCTTTAGTATATGTTATTCTAACAAATTCAGAGTTTACTATCTTATTTAATCTTTCTAACAAGCCTTTATCTATAAAACTATTAAAGAATTCCATTTCTTCAGGAGCATTTTCTAAAACATAACTTATAACATATTTTATCATGTCTTCTGCAAGTTCCATGTTATCTTCAAGGTCCGCAAAAACTATTTCTGGCTCTATCATCCAGAATTCTGAAGCATGTCTTCCTGTGTAAGAGTTCTCAGCTCTAAATGTAGGTCCAAAAGTGTAAACATTTCTAAAAGAAAGTGCCATTATTTCGGCATTTAATTGCCCACTAACTGTTAAATTGGATTCTTTTCCAAAGAAATCTTGAGCATAGTCTATTTTTCCATCTTCAGTTTTTGGAATATCATTTAAATCCATAGTTGTTATTCTAAACATTTCACCTGCACCTTCACAGTCACTACCTGTTATGATTGGAGAATGTGCATATACAAAGTTTCTTTCTTGGAAAAATTTGTGTACAGCATATGCAGCTATTGATCTTACTCTAAATACAGCTGAAAAAGTATTACTTCTTGGTCTTAAATGTGCTATTGTTCTTAGATATTCAAGTGTATGTCTTTTCTTTTGTAGTGGGTATGAACTATCTGATTCGCCTTCTACTACTATACTTTTTGCATGTATCTCTACTGGTTGTTTAGCTCCTTCTGTAGACACTAATTCTCCTTCTACAAGTATAGATGAACTTATTGCTAATTTCCCTATTTCTTTGAAATTTTCTACTTTCTCATCAAATACTATTTGCATATTTTTAAAGAAACTTCCGTCATTTAACTCTATAAATCCAAAGTTCTTAGATACTCTAGATGTTCTTATCCATCCAGCTACTTTTACAGTTTTTCCTATGTACTGCTCTTTGTCTCTGTACAATTCTTTTACTGTTATAAATTCCTTTTGCATTTTAAATCCTCCTAGTATAATTGTTATTAATTTCTTCTAAATATAATTTCAATAAAAAAAGCCCTTCATCCCTATATAAAGGGACGAAAGACTATTACTCTCGCGGTACCACCCTAATTGTCATAAATGACCTCTTAGTTAAGCAATGCTTAAAGCCTATAACGGTGCCTTCCGTCTAAGTCTACTTACTAAACAAGCTTTCGATTAGAAACTCCAAGATGTTCTTCAATATAAACCTCGTATTGAGCTCTCACCATCCTCAACTCGCTAAAACTACATTTTATATCTACTCTTCTCTTCACAGTATTTATCTTATATTATTTCCGCTAATTAACAAAATTATACCAATTTATAAATTTTTAGTCAATAAATTTATATAATTGATACTTATTGATGTTTATAAAAAAAGTAGAGTAGTACCCTGCTCATTAAACTAACTACAAATCTTCAAAGCAATATAAACCTTCAAAGCATACTACTCTACAAAATCACAATAAATACTCATTTTCATTATTTAATCTTATAACTTTTATAACTTACTTCCATTGTCAACCCAATCTTTTGCTTCTTCAACACTATTAAGTGAAGGTATTGAAACTTTACTATGAGGTTTTAATTTTTCAACATCAGCCCATGCTGCTGTTGACTCATTTCCAACTAAAAGTGGACTTCTAAGTCTTTTATTATCTTTTCCTTTTAATGCTCTTGCTTTTTTATTTTCCAAAACTATCACCTCTATTATTTATTTTGTAATAGTTTTAGCAATTTTTCAAATTAAATTCATAAGTCGAAGTTATAATGATTTTAAATTAATAATATATATTTAAAATACAAAATTAATTCCTATTTTTATACAAAATTTTTATTTCCTATACAAAGAATATACAACTATTTTTTTATTTTAATATTGATTTCTGATACCATTTTTTAATATATAAACTATATAACAAAATTCAACTATTCATAAAATATAATTTTTTATTTACAAGGTATTTGCTATCTGTTGAATTGTATTTTTCAAATCTAAAATTCCATATCCTTGTGATACATTAGGATATGTATATATATCAAGTTTTGTAGCTCCCAGTATTAAATACGTTTTTAAAACTTGTGTAAATAATGATAACCTTGGTATATTATCTTGTTTTTCTAAGTATTCCATTAATAAAGCTAAGACACCACTAACTATAGAACTACTAATGCCTGTACCTGTGCCTGTATTATATGTCCCGTTTTTATATGTAGATATTATATCTACACCTGGCGCTACTATATCTGGTTTAATTCCTCTTCCTCTAATTGGCCCTTTTGAAGAACCAATCCACATACTATCAGTTTTATTATTAAATGTGCCAACTGTGATTACATCATCACTAGCAGCGTACATCGTTATTGTAGCAATTGAATCAGGGTCTAAAAATCTTGTATCTGGAGCTATCAGGTTTTTATTTGGTAAATATATATCATATTCTCCTCCTATTACAAGTTCCGAAGTCAATCTTAAAGTCCATACTCCAGGCTTTATATCGCTTAATTTTATCTCCAGGTTTTCTTTTCCAGAAGTAATATATGGATAAATAAATCGCATTGCATAAGTAGTATTTTCTAAGTTAAATTTTCCTCTATATACATAAAAATCTGGAGAATATCTTATATCATGGCTAACTTCACCTGAAGGAGATATTATTTGTGCGCCTATTTTATCTGGGCCATTTGTGTTTAGTGTTATATCAAGTGCATAATCATCTCCATCTTGTATTATTACATCTTGCACTTCACCTACACTGCTAAATCTACCAGAATAATGAATATCTGTATTACCTTGATTCCCTGCACCACTCACTACTACTACACCAGCACTACTCAAGATATTAAAAGTATCTAATATAGAAGTAGTTGCTACAGCACCTGATTTAACTCCAATAGTTAAATTTATTATTATAGGCTTATTTTCTGTCCTTGCTATATTAGTAACATATGTTATAGCTGCTAGAAAATCCGAAACACTGTAATTTATCCTTCCAGCATAATAAGTATCTGTATATGATTTCAATTTAACCACTATTAAGTCCGATTCTGTAGTAATACCTCTATATTGTGAATTTACCCTCCCATTTCCAACCAATATACCAGAAGCTAAAGTTCCAGTACCTATATTATCTTGGCTTAAACTCCCATCATTTCTACTTATGGCTATATTTAACTCACTTCTTGTAAATTCACTTCCAAAAATAAAACCTTCTGGTGGTGGATTTGTATTTGCTTCTTGGTCCCATAAACTTAAAACTTTACTACTTCCATCTGCATTTATAAAATCAGGATGCAAGTAATCTATACCTGAATCTATAACTGCCAACAAAATTCCTCTTCCTGTTATATCATTGTATGGATTTTCATATATATACTCAGTTTCAGCAGCTGTGGTAATAGTTTCTCCATTATTTACATTGTTAGTTATATCAATCAAACTACTCATAGGGGCAGATTCCTCCCACCACGCTACTTGCAATATGTTATTTAAAATAGTTTCATCAAAATCTATAGGCACATATATTACTACAAGCTGACTATTTAAAACCATATACCTATTTATACCATTTTCTTGGAGTGCAGTCTCTATATCACCTTGATAAATTATACAATAAGATTTTTCCATAACTCCCCCCCTACCTTAATACATCAAACATGCCCCTAACATCTAATGCTCCATATCCAGCACTTGTATTTGGATACACTGTATTTGAATTTTTTCTAGCTCCAGCTTGCATAAATGTTTTTACTTTTTGAACATATGCTTGATTTGGATATCTTCCATCAGCAAAAGTATATTGAAAATACATTGCAGCAGCTCCTGCAACATGTGCACTCGCTGCTGCTGTACCAGTTATAGTTGCGTATGTATTGCCAGGATAAGCGGCGATTATACTCACTCCTGGTGCTACTAAATCTGGCTTCAATCTATTTTCAATAGTTGGACCTCTTGATGAACTTTGCCATAAACTATTATTAATAGTGTTATATGCTCCTACAGTTATTAAATCATCTTGAATGGCAGGATAATTTATAGTATAAAAAGGGTCAACCTGTCTAAATCTAGTTCCACTTTTTAAAAGCACTCTGTTTGGCAAGTATAAATTGTATATACCATTTATAATATAAACTCCAACTAGTCTAATTTTCCATACTCCTCTTTTAGCATTTTTCAAAGTAATATTAGTAAACTGCTGACCTGAAAAAGTAGTTGGGTATACATATGTTATGAAATAATCAGTTCCTTCTAAATCAAATAAACCAGTCACTCTATTGTAACTTGATACACCGACACTTTTACTCTCTTCACCTGAAGGCGATACTATTATTACATCTGCCTTATCTGGCTTGTTTAACCAAAGCTCTAATGATAATTCTTCTTCATCTTCACTCAACTCCAACTCAATATCAACAGAACCTCCTGCATGTGGTATACTTCCAGATGTATGTGTTTGTGTATTGCCCTCATTTCCTGCCCCTGCTGTTATACATAAACCTCTAGTAAAGAATGCTTTTTCACTATTACTTCTATTAGTTAAGCCAGCTAGACTGCTACTACCCAAAGATACATTTATAACCAATGGTCTTCCAAGTTCAAAAGCTTTTTTATATGCATACTGAGATGCAGCAAATAGCATTGCACTATTATAAAAACCATCTAGCTTACCAAGTTTTATTATTATCAATTCAGCATCTTCTGCTATTCCTGCATATTCACTATTTACATTTCCCAGTCCTGCACATATACCACTTAACATCGTTCCTTGGCCAACTTCATCCTGAGATAAACTAGGGTCATTGTCTGCTATAGCTCTATTTATATCTTCTCGTGTATATTCTGTTCCAATATAAAAACCTTCAGGAGGACTTCCTTCTTTTGTTTGATCCCATAAATATACTATCTTTGAAGTTCCATCTGGATAAATAAAATCTCTGTGTAGATAGTCTATTCCTGTATCTGCAATTGCTATTAGAGTACCTCTTCCTGTTATCGTAATGTTTGGATTGTTTTTAAAGAAATTTACACCTATCTCTTCTGTTGCAACTATACCACCAAAAGTTCCTTGGTTAATGGTTCCAAGTAATGACATCTTTATAGTTGATTCTGACCTTATAATCGATGGAAGTTCCAATATTCTTTGTATACTGTTATAATCAGAAGCATCTATAGGTAGTATGCCTAATGAATCACTTAATTTAATAAAACCAGAACCCATACCTAAAGCATTTAATTCTCCTTCAAATTCAGGAGTATGAATTATATTTATTCCTGCTAAAATTCCACTTTGCCTATTCATATCCTCATTGCAAAAACTATCTGATTTAATATCATTTTTTATATTGTTATTATAACCATCTACAAGTTTATAATTATTTTCTTCATCTTTAAATGATTTATTAATACTTCTATATCCAATATCATCGGTCTCTAAATCTTGATTTATACTAGATAGAGTGTACAAATCTATATCTGCTAAATTTAAAAACCCAAATCCTGATGAATTATTTGGATAGGATTGATTACTTAGCCTTCTTGCCCCTCTTAAAAGTAGTGCTCTTAATTTCTGAGAATATAAAAATAAATCATTTCCATTTACAATTCCCCACTCCATAAACAATGAACAAACACCTGTAACATGAGGAGTAGCCATACTAGTTCCACTTAATGCGCCACTTGTACCTCCTGGTAAAAATGATATTATATCTTCTCCTGGAGCCAATAAATCTGGCTTAAATACACCTAGTTGTGTATCTCCTTCTCCAGAAAATATGGATACTATATCTGTTCTTGAATTGAAACTGCCTACTGTTATAACTCTACTTGCTGTCCCAGGAACCGTTACAGTAAGTTCTTGAGTTGGAATAAGAAATCTAGTATTTCTATTTAATCCTTCAGAAGTTGGCAAATATATATTTACATTTCCAGTTACAATGTCTATTGGCTCAAATACAATTCTCCACAAACCTGGGTTTATTTGTGTATTTGAACTTAGTTGTAAGGTAACTCTCCTTGTAAGAGAATATGGAGCTATAGGATAAAAATAACCAGTTACCCTAGTTTCACCCAAAGTATTTCTTATTTCACCTGAAGTCAGAGAAATTGATTGTGTTTGACTATTTGATGGGCTTACCAAATGTACACTAAAATCATCAACAAAGTCTGGCCATATATTTATATTTAATATACGTTCCCCTTCTCCAACTACAAACTCTACTTCTTCTGCAGTATTATTCTGTAATCTAATTCTCTTATGACCACCTTTATCTGCATTATTTCCAGCCGCTACAACTATATTATTCTTCCAAAATAAACACATATCATCTATATATTGTTCAAATAAGGATGTTCCTCTATGCGAACCTTCATTACTTCCATAACTTATGTTTAATGTAACAGGCATTCTTAATTCTAATGCTCTATCTAAAATAAATTTAATTGCCCTCATAAATTCTGTACTTCTTGAAAAAACATCTGTCTGTATATTTCCAACCCTCACCACTATTATCCTAGCATCACTTGCAATAGTTGCACAAATACCTCCAACATGTGTCCCATGTAAACTAGTTGTTGAAATAGGTATATACATATTTCCAGCTATTGCATTATTTATATCTTCATTAGTATATAATGTACCCTCTCTAAAACCTTCTGGTGGATTTCCCTGAATAGATTGATCCCAATAATATAATATTTTAGACCTTCCATCACTATCTCTAAATACAGGTAGAGTATAATCTATTCCCGAATCGATTATACCAATTATAGTTCCTTTTCCAGTTAAACCAGTTCTATTCTTAAAACCTGTTATTCCTGTGCTTGAGAAACTTTGCACATCTTGAGTTTGTAATATGAAAGGTTTTTCTATAAATTCAATTTCTGGATAAGTCAAAAGTGTATTTATATCTTCTTCATTACTTGATGTTATTATTGCATATGATGAATTAAGTATCTCTACTGAAACACCTAATTCTTGTTCTAACCTCAATATATCTCCATTGTATTTTACAATTAATTCATAATTTATTATAATCACCTCGATTTCTAAAATTATTATTAATGTATATGTTTTCTGTAGGTCTAAAATGTATCGTAGTATATAATTTTTGAATTTCAATTATACTCCTCAATGCTATTCATAAATACTTCTACTTTTCTAGCGACTAATCTAAAATAAAGAATGATGGTACAATTTTTAATAAATTATACCATCATTCTTTATTTTATCTTGACACCATTAAATTTTTTAATGCTTTCTCCAAACCTTTTACAGTTAATGGAAACATATTGAATTCACTTTGTATTAATCTTTGAGTCTGATACCAATAACTAATTGAATCCCATCCATCTCTCAACTCTGGATTCAACCATACAATTTTACTGTACTTTCTTTTAAATCTTTTTAGCCATTCTATTCCAGGAGTATAATTATATGGTCCACGATAATTACCACCAATATTAAGTAACTCAGAAGGTGACATAGAAGCATCTCCCACAATTATAACTTTATAGTTTTTATCTATATTTTGTAATATCCATTCAGTATCAATAGACTTACTTAACCAACATTCAGGTGTTGTAAATAATCTGTCATAAAGACAGTTGTGAAAATAATATACTTTTACATCTTTAAAATGATTTGATTTACTTACAGACTGGAATAATGTATTACATAAAGTGCTATATCCCCTCATTGAGCCACCTGAGTCCATAAGTAATAAAAGCTTCACTGTATTTTTTCTAGGCTTCTCAAAAAATAACTTCAAATACCCAGCATTATTACAAGTCTCTTCAATAGTCTTATCTAAGTCAAGTTCTGTTTTTGGTGCATCTATTTTAGTAGAGAATTGACGAAGCCTTTTTAGGGCAACTTGAAATTGACGCATATTTAAAACTTCATCATCTCTAAAATCTCTATATTTTCTTTCTCCTGCGACTTCCAAAACAGCTCTTCCATAGGTTGAATTTCCCCCTATACGTATACCAGTTTGTCCCTTTCCTGAATGACCTAATTCAGAAGTACCTCCTGTACCTATCCAATAATTTCCTCCATTATGTGGAGAATCTTGCTCTTTTATACGTTCTTCCAGTTTAGCCCTCAAGTCATCAAGATTTATATTTGGATTTTGCTCCACTCTTTCAAATTCTTCTAGAATTATATCTGCTTTATTAAGCCAATTCATGATTTCTTCTGGAATTTCTTCTTGGTGCTCTATTCCTTTAAAATACTCTAAGAACACTGCATCAAACTTATCAAAATTACTTTCACTTTTTATTAAAATCATTCTACAAAGATAATAAAAATTTGAAAAGCTTGAATAACAAAGACCTTTATCCAGTGCTTCAATTAAAGTCATCCACTCATTTAAAGATACTTCTAATCCTCTTGCCCTCAATAAATAAAAAAATTTAATAAACATAATTATCCAGCTCCTATTAACTACAAACGTCTTTGCATAGATTCAATATCCTCGTTATTTTTAAGCAGTATTCCTGCAAAAGGAACTTCTTGCTCTATTTTTTCAATAGGAATTCCACTCAAAGTTAATGCTTGTATCCAATCTATTAATTCAGATGTACTAGGTTTTTTTTGTATCTCTTTTAAGCTTCTAATCCAATAAAAAGTAGTCATTACTTGTTCTAATAGATGTTCTTCTACTTTATCGAAATGTACTTTGACTATTTCTTCCATCATTTCTCTATCAGGAAATTCTATATAATGGAATATACATCTTCTTAAAAATGCATCTGGAAGTTCTTTTTCTGCATTTGAGGTTATAATAACTATTGGTCTTTGTTTAGCCTTTACAGTTTCTTTTGTTTCATTTATGTAAAACTCCATTTTATCTAATTCCCAAAGTAGGTCGTTTGGAAATTCGAGGTCTGCTTTATCTATTTCATCTATTAAAAGAATTACTTGTTGTTTTGAACTAAATGCCTCCCCTAATTTACCATGTTTTATATACTTACTAATATCATCTACTCCTTCTCCTCCAAATTGACTATCATAGAGTCTTTGAACAGTATCATATACATAAAGACCATCTTGAGCTTTTGTAGTTGACTTTATATTCCAAATTACTAAATCTTTTTTTAGTTCATTCGAAATTGCTTGTGCAAGCATAGTCTTACCTGTCCCAGGCTCGCCTTTAATCAAAAGTGGTTTTTCAAGAGCAATAGCAACGTTAACTGATGCCATTAATTCTGGTGATACCACATAATCACTAGTACCTTTAAAATTACCTATTTCTTTTTTTATCATAAGTTCTACTCCTTCTAAACAATAATTTTCTAAATGTATATAGATACGTTATTACTATTTTTAATATAAAAAATAATAATACAATACATTTGTATAGCATTATTCTAAAATTCTATATCAAAGTAAAATTACCTCTAAAATATTTAATTTTTATCTTTATTTGTCATAATTAAATGAAATATATATTTTAAAAAATAAGAAAAGATAACTTCTTATACAAATTTTAGATTATAACAAATTTATTTTAATTAAAGACATCACTTTTTTTAGAATTAAGTTATATATAGACATAACTTAATTAATTTTCATTATTTTTAATCATAAATATAAAATTTTAATGTATTTATAATTTCATATTAATCATACTATATTAATACTGCTTTTTATTGTATAATAAGCTATAAATGTTAACTTGAACTTAAATTTAGATATATTTAAATTTAACAAATATAAGAAAGGTTGTGTTATTTTGCAAGACAAGAAAATTTATTTAAATATTGTACTTACTGTGGTTGTTTCATACATCTTGATTAAAGTTATTGATAACTATAAATATTTTTTTGGAATGGTAAGTTTATTAATGTCACTGCTTACACCATTTATAATAGCATTTATATTAGCATATATATTCAATCCACTAGTAAAGTTTTTGGAAAGTAAACTAAATTTTAAGAGAATATACTCTTTACTTCTTACTTATGGTGTACTCATAGTTATACTAATTGCCTTTATACTATTTACAGTTCCATCCATAGTGAATAGTTTAACTGATTTGGTATCTCAGGTTCCTACATATATAAATAAAACGGAGCAGTTCCTATTTGATTTAGGTAAAAGTTTACAATCAGTAGACCCTAATACATTAAAAGAATATGGTGACAAAATTATGAGTGTAATGCCTAAGTTTAGTAACTTGCTTATTGGCTCACTTGGAGGAATATTTAGTACTACATTCTCTGTTGGAAAATTTATAGTGCAATTCCTTTTAGGTTTTATAATTTGTTTCTATATATTATTAGAAAAAGAAAAATTCTTATTATTTACAAAGAAAATAGTTTATATTTCTTTAGGTAAAAAATATGGAGATTTTATAATAGAGTTATGTCAGAGCTTAAATTTAAATATTGGTAAATACTTTACAGGCAAGATTCTAGATTCTTTTATAGTTGGGTTACTTTCTGGAATTGGTCTTTACTTTTTAAAATCTGAATATGCGCTGTTATTTGGCACACTTATGGGTGTTATGAATATGGTTCCATATTTTGGTCCAGTAATAGGTATGGCACCAGTTGTAATAATTAATTTATTCTCCAACCCAACAACTGCACTAACTTCTTTGATTTATTTAATAATAATTCAGCAAGTTGAAGTTACATTTATAGAACCAAAAATCGTAGGTGGACAACTAGGTCTTAGTCCATTTTTTACAATACTAGCAGTTACTGTTGGAGGAGGGTTCTTTGGTATACCTGGCATGATTCTATCAGCACCTGTGATGGGTGTTATAAAGATATATTTCTGTGAATTTGTAAATCGTAGGCATGATAAAATACAGATGGAATAAAAATACAATTTAATTACGATTTTGTAATCAAAGGTTACAGCTGTGTAACTGTAATATTATTCTCTTTAATGGTAATATTTAATTATAGGAAACATACAATATTATTAAGTAATGAATCTTATATAATTAAACACGAAAGAGGGTTTTAGTATGAAAAAAGCACTTATATCTTTATTAGTTTTATCTTGTTTGTTATTAACTGCACCAGTAAATGAATCTTCTTATGCCGATTCTCAAAAGGATGTTCCTGTAAGCCAAAATACTAAATTGACTCAAGAACAAGCTAAAGAACTTTTAGTAAAATACAACAATGAAGTTGATTACATATATCAAGGAAATGCTAGCGATTTCGAAGCATTAAAAGCTAAAAATCTTAATGGTTATGTATTTTTACCAGATGCAGATGGTGACATTGGTTACTTTGTAAATGAAAATACTTCTGAGATATATTACTTCCACCCAAGTGGATATCTTGAATTAGTTAATCAACAACAAAATAATAAATAACTAATAAAAAATGGATGCAAATTGGTATAAATTTAGCATCCATTTTATTTTTATTTTAAAGTTGTTTCTTTTTTTGCAATTTAAATATTTATTAATCCTGTGCTTGCTCTTTTATAAGTTTCTTTATATCTACAGCAGGTTCATCTTCCATTTTTACAACTTTGCCTTCCCATGTTCTAAGCATAACATAATCTGTTCCTTTTGATACAAGGTATTGTGGAAGTAATGGAGTCTTTCCTCCTCCTTTTGGAGCGTTAACTATATATGTTGGTATAGCCATTCCTGATGTGTATCCTCTCAGATATTCCATTATTTCAAGACCATCATCTACTGATGTGTTAAAATGTTTTGTTCCCTTTACATGCTTACTTTGGAATATATAATACGGTTTTACTCTTATTTTTAGTAATTCTTGATTTAAACATCTCATTACAAATTTATCATTGTTTATACCATTCAATAATACTGCTTGATTCCCTAATGGAACTCCTGCATTTGCTAGCTTCTCACAAGCTTCTTTAGACTCTTTAGTTATTTCCATTGGATGGTTGAAATGTGTATTTATATATATAGGATGATATTTTTTTAGCATGTTACAAAATTCATCTGTAATTCTTTGTGGCATTGTAACAAGAGTTCTAGTACCTAATCTAACATAATCAACATGTGGTATTTCTTTAAGTTGGCTAAGAATCCATTCTAAATAATCATCTTTTAATGTAAGAGCATCTCCTCCAGTCACCAATACATCCCTTATTTCTTCATTCTCTCTAATGTAGTCTATAGACTCTTGGATAATAGCTTTTGACTTATGAGAATCTTGTTGACCAATATTTCTTCTTCTTTGACAGTGTCTACAATACATAGCACACTCATTTGTTACATTTATTATTAGTCTATCTGGATATCTTCTTGTTATACACCCTGCTGGATTTGTGTACTCTTCTCCCATTGGGTCTAAATCTTCTTGTTCATCTTCTAATTCTATATGTGTTGGTATGGACAGCAATTTTATCGGGTCACATATGTCTTCTGGGTCTATCAGACTCAAATAATATGGAGATATAGCCCATCTAAATTGAGTACCAACCTCTTTTATATATTCTTTTTCTTTTTTAGTCAGAGTGATAATCTTTGATAAAGTATCTACATCTGTTATTCTATTTGATAATTGCCATTTGTAGTTATTCCAATCTTCTTCTGTTCCATTTAATAAATTTAATATTTTCTGTTTTCGTTTATTTATCTCTTCTTCTTTTTCAAGACCTCTGTTAATAGTTTTTCTAGCCTGAATATAATCATCAATTTTTGATTTTAGTTCAGCAGCTCTCTCTAAGGATATTCTAGTTTGTTCATTCATAATTCTTCGCTATCAAAATTAACTTACTCATATTATTTGATAGCATCCTCCTTTCTGATGTGTTTATATCATTCTGATAGGCAGATTTAACTTTGCCATATAGATTTTATAACAAATGAAATTGAACTTATTTTTGCATTTTTTCTGTTATTTTACACATTTGTGAATATTTTTCCACTTTCGTCAATAAATTACAATATATTATGCATTTTTTTTAACAAATGATTAATTTTTTCTATTTTTAAGAATTATTTTATCATAAAATGATTATTTTTTCAAGATTATTAAAGTTAAAATTTTAATAGAAAATAAAGTATTTCATTAAATAATAAAAGCGGAGGTTTATTATAATAAATTTCTCCGCTTTTTTATTTATTTAATTAAATCATAGTAAAGTAACTCTGGCTCTTAAGAAGTGACTTTATTATATTCAGCCCTTTTTCCAATTCTTCTATATCTTTTGGAGCTGTTACACAAATACGAATTGCTTTTGGTACTGTAGAATTACCAACTGAAAAACGTTCAGCACAATATACTTGAACGCCTAGATTTTTTGCACATATTTCAAATGACTTTCCATCTAATTCATCAGGAAGAAGTAACCAACGAAAACTACAATTTTTATCACCAATTAAATTATAATTTGATAAAATTTTATCAGCAATTTTATTTCTTTCTACAATTGCATCTTTTTTCTCTTCTATAATTTTATCTATAATAGGAGAATACAATAAACGGTGTACTATTTCCGCAGTAAATGGAGAAACCATTAGATTCATATTATATAGTGCCTTTTCTAAGTTTTCTATATAGCGTTTTGGAGCAACTACAAATGCTATTCTAAGACCAGCACATAAAAACTTAGATGTACTAAAAATATATACAGTATTGTTACTAGCTAAAGAAAATATAGGAGTTTGTATATTAGGTCTAAGAATACTATTTATTGCATCTTCAATAATTATTATATTATACTTTTTTGCTATCTCTGCAATTTTTTTGCGAGATAAATTAGACATAGAATGTGTTGTTGGATTATGATAGTCTGGTATAAGATATATGCCTTTTATATTTTCATTTTTACAATAAATTTCGAGAGATTCTATTGACATTTCATTATTTTCTTGAGGAATTGGAATCAATTGAATACCTATCATTTTAGCTATTGATTTAATTCCAGAAAAACTCAAAGAATCTGTAGCAATTCTATCTCCAGCTTTAAATAGTCCTAGTAAAGTTGCACATATAGCATTCTGACTACCTGTAGATAGTAGTATATTTTCTTCACTAGTATATACATTGTTTCTTTCTATCCATTTTGCAATTGATTTTTTTTGCATATATGTGCCAGAAGGAGACATGTATTGTAAAAATCTATCCATTTCTGGTTGTTTTAGTACATTTTTAATAAAATCAATGATATATGTATTTTGCTCATAAGGAGGATGCACTGTACCTAGTTCAATTATATCTTTTGATTCTGTTTGATATAATAATGTATTGCTTACATTTACATCAGAAGAAATAAAAGTTCCTTTTCCTACTTTTGCACATATTAACCCCTTCTCTTCACAAAGTTTAAATGCTCGTGTTATTGTACTTAAATTCAAATCTAGAAAATCTGCTAATTCTCGTTGTGGTGGTAACTTATCTCCAGGATTTAAATTTCCTATTTTAATATCTTCTTCTAATAACATTGCCAAAGTTTTATATATTGGTGGTTTTCGATTATTTAATTTTGGTTTCCATGTCATAGGATAGTTTTCAAATGAATTTATTGGCATATAATTACTCCTTTTAATATAATTGTCCTCCATACAATTTTATTATTGTATGCTTATATTTTAGATGCTATACTTGTATTTGTAAATAGCTATTTCAAAATAAACAGAATAAGAGAGGTATAAATATGAAGACTATAGGCTTAATTGGTGGTATGAGTTGGGAAAGTACCATTACATATTACCAAGTTATTAATACAGTAATAAAAGAAAGATTAGGTGGACTACATTCTTCTAAGTGTATACTTTACAGTGTAGATTTTCAAGAAATTGAAGAATGCCAGTCTAGCGGAAATTGGGAAAAAAGTGCTGAAATTCTATCTGATGCTGCAATTAAATTACAAGATGCAGGTGCAGATTTTATTGTTATATGTACTAATACTATGCATAAGGTAGCAGATAAAATACAAGAAAAGATACATATCCCATTAATAAACATAGCAAATGTAACTGCTGAAGTATTGAAGGAAAAAGGAATAAAAAAAGTAGCTTTATTGGGTACTAAATATACAATGGAGCAAGATTTTTATAAAAACATAATTATTAATAATGGGATTGAAGTTTTAATTCCAAACGAAGAAGACCGTATAATAGTAAACAATACAATATTTAATGAACTTTGTGTAGGAATTGTATCTGACTCTTCAAAAAAAGCTTTCTTATCAATTATAGATAAGCTTGGCAAACAAGGTGTAGATGGTATCATATTAGGATGTACAGAAATAGATCTTCTAATTAAACAAAATGATACTTCTATTCCACTATTTGATACAACACTAATACATGCAATAGAAGCTGCATTAAAGTCAATCTAAGATGGTGTTAGTTAGCAAAAAATACTTTTAACACTAAAAATTTGAAACCCCTATATAAAAAAGGATAGTATGATTGTTTAACAATGCTCTATTTAGTAGACACAGTAAACAAGATACTGTGTCTACTAAATGGAGTGATGTTCATATTCTCATACTATCCTCTTTTTTTAATTTAATTTTTCAATAAATCACAAACTTGACACTCTTAATCTGTATACAAATCTATCTTACATTTATAACATCACTATTTTGAGAGTTTTTTCCTTCATAATTTGCAACAACATAAATATCTAGATTTAAGTCTCCCTCAGGAATATTTATAGTATGCTCATTACCTTGTATATCACTTTGATACAGTGTAAAGTCTCCATCTCCATTAGTATTATTTTTTACATATATACTATAGGTACAACCCTTATGAGATACACTACTCCAGTTAACTCTAATAACATTGTTATCTCTATCAACATTAGCTGATATGTTTTCAACCTTCATATCTTGAATATTATTATCATTAGTTGAATTTCCATTTCCATTAGTGATATTTATGACATTACTTGGCTTAGTTGTATCTGAATCTTTCTTACCTACAACATAAATATCAAAATCTAAATTTTGATTATCTTTTATATCTACTTCTATAGTAGCATATACCTTTTGTGATTTTCCTAAATCACTTTCATTTATAGTTATAGATTTGATTTTCTTAAATGATTCTCCTGACAATTTGTCTTTAAGGTATATATCATAATCAAAGACATCTTTCATATAGTCCCACTCAAGCTTAATGATAATTTTATTATTTACTATTTTATGTGACCCTACTAAGTTTTGTATATAGTCATTCGTTATAGTTTCTTTAACTACTGTTACAGTTATTATTTTAGATTTATCTCCACAAGTTATTCTTACTCTTTCCTTACCTTCTCTAAGCCCTACAATATTTCCATCATTACTTAGACTTATTGCTCTTTCTACAGGTAATTTTGAATCTGCTAACTCATAATATATTGTTGGTGCCTTTAAACCAGGTGGAGAAGTTATTATATCCGGTTTTAATTTTTCATTTTGGTCAACTTCTATTTTTACATCATTCATATTTATTTCCGCAACTATAGCTTGAATTCTAAAGGTTCTCTCTACTTCTTTGCTTCCACACTTAGCATATATTGTAGCTTTTCCAACTCCAACTGCACTTACTGTATTTCCTTTAATTTTTAGAACATCTTCATTACTACTCTTATAAATAGGTTTATATGATTTTTTAAATTTATCATAATCAACCTCTATTGTACTTTCTATAGTAGCACTATCACCAACATGTTTTAAATCCCCATTAATCTCCATATCTAGTGATTCTACTTCTGGGTCTACTACTTTTATAGTAGCCTTTTTTAACACTCTTGAATTTTTCATTATACCCACAGAAGAATACCCAACCTTTAATGCTGTCATCTTATTTCCATCTATTTTTAAAGTCCCTGAATTATCCAACACATTAAACCAAATATTTGGGTCTTTAGCATATGAAGGAACTTTAATATATTCACCAGTAGACAAAGTAACTGTTTCATTTAATTTTACTACATATTTATCTAAATCTTTAACATATTCCCCATCTACAATTTCGATTTCTACTCCCTTTACCATTGGTCTAAGTATTCCAAATTTAAAAAGGTAGTACTGCGCAACAAGCAATATAGGAATAGATATAATTATGGCAATTTTTCTGTATTTCTTATTTTCTACAAATCTCATCTATCCACTTCCTTTAGCCTAATATATAATCATTTGTTTTGTAAGCAATCTACCTAAGTTAAACATTGGCATAAACTGGAAAATTATTATATTTCAGAATATCCCTATATTAATTATAAACCATAAATTTAAAATTTAAAACTAAAATTAGTGTTAATTTCTTACTATTACAATAGTCTAATTTTAGTGAAATAACATTTGTCTTGTCAGCTAAAAAGTTATATAATTAATTCAAAAGAAATTTATACTTGTATTATATGAGGAGGACTTTAAATTGGAAATCAATTACAAAAAAAAGATTTCAAATCATTCGCTAAAAGAAAAAATATTGAAATTTCTGTTCAAAGGTATCTTATTGATGCGTTAAGTTACATGGCACTCGGTCTTTTTTCTTCCCTTTTAATTGGAACAATTTTTAACACATTAGGAGACAACTTCAACATTTCTCTTTTTACTGAAATTATAAGTCCTCTTGCTAAACAGGTTACTGGTCCAGCTATAGCAGTGGCTATTGCCTATGGGCTTCAAGCACCTCCACTTGTACTATTTTCTTGTGCACTTGTTGGAGCTTGTGGTAACGAATTGGGAGGTCCTGTTGGAGCATTTGTTGCTACACTTTTTGCAGTAGAGATTGGAAAATTAGTTTCAAAAGAAACAAAGGTAGATATATTGGTTACACCTGCTGTAACAATACTAATTGGAGTACTTGTAGCACAACTTATTGGACCAGCTGTTTCTGCATTTATGACTTCATTTGGAAACATAATAATGCAAGCTACAACTATGCAACCTATAATAATGGGCGCTCTAGTATCTGCACTTGTTGGAATAGCTCTTACATTACCTATAAGTAGTGCAGCTATTTGTATGATGCTTAGTTTAGGAGGTCTTGCTGGTGGAGCGGCAACTGTTGGTTGTTGTTGCCAAATGATAGGTTTTGCTGTTATGAGCTTTAGAGAAAACGGAGTAGGAGGTCTAGTGGCACAAGGACTTGGTACATCTATGCTTCAAGTTCCTAATATAATAAAAAACTGGAAAATTTGGATACCACCTACTGTTGCTTCAATATTACTTGGCCCATTGTCTACAACAATATTTAAAATGGAGAATATTCCTATTGGCTCAGGTATGGGTACTTGTGGATTGGTTGGACAATTTGGAACAGTAACTGCTATGCAAAGTGCTGGAAAAGGAGGTACAACTATGTGGATTGGTATACTTTTACTTAACTTTATACTTCCTGCTATTGTAACCTTACTAATTTCAGAATTTATGAGAAAAAAAGGGTTAATAAAAGCAGGAGATTTAAAACTAGATGTATAAATTAAAAACTACTCCTTTTACTTATATAAAAGTAAGGAGTAGTTTTTTTTATGAAAATTCCAACATCTTTTTTAACAACCAATCTATTGAACCTTTGACTTCATTCCAAAGAACTATATTTTCATCATAATAATATACCGCTTCAGCCTTTTCTTCTTCTGTAACAAATTCTCTACCAAAGGCATTTCGCCAGTCTAACAAATATAATCCGATATACTTATTTTTACTTTTAGCAACCTTAATAGAGTCATTTGCTAAAAACACATTTTTGTTTTTAAAGTAATAAAGAGCTTTACTGTACATCCATGTAGCAGATTTTTCTTCTTTATAAAGCTCAAATAATTTATTTATTGAAGTCCTATCATTTAATCTAATCAATATATTTAACAACTTATATCTTATTCCCTGCTCATCACTAGGATTAATTCCTATTAAATACTCTAATACTTTTTTTGATTCCTTTAAGTTATCAATACTTTCTAACTTCCTAGCAAGAGATTCAAGCGCTATCATATAGGCTCTAGTGGATAGACCTTTCCAAAATCCAAACTCTTTATCTTCTTTAGTAATCATACTTTTTCCAGTATTTACGGCTTCTTCCATATACCTAATTGATTCAATATTACTATTAGCATCTTGTGATAGCTTAATATATCTTTTATACAATATTTTCTTCTTTTCTAAATCTAAATCTATAGACTTTGTCTTAGAATTCGTCTCTTTTACCCAAAATTCTACATTAGAAATAGCTATAGTATCTTGATTTAAGAAGTCAATGTTACAAACTTCCTTTATCAAAGATGATTTATTATTTATAGTGTTTAAAGAAACACCTATTTGTTTTGAAAATTCTTTTTTTGTTATATGTAATGGATGCTTCTTATTATATAAAAGATTTTGCTCCAAAACTATATTTAGTATAGCTGAAGACCATATATCAGCCCTAGAAGAATGAATTATCTCTTTGTTATTATCTAAAAGGTTTTGCAAAATTTTAAAACTTATATCTTTATATTCTTGATTCAAATTGGAGTTGCAAAATCTATTTATCTTGTCCTTAATTTCTTCTATCTTGCTTGTCATGACTCCTCCTCCATATTTTACATATATAAAACTAGCGCTACAAATTCAAGTTCTTCTTCTCCTATATTCTCTATAGAATGTTTTGCACCATCAGCTGTATACACTACATCACCCTCATTAACTTCTATAAACTTCCCATTATCAAATACTTTTCCTTTTCCTTTTAATATATAATATACTTCAAAATCCGTTGTATGGTCATGCACACCAATTGAACTGCCTGCTGGTAAAGCTATTCTTTTAAATAGTCTTCCTTTTCCTTTAAGCTCTTCATTTTGTATTATGTTTTCAAGCCTAACTTTTCCAATACCACCATTCAAATTTTCCTTTACTTCTACTTGTAATTCAGATTTCTTTCTTATCATAGCTCATCCCACCTGCCAAACAATCAATCTAACTACTAAATTGGCATATCCTTTCCATAATATGTTGTATTTTAATATAATAATAACATATATTCTCATAAAAAAATATTACTGAATATATAAAAATGATACTATTTTTACATATCTTGCAACTTAATTAAATTATCTCTTAAGTTGACGTCTCTATTAAAAAAACATATACTCATATAGTATGGTAAATTTTTGTTAAATTCTTTATCTGGAGGTTCTAGACATATGTCAGTTTCAAAAACTCAAGAAAAACTTAAACAACCTAAGGATTTATATTTCTGTTGTTCGATATTTACCTTTGTAGGACTTGCATACTATGGTATGAAGTTGGTATTATTATTGTTTTTAGCTGAACAAGTATCTAAAGGTGGTTTGGGATTAACACCAGCAGAATCTGCATCAATGCTTGCATCTTTTTTGGCATGGACTTATTTTTCTCCAGTTATTGGTGGATGGGTCAGTGATAGATTTTTAGGTCCTAAAAACTGTATTATACTCGGAATGATAATGGTTTCAATTGGTTATTTCCTAGGATATTTAGCAGATAGTAAAACGGATATAAATATCATGATATTCTTATCTGGATTAGGAATAGGCTTTTATAAAGGAAATCTACACACTTTAGTCGGAAATCTTTATACTAATGATGACCCAAGAAAAGATGGAGCCTTCTCTATTACATATATGGCTACTAATTTAGGAACATTATTTGGACCTTTAGTATGTGGTTTAGTTGCTAACGAATGGTTTGCTATGAAAAGTGGTGCTTCTATAAGTATGTATGGCTATAGATATGTATTCTTATTTTCCTCAATTACTGTTCTAATAGGTTTATTATTTTTCATAGTTGGGAACAAAAAGTTTTATAAATCTTTAGATAACGGATTCAGTGATGGGAAAGAATCTATAAAGAAATCGCTAGAATATAAAAAAATTCTCGCTTCAAAACCATTAACTTTAATTGAGAAAAAAAGAATAGTAGTAATATTAGTTTTGGCTTTCTTTACAGTATTTTTTTGGATAGCATATAATCAAGCATCTATGTCTATTGCCTTATACACAAAGGAACACATAAATCTTACTGTTGGTAATTTTCAAATCCCAACTTCATGGATAGATTCATACAATGGTCTTCTTTGTGTCATTCTTGGACCTATATCTGCTCTAGTATGGGTAAAACTATCTCAGACTACTAAAGGTGATTTAAGTGTACCTAAGAAGATGAGTCTAGGATTTATACTCCTGGCTATAGCGTTTTTATTTATGATAGTAGCAGTTATACAAACAGGAACAGACCCTAATTCTATCCATAAAGCAAGTGTGTTTTGGGTAGTTGGATTTTTAACATTCCAAAGTATAGGAGAAATTTGTTTTTCTCCAGTTGGATATGGTATGGTAAATAAACTTTCACCTGAAAAATATATTTCATTTTTAATGGGAGTTTGGTTTTTAGGTAAATTTGCTGCAAATAAATTGTCTGGTTATACACAAGCTATCATAGACCAACTTGGGATGTTGCAAGTATTCATAGTGATACCATCATTCTTATTACTCTTTGGAATTATATTACTTATAATGAACAAAAAATTAGTAGAATTATCAAATTAAGAAATTTTTCTAAATTGAATAAAAATGTAATAAAAAATCGAGATATTATATACCTCGATTTTTTATTATATTTAGTTACAAACTATATAGCTCTAGTATACACTTTTAACCATTCTCTTTCTTCGTCAGTTAAGAAAGAAGATATTTTATCATAAACTAGTTTATGATACCAGTTTAAATAATCTTTTTCATCTTGATTCATTAATTCTGGAACTATACCATCTAAATCAATAGGAGCTAATGTAACAACTTCAAATTCCATAAATTGACCGTAGAAATTCTTTTCAGCTTTTCTAACTACTATTTCATTCTCTGTTCTTATACCATGAGAACCTTCTATATATATACCTGGTTCATTAGTAGTTACCATTCCTTCTTCAAGAACTGCACTATCAAATCTTTCAGGTACTACTCTCCATCTAAATCCATTTGGTGCTTCATGAACATTTAACACAAATCCTATACCATGTCCAGTTCCACATTGATAATCTATTCCCATATTCCACATACAACTTCTAGATAATATATCTAGATTATAACCTCTACAACCATGTAAAAACTTAACTTTAGAAAGATTTATCATACCTCTTGCTACAGAAGTAAAGTGTAATTTTAATTCATCACTTATAGGTCCTAATACTGTAGTTCTAGTTATATCAGTAGTTCCATCATAATATTGTCCACCTGAATCTACTAAGAATAATCCTTCAGCTTCTAACTTATAGTTTGATTCTGGAGTTGCACTATAGTGCATCATAGCAGCATGCTCTTTATATGCAGCAATTGTATTGAAACTTGGCTCAAAGAAACCTTCTTGTTCTCTTCTTAAGTTCTCTAATTTTTCAGTAGCACTTATTTCAGTTATTTCCATTTTACCTACATTTTTCTTTAACCAGTACATGAATTTAGTGAAAGCTACACCATCTTTAATATGTGAGTTTCTTATATTTTCTAATTCTATCTCATTTTTTTGTGCTTTAAAGAACATCACTGGATTAAATTCATCAACCTTCTCAACTTCACAAGGTATATTATTGTAAATAGCATAGTTAAGTTTAGTTCCATCTACTAAAACTTTTTCAGCTTTGTCTATAGATTTTACAAACTCATATACATCATTATATGGTTTTATTTGAACATTTTCTTTAGCTAGTTCATTTAATATTTCTTCATTTAACTTGCTTTCATCAACAAATAAGTAAACTTCTTTTAAAGTTATTACTGCATAAGAAAGTACAACTGGATTGTATTTAACATCTCCACCTCTTATATTGAATAACCATGCTATATCATCAAGAGTAGTTATTACATGAGTAGAAGTACCTTTTTCACTCATTTTTTCTCTTAATCTAGCTAATTTTGAACTGAAGCTTTCTCCACAGTATTTAACATCTAATAAAAATGCCTTACTGTCTGATAAAGCAGGTCTATCTTTCCATACACTATCTATTAAATCATATTGGTATTCTACCTTTATTCCTTTTTTAGATAATTTTTCAGCTAATGTAGCTCCTTCTCTAGCACATATAACTCTACCATCAAACCCTAAAGTTCCACCTTCAGGAATATTTGTATATAAATATTCATCTGTAGTTGGGCAACCTTCTTGTCCCATTTTGAATAATTTTATTGTACTTCCTTCTAATTGAGACTCTGCCTGTATGAAATATCTTCCATCTGTCCATAATCCAGCTTCATCTTTAGTAACAATAACTGTACCAGCTGAACCATTAAATCCTGATATAAATTCTCTTGATTTGAAGTAATCTCCTACATATTCGCTTTGATGATTATCAGAAGATGGAATCATATAGGCATCTATGTTTTTTTCTTCCATAAGTCTTCTTAATTCACTTAATCTGTCTTTTATATTCACAATAAGACCTCCTCAAAATAATAGTTTGAATAACTAAATATATAAGTATGTAAAGTTTATTACATAAATATTTTTCATATAATTTATATAAATCTTATACACTCTAATTATCACAATTATAATTTTAATTATAATATCTATCTGTGTAAAGCTTTTTTTCATAATTAAAGAGGAAATTACATTTTATTTTATATTTAAATGTAATTTCCTTTATTTATACTAATTCAGCATGAATTATTCTTCTTTTGTTAGTAAATCCATAGCCATTAATTTTGTTAATATATTTCTTATTCCCAGCAATATTAAACCAAATATTATTAATACTGATGCTATTCCTCCAAATATCTGTAAAAAACCAAGTGTAGCCGTAAATCCAGCAATCTTTCCTGATAATAAACTCGCAAAGAAACTTGTTAAATACCATGCTCCCATAGATAATGTAGCATACTTAGCTGGAGCTAATTTATTAAACATCGCAAGTCCTATAGGAGATAAAAACAATTCACCTACTGTTGTAAATATATAAGTTACTAATATAAACAACATGCTAGCCTTTACCATTCCATTTGGACCATTAGCTAATGTAGCAAATACCATCACTATAAAACCAACACCCATTATTATCATTCCTAATCCCATTTTAACTGGAATAGAAAAGTCACCTCTTTTGGTATTAGATAGTTTAACCCATAAAGCTGCCAATACTGGGCATAAAGCTACACATAATATAGCGTTTAATGATGTAAGCCATGCTACTGGCATCTCAAATCCAAATATAGTTCTATTTACATTATCCCTTACATAAATCATAAACGAACTTTGTGTTTGATAGTATGCTGTCCAGAATAAGACCACAAATAAAAACAAAACAACCATTGCTATTATTCTATTTTTCTCCAACTTAGTAAGTGGTCCATACTCAATTTTTTCACCTTTATTTCCTTTAGTAACAGGATGTTTTCCAATTTCTTTTAGTAATTTTGGTGCAAGAAGTGTAAATATAATCATACCTAACATCATACCTATACCACAAATTAAAAATGCCATCTTATATCCATAAGATACTATATCTCCACTTGCTCCTCTTACTGCAAAGACATTGTCAGAAAGTAATCCACATATTATTGGGGCTATAAATGCTCCTACATTTACTGCCATATAGAATAAACTGTATGCTGCATCTTTTCTTGACACATCAGTTTTAGGATATATATCCCCAACTATATTTGAACAACTTGATTTAAAAAAACCATTTCCTAAAATGATTATTGATAGGCCTACCCAAACCATTGCAATAGATGTTGATGAAGCGAATAGTACGAAGTCACCTATTGCTATTAAAAGTGCACCTATAGAAATACATTTTTGTTGACCTAAAACTTTATCTGCTAACCAGCCACCAACTAATGGTGTAAGATATATAAGACCTGTAAATAACCCAAACATAGATGTTGCTTCTTGAGTAGAAAGGCCTAAACCACCTTGAGCTATACTTGCTGTAAAAAATAATACCAATAAAGCTGTTAAACCATAATAACTAAATCTCTCCCATAAAATTGTCATGCAAATAAGCCAAAAACTCTTAGGATGACCACCTTTTTTAGATACGCTTTCTGTATTTGACATAAAAAAAACGCCCCCTCATTGTTTTTTATAGTTAAATTTAGTACTAAGATTACTTTAATCATTTTAGTACATACTTATAATATCATCTTTTTTAAGTTTACTCAATAGAATATCATCAGTATTTTCATTTTTTTATTATTATTTTTAAAATTATGAAAAATATTATTTTTACAGTATTTTCAGGCGAAAATATTAATATATATATATTTAAATAATATCTTTAATATTTGATTCTTTTTGTATTTATTTTTTTAATTTTTACTTATTTTCATTTAAATAATTCAAATTCAAAATATTTTCTATTAATGTTTTTTGCAAGTTATTTTTTTATCAATTCATATATGTAAATTGTTTTTATTCTAAAATAACAAAAGCTATTTTAAATTCTCAATATGGAGTATTTAAAATAGCTTTTATCTATATATCAAAATTTTCTTTTTTTAATAAATTGACTTAATTTATTGTTTAGCTTTCATTTGATATTTATCTGTAATTTTAACTTTATCTTTTTCTTTTAAGTTTTTTATAAGTAAATTTTGTTTTTCTGATGTTAGACTACTTACTAAATCTGATTTTATTTCTTCAAAAGGTTGATATTTCTCATCCGTTTTCTTAATTATATGATATCCATAATCACTTTCTACAAGTTTGCTAGATATTTCGTCTTTTTTCAATGCAAACGCAGCTTTTTCAAAAGACTCTACCATCTGACCTTTACCAAAGAAGCCTAAATCTCCACCTGATTCTGCACTACTATCTTCAGAATACTTTTTAGCTAAAGTGGCAAAATCTTCTCCAGCTTGAGCTTTTTTAAGTATTTCCTCAGCCTCTTTTTTAAGTTCAGCTTTTTTACTATCACTAACTTGTTTACCTTTATCATCAACAGTTTTTATTAAAATATGTGAAGCTCTAACTTGTAAATAATTGCTCTTGTTTTTATCGTAATAATTCTCAGCTTCTTTATCAGTCACTTTTGCTTTTTCATTTAAATATTTTGATGCTATTAGTTCTTTTTTCATATCATCTTTTATATATTTTTCAGTCAAATCAAACTGTTTTAAAAACTCTTCTTTAGTCATACCCATTGCAGATTCTATACTAGTCATTAAATTATTATATTGAGCATCTAGTTCATCATCTGTTATACTTATTTTTTCTTTTGTTGCTTCAGTAGATAGTATATCAGATGTAATCATAGTCTCAATCATATTTGATTCATATGAACGTATTTCGTCATCACTCATAGTAGTCTTTGCATTCAAATAAAATAATGGCTCCATTCTTTTTCTTAGCATCTCACCTGTTATTTTTTTGTCTCCAATAGTAGCCACTACTTCATTACTATTGTAGTGTTTTGAAGTAGCTGGTAACTTTCTTCCAGCTTCTTTGCCAGAAATGTAACCTCCACCTAGGCATATAGCTCCTACTGCTATAATTGCTACAACTGCTTTAAGTGTTTTATTATTTAATTTTATTTCTCTTTTTTTGACTTTGTTGTCAGTTCTCTTTTTATCTGACACATCATCTTTTTTAGAACTTACATTATCTGATTTTTTAATTTCATCTAATGTATTTTCTTTTGGATTTTTTTCTTCAGACATTAATATCCTCCTTAATTTTGATTGTACAATACTTCACTTTTATTATTTTACATTAAAATAATATTAAATGTGTGAATCAGAAATGAAACTCTCATGAATTTAAAATGAAATTAAATATTTCTCAAACTATATCTTATAAAATTTCTTCCTACTTTTGTATCTCCATACTTTAACATCTGTATAACTTCATTTTTTTCTTTTTGTAAATAAATAGAACATTCTTCTAAAGACTTAAATATCTCTAATACTTCACCTTTTTTATTTACTAGTTCAATCTTTTTCTTTCCACCTCTTTTGATTATAGACTTATATTTTTTAAAATATTCATCATATTCTTCATCGATACATTCAAATTTATAATTCATTTTTAATGCTTCAATTTTATCATTGGTCAAAATTTCATTTCTCTTTTTATCAGAAAGTCTTGTACTAAATATTTTATCATTGAGAATATTAAATATCTCAGATGGAGATTTATTATTTTCTAAATAGCTCCATTCATTTTTACAGTACTCTTCAACATTTAACACTTTACTTAAATAGTTTATTGCATCTCCAAAGTAATCCATATATCCATATTTTAAATTTTCTCTTATATATCCTAGTGGTATTTTAAGGCTTTTGCTACACTGTATATGGGTATCGAAAATCTTCTCTTCTTTAGTATACAAGTTTATTGCTTTTATACTTTTTCCTCTTTTTATTTTTATTTCTTTTATGTAATCTAAATCTTCTTCTGTCAAGCATTCACTTATTTCTTTTTTTTCAATAATATCTTTTACTATATTATTACTTTCATTTTGGTTAAATTCTTCAAATCTCTTTAAATTTGTTTTTTCACTTTCAATTTGAACTTCTTTTTTACATAAGTTCATGTTTTTATCAGTAATAAACACTTCTTTTTCATCTGATTCTATAGTCTTTTTGCTAACTAACCACTCTTCCTCTACTATTCTTTCTACTATTTTATTATCATCACCCACTACTTCCACTTTAGTTAATATTTCGTTATCAATATTAGCCATTACGTCTTCTGTAAATGATGTTTCATTCAATATTAATCTTTCTTGTTCTAAAACTCCATCTTCTTTATTTATAGTTTTGTCTTTATTGATTAATGTCTTTTCTTCTTCATCTATTGACTTTTCTTCGGACGATATTTTTTTGTTTTTTAATATTATTTCACCTTCTTCTTTTACTGCATCACTTTTTTGTCTTTTTTTCATAATACCAAACCACTTTTTTAACACTCAATGTTCCTCCTAATACTTTATCTACTATTTTATATTATCACATAAAATATTTACTATTCCTATAAATCCTTTAATTTTTTATATTTCTATGACTATAAAGTTTTATTTACACAAATTACTTTTTATACTTGTACACTTATGAAATTTCTATCTAATGCATTTTCATACTTACAATGTAGCATTTATTTCATAGTAATTATATCATGTTTTTATAAAATATCGTATTTTTAAATCTTTTACACTAAAAGTCATAATAAATATATCTAATAATCATCACAAAAAAGGACTTAATTAATCATATAAACCCTGAAACTATATGATTAATCAAATCCATTATAATTAATATAAAAAAATTTAAATCTATATGTTAGATTTTTTTACTATAAAAGGGATAGTTATAATTGTACCTATTAAAGCATCTATCATATCAATCATAGTATCTTCTAATCCACCAGCTTGCGTCGTAGTGCCAATAAAAGTATCCATTAAAAATTCACCTATTTCCCACAAACTAGCTACTCCCATACTAAACATAAATATAAATATAACTAAAAATATTTTGCTCATTTTGCTTATATCTTTTTGTATATAAAAATATCTAATCATAGAAAATGCTACAATACTAGATATTATCCCTGACCATAAATGTAAAAAATCATCGTAATAATTTATATCGTAAAAATTAAAACAAGTTCCCAACAATGATGAAAACATTATAAATAAGGCAAGAACAATATATAGTTCTTTGCTTAAAAGTCTTTCATTATGCTTATTTAAAAGTCTAAGTATAAAAGTACCAATTAAGCTGATTGCTACTAATCCTACACTTCCAAATGCCCTATTTATAGCAAAAAATATAGCACAGACAGCATATACTATATATAATAATATAGTTATTGGTTTTAAAAGTTTATTCATACACACTTTACCTTTCTAAAACAATTCTATAATAGCTTAGGATTGACATCATTATCACCATGCCCATAAAGCTTTAATGGCTTAAGAGCTGGTCCTTCAAGTATATTTCCCTTATAGTCGAATCTAGAACCATGACATGGACAATCCCATGTTTTTTCTTCACTATTAAAATTAAGTTCACATCCTAAATGAGTACATGTAGTATCTACAATATAAAAATCTCCTATATCATCTTTATACACACCATACCTTTTTCCATCAATATTAACAATCTTTCCTTCTCCATTATTTTTAGGCATATCTCCACTACCTATTTTTAACTTTCCACTTACATAATTCATTGCTACATTAGCATTTTCCTTTATAAAGTCTTTTGAAAAATAACTTCCTAATCTTGATGGATTAAAAGTATCCTTATAATTGGAATTACTGTTTATTATCAAATCCTTTATTATTATTCCTGCAACAGTTCCATTAGTAATTCCCCATTTAGAGAATCCTGTAGCCACATAAATATTATTTTCCCTTTTATTAATATAACCTATATAAGGAACATTATCGAAACTCATATTATCTTGAGCTGACCATTTGCATTTAAAATCTTTTACCTTAAATACCTTTTTTCCATAATGTTCTAAGTCATCAAATATGTCTTTTTCAGTTCCTCCCTGACCAACTTTATGGTCTCCTCCTCCAAAAATTAGTAAATTTTCATTTCCATCATTATATTGTCTAAAAGTTATTGATGGGTCATCTATACTTATAAACATACCATCTGGTAATTTATTTTCTAAAACTGCTGCCATTAAGTAAGCACGTTCTGCATATTCTTTTGCAAAATAAAAATTCAACCCATCATACCATGGACTATGAGATGAAATTATAACATTTTCAGCTTCTATTATATTATTTTCTCTTGTCTTAACTCTACATATTTTCCCTTTTTCTAAATCTACTACTGGTGTCTCTTCATATATTTTTACACCTAAATGTACTGCCATTTCTGCTAATCCATCAATATACTTCTTTGGATTAAATTGACCTTGATTAGTGAAACTAATAGCTCCCTTTATGTCTAATGGAATATCTGATATAGTTTCATGATACTCACAATCTACTCCTATTTTCTTGCATGTACGATATTCATCCTTTATGTCTTTTATAGTTTCTTCTTTTTCTGTAAATACAAAAGATGGTTCTCTTTTAAAATCACATTTGATATTATTCTCTTTTATTATTTGCTCAATTAAGTTTAGAGCTTCATTATTTGCATTATAATATGATTTTGCTTTATCTAATCCATATTTTTTCTCTATCTTAGAATAAAATATGTCATGCTGACAAGTTACCTTACCAGTATTTCTTCCTGAAGTTCCATATCCTATTTTATCAGCTTCAACAAGTGCTACTTTTTTCCCCTCTTTTGCTAATAAATATGCAGTTGTCAATCCAGTTATTCCTCCACCTACTATAAGGCACTCTACTTTTATATTTTCGCCTAACTTTTTATATTCCTTTGGACTTGAATTTAAAAACCAATACGATTCGTTCATTTAAAATACTCCTTTACATATTAAATAATAATAGTTTTCCCATCATCAAGTTTATTTATTATAAATAACATAAAAATAAATATATTATTGTAATAAATAAACTGTTACATTACTTAATATATAAATAGAAATAACTATATAATTAAGTCAATACAATTAAGAACACATGGCAAAATTTAGTGTATAAAATCTAAAAATTTTACAAAATAGAAATTCCAGAACCTTTAATTAACTTTTTCTAGTTACAAAAAAATATTACTGGAAATCAAATTTTCCAGTAATATTTAATAACAAAACACATCTACACAATTTTATGAATATCTCTTATAATATTTAATATACTTCACTAAGTCTTTCTTCTAGGTTGGTCTGAACAAAACCTAATATAAGATTTACAATCCAGTATACTACTATTACACAAGTAAAAGCTTCTAAATATTTATAACTTGCTGCTGCTTCCGATTGGGCAACTGCCATAATTTCTGTAACCCCAATAGTAAAAGCAAGAGAAGTTCCTTTTATAATATCTGCAAAAGTATTTGTAAAAGGTGGGATTGCAACCCTTATAGCTTGTGGTAAGACAATTCTTTTCATTGTTTGTACATACGTCATTCCAAATGCTAGACTTGCATCTATTTGACCTTTATCTACAGATGTTATAGCACCTCTTAAACTCTCTGCAAAATAAGCAGAAGAATTTAAACCAATTACTATTACTGCTGCTGAAAATGATTCCAATGCTTTAAGTTCTGGTACTAATTGAATTAGACCAAAGTATATAAAGAAAAGTTGAGCAGCAAGAGGAGTACCTCTAAAAAATGATATATATATTCTTGATACTGTTTTTAAAATAGGAACTTTAGCATCTACAATTAATGCTATGAGTAAAGCTATAACAATTCCCAATCCCAAAGATAACAGAGACATTTTAAATGTTACTGTCAAATATTTTAATATTAATGGAAATATATCTGCTGCAAATCCAAAATCAAATACTTGCATCCTTAACCTCCAATTAATTTTCCTTAGTTGTGTCTAAGCCAAACCACTTTTCAGATAATTTTGTAAATGTTCCATCTTCATGCATTGCTTTTATAGCCTTATTTACGTCCTCTATAATGACTTTACTTTTCTCTTCTTTTCTAAATGGATATTGATTTACTTCATATACACCAGTATCTATATCTGCAACCTTTAATTTAAGTTTACCTTGTTCTATAGTTGTTTTAGCTTTAACTTCTGAAAGCCATGCAACATCAATTCTTCCATTTTCTACATCCTTTTCCATAGGTACTCCATCATATGTAACTATATCAATCCCTAAGTTATGTTTTTCATTTAAATCTCTTATAGTTTTTTCTCCATTACCACCTAGAACACACCCTACCTTTTTACCTTTTACGTCTTCTATCTTACTTATAGTACTATCCTCTGGTACTATAAACTTATACTTACTATATGCGTAAGTATCTGAAAAATCATATTTTTCTACTCTTTCAGGAGTAGTTGACATTTGGTGTGCTACTGTGTCAACTTTACCAGCGTCTAACATGCCCATAAGCCCACTAAATTTAGCAGTTTTAAACTCTACTTTATAACCAGTTCTTTTTGATATTTCCTTCCATACATCAATTTCAAAACCTTTATTTTCATCATTTTCTTTATAACACCATGGTGCATATTCTACTGATACACCTACATTTAAAGTCCCTTTATCTTTTTTAGAAGTATCTTCTTTTGTAGTTTCACCATCTTTACTTGAACAGCCAACTAACATTGTTGTTCCTAAAACTAATGTCAATAATAATGAGAATACTTTTTTACTTTTTAATTTCAAAAATAACACTCCCTCTTCCTATATTTTTACTTACTAAAACATAATATCATAATTTGAAAAGGTTTTTTATTGCTTTTCTCTATGTAATTCGACAGCAATATTCTTTTTTTCTATACTTTCTTTATAATTTATTTATTTTTGAAATTAATACTATTTTGCTAAATTTATCTTTATTTTCTATAAATAATTAATAGTTTAGTTAAAAAATTTAACTTATATGTTAAAAATTATGAAGCTATTAATATACCTTTACACAAAAAGTGAACTTTGAATATCAAAGTTCACTTTTATATAAATTTCCTACTTTAGAATAATTCAGTAATATATTAATTTTTATAAAACATAACATTTTTAATTGTTAAATAATCTTTATTTACTATGCTTCTTGATTTAATGGTTTTTTAAGTAATGCTAAAAGCATCATTCCAACCACAGCACCTATTGCTATAGATAATATATATCCAAGTGGATGAGTAACTACTGGTATAACAAATACTCCTCCATGAGGTGCACGAAGAGCTGCATTAAACAACATACTAAGTGCTCCTGCTACTGCTGAACCGCCAACACAGGCTGGAATAACATGAAGCGGGTCTCCAGCTGCAAAAGGTATCGCTCCTTCAGTTACAAAAGATAATCCCATTACATAGTTAACTTTACCAGAATCTCTTTCTTCTTTTGTAAATCTATTTTTAAAAAATGTAGTTGCAAGAGCTATAGCAAGAGGTGGAACCATTCCACCAGCCATTACTGCTGCCATTATTTCAAATTGTCCTGATTCAAGTGATGCAACCCCAAAAACATATGCTGCTTTATTTACAGGTCCACCCATATCGACAGCCATCATTCCACCTAAAACTAATCCTAAAACTATTTTTGAAGTTCCTCCTAAACCATTTAAAAATCCAACCATTGCGTTATTAATAGCTGTGACTGGAGGTATTACTAAAAATGTCATTATAATACCCATCAAAAGTGTTCCAAATAGAGGGTATAATAACACTGGTTTTATTCCTTCCAATGAAGTTGGTAATACACTAAATATTTTCTTAAGCCCTTCTACTAAATAGCCTGCTATAAAACCTGCAAGTAATGCACCTAAAAAACCTGAACCACCATCACCTGCAAGAGCTCCTCCTACAAAACCTACAACAAATGCTGGTCTATCAGATATAGAATATGCTATATATCCAGCAAGTACAGGTAACATAAATCCAAAAGCTTTATCTCCTATTCCTTTAAAAAAGGCTGCTGTTGGCGTATTTGAGCCAAAATGTGAAGGGTCAATAGAATAATCATCAAGTAAAAATGCTATGGCTATAAGTATTCCTCCACCAATAACAAATGGTAACATGTTAGATACACCATTCATTAAGTGTTTGTACACTTTTCTAAATCCACTTTCACTTTCTTCATTTGATTCGTTGTGATTTATCTCTCCTCCATGATAGATTGGAGCATCTCCATTTACAGCTTTATCTATAAGTTCCTCTGCTTTGTGTATACCATCAGCTACCTTAGTTTTTATGACCTTTTTTCCATTGAATCTAGCCATTTCAACATTTTTATCTGCTGCCACTATTATACATGTTGCATTTTCTATCTCTTCTTTTGTAAGTCTATTTTTAACACCTGCTGAACCATTAGTTTCTACTTTTATTGATATCCCTTTACTTTCAGCCATTTTACTTAAACTTTCAGCTGCCATAAATGTATGTGCTATTCCAGTTGGGCATGCTGTTACTGCCAAAACTTTAGGATATTTATTAATACTTTTATTTTTAACATCTACTATCTTTTCTTCACTAATTATTTCATCTTGATATTCTTCGCTGAACTTCTCTCTCTCTTTTTTATCTATTATTTCCTTAAATTCTTTTTCAGAAGTTGAATTTATAAGTTTGTTTCTAAAATCTTCATCCATAAGTATTGTAGATAATCTTGATAATACTTCTAGATGGGTATTATTAGCTCCATCTGGTGCAGCTATCATAAAAAATAGATTTGATAAGCTTCCATCAAATGATTCATAGTCTATACCTTCTTTTGATATTGCTGCTGCTATACAAGCTTTAGTAACTGATGTATTCTTAGCATGAGGAATAGCTACACCTTCTCCAATTCCTGTTGTACTCATTTCCTCACGAGCTAAAATAGCTTTTTTGTAAGTTTCTTTATCTTTTAAGTTGCCACTGTTTGCAACTAATTCAACTAATTCTTCTATTGTTTCTGACTTGTTTTTTGACTTTAAATTTAACTTAATTGATTTTTCATCTAATAAATCTATAATTTTCATAATTCCTAATTTCCTTTCTATATATTTTTAAATATTTTAAAATCTATTTACAGATATTTCATTTACCAATTCATCAATGTATTCTCTTTTAGCTAAGTCATACGAAAAAGCAGTTGCACTACCTGAAGCAGCTCCCAATTTAAGAGCATAATCATATTTGCCTGTATTTAAATATCCAGATATAAATCCTGCCACCATTGAATCACCTGCTCCTACAGAATTTTTAACTTTTCCTTTAGGTACATTACTTATAAGTACCTCATCTTCTTCTGTAACCAACAATGCCCCATCTTTACCCATTGATACTAAAACATTTATGGCACCCATTTTCTTTAACTTTCTAGCATATTTTACTATGTCTTCATTTGAGTTTAATTTAACATCAAATAAATCTTCTAATTCATCACTATTAGGCTTAATTAGAAAAGGGTTATATTTTAAAACATTAAGAAGGAGCTTTTTAGTTGCATCTACTACAACTTTTATATTTTTTCCTTCTAATCTAGACATTATATTTTCATATAGTTTTTCATCTAAAGTAGATGGAATACTCCCTGCCAATATTAAAATATCATTTTGATTTAATTTATCGAGTTTTTTATACAACAAGTCAATATATTCATCATCTATATTTGGTCCTTGCCCATTAATCTCAGTTTCTTCTGATTCTTTTATTTTTACATTTATCCTTGTAAAACCATTTTTTAACCTTATAAAATCTGTCTTTAAATTTTTTTCTTCTAATGTTTTTATTATATATTCTCCAGTAAAACCACTTATAAAACCTAAAGATGTATTATCATTCCCAAGTTCTTTAAGTATACGAGATACATTTATACCCTTTCCTCCTGGATAAACGTATTCTTCATTTACACGATTTGTACTCCCTGTATTTAATTTATCTAGTTTAACTATATAATCTATTGATGGATTTAATGTCACTGTATAAATCATCTTGCCACCTCTTTTTTATTTATTTACTTTATATTTATATCTTAACTTCATATTAATATCTCTGAAAGTCAAAAAATTTCTCTTAATTAAAAGAGAAATTTATCGTTTTTATTTTATTTAGTTTTATATTATCCAAACTTATAGGTGTATATGCAATGCTATATTATATATCTCTACTTAAATAGGTTTACAAACTTTTCAAAATTACTATTTTCACATATACTTATAACTTTTGCTATAGAATCTACTCTTTTATATATATTTGAAAATATAACTTCATAATCTAATATTTTGTCCTTATCGAGTGCTAACATTATTATTAAACGAACATCCGATATTTCCCAAGCAATAGGAGTCTTTAATATACCAATTGCTATCTTGTTTTCAAAAACTTTTCCAATCGCTCCATGTGGTATGGTTACCATATTTCCTATTTCAGTTGTAGCTATTTTTTCTCTTTCAAAGTAAGAATTTTTCATATCATCATCTATATAACCTTTTTGTACAAGTTTACTCGCCATAAAATCTATAACTTCTTCTTTACTTTTAAAATCTAAATTAGTAAAAAACAACTCATTGTCAAGCAAATTTTTTATATCTAAATCTAAATATATATTTCCTGTTTCTATATATTTTTCAATTAATTTAATTTCTTTTTCACTTAAAATTGGAGATATATTTATTACTGGTATATCTCCTATTTCAACAGGAACAGTAGATATTACAAAATCAACATCTATAACTTTTATATATTCAACTAAGTATGAAGGAATGACCTTTAATATTTCCAGTTTTTCTTTAAATATATTTTCCAATTTAGCCTTTATTAACATTGATGTACCTATCCCTGAGGTACAAACTATTATCGTCTTGAAAACCTTATCTTTATTGTTATAAGATGCCCTTTCAACAGCTCCTCCTATATGTAGAGCTATGTTTGCAACCTCATCCTCATTGATTTCTATATTTAAATCTTTTTCTATTGTTTTTTTAGCTATATTAGCTAGTTCAAAAGCAAATGGATATTTTATTTTGATATCTTGAGCTATTATAGGTGATTGATTTATACCTAGCTTTATTTTTTTACACAGACTACTAATATGCTTATATAAAAATTCTTCAAATATCTCATCACGACTTATATCTATTGATGTAGCCAATTTTAAATTTTTACAAAAGGTTTTTATTGAGTTTATTATAATTTCTTTGTTTTGTTCATTTTCTAGAATTGAACTTCTTTTATTGCTATAATTTTCTACAAAACTCTCTATAAATTCTTTTTCTTCACATTTATGTCTACTTAACATAACCAGTATATTATTCAACACATTTTTAAATTCTACATCAGTTAATACCAACCCATTTTCATTTAATATATCTAGTAACATTTTTTTTATTATTAATCTTTTTTCTTTTATATCATTATTTAAAAAATCATTTAGAGTCAACTGATTGTCTCTCTTGTTACTCAAATCAATTATACAATTTAATATCCTGTCTTCACTTTCAGAAATACAGATACCTTGCTTATGCTTGGACTTAATTGAAATTGAATATTTTTCCAATATTCTTTTTACTTCTTTTAAATCATTTTTTACTGTTGAAACGCTTACATACATAGAATCTGCTAAATCTTCAAGCCTTATAGTATTTTTTTCTTCATTACTCAAGGTTAATATTTTTCGGATTATATATTCTACCCTATCTACATCATCATACAGATTACTATTTAAATTTACTTCATCAAAACTTCCCTCTAGTTTATAACCAACACCTCGTATTGATAGAATTTTACCATTTTTAAGCTGTTTATTAATATCCTTTATTTCATTTTGTATAGTTTTTGAAGAACATCCTATTTCTTGACTTAAGGCAAGTCCACTAATTGTATCTTTAGAATTTAACAGGATTTTTATTATACTTATCTGTCTTGCTGTTATATTTAAACTCATAAAATCACCTTTTACTCTAGATATTGATTTCTTAATTTTTTTATTTCTTCTTTATCTAAATTAAATTCTCCATATAAATATTTTTCCACACTACTGTATTCTTCATCAATTCTTCTAAAAGCAGTTTTCATATATTCTTCATTTACACCAAATATATAATTTAATTTTTCTTTTGGAATTACTTTAAATTTAGGCTTATATTCTATAAATCGTTCTATTTCTTTATCTGCAAATTCATTACTTTTTAGATAATCTTTCATTATATTCTCTCTTGATACACCTAAAATCATAAGAATTATAGCACTACCTACCCCAGTTCTATCTTTGCCTGCTGTACAATGATTTAATATTGGTAAATTAGAATAGTCCTTTATGAGTTCTACTAATTTTTTATAGGATGGATTATTTACAGGTAAATTATAGTAACTATTATTTAACATATTAAACGCACCATCTTTTTCAAACAATCCATCAATCATATCTTCAATAGAGCCAAAACTCCCTCCCGATTCTTCTAGCTCTCTCATAGCTGGAATTCTTATATTTTTTATATTTGATATTATTGTTGATGGATGTTTACGAGCTTCTTCATCACTTCTATAATCAAATATATATTTAATATTTAATTCTTTTAAAATCTTTATATCGTTCTTACTTAGATTTGATAGTTTTGCAGACCTATAAAATAAACCATACTTTACAATCCTACCATCTTCTGTTTTATTACCACCTAAATCTCTAAAGTTTTTCATCTTACCACCTCTTAAAAACTATCTATTGTCCTTCTGTTTAATATTTATAAATTAATTTTATCACAATTTCATATTGTTTATTTAAAATATTTTTTAGTATTTGGTTAGCAATTGTAAAATATAAAAGTATATCTTTATACAAAATTAACCTAAATTTTACATAATTTATTTACTTTGCAGAAGCTTTATAGTTTATAATCAATATACAGTAGTATATTTTATGTAAAAAAGACCATATTTAGAATAATATCAAATACATTGGAGGTTTTATATTATGGACATTCAAAAGCAAAAGAATTTTATAATTAAATTTACATATGTTGTCTTAATAGCAAGTATTGTATATATTGCGTTAAAGTTCTTATTACCATTGTTGATGCCTTTTGTAATTAGTTTTATAATTGCATCCATCTTAAGACCTATTATAAGACTTATTACAGATAGTACAAACCTAAATCGTACATTTATTTCTGTAGTAGTACTTTTAGCTTTTTATGGATTATGCATATTTTTATTAGTTAGTTTTGGTGCAAAAATATTTACAAGTGTAAGTGATATATTTTTTAGGCTTCCTGAAATATATAAATCAAATATACAGCCAACACTAAATACTTTATTTTCTAAAATAGATGCTAGTACACCGAATGTTAACCTAGCATTGATACTTGGTTGGGATAATATAAGCCAATCAATGATGTCTTTAGTAGCCTCTGTTTCAACAAATGCACTTAATGCCATCGCAAGTATTGCAAGCAAAACACCTGCATTTATGCTAAAACTTATTATTACTTTAATTGCTTCTTTTTTCTTTACTTTTGACTATCAAAAAATAGTAAATTTTATCTTAAAACAATTTCCAGAAAAGAGTCAATTAATGATAATAAATATAAAAAATAGTAGCATTAATGCTCTTTTAAAACTATTAAAAGCCTACGCAATACTACTATCAGTGACATTTATAGAACTACTTATTGGACTTAATATCCTGAGAGTTGAAAATTCATTTACTGTAGCTGTCATCATAGCACTTGTTGATATTTTACCAGTCTTAGGGACAGGAAGTATTTTGACACCTTGGATGATTATTTCATTAATTAATGGTAATATCCACTTAGCAGTAGGGCTTCTAATACTATATATCATTATAACTGTTGTTAGACAAATACTAGAACCAAAGGTAGTAGGACACCAAATTGGTCTATATCCTTTAATAACCTTAATGTGTATGTTTGTTGGAGCTCAACTTTTTGGAATAGCTGGATTATTTGGTTTTCCTATTGCAGCTACAATCATAAAAAATCTACACGATAATGGTATTATTACTGCATTTAAATAAATTAATTTTTGTATTTTTATTTAAATATATTTTCATCATTTCAACAATGAAAAAGAGGCTTATATCTCTATTTTGAGACAGCCTCTTTTTTCTAATCTTTACAGATAATATCAATCATTTCTTTATATTCATTTTCATTATTTAAAACATCTACATTTTTAAATTTTTTCTTTATTTTTTCTTTAATATCTAATGAATAAGATATTGTATATGGAATAAATTTCTCTATTTCTTTTATATATTCTTTAGAAAAAAATTCAGCATTATATACTACAGAAAATAAAATCAACATTAAGCAATCGTTCTTTACCATACTTATTACAGATTCATTTTTATCATTAATTTTAAAACTATCTATTAATTCAATAGTAAAATTTATTAATTTATTTGCAATTTTATCTAAAGTTCCATTTTTTGCTGTTTCTGTCATAACAGTTTTATGATTGTATTTTAAATCTTCTTTTATATCCTGTAAGTCATCTGATATCTGTAATAAAAAACCATATCCAATGCAAAACTCTACTTCTTCCTTTGTCATCAGTCCGCTTATTAAGTATCCATCTACTAAAACAGAGGAACCACCTTTTTCAATAGAAATGGATAATAATTCTTCTTTACACAGATAGCTTTCTATATCTTGTTGTCTTAAACTCTTCACTTGACTTTTAAATATTAATAATAGTGACTCATAGACTTCTTTAAATTTTTCTCTAGGATAAACACTTTCAATATAGTCTATCATTTGAGATACTTTACTTTCATGATGATTATTAGTTTTAATTTTTTCTCCCAGTAGCCTTTTTTTTAACCAGCTATTAAATAAAACTTTATCAGTTTCATTTATATTTGTATCATCTAAATAATTATCTGTATATGGATATAACATGCTATATGCAAAGTTGGCTTTAGAATAATAGACTTCTTTACCAAACAATAATTGTAATGCATTTGAAATCCATACATTTCTCATAGCTTGCATAATATCACCTACAGGCAAAGCATCATCAAATTCTCTGGCATCTCTAATAAACTGTTTTGTTATATCTAAAAATTTTTTTCTATCTTCAATATCCATTTTTTCCAACTTAAAGATATTTTCTTTTTCTAAGGTTTTTTGTAAGAAAACCTCACCTTTTTTTACCCACATTCTTCTTAATACAAAATCACTTGGATATTTTTCTAAGTGAAGTGCTAATGTATCTATCAATTTATCCAGTTCTTTTTCACTCTTTTTTTGCGAATTTTTACTATATATTTCTATATTCTCAGATAATTCAACACTTGAATTATTCCATGTATTCTCACATTTTTTACAATAATATTCAAATATTTCATTCAAATCCATTCAACAGCCCTACTTTCATGCCTAAATTATACACTATATTATATCAGTACATATAACTAATATATAGTTAAAGTTCTAATTGTGTATAATAATAACATAAAAATTATTTATTTTTCAATTTAGCTAGTGCTTCTGCAAATGGATTGTTAAATGTTTCTTGATTTTTGTTTTGATTTTTTAAGTATTGATTTACATCTTTTTTTGATGCTTTCTTTTTTTCTTCCTGCTTTCTTTTATTGAAAGATGACATTTTTTCTCTATATCCACAACTACAAGTGAAGACTCTTCCCTCTCCTTCTCCACGAAGTTCTAATTTTTTATGACAATTAGGACATCTTGAATTAGTTACTTGTGATATAGTTTTTCTAGTATTACATTCTCTATCTTCACAAATCAACATTTTACCTTTCTTACCATTTACCTCTAGCATGAATTTACCACATTCTGGACATCTATTTTTAGTTAAGTTGTCATGCTTAAATTTATTAGCACTATTTTTTACTTCTAAGACAATGTCTTTTGAATAATCTTTCATGTCATTTATAAATGTATTTTTATTAAGTTTTCCCTTTGAAATCTCCAGCAATTTTTTTTCCCATGAAGCTGTAAGTTCTGGTGTTTTCAAATCTACTGGAACTAAATCTAATAATTGTCTACCTTTTGATGTTATATATATATCTTTATTTTTCTTTTCCATTAAAAATGAATTGAATAATTTTTCTATTATATCTGCTCTTGTAGCAACTGTGCCAAGCCCATTTTTTTCCATAGCTGTTAATAGTGTCCCCTCATTTAAGTATGGAGGTGGATTTGTTTTACCTGAAGTCATCTTTAGTTCCTTAACTTTAAGTACATCCTTTTCTAAAACATTTGGGATACTTTCATACACATCTTCATCCTCAATATCCTTATAGCTTTCCTTCCAACCTAAATTGATTACTTTGTTTCCCTTCGCTTTAAATACTTCTCCTTCTACATTTGCATTTATAGTTGTCTGTTCATATTCAAAAGGAGGAGACAATACTGCTAAAAATCTTTTTACTACAAGATTATATATTTTTCGCTCTTTATCACTAAAATCACTCATAAATACCTTCTGCTCTGTTGGTATTATTGCATGATGGTCTGTTACCTTTGAATTATCAACAAAAGATTTATTAGCTGTAATATTGCTTTTTAATAATTTATTACATATTTTTGAATAATCACTAACATTTACAGCTTTTATCCTGTCTTTTAATGTTCCAACAATATCTGATGTTAAATATCTAGAATCAGTTCTAGGATAAGTAAGTACTTTATGATGCTCATATAGTTTTTGCATTATAGATAAAGTTTCTTTTGCTGAGAATCCAAACATTTTATTTGCATCTCTTTGCAACTCTGTTAAATCATATAATGCAGGTGAATATTTTTTCTTATACGATTTGCTTACTTCAGATATTTTTATATCTAAATTTTTAACCTTTTTTAATATAGACTCTATCTTTTCTTTACTAAATGTTGAAGAGTTATTATTTTTATCACTCCAAATAAACTTTATATCTGAATTTCCCTTTGTAGCAATTAACTCTATTCCATAATACTCTTTTGATTTAAAATTTCTTATTTCCTCTTCTCTCTTAAGTAACATAGCAAGAGTAGGTGTCTGAACTCTTCCACAAGAAAGTTGTGCATTATACTTTGTTGTCAAAGCTCTAGTTGCATTTATTCCAATAATCCAGTCAGCTTCTGCTCGTGCTATTGCTGAATGATATAGATTTTCATATTCTTTTCCATTTTTTAATTTTGCAAAACCTTCTTTTATCGCTTTATCTGTACTTGATGAAATCCAAAGACGTTTTAGAGGCTTTTTTACTTGTGATTTTTCTATTATCCATCTTGCTACAAGCTCTCCCTCACGACCTGCATCTGTTGCTATAACTATTTCATCTATATCATTTCTATTCATTTGAGCTTTGACTGTATTAAACTGTTTTCCACTCTTTTTTATTACAACAGTCTTTAGGTGCTTAGGAAGTATTGGCAAGTCTTCTAAGCTCCATGATTTATATTTTTCTCCATAACTTTCAGGGTCGGCAAGCGTAACCAAATGGCCTAATGCCCAAGTAACCACATACTTTGGACCCTCTATATACCCATTTTTTTCATTTTTTGAACCCAAAACTTTTGCTATATCTCTTCCAACAGAAGGTTTTTCTGCTAGTACTAATACTTTTCCCATCTAAAAATACTTCCTTTCTCTATATTCAATCTCATATTACACTTAAAATCTAAATAAATAGAACCTTTCTTAATATCGTAACTATAATATTACCATAATTTAATCATATCTAATTAATTATTTAAGATTTTTTTATTTAAAACTTGTTTTATGCCTAATTTGTATGCTTATTACGATATCCATTTTCACGTATATTACTTATATTTTTAAATTTATAATTCGTAATTAGACTTACATTTTTATATTTTTTTACTGTTTTTTAATTTTTCAGTTGACAAAACATAAAAACTTATATTAATATTATTAATACAATAAGCTATGACAAATCAATATCCGGTTAAGATTTTATAGAAGAGTTGCTATATAGCACACCGAAGGAGTAACACTCTCAGGTACTTTTTAAAAGTAGGACTGTAAAATTTACGGAACTCTGGAGAGACCCATTATGGGCGCCGAAGGGGCAAGGCTTTTATGCTCAATCTCTCAGGCAAAAGGACAGGGATTATCTACCAAAATCAGTATTATTAATACTTTTATTTTGGTTGCTAATTAGTGTATATCCAGAGCTGAATCTTTTTTAGATTTAGCTTTTTTTATTACACTAGAAATTATAATAAATTATACTTATTTCCTGTCAATTACTTCATTAAAAATTCTATTGATTGTACAAAGCAAAAAAATGAGGGAGTGTTTTTATGAATCTAATTGATATTTTAAACAAAGTTGATGCTTTTATTTGGGGACCACCCTTGCTAGTACTACTAGTTGGTACTGGTATATTACTTACTGTTAAACTTGGAGTTATACAAATAACTAAACTTCCAAGAGCTCTTAAATTAATCTTCTCTGCTGAAAACAAAGGTAGTGGTGATGTTTCAAGTTTTGCAGCCTTATGTACTGCACTAGCTGCTACAGTTGGTACTGGTAATATTGTTGGTGTTGCTACAGCTATTAAAGCTGGTGGACCTGGTGCTCTTTTTTGGATGTGGATAGCAGCATTCTTTGGAATGGCTACTAAGTATTCAGAAGGTGTTCTTGCAATAAAATATAGAACTAAAGACAAAAATGGTCAAGTATCTGGTGGACCAATGTATTACATAGTAAATGGTATGGGTGAAAAATGGAGACCTCTTGCAATATTTTTCGCTATAAGTGGTATATTGGTTGCACTTTTAGGAATAGGTACTTTTACCCAAGTAAATTCAATAACAGATGCGATAAATAGCAGCTTTGGTGTAGACCCTAGAATCACAGGTGTTATATTAGCAGTATTTGTAGCGTTAGTCGTATTTGGAGGTCTTAAAAGTATATCTAATGTAGCTACTAAGATAGTACCTTTTATGGCTGTTATATACATTGTAATCTGTGGAATCATTTTAATATCTTTTTGGAACAAGATACCAGAAACTTTTATGTTAATAATTAAAAGTGCTTTTACAACTACTGCTGCAACTGGTGGTTTCCTAGGAGCAACTATTTCACTGGCTATTAGAAATGGTATAGCTCGTGGTGTATTTTCAAACGAATCTGGTCTAGGTAGTGCTCCAATAGCTGCAGCTGCGGCTAAAACTGAATGGCCAGCAGAACAAGGTCTTATATCTATGACAGGTACTTTTATAGATACTATTATAATCTGTACACTTACTGGATTCTCTCTTGTTATTTCAGGAGTATGGTGTTCTGACCTTAATGGAGCTGTTATGACACAAGCAGCTTTTAATGGAGCAATTCCTACATTTGGACCAATATTACTTACAGTTAGTTTGACATTATTTGCATTTACTACAATTTTAGGTTGGAGTTATTATGGAGAAAGATGCTTTGAATTCCTATTTGGTGTAAAAGGTATGAATGGATATAGAACTGTATTTGTCGCTATGGTACTTTTAGGTGCATTCTTAAAATTAGAAGTTGTTTGGATAATTGCCGATATTGTAAATGGACTTATGGCAATACCTAACCTAATAGCTTTACTTGCACTATCTCCGATAATAGTGTCTGAAACAAAAAAATACTTTGAATATATAAATTCGCCAGAAAACCAGCTAAAAAATAATGCATAAATAAAAAATATAGAATTCCAAGTCAAATTTATATGACTCTGGAATTCTATATTTGTTTAAAAAGTATACTAAATATATTTACAAAAAATACTAATTCATATAAATAGCATATCTAGACTTTAATTAATCTTTTTAATGTAAATTATCTATATTAAAATTTTACTTCTTCTGGATATTCCCATGATTTAAATTCATCAATATCTAATACTTCAGGCTCCTTAAACTGATTTAACATTAAAGACCTATAATATATTTCTGCTACATCTTCTACATATCTTGATTTTAAAAATGCCTCTTCTAAGTCATTACCTACAGTTGTTAATCCATGTCTTTCTAATAAACATGCATCTGTATCTAGCAATAATTTTGAAACGTTTTTAGCTAGTTTCAAAGTTCCTGGTCTCTCATATGGAGCAATATGCACATAACCACCATAATTAACAGATTCATATACAATTGGTATAATAGGTTTCTTTGCTACCGAAAATGATGTTGCATATAAAGAGTGAGTATGTGATATAGCATTTACATTGTCTCTTACTTTATATATTTCAATATGCATCAATGCTTCACTACTCGGTTTAATACCCTTCTTGACTTCTATTACATTACCATCTAAATCCAACACACAAATATGCTCTATTTTCAATTCTTCTCTCCCTATACCTGAAGGTGTTATAAGAACATATCCACTCTCTCTATCTCTAATACTAAAATTACCAGCCTTTTCTTTACATAAACCATAATGTTCTGCTTTAATTGCTATTTCCACAATTTTGACCTTTAAAGACTCCAGCATAATTTACCTCCAGATAATCATTTTTGACCATAGTATGCATTTTTTCCATGTTTTCTCGAAAAATGTTTATTCATAAGCACTTTATCCATAATATCGTCAGGACTCATTAATTCTGTATAATAGGCCATTTTTGCAACTTCTTCCAAAACTACTGCATTATGTACAGCCTCTTTTGCATTTTTACCCCATGTAAAAGGACCATGGTCATTCACAATTATTCCTGGACAATAAATTGGATTTTTACCTATAAATTCTTCAACAATTACATTTCCAGTTTCCTTTTCATAATCATTGCAAATTTCTTCTCTAATCATTTTTCTGGTACATGGTATACTTCCATAAAAATAATCTGCATGAGTAGTACCACATGCTGGTATAGATTTTCCTATCTGAGCCCAAATCGTTGCCCAACTTGAATGTGTATGTACTATTCCTCCTAATTCTTCAAACTCTTTATATAAAACGAGATGAGTAGGAGTATCTGAGGACGGTTTTAATTTACCATCAATTATATTTCCTTCTAAATCAACAACTACCATATCTTCTACAGTCATACTACTGTACTCTACACCACTTGGTTTTATCACTACCAATCCTTTTTCTCTGTCTATGCCACTTACATTTCCCCAAGTATAAGTAATTAGCCCTTTTGCAGGTAATTCTAAATTTGCTTTTAATACCTCTTCTTTTAAACTTTCTAACATTTTTCTTCCTCCTATAGTTTGTTTAGAAAAATTATTTTTATTTTATCTAATATTCGAATTATAGAGTTTAATTATTTTTTATATTTGTTTAATGTTTATATTTCTACTAGGATTTTATTGAAATTAATCTCTCTCTTGCTCATTTTGCTTAAAAAGTCTCCTACTTCATTAAGACCTATTTTGTGTGAAATCATTGGTGTAAAAACAATATCACCCTTTTCCATAAAATCCAATGTTGCTGTCCACGCCCTTCCAGGATAAGGACTTGTATATGAATTCCAAGAACCTTGCAAAGTAAGTTCTCCACGTAATATACACTCAGTAGCTTCTACACTAAGTGGTAGTTCTGTGTGTGATATTCCCACAAAGACTATTTTTCCTCTTTTTTTTGCTATGAGCAAAGATTGCTCTTGTGTAAACCTACTACCAGCAGTTTCTATAACAACATCAGCACCCTCATTTGTTATTTTTTTTATTTCTTTAATTACATTTACTTCTTTTGAATTCAATGTATAATTTGCCCCTAGAGATTTAGAAAGTTCTAACTTTTCATCAAAAATATCAATAGCTATAATTTTAGATGCACCAAAGACCTTTGCCCATTGTATAGTAAACTGACCTATTGGACCACATCCTAACACAACTACACTATCTCCTACGTTAATATCCGACTTTGAAATTCCATGATAAGCTATAGTTGCTGGTTCAATTCCAGCAGCAGTTTCATAATCCAGTGTATCTGGTAATTTTAAAATGTGTTCTTCAGGTACTCTCACATACTCTGCCAATGCTCCATTCACTCTCGTACCAATTATATTGTAATCATCACACAAACCAAAATTACCATTTTTACAGTAATCACATTTTTTACAAGGTACTAATGGGGCAACAGTTACTCTATCTCCTACCCTAACATTTTTTACTCTGTGTCCAACTTTAGCAACTTCTCCAGAAAATTCATGACCTAAAATTAGTGGGTAAGCCGTATTTCCACTCAGACCACTTACCATAGACCTAGGTAAATCCGAACCACATATTCCAACATACTTTACATTTACAAGTACTTCTTTCTCTGCTATTTCTGGTATATCAACCATTTCATATCTAACATCACCTACATTGTATAATACTGATGCTCTCATTTTATCTGCCATATAAATATCTCCTTTCATGCTATATACTTATATATAGCAATATCTATGCCATACAAAAAACAAATAGTTTATTCAAGCAAATACCTTATATACAAAGTGTTTTGTTAATATGAATTACATTTTATAAAATCAAATTACATTATTGTATAAACATAAAAGAGTATGTTTTAAATAGTAAAACAAATTTTAAAAAGTCGACTATAAGAATACAGTAAATTATAAATATATACAAAATAAAAAGGAATCTATATTTCATTTAAATACTTATCAAATATTCTCTGATACTTATATAAAATCAGCTATAAACTCCTTTAGTTATTATTCTCTTATTACTTATAAATTTAAACTGCGACAGAATCTTCTGCAACATTTTTAAGTGCTTGTTTTTCTAAATAATCAAGTATACTTGTTTTATTTTTTCTAAATAATGCCCATAAAATAAAGTAACTTACAACTGCAAGACCTATATAAATTGGGTTTGAACTTAAAAATGCAAAGAAAACTAATCCCATTAAAGGTTTCCCTAATATATTGAAACTTGTTATTAACATTGCCCCTGCTGGTATAGCAACCCCTATACCTGTAGCCATGTCTGTAAATAATGGTGCTGTAGATGTGCAAATATATAATCCTAGACCAAACCAAATTATACCTGAAACTAACACTTTTGGGATATTACCATTATGTATAGCAACTAGCCCTTGTACCATATATGGAATTGCCAATAAATCTACAACTGGTAATACCTTATTACCAGGAAGTATCATAGCTACTACAAGCATTATTGGTATTAAGATAAGACCTGATATTAGAGTTGCTGGTTCCCCATATCCAACAGCATCATTTACTGCTATATACCACTCACGATTTCCAGCTTTTTGCATAATTTTTCTAGCAGCTTCTGTTATAGGTGCAAATGCCTGAGCAAACATACTTGCTACTTTAGGGAAAATTGCCATAACAGCACTTGTAGATATCCCCACTTTCATTATTTCTCCCCAAGCTTCCATAGTAGTTATTCTTGTCATATTACCTAATATACCAATAAACATACCTAAAAAAAGGCCTAAAGTAATTGGTTCACCTAAAAATCCTAGTTTTTTCTCTAATTCTTTAGGATTTAACTTAATTTTGTTTAATCCCAATTTATTGTATATAGGGTCTGCAAACACTGCAAATACGGAAGCTTCAACATTATGCATGGCTATTATTGTACAATTAGGATATCTATAGTAACTAGACCATCTCTTTGCAACTAATTCTGATATTAATAAACTATATAAATTTAATAAAACCATACAACCTATACCCAAAGGAAAATTTCCTGTTACTCCTATAACCATTGCTCCCCATACCATATATGAGTAATTATTCCACAAATCTGAGGGCTGAAATACGTCTGTCCATTTTATTAAAAATAAAATTGTTTGTAATAATATTCCAAGCCCTAAATATATCATTCCTGCACTTGTTGAAAATGCAACCAATGATGTAGCTTGCCAGCCTACATCGAAAACTGGTAGATTTACTCCTGAACCTTCAACCATTCTATTAATAACTGGTGTTATTATTGGTGTAAAAGAATTTAATATCAGTGTAAAACCTTGTAAAGCAACTCCTGCATATACCGCAGAAAGAAACGATTTCTTAGTAGTCACTTTAAATATCTTTGCTATTATGAATATTATAATTGGAACTATAATTGCAGAACCAAATGTATCGATTATAGATTTCATAAATTCTAACATCTTTTATCCTCCTATTTATAAATACTTATCAGATTCATTAAATAACTTTTAAATGCCTATCTTTTTTTCTGTTGTTTTTCATTTACAACAATATATAAAAAACAGTTTATTTATAGGTATTTAATTAAGTTTTAGACTAATTATAGTATCTAAATCATAGATTTAAATACTATAATTCACTCCCAAGTATTACTTGTTTATTCCTTCAATAACACTTAAAACCTCTTCAAAAAATGCATCTTCACCTATACCAGTTAAGCAAGCAAATGCATTTATAGTTGGTATTCCATAATCACCTGTTTGAAGTGGGCTGGTAAATGTTATAAAATCAAATCTTCCTGATTGTGCCAAATTTAGTGCTTCTGTTGGTCTAGCTTCTGTTGTTGTAATAGAAATTCCCTTACTCCCTAATACTTCTTTTAATTTTCCTGCCACCATTGATGATGTAACTGTTCCTGAACCACAAACTGATAATACGTTGAATTGTTTCATAATAATTTCCTCCTAATTTTATAATTTAAGTTTCTATTTTATATAGATTAAATTGATTTAAAAAATGATACTTACTTTTGATTATTTAAATTTTCATTTTCATTTCTAGAATAGACTTCCACTATAATTCTATAAAATCCAATAATTGAGCTACTTCTTCTTTTGTTGATGCATTTTTTATGCTTTTTAATAGTTTTATATTTTGAAAAACTGACATTAAATCTTTTAACAGTTTTACTTGTGAATCTGGATTCTTTACTGCTAATAAGAATACAAGTTCTACATCTAGTCTATCTGTTGGGTCTATCATTGAATTAAACTTTACTGGTTTTTTCAATATACCTACAGCTACATTGGATTCATTTATATGTTTTGAATCTGTGTGTGGAATAGCAACACACATTTCGCCAATATCAAGACCTGTTGGTAATGTCTTTTCCCTTTCTAATACAGCACTTATGTATGTGTTTTTTACGTATTTTTTTTGGTACATTTTATTTCCTAATTCTTTAATAACACTTTCATAATCATTAGATTCTAGGCCTAATGATATTAAATCTACATTCATTACCCTAACTCCTCTCAATTTTTTGCTGTAGCTACAGATGTTTAAATTTATCCAATATAATATTTCTGAAATCATCTTTATTAAAACACTGCTTAGCATTATTCATAAATTCTTCATCTTTTAATATCTCAAGGACATTTTTAACAATGTCTTTATCATTAGTCTTAAAAACTGGCATAAATATAAAATTTATATTCCCTACACTCCAATCAATAGGATTTTTTAGTTTAACAAAAACAAACCTTGTGCTATTTACAGTAGAGGAATCTCCATGAGGTACTCCTATAGCTCCTTTAGAATATGTTGGAAGCATTTCTTCTCTATGTAAAACAGAATCCAAATAATCTTTTTCTACATATCCTTTATTTATAAGAATTGAGCATATATACTCTAATAAATCCTTTTTAAAATATATATCTGGTTCAAAAATTACTAAATCCTCATCAAGCATTCTTTCATACGCTTTAATTGGTTTCTCTTCTTGTTTTTTTGAGTTTGATAAGTATATATCTAAATTTTTGAAAAGTTCCTTATTATATGGGATAAAATTTATACCTGGTATCTTAGGATTTATTGTCCCAACAATAGCTAATATATTGTTTGTCTCCTTTAAATTTTCAATTTTACAAAATAAATTTTCATCCAATGCACTCATTTGATAACATTTAGTATTATCATACTTTTCTTCTAATGTTTTACTTATATACTTGGCAGTTCCTTCTCCAGTAAGACACAAGGTTACAATTGCATTTGTTTTATCTATGTGTTTTTCCAACTCATAGTTATATCCCATCCTATCTTTTAACAGAGAAAAAAACATTTCATCTAATTCTTCATCTCCCATAGAAACCTTTCTAGCTGCTTCTAATGCCATTAATAAGTCTACTCTATCAATAGTTTTAGTATTTATATTAGTTCTCTTATTTACTATTTGCCCTATGTTTGTAAGTGAACCAATATCTACCAAAAATAATATTCCTTTTCCTTGGTCTATTATTTTTGATAATTCTACGGCCTTATTGTATATATTTATTGGTTTTTCATTTAAAGGCATATCTATAGCTACAGGAAACTTTACTCCTAAAAGTTCTTTAACCACATTTACAGTCTCTGTAGCTATACGTCCATGAGAAATTATTATTAATCCTACTTTATCTTTTTTTACTTCATTTTTTAGAGCTGACTTTATATAGAGTGTTATAAATCCAACTTCATCATCTGGAATCTTAATACCAACTGATTCTTCAATTCTTATTGCAAAACTTTTACCAATTTCATATTCTTTTGAAAAATCACTTCTTATTTTTTCTAAATTTACATTTATTATTTTTTGATTTAGCTTAATTCTTTTTATAGCTTCTTCTAAGTGTATTGCTAGATATTTGAACATATTTTTATTTACTTCTAAGCTAATATTTTTTTCAACTATATCATTCATAAGCTCTTTAACTAATTTGACTAAATTATCACTTACAAAACTATTTAAATCACTCATTGAAAAAAGCTCTTCATCACTATTAAGATTGAACTTTAAATCAGCAAATCTATTTAAAATAAAAGTCCATAAAATATTTTCTATATCTATATCTTCAATATCTAGAGATTTTAAATCATAATATTTTTTTTCAATTGTTTTGTATATATCTTCTGGTAATATATACTCCTCACTCAAAAGATTTCCCTTTGATGAGGATTCATCTAAATTAAATGGTATAAATATGGCATTTTTTAAATATTTTCTTATTTCTGTATATTCAATCTCTTGAAATGCTGCATCTTTAAAAGAATCCTTAAGTTTTAGAACCTCATTTATATCTACTACTACTATTGATTCTTTATCTTCATCTTTGGAATTTATAAACTTCATAAAAGCCCTTGCACAAAGAACCTGAATCATATTTTGTAATTGCCCTATGTTTCCACTAAACTTTTTTAGTGCAAGTATTTCAATCACATTTTTATCTACAAATATTTTCGCATTTATTCTATTACACTCTTGTTGAAAGATATTATATATAAGGTCTATTTTCTCTTTTAGCAGTCTATCATGTAATGGTGGCAAAGTTATTAGCATTGGTATTCTTCTTCTGAATGTCAATAATAAATTAGTCTCTACATTTTCAGTAGTAGCTCCAATCAACATAATACTTACTTTCCTTTCAGCATTGGATTCACCTAATCTTCTAAATTTACCTCTGTCCAATATAGAAAATAGTATTTCTTGACCCTTTGGAGGCAATCTGTGTATTTCATCTAAGAATAAAACTCCTTCATCAGCTTCTTCTACAAGACCTGGTGTATCATACTCTGCTCCTGTAAATGCACCTTTTTTATATCCAAATAATAAAGATAACAATAATTGTGGATTGTCACTATAATCAGCACAATTAAATACAACAAAATTTGAACTTTCTTTTATTACCTTTTTCTTCTTTGCAAACTCATACATATGTTTAGAAAATAAACTTTTACCAACTCCACTTTCTCCTACAATCAATGTAGGTAAGCCCTTAGGAGGATACAATATAGCAGATTTAGCCTGTTCTACAGCATTTTTAAGACTCCCATTACTTCCTATTAGAGTTTCAAAGGAATCGCTTGATTCTTCTTTAGGTACTTCTACCACATCCATTTCCAAACTTTCTTTAGGTAAAAGTTCCTCTACAACTCTTCTTGATATATTAAAACCTTCTGCCATCAATTCTCTTGTAATTTCTGATATAGAAATATTTTTATTTTTTTGTAATATAGCTGAAATTGCTGACTTTAGATAAGGATATCTTCTTTGCCTTGAATTACTTATATTAAGCTCTTTTCTTAAATTAGTTATATTCTCTCTAGTTGTACTTAAAAACTTTGCTATTTGAACATCTGTTAATGGGTCTTTTTTATTTTCTGTATTTATGATGTTTACAAGTTTATCTCTCAACTCCATGCTTAATAACTCCTTTCTTAATAAATTATATAAGCAACTATCATGCCATACTTAATTTAATATTTTTAGACATTTAAACCCTGTAAATAACTAGGCATTATTAGCATTTATACAATTTGATAATCATTTACATTTTGTATAATTAGTAATTCGCTAAATGTATTGACTATTTATAACTTTAAATAATTTAATCCCTTATTTAAATTATAATGTAAAAATATTTATAAATTTATAATTGAAAAACTTATTCAATCAGATATAATAATACATATCTACTCAACAATAAAAATTATTATAAATTATGCTTTTAGCACTTTCTGTTTTAAAATTTTACTTTTATATAATAGTATAAATGCTTATCTTATACACATATGATTTTAGCTATATACATGAATTTTACATGCTTTTATCTGGCATACTATACTATTTTAACTTAAAAATTAATTTACAAGTATTAAATTTATATACAAAGAGGAAAACGATATGAATACATTTAAAACTGAAATCTTATTGAAATATTCTGCAAAAGATATATTTAACATATTTACAAAATCTGCAAGATTAAATTTTCCCAATTTTAGCGAAAAAAAGGCAGTAGGCTCATTTGTACAACAGAAAAATAACAAAAGATTTAAAGTTGAAATAACTAGTTTTGAAAAAAATAGAATCTATGAGATAAAAACAAGTAATAACAGAGAAAGTATTATAACTAGATATGAACTTATACATATTGATTTAGAAAATACAAAACTTATTTTCACTGAAAGTGAAAGTGAAAGAAATTTATTTGGAAAAATTAATTCAGCTCTTGTAAGAGTATTGTTTGGAAAAAGACATCCAGAAGAATTCAATAAATTTATCAAGAACTTAGAAATAGAGTTAGAAAATAAGAACATTAATTTATAGATATAAATTTAGTACTCTTTTCTTGGATAATACTTAATACATCAAATCTAATGTTTAGCTTAAGACTGCTCCATCTATCATTTTTAATATAAAACTCTTACTAACTTTTTATGATACAATATTTTATAAATGATTTATATTACACTAACTTAATCTAAAACTTAATAATAAAACTAAAAATGAATATTGTAAAACTATTTGATAATTAATCTGTGACTTTTAATTATCAAATAGTAACTAAAACTAAAAACATAACTTCATTGTTTTAGATAAAGATAGTAATTAAATTAATAATAAGAGGTGAAAATTTATGCCAATTAATTCTTTTGAAAATTATCCTATGAATTGGAAACCAAAACGACCTTCAAAAGGACAAATATTATATAAAGCTATTGCAGAGCAATTAGAACAAGACATCAACAGTGGAATTTTGTTGCCAGGTACTAAATTACCACCACAGCGTGAATTAGCAGATTTCTTAGATGTTAATGTCAGTACTATCTCTAGAGCTTTTAAAATTTGTGAAAAAAAAGGATTAGTAAGTGGAGTTACAGGAAGTGGAACCTTTGTATCTTATGATACTCGTTCAAATTTATTCTTAATGTCGAGCAATAATAAAATTACATTTATTGAAATGGGCACAATGAATCCAGATTTCACACTAGAAGAAATGAATACTTTATTTAAACATATAGTTAAGGAAATAGATTTTAAAACTATATTTCAATATGGCCAAAGAGATGGTGCCAAGTGGCAAAAAGAAGCTATTGTCAAATTAATGTATAGAGCTGGTCTTGAAACTACAGCAGATAGCTTACTTCCTGCAAGTGGTGGGCAAAATGCAATTGTAGGTATTTTAGCAGGTCTATTTCAACATGGAGATAAAATAGGTGTAGACCCATTAACTTATCCTGGAATAAAGACAGCAGCTAAAATGCTTGGAATACAACTAGTGCCAATTAAACAAAAAAATAGAGAGATTAGTGAAGAAGGCTTGTTATATGCTTGCAAAAATGAGAATATCAAAGGTTTATACATAATACCAGATTATCAAAATCCAACTACACATATAATGTCACAAAGTGGACGAAAAATGATTGCAAATATTGCATCTAAATACAATCTAATTGTGATTGAAGATGCTATTCATAGTTTGCTTAATGAAGCACATTTAAATCCAGTAGCTTCTTACATACCAAATCAAACAATCTATATTACGAGTTTATCAAAAATTATTGCACCTAGTCTACGCCTTGCATATATCTCTACACCTAAACAGTATAGAGAGGCATTATCAAGCGCATTATATAATATTAATTTATCTCAGTCTTATTTTTTAACAGAAATTGCTTATCGTATGATTAGTTCAGGAGAAGCTGATAAACTAATCAATGCTCGTCGCAAATCTGCAAGGAGAAGAAACAAGATTATTAATCAGTATTTATCTGAGTATAATATTTTGGGAAGTGAAGAGTGTATATTTAGATGGTTGATTCTACCTGATAATATAATGGCAGAAAAACTTGAAATACAAGCCCTTAAAGAAGGTGTACAAGTTTATGCATCTGAGCGTTTTGCTGTTGGAAAGGAAAAACCTATTTCTGCAATAAGAATAGCTGTATGCGCTACAGAAAGTACAGAAGAACTTAAAGCAGGTCTTACTGTATTAAAAAGATTATTGGAGAAGAAAAGATAATTGTATTGCACACAATATTTTAATTGTGTGTATTTTTTTTTGTTGTTACAATAAAATTACACCAGATAATAATTAAATTATAGAGATTAATATAGATTATTACATTGTAATAACTAGTGTATAGAATTTGATAGTATTTTATAACTAACTCAATTTTATATAGTAAGCCACATATTAATCCAAATTTATTTTTAAGGTATGATTGCAATTATACAACCAATCTATTTTACTGTTTTACTAATATTTAATACATTAAAACAAAAGGAGTGATTTATCATGGAAAAATCTCAGCAATTAAGAGAAAGTTTTGTTGCTTCAATCCCAATATTTTTAGGTTATATACCTATAGGCATAGTAGGAGGAATACTATTACAGAAATCTGGGCTTTCACCTTTTCAGATAGCACTAATGGTAACGCTAGTATTTGGAGGTAGCTCTCAATTTATTGCAGCTTCAATGATTTCTACTGGTGCAAGTGTAACATCTATTGTTTTGACTACATTTATTGTTAATTTAAGACATTTTTTAATGAGTTCTAATTTGAATATGTATATAAAAAATAAAAGCCCAAAATTTATATTGCCATTTTGCCATACTATAACAGATGAAACTTTTGCAGTGAATTATGAAAAATTTACTACTGGAAATTGGTCTGATAAAAATGCAATTTATCTCAATTTCTTCTGTTTAGTTTCATCAGTTTTAGCTAATTTTATTGGAGCATTTTTAGGAGAAAGTATATCTATAGATAGTTCTATTTCTGGTTTCATATTGACTTCTATGTTTATAGCATTAATAGTTTCTCAAATAAAAAATAAAATTTATATTGTGGTATTTATATCATCAATTATTATTTCGGTTATCTTATACACATTATTTAAAAATAATTTAGTAGTAATAGTTGCTTCAATTTTAGCATCTTTAATTGGTTTCTTCATAGAAGAATCTCACTCTAAAAAGGAGGAATCTTATGAATAATAATTATTACATACTTTGTATTATAATTGGAATGTATATTGTTACATATCTTCCAAGAGTTCTTCCTATGTTAATTTTCTCAAAAAAAGAAATGCCTGAGTTTTTGAAAAAAATCATGAAATTTATACCTGTAGCAATACTTACTTCTTTGACTGCTAAAGATGTATTCTTTAATGGAGATAATTTATATTTATCTATATCAAACCCTAAAATTATATCTTTTTTGGTTGTACTTCTTGTTGCTTACAAGTTTAAATCTATTGGAATTTCTATTGTTACAGGTGTGATATCTATATATTTATTTGGAATTATCCTATAATCTTTAAGTAACTATTTTAAAATTATTTTATAGATTATGCTTACAATTTTTAAGTTATTATTATCTCGATTTTAAGTAAAAAACAGAATAGTTTAAAACTATTCTGTTTTTTACATTTCAACCTTTATTATCAATATTTTAATGTCTTATAATAAAATTTTTATACTCTTTATAAAAAACATGCTTATATTCAAATATTATCTCAATCCAAACTTGTTAGTTCTTCTTCATATTTTTGAAACTCTAAATTTGCTTTAAACAAATCTCCATCTATTTCTATATAGAATTTTCCACCTTGTAAATTTACTAAATCTCTTGCAATGGCAAGTCCTAATCCACTACCTTCAGTATTTCTTGATTCATCTGCCCTTTTAAATCTTTCCATAATCTCACTTGGGTCAAAATTTAATTCATAAGAGGATATATTTTTCATAGTTACTTTTACCTTTTCATCACAATCGTATACATCAATATAAACTCTAGTTCCTTCTAAAGAATATTTAGCTATATTAGATAAAAGATTTTCAAATACTCTATACATTCTTCTTCCATCTGCCCATATATATACCTTGTCATTTGGAACATTTAGTTTTATATCTAAATTACTTTTAGATAATTTTTCTTCAAGCTCACCTATACTTTGTCTTAATAGTTGCACTAAATCAATCTTACTAATTTGTAATTCTATATTACCACTACTTACTTTACTAGCTTCAAATAAATCTTCTATTAATAGCTTTAATCTTTTTGACTTTGATTCAAGTACATTTATATAGTCATTTATATATTCTGGTTGTATAGATTCCTCTTTTTTAATCAAGTCTACATAATTTATTATAGAAGTAAGTGGAGTTTTCAAATCATGAGATACATTTGTTATAAGGTCAGACTTCATTCTTTCACTTTTTACTTGCTCTTCTATTGCTTTATCAAGGCCTTCTCCAATATTATTTATATTTTCAGCTAAAGACGTAAAATTATCATTTCCTGTAATTTTTATCTTATAATCTAATTTGCCCTGTTTTATCTTTTCGGTACCTTCTATTACATAACTAAGGTAGGAAAGTCTTTTAGTTATATATATTGCAAATCCTAAAAAAATCCATATAGAAACCACTAATCCCAAACTTGTACTTTGAGTGCTAATTGCCATGATTAAAATTAAAGATGCTATCACTATCATAATAACTTTTCGTGCTAAAGATACTTTCTTTATAGCGTTAATGACCTCCTTTACAGTCTTTATTAACCATAAAATCACTCTTACTATAATACTCGACTTAAATATGCATATTTTATTTTCCAAATAACTCAATTGAACATGTATAAAAAATATATTGTTTGATACTACTAATAAGGATACAAAAGCTAACATCATGATATAAATATCATAAGATATATTAAAAACATACATAATCAAAAGTGCTATTGAAATAGATACTAGTATTACATTAAATTCCATAGGTATCTTACTGTATATTAATAAAAATATGTTATTTCTTTTTAAAGCTTCACATTTTATTCTACTATATAAAATTATAGATAATAAACATATAATTGCTAAACTTAAACTAGCTACAAAAAATAATCTTACTTTTTCTGTAGCTTGTTTAAAGATTTGAAAGTTGGTATATACTATTCCATCATCTATAGTGGGTTCTTCGGGAAAAGATGCATAGACCTCAAAAGCATCCTCTTCTCCATTTAGTTCCATACTAACATTATTTAGTTCAAATTTTTCTCCATTTATTTTTTTAGTATATGAGCTTCTTTCTCCATCATTTACTATCTCTATATCACAATAACCTTTAATATTTTGCTTAAAATCCTCTAACGAACTATATTCTGTATTTGTATAAAATTGGCCTGAATTTATATTTACAATATACATTTTTATATTTTTTAGAGAACTTAAATATTTAGAAGAAGCTTGTACCTTCTTCATGACTTTATTATAACCAGAAATGCTACTACTTAAATCTAGACTCTTACCTCTTTTGTAAAAGTATTCATAATTTATTTTTTCTTCACTACTTAACCCAATACCCATAGATAGCTTAAAATTGTATAATAAATTCAACATTGTCTCATCATCAAACATATTACTGTCATAAAAATCATCAGATATATTAAAAATTCCATTCTTTGTAGAAGTTTTTTGTATATTGTATTTAGGTTCAGCAAGTCCTATTGTTACCAACAATATAGTTAATGGAAATGAGATAGATATTATGATTAATGAGACTAACTTTAATGCTCTATATTTTTCCAACTTGTCCACCTCATCTACATTGTCAGTATTTTATATAATATAAAATTTAATACAAGCATAATTCCCATAGAATAAACTAAACTATTGGAGAAAAAGTTAAAACATATAAGAATTCCTAACATTTGTGTAAATGTAAAAATGACCAAAATCAAAATGCAATTAAATATTAAACTTTTTTCTTTTATAAGTTTTCCACTAAAATTTTTCAATCTTATAACCAACTCCCCACACCACCTTTAAAAATCTTGGTTCTTTTGGATTTATTTCAATCTTTTCTCTTATTCGCCTAATATGTACTGCGACTGTATTTTCTGAATTAAAGCTTTCTTCATTCCATACTTTTTCGTATATCTCATCTATTGAAAAAACTCGTCCTTTATTTTCTAAAAGAAGTTCAATGATTTTGTACTCAATTGGAGTCATTTTTATATTTTCACCATCAATTTTCACTTCTTTTGTTAGTGTATTTAATTCTAAAGCTCCACTTTTTAAAATTTCTTTACATGTATCTTCGTAATTGCCTAAAGTTACATATCGTCTTAAGTTTGATTTAACTCTAGCTATAAGCTCTAATAAGTTAAATGGCTTTGTTATATAATCATCAGCTCCAATATTTAATCCCATTATTTTATCTGTATCTTCACTTTTTGCTGAAATTAAAATTATTGGTATGTTTCTTTCTTCTCGTATTTTTACAGTTGCTTTGATTCCATCTAATTTAGGCATCATTATATCCATTAATATTAGATGAATGTCATTCTCTGTTATTATTTCCAAAGCTTTCATTCCATCATATGCTTTATATATTTTAAATCCTTCCGATTTAAGATATATTTCTATTGAATCAACAATTTCTTTATCATCATCTACTACTAATATATTGTACATATTTTCACTTCCTCTATTGTATAATAATACTTATCTCTATTATACAATATCTTTCACTCCCTTTCTCAACAATGACTAAATTGTTATATTACATTAGCTTACATTTTTGTAACTTTCCCTTATAATTATATAATAAAACATAAATCTTAAGAAAATATTATCCTAAATCTTAAATATTTCTTAAGATTTATACTAAAACCATGTTTATTTGAATTAATTGATTTGAATTATGTTGTTTTCAGATTACTTTCATTTAAGTGTTTTGATTGGATTCAGCTGAATTAATGTATATTAATTCTTATTGAGCAGTTTTTATTTTCTGGGTGAAAGAATGGTGGAAGAATCATTTTCTACTAATTTTCTTCCACCATTCTTCCATCCGAATAGACTTAGAAGTATTTATTTCACTGCAATAATAGCTACTTACTTAAATTCTATTTTTATACATCCTATCTATTATGTACTATACATATCCTATTAAAATTTATATAAATAGAATACAAATTTATTTCATTTTTTTAACATGTTCAGAATAATAAACAAAATGAAGGTAGAAAAAGTTATAATTTCATACCTTCATTTTATTTATTATGTATCTATTTGTAATTTTTTCTTTCAAACTCTTAAAATGTTATTCGAGTTCAATTAATTTATCTTCATACACTCATCCCTTTTCATATGAAGATGATTGTACATCAAATATCTATCCTATATCTTAATTATACAGTTTTTGATATATATGATATAATTATCACAAACATCAAACTAAGGAGGAATAAATAAATGAATTTTAATCGTGAATTTAATTACTACCTTGAAACACTAGGACTGCTTTCTTATTGTAATAATTTTTCGACAACAAAAATAGAATTAATAGAAGAGTTAAATGGGTTGGGCTTTGCTGGCGAGAAAGTATACGATGCTCATTTGATTGATTGGGAGAAACTAATTACCTCTTTTGACAAAATGAAGACCACAAATGGAGATTACAATTTCTATTTTAAGAATGTCATTAATGAGGAAAAGAATTTCTATACATTCATGGTTGCTCTAGTGGCAGAATATTTCGAGCTATTTGATAGTGAAGAAAAATCTGATGAATATTTTAGGAAAATTTTTATTGAATTAATTTGTGCTATCGCAGAAAAAAGTAGTATAAATAAACAACTTTCATCTTTAGAGTTCTATGAATTTCTATCTGTATCAGATTTTAATGAAAGTGAAAAATGGAAATTCTTTTCATTCTATCAGTCACCTAAAGAGCTGATTAATAAACTTTTTATACTAATAAATTCAAATTTATCTGTATGTAAAAAATTATATCTCGAAATTGATATTGAAACGCTAATTTCAAAATGTTCCATTTTACTTGAGAGCACAAGAGAAAAAAATATGATATCAAAACAAGGGGAAGGACTTCCGATTTATCCAACTTTCATAAATCCTCTGTCTCAAATTGTTTTAAAGACAAAACGTTATTTTGGGTTGTTAAATTTAGATATATTTAGTGACAATGATTTCTCTAAAGAAATTGATGATAACATATTAATTAAACTAAAAGCACTTTCAGATAAAAGTAAGTTTCAAATATTAATTTCTTTAAAAAATAAACCAATGTATAGCCTAGAATTAGCTAATAAGCTTGGATTATCTGCTGGGACAATTTCACATCATATGGCGGTTCTGCTACAAGTAAATTTAGTCAATATCGATAAGAAATCTGGACGAGTTTATTATCATCTAAATAGTGACGAAATTGAAAAAACAATAAAAGGACTTGAAAATCTATTAATTTGATATATATCAAATTAATTTGACCTACTTCAAATTTAATGTTATAATCCTCTTACATACAATTAGAGGAGGTCTTTTCATGAAAAAAGTAAAAAAATCAATTTTGTTATTTCTTATCATTTGTTTTGCTCTAAGCTCAATTTTCTACTACCTGATTATTGTCCACGGAATGTTGCAACTTAATTACTTTCTTATGTGGTGTCCTGGTGTTGCTGCCATTATTGTAAGTATGATATACCACCGTGGCGATAATGGAGTAAACTTTAGAAGATGCCATGCGAAATATATTTTGGGTGGTATATTAATTCCATTAGCATATTGGGGAATCTCATATAGTATCTACTTGCTGATTTATGGTAAGGGCGTAATCGTAGGTAATATGGCTCTGACTCTTATAAAAGCGCCAAGTATGTTGCTGACATATCTGGCAATCTATTTTGTCACTGCAATGGGTGAAGAAATAGGCTGGGGTGGCTACTTAGTGCCAAAGCTTAATGAACTCTTTGGGTTTAACAAAGGTGCTTTTGTTTCTGGTGTGATTTGGTTTTTGTGGCATTTCCCGTTGTTTGTGGTTGGATATATGTCTGATATCCCACTTTGGTATCAGCTTCCAGTTCTAGCACTAATGTGTATCTCAGTATCCTATTCCAGATTTTATTTAAGTATGAAATCAAAGAGCACATGGCCTGCTGTTTGGCTTCATTTCGTACATAACTTTGTCGCACAATTGCTTTTAGACCAATCCATAGGCGGTGAAATGCGTCCCTATCTTGTTGGCGAAATTGGGATTATTTCACTTATTGTAGTGGTGATTATTGACCTTATCTGTGTATTAAAATATCGTAACGCAGGGAGTGAAATCGTTGCATCACAGAAATAAATATTTTTCGAAAAAATGAAAAAAGCACTCTCCATAACGGAAAATGCTCTCTTTAATATCGGTTGACTTAGTAAAGATGTATTGGAAGTGCATCTTTACTTTTTTTATTATACCATATAATTTATGTTGTTAAAAAGACCTATTTAAATCGTTTTTAATTAATAGAATATATTGTAAAGGAGATATGTGTATGAATTTTTGGAATGGACTATTTTTACTTTTTGGGATAATATTCATAATAGGGAATGTAATAAAAGGTTTAGCTAAACATAAATTCAACTATTTTAGGAAAAAATATTTTAACAAATTAGAATTAAAATATGGAAAAATAGATAGAGAAAAAACTATTAAACTAGAGATGTTTTATCAATATTTAATAGGCTTGGAATACATAATAATGGGCTTATTAATAAAAAGATTAAATACTGCAATAATATCATTAATATTAGTATCCATTATCACAATAGTATCCCATTGTTTAATTAGAAAGAAATATATAACTATATAAACTATTTATAATAAAACACTGATATAATCAATAAAGAAGGTAACAACTATCTCCAGTCGTTACCTTCTAATCATCAATTCTTAAGTTTTGATATACTAAAATTTTTAACTTGAGACTTGAATAACTGCTCAATCTCATCAACTATACTCTGTATCTTATCTTCATATTCTAAATCATAATATATATTTATCTCACCTATACTATTTATACTTACAGAATATTCTTTTCTTTCTATTATACATATACTTCCACAATCTGATAAATCATTTTTGTATATTGATTTTAATTGTCTTTTTATCTTGGGAAAGTCTATTGTTGGATAAATATTATTTGGATAAAAACTCTTATCATTTATTAACATCTTATCCACCCCTTATCATTCTATTTATTTAAATTTATACCTTAATCAAAACGATATTAAACATATTTTCCCATATTTTCATAATTATTTTATATAGTATCTAATCTATCTATTAATAAAATCTAGTGCTTTGTAAAGTGTATCAAATCTATCATTACCTTTTATCATGGTGTATCTCTCTTTAGTTATAGAACTTATCTTATTGCATGCTCCTCCACCTATAACATATAAATTTTCTGTCTGACCTGGTACATAATCTTTTATATCACATATTAATATTTTTCCGTCATTATACCCCAACCAAATACAGTTACAGAGATTTTGCCAACCTCTCCATTATAAACGATTGTATATTTATACATTATTTTTCCCTCACCATTCTCTTTAGGGAAGTTTTACCATACATTCTACATATTTAGTCTATTTTTTTAAAGTAAAATAACGTTCATATATATAAATTTATTCAATTTTCAAACAAGTCTATTGAATAATAATTAATTCTATTGTATTATTGTAATTGTAGAATAAAACTAAATCGGCAAAACTAGAGAAATTTAGTGACGCAAAGCTATAGGGACTAAGACTTATAAAATAAGTTATAAGTTATGTCAGCCAGTTGCCAAAAAGATATTTTCTTTTTGTTTTTATGAAAGTTTTTTAGGGGGATAATAATATATATGTTTAGAGATAAAATGGATAGATGTACACATATGTTAACTGCTTATATTGCTAGTTCATATGATTATTGTGATTTTATAGATACACAGCTAGATGATTTTATCCTAGAGTACGGAGAAAATGTGGTAGAATCATGTTTGCATCAAGTGATGGTATTGGTAAGTAAATATAATTAGATAGACATTATTTTCTAGAATATCCTTTTTAGTTTTTTCTACTTTTAAAAATTAATTCTTGCTAAAGATTTTATTAAAATATATTTATTAAAAAGAAACATAATATTAATGATTTTAAAACTTATATATTAAAAGAATTATAGTTATAAAGTAACTATAAGTTACAAGAAATTTCGATTTAGACAATCTTGTTGATATTACAAAATAAACATTAAGAGAGAATGAGATTGATTTAATAATTATTGATGAAAAAATAATATTGTTTGGAAAATAAAGAAGCAATACAAATGAGAATGCTTAATTATAATGATAGAAGTGTACTCAAATACACTTCCATTTTTTATTACATAATATAGTTTTATTTTTCAGAATAAATTTCATTCGTCTTATTGCTATTCAATATATTGTGTTTGATTGAAAAAATATAATTCTTTACAAATAGTATTATATTAAATGTTTTATTTGATTTTTATCTATAACATTTTAATTTATATATTTATAATTAAAATGTTATAATTGAGTTCCATTTATGACTATATCACAAATTCTTGCTCCTCCATTAGACTTGCCTTTTTTTAATCTTTCTACATAGGTGGGAGAATTTGAAGTCTTACCAGTAATACTTTTTACATTTAATCTATTATCATTATTAAATTCCAAGTATCCATTGTAACCGCCAATATATATCAAGATTATTGACATTTGAATCTAACAAAACATTTTTTCTATTTGATATATCCGTTTCTAAAAAATTATTTGCAAAGATATTAATAGAAAAACTCCTCCCTAATATTACTGTTGATAATAATAAAAATATTACTTTCTTAAAATTCATAATTTACTTTCCCCCTAGTTAAAATTAAAGCTATCTATAAAAAATTTTGTAATTTTACAATGTTTATATTTAGCTCCCCTTCTAGTAACATTATAACTTCCATATGATGATATCTAAATATATTTATTTATCAAAAAGAAGGTAACAACATTCTCCAGTTGTTACCTTATAATAATCAATGCTTAAATTTTGATACACTAAAATTTTTAACTTGAGATTTAAACAACTGTTCAATTTCATCAATTGTAGCGTTTATAAAACTTTATACCTTATTAAAATAATATCCTGCTTTTCTTATTGTTATAATCTTTTGAGGGTTTTTATAATTTTTTTCTATTTTCTTTCTTAATCCATTTACTGCAACTACCACACTATAGTTATCCTCTAAATATTCATTCATCCATACATGTTCATATATCTCTTTAGTAGTTAATGTCTTTTCAGGATTTTCCATAAAGAAGTTTAATAACTTATTCTCTATTGGAGTTAATTTTATTATTTTATTTTCTAATTTTATAACTCCACTATTTCTATTATAATTCTCCAACTCAGTATTATGTTTATTATTATTTACATATAAATTCTCTCTTCTTAAAAGTGCTTTTACTTTTGCATATAATATTTCTAAATTTAAAGGCTTTGTTAAATAATCATCTCCACCAGAATCCAAAGCATTTAAAATACTTTGTACTTTATTTATACAAGTCATATGAATAATTGGGCAAGTCGTTATATTTCTGATTTTTTTACAAAAAGTCCAGCCATCACCATCAGTTAAAATTATCTCTAAAAATATTAAATCAAATTTATTACTAAATAGTTTTGTAATAGCTTCTTCACAGTTATATGCTAGATCAACATTTATCCCTTTTCCTTCTAAAAAATTTTTCAATTCCTGACAATTATCCTTATCTCCATCTATTATCAATATATTAGCTTGCATTATAATCACTCCTAAATATAATTATTTCTTTCTATAAAGAATCAGACAAATATCTTTAGTCTATTTTCTGATAGTTTGTCTTTACTGTTATAAGAAACTTTAACAATTATAAGTCTATTTTCTTTATTATTTGTATATATATTTTTAAATTTGAACACTTCAAAATTAACACAATGTCCTTGTATGTCTAGTAATTTATTTTAGTATACATAGTAAAATAAATTACTAGACATACTTTTTAACTAAAATCAATATTTTTATATTTTAATGTAAATTATTGTAGACTATAGATTTTATTTTGTCTTCATTTGGTTTTTGATTTATTGTATAAGAATAAGTTTATTTTTAGAAAAAGTATAACCACCTATAGTTAAAAGTCCATTATTTGCTCTAAAAAGTTATATTGGTACTTATTATCATACTTATACATAAAATTTAATTTTCATTACATCGACCACACCTCTACTAAGTAAAAACTATTTATTAATTATAGTTTCTCACTTATAGAACAAACTTATATCCTTTTCCCCATACAGTCTGAATATATTAATGCTCTTTTCTTAAAGAATTAATTTTACTCTTAATCTATGTAATATGAACCTGTGCCATATGTTATCTTCTAATATCAAGCATTTCCTAGATTTGATTATATATTTCTAATTTTAAGAACATTCGTTCTTTGTTTCCAGCTATAAACAATAATATTTCAAACTACATAATGGTCAAATAAATGATTTTCCATCAAAAGCACTTTTCTTAAGCTCACATTTATTACTAAAAATGAAAGCTTTAATACATTAGAAACTAATGTAATCTTTTTATATTACCTCATATGGAAATATATTCTAAGCTTAAGTTCTTTTAAGCTATATGGTTTTGTCATATACTCATCTCCTCCAGCTAGGAATTCTCAAACTCTTTCTTCTTTATATACATAATTAGATAAAATATTATATGTATTTTAAACTTTTCTTTTATAGCATTACACATCTTATATTCATCTGAATCTAGTAATGTAACATCTAGAATTATACAATTCAAAACTATATTTTTACTATCACAATTTCAACCTTAGCAATTTCATATGTATATACATTAAAACCTTTATTAGAAAAATAAATTTGATTTATATTTAAAATATCAGCACCATATACAATCAATAGGTTATACATTTCACTACTCTATTCAAAACTATTTTCAAAGTATCAAGTTTTAATTATTACAGATTATAGTGCTTCATTTTTACAATACCTTTATAAACTAGGCTTTAAAACTTAAGTATTTTTAAATAATACTTAAATATTATCTTAAATAATATTATTAAATACTAATCAAAGTCTCCTATTTTGGGGAAAAGGAGCTTAAGATAGTTTTGTATTATAAATATATTGTTTTTTTTAAAACACCTATATCACTCTGTTTAAGTATTGATTTCTATGATTTATATAGTTATAATATAAGATATATTGTATTATTTTGGTAAATATATTATTATGAATGTTTTAGATTCTAATCTTAATCTTTATAAAAACATTACTTTTCCGTTATAATTATATTATATTTCAAAAAAAGTTTCCCTTTCCCCAAAAATGGCTACTTTAGAAAATTAATGTTCCATTGTCTAACTATTAATATAATAATTTTTAAATATTAACTGGAAATTATATAATTAAGTAGACATCTTTATTAATTTATGATACAATAGTATTTGTGTTAGTACACAATTAAATCAAGTATATCTTGATATAGGTTAATAGGAGTATTTTTAATGAATAATGGAATAGTGAAATGGTTCAACAACGAAAAAGGATTTGGATTTATATCAGTAGAAAATGGAGATGACGTATTTGCTCATTTCTCAGCTATACAAACTTCAGGATTTAAATCATTAGAAGAAGGTCAAAAAGTAAGCTTTGATATAGTTAAAGGCGCTAGAGGTCCTCAAGCAGAAAATATAACTATATTATAATATATAGATTTTTCGGAAAAGACTCTTTTTAGAGTCTTTTTTTATTTAGTTATTTATATTTTTGCACATAATCCTAAAACTTTATGAACAACTCCAAATAAAAATAACTATTCTAATATTAAACTTGTTAAAATATCTTCCATAGTTTGGTGATGTTGTCATACTATAATATCAATTCAATTTAGCTATAAACATTCTTCTATCCACTTAGATATCTTTTAATATTAATACTAAGTTGAAATTAATTGGTCGTTAATCTTTCTCAAAAAAATAATTTTTTCATATCCATAAATTTTTCAATTTTCAAACAAGTCTATTGAATAATGCTTCATTCTGTTGTATTATATAATTGTAGAGTAAAACTAAATCGGCAAAACTAGAGAAATTTAGTGACGCAAAACTATAGGGACTAAGGCTTATAAAATTTTTATAAGTTATGTTAGCCAGTTGCCAAAAAGATATTTTCTTTTTGTTTTTATGAAATTTTTTTAGGGGGATATGATAGTACATTTACAAATAATATAGATAGACACACTCATATATTATCTACCTATATTGGTAGTGCATATGATTATTACGATTTTATACATACACAATTAGGTAATTTTATACTACAGAGCGGATAAAAATAGTAGAAAATTATTTACATCAAGTTATGTTATTAGTAAACATAATTAGATAGATTTTATTTTCTAGAAAACCCTTTTTAGTTTTATCTACTTTTAAGAAATGTTTGATGAAAATTAATTGATATATTCTTATCATTTCAGAGTTTTATTTTTTAATGAAATATAACAAATCTAAAATAACTTGAAGTACCCACTTATTTATTAAAATCGTCTTGATTTAACTTAAGGCGATTTTTTAAGTTATGTAAAAATGAATTCTTCTAATTTAATGGGATATTTTTCAAATATAATCCCCTTGCCTTTTATCAATGTAGCTGTTGGAATTTGTAATGACTCATAAAGAAAGTCTTTTATGATAATATCAAATATAAAGAAATGAAAATACTTTCTTATATCAATTTATTTACAATACTACAAATTAAATTGATATAGTTGCCTCCTCATAGTATTCTAGACTCATACTGATTCTATGAGGAGATTAAATTAAGGACTATTATCCTATTTGTGTGATAAACTAAGGAAAATGGTTGCTTTATATGCATCTAAAAAAATTTAATTTATTTCTTCATATACTTTATAGTGTTTTTTAACATTTTTATTTTATGTAATTTTTTTGATACTTTCTGTTAATATACTTAAAACTTTTTTATAAAATATCTTTTTTCTTCCACTACTAATGAGATAAAAACTAAAAATCATACTAAAAAATACATGCTTTTATTTAAAATATATTTCACTTAATTATTCTTAGAATTTCAAAGAATTTCTTACTTGGAATTATTCTTTTTTTTGATTTTTAATTTGATTTTTATTTATATACATTTTTTTATCAACCATATGTAGTATTTCCTCAAGGTCATCTTCTTTATTATATTCACTTACTCCATATGCAAAACTAAGGTTATATTTTTCTAACTCTATCTTAGATTTATTAAGAGCATTTAAGAGTACTTCTTCATTTACTTTAGTTGATATCAACATGAATTCATCTCCACCCGTACGATAAAGAGATGCAATATCTTTAACATTCTTATTAATAATATCAACAAATAAAATTAATACTTTATCGCCCTCATCATGCCCATAATTATCATTGATATACTTGAAATTGTTAATATCTAAAAGAGCAATCACACAATTTAAAGAATTATTAATTTTATCTAGCATATAATTATACATTTGGCGATTGTATGCTCCTGTCAGTGAATCTTTTGAAAAGAAATTAATATTTTGTAGTATGTAATAAATAATAAGTCCTAATGCTGAAAACCCATAACTTAGAAAATGATAGTAATAAAAAATTTCTAAAAGTAATCCTACAATTATTGTAACAGCAATAGATGTAACAATAATACGTTCCATTCTCTTTTCTTGCACATGAGAAGTAACTGGATTGATTATAAATATTAAAATATATAATAATACTGTAAAAGAAGGTATAAAAAATAGACACCCTCTTTCATAATAATTATTTATATCTATAAAAAATATAATTTTAATAAACATACTAAAAAAACAAATAATAAAATTTATCAAAAATGGCAAATAAAATATAATTGTATCCTTTTTTTGTTTAAATATCTTTATAAGTAAAATAGGAATCAATGGACTTATTGCAAAATTTAAAAAAGATGTAATCCTACGAACCATCCATAGTGATGAATTTGTCTGTTTTGATATTATGTAATCAGTAGATGTAACTATAATAAGTATTAAATTAATCACTATTGATATTATAAACAATTTACTCTGCTCCTTATTAAATAAATGATTCATTTTAATAAGAAATATCAAAAAAATCAATCCTATAAATGGTATCAAATAGGCATAAATAATGGTACTCAAATTTTGTCCTCCTCCTATATACATTATCAATTAAAATATACTTCTATACTTAAAAATTTCTATGATTTACGCTTTATAACGCCTATTTCATATAATATATTATACACTAGAAAAATGACTTATTATATTATAATATGTAAATATTTACCATATTTTTATAAAAAATAAATATAAACTTTATATCAATTAAATAGAAGATTAAAACTCTAATTCCATAATATATAATATTTTTATTATGCAAAAATAAATTTATTATTTGAATTTATTCAATAGATTATAATTATTTTACATAATAGCTCTTAGTTCATATTTTATTAATTAAATTCATATGAACTAAGTTAACACTAGAAATTTTAAACAATAATTAATACAGTAAACTCTTTACAATCTAGACACTATATTATATCTACCCCCTCAAATAAATCTTTTTAACACAACAAAACATAACTAAACATTATAAAATATAACAAAACATAACAAAAACTTAGACATCGTTTTCTTAATATGATATACTGAAAAAGAATTTACATTAATTACTAAGGGGGAATATATTATGTTAAAAAAATTTTCGGTATTAGCTTTAGCTATGATTATTTCGTTAAGTATTACTGCATGTAATTCTAAAGAAAAGAAAGTTAATAATGAAACTAATACTAAAGTTATAACAACTAATGATTCAAAAGAAAAAGAAACGCTTTTTGTCTATTCAGGGGCAGGCTTAAAAAAGCCAATGGATGAAATAGCTCAAAAATTTGAGAAAGAAAATAATGTAAAGATTGAATATAGTTATGCAGGTTCTGCACAACTAATAGCCCAAATTGAAACAAGTCACAAAGGTGATGCATTTATTGTTGGCTCTGAACCAATTTACTCAAAAGCATTTGAAAAAGAACTTGTAAGTGAACATAAAACAGTGGCACATCATACACCTGCAATGGTTGTACCTAAAGGAAATCCCGCTAATATTGAAAAACTAGAAGATCTAAATAAAGATGGCATAAAACTTATTTTCGGAGATAAAGAATCTAATGCTATAGGTAAGACTACTCAAAAAATACTTGAAAAAAATAATTTAAAATCTATAAATGATAATGTTGTTTCTACAGCTGCAACTGTAAATGAAATGATTGTACAGTTAACATCAGGTAAAGCAGATGCTACAATAGCCACAAAAGACTCTGTTTTTGGTAATAATGATGTAGAAGTTATAGAAATTGCTCCAGACAAAAACATAGACCAAATTATATCAGCAGGAACTGTAAACTATAGTGATAAAAAAGATTTAGCTAATAAATTTATAAATTATGTAGCATCAGATGAAGCTAAACAAATATTTAAAAAATATGGTTTTGAACCAGTTAAGTAGTGCTTGAATTTGAGAAATAAAATTTTTACTATACTACTCACTGGATTTTTTGCTATAGTTTTTTTATTTATTGTATCCCCACTTTTTATGCTAATAATCAAAGGTCTGAGTTATGTTCCTATATGTTTAAATTCAGTGGAAGTACAATATGCAGTAGTACTCAGCATCAAGACATCTTTAACATCTACCATATTATGTCTTTTATTAGCTGTTCCAACAGCTTACTTTTTACATATTACTAAATTACCATTTAAAAAACTAATTATACAGATAATAAATCTTCCGATGTCTCTTCCTCACCTAGTATCAGGAATTGCTCTTTTACTTTTGTTTGGTAGAATGGGTATTGGAGATTCCATTTACAAAATTCTTAAACTTGATTTTGTGTTCACAAGACAAGGAATAGTTTTAGCTCAGGTATTTGTAAATCTGCCACTTACTATTAAAATACTTCACACTTCATTAAGTGAAGGTAATGAAAAAATGATATTTGTTGCACGTACTCTTGGATGTAATAGTTGGGAGGCATTTAAGTTTGTAATTCTTCCAAATCTAAAAATTGGAATAATATCTGCAACTGTAATGACTTGGTCAAGAGCACTTGGTGAATTTGGTGCAGTAGCTATGATAGCAGGGTCTACACGTATGAAAACTGAAATTATACCTACTTCAATATATTTAAATATGTCTACTGGTGATATAGATATTGCAATAGGTATAGCTGTAATTTTAATATTTATATCACTTACATGCTTGATGTTCTTTGAGATATTTTTTAATAGAGAGGTTGATGAAAACTAATATGTTGGAAATTAAAAATTTATCACTTGATTTGCCTAATTTTAAGTTAAAAAAAAATAGTTTAAACATTAATAACCACGAGTACTTTGTTTTATTAGGCTCCAGTGGTTCAGGTAAAACTCTATTTCTAGAAACATTAGCAGGAAGATACTCATCTGCTAAAGGTGATGTAAGATACAAAGAAAATTTAATATCAAATTTGCCTCCAGAAAACAGAAATATAGGATTTGTATATCAAAACTTTGAACTCTTTCCAAATATGAGTGTTGAAGATAATATAAGATTCCCACTTAAATTGAGAAAAATATCTAAAGATGAGCAAATATTTAAAGTTAATCACTTATCTAAGTTAATGCAGATAGAAAATATAAAAAACAGGTATCCTAAAAATTTAAGTGGAGGAGAAAAACAACGAGTTGCATTTGCACGTGCATTGATAGGTGAGCCAGACATATTACTTCTAGATGAGCCTATGAGCTCATTAGATTATATTACAAAAAAACATATAAGTAAAATACTAAAAGATGTTTACTTAAAGTACAGACCAACAGTGATTCATGTTACTCATGATATTTCTGAAGCAATGTTTTTTGCTCATAAGATAGGAATAATGAACAATGGAAAAATAAACCATATTTTTGAGTTAAATGAACAAGTAAAACAGAAAGGAGAGTCTTTTTTCTATGAATATATTTGATACCTTGAAAGATTACTTATTAGAACACGTTGACAAATATAATTTAGATATGGATATGATAAGTATTGTATCTAAATCTCTATCTGCTAAAGAAGCAATTGGAAATACCAAACGTAAAGATTTTCCAATTATAGTTGGTAAAGAAATAATGCTTGAAGCCGATTTTAAAGGAGCTAAAGGACAAGCATTTACTTCTACACCATCTACATTTGAAGGTTCTTTGAAAGAAATACTATCATTAGATTTACATGGTAGCTCTCATGATAGAAGCCTTTTTATAGCATCATTAAATGCGGTTATGAAGTACTTAGGCATGACAGATAGAACCATTCACTGTAAAAATAATGAGCCAGAAGTATGCGCAAAGAACTTTCCTAAATTTATAAAAAATGAATTTGATAATCCAAAAGTAGCAATTATAGGATATCAACCAGCTATAATTGATAATATTAAAGATTGTTTTGAAACTAGAGTATTAGATTTAAATCCTGAGTTTATAGATACTATTCAGTACAATATTAAGATTGAAGATGGCATACGAGATTATGAAGATGTAATATCTTGGGCTGAGATAATCATTTGTACAGGAAGTACATTATGTAATAACTCAATCATAAACTTTATATCATTGAATAAACCAGTTTACTATTATGGAACTACGATAGCTGGTGCATCAAGTATTTTAGGACTTAAAAGACTCTGTTTTTGTAGCAAATAATCAATTATACTAATAAGGAGTGCACAAATATCAATGTGCACTTTTTATATTTATGCCTAGATTCCTATCAATTCCCCATTCTTTTTATTAGTTTTACATATAAATATTTTTTTAAATTTTAAACTAGTAAAAAAATTTTATTCCATTAATCCACTCTATATTTTTTAGGATTTGAGAAATAATTTTTAGGATTTTGTTTGATAATATAACTAAGACAGCTTTCAGGAGATGATTAAATGACACTTAAGAATAAAAAATTTACTATAAATAAGTATGGAATTTTATCTATCATTTTAATTTTATGCTTGATTTTAACAGGTTTCAATAGTTATGTGAATTATAGTAATAGAAAATTTAAAGATTATGTTGTCTTCTATGTACAACATCAAGATGATGAAGTATTGTGGGCTGGAAGTGCTATTGTAAACGCTATAAAAGAAAGAGGAAAAAATCATGTATTTGTAGTTTTGGTGTCTACTGGATGTGGTATATCTGTTTTTAATAAATATAAAAAATATGAAAATCTTACAGACATACAAAAATCAGAGTACAGAAATAGAGAATTTTTAGCTTCTCTTAACAATCTTGGAGTAAAAAGAGAAAATATAATATTATTACCAGAAAAAAATACACATGGTAATACTGATTTCAATTATATGGAGAAAATTGCTCTCACTTTTGAAGAAAATCTCAAAAGTGTAACTCATATAGCACATACCTACAAGTTAGATGACCATTTACAACATTTAAAAAATGGTTCTGTTATCCAAAATTTATATAATGCTGGTCAGATAAAAGATGTTAAATATTTTGTAAAACCCAAATTTGCTGATAAGATAACTTTTAATAATAAGATAGTTTACAAAGCTCATTCTTCTGAAGATTATGAAAAAGTAAAAAATGCTTGTGAACAATATAAGCTTGTTGACGAGTTAGAATGTAGAGAAGGTATCGGCTACAAATCTGACCATAAATCATTTGATGAATTACTTAGTGATAAAAACGTCCCTGCTATACTTCATACTCCTAATTTATAATATTCATTTTAACTTAATTCATGATAAAGATATTTATTTGAGATTTTGTAATATAGCACTTTTTTGTGCTATACTACCTTTTCTCGTTTACTTATGATATTTATTCTAATCAAATTTTGTTTCCCAATTCTTATCTCTATATGCTTCAAAGCACATCTCTATTTGCTTTTGAGTATTTTTTTCTTCTGCAAGTAAAGGTAATTCATCAACTGTAAAATAATCAAATCCAATTGTTTCAATATTTTCTATAAATTCTCCACTAATTACCTCACAAAGTACAAATACTTTACATACTCCATAAGCGTATGTAGGTATGTTATGCTTATTTCTATCTTGTATAGCAATAATTTTCTTTGCTTTTACCTCAAGACCAGATTCTTCTCTTACTTCTTTCACTGTGTTCGATTCGATAGATTCAAGCACATCAACCCATCCACCAGGCAAAGACCACTTACCATTATTTTCATGGACAAGTAGTATTTTCCCATCTTTAAATATAGCTGCCCTCGTATCTAATTTAGGAGTTTGATACCCTTGTTCATTACAAAAAAGGGATTTAATTTTTTCAATTGGAATATCAGTTTTATAGCTCAACATTTCTGCTGATATATTTCGTAACTGTTCATATCGTTCTATATCATATACATCTTTTGAATATGTTAAACCACATTGAGCAATACTCTGAATCTCCATAGCCCATTTTAGCCAAGGTTCTGATAAAATAGTATTTTTAGATGTTCTAGTAAGTTTATATGACATGATAATCTCACTTCCTTTGTTTATTTCCTATATTCTACCATATGAATACATCTAAATTGAAGAATATAAACATGTTATCCTTAAAATCTATAAATTTTGTTCTTAAATGTTTTATATGTATTTATAATGAACTACATCAAAATAATTATTTGTTATAAATTCTTAATAATTATGAAACTCATTTGTTATTTATATTTGTTAATATATCTTTATACCTAAGAAATTAATAAATCTAAAACAAGGTAAGGAGTGTGATAAATTATACTAAACACTTTCATAAACTTTTAAGTTCATATTAATATAGACGTCTATACTTCAACATTTACTATATTCATTAGCAATATAAAAATACTAGTTTTATTTCATAATGAGTATGCTTACTGTTTTCTAATACCTGTTTTTAGTATAAAATAAAAATTGGTTAAAATAAAATTTCAAGGGGGATTAATAAATTGATTCAAAATATATTGGTTGTGGATGATGATAAGGAAATAGTTGATGCTATAGAATTCTATTTAAGACCTGATAACTTTAATATTTTAAAGGCATATGATGGATTGGAAGCATTAGATATATTGATTGGAAATGATGTTAAATTAATAATAATGGATGTAATGATGCCCAATTTAGATGGACTTAAAACTACACTTAAGATAAGAGAAAAAAAGAATATTCCTATAATACTCTTGTCTGCAAAATCAGAAGATATGGATAAAATTATAGGTCTGAACATGGGTGCTGATGACTATATAACTAAACCATTTAATCCACTAGAACTTACTGCACGAGTAAAATCTCAACTTAGAAGATATATAAATTTAGGCGATTTTAGCAATTTAAACAATTCAAAGGATACTAATTATATTCTAAAAAGTGGTGGTCTAGAGTTAAATACAGATACAAAAATAATTTCTTTAGATGGCGAGGAAGTTAAAATGACACCTATTGAATATAAAATACTTACACTTCTTCTATCAAGAAAAGGTAAAATTTTCTCTTCTCGCGAGATTTATGAAAATGTCTGGAATGAAGATGCTTTCAGCTGTGAAAGAACAGTTGCTGTTCACATCAGAAGAATTCGAGAAAAAATTGAAATTAATCCAAAAGAACCAAAATATTTAAAGGTGGTGTGGGGTATTGGTTACAAAATTGAAAAACTTAATTATTAATGACTCTAAAGCAAAATTTATTTTATTATTATTACTATTTCTATTAGTTTCTATATTATTTGAAGCAGTTTATGATTTGAATAATAACTTTGTTTATAATATTAACTATTATTATAGAGACTTTGCTATACCTTGCTTTTATTTTTTCGGCACTTCTCTGCATTTATCAAAAACAGAGTTACAGTTTTTTTGTATAGGTATTATACTATCAAGTTTTTTACTGACTATACTATGTTTTACATTGTATAAAAAAAATAAACAGACTAAAGTCAAATTCTTAGAAAATGTCATAAATATTTTTTCTAAGGTAAAAATAGAACTTACACTTATCTTAATTTTGATACTATTATTCTTAAGGTTTCATGCATTTACAAGTACTAAAATGTTTTATAATACTAATTTAACAATCTACAATTTTATCATTATATCTATAGTCTACATAATATATGAAAATATTAAACATAATAGCTATAATCTAAAAGATATGTCTATAACATATATATTCTTTTCAAACTTATTTAGTATGTATAATAGAAAAACTATAAATAAAAAATTAGCTATAGTATTTTTAATATCTATAGTTATACAAGCTGTTATTCAATATCTAGTTTTGATATTATTTATGTACATATATTACACTGAGGCAATAGCTATAGTTATTTTATTTACACTTGTAAACACAATTTTTCACTTTTATATATATAACTTTTTAGCTTCCAAGTTTAATTATGTAAACAACATATCAAAGAATATAAAAAATATTGAGAATGGAAATTTAAAATACAAGCTAGAAGTAATAGGAGACGATGAAATATCTGACTTATCCAAAAGTATAAATAATATAACAGATGGTCTTGAAGCTGCTGTAGATTCTAATATAAAAAATGAAAGGATGAAAACAGAACTTATCACAAATGTATCTCATGACTTAAAAACTCCACTTACATCTATATTAAGCTATGTAGATATGTTAAAAAATAATGAATTTGATAAAGAAACTATAAATGATTATATAAGTATTTTAGATAAAAAAGCACAAAGATTAAAGTTATTGATAGAAGATATATTTGAAGCTTCTAAACTCAGTAGTGGTGATGTAGAATTTAATATAACAAAAACTGATATAAGGGAACTTTTAATTCAGAGTACAGTAGAGTTTGAAGATAAAATTCAAAGTAGTGATTTAGATTTTATAATAGAAACACCAGAACATGCTGTATTTACTATGATAGATGGTAAAAAAACTTGGAGAGTTTTTGAGAATCTAATTAGCAATATACTAAAATACTCTATGCCAAATACTAGAGTCTATATAGATATGCTTGTAGAAAAAGAAACTATAATATTAACATTTAAAAATATTTCAAATGACAAATTAAATTTAAAACCAGAAGAACTGCTAGAAAGATTTAGAAGAGGTGATATATCTAGAAAAACCGATGGCTCTGGTCTTGGTTTATCAATAGCTCAAAATATAATTGAATTAGAAGATGCGAGCATGGAAATAATTATAGATGCTGATTTATTTAAGGTAATGCTTACTTTCAGAAAAATTAATTAATATAAAATTATATAAGGTTGTAAATTGTAAGATAGCTGTCATTTTGTATTACATTACAAATTGTATTACATTACAAAATAGTTATATTGCAACTTACAACCTAAAAAACTTTGTTAATATATAGTCCTGTCTTTGCCTAATTTTTTGGCTTTATATAATTTTTTGTCTGCTTCACTTAAAAAAATTTCGAAAGAACTAAAATTTTTCCACTCAGAGATACCAATACTTACAGTTATTTTATGTCCTATACCTTCGAAGTTATATTCAAGTAAATTACTATGGACCTTAGATTCTATATACAGTGCTTTCTCTATATTTTCTGATAAGATAATAAACTCATCTCCACCATACCTTCCAGAAAATAAGTAGTGAGATTCAAATGATTGAACCATATGACCTACCGCTCTTATAACTTCATTACCTATTAAGTGTCCATAATTGTCATTTACACTTTTAAAATTATCTATATCAATTATCATTATTGCATATTGTTTAAAATTTTCTTTAATAGCTTTTCTTATATTTCCAATAATTGCTCTCTGGTTTAATAAACCTGTTAATTCATCAGTGATGGCTAATTGCTGTAGTTTTTTATTTGCCTCTATTAACATAACTTTCTGTGCTTCTATTTCCCTCGTTTTTTCATGAACAATTGCTTCTAATCTATTATTTTCTGCTTCCATCAAACTTATTGGAAAATACTCCCCTACCTTCTGTAAGTCATTTGCAACAGAAGTATGAACACTACTTATTAATATCTCCCCTTCACATTCGATACATAAATAGGTTACTCTTATTTCTACTTGAAAATTATAGCCTTTCCTAGTTTTCTTACCAACCAAATATTCGCCAAACACCATATATAAATTTTTTGAATATTCTCTACTATCCAGCCATAATTTCTCTATGCTAAAACCTTCTGGAGACTGTTTTACATATGCCTTTAATAACTGTTCTACTTCTTCTATACTATTCCCTACTTCAAACTTTCCAGTGCCAACCCAACAGATATTTTTATGAAAAAAAGACATACATTTTTTCACATCTCTCTCTACAAAATATGAATTTATAAATTCTTCAACTCGCTTAATATATTCACTTTTAACCATATTATTATTATCCCCTTATCATTCAACTAAAGTTATTATATCATGACATTGTATGTTTTTAAAAAAGAAAAAAACCTCCTTGGAGGTCTCTTTCTAAATGTTGGGGTTTATATTTACATATTTTTTTGATTATACCTTTTTGGTTTGATATTAATACATTTTAAATTATATTTCTCTATAATTCATCATGTATTTCATCTCTCTGTATTTATAATATCACATAGAGTTTCCATAATCAGTTACATCTCTGTTACCTAAGATTACAATTTTGTAATATTTGTAATCTTAGGTATAAATTTACATCCATTCTTTAATATAAATATATGCTTTTTATTAATCTTAAAGACCTTTTAAATCATATTTTTCTAAGAAAATTTTTAACTTAGAATAAATTTGTTCTGCTCCACCAATCTTATTTGATTCAATATTTAAAGCCAACAATGGTTCATGTAGTGATATTCTAAGTAAAAACCATCCATCACCATTTGATTCATCACAATTAACTCTTATACCCTCGAAATTATTTGGTGCAACAGACCATCCATCAATACCTTCAACATTAGAATCTAAATCTCTTAATATATCTTCTGCATATGGTCTAAAATCTTCTTTATTAATGCCTATTCTAACTTCTTTTTCTTCTTTTGCTTCTTCAAGATTTTCTATTAATTCTTCTATCGTCTTGTCTTCTAAAGACAGTTTTGCTACTTTTATTAAAATTTTAGCTATTAAGTATGCACCATCATCTAAGAAATAATTTTCTTTTAATGCTGCATGTCCAGATGTCTCTATTGCTAAATGGCATTCTTCGCCTTCACTGTTTAATCTTATGGCTTCATTTATTACATTTTTATATCCTCTTTTAAACCTATGATGTCTTCCTCCTAATTCATTTATGAACTTAGCAAGACCTTCTGAAGTAATAGAATCAGTTACTATAGCTGTTTTTGGATGTTCTTCTAATATTATTGATGATATAACAGCTATAAGGGCATTTTTATTTATTGGTTTGCCATTTTTACCTACAATAGCAGCTCTATCTACGTCTGTATCAAATATTATTCCTAAGTCGCTCTTATTATCCACTACTGCTTTACATATGCTTTCCATTGCTTCTTTATTTTCAGGATTTGGTATATGATTTGGGAACATACCATCTGGGTTCAAAAATTGACTACCTGTTGTATCTGCTCCCAGTATGTGTAAAACTTTTTCAGCAAAAAATCCTCCAGCTCCATTTCCTGCATCAACTAATATCTTAAGCCCAGAAAAAGGCTTTTCATAGTTTTTACTTGAATTTACACCCTTTCTAATCTTATCTATTAATAAATTAGAGTAATCTTCTATTAGATTTTTTACTACCACTTCACCTTTTTTATCTACTTCTTCACAATCTACACTAACACTCTTAACAGCTATATCCAACATCTCTTTTATGTCAACTTTTTCTAGACCACCATTTTCTGTAAAAAACTTTAAACCATTATAATAATATGGTAAGTGACTAGCTGTAATCATAATCGACCCATCAGAATTGTATCCATCCATAATAGTTGTCATAAACATTGCTGGAGTTGTAGCAATATCACAATCAATTACATTACAATTATCATTAGTTAAAGTTTCAATAACAGTATTTCTAAATTGGCTTCCTGTTATTCTAGAATCAGTTCCTATAGCAACAGTTACCTTATCTTTCTTCGTCTTTTCTTTTAGCCAAATATGAAATGCTTTAGCTATTTTTTTTACTTCTTCTACAGTTAGATTAACTTCCTTAGAATCATTTTCATATGCTATTCCTCTAATATCAGTACCATTTTGCAGTTTATATAGGTCACCCATAAAAAATTCTCCTTACTTAATTAAAATTTTTATTAAATATTGTAAAATTTCTCTTTTCTATCTAAATTCTTCACTATTAAACAGAATTTTATTATAATTTTATCACATAGTTACTTTATACTTTCTTTTAGCTCTTTTATCTTATCTTTATATGAAATGGGAGGTTTATCATTAAATAAAGCTGAAGTACCTACAACGTATACATCTACTTTTTTACCATTCATAAGTTTGATAGTATCTTTATTTATATTTCCATCAACTTCTATAAATGGAGGATTATCATAATCTTTTAGTATCTCTGTAAGTTTATCCAACTTATCAAGCACAGAAAGATTAAACTTTTGACCTGCAAATCCTGGATTTACTGTCATTACTAAGATACCCTCAACCAAACCTATATATTCTTCTATTTTATCCACACTTGTTTGAGGACTTATTGCTAGCACTGGTCCTATACCATAATCTCTTAACTTTTGTATATCTGCTTTTACATCTGCACTTGATTCTACATGAAAAGAAATATATTTTGGTTTTATGTAAGACATCATATCAATATATTTATCTGGAGTTTCTGTAGCTAAATGAATATCTAAAGGTATCGTTGTATTTTCACTTATTGATTTTAATAGTTCTGGACCCATAGCCAAGTTTTTAACAAATATTCCATCCATAACATCACAATGAAGTAGTTTCACATCTGCTTCTTCAAGAGCTTCTAACTCCTTTTTTAACTTCATTTGGTCTGCACACATTATTGAAGCACAAATAATAGACATAACTTTCCTCCTCGTTATAAATTTTATATACTTATAAGTTTTCTTTTTCTATGTCATCAATCATTTGTAGTCTTCTTGCATGTCTTTCTCCATTATAACTTGAATTTAACCATTCTTCAACAATTCTCATTGCCAATCCTTTTCCAATAATTCTTTCCCCTAAACAAAGTACATTTGTATTATTATGTTCTCTAGTAGCTTGAGCTGAAAAACAATCTGAAACAACAGCAGCTCTAATTCCCTTAAACTTATTTGCTGCAATAGACATACCAATCCCTGTTCCACAACAAAGTATACCTAAATCTGATTTTTTACTTTGAACATTTTGGCTTACCTTTTTTGCATATATTGGAAAATCAACACTTTCTTTTGAATTTGTCCCTACATCTTCAATTTCTATACCTTTATTTATTAAGTTTTCCTTTATATATTCCTTTAATTCATAACCACCATGGTCGCATCCAATAGATATTTTCATTAAACAACACCTCTTTTTATAAATTTGTTTGCTTATCTTTATAATATTTTAAATTATCATAAAAATAAAGTACCGTAAAAATAAAGCTGTCCCATTGTAGAAATTTCTTTCTATTTTTAAGACAGCTTTAATTGATTTATATTAAATCAATTTGTTAATTGGATATATTTATATCTATAACAATTCTTTTATGTTTTTTACTATATCTTCTGTAGTTAATCCATAATGTTTTAATAAATCAGCTGGTGTACCTGATTGACCAAATACATCTTTAACACCAATTCTTCTAATCACTACATCTTTAGTTTCTGCTAAAGCTTCACATACTGCTGAACCTAAACCACCTATTATACTGTGTTCCTCTGCTGTAATTACTTTTCCAGTTTTCTTAGCAGTCTCTTTTATTAATGCTTCATCTAGTGGTTTTATTGTAGGCATATTGATAACTTCTACGTTTACTCCTTCTTTAGCAAGTTCTTCTGCTGCTTCTAAAGCTTTTGCTACCATTATTCCTGTAGCTATTACTGTTATATCAGAACCTTCTCTTAAAACAGTTCCTTTTCCTATTTCAAATTTATAGTTTTCACTGTTTATATCAGGAGTTGCAGCTCTACCTAATCTTATATACACAGGTCCATTATAATCAATAGATGCAAGTATAGCTTGTCTTGCTTCTAAAGCATCTGCTGGATTTAATACAACCATATTTGGTATACCTCTCATTAAAGATATATCTTCTATAGCTTGATGGCTACCACCATCTTCTCCTACTGTTACACCTGCATGAGTAGCTGCTATTTTAACATTTAAATTTGGATATGCTACAGAGTTTCTTATTTGCTCATATCCTCTTCCTGCTGCAAATATTGCAAAAGTACTTGCAAAAGGTATTTTCCCACAAGTAGCAAGACCTGCTGCTGTACCAATCATGTCACCTTCTGCTATCCCCATATCAAAAAATCTATCTGGGGCAACTTCTTTAAATGTTATACTTTTTGTAGCTTTTCCTAAGTCTGCATCTAATACTACTATATCTTTATTTTCTGCAAGTTCTTTTAACACTTGTCCGTAAGCTTCTCTAGTTGCTATTCCCATTCCTATAGACCTCCTTCTAAATCTTTCAATGCTTGTTCTGCTTGTTCTGCATTTGGAGCTGTTCCATGCCATGCAGCATTATTTTCCATAAATGAAACACCTTTACCTTTTACTGTCTTAGCTATTATTACAGTTGGTTTTCCTGTAACTTTTTTAGCTTCATCAACTGCATTTCCTATTTCTTCAAAAGAATGTCCATTTATTACCATTACATTCCATCCAAAAGATTTGAATTTGTCATCTACTGGATTTACATTCATTACTTCTTCATTAGAACCATCTATTTGTAATCCATTTAAGTCAACAAATGCAATTAAATTATCTAATTTGTAATGTGATGCTGTCATTGCAGCTTCCCATATTTGACCTTCTTGGATTTCTCCATCACCTAATATAGTATACACTGTATAGTCTTTGTTATCTAATTTTCCTGCAAGTGCCATACCATTTGCTGCAGATAGACCTTGACCAAGAGAACCAGTAGACATATCTATCCCTGCTACTTTTTTCATGTCTGGGTGACCTTGTAATTTAGAACCAAATTTTCTTAATGTTATTAGTTCTTCTTTTGGGAAAAATCCTTTTTCTGCTAATGTGGCATATAAAGCTGGTGCTGCATGACCTTTTGATAGAACAAATCTATCTCTATCATCCATTTTTGGATTTTCTACACATACATTCATTTTCTCAAAATACAACACTGTCAATATGTCAGCTATTGATAATGAACCACCTGGATGTCCGCTTTTAGCTTCTGCAACCATTTTTATTATGTTTTTTCTAATGTTATTAGAATGATCTCTAAGAGTGCTCATACTTTCTTCCTCCTGTTATTTTTTAAGACCTTACATTTCTTATCCTACAGTAGATTTTACAATTTTTTTTAAAATAATACAAATGTTTTTTTAAGATTTTACTGCTACTTTTATTTCTTCTCCGTTCATTAAAGCTGTAATACCCTCTTTAAATTCGTCTAAACTAACAGTTCTTGTAACTAAAGCTTCTGTATTTACTTTTCCATTATTCATTAAATCCAATGCTATAATCCAAGAACTAGGCTTTTGTGATCTACTTCCTATATATTGTAATTCTCTTTGAACTATCGCATCTTGGTCCATTTCATTTAGTTTCTTAGCAAATATTCCAACTTGAACAAAAGTACCTTTTTTTCTAAGTAATCTTAAAGCTTCATTAACTGCTGGCATAAATCCAGAACAATCAAAGGCTTTACTTACTCCATTTCCATCAGTCATTTCATTTATTACATCTGCTAAATTTTCTTCCATTACATTTACTGTTCTATCTACACCAAGATTTTTAGCTATTTCTAATCTTTCTTTATCCTTTGTAACTCCAGACATTATAACTGTAGCACCTTGAGATTTAACAACTTGAGCTAATAATAAACCGATTGGTCCTGGTCCTATTATTAAAACTGTATCATTACTTTCTATAGTAGTCTTTTCAAGAGCAGCATGAACACAACAAGCTAGTGGCTCTGTAAGAGCTGCTGATAATAAAGATACATTTTCAGGAAGCACATGTATACTTTCCTCTCTTGATAATACATACTCAGCAAAACTTCCATTTACTTGAGTACCAATACCTTTTCTAGTTGAGCATAAGTTATAATCTTTAGTTGCACAGTATATACATTTCTCGCAAGTTGCAAAAGTAGTTTCTGATGTAACTCTATCTCCTACTTTTATATTTTTAACATCTTCTCCTATTTCTACAACAATTCCAGAAAATTCATGACCTAATGTTACAGGAGCTTTTATATTTGCATATTCTCCTTTAAATGAATGTATATCTGAACCACATATACCACTATATTCTACTTTTATTTTAACCTTGTCTCCTGTAGCTTTTGGTTCTTCTACTTCCAAGACTTCTACATTATCATAACCTGGTTTAGTTTTAACTACTGCCTTCATTATTTTTCAACCCCTTGTGGTAAAATTAATATCTTATTAAATTCTTCTTTTCTATCTCTTATCATCTCAAACGCTTTGTATGTGTCTTCAAGCGAAAATCTATGAGATACCATTTCTTTTAATTTTATTTTTCCTTCATTAACTAGGTTGATTCCTTTAGTCCATTCTTGTCCTGGGAATGGTGCTGAATAAGAATTCCAGAAACCTTTTAATTCTAGTTCTTTTCTAAATATATTTTCAAATGCTTCTTCTGATAAAGTTATATCTGAATATGCTATTCCTAAAAATCCTATTTTACTTTTCTTTTTAGTTATAAGTAAGCATTGTTCTTGAGTTATTTTTGAACCTGCACATTCAAGAGCTATATCAACACCTTTTCCATCAGTAAGTTCTTTTATTTTTTCTACTGGGTTAACATCTTTAGCATTGATTATTATATCAGCCCCTAGTTCCTTTGATTCTCTTAATTTATTATCAGATATATCAACTGCTATAATTTTTCCTGCTCCTGCTATTTTAAGTCCTTGTATTACTAATTGTCCCATTGTTCCACTACCCATTACAGCTACAGTGTCTCCAACTTGAACACCTATATTAAGTACTCCATGCATAGCAACTGCTAATGGCTCTATCATAGCTGCATCTTCAAAATCCATGTCTCCTATTGGTAATACATTTGTAGCTTTTATATTTGCATACTCTGCAAAAGCTCCAAAAGTCTTAGCTCCTAACATTCCATGGTCATCACATAGTGAAAATAATCCTCTTTTACAATATTCACATTCATTACAAGGTATAAAAGGAATTGCAACTACTCTATCTCCAACTTTTACATTCTTTACATCCTTACCAACTTCAGCAATTACTCCAGAAAATTCATGTCCTGGTATAGCTGGAACTGGATATTTCCAATGTTTTAATACTCTTGGAGGATCTGACCCACATATTCCTGCTGCCATAACTTTTATTTTTACTTCATCACTTTCACATGGTTTTATTTCTATATCTTCAAATCTCATATCATTTGTGCCATGTAATACTGCTGCTTTCACGATAAATCTCCTCCTCTTGTATTTTGTATTTTTTAAAAATTTATAAAAAATATTACTCTTTTCTAGTAGCTGCTAAATGTTAAATTTTCGCATACTTTACTAAAAAAGAGTAATCTCTATTAACTACATATTAGAATATTCCAAATGAAGAAACTAATTGAGATAATTTCAATATTCCCCATTTTAGCAAGTTACCACCTGTATCTATACTTGTAACCATTGTTGTTCCTTTTGGCATCATATCTGCTTGTTGTAATAATTGTGTATGAACATCTGCAAAGTTTGTAGCCATGTAAAGTGATATAGCTATTACTATAGTTCCTGTTATAACTGATTGAACTATATTACCTTTTCTAAAGCATACTATAAATGCCATATAGAATGGTATTGTCGCTAAGTCTCCAAATGGTAAAACTTTATTTCCTGGTAATATAACAGCTAAGAATAGAGTTATAGGAACAAGTATAAGAGCTGTTGATATAACTGCTGGATGTCCAGTTGCTACTGCTGCATCTAGTCCTATATAAAGTTCTCTGTCTCCATATTTTGCTTGTAAGAAATCTCTTATTGATTCTGAAATTGGAATTAAACCTTCCATTAATATTCTAACCATTCTAGGCATAAGTAACATTACTGCACCCATTGATATACCTACATTGAATATTCCTGCTACATCATATCCAGCAAGTGCTCCAAGTATTATACCTAATATAATACCCATCATCATTGGTTCCCCAAATATACCAAATCTTTTTTGTATAGAGTCTGGGTCTGCTTGTATTTTATTTATTCCTGGTATTTTTTCAACAAATTTTCCTACTAAATATCCAAGTGGAGCAAATGAAGCTGTTGAACCAGTTGGTAATGCTATACCTTCTAAATCGTAAAATTCCTGGACGTTTTTGGCTGTTTTTTCTGCAATAAATAGTACTAATAATTCCATTAATATCGCACAGAATATAGCCCAAATATAACTTCCTGTTACTATATATCCAACTGCACCTGCTACTATAAAGTGCCAATAGTTCCATATATCAACGTTTAATATCTTTGTTTTATTGAAGTATAATAATAGTAAGTTTACTAATAAACAAACTGGTATTAATATTGGTGCAACTGGTGAAGCCCATGTTGCTGATGCTGTTGTTGGCCAACCAACATCTATTACTGTTAAGTTAAGTCCAAATCTTTCAACCATTCCTTGAGCTGCTGGCCCTAGTGTTGAAGTTAATAGGTTTACAACTAAGTTTATACCCACAAACCCTATACCAATTGTAAGACCTGACTTTAGAGCTTTTGTAAACTTAATTCTAAATATCATTCCTAAGACTACAATTGTTATTGGTAGTATTACTGTTGGTCCCATGTTTAAAATGTATTGTACTACTGCTAATAATTTATCCATTTATAAATCCTCCTTTTTCTGTTTTATAAAATATGATTTCAATGTATTTATGATAGGATTATTTTAAAGCATCTAATATTTTTTTATCTAATGCTGCTGTATTTACTCCAGTTATATACGCTGTTGCTTTTATTGCTGGTATATTATAAGTTGTTGGTAATATAGTTGTAGATACTATTAAATCTGCTCCATCTTGCTTTGTTGCACACTCAGCTATTTTGCATTGTATAACTTCTGCTTGTATATTATTTTCCTTAACTAATCTCTCTACCTTGTCACAAACTACTGTTGATGTTGCTATTCCTGCTCCACATGCTACTAATATTTTTTTCATTTTTATTTCCTCCCAATGATTTTATTTTTCTATTTTTTATTCTTAGTACTTTTATTTTTTATTTTTATAAAGACTTTATTGTCTTTAAAACTTCTTCTTTGTCAGTAGAATTTATTAACTTGTCAACTAACTCTTTATTTTGCATAATTCCCATTAACTCTGTTAATACAGATAATTGACTATGTGGTTGATTAAGTCCTAGTACAAAAGCTAAATTTACAGGAACTTTTTCATCTTGGTCTTCCATAGAACTAAATACTACTGGTTCATTAAAAGTACAGACTGCTATAAATTGCTCTTTTATATATTCTGCATCTGTATGTGGTATGGCTACTCCATAATCACCTAGATTTAAACCTGTTGGAAATACATTCTCTCTTCCTAATATTTTTTCTCCAAATTCTTCTTTTACAAAGCCTAATTCAAAAACTTTATTATGTATTTCTTTAAAGAAATCTTCTTTTGTTTTACACTCCATTTTAAGGTTTATAACTTTATCACTTACAAAATTTATAAACTCCATATTTACACCTCCTAATTGCACTTATCTTATATCTTGTTTTTCTTGCCTTTATATAAAGCATGTCGCGTGCCAAAAAGTGGCTTTTTTTGTGAAACAAAAGAAAATGTTTTCCCTAAAATACCACTCTGTTATAGGATTTAACCTAACTTTCATTGATAAATTTTTTTTAATTTTTATTTTAATTTTTACTTGTTAATCACTTAACTAACCATACTTTTTTATATTTTTTGTGGTTTTTTTTGTTACAGAAATGATTTTTTTGTTTTTTATTAATGGTTTTTTATGTTTAATAATAATTTTATGTAATTATTCTCTCTAAATATGATTTACTTTTTTATATTTTCTCTATCATTCTATTTTTATATGAATGAATTTTCATATAATTGTCCAATAAAATTCATTTTTGGCATAAATAAATTCATCTATTTTCTTTATTCATATAATAAAATCAAGTTGTCAATATGAAAACTTAATATGAAAAGGTGGTAAACTATGAAAAGAAAAAATTTATTTAAGATTGTATTTTTATGCAGTGTATTATTCATTTTTGGATTATTTGTAAATCGAGTCTTTGCAAGTCAAAACAAATCAAAACCAACACTAGATATTACTATAAATGGTTATAATATAACACTTTCTAAAGAAGGCATTTTTAATAGTCAAAATGTAAAGCAACTTAATTCTACTAATCAAAATAGCATAACAATAAAAAGTCATGATAAAGCAAGCATCGTAAAAATAAATGACAAAGAAATAGATATATCTAAAAATTCTACTTTTGAATTGAAAGAAATAAATAGCTCTTCAAAAATAAAAATATCTGTTATGTACAAAAACGAAAATTCATATAGAAATTATTATATAAATTCTCTTTCAAAAAATTTTCCAAAATATAATGTTACTGCAAATAGCCCTTATGATGGTGATTATTATCTTACTACACACAATGAAGAACATAATTTTGTATTTAAATTGGACAATGATGGAAATATAGTTTTTTATAAAGAAGTTGAATCAAATCCTTTTGACTTTAAAAAAATAACTACAGAGGATGGAAAAATTAGATATGGATACTTACTACAAGATAAAGACTCAACAAAAAGAATAAATGCCGTTGGATATTCACCAACTTATCTTGTAATCTTAGATGAAAATTATAATGAAATAAATAAAATTACTATGGAAAAAAGTGAAAATATAGAGGCTGGCACTGAATTAGAAAATCATGACTTTATATACATAAATGATAATCACTACATTGTTTCTAGTTATCAAAAAGTTAAAGCAACAAATATTTCATCAGACTTAAGTAAAGGGAATTCACCTTATGTGGTAAATAGTGTATTACAAGAAATAAAAGATGGAAAAGTTGTATGGCAGTGGGAAAGCATTGACAACCAGAAACTATATTCAGAAAGTGTTGAAAATAATACTTTTAGCGACAAAAGTGACTCAGCTTTAGATTATGTACATTTTAATTCTATGACTATTGACCCAAATGATGGAAACTTAATTTGTTCATTTAGAAATTTAGATGAAGTTATAAAATTAGATAGAAAAACAGGAGAAATTGTTTGGACACTAGGAGGATTAGGAGATGAGTTTAACTTAACAGATAATCAAAAATTCTCAAGACAACATAATGCTAGAATTACAGAAGATGGATATATAACTCTATATGATAATGGTGTAAAAAATCAAGCTACAAGAGTTGTTAAAATAAAATTGGATGAAGAAAATAAAAAAGTTACTGAATATCATTCATACAGTATAGATGACTACTATAAATACATGGGTTCAGTTCAAGAAATAGATAGTGATAAAAAAGTATTTTTAATTGGTACTGGAGGAAAAGCTGGAGAAAATCAAGATTTAGTAGCTATAGAAAAAGACTTTTCTAATGACAAAATTTATTTTAAGTTCTCATTTAAAAGTGGCGAAAGTATGTATAGATGTTATAAGATTCAATAAAAAATTTATCTTGAAATAGATACCAATTTAAATTAATACAGCTCCTGCAAGTAAAATAAACCTATTATTTCACTTGCAGGATTATTATTTTAATATAAAAAGCAGATGCCAACTTTTATGTTGTTATAACACCTGCTTAAATATTAGAAAATCACTATAATACCATATTATTGGTATTTTCCTGCCTACAGTTTTTAATTTCTTATATTCACTATATAATTCTATTTATTTGGACTATATAAATTATTATAATACATATTTTCACTGTCCTGTATTAACTTCTACTTGTATATATATTAATTTAAGTTGTTAAGGTTTTGCTATTACAAACCTTTGGTCTTCACTAGGAGAAACACTTTTCTGTTTTTCTATATATTCTGTTATTATATCAGTAACTTTAATGTTCGTCTTATCACACTTCTTAATATATTTCTCTGGAACACTATAGTCCATAACAGCAATTGAATATGATTTATTTAAATCTATAGAATCTCCTTCTGATGTTGTAATTTTTTTAATTCGTTTACCTGGTTTATCTGTTGGAGAGTACTCCATTTTAAGACCAGAGAAATAATAAAACCATCCACTACTATTGTTATCCACAGTTATAGAATGTTCTAAAGTATTAAGAAGGTCTTTACCAGTCATACTTATCTTCCATAGTGTACCAGTCTCTCCATGCTTTAAATCAGGAAATATTCGTTGTATATCTGTTGTAGTAATATCACCTTTATAAAGCTTAGCACTAACTCCTTTACCATTATAGCGTCCATCTTTACCATTATCTAAAAATAATGCAATTTCACATCCACTTTTAGCACGCATCGCATCTGTTATAATATTTCCTGTTTCAATCATAGAGAAATCTTTTTTAGCATTTCCAATTATTTTAGGACTTACAGCTTTTGAAGAAAGGGTGCTCTGTTTATCCACCATTTTTATAACATCATTTTTATCTAAAGTTCCATTTATCATTCCAGCAAGACCATCACGCAACGAGTCTTGTGTATTTTTAAAAGTAGGAAAAACAGCATATCTACCATGTTCTAAAGCTGGCAATAAAGGTTCTATCTCAGGTTCACTTGGTAATGACATTCCCTTTAGACTTGAGAACATACCACCTGCATCACTAGACAATGATTTTTGCCCTTCAGGCGTACTAATATAATTCATCAACTGCATTACTAAATCATATTTTTCTTTATTTTTTGATTCAGTTAAATTTTTATTAAGACCAATGTAACAAACCATATATAATCTAGCCCAATCTCCATCTTCTCCAGGGCTAAAAAATGGCATCAGTGCAAATTCATCAGTAGAACCAGTTTGAGCAAAACCTGAACGTGCCAATAAATTAGAATCTTCTGTCATAGCACACTTACGAGTAAATAACATGTTTTGGCTATCTTGATAATGTAGGTTTAAATCATTCTTCTTTAGTATACCTTTTTGGATAAGTTCTTGAAAAACATCTAGAGACGTATTAAATTGGTCGCCAAAACTTCCATTTCCATTATTATAATTATCAAGCCACTTAGCATCTTCAGGTTTACTAAAACTATTTGCATAGTTAAAACCAATAAATGGAGTCTCTAAAACTTCTTTATTTCCAAGACTCAATTGTAATGAACGTATACCTGTCTTCTCAATTTTTTGACATAGTTCAATAAACTCATTATAATTTTTAGGTACATCCCAACCATGTTCTTTGAATAACGTTTTATTATATACAATAGCACGTATAGTTGCAGGACCTGGTAAATAGTAAAGTTTTCCATCCCTAGTAATAGGTTTAAGCATAGATGTATTATATTTACTGGTAAAAGTCATACCAGACAAATCAATAAGTCGGTCATCCCAATATTCCTCTCCTACATCTAGTGGCCAAGTCATAACTATATCTGTTAAATCATCATGTTCTAGACGTGCTTTATATTCCTCTGCCAGAGTAGTATTAGCTGTATAGTTTCCAACTTGAACAATATCAATATTAGGAAACTTTTCTTCAACAGCCTTTTCAAAATTATTAATTGAAAAAGCATACTTAACCAAAATGGTAATAGGAGTTCGATTATCTTGGGTTACTTTTTGTGTTAGAATATCTTCTGTTTCATTTTTTGTACACCCACAAGTTATAAAAGTTACAAAAATACTAAGTAAAATTAATACCAAGGATAGTTTGATTTTATAAAAGCGTTTTAAACATTTAAGCTTCAAACATTGTAGCATATAGTATCACTCCTCATCATTTTTTGGTAACCCAAATAAAAGTTCTTCAAAATTTGAAATTGGCATTGGTTTTGCAAATACATAACCTTGAATATAGTCACAACCTATTTCTTTTAGCATTTTTACTTGATTATAATCTTCAACACCTTCTGCCACAGTAGTCATGGAAAGTGATTTCGCCATACCAATGATACTACTTACTACAGACTTAGTACGACCATAGTTGTTTTTAGTATTTCTAAAAAATATCTTATCTAATTTTAATGTATCTACAGGTATATCCTGTATAAGATTTAATGAAGAGTATCCACTTCCAAAATCATCCATAGAACATCCAAATCCCATTGAATGAATTTCATCAATAATGGCAGATAGGCGTTCAGTGTCTTCATATACCATATTTTCTGTCAGCTCAATCTCAATATACTGTGAAGGTACATTATAACGTGAGAAAATTTCATAATACTTATCTAAAAATTTTTCATCTTTTAATTGAATTCTTGAACAGTTTACAGAGATTTTTACTAAATCTTTACCTTCATCAAACCATCTTTGCAAAGTCATACAGACATTTTCAAACACCCATAAATCTACGTTTACAATAAATCCATTTTTCTCAAATAATGGGATAAATGCATCTGGATAAATCATTCCCTCTGACTTACTAATCCAACGGACTAATGCCTCTGCCCCTCCTATTTTTTCATTTTCAGTCATATATTTAGGCTGTAGATATACTTGGAATTCTCCTTCTTCTAAGGCACTTTCCATCATATCTTCTAATTGTTTTTCACGTACTAATTGTTGACGAACTTTTTCATTATAAATCGAGTACTTTATCTTATTATTTTTAAAATCTTTTGTAGAATCACGCAGTGCAAGCTTTGCACGGTCTGCCATGTATGGAAATTCCATAGAAGTATCTGTAATTATAAAAACACCAAACTGCATAGAAAGAGAAGCCCATTCAAACCCATACTTTCCAGAATTTTTCATTATGGCATTATACCAATCTTCAAATCTTTTAGTTAGAGAAGTGTCTTCACTATATGTTATAAGTATACAGAAGTTATCTGCAAACAATCTTCCCATACATTCATTAGGAGCTAAAAGAGATGTTATACCATCATATACTCCACGTAATATAGAATCTCCAGCTTCTCTTCCAAACTGGTCATTTAGCATTTTAAACTTTTCAATATTCATATATACAAGTGCATGTTGTTCAGATGATTGTTTCAATAATTCATCTGAGATATTATAAAATCGTTGTATTGTATTTCCTCTAGTTACAGTATCTACATAAGCAATATACTCTAAGTTCTTCTTATGTCTATAAAAAGATATTATCAAAGCTATTGTAAGAATTGCAAATGCTAGTGTTATAAAACCACATAATAATAATGTAATCTTCAACAATAAGTTTGACTTTGCATTTACTACAGATACTGGCACAAAAGTTAACAAGTACCAATCCTCCTGTCCAATAGGAATATATACCATATATTCATGTGAACCATTTAATTTAAATCCTACTTGCCCACTAAGATTATTGTTTATATCATTTTTCATCTTATTAAAATCACTATTAGAGTCTAACTTAGATTGACTTATAGTGTTCAGTATATTATACCCTGTTTTTTCAGCAATAGGAGATGACGAACGAACTACAACAGTACCATCTTTATTGATAATATGTGAATATGCTTGATTATTAAATGAAGTCATAGATAACACTTTATCAAAAGATTCAGGAGAGTAACTTATTGCAAGTGCAACTATATTTTTATTATCAATAACCACACTATCTAGTGGTACAGCAAAAACTATACATTCCTTATTATCTATCATTTGTGATGTAGACATAGACTCTTTCTTATTTATGACAGCATCTTGAAGGTATGTGTCACTACTAAGAGATACTGATTTACCATCAGAATTGTATGCAACTCCATTTTCATCAATCATCATAATATCTTGACAATTCCAATATTTTTTTTGAGAATCCATCATAGGCTTTGCTTTATGAAAAGAATCTATATTTGTATTTTTTATCATTAATGCTATTGTATCTAATATAGAGTAACTGTCATCAATAATCTTACTCACATTACTCCCTATTCTATTAGATATTTCTTGAAGATAGTTACTACTTTCTTCTTGCACAGTATTTCTCAATTTGCAATAGTATTTAAAACATACTATACCCATAAAAAAACATATAACTATGAATACTATCGCTATTGTTCTAACCATTTGTGCGCTGTTTAACGTTTTTCTTTTTACACTCATATAATATATATCCCCTTGAATAATAAATCTAAATATGTATGAATAATTTAAAAATTTCGAATTTAACTTAAGCTTCAAGTAAGTTATTGTATAATACAAATTTAGATTAACAATAATTTAAATATCTTTATTTATACAAGAATGTTATTTTCTACTACCCTCTATTACTTAAGAAAATAGGAAATTATTGTATTTTCATTACTAATCTCATAATAATCAATCCTTAAAAAATAAACACTTGATAGCCATTTTTATCAATTTATAAAAGATGGTTTAATTATTCTATTAGTTATTAGAAATAATTAATAATTAATTTTTTAATATAGCAACCTATCCTTATTATAGCTTCTATATTTTAATTTTGGAATAGTTTAGATATTTTTTATATTTATATATAATAATATCTTGATTTTTTTTAAAACCTATGTGCAACATATCTTTAAACATACCAAAAATCTTACTATGTACTTATATTTTAGTGCTATATTTATGTTTTAATATATAATAACAATACTATAAAAATAAAATGACAAAAATATTAATAAACATTATCTTATACTGAGTTATCTGTAAATAAAAAAGGCTAACACTATAAAACCAAATAAGCTGATTTTAAGGTATTAACCTTATATTGAATAATTGACTAGATAAAATAATCCATTTTAAAACTCATACTAAAATCAATTGTCCTTATTTTTACATTTTTATATTAAAAATTAACTTAATATCTTTTTTATTTCATTTTTATCTTCAGTATTTAATAGAACTTCTAAAGTATGTTGGTCATTAATTTTTGAAAACAAGCTTCGTATTTCTTTTTTATTGTTTTCTTTAAGTGCTAATAATACTACCAAATCTACCATAAATTTATTATCCCATACAATAGGTTTATTTAATCTTGCTATGGCTATTGCAGGCTTTATAACGTTTTCTGGAAGACCATGTGGTACAGCTACCTTTGAGCCCATTACAACACTTCCCATAGCTTCTCTTTTATATACACTTAAGATATACTTTGAATCTACATATCCACCTTCTTCAAGCTTTGAAACAAGAGTATCAATTATATACTCCTTTGAAATTCCTTCAAAATTGTATAAAATCAAATCTTCATGTATTAAATTATCCAATTTATTATCACTATTTAAAGCTGGTTGTTTATTATTTAAGTGTTCTAAAACTTTATTAATACCATTTTTTCCAAGTACCTCGTTATAAGAGATAAAAGGTACATTTTTATAATCTATATCAATAGTTCCACAGATAGCAATAATATTATATTCAGTTTCAATATCATTTAACTCTTCTTCTAAATTATTATTTAAAAAAGCAATTGGCTTTACTTCAATTGAAGTATCATACTCCTTAATTTGTTTTTCTATATGCTCCTTTAAATTTAAAGCTGTGCCTACACCACTCAAGCACAATGTAATAATTACATTTTTCTTCCCATACTCATTTTTTCTATAACTAAACTTATTTGTATTTATCATGGCATAATTTTTATTTTTCTTTAAATCCGCTATTATCCCATCTAAACTTTTTCCTTCAATAGTTGCAAGTTTTCCTGCTTCCATTGCCAATAATGTATCTACTCTGTTTACGGTTTTACATCTAATACCAAGTCTTTTTTCAACCTCATCACCAAGAATTACTAAAGAACCCATATCAATTAGGACTAGAATCCCTTTTCTAGCTTCTATCTTCCGAAGTTCCTCTAATACATGTTCTATACCTTCTGATGGTGAATCCGTAAGTGCTATTTCTATACCCAATGTACATTCTATACCAAGAATATGGTTTACGACATTAGACATTTCAATACCGACTTTACCATGTGTAACTATTACTACTTTTACTTTATCTTTTATACTTTCCTCATTATAGCAAAATTTATTTATATAATAAGCTAAATATCCAAGTTCATCTTCTGGAAATGTAACTTGTGTTAAGTCTTCTACTATACCCATTATATATCTGGATAACTCATATTCCATTGGCATTGATGCTTTTATTTTATCTAAACTCGGATTTATTATAGGTTTACCATCTTTTATTCTACCTATAGCATGTTCGATGTGAATTGCTAGAGCTAAATATAGCCCTTGATTTACATGTTTAAACTGCTCTTTAATAAATATTATTACCTTATCCATTATCTCTAGTGTAGACTCTTTTAATTGTCCACCCCAGTCTATTCTACTTCTCCTGTCAGACAAGTTTTTATTATTTTTAATAGCATTAAACTTTTTATCTAACTTTTCTATAAATGCATTTTTTAATTCTTCTTCAGAAAAACATTTACTCTCCAGAACCTTAAGTTCTTTTTCTGCATAATTGTATATTTCACTTATCTCATTATCTGATAAAATTCTATTTTTCCCACTAACCAATTCACTAATATCTATATATATATCTTCAACTGAGAACTCAGAATACTTTTCATTTTCACAATTACAATCATAATATCCACTTTTTATATAATCCCTTAAACTATCTAAATCTATAATTACCTTATCGCTAGAAAATATTGATTTGCTAAAAGCCCTAGCACAGGTTACTTGTATATCACTCTTTAACTGACCTATATTTCCAGTACACTTATAATTCATTAGTGCACACATAACTTCTTTAGTTATTATAAAATTCTTGTTTACTCGTTTTGCTTCTCTTTCAAAAAACTTTATTATTATTTCATATCTTTCAGACTTCGGTCTTTCACTCATATTAGGTAAATTTATTACCATTGGTATACGTCTTCTAAATGTTTGAAGTAAATTAGAATTTGGATTTTCTGTTGTAGCACTTATTATGAGAACATTTGCCTTTCTAGTAGAACTACTTTCTCCTAACCTTCTAAATTCTCCTCTATCTATTAATGAAAATAATATCTCTTGCCCAGCAGCAGGCAATCTATGAATTTCATCTAAAAATAAAATTCCATTATCAGCTTGTTCTACAAGACCTTCTCTATTTGCATCGGCTCCTGTATATGCACCTTTTACTACTCCAAAAAGTTGAGCTATCAATAAATTAGGATTTTCTGCATAATCTGCACAGTTAAACACTATAAACGGACTGTTCTCTTCTTTGATATTGTTTTTTACAGCATATTTATACATACATGTAGCTAGTTCACTTTTTCCTACACCTGTCTCTCCATATATTATAGTATGAAGACCATTAGGAGGATACATTATTGCTGACTTAGCTAAGTTTACCTTTTCTTTTAGGCTTCCTTTTATACCTATCAAGTCTTCAAATCCATCTTCTTCTACAGCCTTACTTACCTTTACATGCTTTCCCGATGATGCTGGTTCTTTATCTTTAATACCACTCTTTGACTGATTCAAATTTTCTTCTTTTAACAGTTTGGACACTGCACTTCTTGATATGTTATATCCATTTTCTATTAATATCTCAGTTATTTTTCTTTCAGACATATGAGGGTTTTCACTTACAATTTTTGATATATCTTTTATTAATATTGTTTTTCTTCTTTCTCTTGAATCTAAAATATTATTCTTCTTTCTGACTGCTATAACTTCAGACCTAGCTACGTCTAACATTTCAGCAAGTTCTTGGTCTGTATATGGATTTTTTTTATCTTCTCTTTGTATTTCTCTTAATATTTTATCCATTTTTCGCCTCCTCACTTAAAAAATTAATCTATTTCAATATATTATACACCAAAATAAGACTAGGCAAAATAGCCTAGCCTTATTACTTAGAATTTCCATAATAGCCACTTTAATATACTTATAATCACACTTTACAATTATAATTTTAAAGAAGCACCTTCCCAATCCTTCATAAAGCTATCTATTCCTTTGTCTGTCAAAGGATGCTTAATCATTTGGTTTATAACTTTAAGAGGAACTGTTGCTATATCTGCTCCCATTCTAGCAGCCTGTAAAACATGTATTGGATTTCTAACACTAGCAACTATTATTTGAGCCTCAATACTATTTACACTAAATATGTCAACGATTTCTTCAATTAAATCAAGACCATTTTGTGATATGTCATCTAATCTTCCAACAAAAGGACTTACATATGTAGCACCAGCTCTAGCAGCTAAAAGAGCTTGTCCGGCAGAGAATATAAGTGTAACGTTAGTTTTTATACCTTTACTTGATAGTACTTTTACTGCTTTTAATCCTTCTGCTGTCATAGGTATTTTTATAACTATATTTTTATGTATCTTAGATAATTTTTCTGCTTCTTCTATCATTCCTTTATGCTCTAAACTTATTACTTCTGCACTTATTGGTCCATCTATTATTTCGCTTATTTCTTTAACTACCTCTATAAAATCTCTACCTTCTTTAGCTATTAGTGATGGATTGGTAGTCACTCCACATATCACACCTAAATCATTTGCTTCTTTTATCTCTTCAATATTGGCTGTGTCTATAAAAAATCTCATAAAAAAATCCTCCATAATTACATAATTAAAATATGTGCTAAACACAAGTATATAATATCATAAATTATCTAAAGTTTACAGTTCCATTATCTATAGATTCTACTACTGCCAAAGATTCTAATCTTACATTATTGGCCTTTAAAAGTGCTCCTCCAGCTTGGAAACCTTTTTCAATAACAATTCCTACTCCAACTAAGTTTGCTTCTGCTTGCTCAATTAAATCTTTAAGACCAAGAGCAGCCCTTCCATTTGCCAAGAAATCATCTACTATCAGTATCTTTTCACCTTTGTTTATATACTTTTTAGAAACTTTAACTGAGTATTCCTTAGCCTTAGTGAATGAATATACATTAGTTTCATACACGTCTTTATCTAAGTTCTTAGATTCCGATTTTTTTGCAAATACTACAGGTGCATTATCAAAATACTGCGAAACAATTGATGCTATAGCTATTCCTGAAGCTTCTATTGTAAATATTTTATCTACCTTTTCTCCTTTAAATCTCTCTTTGAACTCTCTTCCTATTTCATTTAAAAAAGCTACGTCAATTTGATGATTTAAAAAGCTATCAACTTTTAGTATGTCATTTCCTGAAACACTGCCTTCTCTCAATATCTTTTCTTGTAAAGCCTTCATTGAACTCCCACCTAACCCTTTCTAAAATTATATTAATAAAAAAATTATATTTGCTCTAATTTTACTATCTATACTACTAGTATTTTATATTAAAATACTAAAAAAGCTCCTGTCTATATCATAGACAGGAGCTTAAAATTCAAAGTAATTAACTTAATATATAATTTAAAATAAGTATAAACTATATCTTCTTCACTCCTGTAGTCAAGCTATTAATGGTAGCTTAGTAGAAACATTTGAACCGTATTATCAAAAATATACAGGTAAATATATTAATTTATTCTTTTTAATTATATATTATAATTCTCTATTATTCAACAAATAATTCAAACTGTGTAGAATAATATACCATAAATAGTTTATCAACACTCAATTTTTCAAGCAAATTTATAAATTTTCCATAAATGTATAACTTTTTTCAATATTATCTAAAAGTTCATCATCATTTATATTAGCTATTTTAGCAATGGCTTTTTTTACCCCATTCAATTTTATCAACTCTTGTAATTCTACACTTTGAGCATCTTCACTATTATTATAATGAAGTGCTGCACCTATTCCAAGAATCAAATTATCAACTGATAATCCATATGACTTTGCTGTAATTAAAGGTTTAATCAATCTATCTTTGTCACTTAATTTTCTTAATGGCTCTCTTCCAACTCTAACTACATCGTCATTAAGATATGGATTTTTAAATCTATTTAAAATCTTATCAATATACTTATAGTGTGCTTTGGAATCAAAATTGTATTTTTTAATTAATCCTTCTCCACTTTCTATCATAGCATTTTTAACTATATTACAAATGTATTCATCTTTTATACTTTCTTCTATAGTCTTATATCCTTTTAAATAGCCTATATAAGCTGTTATAGCATGTCCTGTATTTAGTGTAAACAATTTACGTTCAATATAAGCCATAAGATTGTCAGCTAAGTTCATTCCAACTATGTTTGGTATCTCTCCTTTAAATCCTTGTTTTTCAACATTCCATTCATAGAAATTTTCGACTGTTACATCAAGAGGATTTTCATTTTTACCTGGAGGAACTATTCTATCAACTGAACAGTTTGGGAAACCAACATACATCTCTAAATAGTCCACTTCTTCCTTACTTAAATACTTAATAACTTCCTCTTTTAAAGAAGAACTTGCATATATTGCATTTTCGCAAGCTATTATATTTAGATTATATGTTAATCCATTTTCTTTTCTAGTCTTTATACCTTTTGCAATTGTAGAAGCTATTTTAGTTAAAACTAAAGGTCCAACTGCTGTAGTTATTATTTCAGCCTCTACAATCTCATCTATTATTTCTTCTTTTATAGATGAAACTCCACTTATATTATCAATTACTTCATCTATACATTCTACATCTCTTATGTGTATAGTGTATTTTTTATCTTTATTTATTGCGTTTAATATTTCTTCATTTACATCAGCAAATACTACATGATAACCTGATTTAACTAATAAGCCTCCAATAAATCCTCTTCCAATATTTCCTGCTCCAAACTGAATTGCCTTTTTCATTTTAAGTTCCTCCTAAGATTAGTTGGCAAAAGCTTCCATGAAAGCTTGTTTGTCATTTGAATTTTTTAGTCTTTCTGTTAAATCATCATCTAAAACTATTGCTATATTAGATAATATCTCTAAATGTTCATCTCCAACACCAGCTATCCCTATTAATAAGTAAGCTTTTTCTCCATCAAAATCTATTCCATTAGGAAATTGTAATATAACTATTCCTGAAGATAAAATTTCTTTTTTAGCTTCATTTACACCATGTGGAATAGCAACACCCATTCCCATATATGTAGTCATTACTTTTTCTCGTTCTAACATTGCTGGTATATATTCTTCTTTTACATACCCATTTTCAACTAATTTTCTTCCTGCTAAAGTTATAGCTTCTTCCTTTGAAACACTATCTAATCCTAAAAATATATTATTCTCATTTAATACTTTACTCATAATATCAACCTTCCTTTTTAATATAATTTTATTTATCTATAAATGTTTTTAATCTGTTTGTATAAAAATTAAAAACTATATCTTTTACTTCTAATATCATCTCTTCTATATAAAATTTATTTATCTTATTAGTAAAAACTATATTATCTATTAGTGAACCACTTATTTCACTCATTATTTGCCTCTGATAGCTAGGTGAATTTTTAGGAAGCAACATAAAAACTACATTATCAATTTCTTCATTTGAATCTAGCATGATTTTGTTTTCTAACTTTATTATTGCTAACTTCATAATATCTATTCTTTCACTCATACAATGTAATAATAGAATTTTTGATTCTTCTATATATGGAATTGAGATTTTTAATCTTTCTTCTAATGCTTCTTTTATAGATATTCTATCTTCACTAGACTTTGCAAATATTTTTGATGAATCTACAATAAGCTCACTTAAATCTTTACTTTTAAATTTTTCAAATTGAACTTCCTCTAAAAATTGAAGAATATCTTTTCCTATATTCATGCTTTCTGTTATCTGCTCATAAACTTTATTCTTATTTTTAGTATCGTTTTTTACATTTAAATTAATTAGTTTATTTTGAGCTATAGACTTTATTTTTTCCTTGATTATCTGTTCATCTTCTAAGCTCATAAATGGACCTACACATATATAATCTAAGTTTGTATTTAACTCAACTGTAGACACAATTAAGTCCACATCTTTTTCCCTTAAATAATCTTCATCTATATTTATAGCTGAGATGGTTTCAAGTATATTTAAGTTTGGAAACTTATTTTCAATCTTAGTTGATAAGAATCTTGATGTCCCTATTCCAGTAGGACATGCTACAACAAGATTTATATTAGTATACATCATTAGATTTTTTTCTATAGCTGATGCAAAGTGCATTGCAATATACCCTATTTCAGACTCAGGTATTGAATTTATATTTAGCTTATCTTTTATTATTCTAGAAATTTTTTCAACTCCATTATAGGCATATGAATACTTACTTTTTATTTCATCTAAAAGAGGATTCCTTATTTCTAATCCCATATTCAATCTATTTATAGAAGGCCCTAAATGATTTGCTAGGTCTTTAAACAATCTCTCATCATTTTTAAGACTTATTTTAAATTCATCTTCAGCTAAATCTATCATCTTGTTTGTAATGTCCATCACTTCTATATCATCTAAGTTTAAAGCTTTATGATTTGAAGATGACCTTTGCTTTGCACCTCTGATGTGCATGGTTATATATCCAACCTCATCTAATGGTATATCCATACTAAAGTCTATTTCCATACCATTTACGATTTCTTGGGCTAATCTAAACTCTTCTGTCATAGATAATTCTTTTAGAAATTCTTTGTCCATAGTTATATTTTCACCATTTTTTATCCTTTGTAAAGCTAATGAAATATGAACTACAAGACCTATATATGCACTATCAGCTAAATTCACATCTAAATCTGAAAGCTTCTTTGTTAATGTACTTTCAACTTTTCTTATTATGCATCTATCCATTAAGTTTAAAAGTCTATTTTCACTTAAAATTTCTATTGCTTTATCTGTCTGTATATTCTCACTTATATTTCTGACCATATCTAATATTTCTTTTTCATTGAATGAATCATATATAAGATTTACATATGCTTCTCTGAAGCTTTTTTCCTGACCTTTTAGGTAAACACCAAGCCCTGGTTTTCTAACAAGCTCAATATCAAATCTTTCCAACCATTTACTTGCTAATGCAAAATCATTATTCAATACCCCTTCAGATACTTTTAATAGTTTTGCAAAATAATAAGATTTTACTGGCTCATTAGAAATTAGTAGCTTTGATAATATAATTAAATTTCTTTCTTCCTTACTATATTCTTTTTCTATTTTCTCTTCTTCTAACAACTCGATTATAAAGTTTTGATTTTCTATATTTTCTTCTAAAATCAATCCAACTCCTGGTTTTTTTACAAAATTAAAATCATTTTCATCAAACCATTTTTCAATTCCAGACATATCTCTAAGTACAGTTCTTGAACTTAAATCCAACTCTCCTGCAATCTCAGAAATAGTTATTGGAATATTTTTTTTTGAATTTTCTACTATCATTAGTATTATCTTTTTTTGTCTAGATGTAATCTTCTTTTTTTTCAAATTATCCACTCCTAATCAGTGGTACTTTTTATTTTTATTTAGATTCTAATCTTTTAAATAATGTATCTAAATTTGGGTCATTTAAAAAGTTGTTTATTGAAACTATCTCAACACTTGAATTATTCTTAGCTACTCTTTCAACTAGTGTATTATGAGTTACTACTATTTGTGTATCATCTGGAAGATTATCGACAGATGAATTTGTAATTTCTATATTCAAATCTAAATTTTTTATTCTATTTTTAAATCTAGAAGCTCCCATTGCACTAGAACCCATTCCCGCATCACATGCAAATACAATCTTCTTAATTTCGTTTACTTCAAGTTGCTTTTCTTCAACACTTTTATCAGAATTCTTACTTGCAGATTTCATATCACTCATTTTTGCTTTAGCTTCTTCTAAAGTACCATCTTCTTCACTTTGATTTGCAGAAGCTCTCTTAACAAATGGCGCTGCTACCAAGAATGATACAGCTGTTGCCACTGCAACCCCTGCTAAGACTGGAAGTAACCCTCCCTTTGGTGCTAGTGCCATAAGTGCAAATATGCTTCCTGGTGATGGTGCTGCTACAAGTCCAGCTCCTAGTATTGAGAAAGTTAATATTCCTGCTGCTCCACCTGCCATTGTAGCTAATATTAAAACTGGATTCATTAAGATGTATGGGAAGTATATTTCATGTATACCACCAAAGAAATGTATTATTACAGCTCCTGGTGCTGATTGTTTTACGCTTCCTCTACTAAACATCCAGTATGCTAATAGAACTCCTAAACCTGGTCCAGGGTTACTTTCTAATAAGAACATTATAGATTTACCTGCTTCTTTTGCTTCAGCTATACCTATAGGTCCTAATATACCATGATTTATTGCATTGTTTAAGAACAATACTTTTCCAGGCTCTATAAATGCTGAAACTAAAGGTAATAAACTTTTGCTAACTATAAATTGAACTCCAGATTCTATAAGAGCTGTACCTGCTACTATTGCTGGCCCTATTGCATAAAATCCTAATATTGCAAGAAGCATACCTATTATACCTATTGAAAAGTTATTTACTAACATTTCAAATCCTGTTGGTATCTTACCATCTACAAATTTATCGAATTTCTTGATTATCCATCCTGCAAATGGTCCCATTATCATAGCTCCAATAAACATTGGTATATCAGCTCCAACGATTACGCCCATCGCTGCTGCTGCACCTATTACTCCACCTCTTTGTCCTGCTATTGCTTTACCACCAGTGTAAGCTATCAACAGTGGTAAAAGGTATTTTATCATTGGGTCACCTATTGTACTTAATTTCTCATTAGGCATCCACCCTGTTGGTATAAATAATGCTGTTATAAGGCCCCATGCTATAAAAGCTCCTATATTTGGCATTACCATACCACTTAAAAATTTTCCTATTCGCTGTATAGATGTCTTTATTGTCGATTGATTAGAACTGCTCATAATTTTACCTCCATTTGAATTATATTCTATATCGATATGATTCCCTTTTGTTATACTTTTATTATAGAGTTTATATTTTCTAGTAACAACTTTAAGAAATCGTTTCTATGTCACTTAAGATAATGACATTTGTCATTTTAGTTTTTGTTTAACTTTATTTATGTAGTACTTTAGAGTATCTAGTGTTACAAATAATACTATTTTTATAAAATATTTAAATTTATAATATTCTTTTTTATTATATATTGTATATTTTTTTCTGTAGTATTTTAAAACATATTAGTATTTTTAAGTTATTTAATAATTTTATACATTAGATTAGATACTGTTGACAAAGAAACACTCTGTAAATTATATATATTCTTCTATTATTTCTATATAATTTACTTAATTGTGAGAACATTATTATTTTAAAGTTACTTATACTTAGAATAACTTCATTACTTTGTGATTAATTAACTTTAATAGAAAAACCAATAATAATTCAATTAAATAATTTTATTAGAGGTACTTTTGGATATACTAATATAGACTTATTTGACCTGTGCTTTTGATATTTGTACTCTCTATGTCAATATTGTCAACATAAAGTGTATAAGTATAATGTATGGATAACTAAATATTAATTTCTAATTAGCTACTATACAATATTAAACATTATTTAATATACAATATTACCCTATAAAGCAATATATATTAAACAAATTTAATGAAAATAGTTTAAATTTTTCAAAAATCTCAATATTTGACAAAATACTTTAATAAAATTAAAGAATAAGTTATAATTAATACTATCAATTATAAAAAGTATAAAAATATAAGGAGTGATTAAAAAATGGCGTTTTATTTTGATACACCATCACATACTTTCAGTGAATACCTTCTTGTTCCAGGTTTCTCTTCTACTGATTGTATACCTGCTAATGTAAGTTTGAAAACACCTGTTACTAAATTTAAAAAAGGCGAGGAAGCAGATATTTATATGAATATACCTTTGACTTCTGCTATTATGCAATCTGTTTCTGATGACAAGATGGCTATTGCACTTGCTAAAGAAGGTGGTATTTCATTTATATACGGTTCTCAAAGTATTGAAAGTGAAGCTGCTATGGTAGCACGTGTTAAATCTCACAAAGCTGGTTTTGTTGTAAGTGATTCAAATATTAAACCTGAGAATACACTAAAAGACATTCTTGAATTAAAAGAAAAAACTGGACATTCTACAGTTGCTGTTACTGAAGATGGGACTTCAACTGGTAAATTATTAGGTATTGTCGCAAGTCGTGATTATCGTATAAGTCGTATGGATTTAGATACTAAAGTTAGTGAATTTATGACTCCTATGTCATCCATAGTTTATGCTAACAAAGACGTTACTTTAAAAGAAGCAAACAACATTATATGGGACCACAAGCTTAATTCTCTTCCTGTACTTGATGACAACGGTAATCTTGTTTATATGGTATTCCGTAAAGATTACTCTTCTCATAAAGAAAATCCACTTGAGCTTTTAGATTCTTCTAAAAGATATGTAGTTGGAGCTGGTATCAATACTAGAGACTTCGCTGAACGTGTTCCTGCTTTAGTTGAAGCTGGTGCTGATGTTTTATGTATAGATTCTTCAGAAGGTTTTTCTGAATGGCAGAAAATAACTCTTGATTTTATTCGTGGAAAATATGGTGATACAGTTAAGGTTGGAGCTGGAAATGTAGTTGACCGTGAAGGATTCCTTTACTTAGCTGAAGCTGGTGCTGACTTTGTTAAAGTTGGTATTGGTGGTGGTTCTATATGTATTACTCGTGAACAAAAAGGTATAGGACGTGGACAAGCTACTTCTATAATTGAAGTTGCACAAGCTAGAGATGAGTACTTTGAAAAAACAGGTATTTATATTCCAATTTGTTCTGATGGTGGTATCGTTTATGACCATCATATAACTTTAGCTTTAGCTATGGGTGCAGATTTTATAATGCTTGGTAGATACTTCTCTCGTTTTGATGAGAGTCCAACTAACAAAGTTAATATAAATGGTAGTTATATGAAAGAATACTGGGGAGAAGGTTCTGCACGTGCTAGAAACTGGCAAAGATATGACCTTGGTGGAGATAAGAAGCTTTCTTTTGAAGAAGGTGTTGACTCTTATGTACCTTATGCTGGTTCTTTAAAGGACAATGTAACTCTTTCTTTAAGTAAAGTTCGTTCTACTATGTGTAACTGTGGAGCTCTTAGCATACCTGAACTTCAAAAGAATGCTAAGCTTACACTTGTATCTTCTACTAGTATAGTTGAAGGTGGAGCTCATGATGTTATGTTAAAGGATAATAGAAATTTATAATATAAATAAAAGAGGCTGTCTCGAAACAGAGATAAGCTTCTTTTATATTGTTGAAATTATAAAAATATATTTATTTCATACAAAAAGAGCGCCTCATGAACTAAAAAGTTTATTTTGAGACACCCTTTTTCTAATATACGCTTTTATTTAACTGTAAATTCAAGAAGCTTGCTTTTAAGTTCATTTTCTATTTTTGATAGTTCAACTTCTGCTTCTTGTCTCTTTATTCTACCATCATGTTGTATCTTAACCACTTCATCAATAGTTGATATTAAAGATTGATTAGTTTTCTTAATTGTATCTATATCTACAATTCCTCTTTCTGATTCTTTTGCTGTTTCTATTGTTCCCATCTTTAGAGTTTCTGCATTTTTTAGTAATAGCTCATTTGTCATATTGCTAACTTCACGCTGTGCTTTCATAGCTTGATTTAAGTGAGAAATTCCAAGAGCAAGTACTATTTGATTTTTCCATAATGGAATTGTATTTACTATAGTTGATTGAATCTTTTCTGCCATCAAATTATTACTATTTTGAACTAGTCTTATCTGTGGAGCCATTTGAAGCGATACCATTCTAGTTAATTCTAAGTCATGAATCTTCTTTTCAAATCGGTCACAAAGTGAAACCATATCATTCACAGCTTGAGCGTCTTCTGTTGAGCCAGATAATCTAGCCTTTTCTCTCAATTTTGGCATTTCGTATTCTTTCATATCTTTTAACTTTTGTTTCCCTGCTATAATATACATAGTAAGTTCTTTTGAGTAAGCTAAGTTCAACTCATACATCTTATCAAGCATAGCTATATCTTTTAATATTTTAACCTGATGTTTTTGAAGTTCTTTGCTTACTTTGTCTACATTTACCTCTGCGCTATCATACTTAGTTTTTAGATTTGAAATTTTATTATTTGCCTTTTTAAAGATTCCTAAAAAACCACCCTGTTCTTTTTCGTCTGCTGAAAATGCTTTTAAATCAGTAACTAGATTTGTAAGCATATCTCCAACTTCTCCTAAATCTCTAGTTTTAACACTCTTTAAAGCTGTTTCAGAGAATCCTGCTACCTTTTTTTGGGCACCAGCTCCATATTGTAAAATCATATTTGTATTTGTAATATCTATTTTTTCTGCAAATTCCTTTACCATCTTACGTTCAGATTCAGACAATTTTTCTTCTTCTGGGTCTTTTTCATCCTTTTTCATTAACATATCAGAATTATTTATATCACTTGTATTTGATTCTTCTCCAAATGGGTCAAGTGTTAAAGTTGGCATAACTGGTATATCATCTAGATTATTCATTATATCTTTCTCTCCTCTTCCTTTATAAAGTACTGATTAACTTATATATCACATGTTTTTTACTTTATGACTACTTAATTGTTCAAAAATAACAGAATATTTTTTATATTGAAGTTAAAATTTACCACTCGTTAATCCCTCTTGAACTAACATGTTCTCTAAAACAGTAATGTCTGTAGAGATATCTATTGCTTCATCTTCAAACAGATAGTCTAATTGATTTTCAAAAGCTATTACGATTGTACTCATTGTATTTTCAATACTTTCCATAGTTGTCGTTATATTTTCTCTGTCTATACCTTGCTCTTCCAATGTATGATATGAATTCAACAGCTTTAAAGTTGTTGGAAGATAATAGTCCATAAATTTTTGTATTTGAGTAAGTTTTGATGGGTCATGTTTTACAACATCAAATATTTTCCCTGTAACATCCTCTACTTGTACAATTTTATTACACATTGACTCTGATTTAATATTTTTATTAGCTTCTTTTATTTGTGTTAAATAATCCATTCCTTTATTTATAATTGTATCAACTTCATTAACCTCATCAGTTTGTTCTTCTTCTTTGACTTCATATGCTACATCTTCATATCTTGGTGGAATGAAATCTTCATTTGTCAACACAATTTGATTACTTCTTTTATCAATATAAGTATTTATAAAATAGTTTTTATCTATCATTTTTTGCACATCTTTTATTATAAAATTTAGTGATTTAGATGTACTTTCGGCAATAAGTTCTACTGGAATAATATTTCTATTACTTATGATTGTACAATATTTTTTATAACGAGAAATTTGGTCTCCTAATCTCTTACCTTTAAAGATACAAACTCCTCCTATAATTAAAAACACTGCACATACTTGAATAGGAAGTATTACAGCCCATCCAATTATAATAGAAATAGTTGAAAGTACTAGAGCTGATAACGTAAATAAACCTACTAAGCCCCATCCAACTATTTTTAAAAATTTACTTAAAAATGAATTTATTAACACAGATTTTTTGGAAAAATTTTCTGATTTATACATAGTTTATATCCTTTCATTTTCACTAATATTATTAATATATTGCAGTTTGATTATACAATTACTTACTTATTACTGTCAAGGAATTTGAATTTCTACAAATTATTTCAAATAAAGTAATAGACTTAAATATAAGCATATTTTAAATCAAAAATATACTTATATTTAACTCCATATAAAAATAAGAGAACTTAACTTTAATTAAATTTAAGTTCCCTCATTTTTATTTTTATATAAATATAATTAACATTGTTTATCTTAGCTATACATATAAATGAAATTTATAATTAATAAAGATTTGCAAATATCTCTCTTATTTCTTCTCTGCTAAGCTCTACATAATTATTAGCAAGTAATCTTTGTTGATTTGCAATTGTACTATCTGTAAATTCATCAATTTGACTTTCTACCATTCCGTATTCTCTTAAGGCTTTTTTAGCTATTAATTTATTTAAAAACTTTTCTAATTCTCCATAAACATCACAATTAGGGTCACATTCAAGAGCATCTGCTAGAATTTTTGTACATTTTGTGATTTTTCCATCAGGATTTTTTCTAGAATACATCTTAAACACTTCAGTAAAGAACTGATAATTTGCTTCACCATGTGCAACATGGAAAGCCCCACCAATTGAATAAGATAAAGCATGAACTGCTGCACAACCAGCATTTCCAAAAGCAATTCCTGCATAGTTTGATGCAAGAACAAAGTCTCTAAGATGATTAAATCTCTCTTCTTCCCCTTTATCAACTATCTTTTTGTATCCATCCATAATCATTTTTATTGCTTGTAAAGAATATATCTCTGTAAATGGACTTGCTTTTGGAGAAAGATAAGACTCAATTGCATGTATAAGAGCATCCACTGAACTTGTAACAAAGAATTTATAAGGTAATCCTTTTACAGTCTCTGGAATTAGCACTGCATAGTCCGCATAAGTTTCTTCTACTGCTAGCCCTTTTTTAGTATGCTTAGATTTTAATTCTGCAATGGCTACATTTGTTACTTCACTACCTGTACCACATGTTGTAGGAACTACTACTAACTCTTTTATTTTTTTAGGTGCTACTTCTCCTTCAAATAAGTCAATAGATTTTTCTGGAACATCAAGTGCTAATATCTTGCATATATCAACTATTGTGCCTCCTCCAAATGCAATAATTCTATCGAAATTATATTTTTTCATTTCTTTTGTCATAGAATCTATCATTTCATCAGATGGTTCACCTGTTCCAAACTTTTCTTGGAAAATTAGATTTGTATCTATTCCAAGAGGCTTCATATATGGCTCATATATAAATTCATTAGTAATTACTAAATCATTTTTTCCTATTTTAAATTCTTCGTTGAATTCTTTAAATGTATCGAAATAAAATATTTTTGGAACTACTCTAAGTGCTTCCATTATTAACACCCCTCTATTATTAATATTTCTCCTTAAATCTTTTTTCAAATTCTAATGCTAGACTTTCCCTTACACTTGGATGAGCTATATTAATTAAATTTCTTGCTCTTTCTCTAAGGGACTTTCCTTTTAGCTCTGCTATACCATATTCAGTTACAATGTAATCAACATCATTTCTTGATGTTGTTATAGGTGCACCTTCATCCACAATAGAGACGATTTTTGAAATTACTGTACCATCCTTTTTTGTAGTTATTGAAGGCATAGCTATAATCGCCTTTCCATCTTCTCCCATAGATACTCCACGGATAAAATCAACTTGACCTCCAACACCACTAAACTGTCTAAGACCCATAGCTTCTGCAACTACCTGTCCCATCAAATCAACTTGTATGGCAGAGTTTATAGAAACCATTTTATGTTGTTTCATTATAATTGCTGGATGATTTACATAGTCTACAGGTTTTACTTCTACTGCAGGGTTATTATTTGCAAAATCGTATAATTTTTTAGTACCCATTAAGAAGGTAACTGTCATTTTCTCTTTATCAAAATTTTTATATTTGCCATTTATAACTCCTTTTTCATAAAGAGCTAAAGTTCCATCTGAAATCATTTCTGAGTGAATTCCTAAGTCCTTTTTATCTGTCAAAAATAACATAACTGCATCTGGAATTCCGCCAATTCCAAGTTGTAAAGTAGAACCATCTTCAATTAATGAAGCACAATTTTTACCAATTGCTTCTTCTACTTCTCCAATCTTCGCAGGTTGTAACTCATATAAAGGTTGTGACTTTTCAACTATATAATCAAACTCTGATACATTAACTACTTCGCCATAAGTTCTAGGAAATTGGTCATTTACTTGAACAATTACTGTCCTAGCACTTTTAATAGCCTCATAAGTATAATCAACCGATGTACCTAAACTACAATATCCATGTTCATCTGGTGGAGTTACCTGTGCTAATACAACATCACATTTTAATCTTTTTTCTCTAATTAACTTTGGAACTTCATGGAAAAATGCAGGTGTAAAGTCTCCATCTCCGTTTTCAATTGCTTTTCTTACATTTCCACTTACAAACATTGGATTTACTCTAAAATGAGCTTCCATTCCTTTAGAAGTATATCCTCCACTACCTAAGCTTACCATGTGTTTAATCTCAACATCTTTGTATTGTTCAGCATTTTCAATCATAGCTTCTACTAGTGCAGGAGGTTCACCTACACAATGTGCAAATACTACAGTATCCCCGTTTTTAATATGCTTTACGGCCTCTGTAGCGCTACATAATTTTTCTTGATACAATTCTCGCCAATTCAATGAAATCCCCCCATTTAGCTCTTATTTAAGTTTCACAAATTGCTGATTCAATTATATTTATAACTCTTTCTATATGGCTAAAATCCCACATCTTAATACACTCATTTTTCACTTTATATTGTTGATAGGATGCGCATAAAGTTGCGCATCCTCCAATTATAAGTAACAAATCATATTCCACGTTCTCTTGTGCTACACTAAAATCTACTCTACCATTGAAGTGCTCTTTGATTATTGTAAGAGCCTTCCCTCTTTCGTATCTAGGGTTACAGCCCCCACAAAATCTAACTCCACAGGTCATGTGTAAATTCTCCTTATAAAAAATTTCCTTGTTTAATTAAAAACCACTATAATTTTATAATTATCTCTTATACTCTATATTTTTTCATTAATTAATATATGTTGATATATATTTCCCTTTTACATATCAACTTTTTATAAATTTAAAGCTTCCTCTTTTTTTATTCCTGCAATTGTCTTAGCTAATTCTTTCTTTTGACTTATATTTCCTTGTCTTGAAATCATTATTCTCTGAGCTTGTGGTGAACCTGCTCCATGCATTGACTCAGTTCTATAACCAACAGCTGCTGAACCAAGACATATATTTTCTAAGAATCTTAAAACTCTCATTCTTTCTTCTGTTGAAGCCACTGAAGAAGCTTTAAAATACTTATTACATACTTCGCCAATAGTCATTCCACTTGTTCCAACTTTAAGGTCTGATTTAAAGTCTTTTTCTGAAGGCATAGTAACCATAAGACCACCAGCTATATCTTCTGCAAGTCTCACTATTTCATAAGGAAATCTAGTTACATTTTGCTTACATACATTTGCAAGAAGCAAATCTATTTGATAGTTTCCAGCTTCTGTCTTATGTCCTTCTGATGAACATGCTATACCACAACAGTATAAACTTTCATTAAGGTGAGTCATTTCTATTAATTTATCTTTTATATGTGAAGCTTTATTTGCTCCGTTATAGTCAGCTGCTAAAGCTGCTGCTCCTATTATTACATCACCTACGCCTACTTTACAGCCACCATAACTTTGTCTATGGTATCCAGCAAATCTCTCAACTAACATACCAGAGAAATCCCACTCTCCACATAAGAAAATTCTATCATTTGGAACAAATACATTGTCAAATACTACTAAGGCTTCTTGACCTCCAAATTCCTTATTTCCTAAATCAACATCTGCGCCTTCTTCTAATTTTCTAGTATCACAAGATTGTCTTCCATAAATCATGAACACACCCTCAGCATCTGAAGGAACTGCAAATGATACAGCATAGTCTTTATCTGCTTCTGTCATACTTATAGTAGGCATTATAAGATGCTCATGTGAATTTATTGAACCAGTTTGGTGTGCCTTTGCTCCTCTTACAACTATACCATCTTCTCTTCTTTCTACTATATGAAGGAACATATCTGGGTCAGGTTGAGCACTAGGTGACAATCCTCTATCTCCTTTAGGGTCAGTCATAGCACCATCAACTACTAAATCGTTTTCTTGTATATAAGTTAAGTATTTTACAAAATTATCATGGTACTTAGTTCCATGAGCTTTATCACATTCAAATGTTGTTGAATATACTGCATTAAATGCGTCCATACCAACACATCTTTGGAAACAAGAAGCTGTTTTTTGACCACATAGTCTTTGCATCTTTACTTTTTTCACTAAATCATCAGTACTTTGATGAAGATGCCCAAATCTATTTATTTTTTCGCCTGTGATATTTGAAGTAACTGTCATTAAGTCTGTATATTCTGGGTCATGAGCTAAATCATAAGTTGCTGCTACACAATTTATAGATGGTCTAATCATAGGATGGTCAACCCAGTTTTTAACCTCTTCACCAAACATATAAACCTTAGTATTTAATTTTCTTAAACTTTCAATATATTGAGCTCCTGTCATTAATGCCATAATAAAACCACTCCTTTTTTTTATAAAAATTTTTATTTATGTTAATTATAATACTTCCTTCTTATGTCTGTTTCTTAATATTTAAAATTTAGTACAATACTCTGCTTTAAATTTAATTTATGTCTTAAATTCATTCTAAATTAAAATATATTCCTATCTTAATCTAGAATGAATATTTTTTCTAAATCCTATCCCCAAAGTTCTTCATCTGTAGGAACTTCATTTTCTGGCATATAATAAGCAATTCTAGAAATGTTAATTAAATGCTTATAATCAAGATTTTCAGAAATACTGTTATTTCCCCAAGAACCACAACCTAGAGTATTAGTAGGTGCAAGACCATTAAAGAAACTTCCTCCAGCACTAGTAGCACAACATTGATTAATAACAAATCTTGATACCTCTATATTTTCTCCTGCATATTCTATATTTTTAACTGTATTTGAATGGATAGATACACTATGCCCTTTTCCTTCTACATTTAAATTTGCTTTTGCAATAGCTACACCTTCTTCAAAATCTTTATACTTATATGCAGATATAACTGGACACATTTTTTCTTTTGCAAGTATATCCTCTTCTCCTGGACCATCAGCTTCTATTACTATTATTTTTGTATCTTCTGGAATTTCAACACCTGCAATTTTTGCAATTGCATGAACAGATTGACCTACTGCATCTTTATTCATAGCTTTATTTATAAACATAGCATTTCTAAAAGCTTCTTTCTGTGCATTATCTCTAACTATAAAACCTTTATTATTTTTAAATTCATCCATTACTTTATCAAACATTTCTTCTGCTACTATCACTGATTGCTCGCCTGAACAAATTATACCGTTGTCAAAAATTCTTCCTGCTATGATTTTAGGTACTGCTTCTTTAATATCCACATCTCTATCTATAATACATTGAACATTTCCTGCACCTACTCCAAGTGCTGGTTTTCCACTTGAGTATGCAGCTTTCACCATTCCCATTCCACCAGTAGCAATTACTACATCTGCTGATGAAATTAAATTTCTTGTATTTTCTCTTGATTGTTGGTCAAGTATTTGTATTAAGTTTTCTGGTGCTCCTATTTTTTCTAATTCTTCATTAATCATATCAACAGTTTTAGTACTACATCCAATGGCTTTATGGTGTGGTGTGATAATGATTGCATTTCTTCCTTTAAGTGCAAACATTGCATTACTCATAGGTGTAACGATTGGATTTGTACAAGGAGTTATTGCCGCTACTACTCCAATTGGTTTAGCTACCTTTGTTATTCCAGTTTCTCTATCTATATCAATTATACCAACTGATTTTTTATCTTTTAGATTGTTATATATAACCTTTGCTTTACTTTTATTTTTAGCTACCTTGTCTTCATATACTCCCATTCCAGTTTCTTCTACAGCAAGTTTAGCTAAGTATTCAGCATTATAATACACTACTTTCCCAACTATCTTTACTATTTTATCTACTTGTTCTTGAGTATAACATTCAAACTCTCTTTGAGCTTTTCTAGCTCTCTCAATATAACCGTTAATGTATTCCTTACTTAAATCTTCAAAGTTTTCTACTGCTTTTTCCATTTTAAATCCGCCTCCAATTTATTAAATATTTTTATAATGCACTTTTAAAAGTTTCAGACTTTTTCATTGTACCTGTACTCATAAATTTACTATGCCATGATAAAGCTTCATCTAATATATGAGGAGTTTGTTTTGCTCCATTTTGACAGGCTCTATTTAAATAATCTCTAAGTTGTTCTTTATAATCTGGATGAGCACAATTTTCTATTATTTTTATAGCTCTTTCCCTAGGTGCAAGACCTCTTAAATCAGCATATCCTTGTTCTGTTACAATTACCATTACATCATGTTCAGTGTGGTCTACATGAGACACCATAGGTACTATTGATGATATATCACCATTTTTTGCAATTGACTCAGTACTAAATATAGTTATTGCTCCATTTCTAGCAAAATCACCAGAACCACCAATTCCATTCATCATCTTTGAACCCATAATATGAGTAGAGTTTACATTTCCATAAATATCAACTTCAATTGCAGTGTTCATTGCAATTACCCCAATTCTTCTAGCTATTTCTGGATTATTACTAATCTCTTGAGGTCTCAGTATAATCTTATCCTTAAAGAAATCAATATCCTCTTCAAATTTTATTAACCCTTCTGGTGATGGGCTTACAGATGTAGTAGATGCCATTGTAACCTTACCCATTCTTATTAAATCTAACATAGAATCCTGTACAACCTCTGTATAGCAAGTTAGATTTTCAAATTCAGATTCACACAATCCATATAAAACTGCATTGGCTACACTTCCTACACCAGATTGAAGTGGAAGTAGATTTTTTGACAATCTACCTGACTTTACTTCTTCTTTCAGAAAAGCAATAATATTATTTGATATTTTCTTTGAAGCTTCATCTACAATACCTAATGGACGTGTCTTATCTTGCATATTAGTGATTACTATTCCTGCAATCTTATTTAATCCGCAAGGTATATATGTCGTACCAATTCTATCTTTAGGATGATTTATTTCTATTGGCTTTCTATTTGGAGGATTTTCTGTAATATATATATCTGCCATTCCTTCCATTTCCATTGGTTTTGCAAGATTTATTTCAACTATCACTTTATCTGCACTTTTTATAAAAGATGGTGAATTTCCTATCCCACTAGTAGGTATAATATCCCCATTTTCAGTTATTGCAAGTGCTTCTACTATAGCTACATCTACTTTAGGTATAGTCCCATAATTTAAAAATTGAGTAGAATGACTTAGATGCATATCTATATAATTGACATCACCTTTATTAATATTATTTCTAAGTGTAGAATTAGTCTGATAAGGAAGCCTTCTTTCAATTATACCTGTTTCTGACCATGCTCCATCTACCTCTGGGCCTAAAGATGCACCTGAATACACAGTCAATTTTATTTTTTCTCCACTTTTAGCTCTTTCTGAAACTGCTAATGGTACCGCTTTTGGGTAACCTGAAGGTGTAAATCCACTAAGTCCAACAACCATCCCATCATTTATAATTTTAGCAGCTTCATCTGCATTCATAATTAAATCACATAACTTTTTATTTCTTAATCTTTCACTTAATTCTTCAAATACTCCTTCATTATTCATAAATATCCCCCCATATAAAGTCTTATTTACATTGGAAGTTTGTGTAAAACTATAACCAATATAACTTTAGTTAACAGTGCAAATGGATACGTAGCTCCATATCCTGCTGCTGGGTCATCACTATCAAGGGCATCAACAGCTGCTCCAAGACCTGGAGTTGATGTCATACCACCACAGACAGCTCCAGATAGTAAAATCCAGTTTAATTTAAATATATATTTACCAACTAAGAATCCTATCATCATAGCTGTAATACCTACTACTATTGCTACAAAAGCCAGATGCATACCAGATGTCATAATTGAATCAACTACTTTACCACCATATCTTAATCCAACTATTGCTAAGAAAAACACTAGACCTATTTGTTTTAAAATATTTAAAACCTTTTCTTCCATTCTAAAATTTACTGCCCCTATCTTACCTATATATCCAAGTACTAGAGATACAATTAGTGAACCACCTGTAGCTCCTAGTGTGAAGTATCCTAACGGACCCATAAATACATGTATTCCTCCTACTAAATATCCAGCTAGACACGTTAAGAAAAATGTTATTATATTAAATGGAACTTCTGGTATCGTTTTACCTGCAACGCTATCTCTTGCTTCCTTCATTTCTTTTTCATATTTTCTTCTTTCTTCTTTAAGGTCCATCCTAAATATTTTTGGAAGGAAATTTACACCTAATATTACTATTAAAACTCCAAAAGGATATGCAACTGCATGCCCTATACCAACACCTGCTTCAGCATATGCAATATATTTATCTATTTGCTCTTGAGTTAGTGATGTAGTTGTTTTTACATCTAATTTTCCTTCTGGGTCAACAATCTTTAAAATTTCTTTTTTATCCTCTATTGAAGCTTTTTCAAACTCTTTTGATACATCTTCTGCATGTTTACCAGCTGTTTCTAAAGCAGCAGCTAATCCAGGTGAACTTGTTAATGCCCCTGTATAAACACCAGAAACTTCATAAGCACTGCTTCCTTTATTGCTTGATAGTAAAGTCATTGCATAAGTCATAGAACCACCTATAAAAGTTATAAGAACTCCTAAGACTACAAATCTTGCTCCATACTTCTTTAATACAGCTTTCATATCTTTTGCAGCCAATAAACCAACTGCTGCAACAAATATGATTAAAAAGAAATCAAAGAAGTCAGGAGAAATAATTCCATTTCCCATCATGACAGTTGCTGCCTTATATCCTGCTGCTGTTTCTCCTTTTGCTATTACTGAATTTCCCAAGCTATATGCAAGCCATCCAATAAATAATCCTGTAAATAATGCTCCTGATACCCCAAAATTAAACTTCCCAAATTTAATCTTTCCAAATAAAATTCCTGTAATTACAGCAGCAAACATAAGTACAAAAGGATTCATTAAAAAATCCATTAACTCAAACTTCACTAAATCACTCCCTTTCATCGTTATTAAATTAACAATTATTATTAAAAAATATATCTCCCCTTTCTCCCCAAAACTCTATTTTGTTATTAAATTAACATTTCTAGTTAAAAAAATTTTCTTTTATTAATCTTAATCTTTTTCTTTGCGATTTAATTAATAATTTAATTTCAAAAATAATTACTTATTTTTAAATAGTTAAAATTTTAATATTCGTTGATATAACTACATTGTAAGTTGATTATCGTCAAAGTATATCAGCTATTCTCTTTTGTTAATTTAATAATAGCACTATTCTTAATAGATTGAAAATATCAAAAACTTATGATATGATAGTTTAAAACTATTCTATTTTTTTACAACAATATACAAAACTTATATTGTCGTTAATTATATACTTGTCACTAATACATAAATGAAAGGAATTAATATCCAATGAACATAAATTATCTATATTATTTTCAGACTGTTTGTAAATATAAAAACATGACTAAAGCTGCTGAAAGTATCCATATTTCCCAGCCATCAATAACACTAGCTATTAAAGAATTAGAAAAAGAACTTGGCTTTGAACTTTTTTACAGAATAGGCAACAAGATAGAATTAACTCCTGAAGGAAAGATTTTTTTAGATAAATCAAAAAATTTTACGAGACAATTTGAAGACTTTCAAAGTGATGCACTAGACTTAGGGAAAAAGAGAAAGGCCTCTCTGAAAATAGGTATTCCTACAGTTTTAGGTACTTTTTTACTTTCAAAGATACTGCCTAGGTTTAATGTAATTTATCCAGATATAGAACTTAAAATTTTCGAAGTTCCAACATTTGTTGGAGCTAAAATGATTGAAGAATCTTCACTCGATTTTTGTATTGGCATAATTGATAGTGATATTTATGATGATATAGATTCAAAAACAATCTACAAAACAGAATTGTATTTAGTTACAAATCCAAAAAATGAATTGGCAAAACAACCTATTATTTCAAATTATATGTTAAAAAATGTACCTTTTGTCATATTATCTGAAGGTTCTTATCATTATAAGATTATAACAAAAAGACTTGAAAAAGCTAAACCAAATATAATTTTACATTCAAACCAACTTTCTACTATACGCTATTTGTTAGAAAATGACTTAGCTTCAACAATATTGTATAAAGAAATATTTCAAAATACAGAAAATCTCTGTTCAATTCCATTAGAGCGTGCAATTACTGCAAACATTGGTGTTCTTTGGAGAAGAAATCAATACATATCTCATAGTATGAGACTTTTTATTGAATATATGGCATCTATTCATATAAATTAGCTTTATTTTATACTAGATAGTACAATATTTTATTTAAGTAAAACATTGTAAATATTTTAGAGTATCAGTATAAAAATAAAATATATAATCTTAGAAATTATAATTGTATACATTTACATTTAAATATTATTATACTGATACTTTTAACAATATTTTTTAATTAATAATCATGTTTTTAATCAGGTCTACTTGGACAACCTAACAAAAAACCCACGCATCCTGAGACAAAATCTCTCATCTGTGAAATAGTACCTAAAGAAGCTGGAGCTGTAGTCGTAAAATTCCTTACAACAAAAAGTACTATTAGTGCTACAACACAAATTACAGTAGCTATAATAATTTGTAATTCACTAGTTTCTCCTTCTTCAATACCTTCAATTTTATTAACAGACACTTTCTTTTCATAATTATCAGTATCTGAAGTAAATCCAATGGTATTTTTTACATTCATTATATTATTTGTATTTGGTCCTTGACCTTTATTAGATGAATTCTCATCTACAAAAATATTTGAAGATACATCAGTATTTATATACTTTCTCGAAGATTTCTTTATAAAATTAGCACTTAAAAAATATCCAAATATAGCTGCTGAAGTTGTTCTTACTACCACATCAATGGTTGTTGTATCTTGTGAATTCACTTCATTAACAAATAAATTGTATATAGATTGAAACATGAGTATTGCCATTACGATTATTAGACATCTGTCAATTAATTTGATTTTATACCAGGCTTTTTTTATATTTTTTATAAATTTATGGTTTTTATACATAGATATTATCACCTCTCACAATAAAACTAAGCCCCCTTTACTATAATATGTAAAGAGAGCTTAATGGTGAGATTACGCTATGTCTTATGTAAAAAAATATATATAAATTAAATTATTTGTCTAAAATCATCAAATCTTTAGGGAATTTAGTAAGTCTTTCTGGACCATTTTTAGTAATCAGAACAGTATCTTCTATTCTAACTCCACCCCATCCTGGGAAATAAATACCTGGTTCCATTGTTATTATACATCCCTCTTCTATAATTTTATCACCATAATTACCAATGAAAGGTTCTTCATGAACATCTCTACCAACTCCATGCCCTATACCTTGATAATAATAATCTTCATATTTCTTGACAACTTTTCTTATCTCAGCATCTGGGATTGTAGCATGTACACCAACTTTCATGTTTTCAACACCTACATTTTGTGCTTCTTTAACCAAATTATATACCTCTAGTTGTTTTTCAGAAGCTTCTCCAACTACAAAAGTTCTAGTTGTATCAGATATATAACCATTATACATAGCACCGTAGTCTATAAGTACAAAGTCGCCTTTTTCTATAATCTTATCACTAGGTTTACCATGAAGTAATGAAGTCTTTGCACCTGATATCAATATAGTCTCAAAGCCTATATTTTGTGCTCCATTCATCTTCATGAAATATTCCAATTTTGTAGCCAGCTCAATTTCGCTAACTCCAGCTTTTATGTGTGGAATCAATTCTTCTAATGCCTTATCTGCTATCTCACATGCTTTTCTTGTATTTTTTATTTCTTCTTCATCTTTTACGTATCTTAATGTCTCTACAATATTTTCTGTAGGTATTAATTCTCCATTATCTTTCTCAATTAGATTTTTAAGTTCCTCATATTTATCGAATACTATATTAGTTCTTTCAAATCCAAGTTTCTTTATACCTACTTTATCACACACACTTTTTACTGCTTTTGCCACACTTCTGTCAAAGTTATGCCAATTTATAATTTCAAAGCCTTTGCAAACATTTTCCGCAAGCTCCATATATCTACTATCAGTAACTAAGAAATTTCCGTCTTTACAAATCACTGCATATGCTTCCTCATCAGGAAAACCACTTATATAATTTACATTGGTCTTCTTTGTTAAATACAGTGCATCAAGACCTTTGGATTCCAATAATTCTACTACCTTTTTTACTCTGCTCATGATTTTGCCTCCAAATAATAAATTTTACCTCAATTATATTATATCACTAATTAGTGTTCTTTTTTATCTAATAGATACTTTATTTCTAAAATTTTTTCATATCTTTCTAACTTTATTTTAAGATTTCATTAGTTTTATCTAAGATATATTTATAATTGCAAATTACATTTATATTCATAAGTTCTATCAATATTTATGAGGATTTTTTTTCATTATATATGTTGGTTAATCAAAATTCAGTACCTACATTATGTGCATATGGGATACATAATAAAGTCGTTCCTTATGGAAGTATTAAACATTTGATTAAGCCTCTGCAAAAAAACCACGTTCCTTATGACTATATTGAAAATGAATGTTTTTTAGTTATAAAATCGCTTATAAATAGAGTGTTTATGCGGATAATTCAAATTTTCATATAAAAATTTCAAGTAAACTATTTACAAAAACAATTATAAGAAAGATGGTGAATTGTTATATAATATTCACTATCTTTCAGTCAATATCTGAAATAGATTTTATATATTAACATCCTTTGATATTTTAAATCCAAGATTATAGGCTTTTTTTAATATTTTAGGATTATTTTCAATTGAATTTTTTTCAAATGCTTTAGTCGCAATTATAGTTTTATAATGATTTAAACCCATTCCTTTAAGATGCTTACTTGTATATCTAAAATATCTTTTAAAGAATATTGATAAAGGTGCTGCTTGAGTATAAACCATAATTAGTTTTTTATCTCCAAATCTAGGCATATGTTTACCTTTATCTATTGTTGTAAGTGGATAAAGTCTATCTAATAATAACTTGGTTTGAGCTGATACCTGGCATATATAAACTGGTGAACCTATAATTACATACTCAACCTTTTTTATATCTTCATATACTTGAATCATATCATCTTTAAGTGAACATGAATAATTTTTTCTACAATATAAACATCCCTGACAACCTTTTATATTCATATCATTTAAGTAATACTTTTTTACATCAACATTATTTTTGTTTGCTCCTTTAATTATTTCATTAATTATTGTATCTACATTGCCATTTTTTCTTGGACTTCCTACAAATGCTATTATTTTAGACATTTTCAACACTCCTATTTAATATATATTTTCTATATTAAGAAATATTTGCTCCAAATATTTTTCAATTTCTTCATCTTTTCAATTTCAAAATTATTATAAAATATTGTATCTATTTTATTTATTGTATTTTCAGGCATTTTAATAACATTATATACTTTTTTAATGCTTTATATGAGCCTAGTTTAATATTATATTACTAATTTACTGTTTATAAGCAAGATTGATAATTGTATAAAAAAGAGAAGTTGAGATTTTAATAAATACTATTCATTTTGATTCTTTTGGAAAGTAACAATATTTTATCTAATATTTCATTTATCACAAAGATAAATTCTTCATCACTTTTTCCTGTGGGGTCATTCAGTCCCCAATCTTCTCTATATATACATGGAAGATATGGACATTCTACATTACACCCCATTGTAATAACAATATCAACTTCGGGTATGTCTTTTAGTAGCTTTGAATATTGTTCTTTTTCCATATCTATATTATAAATTTTTTTCATTAAACGTACAGCATCTTGATTTATTTGTGACTTCACTTCAGTACCTGCTGAATAACTTTCAAAAATATCTAAACCTAGTTTCTTTCCTAATGCTTCTGCTATTTGACTTCGACAAGAGTTATGAACACAGATAAAAGCTACTTTGGGTTTATAGGCTACCATGTTTTTCCCTTTCTATAATTGCTTTCACTTCATCAATTGTTAAGACCTTACCATATGATACAACCTTGCTATTTATAACAAGTGCAGGAGTACTCATTACTCCATAGCTAGCAATTTGAGTAAAATCAGTTATGTGCTCAATATTGAAATCTAAATTCATTTCTGAAATTGCTGTACGTGTTGCATTTTCTAAAGCTATACATTTTGCACAACCAGAGCCTAGAACTTTGATTCCATCTTTTTTCTTTGTCATTTCTGCATATTCCATAGTTTCTGATGTACAATTTCCACTACAGCAACATGATTTTTTTCTTCTTTTTTACCAAATAATTTCATATTAATTTCCTCCTAATTTTTATAATATTAAGAATGTATGCAAAACATTGAACATATAACCAACAGCGATAATACCAATTGTACAGATAGCTATAAATAAGGCAAGTAGTTTTGGTTTTACAGCTTTTTTAAGCATAATCATAGATGGTAAACTTAATGTTGTTACAGCCATCATAAATGCAAGTACAGTTCCTAATTGTGCACCCTTGATTAGCAATGCTTCTGCAACAGGTATTGTTCCAAAAATATCTGCATACATAGGAATACCAACCAATGTTGCTAAAATAACACCAAACGGATTGTCACTACCTAGAATTGTTTCTATCCAAGTTTCTGGAATCCAGTTGTGAATTATAGCACCAATTCCTACCCCTACTAAAATATAAGGGAATACTTTTTTAAATGTTTCACTAACTTGTTCTTTCGCATATTGAACTCTATCTTTTCGTGTCAAAGATGGTGAATCAATATCTACATGACTTGCATTTTGTATAAAGTCTTCAACATATTTTCCCATGTGCAATTTTTCGATAATAGTACCACCAATAACTGCAATTAATAGTCCAACTATTACATAAACAATTGCAACTTTTGCACCAAATATACTCATAAGAAGTACAAGACTCCCCAAATCTACCATAGGAGATGAAATCAAGAAAGAAAAAGTAACTCCTAAAGGAAGCCCTGCACTTGTAAAACCTATAAAAAGTGGTATAGAAGAACAGGAACAAAATGGAGTTACTGTCCCTAATAGAGCAGAAACAATATTTGCTCCAATACCATGAAAGCGACCTAAAATTTTCTTGCTTCTTTCTGGTGGAAAATAACTTTGTATATAAGATATAATAAAAATCAAAATACATAACAGTATAGTGATTTTTATAACATCATAAAAAAAGAATTGAACACTACCACCTAGTTGTGTAGTATTATCTAATCCTAAAAATGATAATGTGTTGCCAATAAGACTATTTAGCCATTTCATGCCAAGAATTTGGTCTTGAAAAAACAGTATGCCTATTTGTAATATTTCCAAAACAATTCCTCCATTCTATTTTTCATATCAATTTTATTTGATATGTTTTTTTTAATAAAAGCCATCTGTAGATGACTTTTATTTGCAACATTCTATATCTGTATTAGGTGTTGTGATTTCTAATAAACGCTTACTAGCATATTCACTGCCCTTTTTACTAAGGCTATAATGTGTCCATTTTCCATCTTGTCTTGATGATACTATGCCCGATTCACACAATATTTTCATGTGATAAGATAGTGCAGATTGACCAATATTCATTTTATCAATTAAAACACAAGCACATTTTTCGCCACTCCTTAAAAGTTCGAGAATTAAAAGCCTTTTTTCATCACAAAGGGCTTTAAATATTTTTGCATCATTTTTATAGTTAATCATCATTTTTCACCTCTCATATCAATTTTTTTTGATGTGTTTATCGTACTATACTAATCTTACTTTGTCAACAGTCACATCAATTTTTTTTGATATGATTTATTGATTATTTTTTTGACTAAATGCTCTATACTTAAATAATTTTCCTTTAGACATAAATCTTAATTAATATCCTCTACAACAAGATATTCTTTTATAGTCTAAATTCTAATTACTTTTTTATAGAACTATTTAAATGAGAAAAAAGTAATTAGAAATGGAGGAATAGAAAGGTAGATAAAAATTAGAAACAGAAATTAAGGATAATTTAAATATTCCTTTTAATGAAACTAGATTTACAGCTGTATTTAAATTAAATAATTTATCAGAAAAAGACATCTTAGGGTTTTGTAAAAGTAATTTAAGAATAGATATATCTTTCTTAGAAAAAATACAAAAATAAGGTTATGATTTTCAAAACCATAACCTTATAAATACTTAATTATCACTTAAAAAATAAATCTATATTTAAAGAGTACACATAAACATTTCCAAACTCATCAATTGGAAAGTCACATATTTTAATATACCCCTACCTATTTTGCAGTATATCCAGCTTTAATTAAAGTTTCAACTGCTAAATTACCTTTAGCTTCATTTACTAAAACTATTGGACCTGTACAACCCATACCACTTTCAGCATAGATTCCATTTTTCCACAACTCAGATACTGCATCTTCTAAGTCCATTATGTCAACACCAGCTATTTGACGAGTAACAATCTCTTTATCTGGCATTTTAACTTCTACTTTTTCAGCTTTAACTTCTTTTTTAGTAAGAGAAGCTATAATATCATCAAATTTTGCTTTTTTAACTTTTGCAAATTCATTTCTTGCAACATTACTTATATCGCCCTTTACAACATCATAAGCGTATTTTAGTGCATTTGCTACTACTGGAGAACCTGATGCTCTTGATACTATAAGGACTCTTCTATTATAGTCTTCTCCAACCCCAGGACCATATCCAAAACCTTGAGCTTCATAATCTCCACCTGTAGTATATGAAGAAAATACTTTCATAAATATATTTCCAGATAATGTATCAGTAACCATAACATCAGGAGCACCTACAAGTAAATCATTACCTCTCATTACACACCCACCATCTGCTCTAATTGAATCAGCAAATTCCATGTCATATCCATTATCTTTTAATTCTTTTAAACATTTCTCAACTTGTCTTGCCCCATCTACATTAAGTATTCCAACTTTTGGGCATTTATTACCCATTGATTTGGCTGTAGCGATACCATAAATGGCATTTCTCACCATTGCTTCTATTCTATTAGTAGCACTTGTTCCTGTTGTAGTTGCAAGTATCATTTCTTTTCCTTTAGCTGGAGTTATCACTCTACCTACTGTAGATACACCTATTGGAAAATTATAATGCATAGTAACACAAGCATCAATGTATCCTGAATCTAATAATTCTTCCATTTTTACATGCATTTCTTTTTCATCATTAACTTCAACTACTTCAAGGTCAGTTTCTACTTTTGGTCCAATAAGTACTATATCAAATAAATTAGATTTTGCTAATTGTGCACCATTAACCATGTTCTCTACACCATGTTCACTTCCAAGTGTAGTCACACCAATTTTTACTTTTTTGCCAAATTCGCCGCTTTCTATTGCATTAGCTACTTCTAAGAATACATCTGCGATTACTTTTTTTGACATATCCTCACCCCTATTCTTCTAACATGTCTAGTGCTAGTTTTTTCATAGATTCAGCTATTATCTTCTTAATCTCATCCTTAGATATTCCTGAAGTCTCTTCAGTAACACCTGTATTTCTTTCAGCTATAAAAGATACTCCATCAAATAAGTTAGTCATTCTTCCTAAGAATAAACTACCTTTTCCAACTATCATAGCTCTATTTCTCTCACCTGTAGTTAAATCATCTATTAAAAATCCTATATAAGGAGCTCCTGATGGTATATGTCCTTGAGTTGGTGCCCATCCTGGTAATCCTTTATTAGAAACAAAGTCTTTTAACTCTTTCTTTTCTAAGTCTCCACGCTTAACAGCAAGTGCTCCTATCATTTTGTAGTTTGCTTCTGGAACATCTCCTGCTCCTGCTGGCTTAGTTATATCTGGGTTTTGCATTTCAACAGAGTATACATCAACATCTGTTATTTTTAAATTAGCTCTATCAAGACCTGAAGTTATAAGTGCTGTCATAACTGCTTGAGGTGAAGAACCAGTTCCAACAGTATGCTTACCTGTTAAATCAGTTCTTATAACTGGGTTTACACCATCATTTTCAGATACAAGTACTGCAAATCCTCCAACAACATCTTCAAGTACAGGAAGTCCTTTTTTAACATGGTCTTTAGCATTCATTCCAAGTTTAGCACTTGCTCCACCTGCTACTACCATTACATTCTTATGTATTCCAGCTTTTACTAGAGCTGCAGCTTGAATTAATGCATGTGTTGGTGCTGCACAGAATCCTCTTGTGTCAGAACCAGTTGCATTTTGAAGTCCTGCTATCTCAGCTATTGATTTAGCAAAGTTTCCTCCACCCCTTTGGTTTATATCTCCACAAGCTTCTTCTGAACACTCAATAACATAATCTATTTCAGCAGGGTCTATTTTGCTATGTCTTAGCATTTGAATAGCAGATAAAACTCCAGATGCTTTTACTACTAGATTTTCAAACATTGTATGGGCATTTAAGTTAACATCTACATCATGTGCTCTTTTTACATAACCAATGAATTTCCCATTATGGTATAATCCTTCTGCTATGTGTGTTGCTACTAATTCTTTACCTTCTTCTATATCATCACCCTTTAATTTACCTACAAATGGAGCAATTTCAGGGTAGTTATTTTCGATTTTTGGTTTTACTTCATCAATAAATTCTTGTGATAATTTTACCAAATCAAATGCATCACTTATTTGCATTAAAGCTATGAACTCATCTTGAGGCATTATTTCTCCAAACTTACCATTTCTATTTCCCTCAATCTTTTGTTCACACCATGGCATTGGTAAATCTCTTAATTCCTCTGGTCTTCTATTTCCTATATAAACTTGATTTGGCATGTAGTTAACTACATCTTCGTAACTTCTTATATGATTGCTTACTTCCTTTAAAAATTCTGAATCTGGATTTGTTGCTCTTTCAACTGTACAAGTACTTCCATTTTGCACTATCATATCTGGAGTATGAATAAGTACATAGCCTGCCCCTTTTAAAACTGGATAAGTCATTTTGTGCACCTCCATAAATTTTATGAACACTTATTTTTTAATTTAATTAAAGACTCTAATTGTTGTTATTTTTGTTTTGTTGTATATTTGATTCTATTATTGTTTATGTATTTTGGCATTTTTTAAGATTTCATGAATGAATAACTCCAATTTACCCATTCATGAAATCTATATTATTTTTTTGTGTATAGTTATTTTTTATTTTTAGTGTGTGTTTATATTTTTATCTATATAATATATGTGTGTGTTATTTTTATTTTTCAAATACTGTCTGACCATCTACTTCTGTAGTTAAAGAGTTTAATGCTTTTTCTACAAGGCCTCTTCTTAAGGCTTTTTCTTCTGTAGGGTCAAGCGCTGGATTTCCAAGTGGATGAGGTATTGCTATAGTTGGAACTATTCTATTAGCCCCTACTGTTAATGAAATAGGTACTACTGTACACATATGAACTACTGGAAGTCCAGTTTTTTCTATTTCTTTTACCATCGTTGCACCGCAACGAGTACAAGTACCTCATGTAGAAGTTAATATTACTGCATCTACACCATCAGCCACTAATGCTGCTCCAATTTCAGAAGCATATTTTTTAGAGTTTGCAACAGATGTACCGTTACCTACAGTTGTATAGAAAGTTTCATGTAATTTTCCAATTACACCTTCTTTTTCTAAATCTCTAAGAACATCAACAGGTAATACTCTATCTGCATCTAAATTTGCATACACTGGGTCATATCCACCATGTGCAGTTTCATAAGTCTCTTCTGTTAAGTCCATAACTCCTGCTATAGAATAAGTTCCATATTTAGAAGCTGAAGAAGACTCTATTCTATCTGGATTTCCTTTTGGAACTATACCACCAGAAGTAACTAAAGCTATTTTGCATTTTGATAAATCTTTTACAGCGTTGCTTGGGTCAACTCTATCAAAGTTTGGCATTGGGTATTCAGTTTCAAATGGTTCACCTTTTATTTTCTTAACTAACATGTCAACAGCTCTCTTAGAACCTCTGTCTTCATGGAAGTAGTTAACTCTTATTCCTCTAGCTATGTATCCTTCATCTTTAGGAGTTCCAATTTCTTCTCCATTAGCAAGTTTTACTGCAAGTTTTGCTATTTTAGGAAGTGCTTTTCTCATACCTGCTGCAGAATCAGAAGTTTCTACTACATAAACATCTTTTTTGAACATATCTGCACCTGGATTTTCAATATACATACCTGTTAGGGCTGGTATATTTAAAGCATCTTTTACAACTTTAGTTATTGTTCCAGCAGCAACTCCATATCTACCAGCATTAAATGCAGGACCAGCTATGAAAAGTTGTGGTTCAAAACCTTTTATCATTCCTAAAACTTCTTCACTTGCACTGTCTATATTTTCATTGAAGTAGCTATCTCCACATACTACTGTTCCAACTATTTCAATATCTTCACCTAATAATTTATCAAGTTGTAAACTTATTGGAGGTAAAGTTTCTGCCACATGTGGCTTAGTATCAGCTTTTTCTTCTCCACCTATACCAGCAAAGAACTGATTAATATAATGTACCGCTTTTAGTTTTCCCATCTCTTAGTTTCACCCCTTTTGCTTTTAGGCATTAAAATTTACAAAATTCTTCTCTTATACCAGACATTTCTTCTTCTATTTCTTCAACTTCTAAAACCATTTCCATCATACTTATTTGATCTTCATATACAGTTTCATCAAATAAAGCTTTCATTGGTTCCTCTACAACATGGTAAACGCTTAATCCTAAAGCAACTCCAGCAAGTGGTCCAGCGAAAGTTGGATCCCCAGCAGTTACTGTTTCGGCTGCAAGACCTGCAGCTTCGGCTTCAGCAGCACCTAGTAAAATCACAACATTTTCAGCTCCGAATTTATCAGCAGCTTCTTTAACTCTGTTTTGATTTTCTAAGTCCATAGCCCCAGCAGCAGTTCAGACAAAGCATTCTGTAGATGAGAAAACAACCTCTGCTCCTTCTACTGTTTTTACACATTCTTCTATCGCAGGTCCTGGTATACCATCACGGTCACCTATTATAAGAACCTTTTTATTACTAAGTAAACTCATAATAATCCTCCTTATTATATTTGTAATATATTTTTTTATATCTATAACATTTATTATAATTTATCTATAATATGTTTAATTAACATTACTCAATCGTTTAATAAGATACTTCTTAATATCCTTTAGCAGTTAAATGACCAAATCCTGTTTCATTAGTTGCACCTGTTATAGCTTGTATTTCAACTTCAATAGTTCCATCAGCCTTTAAGCTTCCATCAGAACCACCAGCTATTACATCTACTACTTCTAAATGACCAATTACTTTATCTAATTTAGGAAGTACTACAACTTGGTTAGCATTTCCACCTGTTACAACAGCATCAGCTCTTTCATCTGCATCTGCAAGTGATTGAGAACCTCCATCACGTCCAGCATATTCATCTGTAACTATAACAGTTTTTACACCTTGCATTTCTATCTTCTTACAGTTCATTATAAGGTCAGTATCTGGATTTCCAAAACCTTCTTGTGAAACTATAACTGCATCTAATCCTAAGTATTTACATAATTTAGAAGTCCAGTTTGAAGATCTCTCTTTGTCTGCTAGGTAAACATTTTCATTAGTTATAATTACACCTACAAAGTTTATATCTTTACCATGTCTTGCATATAAGTCTTCAACAACTCCATTGTTTATATGAACATAACTTGGGTTTTTGTCACATGCAGAAACACAGTTACCACTTACAATTGCTCCGTCCATTAATTCTGTTGGATATAATAAAGTTGGTACTATTTGTTTTGCATCCACTCCATATACATAAGTATCATGTAATAATCCTTGAGTTTGAAGCATGTAAACATATCCTACTTTTGGAAGCTCTGGATATTCTTTTATTGACTCAAGAAGAGGCTTAGTTTCATATACTGAAACTTCGTCTGGAGTAAGATTTCTTGCTGCTTCTCCTAAATACATTGCTGCTTTAAATCCTATCATTCTAACAGCTTTTTCATGAGCGTATTGTTTTAAACCATCAATAGGTTCAGCTATTACTACAACATTATTTAATTTAGAAAATGGAGTGTATTTAGCTCCTTCTCCAGTCATGTCTACTATACCTTCTTGGAAACCTACTATTTTTCCAGTAGTTACAACAGCTACACCTTTTAAAGCATGAGTTTTTCCTTCTCCTACAGTGTCAACTTTAGACATTATACCTGGGAATATTCCCCCATTACCTTCAACTTTTACTCTTGGCTCAATAACATCTTTTACAGGTGTTATTCTTACGCTTTCACCTGGACGAGCTAATTCTATATCTATAGATTTTATATGCTCATCTCCACCAATCTCTTGTAGCATCTCTTGCTTATTGATGAATAATACTCCATCTTTTACTTCTGTTACATCACCAAATTGAATATCTTTTATAAAGATTTTCCCTAATTCAAGACGCATACTTGCACCTCCTGTTATTTAATTTGTGTATATGCATTTGAGTTTTTCTCAAAATTATATCATTTTATAACTTATCTTAAATCTTAAAGATATTTTTATAATATAGTATTTTTATGTCTTAACTATTTGTTATACTATTAAAAAATATTTACTGTAAAAAAATTATTTTATTTAAAATTATTTTTTTAACAAACTTGAATATAAAAATCTCTTTTATCTTATTATCTTCAGACTAAAACATATTTTTATTTTATTGTTAATATTTCGCCAATATCTTAAAGATATTTTTTAATCATGTCTTCTATATTAGGAACTGTAGCATCATCTTTAGTAACTTCGTCCACTTTTTCCCCATCTTTGTATATAGCCATAGTTGGAAGACCTAATACTTTTTGTTTTATAGCTAATCTTCTAGCTTTTGTTGTATCCATCTTACAGAATTTTATTTTGTCCCCATAAGTCTCAGCTAATTTATGAACATCTGGCATTAAAGCTTTACAAGGTTCACAACCTTCACTCCAGAAATCAACAAATACAAAACCTTCTGCGTTTAAAACTTCTTCTTCAAATGTAGCCTTATCTAAATCTAACATTTTCTTTTTCCCCCTTGAAATTTTTATTTTATTTTAAATATTATTCATTAAATTTAATTTACAGATTTTTAGTTTCCAAACTTTTCATCAATATATTTCTCAGCTACTATAGATGCAATTGCTCCATCGTTAGTTGCAGTTACAACCTGTCTTAGAGTTTTAGATCTACAATCTCCTGCTGCAAATACACCTGGTATGTTAGTTTTCATGTCTTCATCAGTTATTATATAACCTTTTTCATCCATATCAACTTTACCTTTGAATAAATCAGTTTGAGCATCTAATCCAACGAAAACAAATACTCCCATTGTTCCATCTTCTTCATCTGCAAAGTATTCATGAGTTTCTCCAGTAATCTTATTTTTAAATACAACTGACTCCAGTATTCCATCACCTTTGATTTCTTCTATTACTGTATCTAATAAGAACTCTATCTTTGGATTAGCTTTTGCTTTTTCTTCAACACTCTTAGCACATCTAAATCCTTGTCTTCTATGTACAATTGTTACTTTTCTAGCAAATTTAGTTAAATACATTGCTTCTTCTAATGCACTATCTCCTCCACCTACAACAAATACCTCAAAATCTTCAAAGAAGTCTGCATCACAAGTTGCACAATATGAAACACCTTTACCAGTAAGTTCTTTTTCCCCTGGGCAACCAATTTTTCTTGGAGTTGCTCCTGTTCCTATTATTACTGCTTTAGCTCTATATTCTGCTTTTTGACCTTTTAAAACTTTTATATCTCCATCTAGCTCAGTATCTACAATGTTATCTCTTAGAATTTCTGCTCCAAACTCTTTACATTGTTCAACCATTCTAGCTATTAGACTTGGTCCTGTTGCATTTGGAACTGACCCTGGATAATTTGCAATTTCATGTGTTATTACAATTTGCCCACCAGTTTTGTCTTTTTCTAGGATTAGAGTATTCAACTTTGCTCTTGCCCCATAAAGCCCTGCTGCAAGCCCTGCTGGTCCTGAACCAATTATTACTAAGTCATACACATTTTCCATTTTGACTTATCCTCCCCAATTAGATTTCTCATTTTATTTAATATTAAATTAGATTTAATATTTAGGCTGCTTTAATAATTTTTTAACAAATTTTTTTATTCATACTGCATTCTTTGTATTGTATTATAAAATATATCATAATCAATTACCCTAAAGTCGTCTTGAACACTTTCTGTCCATTTTGGAGTCTTTTTATTATTCTGAAATTTACTTGCAGTGATGATTGCTTCTTCAATTAAGGTTAAAGAGTTTATATCCAAACGATTTCCTCTCTTTAGTATAACAGTTCTATAAGGTGTTTCATTTGGTTTTACACTCCCATAGAGTGGATGAGATAAAAGTTCATATCCTTCATGTATCAAATCTCTACTTGCTTCTAAGATACCAATATAAGTTGTGTCTTTAAACAAAACTTCTCTTTCTTGAACTTCTTCTCTTACTTTCGGATTATTTGTAATTATTATCATTTTTTTACTCTCTTTCAATCTTTTATTTATTACTTGATAAATAAAAAACAGGAAAAACAAATCTCCCAATTTGTCTTCCCTGTTAAAATCATTTTCAGAGCCCCGTCCAAGTACAGTCATTTTTACCTGAGAATTTCATCTAATCTTTTGGGTAAATAGGATTAAATTTGTCCCTTCGGTCGCTTTTTTATAAAGCAGTCTCCCATACTCTTCATCCGGATTATTAAGTTATCAGAAAATTGAAAATTAAGCAATTTATCCTTTGTTTTCTATAAATAGCTTTTTTCTATCTCTGTTGACTTAAGTATATAAACATTCTATAAAATTTGCAATAGTTTTTTTATATGTATTTTGTATACATTTTTACTTTTTTTTCCAAGTGTTGATATTACATATTTCCTGTATTTTCTTTTTTTTTTAAGTACAAACCTTTTTTGGTTTACTTTCTCAAACTGATTAAAAATATAACTATTTTCACAGCAAATCTTTGATTTTTACATATTTTTTAATTTTTTACTTTTACCCATTGAAATTCTCATAATTTTTTATAATTTGCTATCATTTATTTCATCAAACCAAGATTTAACATCACCCATGATAGACTTAATACAGTTATTATCAAATGGTGAATATAAATTTCCCATACTTACAATATCTAAAAATGATTTTGTTCCTCCAACTTTACAAATATTTATATAATCTTGCCATCCTGCATCTCTATCTTGAATCATTTTTTTCCAAAATTGTAATGCACAAACTTGAGCTAGTACATAGTCTATGTAATAAAACGGATTTTTAAATATATGACCTTGCTTAAACCACCAACAACCTCGCTCTAAAAAAGAATTATTATCATAGTTTCTATGAGGTAAATATTTTTTCTCTAAATATCTCCATTTTTCTTTTCTTTTTGCCTTATCCTCATTAGGATTTTTATAAACATAATGCTGAAATTCATCAACAATTATTCCATAAGGTATAAATTTGACTGCTGTCGACAAGTGAGTAAATTTATATTTATCTGTATCTTCTTTAAAAAACAGATTCATCCATGGCCATGTTATAAATTCCATACTCATTGAATGAATTTCACAACTGTCAAGTGTGGGGAAATTAATCTCTGGCATATCAATCCATCTAGACATGTATAACTGGAACGCATGTCCTGCTTCATGTGTTAATACATCTATGTCATCAGAAGTTTGATTAAAGTTAGAAAAAATGAATGGCGACTTGTAATCTGGTATGTAGGTACAATAGCCTCCAGCTCCTTTACCTTTCTTTGTTTCTAAATCCATAAGTTCATTTTCTAGCATAAAATTAAAAAATTCATCTGTTTCTTTTGAAAGCTCACTATACATCCTTTGCCCATTCTGAATTATGTATTTTGAATCGCCTTTTAAACTTGCATTTCCTGTTAAAAATTCCACGTCTTCATCTATGTAGCTTAAGTTTTCTAAACCAAGTCTTTTAACCTGTTTTTCATAAAGCTCATTAGCCATTGGAACAACATATTTTAATACTTGCTTTCTAACGTTTTCTACCATATCTTCTCTATAGTCACTTCTCATCATTCTAACATATCCAAGCTCTACAAAATCTTCAAAGCCTAATTTTTTAGATATCTTATCTCTAAGTTTGACTAGTTTATCAAATATGTCATCAAATTTTGATTCGTTTTCTTCAAAAAAATTATAATACGCTTTGTTGGCTAATTCTCTTGTATTTCTACAATTAGAATACATAAACTTTCCCATACCAGATAAATTTCTTTCTTCTCCATCGAACATTATTTGTGCTGATGCTAAAAGTTTAGTATACTCCGAACACAATTTATTTTCTTCTTGCAATTCACTTATTATATCTTTAGAAAAACTTTTTAGAGAATAGTCTATTATTGTGAAAAATTGTTCCCCAAATTTTTTTATCAAATCACATTTAAACTTTGAATTTATTGCAGCATCATAAAAATAAGAATTTAATTCTTCATACAAAGGCAGATATTCATCCCAGTAATTTTTTTCCTCTTGATAGAATTTATTAAGTGTATCTATACTGTATCTTATTGATGCTATATTTGACAACGTTTCTATTTTATTTCTCAATAAATTAATCTTATGTATATTTTCTTGCTGTTCTTCATAATTACAGGATTTTTTTATATCTTCTACGCACTCCAAAAATTCTTTTTTTATACTATCATAATTGGGTCTTTCATACTTAAATTGTGAAAACTTCATTTAAAGCACTCCTTTACAACTTTATTTCATATCTTTATATCATACTTTTATATCTTTGATATACATATCTTTATATACTATCTGATGCCAACTTATAAATTATTATATATATTAAATATTCTTTACATTGTAATCATGTTGAATAATAACATATGATTCATATAATTACAATATTTTGTGGTATAAAACTGACTACTACATAAATTATTAGAAAAACATTCATATAAAAACTACCCTCTTATATAAAAGCTTAGTATCTATACTAAAATGCAAACGATAGCATTTTTATAATTAATACTTACAAAACAATTAAAAATCTGCTTTTTAAATACACGTATTATATAGATGATATTTTTATCAAAAAATTAATATTATTAAACTTTCTAAATTGCTTATCTCTTGGTATAATAGTATACAAAACTAATCATATTTTCCACTGAAATTTTGTTCAACACTAGTTGTGTCAACGTTTTCACAGGAAAATTGAGTATATAATTTACTGGAGGCTGATATGTACAAATTAATCGCATTAGATATTGATGGAACAATATTAAACACGCAAAAAAGGATTACTCCTGAAGTCTTTGAATCTATTCAAGAAGCAAAAAAGGCTGGAGCCAAAGTTGTTATAACAACGGGCAGACCTCTTCCTGGTGTCAAGGGACTTCTAAATCAATTAAACTTAACGGATGAAGGTGATTATGTTATATGTTTTAATGGAGCCATTATTCAAGAAGTCAAAAGTGAAAAAATTATACATGATGTAGAGATGACTTTAGATGACTTTGATTTTATATATAATAACGTTTGTAAAAAATATAATACCAAAATACACATAAATACAATGACAAATTTAATTACACCAAACGAAATTCCTGGCAAATATACACTTCATGAAGCGAAATTAAATGATATAGACGTTAAATATATACAAAAAGATAAAATTGATGAATCTATTAAAATCTGCAAAATTATGATAGTTGATGAACCAGAAAGATTAGAAGAAATTATACAACAACTACCTAAAAATTTATTCAATAAATATACTATAGTAAGGTCTGCTCCTTTTTACCTAGAGTTTTTAGGTAAGACCACTAACAAAGGAACTGCCCTTAAGACATTGTGTACTAATTTAGATATTCCTATAGAAAAAGCTATTGCTGTTGGTGATGAAGAAAATGACCAACATATGATAAAGTATGCAGGTCTTGGTGTAGCTATGGGAAATGCACGTAACAGTATAAAAGAAATTGCTGATTATGTTACAGATACCAACAACGAAAATGGAGTTGCAAAGGTTATAAATAAATATATACTTAATAGAGCTATTTAGATATATAAAAAAACTAAAAATAACTCTTTAGCTTTAAATTCTATTTAATCTATATACTTGATACTAAAAGCATCTAGTGATAGTATGGTCTAAAATTTTTAGTTAAAGGTTATTTTTAGTTTTTCATCTATATTTATAATAATACTTTTTGTTTAAGTTTAAATATTTTATATGATTCTACTATTGCTTCATTAATATCTAAGCAATATACATCTTCATCATCCGATAATCCTGCTTCTTTTGTCCAAGCATCAAAATCATTCTTCGTCCAGAAGAAATTCATTATATTTCAGCAACTTGCCGCCCAATTTGAATATTTATCAAGATTTATATGAAGCACTCTTAAATGTGGATTATTCACATATTCAATTTTTTCGTTTTTTATAAATATTTCTATTTCTTTACCTGTAACACTACACATAGAATTTATTCTTACATCTTGATTAAATGTACAAGAAGTTCCTATAGCATCTATTGCACACATTGCACTGAAACTTCTACCATCGCTCAAAGTTACTTTATGATTAGTTGGTAATGCTGATACAGGATATATAAAATTTATACTATCTCCATCAACAACTATTATATTTTTCTCAATAAAATATTGTAGTGTATTTTCTATATATTCTTTTTCTAATTTCAAATTATTACTTATACATTCAGTCACTTCTTTAAGTGTAGCACTAGAACCTTTATCTATTATCACATCCATAATGGATAGTCTTATTTTTTGTTGTACATTATCCAAACTATTGTATTTTTCTATTTGACTCATATCTACTCCTCTTTAAACCTCATAACACTTCGATAAAGTATCAGTTAATCTAGTCTTATATTCTTCATATTTTTTGCTTCCTCTAACTCTAGGTCTTGGAATATCTATATTTATATCATCAATAACTCTACCTTTATCCCTTGACATTACTATAACTCTATCACTCATATATACAGCTTCGTCAACATCATGAGTTACCATTAATGCAGTTATTTTCTTTTTTATCCATATCCTTTCTAACTCTTCTTGTAAGTTTTGTCTCATTTGAAAGTCAACAGCTCCCAGTGGTTCATCCATTAACAATACTTCTGGATTGCATGCTAAGGCTCTTATCATAGCTACTCTTTGTTTCATTCCGCCTGATAATTGATGAGGAAATAACTTTTCTTTTCCTTTTAAATCTGACATCACCAAGAGTTCTTCTAACATTTCTTCTCTTTTTTCCTTTTGTATTTTCTGCTGTTTCATAGGAAATAGAACATTTCCTCTTATAGTTTTCCAAGGAAATAAAGCGTAATTTTGGAATATAAAAGCTCTATCTATACCTGGTTTTTTAACTTTTTTATCATTTATAAAAACATCTCCACTTTCTGATTTTTGAAATCCTCCTATTATAGTAAGTAAAGTAGTCTTTCCACATCCTGATGGCCCTAAAAGGCAAACAAATTGACCATTTTCTATATCTATGCTTATATCTTCTAAAACCTTTGTATGTACTTTATTATTTACAAATGTTTTATTTATATCTCTTACGCTTAACTTCATTAATCTGCAAACCTCCATCTACAAAGGATTTTATTTACAAACTTTAATACTCTATCTATTATAAATCCTATTAAAGCTGCAAATATCATAAGCCCAATTAATACATCTGTATGCATTAACGTTTGAGCTTGTACCATTGAGTAACCGAGACCGGCACTCGTAGCTATAAACTCAGCTCAGATAACAGACATCCATCCTGTACTTATAGCAATTCTCGAACCAGTTAATATATCAGGAAGAGACGCTGGTACTATTACGTTTGTAAATATCACAATTGGTGATGCTCCCATACTTCTAGCCGCATTATAATAATCTTTTGATATTGCTCTTACACCTTGAATAGTATTTAAGATTATAGGAAAAACGCCTGAAAAAGCTATTAAAAATATTGTTGGTCCATCTCCTATACCAAACCATACTATAGTAAGAGGCACCCATGCCATTATAGGAACCTGTCTTACAGAATCTACTACTGGAGATAAAACTTTTTCAAAAGTTTTAGAAAATCCCATGATAAATCCTATTGGAAGTCCAAACAATAGTGCATACATAAAACCTTTAAGTACTCTCTGTAATGTAATAAAAAGATTAGTAACTGTCTCTATATCTGTTATGCAATAAAAGAAACCTTTTATTACATCTACTGGCATTGGAAGTAGTAAAGAGCTTCCTATATCTTTCGCTGCAAAATGCCAAACTGAAAATATAATGACTAAAAGTATTATCTTATATAAAATATCCATACCACTATCAGATTTTTTCTTAGTTAATTTATCTATTTTATCTTTAGAAATTTTAATTTCCAATTTCTTATTTCCTCCATATCTATATTTCTTATATTCTTGTACTGTTTCAGTGCTTTTTTAAATGTAGCTTCATTATTTAAAGCATCAACACTTTTATTGTAAAGTTTTATAAAATCACTATATCCTTTACTTTTTTTAAATTCTTTGCTTACAACTAATACATAAGTATCATAATCACCTAATTCAGTTGTAGGTTTTCTTATTCCTTCTAATCCGATTGATTTTATACAGTCCATTACAACACCATCTACTAGATTGCTTTCTAATCCATATGCTAATGCAGTCCCTAATAACGGAGATATTTCTACATTTCCATAGTATTTCTTCACTAATTCTGATTGGTAATTTCTATTTTGAATGATTCCAATTCTTTTGGGATTACTCTTACTTAATAAAAATATATCTGAATTTTGAACTACTGTACCAACAATTTCAAATCCACTAGTTGCATTTACATACTGTTTTGCTGCATCTTTACATATGATTGCTATATCTATTTCCTCTGAACTCAGAGCCCATTGCATTGTACTTGCTCAGCAATCATTAATTGTAAAAGTATCCATTATATCACTTACTTTTATATTTTCAAAGTAGTCCCTATTTACCATATAATTTATTACAAAACCAGAGGTATCATCAGATACCCCTATTCTTAGTTTGCCTTCTATTTCTTCTTTATCTTCAAAATTAAAAAATATTATAAATATACTTCCCAAAATAATAATAAAAAGTATTATTATATTTTTTATATTCTCCATTTATTTATAATACCTTTGCTTTCCAATCTTCATAACTCATACCTTCAGGAAACTCTGGATTAACTTTTTCTTTTATAAATTTATCAAAATCATCTGCTCCACAAGAATCCAATAAGCTCGTATCAATTGTATTTTCATATTTAGGTATATCATCTAATGCTTTTAAATCTTTATACATTTGTAAATTATTTTTATATTCTTCTCCTGTAACTTTCCAAGTAATCGTTCTACCTTCTCCAACTGTCTTTTTATAAATAGTTCTAAGTGCAACTTCTTCTTCTACATTATAATATTTTGCAAATATCTTAGCAGCTTCAGCTGGATTTGTATATATGTATTCTATTGCTTTTGTATGAGCCAAAACCAATTTTTTTGCTAAATCTGGATGTTCTTTTATAAAGTTTTTGTTTAATGAGAATGAACAACAGTTATATTCTTTACCATTAGCTTTTTCTTTATATTGAGTAGATGCTATTATTTTTCCTGCACCATCATTTTCAGCTACAGAACCCCAAGGGTCGCAAGATGTAAAAGCTTGTATTTTTCCAGTTTTAAGAGCTAAATATTTATCTTTGTCTGAATCCATATTTACAATTTCATATTTTGATGGGTCAGTTGGTAGACTTGTTTCTGGCCCATAATCACTTGTCCATAAAAAATCACTCATGTCTGTTGCAATTTTTTTACCTACTAAATCTTTAGGTTCTTTTATATCTTTTGAAACTATTAAGTATTCAGAACCTCCAGTATGATTGTTAGCTGCTATTGTTATTGGTGAACCCTTAGGTATAGCTCCCACTAGACCTTTTGTCCCTATATAACCAGCATCCATTTTTCCTGCTGCCATAGCTTCAGGAACTTTACCATTTCCGACAGTTTTTACATTAAGACCTAAATCCTTATATATTCCAGCTGCTTCTGCTACTGGTCCAGCAGTCATATGGTCACAGTTATAATACCCTACTGTTATTGTATAATCATCCTTTCCAGCTTTTGCTTCTTCTTTCTCTTTTGGTTTACTACTACAGCCTGTTAGTATGGATGCCCCCATTACACTAACTAAGATTAATGCTTGAATCTTCTTAGATACTCTCATCTAAATTTCCCACCTTTGTGTATTATTTTTATTTTTAACAACATTTGTCCATATCTTCTCCAAATAAATCAACAAACTTGTTGCCTTCTACCCTATAAATTGCATACCCTACATTACCATTCTTAGAACCTGACACTATTACTTCTATTGGTGGTTTATCATCAATATTTTTAAAAGTTATGGTTTGATTCTCTATAGGTGCTGGTATTGGTTTTGTTATATAATGGCTGTTTTTATCAGAAACTACCACTACCATTTCATTTGAATTATTACCTTTTTTATATATAACTACTAAATCTTTTTCTCCATCATTATTTAAATCTTCTTCAGCACAAGTTATTATATCTTCTTTATAATTTTTTCTAAAATACTCTAATGTTTCTTTATTCACATTTGGAATAGAGGCATCTTCTTTAAGGTTATCATCCACTATTTTTGATAAAACTATTAATGCAACTACTACACAGGATATTATAACTATCTTTTTAAGCATTATTCCCTATGACCTCTTTCATCTTTGGTATTATTGATTTAAATGCAAATAAAATAATTAAAATTGTACATACATATTCAAAACTATCTGGTATATTTAACATTAGTTTATTTGCCAACTGTATTGAAGAATTTGTTGTATCTAAATTTACTGAATTGTTGTTTACTAAAAGTAAATTTGTTATGTATCCAATTATTATTGAGGATAATGTCAAAGTTACTGAATATATAATAACAGTCCTTTTTCCAATGAGTTTAAACATACTTATAAGCTCTGGTAGATTTGTAGCTGCACCAGCTATTAGAAATGTTATCGCTATCCCAGGAGATGCTCCACTTGCAACAAGAGCTGCTATAAATGGAATATGTCCTACTGCACATACATACATAACACATGCAAGTATTGCTATACTTCCAAGTGATAGCAAACCTGGATTCCCCAAATATTTTTGAATTATACTATTTGGAAAAATTGTTGTTATAAAACCTGCAAAAAGCATTCCCATTACTACATATTTACTAATGGTAAGAGCTAACTCTCCAAAAGACCACTTAAGCCCATCAATCATATTTTCTAGAAAACTTCTTTTTTCTTCTTCTAATTCTATTACATCTTCATCTGAATCATTATGCAAAGATAATTCTTCTTTTCCAAAGCAGTTTCCCAAAAATCCTACTAAAAATGGTACTAAAAAACCAGATATTAGATAAATAGTTGTAACTTTAGGTCCTAAAAGACCTAGACAAAGAACTACAGCTATTGGGTTTATTATTGGAGTTGATGTCATAAAAGCAAGTACTGGTCCTAAGTATGCTCCTGAATAATACATACTTATACCAAGTGGTATTACCCCACAACTACATATTGGTAAAAACATTCCTGATATAGTACTTTTAATCAAAGAAGAAAATTTCTTATTTCCAAGTTGTTTTTGAAACCTTTTTGGAGTTAAAACATTGTGGAGTATACCTGCCAATATGAAACTTATCATAAGCCATCCTGATGCTCCATTTAATGTAACTATAGAAGCTACTATCGTCTCTTTAACTCCATTTAAAACAATTTCTAATATATTCATTTTTGCTACTCCTAATTTTTAAACTTTTAACTATTATTTATAGCTTCTACTATTGCCTTTTCAATTGTATCTTTATTTAATCTGTCATATTTCTTTTTCTGATTTATTATTAATGTTCCTTTTGTTATAATTCCATATTTTTTTACATATGAAAAATCTTTACCTGCCTGATACAGTTTCACTTCCAATTTATCAGTATATTTTTCTGACATTTTTTTTATAAACACTCCATGCTCATCACAAGATGGTCAAGTATTTATAAATTCAACTAAAACTTTAGACATTTGTTCATCCCCTACTCAAACAATTTATCCTTGACTTAAAATAATCCACAGAAAATAAGTTTTCCCATGGATTGTATACCAAACTGTTTTATAATGTTATGACTTGGTCTACACCTGCACTACCTAAACAAGCATATAAGTTTGGAAAGCATCCAATCGTAGCCCCATCAACCAAGTTATTCTCTATACCTCTCTCTATAGCACATTGGTCACAAGCCATTATTATCATATCCGTTTTTTTATGTAATTCACTTAGTTTTTCTCCTATTGGATTTCCTTTCGATAAGAATAATGTATTATCCATAAAGAAAAACATCCCTAGAACATCTACTCCATGAGTTCCTTGTTCTAATTGTGGTATTATCATTTTGTCTAAAATCTTATGTACATTAGTACTATTAAAGATATATGCTACTTTCATTTTTATTCCTCCATCCATTTTTTTCCTAAATTTTATACAAATTTTTACATATACAATTATATTATAAGTTCTTCTATATTTATATGTAAAATAGATAATAGCTATATCATTAAAAGTATATATAGTATTTATCTATATTTATTAAATTATTGATTAACATTTTTCTATTCTTATTAATTTTAATAAATAAAAAATAGACTCCTTAAACTTATCAAGTAAATTTAGGGAGTCTATCTTAATTAAATTTATATCAATATCAAATTTATATATTTCTCAGATTTTTCATACTTATATCGAGAGCTTTGACAGAATGTGTAAGTGCTCCTACAGAAACAACATCCACTCCAATTTTTCCTATAGATTCTATGGTATCTAAATTCACATTTCCAGAAAATTCTACAATGGCTCTTCCATTTATAATATCTACAGCTTGTTTTGCCATTTCTAAGCTCATATTATCCAACATTATTATATCTGCTTTTGCTTCTAGAGCTTCTTTTACCATATCTAATGTTTCCACTTCTACTTCTATTTTTCTGACAAAGGAAGTGTTTTTTCTAGCTAGTTCAACTGCATTTTTAACACCACCAGCAGCTCCAATATGGTTGTCTTTAAGCAATATTCCATCAGATAAATTAAATCTATGATTACATCCTCCACCTACTTTGACAGAATATTTATCTAATATTCTAAGATTAGGTATCGTTTTTCTACTATCTAACAACTTTGTATTTGTACCTTCAAGCTTTTCAACATATTTACTAGTAGTAGTAGCTATACCACTCATTCTCTGTAAATAATTTAATGCTACACGTTCTCCTACAAGTAAATTTCTAGTATTCCCAGTTAATACAGCTATCTTTTCACGATTTTTTACTTTATCACCATCATTTTTATATAACTCTACATCTACACTTCCAAGAATCTCAAACACTCTCTTAAATACACCTAAACCAGCTACTATACCATCTTGCTTACAAATTAAATCTACAGTAGACTTAGAATTTTCATCCACAATAGAATTAGTTGTTATATCTTCACTTGGCACATCTTCTATTAAAGCATCCTGTATCATTCTATCAATAATCAAATAATTCATCGCCAAAATCCTCACTTGTTCTTTCAATTTCTTTTATAACTAATATTTTATTCTCTTTTTTTATCTTTTCTATATCTATGTCCATATCTGGTATATCTATAAATTTAACTTTTATATTGTCCATAACTGAGTTTATATTTTTGGCTGCTCTCTTTGAAAATACAAGTCCTTCAAGTAAAGAGTTACTTGCCAGTCTATTTGCTCCATGAACGCCTGTACAACTAATTTCACCAACTGCATATAAATTTTCCATAGATGTTTTTGAGTCCAAATCGACATGTATTCCACCCATAAAGTAATGCTGTGCAGGTGATACTTTTATGTATTCTTTAGTTATATCTGTTCCTCTAGCTAGACATTCATTGTAAATAAAAGAAAATCTATTAATTAAGTATTCACTACCTAAATGTGTTGCATCTAAATATACATAAGGTGAATTGTCTTTTTCCATTTGTTCAAAAATAGCTTTTGAAACTACATCTCTAGGAAGAAGTTCATCGACAAATCTTTCCTTATTTTTATTTAAAAGTTTAGCTCCCTCTCCTCTTAGTGATTCAGATATAAGCATTCTCCTACCTTCACTATTCTCTTCATAGAAAGCTGTTGGATGTATTTGAATATACTCTAAGTTCTCTATTTTTATATCATTTCTTAAAGCTATAGCGATTCCATCACCTGTAAGGTGTCTTTGGTTAGTAGAGTTTTTAAAAAGCCCACCTATTCCACCTGTTGCTAAAACTACCACTTTTGAAAAAACATGAATCTCTTTTTGAGACTTAAAAAGTCTAGCTCCAATACACTTATTACCATCTTTTAATATATCTAAAAGATATGCATCTTCTATAAGAGTTATATTTTCTCTAGTTTTAGCTTCCTTTAATAAAGTCTTAAAAACAACCTCTCCAGTATTATCTTTACTATGAACTATTCTATTTACACTATGAGCTCCTTCTCTTGTGTAATCTATCTCTCCATTTTCTCTATCTAAAGGCATGCCATAATCTACTATTTGTCCTACATTTTCAATAGATTCATCTGCAAGAACTTGTACTGCTTCAACTCTATTTTTATACTGTCCAGCCTTCATTGTATCTTCCACAAAAGACTCTATATCATCAATATTTCTAGCAGTTGAAATTCCCCCTTGTGCAAGATATGTATTATTGTTTTCAATTGTAGATTTTGATACTACTAATACATTTAAATTTTTTTCTAAATTTAATGCACAATATAATCCTGAAATACCACTTCCAACTATTAAAACATCTTGTTCTAAATTCATAAGTCTATCCCTCTATCCTTCTGCTAATCTGTGCATATTAAGCAGTGAATTTAAAGCTTTTTCCATAATTTCATCTTCTACAGTAACTTCATTTTCCATATTTTTAAGTGTACTGTATAAATTTTCTAATGTTGTCTTTTTCATATCCGTACATAGTATTCTTCCTCCAGGGATATAAAAGTTTTTATTAGGATTCTTTTTCTTTAATTCATGTAATATTCCTTCTTCAGTTGCTATTATAAAATTCTTATTTTCACTATTAGTAGCATATTTTATTATTCCTGATGTACTTCCTACATAATCTCCTAAATCTCTTATTTCCTTTTTACATTCTGGATGTACCAATACTTCTGCATCTTTATACTTATCTTTTAATTCAATTATTTCTTCAGCCTTTATATTGTTGTGGTATTTACAATATCCGTCCCAAAATATAAAGTCTTTATCTGGAAATTTCTCTGCAATATATCCTCCTAGGTTTTTATCTGGAAGGAATATAATTTCTTTATTATCTATGTTTTCTAATATTTTAATTGCACTGGACGATGTAACGGAAACATCACAATGTGCCTTGACTTTAGCTGTAGAGTTTATATAACATACAACCAAAGCATTTGGATACTGTTGTTTTAGTTTTATCACGCCTTCTTCATCTACCATATCTGCCATAGCACATCCAGCGTTACTTACTGGCATTAATACAGTTTTCTCAGGTGATAATATCTTAGCACTTTCTCCCATAAATCTTACCCCACAAAATACAACCACATCTTCTTTACAATCTCTAGCAATTTCACTTAAGTAATATGAGTCACCAACTGCATCTGCTAATTCTTGTATTTCTGGTGGTTGATAAAAATGGGCAAGTATTATTGCATTTTTTTCTTTCTTTAGCTCTTTGATTTGATATGTTAAATCTTTATCCATAATCGCACCGCTTTCTATATGTACTAGTGTATATACACCTGTAAACTCATTATATCACTTGACTATTCTTTCTTCAAGAATTTTAGACCTCTTAATATTGTTAAGATATAGACATTTACATTATCAATTGATTTATCTTTTTTACTTACCTATTTAAACTATTTTTTATGTTTTTTAATTTTTTTGTAAAATATTATCAGAATTTTGTTTATATTCTTTATTGCTATAATATTGAAAATTTTACCAAACACATGTATACTAAGTACATGATTATGTGTATGTATTAATTTCTGAAATTATATTACTTTTAGTATTTTATAGAATTGGTAGGTTATTTCAATACGTATACAGAATCCAAAAAATTTTATAAATGGGGTGATATTATGACAACGTTCTTAATTGGATTGGCTATATTACTAATAGGAGGTGCTTTATATGGTGCTTATTGTGAAAAAGTATTTAGCCCAGATGACAGAAAAACACCTGCTATTGCTCAGAGTGATGGTGTAGACTACGTTCCAATGAAAAAATGGAAGAATAGTCTCATTGAATTGCTTAATATAGCTGGTACAGGACCGATTCTAGGACCTATCCAAGGTATATTATTTGGTCCAATAGCATTTATACTAATCCCTATTGGTTGTGTATTTGGAGGAGCTTTACATGACTATATGAGTGGAATGATTAGTATAAGAGAAAAAGGAGCGCAGATGCCTTCACTTATCAGTAGATTTTTAGGTAACAAAGTCTTTCAAGTCTATAATATATTCCTTTGCCTATTAATGCTTTTAGTTGGTGCAGTTTTTATTTACACACCTGGAGATTTGGTTGTTACACAAATCTTAAACATGAAGTCAACTATAAATAATCCAGTTGTATGGATAGTTTACGGAATTATTTTTGTATATTACTTATGTGCAACACTATTCCCAATTGATAAAATTATAGGAAAGGTATATCCAATATTTGGAGCAATCCTACTTTTATCTGCTGCTGGTGTTGGAATCGGAATATTTACACAAGGTTATGATTTAGCTAATTTAAGTCTTGCGAATTGGAAAGGTATTCATCCTGATGGAATTCCTCTTATCCCTACATTCTTCGTTACAGTTGCTTGTGGTATAGTTTCTGGATTCCACTCAACTCAAGCCACTCTTATAGCAAGATCAGTTTCAAATGAAAAAGAAGGAAAAACTACTTTTTATAACATGATGATTTTAGAAGGTTTAATTGCAATGATTTGGGCTGCAGCTGCTATGGGTATTTACAATAAAGGTATACCTAAGGAATTGATAGGCTCTCCTGATGTAATAGGCTTAGTTGCAAGAGATTTACTTGGTTCTATTGGTGGAATCATCGCAATAATAGGTGTTATCGTTTTACCAATAACTTCTGGAGATACAGCTTTAAGATCTCTAAGATTAATGCTTGCTGATTATTTTCATTATGACCAAAAGGAAAAGAAACATCGCGTTATACTATCAATATGCATATTTATTCCTGTCATAGCAATTCTGATATTTGCAAAACTTAGTTCTTCTGGATTTAATATATTATGGAGATACTTCTCATGGAGTAATCAAACCATCGCTATATTTGCATTTGCTATGATTACAGTCTACCTTATAATAAAAGAAAAAAATTATATTATAAGCTTAATTCCAGGTATGTTTTATTCTTTTATCATATTTAGCTATATATTCAATGCTCAAATTGGATTTAACTTAAGTATAAATATATCCTATATTTTAGCTGCTATCTTTACTGTATTATATGCTGTTTTAACCGTCTATTATGGTAGAAAGTTAAAAAACAAGGCAGATGTTAAACTAGCTGACTAAAATCAACTAAAGTTACACTTAGATTAAACTTTTAATATAAAAATCATAAAAAGAGACTGTCTCAAGCTAGAGATTGTCTCTTTTTATTCAATTCATAAATAAATAAGTATTTACTCTTTATTGGAATATTTATCCTGTATTTCTAATATAAATAAATAAAAGTTTTAAAATAATCTACACATTTATATACTTAAAATAAATTTTTTTGGAGGAATACTTATGAATAATAAATTACATGAACTTGAAAAAAATCTACCAGAGACATCTTGCTCTTTTTGCACACATCTTTTATTCAAGGGGCCTAGCCTAGACTATAGATATGATATTAGATGTGTTATTTCTGATACCAAACCTGATTTTAGAGGGTGTTGTGAATATTTTGAACCAGAATATACAGAGTTAGATACAGGAGATTTAGATAATCTATACATAAATTTTCTTGAAACATGCCTCAAGGTGAATTACAATGATTACATCAATTCTATGTACTGGAAATTATTTAGAGAAAGAATTTTACTAGAAAACAATTTTAAATGTTCTATATGTGGTTCAACTGAAAATATAGATGTATATCATATCAATAGAAATTTAGGAAGAGAAACTTCAAAAGATGTAGTTGTTAAATGTGATAAATGTAATTGTAAATAGGTGTATAAAATTTAAATAACTTCACATAATAAGTGTAAATAAAACTTAGGAGGTTATTTATGAAAAATAATAATTTAAATTGTGATGCTACTAATTGTGCTTATAATACTAGTGGATACTGTTATGCTGGTAGCATAAAAGTAGATGGAATGCAAGCAACTACTACAGGAAATACTTATTGTGCTTCTTTTGAAGACAAATATACTTCTGGAATAACTAGTCGTTCTAATGATACTAATCAAGTTGATACAGACAATATTCATTGTGAAGCTGTAAAATGTAAATACAATAAAAATGAACTTTGTAAAGCTGAAAAAGTTCATATAAATTCAGGAAATGCAAGTTGTGAAACTTTTGAAATGAAATAAATTTCTTGTTATTTAATTATATAGTATTTATAGAAATCCAAATGGAACCTATAAAATAGACTTCTTTTATTAATGACGTCTATTCATAGGTTCTTTTTTAAACAAATCATAAGTCACATGCACAAATAAATTATTGCTGTAAAATATTATCTAGAAGTAAATTTAACACCCAAAATATCCATAAGGAACATGAATATTGGAACTCCAATTAATAATCCCCATACACCTAGATAATGCTCTCCTACAAGTAAAATAATAAACACAAAACAAACTGGAAGTTTTGTTCTATTTGACATCAATTTAGGATTCAATATGTATGTTTCTACTGCATGTACTATGCAAATCATTGCCAAAACTCCAAGTACTTTCGTTATTCCACCTATATTAAAAGCTATTACAGTTAATGGAATTAACGATACTATAACACCTGCCACTGGAATAAGACCTAATACAAAAATCATAAATCCTAAAGCCCATATTTGAGGAAATCCCATGAAACCTAAAAAAATCATAGAAACAACAGAGTTTATAAACGCAATCATAACTTGTACTTTCATTACTTCACCAAAGTTTTTCACAAAACTCTTTCCAAAAAACACAAGGGAATTATAAATGAAGGAAATCTTACTATCTGCAAGTTTATTTCCAAATTTTTTAATATCATTTTTTTCAAGTAAAAGAAGTAAACTCAATAAGAAACCTAATAATATGTTTACTCCAAAGCTTCCAACCTTTGTCGCTGTTGATGCTATAAGTAGCCCCGCCTGTGAGACATATTTATTAAAATCTAACTTTGAAACAAGAGGATAAAGTTTTGGTCCTAGAGATTGAGCAAATTGATTTACATCAAAATCACTAAAAATCCTACTTAGCTCCGTAAGTTGTACTATAATTATTGGTACAACTGCATAACTAATCAATACCAATAATACAGCAAATAGTAAGTATAACACTACAATTATCAGCGAATCAGGAATAATTCTAGAAGAAATTTTATTAATTCGCTTTCTTATGGCTACAAGTAAATTATAGAAAATAAAGGTCATTATAAATGTTAAAAGAACCATATTTAACATGTACCAGAATGTAATTAAAATAATTACTACAACAGATATAGAAACAATTTTATATTTTGAACCATCACGTGCCAATTCTTTGTTATCTTCCACAGTTTAAATCCTCCCCAAATCTTTATGACTTTACAATGCTACTCTTTTTTATTCTAATTCTAAAAAATAATCAGAAAAACTTTAAAAATAACTTATTAATTCTTCATAAAACAATATTAAAATCTAGAGAAGATAATTCTATACAATCATATTTATACTAAAATCTGCTCCACATCATAAGTTTAAATTATTATTATCTATATCATATAGTAATTCATATATTTCTGGATATTCAAAAAACAAACCATCCTTTATCAATTGTCTTATTTTATCTGTACTTACCCATTTTATATCACTTACTTCATCTTCTTGCAAAATAGCTTTTGATATATCATACTCTTTCTTAACAAAATATACATCCCAAAGTGTATCATCATGAATCATACTTCTAAAAACCTTCATTTCATCTTTTGATATATCTATCCCTATTTCTTCCTTTGCTTCACGAATTGCTCCTTCCAAACTCTCTTCTCCAGAAACAATACATCCAGTTGTCATTCCCCACATATTTGGCAATGTCTTTTTACTTTTAGACCTTTTCTGAATTAAAATTTGAGAGTTACTATTTAAAATCCATACTTCAACTGCTAAATGATAATAGCCTTCTTCAATAGAATTACCTCTTTCTATAACCTTTCCTGTTTTAATTCCATCAGTATTATATAAATCCCATAATTCCATTTCCAAATCTCCTTACCTTTACATAAATTAGATAAAATATAAATATATTTTAGTATACTTAATTTTGCTCATTTTTTATTGCAACACTTGATTTACATTTATGTTCATCGCTTTTCTTCTCTTTCCAATCTTTTATATCATCTATAATAAATCTATGCTTAAGTGACTTTGTATCAAAGTTAAACATCCTAAATACTATTTGTAGTACATATCCTAATCCTAATGCACTTACAAGCGTACCAATACCTACAGAACCTCCTAATAACCAACCAACAACTAATGCTAGTATTTCAAGAATTGTTCTAACAAGGCGTACTGATTTATTAGTTTTCTTCTGAAGTGCAATCATAAGACCATCTCTTGGTCCACTTCCCAGGCAAACACCTAAATATAAAAAACTTGCTATAGCTGCTAAGATAATTCCTATAACAACCATAAAGACACCTACATAAGTGTTACTTGCATGAGGTATTACTTCAGAAAATATTACTAAATCAATAAATATTCCTATAAATGTCATGTTCAGTAATGTACCCCATCCTATATTTTCACCAAAAACTGCATCCAATATAACGATTATAACTCCAACCATTATAGATGCCTGACCTATAGTTATACCTAATTTTATAGATAAACCTTGATGAAGCACATCCCAAGGCATAAGCCCAACATGTGCATTAATCATCAATACAGAAGAAATTGCAAATATAAAGAAACCTGAAAATAATCTTATCATACTTTTTAAATTTATTTTTCCCATCAAAAATCACTCCTCATAATAATAATAACAATAAATACCAATAAAATATATATATAAATACAAAATTTTACATAACTCTTCATTAATTTAATATAAAATTTCAATCACAAAAAAAGTGGCAATCCAGATTTTATACACTTTTACCTATGTTCTAAGCTTTCGTGTATAAAAATGGATATACCACTTTTTAATATATAAACATTTTTAGTTGTTCTTATTAATTTTCACTATAAATTCTAGCTTCTTCTTCTCCATTTAATACTCTTAAAGTCCCAAAAGCAAGTGACTCTAGCTCATTTTCTCCTGCTATAATTTCTACTGGTGCTATAAATTCAACCTTCTTTTTAACCATTGAAGTAAACATTTCAGAATATGCAATTCCACCTGTTATAATTATAGCATCTACTTTTCCATCTACTACAGTTGCTAATTCTCCAATGCCTTTTGCTAATTGATAAGCCATTGCTTCATAAATAATTTTTGCTTCTTTATTTCCTTCTGCTATCATTTTTTCAACTTCTCTAGCATCTACAGTATTTAGATATGAAACTATACCACCTTTACCTCTTATCTTTTTAGTCATTTCTCTTTCTGAGTATTTGCCTGAATAGCAAGCTGCCACTAATTTTGTAGCAGGTACTCTTCCTGACCTTTCTGGAGAAAATGGCCCTTCATCATCAGATAACATATCAACCATTCTTCCATTTTCATGAAGATAAATACTTACTCCTCCACCAATATGAGCTACTATTAAGTTTAAACTCTTATAATCTTTCCCATTATCTTTAGCATATTTTAAAGCCATTGCTCTAGTATTTAATGCATGCCCTGTACTTGCTCTATCCATTCCACAAAGTCCAGATACTCTTGCTACATCTATAAGCTCATCTACTGCAACAGAATCATAAATATATGAGTTTATTCCAAGTGGCTCTGATATTGCATGTGCCACAACAGCTCCTAAGTTAGAAGCATGTTCAAGCACTGGTCTATGTCTAAGTACATCAATCATTTCTTCATTTACTAAATATGCTCCTGATTTTACTGGTGGTAAAACTCCACCTCTTCCTACTATTGCACTAAGAGATTTTAAATCTATATTATTTTCTTCAAGAATATTCAAAACAGCTTCTTTACGCATTTCAAATTGGTCTTGTATTGTATTATATTTTGCAATCTCTTCAGCTGGATGGTCTATTGTCTTCACAAGAATTTGTTCTTCTCCATCGTATACTGCTATTTTTGTAGAAGTAGAACCTGGATTTATGGCTAATATTCTGTAAGTCATAATTTTCTTCCTTTCACCTTAATTTCTATAGTTTATCTATATCTATTATAAACTATTTGCTAACCATTTCCATACCTTCATGGAAAGCTTTTATGTTTAATTCAATAAATTTTGGTTTAACATTTTCACTTATAATTTTTTCCCAATCAATAGACTCTAACTCCATAGATTTAACTAGACATCCTAATAAAATAACGTTCATTATTTTTGAATTTCCTAGTTCTTCAGCTTTATCAGCTGCATTTATAACTTTTGCATTTAATCTATTTAACTCTGCATCTATATCACTTTCTAGATATTCAGCTCCTCCGATTAAAACAGTCATAGAATCTATTCTATAGTCGTTTACTAAAGCTTTTCCTTCTGGCTTTAGATAATTGAACCATCTTAAAGCTTCCATTTTTTCAAAAGATACTAATATATCTGCTCCACCAATTTCTATAACTGGAGAATATACACAATCTCCGTATCTAACTTGTGAGGAAACTGAACCTCCTCTTTGACTCATTCCATGTATTTCACTCATTTTTACATCGTATCCAGCTTCCATCAATCCCATAGTTAATAATTTACTAGCAAGTATAGTTCCTTGACCTCCTACACCTACCAAAAGTATACTCTTAGTCATATTATTTTTCCTCCTTAACTATTGCTTGTTTTGGACAAACTTGTGAACATACTCCACATCCTACACACTGATTTCTATCTATATTTGATAATTTATTTTCTTTATCAAATGATAGGGCTGGACATCCAGTTTTCAAACATAATTTACATCCAATACATTTATCATGGTCAACCTTACACTTAGTCTTAAATGGGTTATTAAATTCTTCTATATCTTCTTTAGAGAATTTTTTAAGTACACATGGCCATCTTGTAATTATTACTGATGGTTCATCTTCTATAGCTAAAGCCCAATCTAATGCTTCATTTACTTCTTTTAAATTGTTAGGGTCTATAACTCTTACATGCTCTATTCCGCAAGCTTTAACTAATCCTTCTATGTCAACATCTTTAGTTTTTGCACCTTGTAAAGTATATCCTGAACCTGGATTTTCTTGATGACCTGTCATTCCAGTTATTCTATTGTCTAATATAACTGATATAGAATTTCCTCTATTGTAAACTACATCTAAAAGACCATTTATTCCTGTATGGAAGAAAGTTGAATCTCCAAGTACACCTACTAATCTTTTTTCGTTTCCTTCCTTCATATTAAGAACTTTTTGAGCTCCATGTGCAGTTCCAAAAGCAGAACCCATACAAACAACATAATCTATTCCATTATATGGAGGAGCAAATCCAAGAGTATAACATCCTATATCTCCACCAACTATTAAATTTTTTCTCTTTCCAAGTTCATAGAAGAATCCTCTATGTGGACATCCTGCACAGAAACTTGGTGGTCTTGGTGTTACTAATTCAGATTTGTATTCTATAGTATCATTTGTTTTTCCAAATATAGCTTTTCTTAAAACATCTGGTGTCATTTCTCCATATGGAGGCATTACATCTTTTCCAATACAATCTATTCCATATGCTTTTATTTGTTCTTCTATAAATGGGTCATTTTCTTCTATTACATATATTTTATCAACTTTATCTGCAAATTCTTTTATTTTTTCATAAGGTAATGGATTTGTAAATCCTAACTTCATATATGATGCATTTTTTCCAAAGACTTCTTTAGCAAAATTACAGCACATCCCTGAAGCTATAACACCTATTTTTGTATCATTTATTTCATAATAGTTTAAGTCAGTTTCATTTGAGAATTTTTTAAGAATTTCCATTCTTTCTTCAACAACGCCCCTTCTTATTTGAGCATTTGCTGGAACAGTTACCATTTTTTTAGCATTTTTAGTATACTCTTTAATTTCAACTTCTTCTCTATCATAACATTCTACTAAACCTTTTGAATGACAAAGTCTTGTTGTAACTCTATATAAAACTGGTGTATCATATTTTTCACTAACTTCAAACGCTTCTTTTATCATATCTTTAGCTTCTTGGCTAGTTGCTGGTTCAAATAAAGGTATCTTTGCAAATTTTGCATACATCCTATTGTCTTGCTCATTTTGAGATGAATGCATTCCCGGTTCATCTGCTGTAATAAGTACCATACCACCATTTACGCCTGTATATGCATAAGTAAATATCGGGTCAGCTGCAACATTTACACCAACATGTTTCATAGAAGCCATAGTTCTTGCTCCTGCAATTGAACCCCCTATAGCAGCCTCAAGTGCTACCTTTTCGTTTGGAGCCCATTCTGCAACTATTGCATCTTTATATGTTGCTATATTTTCTAATATTTCTGTACTTGGAGTCCCTGGATATGCGGATGCATATTTAACACCAGCCTCATAGGCTCCACGTGCAATTGCCTCATTACCTGTCATCAATTGTTTCATATAAAATTCCCTCCATCTACAATTATTAAATTCATAGTCCACCCAATTTGTTCAATGAAATTAATTATTTATTTTTACTTCTAAACTTTCAAGTGCTTCTTTTATAATACTTGGGGCTTTCTTACATTTTTCTTCTGAAACTGCACAAACTGCAAATCTTAAGCCCATTTTTAATGGAACTGCAAATAGATTATGTTTAGTTAATTCTTCACATACTTCTCTTGGATTATCACATGGTATACTTACAAAGAATCCTGCTATATACGGAAGAATTTCTAAGCCTACTCTTTCAGCTTCTTTTACAAATACATCTGCTCTTCTAGTTAGCATTTTTTTGTATATTTCTTTTTCATCTTCATATTCTTTGAATTTTTTAGGGTCATTTACAATGTTAGATAATACTGCCATGGCACTTCTATTACAATTTGACCAGTTTGCTCTACATGAATGAACACATGAATAATGGAACTCTTCAGCTACATCTTCACTTGAAGATATACAAATTATAGCTCCCATTCTCATACCATAAGCTGTAAATCCTTTTGACATACTGAATCCAACCAATACAAGAACGTTTTCAGGAAGATTAGAAAACTTCTTAAAAAACTTTCTACAGACATTATCATCACCTGCAAAGTCAATATATGCTGAATCTACGAAAAATATTATCTTTTTATCTTTATCTTGTGCGATTTCTTTTGATAAATCTAATATTTTATCCCATTCATCATCTGCAACACTATATCCAGTTGGATTGTGAGCTGGCGTATTTATAATTGTAAAAACTCTATCTTGTTTTTCTGCTATATTTACAAAATTTTCTTTGAATGACTCAAAATTAAATCTTCTATTTTCATCAAACAATTGGTAGTTTACTACTTTTCTATTAGCTTCTTCAGCGATACTTACATATGGACTCCAGAACCAATCAGATGTTAAAACTTCATCACCTTCATTAGTATAGTTCCATACAGCCAACTTTATTGCACCACTTCCTCCTGGTGAAGCTAATACTCTTATATGTCCTTCTGGTAAGTAATCTCTGAAAAATACTTTTTTAACTGCTTCTAAGTAATCTGGCTGGCCTTCAAGAGCCGCATATGCACCTATCTCACAGTTATCTAGTGCCTTATATTCTTCATATACAGTTTTCATTGTTATTAATTTTCCTGAATCATCCATTAGAGCGCCTATTGTTGCATTTATTACATTATCCATACCTAAAGCCTTCTCTGCTGCTTGAGCTCTACCAGATATGCTAAATATAACATCGTTTTCTTTTGGCCACATTGCATGCTTACCAACCATACTTTGACTCATACCATCACCCCTAAAATTGTATTTACCTCTCACATTATATATTAAGCAATTAGCATGCCAATAAATTTTACTTTATGTAAAACTACTTTTGTTTAGAATTCTGATTTTTTTCATTATTAAATTAAGTATTTTAGTTATTTTTCTTGTAAATATATATGCTTGTCTAAAAAAACAAAAAATTGCAAAAAAATAATGTTAATTTTTTTTAACACTTGTTTAAAAAAATTAACATTATTTTTAAAATGATATATATGTATTTCTATCTAAAGATTTTTGTTATACTTTTTCCATAAAGATGTCCTACTTATCCCAAGAACTTGTGCAACTTCATTTTTGGAAAGCCCCTGAGCAAAAAGCATGCTTATTATTTTTTCTTCAACATACTTATTTACCTCTTTTACATCTATACATACCTTACCATCATTTATCTTACTTATATCTACAACTTCATCTTGTATTTCTACACTGGCTGTCGTTTCAGAATTAAATTTGTCTATTTCAGAGCTAGATTCTACTTTTTGAGTTTTAAAATCTCGTTCTTTTCTCAATTTAATTTTTCCTGTCACAACATATTTCTGGGCTATTGTTTTCAATTCTCTTACATTTCCAGGCCAACTATAATTATACAGCTTATTAATTTCATCTTCAGTTAAAACAAAATTTTCATCTATGCTGTTTATTCCATTAAGACCATCATCCTTTAATACTTCATTTACAAAATTATTGAACAGTGGTATTATATCTTCTCTTCTATCTCTTAAAGGCGGAATATTTATCTCTAAACTACTCAACCTGTAAAATAAATCTGCTCTAAATGTACCCATAACTATTTTTTCAGTTAAAGATTCATTTGTTGCTGCTATGATTCTTATATCCAAAGGTATTATATAGTCAGAACCAATTCTCATTATTTGGCGTTCCTCTATTACTCTCAATAGTTTTGTCTGAATATTAAAGGATAGACTATTTATTTCATCTAAGAAAAGAGTCCCTCCATGTGCAAGTTCAAATAGTCCTCTTTTTCCACCTTTTCTAGCACCAGTAAACGCACCTTCTTCGTATCCAAAAAGTTCACTTTCAAGCAAATTTTCTGCTATAGTAGCGCAATTTATTGCAACAAAAGGTCTATCTTTTCTTCTACTTATGTTATGTATACTATGAGCTATAATTTCTTTACCAGACCCACTTTCTCCATATAGTAAAGTTGTATAATCACTTTTTCCAATTTTTTTAGCTTCTTCAATAAATTCTTTAGTTAATTTATCTTTAAATAAAAAATCATCAAAAGTATATCTAGCATAGAGACCTTTTTGATTTAAATCAAATCTTATTTTTCTTTCTAAGTTTTGTAATTTTGTTATATCTTGTATTATTCCTAAGACTCCATAAGTGCTATTGTCTACTTTTATCAATGTAGTTCTAGTATTAACAATTAAGCTATTTATATTTCTTATCTTTCTATCTTCTACATCATTTTTTTCATGTAAACAGTCTAACATCCACTCCATTTTGGGAAATACATCTAGTATGTATTTATTAAGTGCACATTTTCTCTCCACTTTAAGCATGTTTTTTGCACTTTCATTGTATAAAATTATACTACCATTACTATCTATAGCGATTACTCCATCTTTTATACCATCAAGTATATTTCGTAAGACTTCATTATTAAATTTTTCTTCACCTAATGTATCTAATAATTTCTTACAATACTCAACAGCTTCTCTTATAGATTCATCACTCGCAGTTGCAAATACACTATCAATGCCATATTGTCTTGCAAAAGAACAAGCTAGACCTCCACCTACTATTACTACTTCATCTTTTTGGTCTATATATTTTACAACCTTACTTCTTATTTCATATTTAGATTCAAACCATTCCTCGGTTATTTCAGTACTTATAACATTTCTCCAGCCAACATAATCAAAAGAAACCTCATTATCTCCAAGAATCAATACTACTTTTTTAGAATATCTCTTTGCTATTTCTATTGCCCTTAAGAGGTCAGTTGATTTCATATTCATTGGTATAACAGGTACATTTACTGTATCTATTACTAGACTATAACCTCCACCTCTACCAATTATAGCTTGTGCACCTTTTTCAACAAGTATACGTCCTTGATTTTCCATTAAGTCTAGATTAAGTATGTCGATTATTAAAGTTCCATTTTCTACATCTTCTCTATATAATTCTTCTATTCTTTCTTTTAATTCAATATCAGAGGCTATAATTCCTATTTTTTTTCTCAATAAAATCACCTCAATTTTAAATTATAATATATTGATTTCTACCTGCTTTTTTTGATTTATATAGTTTTTTATCTGCATCTTCAATTAATAGTTCAACATCTTTTCTACTACGACATCTTTTTATACTTACTCCAGCACTTATAGTTATATGTTTTTTTACTTTAGAATGCATATGTTCAATACCTTCAAATTCAAGAAGTTTGAAGACTCTTTTAATATATAATTCTATATTATTAATTTCTTCAATATTTACTGATTTTATAGAATCCACTAATATTAAGATTTCTTCGCCTCCGTATCTAATTATGTGTTCTGTAATATCTATAAATACATTTCTTATAATATCAGTTACCTTAATTATAACTTTATCTCCTGCTAGATGACCATAGTTATCATTGTAACTTTTAAAATAATCTATATCTACCAATATTGCGACCATATTTTTATCTCTGACTCCATTAAATAAATCTAATTGTTCTTCCAAATATCTTCTATTATATAGTTGAGTAAGTCCATCTTTTAAAATATCATTTTCTAACTTTTTATTATTATCCACAAGAGCCCTTAAACTTTCTTGTTTTTTTCTAAGTTCATATTGTTTATGAATTCCCTGAGATGTTTTATAGGAATTATTTTTTTCCCACTTATCAGAGTACCAATCCATACTTTTATAATATTCTATTGCTAGTTTAAAATCTTTTTTTAGTTCATATCCATTTGCTATTAGTCCATAAAATATAGACATTTTTTTAGGGTTTAATGAACTTTTTTTAACTAAGTTTAAGCCTTTTAGATAATAGCTTATACCTTCATCTATACTACCAAATTTTATATATAAGTCTCCATACAACTTATATATATAATCTAGTTTAGAATTATATATAAAAACATCTCCAAAGCTTTTATATATGTTTTTTGATAAAATCAAATATGCATTTACTATTTCAAAATTAAAATTATCTTTCTTTAACTCAATTTCAGCTGAATACAAAAATATAAATGAGTACAAATAATCTTTATATACTCCTTCAACAACTTTCATCAATTTTATAGCATTTACTAAGATATCTTCTGCTTCTTTGTTCATACCTTCCTTTAGATACGCCCATATAAGGTCTATTTTTATGGCAACTCTTTCAGTTAGTGATATTGAATTATTATTGTGTGCAACATCTAGTACATTCTTTATGTATTTTATAGCTTCTATATTATTTCCACTTTCCAAATAACACAAGCTTATTATACATTTGCAAAAAGCTTCTATAGAATATAAGTTATTTTCTTGAGCCAACCTTAGGCATTCAATTAAATACTCCATGCTCTTTATAAAGTTATTAAATAAATATAGATAGACTCTTCCAAATATATAGTTTGCTCTACTTACAAGGGTTTTGTTTTTTAAATTTGTAAAAAAAGATACTTCCTCTACTAAGGATATTACGTCCGTTTTGGTCTGATATAATGCACTTATTTCTACACATAAATTCATATTAAACAAGACTAACAACTCATTTAAGTGATATTGTTTTATAATCTTTTTTGCTAAAAAATAAAAGTCATTTGCCTTATCATATTTCCTTATAGAAATAGCTGATAGTGTAAGATAGATATAAATCTTAGATATTATTTCTGCATTCTCTTTTAATGGCAATTTTTTAATATCCTTTAATGAATCTATCAAATATTTGTATGATGCTTCCCTATCTTTTTTTATATAGTTTATTAAACTAATTAAATATAAAACATAAACTTTATTCTTAACTTCTATGTTTGTATTTAAGAGTTCTTTGTGATAATCCAAGATGTAGTTTAAATCTGTCAAATTTAGATAGAATTTAGTCAACATATCATATTCTATCTTTTTTATATTTCTCTTTAAATCTTCTATTGAACATCCTTTCAAGTAAATCACCAATCCTATTTAAATAGTTAAAAATTCTTAAAATCATGATAATGCAAGCATCTATTTCTTCCACTTTGTTTTGCTTTATACAAGGCCTTATCCGCATTTCCAATTATTTCACTTATATCTATACTACTATTTTTACATGTATCAATACCAATACTAACAGTTAAATTATTGTTTAAAAATTTTTTTACAATTCTACACAACTTTCTTCCAAATATTTTACTTTTTTTATAATCTTTACATACAGACAGTACTAAAAATTCTTCTCCACCGTACCTTATCATAAGCATGTCTTTTTTTAGATATTTTTTTATTATTGTAGTTATATTTTTAAGAGCAATATCACCATTATAATGCCCATAGGTATCATTGTAGTCTTTAAAGTAATCTACATCTATCATAAACGCAGTACTGTATTCGCTGACTTCCTGCATTTCTAAAAAATCATTCAGAAAACTTCTATTATATGCACTTGTCAAATGGTCCATATATTTTTTCTTATCTAAATCAATTTTTACTTTTCTCATGTTATTTATTTCTTTTTCAATATATTCGTGTCTATAATTTAAAGAATCTATATAGTTTCTATTTCTAGCTTTTACATACATCATTTTTAACTCATAATATATTTTAAAGTATTTCATGCTCATTTCATAATCTTGAAGTTTTTCAAAACACATATATATGTTCTTATATGATAACTTCACATAATTATAATTTTTAGCATTTTTAGATTTCTCAAGTAGTTTTTTGCTTGTATTTAATGCACTATTATAATCTCCAAAACTATAATATATCTTTACTTGATGATAATCTACTTCCAAATCATACATTATATATTCTTCTTCATTTTTTATAATACTTAATATATTTTTAGCTCTATCTAAATAACAAATTGATTGTTCAAATGAGTTTTCATTACTTTTTGCATAATACATAGCTAAACTTATAAATAAATCGAACTTCTCAACTTCTTTTAAATTTTGATTTTTAATTTTTTCTAAATATACTTCAGATTTTGCTAAATTATTTATCGCCTCAGAATAGTTTTTAGTTTTTATTAATATTTTAGTTATATTATTTGATGCTCTATATTTTTGTATTGTATCTACATTTATATATTCTTTATTACTTATTACTTCATTAAAATACTCTATTGAACCTTCATAATTTTCAAATGAACACTCACATTCACCTATTTTTATATTACATAACGAAGATACTTCCATGTCCTTCAATAAACCTGCATATTTTCTTGCTTTTAAAAAATTTACTTTAGCAATTATAGCATCATCTAAAAACAAAAAATATATTTTACCAACAATAAAAAAATATATTTTTTTACAATTAAAATCGTTGATTTCTTTTACCTTTATATATAAATCCTCTATCTCTTTAATTATTATAGAAGACTCTATACACTTACTTGCCTTAATATAAATAAGTTGTGATTTGAAAATAATCTCTTCAATTGAACAATTATTATCATTACAAATAACATTAAATTTATCTATATGTAGCTTTGTATTATTTATATCTTCATTTTTAAAACTTAAAATAGCTATTTGTGAATAAAATCGTGCTAGAAACTTATAATCTTTAGGTAAGTCTTTACTAATATATTTATAGGAAATCAAAATATACTCTTTCATTTTTTCACTAAGCCCTTGAATACCATATAATAAAGCTAACAAAAAATTTAATTTTAATAGCATCAAACTATTTTGTTCAATTTTATAGCAATCGATTGAATTCTTTACTACGTCAATTTTATTTTCAATAAAATCATTATTATTCAATAATCTTTCATTCAAGGTTAACCTAAACATTAAATCTAAAATTGTATCATCTATCTCTTCCGAACATTTAATATATATTGTAACTCACCTCCGACTTACATTATCTCATAAATTTAGTAATTTTCCATACTATTTGATAAAAAAGTCGGTGTCCCAATTTAGAAATTTCTCCTAAATTAAGACATACTTTACATTAAACTATACAATTTTCTATCTGAATTATATAATCCTGACAATTTTCGCAAATTATCACACTCACAATATAACTATTATCAACTTTATTTGCTCTTGATAATTTATTAAAAGATAATCCTTCATAATCACTAGATATGTTACTTATTACATATTTTCCATCTTTACTAAAAATATAAAAATGATATTCTAAGAAAGGAAAGAATTTTTTCTTTTCTTTAACTCCTTCTAGACATAATGGACATGCCTCTTGATAATATTCTATGTCAAAATCAACCTCATCTACTTCATTAAGTATATCAATTATTTTTGAAACACTTATTCCTTGAATTGGATTTTCTTCATCATTTATTAAAGCACTACAATTCTCCTCTTTTAACAAATATTCCTTATCATCATATGTAAACTTATATAAACTCATATTATATCCTCCTTATAATTATTAATCTCCAAGTTATTCTACCACTTAAATAACCTTAATAAAAGCAATTGTTTATAATATCTTCAATTAATTAAATCATGTATACATATATCGTCATACATTTACATCAATTAATTATATTAAAATCCAAGTTTACGCTTTAAATATCCAGTTTTTCAAAACCTATTGTCAAAACTCACTTTAGCTATTAATATAATGATATAAATATAGAACTGCATAGATGTGACATACTCAAATATTTAATATGATACGATTTTGTATCTAAATTTATATATTGTATATAGGGGGAGATATATATGTATAAAGACAAGAGTGATGAATGTATACACTTAATGACTGCCTACATTGATAGTATAAGTGGATATTATTCGTTTATTGACACACAATTAGATGATTTTATGGTGAAATATGGTGAAAATATTGTTGATTCAAATTTACACAGTATAATGATGTTGCTCTGTAAATGGGGATTGGCGTAGCATTTTGAGAAACTTTTTTGTATATTGTATTCTATATTATATATTCATTAATAAAAAAGGAATTGACATAAATTTAAGGACTATATATAGATTTTCAAAGAAATCTATATATAGTCCTTTTAAAGTTTCTCAAAATGTATACTTAAACAAGCACTATTTATTTTTCTATAATTAATGCAGTTCATATGCTATACTTTAAGTATCTACAACAATAAAAAATATCTAATATGTATTATCTAGTTTAACTCATCATAATATCATTTCTACACTTACAATTAAGATATTTTCAATATAGTAATGCTCAATTTTAATATTATAAAAAAGGAGGATTTTTATATGAATTATAATGAATTGTTAAAATCAGCTAGAGAGAACTTTAATGGAACATGTAAAGTCTGTAAAATTTGTAATGGATTAGCTTGTGCTGGAAATGTTCCTGGCATGGGAGGCAAAGGAAGTGGCTCATCTTTTATTGAAAATAGAAAGAGCCTAGAAAAAATAAAGATAAATATGAGAGTCATACATAATGTTTCAAATCCAGATACTTCTATAGAATTATTTGGCAGAAAAATGAGTTCTCCTATATTCGCTGCTCCTGTATCAGGTACTGTATTGAATATGGGAGGTAAAGTTTCTGAAAAAGAATACATAGAACCTGTTGTTAGAGGTTGTTCCAATTCTGGAATTTATGCTATGGTTGGTGATACCAATGTGGACACTTTTTTATTGAATAATTTAGATGTATTAAAAGATAATGATGGAAATGGGATTGTATTTATAAAGCCTTGGAAAAATTCAAAGATAATAGAAAAGATTAGATTGTCTGAAGAAGCAGGTGCTTTTGCGGTTGGTGTAGACCTTGATGCTTGTGGATTGATTAATAATCAACTTCAAGAGAATCCTTTTTCTCCTAAGACGATTAGTGAAATTAGAGAATTAGTTGAGTCAACTAGATTACCTTTTATTATAAAAGGAATTATGACTGTGGAGGATGCTTTGATGGCTGTAGAGTCTGGTGCTAGTGCTATTATCGTTTCAAATCACGGAGGAAGAGTACTTGATTATACTCCTGGTACTTGTGAGGTACTTCCAGATATAGCTAATGCTGTAAAAGGAAAGATAACAATACTTGCTGATGGTGGTGTTAGGAGCGGTGTTGATGTAGTTAAGATGCTTGGATTGGGTGCTGATGCTGTTTTGATGGGAAGACCTTTTGTTACTGCTTCTTTTGGTGGTAGTCTTGATGGTGTGGAGTTTTTTATAGAGAAGGTTAGAAATGAGTTATGTGAGACTATGATTTTGACTGGTTGTCAGAAGATTAGGGATATTGATAGTAAGGTTATATGGAAGTGCTTATGATATGTTAAAAATCTTATTTAAACTTTAGATATAATAACAGTTGTTTTTATAAGTTAGGATTAATATATTTTATATAAAAGGTTGTCGCCCTATTCCTTAGTGCGACAACCTCTTTTTTAGTAGCGTTCTCCAGCAGCTTGCCAAGTAGCCTTTCCAACAACACCGTCTTTTGTTACTCCAAGTCTTCCTTGTAGTACTTTTACTTGAGTGTACGTTTCATTTCCAAATTTACTATCAGGAACAATATCAGAACCATTTATTTGTTGGCATAAAAGTTGCACTAAATGTACAGGATTACCTTTTTCTATATGTCCATATCCTACTACAGTAGTATTTATATTTACACTATAACTTATAGGACCAGTAACATCAAAACGATTTAATTCTTTTTTATATCTAACAATAAAAGCTCTTGGTTCAATATTGTAATCCTCTATATTTATATTATATCCATCTATAAATTTTTCATTAATAAAGATTTTATCATCTTTAGATGGATTTATATTCAATTCTTCACATTTTTTTTCATAATCAGATTTTATAGATTGTGGTGCATTTTCATAAGTAAATTCATAACCAGTTATTGTAAATGAACTTGTTGTTTGCTCTCCATTACTTTTTGATACATTTACATCATTGTTAGTGTTCGCAAATACTAAACTAGTAGATATTAGAGTCAAACATCCTGTAACTACTAAAATTTTTTTCAGATTTTTCATTTCAAAAGTCCTCCTAATTTGTTTTTAATAATGTAGAAATTTATTCATTTGGATACATAATTTTCATGTTATAATCATTCTCTTCTCTAAGATTAGCTCCTGATTTTTCTAAAATCCCTATATTTCTTAAAGAAGTTGGATTATCAAAACTAATACTTTCAAAATCAAAATATGTAACTGAAAACAATGTAAACAAAATTAATAATACTAATATTCCATTTCTGCCTTTCTTCTTAACAATGCTATCAAGTCTCTTTTCTAAATTGGTCTTATTAAATTCAGTTGTCAAAATACCACTATTATAATTTTTACTCAATTTAATTGACTTTATAAGTGCTAATGCATAATCTTTCTTATCTTTTAAAGAACAATCAGACAAAACACTTTCATCACAACATAATTCACAATCTAGATTTACTTTATTACTCATTATATAAACAAGTGGATTAAACCAATATATTATTTTGACAGACAACACTGCAAACTTTATCAAAATATCCTTGTTTTTAAAATGCATTAATTCATGTTTTAAAATCCAAGTCAACTCATCCTTACTATAAGGATAGTCTGGTAAGAATATGTAAGATTTAAATAATCCCATACCTGCTGGACTTATCAATTCATCAGAACCTCTTAACTCAATTTTCTTTTTTATATTTAATTCTTCCAACAAATTTTTATAGATGCAATTTACATCATTATCTTCAATATCATAAGATAGATCAACAACAAGATTTTTAAATTTTGTATACTTTACAAATGTATAAACTGCAATGACTATGGTTACAAGTATCCATAAATAAGATAAATACAGCATAATATTATTACCTGTAGAAATGTCAATAATATCGTTTCCTACCACATTCCTTTTAGGCTCTTCTACTTCATACATTATTGTATAATTAAATAGAAAAAGTAACATTCTAAAAACTACTATCAACCAAACATAATAATTAAATCTCTTACTAAACTTCTTAAACACATATCTTTTCAAAAATAATAATAGACAAATACCAAGACTACATATAATAGTTGTCTGTATAAGATTGTCAAAGACATATAGCATATAATTATTCATCCTTTAAATTATCAAAATAACTTTCTAAAAAATCCAGCTTATCTCTGCCTAAATTTTCATCCTCATGTAATGCTGAAATTAAGCTTGTAAAAGAATCATCATGTATATTGCTTAGGAAATCCTTTGTCTCAAAGCTTAAATATTCTTTATGTTTTACCACTATTGTGTAATGTGTATATCTGTCTATTTTTTGAGCATCTAAGAATCCTCTTTTTACTAGCCTTGATAAAAGTGTCAGTGTCGTAGTTTGTTTCCAGCCATATTTTTGTTCCATTGCTTCAATAACATCTTTTGATGTCACTGTAGCATCTACTCTCCAAATAAATTTCATTACTTTTAGTTCTGCTTGTGGTATTTTTTTTATCATTATTTACACCTCCCCCAAAACTCCCGCTAACATAATTCTACAACACGTGAATTTTTTAGTCAAACAATTTATGAAAAAAATGTGAATTTTTGTATTTTTTGTTAATTTTCTAATTTTTATACCATATTAAAAGTTAGATTTAGAAATATACTTTTCTAAATATTTTACTTTTTTTATATATTTAATTACAATAATATATAGTAATTTTTTTTATACTAAATTTTTTTCATAAAAATGCCTCTATTTACATACAAAGGATATTATAATACTTTTTTTCAAAATAGACTAGACTAATCAGTAAATAAATTTTAATAATATCTTTACTTCACTTTTATTACATACATATATCTATTTTATATCAATTATTTCCCAATAAAAAAATATCTAGATTTTAAAATTATTATAATAATCACTATTTTTCCAGTATCAATTTATTTTTGAATGTTAGTAATTGAAAGTGTAGTACTATTAAAAATTTCAGACTTTGTAAAATATGATATAATTCTAAATAAACAAAACTGGAGGTTAATAGTGATTATAAAAGTAAGCTTTGGTGGCGATTACAATTCTGATTACATACAAGTACCTAATGACATTGATTTAAAAAAATATGAAATTAGAGATAAATTCTATAATTGGATTGATAATACAGAAGAAGAACATCCTTTCTGGGAATATGAAAATGGATTTAAAATTGGGTTAAATTATAGAGGAAATGCAATCGTTTATTGGCTAAACAACTATGTTCTAAAAAATGCTAAATGTAAGTCAAAGTTAATTGAAAGTTTTTCTAACAAAAACCTAGATTATGATTTAATGATAAAGTTATAGAATATAATATGTAATTTATAGCTTCAAACATATCTATTTAAATTAATCACCTATGCCATTGAGTAAAATTATTTAGAGTTGTACCTTAATAAATTACAAAAAAATCACTTTAATAAAAAAGTAGCTTTTTTATTAAAGTGATTTTTTTATTTTAATTGAAACATAATTATATTTTATCATGATAATTTCTGTTCATTTTATTATTCTGTTAATAGTATTATGATTTAATACATTTTATCTTAAATTGCTAATTAATTACTCTTTTAGATTTATTTATCTTCTACATATTAGAGTATATCTCCTGTTTGGCAATCTAAAACTTTAAGAGATACTCTTATTTTTGCCATCATTACATCTAAATTAACTATAATTGACATGTATACTTCCTAAATAGTCAAATCATTGTCCTCTTTTATCTTTATTGCTTTTATAAATCCATCTGCAACTACAAAACTCATAAGAGAAGTTATAAAATATACAAATACTGGTACTGTAAAATAAAATCCAAAACCTAAATCTATAAATCTCATGCCTTCCCCAGTAGTACCAAAAGTTGAAATAAATTCAATTATAGAATTTAAAAGCAAAAGATAGCCAATAAGCTTAAATCTTTTTACATTTTCTTTTACAAATAGACTGTACTCAGAGCTATTTAATACTTCTATCAATGATTTTATAATAATAAAATATGATACACATAAAACAAACATTAATGTACCATAAATAGATCCTTGTAGAGTTGCTTCTCCACTAAAACAAAGATACATAAAACTTTTAAATCCTCCTATTACAATTGCTAGTCCCAAAAGAAAAAATAAAATTTGAAGTATACCACTTAATAAATTTTTTATAAGTTTATTAGACATCATATCAGCTCCTTTAAAATATTTTATATATAGTATAATACATTATTTAATATCGTTTTTCAATAAAAATATTATAAATAACAATATATTTTTATTGTTAAAGATACAAGTTGAAAATATATCGTAAAAAGCCCTTAAAATAGATTGATTTATTATTTTAAGGGCTTTTATTATATTCTAATTTTTTATTTTCTATTTATAAAATATTTTAAATTTATAACTTTCTTTTACTCTCTTATAATATAAACATGAAATTTCATCAGATTTATAATTATCCATATAAATACTTAATTTATTTCTTCTTAATACTTTTAATATTACACAATTCTTTTGAAATTTCTTCAAATCTTTCATCAGATACACTAAACTTTTTCTTAAACTTTTCATCATTCATTCTTTCAACAATCACTTTATCTGGAGATAATTCAGCAATAATACTCTTCATCTTATCAATAGACTTATCATTATATCCCTTGATAACTGTTACATCTAAAATAAATTTTCCTCTATACTGTCTATTAAATAAAATCATATTTGAAATATATTCATCTAGAGTATATCCTACAATTGGTCTTTGAATTCGTTGAAAATCTTCTTCTGATATTGTTTTTATCTCTCCAACAACTTCATCACACATATTGGCTACTTTTATATATTCATCTTTACCCAATAGATACCCATTAGAAAGTAATCGTACAGATACTTTCTTTCTCTTTATTAATTCAATAATATCACAAATTTTATCATTCAATAGAGCTTCTCCCTTTGAATTAATAAAAATTAGTTCTGCTCTATTCTTTTCTATCATACTTTCTAATTCTTTCAATGAATCATTCATATCATAAAAAGATTGAGGCACATCTACTTTATTATACGACCTTCCAATAGGACAAAATATACAGTCAAAATTGCAGTACTTTTCAGGAAGTATGTTTACTTCCAATACCCTTTTTCCATCCTCAACATAGATGTCTTTATAGCTAAAGCTACCCATCACTATATCACCTCCAATATTAATTTATTGATACTTCTTTATTGTTAATATCTAAAATTGAAATTTTACATGTACCACCTAAATTTTCTTGAATCCTTTTAGCTAACTCACTTAAAGCATTTTCAAATTCTTCAAATCTACTTTCATCTACTAATTCAATACATAAAAAGGCATTGTTTGTACTTTCAGTAAGCATTGTTCTTATTGCTTCACGCCAATTCCAACATCTACAAATTGCTCCTTCATCATCTTTATAGACTATCTCTCCTTCATATGGAGATGAATTTTCATCTGTCCCCAATGGAATAAATTCCTCATTTCCAATTGCTCTAGTTAACCTAATATCTCCTATAAATTTATCTATATCTTCTCCTCCACAAGGTAATGCATATTTTAGTGAGATAGAATTGTAGATATCCACTAAAGGGTTAATAGTTCCTATATTGTTTCCATTATGTACTCTTTTTAATAACGCCTCAATAGATGACCTTGCCCCTTTTTTCGTTTTAAACTTTTTAAATGCTTCTCTCCATACTTTAATTACTTGATTATTACTAAACTCTGAATCCTTCAAGTATTTTAGTGCTTCTTCTTGTCCCTGCAAAATCATTTTCTCATATTCTTCATTTCCTATAGAGTTGTCTATATCATGACAAATAACAACTCCAAGCTTAGCATTGGGAAATAAATTCCAAAACTCATCCTCAATAACAAATCTTTTCATTAGAATACCTCCTAAATTTTAAAATATATAAAAATAAAAAAGCCTAAAGAAATATTATTAAATATCTCCCAGGCTTTTATCCTTCCGTGTACACAATAATCGTGCGTTTTCTCTTGGACCTGGCCATTCTAAAATGCGGAACCCTAGAAAACTAAATCTATTTCTAAGTTTACAAAATACAAATAAATTTTAGCACACTATAGTGTTTAAAACAATACTCTATTCTCAACTTGCACACTGAAACAATTTACCACCGCATTTAATATACTAACAGGATTATTCATCTTCTTATAATAAATCTAAGGTATTGTCGTCTACTTGCTTATCTTTGCCATATAATGCTGACACTGAGCTTGAAATTGAATTTTTACATATGTTCTTCAAAAATTCTTTCATTTCAAAACTTAGATATTTTTTCTCTTTTACTAGTATACTATAGTGTGTAAGTTTACCTATTTTCTCTGTACTTAAAAATCACCTCCCCTCTAACCTTTTTAAAACACCTTATTTTTAGCATCAAATGAAGCAAGTAATGTAACTGGTATATTTATGCCTGTTGATGGAGGTTTTACAGCATTCTAAATGTTTTTAAACATTATCATTAATAATTTATACTTTAATAAAATATACATCAAAAGCACTTATATTATTAGAATGCTTTTAATGTATATTAATGTAATTTGGTAATTTGATTATAATATTTCTTATATTTTAGTATGATAATTTTTGTTCATTGCACTATTACAATTTTTACTATAAATTTATATCATTTGTTAATATCTGTAATATTTTAGATACCTTTTGTACTTGTTTCACTGCTATACTCTAATTAAATAAACTAAATTAGAGTATAAGTTGGTGATTGTATGAAAAGAAAACTTTCAACCTATTTTGGGGGATATATTTTAGGTCTAATTATAGCATTTTTTATATTTAAAAAATTGATAATAGATACTATGGTAGGAATAATAATTGGAACTGGAATTGCATTTTTATTAATTTATTTATTTAACAAAAAAAGAAAATCCTAATCTAAAGGAGGTTTTTTCTATTGAATTTACAAGATAAATGGATTAATTTATTAAATCCAATATATATTGAAGACGAAACAAAAAGAAAGAAAATTCAGATTATAATATTTTTTTCTATAACTTTTGGATTAACTTATTTATTAGGTTTTCTATTATATTTTAAACAATTTATTGACCCAGAAAACTTTGGATTATTTATGATGATATTACCCTTATCCTCAGTTTCAATTGCAAAATTTTATACAGAAGGAATGACTAATGATAAATATAAGTTTTATTCATTAATAATATTATTTTTTATAATTTATTTATTTCTACTTATTATTGAATTGTTAAACTTAATAAATAATCAGCAATTTCAATCACTAAATACTATATTAGTTATTATAAGTAGTTTATTTATTATTCTTTATTCTGATAGTGTAAAAGATTTGTATCTTATAAAAAATATTAAAATAGGCTCTTTATTAATTTTTTACTTCATGCTTTCCAAAATTATTCCAATATCATTTAGCCTGATAATGCAAGGAAATCAACCTAACTATGAGGGTATTTTGAATTATATATTCTCCTTTATGATGTCCTTCTTCTCTATATATCTCTTTTTTGGTGAAGAATATGGTTGGAGAGGCTTTTTGCAAGATATCTGTTTTGACAGATTTGGTAAAAAAATAGGTGTTATAGCACTAAGTATGTGTTGGAATTTATGGCATTTACCTCTAATATTTACATTATATACACCTGAAACACCAGTATTAGGCTTAATATCTCGCTCAATATACATATTTGGAATTTCAATATTTTTAGGATATGTCTACATGAAGACTAAAAATGTATGGTTTTGTGCTGTAATCCACGCTTTAAATAATACATCTTTTCTTATATCGACTTCTAGTCTGACATATGGTACAACTATTACTCATTCTGATATAGTAGAAGTATCAATACTTATTTTAATTTTTTATGTTCCATTTCTATTTACAAAGGAATATAGACAAAACACCTAAGACTGATTCTTCTGTTAGAGATATACAAAAAAGACTTAGTCATAATAAAATTACCACTACTATAAACACGTATTCTCATGTAACTAGTAAAATGAAAACTGAAACAGTGAATATTTTTGAAAAAATTATAAATTAATTTGCCACCGAATTGTAACTTCGGTGGCAAATTGGTGGCAAACCACCCATTTTGTTGCATTTTAAGTTATTCAAACTGTTGAAAACGCTATATTTTTTATAGTTTTAATCAATTTCTGATTTAAATGGAGTATCATCAGCTTTTGCTATTCTATATTCCTTATCGGTTATATAACCGAGCTCATGCATCTTATACAACACAATCAATTGTCTCTTCTTAGCCTCTCCATGGTCAATATACCTTGCAGGATTATTCGTCATACCAGCTAACATAGCACATTCAGCTAAATTTAACTCACCAACTTTTTTACCAAAATACACTTCAGCTCCCTTTGCAGCTCCATATGCATTTTTACCTAAATACATATTATTTAAATATGCTTCAAGAATTTCATCCTTAGTCATAATCTTATTCATCTGCTTAGCATTATACATATCCCTTATTTTTCGTTTCATAGTTTTATCATCACTGGTAAGCAGATTTTTTGAAACTTGCATATCTATAGTACTTCCACCTTGTGTCGTATCTGTAAATACATTATTGAGCACTGACCTAGCTAAAGAAATAACATCTACTCCTTTATGCTTATAAAATCTCTCATCTTCTATGGAAACTATAGCCTGTTTTAAATCATTTGGCATCTGCTTTATACTTACAACCTCGCTACTTATATATTTAGACCTAATTAATTTTTTAGTGACTTCAGGCGACCCTTTTATAGCTGAAACTGTAAATATTGCTCCTGATACTGAAAGTATAATCAGTGCAACTAGCATAATAGATAACAATGCTCTAGCTATCTTAATCCTTTTTTGTTTTTTTCTTTTTTTACTTTTTAGTTTTTTCTCTCTTTGCTTGTAATCAACTCTTCTTCTTTCTCTTTGATTATAATCTGTATTTAAAGGTCTTACATTATCTCTTGTAAAACTATCTCTTTCTCTTTTTATAAGATTCTGTGAATCTACTTTTTCACTCATTCTTTTACTAGAACTTGTCTTAGAATTTTTATTTTTTTTATTTGTCGAAGTATAAGAATGTTTAGATTTTTTATTACTATCTTTACTATTATTGACTTTTTTACGTCTTATTTTATTATTATCATCATCATCGTAATAACCCATTTTAGTCTCCCTTCTTCATACTAAGGTACATTATACATTGTTCTACAAAATAAATCAAAGAACAAAATTGTAAGTTTAAGGGTCAATTTTATAAAGGATATTTTCACTAATTTTCTCTTTATTTAAGATTAATATTCATCTTTTATTTTCAAAAATAGTTTTGCAGTTGCTAAAGTATCACTGTCAGCTCTATGAGCATTTATATTCTCTATATTGTAATAAGCACAAGCTGTTTCAAGCTTCTTATTTTTTCCTTTATAACTTTTACATTTTTTTAATAATTCTAGTGTACATACATAATTGTTTATTGGCTCCAAATCTAATATTCTAAGATAGTAATTTAAAAACTTTAAATCAAATTTTGCATTGTGTGCAATTATAGTTCTATTGCCTATGTATTTTCTGAATCTAGGTAAAACCAATTCTAGAGGCTCTTCGTTTTCTACCATTTCATTACTTATATGTGTCAATTCTGTTATAAATGAAGAAATTATACCTTTAGGTTTTACCAACCTTGAATAGTTTTTTACAATTTCGTCATTTTTTATTTCTGTTATTCCTATTTCTATTATTTCACAACCTTTATATGGATCTAAACCTGTAGTTTCTAAATCCACAACTACATATTCATTCATATCTCTTCTCCTTATTCTGAACCTCTCATGACTAAAGTTACAAGGTTCCTGCTTCATAGAATTTTGCATAATCAAGTGGATATATTTATATTCTATATTTATGTAATGGACTAATCAATACTTAATTTTATATGATATAGGAAGATTTTACAAATTACAACACACATATATTATTTTTTTCACTAAAATAAAGATTATTTTTTTATAATTGCTAAATTTTCACTTTATGATTGTTTAATCTATTCTGATAAAAATTATTTCTTTCTTTATTGTTTAAATCTTTAAAATCTAAATTTTTACACTGTTCATCATCTTCCCATATTCCTGCCTGTTTATTTCCATCATTTTTGTATAATACACCTTTGCCATTTTTCTTATTATCTAAAAAATATCCCTTATAAATATCATTATTTGGATATGTTAACTTTCCCAAACCATTTTTTAATCCGTATTTAAATTCACCTGTATATGTTGAACCATCTCTATAAGTATACTTTCCTATTCCATGCATCTTATCATCTTTCCACAGCCCTTCATATCTTTCCTTACTTGAAAAAATATATATTCCAAATCCATTTTTCTTTCCATCAACAAACTCACCTTTATATAGGTCTCCATTGTCATATTTGAATACTTTTTCTTCTTTTAATTTTTTATTGCTATTGCTGCTATTATTCTTATTAATATTATTGTCTTTTACATACACATCTTCTCTTCTAGCTTCAATTAAATCTCTATCATATCTAAATCCTTTTTTCATTTTATTCTTCTGATTAATCTTTTTATTATTAATGAATACTCTAGCTAATTGAATAAATATAAATACAGACGATAAACATATAAATACACATAATATTGTTCTAAAATAACTAGTTATACTTTCCATAATAAATCACCCTTTAAAAAATTTATTTAAAATACCTAATACAATATATATTTTTATTAAGTGATATTTATACTTTTATAATAATATATTGAATAAAATTAATATTAAAGTTATTTATGTTAAAACAAAGCCATTATAAAAGTAATAAATTTAGATTCTAATTAACATAAAGATATTTATAAAATACACTTGAATATTTCAAATAAATATTTTTATTCAGATAATTAATTTTACATGAATAAATAAAAAGATGAACCCTATCAAATGGAGTTCATCTTCTTTTACAATAGTATCTATTTAATAATTAACATCTGATTAGTCATTAGTATCTATATTAAATACTAGATAAAAAGTTACATTAATTCCCTTATAATGAATTATTTTTAGATATTTTTACTATAGCTATTCTTTTACAAGAACTTTTATAATTTCTGAAATATACATAGTATGATAATCTTTCTCTGGATACCACTTTTTATCATTTTCTTTGGCATCAAAATTTTCTGGTGGCATAGAGTCATGATATAATTTCTTGCATACCATAATCATGTTAGCTTCTTCAAAAGCTACAGTATCATCTACAAAATATGGTGTAAGTCCTGATTTTTCTACTTTATTTATATCTCTACCAGAAATAGTTCCACAAATATTTAAAGCTTCTCTGTATGTTTCATCAAAAAATGCAATTGTAAATGTATCATTATTATCTACAAATTCCTTTGTATATCTCTGTGGTCTTATGTAAGTTGTAACAACATTTTTACTCCAATATACTCCAACACCACCCCAGCTAGCAGTCATTGTGTTAAATTTTTCTGAATTACCAGCTGTTATAAGCAACCATTCTTTACCAATCTTAGTAAATGGATTAAACTGTAATTCCTCAATTTTCACTTCTCTAAAACCCATGACTTCATCCTACCCTTCATCTTTTTAATATATAAACTAATAGTTAAAATTTTGAATATATCTACTCTAATAATACCTTTTAATTATCTTACATATTTATGTAAATTATAATACAACAAATAAATTACTTTCGCAAGAAGTAGTTTTTGAATTTTACAATCATAAAATATCAATAAAATATATTAATTATAAAACCTATGCTACATTTCTTAAACTTAAAATAATGTATAATGAAAAATGCAGAAAGTACACATACCTTCTACATTTTTTATTATTTTATATTAATTTAGCTCTATTTAACTTTAATCTCATAAAAAATTATCATACTCATCAAGTTTTACTGTATTATTAATAATTTCCTATATCTTATTAACAATATTTATACTATTATCTTTATTTATATATATTTTTTCATTATATAAATCTTCATCAAACATTCTTATTATATTTTCTACCTCATACTTATACTCATCTTCATGCACTCTATAAAGCATTAAATCTTCTAGTAAGTCTTTCATATCAAAATATACATCTTCCAATAAGTAAAAATAACCTTCTTCTATATCTTTCAGTTTATCTATAGTATCCAGTTTCTTACTTACATCTTTCATAACCTCTAAATTTTGTATATTTATATTTATAATTGTTGATAAGTACATTCTCACAGTTTTTATTATTTCAATAGAAAAATCTACAATATTATAATTTCCTTCTTTTTTATACAGTGACTCTTTAAATTTATTAAAACAATTATCTAAATCACAATTTATGTCGTTAAATGGTGGTCTTATTATATCTCGTATTATCAAAAGATTTTGTATTGCTACATTATTTGTGATTGCCTCATCTAAAACAAATAAATTATATGCGTCGTTTAATGGGTCATGAGCGTCTCCACTAAACTCTAAATTGGCAAACTCAAGTAAATTTTTTAATGATATGTAGTTCATACATCTCATACCACAATTTATATATTTTTCTTTTATATCTATAAATAAATCCCTAATATTATTTACAAATCTTGGATGATTGTTTTTCTTAGAACTTCTAATATCAGTATTATTGAAACATGTCAAATCTAAGTTGCCAAAAGTATATATTCCTTCAATATCAGAAAATATGCCTAGCCATTTTTTAAACTTTCTCATGACCTCTTCATAACTTGGTGCATTCTTCAATTCTTCTGAAGATATATGTGTTAATTCCTGTATATGAGGATACACTTCTTCATTACTCACTGGCTTTATTAAAGATTTAAATTTATCAATATTTTTTGTTTTTTCATCATACATAACTGCTCCAATTGCAATTATATCAGAATTCAATACTGCCCTCTTTGATTTAGAATTTGGCATATTCATTTCAAAGTCTATATATACTCTTTTCAATATAAACACCCTTTCCAATTGTTTATAGTGATTCTTTTTAATTATTTTTATTCAAAATCTTCTAAGAAAGAATGTTTCTCCCCATTTTGTTGCCAACCAAGTATTGAATCAAGGTTTACATTTTCTGCCGCCTTAAATATAGATTTTTCTACATTTTTAAAATTTGGCTCTAAGCTCTTTATTAAGTCTTTTATCTCATATCTCTTGTTTCCTGTTTTTTTAGCAGCAACCATACATGCACAATTTAATGGCCATATCCCACTATTTTGAATAAATCTTATAATATGCTCTTCTCTTATATAATAAAGCGGTCTTATGATTTTTATTCCTTCAAAATTAGTAGAATTAAGTTTAGGAAGCATTGTTTTAAAATTACCAGCACACAATAAATTAAGCATTGTTGTCTCTATTACATCATCATAATGATGACCTAATGCAAGTTTATTACATCCTAACTCTTCTGCTTTTGAATATAATGCTCCTCTTCTCATTCTGGCACACATATAACATGGATAATCTTTTGCTATCTCATCTGCTATTTCAAATATTCTTGAATCAAATAAATGTATTGGTATATTTAGATACTCACAATTATCTATAAGTAATTGCCTTATATTTGCATGATATCCAGGGTCCATAGCAATAAATTCAACATCGAAATTAACTTGTCCATGTCTTTTTAACTCTTGAAACATTTTAGCCATAAGAATACTGTCTTTTCCACCAGAAATTGCTACAGCTATCTTATCCCCTTCTTCAACTAATTTGTAATCTCTTATTGCTTTCATAAACTTGGACCATAAATTTTTTCTATATTTTTTTATTATACTTTTTTCTATATCTCTTACTGGAAGTCTTTCCTCAAAAGGAACTATAATTTCACAGCCTTTTCCTGATAGCTCACTCATTTAATCACCTCGTATATTTATGTTAATAATATTTTACAAAAAAGTCTACCTTCATCTATAAAATACTATAATTTTCACTTTAATTTCAACAAATAATTTATAATTTTCAATAATGCATAAACTTATAATAACATAAATAACCTCTTTCTTTTATTATCTTTTTTATTTTTCTCATTTAATATTTTATTATGAGTAACGATTTTTAAATGACTGAATATTATACACTAGATAGAGTTACCTATCTATTTACAACAAGGAGGTTTTCATCTTGGAAAATAAAACTAGAGATATCAAAAAGAATTGTGGTCCATCTTTAGCTAGACCATACGTTAATAATCAAATTTTTACAGAAATGTACTGCCTTTCTGATGCATTAAAATTTGGAACTATATTTCCAGAACTAAATCTATTAGATTCTGAAATGTACAACAAAGAATTATATGCTAAGCCAAAAAAATATAGAGGAGGTAGAAGATAATGAAAGATTCATCTAGAGCTGAACTTATGAGAAAAATTCAGGAGACATCTTTTGCATGTGTTGATATGAACTTATATTTAGACACTCACCCTGATGATAAAAACGCTATCAACACTTACAATTCATTATGTAATCAATTTGCGCAAGCTAGATACGCTTACGAAAATAAATACGGTCCTTTAACTAACTTTGGGTATGCTCCAAGTAGATGCCCTTGGCAATGGGCTGAACAACCTTGGCCTTGGGACAGAGAATTTAATTATTAGACATCAAGTATTGGAGGATTGAAAATTCATGTGGATATATCAGAAAACTATACAACACCCAGTTAATATAAAAACTTGCGACCCTAGAATGGCTAAATTTCTTATAACTCAATTTGGTGGGCCAAATGGAGAACTTGCAGCATCTTTAAGATATTTAAGCCAAAGATATACAATGCCTACTGGCAATATGCGTGCACTTTTAACAGATATTGGTACAGAAGAACTAGCTCACGTTGAGCTTATATGTACTATGGTTTATCAGTTGACTTCTGATGCAAGCCCAGAAGAATTAAAGGCTGCAGGTCTTGGTTCAAACTATGCACAAAATGGATACGGAATTTATCCAACAGATTCAAATGGTGTTCCATTTGATGTAAGACCTATTGCTGTTATGTCAAACCCTGTAACTGATTTACATGAAGATATGGCTGCTGAGCAAAAAGCACTTGCAACTTATTATCAACTTATAAATTTAACAGATGATGTTGATGTTATAGAAGTACTAAAATTCTTAGGTCAAAGAGAAATAATTCACTATCAAAGATTTGGTGAAGCTTTAATGGATGCTTACGAATTAGAAGAATCTCAAAAAATGTTCTAAAATTTTTATTTATATAAACTACTATTATTTGATAATTTATAATTTACTGTTTTTGTTAAAGTTTACAAAATAAAATAAACATAGTTTATTTTCTATACTTAAAGAAAATAAAGAAAAAAGCAGGTACCAATTAAGTAGTAACATAGATAATAATCTATAATACTATCAATATTGTACCTGCTTTTATATTATAAGCAATAAAGAAAAATCTATTTATTGAGCTCTATAATAAAAAATGATTATAAAACTCTTCTTGCATTTACATATCTACTTGAATAGTAACTACTATTTATATTAGATATTGTTACCTTTTTTGATGAACCTGAAGATGCATGTATCATATCTCCATTTCCTATGTATATTCCAACATGACTTACAGAACCATTATTTGACCCTTGTGTATCAAAGAATATTAAGTCTCCACTTCTAAGGTCTCCTCTATTTACATATGTTCCATACTTACTTTGATCTCTAGACACTCTTGGTATACTAACTCCTGCTGATTTTTTCATAACGTATTGTGTGAATCCAGAACAGTCAAAACTATTTGGACCTTCCGCTCCCCATACATATGGTTTTCCAAGTAGAGTCTTTGCAAAACTTATTACACTATCAGCTCCCTGACTTGGAGAGTTAGTTGAATCAGATGGAGTTGAAGTATCAACAGAACCTTTTTCAGCAAGATATTGACTTGACACATATCCCGTTTGATTGTCATGATTTACTTTTGTCCATCCTCCATTTTCAGCAATACTTCCAACTTCAGTTCCATAGCTTAATGTAGCTACTTTAGAGTGACCTGTACCTGGTCCTGTTCTAAGGTTTAGTGATTTTGCCGTTACAACCTTTGTGTCCTTTACAAGGTCATTTGAACTACTGCCAGTATTTCCATTTGTAGATTCATTTATACTAGTTCCTAAGTATTTACTTGAAACATAACCCACTCTACCATTAGAACTTATTTTTGACCATCCATTTGACTCAGATATGTATCCAACTTCAGTACCGTATCCTAGTGTAGATATTTTAGAACTACTTGTACTTGGTCCTGTTCTAAAATTTAACCCTTTTGCTGTAACAACTTTTGTTGACTTAACTGAAGCATCATTACTTTCATTACTATTTCCAAGGTTATTTATTCCTACATAATTTCCATGCACATAACCTGTGTTTCCATTATATTTAACTTTTGCCCAAGAACCTTCTTTTCCTACATACTCAACTTTATCTCCTTTGTAAAGTTTCCCCATTGATTCATGGTCTGTACTTGGTCCTTTTCTAAAATTTACTGCATTCCCTGTTATTGTTCTGTTTTCTATACTTACACTCTCTACCCCAGACTCATCAGCATATGCTAAGTTCCCCATTGTAGGCATTATTATCGCAGTTGCCATTATGCTGGCTGCTATTCTCTTTTGATTAAAATTCATAACTTTCCACTCATCTCCTCTTTTCTAGTAGCTTTATTCATTTTTTAAATATAAAAGAAATAACTGACACTATATTAAAATATCAATTATTTCTTTTATATTAATATTATTACAAATTTGTAACTATTTGTCTATAGTAATATTTATTTACCATAAATTACCATAAGTGAATTTTAATCATCAATAGCCTGCAACTTAGTAATATAGCCATCTTTTGCCTTTTTAAAAGATGGCTATATTTTTTAACTTTTTTGTAACTTTTTAAAATCCTGTCGAACCAAATCCACCTTTTCCTCTTTCAGAATCACTTAATTCTTTCACTTCTTCTATATTAATATCATAGATAGGTTTTACTATCATTTGAGCAATTTTCATATGTTTTTCAACTTTAAAATCATTTTTCCCATGGTTTATTAATATAATTTTAAGCTCTCCTCTATAACCTTCATCAATAGTTCCAGGTGTATTTAACACAGTAATTGAATGTTTTAAAGCAAGCCCACTTCTAGGTCTTACCTGCGCTTCTGTCATAGTAGGAAGCTCTATACATATTCCAGTTTTAATAAGTTTAGTTTCTCCAGAAGGTATTACCACCTCTTCTATAGAATACAAATCCATACCAGCATCACCTTTGTGAGCGAAATTAGGTATTATAGCATCGTCATTTAGTTTTTTTACTTTCAAATTGTACATTTTATATCTCCTTTCAACTTTCTATAAATATTATAACTTAAATTTCGACCTCTTGAAGTTTTTTATTTTTTTGTGGTAATATAATTATTAGTGTTTTAAAGGAGGATTTTTTATGAAACTTGTACTTGCTGAGAAACCATCTGTTGCAAAAACTATAGCATCCTTTCTGGGTGCAAAGACTAGACAAGATGGTTACTTTGAAGGAAATGATTATATAATTACTTATGCAGTTGGGCACTTAGTATCATTATATGATATGAAGGATTATGATAAAGATAAATATTCTGGTTCTTGGAAAATGAATAATTTTCCATTTGTTCCTGAAGATAAGTTTAAATTTAAGATTGATAGTTCTAAAACCAAACAATTCAATACTGTGAAAAAACTCTTGAATAGAAAAGATGTAGAATATGTAATAAATGCCACTGATAATGACCGAGAAGGAGAACTCATAGCATTTCTAATATTTTTACTTGCAAACAATAAAAAACCAGTAAAAAGAATTTTAGTAAATGAATGGACGCCAGAAGACATTACAAGAGGTATAAAAAGCTTAAAAGATGAAGATGAAATGAGAAATCTTCAAGCCGCTGGATACACAAGACTTATCACTGATTGGTTGATTGGAATAAATTTTACTTCCGTTGCTACGTTGAAATATGGAAATGGAAAATTATTAAATATAGGTAGAGTAATTCTTCCAACAGTTAAATTAGTCTATGACAGAGACATGGAAATACTAAATTTTGTTCCTAAAACTTATTATGAAATAGAAGGTCATTTTAAAGCTGAGGCTGGTGAATATAAAGGTAAATATATTAAGGGCAAAGAAAGTAAATTTGATACACTCGAAGATGCAAATAAAATTATAGCTTCAATTACATCTGAAACTGGTAAAATACTAGATAAAAAAGTTACTATGTCAAAAGAATATGCACCTAAACTTTTTAGTTTGACATCACTTCAAGGATATATAACTTCTAAGTATTCTAATTTTACCTCTGACAAGGTCCTAAATGTCTGTCAATCTCTTTATGAGGGTAATGGTAAGGGTGGATATATAACTTATCCTAGAACTGATTCTATTTTTTTAGAGGAAAGTTTGACTTCAAAGGTTTCTCAAACTTTAGACAAACTAAAAGTTGGACTTGAATATGAAACTAAGATTAAATTTTCTAAAACTAAAAGGGTCTTTGATTCTTCTAAAGTAGATTCCCATAGTGCTATAATCCCTACTTATATAATTCCCAAAAACTTGTCTAAAGATGAGCAACTGGTTTATGATGCTATAAAAGATAGGTTTATAGCAAACTTTATGCCCCCTGCTGAATACGAGAATACAGAAATTAAGACTGAAGTAGATAATTGCACTTTTTTAACAAAGGGTAAAGTACTCAAATCAAAAGGATATCTTGAAGTATATAATAAGGAAGAAAAAAACGATTTACTTCCACTTGTAAATAAAGATGATATTGTAGATGTATTAGAAGTAAAGCCATTAACTAAACAAACTACTCCTCCTAAACCGTATACTGAGGACACACTTTTAAAAGCTATGAAAAATTGTGGTAAAAATGTACCTGAAGAAGATACAACTGTGTTGTCAGGATATTCTATAGGAACATCAGCTACACGTGCTGATGTATTGAAGAAGATAAGTCAAGTTGGATATGTAAATAAAAAAGGAAAGTCTTATTCTATAACAGACCTCGGAAAAAATTTAGTTGAGATTTTTCCTGTTAAAGATTTATTTGATGTAGATTACACTGGAAAACTTGAAAAAAGTTTGAGTGATATACAAAAAGGCAAATACACTAGAAAAGAATATCTTACTAATATCATTAATTTTATATACCAAAATGTCAATATTATAAAACACGATGCTTCAAAAAACATAAATACAGAAGCATATACTTTTGATTCAAAAACTAAAAAGTTTACTAAAATAAAAGAAAAAAAACAGAAAAAGAGTATGACTAATACTGAAAAAGAAGTTGCTGTATCAAAAGATTCTGATAACAAAAAAGAAAACAAAAATAAAGATGACAATCCATCTCTTGGTAAATGTCCTGTTTGTCAGGGTGATGTACTTGAATTTGATAAAGGGTTTGCTTGTAAAAATCATAAAGAATGTAAATTCGTTATTTGGAAAAATGATAAGTATTTAAATCTTTATAAAAAGAAAGTTAATAAAACAATGGTCAAAAATATTTTAAAAAAAGGTGAAACCAAAGTAAAATCCTTAACATCTAAAAATGGCAATAAGTTTGATGCTACATTAAAATATAATAAGAATCCAGATAACGGTTATTTCAGTTGGAAAATAGAGTTTGATAACTAAATAATACTCGTAAAACAATAAATGTCAGTAGCATAATATTCTATATTATGCTACTGACATTTATTGTTTTACGATTTTTTAACTTTGTTAACAATGACTTCCACAATTACATCTAGCCTAATTTTTTTACTATCTCTGATAACTTCAGTGTATGTTCATCTAATAAAGTTAATTCCTCCTCAGAGAGATTTGATAGTTTCTTTACTAAAGACTCTTTAAGGATAGCTTTTACTGCATCAAATAAGTCGAATGCCTTATCTGTTAATTCCACCCTAAGAATTCTTCTATCTTTTGGGTCAGGAAATTTATTAACTAAATCATGTTCTACCAATCTATCAATAATTGGTGTCATATTTGATTTTAAGATTCCTAAATTAGAAGCTATTTGAGAAATTGATGATGAGTTCGATGTCATAAGATAAAGAATTACCTTAGCATGCGATGGAGCCATTGGACATTCTTCAAAATACGCTTTCATTATATCCGAGTTATTTTGAAATTTCTTTAACAAATCACTTTCTTTAAATATATTATTTTCAAGTACAAATAAGAAATCTAAAAAAGAGTCTGCTATTTTAAGTATATTATTGTTATCCATCTTTGTAACATCCCTTCAATAAATAATGTAATAAACCATTCGTTATTTATATAGTATAAATTATAAACTATTAATAAATTTAAAACAAGAAAAAGTTATTGACTCATAATAATTATAAATTTATAATCAAATTAGAGAATTATAAATTGCCAATAAAGGGAAGTTTTTTAATTAGCCTAAAACTAAACTTAAATTATAAGACACTTTAAATTCTACAACAAGCTAGTGTGCAATATATAATAGGAGGAGATATGAAAAGATATTTAATAGTTTTCTTAATGTGTAGTTCACTGTTTTTAGTTGGATGTGGAAAAACAGAAGAACCTGAACCCGAGAAACCAATAGCAGTTTCTGTTCAAAAAGCAGTAGGAGGAGAAATTGAAAACACAAATGCTTTCTCAGGAACTACAAAGGTTAAAGATGAAACAGCTGTTACTGCACAGACTGTTGGCACAGTTCAAGAAGTTTATGTAAAACTTGGGCAAAATGTAAGAAAAGGAGATGAATTATTGAGTATAAGCAGTCCAGATTTAGAAAATAGTGTAAAACAAAGTAAGGCAGCACTAGATTTGGCTAAAGCAAGTTATTCAAGTGCAACTGGTGGCTCATTAGAAGCACAAGTAAATCAAGCAAAAACAGCTCTTGATAACGCAAAAATTCAATATGATGAATCTCAAAGGAATTATGACAATAATAAGGTTCTTTATGAGCAGGAAGTAATTAGTTTAGACCAATTTAAAAAAATAGAATTTGCTTTAGAACAATCAAAACAACAACTAGACTCTGCTCAAAGATCATACGATACAGCAACTTCAAAGAGTATACCTCAAGCTAAGGCTCTTGCTAAAAAACAACTTGACCAAGCTCAAGTATCATATAATTTAGCAATGAGTAACTTAGATAAATTAACTTTGACAGCTCCAGTAGATGGTACAATAACTGCTAAAAACTTTGATGCAAAAGAAATGATAACACAATCACAGCCAGCTTTTACTATTTCTAATCCTAACATATTAGAAGTTGATTTAAATGTAGCAGAATCAGACATAGGTAAATTTAAGAAGGATGGAAATGTAGAAGTTATAATTGAAGACCAAAGGATTTTAGGAAAGGTAGATTATGTACCTTCAGTAGTTGACCCTCAGACATCTTTATATCCTGTTAAAGTGCTTGTTACTAACACAAACAACAAGTTTAAAGCAGGAATGTCTGCTCAAGTAAACTTAAGTGTTGAAAAAGAAAATGGTGCTGTTACAATACCTAAAAAAGCAATATTTGAAGAAAAAGGAAAGAAATATGTATACATAGCAAACAAAGATAATATAGCAAAGAAAAAATTAGTTCAAACAGGAATTGTAACAGAGGATAAAATAGAAATCAAAAGTGGTGTAAGCGAAAAAGATACAGTGGTTATTGGGGGGATAAGTCTTATTTCTAATGGAACTAAGATATTTCCTGTAGAAAAGGAGAAATAGTACTATGAATTTTATACAAACTTCTGTTAAGCGTCCTCTTACAATCATAATGGTTTTCTTGGTATTAATAGTTTTTGGTGGTATTGGATATAAGAAAATGTCAATAAATCTAATGCCTGATATAGAAATACCTGTTGTAATGGTTATGACTACTTGGACAGGTGCTGGTCCTCAAGACGTTGATGAACAAGTTAGTCAAAAAGTTGATGAAAGTCTATCAGCTGTTTCAAACGTAAAATCTACCATATCAAGTTCACAAGAAAGTGTTTCTATGGTAGTTGCTCAATTTGAGTTTGGAACTAATTTAGATGAAATAATGAACGATGTTAGGTCTAAAGTTGACGCATTACAGACTAGTCTTCCAGATGATGCAGCTAAACCAACAGTTCTAAAATTAGATATGAATGCACAAGCTATAGGTCAGCTTGTTATATCTGGAGGAAATGAAAATAGTTCACAGGCATTGAGAAAATATGCTGAGGATGTGATTCAACCTAAAATAGAATCTATAGATGGTGTTACATCAGCAGACCTTAAAGGTGGAGAAAAAGCACAGGTCAATGTAATAGCTGACCCAGCTGTTCTTTCAAATTATGGAGTTAGTTTATCAACTATAAAAGGTATATTATCATCTAGTAATAAAACATACCCTTATGGCTCAATTACTCAAGGTGAAGATAAAATAGTTTTAAGAGCAATTGATAAACTTGAATCTTTAGATGATATAAAACAGATTCAAATTCCTGTAAAGGGTGGAAATACAGTTAGATTAGATAATCTTTGTAGTGTAGATTATGGATATGCAGACAAAGACAGTATTTATAGATATAATGGAAAAGACAGTTTAGTAATAGATATTTCTAAACAGCAAGATGCCAATACTGTAAAAGTTATGCAAAATGCGTATAAATACGTAGATGAATTAAATAAAGAAAATCCTCAATTTAAAATTAAAATTGCTAACGATACAAGTTCGTACATAAGTGAATCAATAAACAGTGTAATGAGTAACTTGCTTATAAGTGCTGTTATTGCCTTTGTGGTAATCTTTGCTTTCTTAAAAAGTGTAAGAGCTTCACTAGTTGTTGCCATAGCAATTCCAATTTCCATAATAGGAGCCATAGCAATTCTCTACTTTACAGGAGAAAGTTTAAACCTTATTACGGCAAGTTCCTTGGTAATTTCAGTTGGTATGGTTGTCGACAATGCTACAGTTGTAATTGAAAATATATTTAAATATAGGAAAAGTGGTCGTATGAGTATTGATGATTGCGCTATTGAGGGTACAAGAACCGTAACCAATGCCATACTTGCATCAACATTGACTACTATAGCAATATTTTTACCTATTATGTTTACAGAAGGTATAGCTAAAATAACTTTTGGAGCATTAGGTAAAACTCTTATCGCTTCCCTAGCCTTCTCTTTCATAGGTGCGATTACTCTTGTTCCTAGTGTGTTCGCAAAATTAAGTAGAGGTAAGAATAGCGAAAAGATGCAGGAAAAAGACAGTCCTATATTTGATAAAGTAAGTGAAGGGTATAAAAGATTACTAAGTGTATGCTTGAGACACCAACGCTTAGTAGTAATATCAAGTTTACTTATTTTTATAGCTTCTTTAATTGGAATGAGCTTTATAGGTATGGACTTTATGCCTGCTGCCGACAAGGGAGCACTTGCTGTTTCTATAGAACTTCCAAAAGGTCTTAGTCTAGAATCTAATGATTACTATGTATCTATGACTGAGAAAAAAGTTTCAGATATTCCAGAAGTTAAAACTTTAATAACAACTTTAACATCAGATTCAAATAACAATACAGCAAATATAGCAATTGAATTAGAATCTCAAAAAAATAGAAAGAGAACTACTGATGAGATAGAAAAAGAAATAATTGATAGAGTTGCCACTGTCCCAGATTGTAAAATAAATGTAAGCCAAAATAGTAGTGTCATGGGTGGAAGCACAGGAGCAGACTTTACATTAGAAATGAAAGGCCCTGATTTAGATGTATTAAAAATATTAGGAAAAGAAGCTGAAAAAGAATTCAGTTCAATAAAAGGATTTAGAAATGTCGAGACTTCTCTTACAGATACAACACAAGAAGCTCAATTTACAATAGACAAACATAAAGCTCAAGAATATGGTGTAAACACTGCTGAAATAGCAGGATTACTGCGTACAGCAATAAATGGTGACTCAGTTACTACCGCTACAATTGATGATTACAAAGTTGATGTAAACTTAAAATTTAAAGCAGACAGTATTGATAATCTAGAAGATATAAAACAATTAAAAGTAAACTCTGCTACTGGAAAAGAAGTTCCTCTTGGTGCTTTTTCAGATATAAAAATGGCAGATGGTCTACAATCTATATCTAGAACTGATGGAGATTTCTCTGTAAATATAACTGCTACACTTGATAATGTAGATGCTGGTACTGCTACAAAATTAGCACTAGAAAAAACTAACAAAATGGTAATTCCTAAAGATTACTCTATTGGCGTTGGTGGAGAAACAGAGATGATGAATGAGTCTATGGCAAGTCTTGGATTCTCAATGGTTATAGCTATAGCACTAGTTTATATGGTAATGGTAGCTCAGTTTGAATCATTTAGTAAACCATTTATAATCATGTTCTGTGTTCCATTTGCATTTGTTGGAGTTGTGCTTTCTCTCCTAGTCAGTGGGCAAAGTTTAAGTACTGTAGGTATGTTAGGTATAATCTTACTTATAGGTATAGTTGTTAACAATGGTATAGTTCTTATTGACTACATAGAACAGCTTAGAAAAACAAATCGTAACAATGATTTAATTGGATTGGTTTCTATTGGTTGTGCAGCAAGATTAAGACCAGTTCTAATGACAACTGCAACAACAATTTTAGGTATGTTACCAACAGCGCTATCTCTTGGTGAAGGTGGAGAAACAATGCAACCACTAGCTATAGTTATAATGGGAGGTCTGACTGTATCTACACTTATAACTTTGGTACTTATACCTACTATATACTTAATATTTGATAAATGGGAAGATAAGTTTTCAGACAAAATGCCTAAAATATTTGGTAAAATAACAGATAAAATAGGTGCTATAAAAAGAAAAATAATAAAGAAACCAAAATTGAAAGCTAAAGTTTAAATAGAATGGAGGGTGATTGTATTGAATAAGAAGGTTAGTAAAATAGTTGCGATTGGATGCGGTGTTGGAATAATAACAGCCAACCTAATGCCAGTTTATGCAAATGATAATACTTCTTCTATAAGTAAAGTTGATAATTCTATAGTGAATGATTCAACTAAAAGGACATCTGAAAAGGAACTTTTAACTGCTAGAGAAGCTGTCAGTGCAGCACTTAAAAATAGTGATAAATTAAAGATGAAATCAGAAGAAATAAAAATGTTAAAAGAAAAATTGGAAGTACAAGATGAGTTTGATAGTTTTACTGGAAGTGATAACTCATTTCCATACGACCAAATCGGACTTCTTAAAAATCAAAGTGAACAGGCAAAAGGGTTTATGGAAGACCAAATAGCAAATGATATTACTAATAAATACAATGATTTAGTATCAAGAGAAAATGAGTTGGATAAAATAAAAAACAATCTTGAGATAAAAACTAAAGAAATTAAAGATATGAAATTAAAAAAAGAGTTAGGATTAGTAACATCATTAGAAACTGAGTCAGCTGAACTTGAACTTCAGACACTACAAAATACTCAAAAAGCTAAACTTCAAGAACTAAAAAATAATCAAGACTATTTTAAGCTATTGACTAATATAAATTTAGATAATTATCAATTGGATAAGGAATATAGATTTGAATCTTTTAGAGTAGGTGGCTCAGTTGATTCATATATGGAAGGTAAAGTAAATGAATACTTAAAGTACGACCAATTGATTTTGGAGCGTACTGAAGAAAGTTTTAATGATGATGATGAGAATAAAGCAGATTTACCAGATAGACCTAATCTTACAAGACCAGTTGCTCCTACAAAACCAGAACAAGGTAGTTTGACTGATGATGAATATAAGGTTATTATGAATAAGTATGAAAAAGATTTAGAAAAATATAAAGCAGATGTAGTTGAATATAACAATGAAAGACAGACTTATGCTGCTGGTCTTACTACATATGCAAATTATCTTCAACAAAAATACAATACTGAAAATGGTCTAGTAACATTAGAAGACAGTAAAAAAGCTCTAAAAAAAGGCTTGATTGATAGTTATGCTCAATTACTTGCTTTAGAAGATACAATTGATATTACTAAAAAACAACTTGAATTATCAGAAAAACAAGTAAAAAATACTAAATTAAGATATGATTTAGGATTAATCACTCTAACTGATTATAAAAAACAAGTAGTAAGTAATGAAGATGCTAAAAATAGCTATGACACGCTTATTGTAAACTATAACTCATTAAAAAATGGTATAGAAAAGCCTTGGATACTTAATACTGGTAAATAGAAAATATTAAACAACTTTCACAAAATTATTTAATAAAAATATATATAGAATTGATTTATTATTAAATAAAAGACTGTAGATAGATTTGAATAGAAGCAAATTTATCTACAGTCTTTTTAATATACAATTTATAAATTTGTTTTATACAAATCTACTTAATTGTCTACATCTAGGATTTCAATTTCATATAAAATAATCCTCATTTTAAATCATTATAACTTTTCTAAGTTTTTTATGATATAATCTCATTTTACCTAGAACTTATACCTATGTAAGTCCCTATTCTAATAGAATAATTGACAGTAAAAAAAATAAATATTATTTTGAAACTTGGAATCCATATTTTAAAGGGTCATCATTATCAATAATATAAGTAGATACTCCTGTTACATAAGCACTTCCTGTGATTTTAGGTATTACTGCAGAATACTCTCCAGCCTTTGCTTCTTCCTTGATTACACCTGTAAATGTAGTACCAATAAAGCTTTCATACACAAAAGGCTCTCCAATCTCAATTTTACCTCTTTTATAAAGTGTAGCAAGTTTAGCACTCGTCCCAGTTCCACATGGAGAACGGTCTGCCATATAATCACCAAAGATTACAACGTTTCTCATATCACATCCAGTTGTTGAAGTAGGACAATACAATTCAGCAAGGTCAACAGAAGTAATATCACACTCAGGATGTTGAATTTCATTTTCTTTGTTGGCATGTTCAATCAATTTCATACCAAAATCAGTTAGAAATGGAATATTTTCAGGTGTTACATCCATACCAAACTGTGTAACATCACACAATGCAAAGAAACTTCCTCCAAATGAAATATCATATGTAATCTCTTTCCCATCAATAACAGTAGTTAAATTTTCCTTATACAAAAATGCAGGTACATTTGTTAATGTTACATTCACAACCTTACCATCTTTTACCTCTGCCTTTGTACGGATTAAACCAGCAGGTGCATCTAATACAACCTCTGTATATGGTTCTTTTGCTTCTACAAGTCTCGCTTCTATAATTGCAGTAACAGTTCCAATAGTTCCATGCCCACACATATTCAAATATCCACCAGTATCCATGTAGATAACTCCATAATCTGCTTCTGAATTAATTGGCTCAGTAACAATAGAACCAAACATATCATGATGCCCACGAGGCTCAAACATTAACGCCTTACGATACTGGTCACAATTCTCTTCCAAATATTTTTTCTTTTCAATCATTGTATCTCCTGGTAATTCTGGAAATCCAGATAGCACAACACGTGTAAATTCTCCAACTGTATGTGTATCAACAGCAGTAAAACATTTCTCGTAAATACTAAGATTTACATTTGGTTTTAGTTCCATTTTGGAAACCCCCTCAATATTATGTAATATAGTTATGTAACTTTATTTTATAACTTTATTTTTAAATTGTCAACTCAGATAACTGGAAAAGATTAAGAAAATATGATATCGTATATTTAAACAAAAGTAACGACCAATGAAATGTAACAAGAAAGGAAATATAGTCTTATGGGAAATAGAGAGAAACATGTAAAAAATGCATCCATGCCTTCAGACTTAAAATATTTAAATCGGAAACGAATACTTTACATCATCAGAAATTCAACAGAGGTATCAGTCAATGATATCAGTGAAGCAACCAAAATTAGCCGTCCTACAGTAAAAAAAGCTATGCAGAGTTTTGAAGAAATAGGACTTTTGGTTTCAGTAGGTAAAGGAAATTCTACAAATATTGGTGGAAAACGCCCAGAATTATATTCGTTTTCTTGTAATAAAAGAATACTGTGTATATCACTTGAAGAGAATTATATTCATTTTGCAATTTTGACCATGAAAAATGAATGTATCTTAGAAATAGAAATTCCTGCCACTTACAAAAATACATTGGATACATTTCAAAAAGAACTTGCAGGTCACATTGAAGAGATTCTAGCAAATGCAGAAGTCTCTCATGAGGAGTTATATGGTATAAGTCTTGCAATTGCTGGATTTGTAGACCAAAAATGTGGTATTGTCAGATTTTTTATGATGGCTCCACATTGGGGCAGAAATATTAATATAAAAGAATGGCTTGAAAAATTGTATCCAAAACAGGAAATTATAGTAGAAAATCTAGTTAGAATGGCTGGAAATGCACTTCTTCTTGAAGAAGAATTTCGCAATAAAAGAACAGTTGTCATGTATGCAGAAGCAGGAATTTCTTCATGCTATATTGATAAAGTTGTGCTTACTGGTAGAAATGCTCTTATTGGAGAAATTGGACACATGACTGTTGATTACAGTGACGAAGAGATTTGCTCCTGTGGAAGTAAAGGATGCTTTGAACGTATGGTTAGTGCTGAAAGGATTCGCTATAGGCTAAAGAAAAATTCATTAAAACTTTTGGAATCATCTATAAACCAGTGGATAGAATCTAAAAATTTACTTCAACATGTGTTTGAAGAAGCAGACAATGGAGACGAGCTAGCAAAGATAGAGGTTGGCTATTTAGCAGAAATGTTCTCACTAATGTTAAAAAATGTAGCAATCAATTTTGACCCAGAAGTTGTAGTCTTACTTGGGCAGTATGCTTATGCAGGAGAATATTTTAAGCTTAAATTAAAAGAAGAACGAAAAAAAGCTCGATTCTTCCCAGAGGAAACTGCGTCTATAATATACTATGATACAAGACCATTAAGAGAACTCCAAAAAGCTGGAGGATATCAGGTCTTAACGCAAATTTTTTTTGATAATCCCGTACTTTACGAAGGTAGCGTTAAGGGAAATGAAGAATAATCAAAAACCTATGCTTTTATAGAGCCATCCGAATTGGATGGCTCAAAAGTTTAACTCTAAATTTAATTATCTTTTGTCAAATGTCTCATCTATTTTACATCTCACCATGTTAACAAATTCAGAAATATTATATCCTTTCAGTTTGCATCCACATTTAGGACAATAATCCAATTTCCTAGATACCAAAGCCCTACAACTAGGTTCTGGGCATCTCATTTTCAGACTTTCCTCTGCTACTTTAAATCCACATCGTGGGCATATACTACCTGGACGTGATGATACTTCCTTTCCACATTTAGGACACTTTGTCAACTTTATCCCCTCCAGTAAACTCAATTTAATTGCTAGTTGAAATTTCTCTCTACAATAATATATGCAATATAATTAAATACGTTTCATTTACAACTATATAAGTTATCTTTTTATAATAAAATAAAAATCCCCTATATTCAACTTACAAATAATTTATTTGATACATTGAATGTATAGGGGATATTAATTTAATTATATAATTTTACAGTATATGACTATCTAGGATTTTTTATAGATGCCTGAGCTGCTGCAAGTCTAGCAATTGGCACTCTAAATGGTGAACAAGATACATAGTTAAGTCCTACACTGTAACAGAACTCTACTGAAGATGGTTCTCCACCATGCTCTCCACATATTCCTAGTTTTAATTCTGGTTTAACTTCTCTACCTAATTTAGCTCCCATTTTAACTAATTTACCAACACCATTTTGGTCTAGTACTTGGAATGGGTCTTTTTCTAATATTTCTTCATCTACATATTGACCTAAGAATTTGCCAGCATCATCTCTTGAATATCCAAATGCCATCTGAGTTAAGTCATTAGTACCAAAGCTAAAGAAGTCTGCCTCTTTTGCTATTTCATCAGCAGTTAAGCAAGCTCTAGGTATTTCTATCATAGTACCTACAGTATAAGGAACTTCTACACCTTCTTCTTTTATTATAGCATCAACAGTATCCACTATCATTTTTCTTATTATCTTTAATTCATTTACTTCTCCAATTAATGGAACCATTATTTCTGGAGAAACTTTAACACCTGCTCTTATTGCTTCTATAGCACCTTGTATTATAGCTTTAGATTGCATTACACATATTTCAGGATAAGTTATTGCAAGTCTACAACCTCTGTGTCCAAGCATTGGGTTAAATTCGTCTAAATCAACTATTCTCTTCTTAATATCACTTACTTTTATTCCCATAGATTTTGCAAGTTCTTCTATAGTCTCATCATCATGAGGTAAGAATTCATGTAATGGTGGGTCTAGTAATCTTATATTAACTGGTTTTCCATCCATAACTTTGAATAACTCTACAAAATCTTCTCTTTGCATTGGTAATATTTTTTCTAGTGCTTTTTCTCTTTGCTCTACTGTATTAGATAATATCATTTCTCTAACTGCTGGTAATCTATCTTCATCAAAGAACATATGCTCAGTTCTACATAGACCTATACCTTCAGCCCCAAACTCTATAGCTGCACGAGCATCTCTAGGATTATCTGCATTAGTTCTAACCATCATACACTTGTGTTTATCTACCCAGTTCATTAATTTCTCAAAGTTTCCAGTTAAAGCTACTTCTGTTTTCTTAACATCTCCTAAGTAAACATTTCCTGTAGAACCATCTATAGAAATATATTCTCCTTCTTTTATAACTACATCATCAAGTGCTCTTATTTCTTTGTTAAACTCATCAACTTTTATTTCTCCACATCCAGCAACACAACATTTACCCATACCTCTAGCAACAACTGCTGCATGTGATGTCATTCCACCTCTAGCTGTAAGGATTCCTTCAGCTTTAACCATACCTTCTATATCTTCTGGAGATGTCTCTAGTCTAACTAAAACTACTTTTTCTCCTTTTTCATTTGCTTTTACTACATCATCAGCATTGAAATAAACTTTACCACTTGCTGCACCTGGTGATGCTGGTAAACCTTTTGCTATAACTTTAGCTTCCTTTAATGCCTTATCTTCAAATTTTGGATGTAATAATTGGTCTAATTGATTAGGTTCGATTCTCATTATAGCTTCTTTTTCGTCTATTATTCCATCTTCAACTAAATCAACTGCTACAGCTATTGCTGCTGCTGCTGTTCTCTTACCATTTCTAGTTTGTAATATATATAATCTTTCATTTTCTATAGTAAACTCTATATCTTGCATATCTTTATAGTGACCTTCAAGTATATGAGTAATTTTTACGAATTCATCAAATACAGCTGGCATTACATCAGCAAGAGTTGATATATTTTGAGGAGTTCTTATACCTGCAACAACGTCTTCACCTTGTGCATTCATTAAGAATTCACCAAATAATTTATTTTCTCCTGTAGCTGGGTTTCTAGTAAATGCAACACCTGTACCACTAGTTTCTCCCATATTACCAAATACCATTGATTGGATGTTTACTGCTGTACCTAAGTTATGAGCTATATCATTCAATTTACGGTATACGATTGCACGAGGGTTATTCCATGATCTAAATACAGCCTCTATAGCAAGCATTAATTGCTCTTTTGGGTCTTGTGGGAAATCACTTTTAATTTCTTTTTTGTATATTGCTTTAAACTCTTTTACTATTTCTTTTAAATCATCAGTTGTAAGCTCTGTATCAACTGTATATCCTTTTGATTCTTTTACTCTATCTAATACATTCTCAAATTTATATTTTGGAACTTCCATAGCAACATCAGAAAACATTTGTATGAATCTTCTGTAACTATCATATGCAAATCTTTCATTTTGTGTAGCTTCTGCTAGACCAACAACACTATTGTCATTAAGACCTAAGTTAAGAATTGTATCCATCATTCCTGGCATAGAGAATACTGCACCAGAACGAACTGATACTAATAATGGATTCTTATTGCATCCTAATGTTTTATTTAAGTCTTTTTCTAAAGTAGCCAAATGCTCTTCTATTTCTTTTATTATATCTTCTCTTATACTTTCATTGTTAACATAATAATCATTACAGGCTTCTGTTGTTATAGTAAACCCAGGAGGGACAGGTAAGCCTATCTTAGTCATTTCTGCTAAATTGGCACCTTTACCTCCTAGTAAAGATTTCATGTCTTTGCTTCCTTCACCAAAACTATAAACATACTTAGTTTCCATTGTTAAATCCCCCATTAATCTTTTTATTTTAATTTATATCATTTTTATTAATAGACATTATTAAATTTCTATTTCTTTGTATATCTTTAGACCATTTTCTTTCATTATGTCTAAGATTATACCTGCTGTTTCTTCTATTGCTTTATTTGAAACATTTATTACTGGGCATCCAATTTTTTTCATTATTTCTTCTGAATAATCTAATTCCTGAAGTATTCTTTCTAGATTAGCATAGTTGGCTTTACTAGATAGACCTAAAGCTTTTAATCTTTGAGTTCTTATTTCATTAAGCTTTTCAGGTGAATTAGTAAGACCTATTATCTTCTTAGTATTTATCTCAAATACCTCTTTAGGAATTGGTATTTCTGGAACTAATGGAACATTAGCTACTTTTATATTTTTATTAGCCAAATACATACTCAAAGGAGTTTTAGATGTTCTTGAGATTCCCACTAAAATTATATCTGCTTGAAGAACACCTCTAGGGTCTTTTCCATCATCATATTTTACTGCAAACTCTATAGCTTCAACTCTCTTAAAATAAGATTCGTCTAATTTTCTAATTATACCAGCTTCTCTTTTAGGTTTTCTTCCTGTTCTCTTGCTTATTTCTCTTAGTATATCTGTCATCAGGTCTATACAGCTAAGACCTTCTCTCTCACAATATCTTTCAACAATACTGCATAACTCTTCATCGACTAATGTATATACAATCAAAGCGTTTTCAGCTTTTGCATTCTCCAAAGTTTCAAGTAGTACTCCTTTATTAATCATGTATGGAAATCTTTTTATTTCATAAGTTTCATTTACATAAAACTGAGACATACATGCTTTTGCAACTTGTTGTGCAGTCTCCCCAACTGAATCTGATACTGCATATATAATTAGGTTTTTCACCAGCATACCTCCTTAATTGTCAACTATTTCTAAGAATAGCTTAGTTATGTTGGTTTTTGATATTCTCCCAACAACTCTCATATGATTTTTGTCTTCTCCCTTATATTCAACAATTGGAATCGAATCTACTTCATGTTCTATTATTTTTCTTGAAGCTAATAAAACACTTGCTCCTTTAGTTAAGGTAACTACATTTGGAGTTCTTGTCATTATCATACCTATTGGCATCTTATTTATATCAGAACCTCCTATTGTTGCTTTTAACAAGTCTTTTCTGGAAACAACTCCACATAACTCTTCATTCTCATCTATAATAACTATACTGCCTACATCAGATAAAAACATAGTGACTATTACATCATATATACTTTCGTCTTTCTTAGCTAGTACAGGCATGCTCATTATATCTTCTACTGATTTCTCTTTTATACTTTTACCAATTAAATTAATTTCACTGACTCCTGAATAAAAATATCCAACTTTTGGTCTTGCGTCTAGTATTCCTGTCATTGTCAATATAGCTAAATCAGATCTAAGCGTAGCACGAGTCACATTCAAGCTGGAGGCAATATTTTCACTCGTTATTGGTTCATTTTCCTTAACTATATCTATAATTTTTAGTTGTCTTTCATTAAGCTGAATAATAATCACCTTCTTTCATTGTGCTATACTTTTTATCTTTTCGCATCTTATATAGTATATTATATAACTATATATACCATTCTGTAAACAGATTTTTTATTGAATACGATATATTTTTTTACTAAGTTCTCTCGCTTAAAGATATTTATTATATATTAATGGGGGATATTTCTTTAATTAATAGAACTATATTAGTGTTACAGTTAATATTATAATACATAATGGGTCATTTTAATTCATTTTATATTAAAATTTTTAATTATATTATTTTAAATATGAATATAAAGTTGCAGAATTAATTTAAATTAAATACACTATTAAAATTTTTAATTATAAATGACCTATAATATACCTCTATACAAAATATCTTAACAAAAATATATAATTTTAAAAGGGCTGATTTAAAAATAACCATCAACCCTTTTAAGCACTATCTATATTATATTATCATCAAATCTTACCCAAATATTTTTTCTTGTAATTGTCTTAAATGATATAAAGTAGTATCTTTTTCTATCTCCACCATATCATAAGTTATAACTTCACCTTTTTTAATATCTTTAACTACTTTAGTCTTTTTGCTAACTAATCCAATAGGAACAGCATTCATAGCTTTTGCAACATCGTATTTTTCTATAGTACCATAACATGTATATGCACCATATCCATCCATATACTCACCTTTTTTCAAGTCTTTCTTAGCTATAGTCATAACTTCTGCAACTAGTCCATTTTTAGGTACTATTGTAGCCTTATGCTCTAAAACTGCCATAGCTGCTGATAAAGGAGTCTCTAAGCTACATAAATGATATGGTCTATATAATATGTAATTAGGTCCATCACCCATGCTTAAATACTTTAATTCATCATTAACAGCTTTTAATTTATGAGCAACTACAACGAAAACTCCAGGTGCTATACCATTTACAAAATCAACTACACCATAATTATCTAATACTCCACCTTCGCTCTTTAATGCATATTTTTTAGGTACTTCGTTTACTGTAGCCTCAATACCATGACCACCTCTTACATCAGGCACAAATCCAGTTGCATTACACATTAGGGCCATTTCTACCATTGTCTTAGTTCCTTCTTTAAAAGAAGCTATCATATGAGGTGAAGCTCCTTTTCTTTCTGCTTCCTCTCTAACAGTATCAGGATTACAATCTAAATCTAATTTATTATTTTTACCTTTTCCTATCACTCTAACTTCAAATCCCATTGCATCTGCAAAATCAAACAATCCCATTACTGCTCCTGGCTCATCCCCTGCAGAACCTGTAAATATTACTCCAGCATCATCTGCTAATTTTTTAAGTATTGGTCCAACAACACAATCAGTTTCAGCATTCAACATTACTATGTGTTTTTTATTTAAGATAGCATTTAATGCTATTTCTGCTCCAATTGCAATACCTCCAGTTGCATCTATAACTACATCTATTGACTTAGTCTTACAAGCTACAAGAAAATCATTACAAGTTAATACTTTTCCTTCTTGTAATTTTAATTCTGCATCATTTTCATTCGTTACATTATCTATAACTTCTTCATCTATGCCTGCATCAGTAAATGCTTTATGAGCTAATTCTAAATTTATATCTACAACAATAGAAGCCTCAATACCTTTCATATTTGCCATTTGGCTTACCATTCCATTACCCATATGACCAGCACCTATAAGAGCTACTTTTATTTTTTTACCTTCTTCTTCCAATTTTGCAAGTTTTCTGTTTAAATCTAACATATCAATTCCTCCTGTTATAATAATTTTATTTTTCAAATTAAGAAATAGTTATTAAATCTCCAATAGTTATATTTGGATTTCCTATTTCCACATGTATTTCTCCTGGTAAGTTTACTTCACATTCTCCATCAAATTTGATTGTACAGTGACCAATTTCTCTAAGAGTCTTTTGAGCAATATCACCAACTGAAACTATACAATAATCTCTATTTCCTATTGTAAGTGTATCTCCTATTTCAACATTACTTTTTAATGTCGATATTGAATGAATTACAGATATATCCTTTAAGTCCTCATCATTGATGGTTTCATCATATATGATAAGACAATTGCTTTCATCCATTAATTCTTTAACTAAACTGCCTATTCCACTTATCTTAACTTCATATTTCATGACATTCCTCCTGATAATTTATATTTATATTAAGTTAATTAAAAGAAACATTTATTTTTTCTTTTATAAATTTTATGGCTTGTACAATACTTTCTTCATCTTTAAATTTTTGCTCTGCACTATATATATCTAGACCTTCTATTTCTTCAATCTCTTTAAACTTAGCCATCACTGTACGCCCTTTTAGAATTTCTCCAAACTTTATAAATCCATCTGAATCTGAAGATATAATTGCTATACTTCCTTTAGAAAAATAACTTTTCTTTTTTCCTGTAGATACTATATCACCCTTTTTTTTAGCTCTATTTAAAGTTTTAAAATATAATTTATTCTGTTTCATTATAAATATAGTATTTAGAACATAAACAACAAATAAAATTACAAGTAGTTTCATATTTATACACCTTCCACAAACACATTATTTTTTTATTCTATACTATAGCTACATAAGATTCTTAAGTAACACTTTTTTAAACTCTAAAAAACTTCTACATTTACTTATCTTATTTGTTAATTTTACATCTTGTCCTATCTTTAAAACTTCTTCATAAATTTTTACTAATAAATCTGAATCCATTTGGTTCTCACATGGAAACATTGTCATGAGTATTATTTTTATACTTCTATTTGCATATTCTATTGGTTCTTCTAAAATTCCAATTGCCATTAAGAATTTATCTGATTTTTCATTTACAGAATGTGGGAATAATAGACCTTTATCAAAAACTGTAGGAGACTTTTCTTCTCTATTAATTATGTTTTTTCTAAACTTATCATCAATACATCCCAAATCCATAAGCTTATCCATCATTTTTTCTAAAGACCCAAGTATAGTCTTTTCATTCAATATCATAAATTTATCTTCATCCAACAAATTATTTATTAATAAATTTGTAGAATTAGTAGTATCAATATTTCCTTCTCTTAAACACAACACTGTCTTTAACTGTTCTCTTAGCTTATTTTCATCAAATATTGTATTTATTTTTAATACTATGGTTCCTATATTTGATGTGTCTAAATCAATAGTTGTAAAAACTATATCGTATTCATTTAAGTTAATATTTCTCAAATTAAAACTTGAAAGAGTATCAATCTGAGGATTGTTACCTATTAATTTTTCAACTCTTATTTTTAGTAATTTCGCAGTTCCTAGACCTGTACCACATATAATTGCTATTTTCTTTATTGAATAAAATCTACTGCTATTTCTTTCTAAGTATCCACTGAAATGAATTGCTATGTATCCAATCTCATCTTCTGAGACTTCTAAATTATATTTCTTCTCTATTACTCTCCCTGCTATTTGCGCTAATTTAAAAGGAAGTATATAGTTCTGTTTAATCTCTTCTAGTAGGACATTTTTTAACTTTATATTAAATAATAGCCTATTTAGAGTAAAACTAAGATGGTATCCTAGCCCTATTCTTAATTCATCCTCATTTATCAAAATACCCATATCAATATATATCTGCTTAAATATATTTTCCATCAACTCATCAATATTTTTATTAATTCTACTACTATTTAAAGCACATTCTGATGCTGGTGCATTTCCACTTACTAATGGTATAGTCAAATAAATAATTTCCTCATCATTCAAAATACATTCAAATCTTTTTGATAATATATGCTTTATTTCCCTAGCAATAAGGTATTCATCATATGATTTAAGCAAATCAAACTTTACATTATACTCTTTCACTTTCTTCTTTTCTTTTGCTCTATAAATTAAAACTACTATATAGTTAAGAACCTCTCTTAGCATCTCATCTGTAACATAAAAATTGTTATTTTTGAATAAAAACAATAATTCTTCTTCCAAACTTGAGAGTTCTTCTTTTTTAATGTCTTTAAAATATTTCGAATTATTTAAATCTTTTCTTGAGTTCTTATACAACTGATTTAATATAAGCAATCTAATATCAAGTTCATTTCCATGTAATTTCATCCCTGTATTCTGTTTTTTTATTAAGTTTAAATTATACGAAGCTAGAACTTTTTCTACATACTGGAAATCATTTACTAGAGTAGTTCTTCCTACACACATCTCATCTGCTAAACTATCAAGTGTAATAAATCCATCTAGTTCTATCAAATAATTTAGTATAAATTCTACTCTATCTTCCTTTGAGTTTAATGAGAATACATTTTTTCTATTCATATCAATAATCTTATTAAGTACTTTCTCATCTTTTATTTCCAGTTTATATCCTTGACCTTTTATGTATTTGATTACTGCTATATCACTACCTAAATCTTTATTCAATTGTTTTATATAAGTTCTTACACTTCTAGTTGTAACATTCAGTTCATTTGCTATTGAATTGATGCTTACAAACTCTTTTTTACTACATATAATCAATATTTTAAATATCTTGCGGTCAATAGAAGGAATTTTCTCAGTTACATTCATTTTGTATCTCCTCCTTGATTTCATTCTAGTACAAACTTGAAACCAAATTAATACATAAAATTTCACTTTAATAGAGGAAAATTTAGTATTAATCTAAATCGGTAATTACAGTTAATTAATAGTATAAAAGCTAGTCTCTCATTAACAAAACTCTTGACTAGCTTAAATTTATATTCTAAATTTTATTAATCAAATTTAAACCTAATATTGACATTAAACATTATCTTAAAGCAAATACTGCAATACCATATGCAATAATAACAGATATTGGTCCAGTTATTAAACGAGAATAAAATAGAGCTGGAACACCATATTCCACGGTTTCTGGTTCTGCTTCTCCCAAACTTAGTCCTACTGGGACAAAATCACATCCAGCTTGTCCATTTATTGCAAATAAAGCAGGAAGTGCTAAATATGCTGGTATTGCACCAAGACCAATTTGTGTACCTACAAGAGTTCCTACTACTTGGGCTATAACTGCACCAGGTCCTAATATTGGTGATAAAAATGGAAGTGTACAAATTATTGATATAATCAATAATCCACCAATATTACCAGCAAGTGGAGATATTACTTTTGCAATCCAATCTCCCAACCCAGATGCTAAAATAATTCCCATAAGCATACTTACAAATGCCATAAATGGTATTACATTATTCATTACCATTTGGATAGTATCTCGTCCTGCATCATAAAATTTTGATACTACTTGTCCTGCTCCTTGCCCAATAGAAAGTATTATATTCTTTTTAGCATATTCGCCCTGTGCTTTTGATTTTACTTCATCATAATTGTCAGGCTTTCTAATAGAACTCTTATTTTCACTTTTATTCTCTTGAGATTTTTGTGGCATTTCTTCTCCATCTAAAACACTTATACAATTAGGGCTAACATCTGATACATAATATTCCTCTGTTATAAATTTTGCTAAAGGACCTGTTTTTCCAACTGGATTTACATTAATTGTTGGAATTTTTTTCTTTGGATAAACTCCACATCTAGCAGTTCCACCACAATCAATAATAACTACTGCTACTTCTTCATCAGAAACACCAGTTTTAAATCCATCTACAATCTCACAACCCAGTAGTTCTTTTATTTTTAATGTTACTTCATGAATACCACCAGCAGTCATTGATAATATCTTATTTCTATTTCCTTCTTTTTTTATATATAAAGGACCTCCCCAACCAGAAGTTCCTTTTTCTATTTTTAGTATCTTATTTTCATCCATATTAACTACCTCCTAAGCTTTATTTGCCACTTTATTTTTTCTTGTTAAAAAAGCATACATTTTTTCTGTTATTATACCTCTTATAAAAATTACGATTAAACCAACTATAAAATACCATAATGCTAATGTAGTAGTCTCTTTACCTAAAGTAGTCAACCCTGCTGATATTCCTAACCATACAAAAAGTTCTCCTGCATTTGCATGTGGAAAAAGTCCTGTAATTGGATGTACAAATGAAACTGCTGCATCATAAAATCCTGCTTTATGTTCTTCTTTTAAAAATCTACCAAATGTATAACACATAGGATTTCCCAAGAAAAAGACTGATACTAATGGAAGTAGAATATATCTTGTAAAAGAATTCCTTCCAAGTTTAGAAGCCCAATTATTAACTCTTTCCTCACCAATGATTTTAATCAAAGAGTTAATGGCTACCATTAATACAATTAGTGTTGGAAGAGTTCCTGAAACAAGACCTATAAACTGTTCTCCTCCCTTCTGAAACAAACCAATAAACCATTCTGCACCTTTACTTAGACCTGTAATAACGTTTTCCATAAAATTATAACCTCCCTATAATATCTTTAAATTTTTAATTTTATTACTCACTCTTAATTTTACAAATTACTTCTTTTTTCTGTACTATATGATATTATTATAAATGTTTTTTATATTAATATCATTTTAATATAATATTTTTGATAAATAAATACATCTTTTTTCAACTTTATGAAGGAAAAAATTGTACTAATTAGAATTTTCAGAAATATACGAATCTTATTTCGACTATATTTTAAATTTTGCTTAAAAATTTAAGACCTTATTTTTATTTATTTTAATTAATATTATCTAAGTCTTATAAAAATAAAAAAAATAGATGCCTTATTATGAGCATCTATTCTTTAATAAAATTCTTTTTTAATTTTATCATAGATTATTTTATAGGTATATAAATATCAATTTGCGAATCTACATTATTAGGACCTAAAAATCTTTCATCATATACTTCAAAATCATCTCTTATATCAAGTTTTTCTTTTGAACTTAAAAACCAAGTACCCCATATATATTCATAAGTTTTGTCTAAACTTTCTAAGCTACCAATATGAGTAAATACAGCATACTTTCCTCCTTTAATAGTTTTTGAGACAAAGGAGTCTGGAATATACTCATAACTACTAACTTCAAACCCTATTGTTTCATTAAACTCCATTTTTTCACTAACTAGATGTATTTTAGATGTTGCTTCACAAATTCCAAAAGCTCTCTTTGATTGTAGAGTATTTGGAACAATATGATGCACTTTTCTGAACTTTTCCCATAAGTGAGGTAATGAATTATCTTCTAATATCACATTATCTCTTATGCCAATTATCTTTATTTCATCTATTTCTTTTATCGTTGGCTTAATTGTTATATTTCCAACAAGATGTCTCATAAAATCTAATTCTAATTTTTTCTTTTTTCCAACAAATACATCTATTCTGTTTTTTCTATATTCAATAGGGCTAACTTTATATATAGATTTAAATGCCCTACTAAATGCTTCTGAAGATTCAAAACCACACTCAATAGCTATATCTATCACCTTTTTATCACTATATAAAAGTTCTTTTGTGCTATTGACCAATCTTCTTTTTTTTATATAACTTCCTACACTCTCACCAAACATAGACTTGAATAGGCGTGTCAAATGATAATATGAATATCCAGATTCTTTTGCCACATCATTTACAGTTATATTTTCTTTTAAATTATTCTCAATATATATTACAGCTTTTTCAAAATATTTTAAGTAATCCAATATGACACCTACCTCAATTAAATGTTCTTATAAATTTTAAGTATACATATCTAAATTAATACTATTTTCTTAATATACTAAAGTATAATAAATAATTCAATACATTGCTATATACTTTTTATTATTTTACAATTTTTAAATTGTTTATAGAGTTAAATAAAAAAGAACTAAACATTTGACTATCCTTAAAACAAAGTATCTATAGAAAAGCATAGTGCTCATTCATATAAAATGCCTTTTTCTCTTATGAAAATATTATTGTTCAAATCGTATTCTATGCAAACGATAGACTTCATTTAAATTGGAAATATCAAGAATAAGGCTATCTCCCAAATCCATATTAGAAACTTTCTCCATATCTTCATTAGAAAGGTAAAAGTCATCAATCTGATAATTTTCCTGTATTCTTTCCAAATGAACAGACTTTGGAATTGCTATTATACTACTTTGATTAAGCCATTTTAAAATAACTTGAGCAGGTGTTTTCCTATAAGAGGCTCCAACCTCTGCCAACAAACTATTTTGAAAAATATTTTTTTGTCCTTCTGCAAATGGTGCCCATGCCATAGGTTTAATATCATATTTCTCCATAATATTACGTAATTTTTTCTGCTGACAGAATGGATGAAGTTCAATCTGATTGACTGATGGGGTAATATCATGGCTTAAAATCAAATCCACCAAACGATCAGGTAGAAAATTGCACACACCAATTGATTTGATTTTTCCCATACGGTAAAGTTCCTCCATTGCCTTCCAGCTTCCATGATAATCCCCATATGGCATATGAATAAGATATAAGTCTATATAGTCCATTTGTAAATTAGATAGTGTCTTTTCAAAAGATATTTTGGTTGTTTCGTAACCAGCATCCTGAATCCATACCTTCGAACAAATAAACACCTCTTCTCTTGAAATACCACTTTCACGAATTGCATCACCCACTGCTTTCTCATTTCCATAACAAGCAGCTGTATCAATTAGACGATACCCTGTACGCAACGCATTTAAAACACTTTCTTTACACTCTTCATAATCAGTTACCTGAAATACACCAAAACCTAACAATGGCATTTCCAAATTATTATTCAATCTAATTCTTTCCATAGAGTACCTCCTATTTTTAATTTTAAGCTAAATATATTGTTGTATAAATATTAGAGATTTTAATTATATCTACTAGGATATATAATCTATTCTTTATGAATCCTATATTACATATAAAACTTATCTATAATCATAAGTTTTATTATCAAACCTCATCATATTCTAATTTATTCTTGTACTGTAATCTTGATTGTTTTAGAAAGTGTATCAATATAATCTTCACCTGATATAGCAACCCCTAATTCATAAAGATTACTGCCACTTCCAGAATAGTCATAAAACATTACAACATCATCCCATGGAGAATAATAAGCTAATGTTCCTTTATCAGCATTTGCCATAGGTGTATCTGTAGTATTTAACTTTTTAGGTGGATAAAATACTTTCTCATTAGTACTAAAATTTTCTACTTCCATTGTCAAGGGAAGTTGTGCATATAAATCCTTTGCTGCCTGTGAATCATTCAATTCATATACAATCGTATTTCCATTTCCTGATACCTGAATTTTCATTTTATTATCCTTATTAATATCCTCAATATTTGTCATTTCTTCTGATTGTTTTGTATCTACGTTTTCTTTATGTAGCTTAGCTTGTGCTTCTTTTTCTGTATTTGTAATTTTGATATAATTATAACCTGATACAATAAAACATAATATACAAACACATAAAATCAGCTTCTTCATATTATTTACCCTCTCTTTCAGTGTATCAAATGTGCTTTTTATTCAATCAACTCAAAAAAATCAGATGGTGCTTTTTCAATATTTATATTTATTATCTGTGTTGTAGCTTTAATTTCGTCCTTTAAATAGTAGGCATTCCATATATTACTTTCTAATCCACCCCATAGTATATTAAACTTTCCTGTATTTAAGTCCATAACTATACTTTTTAAAGTTCCAAAAAAATCATTATAGTAATTACAAGATAAACCATATGGATATTTTGAAGATAAGAAATCCATTAAATCCTTCTCACTAATTTTTTTAGAATTATCTACATATTCTTTAATTAAATTATATCTATAAATCGAATTATTCATTGACTCTGGTTCTAATTTATGAAGTTTATCAATATGGATATGGTTTGTAGAGTGGAGAAAATATTCTCTCTCATTTTTCAATTCATTTATTCTCTTTACCTCTTTTTTCCCATCTAGAGTTTCTAAAAGTGCCATATTTCCAGACTTATCTGCAAGTAATAAATTAATATTATATGCAATAGGCATATCTTCTATATAATCTAATGCCTCCTCTACATCTTTGCAATTTTCTAATAAATATCTAATAACAGCCCAAAACTGTAAACCTACAATTTTAGGTTTTCTCATACCTTCTTGGCTTCCTACAGGGTAACCACAAGATGTTTGACTTACACCCAAGCCACATTCATTCATACCTTCAGTTCTTCCAAATTGCATGACTGTAGTTCCAATGTGTGCATATTTCCCAACCACTTTAGTTTTACATAAAGCAAAATCTTCCATATGGTGTGAGAAGTCAAAATTACGAGCAAAGAGAACATGCCCATTTTCAGTTAGCTCTGGTGTTAAAGCAACTTGACTGCAACCTGGTCTAAGATAGGTCATAGTATAGTATAAAAGTTGACTACTATCTACTTTAATAGCATCAGCAAAACCTTGTAATTCTTCATTAAGCCCTGGGCAATATTTATCAAATAACTCCACCATATGATTTTCTTCTTCTTTAGTTACAACATTAGATTTATTAGTCTGTTCACATATCAATTCTGGTATATTTACAATTGATTTTCCTAACTCATACCCTATTTCATAGTTTGTACCACATAATTCGAAAGTTCTTACTTTTAAAGTTTCCATATTATTTCCTCCTATATATATCTTGTACTTGATTTTATCATTAGGGCTATAACCTTTCATGATATTTTTTGCTATAATAAATTCACAGTTCTAAAAAGTCTAACAAGTACTAGATTTATATAGGATTATTTAAATATCTATTATATAAATTAAATGTTAAAACTTAAAAGCTTACTTTTGCTCATACATATTTATTCCCTTAAGCCATGAAATAATTTTTTCTTCTGCACCATTTCCTCCATTTCCATAAATATCAAATATATCTAAAACTTTTGAATTAGGACATAATTTTTTTATATCTTTATCAGCATGACCTTTTCCACCACCTCCATGAGTAATAAAAGGTATAATATTTTTTCCACTTAAATTATTCTGGTTAAGTAAAGTTGCTATAGGTGGTGCAATTGTACTCCACCAATTTGGTGTCCCTAAAAAAATAGTATCATAATCATTTAAATCATATGATATTTTTTTAATACTAGGCATAATACCTTTTTGTATTTCTTGTTGGGCTTGTTTTACTAGCGCGTTATAATCCTTTGTGTATGGTGTTTCTGTAAATATCTCTTGTATATCAGCCAATGTGTATTTTTGAATAATCTCTGCAATTCTTTTAGTGTTTGATGAAATTGAAAAGTATATTACAATATTTTTTTTACTCATATCTATTCCCCCTCATTCTTTTTAAGTGTCATACATTTAGCGACTGTATTTCCTGTTTTTAAATATGTATATCCAGGCATTTCAAATAAAATTGGTTTTAATTTATCATAATCTATTTTACTTTCTTCATTTAAAATTTCTTCAGCTGCATATGTATGACTTATTTTTAAGATAAAATTTTCAAATCCATTTGTTTCATAAATATCATCTACATAACATTCCATGTTTAATTTTGATTCTTTTATTAGTGGTGCACCTTCGTTACCTATTTCGTATTCAAATACTTTTGATTTATCAATTTTACTTCCACTTACACAACCAACATAATCTGCTTTTGACAACATATATTCATCTACAATATTTACAGAAAGTACTTTGCTTTCTTTAACTCCTTTATTCGTATAATGTGATTTTGCTAAACTTATCATAATATGGTCATGTCCAATAATACCTAAATGTCCTACTAACATCCAGTTAGGTCTTTCATTAATTACTACTCCAACTACTACTAATGGTGTAGGATATAGTCCTATTACAGAACCTAAATCTTTTTTCATATATAATTACCTCTTTTCTTTTATTTTTTATATTGTATTCCCTTAACTCAACTTAAGGTCAAGTACTATTTTTTATATTAATGCTTTTCTTTCCACTCCTTAACCATTTTTTGTGTTACAGGGTCACACAGATTATAGTAATTTTCAATTTTATACTCAACAACATCTAAACATTCTTGAAGTTTACTAATCTGTGTAGTCAAATCTTCCTTTACTTCCACCAATATTTCTCTACGGACTTCCTTTGTATCATCATCAGAACATGCAAGTCGTACATATTCAATAATAGCTTCTAAAGAAGCACCTGCTTTTTTAAACTTCATCACAAACTCAATCCAATGAATAGCACGTTCATCATAATCACGAATTCCAGATTTATTTTTAGGAATAGGTGGAATCAAACCAATCCTTTCATAATAACGCAAATTATCGACTGATATTCCAGTACGTTTTGAAGCTTCTTTAATTGTCATAAGCATCACACTCCTTATAATTATCTTTTTTTTAATATACAACCTTAAGTTAACTTCAAGTCAAGTCTTTTTAAGAATTTTTTTTATAAATTAAAAAAGTAAATCAAAAAGGTGAACTATACAAAGTTCACCTTTTGTTTTAGAGACTATACTTAAATGTAATTTATTATATTATAAATTTTATAATTTAATTATGTTTAATCCCAATATATTTTATTTTAAAATTATATAAATATATTTTTTAACACTTTAAAAAGGACCTAAATTAATCTGTACTGCAATCATCAAAAATATAAACCCTAATGCTAATTCCATAAGTATTATCTTTGATGCAAATTTAAACCATCTTGTATAAGGTACATGAGCAATAGATATACCAGCCATAAGAACTCCAAGTGTTGGAACTATCCCATTTGCAAATCCATCCCCCATTTGATAAGCTAATACTGCAACCTGTCTAGGTATGCCTATAACATCTGCAAGTGGAGCCATAAGAGGCATTGTCACCATAGCTTGACCAGTGCCTGAAGGTATAAAGAAATTAATTACAGACTGCATAATCATCATTACTCCACCACTAAAAATTCTAGGAACATAATTTAATACCAGCGACAATCCATGAACTATTGAATCTAAAATTACTCCTTGTTCTAATATAACTACTATACTAGATGCAAATCCTATCAAAATAGCTGGATAAACCATATCTTGCATACCTTTCACAAATCCAGAAGCAATTTTATTTGGACTCATACCATATACCACTCCACATAAAATTCCTAAAGCAAAGAAATAAGCTGATAAATCTGACATGCCCAAAGAAAATTTTACAATCAATATCATCAAAGCAAGTATACCGCCAAAGAATGTAACTAATACTCTAATATTTCCAGCAGACAATTTTTCTTTGACAGATGACTCATCTAGTTTCCAATTACTATAATCAATATCTGATACTAAACTTTTACTTGGGTCTCTTTTTATTTTTTTACAATAAAAAATTATATATGTTGAAAGTAAAATCATAGTACAAATCCAAAATATCCATCTAAACCACATTCCTGAAAAAAGTGGCAGTCCAGAAATACCTTGTGCCAATCCCACAGTAAAAGGATTAATAGTAGCTGAACCATAACCTGATGCAAGTCCTAGAAGTAAAATACCTGCAGCAACTAAAGCATCATATCCTAAAGCGATACATAAAGTCATTAATATAGGCAAGAATGCAATACATTCTTCATACATACCTACAACTCCACCAGCTAACCCAAAAGTCAATACTAAGCATGTAATTATAATCTCACCTTTTTTGCTTCCCTGACTTTTAGAAATAACTCTTCCAATCAAAGCATCTAGTGAGCCAGTAGAATTCACTATACCAAATGCACCACCAATGATAAGTACAAAGAAAACTGTAACAGAATTTTTTCCAAGCCCACTTGGTATAGCTCTAAATACATCCATTATACTAACTGGATGTTGTTCTCCATATTTAAAACTTCCTGCTTGCACAAGCATATTTCCAGTAGTTAAATCTTCAACTCTATTATATGTTCCAGAAGGAACAATATAGGTCATTACGGCTGCAAATATTATAAGACCTATCATCAAAACATATGCATCTGGGAATGTTAATTTTCTCTTTTTGCCTTCAGTTTTATTAGTCATAGTAAAGTCCCTTCTATTTAAAATCTACTCCTCTTTCATTTTTTCAATTAACTCTGGATTTTCAAATAATCTAAATCCTGTTAAGGCCAATATCTTTATACCATCAATCACTCTATTTTTTGCATATGGATTCATAGAAGCTTTCAAAAATTCTTTTGTATGTAGCTCTTCGCAATTTTCAGAGAATTTCATTAAAGGGTGTATACATGGTATCATTTGACTTAGATTTCCCATATCTGTCGAACCTAATAATACCTGGTCATCGTCATCATATATACCAAATTCCTCCATAATATTTGTAAAAATACCTGTTAAAACCTTGTTTGCATTTAAGCCTTGGCAAGTTGGCTCAAAATGGTAAAACTCAAGTTCACAACCAGTAGCTATTGCAGCTCCTCTAGCACAATTTTTTACTTTTTCAACTACCTCATCAAAGTAGTCTTGCTCTTTTGCTCGTATTTCTAGTCTTACTTTCCCCATGTCAGGTATTACATTTGCAGCAGTTCCTGCTTCTAGTATGATACCATGTATTCTAGTTCCATCTACCAATTGTTGTCTCAATGCATTCACATTATTATATAATAATACTACTGCATCCAAAGCATTTATTCCATTATATGGCTTAGCTCCTGCATGAGATGCTTTTCCAGTAAATATGAAATCTAATCCCCCTATTGCGATAATTTCTGGTGTTACACAAGTTTTTGAATTTGGATGTATCATCATTGCTGCATCATATCCATCAAATACTCCATGTTCTATTAAATAAGGTTTTCCATCTCCAGTTTCTTCAGCTGGTGTCCCAATTATACTTACCTCTCCTTTGTAAGTATCTAGTATACTTGCAAGAGCTATTCCAGCTCCAACTCCCATGGAAGCTATCAAATGATGGCCACATGCATGACCATTACCTGGAAGAGCATCGTATTCTGCTATAAAGGCTATTCTTGGACCATCGCCATTTTTCTTGGTTGCTTTAAAAGCTGTTGCCATACCTGCCAAATTTTCTTCAACCTCAAAACCTTCTTCTCTTAGAAATTCAGCTATTTTTTTAGCAGACTTATATTCTTGTAAAGCAATTTCTGGCTCATCATATAGAGATTGACATAAACCTAAAATCTTTTCTTTCTTTAAATCCGCCACTTGTATTATTTTTTCTTTCATATCAATCTTACCTCCCACTAGATTTATTTGTTAGTTATTGTATCCTATTATAAACTTTAATTCACTATATTGAACCTATAATCTAATCACTTACAGTGACACTACGATTAGATTTATCATAAAATATAGTCATAGCATCACTGCAAAATATAGTAACTCAATGAATATTCAACTTTCTAGTATACATAACATTGAATTCATATTTGAGTTTATTATAAAAACTAAAATAAAATATATATAAAGCTCTATAAATTATCTTTAATTTAACCCATTCTTATTCTCTTTTATGCACTTATTTTCCCAAAATTCAGCATTTTTTATATCCAATTCTATAGGATTAAAAGTTCTATCGTTCCTTTTTATTCCCATCTTTTTCTGCCTTTGATAATCATAATATGCTTTTATAGCTGGTTTTTTTAATGTAAATATACCAACTAAGTTTATATATGTTAATACACCTATACATATATCACCAAGTGCCCAACTTGTAAGTGGTTCTATAAAACAACACATTGCTGCACATACTATAAGCATAAATCTACAGACATTAATTATGTACTTTTCGTGCTTTTCTGCTTTAATTCTAGTTACTAAATAAGATACATTGGTCTCCATCATGTATGAGAATGCTAATAATGTTGTAAATGTAAATAGTAGTAAAACTATTGCTATAAAAATATCACCTAATTGAGGATGTAATGTATTTATTGCACTCTGTACATATTGTGGTCCTGGTTCTACACCTGGTAACGTTGTATAAACATCTGTAACATTATACATGCCTGTTATTATAATCATAATACCTGTGGCCATACATATTAATAATGTGTCTACATAAACAGAAAAAGCTTGTACTAGTCCTTGCTTGGCTGGGTGACTTACTTCTGCTGCTGCTGCACCATAAGTTCCAGAACCTTCTCCTGCTTCATTTGAGTATATACCTCGTTTTACTCCCCAAGATATTGCTGAACCTAACATTCCTCCAAAAACCGAACCAAATCCAAATGCAGATTTAAACATTGTTATAATAGCTCCTGGAACCAAATTTATATTTGCTATGATTATTACTAATGTCATAATAAGGTATGCTCCACCCATTATAGGTACTACTTTCTCAGCAAATAAACCAATTCTTTTAATTCCTCCGAAAATTATTATCCCTAGTGCAATAGAAGATGTAACTGCTATTGTCATTTTTGAAAATCCAAATGCTTGATTCATTGCTAGATATAAAGTATTTGATTGTGTACCAGGCATAAAAAATGTATAGCTTGCTATTGCGACTACTGAAAATAAAATTGAACATTTTTTCCAACCAAGACCTTTTTCAAAGTAATATGGAGGGCCTCCTCTGTACTGTCCATCATGCTCATCTTTATATATCTGAGCTAAAGTGGATTCTACAAATGCAGTTGCCGATCCTAATGTAGCCATTATACACATCCATACTAATGCTCCCGGTCCTCCCATTGCTATCGCCACAGCTACACCAGCTATATTTCCAGTTCCTATTCTTCCAGCCATAGATGTAGCAAAACCCTGAAACGAGGATATTCCAACATGAGAGCTATCTCCTTCAAGTAAAAGAGTAAACATTTCTTTTACATCTTTTATTTGAAAAAATCTTAGTCTCAGTGAAAAATATAATCCTATACACAAACACATTGCAACTAATACAGGTGACCAAACAATTCCATTAATGGTGTTAACTAAATCGGTCACTTAACTCACCACCATTCATTTTATATTTATAGACAATAATTTAAACAGCTATGTTTCAATATTTTATATAATCTTTAACTCATATATATCTAAAAAATCTATCTTCTATTTATATTATTTTTAATCCACAAACTATAAATATTTATTTTTAAAATTAAGAATATTAATTGATATATAAACATAAATTTATAAACTTTTTAACGATATGTATTTGACAAATAATCAAACAATATAAATTGGAATACATGTAATGAAAAGCCTGAAACTGTTATTATATAAATAGTACAATATACAATTATTAATATATAATTGAATAGCATATAGTTAGATTTTAAATTTTCGTATTTATTATGAGGTATAAAATTGAGTACAATTACCACCTATTTTTTAAATTTTTTTAAGATTTAAATTAAATAGGTTTATGTAAATATGTAAATAGATGATAATTGCCACTCAATTCCAAACCTTTAGGGGTAACTTTATACTAAAACCTAGAAACTTGATAACATTTTGATATTTTACACTTTAAACTTTAAGTATTGCTATAAAAATTAATATTTTGGTATTCTTACAATGCTTATGCTTCTAACTTACTTTCTCTTCTCTTCTTAACTTTTAATATATATAAACAAGATAGTATACCAATTACTAGAATTGCTATCTGGAATATAAATGTATATGTGTAACCTTTATTACCATAAGTATCTATCCAGTGTCCTATCAATGCAAATTGGAATACATCTGGTGAAAATCCTAAAGCTGCAGCTATACCTATAGTAGTTGCTGAATATTTAACTGGAACTTTTACTTCATCTTGAACTGCATAGTATATACCTTTTCCCATGTAGCCTAATATACCTACTACAAATGTTAAAGCTATAAATATAGTCATTGGAGTAGATGCAGGTAATACTAGGAATAAAACTATTACTGCTATACCAAATACATATATTGGTAAAAGTACTTTTGTAGGTGATTTCACTTTGTCTGCACAATATCCTCCAAATGGCGCTCCAAATAATTTTAGACCATGTTGTCTTATTATTGCTAATGCCCCAGACAATGCTACAGAGCCTCCAAGTACTGATGTTATATATGGTGTAAAATAAGACATTGTAACTGTGAATGAATATACACAGAATATACTTATTCCTACTAGCCAAGTATTTGGTGATTTTAGTACTGTCATAAAATCACCAGCAGACATTTTTTCACTTACTTCTTCTTTATCTTCTCTAATATCTACATCTTTAATTACATACCATAATACTGGACACATTGCTATTGATAATATTCCTAAAGATATCATTACCCATCTCATACCTAATACAGGAGTTGAAAAGCATGTATAAATATATAAGAATATTGCTCCCATTACTACTCCAGAAACTCCAACCATAGCTTCATTGAATCCATAAACTTTACCTTGATTATCTTTTCCTATAACTCTAAGTATCTTTACCATAGAAGGATAGTTCATAACTAATGATGTTATTGCACAACCTACCCAAGTTGCAACTGCAAACGGATAGTTCATATTAAATGCAAATGCAAATGATACTAATCCATTAAGAAATATAGAACCTAAAATTATCTTTCTATAATCAAATCTATCTGCTAACCAACCCCCTATAGGAGCTCCAAATATATTCCCTAATCCATAAATCGTAAGTAGAAAACCTAGTTGAGTATTTGTACACTCTAATGCTTTTAAGATTGGATCATATAATGTATATTGGATAAATGGTATAATATAAACTAATTCCCAAGATATTGCTATAATAACAAGTTGAAACATTAACTTTCCAAACTTTATACCGTTCCCTTTTTCTCCCATATTTAAGCCCTCACTTTTTATATTTATTCACAAGCATAATTGAGTTCTTTTTTTATAACTTCTGCAAGTATTTGAATTCCATTAACTATTTGTTCTTCTGACATTGTTGTATAGTTAAGTCTCATAGTGTTTTTTGGTCCATTATTTGCAAAGAATGATTCTCCAGAAACATAAGCAACTCCAGCATCAATAGCTTTGTCTAGTAAATCATCTACATTTATACTTTCAGGAAGCTCAACCCATATGAACATTCCTCCATCTGGTTCTGTATATTTAGCTTCTTCTGGAAAGTGTTTTTTCATAGCATCTAACATCAACAAGCATCTTTTTTTATACTCAGCTCTTATTTTTTCTATATGTTTATTTAAATTATATTTCTTTAAGAATTCTATTACTTGTACTTGAGAAAATTGATTTGACTGTAAATCTATACCTTGTTTTAAAAGTTCTGCCTTATCTATGATATCTACATTACCACACATCCAAGCAACTCTAAATCCTGGACATAATACTTTTGAAAATGAACCTAGATACAATACTTTATCTTTAGTATCAAGAGATTTAAGTGTAGGTAGAGGCTCTGGTGTAAATCTTATTTCTCCGTAAGGATTATCTTCTATAACTATGACATCATATTTATTCACGACTTCCATAAAATCTTTTCTTCTTTGTAGAGACCATGTCTTTCCTGTAGGATTTTGAAATGTTGGTATTACATAGATTACCTTTATGTTAGAATTTTCAGATAATAATTTATCCAAATCATCCGTTACCATTCCTTCATCATCAGTATCTACTCCTAAAAAATCACATTCATAAGGTCTAAATGCATTTATTGCACCTAAGTAACTTGGATTTTCTGTAACTACTATGTCTCCTTTTTCTAATAGAATCATAGCACTAAGAGATATACCTTGTTGTGAACCAGTAGTTATTATTATATTTTCTGCTTTTGTATCAATATTTTCCTCTTCTTTCATTCTTTTTACTAATAGTTCTAATAACTCATCTTCACCTTTAGTAGGTCCATATGCTAAAGCAAACTTGCCTCTTTCATTAAGTACTTTTTGAGTTATTTCACTTATCTCTTCTATTGGAAATAAATTTGGGTCAGGAAGCCCTGCAGCAAAAGATATAACAGTACCACCACTTGCTACCTTCTGAGCTATTTTCTTTTGAGAAGCTCTTATAGCTGAAGCTTTTACCATATCCATTCTTTTTGCATATTTCATAATAATTTATCCTCCTTAAATAATAATTTCTTATTGTGATGCTAAGCACGCTAATGCTATTGAATTTATTTTAATTTCAGCTGTATCAGAACGTGAACCTAAAATTATTGGATTTGTTGCTCCTAAAACTATACCTGCCCACTTAGCTTGATTAAATCTAAGCCATGATTTTCCTAATATATTTCCGGCTTCTATATTTGGAAATACTAGTAAATCAACATCACCAGCTATATTACTTTTAATGCCCTTATGTTCTGCTGCATGTGCATCAAATGCCACATCAAATGCTATTGGACCCTCAGCTACACAATTTGGTATTTCTCCTGATTTCTCCATTTCTACAAGTAAGTTAGCATCTACAGTAGATTGTATTTTAGGGTCTACCATTTCATTTGCAGTAAGTATAGCAGTTTTAGGATTTTCCATGCCTATACTCTTCATAGTAAGAAGTGCATTTATCATTATATCTTTTTTTTGATTTAAATTTGGTGATACATTTATACCACTATCAGTACAATAAAGAAGTTTGTGGTATTGAGGTAATTCATATACTGCAAGTAGACTCAATAATCTCCCTGTTCTAAGACCAGTTTCTTTATTTAATATAGCTCTCATATAGACACTCGTATTTACTAATCCCTTCATAAGAACTTTAGCTTCCTTATTTTTAACTATCTCTACAGCTTTTTTAACTGATTCATCAGGATTTTGACATCCTATTATTTCGTGACCTTTTAATCCAATTTCTTTTGATATACTTTCTATTTTTTCTTTGTCTCCTACAAGAATAGGCTTTATAATGTTTAAATCTGTTGCTGATTTCACAGCCTTTAATACTTCTTTATCTTCTGCAACAGCAACACTTACAATAACAGGTTCAAGCTTTTTAGCCTCTTCTAATAAATTATTAAAATCTTTTAACATACTCTTTCTCCTAAATATTAATAAGTTTTTGCTATTTCTTCTCCCTTAAGTACTCTAAGTGCTCCAAGAGCAAGTGCTTCCATCTCCATTTCTCCTGCAACTATCTCTACTGGTGCCAAATATGAAACTCTTTCTATGACTCCTCTAATTACCATTTCCGAATGTGATATCCCCCCAGTTAAGATAACTCTATCTACATTCCCTGAAAGTGAAGCTCCATACATAGAGATTTCTTTTGCTACTTGATAAATAAATGCATCCATTATAAGTTTTGCTTTTTTATCACCATCTTTAATTCTATTTTCAATTTCTATCATATCTTTTGTACCTAAATAGTCGTACATTCCTCCAATTGAACTTACTTTTGCTACCATTTCATCATGAGTATATTTTCCAGAGTAACATAACTCTACAAGAGGATATGCAAGTAATCCACCACTTCTTTCTGGAGAAAATGGTCCATCAGACCTTCCACCACTTCCATCAATCATCTTTCCTTGTTTATGTGCTACAATTGATATTCCTGAACCTAGATGAGCTACAATAAAGTTATAATCCTCATATTTCCCACCTAGTTTTTGTGCAATTTTTCTTGAAACAGCTTTATGATTTAATGCATGTAACCAACTAGCTTTTTCTATATCTGAAATTCCTGTAACCCTTGATACATCATCAAACTCATCTACAGAAACTGGGTCTACTACAAATGATTGTACTCCTATTTCATCTGCTATAGTCTTAGCCAATAATGCACCTAGGTTCGATGCATGTTCTCCATTTATCTCACTTCTCATGTCATCAATCATTTCTTCATTCACAGTATAAGTGCCGCCTTTTATAGCTTTCATAAGTCCACCACGACCAACTACCGCATCAAAGGAATTTATGATATGATTCTCACTATTTAAAATATCCACTATTAATTTTTTTCTATAGCCATATTCATCAAATACTTTAGAAAATTTTTTTAAATCTTCTCTTGTATGAGTTATATTTTTTTTCAAAACTTCATTTTCATCTTGAAAAATAGAAATCTTTGTAGATGTACCACCAGGATTTATTACTAGAATTTTCAATTTAACACCCCCTAGTTTCACTATATAGAACATCGTTCTGTTATTTTAAGTTTTAAAAAATCTTTGTACCACTACTCAGAACGACGTTCTATATTTTATTAATTAAATACTAACATATAAAAATAAGTATTTCAATAATTATTTTAAATATTTAAAATATTCACTTATAATCGTACCCAGCTTCAAATGCTTCTATATTTTTGGCATTAAACTTGCCTTTTCCTTGATTTTCAAAGTATTCACACATTCCACTTTCAAATTCTTCCTTTGTAAATAAGTCTAAATTCTTTACCATAACTCCTAGCATACAAATGTTAGCAGCTTTTTCATTACCTAAATTTTGTGCAATTTCAGTAACAGGTACTTTTATAACGTTAATATCTTCTCTATATTTTCTATCCTTACTTACTAATGATTCATTGACAAACATATAACCATTTGCTTTCATTAAACTTTCATATTTATCCACTGATACACTATTCATTCCCAATAATATATCTGGATTTTTTACACAAGGATTTGCAATTTTTTCATCGCTTACAACAACATTACAATTTGCACTTCCTCCCCTCATTTCATTTCCGTAAGATGGGAACCATGTAATTTTCTTATCTGCTTTATATGCAACATACATTATAATTTTTCCTGCTGTAAGAACTCCCTGTCCTCCAAAACCAGCACATATGATTTCATTTAACATATCATTTCCTCCCTAATCAATAAATTCTCCAAGTGGATACTTTGGAACAAGTTCATTTTCGATTCTCTTCATTGCATCTACTGGCTTTAATCCCCAGTTTGTTGGACATGGTACAAGTACTTCTATTAAGCAAAAACCTTTCTTTTCTTTTTGTTTTTCTAGTGCTTTTTTGATGTATCTTTTTGTTGTATTTATTTCTTTAGGGTTAGTTATTGTTCCTCTTGCTAGATACGCTATATCCAAATTACCCATAACTTTTACAACATCAAATGTTGAACCATGATCTGCGTAATTTCTACCATTTGGAGTAGAAGCTGTATATTGACCTTCTATAGTAGTTGGAGCCATTTGACCTCCAGTCATTGCAAACATATTATTGTTCATAACAAGAAATATTACATTATCATTTCTAGTAGCAGCTGACATAGTTTCCCCAAGCCCTATCGCATAAGCTCCACCATCTCCAGCTATTGTAAATATATATTTATCTGGTCTAACTCTTTTCATAGCTGCCATTGCTGCACCCATTTTACCATGTGGTGGAACGACAACATCTACATTCATACTAAATTGAAACATATGATTACAACCTATATCTGAGCATATAATTGTATCTTGACATATATCCATTTCTGTTAATACTTCTCCAATGATTCTATCGACTATAGAATGTCCACAGCCTCCACAGAACATATTTTCACACATCATTATTGCTGGTGCTTTTTTAGCCATAATTAAAATACCTCCTCTTGCTTAGCTTTTCCATCTATAATCTCTTGAGCAAAATCTATTAATTGATTTACTTCTGCCATATATTGAGCTGTTGCTACTGAATATACTGGGAATCTATTATCACATGCTATAATTACATCTTCCTTCATTTGTGCCATCATGTTCATTTCAACTGTTACAAGACCTTTTAATGAATCATTCAATTTTTTAAATGCTTTTCTTGGATAAGGCCACAATGTTTTTGGTCTTATTAATCCTAATTTTATTCCTTTTGCTCTAGCATCTCTAACTGCACCTTCTGCTATTCTTGATGAAATCCCATATGCTACAAATACTACATCAGCATCTTCTATCTCTATTTCTTCCCATCTTTGCTCATTTTCTTGAACTTTTCTCATTTTTTCTATATAGCCTTTTTGCCATATATCTTGGTCTTCAAAATATGTTATATCAGTTATAACTTTATTTTTTTCTCCTACAGGTGTTCCTTTTGCTGCCCATGGAGCTTTATCCTTATCGTACTCTTTCATTGGTGGAGCTAGACAAGGTTCTACCATTTGACCTATTGTAGCATCAGAAAGTATAAGCACTGGATGCATATATTTCTCAGCTAATTCAAAAGACTCATATGCCATATCCATATTTTCTTGAACACTATTAGGTGCCAATACAATCAAATGATAATCTCCATTTCCTCCACCTTTTACAGCTTGCCAATAGTTGTCTTGACCTGCTCCTATAAATCCATCACCTATACCATATCTTTGTACACATGCTACAACTGCTGGCAAACCAGCTGACACCCAGTATGCAATACCTTCTTGTTTTAATGAAAATCCTGGTCCAGATGAAGAAGTCATAGCTCTTGCTCCAAGTGCACTTGCTCCCATAACCATATTTACACTGGCTATTTCTGATTCCCCTTGGATAAACACTCCTCCTACTTCTTTTTGTCTCCATGCCATCATCTCTAATATTTCTGATTGTGGTGTTATTGGATAACCTGCATAAAATCTACAGCCACCACGTATAGCACCTTCTGCTAAAGCTTCATTTCCTTTAATTAATAAACTCTGCATACTTTTTTCTCCCCTCCAATAAAAATAGTTTATAATATCTCAAATACTAAATCAGGACACATTGTGTAACAAGCGCCACATTGAATACATTTTTCTTCATCAACTTTGATAGTTACAAAGCCTTTTTTATTTGTGTAATCAGAAAGACTTATTGCATCTTTTTTACAAGCTTCAATACAAAGATAACACCCCTTACATCTTTCAACACTCAACTTGACTTTTTCCATTTCTCAAATCTCCCCTTTATGTAATATTTTTTTCCTTAATTTTAAATATATAATATTTATATTTTGTATAGACATTATATATGTTCTGGTGTTGTTCTGTAGTTTAGAACATCGTTCTATTTTTTTGTATTGCTTAATTAAAAGATAACACATTCGCTTATATATTTCAACAACATTTTAAATTTTAAGAATATTTAATTTTTGATTAAATAAAAAGAGGCCATATTTAAACTGATATTCATAAATAACAATTTAAATATAGCCTCTTTTTGTTGTTCGGGTTAAAAAATTATCTAAAAAGCTCGGATATACTTTTTGCAGTTTCCATAACTCTCTTAATTTTATACTCAAAGTCCCCTTCTCTCATTCTTATAGTTGGACCTGATAAACTTATTGCCGCAATAGCTTTATTATCTTTATCTAGAATAGGTGCTCCAATACAAGTTAGTCCATGTTCCAATTCTTCATCATCTATGGCATATCCCTGTTCTTTTATTTTTGCTAAAAAAAGCATCATATCATCCCAATTATCAATTGTATGTTCTGTATACTTGTGTATTGGTGTCTTTCTATATTTTTCAAAATCTATAGAATCATTAAATGCCATAAGACATTTTCCAACTGCTGAACAATAACATTCGCTACTGGAGCCAACTGAAGGATTTACTGAGAGTAGTTGATTTGAACCATATTCTTTATGTATTATGATACTTCTTGGAGAATCTTGAGCTCTTTCTTCTAATATAGATACATTAACTACTTCGTTAAATTCTTGATTTAATTTTTTCGTATATGGTTTTACTATTTCAGTCAATGACATTTTTTCTCCCACAACCATACCTATTGCATATAAATTTATTCCTAGCCAATACTTGCCATTCTCTGTGTTTTGTATAACAAAACCTTTGTTTTCAAGAGTGACTAAGGTTCTATGCACAGTACTTTTATATACTCCCATAGCCTTACTTATTTCAGTTATTCCCATTTCTCTCTTTTCATGATATAACAGCAAAATTATGTCTAGGGCTCTATCTAATGCATTTATTATTTCTCCCATATACAAGTACTCCTCCTGCGAATATTAAGTGCTATTTCAACACTCTACTAAACATTATATATTAAAATTACAAAATTATCTATTTATCTTAATTATATTTTATAAAACAAAAATATTATACTTATTTTATGAAATAAAAACAAAATATTTACTATATCTTCCTTATTTTTTTCTCCTAGTGATATTGTTCTGTTATATTTTTATCTCATCTAGATAATAATAATATATATCTCTATTATACAATAGATTTAGTTTTATACAAAACTAATAATGAGGTGAGACAATGGATAATTTTAAGGAAAGATTGTTAAATGAACTACCCAACTTTAAAGAATATTCTTTAAAGTTCTTAGATGAAGAAATAAATAAAATACAATACAAAGGCTTCTCTGGTGGATATGGAGTTTATGCTCAAAGGGACAAAAAGTCTTTTATGATAAGGCTTAGAGTATCTGCTGGAGTTTTATCCAAATATCAACTTAATAAAATTTATGAAATGGCTATTAAGCATGACTTGAATAAAATACACTTAACAACTAGACAAGCTATACAACTACATGATTTGTCTATAGACTCTATTGTTGATGTTATGGAAGAAGGAATAAAAAACGACATATTTACTAGAGGTGGCGGTGGTAATTATCCTAGAAATGTCGGATTATCTCCACTATCGGGAGTTGATCCTGATGAAGCCTTTGATGTTACTCCATATGCAGTTGCTACTGATAAATATTTTATCAAAAATGCTACTACATATCATTTACCTAGAAAATTGAAGGTTTCTTATTCTAGTTGTTATACAGATACTGCTCATTGTAGCATACAAGATTTAGGATTTGTAGCTACTTTAAAAAATGGTAAACCATATTTTAGAGTTTTCTTAGGTGGAGGTTTAGGTAAACAACCTAAGGTTGCTTTAGAGCTTGATGAACTTATAAAACCTACAGATGCACTATACTGTGTCGAAGGTATGATTAAGTTTTTTATGGCTTATGGTAATTATGAAAATAAAAATAAAGCTAGGGTTAGATATATGGTTGAAACACTTGGTGAGGAGTTATTTTTAGAAAAATTTAAAGAATATTATAAAGCAGAAAAAGAAAAAGGTAATCTTGAACTCAATGTTGAACAAATAGATTACTCAAAGCTTGGTATTAAAATAGATATACAGGATTCTAGATTGATACCCCAAAAACAGGATGGTTTATACACTGTATATATGCATCCTGTTGGAGGTATCTTGTCGACAGAAGATTTAAACATTTTACTTCAAGAATTAGATAATATTGAATCCCCTATGATTAGATTGGGAATGACAGAGGGATTATACATCTTAAATTTAAATGGAAATGAAGCAAAACGAATATTGGAAATAAGTAAGACTATTAGTTGTAATTCTCAACTAGAACAAAGTATCTCCTGTATAGGTGTTCCAATATGTCAAATGGGTATACAAAACAGTCAGAAAATGTTACATGAAATCATAGATTACTTTAGATTACAAAATAATGAAGAAGTTTTAAATAAAGCTCCTAAATTATATATATCAGGATGTTTAAATTCATGTGGTGTTCATCAAGTTGGTAGTATCGGTTTATGTGGTAAAAAGAAGAGTGTTGATGGAGTATCTACAGATGCATTTGAATTATTTGTTGGAGGAAGTTTTGAGATAGGCAAAACTAGATTAGGAAAATCTATAGGAGATTTTAAAACTAGTGATATTCCCGAAATGCTTTATAAAATATCTGAAATTTCATCAGGAAATTTTTATGAATGGATAAATTCTAATAGTGATATTTTAAACAAAATAACTGATAAGTATAAGATATAAGTTTTTGTGTTTACTTATAAAAAATGAGATAGTTATAAGCTATCTCATTTTTTGTAAATAATTTAAATTTTCTTATTTATAAACTATTTTAGATAAATCACAAATCTCTAGCATAGTATCATATATTTGTTTAAGTAGACCAAGTCTATTATTCTTGATGGCTTCGTCATTATCCATAACCATAACTGAATCAAATAAGTTATCAACTACTGGTCTTAAAGATGCAAATTCATCCAAAGCAACACCATATTTCTTATCTTTCAATAGTTCCTCAACTTTTACCTTTACTTGTTTAAACTCATTGTAAAGTTTGATTTCAGCATCTTCTTTTAATAATGATTCGTCAACTTTATCACACTCTGCTTTTTGAGCTAAAGTAGAAACTCTATTAAAAGCAGTAAGCATCTCTACTAATTCATCTTTTTCTAGCCAATTATTAAGTTCTAAAGCTCTCATGTGCATATCAGAAACATCATTTATATCAGAACTTAAAACAGCATCAACAACATCGTATCTTATTCCTAAGTCTTTAAACAGATTTTTCACTCTCTCATTGAAGAAATTCATTATTTGTTCAACAACCTCTTCTTTGTTAAAATCTAATTCAGAATAATTATCTAAAGCATGTTCAATAAGCACTTTTATATCTACTGCAACTTTTCTATCCATTAGTATACTAAGTATACCTAAAGCTTGTCTTCTTAAAGCATATGGGTCTTGAGAACCTGTTGGTTGTATTCCTATAGCAAAGAAACCTGCTATTGAATCCAACTTATCAGCTATTGATAATGCAACCCCGGCATTAGTTTTAGGAAGTATATCTCCTGCAAATCTTGGAAGATAATGTTCAAAAATAGCTTCACTTACAACATCATTTTCTCCTCCAACCTTTGCATATTCTTTTCCCATAAAACCTTGTAATTCGTCAAATTCTCCTACCATTCCAGTAACCAAGTCTGCCTTACATAACTTAGCAGCTCTTATAGCATCTGATTTTTCATCTACTAAACCTAAACTATCAAGTATATCAGCACTTAATTTTTCAAGTCTTAAAGTTTTATCATAAATAGTTCCTAGTTTTACTTGGAATACAACAGTTTTTAATTTTTCTATGTAGCTTTCTAAGTTTCTCTTAGTATCTTCTCTATAGAAAAATAAAGCATCTGCAAGTCTTGCTTCTAAAACCTTTTCGTTTCCAGCTTTAACATTATCTATTCTGTAAGAATCACCATTTCTAACAGCTATAAAGTTAGGTAATAGTTTTCCGTCTTTAAGCACAGGGAAATATCTTTGATGTTGTTTCATAGGAGTTATAACAACTTCTTTTGGTAATTTTATATAATCAGTATCAAACTCTCCATAAAAAGCAGTTGGATACTCAACTAAGTAAGTTACTTCTTCAAGTAAATCTTCATCAAATTCAACTTCTCCACCTAAAGAATTTGCAACTTCTATACATTGTTTTCTTATAATTTCTTTTCTCTTACTTTGGTCTAAAACTATATAATTTTTTTCTAATTTTTCAAGATAGTCTTCTATAGAATTTACTTCTATTGTACTTTCTCCTAAGAATCTATGACCTTTTGTTATATTAGAAGATATTATTCCTTCTAAGTCAAACTCTAATACCTTGTCATTCAACAATGTAACTATCCATCTTATAGGTCTTGCAAATTTAAGGTTTTTACCTCCCCAACGCATAGCTTTTGGGAATACTACAGATTTTATAGTCTCTGGTAATATATCTTTTAATACTTCTGAAGTCTCTTTTCCATCTTGTTTTATAGTTGCAAATATATATTCATCTTTACCAACTTGTTTAAAGTATATATCAGACTCACTTAATCCTTTGCTTTTTATAAATCCTAATGCTGGCTTTGTTAAATTATTTTCCGCATCAACAGCAATTTTTTTAGCAGGACCTTTTATTTCTTCTTCTAAGTCACTCTGTTTATCACTCAATCCTTCAACTACCAAAGTCAGTCTTCTTGGTGTACCATATGCACTTATTTTGTCAAAAGATATTCTATTTTCATCAAATAATTTGTTAAGATTGTTTTTTAATTGTTCTAGTGTACTGCCTACAAATCTAGATGGCATTTCTTCAACACCGATTTCAAATAAAAGATAATTTTTCATTATTTGTCACCGTCCTTTAAAAGAGGGAATCCCATTTCTTCTCTTTGTTTTACAAAAGTTTCTGCAACAGTCTTTGCCATATTTCTAACTCTACCTATAAATGATGCTCTTTGACTAACACCTATTGCGCCTCTTGCATCCAATGTATTAAATGCATGAGAGCATTTTAATACATAATCATATGAAGGTATTACAAGTCCTTTTTCCATAAGTCTTAATGCTTCTTTTTCATATATATCAAACAGATTAAACAACATATCTGCATCACATAATTCAAACGCATACATTGAGTTTTCATACTCAGCTTTATTAAATACTTCACCATAAGTTATTTTATCATTCCATTTTAAATCATAAACACTATCAACTTCTTGAATGTACATAGCTAATCTTTCTAATCCATATGTAATTTCTCCTGTCTCAAGCTCACATTCAATATTACCTACTTGTTGGAAATACGTAAATTGAGTTATTTCCATACCATCTAGCCAAACTTCCCATCCAAGTCCCCATGCACCAACTGTAGCAGCTTCCCAGTTATCTTCAACAAATCTTATATCATGCTCACTTGGGTCAATTCCAATTTCCTTTAAACTTTCCAAATATAACTCTTGTATATTATCTGGAGATGGCTTTAATATAACTTGGAACTGATGATGTTGATATAGTCTGTTTGGGTTTTCACCATATCTTCCATCTGCTGGTCTTCTTGAAGGTTCTACATAACATACTTGCCAAGGCTCAGGTCCTAGTGATCTTAAAAAAGTATTTGGATTCATAGTTCCCGCACCTTTTTCAATATCATAAGGTTGCATCATGATACAACCTTGCTTTGACCAGTATTTTTGCAACGCTAGTATCATCTCTTGAAAATTCATAAAAATCCCTCCTATAACAATAAAGCCTCTCGTCTACACGAAAGGCTATTTTAATAGTTCTTCTACAACTTTTAGAATATCAAATTCTATAAAATTTGTCAATGTTAGTGATAATTCTTATAATTATCTTCTCTTCATTTTTTAAAAGTCACTTTATATCTATTTATTTTCGTCTTCGTCTTCTTTATTCTTTTCAAATTCTTCTTTCATAAGGTCAGCAGTTACATCTTTATCATCTTCTTTTTTGTCAACTACTACATCCTTAACATCTTTAGCAGCATTAGTTATCATATTCTTCAAAACATGAAGTTTTTCTTCATTCAATTCACCTAAATCTACAATTTCTCCATCTTCTTCATTTTGAACTTTTATACGATATTTACTTATAACAGCAGCTGATAAGCCTACTAAAGTAGCTAATGGAACAAAAGCTAATCCAACAACCCCAACTGTTAAAGGAATGTTCATCATAGTTTTTCCATCTTTCTCAACTATCACTCTTACTACACTACTTTTTCTAAGAAGTTCTTTTAGTTGAAGTTTTATATTTTCTCCATCCTTACCAAACACTTCTTCCATAGTTTCTTTAGCAGATTTTGCTTTACAATTACAAGTATTTTTTTTATTTTCTAAATATATTACTGCCTCAATTACATCTCCATTACATACTACTAATGCTTCTTTTGCTTCTGCATAAGTTGCTCCTGGAACTCTTTCAAAGACTGAATCAACCATTTCAATAGTTATATTACTACTCATCATTATCCACTCCCTTATTATTTTTTACACTTTGTAATACGTGTAATGATTTAAAATTAATATTATCAACATAAACTTTCAAATACTTGTCTAGAATATTCTCAAGCTCATGTGTTATATATTTTGATACTTTAGCTTTACTACATGTTAAAATATCATTCTTTAATACATATTCCATAAGACTTACAGTTGTTAAGTCTAATTTTATATTATTATCAAAAAGTTTACTACACTTACTACATAGTATACCACCTTCATAGATATTAAACACAGAATTTTGTAAAATTTTACATTCACAATTAATGCATTTATTTACTATAGGTTTAAATCCTATATAGTCCAAAAACTTCAACTCGAATGCTGCTGTTATAAACCTATTATCTGTATTCTCCTGTGTATACAAATACAGTGTCTGCGCAAGTAATATAAATAGCCTATTATTAGTCTGATTTTCAAGTATAGAATTCTCAACTAATTTTGTAATATATGTAGCATAAGAAAATGCTTCTATATCATAGGATATATTATAAAAACTTTTTATTATTTCACTTTGAGTAACCTTGTACATATTACCTTGTTTTTTTAAGGTAAAATTGCTATAAGAAAATAACTGTGATGATGAAAGTAAAGAGCTCTTATTTTTTTTGGCTCCTTTTGCTATTGCAGATACTTTTCCAAGCTTTCTAGTAAATAATGTAAGTATTACGTCACTTTCCTTGTACCTTATAGCTTTAAGTACTATCCCCTGGGTGTTCAGGATTATCATCGTCTTCTTTTTTCTCCCTTACTTCTTCAATTTCTTCATGTATGTTTTTGCAATCACAGAAATATAGATATGCATCTATACTACCTGTTTTTTTAAAAACTTCCCAACTGATATTGTTCATTTTTAAAAAACCCCCTTCTTACATTTATACTTATATTTTTAGTAAGAAGAGGATAAATCATACATAAAGTTATTAAACAATTTTTGACAATAATGCCGTTGTTATTATAAAGTAAACTGCTATTCCAGTTATATCAAGAGCTGTAGATATAATTGGTGATGAAACTGTAGATGGGTCTGCATCCATTTTTTTTAATAGAACAGGCATAAATGCACCTATTGTTGCGCCCAAAACCATATTTATAAATAATGATATTGAAACAATTAGTACAATGTCTAATTTTCTCATAACAAAGTAAATTACAATACCAGTTATTATACTACACAAAAGACCTGTAATAATTCCTACAATACCTTCTCTTACCACATTACTAAAATTCAAATCTTTATTAGATAGTGTTATTACTGTAACAGATGATGATTGAGTTCCGATATTTCCACCCATACCTATTACTACAGGTATAAAGAACACTAGTGGAGCATATACAGGATTCATTATATAATCTAAGTTAGAAAGTATTAAGGAAGCCAACAATCCTCCTATTAGTGTAATAATTAACCAAGGTAATCTTCCTCTAAGTGCCGATATTGTCTGCTCTTTCAATGTAGGATTTTCTTTTTCAGCAACTTCTCTTTCATGTTCTGAACTTCCTGCAAATTTGTACATATCTTCTGTTGCTTCTTCTTCCATTACATCAATTATATCATCTACTGTTATTATTCCTTTTAATTTTTCTTGTCTATCTACTACTGGAATGGCTATTAAATTGTATTTAGATACTAATCGTACTGCTTCTTCTCTATCTTCATCTACATAAACAGAGATTATATTTTCACTCATTAAATCTTCTACTATGTTTGCATCTCTTGCGATTATTAGTTCTCTTAATGATAATACTCCAACTAGTTTTTCTTCATCATCAACTACATATATATAATAAATAGTCTCAGCTTCTTCAGCTTCTTCTCTCATATGTTCTATTGCTTCAAGAGCTGTCATATCTTTATTTATAGATATATATCCAGTAGTCATTGTTCCACCAGCAGAATCTTCATCGTAGAATAATAGCTCTTTTACATACTCAGCATTTTCTTGATTCAAAAGATTTATTATATGTTCTCTCTCTTTTTCTTCAAGCTCACTTAATTTATCTGCCATATCTCCAAGAGACATAAGTTCAAGTATATTTTTTGAGTGTTCTACGTCAAGCTTAGATAAAATACTAACAAAAAACTCTACACTACCTTCTTCTAATATAGAAGATGCCATATCTAAAGGAAGAACTTCAAATAATTGAATTTTCATGTCTTCCTCTAAATTTTCCATTATATCGAATATATCAATTATATGATATTCCTCTATTAATTCTCTTAACTCCAATACTTTATTATTAGCAATTAATGATTTTACTTCATATAATAAATCTTGGGAAGCATCCAGTTTCCTATCCATATAACCCACCTTTATTTATCATTATATCCAAAATTATTTATATAATTTTGTAAATTTCTCCAATTTTCTTTAACCTTAACCCATAATTGAAGATTTATTTGTGAACCTAAAAGTAATTCTATATCTTGTCTTGCTGATTTTCCTATTCCTTTTAGTTTCCTACCATTCTTTCCTATTATTATTCCTTTATGAGAATCTCTTTCACAATATATCACAGCAGATACATCTACTATTTCTTTATCATTTCTTGCTTTCATTTTTTCAATTTCAACAGCTACACCATGAGGTATTTCATCATTAAGATAGTGAAGAACTTTTTCTCTTATAAGTTCTGCTATTAATACTCTCTCTGGCTGGTCTGTAATCATATAATCTGGAAAATACTTTGGACCTTCTTCTAAATACTTTTGTATAACTTTTATTAGAGTATCCGTGTTTTTTCCTTTTAATGCTGATATTGGTACTATTTCTTTAAAAATGCCCTCATTGTCATACATTTTGATTATATCAAATAACTCGTCTTTTTGCTCTAATTGGTCTATTTTGTTTACAACTAGAATTATTGGTGTTTTAATACTTCTCAAGTCCTCTATTATCTTTCTATCTCCAGGACCTATTTTTTTAGAATCATCAACTACAAATAATATTAAATCTACATTTTTAAAGGCATCTGTTGCTGCCTTCACCATAAATTCACCTAACTTATTTTTTGGTTTGTGAATACCTGGTGTATCCAAAAATACTATCTGCATTTCTTCATCTGTATATACTGCTTGTATTGTATTTCTTGTAGTTTGAGGCTTATCACTCATTATAGCTATTTTTTCTCCAACTACATTATTCATTAAAGTAGATTTCCCTACATTAGGTCTCCCTACTATACTGACAAAACCTGATTTGAACATTAACTGTCTCCTAACTTTATTTATCTTCTTGTTTTAATTATTTTATATTTTTTAAATCTATTTTAAATCATTTCCAGAGAAATAGTTTGGCAACAAATCCTTTATATCGTGCTCAAAAACCTCTCCTTTAGTATATCCTGTTATTATTTTTATATCAGAACCAAACTCTATAATTACCTGCCTGCATATTCCACAAGGATATGTTTGCTCATTATTTTCTGAATTATCACTTGCTATAGCTATTTTACAGATATCTCTGTCACCTTCTGATATTGCTTTAAAAATAGCTGTTCTTTCTGCGCAATTTGTTCCACCTAATGATGCACATTCAATATTACACCCAGTATAAACTTTACCACTCTTAGTTAAAAGAGCCGCACCCACTCTAAAACCAGAGTAAGGAGCATAAGAATGTTGTCTGGCATTTTCTGCCAACTTTAACAATTCTATGTTATCCACAACATTTCCTCCTGTATACAATAATTAAAAGTTATTTTTATTTAATACTCTACATTATATCATAAAAATTTAATTAGCACAGATTTGTTTTATTTTAAATATTTTATGTACATTCATTTTAATTGTAGAACATTCCAAGCTGAAACACTAATATAGCTATTAATACACCTAACAAAGCCCCAGCTATGGTTTCCCAAAATGTATGTATTTTTCCTTCAATCCTACTTTGGGCAACTAATACAGCCATTATATATGCAAGAGTAGACGCAACAACTCTTTCAGTCATAAGTGTAATTGCAGTTGCTATAGCAAATGCTAATGCAGCATGGCCACTTGGCATACCACCTTTTAGAGGGGTTCCTGTGGAGGTCAATGCTTTTACAACCACAACAGCTATAAGAACCAATAATATACATATCAAGGTTATATGTAATTCTGATTCCCTTATCTTATAAATTAATATTCCAGATATATCTGTCAATTTATCATAAAATAATATATATCCAACCACTACTGAATTTAGTGCTGCTACTAGAACACCACCTGCTGCAACATCTTTTGCTATCTTAGCAAGTACATGGTATTCATCAGTTACCAAATCAACAGCTTTTTCTATAGCTGTATTAAACATCTCAGCAACTACAACTAAACATATGGACATTAATAACATTATCATCTCTAATTTTGAGAAGTTGAAAAACAAACTTATTATAAGTACAGCAACTGAACCTAAGTAGTGTATTTTCATATTTCTTTCAAATTTAAATGTATACAATATCCCTTCTATAGCTGCATTAAAAGCTTTAATTATACCTTGACGAGTTTTTCCTGGTTTCATAAAAACTACTCCCTTGTTATGTTTAACTTATTCAATATGTGTTCTTCTTTTTCTCTCATTTCTTTAGTATTTTCATCTGTATCATGGTCATAACCTAAAAGATGAAACATACTATGACATATTAAAAAACATACTTCTCTTTCAAAACTATGGTTATACTCTATGCTCTGTTCTAAAGCTCTTTCAAGAGATACTACTATATCTCCTAGAGATTCTTCCTCTAACTCAACATCCTCAAAATCATCACTTAAAAGAGGAAATGATAAAACATCAGTCGCTCTATCAACGCCTCTATACTCTCTATTTAACTCATGAATCTCTTTATTATCTACAAAAGAAAGACTCACTTCATAATTATCATCATATCCTTCATAATCCAAACATTCTATGATTATATCCTTTATCTTTTCAATTAACTCTTCATTTACTTCTAATTTATCTTGTCTATCATCTAATATCAAATCCATTAATTACACCTACTTTTTATTCATTAATAATGCTATACATCTATATTACTACACTTTTACTTTCTTTTGAAAGTCTTTTCCTGTATTTTCATTTTTTTGCGTTCTTCTTTTTTAAATTCTTCTCTTTTATCATGTTTCTCATATGCTCTTATTATTCTCTGTACCAGCTCATGTCTTACAACATCTCTATCTGTTAGCATTATAGACCCAATCCCTGGAACTCCTTTAAGAATTTCTGTAGCTTGTATTAGACCACTTTTCTTATTTTGTGGTAAATCTGTTTGTGTTATATCACCTGTAACTACAGCTTTAGAACCAAATCCCAATCTAGTTAAAAACATTTTCATTTGCTCAGAAGTAGTATTTTGAGCTTCATCTAATATTATAAAAGAATTGTCGAGAGTTCTACCTCTCATAAAAGCAAGTGGTGCAACCTCAATAGTACCTCTTTCCAAATATTTATTAAATTTATCAGCACCTAACATTTCAAACAGTGCATCATATAATGGTCTTAAATATGGGTCAACTTTATCCTTTAAATCTCCTGGTAAAAATCCTAGACTTTCCCCAGCTTCCACAGCTGGTCTTGTAAGTATAATTCTACTAACTTCATCTCTTTTAAAAGCTTTTACTGCCATAGCAACAGCAAGATAAGTCTTTCCTGTTCCAGCAGGTCCAACACCAAAAGTTATATCATTATTTTCTATAAGCTTTATATATTCTTTTTGACCTAATGTCTTAGGTTGAACAGCTTTCCCTCTCTGTGTTACAACAATTGTTCCCTCAAGTTCTTTTATTTTTTGTTCACTACCTTCAAGTAAAAGAGATAATGAATAAGAAATACTCTGTTTATCTAAATGTTTACCATTTGATACAGTTTGATGCAATTCATTCATAAGTTTTAATGCAGAATCTACATTTTTTTCTTCTCCAATTAAAATTATATTACCTTCTCTAAGTATCACATCTATATTTAAAGTTTTCTCTATTAATTTTACATTTTCATCAAAATTTCCAAATAATTCTCTTTCAAAACTTCCATCTGCTATTGTAAATTTTTTTTGTATTATCAATTGAATTGTTCCTCCTCAAGTTTTAAGTTTAATTTTGTTAGTTATTATTATTATTTTGGCTGTTGTTACTATTTTGATTACTATTATTTTCATTAGAATTATTTTTATTATTATCTTTAGTATCCTCATCAAAGTCATTTCTTATATCATTTAATGGTCTTTTTTCTGGATTAGAAGGAACTTCCTCTTCTCCTTCTTTTGGTTTACTTTCTTCCTTTATAAATCTTTCTGCTTCTGATTTACTAAGAGGATAAATTTTAGCAATATTTTCACTAGTTTGAACTGTTATTAAATATTCTAACATATTTTTATTAACCTTAAAGTTATGTTTTACATCTATTATTCTAGCCGAAGCGGGGATTATGTATTCTAACTCTTTTAAAGCTTTTTCAGATAATTCTTTTTTCAACTCTTCTTTATTTCTTTTTACCTCAACTTTTTTTGTTTCATAAAAGGTACTCGTCTTTATCTTTATTGGAAAAGTATAATCTCCTATAGATAATTTTTTTTCTTTATTTTCAACAACATAATTTTTATATTTTATATTTTTCCTAATTGTAAATTCTTTATCATAAAAGCTTATTGTGTATATGTTTTTCTTTTCTCCTGTCTTTTTATTTACAGTATCTACGTAACTTGCCTTTTTAGAAGATTCATAAAAAGTACTTGCCCATACTTCTGGTATTGATTTTGTATTAGCTCCATTTAGAAGCACATCTCCCTTTTGTACTATATCTCCAGATTTAATAACGGATTTACCACTTCTAGGGATTACCTTTTCTATTATACCATTTTTTAAAGCAATTACATTACAATAATTTGATTGGTCTGTAGATTTTAGGGATTCTGCTTTTTTTGTAACAGTAACAAATATATTTGTTCCTTTTACATTAATAGATAAATATGCCACATCATTAAATTTCGACATCATGTGGTCTCTGACTTCTTTTCTATCAATACTCTTCTTGTAAACTCCTGGTCTTACTCCAACCTTGTAAAGCTCACTTCTGAGAGCTTCTTTTTTTATACCTTCAGGAGATTGTATATATACATCTGTCACAAACTGCGATGTCGACATCAATAAAAATAAAGAGAGAATAGCACAAATCCACATACCTTTGTGCTTATAAATTCTTTTAATAATAAAAGGAACTCCTGTTTTTTGTTTTACCTTTATCTCAAACTTACTCCCTCTATAAATATTCTTAAATTCTTTTATATCTTGTCTATCTATATGAAACTCAATTTTAGTATTTTTTATTCTAGTTACATTGTAAACACTTATCCCATTTCTTATAAGATGATTTAAAAATTGTTCAAGTCCTACTCCTTCCACAACTATAACATAGTATCCCCTTATAAAGCTTATCAAGTGTATCTCCTCCTAATCAACATACTCCATATTGTAGATAATTCCTTTTATACCTATCTCACTATCAGTAATATACTTAAGCGAAAGTTTATCCCCAGATATTTTAATCGTTTTAACTTTAGTCTTTATTCTTATTAAATCAACTTCATACTCAAGTATTGATAGATAATTTTCTATACTAATAAACGTATTACCTGTAACAGTAACAACTGGTTGATTTACCTGTAAATCAGTGGATATTTCTAACATAAGCATTACCCCCTTAATTAATTTTATGCTTGAAATAGGTATTTATGCACTTTATTGATGTTATAACAGCTTAGTTATAAAATTTTTATACAATAAATACCCTAATAATTAATATATTATTTAAACAATAAAAAGGTAATCATATTGATAAAAAATCAACATGATTACCTTTTTATTTTTTCTTATATAAAGTCTACAATGTATACAATTTTTTTATTAATCTTGTTCTATTAAACCATATCCACCAGCTTTACGCTTATACACTATGTTTATTTCAAAATTATCTTGATTTCTAAACATATAGAAATTGTGTCCTACCAATTCCATTTGAAGTATTGCCTCTTCTGAACTCATAGGTTTTACATTAAATTTCTTTCTTCTTTCTATAACTATATTTTCATCTTCTTCATCATCATAATCATAATCATTAAATTCACTGCTGTTATCTATAAAGTCAATATTTTCAAATCTTATGCTTTTATTATTTTGACTTTTGTCTTTAACTTTAGTTTTATACTTGACAACTTGTCTACTTAATTTGTCACAAACAATGTCAATTGCTGCATATAAATCATCTTCTACATCTTCTGCTCTTATTATTTGCCCACTAATAGGAATTATTGTGACCTCAACTTTTTGTCTATCCTTTTTCGCACTTACTGTTACTTTCACTTCTGATTCAGGATCAAGGTATTTTTCTAACCTACTTAATTTTCCATCTACGTATCCTTTTATTCCGTCAGTTAATTTCATTTGTCTCCCAGATACTATTATTTGCATAAAAACCTCTCCCTTCGAGCCTTTCCAATTCTAATACTTTAATATGTTAATCTTTAAATACAATTTTGATAAATTTATTATATTTAAATTAATATTATTGTATATGAAAATGATTCTTTTTAATAGTCTATTCATTTTTTATTTGATATGATATTATTAAAAGTACAGGGTAATTTACAGAATCTTTACATTCTATTTATTAATAAACCATATAAAATAATTCAAAAATCCAGCGTAGACAAGCCACATCAAATAAACCAAATTTATGTATCCAGCTCTCTTATCTATTTTAGAAAACTTTGAAATCATTATTATAAAAACCAAAATCATTATTATTATGTCTACTAAAGCTGTAAATCGAAGTCCAAATCCAAAAAATAATATAGACCAAACAAAATTTAATGCAAGTTGTAACCCATAATAAAAGATTGCATCTCTTACTTTAGGTAAGTTATAACCCTTTCTTAATATTAAGTATGAAGATATCCCCATCAATATGTACAATACAGTCCAAACTATTGGAAAGATAAATGCTGGTGGCGCAAAGCTCGGCTTTGTAAGTTGTAAATAGTAGGTTGAAATATCTGTCCCACTAATAATCATTGTTAAAACACTACTTAAATAACCTATTATTAATGGTATAAATATGTTTATCAAAAAATTTCTAATTTCCTTTACTGATATAATCAAATTCTTCCCCTTCTTTCAAAATTTTCTTTGATTATAGATATGCTCAAATATGACTTGTTATTCTCAAAAAATATAAAAAGCCTAGAGATTTCTCTCTAGGCTATATCAATCTATTGTAAGTTTTGTTTTACCAACTTATTTATAAGTTTTCCGTCAGCTCTTCCTTTAACCTTTGGTTGGATAACTGACATTATTTTTCCCATATCCTTCATAGATGTTGCTCCTACTTCAGATATAGTAGATTTTACAATTTCTTCTAACTCTTCTTCGCTTAATTGTTGAGGTAGGTACTCTTTTAAAACTTCAATTTCAGCTTCTGTTTCTTTTATTAAGTCTTCTCTTCCAGCTTTTTCAAATTCAACTAATGCATCTCTACGTTGCTTTAATTGCTTTGCTATTACATCGATAATTCCATCTTCATCAAGCTCGACTCTATTATCAACCTCATACTGCTTTATGGAAGCTCTTATTAAAGTTACTACAGATTTTCTCACTGTATCTTTGTTTTTCATAGAAGATTTCAAATCCTCTTGTAACTTTTGCTTAAGGGACATCCCCTTCACCTCTTTATTCTTATTTACTACTATTTCTTAGCGTTTTTTCTTCTTGCTGCTTCAGCTTTTTTCTTACGCTTAACGCTTGGCTTATCATAGTGCTCTCTTTTTCTCACTTCTGACATGATGCCAGACATTGCACATTGACGCTTGAATCTTCTTAAAGCGCTGTCTAATGTTTCATTCTCTCTAACTCTTACTTCTGACATTTCTTTTTCCCTCCCTCCAATAGCGCAATTATGCTGGGACTGTAACTATGTTCTTTTTTGCATAATATGCATTACAACCTAACACTTTGTTTATTATAAACTAAATTTTTACTTTTATCAAGTATTTTTATCAAGAAGGAACTCAATTTTTCAATAATTTAGTTTAGTTTTGTCCCGCTTCGTAATTAGGAAGCTTTTTACCAGCTAAAATATGATAGTGCAAATGTTTAACTTCTTGCCCTCCATCACTTCCACAATTATTTATGATTCTGAATCCAGTTTGGTCAAAACCTTTCTCCTTAGCTATTTTATTAATAACAACATGAATATGTGACACAATGTCCATCTCTTTATCAGGAATATCAATTACACTATCGTAATGTTTTTTAGGTACTACCAATATATGGTATGGAGCAACTGGGTTTAAGTCGTTAAACGCTAAGACTTTATCATCTTCATAAACTTTAGTTGAAGGTATTTCTCCGTTCGCTATTTTACAAAAAATACAATCCATTTTTTCCACCTCCTATCTTATAAATATTATAATTTCTACATGTTATATCAAAATTCCTTCTACATATTCATCTTTTACATCATTTATTTTCACTTTTAATATCTGACCTTGTATATTTTTGTCACTTTCAACAACAACTCTTATATAATTTGACGTTAGTCCCTCAAATTTATTTCCTTCTATATTTTGTTCAAATAAAACATCTAACTCACTTCCAATAAATTTATTTGCAAATTTATTAAAATTTACTTTGCTTAAATTTAAAAGTTGTTCACTTCTAAAATGTTTCATTTGAGGGTCAACCTGATTTTCCATAGTCGCGGCTGGAGTTCCTTTTCTTGGTGAGTATTTAAAAATATGCATTTGTGAAAGCTCTATTTCTTTTAAAAACTCATATGTTTCTTTAAACTCATCATTTGTCTCTCCTGGAAATCCTACTATCACATCCGTAGTTATTGCGACATTTGGCATTTTACTTCTCAATCTGTCTACAATAGTTTTGTACTCTGAAGTTGTATATCTTCTATTCATTCTTTTTAAAGTTTCATCACATCCACTTTGAAGTGATAAATGGTAATGAGGACAAACTTTATCCATCTTTAAAACTTCATTCACAAATTCATCTGTAAATAAGATTGGTTCAACAGAACTAAGTCTAATTCTCTCTATTTTATCTATTTCATTTATTTGTTTTATTACATCAAGAAGTTTAATATCCTTATCTTTTAAATCTTTTCCATAAGAGGCAACATGTATTCCTGTTAATACGACCTCTTTATAGCCATTATTAGCCAATTTTTTTACTTCATTGACTATACTATCAATATCCCTACTTCTAACGCGTCCTCGTGCATAAGGAATTATACAGTAGGTACAAAATCTATCACACCCATCTTGTATTTTCATAAATGCTCTAGTCTTTCCATTAGTTTGACTAATTTCTATTTCTTCAAATGCTTTAACTTTCATTATGTCATCAACTGTGCTAACTTTCTTACTTGCATCTATCTTTTTAATTTCTTCAACAATCTTTCTTCTGTCATTTGTACCCATAACTAAATTTACTTCTTCTATATCCAAAATTTCCTCTGGAGATACCTGAGAATAGCATCCCACCACGGCTATTACTGCATCTGGATTTTTCTTTTTAACTCGTCTTATATATTGACGAGATTTTCTATCACTCATATGAGTAACTGTACATGTGTTTATAACATAAACGTCGGCATATTCTTCACTATTGACTTGTTCATAACCATCTTTTTCAAATAGCTCTAGCATAGCCTCAGTTTCATATTGATTGACTTTACACCCAAGTGTATAAAAAGCTACTTTTTTCAATTTATTTTTCTCCTCCTAAATCACTTAGCTCATACAAAGCTATTGTTGATGCTACAACAGAAGCTGTCTCAGTTCTCAATATTCTAGGTCCTAATGATACAACACTACAATTATCTTGTTGTACTTGTTCTATTTCTTCTTCAGAAAATCCACCTTCAGGACCTACAAAAATTCCAATACTATCTATATTAGAATCACATTTTTTAAGTGCATGCTTTATTGAAACTGTTCTTTCATTTTCATAAGGGCAAATATTTATATTATTCTTCTTCATATCTTCTAAAGCTTCTCTAAAACTTAAAACACCTCTTAGTTTTGGTATTTTACCTCTTTTACTTTGCTTTGCTGCTTCATAAATTATCCTTTCCCAACGTTCAAATTTTTTGTCTTCTTTTTTGTCATCAACTTTAGCAACACTTCTCTTCGTCTGAACTAATATTATTTCTTCTACTCCTACTTCAGTTAATTTTTGAAGTATCATCTCCATTTTTGGAGCTTTGGGAAGCCCCTGATATAACCTTATTTTAAGTGCTGATTCTCTATTTATATCAACTTTTTCTAAAATATTTAAATTAACCACACTTTTATCTATATTCGTTATCTCACAAATATACTCATTATTATCTTTGTCACATACCTCAAGCTTCTCACCTAACTTACATCTTAAGACTTTTGAAATATGTTTTACATCTTCACCTTCTATAGTGCAAGTTTTATCTTGTAGATTTATATTATTTTTTTCAACAAAAAATCTGTCCATTATACTCCACCATACCCTCTATTTTTTAAGCTTAGAAACTATTGCTGACCATTCACCTAATTTTTGAACTTCAACTATTTCAAATCCATTTTCAATTAAACTTTCTTTAACTTCTTCAACTTTATCCAGAATTATACCTGAAGATATGAATATAGCATCTTCTTTCATAAAGTTTTGTACATCTTTTGCAAGTATCTTTATTATGTCGGCTATTATATTTGCAACTATTACATCAGCTTTATCTTTTATTACATCAGTTAAATTGCCATGCATTACAGATACATTTTCTTCAACTTTATTTTCAATTACATTTTCTTTTGCAACTTTTACTGCCACTTCGTCTAAATCTACAGCTATAACTTCTTTTGCCCCTAATTTAGCTGCTGCTATTGCAAGGATTCCACTACCACAACCAATATCAAATACTTTAGAATCTTTATTTACATATTTTTCTAATTCTCTGATACACATACTAGTAGTCTCATGTGTCCCTGTACCAAATGCCATACCAGGGTCAAGCTCTATTATTAAATCCCCTTCTTGCATAGTATAATCTTCCCATGTAGGTTTTACTACTACTCTTTGTCCTACTTTTGTTGGTTTGTAATATGCCTTCCATGCATTTGCCCAATCAGCTTCATTTACTTGGTCTAATGATACACTTCCTTCACCTATATCTATACCAAAATCTTTTAAGCCTAAAACTTTTTGCTTTATTATTTCGACAAATTCCATCACATTTTTTTCTTCCGAAACGTAAGTTTTTATAAGTACGTTGTCTTCTTCATTCTTTTTAAATACTTCTTCTTCAACATAATCCCAATCTAGTTCATTTTTCTTTTGAAATAAAAAGTCTTTTGGGTCTTCTATTACAGCCCCACCAGCTCCTTGTTCATATAGTATGTTTGTTATAGGCTCAACTGCTTCTGTTGTTGTTTTTATAGTTACTTCTATCCAATTATTCATAAGTTTACCTCTCTTCTATATAGTAATATTCCTGTTTTTCCATAACTTTTATTATATCATAAATATTGTGCTTTTTTGTTTTATAAATTTTTATTAATAATATCTTAATGACGTAGACTTTTCAATTTTTACTAAATTAAGCCTAGAAGTAGTAGTCTAGAGGGCATAAATTATTAAATTCTACTAAAATAATAATAGATATCTCTTTTTAATATCTTTTGCAGATTACATAATAATCCACATTATATGTAAAAATAATAGTAACTACATTATTAAACAAAAAAGTTTAGCTATTTTACACATTTAATAGAATAAAAAAATTTGATATTATATAATTAAAATTTAAATATTAAGGAGAACACCATGTCAGAAGTAATCTTAAAAAATATATCAAAACTTTACTCTAATGGATTTAATGCAGTAAAAAATATAAATATAGATATCAATGATAAAGAATTTATCGTTTTAGTAGGTCCATCTGGTTGTGGTAAATCAACTACACTTAGAATGATTGCTGGTCTTGAAGAAATATCTGAAGGAGAACTATACATTGGAGATAAACTAGTCAATGATATAGAACCAAAAGATAGAGATATAGCTATGGTTTTTCAAAACTATGCTCTATATCCACATTTATCAGTTTATGAAAATATGGCATTTGCACTTAAACTTAGAAAATTATCCAAAGATGAGATAGATAAAAAAGTTAAAGAAGCTGCTAAAATATTAGATTTAACACCCCTTTTAAATAAAAAACCTAAAACATTGTCTGGTGGACAAAGACAAAGAGTTGCTCTAGGACGTGCAATAGTTAGAAATCCTAAAGTATTCTTAATGGATGAACCTCTATCCAACTTAGATGCAAAACTTAGAACTGCCATGAGAACAGAAATAACCAAGCTTCACCAACAGCTTGGAACTACATTTATCTATGTGACACATGACCAAGTTGAAGCTATGACTATGGCTGATAGAATCGTAGTAATGAAAGATGGAGTGGTTCAACAGATTGCAACCCCACAAGATGTATATGACTATCCAACTAATATCTTTGTTGCAGGATTCATTGGAGCACCACAGATAAATTTTATTGATGTAACATTAATAGAAGATAACAATGAAATATATGCAAAAAATGAAAATATTAAACTTAAATTAGATAAAGAAAAACACTACGATTTAATAAAAGATAATTATATTAATAATGAAGTTGTTATAGGCATCAGACCAGAAGATATTCATGTAGAAGATGCTTTTATTAAAGCCAATCCAGACACTTGTTTTAAATCAAAGATTGAAATAAAAGAACTCATGGGAGCAGAAACTTATGCTCATTTAAAACTGGGTGAAAATACGATAACAATTAGATTTGATAGTAAAAACAGAATTAATGTTGGTGATGACTTAACACTTTCAGTTGATAACAGTAGAATACACATATTTGACAAAGAAACTACTTTGGCTATAAGATAAGGATATAATCTTATTTTTAAGGAGACTTTATGGAAGATTTAAAAAGTTTTTTAGAAAGACAACTTAATAAAAAAATAAATATCTATCCGTATGAAAATCAAAGTTTGAACTCTAATAGCAATTTAGTTACTTTCAATAATACTATTTATGTTGTTGATTTTCTAGATGAAAATAATTTTGATAATCTAAAAGGTAACTTTTATTTAATTTATCAAGCCCATATAGATTTTGAATATCTAAAAAATATTTTTTACAACTTATATGATGATATAAATATAATACAACACAATGATTTCTTTGTTGTAAATTCTAAATACGACTTAGATATTAATGTAACTACACAAAATATAATTGAAACTGAAACTTATCAAAGTACCTATATTTTTTATCTTGGTGAGTTAGATAATAAATCTGACTTTAATTTTAGAGTTCAATTATGTTCTGATTTACTGCCTTCTATTGTAAAAGATAATGCTGAAAATAAATTTTTAAATTTATTTGACCTTATTAGATATAAAACTTTTGACTTGATTAATAAAGACAATATACTTAATAAATTAATAGACTTTAATAAGATTAAATCTATTGATGAAGAACTTCTATATACAGGAATAAAGTTTATAAATAATGACTTAAATATTTCTAAGACATCTACTAGTATGTTTTTACATAGAAATACGCTAGTCTATAGGTTGGAAAAGATTAATGATATACTTGGATTTGATTTAAAGAACTTTGAAAATGCAATGATTTTTTATCTGAGTGTCAAATCTTATTTTCTATATAAAAAAATTTAAGTACTAAATTAAGCAGAACTTTGAAATATTAGTTCAAAGTTCTGCTTAATTTTAATTCATAATATTGTATACCTATTAAGTATTCTTCATTTCAAGGCTTGAAGTTTATAAATATCAATCACTCATGTTTTACAAACAATATTTTCAAATATATTAAATGTTAAACCTATTAAAGGCGTAAATTTACTATTTTACTGTTCTTAATTCTTTCTTTAAAACAAAATTCAATAAAAAACTTATTGTACCTAAAACCACCATAACATAACCTAATATTTGAAATTGAGCTGATGTTATACTTGCTTCAAATACCATTCCAAGTAGAACTGTTGCTAAAATAGAACCTAAATAACGACTAGTTTGAAATAGACCTGAAGCTGTTCCTATACTATCAGGAGGGCTTTCTTTAAACATAGACGACTGTAATGCCACATTTCCAACTCCATAACTAATACCTGCTAATGATAAAATAATACCCTTTCCAACTACTGGTATATGAACAAAAATTATCGCAAGAAGTACTGCACTAATCAGCATAAAAATTGATGACATCATCAGAGGCAATCTAGTACCAGATTTGTCTATCCATCTCCCAGTTAATGGAGATATAAATATACCTATACCAGACATAAATAACATAAATAACCCAGTCGATTTTGCACTATAATGTAGTGCATCTTGAAAGTAACTAGGAAGACCAAAAAACAAAATATAATTAAAGAAATTTAATATAATAAACTGTAAGTAAACCTTTGACAGTTTAGGATTATTTACAAATAACTTAATATCTATAAATGGTAATTTTGTTCTAAGCTCATGCCAAATAAAAATACACATCAATATTACACCCAATACAAGTTGTTCTAAATTAAGAGACTCTTTCATAGATAACAAGAATAGTAATAGAAAAATCATTGCAATTGAAAATAAAAGTATACCAATAATATCTAATCTCGATAAAACATTTTTTAAAGTCTCTTTTATACAGTTTTTCCCTTTTGTTTCTTTTGGAAATAAAAAATATCCTAAACATATAGAAACTATAACAATAGGTATGTTCACAAGAAATATAGCATGCCATCCACCTAAATCCAACAATAATCCCCCAAGTGTTGGCCCCAATCCTGCTGTAGTTGAAGCAAAGATGGTTAAAACAGCCAATGCAGAAGATTGTCTTTCCTTTATATTATTTTGTATAAGAGCAACACCAGATGGATATAGAGTACTTGTTCCAATAGCCTGAATTACTCTTATAAAAATCAATATAAAAAATGATTGAACAAATGGTACTATAGATGCCGACAAAATCACAAGTATCAAACCACTCAAAAACAAGACTTTCCTACCTATTAAATCTCCTATCTTCCCTGAAACTGGTTGTGCAATGGCACTAGCTAAATAAAATGCTGAAACAATCCAAGACACCGTTGTAAAGCTAATATGAAAATCATTTTGTATACTATGTAAAGCAAGTGAAATCATAGAGGAATTGAGAGGATTAAGCATAGTTCCTGAACCTATAGCTATCAAAAAAAGTGTTCTTCTAGCATTTATTTTACTCATATATCATGCCTCCAATAAGCAACTCCTTTACCTTATAAAAAAGCTGCTCCTATAATTCCTGCGTCTGAACCTAAAGTTGCACATGTAATTGTAGCTATCTCTTCTTTTTTGCACAATACAAATTTTCTTACCAAATCTTCTATTCCATCAAGTATTATATCACTAGCTTTAGAAATACCTCCACCAATAGATATAATTTCTGGGTCTAAAGAATTTATTGTATTTGCAAAAGTCTTAGCTAAATATTCTTTAAATCTATTTATTACTTCAATTGCAACTTCATCATTTTCTCTATATGAATCAAACACCATCTTTGCATTTATATTTTCTAAATTTCCTTCTGCTAAATCTAAAATCATACTTTCTCGTCCCTCTTGTATCAACTTTTGAGAATACTTTATAATTGCAGTCGCTGAACAAAAAGTTTCTACACAACCATTATTTCCACAATTACAATCAAAATAGTTTTCTCCTATAATTTGATGACCTATTTCTGAACCTAATCCATGTGCTCCAGAAAAAACTTTTTGATTAATTATTATTCCTCCACCTACACCAGTTCCTAAAGTATATAGAACACCAACATTAGCACCCTTCATACTTCCAAATTTTGCTTCTCCAAGTGCTGCTACTGTTGCATCATTTTCTCCATTAATTTCAACATTTGGAAAGATTCTTTTTAGTTCCTTATTAAAATCTTTTCTCTCCCATTTTAAATTTACACAGGTTACTAAATCATCTTTATTTATAAATCCAGGTACACCAAACCCAATAGATTTTATATTGTTAATAGTAAGTTTATTATCTTCTAACAACTTATCAATCATTACTTTTATGTCATTAAGTACTCCTTCAAAGCCTTTTTCAATCACGGTCTTACATTCCGACCTAAAAAGTATTTTACCATTATCATCAACTACCCCTGCTTGTATACCTGTTCCACCTATATCTACACCTATATAATACATCTTTCTTCACCTTTCTCTTTTGAATCATTTAATTTTACTCTATATTTTATTATATATATAGTATATTAAAATGTGACACTATGCAAATTTTTCATAACAGTTTATACACAAAGTAAAAACATCTTCCCACAGTATATCTTTACTGCGAGAAGATGTCTATTTTATTAATTATTTTAATTTGTTAAGCGTTCAAAACAAACTATATTTAAAACAAGTATTTTAAATCTTTATCTCTACTTATTTTTTATCTACAATATTATTTATAACTAAAAATCAAACAAATCTTAAGTATATCTTTTAGTAGGTATAAATTAACTTTCTGCAAAAGCCACTTCTATCTTCATCCAATCTATACTAAAAATCTTAATACACATTACATGTATATTTCTTTACACATACATATATCTAGCTACATATTTCTTTACATACATATCTAGTACAGCAACTAATAATACATACATATTTCTTTACACACGTACATAAAATCAATTTATAATTATTTTTCCTTAACTTAATTATAATTAGATAAATCTTTTGTAAAAATTTTAATTTACACTATACAAAAGATTTAAAAATTAGATACCTTGTCTATATAACATTACTATTTTACTATCAAAGGTTTAAGTCTAGGTAATTACAATAATTATCCCAGCTTATGAGTTTTTCCAGTACTTAATACAGCACTAAAAGTATCTAATTTTATCTTATAGATTATAATTGAGTTTTCTTCATCATTTGGCAGTGCCACATCCGTTCCCACTGGAATCACCCCTTTCTATTGTTTGATTATATTATAGCATATTATATATTGTGAGACAAGTATTTTTCAGAAAATTTTCTATATTCAGTTTTAATTTTTTTACATGAAAATAGCCAATATAAAAATCATAATATCCGTTGAAAATCTCTCAAATAACTAAGATTTCAAAAATATGATTATATATTGGCTACTTTAATTACTTTTTCTTAAACATATCTTCTATCTTCTGTCCAAATGTTTTTTTCTTTTCGTGGACGTTCGACCCACACTCCTTCGCAAATTCTCTTAATAGATCTTTTTGCTTGTCGTTTAATTTTTTAGGGATTTCAACTACAACTTTAACATACTGGTCTCCTCTTGAATTACCCCTAATTCTAGGAATTCCTTTTTCTTTAAGTCTAAATACAGTTCCAGTTTGTGTTCCTTCTGGTACACTGTATTTAACTTTTCCATCCAAAGTAGGTACTTCTATCTCATCACCTAAAGTTGCTTGAACAAATGTAATTGGCATCTCAAAGTAAATATCATTTCCATCTCTAGTAAATAGTGGATGTGACTTAACATTAACTACAATATATAAGTCTCCTCTTGGAGCACCTTTTTCTCCTACTTCACCTTGACCAGAAAGTTTTATCATTTGACCATCATCTATACCTGCAGGTATATCTACTTCTATAGTCTTAACTTTTCTTGTATTTCCAGTTCCGTGACATTTACTACATGGAGACTCAATAACTTCCCCAGTTCCATTACAAGCACTACATGGTCTTGAACTTGCTATATTACCAAATGGAGTTCTTTGAACAGTTCTAACTTGACCAGTTCCATTACAAGTTGAACAAGTTTTCTTTGATGTACCTGGTTTTGCTCCAGTTCCATCACACTCTTCACACTCTTCACTTCTGTTTACCTTTATAGACATCTTTTTACCAAATGCAGCTTCTTCAAAAGATATACTAACACTTTGTCTTATATCCGCACCACGTTGAGGACCTCTTCTTCTCTGTCTTCCACCTCCGAAGCCTCCTCCAAACATGTCACCAAATATATCTCCAAACATATCTTCAAAACCACCAAAGCCTTGACCGTTAAATCCTCCTTGACCACCAAAGCCTCCTTGGCCATTTAGTCCATCATGCCCAAACTGGTCATAAGTTTTTCTCTTTGTATCATCTGATAGTACTTCATAAGCTTCATTTATCTCTTTAAATTTTTCTTCTGCTTCTTTATCTCCAGGATTTCTATCTGGATGGTACTTCATTGCTAATTTTCTGTAAGCTTTTTTTATTTCCTGAGCTTCTGCACCTTTACTGATGCCTAAGACTTCATAATAATCCCTTTTTGTACTCAAAAATTGACACCACCTTCATTTTACAAAACGATAGCTTGTAGAATAATAAACTACAAGCTATCATTAATTCTTATATTCTACTTTAAGTTATATAATCTATGATATATTATATTCTTTATGATGTATATTGTCCATATATCTTTAATATCTATATGATTTTCATAAATCATATATTATCTAGCTATAATTTAGCGTTACATATTATATATCTTATTTGTCTTCATCTACTTCTTTAAAGTCAGCATCTACTACATTGTCATCTTTAGGTCCATTGTCTTGAGCTTGTTCTGCACCTTGTGCTGCTTGTTGTTCTTGCGCTGCTTGTTGGTACATTTCTTGAGATACTTTTTGGAACTTAGTCATTACTTCGTCTGTAGCTTTCTTAAGTTCTTCTGCTGTAGCATCTTGTTTGTCTTTTACAGTTTTTAAGTTTTCTATAGCTTTTTCTATATCTTCTTTATCACTTGAACTTATTTTATCTCCAAGTTCATTTAAAGTCTTTTCAGTTTGATATATAGTAGATTCAGCTTGGTTAAATGCTTCTATTTTCTCTTTCTTTTGTTTGTCAGCTTCTGCGTTCATTTCAGCTTCTTTTACTTTTTGCTCTATCTCAGCTTCTGATAGATTAGTGTTTGATGTTATAGTTATTTTTTGTTCTTTTCCTGTACCTAAGTCTTTAGCTGAAACATTAACTATACCATTTGCATCTATATCAAATGTAACTTCTATTTGAGGTATTCCTCTTTGTGCTGGTGGTATATCTGTTAATTGGAATCTTCCTAAAGTAGTATTGTCATAAGCCATACTTCTTTCACCTTGAAGAACATGTATATCAACAGCTGTTTGATTATCAGCGGCAGTTGAGAATACTTGAGATTTCTTAGTTGGTATTGTAGTATTTCTTTCTATTATCTTAGTCATTACATTACCCATTGTTTCTATACCAAGAGATAATGGAGTAACGTCTAGTAATAATAAGTCTTTAACATCTCCTGCTAAAACTCCTGCTTGTATAGAAGCTCCTGCTGCAACACACTCATCTGGATTTATACCTTTGTGAGGCTCTTTTCCTATAAATTTCTTAACAGCTTCTTGTACTGCTGGTATTCTTGTAGAACCACCTACTAATAATACATCATCTATATCACCTGTAGAAAGTCCTGCATCTTGTAAAGCTCTCTTAGTTGGTTCCATAGTTTTTTCAACTAAACCTCTAGTTAATTCTTCAAATTTAGCTCTTGATAAATCTATATTTAAGTGTTTTGGTCCTTCTGCTGTAGCAGTTATGAAAGGTAAGTTTATGTTTGAATTCATTGTTGATGATAATTCTTTCTTAGCCTTTTCTGCTGCTTCTTTTAATCTTTGAAGAGCCATATTGTCATTTCTTAAGTCTACACCTTCAGCTTTTTTGAATTCATCTGCTAAATAGTCTATTACTATTTGGTCAAAATCATCTCCACCTAATCTATTGTTACCAGCTGTAGCTAAAACTTCGAAAGTTCCATCTCCTATTTCAAGTATAGATACGTCAAAAGTTCCTCCACCTAAGTCAAATACTAATATTTTCTTTTCTTGGTCTAATTTATCCATACCGTAAGCAAGTGCTGCTGCTGTTGGCTCATTTATTATTCTCTTAACATCAAGCCCTGCTATTCTACCAGCATCTTTAGTAGCTTGTCTTTGAGCATCTGTAAAATAAGCTGGAACTGTTATAACTGCCTCTGTTACTGTTTGTCCTAAGTAACTTTCTGCATCTGATTTTAATTTTTGTAATATTATTGCTGATATTTCTTGTGGAGTATATGATTTTCCATCTATATTTACTTTGTAATCAGTTCCCATATGAGTTTTTATAGAAGTTATTGTTTTATCTGCATTTGTAACTGCTTGTCTTTTTGCAGGCTCTCCAACTATTCTTTCACCATCTTTTGTAAATGCTACTACTGATGGAGTAGTTCTCATACCTTCGCTATTTGCTATTATTTGTGCTTCTCCACCTTCTAATACTGCAACACATGAATTTGTTGTTCCTAAATCTATTCCTATTATTTTTCCCATGACTAAAATCCTCCTCGAGTAATTATATAATTAAGTTTTACTTATTTGAATATTTTATATTAGGTTAAATAATTTAACCTTTAATTTATATTTAGCAAGAAACTTTAACCATTGAAGGTCTTATAACTTTAGTTCCTAGCTTATATCCTTTTTGAAGCACCATTACTATTTGATTTGCTTCAAATCCATCTACACTTTCTTGCATAACTGCTAAGTGTAAATTAGGGTCAAATTCCTTAGATTCTGCTTCTATTTCTTCTACTCCAAATTTTACTAGAGTGTCTATTAACTGTTTATGTACAAGGCTTATACCCTTATACATAGTATCTTCCTTATCTTCACATGCATCTAAGGCTCTTTCCATACTATCTATAACTGGTATTAACTCAGTTATTATCTTTTCATTTGCAAACACACCTATTGTCTCTTTTTCTTGTTGAGTTCTTCTTCTATAGTTTGCATATTCGGCTTGAAGTCTTTGATATTTATCATTTGATTCATCTAATTCGTCTTGCAATTTTTTTTCTGCTAATTTAGAATTTATATCTGTTACATTTTCATCATCAACTTCTTTTTCATCACTTGTTTTACTTGATTCCTCACATTCTTCATTAACAATTTCCTCTTCTAACTCTACTTGAGTTTCAGATTCTTGGTTAATAGAAGTATCATTTTCTTCTTTTACTTCCTGTTGCTCATTTTTTTTATCCAAGACTTTACACCTCTCAATTTAAAATTTCTTTACTTTCTATTAATTAATAAACTCATATAATTTATTATAGAGTAAATCCTAGCATAATCCATTCTTGTAGGGCCTATAAAACTTATTCGCCCAACCAAGTCTCTATCTACATTATAAGTTGCTGTAACTATACTACAATCCTGTGCCAATTCACAATCATTATCACTACCAATTATTATATTTAGATTGTCCTTTTGTATTCCCTTTGATTTAATTATGTCAGCTATTGTTTCCTTTTTTTCCAACATATTTAAAAATGACTTTGCTTTTAATACATCATTAAATTCTGGATAGCTAAATATATTAGTAGCTCCATTTAATGATAGAGAAAAATCTTCTTCTTTCATATTTGAATTCAAAGCATTTAAAAGCTCATCTATAAGTCCAGAATACTCACTTATTTCGTATTTAATAAAAGCAATTAGATTATCATCCAAATCTGTTATACTTTTACCTAAGAGCTTCCTTGTAAGATTATCAGAAATCAAGTTTAACTTAGATTGATCTAAATATACATTAGTTGTAAGGCTAGCTTTTTTTAAATCTCCTTTATCTGTTACAACTATAAGTAAAATATTATTGTCATTCATAGCAACTAATTGTATGTGCTTTATAACACTTTGATTTATTAAACTCTTAGTAACTGCTACAGTCGTATAGTTTGTTAGTTGAGATAATAGCTTGGAAGTTTCATGAATCAATTCTTTTATATGATTTATATTATGATTCATACATTGCTCAATAAGAATCTTATCATTATCATCCAATTCGCTTTTACTCATAAGAGAGTTTACATATAACTTATAGCCTTTTTCAGACGGAACTCTACCCGCAGAAGTATGAGGCTGAATCAAGTACCCTAATTCTTCAAGGTCAGCCATCTCATTTCTTATGGTAGCAGCACTAACACCTAAATCATGTCTTTTAGATATTGTTCTAGAACCTATAGCTTCAGCTGTTTCTATATAATCTTTAACTATAGCTTTGAGGATATTTAATTTTCTTTCATTTAATTCCATCTTAGTATGCCTCCTAGCTGTTAGCACTCACCAAGTTTGAGTGCTAAAAAGATTATATATATTATATACCATTATAAATTTATTTTGTCAATACTTTAAAAATTATTCCATAAATTCTATAAATATACTATTAGATATTTCCCTTCCCTTTTGAGTTAATTGTATACCTTCAAAACTCTGATTTATAAGTTTTCTATCTGATAGCATTTCTATTTGCTTACTATATTTTTCTTTAAAATCTAGTCCAAATTTTTTTTTGAAATCTTCAAATTTTATACCTTTGTTCATTCGAAGTCCCATAAATATTTTCTCTTCTATCATATCTTTTTCAGAGAGAATTTCATTTTCTTGTATTGGTTTTTCTCTTTTTACTAAACTTAAATGATAGTCATCTAAAGATTCCAAATTATTATATCTATTCTTATTAATATAGCCAGAAGCTCCTGCTCCAAGACCTATATAATGTTCACATTCCCAATATAAAATATTATGCTCACAATTATAACCTTCTTTTGAGTAATTTGATATTTCATATTGATTATATCCTTTTGATTTTAGATAGTTTATTGTATACTCATACATTTCTATATCCACATTTTCATCTATAAGTTCAAACTTATTGCTCTCATACATATTATATAGCTCAGTACCCTCTTCTAATATAAGAGAATAGGCTGATATATGTGTTGGATTTAAGTCTGTAACTTTTTGAAGTGTTTCCTTCCAGTCATATAGAGTTTGATTTGGAAGACTGTACATTAAATCTATATTAATATTTTTGAAACCTACACTTAATGCATCTTTGTAGTTTTTCTCAAATTCTTCATAAGTATGTATCCTTCCTATAAAGTTCAAATGCTCTTCTTGAACAGCTTGCAAGCCAATACTAAGTCTATTTATACCAATGTCTTTCATAGCTTTTAATTTTTCTAATGTCAATGTACCAGGATTACACTCTATAGTTACTTCTGCATCATCATCTATATTAAACAGTTCTCTTATACTTGTAAATACTTCTCTTATTTCATCAGATGTCAGTATACTAGGTGTACCTCCCCCTACAAAAATACTAGTTATTGTATCATTTCCATTTAGACAGTAACCTTCTTTATCTTTATTATCTTTGTATAATTTACTACTGTATAACTCCATTTCAATTTTTAAATCTTCTATATATCTTCGTTTTGAATCTATGTCCATTTTGTAAGAGTTAAAGTCGCAATACTTACATTTCTTCACACAAAATGGAATATGTATATAAAGTCCTAACATTTTTTATTCCTCATTTCTTAGATTATCTTAAAATACCAGTTACTAAATTATAAATCAAACAGGATAGCACATCAAGTAACATATAAAACACTTATATTATGTAATATTATAAAAAATTTGGATAAAAGTAAAATTAACTTTTATCCAAATTCATCTAACTTAAACTAAGCACTTATCTTTTCTTCATATAATAATACACTGGTAGACCTAATAGTGTTATAAATATTCCACCTAAAGATATTACGGTTGAAGTCAATAGTTGATTTATTATTACAAATAGACCTCCCAGTATAGCTATGATTGGTATTATTGGATATAAAGGAACTCTATATGGTCTGTGTAAATCAGGCTTTTCTCTTCTAAGTCTCATGACTCCTATAAAAGTCAGTACATAAAATACCCATATCGAAAATATGGTTAAATCTGTAAGAAGATTAAATTGACCAGATAACGCATATACACAGGCTAATACAGTTATAAGTAATATTGAATTTACAGGAGAACCACCAGAATTTACTTTTAAAAGAGCTTTAGAGGCTGGTAAAGTTCCCATTTCAGCTAGTGTATATGGTATTCTTGAACCTGTCAATAAATATCCATTCAACGTACCAAATACTGATACTAATATACCCACAGTTATTACTTTTCCACCTAAATTTCCAAATAATCTTGTTGCGACTAATGTAGCTGGTGAGGTAACTGTTGCTAATTCACTTGCTGGCACTACCCAAAGATAAGCTATATTTATTATAATATAAACTGCCATAACTAATGATAAACCACCAACTATTGCTCTTGGCAAATCTTTATCAGGAGACTTCATTTCTCCTGATATAGCTCCAACATTTATCCATCCATCATATGCAAATAAAGTTGCTATTAATACTTGTCCAAGTGCATTTGATACACTGACACCATCGCCTACAAATGGACTTAACACTTCACTACTTTGACCTTTACTAAACCCAAAAATTATTATTAAAATTAAAGGTATCATTTTTCCAACAGTTGCTACTGTCTGAACTTTTCCCCCTAAGGATGAGCCTATTATGTTTAGTAATGCTAGAAATAATATAACTCCAATTGCTATAGGAAGTACATTAGACATGTTATTTGGGCTCATGCCCAAAAGCTCAGATGCTTGTTGAGCAAATATTACTCCTAGTGCTGCTGATGTACCTGGGAAAAATAATACAGTTTGCATCCATCCAGTTAAAAAACCTAACTTTTCCCCATATATCTCTTCGATATAAATCATCATACCACCAGTTTTTGGTATAGCAGCTGAGATTTCTGTAGCTGTAAGACCTGCAGTTATTGTTATAAATCCACCTAAAAGCCATGCTATAATACCTAGACCTGGAGCTCCATTAGTTGTAGTGTATATTGCTTGTGGCTTAAAAAAAACTCCCGAACCTATAACCATACCTACAACAGTAGAAAGAGCTGCTGAAAGACCAATGGTCTTTTGTAGTTGAGTACGCATACTGTCCCTCCTCACTGTTTTATAGTGCATAAAATATTAATTTTATAAATTATGGTTTTAGTATTCCCAAAGTTTTTTTTTATATTAATCTGCTAATTTTAGATTAAGTTTCTATACATTTAAAAATTGTACAACCTCAATCTCTAAAAATCATTTATTTTTTCTAAATAAGTACTATATTTTCAGCTTTTTAAATTAATTAAACTAAAATTTTTATACTCTATTCTAAAATGTATATATATTTAATACTTTTTCTTTCAGTATTTCTTTTTCATTTAGTTCTGGATTATTTATAACAATTTCAAGCATCTTATTTAATATGTGTCCCATATCTTTACCTGGTTTTACACCTATAGATATCAAATCTTTTCCATTAATAGCTAAATCCTTAATATTAAAACATTCATTTTGATTTATTATGTGTTTAAATTCTTTTTCACACTCGATAAGATTTAATATCTTACTTTTTGCATATTTTGGATTTTTAGCAAGCGTATCTGCCCAATTAACCTTTATTAAATCTTCAAATAGTTCAACATCTTCAAGTTTATTTAATAATTTTTTAATTATTTTCCTTTTTGGCTCTATCCTATAATCATGATACTGTATTAATGTCAAAACTTTATTAATAGTATAATTATCGTACTTGAGTCTCTTTAAAATTCTCTTTGCAATCTTTACAGATTCTCTACTATGAGTATAAAAGTGGTCAATTCCGTTTTTATCAGTCGTTTTAGTTACCTTTTTTCCCAAATCATGAAACAACATTGTAAGCTTTAAATATAATTCATCTTCAATCACTTCTGTAGCCATTAAAGTATGTTTTTGTACATCATAAATATGGTATGGATTATGTTGAGTAACTTCCTCTAATTCACATATTTCAGGAATTATAAATTTCAACAAACCTGTTGAATTTAATAATTCTAATTTAGATGAATCAGATACTAGCATTTTGTTGAATTCTGTTTGAATTCTTTCTATAGAAATATTTTTTATCAAGTTTGCTTTTTTGTGGATACTTTGCTTAGTCCCTTCAGCTATTTTAAAACTGAGTTGTGCCGAAAATCTAACTGCTCTAAGCATTCTAAGTGCATCTTCTTCAAATCTATCTACTGGATTTCCAACACAACGTATATACTTATTTTGTATATCTTCATACCCATTAAATGGGTCAACCAATCCATTCTTTGTATTGTATGCAATTGAATTGATAGTAAAATCTCTTCTTGATAGGTCCTTAACTATGTTATTTGTAAATTCTATTGAATCTGGATGTCTACCATCACTATAATTTCCATCTATTCTATAAGTTGTTACTTCAAATGGTTCATGACCAAGCATAACTGTTACAGTACCATGCTGTATGCCAGTTGGAATTGTTTTTTCAAATAGCTCTACTACTACTTCTGGTTTCGCACTAGTTGTTATATCCCAGTCATTTGGAATTCTTTCTAACAAACAATCTCTAACACATCCTCCAACTACATATGCTTCATGACCATGTTTTTCTAATTCTTTAATTATATAATCTACTTTTTTAGGAATTTCTATATTAATCATAAATATCACCTTTTTATTTTTCTTTAATATACTCTTGTTTATATTTTCTATTAGTTTACTTAAAATATACCACAAAAAAGCTAGATTAATTTAGAAATAATTCTAAAATCACTCTAGCTTTTAAATATCTTTATCTAAATTTATAAAAATTTATTCATCTAATTTAAGTACAGACATAAATGCTTTTTGAGGAACTTCAACAGAACCAATTTGTCTCATACGCTTCTTACCTTCTTTTTGCTTTTCAAGAAGTTTCTTCTTACGAGATATATCCCCACCATAACATTTAGCAAGTACATCTTTTCTTAACGCACTTATCGTCTCCCTTGCAATAACCTTATTACCAACAGCAGCTTGTATAGGTATAGCAAATTGATGTCTTGGGATTTCCCCTTTTAGTTTTTCACACATTGCCTTGCCTCTATGGAAAGCACGAGTTTCATGAACAATAAAACTAAGTGCATCTACTTGCTCTTTATTAATTAATATATCAAGTTTTACAAGTGTAGATGGCACATAACCTTTAACCTCATAATCAAGAGAGCCATATCCTCTAGTTCTTGATTTCAAAGCATCAAAGAAGTCGTAAACAACCTCATTAAGAGGAAGGTCATAGTGAAGCATTACTCTTCTATCATCTATATATTCCATATTTAACATGTTTCCACGTCTTTCTTGACAAAGTTCCATGACTACACCTACATAGTCTTTAGGAACTATTATATCTCCTTTTACTATAGGTTCTTCTATCATCTTTATCTCAGATGGCTCTGGTAAGTTTGCAGGATTTTGTATCATTACAACTTCTCCATCAATTTTTGTAACTCTGTATATAACAGATGGTGCTGTCGTAATTATATCAAGATTAAATTCTCTCTCAAGTCTTTCTTGCATTATCTCCATATGTAAAAGACCTAAGAAACCACATCTAAAACCAAATCCTAGTGCTGCTGAAGTCTCCGCTTCATACTCAAGTGCAGCATCATTTACTTGAAGTTTTTCAAGAGCATCTCTTACATTTTCATACTTTTCTCCTTCTCCTGGATATATACCACAGTATACCATTGGAGTAGCTTTTTTATATCCTGGTAAAGGTTCATCTGTAGAATTATTTGAATCTGTTATTGTATCTCCAACACGACAACTTCTTATATCTTTTATGCTTGCTGCAATATAACCAACATCACCTGCTGATAATTCACTAAGCTCAGTTTGACCTGGAGCCATTACACCAACTTCAGTTACTTCAAACTTTTTGTTAGTGTTCATCATTTTTATTGTCATGCCTTTTTTAACAGTTCCTTCAAATACTCTAACATAAGCTACAACACCTTTATAAGCATCATAGTAAGAATCGAATATTAACGCCTTTAATGGTGCTTCATTATCTCCTTTAGGTGGAGGAACATTTTTTACAATATCTTCTAATACATCTTCTATGTTTAAGCCAGTCTTTGCAGAAATAAGAGGTGCCTCACTTGAATCAAGCCCTATTAAATCTTCTATTTCATGCTTTACTTCCTCTGGTCTTGCACTTGGTAAATCTATTTTATTTATTATTGGTAATATTTCTAAATCTTGGTCTATAGCAAGATAAACATTGGCTAGGGTTTGCGCCTCAACACCTTGAGCTGCATCGACTACCAGTAATGCACCTTCACATGCAGCTAAACTTCTTGATACCTCATAGTTAAAGTCTACATGTCCAGGTGTATCTATAAGATTTAAATAATATTCATTTCCATCCTTCGCTTTATACATTAATCTTATGTTTTGAAGCTTTATAGTAATTCCTCTTTCTCTTTCAAGGTCCATATTGTCAAGCAATTGACTTTTCATGTCCCTTTCACTAACAAGCCCCGTTTGTTGTATTAATCTATCAGCTAAGGTAGACTTTCCATGGTCTATATGTGCAATTATACTAAAATTTCTAGTTCTACTTTGTTTATTGTCCACCTTAAAATTCCCTCCTCTTAATTATTCTTATAGTTATTATTTTACATTATATAAAAACTCTTTATATAATGTAAAACTTTTGAATATAAACTAATTGGCACTAAACAAAATTATCCACATTATATGTGGATTATCAAGTCTAACACTAAATATTATATAATATCATAAACTTAAAGTAAATCCTATAAGACACAGTTAATGCATTTTTATTTTATATCCTAAGAATATATAACTAAAATAAGGTTTATTTTAATCAATAAACCTTATTCACTTATTACTACTTATTAAATTTTTTGATGATTCCATTTATATCAAAGTTCGATATATCAAAATCAAAGTTTGTTATATCAAAATTAATACTTGGAAAATCATATTGTTTCATTCCTAACATACTTTTTGCATTACTATCTACTATAAAGACACAAACTGATGTACCTATTATCATAGTAATCAAAAACACGATTCTCATAATATACTTGTATTTTCTTAGTTTACTTTTACTTTCTATATTTTTTTCTAATCGGCTCATTTAACATGCTCCTAATTGTACCTAACAATCTAATTTTTTTGTTTAAAATATTCATCCAAAATCTCAGCTAGATACTTTGTAGTAGCTTTAGATTCTTCTATACTTGTTGCATTATTTCCTATTTCTACTAGCATATGATTCTTAACTGCAAATTGATTAAATCTAGCATAGTCTTTTTCTACTATTGGAGACACCAAACCAGGATATTTCTTTTCAGCAAAAGCAGTTATATCATCTGCTAAAGCTCTGAGTTGTGCTCTATTTGTATTTTTACCTCCTACAACAAAGAAAAACTTTGCTACTCTCTCTCCATTTATCATAGTTGTATATTTTAAATGGTCTTTTTCTTTAGTGGCTGGATTAGTTAAATCCCTAGCATCTCTATGTAAGTCTATTGCTATGTCCACTGAATTATATTTAGGGAGTATACTTTTTATTGTTTTTAAGCTACTTGCATAAGAATTATTATAAGATGGATAGTCATGGTACTTAGTTGTATGAACTACACCCCATCCTTTGCTATCTAAGGCACTAGTCAATGCACTTCCTACTTCCATTACCGAATTTTTCTTATCTCTTGAATGATAATTTCCAGCAGGTGAATTTGAATAAGTTTCACATCCATGAGTATGATATATTAAAATTCTTGGATTTTCTTTAGTCACTCTTAAATCATCCTTGTATTCTGAGCTAGATGTAGTATTAGTTTCAGTCGTGTCAGAATTCTTTGACTCAATATCTGGAACATTTTCTTTACCAACATAAAGTTTTATATATTCTTTTTCACTTTCTTTTTTGCTATCAACTTTACTTGCATCTTCAGATTTTTCTTTTTCATTTTTGCTTTCTTTATTTTCTTCTTTATTTTTATTATTCTTTTTATCTTCTGTATTATTTCCTTCGACTTTAGCTTCTGGATAAGATGAGTTTACTAAAAACTTTAAAAAATCATCTTGATTCAAAGCCAATGATTTTCCTGGTAAAATGCATGCTAATATAAAAGTCAAGGTTACTACTTTAATGCATTTTTTAAACATAATTGTTCCTCCTTATTTTATACCAATCTACCTGGATGCAAAGACCTATTTAAACCTTCGCTTATTATTATAGATAGATTTTCGATTGTATCATCTATATCCTTTGGTGTTACTATTAAGTTTTTGTCATATGGGTCTAATGAATCTTTTATTAGATGATATTTTTCTTCTTCTTTAAGCTTTTTCAACATTTCATAAAAGCTTTCTGTTTCTTCTGATTGAGCTATTAAATTGTCTATTGCCATATCTAAAACATCTATCGTAAGAGTGGCTGCATCAACCACAGTTGGTACACCTATTGCAATAACTTCTACTCCTAATGTTTCCTTAGTTAGAGATTTTCTCGTATTACCAACACCTCCACCAGGTGATATTCCTGCTGTTGATATCTGTATAGTAGAGTTTACTCTTTCCATTTTTCTTGAAGCTAGTGCATCTATTGCTACTACTCTATCTGGCTTAACTTTCTCAACCAATGACTTTACTATTTCACTAGTCTCTATTCCAGTAACACCCATAACTCCTGGGCTTAAAGCTGATACCTCAGTGAAATCATCATCATAGTCTTTATTATAATTTTTAAAAAGATGTCTAGTCACAAGTGTTTTTGATACACTCTTTGGTCCTAATGCATCAGAAGTAATATTTCTATTTCCAAGACCAATTACCAGTGTTTTTTTGTTTTTGTCTTGTCCAAATATATCTACCAATTCCTCTTTCAAATAACTTATCATTTCTTCTCTTGATTCATCATCATCAAACTTCATAAGATTACTTTCCAGAGTTATATACTTTCCTATATCCTTATTCATTATTTCTGCGCCTTGTCCATCTACTACTTCAACTTTTGTTACAATACAATTTTCTAATTCTTTAGTTTCTATTTTTACACCAGGAATACTACTTCCTTCTTGAGACTTTTCACACATTTCACTAGCTTCTAAAGCTAAATCTGTTCTTACACTAATCATATAAACCTCCAGTATAAATTAAATGCTAATTATAATTGTTAACAAAATTTAGTATTTTATAACAAAAAACTATAAATTTATTTAAAACAAGTAAATTCAACGCTTTCAGAACCACAAAAATGAGTTTGGTCAGTAAATGGTCAGTAAATATATTCATCCACATTTTATCCACAATGTTATCAACAGATTTATCCACAGATATAAAAAAGGTAGCAACTATTTATATAGGCGCTACCTTTTTGTATCTATTAATCTTCTTCTTTCCAAGTTTTTATCCAATCTCCTATTTCTGTTATTTTATCTTCCGTTATTTTTTCCCCATCGTGTAATTTTGAAATCAGTTCTGATAGAGGATTGTTATGTAAACCTCCAAAAATTCTTTTACCTTCTAATTTTAAATATTCTTTTTCTTTTACTAATACTGTATAGTGTACATGTTTCCCAATTCGCTGAGATATTAAAAAACCCTTTTTAGTTAGTCTAGTTAAAAGTGTAATTGTAGTTGTATGTTTCCAGCCATACATTTTTTCTATCTCATCTGAAACATCTTTTGATATTACAGTTTTATAACCAGTATTCCATATGTATTTCATAATTTTTAATTCTGCATCTGGTAATTTCTTATTTATCATAATATATCCCTTCTTTCTATAAAACTCAAACTTGTCTTTTTATCATATCTTTTATATTTGTTATGAATTTTTTAAATTTTTCTTCTATTATTTGATTCCTTCTATGTATAGTTGTAAATATTCGAGTAAAAAAATCATCATCTATATTTATATTTCTTTCTTTTCTTATAGCATTTAAATATTCTTTTTTAGTTAATAATACTTCATAACTAAACTGAAAACCTATCCTCTTCTTTTTTAATACTTTCATCTTTACTAATCTTTTAAGTAAAATTTCTGTAGTACTTTTCCTCCATTTATACCTCTCCTGCATTGCTAAGATTATTTCTTTTTTAGATAGAATAGACTTTTTCCTCCACATATATTCCATTAACATTAGTTCTCCCCTGCGTAATTTGGCTATTACCTCTTGCTGCTCCATCTTATGTCACTTCCTCAACTTGTCTAACTTAAACTAATAATAGGAGCTTTTTAACACAAAAACTAGAGGTAAAATTTACCATATATTCTACTGTTTTAGTTTGTTTTTATATATAAAAAATATTATTCATATCTATAAACTTATTCAATTTTCAAACACATATAATGAATAATAACTAGTTGTATTGTATTGTTTTAATTGTAGAATAATACTAAATTGGTAAAAATAGAGGAATTTAGCGGCATAAATATTTATTAAATAAGACTTGTAAGATGAGTTATAAGTTATATTAACAAGCTATCAAAACATATACTCTTTTGATTTTATGAAAGTTTTTTAGGTGGGCAATAATATATATACTTAGAGCTAAAATAAAATATATTTCTAGGATTCATAGTTTTATTTTTTGTTAAAATGCGATATAATAAAGATGTAAAATCGCATCAAAAATAAAAAAAGAAACTACAATCTATTAGCCTAGAGCGAAGTTTCAAATTCAAAATAATTTAAGTAATGATTTATTCATTGAAATCGTCTTGATTGCCGTCAGGACGATTTCTTAGTTTATGTAAAGATTCTTTTAATTTACTTATAGAATCTAATAATCTTGTTATAGACTTCACTATTGTTGTAATAGATTTTATTATAATAGTAATATAATACGCTATAACAAGTATAAACATAAGTGTTTTCATATACTCACCCCCTTTCATACGAAGGTGATTTCTGAAAACTTTCGCCCTTAGATTGTAGTTTCTTACAAGATATATTCTTGCATTTTAATTATAGCATAATTTTACAATTATCAAATATCATTTTTCATCTTTTATACTCTCAACTATATCTTCTATAATGCAATACACATTTTTTCTATGACATCATGCTATACATCTGTTCTTTAAGTCTTTTTTTAACACTATCTATCTGCAAATTTACGTCTCCTAAACATTCTTGCAATTTCTCAAAATAATTCATATCTTCTTTTTTTATACTTACTTTTACATCTTTCTTCTTCAATCTAAGTGCCTCAGAATACATAGATTTTTCAATCATAGCCTTATGTTTTTTAAGGCGATTAAGATGCTCTTCTAATAGAACTATTATTCCTGTAGTACATTTTATGTCTTGAATATCTTTGATATTTTCTTCATAATTAATACATTCTATGTCTTCTGGTGAGCCAATATAATTAACTTCTTGTAAAACACTTTCTCCTATTTTATCCTTATTTTGTTCATTAAAAATTTCAATAAAAGTTTGCATTGAGTACATATGAAATTTTTGCTTCGAAAAATTATAAAATTCTTTTCTTAATTCATATCTAGGTCCGATTATCTGCCCATGCACTTTATTCCACCAATCTTCTTTTTGGTCATTTGTGATATAAATTATATCTTTCTTATTATTTTTTGAATAATCTAAAATTTCATTCCATATAATTAAATCTCCATATTTATTATTATCATCAAAATCATCTTTTTGTTTTTTAAAATCTTTATATCCTGGAGGTACATTACATTTATATCTACTTTCCCCTTCTTTTTTTATTTTTTCTAAATCTTCTTTTTTATATTCCTCTCCGACTTTTCCATCAAACAAATTTAATATTTGCTTTAATATATTATCTTCACTAGGATTAAAAACTTCTAGATTTTTAATTTTATTATTGTTTATCCAACCATCAATATATGTTTCTAATTCTTCCAAATCTTTATCCTCTTTTGCTATCTTTAATTTTTGTCTAATATCTGATACTAATTTTTTTGAGTTTTTAGATAACTCATCATATTTATTTATAGATTCAAAAATTATATTGCATCTTTGTTCCATAAATTCTTTAGCTACATGATGTGGCAACCATATTCTATCTTTAAACCCTTTCAAAGCGGATAAAAGACTATTCCTTGTTGTCGCAGAGTACCTATATAAATTTAACAATACATTTGTATCAAAAACAACAATAGCATCTGACATTAAATTTTCCTTTTCGTCACTAGTTGGTTCTATATACTCACAAACTGCTTTTCTCATAATATCCCCCTAATAAATATTATTTTTTATACTTACATTATATCAAAATAATATAAATTTTTATTAATAATTTTAAAGTTATGGAATGTAGTTGAAGATTAAATTTATTGAAATAAGTAAAAATTATCTTTACCTATTTTAATATATACATCAAATTTATAATTTTTCTTTTACAAATTCTCTAGCTATATTTATTATTAGCCACACATCAACAGAATAAACTTGAGTAAATTTTTTTCCTGTAATCTTGCTTTATCTTTATCTAAAATCGTTCGACAAATTGCTGATATAAACTCTTAAATATGCTATAAATTAAAGTATATTAGACATTAATTTATGGAGGTATAAAATATGTTTCTCGATGATATATTTGATATTATTAAATTTAACAAAAAAAGCCCTATAGAGCAGTTGCATATTATTCAAGGAGAAGAAAAACCAGACATAAAAGAAGCTGAGGAATATTATAAATGCAATTACAGATTTTATAATTCTCTTAAGGAGATGGATTCAATAGAAAATATAAAAATAGAAAAAACACGCATCAAAACTATCTTAGATTCTAAAAATAACCCATCAATTCCATTTGCAATTGCTGTTATTGCTGCATTTATATCAATTTTCTTTAGTCTACTTACTAGCAATATTATAAAAGATTTTTTTACTGCTTGTGGTGTAATACTTCTTTTTTTTGGCACTTATTTATGTTTAATATGTGAAGCTCAGCAAAAATCGAATAGCTACCAAAAATTCTATATGAGTTCGCTGCAAGTATTAGATAATATGGAAAGTAAAAAACTTAAAGAAAGAAAGTATAAAAAAAGAAGGTAACAACTAACTCTAGTTGCTACCTTCTAATCTATCTATTAATAAAATCCAATGCTTTATAAAGTGTATCAAACCTATCATTTCCCTTTATCATAGTATATCTTTCTTTAGTTATAGAACCTATCTTATTACATGCTCCTCCACCTACAATATATAAATTCTCCGTTTGACCTGGCGTATAGTCTTTTATATCACAGACTCTACATTCATTTTCTTTGTAGTTCCAACTAATTATTTGTGCTAGAACTTTGTCAACTTCTCCCTCATAAACTACTGTATGCTTATACATTTGTTTCACCTCAATATTATCTATTTTCTTATTTAATATACCCTCAGCTATTAGCTTTGCAACTGTATTTTTATTTTTAATATAGTAATCTGTATCTGCTTTACTGTCTACAAAACATACTTCAATTAATAATGCTGGTGCTTTTGTATGATTAAGCCAATACAAACCCCTTACATCCGATTTAGCACCCCTATTTTTAAATACCATTGATAGTTTATCATTGACTCTATTTGCATACATTTTGCCATTATTAGTTTTATATATAGTTTCTGTACCCATAGGATTTAGGGTTGTGTTATTTGCGTTGAAATGTACTTGTACTGCTAAGTCTATGTCTTGTTTATTTGCTATTTGACATTGTTCAGATAGATAATCATTCGATTTATCTATCTTACCAGTATATATAGTTGCTCCACCTTGTTTTAACCATTTCGCGATTAAGTCAGTTAGTATTCTATTTTCTTTTCCTTCGTCTATATATCCAGTTGCTCCTGTTCCTTTTCCACTTAAAGTGTGTCCTGGTACTATTGCTATTTTCATTACTTATTTTCCTCCTTTAACTGTTTGTAAGTTTGATTTATACCTATTGATATACCCCAGCAAATCACACCTTGTAAGACTGCATCAGCATTTAACCCTAACATCCATACTGAAAAACCTACTCCAAGTATCAATAACACTACTGGAATATACTTGTTATCTAACTGTTTATACTTCTTGCAACCTGCTCCTATAACATAAAGAGCAGCTACTAAAATTAGTAACTGCTCTGGTATAAAACTTATTAAATTATCCATTTATTTTCCTCCTAATTAAAATATTCCTCTCTGTATGGCAAATATAAAGAATCCTACTAATGTTGTAATCATTGTTCCAATTAGCCACTTTAACATACTTGTAAGTGAGTTTAAGTTCTCGCATAATGCTTTTAACTCTGCTTTAGACTCTATATTTGCTATCTTTAATTCGTCTATTTCTTCACCATGCTTATTTATTCTTGTTTCGTGTCTTTTTAAATCTGCGTTGAAAAGTTCTTCATTCATGAAAACCTCCTTATTTGTATTAAAATAAGACTTAGAGGTTATCTAAGCCTTATAAACATTTTCTAGTATTAATTCTCAATACCATTTCTCTATATTTGATTTATCTATTTAATCTTTTTATTTCTATTTTTTATTCATACGCTCTCCAAGTAAACACTCCACCACTTCTAACTTCAACATCATCGCATCTAGGTCCGTCATCTGAATTAGATAATATAAGTTTAAATGAATTAGATGTTATGTTACTTATCTTAATAAGCCCTCTTGTATAATAAGCAGCCTCTTTAATTTTTTCTGCTCCCAAATTAATATTATTTAGATTAGATATATTACTAAATAAGATACTGTCTCCTTTTGAAGTCCAAGCTGGTAATGTATCAATTATAATTACACTTGGTACAAAATCTAGATCCATTAATATATCTAGAGTAGCAGATTCTTTTTGCCCTTTTATATAAAAATTATAGTTGTCATATGACGTGAAAGTGTAACTACCCGTTGCCCATCTCTTTCTTTGTTTTATCTGATTATTTAACTGACTTATAGTATTATTCTTTTCAGTCAATTTATTTTGTAAATCTTCCACACTAGCATCTGAACTATCAAAAGATTTCTTTATCTTTTCTGATAATTCCACTAAAGAATTATTTAAACTTGATTCAATATTCTTTAGTGATAATACATTTATTATAGAAGTTTTTCCATTTATTAATCCTTCTTTTATTTCACTAACTTTACTTGCTATATCTTGTAGACTTGCGTCATCCTCTAATGGCATTATACTTTTGCTTATGCTTATAACTTTTTCTACAGTTTTATTATTATTGTCAGTAACAACTATTTTTAAAGTATGCAAAGCACTATCCTCAATGGTATAATTAATAATTTTCTCTGCATAAAGATTTGTTGCTATTGTTTCTTTTAATGTATTATCTATAAAGCATTCAATTTTAGAAAGATTATTATCCTCAGAATGAGATGCAACAAATACAACTTGTGTTTGTGAATAAGACTTAATTGTAAGTAAAGGAAATCCTTCTAATAATGTTATTTTAGCTTTTCCTCTATCATGATTTATATGTCCAATACTCATATCTATATTATTAAGAAAATATTCTGATGTAGGAATATATCCATTGGGTTTATAACTGCTATTATTTAATGCATATCCGCTACCGCCACCACCTCCAGCTCCTCCGCCTCCACCAAACCAACCACCACCTCCTCCTCCATATTTTTCATTTTCTCTGCCTGTTGCATCTCCTCCTATCCCGAATGAACCACTTTTTCCATAATTGCCTGTTCCTCCCCTCTCTTGAGAAGCTCCATAACCTTGAAGACCTGGATGTAAACCATTAGTTCCATACGCACCACCACCATCCCCGCCTGCATAAGCTGCGAAGTTTCTACCTCCTCCACCAGCAACAATTATACGTGATAGTAAACCTTGTTTATCATTCCAGGCACCTCCAGTAAGCCTTATATCTGTGGCACCACCACCATTACATTTATAGGGTTTGTTATCATAAACTTCATCGAGTAATGTATTTCCTCCTCCGTTAAAAATCGGTTCACTTCCATAACCCCATTCACCTACATATACATACATTGTTGTTTCCTTGTTTAACACAAGTTCTCCTTTTGTATAACCACCCACTGAACGTTGTGATACATCAGTTATAGCGGCTCCTCCTCCTCCACAAGCCCCCCAACATTCAAATTTATATTTACCAGGTCTTAATGTCACACTTTGTTCACTTCCTGTATAATTAAATTCATAAACTGTTGCCATTTAATCCACCTCTTTCTTAATTTATGGTTTTATTGTACCTAATTTTAAAACCATAAACGTCTGCAAAGTGTAGATGAAGTGTGGGCAAAATGTAAATGAATTTATATATTTTTAGAAATAAAAAAGGAACATTCCTTATACTGTAGGTTCTGCTCCTTCTACTACTCCACTTTCTCTAATTATATAATCCTCTACCGCTTTTCTATACTCTGCATTAGTTACATCATCCAGTTTAAAAGGTCTGTTTTTTAAAGGATTTAATCCTTTGTTTAATATTCTTTCTGCTAATATTCTTACTACAATGTTATTTATATTCATTATAATAATCCTCCTACTTTTTCATTTTCATTTAATAAAATTTGATTTTCTAACTCTTGTATTCTCTTTTCTTCTTCACTCACATAGATTGGTATTTCTTCTAAAATTGGTTCTTTTGTTTCTATATTTATGCCTATAACTCTATTCCTTGTATAATCTATACTTCCATATTCAATATCTATATAATGCAATTCTGTTATTATATCATGTGGCAATACATCTCCACAGGACTCGCCTGTTTCAAAGATTGTTCTACCTGTTTGGTCATATATTATTCTGTTTGGAACATTCATGTTTTCTCCTCCTTTTAAATAAATTTAATAGCATACCATTTATAAGTATGTTTTTGAGTTGAATCAAAGCTATAAGCTGGAATCTGAACGCCAGTATTATTAAAATAGACATCCCCCTCTGAGTTACTATATAGCCATCCATTAGCATGAAAATACTCATCACCACTTTTTCTGATAAAAGATGTAACACTTGAAAAATCAACACCTCTTTGTGTGGCAACACCATTACAAGCGAAAAGGAAAAGTTTATAATTATTTTTATATTCAGCATCATAGTAATCAAAATCAGCAAAGAAAATATTAGGTTTAAAGCCTAAATTACTAACTTTAATCCAAGAACCAGGTTTAGTAACATTGTCGGTTAGATATGGATAAGCAATTTTAGTACTATCCGCAAAAGAAGTAACTGTACCACTAGCAACTTTATACTTAGTATTTAACTGTGTTATAGTATTATTGGCTTGTGTTAATTGATTCATCAAATCTTGTAAACTAGCGTCTCCACTATCAAAACCTCCCTTAATTTTTTCTGATAACTCAACAAGTGTATTATTTAAATTGGCTTCTATATTTTTAAGTGCTAAAGTATTTATAATACTTGTTTTCCCATTTATAAACCCTTCTCCAATTTCTACTAATTTAGATGATATATCTTGTAAAGTTGAATCAGTTTGAAGTGGCATTATTTCTTTACTTATACTCAAAACGTTCTCAGCAGTTGCATTCTCTGCGTCTGTAGCTACTATTTTAAGTGTGTGTATTGCATTGTCTGTAAGTTCATAGTTTATTGTTTTTTCTGTTGTTAAATCTGTTGTTATTGTTTCTTTTAATACATCATCTATAAATACTTCTATTTTGCTTAAATTATTATCTGCGTCTATTGCTGTAAATATTGCAGTAGTTGAGTTATAAGCGGATATATTCAATTTTGGTTTAGTGTTGCCTTTTGTGAATGTAACAGTTTTATCTAACATTTTACCACCAGCAACAGTGCCAAGCTCAATAGTTATATTATTTACAGAATTAAATACTAAATTAGATAAATGTTCATCAGTTAAATCTATAGTGTAATTAGAATCTACTGTATTATTTTTTTCACTTATTACAACATCATTTAATTTTACAGTTATTTTAAAACTAACATCAGGATTGCTATCATAAATATTATATTTTATACTGCAAGCATCGCCAATTACACCTAAATCATTATTTATGGATATAGATGGATTTGGCACAACTTGAACGGTAGTGTATTGATACATATTATAAGTATCAGTTACAACTTTATTGTTGTTTATATAACGATAAACTTCATATGCCATAATCCTAAATTCTTTAGTTTCAGTTATAGAAATAGATTTATATTTACTTAAATTAAAACTACCATAATAAGTAAGAAAATAAGGACTCCCTTCTTCATAAGCACAAGTAGCCACGTGAATATCACCTTCGGAATAATAGCCTTTTCTTCTTCTAACAGTTCTATAAACATCAAAAATTCCCATTTAATCACCTTCCTTTCTACATTGGTATTAAATTATTATTTATACTAGATATAATACTACTTCTATTACCTTTTACTTCTTGCATCACTTCTTTTAATGCTCCTTCAACATTATCACTTTCAAATAAGTTATCTGTATCTTTTATAGTTGTTTTCTCTGCTGTTGTTTCTATACTATCTACACTAGTTTTTACCTCATTCAATGCACTAACTATATTTGTTTTCTCTGTTGTTTCAAGTAGTGTTGTATCACCTATTCTAGTGTTTAACTCTGTCTTAGTAGTTTCTATGTTGCTTGTTAACTCTGTTTTAGTTGTATCTATTTTAGTGTCTAACTTATTGATATTTGTTAATATTTTTTCTTCATCTTTTTTAGTTAAAAATATCGCAGTTGGGTCAACAACTAAGGTCACTTTCTCTACATTAGATACCTCTATAATAAATTTTAAATACAAATCTTTCATAGCCCCATTGCCAACTTTTGGCTTATATGTTTCAGGACTTTTACAAATTGCAATCATATCTCCTTCATTATCTATGAGAGCCATTTCTCTAACTGTAAATCCACCTATTGAACCAGGTACACATGCTGTTGCAATAATCCAATTAGGATTATTTTCATCCTTATCAAAAGCATTTATATTTCCTTCCCAAACTTTATTTTTTAATGCTGTTTGGTCTTCTGTTGGATTGTAATAGCTTCCTCCTGCATCACCTGCTTGAATCTTCTCTAGTACTACTGATTTACCTAACATTCCTGCGTTAGCAATCTTAGCTTTACCTATATTTGTAAGTATAGTGTAAAATTGTTCATCAGCCATTTATACCACCTCCTTTTGGATATACTGTCAATATTTCTGAACTCATGTTATGGGCTAATGCAAACTTAGCTTTTACATTAGCTTTTACTTCTTTACTTGAATAAGGATATACTGTTATTTCTTCACTCATAATTGTTGTTTGTGCAAAATAAGTTTTACTTTTTAATAAAGATACTAACTTATAACTTACAGATAAATGAGAAGGTTTTATAACATTTACTCTCTTATATAAATCTTCTAAATCTCTAGGAAAACCTTGAGTACTAGTTAGCTCAACACCAAAAGTATATGGAGATATGTTTTCATTTATTTTTATATTTGCACCTGTATAAGATTGAAGTATCATTGACATTCTTTTAGGTGTCATAATATATTTGCTTTGGAGCTTAGCAATAACTTTTCTTCTTCTATCTTCTATATCTTCATCTATATTAGTAGATAAACCTACTCTATTTTCCCAAAATTCAAGTGCCCATGTAGCAGTTTGAGGAAATAATTGTAACTCTATTTCTTCATTCAATAACTCTAGATTATCAAATTCGCTTCCTATAGCCTCATATATAGAGTTCATAACTAAAGATTGTTCATAGATAGGAGATAATGTTAGAAGCATTTCTCTACCCTTTTTAGAAGTTATCACGCTATCACCTCATTGATTATCTCACCTATTCCAACAACTTGGTCATTTAAAATAATATTTGTTGTTCCATCATTTATTGTCAAGTTAGAAAAATCTTGTATTCCTTCATCTGCAAGCATCATAGAACCTGCTAGTGAATAAATTGCATTATAAGAAACAGTACCTCCAATATCTATTTTATCGAGGTATTTGTCTATTTTATTTTTTAAGATATTTAGCACAGTTTCTTGACTAAATCCATTTGAAAACACAAAACTAGCTTTTACATTAATTAGTAATGTTTGTGGAGTAGCTATAGTTACAATAGCACCTATAGGAGCTTTTCCGTCTCTATTCCCTGCTACGTTTAATGGATATATATATTCTTGAACTTCATCTATCAATTCTTGTGTTGCTGCTTTTCTATTTTTATCTAGTATTAATACTTTTACTGTCCCTGCTCCATTCCATTCGGGAACTACATAAGCATATCCAACTCCATCTACTTCTTTAGCCCATCTTATATAATCTGAACTAGCTCCACTAAGTCTGTCTTCTTGCTCTGCTACAAGAACTCTTTCTCTAAAATGTTCTTCGTCTTCTATATCTGTCCCACCTTTGAAATCTTCTTTATTAGTAACAGATTTAATCCCATTAATAGAACCTAATAAAACAGATATACTACCTTTAGATACATTTCCTATAGTTCCAGTTTCTCTGCATTCTGCTTTAATATCTACTGTTTCATTTTCTCCTATAGTTTTAGTTTCAAGAAGCTCAAACTCTATACTCTGCTTTTCATCAGTTGCAACAGTAGTTACTACAGTCCCTTTTGCAATGATAGTTCCTTGTACACCTGTAAATGTAACCATGCCAACCGATTTAGTTGGTTGATTTTTAAATACTCCTTTACATTCTCCCAACCATTCTAGGTATTCTCCATAGCTAGTTTGAGGAAATGCAATCTTTAGATTATTTTGTAGTCCTAATTGTTTTAACTGTGTGATTTCTTCTGCTATAGGTCTTGTTGCATCATAAATAAAGTCCCCTTCTAGTGTGCTCACATCTTGAAAGTTACTTAACATCCTTTCGTGTATTGCTTCCTCATCTTCTGTCAAAAATACTGGTATAGGTAGTTCTCTTTCCATATAATCACCTACCTTTTTATGTTTCCATCTATTGTTATATTTTCATCATCTATTGTTAGTACATCAAATTCATAATTAACAAGCCTACTATTTTCAAGCCAATTGAATATAAAATTACTCACTTCTTTTGTATATGGATGAACTAAAATAGTTTCTTTTATTAATCTAGATATTTCAAGTTCTTTAGCACTTTGAGATAGGTTACTAGCAATTAAGTCTTTTATTTCACTTCCATATACACTAGAATAAGCTGACCGTTTGTATCTAGGTGTTAATATAGCTTTTTGACACCATTGTTTATATGCTTGAACTTTATCACATCTTTTTAATGTTCCATCTGCATTTTTGACAAATTCACCTTTTATAAAATCAAATAAAAAAGACCCCTTTAGGTCCAGTTCATTTTCATTATTATTTTTTAATTCTACAGTTTCAAAAGTTTCATTTTGTGGAAATAGGTTTGGCATTTACAACCCTCCCAATTACTACAAATTCAGTTCCCATAACGGCTACTAATACATTATCACCTATAGTCAATGGTTTCAACTCTTTTGGAGTTTCTATTTTATGTTTATGTCTATATTCTGCACCTAATATTTCATCTGAAAGAGTAAAATAATCTTCTTTTAATGTTAAATTCTCTAACACTAAATAGTCCTGTATTTCATCTTTATAACCATTTACTTTCAGACCATTTGTTGTTATTTCTGCAAGTGAACAACCCATTCCAAAGACTCCATCATTAACACTTTTATTCATTTTTTCTTTTAATATTCTAGCAACCCCATTAAATCTAGCATCAGTCATTTGTATAAAACTTCCTCCTTATATATTCTAAAGTCCCTATATTCAGCTTCATTTTCGGTATAGAATCTAGTGTATGAGTAACATCTATAACATAGTATTCTCTTCCTTTTAGAGATACCTTGTCACCTGCTCTTATTCTGTTTATGTCTACTACGCAATCTACACTTATTGTTTCCTCGCCCGAATTAAACATTGCTTCTGCTGCTTTCTTAGCTTCTTTTGCATTTTTTATCTTTTCGTCTTGTTTAATCTTTTGTAGTGTCCCATACTTATCTGAGTCCTTCTTATATGTGCCAATGATAGGTGCTTTTGTATTTTCATCTTTACTCTTACCTAGCACTTTTACACTTGTTACTGCATCATTAAAACTACTTGTAAAGTTTGCATCTTCTAATATACTATCTAATTTATATACATTTGCATTGGTACCAAGCTTAAATAATTTCAATTTATTATCCATTCTTACTCTAAATAAATCTCCACCCTTACTAGCGGTTTCTTTTAAGTCTTTTTTAATCATATCTAGTATGTTAGTCTTATGTATTACTTTAGCAAGTTTCTTCCCTGTGTTGGCTAAATTGTAGTAAGGTATATTCCATTGTTTGCAGTAGTACTCAATTCTCTGTGTTGCTGTATTTTCTTTAAAACTATATTGTTCTTCTGACTCTTCCATATAGACTGTTCTTTCTCTGCAAGACAATGTTAGTTTCTTACTCTTTTCACTTCTTCTAGTTTCCCATATGACTCCATCAAAGATTGTTTCTTCTTTTTTACTCTCATATGCAATGTCAATTAGAACTATTTTATCACCTTTTTTAATTCCTATATCTTGCAAAGTTTTAGATTCTATTAAGGATACATCCATTTTATATGCAACTCCATCTATAGCTTCTGAAAGAGTTATTCCTTCATTAAAATTTGCAATGTCATATTTATTATTTAGTATTATTTTCATTTGCTAGGTATCACCAACTTTTGTCCTTTTTTTATTACATTTGGATTTTTACCAATAACTTTTTTATTTTCGGGGATATTATAAATCTCTGGCCATCTTGAACCCTTACCTAAAAGATTTTTAGCTATCTTATATAATGTATCACTTGATTTAACAGTATATATTTTTGGAGTGGTTTTATTGTTAGGTCTATTGTCTTTTAAATCTGTTTTAGTATTACTTTTAGTTTCTTTTTTTAATGTCTCTATCTTCAATTCTCTATAAGTTCTAAATGTTATCTCAATGTCTCTATCTTCTTCTCTTCCTGCTGTTTGAGTATTGCTAAAACTAGATATTGTAACTAACCCATTGTAGCCAAAACCAGTCATTATAAGTCTTAGAGGTTCGCTTTGGTCTACCCATTTTTCAAGCATTGCAACTATTTCAATTGGATTTTTTAACTCACTGTATCTACAATAAGAAGCATCATATAAGTTTGGTAAGAATGTCTTGAATGATATTTCTCTTATCTTCTCTCCTTCTTTTTTAATGTCAAATTCACCTAGATTTACTATATCAACAGTTTCAAATCTTTTTTCTTTTTTTATAGATAAAGAATCTTGTGGATTAACAGGAAAATGGAAATCTATTTTTTCTTTTTCATTTTTTAGGTATATGTCTATTACCAAGTTATCACTTCCTTTCTAAAATATTTTTGAACATTACACCGCAGTTTTCTTACCATATATTCACCTTCTTTGATTTTTTGTATAAAAAAACACCTACTTTTTAAGTAAGTGTTATTTATAAACATTTATTTTTAATTACTATAAGATTTTTTGGATGCACGTAGTCATTATAAAACGGCTTAGCCTCGTGGTCGAGGAATACTGTTGTTTGAGTTTACACACTACATAGTCATTATAAAACCTACTTATAGATATTTTATAGAAGCTATCGACAAAAAGTTTACACACTACATAGTCATTATAAAACGCGTTGAGACATTAAATTTTTCTTGACATAAATATCGTTTACACACTACATAGTCATTATAAAACGGGTGTTTAAAGATGATTAGTTTAGAAACGCTTTGTAAGTTTACACACTACATAGTCATTATAAAACGTAGATTAACAAAAGACCCCGAACTTAAATATATTCCGTTTACACACTACATAGTCATTATAAAACATTAAAAGAACTACTATTAGAATTAATGAAAAAATAGTTTACACACTACATAGTCATTATAAAACCTTTTTGCTTTCACCTGCATTTTTTACTTTTACCTCGTTTACACACTACATAGTCATTATAAAACAAGTTGATGCAAAGACGAGTTCTATTATTTTAGACGAGTTTACACACTACATAGTCATTATAAAACCCTAAATAAAATACAGCAATTGCAATACTTTAATCTATGTAATTTACGAAATATTGCAGTGAGCGACCAGTAGTGTTTTTGATGTTTTAAAAATAATCGCTACACCATAGTAATTTCAACTGCTTAGAGTATGTAGATGTAAAAGTTCGCTCACTGCATTTTATATATAATAGTGTGCTTAGTTGCCATCATAAACTAAGGTTTTTTCGGCTTAGTGAGTGGTTATAGCACATATTTGGCATACTACCTTATGCGTTTTATCTATACCCTCACCCTTCGGATGCAAGATTTCTCTTGGAGATGTTACCATTTACACTAAATCACCCGTACATATATTCTTGTATTTTATTTTACAAATTTATCACTTTTTCCTATATTTCTAGCAGCATTATAATCTGCATTAGCTTCAAATCCACATTCCAAACATTTAAATTTAGCCTGTGTCTCCCTGTTTTCTTTGTCTACATGACCACATTCTGAACATGTTTGAGAAGTATAAGCAGGATTTACATATTTAACTTTTATCCCAGCTCTCTCTCCCTTATATTTTATCATTTCTTGAAGTTCATAATAAGACCAATTTCTAAGAAGTCTATCACCAAATCCATCTTTAGTTAACTTTTCTAAATGTATATACTCACATTTATTTTTTTTAGCAAATTCAACCACTCTTTTACTCAAGGCATGATTGTAGGTCTTAACCCAACTTTTTTCTTTTTCTCTTAATAATTCTAATCCCTTTAATTTATCTTTTCTGCCTTTACCACCATTTACATTTTTAAGTTGCTGTTGAAGCCTTCTTCTTCTTGACTGAAATTGTAGTCTTTGTTTCATAAATTCGTCTATAGTTCCCATTCCTTCTCGTACATATGAAACATCATTTAAAGCTACATAAATTGGAATGGCTATACCCATATCTACTCCACAAACTCTACCTTTTACTATTTCATCTACCTGCTTATATGGTATATCTATTGTAAGATTAAGTATTAACTTATTATTTTTGTCAAATTGTAATGAGCTTTGGCTTACTTTGTATTCTTTATTTAGAACTTTATTTAAAGTATGTATTAACTCAACTTTGTTTTTATCTTTTCTACCAATTAGAACTTTAAAAACTATTTTGTTTACCCACTTTATATAAAATTCCTTATCTTCTTCATAGAATTTCAAATCTCTACCCCTAGTCATCAAAGGAAAGTCTCTCTTGTAATTAGTGAAACCTCTTTCACCTTTAGCTAGACCATTTTTTAATGATGTAGAAAAATCCTTTTTAACTTTTTGGGTAATAGAACTTTTAGTATCAATACCTTTACCAAAGTTTATTTCATTGAATATCTCATGTGAGTTAGTTAAACTTTTCTGAGAATCTTTAAATAAGTCTGATTTTATATCTCTACCACTTGCTAAATATGCACTTGTTAATATTCCCATTGCTAGATTTAAACCTTGATATTGTGCATATTGACTATCTCTTATAAATTTATATTGCTCTTTTCTTTTTTCTTCTTCTCCAACTATAGTTAATTTTAGTTTTTTAACTGCAATCATAGCAACCATCCTTATTCTACAAGTTAACAATATTATACCATATTTTGGAAGATAAAGCACTTTTATGTACTTATAAGTGCTTTATCTATATTATTTACTTATTTTTCTCTAATTTTTTCTCAGAAAGTTTATATACTATACTTTCTATCTTATTATATATATCTATATCTGTTTCTCTTATTTTCAAAAGTTTAATTCTATATTCTTCTTTTCTCTTTTCAATATACATATTATCAAGTAAATTCTCACACATTGTATTAATCCCCCTCAAAACTAAACTAAAATAAATTATTTAATACAATAGAATTTACTCAATCTTATAAACCACATGGAAATTCTTCTTTTCACCCTGTATCTTAGCAGGTCTATTATTATCATCTATCCAACACTTAACCTTATCTATTACACTTTGTGTATACTTATTTACAGTACCAGTCCAACTTCCATTAGTCTCCCAAACTCCCTTAACTTCATTTTCTTCTAATTTTATCTTTTTAATAATCTCACAAACAGCCATCTGTGCTGGTTTATTACTCTTAGAATATATTTTCAGTTTAGATGCTATTTGCTTTGTATCAAAATAATGTTCTTCTTCATCTATCTCGATTGGTAAATCAATGCCTGCTTTCTTGTACAATGTCTTTGCTGTTAGTAACTTAGATTTATTGTCAAAGCCTGCATCATCTAGTAATTCTTTTAACATAGATGTACTATTATAAGCCAGTTGCAGTTTTTCAAGCTCACTTGCTTTTTCTCTCAACTTATCTGGGTCAGCATTGTTAGTTATGTATGCACCATGTTGTCGAATTTGAGGTAGTACTTCGTCACTCACCCAATCTTGAAATTTCTCTGCTTCTTCTTTCTGAGATTTAAATATTAACTTATATACTCCACTCTCAGTTAAAAACTTTTCACCTGCATTATTTAATTTTCGGATGTCCTTATCTAGGACAGCTGAATTTTTTAATAATACAGCTTGAGTATCATTCATTTTAGATAAATGATTTCTTATTGCACTATCACTTAATTCTAAGCATTTTCCACAATCATATGGATTAAATAAAACTTGCCCATTATATTCAAGTACTTCAACTTTCTTTTCTTCAAACATCATTAATTCATTTTTCATAATATTGCACTCCTTAAAATTGATTTTTTTCAAGGAATGACGTATACTATAGTTAGTGTATATAATATACGTCAATAAGGGATGTTCAATCTTTGGTCGGGGAGAACGTCCCTTATTTTTATTCCTCTTTTTCTAACTCTTCATTAATCTTTTCTTCAAGCCAAATAGTTTTAGTCTTGTTCTGTTTTTTTAAATGTTCTTCAATTTTTTCTACTTTCTCTTTATCTAATAGAACACTGAAAGTTTTCTTATTCTGTCGTCTTTGCTTGAAGTAATCTGCTCTACTGCTATCAGTAATAATTTTCACCTCTTTTCTGTATCGCGATAATATAATTATACATTGTATCGCGACACTTTTCAAGAGTTTTTACTAATTTTTTCTAATTATTTTACTCAACTGACCAATTTGAGCAAAACAAAAGCACCTACATATTTGTAAGTGCTTTCTTTTTTCTATTTAATTTTGAATCCACATAGTTAATATAAAATGAGTTTATGAATTAAAGTATAGTGTACAAGATTCAAACTTTACATACCACATAGTTAATATAAAACCTAAAGATATTTTACCTCTTGAATGGGAATTTCAAGGCTTTACATACCACATAGTTAATATAAAACGAAAAGATATACTGTTCAATCCTTTTCTGAATCTAACTTTACATACCACATAGTTAATATAAAACATTGCTACAAAGTTTTGTACCATATGAAAGAGAACAACTTTACATACCACATAGTTAATATAAAATCTTTATAGTAGTAGTTTTTATTCCTTTATCTTTCAACTTTACATGCCACTTAGTTAATATAAAATTTGGAAATGTAAGCCAAACTGCACATCATTTAATAAGCTTTACATACCACTTAGTTAATATAAAACCCCAGCATCGATGAGGAAGGAAATATAATTGTTCCACCCTTTACATACCACTTAGTTAATATAAAATTATTTTCCCCAGCTATAAGAGATTCGAGCCTTTTTACATTTACATACCACATAGTTAATATAAAACTTGCTAGTAATACTACTCCTGCTATAACAGCACCAACCTTTACATACCACTTAATATAAAATGATGTTGAAAAAGGTGTTGCAATATCTTCTATATTCTTTACATACCACATAGTTGATATAAAATCTGTTTTTTATATCCTTGATATTTTGCATTAGTATTTACATTCCACACAGTTAATATAAAACATCTAGAACAGGTACACCATATGCACCTACAATTGGCTTTACATACCACATAGTTAATATAAAACGGATTCTCTTAAAAAGAAACTTTCTACCAAAATAACCTTTACATACCACTTAGTTAATATAAAACAAAATACAGTAGATAAACTTTATATAACAGGTATGGGATTTACATTCCATATAGTTAATATAAAACATAAATTTGCAACTGTAGTCAAGTTGGTTACAGTTGAATTTACATACCACTTAGTTAATATAATTTCCTACCTATATTATATCATTTTTTACTACATAAAGCACCTGAAACAACAGAATATTCAAGTGCTCTGTATGTTTATGCTTTTTTATTTTCTCTTGTTATAAATTCAATAATTCTTTTTTCTTCTTATTAAATTCTTCTTCTGTTATTGCTCCCATGTCTAATAACTCTTTTAATCCTTTTACTTGTTGTATTGCATCATCATTATTTTCGACAGTTTTATCTAGCTTTGGATGTTCTTTTGGTATTCTTTTTATTATATTCTCAGTAAATTCTATTCTTTTTTTCTTACCAATCCACGCTTCTTCCAATAAAATATTTTTTATTTCATTATTTTCTACATACTCTATCTTAGTTAAAAATATAAGTTCTGATTTTGCATTCTTATCTACCCATGTTGTTAGAGCTGAAGCTAAATTTGTTTCTGTATATCTACTTATGCTATATAAATCAGAAAATCCTACAGAAAAAAAGGTTTCTTTTGCACTTGTAGCATTTTGAAATTCCAAACACTCACTTTTATCATTTATTATTAAATAAATAGAATTAAGAGAATTTCCTGTGAAGTTTTTAATGCCTTTTGGATTATAATAAATCTCTTTCATAATTTCTTCTTTATTCTTTTTAAATAGTCCCATATGAAAACCTCCTCATATAATTATAGTAAAATTATAACATCTATAAGGAGGCTTTTTTTAACAATAATTCGACATTATCCAATGTCTTGTAATGCTTCTCTTAATTCATTTTCCACTTGAGCTAATACTTCTTGTATCATTTCTTCTTTGTTATCACTATTTTGAACATTGATAGATATTCCACCTAAATTTATTGTATTCCCACTTGAAATTGAATTCTGTGGTTGAGCTTCTTTGTATTCTTTATTATCTGTATCTAAAATATTTTCGAGAGGAAATTGTCTAACATTATTTACAATATTAGAATAACTTCCTCCAACTTTTTGAGAAGGAGTTGAGCCTAACCCTAACATTTTACCTGTTTGTTCATACAAGCCTATCGCTCGATTTCTTCTATTGTTAGAAAGAGGAATAACCATTTCAGCTCCATCTTCTCCACAAATAGAAGTTCTTGTTACAACTCCACCATCTGCAAAATGACCAAATATATTACTTAGTATTCCACCGCTACTTTCATTTACTGTCCTTTTGACAGTTGTTTGAGTAGTCTTAACATTAAAAGATGCAGAGATTGGTGTTGAAACTGTTGCTCTTACACTATTCCAGTAACTAATAATTTGACTCGACATAGCACTAACTTGACTTACTACAGAACTGCACATAGCAGAAATGGCACTTATAGCTGAACTACTTAAACTCGTAAAAGATATCCTAGCTCCATTATACATACTACTACACGCTACTCTAACATTTGATGCTAACATATTAAAAGAAGTTGTAGCACCATTATAAAGACTTGAACCTGCTTCTCTGCCTATCTGTGCTAGTTGTGTAAAGCTTTGTTTAGCTCCGTTGTACATATTAGTCGCTCCTTGCTGAACTGTTGCAGTAGCTTGGTTGAATGCTGTGTCTATACCATTTGTAAGATTGCTATTATCAATTTGAGGAGTTGCACTATTTACAGCATCTGTAACACCTTGCTGAGCTACTGCTCCTAATTCATTGCCTTTTTGTTGTACGACTGGCACACCTGCTTGAACTCCGCTAACAACGCCGTTTGTTATATCTACACCAAGCTGTTGTCCTGCTTGTTGTACGGCTGGATTATTTTGAGTTAGAGCATCAACCACTTGTTGGTTTGCTTGTTGTGTAGCTTGAGAAGCTGAACCTTGTATTTGACTTGAAGCTTGAGCAAAGATACTCCTTACAGTTTCTAGAGTCTTTGGTCCTTCTATCCCTAAATTATTCAAATTTTCAAGAACTTTACTGGCTTGTGTTTCTATTGGAGTGCTAAAGTCTACATCAGCAAATACTTGACCCATATTTCCATCCATTTTCCCTAGAGCTGCTTGCATCTGTGGTCCTATTTGATTAATGGTACCAAGCATACTGCTTATTGCTCCATTCATACCGTCTTGATTAAAACCAATTTTAAACGAATTAAATGTATCACTCAAACCTTGCTTTAGGTTTGTAGTATCTAGTGCAGTAGAAGCTTGTGAAAAAATAGTTCTTAATGTGTCTATAGCTTGTGTACCTTCTAAACCTAGATTTTTTAAATTTTGCAATACTTTAGTTTTTTGTGTATCTATAGAAGAATTAAAATCTACTCCCTTAAAAATCTCGCTTGCTTTTCCTCCTAAGCTTTTTAATGTTTCTAGAGCCTGTGGTCCTGTTGATTTCAGTGAATTTAGCATTCCTGTTACGCCATCTTTTAAGCCTCCCACATTTGTTCCCTCTTTAAATGCATTAAAAGCATTACTTAGACCATTTTTAACATTATTAGAGGAACCAGCTCCATATTTATTTATAAAATTCATAGTTTCTTGTATGCTATTTCTGTAGTCTTCTGCATTTAATTTTCCCGATTTAAATGCGTCATCTAAATTTTTAGTAATTTTTCCAATCTTCTCATTAGGTTTCATATTAGCACTTACACCTGACAAAATTATAGCCATATTATCATTTAACCCTCGCATCATAGTAAGAGAACTTTCGCCCATACCATCTAAAGAATTTCCTAGAGCCTTTGCGATTTCACTAGACTTTCTTTCAGTTACATTTTTAGATTGTTCAAAAGCCGTTGAAAAAGCTTTTGTCACTCCTTGTAGCTCTTCTTGACTAGCAGTTTTTAACATAGCTGTAGCATTTGAAGTTTCTCCTGCTATATCGCTCAAAGCTTCCTTTGTATTTGTTTTAACCTCTGCCATAGTCTTACCAAATACATTTTTTATTCCAGACATCTTTTCATCCCAACTTTTATCTGATAAAGCTATTCCAATAGCTTCAACAACACCACCTAGGATAGTTATTAAATTACCAAAAACTAGTTTTATTGTTCCTCCAACTCGTTCCATAAGTCCTGTTACGAAATCACCAAAGACACCAAATCTCTCTTGCAAAGACATTATTGCCACTTTATTATTAGAGATAGCAACAGACATTCCTGCAAAAGCTATAACAATAGCTCCTATTGCTACAGGTAGTAATATAGCACTTATACTTGCAACCTCTAATGCAGTTGCTAATGCAGTTAATCCTTGAACAGCTCTATTAAAAATAAATGCTGCTTTTAATAATGTAATTGCACCAATTACTGCTCCAATTCCAGGTATAAGTACTTGAAATCCTGCTTTTATTTTATCGAAATTGTTAACAAACTTAGCAGTTGTACTTACCATAGCTTCTCCAATTTGTGGTATTTTTGCTGTCAAATCCTCTACGAATTTTCTAGTCATAGGACCTAATTCTCTACCAATACTTTCTTTTACTCCGTCTATAGAGCTTTTTAACAAAGTAAATTGTCCCGACAGAGTATCTAACTTCATATCAGCTATTTTCTTTGCCATACCTTCGCTTTCAGCTATGGCTTTTTTTAGTTTATTGTAGTCACTTTCACTTGCATTTATTATTGCAGCCCAACCACTGCTTGCATTAGCCCCTACTATATCACCTAAAGCTCCTACTGCTTTAGTGTTTTCAAGACCACCAAGCTTATTTCTAAGTTCGTCTATTGTTGCTGCTAAATCTAAGCTTCCATCTTTTGTAGTTTTCATTTCTATTCCATATTTTTTCATAGCCGCAGAAGCTCGCTTAGGCTCATTTATAAGTCTTAAAAGCCCCATTCTTAAAGAAGTACCTGCTTGGCTTCCTTTTATAGCACTACTCGCCATTAAGCCAGTTGCCAGAGCTACATCCTTCATAGGTACACCTAATGAACCTCCTAGAGAGCCAATGAATTTAAGTGTTTCCCCAAATAACTCAACATTGGTGTTAGAGTTTGTTATAGTTGCAGCCATAATGTCAACGAATTGGCCAGTATCTTTAGCAGTCATTCCTAACGCAGTTAGTCCATCCAGTAGTTATTATCTCTAAGCTTTTTATCTTAGACTCTAGAAGTTTCCCTCATTTTCATCGGCTTGTCTTTTCAAGCCTAGTTTGGCGTACATTTTCACCCTCGTCTAATTCGTTAGGGTGTTCGGCACTCTTGGGAGTATTATATTTATTCAACTCCTACGCTCTACGGTGTATTACAACCTTTCGTAATCTGTAATATTACCTCGGTACTTTCATATTCTTATTAAAAAACTTTAATATAATAAAAAGCATCTTAAAATTTAAGATGCTTGATTCTTGTTATTTTTTATAAATTCTTCAAATTGTTCTTTCTTATTATTTCCAAATCCATATAAATTGTGAAACTTATTATGGCATACCTCGCATAAAGTTACTCCATTATCTACACTAGTCCTTTTCTCTTTGCACCAATTATAACCATCTAAATGATGAGCTTCTAAATTTCCACCTTTATCATCACTACAACATTGGCAAGTATAATTATCCCTTTCATATACAAGTCTTCTCCATGTGTTATACCCATCTATGCATCTTAATTTCACTCTATCTTCTTCACTTAAATCCAATTTGTAAAATGGATTATTTTTCCCTACTAAAATTACTTGTTGATGTTTAGCTTTACAATCTTGTGAACAATAATGATATTTATGAATTTTATATTTATGTCTCTTAACATTTATTTCTTTTCCACAATTATCACAGTTACAATTAATATCTCCACCTTTAAAATTTGGATTGCTTTCTTTTTTTAGAATTTTCTTTTGATGTTCTGCTTTACATATCTGAGAACAATAAAAGTTTTTTTTAGTTGTACCATCAGAATTTTTAATAGTACATTTAAGTATATTAATTTTTTTTCCACAATTACTACACTTAACATCAATATTAGCTTTTTTAAAGTTAGGATTACTTTCTCCTTTTAATGTTAGCTTTTGGTGTTTCGACCTGCATTTAGATGAACAATAATGGTGCTTTGACCTTTCTATCTCATATGGTCTTTTTTCTATTTTTTTGCCACAATAATCACATTTTGTTATTACTTTCGGAAACTTTAATTCATTGGAACATTTTCTTGAACAACACTTCTGATTAACCTTTCCATTAAATTCTTTCCCACAATTTTTACATAGATTTTTCATTTTTAAATACCTCCGCAGTATTTTTCCTACTTAATTTATAAAAGGGAAGAAGTCTCGGAAATACTCCTTTTCAATTAGGCTCGCGACTTCCTAATCTATCCCTATAAATATTATACTATAAATTATCAATTAGAACTTAGAATCTACCGATTTTGCCGAATGTTTTATGCTATAGATTTCTCCATAACCGACCAATGTATTTCAGTCACAATGTCACTCGTTAGTGCTAAATCTGTTCCTCCTGCTGATGCAAGATTTAGTATACTTGGCATACCTTCGATAATTTGGTTAGTTTTCCATCCTGCCATACCCGCGTAGTACATCGCATCCCCCACTTCTTTTGATGTATAAACAGTTGTTTTCCCAAGATTTCTAGCTTTATTTGTTAAACTATCTATTTCTTTTCCAGAAGCTCCTGTTACAGCTTCAACATTTTTCATTGATTGCTCGAAATTTGCAAAGGTCTTTATCGAAGAACCAACTCCTATACCTCCCAACAAAGCACCTGCCGCAGTAGCCAACTGAGCGAATTTACTAATAGCTCCACTTACAAAGGAGTTTATTTTTCCTGTAATTCCTCCAAGTGCTGAACTAGCTTCATCTCGAATTTTGACTGCTGCTTCATATCTCTTACTCACAAATTCTTGCAATTTATTTTTAGTTCGAGAAATAGTGTTTATAGCTTCATCAGCTTGAGATTTTATTTTTATGATAGTATCAGCTTTTAAGTTCTGCATCTTAGCTTTCACTTTATCTATTATAGAGCTAGACTCATCTTGTCCTCGAATTATCACAGGAGGTACAGGCTTAGCAACTTCTTTTATCTTGTTATTAACTTTGTTAACAGTAGAACTCGCATTATCTGTAGCTTTTATCCTTGCTGTTACTGTCTTTCTAGCTTTATTAACATTATTACTAGCTCTATTGGCTACTGGACTAGCACTATCTGTAGCTTTTATCCTAGCTGTAACAGTTTTTCTTGCTTTATTCATATTGTTATTAACTCTATTTACAACACTTGAAGCTTTATCCGTAGCTTTTATAGCAGGATTAACCTTTATTCTATTAAGTGTTTGCATCCTTTTTTCTGTCTGCTTCATGTATTTTTCCATTGCACTTAGTTTGCTTTTCGTTTCTCCATCACCTTTTGCACTTATGACAACATCAATATGATACATTTCCTTTTTAGCTATTTCCCTCACCTACCTTTCTAAATTCATATTTATTTTTTCATAGCTTTATTTTCTTGCTCTATTTCATTTTGAGTAAATACTTTCATTAAGCGTTGAGACATTAAATTTTTCTTAACATAAACATCTGGGGGAACATGATGCTTAACAAAAATGTTATTTAAAACAGTCAGTCGCCCCCCCATTTTTATTAGTTTTTTATATCATCGTCACTTATCTCATCATAAAAACCGGATAATTCTAATATTTGGTCACTTATTTTACTCAATTCTCCTGCTAGGAATTTTCTCTTTATAAATTCTCTAGCATTTGTTACTTTCATAGCTTCAAGTAATTTTTGATTAGAAAAGTTAGGTTTCACAGTCCCTTTTTCTATCAACGCTAGATTAAACTCATCATCATTTAATTTTTCTTCTCTTCGCCCTTGTACCTTTACAATTTTAGTGCAATCTTTTCTTATTTTACTAATCTCTTTTTCTGTTAATGCTTTCAATGTGATTGGTATTCCTAATCTTTCTAAAAATACAGTTCTTTCAGGTACTGGTGAATCCTCCAATAGCTTTGCTATTATTTCATCCTCTTTCATCTTCAACCTATCTTCATTCGTTTCTTCTATTTCTTCATCTAAATCATAATCTTCTTTTTCTATTTCCTCATTTTCTAGCTCTCTTTTATCCATATCTAACATATTCTTTCCTCCAATATTTTTGATTTTAAAAAGCTACAAACAAATTAATTGTTTATAGCTTTATGCATAACACTTTTATATTTTAAAGTTCATTCAATAAATCATATCCTCTAAAACTTCCCTCTACTTCTATCTTTACAATCTCGCCAGCTTTAGAATTTATAAGAGGTAATTTTTTTAGTCTACAGTTTTTTAATCTTACACTTTCATATCCTAGTGTTTCACCATTAGATAATTTATATATTATTTCAAAAGACCTAAATCCTAACTTTGCAAATCTTGAATCTGTCTTATATCCATTTAAGGAGAATGTCCCTTTAGTAGTCCCAACTCTTGATATTTCATTTTGACATCCTAACAGTTTTATACTTTGTTCATCTTGCTCAAAATCAGCTTTTATTTCTTCCATGTATAGTTCTTCTACACCATCAATAAGTATAACCACATCAGAACCATTCAAAAAACTGGCTTCTTCTATATAATCATCATTATACATATTCTACAACCTCCTTTATCCTAGGTACCCAGTGCCAAATATTTTCTTCATTACATCAACTTTAATAGCATCCCATTTCCAATAAAACTCATCAGCTTTGGCAGTAGCCTGTAACTCTGCATCTATATCAACATTAAATTCTGATATAATACCTTGACCCATTAATTCTTCAAAATATTTCTTTAATGCACATATAACAGTTGTCTGCCCTGTTGAATCGTTAAATATTTTCCCTACAAACTCTTTTCTTTTCAAAGAAGTATCTTTGTTTATAGTATTTATAAACATAATATTAGAAATATATCCCATAGCTTCATTCTTATCATCTACATACTTTTTAAATGTATTTACATCATCAACTATAATCACGTCTCCATCATCAAAATCAAGTATTAATGTTCCCGACTTTAAACACTCTTTAACTTCTGATTGACTTAATCGTGGTTCTACTTCTTCAAATATAGTCTTAGCATTACATATACTACCTGTTATGCCTTTGCTTACTGCTAATGCTCCTATATAAACAGCTACTTCACTAGGTGTATATTTTATTCCCTCATAATAGGCTGAGCTTCCAACGTTAATTATATTTTCATCATTAAAACTTTTTGATTTATCATTAATTTGTTTTATATTATCCTCTTTTTTCCCACCTAAAAATAATAATATATCTTTTCCTAATTCTTTATTCTTAGCCACCCAAGCCTTTGTAGTTTCCTGCAAAGCTTCGTCAGCCACACCATCAAGTGTAAAGCCATCAAAGCTATATCTTTCAAATTCTTCCAATGCTTTTAAATAAGACTCATTTGTTATAGATGTGCAACCATCATTTCCACCCTCAAGTGCTACATTCACTAAGTTTGCTAATGTTGTATCACTATCAGCTACTTTAGTTGCAATTACATACTCATTATCTAAATTAGAGTTTATTTCTAGCACTATTTCATCTATAGTACCTTTGACTGAACTAGAAAATAGTTGTTTAGTTCCTTCAAAGAAAATAAAATCTTTTTTATCTGAATCTACTAAATTGGATTTTATTGTTACATTAAAATTTCTGCTAGTTGGATACTTAGTTTCTAGCTTAATTACATCTTTTGTAGTATTTTCTGTAGTATCTTTAAGTATTAATGTACCATTTTTTTGGTTTCCATCTACGAGCCTATACAACAATAGTTCCTTTACATTCCCTAATAAAGCTAGTTTTCCTAGTTTGAAAGCTGAATAACTCATATCATCACCAAATAGAGTTTTAAGCTGTTTTAAGTCATTTTTTACTGTTATTACCTTCCCTACATCTCCCCAATTAGCCTTAACAGGCATTGCTAATCTACCCTTTAAGCCTGTATTTGTAGATTTTTCCGCTTGTGTTTTAAAGCGATTATAAAAGCCAGGTATTTCTTTTTTTTCTTTTTCATTCCATGTTCCTGTTGCCATTTTTACTTCACCTCTCTTTCTAAGAAATCTTTTATTAATTTCTCAAACTCTACTTTTGTAAGTTCTTCTTTCTTACAATTAAATAAAGCACCTGCCACTACTTCTTTCTTGTAGCCAAGTGCTTCACTATTTTTTAAGAAATCATTTTTCAAATATTTTTCTTCTTGCTTACTTACACTAATCTTTTTATTAATTGTTTCAGCCAACCCTTGCACCTCCTATCTTAAGTTTCCATTACTATAAATCTCATTTATAATAGGTCCTTCTCTTTTTATCTTACCTATCATTTTGAATACTATAGTTAATTGACCATTAGAAAACATGTCTGATTCTCTATCTTCAACTACACTTACAAGAGTTAAATACATGTTTTTATCTTCTCTAAGTCTTACTCTCTTATCTATTATTAGCTTAGTCTCTAATTCTTCAAGAAGCTTAACTATTTCATCCTTATTTTTACTTACAACATGACACTTCATAGTTTTAGTAATCTCAATCAGATGATAGTTAATCCTTTTGTTTTCAACATTTGTAGTTCGCCACAAACAGCATGGTGCTATAAAATTTTTCTTCCAATTATCCTTGTAAACTTCAATTTCCAATAAATCTTTTGTGTACTTAGATAGAGCTTCTACCCATCTATCACTAGTTATATCTTCTTTATCATCTAAAGCTATTACACTAAATTTCAGACACCTTATTATAGCTTCCCATTCTTCATCTATAACATCTTGACCAACTGCACCCTCATAAATACAAGTAAATACCTCATTAGAAGTATCATCTGTTATAGTTTTAAAATCTAAAATCTCTATAACTTCTTTTGTAAGTTCATCCAGTTTATTAAATGTAGTCCTTTTCTCATATAACCAAATATTTATGGTCCTTCTAAAACCTATAACATCACCTTCATTGTCAGCATCTTCACCTTGGACAATTACAATATAAGGTTTTATAGTTTTTTTATTAGGAACAGTTGGTTCATAGCAATCTTTTAATCTTGGTATGTTATCAATCAAGGCTTTTCTTATTCCTGCTCTCATATTATTTACTCCAATGCCCTTCTATTAATTTACCTATCTTAGGCATATTCCTACTGACTGTAGACTCTAAAGAATGTGTCCCTTTAGTGCCAGGATGTTGTACCTTCATAACAGGATGTGAAGCTCCATTCCAAAATAAAGCTTTAGCACTTTTAGGTTTTATAACATGAGGTGCTGAACCTTCCTCTAAAATAGTTCCATAGTCAACTCCATGCCCTAACCTAACAATGTATTTATTTCCTCCACCTAGACTAGTTCCTGTTATGCCTTGCCTTGCATTTCCTGTCCTATCAGTCCATTTTGCACTATTCTTAGCTTCTCCTTCTAACATAAAAGCTATATTCATACACAAAAGTGGCATTGTAGCCTTTTTCTTATCAATTTCATTTATAGCCTTGGTAAACACACTCATAATAAATCACCTCTAATCTATCTTTTCAAGACCACATATATAACCACAAATCTGTTCCTCAACTACAATAGGATTTACATAGTTTAGTTTCATAGTGCCTTCAATACATTTAAAAGTTATATCACTTTCATTATTTAATCTTAAACTAGCTTCTTTATCTGCAACCATACCAAAATTTTTATTTTTATAAACTGTACCAATAGTTTCACTACTTATTACTGTATCGTTGGTTTTTTCGGGATATATAACTACTATTAGTTCCTTTATTTCATTTGTAATCTCAATAGCTCCATCCACTATTTGTTTAATTTCCTGCTCTATAGTTATTGTTTGAGGATTTAAAGCTATCCCTCGATTAATAGTTTTTATTATCTTATCAGCTCTTAACTTTCTCATTGTCCATCAACTCTTGTTATAGATGTTTTATATCCTGTGTTAGTTGTTTCATTCTTTGATTTTTCTTCTAAATAATCAGTTTTATATATATCTGCTAATGACAACCAGTATGAACTATTACTACTTTTAGTTTCTATAGGACCTATTTTAATACAATCATCTGTGGCACCTTTGAGTAAACAACCTCTCCATGAAGCTTTTAAAACATTATTCTCATTAGATTCTAATAACATCACAAGTTGTTCATCTGTAAAATAAGGATACTCTTCTTCTTGCAAATTGAGTTTTAATTTATCTAAATCAGTAATAGACATATCTACTCACCATCTTTATTAAGAAGCTCGTTATTATTCTTTTCTTCAACTTCTCCTAAAACTTCTATATATCCTTTTTCTTCCATAAGTTCTTGGTCAATTTTTCTAATCTCAAACACATCATCTATTTTATAACAGTCATTATCATATTTTAAGTAAACCAAAGCTTTTACTTGCATTAAATTATCTTTCTTTTTAGCCATAATATCCTCCTTTTTTAAGATGCTACTGTAGCAAAGAAGCAATCATCTGCTCTTTCAAAACTTGGTATTCCTACCATAGAAACTTTTGTATCTATTGCAACAGGGTCTTCCTTAACCATAGTTGTAATTGCTATGCCAGTTTTTACAACTTGTGTATCTAACTTACCACTACCATATTGACTGTCAAATTCTTCAGGAGTAGTTCCAAATATGGTTTTTCCTAATGTACCTTTTGGAATCAAAGACACAAGATTGTCTTCATAATAATTCATTGAAATTTCTTCTTCATTCAAGAAAGTTCCATTTAGAATTGCTACTTCTAAATCTAACTTTTTCTTTAAAAATGAAATATAATCTTCATCAGTAATTATAATATCTCCAAAGTTTCTAGTTTTCAAATCTTTTGTTATAGCTTCATTTTGAGTTATATATATAAAGGTCTTTTCAGTTAATAACATTCTTGTTGGTTTTTCTAAGCCTTCATCTACAAATATTTTTTGCCATCTTTTTATGTCTCCCACTATATCAGCTTTAGGGTCGCTCCACATTGCACTTCCTGTTAAAGCTTCTTTATGGTTAGCTGGTATATCATAATCAACAACAACATCTCCATCTTTTGTAATCAACTCTATTTCACCTTTTTGCATCAATTGAGCTCTCATTCTTGTCATTTGAACTCCTGCTCCATCAACTAGATTTGCATAATTTTCAAAAACTGTTTTTGTCAGAAATTCTACTAGATTTTGATTGTTGGCATCTTGATATATAGTTAATTGTCTTCTGTCATTTTCATCAATTCCAACAGCTTCTTTAAAGAATGGCATTTCTTTTTTCTTTATAGATACATCTGCTTTCAATGCTCTTACTTTTGCTGCTGAATTAAATGTACTCATTCTTAATGCAACTGGATTTTTCTTACTACCTTTTGCTATCTCTATCTCTGTAGATAACTGCTTTGTTACTGGAAATAGAGCTTCATCAATAGTTACTCTTGGTGGTAAGTTTTTAATATATAAAGCTATTTCCTTTGAATTTATAAAGTTTTTTAATTCCATTAGTCTTTTCATCCTCCCGTTATATAAATAATATTCTTCCTGCTACTGCTTTTTCAGCTTCGACAGTTATTTCTTCATTTGTGTATTCTTTTAATCTAGTTTTATTAAGAAAGCCGTGTACTAACACTGGTAATATTTCTGTTCCTTTTGAATCATTAAAGTCAACCTCATTAAATACTACTCCATAAGTTGTTGCATCATTTACAGGTATCCCACTACTATTTACTAAAGTACCTGCTGGTAATACACCATCAACTAACTTACTTTGTACATCTGTCTTTTTTACCTTAAAATTTAAATTTATATAATGCTCTCCTGCTATATCTCTAATGTCTTTTTTCCCTACAGAAATTGTTTTTGAGCTTTGTCTCATTTTTTATTCCTCCTTTTATAATTTATTTAAAAAAGCTATCTAGTGATTCTGTAGCTTTACTTGCTTCTGCTTTTTCAGCTGCTAATCTCTCGCCTAGACTCTTTTTCTCGCTTCCTTCTTCACTTGATGTAGTAGAACCTAAGTTATCAAGTGGTTTACCATCTATTTTTATCTTTATATCTTCTTTATCTTTAAATAAATAACTGTCACTTTCTTGATAAGCTTTTATTTGTTCATCTAAGCCAATGAAATTACCATCAATTAATTTAACATTTTCTTTGTTTATTAGGGCTGCTAAAGCTTTTGGATTTTTAGGATTATAACTTTCAATAGCTCTTTCAAAAGCTGTATTAAATTTTAAAACCTCAATTTCTTTTTCTGCATTTTCTTTAATTTCTTTATTTGCATTTTTAAGACTTTCAATTTCATCTGATAGCTCTTTGTTATCTTTAACTTTGCCTTGTAAATCATTTAGTTGCTTATCTCTATCCCCTATTTGCTTTTTATACTCTTTAATCTCTTTATTAGCATTCTCTAGTTCTGTCTTTTCAACGTACTTAGAGTTTTTAATATTATCTAAAAGAAGCTTATTTTCTTTATCTTTAGATAACTTTTCATATATTTTCTGACCTTCCTCATCTCCAAATATCTTTTTAAAATATTCTAACATTCAATTTCCTCCTTAAAATTAGGCATAATAAAAGCACTCATTAATTTTTAATTAATAAGTGCTCACTTTATTTTTGTATCAATTCTTTTAACTTTTCTTTGTACTCAGCATAACTATTGTATTCATCATAGTTAAACCCAGGTGCGTTTTTACCATACTTCTCTTTATATAATCGTCTTAACTCTAACAATTTTTTATCTTTTCTCATTTCTTCAAGCAATCTAAATCCCTCCTAACAATTCATTAAATATTTTATCCAAATCATTTAAATGTTCTTTAATAAAACTATTTATTTCTTTATTATTTTGATACTTTAGTGTAAATAAATTAGCAAATATTTCTTTCTCTTTATTTCTGTTTTTACTCCAATATTTTTCGCTATGAGTTGCTAATAAATCCTCAAATTCATTATTAGATAATGCTCCTAATACGTCACTAATAAATTCGTTATTGTATAGCTCATTAGAATTAGTATATATACTTTGCAAGTTCTCAATATTCTTCATAACATATATAGAGCTATTTTCAATAGCTTTTTGGAACTTAATATTATTATAGCTCTTAATTTCTTTTATATCAATTCTATGCGCAAACTCATGAAGTAAAGCAGCTTCTTTATTATATGATTTAAATTCCTTGATATTTGGATTAATACCAACTAAATCAACCTTAGTATAATAAATAAAAGGTATTTTTTGACTATTATCAATTAGTATTTTGCTTGGTTGCACATACTTGTTAATATATTTTTGAACTTGTTTAGGTGCTTTCTTTGACTTATTCTTAATTGAATTAGTAAGGTTCTTTTTAATTCTATCATCTTTACTATTTGTAGCTATTTTATTCTTTTTATTTCTTTGTTTCTTAATAAGTGGAACACTATTATTTTGTTGTACTGCTCCATTATACCAACTATCAAGAATATCATTATCTCCACCAGTTGTCCAATCATTCATCATTTTAGAAGCTTCACTAATTGGTACAATCACTTGAACTGGATAACAAAGACAATTTGGATGTGGAATAGGATACTTTTCGGGTAGGAAAACTCCCTCACCTAGACCAAAACGATTTTGTTCTGCATACTCGTCACATTCATCCTCGCCCCTCCATTTCACTTGTCTAATATAATGTTGAGAACTTAGGTTCCATTGTAACCCCACACAGAAAGGATTATTTATCGCATTTTGAACACTTGTTTCTACAAAAGCATGTGTTATAGAGGTTCTAGCAAGTCTTTGAGCTTGGTAAGATATACTTTTATTCATTCCAACTTCTAGCGTTTTAGCTTCTGTTTTTCTAGCTGGATTAACATAATTATCTAAGCTCTTTGATAAAATTTTTGCATTAGCACCTCTTGCAACATTAGCTTTTATTAATCTATCAATATCTTTTCTATTTTTATTACTATAACCCCAAATCCTACCCTCTAATGACTTTTTATCTTTATAAAAGTTACCTGTAACTAGTTTTTCCACTACACTAGTAGTTGTCTTTATACACATAGCATCACATGCAAGGTTCATAGCTGTATTTGGAACTATTGATTGATAGTAATACATTTGTAATTCTTTAGCTATATTAGAAGCTTCTATTATACTTTTTTCTGCAACAGGTACTAATCTTTGATTTAACTCATTGATATACTTCTCGATTGATTTATTTAGTTTTTTTAAGTATTTAGTACTTAGATTTAACTCTTTATTTTTAGCAATATCACTTAAAATAGTTTTACTAGCATCTTTGTAGACATTTAATATCTCTATTTGTATTTTTTTATCTAATAATAAAAGTTTTTTTCTAGCTTCAAGAACTTTTTTTGTATAAGAGTTGTCCTTCATATTAATACCTTGTTATTCTTCAGTATTCTTATTAGAATTTTTATTATTAGATTCATCATTTAATTCTTCATCAATATTATCAATCTCTATATCTGCGTCTTTTCTGAACTGGTCTTGCTCTACTGATTGTATTTTTTCAATATCTTCTAATACTTCATTAAAAGATGTTTCATAATCATCATCACTACCAAAGTCTTTTATATAGCTTCTATGACTTCTAACATTGTTGTTGACTTCCTCCATTGCTAAACGCTTGTTGTCTTCCTCGTCTTCGGGTATTGGAAATTTCTTTTCTAAAACTATTAAATAGTCTAGTTTAGTCCAAGTTTTATCATAGTTATTATAACAATTAAGTTTGTCACATGCTTCGATTATTAAATCAATTAATAGTTTAATCCCTGGCTCCCAATCGTTCCATTTCTCATAGCATCTAGCTATTAAATCATAGTAAATATATTTTAAAGCTTTAGCAGAAGGAATATTTAAAAGCTGTTCGGGCTTTGGAATACTCAGCTTATCTGACATACTATCTTCAAGCCTTTTTAAAAACATATTAATTGGTTCAGCACTAGAGAATGAACTTTCAACCCTTTTTGCTTGTGCCTGTTTGCCATTTTCACTTGCATCATTACTTTTTAGTGGCATCAGTGCATTAGGAGCTATTTTTGTTTTATTTACAGTTTCCTCAGTAGCATCTATAATAGCTGTTTGACCAAACATTTGAAATCTTAGAGCATCTGAGAAATCAGAAACCCTTCTATTAAGCTGATTTTGAAGCTCTTTTAACTGTGTTATGTCACTTTGACCTCTTGTATTTATTAGGTCGCTTTCATTTAAAAATAATATGCATGGTATTTTTGTAAATATTGTATCATATGTTTGAACACTTATAGGATTACTTAAATCTTTTTCTTTGAACTGCTCTATTTTAAACTTACATACCTCATTTTCTAAGTAATAGGTATATCTATTGTATAAATTATCATCATCTATTTTACTTATAAATCTAACCACTACAACTTTAGTTAGATTACCTTTCATATCAACTTCATAATTAAAGTCGCTTGAATCGTGGTAATATAAACTAATTGGTTCATTTTTATTAGCTTCAATCCTTAATAATACTCTTTTAGTTACTGTTGCAATCCTAAAAGCTTTTAGTGTCTCACTCCAAAATTTATTATCATCTAATATATCATCAATGAAAATTCTTAAATTCTCACAAGCTTCTTTATCTTTTTTATCTCTGGCTTTAAACAACAAATTAGGTTCTTTTCCTAAAAAAAATCTTGCTTGTTTTTTTATTAATTGTTCTATTTTATTGTCAATTAATTGTGTTGGAACATAGTCTAAATCATCATTTACAACCCAACTTTGACCTAATAAAGTTTTATCCAGTTTATCCTTATCTTCTTCACTAACTGCACCTTTATAAAAAAAATAATCTTCTTTTATCGTTCTCATTTCTTTCTTTTGTTCAGATGTTAAACCAAGTAAAGTATTTTTTATACTATCCACTAGAATACGACTCCTCCTTTCTTATTATATTGATTTTGTATATTATTTTTCTTCAGTCCTAATCCTTTGTTATAAATATCATTACTATATTTTAGCTCTTTAATGTCTGATACCTCATAACCATCAAGTGCATACCATATAGCACTAAATGTGTGAGGGTCTATATTAAATTCATCATATATTAGGTTGCTATTTTTATCTGTAGCGTATGTTAGGTTCTTTAACTCTTTTATTGTGTGTTTACACTCATTTGAACAATAAATTTTTTTAAATCTCTTAACCTTCTTAGTATTTTGTAGTCTACTTCCAGCGTATTTCTTAGCACCAAATATATTAAAACCTTGTTGTCTAAAATATTTTATAGTCTTAGGTTCAGCAGCATCAGCTTTTATTAGTTCTTGAGTATCTTTAAATTCCTTAATATCTTTAACAGTCACATCATCTGTAGTTTGATTCTTATAGTACTCCCAGTAAACGTATAAATATTTATTTTCATGGTCTATAGCTAATCTTAAAAGTGCATTGTATGATTTTTCAAATCCAAAATCGAATCCAACTTTATAATACCTTTGTGGTATATTAGATATTTTATTTATAACTTCTTGATGTTCCATAACTTCAAATTGTGGTAATACTTTAGTTCCATTTATACCAAATCTTCCTTTTCTTGCTATTCTGTATAAGTCATAGTCATATTCTTTCATTTCATCAAGCTGTTCAATATAGCTTTTTGGCAGAAAAAAATTATCATCTGCAACCGAATGATGATAATAGGTATTATTCTTTGTTACTATTCTATTTTTATATAACACAGTATCATCTAATATAAATCTGTCTTTTTCTTCATCTCTAAAGAAATGTTTATAGGTCCAGTTATCTTCGCCAATTGGATTAGTTGAACAAATTATATGATTAGATAAACTAGGATGTCTCAAACGTCCTAAGAGTTCTTTAAAGCCAGTGTATTTAACTTCTGAACATTCTTCTAACCATATTATAGATACACCATTTATTGACTTTAATTTAGCTGGATTATCCATCCCTTTAAATATTATTTTACTTCCATTAGGAAAAATAACTCTCATAGGACTTGTTTTAAATGATAATATATCTCCTAAACGCATACTTTCTGCAACTTCTTCTAATAGAGAAAAACAACTATCTCTCATTGTGTCATATACTTCTCTTACCACTAAAGCTTTTCTTTTTTCTTCAAGAAGCTTAATAATTAATTTAGTTGCTACATGATAACTCTTTGAACTTCCATATCCTCCAACAAGAAAATAAAATTTGTAATCCCAATTGAATATAAAATCATAAAAGTGGTCATTTGATATAAATTTACTTTCCATTTTCTCCACTCGCTTTCATAACTCTTACAGTTATCTCTTTATCTGTATCATCTTTACTTAGGTTATAAACCTCACATTTTAACTTTTCAACTCTAGCTCTTTGCTCTTCTGTAGCCAAATTCCAATCCTTATGAATCATTTCATCATACTGCTTAATTAAACTCCTTAACTCACTCATGGCCCTACTCTGTGCATTAAGAAAAGATGCTTGCCTATCCCATGCAAATTGAAATTCATACTCTATCCTCTCACCATTTTCTGTGCTTTCATGTTTCTTGAGTTCCTTAATCATTTCTTCTTTATCTTTAACATACATTATCTTTTGTGCTCTTATTATTGCTGCATATTGAATTGTTATCTGTTCCCAAAGAATATCGAATTTATCTTTATTTTTTATCTCATTAATTAGGTCTTGGGTTTCTTCGGGTAAGTATTTTGAGAAGAAACCAAACTTTTCAGCATTCTTATTTCCAGGAGGTCCAGTAGCATTCTTATTACCTATGGGTGCACCTCTCTTTTTGGTTGCAACTTTTTTTGGTTGGTTGCAACCTTTTTGTTTCCAATATCTAGTTGCCCATGATTTTACAGTTGATAAACTTACATTATGCTTTTCAGCTATTTCCTTGTACTTAAGCCCTTTTAAGTAATCTTCATGGGCTAAATCTGCCTTTTCATTCATACCACCACCTCGTTTGTTTGTCGTTTTGGGAATAAAAAAAGAACTCTGGTTAGAGTTCTATCCCTTTTGCAAATACATTACCTTTGATGCATCTTCTTCCCAACTTTTAAGTTCACTATCCTCAATCTCAAAACTAGTTTTTATTTTTATTTCTTCTCCTATTTGTTCACTTTCTAAAGTTACTCTTTCTCTTTTGCCTGTAATGTTAGTAAAATAAATTATCTTGCTCTTATCACTATAAAAATTCCATATCTCATTCTTATCATCAATCTCAAACATTGGAAATGCAACATTATTATTAGAATTTATAAAATCTACTTTTATCCTCTGCTCTTTCTTTTCTTTTTGAGTGTTATTTACGTTACATAAAGTCCCTATGAGTATAATCTCTACATAACACATTGGATTTTTCCCAATATTTTTTATAATTAAATATCGATATTTATTAAAATAAACTAAATTATTACATATTTGCTTACAAAAAACATCATCACATGATTCACATTCTTTCTTTTCTTCATCACATTCTTTTTGCTTTCTTGATAAATATTCAGCTTTATCATATAAGTTCTCATAGCTTTTATTTAAATATAATATATCAATATTCATAGCTTTTCTATGATCTTCCAATTTAAAGTTATCCTCTATATATACATCTTGGACAATAGTTCTTAAATCATATAACAATTTATTTTCATTAAGCTCAATTAATTTATTTTGAATATTTTTATTTTCTTTTTGTATTTCTCTAGTTTCCTCTTTATTTTCTTCCTGTATTACTCTTGTTTGATTAGTTGTAATAACAACAGCCATAAGTGTTGCTAATCCTCCTAAAATACCACCTAAATAGCTTCCCCAAAAACCTAACCATCCATTACTTTCATTAAAATTAAAAATTGGATTTCTAATTGAAATAGTAAATGTAACAATAAGTGGGATAATTATAATTGCAATAATCAATACCCCAAAAATCCATCCAATAGGTTTCTTTTGAAAACTTTCTTTTATATCTTTTATGTCCATCCTCATCCCCTCCAAAGTATAAAATTCTACTTCAAAGGTCAATATCCTTCAAAAACCATTCGACAGTTACAAAATAATTCAATATATTTACTTAAAATAAAAAGAACACTTGCTAGTGTCCTTTATCTTAATTATTTTCTATTTCTTAATTCGAAGCTTTCTTTAGTAAAAACAAGTTCATCTCCAAAATCAAAACCACATTTCTTTAATAATTTACATGTAGCCTTAGAACCTTCACCCATATAACCAGCAGAAAATGATTCTGTTATTTCCATTTCATCACCTTTATTGTTTTTTAGAACTAATTTATAAGGATTACTAGTCATTTTAGCTGATGTAACTTTCCCAAAGCTTTCTAGGTATCTATATACTGCTTCCTCTGTGTACATAGTTGCCTCACGATTATTAATTATTTTTAATCCCATATGTTTTCTCCTTTTTTGAGTTTAAAGATATATTTCTATAATTTTTAACATTATCCTTCTTATTCCTTTAATAATCGTTCGACAACTACAAAATAATTCTAAATAATGCTTTTATCTTATTACTTCCCAGTCATCTGCAAATATATCTCCAGTACTAGGAACCCACATAGAATGCGAACCATCACTATTTTTTATTTGCAGATATGGATTACATTTAAACAAATCTCCTTCTTTTAAATTCCATACCTCTGCTGTTTGCTTATTGCAAGGGATTCCATCTGGATAACCCTTTTGCCTAACTACAAACATCCCTTTTCCATTCCAACCTAATCTAAATGCTTTCTCTCCATTTTTTATTAATGGTAATACTTCTTCAAATTTCATAATCTTATTCTCCTTTTTGATTTATTATATAAAAAAAGACCATCTACAAAGATAGTCTTTTAACTTATTCTATTTTTTTATATTCTTTATTCTTTTTATTTGCCAATCCTCATCAGTATTTTCCATTATGTATGTTCTAACTATTTCACCACAATCCAAACATAAATCAGAATATACGGTTGCTACTCCTAGTAAACTATATCTTAGTCCAATATTACCAGTATTTCCTTTTCCTCCCCATTTAATATTTTTTTGAATTTTCTCACTACCACAGTTAGGACATTTCATGTTTATACCTCCTAAAATTATCATATATTTTATGTACAAGTATATATATTTGAATTAATTTAATGTCTACACAATCTTTGATTTACTTATATATTACCAAAAGTTTGTGTACTGAATATGAACTTTATTAGAATAATTTTAGAATTTAAAAAGACTAAGTAGGGGTAACTTAGCCTTTTTTAGGGAATGTATATTGTTGGTAGCAAGTTCTAGGAATCGAACCTAGATTAAACACCAGCACCTGCATGGTGAGTGAGGTTACCAAGCCCCACCCGATTTTTAGACCTCTGAATTAAGATAAAATTGTATGAGATTTTAATCTCAATTCAAATGCTTAATATAGTGTATCAATAGATTTTGAACATAGTTAGAATTGAACTAACAACATCCTCATGCCCTACCTAGTCTGTTCATATAAGCTAGGGCAATCCCTTAACCCTAGCCAACTATTTAGTTTTGAGAGGGAAATTTTTCATTTCCACAATATTATTATCTCACGTTTTTGCCAATAAAAAGTCTCACGATAGTCTCCAAAAAGTCTCAAAATAGTCTCATTTTTAAGCTTTCCATGAAAAAATGGGCAATTCAAACTCTTTTATTTTCGGATATAACATATCCATAATCTTACAAACTATCCTTTTTCTTATTCTAAAGCAATGACTTCTATCTATGTGCATAGCATTAGACATATAATCCATATTTATTTTTTCATTGTTCATGTACATTTCATTGAAGAACTCTGTTTCAAAGCTATTTAGACTTGTTAATGCACATTCTATAGTTTCTTTTTCAATCTCTAATGTTTTCTTATCTTCTTTTAATCTATTTAAATCCTCTTCTCTTTTAATAACTTCATTTTCCACGCTTGAACTTATATTATAAGTAGGTCCTGTTTTTTCTTCATAACTTTGAGCTTTACATCCACAAAACTCGTTTTCTAACTTTTTAATATATATATCTTTTATTCTTATTTGACTTTCTAATTTTTTATAGTTATATAATCTTCCCTCAACTTCTTGGAATAGTGTCTTTTTATTCATGCTTTCACACTCCTATTATTTATTTATGTTATAATAATATTTGTATATAAAAGTTTTATATTTTTGACAAGTGGAGTGTGAAAGCACTCCTTTTCTCTTTTTAATTAACTATTGAAGGTTTTCCCCTTTAAAGAGGGAAAGTCTATCCCTGTCTTAACTTACTATTGATAATTGACTGTTTAATAATCTTATTTCTTCTTCAAGAACTGTAGGTAACTTATAATTATCTACTATTTCCAGTACCTTATCCAACTGGCAACGCTTTATAGCCTTGTAACTTTCTACTCCAAATTCTCTTTTAATTTGATGATATATATCACTATAAACTTTACCTCTTAGAGACTTATTTTTATAAGCCCTACTACCATGTCCTCCAAGTGATTTTGTTGCTACTCTCTTAACTTCTTTAACAATACTCTCACACTCAATATTGAATAATGGTGCATCATCCATAAAGTTTTCTAACTTCTCATTAACACTCTCTATTTTAGTCTCTAAGACTTCTTGTTTCTTATCTAGCATAAATATAGCTTGTAACTCCTTTGATGCACTTAAAAGAGGATTATTTAATTCTTTTCTCATAGAGAAGTATCCATCAACTATTTTTTCATATTGCTCCCAAGCCTTATCATCTTCTAATATCTTTAGTAGTTTTGAATAACCTCTTTCAGACAACAAGTAAATGTTATTTGCATTTGCATAAGATTGATTAGAGTAACCCATTTCTAAACTCAGTGATTTTAAATCACTCACTTTTAAATCTAATATATCTATCATATCTTTAAATCTTTTTCTATTATTATTTATATTTTTATTTATCTCCTTCAGTTCTCTATTATGTATCTCAGCTATATCCTTTACTAGCATTGCTTTCTTGCCTTTTCCAAACCCACCCTCAATATCATGAAATTTCATTCCCTCAACTTCTAAAGTTCCAAGTACTGTTATTTCTTTATTTATGTTTTCACTCATAGTCTATCTCTCCTTTTCTCTTTTGAATAATTCATTTCAATTTATTTACAGTTCTGAAAAACATGTTGTTACTATTAACATCACATAGTATGCTTAACTTACATTACTTAACGTGTAAGGGGGCAATCTATGTTATCTACAATAATCTTGCTTCTGATGTATTTAATATGTTTACTTCTAATATTTTTAATATGCTTTTCGATTGGGATTATCATGTGGAAGCTAAACAAAATATACCCTTTTAGAAACTATTTTTTTATATGGATTATTTCATTACTATTTACAACATTTATTATTTTTCATATTATTAATTTTCTTAAAATTTTTATTTGATATCGTGTATAATTAGGATAAAATAAGTTTATTTTGTCCTAATTAATATCTTCTAACATAACTTCAACTCTGGGCTTATCACTATAATATTTCTTACTCACTACTTCTACAATTTGAGAATCATCTTTATAAGCTATACCATTCAAACTATCGGCCACAGACTTGATTATATTATCTAAGTCGGGTTTTTTACTTGGTCTTATTAACCCTTCTACTTTAGCTATAGCATCCTTATACGCTTTAGTATTTATCTTGTTTTTCTTTAGTGCTTCTCTATCTTTTTTAGTAATGTCAAAGTAACAAATAACCGTCATTTTCACATTTCCCTCAAAGAAATGTTTTACTGTAGAATTATACATAAGTCTAATCCAATTTTCATAAAGTACAGTTTGTTCGGTTGTGTATGCTTTGCCAGTTTCTGTACTCATTCTAGGTCGTGCCTTTGCTTTTGGTTCTCCATCTATTGTAAAATTAATCTTCATTGCCTCTCCTTAATCCTCTATATAATAAAATTCCGCTTCTCCTACTTCACATTCATGAACTATCCAGTCGCGTGCTTTACTACTACTATAATAAATATAGTTAAATAAAAATTCCTTAATTTCATCTTTTTCAACTTCAACTTTAATCTTTGTTTTGCAATCCTCACAATCATCCCTACTGCATCTATCGCAATACATTTCAACCTTCATTAATTTACCTATTTCTTTTTTTAATAGTCTTAAATTCTCTCTATCTTTTCTTAATTCATCTAAATCTTCTAGTGCTATAGTTGCTGTTGCAGATTCTAACATTTACTATTCCTCCTTAAATTTTTATTTTATTCCTAACTCAACATAACCATTTCCCAATTTAATAAGATACTCAACCTCTTTGTTTACTTCAATTCCTGTAAATTTTTTATCTTTAAATGACTGTAATATAACTGTATCTCCTGCTCTAAAATCTGCTGTATACTCTACTTCAATTTGTTTTTTATTCTTAATTACATCTTTAAAAGTACTAGAAGCTATCTGCAATTTATGTATCATACAATCACCCTCAAAGTTTATATTTTAGTTCTCTTACTTGTATTTCTTCATCAACTGTAAACCATTCTTTAATATCTTCAATAGAACACTGTTTTAAAGCTAATTTTATTGCATTTTCTTTATTTTCAGCCTTTATACAAATACCAATATGACCTGTAATCGGTATCTCTACAACATACTCTTTCATAATTATTACTCCTTTTATAAGTCAAAGTAAGTCTATAAAGTTCTAGTTTCATTCACAAACTTACCTTGACTTTATTTTTATAAATAATTTTCTGCTTCCTTCTCTAACCAACTCTCATATGCTATATCACAATCTTCACTTTTACAATCTCTCTTAGTATTTTTGCAACTACCACAAATCTCTTTACTAAATCGCTTATAACTTTCTTTCTCTGTGATATTCTTTGACTTGCACATTTCTTTATTAGTCATATACTCACCTTCTCTGTTTGAAAGAAACTTATCTGTCTTTCATTTTCTATATCTTCATTACTAAATCGTCTTTCTAGGTCATGTACTGTTGTTCCATCAGCTCTGAAAGTTGTTGGGCTATCTTTATCCAACTTAAGCATACCCCCCCACAAATCAGGGTAATATTTTCTTAAAGTTCTAAGACTCTCCAAACTTTGTTTAGGGCATAAGTAACAACCAGTTCGTTTAAATCTGTGATGTATTTCATAATAAAACCCTTTTTCTTCTAAATACTTCAAGCAATCTTTTTCAGTCATTTTTGCTTCAAATAATGGAGCTATACAGTTTTTTTCTAATCTTTTATATCTATTAGGTTCATCAAAAGCAATTCCAATATACCTCTTATGTTCACCTAATTTATTAAAATATTTATTGGCAGGAGCACGTTTTAAACTACTGTTACACCATGCTCCTAGAGTGTATGGGAAACCTCGTATTTGCCCTTTACGCTTACCTCGCTTATTAACAGTATAAAAGTATTCTTCAAAGTTTTTTTCTGCTTTAATTCTTGTTATTTTAAAGTTTATTCTTTTCTCAAAATCATCTATTATGTTATAGATTTCATCAAACTCTATTCCTGTATCTATAAACACGATTTCATCAAGAGGTAATTTCTTTTCTAATATTAGAAGAAGCATTGCAGCTGAATCTTTTCCTCCGCTAAAACTCGCTATATATTTCACATTCTCACCCCTTATAATCTTCAAATTTATCTACACTTCTGAAAATAATCTTATTATTAACCCATCTTTGCAACCTTCTATACTCATGATGGCATTTCCATTTTTCAAATATCATTATATAAGGGTCATAATCTAACTCTTTTAATTTATAAACACGCTCTAAATCTTCCTCAAAAGTAGTATTGAAATTAGTAAGAACATAAACACCTAGTTTTTGTTTTTTAAAGTTCAATTTACTTCTAAATTCTTTCAGCTTGTCATATGTATTAAACTCATAATTGTCCCATGCAAAATGAATCCTTTTTATTTTAATTCTATTAATCATTTCTGCCTTTTTCTCTGTCATAAGCCTTATATCAAGCCCTTGAGTGAAATCAACCCAAGCTTTGCTATTTATAAGTTGCTTTAAGAGTTCTTCCCACTTACTACAAGCTAAAATATTAGGGTCTAATAGCTTAATCTCTTTTTCTCCCCTCCAAAACTGGTTTAAATCGGCTACTTTATAGCTTTTGCTACCTTCCTTTTCTTGTACAATACAAAACTCACAACCTCTAGGACATCCTCTTGTTAAGTAGCCATAAGCAATATTTTTAATATCATATAAATCATAATCGGGATACATAAATTCAATCTGTGATGGCAATTTATTCTGTAAATCATATCCTGTGCCACCCTTTATGACTTCCTTAGCATTTATAACTGTGTAATCATCATCTGAGAAAGTAAATACTTTGGTTTTATATACTTTGTCATATTTTTCAAAGAAATTTACAAATTCCACTTTATCACCTAATTCTTTGTGGTATGCTGATATTTTCATAAGTGCTAAATTAGGAAAGTTATGCCCATCAACATCTATTAACCCTACTTTCATATGAGCACCTACTTTTCATTATAAAAACTTACATTTTTAATAATTATATCTACAGTTCCATTCCCATTATGTCTAATACCATATTTCATAAAATCCTCAAAATCATCCATTTTGCCTTTTATCTCAATCCCTGTATCTGTTTTTATATGTCGATTTTTCAAATTCTTCTCAACCCATTTTTTATCAATATTAAAATTTTCAATTCCCTTTTCTTCCACATGGTCCTTAAAACTATCTTTTAAATCTTCCTTTATTGCTATTTCAGTAAACTCATTTATATCAAGTTTTTGCTTTTCTCTTAGCATGTAAAGCAAGATACTTCTTACGTCTTCGCCCTGCTTCATATCACTATATAAATTCGCTATAAAGGAATCTACCAAGCCTTTAAACACCTTAGTCTTATACTTATCATCTTTAATTTTAGTAGCATTTAAAAACTCTGTAACAAACTTAGAATTAGTTTCTTCCTTCTCTGCATCCTTGTCTAAGACTCTTAAATGGTATTCGTCATTTATTCCACTTAACCCAACCAAAGTAGCCACTTTAATTGCTTTAGTTTCTTGAATATTAACTTCATTTTTAGACATCTGTATGTTGAATTTATCATCTTCAAACTCAATAGAATGAGTATACGACTTGTTGTAATCAAGTTTTAATATAGCAATTCTCTTTTTATCCTTTTCAGTATATAAGCATATTGCTAAGTCACAAGATTCTAATGTAGCATTCACTTTCATAATCTCAAATAAATAAGCTGCTATTTCTTTAGAGTTACTTAAAAATGAATTTTCATCATATATTATCTGTTCACAACATTTCTTAATCAGATTGTTACTATAGTCATTAAATACTGCTTTTCTGATGTCATTATCTCTTAATACTTTGTTGATTTTCTTTTGAAAGAATAGGTCCATATCTTGACTAACTCTACCTTCAAAATCATTTAATATTGGAGTATCGCTATTCTTATCCAAAACATGTATTATAAATTTGTGTATTATCATAATTCCACCCTTTCTTTTTATGCAATCTCAAAATGTTTTTCAACTATTTCTTTTATCCTTTCATGAAAATGATGTTTTGAAATAGCCTTAGTCACATCTTTTTTTATGTAACCTTTATACATTCTTAGCGAATCTATTTTAAATTCTTCTGATACGCATTTTAAATAATTAGCATACTCAGAGTTAATTACATATAAATCTCCTGCATCATTTATATTGTATCTTTGTCTTATTTCATCGCTCTTGCAGTAACCAAAGTCGCCTATATTTATTTCGCTTTTATCTTCTTCATTTCTCTTATACTGATATAATTCTTCTACAAAAGCTGAAAACTTATCTATAAAATTATCTTCTTCAAATTTAACAATAAAAGTATGGTATGAATTATAATACTGAGATACTATTAACGAATATTTATACATTTTATTCCCCTCTCTTTTCGTTTTTGAGAGTCGCAAAACACTTCAACAGTAATTTATATTAAAATACATTTTGAAACTCTCTAAACTGTTTTAATTAGATATTTTCACTTATATTTTTTCCAACATTTCCTCAAGTTTATTTTTAATATTTCTAAATGCACAATACATTTCTTTTTTTATAAAGTGTTCTTCATCATCATCAGAACTTAAATTCAATCTGCATAATGGACAATCATTAAAATCAAATTTTATTTGTAATTTGTAATTATCAGAATCTAATTTTTCTAGCACTTCCTCAATAGTTTGTTTACACTTTGATATTTTTTCAAATTCTTTAGTTCTTTTTGAAGCTACCTCATATTCTTCATATTTCATAATCTATTCCTCCCTTAAATTATCTTGTTATAATAAAACCCACACACATTTTTAATCTTTCATTCAGATTTTTAATTTCATTTTTTACATACTCATTCCATGTTTTTATTGCCTGTTCTTTATCATCTGAAATTATATAAGCCCTAAAAACATTTTCTTTGCTTAATATTTTTCTTAACTCAGTTTTATCTATTTTAAAGAACTCTGTATCTCTAAAAAGCATTCTACTGTCTTTGTATAGTTCAATAAATTTATCAGTTATATTGTAAATTTCAACTTCTTCTAATCCTTGTGTACTGCATATATAAAGCATTATTCTTCTACCTCCACACATTGTTATCACAATTTTCACACTCTTTTAGATTCAATCTATACTCATAAACCCTACCAGCTATAAAACTTCCTATTATAAACATTACAACAGCTAATATATTCATTTTTCTAACATCCCCTCATACTCATACTTACTCAGTATTTTTATAGCTATATCAATAGCTTTATTTACAGAACACTTTCTCTTATTTATTATCTTTTCAGCTAATTTAATTACTTGCTCCACATTCGCTAATACCATCTGTCACCTCTTGAATATATTCAGCTTTCCAACCTTCTCTAGTTACTCTATTTTCTCTAGCTAAACAACTAGCATAATCTCCACTAATTTTTAAATATTTACTTGCATCCTTTGCACTTTTGAATATCCTAATTTCTCCAGTTTCAATATTAAAAACTTTTATAGCTTTGCTCTTTGTATCATTAATTGGTTTTTTTCTTAATTTTTTAAATTTCGATTCATTAATTTTAAGCTTTATTTTCTTACTTTCATTTGCTTCTCTTATTTTTCTTAAATTAAGCTCAAATAGGTCTTCCAAATCTATAGTTTTACTCAAAAACTCTCCTGCATCCATCCAAACTTTAGCCATCTTATTACCTCTCCCTTATTTTGAAATACCTAACATTTTATATCGCATTATTTTTGCTATAACTGCTGATAAATACAATATTTTAAGCCACAACATATCTTTTTTTAAACACTCATTTACAGATATAATCTCAAAAGTCCCTTTCCCTGTTAATGGTTCATATTTATCAGTTTTTCTATTACTTAACTTGATTTTTTCTGTTGAATTGTTCTGTATAAATTCAAATCTTTCACCATCACACTCTAAAAAGATTTTTCTATGCTCTTCTCCCATTTTCCCTCCAATATATTTTTAACTTCTAGGAAGTAATATTGTATAATTACTCCCTAGATTGTTTAACTTAACCGAATTTACTTTTTTCAAGTTGACCTCTCTTAGACATCTCACATAATTCTTTATCTGTATATTTGTCAAAAGTCTGATTAAAGTTATGAAACTTATTCTTATTATGCTTACTTGGTATAAGCTCAAAATCCCTCTCTAAAGCTGTTATAAGATAACCTGTGATACTTTTTACATTATCTGTATTTTTAACTAGCTCCAGTTTTTCTATTAGATAATTTATATCTCTCTTTGTATGTATGAATACATCAACAATTTTTTTAATGTCTTTAGTTTCTAAATCAAAATATTGTTTTATTTTATCCACAACCACCGTAACATCTTTATTGTTGTTGTTATTATTATTGTTATTGTTATTGTTATTGTTATTCCCCTCGTCACGAGCTTCGTTACGTGCACCGTTACGGAGTTCATTAAAATAATCCTCAAATATCTGTTTGAATTTCTTATTTTCTATATGTTCATAAATAAGTGATAGCAATGATTTGTCTTTAATATCTCTCAATTCTTTTCTGACACAATTCTCCATGGGAGTACCTGCTCTATTGAGGTTATACTTAGCCCAATTCTTAATTGCTATTTCCCTAGTTTCAGAATTATAGTTTATAAGTTGGTGATGATTAATAAATCTATCCATAACTGCACTTGTAGATTCTAATGTCCAACCTATTTCAAAAGCTATTTGTTTTTTAGTTATTGTATATATTCCAATTTGAGTAGTATGAGGATTAGTCAATAAATACATATAAAATAACTTATCTTCTACTGAAAATTCTTCTTGTATCTTGGGGTCAGTCCAAAAATTTGTATATACTTGCCTAAAAAGTGGCATTTTATCACCTCTAATCTATAAATAAATTTCTAGCCCTTTCTCAGCTACAACAACTGGTATTCCTAAATTCTTTTCTATCTCTTTTATAAATAAATTCTTATCACTATTATCTTCACTTAGATGTAGCAAAGTAATTGTTTTTATATTGCTTAAATCATTAGCTTTTAAAAAATTAATTACATTACTTAACTCAAAATGACTTTTAACTATTCTATTTCTCAAATAAATCTTATTTTTGTTGTTGTCTAATAAATCTTTACTATAGTTACATTCAATCATGATGTGATTTAAATTCTTAAAGTTATATTCACAATAGTAACTATCTGTGATGAAAAGTAGATTACCAATATCTTTATGATTTATTAAAAATCCAAGTGGATCTACTGCATCATGTTTGGTTGAGAAAGGCATTATATTAAAATTACTTATTTTAAATAACTTCTCGCTTTCTATAACTTTAGTTCTATGATTTTCTATTCCTAAAGCTTCTAGTGTTCCTTTGCTAGTAAATACATCTATTCCACTACTTGTAAGCTCTGCAATCGCTTTTGAGTGGTCTTTATGTTCATGTGTGACCAAACACCCCGCAACACTTTCTAAATTAAAATCTAAGCCTTTTAATATCTCTTTGTAACCGACTCCACACTCAAGTATTAATGTCTCATTTTCCAGCTGGAGCAAGTAACAATTACCTCTGCTACTGCTCCCTAATACTTTAATTTTCATCTTTAAAATGGTGGTGTATCCAATTCAGCTTGGATTGATTCTTCAAATTCAGCTAGATTCGGTTTATCTTCATCAATATTAATAGCGACTTTTTCTTTAGTCTGGGTAAAAATTGTGTCTTCTACTTGCAAAGGTATCTCTAAAGATTTAACATTAGCATTTTGAGCAATCTCTTTTTTAACTTCCTTATCTGTATTTTGAGCAATTTCTTCGCTAGTGATTACTCTGTCAGTTTCATTAAAAGCACCTATTAATAAGTCACTATCATCACTAGTATTTGCATACATCTTGCAAGCTCTATTTATTACAGTTTTCTTTGCCATTTCTTCTGTGAAATTATCATGTACTTTATTTTTAGGATTGCTATATCCAACCCCTTGCAACCATGCTCTTTCAATTTGTGTGAATGTCATTATTTCAGTATGCAATATTCCTTCATTCCCAACAATTACAGCAAAAGCACCTTTTATTTTACCTATATCTATGTTTTCAAAAGCTGGTTCGTATTCTCCAATTTCTAAAACGGCATTTTCTTTATTATATTTGACCTTAAATTTATCACCTTCATAGATGCAATATGCTTTTATATCTTTTATATTAGAAAGCCTTTTAGTAACCGCTATAGTACCCATATAACTCCTCATAAGTTGCAACTTATTCCCATATGCAACAAAGTAACATTGTTTTTTAGCTGGACTTAACCCTTGTATTACCATATTTAAAAGAGAATTAATTATACTTATAGGAGTACATGATTCAAGAACAGGTTTATAGCTTTTATCAAGAGTTTCTTGCAAAATCAAATATGCAGATTTTAAAGCATTTACTGCTGAATATGTTGGCGGAATTACTAACTCTCCACTATCTTTTAATTCATTCACTCTATTCAAAACTACATCAGTTATATTTCTTTCTGCCATTTAGTTCACCCCTTCTATTTTTAATGGATTATCATTACTTACAACCAAATTTATTATTTGACTATCAATATCAATCAAAGTATTCACGCTTTCCCTATTATCAATAAAGATTGGCATCTTAACTTCAAAATGATTAGACAAAGTATTTATTATATCTAGCCCTCCGTTTATCTGCCCCGCTGTGTTTACATTGCTGAAAGGTACACCGTTTATTAAAGCTTCACAAGTTTCCTCGATGCCTCCATTTATCTGCTCTTTGAATAACTTAAATGTTACATTCTTAAATTTACTACTTATATTAATTTCTAATAAACTAACTTTAGTCTTTATAAATAACTCGCATAAATTTAGTATTTTTTCTTGATGAGCTAATTCTATACCTAACTCCTTTTCTTTAACTAATAGGTGCTCTTTTCTATTTAATAACTCTTTGTTAATATCTCTTTTAGCCAGCTCTTTATTAAGTAACTCAATTTCAATAGCCAGTTTTTTCTTATTTTCTTTTAGTTCATCTATGTTTTTATCAGCATCTTTATTGTTTATTTTTTCTTCTAGCTCTTTTATTTCTACACTAATTTCAATTAGTCTGTTTTCTTCATCTAAAGAATATTCTTCTGTAGATTTTGTGTTTTCCAACTCTTTTTTTATCTTATCTATTAATACTGCTTTTTCTTGTATCTCTTTTAAAGCTTCCTTTTCATCTAACTGTAGTTGCTCAATCTCTGTGTTAAGCCTTTCTACTTCTTCGCCCTTAGATTTACCTAATGTTCCTATCTCTTTTAATACTTTTGCTTTATTTAAATTAAAATTATCTAGCATTTCTTTTTTCTTTTCTTCTATATCATTAGCTTCTAAAGGTCTTTTGCAAGTTGGGCACTCTGTTTGCACAGTACTTAAATTTAACATTGTTTGACTTTCTTTAGACCATTCATTTCTAAGGCTATTTGTTTCTTCAACTAATTTATCTCTCGAATTTTCTTTTAGTTTTCTATCTCTTTCTAAATACATAAGGTTATTTCTTAGCGTTTGAACATTATAATTTAGACCTTCTTTTTCATTTATTAACTCATTTCTCTTCTTATTTCCTCTTTCACTCGCTGATTGTTTAATACTTTGTATCTCTTGTTTCAGTTCAAATACTTTTTCTTTATCTTTTAAAATCTGCTCATTTGATTTTGTTCCATTTAGTAGCTCATCCTCAATAACTTCTAAATCAGATTTTTTAGCATTAAGTTGAACTTCTATTTCCTCAAAATCTATATCATAAATACGTTCATTACACTCGTTTATACGAACTGGTATTTCTTCTTTTTCTTTAGATAGATTATTCTTAGTAGCTTTTCTATTTTTAATAATCTTATCTATGTTATTTTCCTTTTCAAACTCTGTAATAAGTGGGGTTAACTCCTGCTTGGTTTCTATAATTTGTTCTGTTGTTATATCTCCACATACATTTAAAATCACTTCTCTAGCTTTTTTCCAATTAAGTTCATTTGAAAAATAATAGGGATTAGTAAGTAATTTAAACTGGTCCTCGTCTGCTATTTCTGCTATCTCTTTTACATATTCAGATTTTTTAATGGGAGTATCATTTATCATGTAAGTTGTTTCATTTTTAGTAAAAGTCGCTTCTGATTCTCCTCTTTTTCTAGTCCACTTTTCTTCATATTTTTTAGTTAATTTTATTTCTTTATTATTAACTTCTAATACTGCTATAACAGTCGTCACAAGTCCTCTAATAACCTTATTGTTACTATCTAAAGGCTTTATCTCAAACACGCTTCTATTCTTGCTATCTTTATCAAACATTACCCACGTGAAGGCATCAAATATGCTTGTTTTCCCAGTTGCATTTTCTCCAGACACATTAGTTCTATTTTCAAAATCTATATGAAGTTCTTTTACTCCTTTAAAATTCTCTATATCTAAACTTTTTAATAAAATTGCTTTCATTTTAGTTCCCCCTTGTGCTATAATATAGCTACATAAATTTGATTTACCTTTTGATTAGAGCCAATCGTAATGGCTCTTTTCTTATGCTTTATTTTCTATTTCTAAAAACTCTAGTATATTCTCACTAGCTTGTTTAACACCTTCCCACCAGCTTAGAGCGTCTTTGTCATAATCCTCTTTTGCTTTTAATTCCTTTATGTTTTTCTTTGCTTGTTTAATTTGACTTGTTGCAACTGATATAGCTAATTCCATTAAATCCACCCCCTAATTTAAAAATACAATCTCATAATCACCATATCTAACATCTTCTACTATTAGTGCTTGGTACTCCATACATCCTCTTTCTTTGTCGTAGTAAGCTAAATTCAACTCATTTTCTGTTGCTACTACTACAATGCAATCAATTTCAAAATTAAGTCTTTTACAATTTACTTTTACTGCATTTCCTACTTCAATTTTCTTTAAATCAAATTCTTTTACTAATTCAACCATTATTCAACCTCCTTATTTTTCTATTTCTTTTATGTAATCCCAAAGTATGTGCAATATAAACGAATTCATAGAACTACCTTCTGTTGATGCTATATCTTTTATTTTTTCAAGTAATGTTGCTGGTAATCTAAAAGTAAACCTTACTCTCTCGTCTTTGTCATACATTTGACGTCAACCCCTTTCTTGTTTTAATGATATCATGTCATACATTTGACGTCAAGCATTTTTATTGACTTTCTGTATTAATTATTTTATTATTAAAGTGTCATAAAGACGTCAAATTTTGTGTTGAGGAATGATAAAATATGTCCAATAAAGATATTTATACTCGTGAAGAAGATAAGAGATTTACACTAAGAATTAATAAACTTCTTTTTGAAAAAATCGAACAACTTGCTCAAAAAGATAAGCGTTCTGTAGGTAGAGAAATTGAATTTATTCTTGAGAAATATTTTGAAGATAATCCTTTAGAATAAAAACTACCATATCTTTTAATGTATATCCTTTAACTTTTGCCTGTTTTAGAAGCTTGTCTTTAAGTTCTCTAGACAGGCGTATTGTTGTTTGCTCTATTTGCATCTAATCACCTTTTTCTTTAATTATTTATGGCTCATTTTATTTTTAAATTAGCTGGTAAATATGTGTTAACTACATTTATATCTCTTGTTAATGCACTTCTTTTAACTTTTTTATCTTTATTAAACTTCTTGTTGCTTCTCTGCTCGTCATAGTATGTAATCTTATATAACTTTTTATTTCTCTCTACCTTATAAACTTTGTTTTTATAGATTGTTTTCATAGAGACTCCCTTCTATTGTTCAAATACTCCACCTGTTTTTAAAACCCAATTTTTGAATGAATTTTTATCAACTCTGTAATCTGTTCCAACTTTTGTTGTAATAAAGGCATTTGTAGTTCTTGCTTGTTTAATCATACTGTGAGCCTTTTTATCAGAACATTTAATGTAATTACAAAACTCTTTAACTGTCATAAAATCCATATCTTCTTGCTTGTTTTCTAAAATAAGTTTAGTTATTTCCTCTGCTCTTGTTAAAAGCTCTCTCATTTCTTTTACTAGGTCTTTTCTAGTTATGCAATTTTCGTTATAGTTCATTTAATCACTTCCTCTTCAAAATATTCTGTATTTAGTTTTCAAAGTGCTATTCTTTTAATCTTTTAGAAAAAACTGATTTGATTATCTTTTCTTTCAGACTTTATAATGTTTATTGATTCATCTATTAAATTCATAGATTTTGATAATACTTCTACAGGTACATCTTCCCACTTATCAGCATCTAACATAATTAAAACTCTTTCTTTTACAAGTTCATATTCTTCATTAGCTTTTTGTATTTCTAGTCTGTCTTTTATATATTTTGAAATTCTATATTTATCTACTGATAAAGGTCTTACATAGTTTGAATATGTATTGCCAAGTCTATTTATTTGTTCTGTAACTTTATTAGTTATTATCTTCTCTATGTCACATGCCGATAATTGATTAATTTGTAATGCTTTTTCTAATTCTTCAAATCTTTGCATATATTTATGTGTAAAAATAATTCCTTTTTCACCAGTTGATTTGTGAGCAATAAATTCACAACCTTTTTTAGTTATTAAAAATTCTCTTCTTGATTCTCCTTTAGCATCTTTATAAGTGCTTTCTAACCAATAATCTAACGAGCGGTTTTTTCCGTTGGTTAAAATTTCATTAATTTTATCTATTTTTCCCAATAAATCTGAATGTCTTTTTACTTCCATCATTTCTGCTACTTCTCTACTGCTTATTCTTGTTGTTTCTTCATTTGATATTGCTTGTAAGTTATTCATATTTAAAACTCCTTTCTTGATATTTAAGTTTTTTATGTTTTTATACTCATTTTGAGTATCAAGCGTTCAAAAAAATTTCTTTTAAATCTTTCCCAAAATACTCAGCTATTGCAAGTGCTTCTTTTATTGTAAACCTTCTAGCTCCATTCTCTTTACTTGCATATGTTGTTATCTTCATTCCAATGTTGTCTGCTACATCTCTCTGTCTTAAATTTTTTTCTTTTCTAAGTTCTTTTAAAGTATAATTTTTCATTTCTTATCACCTCTCAATTCCGCGTTTTGAGTATTGGTATATTTATATATTAATACGCAATTTGCGTATTGTCAATACTCTTTTACAAAAAAAATTCATTTTGCGTAATTAATACACAAAACGCGTATTTTGTAGTAAAATAACGATTAAGATTAACTATGACGGGGGAATATAAAATGTATTATGAAGAAAATGTCTTTGCTAAAAGATTAAGAGATGCTAGAGAAGAACTCGGTTTAATGCAAAAAGAAATGGCTAGCAAACTAAACATGCCAATCACAACTTACAATGGTTATGAAACAGGAAAAAGAAGCCCTTCATTGGATATTGTTAAACATATAGCTGATATGTTGGATATATCAACTGATTATTTGTTAGGAAGAACTAACATAAAAATTAATATTTCTAATTTGAGGGAAGAAGAATTAATAGAAAAATTAAATCCTACTGATGAAATGAGAGAATTATTGGAGCATTTTAATAAACTTGATGAAGATTCCAAAGATAAAGCTTTAAAAATAGTTAAACTTTTTTCTGAAGAAAACAATTCTAATAAATAAAAAAGAGGAGCTAATCCTCTTTTTTTATGTTGAGTAATAATTCTAGTTCCTTCTTGCATTTATTATACTTTATATCATCTTCCCTTTTTAAATTTTCCAAGCCTTCGTAAAAAATTAATAGCTTATAACAAATTTCTTCTTCCATAACTATTACCCCCCATTATAGAACTTACGTTCTTATTTTTAGTCAGAAATCCCCAACAAACTTTTAATAAAAATTACATAATTATATCTTTTAATTTATAGAAATATTTTCCGACTATTCAGAATTGTGTTAGATAATTATCTTACTTACATAATAATACTTTTGATTTGCTAATGCAATAAAAAAAGCGTAATTGTAATAAAAAAGTCGAATTTTGTAGACAGTTGGAAATTTTTTCCAATTAAAGGTATTATTAATCGAGCTTTTTATTATATTTTTTTAAATTTCATCATGTATATAGTATCTTTTTAAATATAATTTATTTATACATTTATTATAAAAAAATTGTATCAAAACATAATATTATTTTCTAATAAAAACATGAAAAAGATTTATACTTGATGTAAAATATAATTACAAGCATTAAGGGAGGGTTAAATATGGACTCAACAGCAGCTTTTATAAGAAAAAGAAGATGTAAATTTTTTGTATATGTGGAGTATGTGGATGAATTTACAGGAAAAAAAAGACAAAAAAGTTATGGAAGTTATGAGAAGAAAAAGGATGCTGAAAAACGTCTGATAGAGATAAAATCTACTATAAATAATAATAAGTTTATAGCTCCAAAGGAGCTAACTGTAGTTGATAGATGTTACAAGTACATAGAAGATTTAAAATTAAACTTATCTCCTGTCACAGCACAAACATATGAGTCTATAACTAAAAATCAAATACAAGTTTTTTTTAAGAATATAAAACTTTCTGAACTGACACCTCTTTTACTACAAAGTTTTATAAATCAAACTTATATTGAATATGAAAAAGGAAGTGCTAATACATATACTACATTTTTAAGAAGTGTCATAAAAGAAGCTTATAGACTACGAGAAATAAATGAAAATATAAATGATTTTATAAAAATTCCTAATGTGAGAGGAAAAGAAAAAAATATAAATATATATGATAAACAAGAAACAAAAGAATTGTTAGATAAATTGCTTGGAAATAAGATAGAAATACCAATAATTTTAATGGTTGCACTTGGCTTAAGATTTAGTGAGGTCGCTGGTCTCAGATGGAAAGACATAGATATTGATAATAATATAATTAATATTAATCAAATATTACTTTATATTAAAGGAAATTTTCAATTCAAAGAACCTAAAACATGCGGTTCTAAAAGAAGCTTAACAGTTTCTAAAGAGGTTATTGACAAATTAAAACAAGAGAAGCTAAGACAGAACAAATTAAAACTTCAAGGCTTATTAGACAATGAATATGATTTAGTGTGTTTGAATGGTCAACTTAGACCTTGGACAGAAACTAATTTAAGGTCTAATTTTATAACTTTCACCAAAAAAAATAATTTGAGACAAATTAAGTTGCATGATTTAAGACACACACATGCTACACTTTTATTACTAGCTAGAACCGATTATAAGACAATCTCAGAGCGTTTAGGTCATTCAGATATTAATATTACATTGAATACATATTCTCATGTCTTAGACGAAATGAATGAAGAAGCAAGTAATAATATAAGCAAATTACTATTTAGTTAATGTGTCAGTAGCGTGTCAGTAATGTGTCAGTAAAATACTATTTTTTGCCCTATTTTTGCACGTGGTCAGTAATTTGGCAGGGTTTTATATTCTTGCATATTCTGCCATAACCATTGAAATAGCTAACTTATTCCTTGATATTCTATTTTGTACTATCAACTTCGTATTTTATAACAAAAAACTATAAATTTATTTAAAACAAGTAAAATTAAGGCTTTCAATGTAAGAAAATTGAGTTTGGTCAGTAATTTGTCAGTAAACTTTCTTATCTATCATTTATTTACAAATGTAAAAAGGTAGCAACTATTTATATAGGCGCTACCTTTTAATCTATTTATCATTTTTCTATTAAGTTTTCATTTATTATATATTTGCTCTAAAATAATTTTTTCATATCATACCTCATTTATTTGCTACATTTTTAAAAAACAAGCACTGATTACCCTATAACCACCTTACTACTTTATTCCTGTTGAAAAAATGGTTCAGCAATTTCCAGCCATTCATTTGGAAGATAAAGAGATAAATATCCATGATTATAACCCTTAGCTTCATAAATTTGGCAAGTACTAACAAAAGACTTAAACATTTTTGCAGAGTTTTTAACACACTTCATTTCTTTTTCTCCATACCAATACATTACTTCTGCTTTGGTTGTTTTTATACTCTTTTTAAGCGTATATTTCATCATATAAGTACGATATATATTGTAAAATGTTTCTTTTCTGACATGTGGCATATCTTGCATATAATATTTTTTAATTTTATCTGGATACTGCATATTTTTAGGTAACAATTTTGGCATCATAGCAATTTGAAAACGACAAGCCTTCTCACTGAATAAAAATCCTCCAAAAAATCGAATACCAGCAATACAAAATCGTGCCATAGTAGGTCTTGGGTAGCAGATACTCCCATCAATAATTGCTTTTTTAGTAATATCAGGTTTTCGAGATAAAAGCTCCATTACAATTTGACCACCCAGTGATACCCCACACAAAGCAAAAAGATGTCCATCACACTTTTCATCTATATATGACATCAATTTATCCCCTGTATCCTCTGTAGATGTGTATATCGTTTCATATTCTTCTCCATGACCATCCAATGTAGGAAGTATAACATAATAGTTGTTAGACAAAACTTCTGCTTGTCGCAAATAGTTCCACCATGCATTTCCCCCTCCATGAATCAACATAATGTGTGGTTTGTTTTTATTTCCAAATTCATGAAATTTCATATATAACCTCTTTCTATAAAAATAAGATATATGTTATTTTTTATTACCATTATCAACTGGTGGAGAAGATATGATTGAAAGTTTTCTAAGTTTTAGATTTGATTTAGGCTTTTGTTCTATATATGGCTTCAATAAATCAGCCATATTTTTAAGAAGACTTTCATATTCATTATCACTCATATATAGTAATGCTGAAGAGAAAAATACATTATCTTTTTTATGGTCTTGGTCTTTTCTACTAAAATATTCATTCATTTCCTGCATCAATCCTACATGAAAAGCTGTAGAAAGTGCAACAAATGTTTCCCCTTCCATAGATGATGTATATTCTTTTAGTGCATAAACTTTTTCAATAGTGCCACGTACACGGTTTTCTTTTACCACTTCAATCATATTGTTCTCTTCTAAAATTTTTACATGATGATAAACTGTTGCACGAGGAATATCATTTAGATATTTTACAATATCAGATGTTCGAACACTGCCATGAAGTCGGATATACTGTAAAATACGAAGTCTAGCAGGATTTAAAACCAATTTTACTATGTCCATCTTATCATCCCTTTCTTTAGTCTATAAAAATATTATAGTCTAATTTTTTAGACTATTCAAGTATATGATATAAATAGTAATTACAACTTAATCAAATAAATTTTTTAAATCTTTTTCATAATTTTCATATGATAGTCTTTCTATCCATTCCACTGCTATTTTTAATTCAATACTTCATCTTTAATAATAATAATTTTTGGATATTTAATCAATAAAAGAAAGGCTCTTTAAAGAGCCTTTCTTTTATTGATTAAATCCTAATATAGATAATGCTTTAGCATCATAGTACTTAGGCATTTTTTTTGTTGCACTTTCTAGTTTAGAAGAATTGAATTCTAATCTAATTCCAAGATCTTTATATGCTCCAACTTCAGTCCCATCAAATTCATACCATTTACCATCAATTTGTACATAGTTCCATGAGTGTCTTAAATTAAAATCTTCCTGATATAGTGAATTCATTCCCATTAGTCTTGTCAATATATGAAAGCTTTTTGCATAACCCTCACAGACACTTTTCTTTTCAATAAGATTATTATATACATTATAATTTCCTAGAACATAGTCTGCCTCTGTAACTAATTTTCCAGCTCTAGTAGCCTTTTCAAGGTCAGAAGCATTCTTCCAATCAAAACTATTTAGAAAGTTTCTGATTACTGAGATTTCCTTTTGAACATCGTTGTAAGAAATACGTTCTCTAATTGCTATTGTATTTATAGGATCACGGTCTCCAAAGTACAGGCTATGATATTTTTCACCTGCTAATGCAGCAGCATACGAACCCAATGCTTCCATTCCTTGATTTATATAATAATATTTTCCATCTGCTCGAAGTTCAATTCCATTTTCATTTCCTCCATAATTAATATCCCACCCCTCCTTATTAGTTGTGTTAAGACCAAGCTGTACTAACATTCCTTTGAGAGGATACTTCTCATCTGTATTCTTTTTAACTACACCTGTATTAGCATCACCTACATTATTAGTTACATTTAGACATTCTTTTATTATAGAATCATAAACAGTTCCTATTGCTGTTATTTTAGTCGCACCTTTAAGTATACTTTTGTTACTTCCATGCTCAACCAATACAACTGGTTTGCTTTTAGCTAGGGTTGAACCAATTAATGGATAAACTAATTCACTACCACTAGCTATGTAAAACTCTTTAGTATTACCATAAAACTGTTGGATTATCTTCTTATTAGTCTCATATCTATCACTTCCACCCAGTCTAGTTGCACCTAGTTTTTCTACAAGTTGATTACTCATAGTATTTGTCGAACCAAATGCAAATATTTTATTTCCTTCAATTTTGAATTCAGGCATATCTGAGCCATTAGTAAGTAATACAGGTATAGCATTTTTAAATGCAACTGAGGCTGCACTTATAGCATCAGCTTCTCCTTTAAACCCATTTGCTACTAACACATCACCTGAACTACCTTTTAATTCTAAAACCTTTTCACTCACCTTATAACTTGTACTAAGTCTATCTTTTCCTTCAATTCTTTCAATATCAATATTTTTTTCTTTTAGAACGCTTTCTACCTTACTGCCTATAGAATTATTTCCTCCTATTATATACACTTTTTTAACATTATTAAGTCTTTTTAATGTTGAGTCTAGTATCGTATTTTTCTTTGTCAATAATATTGGTGCATTTTCAACTCCAGCCAATCCACTTGCTGATAGACCATCTGCTAAGCTATTATCCACATTAATAAGGATTGCTTTAGTATAATTCTGTTTATCTGCAATAATGGCTGAAGTTTCATACTTGTCTCTACCCTTTATGTTATCAATCGAACTTAGTGCATTTGATGTTATTGGGAATGCAGAAATTGCTATCGACAGTGAAATTCCCATGGTTAATAATTTTTTGTGTATTCTCATAATATAAATCCCTCCTAGATATTATTTGTTCTACTGCAAGATGCATAAACACAGCCATGAAGTTGTGTATACATCTTATTATCCTTTTCTAGTCTATAAAAATATTATAATCTAATTTTCTATACTGTCTAAATCTATGATATAGAATTGTCAAGCAATCAACAGTGATTACTTGACAATTAAAATAATTTATTGATTAAATCCTAATAAGGATAATGCCTTAGCATCATAGGACTTATGCATTTGTTTTGTCGCATTTTCTAATCTGTAAGAATCAAATGCTAATGGAAGTTCAAATTTTGAAATCTGAGACCCATCAAATTCATACCATTTACCATCAATTTGTACATAATTCCAAGCATGTGGTAAACCACCTGCATTCATACCTGTCTGATATAGTGAATTCATTCCCATTAATCTTGTTAATATATGAAAGGTACTTGCAAAACTTTGACATAATCCTTTTTTTCCAATAAGATTATCATATACATCATTTGCTCCACCACCATATTTTGCCTCTGATACCAATTTTCCAGCTCTAGTAGCTTTTTCTAAGTCAGATGCATTTTTCCAATCAAAACTATTTAAAAAATTCCTTATTACTTCTAGTTCTTTTTGGGCTTCTTTGTAAGAAATTACTTCTCTACCTGCTATTATTGTTATAGGATCTAGGTCTCCAAAGCCCAGACTATTATATTTTTCACCTGCTAATGCAGCAGCATACGCACCCATTGCTGCATCTCCTTTATTTATATAATAATATTTTCCATCTGCTCGAAGTTCAATTCCATGAGCATTTCCTCCATAGTTTATATCCCATCCATTCTTATTAGTTGTGTTAAGACCAAGCTGTACTAACATTCCTTTGAGAGGATACTTCTCATCTGTATTGTTTTTGACTACACCTGTATTAGTGTCACCTACATTATTAGTTACATTTAGACATTCTTTTATTATAGAATCATAAATATTTCCTATTGCTGTTATTTTAGTCGCACCTTTAAGTATACTTTTGTTACTTCCATTTTCGACTAATACAATTGGTTTGTTTTTAGCTAGAGTTGAACCAATTAATGGATAAACTAAGTCACTACCACTAGCTACGTAAAATTCTTTGGCATTACCATAAAACTGTTGGATTATCTTCTTATTAGTCTCATATCTATCACTTCCACCTAGTCTAGTTGCCCCTAGTTTTTCTACAAGTTGATTACTCATAGTATTTGTCGAACCAAATGCAAATATTTTATTTCCTTTAATTTTGAATTCAGGCATATCTGAGCCATTAGTAAGTAATACAGGTATCGCATTTTTAAATGCAACTGAGGCTGCACTTATAGCATCAGCTTCTCCTTTAAACCCATTTGCTACTAACACATCACCTGAACTACCTTTTAATTCTAAAACCTTTTCACTCACCTTATAACTTGTACTAAGTCTATCTTTTCCTTCAATTCTTTCAGTATCAATATTTTTCCCCTTTAGATAACGCTCTACTATACTATCTATAGAATTATTTCCTCCTATTATATACACTTTTTTAACATTATTAAGTCTTTTTAATGTTGAGTCTGGTATCGTATTTTTCTTTGTCAATAATATTGGTGCATTTTCAACTCCAGCCAATCCACTTGCTGATAGACCATCTGCTAAACTATTATCCACATTGATAAGTATGGCTTTAGTATAATTTTGTTTATCTGCAACAATAGCTGAAGTTTCATACTTGTCTTTACCCTTTATGCTATCAATCGAACTTAGTGCATTTGATGTTATTGGAAAAATAGAAATTGCTATCGCCAGTGAAATCCCCATAGTTAATAATTTTTTGCATATTTTCATAGTATAAATCCCTCCTAAATATTATAGTTCTACTTAAATGATAGACTATAAAATGAAAAAAGTCATCTTAATCAATGGAAAATTTATCATAATTAACCATATAAATTTATATTTTTATAAATTTTTTTTACTAAACGCATAAAAATGAGTAATTTCTTGTATTATCTTATAATAATTGGAAATACTATCAAAATGTATGTTAATAGTTTGTATTATCTCAAAATATTTGTTCCAAAAATGAAATATTAATTTATATATATTAAAATATTCAAAACACAAAATATACCAACCCAAAACAAGATATTGCAAATTATTTATACAAAATCCATAATCTAAAAAATCAAAATAAAAAACATTATTAAAATATATAAATAATAATCCTTGATTTTTAGATTTATTTCTGTTAAAATCTAATATGTTGACGATGAATATGATAAAAAAATACAGGGAGGTGAACACGGTGGCAAATATAAAATCAGCTAAGAAAAGAATAGGTGTTATCGAAAAGAAAACTGCTTTAAATAGAGTTAGAAAATCTCAAATAAAAACTGCAATAAGAAGATTCGAAGATGCTGTTGCAGCTGGAAACAGAGAGGATGCTGTTGCTAAGTTCCAATACGCTCAAAAAAGAATATACCAAGTAGCTTCTAAAGGAACTATACATAAGAATGCTGCAGCTAGAAAAGTAGCTAAATTAGCTCAAAAATTAAACGGTATGAACGCTTAATTACCAGTTTATATTTCTTATATATAATAACCCCTATGCAGGGGTTTTTTATTTTGGAAATTTATACAATAAAAAATAAATAGTTAGATATTCTATAGTATATAAAGTAGACTAAATTTAGTCTACTTTGTTTTAAACTACAACAATCCTGCTATTTATTTTTTATCTATTATTAATTTATATAATTTGTCTTTTACAATACTTACTAACCAACATTTCTATCGCTAAGGTATCTCTTATAAGACCAGTCTTTATTTTATAATCACTTTCTAATATATAATTTAAGATTTCTACAATTATGTCATCAGAAAAATTTTTAGTTTGCTTTAATGCTTTTCCTACAACAAATTGATGCATTTTTAATTTATCAGCTATAAGTTTAGTTGAATATCCATCAAGTTGTAACTGTCTTACCTGCATTACTATTTTAAATTGTCTTGCTATCATAGAAAATATCCCTAAAACAGACTCACCTTCTTGTATCATATCATTCAATATTTTCATTGCATTAGAAGCATTTTGTTCTCCAATATAATCGATTAATTTAAATATATCATTCTCAACTTTTTTTTGAGATAATTTATCAATTACTTCATTAGTTACATTATTACCCTTACCAACAAACGAACTTATCTTATTTATCTCGTTTTCCAAATCAGATAAAGTCTTTTCACTACTCTTATCTCTATATCCTTCTTGTTCAATAAAATACATTATTTGAGAATTTTCTATTATAACTTCATTTAGAGTAAAAGATTTTTTTATCCACTTAAATAAGTCCATATCAGAAAGCTTATCACAATCAAAGACAATTCCATTATTTCCGATTTTCTTAACTAGAGATTTTCTTTTATCAACATCTCCATACACAACAAAAACTATAGTGGTAGTATCTGGAGTATTATCTAGATGCTCTATTAAGTATTTCTCATCACTATCAGTAAAGTTCTTTTTCTTTCCTTTTAATAGTTCAAAATCTTTTATTATTACTATCTTTCTATCATCCATAAATGGAAGTGTTTCTATAGAGCTTATAAGCTGATTTAAGACGATTTCCTTTCCATCTATTATATCTAAATTAAAATCAAGCATTCCCTCGTTTAGACTATCTTTAAATGCTTTTATTGCATTCTCAATTAAATAATACTCTCTTCCATAAAAAAGATACATCTTTTCAAAATTGTTCTCTTTTACATTCCTTATAATATCCTTGTAATCCATTTTCTTGCTCCTTTATCTCTTTTCCTTCTATGTAAAATATGTAAAAAAACACTCCTATGTAATAAATCACTACAATATAAAATTTAGGATTTTCTATATTAATATATGCAAAATTTAAATTGCTGAGTTTATCTAGTAAAAAAAATATGCTTTCTATCAATGAACTATTAAAAAAGGATATAATTTTAGCTATTACTACACTTACTTTAAATACTATTAAACTTGCAATACTCAAATACATTATTACACCTACAAATGGTACTATAATCAAATTTCCTATAACTGAAAGCAGTGGTATTCCTTTAAATGTGTAATAAATTATAGGTAGAGTTAATATATTTGATGATATTGTCAATGATACCATACTTAATTTTACAATACTATTTATTTTATTGTAGAATATCAATATAGAAAGTGTAGCTAAAAAAGACAATTGAAAACTTACATTATATATAACATAGGGGTTATTCATAATTAAAACTATCCCTATTAGAGACAATGTTGATATACCATCCTTTTTTCTATCAATAAATATTGATAGATAGAAAACTATAACAAATGTTATAGACCTAATTATGGATGGAGACGCACCTACCATTATACAATATAAAGTTATAAAAATCGACAATATTAATAATTTATACAATTTATTTATACCTCTTAATAAAAAAGATATAATTACACATAGTATACCTGTATGAAGACCAGATATAGATACTACATGACTAGTTCCTGTCCTAGTGAACAATTCTTTTTGTTCATCAGTAAGGTTTTCAACCTCAGCTAACAATATAGAATTTATAAAATCTGAGTTTTTCTTATATAAATATCTGTAAGTCTTACTTATATAAAACTTTATTTTTCCAACTAAAGAATATATTTTATTTTTACCAACAACTTTATAATTATTTATATATATTATACCTCTATATCCAGTACTTTTTATGTACCTTCCATAATCAAAATCATCATACTCCATTTTATCTAAGCTCTTAAATTTTCCTGTAATATTAACTTCTTGTCCAATTTTCAAATTTTTATTTCTTGAATAATCATTTATTAAAAAAACACCTACCTTATACTGATTGTATCTTTTCTTTTCAACTTTCCCTTTAACAACACCTTGTATAGTTATTATCTTATCATTGAATTTTTCATCTTTTTTCTTATTACTTGTGGTTATAAATGATATAACAATCACAAATATCAATACAATTAATAAAGGTCTTCTTATTTTAATTATAATCACTCCTATATAAAAACATATTATTTAGATTATTTTCAAATAGTAAATTTTTAAACAAGATAAATTATTATAAACAAAAGAATACGCCAAAAGATTTTAAAAATCTTTTGGCGTATTCTTTTTATATATATTCGTTTATATAGTTATTTCTTTTAGAAAAAATACACTTAAGTATTTCTATTGTTTCTTTTGAAACCCCTTCTAGATTATTTAAGAAAAGAGCTTCTTCTACATCTATATATGAAAATGATAACTGTGTTAAGGTATTTATATCTAATTTAATATCAAAACCTTCTTGAGGCTTTTCTATACCTTTTTTATCTAATTTTTCTACAGCTATCTTACGATTCTGTATAGAAACTTTAAATAGACCATTATTTTCATCTATAAACTTGTCTTCTATTAATAAGTTAACTGAACTATTAATATCCTCATCTACATATATATCTTCTATAAATTTCTTTACATTTATAACTCTTCCCATCATAAAAGGTTTTATTTTTATCTCACAATCTTTAGGGTTGTCTAATATAAGTCTTATTTTATCTATTATAGGAGCAGATATAGTAGCTATCTTACATTGAGTATTGTGATTATATATAAATTTAAGCATTGATTTAAGAGCATCTATATTTTTATAAAATAACTCTCTAACAAACATTTTGTCTCCTTGAAGAAAATAAACTATATATCCATCTTTTCCATTACCTTCATGAATGTATAAAAGCCCATCTTCACTTTGAATTTCTTTAAATAAGTTTTCATAATAATGTTCATCTTTTAACACATTACCATTAACCTCATTTAAAAAAGCTCTATCTATTTGTATCAAATCATCAATTTGTGATATATTAGCTCTTATCATCTTTCCACTTGACTTAAAATTTTTTAAATCATCTGTATTAAGAGTATATTCAATCTGGTCATAGCAATGTTCATATCCGAATCTTCTATAAAGTCTATAGTCGATTGGCATCAATATAGAAACTAATTGACCTTTTTTATACAATTCGTTTAAAGTAAATTTAATAACTTTACTCATATATCCAGTTCCTCTGCCTTCAGGAAGTGTGGAAACCCCTACTACATACGATGTATTGTATACCTTATTGTTTAGTATTAACTTATACTGATTTAGCTGAAGAGAGGAAACAATTTTTCCTTCATCTAAAGCTATTACAGTATTTTCATATTTATACTTATCATTGAAATAGTACTTCATAAAATTTTCACTATCATTAAAACAATAACTCCAAATTTCTTTTATACTTTCTATTTCTTCTTCTTTAGCATACCTAATCTCCATATAGTATATTAAGCCTCCCTAACACTGTACTTTTCAACAAATCTACAAGGATGGTAAGAAAGTTTAGCTTTTCTCAAACCTTCAATACCTAAATCTTCTTCTCTATTTACAAATTCAACATCTTTAAATTCATTTACCAAAAACTGTTGGTTTATAAATGGATATAAACCTCTTATATCAGGATTAGCTTTTTCTATATGAATAAGTGCCATATTTTTGTTTAAAAGCTCTCCTATACTGAATGCTTCTAATTTTCCATCCACATAAACACCAAACACTTTTACTCTATCTTTTAGTACATCATAATGGTTAAATATCTTTTTGATACCTACCAATTCATCATCCATACTTTCATCAAATTCATCATTTTCTTCCTTATTACTTTCCCATTCTTTCATTAATACTAAACATTCATTGAAGTTTTCTTTATCTAATAATTTGACTTCATATCTACCTGCGTATTCTTTTAAGAAATAATTTATATGGTTTCTCTTCTTTTGATTCTTTTTACCAGCTAAAGTTCTTAAACTTTCTGCATCATAAATATAGTCAAATAAATCTCTTTCTTCTATATACTCAAATCTATTTGGATATTTTTCTTTTAAAAATTCTACTACTTCAGTAGTAATACCTCTTAGGTATATTTTTTTATTATTTTTAGAAAAATATTCAAGCACAAAATCTACAACTTCTGGAAGCTTTTCTCTTTTAGCAAGTGGTAATATTGAGAAACTATCTCCCTCATATTCACCAACTAAAACAGCAAAATCTTCTCCTATATAATATCCTGTCTTATAAACATGTTGCCACATATATAAAGTACTAAAACAGTACTCACAAGCTTCATAATCTACTAAATCAAAATATGGGTCTAATTCCTTTTTTGAATTTAGTTCAATATCTTTGAAAAACATAAAATCCTCCTACCTTTTTTTATTGCTTAATTTTTTAAAATTTTATATCTATAAAAACTCCAATTTTGTTTTGGTATTAATTTCATTTATATTGTTTAAAATATAAAATATAATAAGTCATATATATCTTATATTACCCATCATAAAATTATATAAACATGTAATGACTGGAGTGATTTTTTATTGAGAAATAAAATTTTTTTATTAATACTTATTATAATATCACTTTTAAGCGGTTGTGACAAAAAATCTCTACTATCTATACATATGATAGATGTTGGACAAGGTGATAGTATTTTAGTACAAACACCTACAAATAAAAATATATTAATTGATGGAGGTGATGAGGATAGTGGAAATATAGTTACTAGTTATTTGAAACAGAGAAAAATAAAAACTATTGATGTGATAATAGCTACACATCCAGATTCTGACCATATAGGAAGTCTTGATAATGTTGTAAAAAAATTTAATGTAAGCTCCATATATATGCCTGAACAATCAACAAATAGTGAAGCTTATCAAAATCTAATAAATTCTTGTAATGACAAAAACCTCTCTATTCAGTATCTCTATAAAGACGATATTTTAAATATCGATAACAATATAAATATATATGTATTAAGTCCATCATATATACAAGAAGAATCAAATTTAAATTCAATAGTTTTCAAACTAACTTTTAATAATAACTCTTTTTTATTTATGGGTGATGCTGAGGAATCAATTGAAAAAGAAATCTTACATTCTTTTGAATTGAACAATATTAATTTTGTAAAAATAGGGCATCATGGAAGTAATTCATCATCATCTTTAGAATTTATAAAAAGAATTAATCCAGATATAGCTGCAATATCATGTGGATATAAAAATCAATATGGTCATCCCCACAGAGAAGTTCTCAACAATTTGAAACAAAACCATGTATCAATTTATAGAACAGATAAAATAGGTGATATTGTCTTTTATAGTGATGGAGAAATGATATTTACAAAATATAAATATGAAATAGATACATAATATAGAAAATAAAACTATAACTACATAATATAATTAGGCTAAAAGTATCAATATAAAATAGTTTCACATTGATGCTTTTAGCCTTTAAAATACGTATTTAAACTTTATAAATTAAAATATTTAGACTTATTGTTCTAATAATTCATTAACTATTACAGATGCAATTATTAGTCCTCCTACAGATGGAACAAATGATACACTACCAGGTGTTACTTTTCTCCCATTCATTACTTTCTTTTTAAGTTCTATTGGTTGTTCAGTTGAGTATACTACTTTTAATTTTTTAATCCCTCTATCTCTAAGCTCTTTCCTCATAACTTTAGCTAAAGGGCAAGTACTTGTTTTGTGTATATCAGTAACGACTATTTTAGTTGGGTCTAATTTATTTCCCATCCCCATAGAACTTATTATTTTTAAGCCTTTTTTTTCACAGGTTTCAATTAGATGTATTTTAGAACTTACCATATCTATTGCATCCACAACATAATCATATCTTTCAGTCAATATTTCATCACTAGTGTCTTTATTATAAAGACTTCTTATTTTTTTTATATTGATATTAGGATTTATATCCAAGATTCTCTCTTCCATTACATCAACTTTATACTTTCCTACAGTTGAATGTAAGGCTGGTATTTGTCTATTTATATTTGTTATATCCACATCATCAAAATCCACAATAGTAAGATTACCAACTCCAGCTCTTGCTAGAGCTTCAACAGTAAAACTACCAACTCCTCCTACTCCAAATACTATTACATTTGAATTATTAAGTTTTTCTATTCCATCATCTCCAACTAGAAAACTAGTTCTCGTTGTAAAGTTATTTTCCATCTTTTCACTCTCCTAGATTTTTATCTAAACAATAATAGTATTATAAAATTTACATTATATAATACCAAAATATTATATATCATTAAAAGTAAATTATCTAAATTTAAAAAGGTATCTTTTAATATTAAAAGATACCTTTTATATACTGGCGGGAATGCGTGGGAATCGAACCCACCTAAGAGGCTCTTAACCCCTCATACTAGTTTTGAAGACTAGAGGGCACACCGGCACCCATCCACTCCCATAATGAAATGCGTCTCAACGAAATCTATAATATCATATATTTTGACTCTTTGCAACAATTTTTATAGATTTATCTGATAGTAAATTATAATTTAAATAGCTTTTATCTATACATGGTTAAAATTTACTTTTTTATTATATGCTTAAAATTAAAAACTGGAAATTATATTTTATTTATATACAAAGAGTTCCCTCTCTATATTAATCAAAATATAATTTCCAGTACAAATATAGATTATATAATTATTTTAATATACGTATATCTATAGTTTTTCTTCCCCAGTTATAAACTGTTTTTGAGTCATTCATAAATATATCAATTTTATTTCCTTTTATTGCTCCACCACAGTCTTCTGCAGTAAATACCATATCAAATTGAGGTATATAAACCTTAGTTCCATATGGTATAACCTTAGGGTCTACAGCTATTGTTCCCCACTTAGGCTTTGTTCCTGTAGCAGTTATACTATGACCACTATATGCAGTTGCTACTACTCTCATATTTTTACCATTGTTACTACTACTATTACTAGATGATGATGAAGCCATTCTTCTTGAGTTTTCTCCCCTTGACGAAGCTACTTGCATCTCTACTTTTGTTCCTTTGCTTACAACCTTGTTTACAGGCTCAGCTTTAACAACCTTTTTCACAAATTCCTTTTCTACTTTCTTTCCATTGTGATAAGTTTCTTTATATATTAATTCACTTTTTCCAGATTTTCCTTCTTCTTTAACTTCAGAGTCTCCCTTTGATAAAGAACCATCTTCAACAACTGTAACTTCAAATGGAATATCTTTAGTTTCTACAACTGTTTTTTCCTTTACATCAATTACTTCTATTTTATCTCCATTAGATAATTTTGAGTTTTCATCTAAAGTAACTATATCATTTGCATCATAACTAATGTTTTGAGATTCTAGAAGGTCTCCTACATTAGAACTAAATGTTGATATAGTTCTTTCTTCTCCCTTTACTACTAATGTTACTTGTTTATTAAGTGCAGAGTACCCCGATAATATCCCAACTGATAAAACAACCGCCATCACCGAGACTTTAGCATTACTCAATTTTTTAAAATTCATATAAACTTTCCTCCCTCAAATTTTTTACACTATATATTTTGCTTCGTAAAATTCTGCTTTGTAAATTTCTTTTTTTGTTTGTGTTTTTTGTGTAACTAAATTGTAACTATTTTTTCAAGAGTTGTCAACTTGACAAAAAAATAGAAATATGCATATATAGTATTTTCAACTATTCACACATATTTCTATTAGTTACAACAATGTCATTGTTTATTGTTGTTTTGTTATCATTTTGTTACCTTTTAATCTTATATATTTTCTATTTGCCAATTAATAGGTTCTTTTCCTAATTTTTCTAGAATTTCATTTATCTTAGAGAAGTGTTTACATCCAAAAAAACCTTTACTTGCTGATAATGGGCTTGGATGAGGTGCTTCTAAAATATAATGCTTACTTGTATCAATCAACTCTACTTTTTTACGTGCATTACTTCCCCATAATACGAAAATAACTGGGTCTTCACGTTCACTTAAAATAGAGATTACTCTATCCGTGAAAATTTCCCACCCTTTATTTTTATGAGAATTAGCTTCATGTGCTCTAACAGTAAGAGCAGTATTTAAAAGTAACACTCCTTGGTCTGCCCAAGGCATCAAATATCCATTGTTAGGTATAAAACATCCTAAATCTTCTTTTAACTCTTTATACATATTTAATAAAGATGGTGGAGTTTTCACTTGTGGTTGAACTGAAAAAGCTAAACCATGAGCTTGATTATCTCCATGATAGGGGTCTTGTCCAAGTATCAAAACTTTTGTATCTTTATATGAAGTATGTTTCAAAGCTTCATATATATTATGCATATTGGGGAATATTTGACGTGTCTTATATTCTTCTATAAGAAATTTTCTTAAATTTAAATAGTAATCTTTTTCAAATTCTTCTTTCAATAATTCATTCCAATCATTTTCTAAGTTAACCATAATTATCACCAATTCCTTTCAATTATTTTATTATTTTATTTAGAAATTATATCTTCTTGATTATCGTCCTTTTCATTTGTATTTATTTTTATACTAACTCTATTAGGTATACAAACTATACTTTGACTTGGTTTATTTATAAAACCAGTATGTACACAAACCTTATCAGGACATGAGGCATCTACTATTTCTACCCCTTTATCATGAATCTTGACTATATTATACCCCCCTCTATTCTCTATTTTAAATTCTTCTTTGGCATCTATTGGAACAGTCTTATACAATTTATTATCTACATAAATCTCAATACTTCCAGCATTTTTAGAATTTATAACATTTATTATCCCATAACATGCTGTAATAACAACTAAAATGCCTAAAATAAGAAGAATGTCTTTTTTCTTCATTTTTTGTCCTCCTATGAAATTATGTTATAATAAAATAATAACACAATTTCATAGGAGGAATATACCATGAATAAGAAAAAAATCACATTTATTTTTGTGATATTGATTTTAGCATTAATTTTATTTTCATTTTTTAGGAGTTCAAGCCAGAATACTAAATATAGTAAAACTAGCTATTACCTTGGTACAGTAAATGAAGTTACTGTATTTAATATAAAAGAATCCAAAAGTGATAAAATCTTAAATGAATGTGATTCAATTTTAAGATATATTGACAATAAAATGAGTACTCATATACCAGGAAGTGATGTTTCTAAGATAAATGATAATGCTGGAAAGAGTTTTGTCAAAGTTTCAGACGATACGTTTTTCGTTGTAAAAGAGGCAATCCAATATTCTAAATTATCAAGTGGGTATTTTGATATAACAGTTGGTCCAATATCAAACTTGTGGGCAATTGGAACAGATAAAGCCAAAGTGCCAAGTGATTCTGAAATAAAAGAGCTTTTGCCTCTAATTGATTATAAGAATATTATATTGGATGAAAAAAATAAATCTATAAAATTGACCAAAGAAAATATGAAAATTGATTTAGGTGCAATAGCTAAAGGATATGCTGCTGATAAAATTGTGGCCTATCTAAAATCAGAAGGTATACAAAAAGGTTTAGTAAATTTAGGAGGTAATATATTTACCTTAGAAAATGGTAAAAATGATAAACCTTTTAAAATAGGTATTCAAGACCCAACTAGTAAAAATGGAGAATCTATAGGAAATATAGAAACCACAAACAAATCTGTTGTTACTTCTGGAATTTATGAAAGATTTATAGAAAAGGATGGCAAAATATATCACCACATGCTAAATCCGTTTACAGGGTATCCTTTTGAAAATGGCTTAAGTAGTGTAACAATAATATCTGATAAATCTATTAATTGTGATGCTTTATCTACTTCTACCTTTGGACTTGGACTTGAAAAAGGTATGGATTTAATTAATAGTATTGATAATGTAGATGCTATATTTATAACTAAGGATAAAAAAGTATACTTGACTAAGGGTATAAAAGATAATTTTAAACTTACTGACAAAGCCTTTTCTATTAAAAAACTAAATAAATAGTAAAATTCGATAAACTATGTTATAAGAAATAAATCATACTGACAACAATAAAATTTAAGAATTTGACAGCAATAAAAAAGCACCTTATTATATTCAAGGTGCTTTTCATAACATTCTATTAGTTTTTACAAATAATTTATATTTTACTCTATAAAGCTTTCTTTATCATATTTTCAAATACATAATCACTCAAATAATATTATACTTATTGAAACAAAACTTATTTCCTTATTTTTTAAAATTATTTTATAAAGACTTTAAAAATAACTCCATTCTATTTAAAGCTTCAATTACATTTTCTTTTTGAGTTCCTAAGTTTATTCTAACATAATTCTCACCATCTTTTACAAAATGGCTCCCATCCTCCAACAATACTCCTGTATCAACAGCCAACTTATCTGTAAATTCACTTGCACTTATACCTAATCCACTTATATCCATCCAAGCTAAATAAGATGATTCCATCTTCATCAATTTAATATTATTATATTTATCTACCCAAGTTCCTAAAAGTTCATAATTTGATTTTATATATTCATTTACACCATTTAACCACTCACGACATTCATTATAAGCAGTTATCAATCCTATAATTCCAAATACATTTGGAGAAGTTATAGAGTTTTGCTTTAGTTTATCTCTAAATCTATCTCTTATGTTCTTATTTATAACTATTGAGTAAGAAGTCTTTAATCCACCAAGATTAAACCCTTTATTTGGTGATGTCAATAGAATAACATTTTCTAAAAGCTCTTTTTCAAGTTTAAGTATTGAGTTAAACTCACCATAATGAATATGTTCTGCATGTACTTCATCTGCAACCAAAATAACATTATTTTCTTTACATATAGTTGCTACTTTTGTCATTTCTTCAATTGACCATATTCTTCCAGATGGATTATGTGGTGTACAAAACATCATTAACTTAGGTTTATTTTCTTTAATTTGAGCTTCTAATTTATCAAAGTTTATATAATATCTATCATTTATAATATCTAATGTATTACAAACTATATTTACACCTTGCTTTTTTGCTGATGATTCAAAAGGGTCATAAACTGGTGTATTTAATATTATACTATCCCCCTTTTGACAAAAAGCTTGTACTACATAGTGAAGTGTTGATACAGTTCCATAAGTCAATGTAATCCATTCTCTTTCTACATTTACTTTATGCATATCATTTTGCCATCTGATAACTGAATCATAAAATTCATCATAACAGTATGTATATCCAAATACCCCCCTTTTTACAGCTTCAATAAATTTATTTTCTATTTCTGTTGGTATTTTAAAGTCCATATCAGCAATCCACATTGGTACAAAATCTTCTCTTATATCTCCAAACTTATCTCTTATAATATTTAAATCCCATTTTCTACACTTTTCACTTACTCTATCTGGTCTATCATCAAAATTATACATTTAAATTTACCTCTTCTTTTCTAATTATCTTACTTATTATAAAATATTAATCTAATTCATTTTTAACTTACAACAATTAAATCTTTAGTAGATGTAGTCAATCTCACACACCCATCTTGCGTTATAAGTACATCGTCTTCTATTCTTACGCCTCCAAGATTTGGTACATATATACCTGGCTCTATAGTTACAATCATACCCTCTTTCAATACTTCATTTGATTCAGGAGCTAATGCAGGATATTCATGTACCATGATACCTACACCATGACCTAAATTATGACCAAAATTATCAGCATATCCATATGAGCCAATTATATCTCTTGCAATTTTATCTATTTCACCAGTAGTCATGCCTGGTTTTAAAACCTTTATACACTCTTCATTAGCTTCTTTTACTATATTATATATTTCTTCTAACTCTTTATTTATAGTACCCATACATATAGTTCTAGTAATATCTGAACAATAATTATTGTATTTAGCACCAAAATCAAAAGTCACAAAATCACCATACTCTATAATTTTTTCACTGGCTTTTCCATGAGGTAATGCTCCTCTCAATCCAGATGCTACTATTGTATCAAAAGACTCTTTTTGACCACCCAACTCTTTTATAAATCTAACAATTTCATTTTCAACTTGCTTTTCAGTCATACCAACTTTTATAAAATCAATTATATGATAAAATGTAGCATCCACTATTTCACAAGCTTTTTTTATATATTTTATTTCATCTTCATCTTTTTCTTTTCTTAAAGTAGATAAATCAACCGATTTTAAAGTTACACTCAACCTTTGACTCATATTCTTGTATGAATCAAAAGATACCTCGCTTCCTTCAAATCCAATTTCTTTTATATTTTGATTTTCACAAATTTCATTTACTATATCAAAATATGTTCTGTTTTTATCCATTAAAATGACATCAAATAAATTTGATTTTCTTTTAATTTCTTCAAAATATCTAAAGTCTACTATTATATATTGTTTCCTTTTAGTTATAAAAACATAGCCTGATGAACTAAATAGATTTCCAATATAAAATTTATTGGTAGAACTATTAATAAGAATTCCATCTATATCATATTTTTCTAGATACTTTCTTATTTTTTCTATTTTACTCATATTTTTTATCCACCACCTTTAATTAATCATATAGGTAAGGCTGGTAATATTAATTAAAACAATATTACCAGCCAAAGTTATCATAAATAAACTTAAATGTTAGTCTATATAATCCACAACAAGTTTACCCTCTTTTATTAATTTATTTCTATAGAATATATTTCCTACAGCTATGAATATAGCACCAACTGCTATACCTATTATATACCCAAATAAATTGTCAACTAAAGGCCATGCCCATACTGCTGACTCTGGGAACCATTGAATTGCGCCTAGAACTATACCTGTAATAGCTCCTATTACACTTCCCACTATGTTTAAAGGTATAACAAAACCTGGTCTTTCAAGTGCAAATGGTATTGCTCCCTCAGATATACCCATAAATGATAGGAATATAGAAGTTTTTCCTGCTTGATAGAATTGTCTATCATATACTCTTCTTCCTACTAATCTTTTATCTAATAAAGTTGTTAATCCTAATCCAATTGGAGGAACAACTATAGCTATTGTTCTTGCTGTTATTGGCAGTACATTCTCTGTAGTTAAACCAAGCGCAACGAATCCTGCCGCTTTATTTATTGGTCCTCCTAAGTCAAACGCTGTAGCTGCTGCTAAAGCTGTTGCATATACATATTCTCCAGCTGCTCCTGCTGCTGTTAAGAAGTTTTTCATACTTTCATTAATTAACCCACCAAATGGAGTTATTATAAATATCATTAATATCATACAAGTTAATGATGCTATTAGTGGTATTAAAAATGTTGTCTTAAAAGCTAACCAGTTATGAGAAACCTTTATAGATTTATTTAACCATTTTACAAAATATCCTATTATAAATGCTATTAATATTGCACCTAAAAATCCTGATGCAACTGGAACAACTTCAGTCCATTGTCCATCCACAAATTGTGGAACACCTACAGGTTTATTAGCTATATATCCACCTATAAAACCTGCAATTAAAGCTGTTTTTCCACCTATAGAGTTTGCACAAAATGCTGCAAATAGTGGTATTGCAAATCCAAATAAAGTAAATCCGAAATTTGACATTAATTGTGCCATATTTAAAAGAGTAAGTTTAAATCCTGTAAAATCACCTGAGTTCATAGCATCAACTATACCTACAGATGGGTCAAGCCCTAATATAGCATATGGTATTAATTGAGATAAAGCTCCTATAAGTCCACCCATTACTAAGACTGGTATCATATATGATATACCTGTCATTATATGCTTACTTATTTCCTTCCATTTTCCATTTCCCTTTGATTGAGTTGGATTAGATGGAGTAGGCTTTCCTACATTATTTCCTCCTGTTGTAGAAGCACCTGAACTGTTTATAACTTTTTTCTTAATTGCCATTCTATTTCCTCCACAAAAATTTATTATATTCCTAAATCTTCTTCTATTTCTTTTATAACGTCTTCTGCATTTTTTATAGCTTCTTGTAATTCAACTTCATAAACTTCACAACCATCAAATCTTTCCATACCTTCTGGTGTTATTGCTACTGCATGTATTATCATAGTTGCTCCTAATATATCATCTCTTGTTAACTCATTTTGTACACCATCTGCACCTTGAGTTTCAACTTTCGCTTCATAACCTAGTGCTTTTGCAGCTTGCTCTATTGCCTCTGCTGCCATGAAAGTGTGAGCTAGTCCCATTGGACAAGCACATAATGCTACTAATTTTTTATTCATTTTAAATTCCTCCTATTTTTTAATTAATTATTTGTTTTATTTTAGCCTTAGCGTTTAATTATAAACCTAAAGCTTCATTTATTAAGTTAGATATTTCTTCAACATTATTGCTCTTTAAAAGAGAATCTTTAAAGTCTTTATTTATCAATTTTCTTGAAAGAGATGATAATAATTTAAGATGAATATTTTCTTTACTTTTTCCTGGCATAAGTAAGCTTATTGCCAATTTAACCTTATCTTCACCTTCATTCCAAACAACATCATCAGTAAATTTCAATACTACTACTGCTGGATTTTCAATCGCATCATTTTTAGTATGAGGTATTGCGATAGATTCACCTAAATTTGTAGTAAATTGTTCTTCTCTAGCCATTAAACCTTCATATACTAAATTTTCGTCTTCTGTTAAGTTTAATTCTTTAGCTTTTTTTGCTATAAATTCTAAAACCTCAACCTTAGACTTAGTATCAACATTTAAAAATACATATTCTGTGTTAAATATGTTTGTTTCCATTATTAATTTCCTCCTTAATTACCTATCAGTGCCATTAGTTTATCAAAGTCACATATTTTAATAATTCCTCTTACTCCACCTTCATCTTTTATAAAGTTATAAAGGTATTTAAATATTGAAAAATTATGTTTTTCTTTAGTATTAAAAAATACCATAAATACTAGCTGAACCTCTTGTTTATCCCAAACTATTGGATTTTCAAGTATTCCAACTCCTATTATAGATTTTTTATCTCCCTTCACTATTGTGTGAGGTATTGCTACTAGATTTCCTATTTCAGTTGATGAAATATTTTCTCTATCTATTATGCTTTCTATTGAACTTTCTTCTATAAAATCTCTTTCTTTCAGTTTGTTTGAAAGAGAAAGTATAACCTCTTCTTTAGTACTAGCCTTTATACTAAAAAAAGCTTTTTCATCAAACATATTACTTATTATCTTTCTTCTTTCTTCTTTTTCGTAAAATGCTTTGTTTACGTTTTCTATCAAGCTATCATCAAATATATTTTCGATATATAAGACAGGTTTTTCATATCCTTTTAATTCAACAGTAGATACTATTAAATCAACATCTTGACTTATAGCCATATCAAGATATCTAACCGGATAAACACCTACAACATTTAAATCACTTATATTCTGCTTTAATTTTTCAGAAATAAGTTGCCCTGTCCCTATCCCATAATGGCAAACTATGCAGATTTTCTTACTCGTATTTTTTTTCATTCTTTCATTTGAAGCCGCAAAGTGAATAGCTATATACCCAAGTTCATCTTCATCAAGTTTTAAATTAAACTCAGTTTCTAGTTTATTTGATAAAAACACAGCTAAATTAAAAGCAATTGGAAACTTCTCTTTTATTTGATGAAGTAAAGGGTTATTGGATTTTATATTAGCTTTCGCTCTATTTAAAAATCTCTTTATATGGTCAGATATTGCAACCATAAACTCCTCATCCTTTGTATAATCACTTCCTGAAATAAGTAATATATCTTGAAGTGCACTACTTATAACACTATTTATTCGCTCCTCAATTTCACTTGTGTTTTTTCTTCCTTGTGTTCCTTTATACGCTATTACACCAGAGTAATTTGAAATGTAAATTACTTCATCTTCAATAAGTTTAAACCCAATCTTATCAGAGATTTCTTTCATTAAGCTTTCTATAAAAGAGTAATTATGAAATCTATAACTTGTATCTATTAGATTTATGTTGTTACTATGTCCTCTCTTACTCCTAAATACAGAAACAATTATTTTTGAAAGCAAAAGATTAAAATCTTTATCTGAAATTATTGTATCTTTCTTTCTTAAATGTTTTTCTAAAATATTTTCTATACAGTGTATATCGTTTTCACTGATGTCATCCAAAAACACTTTGATTTTACTTTTTTCATCCAACTTTATTGCATAGTCAGTAATCAATTGTCTTATATTAATTTCTTCACCATGTATATAGCTTCCATAGTAAGGTTTAGATTTTATAACTAAGTCATACTTTTCAAGTTTTCTTTTAAGCTTACTAGACAATTTGTTTATAGCGGCTATACTCAGATTTAATTCTTCTGACATTGCTTCTATGCTCATATAATTCCTATTAATAAGCATACATATTATGTTTGACATTCTTGATTCTTCAGAGTCATCTAAAAAACCATCAATATATTTATTTGCTTCTTTAACAGCTCTTGCTATATTACTTTTAGAGCCACTTAGCTTATATCCTATACCTCTAGAAGAAGCTATTACCAAATCATACTTGCTTAAAATACTATTTAAATCTGCTATATATCTTTTAATAGTTTTTGTAGACACATCCAATTTGATAGCTAGTTCATTTGATGTCATATATCCGTCTTTATTGCTTAAACTTTTTACTATTACTGCATGTTTCTTAGTTATCATTGTATCACCTTCTCTTTGATTTCAATTATATATCAAGTAAAATTTTAATTGTATATATAATATGTCTATATAAGGGACATTTTGTATTTATATATCGTTACATAATGCAACTATTGCCTCTGCATATATAGCTATTGCAGTTATAAATCTATCTAAGCTAGCAAATTCATTTGCACTATGGACATTTCCAAAACTACCATCAGGAAATTCACAACCAAATATTACTGAATTATTCATTTCAGAAGCATAACTTCCTGCACTAGTTACTCTAACATCATTTTTTAAATCTCCAGAATACTTTATATATATCTCATGCAAACTTTTTACAAGTTTTGAATTTCTATCTATATAATTGGCTTGCTTTAAATTTTCCCCAATAATCTCGAATTTATTAATATTATTCTTCTTCATATACAAATTAAATTTTTTTATTATATCTTCAAGCGTTAATACTTCTGGATATCTAACGCTTAGAACTAATTCTAGCCTTCCATCTATTATGTTTATTATTGTTGGAACAATTGATAAAGTCCCACATTTGCCTTCAATGTCTAAACCAAATAATTTTCCATCTATATTATCTTGATTTATTAACTCATCCAAACCTTTTGTCCAATCTTCATCAATATTTTCTGATAAAAGTTTAATTGTGGCTAGTATTGGATTGATTGCTTTTTCTGGTTTAGATGAATGTCCACCTTTGCCATGTATAACATAATCTCCATTATTATAACTTATTGAAGTATTATTAAAATCACAGCATATATTATCTTTACCCAATTTGTTTGTGTTTTTTATATATACTTTATCTGGTATTGTGTTAAACTCTATTCCACCACTTATGTATAAAGACTTATCCTCTATCTCTGAAATTAACTTTATTATTGCCCCACCTTTTTCTCCGTTTAGTACAGGAAACTTGGCATCTGGAGTAAATCCACATACACCATAGGGTTCTTTGCTATAATAGTGCTTTATACATCTAAATCCACTTTCCTCATTTCCTCCAGCAATTAATCTAACCTTTCGTTTTAAATCAATATTTAAATCTTTTATCATTTTTAGTGCTAAAAAATTCGCTATCATAGGACCTTTATTGTCAGATACTCCTCTAGCAACCAATTTATCTCCTATAATATTTAGTTTAAATGGTTCACTATACCATCCTTCTCCTGGATTTACAACATCACAATGTCCAAATATATCTACAAACTCTTTTCCATCTCCATATTCAATTTGAACAGCATGATTATCTATATTCTTGACCTTGAAATTGTTTTCTCTACCTAGGTTTTCAAACCAATTTAATGCATCATAGACTCCTTTTCCAAAAGGCATATCTTTAGATACAGTTTTGTTATCATAAAATGATGGTATGCTCACCCATTCTTCCAACAGTTTTAAAAATTCCTTTTCATACTTTTTACTTTCTTCTTTAAATAATTCCATAATTATCACTCCAATTTAGAACTTTATATTATATATCATAGTTTATCTTATTTGATAACTCCTTATACTTTATGTCATTTCAAGGGACAAAACTTTTTTACTATTGATTTTATAATCTATTTATATATAATTATTTGTAGGATAAATTTAATATCATAGGAGGAACAAGATTATGGAACCATTATTTTTAAAACCTATTTTTATGGATAGAATATGGGGTGGTACTGCACTTAAAGATAAATTTAATTATGAAATAAATTCGCCAACAACTGGTGAATGTTGGGCTATAAGTTCTCATAAAAATGGAGATTGCTTAATAGAAAATGGAGAATATAAAGGTAAAAGTCTATCTGAATTGTGGGACAAAAATAGAGAATTATTTGGAAATACACCTGGGGATAAATTTCCTTTGCTTACAAAAATATTAGATGCAAATGATAATTTATCAGTTCAAGTTCATCCAAATGATGAATATGCAAAGAAAAACGAAAATGGAGAGTTAGGTAAGACAGAATGTTGGTATGTAATAGATTGTTCTGATGATGCAGAAATTATCATAGGTCATAATGCAAAATCTCATAAAGAGTTTGTAGATATGATAAATAACAATGAATGGGACAAACTACTTAGAAAGGTTAATATAAAAAAAGGTGACTTTTTCTACGTTCCTAGTGGTACTATACATGCCATATGTAGAGGAACATTAATTTTAGAAACTCAACAAAATTCAGATACCACTTATAGAGTTTATGATTATGATAGAACTGACAATTCAGGCAACAAACGTGAACTGCATGTTCAAAAATCCATAGATGTTACGAATGTTCCTCATATAAATCTTGATACTGATTATAAAACTGTATCAACATCAGACTTTAAATGCACAACATTTGTATCAAATGAATTTTTTAGTGTTTATAAATTAGATATCTTTGGAAAATGTAATTTTACACATAATACACCTTTTTCCTTATATAGTGTGTTGGAGGGAAATGGAAAACTAATACACAATTCTGTAGAATATGATTTAAAAAAGGGTATGCATTTTATATTACCAAATAACTTTGGAGATTTTAGCTTTGAAGGTAATTTGGAGATTATATGCTCTCATATCTAGATATAAAATATAACTAAAAATAGGCTATCATAATATCTTACTTTATGATAGCCTATTCTTTATAAAATACTTACTAAAACACATAGTATTTTGATTTAGGATTTTCCTATAAGAGTCTTTAATAATATATATCAGAAAATTCTATTTTTATTTTTTCTTGAATATTATATATTCTCTTATCTTCTGTATAATGTTCACTATTAAAACTCTTCATTGGAAGTGAAATTAAGAACTCTGTCCCTTTGTTCACTTCACTTATTACTTCTATATCTCCACCATGAAGACTTACTAGGTTCTTAACTATAGCAAGTCCTATTCCACTTCCTTCAGTATTTCTAGATAATGTCTTATCAACTTGTGAAAATTCTTCAAAAATCAATTCCAGTTTATCTTGAGGTATTCCAACTCCAGTATCTTTTACACTTATCATTACCTTATCTATTTTATAATAAATATTTACGTATATCCATCCTCCATTGTCAGTAAACTTAATACAATTTGACAATAGATTCAATATGATTCTCTCAATTTCAACCTTGTCTATATAGACATTAATTTCTTCAAGCTCTGTATCAAATAGAATTTTTATATCTTTCCTACTTGTATACTCTTCTATATTCATAAATAAATCTTCTATTACAGATACAATATTGTATTTTGCAAGTTTTAGTGTATAGAATCCAGACTCCATCTTTGTTAAATCTATAATATTATTTATTAGTCTTTGAAGTCTATAAGAGCTTTGTCTCACTAAATCTACATGAGACTTAATATTATTGTTGTAGTCTTTTATCTTTTCACTTCTATAGAAAGAGTCTACTAATTGATTTGAACTTGATATAACATTTAGTGGAGTTTTTAACTCATGAGACATATTTGCGAAAAACTCAGTTTTTATTTTATCTGTTTTAAATCTTTCAAGCAATTCTTTTTCTGCTTGTTCAGAATATTTTTTATGTGCTAAGTCTTTTATAATAAGCATTATGTATCTAGTATTATATATAGCAAAAGGTAATGCACTTAATTCTACTTCTACTATATCATCATAACTATTTATCAACTCATACTCTAGTAAAAATACACTTCTATTTTCATTTAAAACCTTAGCCATATTATCAGTAAATTTCATTTTTTCTTCAGTATTTGCATTCATTAATAACTTAATGTTAGAGTCTTTTATATCATCTATATTTGTAAAAGATAGCATATCTAAAAATGACTTATTTGCATAATTTATACTTAAATTATCTTTTAGTAGACATATCCCATCAGGTAATATATCTATAAATCTTGAATAAGATGATTGACTTTCTTCAAGTTTTATTTGAGATATTTTTCGAGAAGTTGTATCACGTATTACAATAATGGTTTTATCTGTTCCAGCATTAGTGTACTGGGAAAAACTCATTTCAACATACTTTACTTCCCCATTTATTAAATATCTTTTTTCTATGCTCTCTTCACTTTTGCATATTGAAGAGAAATCAATACTTTCTAAGTTACTTTTAAAAATTTCCCTACATGCATTATTCACATATATTTTATTGCTACCTTCAAGTACTACTATCCCATCACCAACACTTTCTAAAAAATCTCTGCTTCTCTTATTTGCTTCAATAAGCTTATGTTCATATTCCTTTTTCTTAGTCTTATCTTTTAATACACATAATACACCTTCTATTTGAGAAGCAATAATTAAAGGAGCAAATATGGCTTGATAAACCTTGTTATCGCTTGTATTAATAAACTTTTCCACGTTCTTTTCATTATCAAATACAGAATGAATACTTTCTATTAAATCGTGGAAATTTTTTATTTTATCACCTAATTTATCCTGTTCTTTATAATCTCCAAAAATGTTTCTAAAACTCTTGTTTGCATATGTAATTTCTCCATCTTTACTAAACACAACTATACTATTTACTGCAACATCTAAAGTAGATTGTAGTCTAGATTCTCTTCTTATAAGTATTTCTTTAAGTTCTTCTATCTTTTCTGTTTCATAGATTAATTTTTTGTTCTTTTCTTTTAGGCTTTCTGTTTTTATTGTTAATTCTTCATTTGTGTCATGTAATTCTAATGCTGTTTTCTTAATATTCTTAGACACTATGTAATTATATAAATAATATAAGGCTACATTTATTATTATCTGCGATAATATCCCCTCTACATGTCTATTAGCAATCATTATATGCAATAAATTTGGAACCCTTGATAAAATTATTATTATTATTATTCTATTAAAAAATTTTTTTTCATTATATTCCCATTTACTTTCATTTGAACTTGAATTTAATTCAATTCCACTTACAATGGAAGTAATTATCATAAACACAGATGTTACAATGCCTAAAGAATAATGTAATCTATCTTTTCCTAGAGATTCAACTATTCCAGATATTATGAATAAAGATGCTACTGTTAAAGCCACACTTGTTATGAATAAAATTACACTTGAATTAATTTGTTTATTATCCTTAACAAATTTAAAACTTAAGTATACACCAAGTATAGGAAATAAATCGGTTATTGCTGATATTGTAATATTAGTACCAATTATAGACTCTGTTCTAATTCCTAAGCAATTAAATAAATATATACATTCTAATGCTCCAGTAGCGGTAAAAATTAATCCTAAAAATGTAGAAAATGAATCTACTTTAAATTTTGTAGTATTAAATATAACCATTCCTGTGGCTATTAAAAATATGGCATATATTGCATGTAACAAAGTTTCATATTTATCTGTATCTTTTATAATAAAGAATAAAAGTACTGAGCCCATTATTATAAATAAAAGGCTCATATTTTCTCTTTCTTTTATATCTGGATTTACATCAGGTATTATATTCTTCAATACTTTACACTTCCTCTTAATTAATATTTTATACTAATTAATTTATACGATACTCGACATTATAATTCCTTCTTTATACCTCAAAGCAAAAACAGACATTTTCCGCTAAAACAAAATTCTTTTGTTTTCTACCCTCTTAGTTATCTTGTTTCTATCGAAGTTTTCCAATATAATCATGCAATTTTTTCTACTAGAATCAATCAAATCTCTGTATTCTCCTAGTGTTATCTCTTTATTTTCTTTTATATAATTTATCAAAGTATTTTTTGCATTTTCATAAATGTCTTTGTCCATTACATACAAATCATCTAATTTCTCTACCTTATTACCTATCATTGACTCTAATACTTCAGCATAGTTATTATTTCCTTCAGAAACTTCATCTATTGTCAATATAGAAGAAACTCCACATGATTTTAATCTTTTTTCTATCTTCTTTGCGATTTCTTTTTGCTTGTCATTTAAAACAACCTCAAAATCAAATAGAGATACTATATTATTTTCTATTTTTATGATATTTTCTGTAGATAATCTTTCTAATAAAATATCCATTTCTCTAGTCTTAAAATTACTTTCTATTTTAGACCTTACTTCTTCTTTTAATATTCCTTTTCTCAATCTATATTTCTTATGGTATTCATTTAAAAGATTTACTATATTTTCTTTTAATTTGTTATATTGATTTATATGCATATACATATTGCCTATAATAAATACTTTACTTTCCGATATAAGTGTTTCAAGAGCTTTTTTTACCTGCTCTTCATGGGCACCACTATAACTCATTATTTCTTTTATATTTGGATAATTTTTTAGGTTCCTCTTTAAGTATTCTTCTATTATATCTTTAAGTTCGCCTTTTTCTTTTATTTTTAATGCTTCTATAACCTTTTCATCAAATCTCTTATGTTTTTTAGGAGATGGGTCGATTATTACACCTCCACCAATAGTTTCCATTGGAGAATAGCGTCTAACTACGAAGGTATCACCTTTTTTGGATACTATACTTTCTTCAAGTCTTAACTGAACATATCCACTCTCTCCACTTTCAATTAATTCTTTATCTAGTGGAACTGCTCTACAAAGTATTTCTCTAGTACCATGATACAATCTTAATCTATCCCAATGTTTTAACCCTTTGTCCAAATGGTTTACCAATGATAATTTCACATCTAACATCATTGATTCTTCTAATGAATTTGGTGCAGCCAAAACATCTCCTCTTTTTATATCTTCCACTTTTACATTTGATATATTGATTGCTGTTCTTTGCCCTGCATAAGCTGTATCTTTATTTTCTCCATGAACCTGTATACTTCTTATCTTTGTTTTTAACACTTGTGGATATATAATCAAATCATCTTCTATACTTATCTTTCCTTCTATTAAAGTTCCTGTTATTACAGTACCAAATCCTTTTATTGAAAATACTCTGTCTATATTAAGTCTCGATGGAGAATTTTCGTTTTTATCTTCTATATCATCACTCATTTTATCTATTTTTTCAATAAGGGTATCTATACCTTTTTTAGATACAGAATCAACTTCAATTATTTCTGCGTTTTCAAGAAAAGTTCCTTTTATTTTTTCACAAATATCTTCTTTTACCAATTCTCTAAATTCTTCGTCTACAGTATCAGACTTAGTTAGAACCACTATTCCATTTTTTATATTTAAAAAGCTTAAAATATCTAAATGCTCAACTGTTTGTGGCATAACTCCTTCGTCTGCTGCTACAACAAGTAATACTATGTCAAGACCTGATGCTCCAGCTAGCATATTTTTTATAAACTTCTCATGTCCTGGTACGTCTACAATACCTGCTCTTTTATTATTTGGTAAATCAAAATAAGTAAATCCTAGATTTATTGAAATACCTCTCTTTTTTTCTTCATCTAATGTATCAGTTTCTCTTCCTGTCAATGCTTTTATAAGAGTTGTTTTTCCATGGTCAATATGACCTGCCGTTCCAATTACTACATTTTTCATTTTTTGCCCCCTATCCAAACTTCAATACTTCTACTTCTCAAATTAAATTCAATATCAATATTATCTAAAATTTATTTAATTAAATGCTTTTCTTAATTCTTCAACAATCACATCAAACTCATCATCAAATATAGTTCTTACATCTAGTACATATTTATTATCATATACTCTAGCGATTATATGTGCTTCACTAAGTCTTAACTTCTTTTCTAAAGATGACACATTTATATGCTCAGGAGTTATTGTTACTACCTTTGTACTTATAGTTTCAAGAGGCATTGACCCTCCTCCTACTTGTGAAAATCCATCTTCTATATTTATACTAGCATTTAAATTTAAAGCAGTTATTTTTTCAAATAGCTTATCTGCTTTTACTTCTAATTCTTCCATCTTATATGTTAACATTTTTAAAGTAGGTATATTTTCTATTGCCTTTGTCTCATCTAAATACATTCTCAAGGTTGCTTCAAGAGCACATATTGTAAGTTTATCAACTCTAAGAGCTCTAGTAAGCTGATTTTTCTTCATTTTTTCTATATACTCTTTTTTACCAACTATAATACCTGCTTGTGGACCTCCAAGCATCTTATCACCACTAAAAGTTACTACATCTGCACCTTGTCGTATAGAATCTAATACAGTTGGTTCATAAGATAATCCATATTTTGATAAGTCTATAAATACTCCACTTCCTAGGTCTTCTATTACAGGCAGTTTATACTTTTTGCCTAAATTAACTAGTTCTTCTATAGAAACACTCTCTGTAAATCCCATAATTCTATAGTTACTTGTATGAACTTTCATTAATACGTTTGTATCCTCTGTAATAGCCTCTTTATAATCTTTTAAATGAGTTTTATTAGTTGAACCAATTTCAACAAGCTCTGCACCACTAAGAGCCATTATACTTGGAATTCTAAACGAACCACCTACCTCAACTAGCTCTCCACGAGATACAATTGCTTCTCCACCTTTAGCCATTGTGCTAAGTACAAGAAGTACTGCTGCGGCATTATTATTTACAACTAGTACATCTTCTGCACCAGTAAGTCTTTTTATTGTACTAGTTAAATGAGAATATCTTGAACCTCTTTCTCCATTATCCAAATCGTATTCTAAGTTTGAGTACCTTGAGGCAGCACACCATAATTCATCTTTTATATCTTCACTCAGTAAAGACCTACCTAAATTTGTATGAATAACTGTACCAGTTGCATTTATAACTTTTTTTAATGATAGTGAGTAATTTAATTTAACCCTGTCTATCGCAGATTCTATTATTTCATCAAATTCTATTGTTACAGAATTTGATGCATCTTCTTTTAATCTTAATATAAACTGTCTTTTAGAATCTATTATTTCTCTAACAGATTCTAAAACTAAGCTTCTAGGATATTTATTTATTATTTCTACAATTCTATTATCACTTAATACTTCATCCACTGAAGGCAACATTGCAAACAATTCTCTTTTGCTCAAAACAATCACTCTTTCTCTATAATATTTTATAAAACGGTAATATATTTTTCCCCTTTTGGAACTACAGACCCTATAATCTTTGCTTCTATTGCTCCATTTAATTTCATATCTCTCACAAGTTCTTCTGCAAGTTCTTCTTTTACAGAAATTAATAGCCCACCTGATGTTTGTGGGTCGTATAAAATATCTTGAACTGCTACTTCCACATCTCCTACAATTTCTACATCTTTAGATACATAATGCATGTTTTTGTACATACCCGCAGGTATAATTCCCATTTGTGCCATTTCTATTGCACTTTCAATGATTGGTACATTATTTGATTCAATTTCAATACTTACTTCAGAGGCTTTAGCCATTTCTAAAGTATGACCAAGTAAACCAAATCCAGTTATATCTGTAACTGAATTTACATCAAATTTATCAAAACTCATCGCTGCATATTTATTTAAATGTATCATTATTTCTATTACTTTATCTGCTATGTATTGTTCTACCATACCTTCTTTCATAGCAGTATTTAACACACCTACTCCAATTGGTTTTGTTATAATTAACTTATCACCAGGCTTTGCAGTGGCATTTGACAAAACTTTATTTGGATTTACAATCCCAGAAACCGAAAGACCATACTTAGGCTCCTTGTCATCTACAGTATGTCCTCCAACTAAAAGTGCTCCACTTTCTTTTACTTTATCAAATCCACCCTTTAATATTTCTGCAAGCACATTCATATCATGGCATGATGGAAAACAAACAATATTCATTGCAACCAAAGGTTTGCCTCCCATAGCATATACATCTGATAGAGAATTTGATGCAGCAATCTGTCCAAATACATATGGGTCGTCTACCATTGGTGTAAAGAAGTCTAATGTCTGAATAAGTGCCATATCATCATTTAATTTATAAACAGCAGCATCATCTGCTGTATCTAATCCTACTAATAGGTTTTCTATATTATCATTTTTAGGTAATTGAGATAAAACTGATGCCAGAACCTCTGGCCCTATTTTAGCGGCTCAACCACCTGCTGTTGTCATCTCTGTAAGTTTTTTTTGTTCTTTTTTCATAAAAGTGCCTCCTTTACTAAATTTCCACATATACACACATATACATACATATTTATAATACCATATCTATAAGTAAGTTTTGTATTATATTTTAGTCTACACAAATTAAATCTTTTATATTTTCATATTTTTTATCTCCAATACCATTTACATTTTTTATATCTTCGATTGAACTAAATTGTCCATTGTCTTCTCTATGCTGTAAAATTTTATTAGCTGTAGCTTCTCCAACTCCAGGTAAAGAATCTAATTCTTCTATTGTAGCTACATTTATGTTTATCTTTGCTTCTTTAGATGTATTTTCATTATCTTTATTTTCAGATTCGCTTTTTTGATTTGATTTGTTAGAATCGTTATTGCTTGTTACAGATATCGTCTCACCTATTTTAGGTATTATGTAATGTTGCTCATCTTCTAGCTTTATGGATAAATTAACTCCATTTAAATCAGCCTCACTCGTTGTTCCTCCCAGTAATTCTACAGCATCATAAAGTCTCTTATCTGGTTCTATAGTTACAATTCCTGGTCTATTTACTGCCCCACTTATGTATATAGTAATTTTATTATTTTGAACACTTTTATCTATGTCTTTAACTACTTTATTGTGACTATTATCTTCATTTTTAATTGAGTCCTCTACATTACGATTTTTCTCACTAGGTGAATTTTTTTTACTTACAACATATACATCATCTTTAAAAATATTTGATTTATAAACGATTAGTGATGATAATATTAAAAAACAGAAAACAAAAAATGAAATAATTTTTACCTTTTTTTTCATATATTAACCACTCCTTTCTTTTAATTATTGACAAATATATGCTATACTAAAAGATGAATTTAAAATTTGGAGGTTCACAATGAAAAGAAATTTATCACTTTTATTAATCTGCTTATTGATATTCACTTCATTTTTAGGAAGTTCTAATATCTCTTTTGCAGATGATGAACCAGCTATAGTTGCTAAACATGCAGTTTTAATGGACTACGAAACTGGGAAAATATTATACAATAAAGATGGAGATTCCAAACTTTATCCAGCTTCAACAACTAAAGCATGGACAGCTTGCCTAGTTCTAAAAAAGGTTAAAGATTTAAATCAAGTAATAGAGATTAAAAATCTACCTCAAATAGATGGTTCTAGTATGTATCTAAAAGAAGGAGAATCTTTTACTGTAAAAGAGTTACTAAATGCTCTTTTAGTTCATTCTGCTAATGATGCCGCTTTTGTATTAGCCAGATATGTGGGTGGTGGAGATGTCCAAAAATTTGTTGACCTTATGAATTCTGAGGCAAAAAAAATTGGAGCTAATAATACTCACTTTAATAATCCTCATGGATTACCTGACCCTAATCATTACACTACAGCTCATGATATGGCTCTTATAGCCAGAGAAGCCATGCATAATGATATTTTTAGACAAATTGTAAAGACTAAGTCACTTAAATTTGAGGCTACAAAAGCATACCCTTATGAAAGATATTTTGTAAACACTAATAAGTTTTTGACATCACATGCTAAGATTACATATAAAGGTCAACCTATAGATATAAAATATGATATAGTTGATGGTATAAAAACTGGATTTACTGATGCGGCTGGTAAATGTCTTTTATCTAGTGCTGTAAAAGATGAAAGAAGAGTTATCTCTGCTGTCTTTAACTCAACTAATGCTGATTTATATTTAGACTCACGAATCTTAATTGATTATGGATTTGATAATTTTAAGTGTGCCACTATTGTTGATAAGAAAAAATATGCTGATACTAAAAAAGTACTATTTACAAAACAGCATGAATTAGTTTATGAACCAAAAAATAGTTATAAGATATTTTTAGGAAAAAATGAATCTCAAAGTAACTATGATGTTAAAACAGAACTAAACAAAATTGATTTACCTATAAAAAAGGGAGCTAAGGTCGGTACTTTGAATATATATAATGCTGGTAAGCTAGAAAATAGTATAGACCTAGTTGCAAAAAATAATCTTGATAGTAGTATTCCATTTATAACTAGTAATGATACTTTAATGACTTTAGTTAAGATTGTTGCAGGAATTTTAATACTTTTAATTTTATTTATAATAGCTTCAAGTATCAAGAAGAAAAATAATAGAAAAAAATCCAAAAGAAATAAGAAAAAATAGTAATTATAAGAAAAAAATCAAATCTATTTCTTCTTATAAAATAGGTACTGTTATAGTAATATGTATTTAATTTATTGAGAAAAGCTCTCAAGATTATTAAATATAAATACTATGCCAGTACCTTTAATTTATATTTATGTATTTTTCTGTTTTTGTTTATCATTAAGTTTACATTTTGAACAATTTCCAAGACATTCATCGACCATATCTAGACATTCATTAAATGCTACCTTACTACTATTTTTATGTCTTACAATTAATATATCTTGTTTTTTAGCTTGAGACTCAACCGTTCTAGACATCTTATGTGAAACTGTTGATGTGAGTATAACAACTGCATCTGGTTTTCCTATAGAGTTATTTAATTTAGAAGACATAGTGGTATATACCTTTGTCTTATAACCTTTTTTCTTGGCCATAACCATATAATCTTTTTCCATTCTTTCATGGCCACCAATCACTAATAAGTTCATTAGATTTCCTCCCATTTATTTGATATTGATTTTCATTATTATTTATATTATATATAATAGTATCTAGAAATAAATTTGTCAATACTTATTGATATTAATTATCATTTTAATAATAAAATTTTTTACTTATATTTATTTCCAATATTACTCTTTTTAAACTTACTACTTTTACATATAATAAATTTTTATACAAAAAAGCTGTAGATTTGAATGTATCACCCAAATTTACAGCTTTTTGAAATTTAATGTATTATTTTAAATTCTTTTTTATTCCTTTATTTAATATACTCTCATAGTCGATAAAATCATAAATATCTTCCTTAAATGCATCTGAAAACTTATGTAATTCTTCTAATGTTAAATCTTCTATTGCCTTTTTATTGTCTTCACAATATATAACGATACTTCCTACTATTCCATGAGCATCTCTAAAAGCAACATTATTTTTAACCAAGTAATCAGCAACTTCTGTTGCATTTAAAAATCCATTCTTTACTGCTTGTTTCATTTTATCTTCATTTACCTTTAATGTAGCTATCATTCTATCCATTATCTGTATGCACATTTCAATAGTATGTACACTATCGAAAAAGCCTTCCTTATCTTCTTGCATATCTTTATTATATGCTAATGGTATACCCTTCATTACTGTAAAAAGACCAAACAGATTTCCATATACTCTTCCAGTCTTTCCTCTTATAAGTTCTGCTCCATCAGGATTTTTCTTTTGAGGCATTATACTACTCCCTGTAGTATATAAATCATCTATCTCAACAAATCCAAATTCTTGAGAACTCCAAAGTATCAATTCTTCACTTAATCTACTTAAGTGCATCATAATAATCGAAAAATCACTCATTAACTCTAATAAATAATCTCTATCACTTACTCCATCCATAAAATTATCTACTACTTTTTTAAATCCTAATTGTTCACAAGTTATATTTCTATCTATATCGTGTGTAGTTCCTGCCAAAGCTCCACAACCTAAAGGTGATTCATCTAATATTTCTATAGCATTTTTTATTCTTTTCTCATCTCTATCAAACATACTATAATACGCCATCAAGTGATGTTTAAATGTTACTACTTGTGCTCTTTGAAGATGAGTATAACCTGGCATCATCACTGGATTTTTATCAGCAACATCTTTTATAGTTGCTTTAAACTCAGATATTAAATCCACCAAATCATTTGCCTTTTCTTTAGCATACAATCTCATGTCAACTGCAACTTGGTCATTTCTGCTACGTGCTGTATGAAGTTTCTTACCAACATCGCCAATTCTTTGAATTAAATTTATCTCAGTAAAGCTATGTATATCTTCATATTCTCCATCTAATGCTAACTTTCCATTTTCTACATCTTCAAGTATCCCTTTTAATCCTTCTGTTATCGTCTTTCCTTCTTCCTCTGTTAAAAGACCACATTTTACCTGCATATGGACATGTGCTATACTTCCTTCAATATCTTTTTTGTACAGTACACAGTCATAACCAAAAGATTTATTAAATTCTTCCATAAGTTGATTTTCGGCTTTTCTAAAGCGTCCACCCCATAATTTCATACCTTTCACCTCATATTTTAAATTTTTTTATTTTAATTATAATATTTACATCTAAGTTAAAATTAAAAAATCTCTTGGTCAAAAAGACCAAGAGACGAAATATTCCGTGTTACCACTCTAGTTGATAAACAAAGTTTACCCACTCTATTCTCTTAAGGCGAGATTACCTACTACCATACTAAATTTCAAGTAGTATTCTCCAAAGCTCTTTTCAATATAAAGTGTTATCATTAGGCTCACACCATTCCTAACTCGCTGAGATTTTCTTTATATCTACTCTCTTCTTCACTGAATCTAAGTTTTTTATGTTTTATCTATTTGTATTATAATTACTATCAATAAAATAGTCAACCTCTTTTTTCCTGTATATACCTTTTTTAAGAGCTAAGTGATTTTTTTAACTCTAAGAATTTATAAATTGCTTTTGCAACTCCACTATCTTGATTGGTATCTGTAACATAATCAGCTTCTTGTTTAATTAATTCTTCTGCATTTCCCATAGCTATTCCAAGACCAGCAAATTTTATCATCTCTATATCATTATAATTATCTCCAAATGCAATTATATCTTCCCTATCTATATTCATCTTTTCAGCTAAAAACTTAACTGCATTGCCTTTATCAACACCTTCATTCATAACTTCAATATTGTTTGGCCATGAAGAAGTTATCTTTATACCTTGAACCTTTATCAATTCTTTTCTTATCTCATCTAAAATAGAAGGATTTTTTTCTTCTATGATTACAAATTTTAGTATATCATTTTTTAAAATTTCATCTCTTAAATCGTCTTTTACAATTACTTCTGTCTCATTACCTAAAAATATACTTAACTTGTCCTCACGTCCCTCTATTTTTCTTGAAAGCATAGAATCTATACTATTACACTGATAGTAAATATCGTATTTGTCCAATACATCTAAGATATTTAAACATGTTGCTGTGTCAATTTTATTTGAATATATTATATTTCCATTTTGCTCTCTTATCAATGAACCATTACAAGCTATTATTGGCATATCTTCTTTAAGAAAATCTACATTGCATTTAGCTGAATCGAAGGCTCTTCCTGTTGCTAAAGTTACATTAATACCGCACTCTATAACTTCTTGTAGTGCAGTTTTATTTTCATCTGTAACCTTATGATTATTTCCTAATAAAGTTCCATCCATATCTGTTACAATTAATTTATATCCCATAATCCAACTCCATAACTTTTTATTGTATACCTCTATTTCCTTAATATAATCTAAAGAATTACCCTTATTAGATTATATCATAACTTTATACTTAAACTATTTCAATTTACAAAATTAATAACATCCATTTAACTCATTTTAAGAGCAAAATAAATCGTTTCTTGTAGTATTTTTCTGAATATTTTCAATTTATAGTCTTATAATGCTAGAAATTTTACAATATATGATATATAATCATATTAAATAAAGTGAGCTATTATAATATTTATATTCGTTTTTTACTATTATATATTTTCATAATATTTTAAATCTAGCGACTTTTATAACATTTACTATTGACTAAATAAGGAGTGATAAACTATGAAATTAAAAATTAACAAAGCTATTGAAATGCAGTTGAAAAAAAGTTATGCAATAGAATCTGGGCATTCAGAAAATGTATTTGAGATAGACTGTGGTGAAGGAATAAATACAGTATCTTACTCAGATAAAGCTGTAGAAGCTTTTAATGCTCTAGAATTTGATATGATAAGAGGATACCCTCATTCAATTGCCTTAAAGAACAATATAGTTGATTATTGGAAAGACTTCATAACATTAGACATTGATAGAATTTGTTTGGCAGATGGCTCTATACATGTTATTTACCTTTTAAATAGACTATTTGTTGAAAAAGGAGATAAGGTTTTAGGATATTCACCTCAATTCTCAGAATATGAGACAGACATAAAAATGCATGGGGCTATTTATGATTACGTTCTTTTAAAGAAAGAGGATAATTTCAAATTTAATGAAAAAGAATTTATTGAAAAAATAAATCCAGAATACAAAGTAATTTACATAGACAATCCAAACAATCCTACAGGACAAATTATACCTTTATCATCAATTGAAAACATAGTAAAAGAAGCATCTAAATATAATATCGCAGTTATGGTAGATGAAGCTTATGGTGAATACATGCCAAAAGAAAATTCAGCTGTAAAACTTCTAAATAATTACGATAATGTAATTGTCTTAAAAACATTTTCAAAAGGTTTTGGTCTAGCAGGACTAAGAGCAGGATATGCAGTTCTTCCAAAAGAACTTGTTGACCCTATTAAAAAGATTTCTACTCCTTACGAAGTATCTGAAATATCTCGTAGTATTGCAGCCAATTTATTAGATGATGTTCAATTTATAGAAGAATTAAAGGAAAAAACACAAGCTATAAAAAATCAGTTATTAATTCCATGGAAAAACCTTAATATAGCTGAAACTAATGATACTGTATCAATAATGACAGTTGAACATAAAAACAAAGATGTAGATTTACAACAAGAATTTGCAAAGTTAAAAATAAGAGTTATATCTGGTAGTGACTTCACTGGGCTTGATAAAAATTTTATAAGATTTAGAATGCCTGAAGAAAAAGAACTTCCTGAAGTTATAAAAGCATTCCAAATAATTGATAATATAGAGTAAATTATATAAGGGGCATATTGTTAAAACCAATATGCCCCTTTGATTTTTTAATTATTTTACTGTATTTCTATTAATTAACTTGTTAAGCTCCATTAATATTGATGAAAGTAATGCTAAACCTAAACAAATTCCTAATTGATATAGTCCAAATACTGTTGGTATAGAGAATATACCTCTTAACACTGGTATTAGTGTTAAAGAGTAAAGCCCAAAGCAAATTAAAACTGCTCCTATAACATATTTATTACTGAAAAAACCTAGCTTTATTACTGTTTGATTATTAGAACGTGCAGGTAATGTCTGCATTATTCTAGCTAATATCAATGTTGAGAATGCCATAGCTACTCCAAGTTCTGGAGACACTTGTAATCCTATATATTGTGCAATTATTGTAACTATACCTATTATACACCCTCTTATAGCTACTGCCTTCAATGTTCCTCCTGCTAGTATACTTTCATCTGGATGTCTAGGAGGTTTATTCATTATATTTTTTTCTGACTTTTCAAATCCCAATGCAATTGCTGGTAAAGAGTCATTTACTAAGTTTATAAATAAAAGTTGTAAAGCTGTAAATGGATTTGACCAACCTGCAAATACTGCAAACAATATAGCCACTATAGCTCCTAAGTTTCCTGCAAACAAATAAGTAATTGCTTTTATTATATTGCTGTATACTGTTCTACCAACTTCAACAGCATTTACTATACTTGCAAAGTTATCATCAACTAGTACCATGGCAGATGCATCTTTTGCCACATCAGTACCACTTCCCATACCTATTCCTATATCTGCTTGTTTCAATGCTGGTGCATCATTTACACCATCACCAGTCATAGCAGTTATATTATTTTTATGTTGCCATGCTTTTACTATACGAATTTTATTTTCTGGTGAAACTCTAGCATATACACTTATACTTTCTAGTTTTTTATATAATTCTTCTTCACTTAAAGCATCAAGTTCTTTTCCAGTAAGGGCTAAGTCTCCCTCTTCCATTATACCAATTTCTTTTGCAATTGCCGCTGCTGTTGTTTTATGGTCACCAGTTATCATAACAGTTTTTATACCAGCACTCTTTGCTTCTCTTACAGCATCCATTACTTCTTCTCTTGGTGGGTCTATCATTGCCATTATTCCAACTAAAGTCATATCATGTTCGTCGTCAATTGAAGGTGTAAAACCTTCTTCTGGAACATCTTTTATTGCAAATGCCAATACTCTAAGTGCCCTATTTGAAAATTCTTCATTTTTATGTTTATATTCTTCTATTATCTCATCTGTTATATCTACTTTTGAACCATTTTTTAAAGCGTATTTACATCTGCTAAATACAATATCTGGAGCTCCTTTTGTAAACATTATATAGTCTCCATATATGCTATTTACAGTAGACATAAGCTTTCTATCTGAGTCAAAGGGTATTTCATTGATTCTAATATATTTACTTCTTAATTTATCATAATCTAAATCATTTTTACTTGAATAATTTATTAATGCTACTTCTGTTGGGTCACCAACTTCTTTACCATCACTAGTTATATGAGAATCATTACATAACGTAGAAACCATAGTCAATAATTTAGCATGATAAGAATAGTTTACTTTTTCCTTATTTAACTCATCATTGTTAGTTCCATACATATAATAATCAACAACTGTCATTTTATTTTGTGTAAGAGTACCTGTTTTATCAGTACATATAACACTTGTTGAACCTAAAGTTTCTACTGCTGGTAATTTTCTTATTATAGCTTGTTTTTTCGCCATACTGTTTGTTCCAACAGCCAATACTATCGTTACTATTGATGACAAAGCTTCTGGTATAGCTGCCACTGCCACTGCTACAGAGAACATGAATGAATCGAGAATGATTTGTGTCATTTCTCCATTTCCAGCCATAAAGTAATTTCTTGCTACTTGAATTATAAATATTAAAAGAGCAAGTATTACAATACCTACACCAAGTTTTTTACTAAAATCCTCTATCTTTTGTTGTAATGGAGTAAGTTTATTTTCAGCACTTTCTAAAAGTCCTGCTATTTTACCCATCTCAGTATCCATACCTATTCCAGTTACTACAAAAGAACCTCTACCATAAACAACCACGGCACCACTAAATACCATATTCTTCTGGTCACCTAAACTTACATCTTCACTTATTTTTTCTGTATGCTTTAAAACTGGCTCTGATTCTCCAGTTAACATACCTTCTACAACCTTCAGAGATTGTGCTTCTATAAGTCTTCCATCTGCTGGTATGTAATCGCCAGCTTCTAAGAATACAATATCTCCAACTACTAAATTTTTTGCTGGAATTGTCATTTTTTTATTGTCTCTTATTACCTTTGCGTTTGGTGCAGATAAATTTTTCAAACTTTCTAATGAACTTTCTGCTTTCTTTGTTTGTACGACACCTAAAACAGAGTTTATAATAATAACTGCAAAAATTATTATAGACTCAACAGTTTCACCTAAAAATATTTGTACTAAAGCAGCTATTAATAGAATTATTACTAAAGGGTCTTTAAAACTTTCTAAGAAAAGCTTATACGTAGGAACTTTATCTGCTTCTTTTAATTCATTAGCTCCATTTTTTTCTAATAGCTCTTCTGCTCTTTCTTTACTCAAACCAGATAAGCTTGAGTCTAAATTTTTAATTACTTCTTGATAAGTACTTTTGTAAGACATTTGTTGCCCTCCTCTTTAATAAATTTATTTTATGTTTGGGGGCTCTTATGTATACTTGAAATTTAAATTTTTTTTTAATAAAAATTCCTTGAATAAAAAAAGACCCCAAAACAAACATACCTAATGCTTATTTTGAAGGTCTTGCTATCAAGGAATTCCTTGCTAATTAACCGAGTATTTCTACTGTCTTGACGATTAATTACCACTTTCGTGTAAGCTACTCCCCTTCGAGTAGTTATCTTAAATTGTATTTACATTATATCATCTTACATGATTGATAGTCCAGTTTATTTTTTTGTTTTAACCTAAATTTAACAATTTATAACTTAGTCTATATGTAAATATTCTTCTAAAGTCAAGTTATTCATTGCAAAGTTTTTGCTATGTTCAGTCCCAACATATCTATAATGCCAAGATTCATACATATATCCAGTTATATTCTCTTTACCTTTTGGATATCTAAGTATAAAACCATACTTATATGCATTTTCATACAACCACTTAGCTTCTTTTGTATTATTAAACTTCTGATTTGCCCAACTAGATTGGTCATTTCCTCCAATATCAAAAGCAAGTCCAGTTTGATGTTCACTTTCTCCAGGCTTAGCTGAAAATCTATTTGCCTCTTTCTCTCCATGTTCTTTTACATACGATTTAAATAATTTATCTTGATATTCATAACTTCTATATGTACTAAAAGCTTTTAAATTTAATCCTGACTTTTGAGCCTCTTTATTCATTTTATAAAAAGCATCTTTGGCTTCATTACTCTCTTGTGGAGAATAATCCTTCGGTAAGCTATATTTCTTATTTGCTACTATAATATTATTTATTGCTAATACATTTACGCCTCTCCTGTATTTACTTAATTCAGATATCATAATTTTCTTTCCTGCGCTAGAACTATCAATAAACATTCCTACAAAAACTATACATAGAGCAAAAATTATGGCTAGACAAGTTTTCTTTTTCATATACTACACCTCCATAATTAGTATTTGATACAGAAAAATTTCAAGACATTTTCTTTCTTAGTATAATCATACCACTAATTTATTGCAATATAGTTAAAGTATTCTTACGAAATTCTTAATTTCTTCTCTATATGACTAAAAACAACAACAAATTTCTCAAAATTCTCAGGTTAATGGTACATATATTGATTTTTTTTCCAAATAGTGTATAATATATCTATAGAAACTCATAAGTACTCTTTAGTACTTTATGTTTTTATATGAAAGGAGATAGTAAAGTGACGGATAAGCAAAGACTTATTATAACTATTGCACAAAGAATTTTTGACCAAAAAGGTTTTCAAAATACTTCGATACTGGATATTGTCAAAGAATGTAAAATGTCTAAAGCTACTTTTTATAAACATTTTGAAACTAAAGAAATTTTTATCTGTGAAATAATCAATTATTATGATGAAAAATTCTTAGAAATTATACATTCCATCAATGAAAACAATGATATTCCATCATCTGAGAAGTTAAGAAGAAAGATAATCGCTGTATGGGAAAATATTTTTTCTAGAACTACTATAAATACCTATATAAGAGAAAATTTTTCTGAAGCTCAACGTAATACTACAAGTAAATTACAAAAAAAATCTCGAGCTAACTTATTGAATGAATACAAACTCAGTTTATTCGATAACTATGGGGATAAAATAGAAAACAATATATTCGATTTAGTTTTCTTATTAGATGCACTAATTCATCAGTTTACATATATTATTCACATACAAAAGAGAGAGGTAGATGTATACTTTATTGCTGAATTCACTATACAAATTCTAGATTTAGTAGTAGAAAATATTAACAATCTAAATCCTTTAATTGAAAAATCAATGTTTTTATATGAACAAGAAGATGAAGCCTACTTTTCCATTCATAATAAATCGCTATTTTTTAAAACGATACAAGATATAGAGGAACTAATAAAAACGGATACTTCACTCCTTGAAAACCCCAAGTTACTAGAAGCAACACAAAAATTATATATCGAGGAAAAAAATCAACAATATGATTCTTTAATTATGGATGCAATGATTACATATTTAGAAAAAGAAGACATTTTGAGACCAAAGGTACTTTTATTGAACAGTATTAAAAATCAATTAAAAAAGGAGACGTTATAAATCATGGAAACCCAAAGTAATAACAAAAAAGGAAATTTAATAATAGCAATCGTAATGACTGGTGCTTTTATAAGCTCCCTTAGCCAAACATTATTATCAACTGCATTACCTAATATAATGTCAGATTTTAAAATTACTGCTGATGTTGGTCAGTGGCTAACAACAATTTATCTACTTATTGCAGGTATTATTGTACCCACAACAGCTTACTTAATAAATAGGTTTAGTACTAGAAAATTGTTTATTACATCAATGACTATATTTTCTCTAGGATGTGTCATTGCACTTTTTTCTAATAATTTTTCAACTATGTTAGTTGCTCGTGTATTACAAGCAGTAGGTTCTGGTTCTTTAATGCCACTATTACAAGTTATTATACTTTATTTATGTCCTGTAGAAAAACGTGGTGCAGCTATGGGTTTAGTCGGTATTACAGTAGGATTTGCTCCAGCTATAGGCCCAACTTTATCTGGATGGTTGGTAGATTCATTTGGTTGGCATAGTTTATTTTTACTTCTCTCACCTATTGCTATATTAGACGTTATACTTTCATTTATTCTATTAAAAAATGTTGGAGAAGCTCAAAAATTAAAATTAGATATACCTTCAATAATACTATCTTCTCTAGGGTTTGGTGGTTTGTTGATTGGATTTACTAATCAAGGTAATTATGGATGGACTAATATTGCCACATATTTACCAATAATTATAGGATTTATATCATTAATCTTATTTACATTACGCCAATTAAAATCTAAAGAACCATTTTTGGAATTGAGAGTTTTTAAAAACAAACCATTTTTAATTTCTACAATATTGATTATGATTGTATACGCTTCAATGATGTCTGCTACATTAATGATTCCTCTATATATCCAATCTGTAAGAGGTTTTTCTGCATTAGTTTCAGGTTCTTTAATGATGCCAGGTGCTATACTGATGGTTGTATTAAATCCAGTTGCAGGTCGTCATTTAGATAAATACGGACCTCAAGCTTTATCAATATTGGGAACTGGCTGTTTATTTTTAGGAACTTTGTCTTTCGCTTTTTTAGGTAAAGATACATCTTTAATTCATGTATCATTGATGTATTGTATACGTATGATTGGTATTTCACTAGTTCTAATGCCATTAACTACATGGGGACTTAAATCCCTAGATAGAGAGCTTATTTCTCATGCTACAGCAATAAATAGTACTCTTAGACAAATATCTGGTGCTATAGGTTCTGCTGTACTTATTACTATAATGACATCTGCCACTAAAAAAGCTCATATGAGTTCAGCTATTCTGTCTAACATACATGGAATGGATGTTGCATTTTCAACAGCTGCAACTCTTGCATTTATTGGTTTAGTTATTTCTATATGTTTTATAAAAGAACGTCAAATTATTAGAGGTTAACAAAAAGAAATTAATAAAAAAGGAGTTGTCATATGAACAATTTAAGTTTGCTCTATGACAACTCCTTTTTACCTATTTTAATCAGCACATTTTTAATTATGCTATATTTTCCTATATAGTCCCTATACATCAAACACTCAGTTATTTTTACCAAAATAATTGTTTCTAATCTTACATACATTTTTTGTCATTATTTTTCTAATAAGATGCACATATATGAAGTTTTTTAATTTTGATAGATGTTGTGAATGAGTAGAGAAAAATACATCTGGTGAAGAAAAAACACCATAATCATATGCTATAGCTTCTTTTTGAATAAAAGTATCTTTACCATCCCAATCAATAGATGTGTTTTTCAAATCATTTGTGGCTATTGCATACTTTTTGAATATTCCATTCTGATTAATAAATTTCTTCTGAATTGCTTCTAAATATTTTTTATCAGTTATTACTCCCTCTAAAGCAATCCATTTATCTTGATAAAATACCTCTACCCAAGTATGAAGAATATATTTTGGTGCTAATAGTGAAATCAATTTAGATGTAGCACCTCGTTGAAAGTCTTTTGTTACATTAAAAGCATGAAGCCTACAAGGTATATTCACTGAACGTAATAATGCCATTAAAAGAGTAGCTTTTGTATTACATTGTCCCATACCTTCATTTAGTACCTGTGTTGCCTTCAACATATCAGAAGCATTATAGCCAAATAAAATATCATTTTGGACAAACTCATAAATAGATTTTATTTTATGAAAATCATCTAAATCTAACCACTTCTTAAGTGATACCAAAACCTTAAGTTGTGGGTCATTATAGTTTAGCATCTTTGTTTCTTCTAAATATTCTTTATTCATAAAAAATCCCCTTTCTTAGTACAACTTCATTATATAACGAGAATATTTAATATACTTTCAAAAACTCGCTATCTTTTAAAGATAAAGAAACGGGCATTCCCATCATACGCTTAACTGTTCCTGCAAAGTGTGATGGAGTATCGAATCCAGCAATCATAGAAGCTTCAGTAACACTTTTCCCAGAAAGCAATTCTATGAAAGCACACTCCATTTGATGAAGTAAAATATAGCTTTTTAAAGGTATCCCAATTTGCTCTTTAAAAAGGTGTGATAATCTACTTGCTGATAGTCCCACTTTATCTGCAAAATTTGATATCGTATGATTATAACAATTACAAGTACGTAATAATTGAAGCAACTCGGTAATTCTATCATCATAGTATTTAATAGTTGCAGGGAAATTCAAATAGCTGTTAAGCATTTTCATAAACTTTAAATATTGTTCTTCACTGGATTGAGATATCAAAAAAGTTCCTTGTTGGCGTAATTCATCTAATCCATCTTTTTCACATATCCAATATCCAAAATCATTCATTTTTGAGGTAAGCTGTTCTGCAAATATAGATGTAGGTTCAATAAGAGCAGAATAATAAACTTTTTTTCTTGCTGAAAATGAGTGAGAGATATTTTTATCTACTACGATACAATTACATTTAACTAATTTTTCATTAACTATTATTTCAATGCTGTCTTCTATTCCTATAAATAATTGTAACATCCAATGGCTATGTTTATCTGCCTCTAAATGATTTGTAATCATACTAATTCTATCTTCTTGCCAGAAAATTTTATTTATAATGTTCATTGTATCACTCCATTCTTCTAAAAATATCACTCTTTATTTTAATAGATTGTCCTATATTTGTGAATACATTTGATAAAAGACCTGCAAAAAGGCATGAATCCTTAGGATAAAAATACCCAAGAATTCATGCCTAATCTAATAGCTACATGTTCCAAATTATATATTCTTATAATACAGCTATTACTTCTATTTCAACTTTAACGTCTTTTGGTAATCTAGCAACTTCTACACAAGCTCTTGCTGGTTTATTTTCTCCAAAATATTCAGCATAAACTTCGTTTATAGCTCCAAATTCATTCATATCTTTTATAAATACTGTAGTTTTTACTACATTTGAAAAATCAGCTCCACTTTCAGCTAATATAGCTTTAAGATTTTTTAAAGATTGAGCAGTTTGAGCTTGTACATCTCCTTCAACTACTTCCATAGTCTCTGGTACAAGAGGAACTTGTCCAGATACAAATAATAAGTTTCCAGCTTTTATAGCTTGAGAGTATGGTCCTAAAGCTGCTGGTGCATCATTAGTATGTATTACTTCATGTTTCATTTTAAAATCCTCCTAATTCGTTAATCTAATACACATAAAATGTATCTTTATACACTATTATACTATTTTTCTTGTATATTATATACACTTTTTATTATAATTCTATAATTTTAAAACCTTTTTCTTCTATAGCTTTCTTTATTTTAGCTATATGGTCATAATCTATTGTCTCTAATATAAATTCCGCACTTTGTTTTCCTAGAGCTTCCCCTGCTGATAATTTACCTTGATTAGCACTTAAAATGTTTCCACCATTCTCACTTATTATTCTAGTTAATTCAGCAAAGTTTCCTGGCTTGTCTTCCATAATTGTACTAAATGAATATCTTCTTCCTTCTTTAGCTAAAGCAACACCTATTATTCTATATAATGTATTTATGTCTATATTACCACCAGATATTATACAAACTACATTTTCATCTTTTGCTGGTACATACTTACCACTTAATATAGCAGCTGTACATACAGCTCCAGCACCTTCTGAAACTATCTTTTGACTTTCCATCATAAATAATATTGATTCTGCAATTTCTGTTTCTTCAACCACAACTATTTCATCAACTAATTCATGTATTATTTCAAAAGTTAAATCTCCTGGAGTTTTAACAGCTATACCATCAGCTATTGTAGTATCATTAAATGCAGTTGTTACTTTTCCATTTTTAACCGATTCTTTCATTGAAGGTATATTTGCAGTTTGAACACCAACTATTTTAACATTAGGATTTAATGCTTTTGCTGCAACAGCAATACCAGAGATGATTCCTCCACCACCAACTGGGCATAATATAGTATCAACTTTATTGTCTAATTGTTCGAAAATTTCAAGAGATATAGTTCCTTGTCCTGCTATAACATATTTATCATTGAATGGATGTAAGAAAGTTGCTCCTGTTTCTTTTTGTATTTCAACAGCTTTTGCATATGCATCATCATAAACCGCACCATTTAAAACTACTTCTGCTCCATACCCTTTAGTTGCACTAACTTTTGCTAAAGGTGCAGTTGCTGGCATTACTATTGTAGATTTTATACCAGTCATTTTCGCCCCTAATGCAACACCTTGAGCATGATTTCCTGCACTTGAAGCTATAACTCCACTTGCTTTTTCTTCATCTGTTAAACTTGCTATTTTGTTACAAGCTCCTCTTAATTTAAAAGAACCTGTTTTTTGAAGGTTTTCACATTTATAGAACACCTTTGCACCTGTTTTTTCGCTAAGTTTAACGCTTTCAAGTAAATCAGTTTTTTTAACTATGTCTTTAATGGTCTCTCTAGCTTCTTTTACATCTGTTAAGGTAACATTTATCATTTTATTCCACTCCCGTAAATCCAATTTTTGTTTATTACTTTATATATAATTCTATATCTTTTTTTTTTAAAAATCAACATGTAAACGATTTTTATAATTTTTTAATTAATCACAAAAAAACTAAAAATACAACAATTGAATACAATAAACACATATCTTCAATTTGTTTAAATTACATTAAATGATAATTTAAAAATATATTTTACAATTTTATCAAAATAACAATGTATTCTTTATTATTTTTATTAAAATTTGTATTTTATATTATTTTATTTACTTACAAACTATTTTTTTAGCTTTTTTTAACCTTATTAAAGTCAACAAAATAATAATAAATATATATTACTAAACAACTTCAATGTAAAAGAAAGTTTTACTTTATTTTTATTCAAAATTAGAAAACTATACATTAATAATAAAATATAATAAAAAAACTAAAATGCCAATCAAATTGAAGTTTTATTTTATATAGTAATCATTTTTTATTAAAAGGTATTTTTTATTTTAATATACATTTAATAAGGTTAAATAGAATAATCATTTTAATTTTATACTTTACTTTTTCTATAAACCTATTATAATTAAAGTATAATCATTTTGGTAACTTGTTTATTTTATTATAAAAATGTGAAACTTATTACATAAGGAGGAATTTAACATGAAAAATAATACTTATAAAGAAATCAAAAACATATATGGAAAAATAAGCCCTTTTGAATTTAAGGACAAATTAATAGATATTGCAAAATACACTGCAAAGGAAAATAACAGGGAATTACTTGATGCAGGTCGTGGTAATCCAAACTGGACTTGCTCAACTGCCAGAGAAGCTTTTTTTACTTTTGGTCATTTTGCTATTACTGAAACTCGTTCTAATTGGGATTTAGGTCACTTGGCTGGAATGCCTCAAAAGAAAGGTATACAAGAAAGATTTTTTAAATTTATAAATGAAAATATAGATATGCCTGGAGCATATTTAGCTAGAGATATTATAAACTTTGGTATAAATGAACTTGGATTTGATGGAGATGAATTTGTTCATGAATTAGCTGATGGAATCATTGGTGATAACTATCCACTTCCAGATAGAATGTTACCTCATATGGAAAAAATAGTGCATGATTACTTAGTTCAAGAAATGAAATACGATATATCAGGTAAATATGGTGATGTAGAGATTTTTGCTGTTGAAGGTGCTACAGCTGCCATGTGTTATATTTTTGATTCATTAATGGCTAATGAACTCCTAAAAAAAGGTGATACTATAGCTTTAATGACTCCAATATTTACACCTTATCTTGAAATACCTAATCTTCCTCGTTACGATTTTAAAGTTGTAAATATAAATGCTAATGAAGTTGATGAAAAAGGTGCTCATACATGGCAATACACAAAAAAAGAATTAGAAAAACTTCGTGACAAGTCTATTAAAGCTTTATTTGTTGTCAATCCAAATAATCCTGCATCTATAGCTATGGATGACACATCTTGTAATAACCTAATAGATGTGATTGAGAATTATAACAAAGATTTAATGATAATATCAGATGATGTGTATGGAACTTTTGTAGAAGACTTTTCATCATTAATGTCAAAACTTCCTTACAACACTGTTGGAGTTTATTCTTATTCAAAATATTTTGGAGTTACAGGATGGAGACTTGGTACATTTGCACTTCATAAGAAGAATGTTTTTGATAAGAAGATAAATGATTTAACTGGAGAACTAAAAAAATCAGTAGATAAGCGTTACAGTGATATGAGTCTTAATCCTTCTAGTCTTTCATTTATGGAAAGAGTTGTTGCTGATAGTAGACTTGTTGCTCTTAATCATACTGCGGGTCTTTCTACTCCTCAGCAAGTACAAATGGCATTTTTCTCTGCCTTTGCCTTAATTGACAAAGTTGATGCCTACAAAAAACTTAACATGAGTATTTGTCATAGACGTCAGAAGTTATTATTTGAAGCTTTAGAGCTTCCAATTAACGAAAGTAAAAATAATGCTGCATATTATACTCAGTTTGATATTGAAGAATGGGCTAAATTAAACTATGGAGAAGACTTATTTAAATTTATAAGTAAAAATTCCACTCCAGTAGATGTTCTTTATAAATTAGCTAATGACTATTCTGTAGTCTTACTTAGTGGAAATGGATTCTATGGCCCTGAATGGTCAATTAGAATATCTCTAGCAAATTTATATGATGAAGCTTACACTAAGATAGGAAAAGCCATAAGAGAAATACTAAATAGCTACGTTACTGAATGGCAAAAAACTATTAAATAGTTCTATTACACTGAAATATCTAAATTATATGAATAAAAGAATTTATGTAGACCTTAGCTACTTTTTTTGATATAATCCTATCGGAATTATAAATTTTATTTATGAAAGGCAGAGAATAGTATGAGTATTAAGAAAAAAGTTGCCATAGTTTTTACTGGTGGAACTATATCTATGACAGTAGATGATAAAGTGGGAGCTGCTATACCAACCTTATCAGGGGAACAAATATTATCAATGGTTACCAACATTGATAAAGTTGCAGATGTTGAGGTCTTTAACTTTGATGAAATTCCAGGACCTCATATAACGCCTTATAGAATGATGGAATTAAAAAATTATGTAAATGATTTATTAGCTAGAAAAGATATTACAGGAGTTGTAATAACACATGGTACAGATAGTTTAGAAGAAACAGCTTATTTTCTAGACCTTACAATTGATAATATCAAACCTGTAATAGTCACAGGTGCTATGAGAAGTAGCTCTGAGCTTGGATATGATGGTTCAAGTAATTTATCTGCATCAGTTTGTACTGCTGTATCTAAAGATGCTATGGGCAAAGGTGTTCTTGTAGTTTTAAACAATGAAGTATTATTGGCTTCTGAAGCTACTAAAACAAATACTCTTTCTTTAAATACATTTAAATCTTTAACTAGTGGCCCATTAGGAATAATTGACTGTAATGAACTTGTTCTTACAAGAGATATCGTAAATAGAACAATTATAGATACTGATAAAGTAGAATCTAAAGTTGCTTTATTTAAAGCATATGTAGGAGAAAATGCAGACTTTATAAGATTTGCTGTTGATAGTGGATATAAAGGTATAGTTATTGAGGCAATGGGTAGAGGTAATATTCCTCCCCAGATGCTTTCTGGAGTTGAATATGCTAGAGAAAAAGGACTTCCTGTTGTTATAGTTTCTAGATGCCACTCAGGTAGAGTGTTTGATAGCTATGGTTATTATGGCTCTGGCAGAGATTTAAAAAATCTTGGATGTATATTTGGTGGAGACCTTCCAGGTCAAAAAGCTAGAATAAAACTTATCTTGGCACTTGGAAAAACTGATAATCTTGATGAAATCAAGGATTTCTTTGAAAAAGGAATCTACTGTTAATTATAATAAATCTTAAAACAATAAACCCCTATTACAAATTTTTAATTAATTTGTAATAGGGGTATTATTTTATCTTATAGTTTTGATTTATTTCACAACTACATTAACTAACTTCTTAGGTACAGCAACAACTTTAACTATAGTTTTGCCTTCAACTAATCCTTTTATTTTTTCATCTTCTAAAGCTACTTTTTCCATTTCTTCTTTAGATATATTTGAGTTAACAGTTAATTTTCCTCTAACTTTTCCATTAACTTGTACAACAACTTCTATTTCATCTTTTACTAAAGCTTTTTCATCATACTTAGGCCAATCTATATCAAATACGCTTCCATCTTTACCTATCATAGTCCATAATTCTTCACCTAAATGAGGTGCAAATGGTGCAATTATAGTTACTATAGTTTGTACACCTTCTTTTATAACTGCTTCATTTATATTATCTAACTCTTTATATTTATACATATCATTTATTAATTCCATAAGAGCTGATATAGCAGTATTAAATCCAAATTTTTCACTTAAATCAGCTGTAACTTTTTTAAGTGTAGAATGTATAGTATATCTCATATCTTTATCTTGAGAATTTAATTCTCCAAACTCTACGTCCTTTTTAACTACATCTGCTAACTCATCAACCAATCTATAAACTCTATTTAAGAATCTAAAGCATCCATCAACACCTTGCTCTGACCAGTCTAAATCTCTTTCTGGTGGTGCTGCAAATAATACAAAAAGTCTTGCAGTATCTGCTCCATACTCATCAATTATATCCATAGGTGATACTGTATTACCTTTAGATTTACTCATTTTAGAACCATCCATAAGAACCATTCCTTGAGTAAGTAAGTTTTTAAATGGCTCATCAAAATCTACCATACCCATACTCTTAAATGCTTTTACAAACCATCTTGCATAAAGTAAGTGCATTATAGCATGTTCTACTCCGCCTATATATTGGTCTACTGGATGCCATCTATTAACTAACTCTTTACTAAATGGCTCATTTTCATTATTGCTATCCACATATCTCAAGAAATACCAAGAAGAATCTACAAATGTATCCATAGTGTCAACTTCTCTTCTAGCTGGTTTTCCACAGTGAGGACAAGTTGTTGACATAAATTGCTTTGAAGTAGTAAGTGGAGATTCCCCTTTTCCAGTAAACTCAACGTCAGTTGGTAAAAGAACTGGTAAATCTTCTTTCTTAACTGGAACTATTCCACATTCATCACAATAAACTACAGGTATAGGACAACCCCAATATCTTTGTCTTGAAACTAACCAGTCTCTTAATCTATAGTTAATAGTTCTCTTTCCTCTACCTTCTTTTTCTAATTTATCTATTATTCCTTCAAATCCTTCTGAAGCATCTAATCCATTAAACTCTTCTGAGTTTATCATTTTGTTATCTTCTGTTATTACATCTATTATATCTAAATTATATTTCTCAGCAAATTCTCTATCTCTTTCATCATGTGCAGGAACTGCCATTATAGCTCCAGTTCCATATTCAACTAACACATAATTAGCTATCCATAGAGGAACCTTCTTACCATTTAAAGGATTTATAACGTATCTACCTATAAACATTCCTTCTTTTTCTACATCAGCCGCTGTTCTTTCTATTTCTGTCATTGTATGCATTTTTTGAACAAAAGCTTCAACCTCTGCTTCATATTCAGTACCAGCAACCAATTCTTTAACTAACTCATGTTCTGGAGCAAGTACCATATAAGTAACTCCATAAGTTGTATCTGGTCTAGTTGTAAATACTGTCATAGACTTATCAGTTCCATCTATATCAAAAACTAAGTCTGCTCCTGTACTCTTACCTATCCAATTTTTTTGCATTATTTTAACCTTTTCTGGCCATCCATCTAATGTATCTAAATCATTAAGTAATTCTTCTGCAAATTCAGTAGTCTTAAAATACCATTGCTCTAAATCTTTCTTTAATACTGTTGCTTTACATCTCTCACATGCTCCTTGAACAACTTGCTCATTTGCAAGAACAGTCTCACAAGAAGGACACCAGTTAACATAAGATTTTTTCTTATATGCAAGTCCATGTTCTAAAAATTTCAAAAATATCTCTTGAGTAAATCTATAATATTCTGGAGTTGAAGTTGCTACTTCTTTATCCCAATCATAGCTAAGGCCTAATAAATTTAATTGTTCTTTCATTTCTTCTATATTTTCCATTGTCCATTTGTGTGGATGTATCCCATGCTTTATAGCAGCATTTTCAGCTGGTAAACCAAAAGAATCCCATCCCATTGGATGAAGTACATTATACCCTTCCATTTTTTTGAATCTTGCGACAACATCACCTATAGAATAGTTTCTAACATGACCCATGTGTATCTTTCCAGATGGATAAGGGAACATTTCTAATGTGTAATAATTAGGTTTTTCAGTTTGTGCTGTATCCATTTTGTATTGATTATTGTCTTTCCAAATTTTTTGCCATTTCGATTCTACTTCTTTAAAATTATATACGCTCATATTTTGCCTCCTATTTTTAGTTGTGTTCAACTACCTTATTTAATATTATTTACTTATAATTTCCAAATAATTCCTTGAAAATAAAAAATCCTCGTCACTAAACTTACGTTTAGGGACGAGGATAAATCTTCGCGGTACCACCCTAATTAGCCTACATTATATAGACCCTCTTAGATAGCTTTTAATCCAGCTACGGAAAATAGATTTCAATCTAGTAAGTTCAAAGTTATATAATATTAGTTCTCACCTACCACTAACTCTCTGAAAAAATATAGTCTTTTACTGCTCTAGTCTATTCAATTTAATATAATTTTTGAAATTTTCTAATTATAATAACATATATTATCATGTTTATGCTAATGTGTCAATATCTATATAAGGTGCATCTTTCCATAATTTTTCTAAATTATAAAATCCTCTGTTTTCCTCATTAAATACATGAACCATTACATCTCCATAATCAAGAAGTACCCAAGTTTGAGTGCTTTGTCCTTCTTTTCCTCTAGGTTCTAGTCCTAGTTTTGATAATTCATCTTCTACATTATCAGCAATAGCTTTTACCTGTCTCTGAGAAGATGCTGTAGTGATAATAAAGTAATCACACAAACTAGAAACTTTTCCTATATTTATTATAACTGTATCTTGACCCAGTTTATCTTCTATGGCATCATATGCTATTTTTGTCATTTGTTCCACTGTCATATAAAATTCCTCACTTTCCTAATTAAAGTACACTTAGTTATTGTAACATATTAATACGATTTTGTAACATAGTCAACTTTAAATTTATTAATATATTTACCTTTATGCAGGTTTTTTATAATAACTTTTCTTTAATTAGATAGTTTCTTGCCATAACTGTTCTTGGATGTATCTCTTCTTTTTTATTGATAACAAACATTAAAGTATTATTAAAAGAAGTCAAAAGTGCTTCATCAAGCTTTCCCCCATATGCTAAATCTCTTAATGTATCTACAACTGGGAATTTTCTTCCTTCTTCAATTAAATCTGCTATGTAAATTATTTTTTCTAAAAGAGACATATCTTCTCTTCCTGTTGTATGATATTTGATTGCATTTATAATATCTTCATCTTCTATTCCAAACTCATACTTACATATGTATGACCCAATTACACTATGAGATAGAGAGCGATTTCCATCCTCTATTGGGTCTAAGTATATTTCATACTTATTTACATAATCTTCTATTTCTTTATCGCTTAAATACTTTGCACAATCATGAATCATTCCTGCTAAACAAGCTTTTTCTTTGTCACACCCATAAATCTCACATAATTTTTCAGCACATTTTGCAACATTTTTTGAGTGGCTAAGCCTCCCCACTGGTAGCATTTGATTTAGTCTCTGGTTAATATTCTCTAAGTTCATTTAATCATCTCCATATTGATATAGTTTATTTTCATATAAATAATTTTCTACATTTTCGGGTACTAAGTAACGTATTGACTTGCCTTCATTTAGCTGTTCCCTTATATATGTGGACGATATATCCAGTGATGGAACATAAACTGTTATAATGTCAGCATCATACTTTTTAGTTAACTTTTCTATAGTCTCTTGTGACCTTAACAAACTAATTCCTGGTCTTGTCGCAGCTATAAAGGTAGCTAACTCAAAGTTTTTCTTTACATCTTTCCACTCTTCAACACTACAAATAGCATCTGCCCCTGTTATAAAATAAATATCTGCATCTTTGTATTTTTTCTTCAAGTATTTTAATGTGTCTATTGTATAAGTCCTTTTTTTTCTTTCGATTTCTACTTTTGAAACTAAAAAATCTTCGTTGCTTTCAGTTGCTAGAAGTGTCATATTATATCTATCATACTTGTCTGTAGTGATACATAGTTTATGTGGTGGATTTCCTGATGGTATAAAGATAATTTTGTCAATGTCATACTTGTCTCTAATAAACTCTGCTGTTGCTAAATGAGCATAGTGTATAGGGTCAAAAGTACCTCCCAATATACCTATTTTGATTTTGCCTTTATGGCGATTAAATTTCTCTAGTTTTTCAGTATTTTTCAACTCCGCCTTCTTAACTAGATTTTCGCTTTTCATATTTTGTCTCCTTTTAATGTTATAATACTATTGTACCATTATTTTTTATTTCTTAAAGCTTATAATTTATTTTTTTTGGTATATAATTATATTTATATGCTAAAAAATGCTTTAAAAAATAATTATTTAACATGTTTTTACTTTACTTTTTAATAAAAATAACTTTTTACTATTTTGTCTTAATTTTGATAAAATATAACATATAAATATAAGTTTTTTATTAAATTTTATTAGTTGCTTTTGTTAATATAATTACATACAAAAAGGGAGGATTTATGGGCACAATTACTAAGATAGAACAACAAAAAAGAAATGATGATAGAGTTAATATTTATGTAGATGATAAATTTTTTATTGCTATATTTAAAGAACTTGTTTATACATTCAATTTAAAAAAGGGTAATGAAATAAATGAAGAGGAATTAAAACCTCTTTTAGATGATGAGATGTATATAAAAGCTAAAAATAAAGCACTAAATATTTTATCTCACGCTGACCAGTCTGAAAAAAAAATAAAAGAAAAGTTATCAGCAGAATTTGATGAAAACATAATTGATAGAGTTATAGATTTTCTTAAAAATTATAATCTCGTAAATGATAGTGTATTAGCTCAAAAAATAGTTAATACAAATGTTAATTTAAATAGATGTGGTAAAAACAGAATTAAGCAAAATCTATATAATAAAGGTATCAATAGAAGTACAATTGATGAAGCTGTGTCTGAATTGGATAAGGATACTGAATTTGAAAATGCTATGTATCTAGCAAAAAAAAGGTTTGAAAGGGTAAAGAAGGAAGATAAAAAGAAAATATATCAAAAAATTTCTCAACATCTTTCCTATAAAGGCTTTGATTATGATATTATTAAAAGAGTTTTAAACAAACTTTTAAATTTCGATGAATATGATATATAAGTGTAAATACTAAGGAGGTAAATTATGAAATTAATCATTGGTGGTTTAAGCTTTTTATTAGGATTATATAATATATATCAATTATATAGAGAAGATAGTATGAGATAAATATTATTTTTTAGATGTAATATTTATTATGGAGGAGAAATAAAATGAAAAGTCAAAAAAGATTTAAAATTTTAGACATTGATGTATACCTGCAACCATTTGAGTCTGATATAAAAAAGCGAATGAAACACTATGAAGATGTGAAATCAAAAATATTAACTAACTATAAAGATTTTAATTCTTTTGCAAATGCTCACCTTTACTATGGCTTTCATCAAACAAATGATGGATGGTTTTACAGAGAATGGGCTCCAAATGCAGACAGTTTATCATTAATTGGTGACTTTAATAATTGGAATAGAAAATCTCATCTTCTCAAAAAAGTTGGTTCTGGTAATTGGGAGATATTTATTCCTGGTAAAGATAGCTTACCTCACAAATCAGAGGTAAAAGTACAAGTAACTGCAAATGGAAAAACATTTGACCGTATACCACTATATATAAAAAGAGTAATTCAAAAGGATTTTGGTGGATTTAATGGACAAATATGGCAACCAAAAACTCCATTTGTCTGGACTGATAATGAATTTGACTTAAAAAGCATAACTTCTCCACTAATCTATGAATGTCATATAGGCATGGCTACTGAAAACGAATCTATCGGAACGTATAGTGAATTTACTGAAAATATACTTCCTAAAATAAAAAAATCTGGATACAATACTATTCAGCTTATGGCTATTATGGAACATCCATACTATGCATCTTTTGGGTATCAAGTTTCAAACTTTTATGCAATCTCATCTAGGTTTGGTACTCCTGAAGACTTAAAAAATCTCATAAATACTGCTCATTCTATGGGAATTGCTGTTTTATTAGATTTAGTTCATTCTCATGCTGTAAAGAATACTTTGGAGGGAATAAATGAGTTTGATGGAAGTGAACATCAATTCTTCCACTCAGGTTCAAAAGGAAATCATCCTGCTTGGGGTACAAAGCTATTTAACTATGGTAAACCCGAAGTAATCCATTTTTTACTTTCAAACATAAAATTTTGGTTAAATGAGTACCATTTTGATGGCTTTAGGTTTGATGGTGTAACCTCAATGTTATATCATAACCATGGTCTTGGAGTTTCATTTGATAGTTATAAAAAATATTTTAGCATGAATACAGATATTGAAGCCATAACATATCTCCAATTTGCAAACGAATTAATAAAAGAGATTAAACCTAATTCAATAAGTATCGCAGAAGATATGAGCGGAATGCCTGGTATGTGTATACCTATAGAAGATGGTGGAATAGGATTTGACTACAGACTTGCAATGGGAGTACCAGATTTTTGGATAAAAACTATTTCTAACTTATCTGATGAAAACTGGGATTTAGGTAAAATGTGGTATGAGCTTACAACTAGACGTCCTGGTGAAAAAAATATAGGTTATTGTGAATCTCATGACCAAGCGTTAGTTGGTGACAAAACAATTATTTTTTGGTTGGCTGACAAGGAAATGTACTGGAATATGGAAATAGACTCAAATAACCATGTTATCAATAGAGCCATATCTCTAATTAAGCTAATTAAATTAATAACTTTTTCTTTAGCTGGTGAAGGTTACCTAAATTTTATGGGAAATGAATTTGGACATCCTGAATGGATTGATTTTCCACGAGAAGGAAATAATTGGAGTTATAAGTATGCTAGAAGACAATGGAACCTTTCAGAAAATGATACTTTAAAATATAAACAATTATTAAACTTTGATAATGCTATGCTTGAACTTACAAAATACGGTGATGTTTTTATCCAAAATAGCTATGAACTTATACATATGGATAATGATAAAAAACTTTTAGTGTACAGTAAGGGCAAATATTTATTTATATTTAATTTCCATCCTAATCTAATACAGTCAGTCGATATTTCAAAATTTCAAAATACAAACTATAAAACAATACTAAGTACTGATATGATAGAGTTTGGAGGAAATACAAAAAAAGAAAATTTACTAGACTATAATGTATACTTTAGTTCAGCCCCACCATCTTCAAAACTACCTGTTGCATCTCGTACAGCAATAGTTTTTTTAGATGATAATGTTTAAATATTAAAATATATATTAAAAGCCAAATAACAATTTTAATACAAAATGTTATTTGGCTAATTTATTTTCTTGTGGTTTAATTACTTTTTAGATTTAATACTATAATTTCCAGCTTTTAATTTGTGGCATTATGTTCATTTTAACAGTTTGACTTTTTAAGGCTTTTCTAAATTTCTCAGTTGAAGAATCCTTAAACATCTTGCTAGAAGAATTCTTAAGGTCTTCCATAGAGTCCCAATGTTGTATCATAATCCATTTTTGGCTTTTTTCATCATACAAAAGCTCTGTATCAATAAAACCAGGTTGTATAGAATGAAATTTCATTTCTAAATCATTTACAATCTCTATAAACTCGTCTTTTGACAAGTTTTCTTCCACACTAAATTCCACTATCTCTGTAATAATTTTCATATACAAAACCTCCAATTTATTTTTCTTATATCATATCAAAAACTAAATTAGAGGTATTGTAAAAAATCGACAGTGTAATTACAAGTAACTATACCTTATATTTTCTTTAATAGTCTTATTCTCACTAATAAATTTAATTGGTGATGTCCCTGAGAATTCTTTAAATTCTTTTATAAAGTGTGCTTGGTCATAGTACTCATTTTCATAAATAAAGTCAAAAATTTCATTATTTTTATAGGTGTGAATAAGCTGATTACTTGCCATTTTAAATCTGCATATTCTCTTTAGAATTTTAGGTGTATACCCAGTATACTTTAAACAGATTCTTTCCAAGGTCTTAATATTTATATTCATATTATCACAAAATGATTTTACATTATTAGAACTATTGCCATATATAAATGAATCCAAAAGCTTTACAGATTTATTTTCTATTACCCCTTCTTCTAATATGGATAATAATACTTCTTCTAAATGTAAGACTGCTTTTTCTATTGATAATATTTTATTTAATGACTCTTCCAATTTTTTTGCAAAGACCTCTGATACTTGTTCTAAATCGACAATTTGACTATTAAACTCTGAAATTGGTATCTTTAAAAATGGATAAAGACCAAATGGATAAAAAGAAATCCCCATAACACGTATATTTCCATGTTGAATAATAAATCCATGTTTATCTCTTATTCCATTAAAATGTATATTACTAGTTGTATAGTTTTGGTTTTCAATTTTATATTCTATAATATCAGAAAGATTAAGAATAATATCTATACTATCTGTGGGTAGTAACTTATTGTTTAACAATATATTTTCATCTGTCTTAAGATACCAAATAAACTTTACCCACGGCTTTAAACGAGCATTTCTAACTGAATATCTTGTAACTGATAACATATTGAGTTAGCCCCTATCCTAAAATATTTTTATTATGTACTTCACCTTAATATTATACAATATAATTTATGCTATCATAAATTTTAATCTACTTTACTATCATTTCATACATTTTTTCAATATTTTAGAAATAGGAAGTGCTATTATAAGACCTATTAATACTTGCATTAAATTACCTGGTATTGAAGTAAGAGGTACTACAAAATTGCCATAAAGTATAACCTCTGTTACATAATATCCAAATAACATCCAAATTGATGAGACAGCTACACCTATTACATTAATTAAAAAATTATTTCCATTCTTGCCATTTGCCCATACAATCTTTCCAAGTAAATAACCCATAATACCTCTAACTATAAAAGTAAATGGAGCCCATAGAGTCCATCCAGATATTAAATCAAAAAGCGACATACCAATAGCACCCGATAAGGCACCTTTCTTACTTCCAAATACTATCGCTGATATGAATAACATCGCTGTTCCTAAATGAACAAGTCCACCATTTATAGATATTGGCAACCTTATATTTATAAATTTAGTTGCAATAAATACTAAAGCTATTAATAGTGAAGTTTCCACCATGTCTTTCGTCGTAAATTTTTGTTTAGCTGTAATTTCCATGCTTCATCCCCCTTGTCTATCTATTAAAAATAATACTTATTAAATAAATCTAACAAACTTCCATTTCCTTTAAATCCTAATGCACTTAGACTCTTACCCAAAACATTTAGTATGTGCTCTATTTTATTTAGATTAGCATTTTCCCCCATGTGACCTATTCTTAAAATAGTGTCCATGTATTGATTTAACGATGTTGCAACAAGTGTATTATAATTTTTAAGCATGTAATTGGTAAGTTTTAAAGCTCCTATACTTTCAGGAATTTTTATAGCTGTGACTGTATTAGAATATCCTTCTTCTAAAAATAATTCTAGACCATATTCCTCAATAGATTTTCTGACACTATAAGCTATTTTTTCATGTCTATCTAATACTTTTTCTATTCCCTCTTCTAATATATTATCAAGAGCTTTATCAAGACCTATTATGTCACTTATTGGCATTGTATAAGGAAAGTATTTTTTTTCATAATAACCTTCCCATATATTTAAATTACAATAAAAACCTATTACATCTGTTTTCCTATTCTTTATGCAATTTTTCGCATCTTTACTTATCCCAACTATAGTAAGACCTGCTGGTGCAGAGATAGCTTTTTGCGAACCACCTAATATTATGTCTATTTTAGATTCATCTACATTTAATCTCTCTCCAACCATACCTGCTACAGAATCAACTACAGTTAATATCCCATATTCCTTAAGTAATGGGCATATTTTACTTACATCGTTTAATACACCAGTTGGAGTATCACAGTGTACAACTGTTGCATACTTAAAGTTACTATCTTTATCTAAAAATGCCTTTAATTCATCAACATCTATACTTTTTGTATATTTGCTTGAAAAAAGCACATACTCTCCACCATACATTGTTACAAAATCCTTAAAACCTTCTCCATATATACCATTATCAATTACAAGGACTCTATCTCCCTTTTCTGTAAGTGATGCACAAGCTGCTTCAAGCCCTAATATACCTTCACCACTCAATATGTAAACATCATTTTTTGTACCAACTATATTACCAAACTTTTCACACGTTTTTTTATAAAATTCAACAAAATCAACATCTATATCTGGGTTTGTTGTCTTCTCTGCTCTTGCTAACCTTACATTTTCCCTAGTTTCTGTTGGTCCTGGTGCATAATTAATTTTATTGTTCATATATATTCAGCTCCTTTTTATTTTATATACGCTTATTATACAAAATTTTCATTTTATATGGTACAATTTTATGTTTTTTTGAAATTGTACCGATACATTTGCTGATATGAATAATATCCATTTATTAGACATAGCTATTGATTGCACAAAAAATACAGAGCAAACATTATTTTAATTGTCTGCTCTGTATCTATATAATTTAATCTATTTGATTATTTTTTTGTGTGCTTATTTTTATTACTAAAAAACTATCCATTAAATATCCATACTTTATTCACTATACCTTACTCTATCAATAAGTGATTCTTTATTGAAACTTTTTCCTATTAAATAAGTTGTTATAAATTGAGCTATAATAATACATACAGCCATCAATAGGATTGGTACTATTGGTAAAGCATATGTTGCATAAGATAAGCCAGTCTTTTTTAGGAATATAACAGCAATATATCCTAATATTCCTCCAGATAAAATACTTCCTATCATCATTCTAGAAGTATAATATATAGCCTCTGAGTTAAGCATTTTTACTAATTGTTTATTAGTAAGACCAATGGCTTGAAGCATACCAAGTTCTTTCTTTCTAGTAACTATACTAGTTATCATTGTATTTACAAGATTCATAAATCCGATAACACCTATTATACCTGTTAAAGTGTATCCCATTATTTTTATAAATGAAATCACAGCTTTATTTGACTCTATTCTGCTATCTAAAAAATCAGTTTCTAGAAATCCATTAGATTTAGCTATTTTCTTTATGCTATCTTTTATTTCTTGATACTTTCCTTCTTCTGTATATATTCCTAAACTACTTGTTGAATCATTTTTCAAAGTTCTATCTATAAAATCTTTTCCTATACCAAAGCTCGGAGACCCCATAGCTATTGCTTGAACCTTAAATTCTTTTTTTATTACTTTATCTCCATCATATAGAGTTAATTTTATTTTATCTCCTGCCTTTACTCCCATTTCTTTTGCTGTATCAACATGAGTAATTATTATTTCATCTCCTGTTTGCAGTTTTTCAAAATTTATTTTCCCATCTACTAAATTATTATTTAATGATTTCACATCATTTTCATCTACACTTTGTAAAAGGTCATGTTTAAATTCAACATCATAATCATCCATTCCAACCTTTATACTACTTGCAGACTCTATTTTTTTAATTCCTTCTATATTTTTTATTTGATTTAAAAAGTCTTTACTTAAAGGATTATTCATTTGCAAAATATTCAAATTATTTTTAGGATTTTTATCACTATCCATTTCATAACCAGAAAGCCTAACTTCTATATCATAAGGAAAATTTGCTCTTGCCATCTTCTCAGCATCAAAACTTTCTAAGGCAGTTGATACTGTTATAAATATAGTTCCACTCAATATAAGAGATACCAATGTCATGTAAGTACGCTTTTTATTTCTTTCTAAATTAGCTTGTGATAATCTATTTAAATTTATATTTTTATGACCTTTTCTCTTATTTTTATTACTTATTTTATTTCCAGTATACCTTACTGCATCAACTATAGATACTTTTGATGCTACTTTCATTGGCTTTAAAAGTGATAACACAACAGACATAAAGCTTATTACTACAACCAATAATATAACTGGTAATTGTGATGATTTTACATTCATATCCATAACTAATTTTATTATAATATTTGCAAGCGCATAACCTAAAATTGTTCCTATTGGTATTGCAATCCCTGCTAAGATAAAACCTTCCTTAAATACTATATTTTTTACTTGTTTTTTAGTTGCACCAATTGCTCTAAGCTTTCCAAATTCTTGAACTTTTGTAACTATTGAAATATAGAATATATTGTATATTACTAAAATACTAGACAATACGATTACTAACCCTACAAAAACTCCACCCATAATTATTTCCATATCAGGTTTTAAAGCATTTATATAGTTTTCATTTACAACTACATTAATCGTATCCAACCCTATATCATTAGCAATCTTATTTAATCTTGATTTAGCTTGTTCTATCGATAAATTACTTTTATCGTTTAATTTTACATATATATTAAAATCTTCTTGTGACATATCTCTAGTATTTTTCATATATGTTTCTGATATAATAGCAGAATAATATTTACCTGCTTCAGATATTTCACTAGTTTTTAAAATTCCAGTTATAATGAACTCTTTTTCAATTCTATTGTCACTTTTATAGTCATTATAAGCTATTTTTATCTTTTCACCTAAATTTTTATTACTATAACCAAGTGCTTTTAAAGCCCCTCTATCCAACACAATTTCATTCTCTTTTGTTGGTAACTCACCTTTGACAAACTCAAAGTTATTTAATCTTAAAGTATCTTCATTCATGTATGCTAGAGAAATATTTGAATCATCTTCTAGCTTCTCAAAACCTACTCCATTCATTTCACCAGTTAATTCTACATCTGCATGATTACTCAATATATTAGCTTGTTTTTCGTCTACATTGGCTAATACACCATGATAATTACCTGAATACTTTATAGTATTTTCTTTTTGATATGTACCTGCATCAATAATATAAATTCCAATAGATGAAAGCATTAAAGTTGAAAGTATTATAGTGATTATTATTAAAATACTTTTTGATTTATTTTGCTTTAGATTACTTTTTGCTATTTTAGTAGTATTAATCATTTTTACCACCAACCTTTGATACCCTACCATCTTCTATAAATATAACTCTATCAGCCATTTGAGCTATACTATCATCATGCGTTATCATAACTAAAGTTTGACTGTATTTCTTAGACATAGACTTTAGAATACTCATAACTTCATCAGATGTTTTAGAATCTAGGTTTCCAGTTGGTTCATCTGCAAGTATTATAGCAGGTCTTGTAGCTAAAGCTCTTGCTATTGCTACCCTTTGTTGTTGACCACCTGATAATGTATTTGGTAAAACATCGTGTTTATTTTCAAGTCCCAATGATTTTAGAAGTTCTTTTATAAAATGTTCATCCACTTCTCTACCATCTAGACCGATTGGTAATACTACATTTTCCCACACATTAAGAGATGGGATTAGGTTATAGCTTTGAAATATAAATCCTATCTTTCTTCTTCTAAATACAGCAAGTTCTTCTTCTTTTAATGTAAATATATTTTTATTATCTATATATACATTCCCAGATGTAGGTATATCAAGTCCTCCAATCATATGTAAAAGCGTGCTTTTTCCAGAACCTGATTTTCCTATTATTGCAACAAATTCACCTTCATTTATTTCTAAGTTAACATTATCCAAAGCTCTTACTAAGCTTTCTCCTGCTCCATAATGTTTTGATAAGTTTTCAGTGTATAGTATTTTCATAAAATTTCCCTCTCATTCTAAGTTATATTACCCCATTTTTTATTACTCTTTATTTTTTGGAGCTGTCTATACTTATATAATAAATGTAGAGGCTTACATTTTCCTTTCATTTAATATTACATAGTTGTAAGAAACAAAGAAAACTTACTTCCTACTCCTACTTTAGAAGAAACCATAATATTTCCACCCTGTTCTTCTAATATTTTTCTACTTAGATACAATCCTACTCCACTACCTTCTATAGATTCGATTTCCTCAGAGATACCTCTATAAAAACGTTTAAATATATTATTAAATTCACTCTTTTTAATCCCACTACCATTATCCTCTATTATAATTTTAAAATAATTGGCAGTTTCCTCTACAGATATATTTATTTCCCCATTCATTTGTGTGTATTTTACAGCATTATCTAATACATTAAAAATACTCTCTTCAGTCCATTTTTTATCATGAGGTATAATTCTACTATTGAATTCATTTAAATTTAATGTTATATTTTTACTCTTAGCTTTTGGAAGCACACTTTTTACAGCATTTAAAATAGTATTTTTTATATCATTATCTTCTTTTTTTATGTTTATCATGCTAATCTCTAGCCTTGATATGTTAACTAAAGAATTTATTAAGCTTTCTAATTTACTTATAGAATTTTTGTTAGTTACTAAAAACTCTTGAGCTTCGTCTTCCTCTAAGTCTTCTTCTATAAGCAATGTATTATATAATTTTAATGATGCTAAAGGAGTTTTTAGTTGATGGGAAATATCTGTTACTAATGACTTTACACTTTCTTTTTCTTTCTCTAATTTAATAAACTTTATCTTTAAACTTCTATTCAACTCATATAGACAGTTATTTATCTTGCTAAATGTACCTTCTTTAAAATACTCATTGTATTCTACTAGATAACCAGTATCTTCTAACTCAGTAGAATCCTTCAAGTAATTTTCTTGTGACATCTTATCTACTATAAAATAAATTTTACTCAATCTTTTATTTATGTATCTTATAAAATAATATATTATACCTGTAACAACTATAAACATTACTACAAAAACAGAAACTGATTCTTTAAAAAAGGTTTTTAAATATAGTCCAAAATTTTTATCATTTGACATTTTATTTTCTAATCCATATCCAAATTTTTTAAATGCTTTTTCTCCAATAGCCACCTTACTATAATCAGAATTGTAAATAGATTTTACTATATCTATCTCATCATTTGGATATTTCTCAATCAATATCCCAGCAATACTTTGAGTATTTCTTATTTGATATTCATATAATTTATGTAATCTATTATATTCAAAGAGTATAAATACAAGCGTTACTATTAGTACAGATAAGATAGAGCACACAATAACTCTTCTCATTATATAATCATCTTTCATACTCAAGCTATCTTTGACATTCATACTTTTTAACATTTTTTTATACTCCTTTCCCCCCACATGTATCCAACACCCCTTACTGTCTTTATATACTTAGGCTCAGATGGATTTTTTTCTACTTTTTGTCTAAGTCTTCTTATATTTACTGCAATCGTATTATCATCTACAAAATTTCCACTATTGTCCCATAAAGATTCTAACAGTTGTTCTTTAGTTAATGTCTGCATTGAATTTTCCATCAAATATCTTAAGAGTTTAGTTTCCGTTTTGCTTAAAATTATCTCTTCTTCTTTATCATCTGTTTTTATAATCAACTTATTTTCTATATAATAAAAAAATAAATCATCACAAACCAATAAAGTATAATTTTTTACTGTATTTACCCTTTTCATAAATGCATTCACTTTTGATATTAATACCATTAAACTAAATGGCTTTGTAATATAATCATCTGCACCTAAGTCATATCCTGTAACAATATCCACTTCTTCATCAAGGGCTGTCAACATTATTATGTATACATCACTTTTATTTCTAATCTCCTCACAAAAATCAAAACCACTCCCATCAGGAAGACCTATATCGGAAATAATTAAATTTATCTCCTCTTTTACGAAAATATTTTTTGCTTCCTCTATGCTAAATGCATTAAAAACATTGTATCCTTCTTTTTTTAGTTTAAAACTAATTCCCCTATTTAAAGATTTATCATCCTCTAAAAGTAATATATTATTCATCCTTCTATCCTCCATTATCATACATACTAGCTAAATTATATCATACTAGTAAAAGCATTTTATTTATCAATTTATAAATATTTCATAAGTTATTAATTGGATTTCACTTAATTATAAATATACTTAAACACAAAAAAAACAAAGGGCATTAGTATTTATATAACTAATTACCTTTGCTCTTTTATTAGTATCTAAGATTAAATTTTTATTTGCTAACTCTTACTTATTAATTTTTATTTTGACTTTTTGCTTTTTAAATCTTTTTGATTAAAATTTAATAAGTATAGTAATGTACCAGATGCTATAAATACAATCATACTATTTGAAAAACCTAAGTCTCCTGTTTTAGGAGATTTTTCTTTAGCTTCTCTTTTATATACTCCTGTATTAGAACTCTCTATAGGTTTTCTTTTATCTATTTTTTTACTTTTCTCACTATCAGAATTTTTTATATCATTATTAGGTATACTACCTTCATTATCACTAATATTTTCTTTATTTTCCCCTACTATCAATTCACTATCTTGACTCTTACTTGCTATCTCTTTTTTAGACTTGATACTAATTCTTCCATCTACACTTTGTGATATTTCTTTTTTGTACTCTATATATTCAATTACTATACTCTCTAAATTTCCAAAATCATTTAATACTGGCTCTTTTGAAAAGCAACTAAAATCATCCCCACCTGATGCTATATAGTCATTAGTTGCAACTATATACTTTTTATTCAAATCTAATGGCTTTCCATCTTTTAAAATACCAGTTATTTTTTCTCCTTCTTTTTGCTTTGGGTCAAAATAATATGAGATTCCTCCTACTTGTAAAAAGGCTGAATTCTTTTCTGGATAGAGTTTTACTCCTTGCTCTAATACATCTTTAATTTGTGCTCCTGTAAGTTCTTTGGTAACTATTGTATTGTTAAAAGGAAATACATCTACAATATCTCTTCTTGTTATGTTCCCTTTTTCTATTGTATCTCTGATATTCCCTCCATTAAATAGAGAAATATCAGCCTTAGTCTTATCAAGTAAAATATCACTTATTAAATTACCTAAATTAGTTTCTTTTGTCCTTACATTTTCATATGAGCCATCTAGAGTGTTTTTTGTTACACCTATAACTTTATCTAATATTTTTTCTTGATGTTCTTTTATTTCATCAATCTTTTTACTTATACTATCATCCAATTCATATTTTAATGCTTCTTCCTTATCTATCAATCTAGCTGATTTATTTTCTATTTTTATATTTTCTATATCACTAGTATTAAGTGTTAGTTTTACTTCGCCAATATTTTCTAGATATTGTCCTGTACTTACAATCAATGTGTCACCAACTTGCTTGCCATTTTCAAATTTAGTATGACTATGCCCATCAATAATTAAATCGATACCTTGTACTTCATTGGCTATATCTATGCTATTTGGCTTACTCAAACTATTAGTACCAATATGGCATATTGCAACTATTACATCTGCACCGTTTCTTTTCAACTCACTTACTTGCTCTGTTGCATATTCTATAGGATTTGCAAATTCTAATCCTTCCACATTTTTAAATCCTGTTTTGCTCTTTGTTTCTTGAGTTGTAAGTCCAAAAAATCCTATTTTTATACCATCTATTTCTTTTATATCGTTACTCTCAAAGACTTTTTCACCATTTTTGAGGATATTTGATGATAAAAATTTTAAAGTGTTATCTCCTGAACTAGCAATTTGTGATAATTCAAACAATCTATCTTTTCCATAGTTAAAGTCATGATTTCCAGGAGTAATGTAGTCATAACCAGCACACTTAATCAATTCAATCGCATTTTTACCCTTGTCCATATTTACTATTGGAAGTCCATGTAAACAATCTCCTGCATCTACTAAAATTGAGTTTGGAGTTTCTTTTTTCAATGTAGCTAGGTTACCTATTTGTATTTGTTCATTACCTTCAGAATATCTTCCATGTATGTCATTAGTGTGAAAAATAGTTATTTCTTCAGATTGCTCTAGCCCACAAGAAATAAAACTCTGACTTGTTGTAATTAGAATTATAATTACCAAAATTAAATATCTTCTAATTTTCAATATAAATTATCCTCCTCAAATTAGTTTTAGCTTTAGTATAAAATTTATATTTTATATAAAACTTTTTAGGTAAATATTAAGCATACATAAGATTAATTAGTATAATTTTTAATATTTATCTATCAATTTAATTTTGTCCATATCCAATTAGTTTTAATCTAATTACATTTTTTCGTATCTATATTTTTCTTTTATTTTATATAAAATTATTTTAGAATCTTTTTAATTGGTCTCTTTTAAAGGTCCATTGAGGTATTGTTAAATCGCCTTCAAAATCTAAACTATACCAAGGGCTTAAGTTTGTATTTTTACGGTTAATAAGAAGTTGAGTTTGTTGTGCAGGCATGTAGCTTTGAGCTATCATAAATATCTTTTCTCCAGTCTTTTCATTTTCTGCCATATCCATGATTATACTTGCATGTCCTGGACTTCCACCAACTATAAACACATCTCCTATTTGCATATCTTCAATTTTTACAGGCTTCAATTCTTTTTCAAGAGATAAAGTTCCTGAATAAGCAAATACTATATCCATAAACTTCCTAAAGCTCTCATATGATGTTGAATATTCAGTCGATTTATACCAACTTGAACCACTATCTTTTACTGAAATTCTATATCCTTCTGCCCATTTTGAATACTTAGCCTTAAAACCATCGACAAAGTCAAAACTTATTTCATCATACCTCTTATTCTGATACAAGTATTCAGCTCTCATAAGCATAATTGCATCTGCACATTGATGTAAATCTCTATTACCAATATCAACATCGAATACACTATCATAAATGCCTTTTGATTCCTTAGTTTTACCATTATAATACTTTACCTTCTCACCATAATTTTTTAACTTAGTATTTCTAAGGAATGATTCGAAACTACCTTTTTCTACATCCACTCTTTTAAAACCTTTTGGTGACTCATACCTATCTTTCAATATATTTGCATCTTTATGTACTATTATTGCTTGTTCATCTTCTTTAGAGCTTTGAGTTTTCTTAGAACCTTCAATAGTTTTTTTACTTTCTCCATTACTACATCCAACCAAAGTTAATGTAATTAATGACAAAATAGTTATTTTCTTTAGTATTTTCATTAATTTATCCTCCTTTAAATGTTTCTAAAAATAAAATTCAATTTCTTCTCATAAAATTTTTATATATTGCAATACAAAAAAACTATTTGACAATATTTCTTGACTCAAATACACATCTATTGCTATATTTAATGTTAAAATAATTATAATAGGATATTATAATAAAAACAAACAACAGATTTGTGTTAATTTTAGAAAGGGGAAAAAATGATAGATTTAACTTTACTTGGATGTGGTGGAAATGTCCCTATGCCAAACAGATTTCTATCTTCTGTATTCATAAATTATAAAGGTAGAAAAATACTAATTGATTGTGGTGAGGGCACTCAGGTATCCATGAAGCTAAAAAAATGTGGCTTTAAAGATATAGACTTGATTTGTATAACCCATTTACATGGTGACCATATATTTGGACTTTTAGGACTTCTATCAACTATTGGAAATAGCGGTCGTACAAGTGATTTAACTATAATTGGCCCAGTTGGAATAGTTGATTGTATTCGTTCTATGAGAAATTTAGTAGAATATATACCATATACTTTAAAAATTATAGAGAATCCTCAAGGCAGTTTTTCTTTAGATAATGAATTTTTAAGAAATGTAGAAATTTCAACAATTGATTTAGAACACTCCATAGAGTGTTTAGGATACAGTTTTAATTTTAGAAGAAATCCTAAATTTGATATAGATAAGGCAACTAGAAATGAAGTTCCTAAAATGTTATGGAAAAAGCTACAAGAAGGTCAAAGTGTAGTTTTAGATTCAAAAAAATACACTCCAGATATGGTTTTGGGAGAATCAAGAAAGGGAGTTAAAATAAGTCTTACAACTGATACAAGACCTATAGAATCAATACCAGACTTTATAAAAGATAGTGATTTATTCATATGTGAAGCTATGTATGGCGATGATTTAGACATATCAAAAGCTGTTAGAAACAAACATATGACTTTTAGAGAAGCTGCAAATCTTGCAAAATTAGGAAATGTTAAGCAACTTTTACTAACACATTTTAGTCCATCATTAGATATGCCTAGTATGTACTTAGAAAATGCTACTAATGTTTTTGAAAATACTCTTCTTGGAGAAGATAGACTAAGTTTGCATTTAAATTTTGATGAATAATTCTGTTTATCTTTATTGACAAAAAATTAGGAATGAATTTTACCTTTATGAAATATTGCAGAGTAAATTCATTCCTTTAAGTACTTGTTAGTCACAAATTAAATGATATTATTTAGATACATTTCCAGCCACATTTAAAACATCCCATGTTCTTGCAAATGGTGGAGCATAACACAAATCTAACATTCCAAGCTGATTTGTAGTCATTTTCCCAAAAATAGCAGCAGCCAGTACATTTGTTCTTTGAACAGCATCCTTAAACCCAGCCACTTGTCCTCCTAAAATAACTTTTGTATCTGCATCATAAACAAGCTTTACATATATTTTATTTCTTCCTGGATAATAGTGTGTTTGATTATAATCAGAAATAAATTTAGATTTAACATTTATGCCTAAATCTTTAGCTTGTCTTTCTGTAATTCCAGTTGAAGCAGCTTCCATATCCATAATTTTTATACAACTTGAAGATAGTGAACCTTGATAAGAAACTTCTCTCCCTCCTAGGTTTTCTCCTACTATCCTACCTAATTTATTAGCTCCAGTTGCTAAAGGTACATATATATTTTCATTACTTACTATATTCTTTATGGTTGCACAGTCACCAGCAGAGTATATATCTTTTACAGAAGTTCTTCCGTACTCATCAACTACTATAGCTCCATTTTTTAGCATTTCTATATTAGTGTTTGACAAAAACTCTGTATTAGGTCTTACACCAGTAGCAATTATTACTACATCCGTATCTATTTCCCCTTTATTTGTTATAACTTTTTCTACTTTATCTTTTCCATACAGTTCTACAACCATTTTATCCAAGTGCAATTTAACATCATGTCGTCTTATTTCTTCCTCTAACACATCTGTAATTTCCTTATCAAATACTTGAGGTAATATTCTATCTTCCAATTGAATTACATGCACATTTTTGCCTAACTTCTTACATGCCTCAACTGCTTCTAATCCTATAAATCCAGCACCTATTATTGTAACTCTTTTATTTTCTTTATCACTTAAAATCTTTTTTAGATACTCTCCATCGTATAAACTTTTTAACATAGAAACATTCTTCAATTCTACATTTTTTATAGGAGGCATAATACTTCTTGCCCCAGTTGCTATCATCAATTTATCATAGTAATCTTCATGTATTTCACCTGTTTTTACGTTTTTTACTTTTATTTTCTTAGATTCACTATCAACCTCAACAACTTCTCTAAATATATTTAAATCAATCCCAGACTCTCTAAGTTTTTCAGGTGTTCTTGCTAATAAGTCATTAGCATCATCAAAATATCCACCAACAAAATATGGCAATCCACAAGCACCAAAAGATACTATCTCTGTTTTTTCGTAAACAACAACCTCATATTCAGGTTTTATTCTTTTTAATTTAGCTGCAGCACTCATCCCAGCTGCAACACCACCAATTATTATTACTCTCATTTTATCTCTCCTTTGATGTCTAATTAATTTCTTTACTTATTTTGAGCTTTTCATTTGATATATATTCTATGTACACATCTTTATAATAAATCAAAGTTATTTTTTTCACATTATTTTGTTTGAAATCAAATTTTATAAAAGCTATTTTATCTTTTCTTACCCCAATTCAAATTCTTTAAACATATATTATACCCTATTTTTCTGTATTTAATCACATTTCTGTAAATTAAATTAATTTATTCTATTTTAGTAAATTATGATATAATATTGACATTTTTTTAATATATTGATATTATTTAGACTTAGAAAAATTTATTTTTAGATAAAGGAGAAAAAATATTGGAAAGTTCATTCTTATCACAATTTCTTATGATTACAAATTTTAAAACGATTTTTTTTATAATCTTGCTTCTAGGTACATTCTTTATTGTTAGACAATTTGAAAAGAAAAAAATCAAATTTTCATTGAGAACAATATATGCTACAATACTCGGACTTATATTAGGAATTATAATTCAAGCTTTTGCTGGTTTTCCTAATGATACAACTCAAGTCACTTGGTTACAGGAAGTAAGTAAATGGTATAGTCTATTTGGTTCTGGATTCATGGACTTATTAAAAATGTTAGTAGTACCTTTAGTTTTCTTATCAATTATAAAGGTAATTATTAATATGAAAGATAATAATCTTGGAACACTTACATTTAGGTCTTTAGGTATGCTTCTTACTACTACTGCTATAGCTGCTATTGTTGGAATTGTAGTTGCAAATATAATGAAGTTAGGTGTAGGAGTTAATCTCCCTGCTTTAGGAGGAAATCAAGAGCTTAAAGAAATAAATTCTCTTGTAGATACTTTAAGAGGGTTACTACCATCAAATCCTGTAATGGCTATGGCAAATGGAAATATTGTAGCTACAATAATATTTGCTACATTTATAGCTACATCAATAAAGAGATTAAGTAAAAAACATTTTGAAACAATAAAACCATTTATAGATTTTATAGAAGCATCTTACAAGATAATTGTAAGTGTATCTATGACTGTTATTAAATTTATGCCTTATGCTGTGGTTGCTCTACTTGCAAATACAATAACTTCACAAGGTATTAGCTCAATAGTATCTGTTTTACATTTTATATTAGCACTTTATATATCAGTTGCAATATTATTTGTTATACATTTGATTTTTATAACTCTAAATGGACTAAATCCCATTACTTATATAAAAAATTCAACTGAAGCCCTACTTCTAGCATTTACTTCGCGTTCTAGCTTAGGAACATTGCCTGTAACAATAGAAAGCCTAGTACAAAATCATGGAGTTGATGAGGGTGTATCAAGCTTTACAGCAAGTTTAGGTGCAAATATGGGTATGAATGGTTGTGCAGGTATATATCCCGCTTTAATGGCTGTTACACTTGCAAATATGGCTGGTGTAAACATGGATATGAGTTTTTATGTTATGTTGTTAATAGTTATAACAATTAGTTCTTTTGGAATAGCAGGTCTTCCAGGAACTGCTACAATGGCAGTTTCAGTTGTTATATCTGGAGTTGGTCTTGGTTCTTATTTCCCATTAGTTGGTGGTATACTTGCAATAGACCCTATATTAGATATGGGACGTACAATGATAAATGTTAATGGTGCTATGGTATCATCAATTACTGTAGGAAAATCACTCGGAAAAGTCGATAAAGAAGTATTTAGTAAGAAAAATATTTCTTAAAATAAGTATGGAAATAGATGAGGCTGTCTAAAAATAGAGACAAGCCTCTTTTTCATTGTTGAAATAATAAAAATATATTTGATTTCATACAAAAAAGAATGCCTCATGAACTAAAAAGTTCATTTTGAGACACTCCCATTTATTTTTTATTTTATTAGAAAATTTATTTAAAAACTTACTCACAAAATGGAAAGAATTCTTTTGTAAGATTTTGAGGATATACAGATATAAAAACAAAGTCATAGTCTTGAGACTTTGCATATTCCAATATATCTCCATCATAATATCTAGGGTCTATCATATCTATAGTTGAACAAACAGAGGAAAAGAAGGCTGCTGTTGGTACAATTAAAGAGTCTTTAACAAATAGCACTTTTAATCCTTCTTGATTTTCTATATTTTTTATCTTAACTAATGGTCTATTTCCCAATAAATATGTAAAATACTTATCTGATTGACCATCCATTAAATTAAGGTCTGCATTAAAAGGATATGATAATATCAAGCTCTCTTCAAATCTGCCTTTTAATTCAAATTTTTGCGATTTAGAATCTGTATAATAAGTATAATTGGTCTTAAATTTAGGATAAATTAATGTAAAATCATCTATCCCACCATATAAAATACCTGTCTTTCTTCCCATAGAACCAAGAAATGATTTAGGGTATACAATTGAATTATAATTTTCCTTATCTCTATAATAATTATTTCTGTCTAAATTCATATTATATTTTTTATTAAGTTGCTCAACTAGTTCTCCAAATGCCCAAAAAGAAGTTTCTACTTTCCAGTGATGGTCTGTTTTAAAAAATAAATCATCTTTTGGAATACCGCTTTTTAAAATATTTTCCCTAAAATCAATATAGTCCACATTGTACTTTTTGAGTTGGCTTAAAAAATTATCTGCGGTCTCATTGCTGTAAGAATAAGGTATCCCTTTTGGAAATTTTGTCACTCCTTTTACATACTTATCTGGAGTCATTAAATAAACTAATTTCGTGTCTTGTTTTTCCATTTCTTCAGAAAATTTTCTTACCCTATCTGCTAGTACACCAACTTGATTTGGAGCTTTAGCAAAATATGTATAATGCATTTTCCCTGAAGTATCCTTTACAACACTAAACTTTGAAAACTCATTTTTACCCATTAACTTTTGTAAATATCCATAAGTTTCAATAAATGTATTTTTATATATTACTTTATCATTTACTGTATTATCAATAGATGATATTGTATCTTTTAAACTATTTCTCTTAGCAACTGAATTTTTTATTTCATGTATCATATCTTTTCCAGAATAACAAATATTAAAGATAGAGAAAGCGAATAAAACAATTAAGAACATAATTGCAGTTATTAATCTTACTTTAAAAAATCTATTCATACTTTTCCCCCCTTAACTAAAAATTAAAATAAATAAATGGATTATAGCTTCCAGTTACTAAATATGTCACAGAAATAAAGAACAATAGAATAGCTGATATTGGATAAAATACATTAAATAGCATACTGTATTTAGCTTGTTCAACAACAAACTTATTAATTTTCTTCGCAATAGGCACACTAAAAATAAACGCAAATATAAAGAAAATCCAGTATTCTTTTAAAAACATATATGTATAATCACTCCAAATAACCCCACTTCCTCCAAACATAGCTTTAAAATAGTTATATGCTTCTTTTAAATTGGGGGATCTAAATAATACCCACCCAAAATTAACTACTAATAAAGTATAAATATGTTTTATAAAATTATGATTTTCAATCTTTTCAAACATTATAAATCTCTCTATAATTAAGAAAACAAAATTTAAAATTCCCCAAATTACAAATGTCCATTCTGCTCCATGCCATATTCCAGTAAATAACCACACTATAAACATATTTCTAATCATAATATCTTTATTTGCTACTCTAGAACCACCAAGTGGAAAGTATATATAGCTCTTAAACCACATTCCTAAAGAAATATGCCATCTTCTCCAAAACTCAGTGATTGATTTTGATATATATGGATAATTAAAGTTTTCTTCAAATTTAAAACCAAACATAAGACCTAAACCTATAGCCATATCCGAGTAAGCAGAAAAATCAAAGAATATTTGCAAGGTATAAGCTATCGAACCAAGCCATGCAAGTGATGCAGCTATTTCTCCTTGACTATTCATGGTATAAATATAGTCCGCTACTATAGCCATGTTATTTGAAATTAATACCTTTTTGCCTAGACCTGTTATAAATCTACAAGTCCCAATAGAAAACTTATCCCAAGTCTCTTTTCTATTAAGAATTTGCTCTGCTACACTCTCATATCTAACTATAGGCCCTGCTATTAATTGAGGGAAAAAAGCTATATAAAGTCCCACATAAAAAGGATTTTTTTGAACTTCTCCATGCCTACGATAAACGTCTATAACGTAAGACATTCCTTGAAATGTAAAAAATGAAATTCCTATAGGTAAAACAATACTAGGTATAGTCAATTCAATACTAATAAGTTCGCTAATATTTCTTAGTGCAAAAGCTAGATATTTAAATATAAATAAAACACCTATATTATATACACACATTAAAACTAGAAAAATTTTCACTTTTATTTTACTTTCCCTGTATCTATCTACTAGTAAACCAAATATATAATTCATTATTATAGAAGCTATCATAATAACAACAAATTTTGGTTCTCCCCAAGCATAAAAAAATAAACTAACAACTAGTAATATCATATTTTGTATAGTTCGATTAAATCTAAACACATAATACAATACCAATGTTATTGGTAAAAAATAAAATAAAAAAATTAAGCTTGAAAATAACACAATCTAACCTCCTCTCTTTACTTAGTTTTTGAATGTTTTTTCCAATACAAATAAATCCCAAAGCATATTATTACTAAAGATATAAATAAAATTTGAATAAATATTATGCTATTATTCATAAAGTTTATTTTTTTCATATCTTGTACTGTTGGTGATTGTTTAGGTGATACTAATGTATATAGAACACCATCTTTATCTTTTTTATTAATACTCCAAGATTGAGTTAATGTTATTTTTTTGCCGACTTTAAATTTATCATTAACGTCAACTTGTAAAATAATTTGTCCAGGTTTGGATTTATCACTTAACGTCAACTTACCTTTTTGAGATATATTTACACTATCTTGTTTTTCTATAAGAGAATACTTAATCTTTGAATTATTTTCAAGACCTAATACATTGTACTGACTTATACTTTGACCCAATACCGGTATTTGTACTTCTTCATCTCCAGTTATTCTAATATTATGCAAAGATTCTAATTTATCCTCGACTAACAAAGATAACTTTCTTATAGTAACAACATTATGTCCTTCATCAGATGGGATAAATGTAATTCCCCAACTAACAATATTTGAAAGCATACTCGAATCCAGTAATACATTACTTTTATCATTTATAAAACTATTAAAATTTACATAAATTTTACCTTTAAATTCTCCTGGCACTTCTATACATCCATCTTTTATTTTATCTGAATATATTATATTTTTATCTTCAAAAAATACTTCACTACCTTCTTTTAATCTAAACTCAAGCATATTTTTATTTTGTATGCTTAAATTTATTCTCTGAGAGCTTTCATTTTTATTTTGAATCTCAATATAAAAATTATGGTACATACCCCAATTTTCTTTTATATTTTGATAAATATATAAATAACGTTCCTTATCACTCTTAGAATCATCTGTTTCTATTTTTATACCTGTATCTTCATGTGTAATATTAGAACTTATATTATTCTCTATCTTCTTAAAAGATAAATCTAAGGTTTTGTCACTTGTTGCTGAACTTGTAAAAGTAGCGTTTATAAAGAAAATAAACACCAAAATAAGATATTTTACAGAACAAAAAAACACTTTTAAAGTCTTCATTTCATCTCTCCTAAATATATTCCATGGGTTCAAACTCATCTTTGCTTTCTTCTTTCTTTTTACTAGGTTCTGAAACAATAATTGTCTTATTTTGTAATATCCAATCCATCATTTCATTTCTTAAAAAGAAATTTTGCATTATACTGTCAATGTTATTCACTTTATATAAAATGCCTCTTTCATCAGTTTTCCCCTCACATAAATCACATTCTAATACAATATTTTCATTAATTTCCAAAGCTATTTCTTTAGGATAAATATTTTTATTTTCAAAATTTAATAATACATATTGATAATTAAAATTTACTATTCTTAATTTACCTATATCTTTTATATCTATATGAAAATTCATATTAATTCTTGGGCTTCTTCGTGATAGTGTTCTGTTTTTTTCAATACGTTTTTTTAGGTTAATTTGCAAATCATCAAAGAAACCTAGTTGATTCGATATTGTCATTGGCAAAGTAGGTATTCTATCATGAACAATACACATCCAGTTATCTACTTCATTGTCTTCAATATGTGTAATATAAGCTGCATATTTCCATTTTGAATTCACTTCTACAACATTAACAACCTTTGCTTTCATATTAGCTATATACATTTCGTTTCCCGATTTTTCTCTAAACTCTACCTCAAACTCTTCTTCTGGAGAAATATATTCTGGGTTTTCTAACAAAAACGCAAATCCATTTTCTGATATGTCAATTGTTTTTGAAGAAAGAGCATAAGAATTTTGCTTTAACTTAAAATTAATTTCAGCAATATAACGCTCAGATTTTCTTAATTGTTGTCTTCCTGATATAAATAATGTAGCCATAACAAGATTAAAAAGATTTCCAATTAGCCAAAATAAAACAACTGAATACGTCATTGAACCCACTTTAAATATTGATGTAAACATTTTTAAAATTCCTATTATAGATAACACTATATAAATAAAATACGGTATTCCCTGTAAAAACTTATACATTCTATTATCTTCTAATTTATCCTTATTTGTCACCGAAAATTTATTTTTAGATATTGCAAACGTTTCAAGTATTACCGATGGCATTAAAGACTGAAACATTATAGTTTCATATATATTAGTCCATCTAGTGTTCCTTATATTTTGAGAAAATATTTTAAGAGACAAGCTACTTAAAATATACATTGGTAACCAAAATATCAATACTTGAAGTAATGTACATTTTACTACAATCACATTAAACACAGAAAATAAAATAGGTGCCATTATATATACAAAGCGTTTTATACTTGCATACCAATAAGTAATTGAAGAAATATAACTTATTTTCTGCCAAAATCCTAAACCTCTCCTAAACAAAATATTTAATCGTCTACCAGTTTGTATGCACCCACGTGCCCATCTTTCACGTTGCTTAATAAGACTTTTTAAGTCAGTAGGAGATAGACCTGATGCATGTACTTCCGGAATAGCATAGCATCTGTATCCCTTACTTTGAATTAATATACCTGTTGCAAAATCTTCTGTAATAGAATAAGTATAAAATCCATCAACTTCCTCCAGAGCTTCTCTTGAAATAACTGTATTACTACCACCATAAATTACAGAATTTGTCCTATTTCTAGCTAATTGAATATCTCTATAAAAATAGTCTTGCTCATTTGGAATTCTACCCTCAGAGTGCAAATTAAATTGGAACAAATCTGGATTATAAAAGCTTTGTGGAGTTTGTACAAAACCAACCTTTTCATATGTCTCTTTTTCTCCATCTTTTTTAGCCTGCTCATTTTTCAAAAAGTATGGTACTGTAGCAATCAAAAAATCATGCATTGGTATCATATCTGCGTCAAATGTAGCAATCAAAGGAGAGTTTGTATGTTGCATTGCATTATTTAAATTCCCAGCTTTAGCTCCTTCTCTTTCCGTTCTAGTTATATAATTCACACCCATTTTTTCTGCTAGAATACGCATTTCTTCACGATTACCATCATCACATATATATATATGTACCTTTTTCTTATCTGGATACTGCATATGAACACATCCATTTATGGTTTTTCTCACCAAATCAACAGATTCATTATATGTTGCAACAAATACATCCACATGAGGGTAAAGTTCTTCACTTATAATGGGCTTTTCAGGATACTCAATCTTTGACATACCATAATAATGCACAAACATTTCCATCATTCCTATTATCTCTACAAAAAGCAGTATTATGGCACATACTAAAGCAAACATACCTTCTTCTTTAGGAACTGTATAAAAAATTCTCCATAATATATATATTATATTGGTAATAATAGTTAAAGTTATAAGTATTTTTTTTGAATTTTTCTTCATAAAATCACCTCTTTTCTATTAACACATTTAATATATCTTCATCCCAAGTTCCATCATCCTGATTATATATTCCAAACCCAGAAGCAAGTTCCCAATAAGCCCATGAAAAATTTCGTTTTTCAGCTTCTTCTCTTACTGCTTTTATCCAAGCTTTTCTCGAAGCTTCTGGTGCCTCTTTTGTTATTCCAAATTCACCCAAAAAAACTTTTACTTTATTTTTATTTGCCCACTTCTCTACAGTGTCAAATCTTTTCTTTAGGTAGCTCATCTGTTCATCTGTTCCTTCCCAAGTAATATTACTCAAGTGTTCAAATCCCTCATGATAGACATTTCCTTGGAATGCAAAATCATTTGGTTCATAATAGTGAAAAGAAACTACTATATTAGAATCTTTAGGAATATTTAATTCTTTTAAATAATCAATTTGATAAAAATTGTATGGACCTACTATGATTGTTCTTTTAGGATTATTTTTTCTAATTATATTTATTGTTTCTTCAATGTATTCATTTAATAACTGTGAAGATAGATTCTCTTTAGGCTCATTTAACAGTTCAAATACCAATTTTTTATCATACTTTTGATACCTATTCGCTATCTGTTTCCATATTTTTAAAAACTTCTCTTTATTGACTTCTGGCTCTTTCATAATTTCTTCAAAATGATGTAAATCCAAAATAACTGTTAAATCTTTGTCCAATGCATAATTTATATGTCCATCAATTTTCTTGAAAAATTCTTCATCAATTTTAAAATCATTAGAACTTGATGTATAATCAGAAAACCTTATAGGTATACGTACTGTATCAAAACCAGCATTTTTTATATCATCAAAAAATTTATTTGACATTTTTACATCCCAGAGAAAATCTTTCGGCGATTCCAACGCATTACCTATATTTATTCCTCGTTGCATCATAACTGAATCACTATTTCCTTTTATTCTAAAATAAAATACCATAAAAACTATACTAAAAAAAAATATTATAACAATAGCTATTTTTTTTATTTTATTCCCCTCCTAACAATGTTATTTTACAGATAATATTATCAATACCCTATTATATCAAATTAAATTATATCATGTTATATCTAATTATTGTTATTTATAGGTTCTGTCTTGAATATAATTTGAAGATATTAAATACAACTTGAAAAACTAAAGGGGCTGTCTCAAGACAGAGATAGACCTATTTTTCATTGTTGAAATAATAAAAATATATTTGATTTCATACAAAAAAGAGTGCCTCATGAACTAAATAATTCATTTTGAGACACCCCCTTATATTTTTTATAATCCTTCTAATAAATCCAGTACTTGTTTTTTAACTTTATTGTATCCACAATTATCAAGTGAATATCCAAGTTCTATATTTCCAAAGCCTTTAATTTCAGCATTTTCTTTTTTATTTAATAGTTCTTGCATAAGTTCAACTTCTATATACTCTCTGCCCTTTTCTTTTTCTAGCATAGTAAATAACTCAAAATCCTGTATTCCAAATCTTAAATTCTCCATTCTAACACTTCTAACTGGCTTTAAATCTTTTCCAGGATAAACAAAGAACATATCTCCAGCCTTCCAAATAGGGAATTTGTAACTTGCATCTTTCCAAGGGTCTTCCGTCCATAAATTGTAGTCCCATCTTAAAAATCCATCAAGACCAAAATAATAAGTATACCATCCTATTATTCTATTTTCAACAAAAGGAGAACTTATAAAACTATTTGGCTTCTCTGGAAAACAGCATACAAACCAAGTCAATATTCCGCCCTTGTCATTAATCTTTTTCTTTAACTTATCTATATCCTTATAATTTTGAATAGTAAGCTTTAAGTTTATTGACATATCATCAACTTCGTCTTGACCTCTATCTAAAAAGTTTTGGTCATGTGTTGCTGACTTGTACTTAACTCCATGCTCTCCTATAGTGGAGTTTATAAACTCGATACACTCTTTCACTACTTCTGGATTATTTGGTTCATCAGCTATAATTCTAACTCTATCCCATAATCCATTTTCTATTAAATGATTTAAAACTAGTCCTATATATTCTTTTAAATCTTTTGTATTATTTATAAACTTAAATACTTTGTCATTTTCATCATAATATCTTACTCTTATAGGGTCTTTATATCCTTCTATAGGGTTTCCAAACTCACCAGCACACCAATTACCCAACAAACCAAATAAATCTATCTCCTGAGCCATTTTATGTTTATTAGCTATATCTATATATCTGTCCATACTTTCAAAATTGCACTTAATCTTTCCATCTAGACCTTTTGAAACACTTACCATATTGTATTCATATAAGTTTGATGGATTTTTATAAACTTTGTAACAACTTTGTCCTGCCCATGGATAATCTGAAACTATAACCGTTGTAACTTTTTCTCCTAAAGAAGCTAATTCTTTTAAATAATTATCAATTATTTCAAAATGTATATCAGACCATAGTTCAACCTTATACATTCTAGCTAAACAACTTGGATGTTGCCATAAATCTAAAAAGAATCTACTTTCATCCAAAGGCTTTAATACAACATTTTTTACTTCCACAGGAACATTAATTGTGCAAACTCTCTCTTCATCTTCATACCCAAAACTTTTGAATACATCAATACCTATATTAAAGCTATTTTCTATAAAGTCCTCAGGTGCTTGACCTTCAACCCAAAACATTTGAGGTAAATGTTGTTCTACCAATACATCTTTATCTCTCAAAATAGCATCATTTACAAATGCTTTTGTATCGTCTTGAACATACCCCATTATATTGATACTAAAATCATTTTCTAATTCATTAGGTACATTTAATCCAAGTCTTACTCTATTTCCAAGACCTTTCCATGATATAGCACTACTTGCATCAATTGTACAATTAAATTCTTCTGTTGCTTTTAGCATAATTTGAAAAGCAAACTTCTCTCCCTTAGCTACTACAATGTTTAAGTCTTTATGTTCCCAAGTATCATCCTCTATAACTGAATATTTATTGTGTTTAAATGTACAATCCTTCAATACATATGAAATCTCCATATTTTAAACTCCTCCATATCTACATAATTCTGCCCTATATTTTTTAAATTAAAGTAACTAACCCTTTATTCCAGACAAAGATACCCCTTCCACAAATTTACTCTGTAAAATCAAATAGAAAATAAATGGTGGTAAAAATGTTATTGTTGCACCTGCCATCATTTGCCCATAGTTTGTTATCTGGAAAGTCTTAAGAGTAGACAATCCAACTGTCAATGTTCTCATTGTATCTTTAGTTGTCGCTATAAGAGGCCACATAAATTCATTCCATGCTCCCATAAAAGTAAATATTGCTAGTGTAATTAATGCTGGCTTGATTAGAGGCAACACTATTTGTATTAAAATCCTAAGGTCTGAACAACCATCTATTTTTGCTGACTCCAGTAGCTCTTTTGGAACTCCTAAAATAGCTTGTCTCATTATAAATACACCAAATGCAGTTGGTATTGGCATAATAAGTGCAAGGTAACTATTTATCCACCCTAAATGTTTCATTATTATATAAAGTGGTATCATTGTAACTTGAGATGGTATAATTAAAGTCATTATCATAAATAAAAATAATTTATCACTACCTTTAAAATCCATCTTTGCAAAAGAATATCCTGCCAATGTGCTAAATACCAAATTTAATAATACACCTGAGAAGGATACTATAGCTGTATTTAAAAAGTATTGTGCAAATCCTTTTTTAGTAAATATATCTATATAGTTTTGAAGGGTTACTGTTGAAAAAGATATATCTAAATTATATGAATTATATGTTACCTTTAAGGATATTATCAACATGTATATAAAAGGTACTAAGCTTGCACATGCTATAAATAATAGCAAACCATCACTCAATAATCTTCTTGTCGTTTTCATCTTGTACCTACCTTTCTAAATATCTGAACTATCTCGTTTTACAAATTTATTCTGAAAAATAGAGACTACAGCTATCAACAAGAATAATACATTTGCTACAGTCATTGCATATCCAGAATTAAAATTTTTAAAGTTTAAATTAAAAGCATGCATAACTATACTCATAGTAGATATACCTGGTCCTCCACCAGTTACAGTATAGATTAAGTCAAATACCTGTAATGACCATATAGTACCTAAAAACACAACCATTATTGTTGTTGGTTTTAATAAAGGAACCGTTATTTTCATAAATTCTTGAAGTTTTGTGGCTCCATCGACCTTTGCCACTTCATAACAATGTTTTGGCAAATTCATTATCCCTGAAATATAAATTACCATAAAATAACCTATATTTTTCCACATAGATATAAACATAAGTGTAGGTAGTGCAGTCTTACTATCTCCTAAAAGTTTAGATGACTCTATTCCAAAAGCACCTAATACTTGATATACAATTGAACCTTCTCCATTTAGTAAAGCTCTCCATACCATACCTATCAAAACCATAGATGATAATACTGGTATAAATATCGCACCTTTAGCAAATGAAGCTATTTTACTATTTCCCTTTCCAGTAATCCAAACTGCCAAAACCAATGATAAAATAGTTTGGCAAGGTACTACAATAAGAGTAAATTTAATTGTATTTATAATAGATACTTTTAGTGTTTCATCTGTAAATAATTTTTTATAGTTTTCTAAACCTATAAAAGTAGCTGGACTAATAATGTTGTACTTTGTAAAACTAAAATATATTGACATTATTATTGGTATTACATAAAATGCTACTAGAATTATACCTAATGGCAATATATAAATATATGGTTTAATATTTAATCTTGTTTTTTTCTTTTTTGAATTTGCTTCAAAATCCCTAACTAAGTTTTCCATTTTATCCTCTCCAATATAAATATTAGCATTGTACTTATGATACAATGCTAATTTTATTCTGCAAGATACTATGAAACGTCTTACAGCCGTAAACTTTTATTGTGCTAATAAATCATTTGAATATTTTGCAGCATCATCTAATGCTTGTTTTGGCGTTTTATCTCCTGAAATCATTGTTTGAAGTTCTTTCCATAAATATTCATATATTTCAACTCCATGAGGTCCTACAACCAATGGTCTATATATATCCTTGTCATTTTCAACCATTTCTTTGAATCTTTCATCACCTTGATATGGTTCACCTTTTGTTATTGGTGCTCTTGGTATTGCTTTATGGAATTCTGTCATTGATTCAACACTTAACATGTGCTGTATTAGTTTATATGCAAGTTCTTTATTTTTTGCTGATGACATTAAAGATAGATGGTCTACTGCTCCAAAAGTCGCAGCTTTCTTATCCTCTAACCCAGTTACAAATCCCCAATTTAAATCTGGGAATGATTTATCAAATACACTTGTTGCAGCAGAAGATAGCATTACTGTAAATGCTGCTTTTCCTGGTCCAAATACACTTTCTATTATTTCATTACTATCTTTAGATAAAGAATCTTCAGGCACATATGCTTGTAATTCTTTTAAGAAATTCGCTGCTTCTAAACCATTTTTATTATTAAACTTAACTGATTTTAAATCATCATTATATATATCTCCACCAGCTTGCCATAAATAAGGGTACCAGTTCCAATTTAAGTTACCGAAAGTTTTAGCTCCCCATCCTTGAGCCAATCCCCATTGGTCTATCTTTCCATCACCATCAGTATCTTGTGTTGCTTTTTTACAGATTCTTTTAAAATCTTCCCATGTTTTAGGAGGTTTTTCTCCTATTTTTTCTAAAATATCCTTGTTATAATACAGTACACCTGGATTTGCTGCTTGGAATGGCATTCCATACATTCCACCCATCATTTCAGATGTCTTTATATAAATAGATTGTTCCTTATCTTCTTTAGTTGCATAATTAGTCAAATCTTCTACTGCTCCACTTTGTATAAACTGTGGATACATTTCCGCATACATGTATCCTACATCTGGACCTTCATCAGCACTTATAGCTGTTGCAAATTTTTCAGAATAATTCTCCCAAGGAATTATCTGCAAATCTACTTCACAGTTATTCTTTTCCTCAAATTTATCTAAAATAGGGTCCCAAACTTCCTTCATATTGTCTTCTACTGGTGGCATCCAAAGAACTAGCTTTTCTTTTTCTCCATCCTTTTTTGAATCTTTTCCATTTCCGCTTGAACACCCTGTTATAAGTGTTGTAGTCATAATTGCCACCATAGCTAGTGAACATAATTTTTTTAACATACCCACTCTTATTCCCTCCATCTTATTTTCTTTTTCATTATAATTCTACATATTTTTATTCCATTTAAAATATTATCAAAGCATGTATTTATTGTCTAATCAGTTTTTTCTATGCATTTTTTTTTATTATAGTTTTTTTCTATGACAACGTTTTCTAAAATTCCAAAAATAATATTTTACCATATCTAATCAGTCAGTAAATAAGGTTTTATCTTCATTTAATACCATTACTCAACAATAAAGGAAGTGTCTCAAAATGAATTTTTTAGTTCATGAAGCACTCTTTTTTGCATGAAATCAAATATCTTTTTATTATTTCAACAATAAAAAGAGGCTTATCTCTATTTTGAGACATCCTCTTTATTTTATACTACTTATTTATATTGTTATAATACTTTAGAATTTATTAAAACATATTCTTCACCTTAATACTCATAGTGAATTACACTTTTATACTCCTCAAAAATCTTCTTATTTAATTCATCTCCACCATCTATATTTGCACTATGAAAAATTGGTGGATTCTTTAATCCTCTATCAACTAACTCTTGTGTAATTTGAGCTATAATAGAATTCATTATAGTAGTTGCAATTACAGTAGAAGTTGGACTAACTCTTTGATTTAGACCATCTATTTCTACACAGGCATCTCCCTTTTTACCGTGATTATCTATCACCAAATCACATACTTCATAAAGATTTTTTCCTGAAGAATGCCTTGAAGATACGCTCTTTGAGTAACTTAAATTAGTTATACATATTACTATTGCATTCTTTTCTTTAGCCTCTATAGCAAATTCTATACTTACTGGATTTCTACCAGATACCGAGTGAACTATAACTACATCTCCTTCTTTAATTGGAGTCTTACTAGATAACGCTGAGCCATATCCTTCTAATCTTTCCATCTTACTAGTATGAGTTATAGGTGATGTATCTAGCATTAAGGATTTTGCAAATACCGGATTTATAAGAACACACCCACCTGCTCTGTAGAACAATTCTTCTGTTAGTATTCCTGCATGTGAAGCACCAAAAGAAAATATTGCTTTTTTATTTTCTATTGCTTCAACAAGTATTTGTACTGCTTTTTCCATATTAGCTTTTTCTTCATTTTCAATTATATTGATTAATCTTTTTATCTCATTTATGTATTTAAATTCCATATCTATAATACTCCTCCAAGTAATGAACCTATAAACTTACTGATTATTCCAAATAGAGAAAGGTCGTTACCTCCAAATATTAGTATCCAGTTTTGAATAGTCCCTGAGTAAATTACAGCAGATATTCCTACTAAAGCTACCATAAATATTGCAGCTACAGCTGTACCTATTATAGCTCCACGTATACCACCTTGAGATTCTCCTATTACAGCTGCTGCTCCACATTCAAAGAATGAAGTTATAACAAGTGGTATAAGTAACATATTAAATACATTAAAGTAGTTACATATTAAAATCATAGTTGTAGATGTTAACATAGCAACTAAGAATCCTATTAATACAGCATTAGGCTTATAGTTAAATAATATTGGACAATCAAAAGCTGGTAGTGCATTTGGTACAACTTTTTCTGATATACCTTGGAATGCTGGCATTATTTGATTTATTAACATTCTTACACCATGAAGCATTATTATAAGACCTGCCCCAAAAGAAAGACCTTGTTTTATTGCATATGTTCCAATAAACTCATTAGTATCTTTAAACGCATCTGGTATCACTATTCCAACAACTATAAACATTAGAAATACTGCCATTCCTCCACTTATAGATATTTCTCTAAAGAATGATATACTTTGAGGTATGTTTATATCTTCTGTAGATTTTTCTTTATTTCCTACTAACTTTGCAATAAATCCAGATATAAGTGCTAAACAACCCGATGGATGCCCTAGTGTAAACGATTCGTCTCCAATAACATCAAATACATACTTTCTTAATAACCATGGCATTATTGACCAATAAAGAGCTGATAATACTGCTGCAAAAGCGATTAATACTCCACCACTTAATCCCGCTTCAACTCCTGATGCTACAAATATAAATGGGAACCAGTAAAGCATGTGGCCTGTTAAAAAGATAGTCTTAATAGGTGTAAACCTCGCTATCATTAAGTGAAGAGCCAGACCTACAAACATGGCTAAACCTATAACACCTCCATAACTTGCAGTAAAAGTGACATCACTTAAACCTTTTGTTACTGCACCACCACTTATACTTTGGAAAGCTCCATTAATTGGTGCTATTGAGCTAACTAACATACCTGTTCCAGTCTCCATAATTATGATTCCAAAAGCTGCAAGTAATGACCCTTTTATAACATCCGATGCTTTCTTTTTCTGTAATATAAGACCAAATGCTGCTATCAATCCAATTAACATAGATGGATTACGTAAAATATTATTTGAAATAAAATCAAGCATTATATTTTTTTAGTGATAGGTCAACTATTTAAGTTTTCTAACACTAAATTCCTCCTCCCCTTATTACTACTTTTACTTTTAATAATCTTTTATTTTTTGTTACTTATTTTAAATTTACTTTTGAAAATTTACACTATTTCTTATCATTTAAGAAAGCTTGAACAACTTCTTTAACTTCTGATAAGTCCATATACTTCTTAACAGGATATACTGGTACATTGCAAGTTCCTTTTAATTCGTTTAATAGTTCTTGACTTGTAAATATACAGTCACAATCAGTTCCTCTAGCTGAGTTTATGTCTGTATTTTCTACTTCCCCCTCTATATCTAACTGTTTTAGAACCTTTTGTATTGTCATTTTTAATACCATTGATGAGCCTACACCAAATCCACATACTGCTAATATTTTCATTTTTCATTCCTCCTAATTTTGTCTATTTATAAGTTCTAGTATTGAACTTTTATCACTGTTAAGTATCAACTTTATATTTTCTTCTTCATACATCATCTCTGATAATGATGCCAATGCTCTAATGTGAGTAGTATTATCTATGGCAGCTAATACCATGAATATGTTTACTGGCTTTCCTAATAAGTCAACTTCCTCTTCCACTATAAGTAAAGACATTGCAAGCTTGTTTACCCCTTCTTTAGAACTTGCATGTGGTAGAGCAAATCTATCAGCTAAAACAATATAAGGTCCATATTTTTCAACTGATTTTATCATATTTTCTATATATAACTCTTCTATAGAGTTATCTTCCAATAAAGGCTTTGATGCTATTTTTATTGCCTCCTTCCAATCTTTAACGCTACTTATTATGTTGACTCTTTCTTCATTAATTAATTCCTTTAACATTGGTTGATATATCTCTCCTTCATCTATCTTGTGTATTATGTTTAATAAATCAGACTTTAGTGCTTCTTCATTATTAATAACTCCATTTTTTCTTATAGCCTGTATTATTAGTTCAAGATTGAAATATTTATCATTTTCTTTTACACTTGTTAGTTTGTTCATAAGTAATTGAATATCTGATGCTGTTAAAAGAGGATTTACAACTATTACATTACTTACATCTTGTATATCTATGGTCGTAATTATGTAATCGTAGTATACTTTTACTTCTTTTAATTGCTTAATGGACACTATTCCCACTATTTCTATAGTTGGTATATATTTGTATAACTGTATTTCCAAGCTTTTTGATACCATAAGGCCATTAGGACAAACTAGCAAGACTTTATTTCTTCTTAGACCATTATCTCTAGAACCTCTTAAGTATCCACCAAAATAGGCTGCTATAAATCCTATTTCTTCTTCCCTTATCCCCTCAAATACAGGAAACTCTTCTTCATTCTCTATAATTGATTTTATAATTTTATAAAGTGACTCATGTTTATACTTAGTCTCATCTAGCATAGGATTGCTAATAGGAAACTTAAATCTTATTCTGTTGTAAGAAGAATGTAGGTGCCTTAAAATATTTTTTTTAAATTCATGCTTACTTTCTAATTTTATTGCTGTATTTACTTCAAACTTGTCTATAAGTTTATCTACATATTCTTCAACAATATCTTCCTTAACTTCACTATTTAAACTAGGAAGTGAACTTACATAAGTACACATATAGGCCTGTTCATTTTCATTTGCTTCTTCACATAAAAGGTCTTTACAATTATTAAAGTAAGCAATCTTTTTGGCTTCATTTAGATATTTGTATGAGTATAATGTTTTCCCATCTCTTATTCTTTTATTTACAAATTCTGTAAACTTAGTTAGATTTAATAAGGAGTAATCTGTAAGGTTTATACATCCTTTTGTATCAAATCTAGTTACTTCCTTACTTACACAATTAATTTCTAGTACATTTTCTTGTGTAAGTAATAAAAATAGTTCTCTAATAACGTATTCATCACCTATAATTTTGTATTTTCCATTGTACTCTAATTTCAATCCCATTGTTTGAAGGTATTTTTTTACATCTGTTATTGTTTGCACTACTGTGTTTTTTGAAAGTAACATTTCATTTGTTAGTTTTTCTATTGATATTTTTTCACCAAGTAATATTTTGTTTAATATAAAAATTTTTCTATAGTCACTATCTAAAAATTTATCTTCTTCAGTTGAAATTATTTTTCTTGCATTAACTAAATTACCTTCAAATGTAAATTTATGTTTTACATTTTTTATATTACCATTTTTTCCTAGTTGTTTATTTATAGCTAAGATATCATAATAAATAGTTCTCTTTGATACATTAAACTTTTCTTGTAATTCTTGTGATGTTACATTATTGTTTTTAATAATAAAACCTAATATTTTTTTAGCCCTCTCTTTCATACTACCTCCTTAATTTTATTATCTATATTTTCTATATATAATTCCATACCAAATAATTGCACATGATTTAATATTATTTTATACTTTTGCACATTTTAACTCTGTTCTAAAATAAATGCTAATAAAAAAGAGCTATCGCAAATCATTTAAAATCATTTGTACGACAGCCCCATTCTATTAACTTAAAATTTATTTTTTAGGTCTAAGTTCATTCTTATCTCTTTTTACTTCTTCTAATATTTCCTTCAAATTGTACTCAACACTAGAAAGCACATCTTCTGCATACTCAATTGACCCAATTCTTATCTCATTTGCTATTCTTTCAGCTCTATCAACTATCTCCTTAGCTCTTTGGTCTGCTTGAACAACAGGTTCACTTGATTCTACGTATGCTTTTACCACATCTTCAGAATTTTTCTTTAATTCTTCTATATTCTCATGATATTCTTGTTGTATTCTTTCAGCTTCTTTTTTTGCTTGTTCAACTATATTTGCAGCATCTTGCTTAGCTTGGCTTATTATTTTATTTCTTTCTTTATTAATCCATACTGCTTGTGTTACTTCCTCTGGTATCAAAGTTCTTATATCGTTAATTATAGCCAAAACTTCGTCTTTATCTACAGTACATTTATGTGAGAAAGGAATTGTAGAGGCACTTCTAAACATCTCCTCTAACTGTTCAAATAGTTCAATCATTTCTAAATCTATCTTCATATATCAATTACCCCCAGTAGTTTTTTTCTTTAATTCTTCCAAAACAATCTTTGGAACCAAATTTTTTATATCAGCATCAAAGAGCAAAACCTCTTTTATTAAAGATGAGCTTATAAATGAGTATTTTGTACAGCTTGGTAAAATTATAGTCTCTATATCTGGATTAAGTTCTCTATTCATATGAGCCATTTGAAGTTCATAATCAACATCAGCACCACTTCTTACACCTCTAACTAATGCTCCAATCCCATTTTCTTGACAGTAATTTATTAATAAACCATTAAAAGTTACAACTTTTATATTATTTAAATGGCTTGTACTTTTTTCTATAAGCTTTACTCTCTCATCAAAGCTAAATAGACCCTTTTTATTAGGATTATTTAATACTCCTATTTGTAATTCGTCAAATAACTTCGAAGCCCTGCAAATAATATCTAAATGTCCATTAGTAATTGGGTCAAAGCTTCCTGCAAATATAGCTTTTCTAGGTTTATTTTCCATATTATGCCTCCATCTTATAAAAAGTTAATGTAGTATTTCCATATTTCTTATCTCTAGTTTTTTCTAATTTACATATTTTATCTGGAAACAAATCATTAGTATCATGTTCTACAACTATTATTCCATCTTCATTCAACAAATTAGAATTATCAATTTTTTCAATAGCTTCTATAAACATATTTTTATAATACGGAGGGTCCATAAAAATTATGTCAAATTTACTATTTTGTAACTTAAGTTTATCTACAGCAGATTTAAAATCGAGGTTTAGAATAATACTTTCATTTTCAACTCTTGCCTTTTTTATATTAGACTTAACAATATCTATACTTTCCTTACTGATATCTACAAAAGTACATGCCTTGGCACCTCTAGATAAACACTCTATTCCTAAAGAACCAGTCCCAGCAAATAAATCTAGAACTTCACTTTCCATTACATATGAATTTATTATATTAAATAGAGATTCTTTTACTCTATCTGTAGTTGGCCTTACATCTTCATTTTTTGGAGTATTTAGTTTTAATCCTCTCGCTTTTCCTGAAATTACTCTCAATATGACAATCTCCCTTCAGCACATTATTACATTAATAATATTTTAACATAATTTAAAATTAATTTAATGAAATTTCTTTCACTATATCTTTGAATTTATCTATAATTTCTTTTTTAAGTGGCATGTTTTCTTTCAATTGTAGATTATTATCTTCACCTAATATATATCGAGCTTCTTGCTGTGCTAACTTTAATATTTTTATATGCTTAAACAGGTTTGCTACCTTAAGTTCTGGAAGCCCATGTTGCCTTGTCCCAAAAAATTCTCCAGGACCTCTTATTTCTAAATCTTTCTCTGAAATCTTAAAACCATCATTTGTCTCTTCCATTATAGCCATTCGCTGTCTGCATACATCTGTTTTAGAATCATAAATTAGTACACAATAAGATTTATGACTTCCTCTTCCAACTCGACCTCTGAGCTGATGTAATTGTGCAAGCCCAAATCTCTCTGCATTTTCTATTATCATTAATGTCGCATTTGGCACATTAACACCAACTTCTATAACTGTTGTTGAAACTAAAATATCTATTTCTTTATTTTTAAAACGACCCATTACTTCGTCTTTTTCACTCGACTTCATTTTACCATGAAGCAATCCAAGCCTTAAATCTTGGAAATATTCAGCTCTTAATTCCTCTACAAGTTCAACAGCTGATTTAGCTTCTATAGCTTCACTTTCTTCCACCAGAGGACATACAATATACACCTGTCTCCCTGATTCAACCTCTCTTCTTACAAGATTGTTGTACGCTCTATCCCTCTTACTCTTCTCAATGGCAAGTGTTTCTATTGGCTGTCTTCCTGGAGGAAGTTCATCTATAATAGAAATATCTAAATCTCCATAAAGTATAAGTGCTAAGGTTCTTGGTATTGGTGTTGCTGTCATTACTAATATATCGGGATTTGCACCTTTCATGGAAAGTTTACTTCTTTGCATAACTCCAAATCTATGTTGCTCATCCGTTATAACTAAACCAATATTATTAAATTCAACCTTGTCTTCTATTAGTGCATGTGTTCCTATCAATATATCAATTTCATTGTTTTTGATTTGTTCTAAAACTGTATCCTTTTGTTTTTTTGTAAGGCTACCTATCAATAAACCTACATTTATGCCAAAATCTTTCAGGGACTCCGTAAGGGAAATATAGTGTTGTCCTGCTAATATCTCTGTTGGTGCCATCAAAGCTCCTTGATATCCATTTAAAACGCAATTTGCAAGTGCTAAAAGTGCTACTACTGTCTTACCACTCCCTACGTCACCTTGAACTAGTCTATTCATTATTTTATCAGAATTCATATCTTGTATAATTTCATCCAATGCTCTATTTTGAGCTTTAGTCAATTTAAATGGTAACGCACTCGTTATATTTTTTAAATCTTTACTGATTTCAAATTTTATTCCATCTTCTTTATTTCTTCCACTTTTAAACACAAACAAGCCTAGCTGTAGTATGAGTAATTCTTCAAATACAATTCTATATAAAGCTATTTTTAACGATTCTTTATTGCTTGGTGAATGTATATTTCTAACCGCAAAATCTATATTGCATAGCCTATATTTTTCTATAATTCTCTTTGGCATATATTCTTGTATAATTAGCTCTTTATCTTCAAGTACTGTTCTAATTATACTCATAATTTCTTTATTTGTAACACCATATGTAAGCTGGTACACAGGCATAAATCTACATGTATTCTTAGGCGAATTAGTAAGATATTCTAACTCACATGATGTAAGTTCTAAACTATTAAATTTCTTCTTAACCTTACCAAAAACTAATATCGAATCACCTGGGCGAAATGTATTTTTTATATAACTCTTATTAAAAAACACTAATTTAGCTGAGCCAGTCTCATCCTTTACATCAATTTTTGTTAAAGTCATACCTTCTTTGGGACTAAACGTATTTATACTCGATATTACTGCTTTTATTGTAACTTTCTCATCATCCTCTAATTGTGCTATTTTCTTTAGATTATTTCTATCTTCAAATTGCCTTGGAAAATAATACAATAAGTCTTTTAAGGTAAATATTCCCAACTTATTTAGCTTATCTGCCTTTTTCGGTCCTATTCCTTTAACATATTGAACATCTTTATATAAATCCAACAAATATATCACCTACTACACAAAAATCCTGTACAACCAACTTTATAAAAGCTACTTGGTCATACAGGTTCTTATAATCATTATTCAACTGAAATTAAGTAATAATAAAGAGGTTGTCCTCCATAATATAATTCTACATCTACATCTTCAAACTTTTCTTCTAAAGAAGTACGTAGTTCATTTGCTTGAGATTCTGTAACATCTTCACCAAAGAATAATGTTATTATAGCAGTATCTTCATCAAACAACTTTTCAATAAGGTTTGATGTTACTTCATCTACATAATCTCCTGCTGATAATAAATTTCCTTCTGCAATTCCAATTATATTACCTTCTTTAACATCAATTTCATTCATTACTGTATCCCTAACAGCAAAAGTTACTTGACCTGATTTAACTGAATTTAAAGCATTCATCATAGCTTCTTTATTCTCATCTTCACTTAACTCTCCATTAAATGTTACTAATGCAGCAAATCCTTGAGGTGTGTTTTTTGTAGGTATAACTATTATGTTTTTCTCACTCAATTCTTTAGCTTGATTAGCAGCCATTATTATATTACTGTTATTTGGGAAAATAAATATATTTTTGGCATTTATATTCTTTATGGCATTCATAAAGTCTTCTGTGCTTGGATTCATCGTTTGACCACCTTCTATTATATGGTCAACTCCAAAGTCTTTAAATATATTTGCCAATCCTTCACCCATAGAAGTAGCTATAAATCCAAACTCTTTTTCTTCTTCTAAAGGCTCATCTTCTTTTTCTTTCTTCTCTTCTACATCTAATAATGTGTTTTCATGTTGTAACTTCATGTTTTCTATTTTTATAGTTAATAATTGACCATACTTTAGAGCTTCCTGAATCACATTTCCTGGGTCATTAGTGTGTACATGTACCTTTATGACTCCATCGTCTCCAACTACTGCTAAGCTATCACCATAAGCCATCATTATATCTCTTATTTTAGTGTCTTCTACCTTAGAACTTTCTAGTATAAATTCTGTACAGTAACAGTATTTTATATCCTCTGTACTAGTAGTACTCTTTGCAAAGTCCATACTCGCTGAAGTATTAACATCCAAGCTAGCATTTTTTATTTCTATATTATTTCCCTTTATAGAAGCTAACATTCCTTCGTATATAAGTACAAGACCTTTTCCACCAGAGTCAACTACACCAGCATCTCTTAGATTTTTTAGAAGGTCTGGAGTTCTTTCTAATGAAGCATTAGATTCCTTTACAAGCATACTTAAAAACTTTACTATATCTTTTTCTTTTTTGGCAGCTTTTATTGCAAATTCTCCACTTTCTCTAACTACAGTAAGTATAGTACCTTCAATTGGCTTTATGACAGCTTTATATGCTGTATCTGAGCCATTTTTGAAAGCTCTTGCTAAATCATCTGTTGATAATTTACTTTTTCCTTCTATAGATTTAGCTATACCTCTTATTATTTGTGAAAGTATAACTCCTGAGTTTCCTCTAGCTCCCATTAAAGAACCTTTAGATAATGCCTTTCCTATGTCCGATATGTTATCAGTTTCCACTTTTGCTAATTCTTTTAAGGCATAAGATATAGTTAATGACATATTAGTTCCTGTATCTCCATCTGGTACAGGGAATACATTTAACTTGTCAACCAAATCTTTATTGTTTTGGAGATTGTTTGCACCTGAAATAAACATCTCTCTTAACCTTTTACCATCTATATACTGAATCATTTGTTTCCTCCTATGAAATTACTTAACTCTTATTCCTTGTACATTAATATCAATTCTAGTGACTCTTACACCAGTCATTTTTTCAACTACGTATTTTACTCTATCTATTATATTATTGGCAACAGTAGATATATTTGTACCATATTGTATTATAACATAAAGTTCTATTGCTATGGCATCTTCTTCAACTTCTTCAACTCTAACACCTTTCGTAGCATTTTCGCCTTTCAATAACTCTACTATTCCTTTAGATTTATATGCTAAACCTACTAAACCATAACTTTCCATTGCAGCTCTATATATGACTTGAGCTATTACTTGATTATCTATTTCTATACTTCCATATTGATTCGTTACCTTTGCACTCATGGTTGACCCCCTTAAGCTTATTTTTATTAAAAATATTTCTTAATTTATTTTTTACTATTTTTACTTATTTATTATATAAAATTATAATCATATCATACTATAAATATGGTATAATTTAAACCTAGAAAATTTTTTGGATAAAATTTCTTCTATAGTATATATATTGAAAGAAAAATAATAATTATTTTCCAAATATATTTACTTTATATAGAATTATATATATAATTTTATATGATAATAAGAAATTCTTCAATATGTGTAAGGCAAATATATATTTCTATTGCAAATTTTTGTTATTTATGATAATATAAATATGTTTTTAGTCTTTAAATAGTTATCATTTTAAGGAGGTGTGCGTAGATGGCAAAAGTATGTAGCGTATGTGGTAAAGGTAAGGTTTCTGGAAACCAAGTATCACACTCAAATAAACATAATAAAAGAACATGGTCAGCTAACTTAAGAAGCGTAAGAGCGATTATAGATGGAGCTCCTAAGAGAGTAAAAGTTTGTACTAGATGTTTACGTTCTGGTAAAATTGAAAGAGCTTAGTAACCACGTTTAAAAGCCTACTTCCGTAAGTAGGCTTTTTAATTTAATCATTTTTACTCTTTCTCATGAATTTTAAGATTATATTTGAAATCCATTTTGGTAACTTTATTGTTACTACTTTCATCAATACTCACCCCACACTTTATAGTTAAAATTATTTTAACAAAAAAATAATAATGCTCCACATCCAATAAGTATTAATGCGGTAAGTGCTGACCAAATCCAGCCAGGAAGCAACATTGACAAAATTACAGCCATTCCTGTTGCCAGACATAGTATTCCTAGCAATACCTTAGACTTGTTATTTCTCATGGAACACCTCCACATAGAACTTGTATCTATAAATATTTTCATATTCAAGTTTATGCGATAGTTTTCCATTTTAGACCAACAAACATAATATGTAATTTTAATTTTTTATACTAGAATTATTACTCTCTTCTGATATAGATTCTATCATATCTAAAATACCTCTTTTTCTACTTAATCTTTCAGGTCCGCTATATAAAACCACTGGTATGACTTTAGGAAGTTTAAAATTTTTATCTTCTATTTCCTCAAGGCTCTTTTTCATGATAAAGCTTTTCCAAATTTGCTCTCTATATGATTTTAATCTTGGTACAATATCGGTATCCATTTCTGTTTGAAACTCCAATACTATATAATGTGATACCTTATGTTTTTTAGAAAAGACCTTATAAATTATATCAACTTCCTTTCCTTTATATTCACATATAAAAGATGTTTCTAACTCTATATTTTTAAGAGTTAATTCTTTTGCTATTGAGACACTTGTAAAATTTTGAATCAAACTTAAAAAACTTTCTTTATCTGAATACATTTTTCTATACTCTTCTCGTTTTTCGTTGCTTCTTTTTAAATTCATACAGTTCCTCCTATTTTACGGACTCTCTATATTTTAATAGAGAAAATCTATAAATTTTATTTTTTAATTTTCACTAGTGAGTATTGACACTTGTGTGTAAAATATCCAGTAAAGATATTTTTTTATATTTTTATTAAAAGATATAAATTTTTATATTTTAATATATTGACATTGACGTTACGTAAAAGTGTATATTTAATTTATAGGAGGTACTACTCATGGAATATACAGTTCAAAAATTAAGTAAAATAGCTGGTATAAGCACTAGAACACTTAGATACTATGATGAAATTGAGCTTCTTAAACCGCTTAAAATAAATTCCTCAGGCTATCGTATATACGGTCAAAATGAAGTTAATAAACTGCAACAGATACTTTTTTATAGAGAATTAGGGATTAGCTTAGAAAATATAAAAAGCATTGTAAATTCACCAACTTTTGATAGTCTAAGTGCGTTAAAAGAACATCATACTAAGTTACTAGCTAAAAGAAAACAAATTGATTTGCTAATAGAGAATGTAACCAAAACTATAGCTCTAAAGGAGGAAAAATGTACTATGACAGATATAGAAAAATTTGAGGGTTTTAAAGAAAAATTGATTTATGAAAATGAAAAAAATTACGGAACTGAAATTAGAGAAAAATATGGTAAAGATGCTGTAGATACATCAAATAAAAAGCTTAAAAATATGTCTAAAGAAGATTATGAAGATTGGCAAAATCTAAGTATTGAAATAATTAGCAAACTTAAAAAAGCTTTTAAAACTGGTGATGCTTCCAATGAACTTTCTCAAGAAGTTGCAAGATTACATCATAAATGGCTGAGTTACACTTGGAATACATATTCTAAGGAAGCCCATGCCTCTTTAGCACAGATGTATGTATGTGATGAACGTTTTACATCATACTATGATAAAGAACAGCCAGGGCTAGCAAAGTTTTTGAGAGATGCTATAGTAATATATGCAAAAAATAAATAACATAAAATAATAAGTCTCAAGTTTAAGTAAACTTGAGACTTATTATTTAATAACTGTACATCAATATACAACAATATGCAAATCCATTACTTACGTTTATTTATACTTAATTAATAAAAAATATTTTATTGAATTTTTATAAAGCTTATGTACTATAAAAGTCTATATTATAGATTTGATTATAGAAATAAAATTCTCAAAATCATTACAGTTAGATATATTATTTCTAATATCGCTATCATTAATTATCTTTAAAAAGATGTCATAAATGGAGTTCATTTTTATATAATCATCTTTATTTATAGCTAACATTATAACTAACTTAACAGTAGAATCTTTGTTCCAATAAATTGGTTCTTCTAGTATAGAAATACAAATCTTGGTTTTTATAGAACTTAATTCCATAGGATGAGGTATTGCTAAAAAGTCATCTATATTCGTAGAGGACAAGCTTTCTCTATAAAATACGGATTCTGTAAATGATGGAAATACAATTTCATTTTTAGTTAATTGATTACACATTAAATTTATAAGTTCATCCTTGTCCTTAACTTTAGGAGCAACAATAAATAAATTTTTATCAAAAAAATTCTCCAAAAGATTACTATAAGTATGAGAATCATTAGTTATTGATTTAGATATATTCTCAATATCTTTTTTTAGTAGTTTTAAATCTACTAATACAACAGGTATACTACTATGACTTAAAGGAATAGTTGATATTATTATATCTACATTTGATAATTCACTCGCCAAAAATTGATTAAAAGATAAACACTTAAGTATATTTATTTTTTCATGGAAAACTTTATTTAGTTGAACCTCTAATAATCTACTTGAACCATATCCTGAACCACATACTAATACTACATTTTTACATTTAATATTATTTTGAAAAAATCTCTCAATTCCAGCACCTATGTGAAGGGATACATATCCTACTTCATCTTCTGTTAAAGAGTAAATACTCTTTTTAAAAACTTTTTCTATAGCATTTAAAGTTATTTCAAATGCTAAAGGATAATTGCTTTTTATTGTATTTATAAGAGGATTAACCTTATTTAAATTATATGATTTAGAATTTAAGATAGATTTAAAGTGGAGTACTAAATCATTAAATAATACATTATCATCTCTAAGATCAAAGGTGTATTGATTGTTGATTGCATCTAAAAGTTCTTCAACATATTCTATAATCTTAGTGTCTACCCCCTTGGAAACGGTATCTACAGGATAACTTTTAGATATAAAATGATTGTATAGATAAATCCTATCTGCCTTTGAAATAGTTATATTATATTTAGTCTCAATATAATCAAATATATTTTCGACAGCTATATTTAATTCAAAGTCTGTTAAAACAATATCTAATATATTATCTAAACAGTAACCATCAAGTATTCTACTTATAGTAATTGCTAAATGAATAATAAAGTTTTTTAAGTTAAAATCTAGGAAATTGATATTAAATTTATTGATTTCACGTAATACTATTTTTTGTAGCTCTATTAAATCTACATTATTAAATAATTCTATTTCTCTATCTGTAATTCCAATTATATAATTCTCAAAATCTCGATTTATTATATTATTAGAAATACATCTTCGAATATCTATTTCTTTCCCTTCAACTTTCACTCCATAGTATGGTTTTGAAACTAGTATTAAATCATATTTTGACAAAATAGGCTTTATTCTTTTTATATCATTTAATATTGTGACCTTACTTACATACAAGCTATTAGCTAAATCTTCTAGTTTTATATATGTATTGTTATAAAGAATATATTTTAAAATATATTGATTTCTTTCCATAGGAGAGTCTGGTATTTCGCTAGAATCCATAATATCATCAGATATTACTGCTAAATATTGTTGGTATAATCCTAAATTCAGAATATCTATATAATAACCTTCCCCTTTTTTTATTTTAATGATAGCACCATTTTTCTCTAAAGTTTCATTTATAGAAGTAATATCAGTTCTTATAGTTCTTTCACTCACCTTTAAATGATTACTTAAAGCTTTACAAGTGATTTTATCATCACTTTCATTTAATAATTTAAACAAAGTGAGTAATCTCTTATGCATAAGTATTCCCCTCCCCTTATAGAATTTCTTCTAAAATTATACTATTTACATTCCTATTATACAATTAGTCTAATAAAATTGTATGATAATAATTAATTTCCAGTTTAAAGTGGAAATTAGTTATTATCATAATATAAATTTCCATGTCGAAGTGGAAATTAGTTATGTTTAATTTAATCAAGATAGCGTTTACAATAGAAATATAAGTTAAGACATTAAGAAATGGAGTGGGAAAATATATGGTAATACAAGAAAAAAATATATTTATAGATAAAGACTTAAAAAGTAAAGAAGAAGTATTAAACTTTATTGCAAAGAGTGCTTATAGTTTAGGTATTACATCTAATAAAGATGCTCTTTTGGAAGACCTTTTGAAGAGAGAAAATGAATTTCCAACAGGAATACGGGATGGATTTGCAATCCCCCACACAAAAAGTGCAAATGTAAAGGAAGCGTCTATACTCTATATTAAAACAAATCAAGAATTAGAATGGAAAACCTTAGATGATAGTAAAGTTAGATATGTATTTAGCTTACTAGCTCCACAAGAAAACGAAGGAAATATACATTTGAAAACTTTATCAAAATTAGCTACATGTCTAATGGAAGATGATTTTACAAGTGAAGTTAAAAATGCTAGTGATGTAAATCATTTAGTAAAATATATAACTAATAAAATGAAGGAGGAATAATTATGAAAATAGTAGCAATAACATCATGTATAGCAGGGTTAGCACACACACCAATGGCAGCAAAAGCTTTAGAACAAGCTGCCTCAAAAATGGGTCATGAAATCAAAGTAGAACAACAAGGGGCTATGGGTCAAGTAAATGCTATAACAAAAGAAGAAGCCAAAAGTGCAGACTTCGTACTTATAGCATCTGACCAAACTATATCTGGAATGGAAAGGTTTGATGGTAAAAAAGTAATAAAAGTTAAAATAGGTGTTGCTTTAAAAAAACCAGAAGCTGTTTTAACAAAGTGTATAGAAGCTATCTCTTAATAAAAAAATCTCACCCTAATATAGAATGAGAAAAATAAAAAAATAAAAAATTGTCTAATGTAATTATAACATATTATCAAAAAATATAACAAACTTATATAGGAGGAATTAAAAATGAGTAAAAAAAATAAATCTCTTCTAAGTGAACTCAAAGGTCACTTAATGACAGGAATTTCATATATATTACCACTTATAATAGGCTCATCTTTAGTTGTGGCTATACCAAAGCTTACAGCTTTAGCAATGGGAATAACAAGTTTAGATGCTTATGCTGATGTATCAGGATTCTATCATACGCTTTATTTAATGGAACAAGTTGGTTGGACTGGCATAGATCTACTAAATACTGTATTAGCAGGATTTATAGCATTTTCAATAGGTGAAAAACCAGCTATAGGAGCAGGTTTTATTGGTGGGCTTATAGCAAGTAATACCAATGCAGGATTCTTAGGAGCAGTAATAGCAGGTTTCTTCGCTGGTTATGTTTGTAAATTTTTAAAGGAAAAAATTAAAATATCTGGTTCCGCAGCAGGAATGATGCCACTTATCATAATGCCACTTATCACAGTTGGATTAACTGGCTTCTTAATGAGTGTTATCTTAGCAGGACCTTTAGGAAATATAAATACTTCATTAAATGCTTGGGTAGCTGAAATGTGTCAAAACGGAACAAATTCGGTAGTATTAGCTTTAATTTTAGGAGCAATGATAGGATTTGATTTGGGTGGACCAGTAAACAAAGCAGCTTGGATGGCAGGAAATGCGTTAATGTTAGAAGGTATCTATTTACCAGCAATATTAGTAAACTGTGCAATAGTTATACCTCCATTAGGATATGGTTTAGCTACATTTGTAAGAAAATCAAGATTCTCTAAGACATTAGCTGAAACAGGAAAAGGTAATATAGTTATGGGTATAATCGGAATAACAGAAGGTGCAATCCCCTTCACTTTAACAAATCCCTTAAAATTAGTTCCTGTTAATATGATAGGGTGTGCTTTAGGTGTAGGATTAGCAGCTTTATTAGGTGCACATGCTATAATGCCTCCAGTTGGTGGATTATATGGATTTATATCAGTAGGTTCTGGATGGGCTTACTTAGTTGGTGCAATATTTGGTGCTTTAGTAATAGCAGTATTATCAACAACTTTAGTGGATTTTAAAGAAGAAGAAACTGATGAAGATACAGAATTTGATGAAATAGAATTGGATATAATGTAAGTCAACAGCTTAATTTTAAGTAATCGAGAATTGAGATTAACCTCAATTCTCAATTAAATTTTGGGAGGGTTTTATGAAAAAGACAAAAGTACATGTAGTTCCACATAGTCACTGGGATAGAGAGTGGTATTTTACAACATCACGATCAAAAATATATCTAATGAAAGATTTTCAAGATATCTTAGATACATTAGAAAAACAAGAAGACTTTAAATATTTTATGATGGATGCACAAGCTTCTCTCTTGGATGACTATTTAAAGTGGAGACCTCAAGATGAAGATAGAATAAGAAACTTAGTTCAAAGAAAAAAGTTAATTATAGGACCTTGGTACACTCAAACAGACCAATTAGTCATATCAGGAGAATCCATAGTTAGAAACCTTTATTATGGAATAGAGAGATGTAATGAATTTGGTAAACCTATGAAAATTGGATATGTACCAGATTCTTTTGGTCAATCAGCCCAAATGCCACAGATATATAAAGGTTTTGGAATAGATAGTTCATTATTCTGGCGTGGAGTTTCTGATGACATGGTAAAAACAACAGAATTTATGTGGAAGGGTTCAGATGGTTCAAAAGTATTAGCAGTTCAGATACCATTTGGTTATTATTATGGTGGTAATATACCAGAAGATGATTCTGATTTAAAAGAATACTTAAAAGATACAATTGGAAAACTTAAGAATAAAGCATCTACTAACAATGTGTATTTCCCAAATGGATTTGACCAAGCACCAATAAGAAAAAATCTTCCTGAGATATTGAAAAAAGCTAATAAAATAGATGTAGAAAATGACTATGAAATAAGTAGTATAGAAAACTATATTACATCAGTGAGAAATGAGAGAAATGAATTTTCAGAACTTGAAGGAGAATTTGTAAATGCTAAACATATGAGAATACACAAATCAATATTCTCATCAAGGTCAGACCTTAAGATTATGAATAACAAATTAGAAAACTATATTACAAATGTACTTGAGCCATTATTAACATTAAGTTATTCACTTGGAAATGAATACCCTCACCTTGTTCTAAAGGATATATGGAAGCTTATGTTTGAAAATGCAGCTCATGATAGTATTGGTTCTTGCAATAGTGACACAACAAATGAAGATGTATACACAAGATACAAACAAGCTAGAGATTTAAGTATAAATTTATTAGATTTGCATATGAGGCTTATAAGCACTCAAATCAAAAATAATAATGAAGAAATAACATTAACAATATTCAACGGATTGCCAGAAGTTAGAAACGAAGTTGTTGAATTTGATGCTTATATTCCAGGTGAAAACTTTGTAATAAAGAATAAAAACGGAGAAATTCTTAATTATGTAGTAAAGGAAAAAGAAGATATTACAGATTATGTACTAACTCAAACAATAAGATTAAATCCAAGCAAAAAAATATACATACCAGAAACTGTATATAGAGCAAAAATTGCTCTTTCAGTAAAAGATATACCACCAATGGGATATACTCAGTTAGTATTTGAACTAGATACTAAAAATCACTTTGAAATAAAAATAAGTAATTCCAAAGAAATAGAAAATAAATACTACAAAATAACTGCCAATGAAAATGGTTCAGTAGAAATACTAGACAAAGAATCTAATAAAATTTACAAAAACCAAGCTGTAATTGAAGATAATGGAGATGATGGAGATTCATATAACTACTCTCCACCAAGAGAAGATATTTATATATCGTCTTTAGATTCTGTATCTTTAGTAGAAGTACTAAAGTCAGATGTTCAGGAAGAAATGATACTTAAATATTCATTAATGATACCAGCTTCACTAGAAGAAAGAGCTAAAGGTAAAGTTTCTGTAAAAATGCCTATAAAAATGAAAATTACATTAGAGCCTAAAGAACAAATAATTAAGTTTAATGTTAATATAAAAAATGACAGAGCATTATCTCATAGAGTAAGAGTTTTATTTAATACTGAAATAGCGTCTAAGTTTTCTATAGCAGATCAACAGTTTGGAATAACACAAAGACCAACAGTATTAGAAGAAGATATTGCATTATGGGAAAGAGATAATCAATCATGGCAAGAAAAACCCATAACTATTGAACCAATGCAAAGTTTTGTTACTCTAGAAAATGGGCAAAGAGGGGTAGCATTATTGACTGAGAGTGTAAGAGAATATCAAATAGTTGGTGTTAACCTAGATACAATAGCATTAACATTATTCAGGTCATTTGGATATATGGGAAGAGAAAACTTACTTTATAGACCAGGCAGAGCTTCTGGCGAAAAAATAATACCAACACCAGATGCGCAATTACTTAAAGAATTAAACTTTGACTTTGGGCTTTACATTTACAATAGTCAGTTTGATGAAGCAAATGTAGCTAATACCGCCAAGAGATTCTTAACACCTATACAAATATATGAGTATGCAGACTTCTTAAATGGTAGACTTATATTTGCATTTAGAGATGAAGAACAAATATATGAAAATGAATACAGTTTGATGAATGTAGATGGTTCAGATTTTACTGTAAGTGCAATAAAGAAAGAAGAAAAGGGAGATGGAATTGTAATTAGAATCTTCAATGGTATGAAAAATAAAGATACTAAGGGAAGTTTTAATATTAATAGAAATATTACTAGTGCTTATAGTGCAATGCTGGATGAAAGCTATGATAACACTAATAAGTGTGAAGTAAATGTAAAAACTGTAGAAATAAATTCTTTAGCACATTGTAAAGTACAAACAATAGTAATTAAATAATATAAATGGCTTATATAAGATTTCATTCTTTATAAGCCTTTTTATAGATTATATAAAACACTAAAAGTTATTGATATAATCTATAATATATACAATAAAATCCGAAAATTTATATTATGAAAAATATGAATGTACACAAAATATAGGGGGAAAAATCATGAATTATTATATAGGTATTGATATAGGTGGAACCAACATAAGAGCTGCTATATTAAATGAAAACTATGGAATGGTAGATAAAATTAAGATACAAAATAATGTATCAGAAGGACCATACAAAAATATAGGTAACTTATGTAATTATATAAAAGAAAGATGGGGCAAATACAGCATAAAATCTATAGGTGTAGGGTGTCCAGGTCCACTAGATTTAAGACAAGGAAAGATTTTAAATCCACCTAATTTACTAGGTTGGGAAAATTTTGAGATAAAAAAATTTATAGAAACCGAGTTTGGTATTCCTGTAGCTGTTAACAATGATGCTAATGTAGCAGGATATGGTGAAGCTAAAGTAGGTTCTGGAAAAGATGCAGAAAGTGTGTATTATATGACTCTATCAACTGGTATTGGTGGTGGATACATATATAAAGGAGAAATTGTAAATGGGTTTAATAATGTAGCAGCAGAGTTGTGTAATATGATTATTAATGAAGATACTTACTCTCATTCTGGATTAAACAAAGGAGCTTTGGAAGGTCAATGTAGTGGAGTTAATATATCTAGAATTGCTACTGAAAAATTAAACAAACACATCTCTACAAAGGAAGTTTTTGAACAAGCTCAATTAAAAAATCCTTATTGCATGGAAATTATAAATAACTGGGTAATAAATATGTCAAAGGCAATAGCCAATATCATAGTAATAGTAGACCCAGAGGTTATAGTACTTGGAGGTTCTATAATACTACATAATAGCACTTACTTAAAAGATATAGTGTACCAAGTTGAAAAAATGGTTTTTGAAACTGTTAATGTTAATATAAAGTTAGCAGAAATAGGAGATGATGCAGGATTAATAGGAAGTGCCATATTGGCAACTTCATTGATTCATTAATAAAGTATTTTTTTATCTAGAGTAAAATTATAAAGATAAGAATACAACAGGATATACATAATATGTTTTATAAACTAAAAAAGGTGAATCCAGTATATCAGGATTCACCTTTTTATTTGTACAAATTAACATTATATTTCAAGACAACTTTTACAAAATTTTATTTTATAGAATCTATAGTTATAATCTGTGATAGAGGTCTAATCTATTTTTTATTAAAAGTAATTGTAACTTTAAATAAGTCTCCATCTACACTTATATTCATCTTACCACCCTGTAACTCTACAAAACTTTTTGCTATTGCTAGACCAAGTCCAGAGCCTTCTGTATTACGTGACTTATCCCCTCTTACAAATCTCTCCATTATATCATCTACACTAAAATCAATCTCAGTTGCAGACATATTCTTAAGCATAATAGTTACTTTATTATCTGTTTCTAAAATATCAATATACACTCTTGAACTTGGCATTGCATACTTACTTATATTTATTATAAGATTTTCAAATACTCTAAATGTACGCTGACTATCCAGTGGTAATATTATTTTTTCACTAGAAAAATTATTTTTTAATATTAGAGATGAATCTGCAATTTTGTCATCTAACTCTAAAAGTGTCTGTTTCATTAGAGATACAATATCTACATTTACTATATTCAAATGTACATCTCCACTATTTACCTTACTTACTTCAAACAAGTCTTCTATTAAGTGTTGTAATCTTTGTGATTTTCTATCCAATGTATCAATATACAATCTGCGATTTTCTTCTGTTATACTTTCATCTTTTAATAAATCTATATAAGTGATTATAGATGTTAAAGGTGTTTTTAAGTCATGTGATACATTTGATATAAGCTCTGTTTTCATCTTTTGACTCTTAACTTCTTCATCAACAGCTTTTTTAAATCCAGTTTGAATATTTCCTAGTTCATCTTTTATAGGATTAAAGAATCCTAAATCTTTTTCCATATTTACTTCTAAGTTTCCATCTGAAATTTTCTTAGTAACATCCAAAAGTTGATTATATTCACATACTGTCTTTTTAGAATAATCTGATAGTACTTTAAATAAAACTATTGAGTAAATTATTGCAAGTATTATCCCAAAGAACCACATACTACACATTATAACTATAATTACTAAGTTTACTCCCAGAATTATAGCTATAGTTTTATTTGGTTTTTCTTTTAAATTTATTGTTCTAATTTGATTAATAACCTTTTTCCATGTTTTTCTAAACCATACAAAAAACATTCCTGTTACAGTATTCTTTACAAAATACTCTCTTATTCCAACATTTAAAATATGTTTTAAAAGTGTTATAAATACAAATATTATTGAGAAGATTACAAACCAATAAGTTAGATTCATCAAGCTTACCAATATACTTGCCATTTTAGCACTTATATCATTATTTATTAGATACTCTACATAATTTCCATTCAAGGTATCACTTATTATACCAGTTGGATATAAGTCTACAATCCCCTGTACAATAGCAACGGCAATAAAAAGTATCTCCAATGGTATTCTTGATAATGTATCAAATCCTAGTAACTCCTTAGATTTTCTATATGGGAATGCTAAAGCCACAATCACGACTATAGCTAACATAATTTTTAAAATCATTCCAGAAATTTTATAATAAGAATTATTTTCTACATTGTTTATATATCCACTTATATTATCGCTGTTATAAATACTTCCATAACCATACCCTGCACTATCATCTTTGCTTATTACTTTAGGAATAGCATATACTAATGTTACATTTTTTATTGGTGTTAGTTTATATGAAATTGAATTTTCACCTAAATTTGTATTCATTAAATCTTCTCTTGCTTTAGATAATAGCATTTGATTAATAACTTTTTGATTTACTCCATAAGAATCGACAACATTTACTTTTCCATCTTTATCAAAATTCATTACAACATAAAATCTATAATTTTCTTTTATACCCTTAATCTTATTTTGTCTTTCTTCGTCACTCATTGTTGTATTTTTTGTTTGATTTTCATCAGAATTTTCTCCTGAACTATCATTCTTTGTTGTATCAAGAGCTCTTAATTCTTTATCTTCATTAAAAAGTTCGAAATTTTTTTCTTTATCAACTAAATAATATTTTAAATTTTTTCCTGAATCATTAATAAAAGACTCCCAACTTTCAAAGTTTTCATTAAAATCTGCATTAATACTATCATCTGTATAATAGCTTTCTGAACCCTCATATGAGTTTTTTTCTTTGCCCACATTTTTTATATAGTTCATAGTTTCTTCATTTATAAAAAGCTTTGATGGTTGTATCATTTTTCCTTCTTGATCTTCTTTCATATTGTGATATAAAACATAACTTCCTTTATATATATCATCTACAAAATTTTCTTGTTCAAATGGATTTTTAGCTCCACCTTTAGCACCTGCTTGTATAGTAGAATATTGACTAACCATTCCTAATGATGCTGATAACATAAGTATAAAAACTATAATAGTAACTATATATTTATCTTTAAATTTTTTCAATTTTGTATCCAACACCCCACACCACCTTCAAATATTTTGGATTTTTTGGGTCTATCTCTATTTTTTCTCTTATATTCCTAACATGTACCATAACTGTATCTGTATTTACAGCATTCTCATTCCAAACTCTTTCGTATATTTCATCAGCAGAAAAAACTCTTCCTGCATTTCTCATAAGTAAACTTAGTATTTTAAATTCTATAGGAGTTGTTTTTATATATTTTCCATCAATACTAACTTCTTTTGTATTTTCATTTAATTCTAATCCACCTATTGCAAATACGCTATCATTAGCTTCTACACTTTGCTCTTTATCTCCAACCATGTTTAGATACTTAGTATATCTTCTAAGTTGTGAATTAACCCTAGCCAATAACTCTAATGGCTTAAAAGGTTTTGTCACATAATCATCTGCTCCTATATTAAGCCCCATTATTTTATCAACTTCCTCTGATTTTGCAGATAACATTATTACTGGAAAATTATGATTTTCTCTAAGCTTCATTGTAAGTGTTATTCCATCCATCTTAGGCATCATTATATCAACTATTGCCAGATGTATCTCTTGATTTTCTATAACCTTAAGCCCTTCCAATCCATTGTATCCCTTAAAAACATTATACCCTTGATTTAATAGGTATATTTCTATAGCATCTGCTATTTCTTTTTCATCTTCTACCACCAAAATATTATATGAATTCATTTTAATCTCCTTTATATCAATTAGTTTGTAAATTTTCTTTACATCTATGATTATACAATATGATAGAAGTTTTTCCATTTTTTTATATATTTATAGCTTTTTATTTTAGTTATTTGTACTTAAATTCCCATTTTAAAGACCTCCCTCTAGTACAAGTTTAGTATTGTTTTATTTTGTTTATATACTTAATATTAAAGTTAAAAACTTAAGATATTATATATACTTTTCTAAAGATTTTCTAAAGATTTAAATATATTTAAAATTAATATGCACAAAAAAAGTAGCTCTTATTGTATCAATTAAATCAATGATTTGAAATATAATATTAATATCAATAGAATCTACTTTTTAATTTTTAACATATTTATTTTTACTTCAATTTACTTTTATAGAAATCATCATTTTTACTTTATAAATGTGCATATTTCTTCTACTGGCTTTTTAGATGGACTCTTTAGGTTATCTTCTGGTACTCCAAGAGCTAACATTGCTCCTAAAAAATACTCTCCCTTTTCAAATCCAGTTTCTGCTTCTAAAACATCTTCTATCTCATCTGCTGCATAGTTTTGACTTGTCAACCAACAAGAACCATATCCTAACTCAATTGCTGATAAGGTAAAGTTTTCAATTGCAGCACCTAAACTCTGCATACCTGGATTTCTTATAAACAACTTATCTATAGTCTCTTTAGGTGCATCTATAAGTTCTAATTCATAATATCCTGATGGATTATACACCTTTGTAAAAACTAATACTAAAACTGGGGCTTTTAAATAGAATAATGTAAAGTTTGGTACAAACTTTCTAAATCTATTAGCCTTTTCTGCTGATACTTTATCCATCTCTACAAGTATTTCTTGTTGTTTTTTAGTTATTACAGCTGCAATTTTTTCCATCAAATCACGTCGCTTTATAACTACAAAATGCCAATTTTGAATATTTTTTCCTGATGGAGCTGCTCCAGCTGCTTTTATCATTTTTAAAATATCCTCATCTGAAACATCTTGATTTTTAAACTTTCTTACACTTTGTCTTTTAAAAATAGTATCTTGTAATTCCATTTTTAAATCCCCCCATAACTTTTTTATTATTTTAATATAATCTCTAAACTCATCCTATTTTAATATATCATGTTCTAATAAATCTTTAAATGAGTCTATAGAATATTCATATCCATCTACATTCCCAAATCCATATTTTGCATATATAAAAGGTATACTTACAAACTTAGCACTATTTGCATCACCTTGCGTATCTCCAACATAAATTGGATTAATTAATTTATTTCTATCGATTATAAGTTTATTATTCTCACCTTTATGTAAGCCAGTATTTCCAGGGCATTCAAAATCTATAAAATACTGTTCTAACTTATGCGCTTTTAAAAAAGATTCTATATATCCAGCTTGGCAATTGCTTACTATAAATAATTTATACTTTTTAGATAGCAACTTAAGAGTATCTTCTATATCATCAAATAATTTAGCTCCATTTTCAGATAAATAGTCACATTCTTTTAAGGAACATTCATTCAATAAATTCATTCTTTCTTCTTCACTTAAAGTTGGAAATAAACGATTTGCTATTTCATCAAAAGAAAGACCCATGACGCTTCTAAACAACTCTCTTGTGACATTTAAGTCTATATCTTTATGCTTATTTAAAACATCCTGCCATACCTTGCATACTTCTTCAGTTGAATCCCATAAAGTTCCATCTAAATCAAAAATAATACTATCTACCACAAAAAAATCCCCCTTATGTCCAAAATTTATCATATATTTATAATTATATACTAAAAAGCAGATACAATCATAAATATATTTTACTTGATTGTATCTGCTTTGTAATATAAAATCAATTGCCAAAATAGACTTTTATAAATTTCTAACTACAAGTACACACCCTTGCTCTACTTTAATACTACAAGAATTACTCAACATAACATTTGACATTCCAATAGGTACAGAGTATTTCATATAATAGTTATCTAAAGGGTATTCTAAACCAGTAAGTGTTACACCTTTAGCATCTCCTTTTAGGGCTATTACAGAAATAGTATCACCTGCATTTCCATGTAAAGTAATTTCCTCATTCATAACTATATACATCTCTTCTTTATCAGAGAATATTCTAGAATATATACCATCTTCTTTTAGATAGTATAATAGATTTATATTGGTAATAGTATGGTCAATCCTTCCACCTAAAGCTCCAAAAAAATCAATATGATTTGCTTTAAGAGTTTTGGCTAAAAAAAGACAAAGCTCTGTATCAGTCTCATCTTTCTTAGATGGAAATTTTTCAAATTTAACACCTTGATTTCTGTAAAAATCTACCTTTCCTTCGTCTACTGAATCTAAGTCGCCTAATATATAATCTGGCATGATTTCCATTTTGTAGGCATGATTTGCCCCTCCATCTGCACATATTATACAGTCATAACATTCTTTAATTATAATATTTCTTGTAATTTCGTAATCTTCAATTTCACCATTTAAAATAATACATATTTTCATTCTTAAATTTAAACCAATTCTTCAAGAGAAGCATTCTTTCTAAATAAATTAACTGTTTCTTGAATGTCATCACTTCCAAATATTGCAGAACCTGCTACTATTACATTAGCCCCTGCCTGTACAACTTCAGCCACATTTTTAGGGCTTATACCACCATCAACTTCTATATCAATGTTTAATCCTTGATTATCTATAAGGGCTTTTAACTCTTTAATTTTATCTAAAACACAAGGTATAAATGATTGACCTCCAAATCCAGGATTAACAGACATTAATAATACCATATCTAAATCAGGTAGCACATGCTTAATAGTATCTATTGGTGTAGCTGGATTAAGCACTACACCTGCTTTTATTCCATATGATTTTATATTTTGTATAGTTCTATGTAGATGCACACAAGCTTCCTGATGAACTGTTATTATATCACATCCTGCTTTTACAAACTCTTCAATATACTGGTCTGGATTTTCTATCATAAGATGAGCATCAAATACCATATTTATATTTTCTTTTTTTAGGCTTTTAACTACAAGTGGACCTAATGTAATATTTGGTACAAAGTGTCCATCCATTACATCGATATGAAGATATTCACATCCTGCACTCTCTACCTTCTTTACATCCTCTAATAATTTTGCAAAATCTGCTGATAATATTGATGGTGCTAATTTAATCATGTTTCTAATACCTCCTACTGTTATTTTGTCTTATTTCATTTAGTAGCTGTATATAACTATCATATCTTTCTTTAGATATTTCTCCATTTGCAACAGCTTCTTTTATAGCACAATTGGGTTCATTTTCATGAATACATTTTGAACCAAACTTACAATCATTAAATTTATCAAATTCTATAAAATAATCTTTAAGCTCAACTTCTTCTATATCTTCAAGTGCAAGTGAACTAAATCCTGGTGTATCTGCAACCATTCCACCAAATTCCAACTTTAAAAGTTCTGCATGGCGAGTAGTGTGCTTTCCTCTTTTTATTTTATCACTTACCACTCCTGTTTGCAGTTTAAAGTTTTCATCTATTTCATTTAGCAAGCTTGATTTTCCAACTCCAGATGGTCCTGCAAATACTACAACATTTTCTTTTAATTCTTCTTTTACCTTCTCTATATTTAACTTAGTAATATTACTTACTGGGATGACCTTATATCCACTAAGTTCATATATATTTTTAACAGTTTCTAACGTATCATTATCATCTAAATCTGCTTTTGTAAGGATTATTACAGTTTCTAAATTTTCTTTTTCTGCCAAAACTATAAATCTATCTAAAAGAGACAAGTTTGGTTTAGGATTTTTTATTGCAAATACTATTAATGCCTTATCTACATTTGCTATAGGAGGTCTTATGAGTTCTGTATCTCTAATATCTATTTCTTCTAAGATACCTTTTTTTTCGTCTTCATCAACAACACTTATCTTCACTCTATCTCCAACTAAAGGTGTTATTTTTTTCTTTCTAAATATTCCTCTAGCTTTACATTCATAAAGACCATTGTCTGTATCTACATAATAAAATCCACTAATCCCCTTTATAATTTTTCCTTCTAGCATCAAATGCCTCCCTTTATAAAATTTATATAAACATATACTGTTTCTAAGCAGTATATCGTGTTATTGTTTCCTATTTTTATATAATACCACATTTTTTTTAAATAACAAATCCTCCGTTTGGACTAATTACTTGACCAGTGATAAAATTTGATTTATCCGATGCTAAGAAAATAGCACAATTTGCTATATCTTCTGGGGTTCCAAGCCTCATTAGAGGAGTTTCTTCTACAAGAACATTTATATCTTCTTTATTATATTCAGATAACATGTCAGTATCAATAACACCTGGAGCTATACTATTTACTCTAATATTTGATGGTCCAACTTCTTTAGCTAATGCCTTTGTCATACCTATTATACCTGCTTTTGTTATAGAGTAATGTACTTCACAAGAAGCACCTGATATTCCCCAAATCGAAGATATATTAATTATATTCCCTTTTTTTTCTGATATCATGTATTTTAAAGCAACTTGTGAACAATAAAAACTTCCTTTTAAGTTAATATTCATCATACTATCCCAGTCTTCATCAGTTATATCTGTAAATAACTTGTCTTGACTTATACCAGCATTATTTACGAGTACGTCCACCCCCCCAAATTCTTTTATGCAATAATCTATCATATTCTCTACATCTACTCTATTTGAAATATCTGCTTTAAATAGTTTTACAGAAAAATTTTTTTCACTTAATTTAGTATACAACTCTTTAGCTTCATTTTCTGACTTATTAAAGTTTATTAATACATTATATCCTTCTTTTGCAAAAGCTTCACACATAGCTTTACCAATACCTCTAGAGCCTCCTGTAATTAAAACTGTTTTATTTTCCATAAACTCTTTTCTCCTTTATTATAACCAATTCCATATTTTATACAAAACAAACTGCCCCTTTAAAGAAAATATTTTCCATAAAAGGACAGCTCTTATTTTGCTAACATTTATTCTGTTTTACCAATATTTCCGCCAGTTCCAGATGGAGTTTCTCCATTTCCTCCTGAGTTTGAGCCTCCTGGGTTATCTCCACTATTTCCTGAGTTTGAGCCTCCTGAATTATCTCCACTATTTCCTGAATTTGAACCTCCTGAATTATCTCCATTATCTCCTGAGTTACTACCGTTGTTTCCTGAGTTTCCTCCGCTATTTCCTGAGTTTGAACCTCCTGAATTACTACCGTTATTTCCTGAGTTTCCTCCACTGTTTCCTGAGTTTGAACCTCCTGAGTTACTGCCGTTATTTCCTGAGTTTGAACCAGGTGTTTTTGTATCATCATCATCAGGTGTTGTTGGTGTTTTGTCTGGTGTTGTTGGTGTCTGTGTATTTGATTTTTCTGAACCTTTACTCACATATAGGTTTATCTCATCGCCCTCTTGAACTCTTGATGAACTAGCTCCTGGACTTTGATTTAAAACTGTACCTTCTTTATATATTGAACTGTACTCATACTTAACTGTCCCCACTTTTAAGTTATTTTCCTCAATAAGTTGCTTTGCATTACTTAAAGTAAGCCCTACTACATTAGGAACAGAAGCCTGATTTGCACCTTTGCTTACAACAACATTTATAGTATCACCCTTCTTAATATTTGTGCTTCCTCCTTCAGGTGTCTGTGATATTATACAGTTTTCATCGACCTCACTACTATACTCTTCACTTTTTACACTTAAGGATAATCCTTCTTTTTCAACAGCACTTTGAGCTTCTTCCAAAGTCATGTTTACAAGATTAGGAACACTCAGAGACTTACTGCCAAACCCTCCTGCAAATAAAAATTTATATGCTAGGAATACTTGAGCACATAATATTACTATTAAAACAGCTGCAATTACTTTTAATCTTTTTCTAGACTTTGGACTTTCCTGTTTTTTCTTCTTTTTCTTAGCCCTCTTACTTGTAGTATTCTTAGGTTTCTGATTCTTTTTAGCTCTCATTATCTCTTCCTCATCTTCATCTTCTTCATCATCGTCTTCATAAAAATCATCATAGTAATCATCGTCTTCATCCAAATCAGCAACTTCAACAGGCTTAACTACTTTTTCGGGAGCTGGCTTTGCAAGTATTGGATTTACAACTTTATTAATTTCCTTTTCATCAATTTTCTTAGTTGCAAAATCATCATATTCTTTTATAAAATCTAAATCAATGTTTTTTTCTATATACTCGATATCTTCTATCAACTCTTCAGCAGTTTGGTATCTGTCTGCACTAGATTTTTCTGTAAGCTTTTTTATTGTAGTTCTTACACTTTGAGGAATTCTAACTTTTTCTTCTGATGTAAAATCTATATCATCATTAATGTGTTGAAGAGCTATAGAAATTGGACTATCTCCCCTAAATGGAACTTTTCCTATCAACATTTCATATAAAACTATACCTAAAGAATACAGGTCAGCATTATTAGTTACAAATTTACCTTTGGCTTGTTCTGGTGAAAAATAATGTACTGAACCGATTATACTACCAATATTGGTCATTGTTGAGTTTGAGACAGCTTTAGCTATACCAAAATCAGCTACTTTTACTACTCTTCCTTCATTAGATATGAGGATATTATGAGGTTTTATATCTCTATGTATAATCCCTTTTTTATGTGCAGCACTAAGTGCCATAGCTATCTGTTTTGTTATATCTAATGCAGTATATTCATCTAATATACCTTCATCTTGTATAATCTCTTTTAGATTCTTACCATCTACAAACTCCATTACAATGTAGTGAACTTTTCCATCTTCACCAACATCATAAACATTTACTATATTTGGATGAGAAAGACTAGCTACTGCCTCTGCCTCTCTTTTAAATTTTGTTAAAAATTCATCGTCATCTACAAATTCAGGTCTAAGTACCTTAAGTGCAACAGTCCTGTTTAATAACCTGTCTTTAGCCTCATATACAAAGGCCATACCTCCATCACCAATCTTTCTGATGATTTCATATCGATTTCCTAAAATTGTATCTCCCACAATATCACCGTCCTAATTATACTTTTATCACTATAACCGAAACATTATCTTTACCAGAAACATCATTGGCCATACTTATCAATTCTTCACTTATATTACTAATTCTCTCGTATTCATAATCTAATATTAAATCTCTTATATCTTCATCATCAATAAACCCAGTTAATCCATCTGTCGCAAGAAGTATTATATCACTTTTTTTAATTTCTTTCTTAAAAATATCTACAACAACCATATCATCTGTTCCAATTGCTCTAGTTATTCTATTCCTTTGTGGATGTCTTCTCGCCTCTTCTTCTGTAATAACATGAGCCATCATAAGTTCTTCAACCACGGAATGGTCTATAGTTATTTTATCAAATTTTTCATCTGTTAACAAATAACATCTGCTATCTCCAACATTTGCCACATATAAGACATTGTTATACACTATAGCTGTAACTAATGTAGTTCCCATTCCTTCAAACTCTATATCTTCCATAGATTTATTGTGCACAATTGAGTTTACATTATTATAAGCCTGTTTTAATATATCATCTATATAGTCTATTTTTACATTATCATGTTGTAATAAGTTTTCTTTTAGAAAATCAATTATATTTTCTACTGCTAATTTACTGGCGACCTCACCCTTTTTATGTCCGCCCATTCCATCAGCTATGGCAAATATTCCTATTGGACCATGTTCTGTATCTATAACTTCTCCCTCACAGTAGTCTTCATTGTTTTTTCTTATTTTACCTATATGGGAGGCACAACTATAAACCATACGACTTCCTCCTTACAAATTACTTGTATTTTCTTCTCAATTGACCACAAGCTCCACTAATATCAGAACCCATAGACATTCTAACTGTAGCAGGTATATTATTTTTCTCCAAACTATCCCTAAATTTATAAATAAATGCTTTATCAGGCTTTTCATATTCTCTTTCTTCGACTTTGTTTATTGGAATTAAATTTACATGGCAGAGCATACCTTTTAGGAGCTTAGCTAATGCCTTTGCTTCTTGTTCTGAGTCATTTACTCCTTTTATAAGAGAATATTCAAATGTGACCCTTCTATTTGTCTTTTTTATATAGTATCTACATGCATCCAATATTTCTTTAATAGAGTAAGCATTTGCTACAGGCATAATTTTTCGTCTTTCTTCATCATATGGAGAATGAAGTGATAAAGCTAAATTTATGGCTATTTTTAAATCTGCCAATTCATACATTTTAGGTACTATTCCACAAGTTGAAAGAGTTATGTGTCTATACCCTATATTAAGACCATTTTTTTCATTAATTATTTTTAAAAATTGTTTTGTATTTTCAAAATTATCAAGTGGTTCACCACTTCCCATCAATACAAGATTTGATACTCTCTTTCCAGTATCTTCTTGAATTTTAATAACTTGGTCTAAAATCTCCCATGGTTCTAAGTTTCTAATCAATCCATCCATTGTAGATGCACAGAAATTACATCCCATTCTACAACCCACTTGATTGGAAATACAGACAGTAACCCTACTATCATAATCCATCATCACAGTTTCTATTATATTTCCATCATCTAATAAAAACAAATATTTTTTTGTACTATCTACCTTAGACTCTAACTTTAATTCTATATCTATATGTCCTATACATGAAACTTCTTCTAATTTATTTCTCAAACTTTTTGGTATATTATTCATATCATCAAAAGTTTTTGCACCCTTATATATCCAAGCAAATATTTGACTTCCTCTAAAGGGCTTTTCATCTATAGTCTTCATAAATTCTTTAAGTTCATCTTCAGTAAAATTTTTTAATACTACCTTTTTCTTTTCCATTATCTTCACTACCTTATTCTCTTTAATTTTGCTATGAAAAAACCATCTATACCATGAATATTAGGATATATCTTTAAATACCCTTTGTCTTGATTATCCAAGTCTACATTTACTGTATCAATTGGAGTCAATTCAAAATTATTATTTTCTTCAATAAAAGAAGTAACTATATTTATATTTTCCATATCTTGAATTGTACATGTACTATATACTAAAGTTCCACCAATTTTAACATACTTTGATGCATTTTCTAAAATTTTCTTTTGTATAGAAGTAATATCTTTTAAGTCCTCTTCTTTCTTGTATTTAATTTCTGGCTTACGTCTTATTATACCAAGCCCAGAACAAGGAACATCTGCTAAAACATAATCAAATTCACTTATACTATTTTCATCAATTTCAGAAGCATCAAACTTTTCTACACAGACATTTTTAATGCCCAGTCTATTTACAGTAGCTTTTATAAGCTTTAATTTATGCTCAAAAATATCTCTAGCTATTACTTTACCAGTATTATTCATCAAAGTAGCTAGATGAGTAGATTTTCCACCAGGAGCACTACATACATCCAAAATAGACGAATCTTCTTTTGGGTTAATTACTTTCCCTACTATCATAGAACTTATATCTTGAATTGTAAATAAACCAGCTTTAAATAATTCATTATTTTCTATATTCTTCATTTTTTCGACTTTAATAGCTTCTTCTACCATAGGAACTTTTAAACATACAATACCCATTGCATTTAATTTTTCAATAAGTTCCTCTCTACTTATTTTAAGTGTATTGGTTCTTATATAAATACTCGGCTTTTCATCGTTTGCCTCCAATAAATCTTCAGTAAATTCTTGTCCAAAATTATCTATCCAATTTTTTATAATCCAAGAATTATAAGAATACTTTATAGATAAGTATTTTACACTATCTTCCTCAGTTATGTCCATTATAGTATCTTTACTTCTTATTTCATTTCTAAGAATAGCATTTATAAAACCAGAAGACTTTTTATCATATTTTTTAGATAATTTTACAGTTTCATTGACTGCTGCATAATCTGATATACTATCCAAAAATAAAATTTGATATGTTCCCATTCTTAAAAAGATTTTAACATAAGTTGACATTTTTTTTACTTTTATTTTTGAAAGTTTATTGATTATGTAATCTAAATAATACTTATTTTCTATTACACCATAGATTAACTCTGTTGCAAGTCCTCTATCCATATCACTTATTTCTAAGTTTTTAAAATGTTTATTTATTGCAATATTTGAGTAGTTATTATTTTTCTCTATATCACATAATACTTTAAATCCAATTTCTCTTGCATCCATATAAATTTCTCCCTTTTATTAAACATAAAAAAGGGTTGTTTCTAAACAACCCACTTTACTTTTAGTCATCTCTTCTTTGAGCTATTAGTAACAATCTAAGTAATTGAAGTATTGAAACCAATGCTGCTGCAACATATGTTAAAGCTGCTGCTGAAAGCACTTTTCTACTTTGTCTTGACTCACTCTCATCTATAATACCTAAATTTCCAAGTTGAACAATTGCTCTACTTGAAGCATTAAATTCTACAGGTAATGTTATTATCTGAAATAATACTGAAGCTGAAAACAATAGTATACCAATTTTTAAAAATGGACCAGCCATAATAAATCCTATAAATATTAAAAACCAAGATATACTTGATGCAAAATTTACTACTGGCACTAAGCTACTTCTTATTTGAAGAGGAGCATAACCTTTAGCATGTTGCATTGCATGACCACACTCATGTGCAGCTACTGCAACAGAAGTTATGGAAGTTCCATAATATACATCTTCTGATAATCTTACGACCTTTCTTCTTGGGTCATAGTGGTCACTTAAGTGTCCTCTAACCATTTCTATACTTACATCATACAGACCATTTGAATCAAGTACTCTTCTTGCTGTTTGTTCTCCAGTATATCCTCGACGTGTTCTTACTTTCAAATACTTATTTGTTGTTGAACTCACTTTAAATTGTGCATATGCAGTGAATAGTATAGCTGGAATTAATATAATCATCGTTGGGTCAAATCCCCAAAAACCGCCATATACAGGGTACATAAATAACACTCTCCTAAAATATATTTTTACACATCCTCTTAATATTCACATAGCTTAAAAACAGTTTAATTACAAGCTAATATATTTTTTCCTGTTAAAAAGTCTATAGCTTTTTCAATATCTACCATATCTACATTAGTATTTACACAGGGTCCGTTAGGTCTTTTGTTAAATACACCTAAAACAGGAATTTTTTTTATATCTTGTATTCCAGATGTTAAGTCTCTTTCACATGCAACAGCTATAACAGCTTTAGGTTTATTGTCTATTATAATCTTTCTAGCTAAAGTTCCTCCTGTAGCTACAAATATTTTTACTTTACTTCTTTTCTTCAACTTAGTCAATTCTCCTATATTGCATCTTCCACATTCTTTACAATTATCTATATCATTAGTAACTTTTAATTTACAACTATTCTCTTGAATACAATGAGGTATTAAAATTATTATATCCTCTGGATTAAAATTATATTTATTACTGTATATATATTCATTATTTAACTTTATATATATCCTTCTAATCTCACTTTTTGACATACCAAATGAGGATGCAATGAAAGATATAATGGGAAATAATCCACTGACAATCTTAAAGTTTATTTTCATTATATTTGAGTTAACATTTTTTCCTTTAATTACTCTATAAGTAACTGCTGTTGAAGATAGTATTATAAGTATTAGTGATATTATTATAACATTTATTGCTAAAGAAAATATTTGAGTTAAACTCATTATAAAAAAGTTTACAACTCCTATCAAAATCCCTAATATTAAAATTAAAATCCCAACACTTGTTAAATACTTCTTTATATCTGTCATACTTTTCACCTAACCCAATACTAAACCAGTTTCTATAGTATTCCCTTTTATATATTCACCAACCAACATTCTCTTTTTATTTGGCATCTGAATTTCTTCAATTAAAAGTACCTTATCTTTAGTACTTATTTTTATACCCTCTTTATTTACATCAATTATTGTACCTGCATCTTTTGTGCTTTCTTCATCTAACACTTTGGTTTTCCAAATTTTCATTGTAACACCATTGTAAGTAGTATAAGCACTTGGCCATGGGTTTACACCTCTAACTAAATTGTGTATTTCCATAGCATTTTTTGAAAAATCTATATTGCCTAATGATTTATTCATTATTGGAGCATAAGAAAATTCTTCATGATTTTGTACCTCTCTTGGTGCAGTTCCTTCTCCAATTAACTTTAATGTTTCTTTTAAAGTTTCTGCACCTATGTTCATCATTTTATCATGAAGTTCTCCTGCTGTTATATTATCATCAAGATTCACTTCTGTTTTTAATATCATATCTCCAGTATCTAAACCTTCGTCCATGTACATAGTTGTAACACCAGTCTTTTCTTCACCATTTATTATTACCCAATTTATAGGTGCCGCACCTCTATATTTTGGAAGTAAAGAAACATGGACATTTATACATCCAAGTTTAGGAATTTCTAATATGTCTTTTGGAAGTATCTGTCCAAAAGCTACAACCACTATTACATCTGGATTTAAAGATTTCATTGTCTCTATGAATTCTTCATCCCTAGCTTTGATTGGTTGATATACAGGTATATTATTTTCAATTGCAAGCTCTTTTACTGGACTCATGCCTAGTTTCTTACCTCTTCCTTTTGGTTTATCTGGCTGAGTTACAACACCTAATATATCATACTTCTCATCTATTATTTTTTGTAAACAAGGAACCGCTATATCAGGTGTCCCCATAAATACTATTTTCATTAAATCAACTCCTACTACTTTTCTATTCTATCAACAAATAGAATTCCATCTAAATGGTCTATCTCATGACAAAATGCTCTAGCTAAAAGTTCTTCTCCTTCTAACTCTATTGTTTCACCATTTCTATTTAAAGCTCTAACTTTTACATAATTTGGTCTTCGAACATCTCCACCCTCTCCAACAACACTTAAACATCCTTCCTCGTCTATTTGCTCTCCAGATGTTTCTATTATTTCAGGATTTATAAGTTCTATAAGTTCTTCTCCGATATCTATTACTACTACTCTTTTTAAAATTCCAACTTGAGGTGCAGCTAATCCAACACCATCTGCATCATACATAGTTTCTGCCATATCATCTAATAATTGTATTATTTTTTCATCAATTTTTTCAACCTTTTTTGATTTTTTTCTTAATACTGGTTCTCCTATTTGAACTATCTGTCTTAAAGCCATTATATTTCCTCCTAAATTTATAATACACTGTTTGGATTAATATCTATAGATACATTGATATTCTTATCAAATATCAAATCTCGTTTTGTTATACATATATATTTTATTATACCCTTTAACAGATTAATTTCAATATTTTCATCTTTAAAGAGTATCTGCCATCTATAATTTTGATTTATTTTTGATATTGAACATGGGTTTGGACCTAATATAAATCCTAAATCATTTATACCCCTTTTTTCTAATAAATAAATCAATGATACATGCATATTTTTTATGTTTTTTACTACTAATCTCTCATCTTCACCACTAACAACTACACTCAACATGTTATTAAAAGGAGAATATCCAAATGCTTTTCTTATTTTTATCTCATCTTCATAAAAACCCTCATAGTCATATTCAATAGCATGTTTAATAGCATAGTGTTCAGTATCATATGTCTGAAGTACTACTTTACCCTCTTTATCTGCTCTCCCGGCTCTTCCAGAAACTTGAGTTATCAGTTGAAATGTAGTTTCAAAACTTTTAAAATCTGGAAAATTTAATATCATATCTGCAGATAAAATCCCTACTAAAGTTACATTATCAAAATCTAATCCTTTACTTAACATCTGTGTTCCAATGAGTACATCTGCTTCTTTATCTTTAAATTTATTTAGTATTTCATCTAAAGCACCTTTTTTTGAAGTTGTATCCTTATCCATTCTCAAGGTTCTTATATCTGGAAAAATATTTTTTAATTCTTCTTCAATCTTTTGAGTTCCAACTCCAAAAGGCTTAACATAGTGACTTTTGCACTCAGGACACTCTTTTGGTATTTCTTTCTCATATCCACAATAGTGGCATCTTCCAGTATTACTTTTCTTGTGATAAGTTAAAGATATGTCACAATTTTCACACTGAAAAACGTATCCACACTTTCTACAAGATACAAAATTTGCATAACCTCTTCTATTTAAAAACAGTATGACTTGGCTATTCTCTTCAATTGCACAACTTATTTCTTTTTGGAGCTTCAAACTAAATATACTCCTATTCCCCTTGTCCAGTTCATCTTTCATGTCTACCACTTCGATGTTTGGAAGAGGTTTATCATTTGCTCTATTTTTTATATTTATAAGTTTGTATTCTCCAGATTTTGCTTTATAATATTCTTCAATTGAAGGAGTAGCTGAACCTAAAATAAGAGTTAGATTATTTTTTAGTGCCATAAATCTAGCTACTTCTATGGCATTAAATTTTGGATTCTTCTCAGACTTATATGATGACTCATGGAATTCATCAATTATTATAAGACCTAAAGAATTAAAAGGTGCAAATAGAGCTGACCTAGCTCCAATCAAAACTCTTATTCTCCCTGCTTTTACAGCTTTATAGACGTCATGTTTTTCTCCTTCAGATAGTTTACTGTGAAACACTCCAACTAAATCACCAAACCTGCTTTTTAACCTATCTATTGTTTGAGGAGTTAATGCTATTTCAGGAACTAAAAATATACTATCTAAGCCTTGATTTAATGCAAATTCTATTATTTCCATATAAACTTCAGTTTTTCCACTTCCAGTTACGCCATGAATTAAGTATGGTTTCTTCTCATTCACAAACATATCTGACTTTATCTCATCAACCGCTTGTTGTTGCTCATTGTTTAATTTTATACTTTTTGATATAGATTTGTAAATACTTTTTGGCTCTCTATAGTAATCCTTAAACTCTAATGTTATTAACTTCTTTTTATTTAAAGAATTTATACTTTGTCTTGAGGCATTTAATAAATCTAACAAATCATTTATCTCTACATTTTCATTATTTTTAAGAAAACTTAATATCTCTTTTTGCTTGCTTCCTACATTTATCTTATTTTGTTCTATATAATCATCAATTTTATCATTTTCCAAACTCAAAGATATATAACATACCTTCTTTTCATTTTTATGATTTTTGTATTCCCAACATAGCTTTATAATTCCATTTCTATTCATTGTGTACAAAGAACTATTTAGATTTGGTATATATTTTAACTTATCAACCTTAATTTTTCCTTTACCATCAATTACTTTTTCTAATATCTCTCTATTTTTATCACTCAAAGTCAATATTTTTTCCTTTAATTGAGCTTCGTTTAATCCAGCTAAACTTTCACCTAATAATATCACTTTATAATTATTTAATTTGTATCCTTTTGGATATATTAAATTTATACATTCTATATAAGTACACAAATATCTATTTTTCATCCAATAAACCAATTCTAAGTCTTCTTCTCTAAATATTGGCTTCTCATCCAATATATCAATAATTTCTTTTATCTTTATTTTTTCATCTAAACTATCTGTAAATTGAAATACAAAGGCTTCTGTTGGTCTATTACCTTTTCCAAATGGTACTAATATTCTATGTCCAAGTCTTATAGACTCTGATAAAAATACAGGAATTTGATATGTAAATAAATTATCTGTGTATATAGTATTACTTCTAACTATTACCTTTGCATATTTTTTCATTATAAAACCTCTACTTAAATTTAATCTACTGTTTATATTCTAATATATTTTACAAAATGTTAAAAATATCAGCATTTATAAAAAATTTCAAGTCATTAATAATATTAACCATATCTTAATAGTTAACTATTAATTATATTTTATACTTTATGGCAAAATAAATGCTGAAAACCACAATTTAACTGACATTTGCGAGTTTTTACTCGCTAAAATTAAATTGCAGCTTTCAGCCACTTTAGCTGTGATAAAATACACAAATATCATATTTAAAAAAGTTCTTATCTCTCAAGTAACACTTTAATTTTATTTAAAATAACATTAGCTACTTCTTCTTTTTTCATTTTAGGATACTCAGTAATATTTCCTTCTACATCTATGATTTTTACAATATTAGTATCAGTTCTAAAACCAGCACCCTCTTTAGTTAAATCATTTGCCACAATAAAATCTAGATTTTTCTTTTTTATTTTTCCTTTGGCATGTTCTATAAGGTCGTTAGTTTCAGCTGCAAATCCTACTAATATCCTATCTTCTTTTATTTTTCCTATTTCATAAGCAATATCATAATTCCTACTTAGTTCTATTGATAAATCATCATTCTTCTTTTTAATCTTTTTGTCAGAATAGGTTTTTGGCTTATAATCTGCAACTGCTGCACTTTGAATTACAATTTTATTTTCACTTAAATTTGATACTACTGCTTCATACAAATCCTGTGCTGATTCTATTTTCACAAACTTTTTAAGGTTTTGTGGAATAGAAAGGTTTGTAGGACCTGATATTAATGTTACATCAGCACCTCTAGATATAGCTTCTCTCGCTATAGAATATCCCATTTTACCAGAAGACCTATTAGTTAGGTATCTTACTGGGTCTATGCTTTCTACAGTTGGACCAGCTGTAACTATAATGCTTTGACCTTTTAAATCTTGCTCTTTAGTAAGATTAGCTAAAACTTCCTCTACTATTACATCTGGATTAGCTAATTTACCTGCTCCAATATCTCCACATGCAAGTCTTCCACTTTCTGGTTCAATAAATTTATACCCAAAATCCTTTAACGTTTGAATATTTTTTTGAACAATTGGATTTTCATACATATTAGTATTCATAGCTGGTGCCATCAAAACTTGTGCTTTTGTTGCCATAACAGTAGTTGTCAACATATCATCAGCTATACCATTTGCAATTTTTCCTATAATATTTGCACTTGCTGGCACTATTAAAAATAAATCTGCCTTTTTTGCTAATGATATATGCTCAACTTCCCAAGTTTTTGGTTCTTCAAACATATCTTCTACTACATAATTTTGACTTAGTGATTGAAGTGTAAGTGGTTTAACAAATTCTGTTGCCGATTTTGTCATTATAACATGGATATTTGCATTTAGTTTTTTTAACTTACTTACAACATCACAAGCCTTATATGCAGCTATTCCGCCGCTTATGCCAATTACAACAGTTTTATCTTTTAGCATGACCTTACTCCTCTTCTGAAATTTGTTTGTGTTGCTCAGCATGGTGTCTAGCTTCTTCTATCTCTATTTCTTCTTCTGTCAATAATCTGTATGTTATTTTTCCACTTGCAACTTCCTTAGTTGCTACACATACAGGCTTCTCTTTAGCTTTATTTGAAACGTATGGCTCTTCTCCATCAATTAATTTTCTTGCTCTCTTTGAAACAGTTCCTACTAAATAGTATCTGTTGTCTATTTTTTCTAGTACCTCATTGATAGATGGTTTTAACATAATTATAATTCCTCCTTGAATTTCTCTATTATAATATTTTTATATCTGCTAACTTTATTCTTTTCAGATGATATTATACCTTCTATTTCTTTAGCAGATGTTTTTACATCTTCATTAAATATAAAATAATCATAATCCTTAATCATTTTAATTTCTTCATATGCACAGCTAAATCTTTTCTCTATTTCAGCTTCTGTTTCTGTACCTCTTCCAACAATTCTATTTTTTAGTTCTTCAAGTGATGGTGGTAGTACAAATATAAACACTCCCTCTGGACAAACTTCCTTTATTTGTCTTGCTCCCTGCATTTCAATCTCTAATAGTACATCTTGCCCTTTTTCTAAACATTCCATTATTGCTGCTTTTGGAGTTCCATAAAAATTATCATAAATTTGAGCATACTCCAAAAACTCACCTTTTTCTATCATTGCTTCAAACTTATCCTTACTTATGAAGAAATAATTTACTCCATCAACTTCTCCAGTTCTTGGCTTTCTTGTAGTAGCTGATACAGAAAGTTTTATTGTATCATTTTCTTTAAGTAGTTCTTTGCAAATAGTACCTTTTCCTGCACCTGATGGTCCTGATACAACTAGCAATAATCCTTTTTTCACAAACATTTAAATATTCCCCTTCTAATATTGTATTCTTACTCTATATTTTGTATTTGTTCTCTTATTTTTTCTAATTCGCTTTTTATTTCTACGACTAAATTAGTTATATTTATATCAGAGGACTTTGAACCTATAGTATTAGTCTCTCTATTCATCTCTTGTATTAAGAAATCTATTTTTCTACCTATAGAATCGTCTTTAAATATAGTGTTTTTAAGTTGACCTATATGACTTTTAAATCTAACTATTTCTTCTGTTATACTGCTTTTATCTGCATATATTGCAACTTCTTGTGCCAATCTATTTTCATCCATTATACTTGGGTCATCTAACAATTCGCTTATTCTCAAATTCAATTTTTCTCTATAATCTTCTACAACACTGCTTGAATATTTTTCAATTTCTTCTATATGAGCTTTTAATAAATCACATCTCATAGTAATATCTTCTGCTAATTTTTTACCTTCTTCTCTTCTCATTTCTTTTAATTTTATTAATGCATCTTCAACAGCTTGATTCAACATTGACCATAATAAATCTTCATCGTCTTCTTTTTCTTCTATTTTTACAATATCAGGAAACCTTGCAACATTCATAACACTAATATCATCTATAATATCGAATTTATTTTTTATTTCTTTTAATATATCTATATATTGAGAAGCTAGTCCTTCATCAAAGTTTAAGTTTACATCTTCTTTGCCTAATAAGTCAAATTTTATGTATAAATCTACTCTTCCTCTTTTTACATAATTTTTCACTAAATTTCTAACTTTATCCTCTAAAAATGAAATTTTTCTTGGAAGACGTATATTTATATCTGAATACTTATGATTTATCGTTTTACATTCTACTAAAAAATAATAATTGTCATCTTTGTATTCTCCTCTTCCAAAACCAGTCATACTTATAGCCATTACTTAATCCTCCAAAACACCTTCACATATTTTTACTGCTGGACCTGTCATATAAGAGAACTCTCCTACATCTATTTTAACTGTTCCTCCTTGAGAAGTTACATTTACACTACTCTCTACCATATTAAGTAAATTACATACTATTGCTGATGCAGTCATACCAGTCCCACAGCCTAAAGTATATCCACAACCTCTTTCCCAAGTGTAGACATGTATATTATACTTATCTTCTACCTTTACAAAATTTACATTCGTTTTTTCAGGAAATATTTTATTATTTTCAATCTCTTTTCCATATTTACAAACATCATCTACATCTAGTTCATCTACTATAACTACCGTATGAGGAACCCCCATCAACATAGAAGTAAGCTTGAATTCCCTATCTAAAACTTTTATACTTTCTTGCACAAAACGTTTTTTATCTGTAGATACTGGAACATCTTTAGCTATAAAACTTCCTTCTCCCATATTGACTCTTATAGAGTTTATTTCACTATTTGTAAGATTTATTTTTATATCTTTTATACCATCTAATGTATCTACTGTAAAATTTTCTTTTTTGACTATACCATTATCATAAACAAATTTACAAAAACATCTAAGACCATTTCCACACATGGCTGCTCTTGAACCATCAGAATTGTAATATACCATTTCTATATCTGCAACTTTTGAATCTTTTACAACTAATAAGCCATCCGCTCCTACAGAAAATCTTCTATGGCATACTTTTTTTGCTAAAGAAGTATAATTCGATGAATCTATCTGGTCGAATCTTCCATCTATTGCAATAAAATCATTCCCTATTCCATGTAGTTTCCAAAATTTCATAAGTATCGCTCCTTTGTAAATTAACACTTAAACTATTATAACATAAAAAAATTCCCATAAACTTATAATTTATGGGAAAAGTTTTGTAATGACAACTATAATTTGAGGATGTGAGGGAGAGTTGCCATTACAATTAGGGTAATTATATTATGTTTTTAAGCTAGTTCTTTCTATGTTTATATAATAATATTTCTATATGAATTTTATGTATGTTTTATTTAAACTGTCTATGAATTTTATAATTAAATATCTAATAACTAGCTATAGTTCTCTTTTAGTAGCTTTCTATTAACATACACCTATTAGCTCTTTAAGTGTTTTTAAAACATAGTCTAAATCTTCTTTAGTAACATCTACATGAGTTACAAATCTATACTCACCATTTTCCATTTTGTTAATTTTTATATTTCTTTCAAAAAATTCTTTTATTAAAACATCTTCTTTTATAACGTCTTCACTCATTTTAAAGAATACCATACTTATGTCTGGATTAATGTTATTTACTTCAATACCCTCAATTTTATTTAATTCACAAGCTAAATACTTTGCATTTTCGTGGTCTTCATTTAATCTTAATGTCATTTTTTCAATGGCAATTATACCAGCAGCTGCAACTATACCAACTTGTCTCATTCCCCCACCCATAATTTTTTGCTTTCTTCTAGCTTTTGCTATGAATTCTTTACTTCCAGCAAGTATAGAACCCATTGGTGCAGCTAATCCTTTTGATACGCAGAACATAACACTATCACAACACTTTGCTATTTCTTTAGGTTCTACACCTAAAGTTAAAGCTGCATTAAATAATCTTGCTCCATCTAGATGTACTGGTAAGTTATGTTTCTCAGCTATTTTTTTAATTTCTCTTAAATTGTCAAGACTTACAACAGTTCCACCTGAATATGCATTTTCTACACATATAAGACCTGTTTGTGGTTCATGTATGTCATCTCTTCTAATTGCCTTTTCAACAAGCTCAGGATTAAGAGCTCCATTTTCATCTTCATCTATAGTTCTAAGTTGAACTCCAGCTATTACAGCAGGTGCTCCAACTTCATGAGTTACAATGTGATAACCTTTACCAATAATAATTTCTTGTCCTCTTAGACAGTGAGTAAATAAAGCTAGTTGATTTCCAAAAGTTCCACTTGGAAGAAAAATAGCATCTTCTTTTCCAACTTTAGCTGCTGCTAATTCTTCAAGTTTATTTACAGTAGGGTCATCCCTAAAGATTGAATCTCCAACAGGAGCCTTTGCCATAGCTTCTCTCATTTCATCAGTAGGCATAGTAACAGTATCACTTCTTAAATCAATAAATTTCATTTTTTCAACCTTCTTTCATATTTATATACTATGACACTTTAAAATTGATTTATTTTTTAAAGTTCATATATTGTAACAACTTATACTTTACACAATAATTATACTATATTTATTTTACATTTAATCAACTTTAAATTATTAATTTTAAAATATAGTATTTCCTTTCATAGTAAGTATAAATAATTATTCAATTTAAATATTACTCTCTTGTTTAAATTTCCCCTAGTCACAAAGCATATATTATGTGTATAATTAATTTACTGACTATTTTGGTCAAAGAAAGGGGTGCTATACATGGCATTAGATGGATTAGTTATACATTCAATAGTAGATGAATTATCAGCAAAACTTACAGGTGGAAAAATAGATAAAATACATCAACCTGAAGATGATGAGGTAATTTTTAATATAAGAAATAATAAAGAAAATTTTAGATTAGTTTTAAGTGCAAGTGCTTCAAATCCTAGGGTTTATCTTACAAGCAATTATCAAAAAGAAAACCCTCTAAAGGCACCTATGTTTTGTATGTTACTTAGAAAATACATACAAGGTGGTAACATAGTAGAAATTTCTCAAATAGGTTTTGAAAGAATAATAAAAATAAGTGTTGAATCTTTGGATGAACTAAAAGAAAAGACAATTAAAAATATTATGATTGAAATTATGGGAAGACACAGCAACATAATAATAACTCATGGTGAAGATAACAAAATTATAGATTCAATAAAAAGAGTACCTTTTAGCATCAGTAGGGTTCGTCAGGTTTTACCTGCACATAGCTATTCATTACCACCAAAACAAGATAAACTTAATCCTCTTGATAATATATCTAATGATTTGTTTATTAGTAACTTGAATGAATTTGAAGGGCCTATTTTTAAGTCCATATATTCTAAATTTCTAGGTATAAGCCCTACTATAGCCAAAGAAATTTGTTACCGAGCAAATGTAAATCAAAGTACTTCTATAAAGGATGTTTCTAACGAACAATTCAATTCTTTATACAAAGAATTTTGTAGTTTGTTCAGTGATATAAATGCTAGTAAATACTCACCTTGTATTGTTATAGATAAAAAAGTGGATAAAGTAGTCGATTTCAGTTGTGTAAATCTTACATTATTTAGTGACTTATCATATATCAATAAAGATAGTATGTCTCGTATATTAGAAGATTTCTATAGAACTAAAGATATTAAGGATAGAATCAATCAACGTTCATCTGACTTAAAGAAGAGTATATCAGTTAAGCTTGATAGACTTTATAATAAACTAAAAAAACAGGAAGAAGAATTATCAGAGTCTGAAAACGCAGATATTTACAAGGTAAAAGGTGAATTGATTACTTCATATATCTATATGGTAGAAAAAGGTATGGAAAGTATTGAGGTTGCTAATTTTTATGATGAAAATTGTAAGAATGTAACTATAGAATTAAATAAAAATTTGACACCATCTGAAAATGCTCAAAAATACTTCAAAAAGTATAATAAAATGAAACATGCTAAAGTTGAAATATCTCATCAGATTTCATTAAATAAGGAAGAAATAGATTACTTGGAAAATATAATTTTAAGTATTGAAAACTGCGAAAATTTAGCTGAATTACAAGATATAAAAGAAGAACTTGCTAAGGTTGGATATATCAAGGCTCAAAAGAAAAACAGTAAAAAGGATACTATCCCTTCTACAAAACCTCATGAGTTTACTTCTTCTGATGGATTTAAGATTTTAGTTGGTAAAAATAATAAACAGAATGACTATCTTACACTAAGACTTGCTGATAATGATGACTTGTGGATGCACACAAAGAACATTCCTGGCTCTCATGTAATAATAAAATGTGCTGGTAAAGAAGTACCTGATAACACTATATTTGAAGGGGCAATGCTAGCAGCATTTTTTAGTAAGTCAAAGCTTTCTTCTCAGGTACCTATAGACTATACTAAAAGAAAAAATGTAAAAAAACCTAGTGGTTCTAAGCCAGGTATGGTTATTTATGAGACTAACAGTACTATTTATGTTACTCCAGAAGAAGAAATGGTTGCCAAGCTTAAAGTTAAATCAGAATAAATTTTAAATTAAATACAAAATTTAATATCAAATAATTATACAATATCATGTTAAATGAAAAAAGGCTATCTCAAAATAGAGATAGACCTCTTTTTCATTTGACATGATGAACATATATTTGATTTCATACAAAAAGAGTGCCTCAAAATGGACTAAAAAGTCCATTTTGAGACACCTCATTTTATATTTAGTCACATTTAATTTTCTGACAAACTATTCTTTATTTTGCTGATTTGTTTTAACAACTCATTATATTCTAATTCATAATGTTCTTTCTTTATATTATCTTTTTCTATAGACAACATAGATATAACATTTGTAAGTCTGTTTTCTAATACCAAAAGATTTTCTTTTTTAGCTTGATCATCTCTACTAGGATTTTTTTTATTTCTATTAATTGTATATTCCTCATAATCACAGTCAAACTCTCTTATTTTAGTATTTTTTATCTCAACAATATAGTTACAAATATGAGATGTAAATACTCTATCATGAGATACTATAAGCATAGTTTTATCAGTATTTATCAGTGCCTTTTCTAATGCCTCCATAGATTTTATATCTAAGTAATTCGTTGGTTCATCAAATACTAAAAAATTATTATCTTCCAATATTATTTTACATAGTGCTATTTTTACCTTTTCTCCACCACTGAGTACTTTTACCTTTTTGTAGACATCATCACCTTTAAATCCAAATAAATTTAAATTTATCCTTATAAAAGATTCATCGAATGAACTATTAACTTTAGTGTTATACAAAACACTCTTTTCTTCATTTAATATACTTTGATGTTGGTCAAAATAGCCTATTTTTACCTTGTTGTTTATTTTTATATGTTCATTTTTATTGTTCAGTATTTCTTTTATCAAAGTACTTTTTCCACATCCATTATCACCTAACAAAGCTATTTTTTTACCTCTTTTTATTTTAAAAGAAACATTATCTAGCAAAAGTTTATTTCCTAAATTTAAAGTCATATCCTTTATCTCTACTAAATTTTTACTAATTATCTCCATACCATCTTGAATCTTAATCTTCATTTCAGCAGAAACCTTAGGTTTATTCTTTATCTCAAGCTTATCAATTCTACTTTTTATAGCTTTCACATTTGAGTCTAATTTTTTCTTATTAGTTTGCCCACCCATTTTGTGTAGTCTTGCCTCAGAGTTACCCATTCGTTTTGGAGTTTTTCTTACACCATCACTTAAAGCTTTTTTGTATAAAAGAGCTTTTTCAAGTCTTTTTTTCTCTTTAACATATTCCTGATATTCAAAATCAGCTCTTTTTACTTCTTCATCTTTTTGCATTAAATAATCAGTGTAATTGCCTTTATAAGCTTTTAATTTTCCATCCTCTAGCTCCAGTATGGTTGTACATAACTCATCCAGGAAACGTCTATCATGAGATATTAATAATAAGGCTCCCTCATATCTTTTAAACATATTTTCCAAAATCCCAATACTTTTTTTATCTAAGTTTGAAGTTGGCTCATCAGCTATTATTATATTTTTCTTATCACTTAGTGCATCTGCTATCTTTAGCTTAACTTTTTCACCTCCTGATAAGTACTCTTCAAATTTATCAGGAGCATTTAAAAGACTCTTTTCTTTACTATTACTACATATTTCAATATTATTTTCGCTTTGACTTATATATGAATAACTATCTGTAAGATAAATATTCCCTTCATCAATTTCTATTTCACCTAGTATTGCCTTTAATAATGTTGTTTTTCCTTGACCATTTGAACCAACTAGACCTATTTTGTCTCCTTCTGACACTTCAAATTTATCTATATCTAAAATTAATCTATTAGCATAATATTTCTTTAAATTTTCTACTTTTAATAAAAGCATAAAAAAATCCCTCCTTAACGCACTTAAATATAAGGAGAGATTTGCATAAATAGGCATAACAAATAAACGTATAGACTATAATCTACTCTCCTTAATTTAAGCATCATAAATAAAGCCACCAAAATAGGCTTTTCAAAAATTACAATACTTTAAATTATAAAAAATAAATTATATTCTCATTGTCCCAGTTACCTTGCCCTTTCTTTCATTTATTTTTAATCATTATATCAACATTAATTACAAATGTCTATAGAAATTTAATTATTTAAAATTATACAAGTTATTATTTACTATTCTTCAACTTTAAAATCCTTATTATTTAAAATTCTATTTAATACAATTCCGACAATTGCAGCTAAGCTAAGACCTGTTATCTTTACTGTACTTGTTATTGGTATACCTATAGAGATACCTTTATTAGACAGGTATGTTGTTCCAAGACCTATTAGTAATATAACTGCTATTATTAATATATTAATTTTACTTTCTACACAAGAACTATCTCTTATAGTCTTTAATCCTACATAAGTTATCATTGAAAATAGCATTATACTAATTCCGCCCATAACTGAACTTGGTATACTTTGAAGAAATCCTCCAAACTTGCCTACACAAGCAAGTAATATAGCAAAAACTGCTGTACGTCTAAGTATTGAAGGGTCATAGTTTTTAGTTATAGCAAGTACTGCTGTATTTTCTCCATAAGTTGTATTAGCTGGTCCACCTAAACAACCTGCAACTATAGTTGCAAATCCATCTCCAAGTAAAGTTCTGTTTAAACCTGGGTTTTCTATAAAGTTTTTACCTACTACAGCACCATTAGTAGTCATATCTCCTATATGTTCCATAAATACAGCTAAAACAACTGGAGATATAATAACAATGGCTCCTAAGCTGAATTTAGGTATTGTAAAGTTAGGTATTGCAAATAAACTTGCTTCTGTAATTGTAGTTACATCTACTAACCCTAATATCAAGCATATTATATATCCAGAAAAAACAGCTATTAATATTCCCAGTTGCTTTATAAATCCTCTACCAAACTTATTAGTTAAAATTGCTATTGCTAAAGTTATAAATGCTATTACAAAATTCGCTGAAGCCATACTAAAAGCTGTTGGCAATAAATTTAATCCTATAACTACTATCATTGCTCCTGTAACTTGTGCTGGAAAATACAATTTAATTTTATTTACTCCAACTACTTTTACTATAATTGACATTATAATATAAATTAATCCTGCTACTATTATACCTCCTTGAGCATATGCTAAATCTCCACCATATGCTTCTTTAGCTGCTAGTATAACTGGTATAAATGCAAAACTTGAACCTAAAAAGGCAGGTACTTTTCCTTCCGTACAAAAATGAAATATCAATGTACCAACACCAGCACAGAAAATCGCAACTGACGGATTAAAGCCTGTCAAAATGGGAACTAATACTGTCGCTCCAAACATGGCTAATAGATGTTGTAAAGACATTATCGTTTTTTTCATAAAAACCTCCAAAATTATTATATATAAATAAATCCTCTGTTTAATTAATATCTTTTAATTAATTATCATTCCCTAGATTCTATTTTTTAATCTTTATATATTTATTATGCAATCTATCATTATTTTACATTTTACGACATTAAAAACTCAAATAAAGGAGAATAAAGACCACATTAAGACACACATTCATAAAATCATAATATTTATTTTGTGCAATCTATGTAAGCTTTATCCTCCTCCCTGACTATTCAATGCTAAGCTTTTATACAATATTTAAAAATTATTATTCTTTGATTGTAACTGAATCTTCTCCATCAATTTCTAGTAAACTGACAGATATAATTTCATGCCTAGAAGTAGGTACATTTTTTCCTACATAATCTGCTCTTATAGGCAACTCTCTATGCCCTCTATCCACTAATACGGCTAATTGTATTGATTTAGGTCTTCCTATATCTATAATAGCATCCAGTGCTGCTCTTACAGTTCTTCCTGTATATAAAACATCATCAACTAAAACCACAGTTTTATCATTTACATTAAAATCTAAATAAGTTCCTTTAACTACAGGTTCCACATCAATTTTTTCCAAATCATCTCTATACAAGGTTATATCAATATCCCCTGTATCTACTTTTGTTCCTTCTATTTGTTCTATTCTTTTAGAAATTCTATTTGCAATTGGTACACCTCTAGTCTTTATTCCAACTAAAACTAGATTTTCTACACCTTTGTTTCTTTCAATTATTTCATGACTTATCCTAGTAATTGCTCTTGCTATTGCCTTTTCATCCATTAATTGAGCTTTTTCTACCATATCATAATTATTGTCAAATATATAATATATCTTTTTGACAAATCTACTCCTTTCTTTTAATTTTTATAACCTTACTTTTACTTAAATTTTCAATTTAAACAACAAAAAACTCCTCATCACAAGACAAGAAGCTCTTATATAAAAATATACAGTCTAATTTAGCAATTGTCTTACGATATCTCTGTATCGTTTAAAGATAATTTTTATAATTCATTAACTCAAATTATATATTTATATTTCAAATTTTTCAAGCTTTTTTAAGCAAAATACTTTAATATAAAATATTTTAGTTAAATTTCACTAAATTTATCACTTATACAAAACCAAACAAATGATTTACAGTATTGTGTAAATTCTTATTTAATTTTTCTAATAACGTCCTTAAAATACTCAGGTAATTCTGAATTAAATTCAATATACTCCTTTGTAGTGGGATGTATAAATCCCAACTTCTTAGCATGTAAGGTTTGTCCTTTTAGTTTAAATTTATTTTCTTTTGGACCATATACATTATCACCTAAAAGTGGATGATTTATAGACAAAGCATGAACTCTTATTTGATGAGTTCTACCAGTTTCAAGCCTAGCTCTCATATGAGTAAATTTATTAAATCTTTCTACCACTTCAAAATGAGTAGTTGCATTTCTGCCATCTTTTGCTACAGCCATTTTTAACCTATCTTTAGGGTTTCTTCCTATAGGTTTATCTACAGTTATTTTATCTTCTTTAACTACACCATAACATATAAATTCATACTCCCTGGTTATAGTGTGTTCTTTTAACTGTTCTGCTAGAAAATTATGTGCATAATTATTCTTGGCTACCATAAGAAGACCAGAAGTATCTTTGTCTATCCTATGAACTATACCAGGTCTAATAATACCATTTATTGATGACAATTTATCTTTGCAATGGTATAGAATTCCATTTACTAATGTATTTTCATAGTTCCCAGGAGCAGGATGAACAACCATGTCCTGAGGTTTATTTATTATCAAAACATCATCGTCTTCATATACAATATCTATTGGAATATCTTGAGCTACAACTTCTAAAACTTTAGGTTCTGGTATCTCTATAACAATCTTATCTTCTTCTTTAACTAAATACTTAGCTTTTTCTACCTTATCATTAACTTTTACTTTACCATCTTTTATAATTTTTTGTATGTAGCTTCGTGACATATCACCTAATTGCTCTGCTAAGTAAACATCCAGCCTAACTTCTTCTTCCTCTTCAAGTACTAAAAACTCTTTTACTTCATCCATCAAATCACCTACTTTTACTTTCAAAAAATAAAACATATATACATAAAAATACAGTTCCTACAACTACAAATACATCAGCTATGTTGAACACATATTCCCATATAATCCTAAAATCAAAATAATCTACTACAAAACCTAGTCTAACTCTATCAACTAAATTTCCTAATGCACCTGATATTACTAGTATAATCCCCAACTTACCAAATATATGTACTTTTCTTGTATTAATATAGTATAATCCAAATACTGTTGCAAGCAATGCAACTATTATAAATATCCATTGGTTATTTTGCAATAATCCAAATGCTGCACCTCTATTTTCTACATAAGTTAAATGAAATACATTATTTATTATTGGTATTGTTGATACATCTACCAAATTATTTAATACCCATATTTTAGACAGTTGGTCTAACCCTATAAGTAAAATTATTATTAATACATATAGCAATTATTTTTCCCCCTATAAATTATTTAAAAATCAATTTTATTTGAAATTCACTATTACCATTATACAAAAAAAATACTCTAAAGAGCAACTCTCTTAAAATATTAATGATGCTTGTAAATTTAAAATACAAACATCATTAATACTTTAATAAATATTTTTTATTTTTGTACTTGCTCATTTTTATCTAAGTGTTCTATAAGTTCCGATATTGTTACAAATTTATATCCTTTTTCTTTTAATTTAGGTATCACTACTTCTAAAGCTTGTATAGTTTGTGATTTATCATTTCTTTTGTTGTTATAATCATGTAAAAGTATTATATTTCCATTTTGAACTTTTGTAAGAATAGTATTTATAATGCTATCCACTCCAGGATTAGACCAATCTCTAGGGTCTAAGTTGGACCAAAGAATTATATTCATACGTTTAGAAACTATAATATCACACACGCTCTTACTCATAGCTCTATATGGAGGTCTAAATACTTTTGGCTCTACTCCAATTACATTTTTTACAACATTCTGTGTATCTGTTATTTCTTTTTCTACCTTATCATAACTATTCTTTGCAACATTTATATGTGTAAATGTATGATTCCCTATCTCATGTCCCTCATCATACTGTCTTTTTAATAATTTTTTATTGTATTCTACCTTTTCTCCAACTACGAAAAAAGTTGCCTTTACATCATTGTTCTTCAGTATATCAAGTACTTGTGGTGTAAAAACCTCATCTGGACCATCATCAAAAGTCAGAGCTATGACCTTTTCATTATCGTTTCCTTTTTTGATTATCACATCTTCATAATCACTTATTTTACTGTCACTCAAACTATAAGTTTCTTTTAAGTTATCTTGATTATGATTATATGTATACACACCTACTAGTGATAATAAACATATACATATACCCCATACTACCTTTTTCATGTCATTACCTCTTTTCCAATTCATTTAAACAACATGTGATGTCAGTTTTTAATCTTTCAATAATTCATTTTTATTTAAATCAGTCAAGTCTGTTAAATATTCTGAATAAAAATTAGTATTTTCAACATCAGGATTTTCACTTGCATCTCCTAATAAATCATTTTCTTTATTTGCACAATTGTTACATAAATTTGTATCAGGTAATATATCCAATCTTTCTAAATCTATTTTATTATGACATAAATCACAAATCCCATATGTTCCATTTTCTATTTTAGATAACGCTAAATCTATTTGATACATTCTTCCCTCTTCATGATTTATTAGACTATTTTGCATATTTTGCATATATACATCTGTTCCCATATCTCCTATATGATTATCATAACTAGATAGTTCTCCTGATGAATACTTTTCACTTGTATGTTTAGTTGTATCTCCAAATAAAGTATTATCTTTCATATCTACTACTAGATTAGCTAATTTTTCTTTTTCTTTTAATAATCTATCTTTATATTTTTTAGTATCCATATTCAACACCTCTATTTTAATATTTATATCATAAAAATAGTATGTGGAAAACTAAATTAAACATACAATAAAAAATAAGATTCGATAAAAAAATTGTAGGTAAATTTTAAATTCACCTACAATTTTTTGAATATAATTTAAATATAAATTTTTAATTTTTTATAGTAATTATTTTCTAACTTGCCAATTTATGGCTATTCTGTTCTTTGATATCTTTAGCTTTTTTAAAGAATAAAAGTCCAAGAATTATTGCAACAGCAACACCTATTCCATTAGATATATTAACTGGCAATCTAAAGCCTTCTTTTGCTTGCATTATATAACTAAATGTAACTACAGTCATAAAAAGTGCTGGTAATGTAGTTATATAATGATTTTTATTTGCTTTAACCAAATATGCAGAACCAGTCCACAACATTATCATAGCAAGTGTCTGATTTGCCCAAGAGAAATATCTCCAAATTATATTAAAATCTATAAATGTAAGAGCAACACCAACTGCAAACAATGGTAAAGCTATTAAAAATCTATTTTTTACTGCATCTTGATTATAATTCATTGCATCTGCTATTGTTAATCTAGCACTTCTAAATGCTGTATCTCCAGAAGTTATAGGACATGCCACAACTCCAAGTATAGCTAAAGCTCCTCCAATAGGTCCCATCAATCCAACAGATACTGTATTTACAACTGTTGCTGCTCCACCATCATTAAATATCACATTAAGTTGAGGTATACCATGGAAATATGACATGGCTGCTGCTGCCCAAACTAAAGCTATTATCCCTTCTGCAACCATTGACCCATAAAATACAGGTCTTGCTTCACTCTCTTTTTCAACACATCTTGCCATAAGAGGTGATTGTGTTGCATGGAAACCAGATATTGCTCCACATGCTATTGTTATAAATAAGTATGGAAATAAAGGTGTCCCATTTGGATTCATATTTTGTAAATTTATATTTGGTATATTATATCCTTTTATTATTAATCCTCCTGCTACTCCAACTGCCATAATTAACAAAGCAGCTCCAAATACAGGATATATTTTACCAATTAATTTGTCTATTGGTAAAACAGTAGCCATAATATAATAAAGGATTATCACTCCAACCCATATTTGTGTATTTACACCTGTTAATGTTTTTAATAATCCTGCTGGACCTGTTACAAACACAACTCCAACCAATACTAAAAGAATAACACTAAATATTCTCATTGCTATTTTTGCACCATTGCCTAAATAAAGACCTACCAACTCTGATGCAGATGTACCTTTGTTCTTCATTGATAAATATCCAGAAGCAAAATCATGTACTCCACCTGCAAAAATTGTTCCAAATACAATCCACAAAAATGCTGATGGTCCAAATAACGCTCCTTGTATAGCACCAAATATAGGTCCTAATCCTGCGATATTTAAAAATTGAATTAAAAAGATTCTCTTCCATTTCATTGGAACGTAATCTACTCCATCTCTACAAGCTATAGCTGGAGTTTGATTTTTATCATTGATTCCAAAAACCTTTTCTACAAAAGTACCATAGATAAAATACCCTGCTATAAGTACTACTATTGAACCTAAAAAACTTACCATAAATTCATCCCCTTAGTTTTTTATATAATTGCTCTATAAATTTTTATAAGTTTAAGAAAACTATTTCCAGTTCAAATGGTAATACTTTTTTATGCTAATATAAATGTTAATTACATTAAGTGCATATTTAAGTACATGAAATGACTTTATATATGCATTAATAACCTGAATTCTTTTACTTTACTTCTACTTACAGTTACTTCATAATCACTATTTTTTAATTTTAATATGTATGTATTATTAAACCATGGTATAATTTCTTTTACTTTGCTTAAATTTACGATATAAGACCTATGTGTTCTAAAAAATTTTTTATCATTTATCATAGTTTCTACTTCTGATATTCCTTCTTTTAATATAAACTTCTCTTCCTCTGTATATATAAATGTCTGCCTTTCATTAGCTTCACAATAATATATATCATCAATATCTATTACAACCAGTTTATCACCTTTCCAAAGGCTAATTTTATGTGTTATTTCTTCTATGTTTTGATTTATTATGTCTTTCTTGTCATTAGATAAATTACTACTGTCATTAGATAGTTCAACATCATTCATTTTACTTTTTTCTAACTTATTCAGCATTGAAATTATTCTCTCTTCAGAATATGGTTTAAGTACATAATCGAATACTCCCAAAGAAAAAGCATCGACTGCATAATTTTCATATGCAGTTATAAAAACAATCTTGGGTCTTGATTTAAATTGATTCAATGTTTTTGCAAGCAGCATCCCATCAAGATGAGGTATATTTATATCCAAAAAAATTACATCTATTTTATTTTCCTGAATAAAATTTAACACCTCTATACCATTAGTAAATTCACTTACTACCTCAATGCTACTTTTATTTTCAATAAAATATCTCAATTCCTTTCTTGCTGGAAACTCATCTTCCACTATTATAGCTCTCATTCTTCTACTCCTTTACATAAAATACTATCAAAGTCCCATTGTCAGTTCTTCTCATATTAAGCCCACTTCCATACATCAGTTTGAGCCTTAAATGTACATTGTAAAGCCCAATCTTATTTTCAGGCATATTATCTCGATATACATTATTTATGATTTCCTCACTTATGCCTATACCATTATCCTCAATTGATATCCTTACAGTATTTTCTAATGAATATGGTAACTTTTTTATAGATATTTTTACTGTGCCAGCTCTACCACTTTCTAAAATTCCATGTATTATTGCATTTTCCACCAACGGCTGTATAATCAAACTTGGAATCTTTATATTTACATCATCTATATCATAAGATACAGTTAGTAATTCTCCAAATCTAGCCTTTTCTATCTCTACAAAAGATTTAACCTGTTCAACCTCTTTATTTATATCTATCAAATTATCACTATATTCAAGATTATATCTTAGATAAGTTGATAAATTTATTATTAGCTCTCTTGCTTTATCTGGACTGAATCTTATAAATGATGCTATTGTGTTTAGGGAATTAAATAAAAAATGAGGATTAATCTGTCTTTGAAGTGCTTTTATTTCTGCTTTATTTCTTGCCTCTATATCTTTTTTATCCTTTTCAATCCCCTCAACTATGGATATAACAAATCCTATTCCAATCTGTCCAACAATTAAAGGCAAATATATTCCACCAATTATTTGAATCGCTAAAGAATGTGGATGCGATATTAAATATATAAGTAGTATAGTAAAACTTTCAGAAACCATACCTACCAGTATGCCATATATTACTCTATGTTGTTTTGGTATCCTCTTATATAGAAATCCTGATAATACACCTGCTAGTATACTTGATAGAAGACATGGAACAGATGTTATACCTCCAATATCCATAAAGTATCTATGAATACCTGAAAGAAGCCCTGCTGTAATACCTACCATCGGTCCAAATAAAACGCCTCCTGATACTATAGATATTATTCTGGTATTCACTATTGACCCCATATAGTTTATACCATTATAAGTACCAAATATGGCTAAAAACGTAAAAACTAATGCTATACAGACTAAATCATTAAAGCTATACTCTTCTTTTTGAAATATTTGCTTAAACATTTTTAACTTTGTTATCAAAAGAAATAGTACTACAATAAGACTTGTTTTTTCTATTAATGCTATTAAAATTGATGTTTTCATATTTTTCCTCATAAAAATAAATCTTTACTTACTTTAAATTTATTATTTTTATTGTAAGTTAGATACACAAAAATAAATTCCATAGTTATTGTATCATATCATCTATATAGAAACATAAATTCATTTAATTATATAAATTTAAAAAATGTTTTTTTGATATATTATTGACAATTTTCATTATAAGAGTTAAAATTAACTCATAAATTACATATTGGGTATAAAGTACATATTTAAAGTTAGTTCAGAAGGCTATGGTTTTCTGATTTTTTTATGCTCAGTAGTGATATGCAAAAAAGACAGAGTTAACGTTAGTTAACTTTTACCTTTATTCTACTTTCCCCAAAGTAAGAATAATCTAACCCCTTTGAGATGAGCAAAAGCTCATCTTTTTTTATGTAAAAATAAAGAGGATATTCATAAAATAATATCCTCTTTATAACATATAATTAATATCTTCTTTCTATAAAACCAACTTTTTTATAAACTTTTCTAAGAGTTTTTCTAGCTTGTTTTTCAGCTTTTTCTGCTCCCATACTATATATTTTTTCTAAATAATCTTTATTATTAAGAAGGTCAGTATATTTTTCTCTTATAGGTCTTAAAGATTCTGATACCACTTCAGCTACATCTTCTTTAAATACTCCATATCCTTTACCTTCATACATATTTACAATCTCTTCTACACTCTTTTTACTTAAATTAGAATATATATCAATTAGATTCTTAATACCAGGTTGTTCATCAGTATATTTCACAACACCTAAGGAATCAGTAACACTTCTTTTTATCTTTCTCTTTATAGAATCTGAATCATCAGCTAATAATATAAATGCATTTTCATTTGAATCAGATTTACTCATTTTCTTAGTTGGCTCCTGTAAACTCATTACTCTTGCTCCACCTTTTGGATAGTATCCTTCTGGAACTACAAAAGTAGGCGAAAATCTATTATTAAATCTATTTGCTAAATCACGAGCTAATTCTAGATGTTGTTTTTGATCATCTCCAACTGGAACCAAATCAGTTTGATACAACAATATATCAGCAGCCATAAGAACTGGATATGTGAATAAACCTGCATTTAGATTTGCTTCACTCTTTTGTGATTTATCCTTAAATTGAGTCATTCTACTTAATTCACCCATATAAGTCATAGTATTTAATACCCACATAAGTTCAACATGCTCTTTGACATGTGACTGTATAAATATAGTATTTTTTTCTGGGTCTAATCCACAAGCTATATATTGAGCAAGCAATTCTATGGCATTAGCTCTCAAAACTTTAGGGTCCTGAGGTACTGTTATTGCATGTAAATCAACTATACTATAATAGCAATCATAATTATCTTGAAGTTCAGTCCAGTTTTTTATAGCTCCTAAATAATTTCCTAAAGTCATTTTTCCTGATGGTTGTGCACCACTAAATATAACTTTTTTTTCACTCATTTTATTTGTACCTCCTTATATACTTATATTGATTTTAGCATGTTTAAAACTATATCCTTAGAATTATTGGCAGCATCATGCACAAATACATCATACGTAACATCAGCACTTCCATCTGCCTTATCAGACATTGCTCTTATTATTACAAATGGAGTATCATTTAAATAACATACATGAGCTATAGCTCCACCTTCCATTTCGCCACAGTATCCACCAAAATCATTTACTAATTCATCTTTTAATTCTTTAGAATTTATAAATTTATCTCCTGTAACGACTCTTCCTTTCAGTACTTTGTGAGTCTTTACTTCTTCTACAGAAGATTTATAAGCAGCGTCTATAAGTCTTTCATCTGCTTTAAATACAGAAGTCTTCATTCTTGGTATAACTCCCTTAGGGTCTCCAAATGCTGTAGTATCTATATCATATTGTATAGCATCAGTAGATATTACTATGTCATTAACATCAAGATTTTCGTTCAAAGCTCCTGCAACACCTGTATTAACAATAGCATCAACTTTAAATTCACTTATTAGTATCTGTGCACAAAGAGCAGAATTAACTTTACCTATACCACATTTTACTAATACTACATTTTTTCCTTCTAATGTTCCTTGATGAAACTCTAAACTAGCTTTTTTTACAGTTTCTTTAATATCCATTAAATTAACTAAGATACTTACTTCTTCATCCATTGCACCTATAATTCCTATTACGTTCATTTTTCCTCCTAAATTTTCTATATTAAAAAATCCGTCCTAAATCAATAGGACGGATATATTTTCCGTGGTACCACCTAAATTTATATATACTCAAAGTTGAATATATATATCTCAATATATGCTGTAACGTGCACACACGATATCAGATACTCTATAGTTTTAAACTACATTTCACCTTACTCCTCAAAGACCCATTCAATAAACACTTTTTATTAAGTTCTCAGCACCCTTAATTCTCTGTACAAAAGTATATTTATTTACTATTTCTTATCACAGGATTCAATTTATTAATTTCTTTATTTTATAATATTCCTTACACTATAAATTGTCAACTATATATTATAATATCCAAAAGAAATTCTTAAAATACATTTTATTTAGCTGTTTTCTTTTCATATCTATTCCACAACCATATACCAGATAGTATAACTAGAAGACCTCCACCAATCATCTCTATCTCATATATGATATTTTCAGCAAATGTAGGCATAACTGGTGCTGCAGATAACAATATACCAACTACAGTTACTGTTAAAACCATTTTCGCTAAACCTATACAAGTACTTGTTGATTTTGCCATAGTATAAGGTCTAATTTCATCTGGTCTCTCTTTTCTTAATTTAATATAAGAAGCATATAATAACACATATGGGAATAAAGCAGTTAATGCTGTCATAGTTACAAGAACATTATATATAGCGTCAACAGAAGGCATTAATGTCGTCACTAATAATATTATAGTAACTATTATTGCTTGAAGTATAACAGCTTTAGAAGGTATTTTATGTTCATTTACTTCTACTAAGCTATCTGGGAATACCCCTTTTTTGACACTACCAAATAACATTTTTATTGGTGATGCTATGTAAAGAACTATTGCTCCTAATATTGAAAAAGCTATACCAAAAGCTATTAATTGAACCAACCAAGACCCTATTCCTAAAGATTGACAAACAGCTGCAAGTGCATCTAGCACACCTTTAGAAGCAGTAATTTCGTCTGGTGGTATTATCATTGTTATTGCAATTGAACCTAATACATATAATGAAGCTACTATTCCAGCTGATATTAATATCGCCTTAGGGAAGTTCTTCTCAGGCTTATCTATCTCTGTTATAAAGTTAGCCGCAGTTTCTGCTCCTGCTAAACCAAACATTATAGCTGATATAGCAACAAACGCATCCATATTAAGTTTTGGAGTCATTGAAGCTATTGTATATGTTGAAGCTATATCATGTTTTTTTAATACAAATACTGCTACAAATGAAAATATTATAAGTATCGCACTTGGTATTGTTGAACCTAATGCACCTGTGTTAGTAAATATCTTTGTAAAACTTATTCCTTTAGTTGCTATAAGAGATAATGCCCAGAATATTACTAAAGATAATATAAGTACAAACATCTTATTATCAGCAAGTGCTGGATTTCCTATTGTATAAGAAACATTTACTGCTAAGAAAGTTAAGAATGAAGAATACCAAAATATTTTAGCTGTCCAGTTTAACCAAGAAACTAAAAATCCATATTTTTCTCCAAAGGCTTCCTTAACCCAATCATATAAACCTCCATCGCCTTTTTGATATGTAGATGCTAACTCAGCACAAATTAAAGCTCCTGGTACGAAATATATAAATGAGAATAATAACCACATAGGTATTGCACCTAATCCTAAACCAAAGCTTGATGCTGTAGATTTAGCTATCCATCTTATACCATATAAAGCCGATACATTCATAAATACCAAACTCCATAGGCCTATTTTTTTCTTTTCCATCCTAATCTAAATTCTCCTCTCTATTAATTAGTTAAAATGTTGATTTCAAAATTGATAAAATAGATTCATTGTCATTAAATCAATTATTTTCAGAATTTTCAATTTATTAATGTCGTTTATTGATGAAATCTAAATACTTCGAAATCAAATTTTGTTAAAAATGATAAATTACAAAAGCTCTACCACTTTAATTCTAATCATACTAAATTTTTAAAATTGTTTCAATATTATTTTAATATAAAATTTTATTTATTATTTTTCATGATTATATAAAAAGCTTAAATACACAACTTTATGGATTGTATTCATCATTTATATAAATTTTTCACAATAAAAAATCATTTTACCTCTACATTTAATGTGAAAATGAGGATTAAATTTAATATAAAAAATATATAACAAATTTTTTTTATATTTCTAGAAGAAAAGTATACTCTTTTTTGTTTAATAATGCTAAAATTGATTTGTATTGAATTTTGATTAGGAGGAAATTATTATGAAGACTCAAAGATTAAATGCTGTACTTGAACAAATGAAAAAAGATGATATTTCTCAAATGTTGGTAAGTGACCCTACTTCGATATTTTATCTAACAGGAACACTAATCCATCCAGGTGAAAGATTATTAGCATTATATCTAAATTTAAATGGTAATAATAAATTATTTATAAATGAATTATTCCCAGTTGCAGAAGATTTAGGTGTTGAAATGGTTTGGTTTAATGATACTCAAAATCCAGTAGAAATAATAACTGAACATATAGACAAAAATGCTACTATGGGTGTTGATAAAAACTGGCCAGCTAGATTCTTATTAAACTTAATGGAATTAGGTGGAGGAAGTAAATTTGTAAATTCATCTTATATAATAGATACTTTAAGAATGTGTAAAGATGAAGAAGAAAAAGAATTAATGAGAATAGTTTCAAGATTGAATGACAAGAGTATGGAGCAACTTAAAGCTACTGTTTCTGGTGAACTTACAGAGAAACAACTTGTTGGTAAATTATCTAAAATATATGAAGATTTAGGTGCTGACGGATTCTCATTTGACCCTATTATAGGATTTGGACCTAATGGAGCTAATCCACATGGTGAACCTGGAAATGCACTTGTAAAACCAGGAGATGCAATAATATTAGATATAGGTTGTATAAAAGATAATTATTGTGCTGATATGACAAGAACTGTATTCTATAAAGAAATACCTGAAAAAGGTAGAGAAATATTTGAAATAGTTCTTGAGGCTAATAAGAGAGCTGAAGCTATTGTAAAACCAGGAGTTAGATTCTGTGATATAGATGCTGCTGCTCGTGATTACATAACTGAAAAAGGATATGGACAATACTTCACTCATAGAACTGGTCACTCTATAGGACTTGAAGTTCATGATAAGGGAGATGTATCTTCTATAAATACAGATGTTGTACAACCAGGAATGATATTCTCTATAGAGCCAGGTATATATTTACCAGGTGAGTTTGGAGTTAGAATAGAAGATTTAGTACTTGTTACTGAAGATGGTTGCGAGATATTAAATAAATATGATAAAGAAATATGTGTAGTTGGTTAATTATAAAATTAACTCAATAGAAATAAAATAAGCCATATAAAAATGCTTTTAAGCATTTTTATATGGCTTTAATTTTCAGCTCATGACTTATATAGCTGTTATTAAAATTGCACCTTTTGAAGTATATGTACCCATAACTGAGCCAACTTCACAGATTACAACATCTTTATATTTTACATCTTTTTCCATAACTTCCCTTACTTTTTGAGCCTTCTCAGGGCAGTTTGCATGTCCTATAAATAAAACCTTTTCTTCTCTATCTTTAATTTTAGACTCTACCAAATTAATTAGTTTTTTTAAGCTATTACCTTCACCTCTTGCCTTATCTATCGGAGTTACAATTCCATCTGCAACTTGTATTATTGCCTTAAAATTCAATGTATTTATAATTTTCCCTGCTATAGGGTTTATTCTACCTCCCTTAATAGCATTTTCTAAAGTCTCTAAAGTTCCAAAAAATGGAGGATTATCTTTATATTTATCTATTATTGAAACAATTTCTTCGATTTCTTTTCCTTCTTTTATTAATATTGCTGCCTTTAACACCAGTTGTCCTATTCCAATTGAGCCACTAAGCGAGTCTATAACCTCAACTTTCTTATTGTTCCCTTCCTTTTCAAACATATCTTTTGCTAAAAGTGCACTATTATAAGTACCAGATAGACCTGAACTTATATTAATGACCAAAACACTTTCTTCTTGGCAATGATATGCTTCTAAAAATTTATCAGGTGAAGGGCATGATGTTTTTGGTAGTACCTTACTTTCACTCATTTTTCTATAGAAAGTTTCGTTATCTATTTCCTTTCCAGATATATAACTTTCTTCTCCAAAAGATACATTTAAACCAACAACTTCAATGTTGTATTTTTCTATTATATCATTAGGTAAGTCACATGCACTGTCCACTATCAATTTTATTTTATCCATATTAACCTCACTATAAGATATTGTTTTTATTTATTCAGTCGGTCGTACGACCGATTTAATTATTATTTTATATTTTGAATGGAAAAAAGTCAATAGATATAGATTCTTGCTTTATTGACAATAAATATCCATAAGCTTATAATGTTATTAATTTGTTATAAATATACATAGAAAGGTAGGTTTTATGAAAACAAACAATATGAAACAGGCTATTTTATCATCTGCAACCAATTTAATAGCCAAAAATGGAGTTCAAAATACTAGTCTTGCTGATATTGCAAAAGATGTAAATATAAGTAAGGGTACTTTGTATTATCACTATGCATCTAAAAATGATATTATATATGATATTGCGGATACTCATTTAGAAGTTATAACAAGTGCTATATTAAACTGTGTAAAAAACGTCAAATCAAAAAATTCTCAAATAGAAATGGTTAACTTAATCTTAGAGAAAATATCTACTATAGAAAGTCGTGGTAGAGTACATATGTATCTTATTTGTGAAGCAATTACTTCAAATGATGATTTGAAAGAAAGAATGAGATTAAAATATATTGAATGGAGAACTACTCTTAAATCTGAAATTGTTGAGTCATTAGAAAAATACAGTAGTAGTGAAAATGAACAGGATGCTGAGTCATTTTCTTTCTTACTTATGTCTATAGTTGATGGTTTGGTTGTTCAAAGCCTATTAAAAACAGAAAAAATACCTTATGAAAATATAGCTTCTTTTTTAGTCAATCATTGGATTTAAATTTAATTCTTAATAATTAATAAAAGTGAACTATTAAAGTTTTTGAATTTAACAGTTCACTTTCTTATTTATTAACAATAATTTTTATTTAAAATATTTAATTTTTATTTAAACCTTCATGGAATCACAAAATAAAAATCTTTTACAAGCTTTAAATATTTTTACTTATGCTCATGCGTATGTCCATCTGAATGTTCATGTCCATGTGTGTGCGTATGCTCGTGACCATGTTCATGAGTTCCTGAAAAACCATCTTCATGATTGTGGTCATGACCCACACCATTTACATGCTCATGCCCATGACTGTGAGAATGTTGATGTGAATGCTCATGGTTATCTCCTCCACAACATCCTTCTCCTCCAGTACCACAACATCCACTTGTATGTGGATTATGGTGATTTCTTACTACAAATCTCTCTCTTAACATATTATTATACCTCCTAGTATATTATTGAGTACTTCATGTACCCCATTAATTACAGTATACATCTAACTAGGTGTAATCACAATACATATGTCATTTTTTAACATTGATATTTTAAAGAAACTTATCTTTAAAACCTCCACCTTTTACTTCTTCTACATTATTAACAGAAATAAAAGCTTCACTATCCATGTCATAAATCAAATCCTTAAATTTACCTATTTCATTTGCAGATATTATACAATAAATCATCTTTTTCTTATTTTGTGTGTATGCTCCTTCTGCCTCTAAAAAAGTTACACCTCTTCCCATTTTATTCATTATTACTTTAGATATTTCATCATATTTATTAGATATTAGAAGTATAGATTTTTTTCTATCAAAGCAATCTTTTGCTATGTCCATTGTAAAAGAAATTATATACATAGCAATTAGAGTATACATTACCAACTTAGCTCCAAATAAAAACGCACCTGCACATACTACAAAGAAATTTATAAATAAAAATGTATTTTTCATAGGTATATCGTACTTTCTTTTCATTATAGCTGCTATTATGTCAAGTCCTCCAGCAGTAGCTCTTGCTTTAAAAGTCAACCCCATACCTATACCAGTTAAGGCACCACCATAAATACACTGTAGCATAGTATCATCTATTGGGAAATATTTAGCAATATCTTGTGTTAAACCAAGTGCAACAGAAAATAATAACATATTAACAAAACTTATTAACAAAAATTTATTATCAAAATACCTTTTAGCTATGATAAATATAGGTATATTCATCAAAAAACTGGATATCCCTTGATTTATACCAAATAGTTTATATAATATAACACAAATTCCAGCTACTCCTCCACTTAATAACTTGGCTGGTGCTAGATATAAATTTATTCCTAAGGTTGATAGAATCATCCCCAATATAATAAGACCATATTGCAAAAATATGTTATTATCAATACTTAGCTTTTTACTTTCACCATACATCAAAACGCACCCCTTTGCATAATAAATAAACCACCCTGCATTACACACAATAAATTTATAAATAAATTTATCAGAAGTAGTTTACTCTAAAATATTATTCATCCTCACTTAAACGTTTATTCACTAATATTCTATCATATGCTATAAATAATTTATATGATTTATACAGATTTATTTATTGTAAGTTTTGGAATATTTCAACATTTTATTGAATAGAGAATTATACTGTATTAAAAAATCCCTATAGAAATTTATAAACTAATTTCTATAGGGATTTTAATTAACTAACTATTCTTTTTATTTTTTTGTGACTTTTATACCTGTCATATGGTCATTTAAGTTTTGTTCTTCTAGAGACTTATCGTCTACTCTGTTTATTTCTAAAGCTAAAGTTTCAGACTTGATATATTCATCAAAATGGTCAACAGCCTTAGCAATTTCATCATCACCACAGTAATCTATTACTATATTATCCAATACTTCAAAGTTATTAGATTTTCTTAATTGCTGTACTTTAGATATAAATTCTCTAGCATAACCCTCATCAACCAATGCTTCTGTTAACTTAGTATCTAGTATAACAAAAAGATTGTTTTCAACAGATACATTAAATCCTTCCTTAGCAGTTATACCTATTAACACTAAATCCTTATTAAACTCAAAAGCTTCACCATCTAAATCAACTGTTAAACTTTCACCATTTTCAAGTTTATTAACAGCTTCATGTGCATTTAATTTATTTAATGCTACCACAAATAAATTCATCTTAGCCCCTAGTAATGGTCCTGCTTCCTTAAAGTTTGGTTTTAGACTAAAGTTCATGTACTCATCTAAGTCCTTAGCGAACACTACCTCTTTAACATTAAGCTCTTCTTTTATTAAATCAACTACATCGCTTATTGTATCTTCAAACTTACCATCTACTAATACTTTTTGTAATGGTTGACGAACTTTTATTCTTTCAACTTCTCTTGAAGCTCTACCTAGAGTAACTAGATTTTTAGCTAAATCCATTTTTTCTTCTAATTTAGCATCTATTAATTCTTCATTAAACTTAGGATATTCAGCTAAGTGAACAGATACTTCTCCTGTCAGATTTCTGTACATTTCTTCTGACATATATGGTGCAAATGGAGCTATAGCTCTACAAAGACCATGTAATAATTCATAAGTTGTATTGTACACTGCTTTTTTATCTTCTGTTAATTCAGTTGCCCAGAATCTTCTTCTTGAACGTCTGATATACCAGTTAGATAAATCATCATTTATGAAATCTTGTATCATTCTTAAAGTCTTATTTAATTCAAATATAGCTAAATTTTCCTCTACATCTTTCATTAAATTATTAAACTTAGATAGTATCCATCTATCAAGTTCTGGTCTATCTTTATATTCTACAAAGAATTCAGTTGGATTTATATCATCTGTATTTGCATATAAAGTGAAGAAGTTATATACATTCTTCATAGTTCCTATAAATTTACTTTGTATTTCTTTTAATCCATCCATATCAAATTTAGTTGGAGTCCATGGTGGAGAAACATATAGTAGATACCATCTTAATGCATCTGCTCCATATTGGTCAAATAACTCCATTGGATTTACTGTATTTCCCCTTGATTTACTCATTTTCTTTCCATCTTTATCAAGTACAAGGTCTGGAACTAAAACACTCTTATATGGTGCTTTTCCTAATACAAATGTTGATACTGCAAGTAATGAGTAGAACCAACCTCTAGTTTGGTCTATACCTTCTGATATATAATCAGCTGGGAATAATTGGTCAAAGTTCTCTTTATTTTCAAATGGATAGTGGTGTTGAGCAAATGGCATAGCCCCACTATCAAACCAACAGTCTATAACTTCTGTTACTCTTGTCATTGGTTTTCCACATTTTTCACATTTTAAATGTATATCATCTACATATGGTCTATGAAGTTCAACTGTCTCTGGATTTACATCTTCTATAGCTTTTTCAGCTAATTCAGCTCTTGAACCTACTGAATCTGTATGACCACATTCACATCTCCATATAGGAAGTGGAGTTCCCCAATATCTAGTTCTTGATATTGCCCAATCATTTAGATTTTCTAACCAGTTTCCAAACCTCTTTTCACCTACAAAGCTTGGGAACCATTTTACGCCATTGTTATTTTCTATTAATTTATCTTTAAGTTTAGTCATCTCTATATACCAGCTTGGTTTTGCATAGTATACTAATGGAGTTTGACATCTCCAACAATGTGGATAATTATGAACTACTTTTTCTTTACTATATAACTTATTTTCAGAAGCTAGCCATTTTATTATTTCAACATCTAGCCCATCTTCCATTACAAATTTACCTTCCCAAGGAGTAGCTGTAAATTTACCAGTTTCATCTACTGGTTGTACAACTGGTAAATCATATCTCTTACCTGTGTTATAGTCATCTTCACCAAATGCTGGTGCTGTATGAACTATTCCAGTACCATCTTCAGTAGTTACATAATCTCCTACTGTAATGAAAAATGCTTTTTTGTCAACTTCTACAAAAGGCATTAATTGCTCATATTCTAATCCTTCTAAGTCTTTACCTTTCATTTCTTCTAAAACTTCATAGTCTTCACCTAGTACTTTATTAGCTAGAGGTTTAGATACATAATATACCTCGTCACCTTTCTTAACTTTTAAGTAATCAACGTCAGCATTTACTGTTAGTGAAACATTTGATGGTAAAGTCCATGGAGTTGTTGTCCATGCTAGGAAATATTCCTCAGCATCTTTTTTCTTAAATTTAGCTATAACTGTATTAGTTTTTACTTCTTTATATCCTTGTGCAACCTCATGACTAGCAAGACCAGTTCCACATCTTGGGCAATAAGGAAGTATTTTATGCCCTTCATAGATATATCCTTCTTTGTTGAATTTATTAAGTATCCACCATACAGACTCTATATAGTTATTATCTAAAGTTATATATGGATTATCTAAATCAACTTCATAAGCCATTCTCTCAGTCATTATTCTCCATTGTTTTTCAAATGAGAAAACTGATTCTCTACATTTTTGGTTGAACTCAGCTATTCCATACTCTTCTATTTGTTGCTTACTAGTAAGACCTAATTCTTTCTCTACTTGTATTTCAACTGGTAATCCATGTGTATCCCAACCAGCTTTTCTCTTTACTTGATAACCAGACATTGTTTTATATCTACAAACTGAATCTTTAAGTGTTCTAGATAAAACGTGGTGTACTCCAGGATTTCCATTGGCTGTAGGAGGTCCCTCATAGAATACGAAACTTGGGTCATTTTCCCCTTTTTCTAAAGTTTTTTCAAGTATATTTATATCTTTCCAATAATCAAAAACTTGTGCTTCTGCTTGTTTTACTGAACTGTCCACTAATGGCTTAAATTTCGCCATGTAAATCACCCTTTCCTATAAATATTATAATTCCAAATTTTTTTATTCTTTCACATAAATTTAAATACTAAAAAACTCGCCCCCTTTAAACAAAGGGACGAGTTATAAATCGCGTTACCACCCTAATTCTATATGTGAACTTAATGCTATCCACATATAACACTCTAATAGTATAACGGTACTAACCGGCACAGCTTAATAGAATTTAATCGTTCAGCCTGCAGCTCAAGAGTGATTTTTATCTTTATAAATTCATTGGTTCTCAGCATACCCAATTCTCTGTAAAATTATCTAAAGATAATTGTCTCCATCAACGCTTTTAAAAATTTATCTGTGTTTATATGAAATTCTATAACAAATAATTTGAATAGTCAATATATTTTTGAAAAATATAATAATTTCTATTTTTCTTACATTTTTATCCTATTTTTAATTTTTGTTATAGATTTCTCAAACTTCCACAACAATTTCACCTAAAATCAAATAAATTATAGGCTTATTCTAGAGTTGTAGCAGCTTCATCATTACTATAATTATACACTGTTGTTCCTTCAAATGCATTTACACATTTTTCATCTACATCATAAAAAATCTCATCAACACTTCTTATTTCATCTTCTAATAATGACTTAAATTTATTTCTAAATATCTTAAATTCTTTAACTAAAGCATCATACTCTTTTCTTATTTCTATAACACGGTTATTGGCTTGTTCTATAATTTGTCTAGCTTTTAAATCTGCCTCTTCAACGATTATTTTAGCTTTTTTATTAGCCGCGCTACAAGTGTCTTCTGCTGCACTTTGAGCAGTTATTAGAGTAGCTTTTAATGTTTCTTCAATATTTTCATACTTATTTACTTGGTCTTGATATAATCCTAATTTTTCTTTAAGAGCTGTATTTTCTCTACATAGAGATTCATAGTCTTCTTTGATGATATCTAAAAACTCATCAACCTCTTCGTCTCTATATCCTCTTAAACCTTTTTTAAACTCTTTATTTTCTATCTCAATTGGAGTTAGCATTACATTTCCTCCCAGCTATAATTTAAATTAGTCCTTATACAATTAATCTTGCTTGAACTTTTATTTTACCTTTTTTAGTAATATCTCCTATTTGTGTTACATTAGCTCTTCCTTTGCCTCTAATAGAAATCAAATCATCATTTTTAACTATTTTAGACGTTGAAGTTATCTTTTCATAATTGACATGGACTTTTTCTCCATTTATGTATTTTGCACTATCTTGTCTAGATATATTGTAAAGACCACTTATGACACAATCTAACCTATCTGAAGATACTGTAAATGATACTTCCTTATATTTTGAAGAACTATTAACAATGTTTTCTCTGGAAATTTCCTTTACAATTACATTATTTCTTGAAACTTTCTCCAAATTCACGATTATAAAATCGCAAATATCACTACTTACAATTACTTGACAAAAGCTATCATGTATAATTATATCTCCAATTTTTTCTCTTTTTATACCTAGACTCATAATTGCTCCTAAATAATCTTTATGAGATATATTTTTAAATTTGAAATTCCCTTCTATCTGTAAAAATCTAAGAGTATCCTCTATATCTTCATATTCCATGTAAAATGGATAAATAAATACAGTGCTTCTTTCAGCTTGTTCATAACCTCCATCCACACTGTATTTTATTTCATTTGTAGAATTCAATATAGCTACAGCATTTTTCACTTCATATGGATTAAGAAACTCAGTAAACTTAACATCATAGTTTTTTATACAACTATTAGCCTTGTCTATTACTTTAAACATTTTATTTTTCAAGTCTATATCCTTTATGTGATTTGTTAATTTTAATTTATCCATTTCTATCACCTTAGAATATAACCAACACTAATTGTCTTAGGAACATCAATAATACTATCGCAATTAAAGGAGAAAAATCTATAGGTCCATTTGTATATCTATACATTATAGACCTTATTGGTCCTTCTATTGGCTCTGTAAGATTTTCTAAAATCTCGAAAATTTTGCTTTGTCTTCCATTTGGAAACCAAGTCATCAAGCTTTTTATAACTATCATCCATGCTATTATATCCAAAAGATAATAAAGTGCAATTCTTATTGTTCCCATATATTAACCGCCTTTTTACTATTTATTTTGCCAAGGGAAGAATGCTTTACTTTCTAATTCTTTTTTCATATTTGCATCTATATCCACATTGTTAGGAGCTAGTATAAATATTGATTTAGAAACCTTTTGTATACTTCCATCTAAAACATAAACCGCCCCATTCATAAAGTTAAATATAGATTTACGAACTTCAGAATTAGTCAACCCTTCCAAATTCACTATAACTGCCCTTCTTTGTTTTAGATGGTCTGCTATAGTTGCAGCTTCATCATAAACTTTAGGTTCAACTATTACAACTTTCATTTGACTCGTTGTATGTAAATTTACAATTTTATTTGCTTTTGCAGTACTAAAGCCACTATTTATTTCTTCTTCTTGAACTATATCGTCCATCCCACCTTCATATTCTTCTTCAATGTAATCTTCTTCTTCATCAACTATCCAGTTCTTAAATTTAGATATTATTCCATTTGACATTATTAACTTCCTCCTTAGAATTTATTCAGATTTGAGTAATTATTTTTTATTGTAGTTTCTTTCTCCAAAGATTGATGTTCCAACCCTAACAATGGTAGCCCCTTCCTCTATAGCAATCTCATAATCGTGACTCATTCCCATTGACAAAACGTCCATTCCTACATTAGGTATGTTTAGCTCTTTTATTCGTGTTGATAAATCTTTAAGACCTTTGAATACACCTCTTATTTCATTTTCATCTTCTATAAAAGGTGCCATTGTCATTAGACCTTTTATTTTTATATTTTTATATTTTTCTGACACTTCTTTGACAAAACCTACAACTTCTTCTTTATCAAGTCCATGCTTAGATTCTTCTTTAGATATATTCACTTGTACTAAGCAATCTATTTCTCTATTTATTTGCTCTGCACGTTTTTGAATCTCTTCACATAATGCAATTCTATCTAAAGAATGTATCATACAAACTTTATCTATTATGTACTTAACTTTATTTGTTTGCAAAGTCCCTATCAAGTGCCAGTTTAATTTGTCACCTATAATATCGTACTTTCTGGCTAATTCTTGTGGTTTATTTTCACCAACAGAAGTAATGCCTTCATTCATTGCCTCATTAACTAAATCTACATCAACAGTTTTTGTGACTGCTAAAAGGGTTATTTCTTCACTCTGTCTATTTACTTTTTTTGCAGCTTTGTCAATCTTACTTTTTATCTCAGATAAATTATCTTTAATAGAACCCATTATTATCACCTACTTTATCCTTATATTTGTGTTTATACAATTAGGTCTTAAAATTATTTTGTCATATAGATTAACACTTGTCACCCCATTTATGTCATTTTTATAATAGTCCACAAATACAGAAGATTCATTTTCATAAGTTATTCCTTCTAATATGACAAATTTTACACTTTGTGATTGTTCATCAATCACATATACACCACGTTTATTGTCTTTTGTTTTTATAGAAGTTTTAGGTATTTTTAAACATTCCATCTGATTATATATTATATCAAATTCTTCGACACTTGTATCCTGATTTGCAACAATTTGGTTACTTATTTTTAATTTTAGCATTATTTTATTATTATTTTTATATATTTTGTAAACTTTTGCATCTATTTTTTGCTCACGATATTCAATTACTACATTTTGATTTTTTTCAAAGTTCTTAGAATCTTCTTTACTTATGTATGCTGATAGATAATTACTTTGGTCATTTACATCTTTTTCTATAGTTCCTTCTACATGAATCTTTGCATCAACTTTTTCTACTTTTAACACCAAGGTATCTACATTTTTGCTAATAATCATTGCTAACATATTAAATACTAAATATATAAGAATACCAAGTATCACTAATCTGGTATATTTAATCTTTTTCAAAAACTCTCCCCCTATAAAATTTCTTTCATTAATAAATACTTCTTCTAAAAAATGTTTATTCCTTTTTTATATGCTAATATTTTATGTACTAATAATTGTTTTTTTCATATTAAATTTATTTTTTATCAATCTTCCTATACAAGACCGCATTATTTATATATAATTATATTATAAAGTATAAGTTTAATTTACATTTTATATCTTAAACTTACTTTATGTACTCTTATAGTTATTTTTATTTTTAGATGCAATATAAAACCAATTAAGCTTTAAAATAACTTTTGTCATGCTGATACTGATTTAGTTAAACATTTATCCGCAAGGATAACGTTATCACGACAAAGGTTTATGTCCTAAAAAAAATACAAGGAGGATTTTCTTATGTCAGAAATTTTATTAGGAACAGGTTTACTTTTATTGGTTCTATGTTGTTTCACAATCTTTAGTTACAAAGCTCCATATGGTATGAAAGCTATGGGAGCCTTAGCAAATGCTGCATGTGCTACTTTCTTAGTAGAGGCATTCAACCTTTCTTTACTTGGTGATGTTCTAGGTATGGAGTTTTTTAGAAGTGTTGGTGCTGCTAATGGTAGCCTTGGTGGAGTTGCTGCTGCTATACTTGTACCTTTGGCTTTAGGTGTATCTCCAGTTTATGCAGTTTTAATAGGATTATCTTGTTTAAAGTTTTCTATATTATCTGGATTTGTTGCTGGATACTTTGTTTCTTTCTTAATTAAGTTTATAGAGAAAAAAGTCCCACCTGGAGTAGATTTAGTAGTAGTAATCCTTTTATGTGCTCCACTATCTCGTTTTATAGCTTCAAATGTAGACCCATTAGTTAATAGTACACTATTACAAATTGGACAAGTTCTAATAGAAGCTACTAATATTAGCCCTATTATAATGGGAATTATATTGGGAGGTCTAATAACAGTAGTTGGAACATCTCCACTTAGTTCAATGGCTCTTACATCTATAATTGGTCTTACTGGTCTTCCTATGGCAATAGGAGCATTAGGAGCTTTTGGTTCAGCTTTTATGAACTCAACACTATTTGCAAGATTGAAGTTAGGTTCTAAGAAAGATATTATATCTGTTGCTATTGAACCCCTGACTCAATCAGACATAATTTCAGCTAATCCAATACCAATATATTCTACTAATTTCTTTGGAGGAGCTTTTTCTGGTATTATTGTAGCTTTGATGGGCCTTGTAAATATGACACCTGGTACAGCTACACCTGTGGCTGGTTTTGCCATAATGTTTGCCTATAATCCAGTTAATCAAGTTCTTATAACAGCTGCACTATGTGCTTTATTTAATGTAATTGCAGGATTTGTAGGCTCAAAAATATTCAGTACCTTTAAGGTTCTTACTGCTGACAAAATACGTGGCACTGATGTAGAAGAAGAAATTGCTTAAAATTTATAAGATTTATAAATTTATATTTTAAGTTGATATTTTAAACAGTAGAGTTTTATATTGTAGCAATTTTATTAATTGCAAGCGTTTTATTTTTTATTTATATTTATTATTATGTGTGTTGAATATTTAGATAAATTTTTATTTTTTTATTTTTATTTAGTTTTTTATTTGGTTGATATATTGAACAGAAAAATTAGTATAATTACTATTGAATAACATAACGTTTAAAATACATAAAAAATTTTATATTAATTAGATAGTATCAAAATAAAAGCGATATACAACTTTTTTACAAGGTTGTATATCGCTTTACTATTATAACAATCTTAACATATAAACTTTAAACTTATTGTTTTAATTATAATCTTATAATATCTAAATGTATTTGATTCTGTCATACAAATCTCTATCTAAATATTACTATATGTAAATATACTTAATTTTTAAATGAATGTATAGGAGCTGGAATTCTTCCTCCTCTTTGAGTAAACAACTCAGACGAATTTGTATTTATAGGCATTACTGGTGCTCGTCCTAAAAGACCACCAAACTCTACCATGTCACCTACATCACATCCTGGAGCTGGTATAATTCTAACAGCTGTAGTCTTATTATTAATCATACCTATTGCTGCCTCGTCAGCTATCATAGCTCCAAGTGTACCTGCTGTAGTACTTCCTGGCACAGCTATCATATCAAGACCTACAGAACAAATAGCAGTCATTGCCTCAAGCTTATCTATACTTAAAGCACCTTTAATAACAGCATCAATCATTCCCGCATCTTCTGATACTGGTATAAATGCACCACTAAGTCCTCCAACATGTGAACAAGCCATAACTCCACCTTTTTTAACAGCATCATTTAAAAGAGCCAACGCTGCTGTAGTACCATGAGTACCAACAACTTCAAGACCCATTTCTTCTAATATATTTGCTACTGAGTCTCCAATAGCAGGTGTAGGAGCTAGTGATAAGTCTATTATTCCAAATGGTACATCCAACCTACTAGAGGCTTCTTTTGCTACCAATTGACCAACTCTTGTGATTTTAAATGCAGTCTTCTTAACTGTCTCTGCTACAACATCAAATGGTTCTCCTTTTACTTTTTCTAAAGCTCTTTTTACAACACCAGGACCACTTACACCAACATTTATTATCCTATCAGCTTCACCAACACCATGGAAAGCCCCTGCCATAAATGGATTATCTTCAACTGCATTACAGAATACTACTAGTTTTGCACAACCAAATCCCTTTGCATCTTTCGTTAATTCTGCAGTTTCTTTTATAATTTCTCCCATTTCTTTTACTGCATCCATGTTTATACCACATCTTGTAGAACCTACATTTACTGAGGCACATACCTTGTTTGTGCTTGCCAAAGCTTTTGGAATTGATTTAATTAATATCTTATCACCTTTTGTATATCCTTTTTGAACCAATGCTGAGAATCCACCTATAAAATCTATACCTAAATCCTCTGCAGCTTTATCTAATGTCTGTGCAAACTTTACATAATCACTTTCATCTGTTGCACCTGCAATAATAGATATTGGAGTTACTGATACTCTCTTATTTACAATTGGAATACCATATTCACGCTCTATTTCTTTTCCCACTTTTACTAAATCTTTAGCAGAATTCATAATCTTGTTGTATATCTTCTCTCTAGCTTTATCTCCATCAGGGTCTATACAATCTAATAAAGAAATCCCCATAGTTATAGTTCTTATATCTAATTGTTCTTCATCTATCATTTTGATTGTCTCAAGTATATTTCCTACATTCACTATTCTCACCTCCCGATTACTGTTTTTTACAGATTATGCATTGAGTTAAATATTTCTTCTCTTTGAATTTTTACATCTACTGATAACTCTTTTCCTCTATTTATTAAATCTTCAACCGTTTGCTCAAAAGAATTTAATGATTTCTCTAAATCAACTATCATAATCATTGTAAAATACTCTTGTAATATCTTTTGTGAAATATCTACTATGTTAATATTTTGCTTGTATAACTCATCACTAATTCCTGCTACTATACCTGGTTTGTCCTTTCCAATTACTGTTAAAATTGCTCTCATAATAATATCCTCCCTTATTTTTTTATAAATCTTACATTTTCACAAATTGAACTATTTATTAGCATATATTTCATTTATTTGTTAGTAAATCACTTTTTATGTATATATTTAATATATTTTAATACCTATACCTTCATTTGTCAATTTTTTTTCAATATTCTATTATTTTTATACTATTTAATCAAATTATATATAATACTCATTTTATTGATAAAAATATATAGTTTTCATAATAATGAAAGGTATCACTTAACAAACTTATAATTTGATAAATAATACCTTTCTAAAAATTATTTTTTTATTTGTATGAATCTAATTATATTTTTTCTTGTGCTAGGATTTACAATCAAAATAGAGCAAAACATGGTCAAACTTAACACTCCAATTAAAATGAAACTATCTTTCTCAAAGCTATATTTTTTAGTTGATAATTTAGTATTAGTTTTATCTGTTTTTTCGTTATTACCATTTACTTGATTATTTAGTTTTGATTGATGATTATTATTTATATCTAAATTATCTTTATAAAAATCTTTATTATAAAAATATGACTGATTATTAGTGCTAAATACAGACTTTTGCTTTAAGCCTTTATTCCCATTTTCTAAAATAAAACTTTTGTTAGATTTATCCTCATTTTTTAACTCATTTTCATTTTTTAAAATATCGTCTTTTTCTTTGTCATTGCCTATACTACTATCATCTTTGTCCTTTGGGGGATTTTTATTTGTAGTACTGCTAGAGCCAGACTCTATATTATCATCATTTGGAGTATTAGGAGTTTTCTCATCATTATTACTATTGTTATCATCTTTATCTTTATTATCACTATTTAGATTACCATTATTATCTTCTTCTCTATCTGGGTCATCTCTTCCTCCTCCTCCACGGTCACCACCAGCATCTTCATTTTCTTGTTCATCATCTGGTGTGATTTGATTATTACCTCCTCCTAACACAAATCCAGGTTTTAAAAATATATTTGAATACCCATCTCTTAATCCACCTTCTACTTTCACTCTAAAGCATCTCAACTTAAAATCTTCAAAATCAATTACAACTTGGTCTGTGATATACTCTAATTCACTACTTATCCAGTTTATACCATCATCGGAATACTCCACAAATACTTTTTTTGCATTATATGGCATATCATAGGCTAAAGCAGCTGTATAACCATTTTCCCGATTTCTAAAATACACAATTAAATTATTTATAGGCTCTTTATTTCTAATATAGATATTTATAACTGGAAAGACATCTTGATTTAATACTATATTTTTTTCATTCAGAAGATTTTCATCAAATTTACCTCTTATAACAAACTCTAAATTTTTTTTTAAATCAGTATAGTAATTTGATAAATCCCACTCTACATTTATATCTGCAATTTTTCCACTCGAAGTTTTTAGACTTACTTCTTTTGGAAGTTCTACGTCCTCAATTTTATCATCTTTTGTTAATATCAATTCCTCTTCAAATACACTAATGCCTCTAAGATTACATCTTATAATATTATAATCTTCATCTTGTGGTATGTCTGGCATTATTACATTCCCATCACCAATGATATAAACACTCTTAGTTTTTGATACAATTGATTCGCCTTTTGTATTATTTGCTATTGTATTTTGTTGGTTATTCTTATTAACAATTACTGATGTATCCTCTATTTCCACCTCTCCATTACAGTAAATACCCACAGCATCTTTTCCATTAACTTCAATTATTTTAGATTCTACTTTGATATCATTTTCTGAATAAATTCCTATTGCATTTTCTCCACTTGCATGTATTTTACCAGTTTTTCCATAGTATGTAGCTATATCTAATTCAGCATCTTTCTCTATATATAAAGCAGTTCCATTTAAAGCAATTATATTATCTATTCCTATCTTTAACTTCCCACCTTTTTCTACATGTATTACACCTTCACTTCCACCTTCTCCAACTATATCCAATTTATTTCCTTCAATAGCAAAATAACCATTATTTTTTACAAGTAATTTGTACTGATTTGTATCTATTGTAATATTAGTTCCATATGGGATGCTGAAATCAAAATAATCATCTATTACCATATCACATGTAAGAGTATAAACTATGTCTCCCTCATTATCTTCATTTTTTACAATCCAATTTTTAAAATCCTCCAAACAATTGTCTTCTTGTGAAAAACTCTTTTTTGGTAAAATTATAAAAATAATTACTAATAAAGTTATAAGAACAAATATACTATTTTTTTTATTCATTTTTTTCTCCTATTTATTCTTCTGTTAAGTAAAATTATGTCTCTTTAAAGTATTTTATTTATTCATTTTTAATCTTATAAATTTATCTATATATTTTATAATGCCCTTATTTACTACTACCATTGAAAATAACATGGTCAAAACTATGAGTCCAACTCCAATTACAATCCCATTTTTAGAATTCTGAGTCTTATCATATGATTTTAAAACAGTTTTTAGTTTATCATTAGAATCACCTATTTCAATTCCCTCTGTTTTACTTAATATTATTTTATCTTTAGATGTGTTTTGGAAAGATTCATTATTTTCCTTATAACTTTCTTTTAAGCTTTGCTCTAAACTATTTTTAAATTTACTTTCCTCAATCAAGTTGTTATTTTTATTATTATTGACATTTTCATCATTTATTTCTTTATGTACATTTTTATCTGTTTCAGTATATTTTTCATATGACTTATCGCTTTTTTCATCTTGTTGATTACTATTTGTTTCTTCACCATTATCTTCTATGACTTTATTAGAATCTAATGGATTTTGCCCATTATCATTGTTATTTTTATTATTTCCACCTGAGGTAACCTTATTGTCATCTCTATCTGGGTCATCTCTTCCTCCTCCTCCACGGTCACCACTATCATCATCAGCCTCTTGTTCATCGTCTGGTGTAATTTGATTATTTCCTCCTCCAATTACAAATCCAGGCTTTAAAAATACATTTGAATATCCTTCTCTCAGTCCACCTTCTACTTTTATCCTAAAACATCGTAACTTAAAATCTCCAAAGTCAAGTATAACCTGATTGCTAATATTTTCTAACTCTTCACTTACCCAATTTACACCATCATCTGAATATTCTACAAACACTTTTTTAGCACTATATGGCATACTATACTCTAGTGTAGCTAGATAACCATTTTTAAAATTTAAGAAAGATACTTTTAAATCCTCTATAGGTTCTTTATTAGCAACATAAACATGTAAAATAGGAATAACATCATTGTTTACAATTATGTTATTCTCATCTAAATCGTCTTTTTTAAATTTACCTATTACAGTAAATTCTGTATTCTCATTTAAATCATTATAATAGTTTGATAAATCCCACTCTACATCTAAATCTATAGAATTCATACTAGAAGTTCTTAAACGTACTTTTTCTGGTAATATTATGTCTTCTACTTTGTCTTCTTTTGATATACTCACTTCTTTCTCAAAAGCTCTAACCCCTCTATAATTACATCTTATAATATTATAATTTTTATTCTGAGATATATCTGGAGTTATTATATTTTTTTGTCCAATAACATAAACATCAGTAGCTTCTGATACAATTGCTTCTTCCTTTTTATTTTCCAATAATATGTTTTGTTTCTTATTAACACTATTTGCAATTATTGAAGTGTTTTCTATTTCTACTTCTCCCCTGCAATAGATTCCTATTGCATTTTCTCCATTAACTTCAATTATTTTAGAATACACTCTGATATCATTTTCTGAATAAATTCCTATTGCATTTTCTCCACTTGCTTTTATATGTCCAACTTTATCATAATATGTATCTATACTCAAATTCGCATCTTTTTCAACATATAAAGCAGTTCCATTCAATGCAACTATATTATCTATTCCTATATTTAATTTTCCTCCTCGTTCTACATGTATTACACCTTCATTTCCACCTTCTCCAATTATGTTTAGCTTATTACCATTAATATTAAAATGACCTTTATCCTTTATAAGTATTTTGTATTGATTTGTATCTATTGTAATATTAGTTCCATATGGAATACTAAATTCAAAATAATTGTCTATTACCATATCACAAGGAAGAGTGTAAACTATTTCTTCTTTATTATTTTTATTTTTTATAACCCAATTTTTAAAATCTTCTAAACAATTATTATCTTGCGAAAAACTCTTGTTTGGTAAAATTACGAAAATTATAATTAACAAATTTATAAGCACAAAAACTTTACTTATTTTATTCATATTGTTCTCCAATTAACTTTTTTAATAATATTAAAATTTTTCAAACGATTTTATCTACTTTTTATATTTTATAAATTTATTTACATATTTTATGATACAAGGATTTATTGCTACTATTGAAAATAACATAGTTGAAACTACAATTCCAAATCCAATAGCAATTCCATCTTGAAAATTATGAGTTTTACTATGCGAGTTAGAAGTAGAGTTTAGTCTATTATTAAATTTACCTACTTGAAAAGTGTCTTTTTCATTTGATATTTTTTTATCATCAGTTGTGTTTTTATATGCTTGATTTTCTTCATAGTCTCTTTTTAATATTTGAATTAAACTCTTATTAGACTTATTTATAATAGTTAAATCATCATTCTTAACACCATTATCTCTGTTATTAGTGTTAGTATTATTCTTTTCTTTCTCTATAATCTCTTTGTCAGACTTATCATTTCTTTCATCTTCTTGATTAATATTGTCTTTTTGTTCATTATTAGAATCTGTTATGCTATTAGAATCTTCAGGAACTGCTTCATCAACACTATCATTTTCCTTATCACTATCTAAAGTAAGTCCATCATTTTCTCTATCTGGGTCATCTCTACCACCACCGCCACGGTCACCATCAATATCATCATTTCCCCGTTCATCATCTGGTGTCTCTTGATTGTCACCACCCCCCATTATAAATCCTGGTTTAAAAACCATATTTGAATAACCTTCTTTTAATCCGCCTTCCACTCTTACTCTAAAACAACGTAGCTTAAAATCTTCAAAGAAAAGTATAGCTTGGTCTCTAATATCTTCCTGTTCCTCAGATGTCCAATTGATTCCATCTACTGAATATTCAACAAAAACTTTATTTGCATTGTATGGCATATCAAAATACAAGACAGCTACATATCCATCTCTTGTGTTTTGATAATCTAATTCCAAATTATCTATTGGTTTTTTCTCTGCAACAGATATGTCCAAAATAGGAACAACATCATCATTTACTACAATTTTTTCTCTATTTAATGTTTCTATTTTAAACTTTCCTGTTATACTAAAAGTTTCTTCTTTTTTCAACTTTTCATAATAATCAGTAAAATCCCACTCTACATCTATATCAAGTTGATTACCACTAGATGTTTCTAATACCATATCTTTCGGAAATTTTATATCTTCTATTTTATCATCTTTACTTACTTTTATTTCTTCACTAAATACATCAATTCCCCTCTGGCAACATGTTATAATATTATAGCCAGAATCTTCAGATATAGCTGGTATAAGCTCATTAGAGTTATCAATTATATAAACTTTCTTGCTTTCTGATACAATTGATTGTACAGCCTTATTATTAGCTCTTAATAATCCATTTTCTTTGTTACTACTATAAGCTTTTATTGAAGATTCTTCTATCTCAACATCACCTTTAGAGTAAACACCTATAGCACTCTCTCCATTCACTTCAATATCCTTATTTAATATTCTAATATCATTTTCAGTATAAATTCCTATTGCATCTTTTCCATTTGCCTTTATTTTTTCAACAGATTCATAGGATGATTTAATATATAAGTCTCCTCCTTCTTCAACGTATAAGGCTGTCCCATCAGTAGCAATTATGTTATTTATACCGATACTTATACTTCCACCAGTTTCTACATGTATTACTCCTTCTTTTCCTCCTTCACCTATTATATTTAGTTCATTATCATCAATAATAAATCTCCCATGATTTTTTATCAGTATTTTATATTTGTTGGTATCTATTGTAAAATTACTGTCATAAGGAATATAAAATCTAAACTCTTCGTCTATTACCATATCACAAGGAAGAGTATAAACTATTTCTTCTTTATTATTTTTATTTTCTTGAACCCACCTTTCAAAATCTTCAAAACAATTATCCTCTTGTCCAAAGACCTTGTTTGGAGAAATTACAAAACAGAGTATTATTATGCTTACAAAAATAAATATTTCAGACTTCTTCATCTTTTACTCCTAATATTTTAATATAATAATGTTGAAAAACGTATCTTATATATTTAATTTTTCCATAATTAGAACTTATTGTCAATTTTTATAAATAAAAAGCTACTTACTAAAGTAAACAAGTGTTTAACTTTAATAAGTAGCTTATATTCTTATAATAAAATAGTTATAATATTAGAGCTTCCTTCATTTACAATTTTTTGTAGAGTCTTTTGCATCTTAACTCTTATTTCTTCTGGCATAGTATACAATTTACTTTGTAATTGCTCTTTCACTAAATCATGAAGTGACTTACCAAACATATTTGATTCCCATAAATCTGCTGGTTGCTCTTCAAACACCTCCATAAGATATTTTATCATCTCTTCACCTTGATTTTGATTACCAACTATTGGAGAGACTTCTGTAGATATATCTGCTTTTATAATATGAAGTGATGGTGCATTAGCTCTTAGCTTGATACCATATTGTTTTCCTTGCTTCATTATTTCTGGTTCCTCTAAACTAAGTTCTTCTAGTGAAGGGGCTACTACTCCATATCCTTTTATCTTAGCATCTACTAAAGCACTTTCTATTTTATCATACTCATTTTTAACTTTAGATAATCTAGTTATTAGACTAAGCAATTGATAATCTCCCTCAATTTTAAACCCACTCTTTTCTTCAAGGATATTATAGAATAAATCTTGCTTTGTCTGTAAATCAATATTTATAACTCCTTCTCCTAACTCTACATTATCAACACCTGTATCTTCCAAAAACTCTAACTCAGAAAAGCCTTGCATAATACCTTCTATATCTCTTATTTTACCTATATCTATAATACTTTGTTTTAATGTTGTTATTATGCTACTTTTTATCCAATGATTTCTCTCAAGACCTTCAACCCATTTAGGTAAATTGATTCTTATTTCTGTAAGTGGGAAATCATACAATACAGCTTCCATAACTTCCTCGATTTCATCTTCTTCCATTTCAACTACATTCATTGGAAGAACTGGAACTTCATACTTTTCTTCCAATTCATTTCTAAGCATACTTGTTTCCTCACTTTTTGGACTTAGAGTATTTAAAACCACAGCAAATGGTTTTTTAAGACTTTTTAATTCCTGTATAACTCTTTCTTCTGGCTCTACATAACTTTTTCTGTCAATACCAGTAACTGAACCATCTGTCAAAACAACTATCCCTATTGTAGAATGGTCTTTTATAACTTTTTTAGTTCCTATCTCTGCTGCCTTTTCAAACGTCATAGCTTCTTGTGACCAAGGAGTTGATACCAATCTTTGTTTTCCACCTTCCTCATGCCCTAAAGCTCCTTCAACTATGTATCCAACACAATCTACCATTCTTACTTTTAAAGATACTGTGTCTTTTATTTTAATTTCTACACCATCTGCTGGTACAAATTTTGGTTCTACTGTCATTATTGTTTTGCCTGAACCACTTTGAGGTATCTCATCTCTTGTTCTATCTTTTTTAAACTCATTGTCTATATTTGGGATAACCAACTTTTCCATGAATTTTCTTATAAATGTTGATTTTCCTGTTCTTACAGGACCCACTACTCCAATATATATATCCCCTTGAGTCCTTTTGGATATATCTTCGTATATGTTATTATTCATATTATTCCTCCTATACATCTAATCTTATTAAATTATATTTAGAGTTAGGGGTTAATATTCTTAAAATAGAAAAATAAAGACCAGCAATATTAAATTGAATTACATAGAAAAATTTGTGAATTTCAATGTAAATTAAATTAATATGCTAGCCCAAATAGTAGTGAGTTATATTAACTGACTTTAGTAATACTTTCACTTGACTTATTATTCATTTGAATAAGCTCTTTACGTCTTTCTTTGGTCATATTCATCCATACAAATGTAAACACCAATCCAATTATAGCTACTATAGTAAGAACTATAAAGTAATATTTATATCCAGTCACACCTGGAAATGTATCTAATATCTTTCCTGCTGCTAATGGACAAAGTACTTCTGGAAGATATCCTAATGTAGCAACTATACCTATAGCAGTTCCTGATATTGATAATGAATAATTACCTTCTTCAAGTAATGAATAGTGTAAGCCTTGAATTGCATACATAGATACATATATTGCAACACATCCAATCAATAATATATAAATCATAGATGCTTTTGTTGGTGTAAGTATTACACCTAAAAGACCTATAATCATAAGTATAAATCCATAAGATATAATCTTTGATGAACCAACCTTATCTCCAAGTAACCCAGAAACAGCCGATGCTACTGGTCTACAGTATTGAGCTAATATTGATATTGCAGATGCAAATACTACTGTTGCTCCAAATGCCTCAGTTGAATATGGTGTGAAGTAGTAAAATGACATATTAGCTGAATATGAACAAAACATGATTATTGTTATTACCCATGTATGAGGCATTTTTATCACCGCAAAGAAAGCTTCTTTATCAAACTTAGCTGATACTTCTTTTTCATTATCCTTTAACTTTAAAAATACTAATACTCCAACTATTACATTTATAGCTGAATACAGTACTATAATAGCTGTAAGACCAGTTTTATCACTTACTTTCGACGAAATGTAACCAAATAATACCAATACTAGGGATAAATGAATTGCATTGGTAATTCCACGACCACTTTCCATAAATCCAAAAGCCTTACCTTGTTCATTTTCAGATGCTAACATCCTAACAGCTTTTACAAGAGCTGGCCAAAAAGTAAGAATCGTCGTTATTCCCCATAAAGCATGGATTAAAAATACAACAATATATGGAGGATAGAGAGTTAATACAAGCCCTAATACTCCTGTAATAATTAAGGAACCTGAAAGTAGCTTTCTAGCTGAAATACGATCTGCTAAGAAGCCACCAAAAAGGTACGATACCATTGCAAGGAGGCCATAAATACTTCCTAGACTTCCCATTTGTGTGTTTGTAAGATTGAACGCTTGTGAAAAGGTATCATAATAATAGTTCTTTAAATACGGTAAAGCATATATAAATGCTCCTGCTACAAAGAGTATTATCAATACTTTGAAATTTTTCCAAATGCTTGGTTTGTTTGCTTCAGTTGACATATTCCCTCCTTATGTAAGTACTCATAAATTTTTATAATGACCTCCTATTAGTTATTTAAAATACAATAGAAATTATTAGTGTATTATTTTTTGGTTCGTACATATATTTTTACTTATGAGAAATTCCTGTGTTATTCAACATTTTCTTTTCATAATTCTTCCATATCATTAAACCTGTTATTATGACAAAAAGTCCTCCACCTATCATCTCAATCTCATAAACTATATTATCTTTTAAAGTTTCCATGACTGGTGCTGTTGAGAAAAGTATACCAACAACAGTCACTACAAGTACCATCCTAGCTATATTTATACAAACCAAATTACTTTTGGAAATTGAATAAGGTCTTTCTTCATTTGGTCTTGTCTTTCTCAGCCTTATATAAGATGTGAAAAGCAACACATATGGAAATAATGCGGTTAATGCTGTCATAGTAACAAGAACATTATATATATTGTCCACTGATGGCAATAAATTTGAGCCTATAAGAAGTAGACTTACGATTATAGCTTGAATCAATACTGCATTTGATGGTATATTGTGTTCATTTGTATCAGTTAATTTCTTAGGAAATACGCCTTCTTTTACATTTCCAAAAAGCATCTTTACTGGACCTGCTATATAAAGTATTAATGCTCCAAGTACTGATAAGGTTATTCCAAACGCAACCACTCTTATAAACCAGTTTCCTATACCTAAATCTTGTGCAACCTTAGCTAATGCATCGAGTATACCTGTCGATGCTGCAATTTCATTTGGAGGAAGTATCATTGTTATTGCTACTGAACCTAGAATATAGATTCCTCCTATTAACACAGCTACTGTCAATATAGCTTTGGGAAAGTTTTTCTTAGCATTATCCATTTCAGTTATAAAATTAGCAGTCGTTTCAGCTCCTGATAGAGCAAATATTATGGCAGATATAGAAACTAATGCATTTGCATCTATCTTTGGTAATATATTTTGAATTGTATATACAGATGCTGATGGAGCTTTTTTAAGAATAACTACAGACATAAATGCCATTACTATAAGTAATATCGCAGGAATTGTAGAACCTAATGCTCCTGTGTTTGTAAAGAATTTTCCAAATGCCATTCCTCGAGTACTTATTAGGGATAATATCCAGAATATTATAAGTGAAAGTACTAAAATAAATATTTTATTGTTTGATAGTTCTGGATTTCCAAGCATATAGGCAATGTTTATAGCTAAAAATGTCAAAAAAGAAGAATACCAAAATATCTTTGATGTCCAATTTAACCATGACACCATAAATCCCCACTTTTCTCCATAAGCTTGTTTAACCCACTCTCCAAGTCCACCATCTTTTGGATATGTTGCTGCCAACTCTGCACATATAAGTGATGCTGGTACAAAGAATATAAAAGCAAACAATAACCAAACTGGTATTGAACCAAGACCCAAACCAAAACTAGAAGCAGTAGATTTAGCTATCCATCTAATCCCAAATAATGCTGATATATTCATAAATACTAAATCCCAAAATCCAATTTTCTTTTTCACTATAATTCCTCCAATTTTAAATTTACTTGAATATATTCATACTCTAATTAAATATCAAGTATAAGGTCTTCAACACTTCTTGGATAATTAGTTATAATTGTAGCACCATTCTTACCCACTATTGCTGTATCAGAATGTCTAAATCCTCCAACTCCAGGTATATATATTCCTGGCTCCATAGAAAATACCATACCTTCTTCTAATATTAATTCATTGTCAAATCTTAAATATGGTTCTTCATGCTCTGATAAACCTAAGCCATGTCCAATCCTATGATTTGCATATAGTTCTAGACCATGTTTTGCAACAACAGCTCTTGCTGCTTCATCAACCATTCTTGCTGGTATACCAGCTTTTATTGTATCTAATCCCGCCTGTTGAGCCTCCACTGCTATCTTAAATACTTCTTTTTGTCTTTCCGTTGGCTTACCTATGATAAAAGTTCTCTCATTTTCTGCTCTATAATTTTCATACCAAACCTGTCTACTATGTATCACTATATCTCCTCTTTGAAGTATTCTAGTATTAGAATCTAAATGTGGTTGTGCTGTTCTATCGATACCAGAACAAGTCCAGTTTGCAAACCCTATATATGTATCAGGATAATTTTCAGATACATATTTTAACAAAGCATTGTCCCCTGCTACATCAAATTCCAACTCACTCATTCCAACTCTAACATTTTCCAAAGACCCTTTTATACCTATATCAGATAAATAACCAGCTATCTTCAAAAATTCTATCTCTTCTGCATCTTTTACATATCTCATTTCAAATATTTTACTTCCAATATCTTTAATGTCAAATGACTTATCAGTTATATATTCTGAGAAGCTTGCAGACACTATATCTTTTTCTATTCCAACAATTGTTCCTTTAGGATATCTACTTAAAATTATATCTAAATAATGCTTATGCGATATTCCATGTTCTTTCATTTCTGGTATTTCATAATATACATATACATTATCAACTTTTGCAACTTCTTTAGCATGTAATTCTTCTAATCCAGGTACTATTAGTTCTATTTTATCTTTAGTTACTACTGTTACAATTGGTCTAGAATAAGTTATTGCTTTAAATCCACTAATATAAAATTGATTATCTGGTTCAAATATTAAACCAATTTCAATGTTTTTTTCACTCATATACTTTCTTAATCTTTCTAGTCTCATGTTATTTGACATAGTACACCTCTTTCTTAATATTTAGATAATTTATTTAATACAACAATGATAAATATCTTATTTTTAAAATCTTTAATATTTTAATCCTTGTTGCATTTGTATGTAAATCAAATTTATTTGTGATTATTTTATCATAATCATGATTATTTTGTCAATCATGATTATGTTTTAAATATTTTTTATTTTAGTTTTATTTTAAATTATCTAAAAAATAACAATATATATTAGGTGTTAGAACATTATTCTTGATTTATAGTAAATTTAATGATAAAATCACGATTATATAAACTATATTGATTATTTGTAGGTGAATAAAATGACAAATAAAGAATTACAAAAAAAAAGGATATTAATGTACTTCATAGAAGCTGCTCAAAATATTATGGAAAATGAAGGTATAGAAAATATTACGCTACGTAAAGTTGCAAATATGGCTGGCTACAACAGCTCAACTCTATACAACTATTTTAAAAATTTAGACCACCTAATATCATTTGCCTCTATAAAATATTTTAAAGAGTACAATCTGAGTATTTCTAGGTGCATAGAAGGGGTTACTGATGAATATCAGAAATATATAATTATGTGGAAATTATTTTGTAAACATTCTTTTGAAAATGCTGAGGCTTTTTATAAGATATTTTTTAACTTGTCTAGCGAGGAACTCAGTTATATAACAAAACAGTATTATAATATGTTTCCAGAAGATTTAGGTACTCATGATAGTGATATCTCCCTAATGATTACAGGAAAAAGTATAAAAGAAAGAAATAAAATACTATTGAATAATCTTGTAGATGCACAATATATACCCGCAAAAGATTTAGATATAATAAATGATATAATTATCTCGTTTTATCAAAATCTCTTATTCTTAAAAAAGAACATAGAGAAAAATTCTAATGATGATGAATTAACTGTAAAAATGATTTCTTCTATTGAATACATAATAAAACATGCTAAATAAAATTAAAATAGCCCTCTTTTATATAAAAGAGGGCTAAAATATATCTATTATTTTACATTTCAATGATTTATATATCATCACCTAAAACTACTTCTTCCATTTCATGCTTTTTACTTCTCATCATTAGTTCTATTCCAACTTCCTTTGGATCTGAACCTTTATTTATTACAGAGTATATAGCATTAGTTATTGGCATGTCTATATTCAACTTTTCAGCTACATCATGTGCTACTTCAGTCGCAGTTATACCTTCTACAACCATCTTGACTTCTTTTAAAGTATCTTCTAAGCTCATACCTTTACCTATAAGTATACCAGCTCTTCTATTTCTACTATGCATACTTGTACAAGTAACAATTAAATCTCCTATGCCTGAAAGACCTGCAAATGTAGGCATGTTAGCTCCCATAGCAATTCCGAGTCTACTCATTTCACTAATACCTCTTGTCATAAGAGCAGCTTTTGCATTGTCACCATACCCTAATCCATCACATATCCCAGCTCCAAAGGCTATAATATTTTTTAATGCTCCTCCAAGTTCTACTCCAACTATATCTGGATTCGTATAAACTCTAAGTTTAGGGCTCATAAATAAATCTTGTATCCTCTGTGCTATTTTTAACTCTTTAGAAGCTACTACTACTGTGGTAGGGATATCTTTTGCTACTTCTTCAGCATGAGATGGTCCAGATAGTATTACATATGGATTTTGTGGTAATTCTTCTTCACAGACTTGAGATAATCTAAGTCCAGTACCTTTTTCGAGACCTTTTGCTACATTAACAATAATTTGTCCCTCTTTTATAAATGGTTTTATTTTTTGACAAGTACTCCTTACGGCCTGTGATGGAACTGCTAAAACTATCACCTTACAATCTTTTATAGTTTTTTCTATATCAGTACTTATAGTTATATTATTTGGAAATAATACTCCTGGTAAATAGTCTGTATTTTCTTTAGTTCTGTTTATTTTTTTGGCTTGCTCTTCTTTTCGAGTCCACATACTCACATCGTTACCTTTTTTTGCGAGACCTAAAGCTAATGCACTTCCCCAACTTCCAGTACCTAATACACATACTTTCTCCATGTTTAACACCACCTGAGTATAATATATTTACTATTCTTTCTTTTGACCAATCTTTCTCTCTGTCCCATTTAATAATCGCTTTATATTTGCTCTGTGATTATATATTACTGATGCGGTTAAAAACAAAGCTACTATTAAACCAGCTTTATTTTTTACTATAATCATAAATATTGGTGAACATCCTATTCCTACAACAGAACCTAAAGAAACATACTTTGTTATAACTACCACCAATATAAATACTGCTAGACACATTAGTGTTATTACTGGATTTACAGCGAGCATTGCTCCTAACGAAGTTGCAACACCTTTACCTCCTCTAAACCCTAAAACTGCTGGCCAATTATGACCTGCCACAACACATATAACTGCCAGATATCCAGCTAAAAGAGTATCTATACCAACTAATCTTGCTGCAAGCTCTGATATTAAAACAGCCATTACACCTTTAAGAACATCACCTAAAAATGTCATTGCTCCTGCTCTTTTTCCAAGTGTCCTAAGCACATTTGTTGAACCTGCATTACCTGAACCTTGAGTCCTTATATCAACTCCAGCAATTCGCTTTGCAACTATGTATGAAGTCGATATGTTACCTAAAAGATATGCAACTACAGCGATAATTATATAACTAAATATCTCCACTGAATTTCCCCCTTTTAGTTATATTTTAAATACTTATTTCTTATTTTTTTGTCTATACTCAAACTTTATGGATGTTCCTTCAAATCCAAAATTTTCTCTTATCTTATTTTCAAGATACCTTTGATATGAGAAGTGAGTTAAGTCCTTATCATTTATAAACAATGTAATTTTAGGAGGCCTAATATCTGTTTGAGTTCCATAGTAAATTTTTAATCTTCTACCTTTATCAGATGGTGGTTGATTTAACATTACTGCTTCTCCAATTACTTCATTTAATGATGAAGTTGATATTCTCTTAGAATGTTCATTTGATACATACTCAACTGTATCTAATATCTTATTCATTCTCTGATTAGTCTTTGCAGAAACAAACACGATTGGAGCATACATCATAAATGGAAATTTTTCTTTTATATCTTTTGTGTAATTACTCATAGTCTTATTATCTTTCTCTATTAAGTCCCATTTATTGACTACAAATATACATCCTTTACCTTCATCATGTGCTATACCTGCTACTTTTGTATCTTGTTCTGTTACACCTTCTAGGGCATCTATTACTATCAATACTACATCTGCTCTATCCACAGCACTCATAGCTCTTATTACACTGTATCTTTCTATTGTCTCATATATTTTACTTTTCCTTCTAAGTCCTGCTGTATCTATCAGAAGAAATTTCTGTCCATTCTTTTCAAAATAAGTATCAATTGCATCTCTAGTAGTTCCTGCAATTGGACTTACAATTACTCTTTCTTCTCCAAGTATTTTGTTAAGTATAGAACTTTTTCCTGCATTTGGTTTACCTGTTATAGCTACTCTTATTATATCTTCTTCATACTCTGTATCTAATCCTGCTGGAAAATTTTCAACTATCTCATCTAACAAATCTCCAAAGCCCATACTATTGGCTCCTGAAACTGCAAAAGGAGTTCCAAATCCTAATTCATAAAAATCATATATATTATCAAATTGGCTCTGGCTATCAATTTTATTGACTACTAAGATTACTGGTTTTTTTGTTTTTCTAAGCAACTGGGCAATTTCTTTATCAGCAGCTGTCATTCCAGCCTTACCATCAACTATAAAAAGTATGACATGTGACATATCCATTGCAAGCATAGCTTGATTTCTCATTTGAGATAATATTATGTCTTCACTATCAGGTTCAATTCCTCCTGTATCCACTAATGTAAAATATTTATCTAACCACTCTACTTCAGCAAATATTCTATCCCTTGTAACTCCAGGTGTATTTTCAACTATTGATATCCTTTTTCCTGCAAATTTATTAAATATTGTAGACTTACCAACGTTTGGTCTCCCAACTACAGCTACAACTGGCCTACTTATACTCATGTTGTTTCTCCTTCCATCTTTTGTTTTCTATTTTAAAATTTTATCCACAAAGTCTTTTCCTTCATTCAAACATGGGATAATTTTTATTTTCATAAGTTCTTCTAATTGATTTAATTCAATATTATCTAAGAAAATTTCTTCATCTGCTTTTAACATACTTCTTGTTATATAAAGAGCTTCTCCTAATTCTTTATTTTCAAGTTGCTCTCTTAAATCTTTAGCTGTTAAAAGACCTGATACGGTTATTGTCTCTCCAAAAAATTTATTTTTTATTTCATATACATCTACTTGAAGATTTTTAAACTTGTCCATCATAGCATCTGCCATACTTTGTATAAATTCATACGCAGAATGACCAGTAGCTATTGAAACTTTTTTCTCTCTTTTAAGAATTTTTTCTGGTAATGTATTTAAATATTCTTCAATTTCTGATTTTAATCTACGTATCATTCCGACACCATCTTCAAACTGTAAAAAACCTTCATATTCTTCATATGTAGGCAACTCTCTACTAGATAATATATAAAATTCATCTGATAAAAAGGCAAATCGAGTCCCTATTTCATTAAGATATTTTTTTTGCATCTTGTGTATCTGCTCTATAGTTCTACTTGCACCTTCACTATCAAATATGTCTAAATTTGCCAAATTTTCTCTGTGTTTTGTAATTCCAACAGGTACTATAGCAACACTATTCACATATGGATAAAGTTGAGCTAATTCTTTTATTGTTCTCTCTAATTCTTTTCCGTCATTTATACCTGGACATAAAACAATTTGACAGTTCATTTCTATATGAGCATCTGCCAATCTCTTCATTATACCATATAATTTTCCTGCAAATTTATTGCTTATCATTTTTTGTCTTAATTCTGGATTAGTCGTATGCACAGATATATTTATAGGACTTATTCTATATTTAATGATATTATTTATATCTTCTTCACTCATGTTTGTAAGTGTAACAAAATTTCCTTGCAAAAAAGATAATCTTGAATCATCATCTTTAAAATAAAGAGTTTCTCTCATTCCTTCTGGCAACTGGTCTATAAAACAAAACATACACTTATTTCTACAACTTTTAGCTTGGTCAATTATTGGATTTGTAAATTCAACACCCAAATCTTCATCATAGTCTTTTTCTATCTCGTATATGTAGACTTCGCCATCTTTTTTTTGTATCTCTACCTCTAGATATTCATCACTTAGTAAGAATCTATACTCTATTATATCATGTATTGGCTGTTCATTCACAGATATAAGTAAATCTCCTACTTCTATACCTATTTCTTCTGCAATACTATCTTTGTAAACCTTACTTATAATATTATTTATTTTTTTTACATTTACTTCCAATTTTTTCACCACTCTTTTGTTTTCATCAAAGCTTATTATAATATATTTTCATATATAGTTTGTAAGTTTATTATATTTTATAATAGCATTTTTAAGCATTTCATGTCATAATAACACATTTTAATTCTAATAGTCAATATAAGTAAATAGCTATAAAAAAGATTAAAACAAATAATATTCAAATTTAAGTATTTTAAAAATTTGAATATTATTTGTTATTAGAAACATTTTATAACTTTAATGTTTTACTATAATCAGCGTTCCATTTGTCATATCATGAACCATTCCACCTACGCACTTTGACATTAACATTGCTTTATTTTGCAAGTCTTTCTCATCATTTGCATAAAAGATTGGGCAACCTCCACCATTTTTCATATTCTTATCAAGTGTAACTATAGCTAGGGTATATTCATTTAAACCTATATCCATTCCCATCTTATGCACTTCCTTTCTTTCCTATTTTATAATTTTTTAGTGATAAGTTTTTTCCTTTAGAACTTGAAAGTATTGGACATGACTTTACAGCTTCCATCACTTTTTCTACATTCTTATCGATTGGTAAATAAGCAATCATTATACTTTCATCATCTTTATTTCTTCTAGGTAATGGTACAAATGAAGGTTCTCCATAATCTCCATATAAACCTAACCTTGAATATATATTGTATACTATTGCTTGTCTTTGACCTGAATCAAATAATATTCCCGCATTAGCATAATCTTTATTTTTAGGAATTATTTGTATTCCTACACCTCTATTAATATATACTTCTCTATCACTTTTTAGACCTATATTTGTTATACCTTTTAAATCTCCTACCTTCAATATAGACTCGTCCACAAAACTAATCTCAGCAGGCATTACATCAGCTATATCTCCAATACTTTTTCTAGTAAGTAGTTTTTTTAGTATAAAGGCTAACAATAATCCACAAATTGAACTTATTATCAAACTCATACCTTCACTTATTTTCGTTTCTGCAAGTATTACATAATACAGTCCTATTGTTAAAAAAGATGTAACTATACACATATAATTTCTTACTTCATAAGTCCTAGCTATCTCCTCTATGAATGCAGCTCCTCTCTTTACAAGCTGAATTTCCTCTAGGTTTTGTAATGTATTCCTTCTATTTGCTCTTACTTGTCTAAATTGTTCTGCTGCAAGAGATAAAAATGTTATAGATGTATAAGAACGATTTATAAGAGCTGGAACTAATAATGCTCCTAATGAAGAAGCAACGAATGCTAATATAAGTTGAGATAGCAAAACATTTGGTTGCGTTGGGTACTGTTTTTGGTCTAAGTTCAACATTATAATTCTAGATGTCATACCAATAATAACAGCGACAAAAAATACTCTATCCATTAAATCACTCCTAAAATATTTAATTTAAAATTTTACCTGTAAATCTACAAAGTTTTCCTAGAAAAATCACTCTGTTTTCCTTTTGATGTCTCTATAATAGGTGTACTCTTTACTACCTTTATCATGGTATCTATATCTTTTAGTATTGGCATATATGGTATAACTACGGTACTTTTTTCTAAATTAGTCTTAGATATAGCTACAATATCAACCTCATCTACATCTTTATCTATACCCATATGAATAAATAGATTATGTATAATAGCTTGTCTTTGCCCTACATCATTTACTATTCCAAATGCACCTAAGTTTCTTGGTATAACTTCTATAGCTAGACATTCATTTTTGTATTTTTCTCTTGTACTTTCCAAACCTATATTAGTTATTATTACACCATTAACCATTAAGATAGGTCCTTCAAAACTTATTTTAGCAGGAACTATATCTGCTATATCAGCTATACTATTTCTTCTTAAAAACCTTCTAAAAATTACACCAACAATAGCTCCTGCCACAACAGCTAATACTGTACAGTAAAAGAATCCAAGGTCATATTTTCTCGCAAAAACAATATAAACTATAGAAGATACTAATGCAGAAAATAGACTTATATAACTTCTAGATTCATAAGTAGATGCTATTTCTTCGACATAGGCATCTCCTTTTGGCACTAATTCTTCATTATCAATATTCTTTAATGTTATTCTTTCTTGCTCTGCAAGACCTTGAAATTGTTGTATTGCTACTGCAAAAAATGTCAATGCAGCAAATTCTTTATCTATAAGTGCAGGCAATGCTATCGCACCTAATGAAGCTGAAAGCCCAGATATAATTATCTGTTCTAAGTAATCTTGTGGTCTTGATGGGTACTGTTTGTCTGTAACTCTTAAAACTAATCCTCTACATAATATTCCTACAACTAATGCAACTATAAAAGAGTGTCTAAATAAATTTGCATTCAATAAACTTTCTTCCATTTTCTCAGCTCCTTCTCTTATATAGTTTGTGCAAAAAACAAAAAAAATTTCCTTCTATTTAAGGAAATTTTTTTGTAGTATCGTAACAATAAACTCACTACCAATACCAAGCTCACTTTTTACTTTTATACATCCATTTAGCGATTTAACTATATGCTTAGTTATAGCCAATCCTAAACCCGTTCCTCCTACATCTCTACTTCTTGCTTTATCTACCCTATAGAATCGTTCAAAGATGCGTTCTACATCTTCTTTTGGTATACCTACACCATTATCTATAACTTTGATTACTATTTTTTCTTCATCTTTTGAAACTACAACTTGCACAATGCCATTATCCTGAGTATATTTTATAGCATTATCAACTAAGTTTAAAAATACTTGTTTTATATAGTCTTTATTCGATAATATACTTATTGATTTATCATCACATTTATATAAAACTTCTATATTTTTTTCTTTAGCTGAATGTTGTGTTATTTCATATACTTCTTTAAACACATCATATACTACAACATTTTCCATAAGAAGGGTATCTTTATTTTCTACGAATGATAATAGTAATATATCATCAATCAATCTTTTTAATCTATCTGATTCACTCTCTATTATTTCCAAGAATCTATTTCTAGTATTTACATCTATATTTTCATTTGACTTTAGAGTTTCAACAAATCCACTTATAGATGTGAGAGGTGTTTTAAGTTCATGACTTACATTTGCAACAAAATCACTTCTCATATTTTCAAGTTTAACTTTTTTAGTAATATCTTCTATATTTACTATCGAACCTATTATTACATTATTAGTATTTTGAAGATAAACTGGGTCTACTTTTATTTTATATACTATATCATCTTTAGTAGTAATATGGGCAGTTTCATTATCTTTAGAGCCAATAAATCTAAGTATCTGTTTTAATATTTCTTCTTCTTTTATTACAACATTAATGTTGTGGCCTTCCACCAATTGATTTGGTTCACTTTTTATCATTTCTTTTGCTTCATCATTTATCAGAAGTATACTTCCATTTACATCTATAGCTAGAATTCCATGTGATATACTCTTTAGTATAGACCTTAACTGTAAATGTTTATACTGTACCTCTTCTAATGTTTTATCCATATTTTTTATCATATGATTAAAATTTCTAGCTAATTCTCCAAGTTCTCCTTTAGCTGATATATTGAGTCTAGCATGATATTCATTATTACTTACTTTTTTTGAGACGTATATAAATTCTTTTAAATATTTTCTTAATGTTATTGTATATCTTACAGACAATATCACAATAGCTATTGATAACATAACAATAAAAAAATATATGCTATTTAATTCTTCCACAAGATAACACTCCTAAAATATAACCATTTTAATCTATTTTATATCCAACACCTCTTATAGTCTCTATATATTTTTCTGACTTATCTTCATCTTCTATTTTTTTTCTTAAATATCTTATATGAACATCTACTGTTCTAGTTTCTCCATAGTATTCATACCCCCATATTTTATCTAAAAGATAATTTCTTGAAAGTACTTTACCTTTATTTTGAATTAATAATTTTAACAGTTCAAATTCTTTAAGTGTTAACTCTATCTTTTCAGAACCTTTAGTGACCTCATGCTTTGATAAATCTAATTTTAAATTACCTGTAGTAAGTATATTATTTTCTTCACCTAAGCTAGTCAAGTTATACCTTCTTAAAACAGAACTAATTCTAGCTAACAACTCCTTTATACTAAATGGCTTAGTTATATAGTCATCAGCACCTATTTCAAGCCCTTCTACCTTGTCATTTTCCATATTTTTAGCAGTAAGCATTATAACAGGAATATTTTTTAAATCTTTATCACTTCTTATTTTTCTCAAAACTTCTATTCCACTTATATTTGGTAGCATCCAATCTAAAAGTATTAAATCTGGTTTAATTTCCTTAGCTTTTATAAATCCATCAAACCCATCATACGAATAACTAACTTCGTAATTTGACACCTCCAAATTGAATTTTAATAGCTCAACTATATGCATTTCATCGTCTATAACAAGCACTTTAGTATTCATTAAAAAGCTCCTCTCTATTTTATCTGTAGTACCGTTCCTATTCGTTCTGATGCCTTATTATGTTTTCTATAAGAGTGGAATTCATTTGCTCTACAACTAGTGCATAAATTTAAATTTATTATATTCTCCTTTTTAACTCCACTACATCTCAGCATGTACTCATTAATTTTCCATAAATCTAAATAGTAACTTCCCTCTTTTATTATATAGAACTTTTCATCATTATTTGTAAGAATTGTGTTAAATTTTTCTACTAAATCCTCAGATACTTCATAACAACAAGGTCCAATTGATGGGCCAATTATACAAACTAAATCTTCAGGGACCGTTTTATAACATTCAGACATTAATTTAATTGTTTTATGACCTATATTACTAAAAGTACCTCTCCAACCTGCATGAGCCAGTCCTATGGCTTTATTTTTAGCATCTATGATTGATATAGGTACACAATCTGCTGTAAATAATAAAAGAGGTACTTTCTCTAAGTTCGTTATAAGTGCATCTCCATCTATTCTTTTTCCTATAGTATCTTTATTTACTATGTTAACTATATCTGAATGTATTTGAGAATTACTAGTTAAGTTCTCAAATGCTAAATCGCATTCTTTACATACTTTTAACATATCTTCTTTATTTTTTGCATCTACATTCTTACATGTTATAACTAGATTTACAGAATCTAATTTTTCATCAAGTTCTTTACAATCTCCATTTAAATTAACATACTCTTTAATATCTTGTACATTTTTTATATTTATATAATCTTTCATCATTTGTCTCCTTTTTCTATCAATATACTTTTAAGCTCATTTACAAAAGTATTTATATCTTTAAATTGTCTATACACAGAAGCAAACCTTACATAAGCTACTTCATCTAAGTCTTTTAGTTTATCCATTACCATCTCACCAATTCTTTTGGTTTCAATTTCTTCTATAAAACATTTATTTATTTCATTTTCAATATGTACAACTATACTTTCAATTTCTTCTATAGATACAGGTCTTTTTTCACATGCTTTTAATAACCCGTACTTTATCTTTTCTCTATCAAAATACTCTCTACTATTATCTTTTTTGATAACCATTAAAGGAGTTGTTTCTATTTTCTCATAAGTAGTGAATCTCTTTTTACATGATTCACATTCACGTCTTCTTCTGATAGATTTTAAATCTGTATGTCTAGAATCTATTACCTTTGATTCTTTATAATTACAATAAGGACATTGCATATATATTCCTCCTTTGTTTTAACTATATCTCAAATTCATCCAAGCTTAATTCTGAACCTATATTTACTATTATTGTATCACAACCTATTTTAAGTATATCATTCCAAAATATAACTTCTTCATCCCCTCCTCTTGAAAAAAAATTTCTATTTCCATCTCCAAAAATGGTAAATGAGACTACCTTTCCCTCATGAATATCCATATCTATGTCTATTATAAATCCCATCCTTTTTCCATTTTTTACATTTATAATTTCTTTTTCCATTATATCAGAAACTCTAATCATATTATACTCACCCTTTCTTTAAAAATAAATATGTATTGAGTTAAAAAAAAATGACCTATATAGGTCATTTAAATTTAAAATAATGTTTACAGTCCATGGATTACTTATACATACTTTCTCATATTTTTTAAAGCATTTTTTTCAATTCTTGATACTTGCGCTTGAGATATACCGATTTCATCAGCAACTTCTATCTGCGTTCTTCCTTTATAAAACCTTAAATCTAATACCAACTTCTCTCTACTATTTAATTTCTTAATAGCTTCTTTAAGTGATATTTCTTGCAACCAATTTTCGTCAGTATCTTTTTTGTCTTGAACCTGGTCCATAACAAATATTGCATCTCCATTATCTTGATATACTGGGTCAAATAAAGATATTGGATCTTGTATGGCATCTAGTGCCATTACAACTGACTCAACTTCTAATTCTAATTCTTTTGCTATTTCTGATACTGTAGGTTCTTTAGAATTTGTTCTAATTAGTCTTTCTCTAACTTGTAGTGCCTTATATGCTATATCTTTTAATGACCTACTTACTCTAATTGGGTTATTGTCTCTTAGATATCTTCTAATTTCTCCTATAATCATAGGAACAGCATAAGTTGAAAACCTTACATTTTGACTTAAATCAAAGTTATCTATAGCTTTTATAAGACCGATACAACCTATTTGAAATAAATCGTCTATGTTTTCTCCTCTGTTGTTAAACTTTTTTATTACACTCAAGACTAATCTTAAATTCCCTCTTACAAACTGCTGTCTAGCTTCTTCGTCACCACTTTTTATTTTTAATAAAAGTTCCTTCATTTGCTTATTTTTAAGAACTGGAAGTTCCGATGTATTAACACCACATATTTCAACCTTATTAACTTGCATACATTTTCAGTCCTCTCTCAAAAGTATTCATCTATTGAAATTATTTACATTTCCAATTTTTTTATACTTTTTAAGAAGAATTAATTTAGCATTATACAAATTTTTTCATTTCTTTCTGTAATCTTGAAATTATTTTCTTTTCAAGTCTAGATATGTAAGACTGAGATATTCCAAGCATTCCAGCAACTTCTTTTTGTGTTTTTTCGATACCTTTATCTATAAGTCCAAACCTTAATTCCATAATTTGCTTTTCTCTATCGCTTAATCTGTCGAGTGCCATAACCAATAAATCCCTATCTATTTCTTCTTCGATTATTTTGTATATTTCATCATTTTCTGTACCTAGAACATCAGATAGTAAAAGTTCATTTCCATCTAAATCTATATTTAAAGGCTCATCAAATGATACTTCTGTTTTCTTTTTATTATTTTTCCTTAAGTACATTAATATTTCATTTTCGATACATCTTGAAGCATAAGTTGCCAATTTTATATTTTTGTTTAGTTTGAAAGTATTAACTGCTTTTATCAAACCTATAGTTCCTATAGAAATTAAATCTTCTACATCTATACCTGTATTTTCAAACTTTCTAGATATGTAGACTACTAATCTCAGATTTCTTTCTATCAAAATTGATTTTACACTTTCATCTGTTTCCAGTTTTTGTAAAATTTCCATTTCTTCTTCTGGCTTTAATGGAGGAGGAAGTATATTTGCCCCTCCCATATAGTATATTCCCTTTGGCTTTATTATTTTTAATTTAATACCTAACATAGTAATAAAGCTTATAATTCTCTCTTTCAATCGTAACATATCTTGTCCCCCTTAAATTTTCACCTAAAATCCAGGCAATATATTTGGATTCATTATTGCTCCATATTCTCTATCATTAAAATTTGATATACCAAGTATTATATTTCCTATCTTCTGCTCATCTACTTCTACATAGTCAGCTTTTAGACCTATTATTATGCTTGTCTTATTACTTCCAGCATGTTTATAAGGTATTATCCTAACTCTACCTGACGTTTTATCATCTAGGCTTCCTATAATCTCTTGTGCTTTCTTCATATCTATGTCTTCATAATTAATATTTAATAGATTTTCTGGAATAAACCCTTCTAACACACTTGACTTAACTATTATTACATCACTTTGACTTATTGGGTCTTTTAATAAGTTCCCACTATCCACTAAAGCTTTACAACAAAAACTCTTTTCTAATAAGTTTATATTTATGGTCTTTGTAAGTTCCTTGATGTATTTAAGCATTTTCAAATCTTTATAAATGTACTTTAACAATTCACAACTTACATAAGTACATGCAATTAAGAAAGATATTTTTAAATGACTTATTCCTGTAAAATAAATTATAAAATAAGTGCTTCCAGAAATAAAAATGTTTACTAAGTAAAAAACTAATGCTACATGAACATAATCTTTTTTACTCTTACTTCTAAATGAAATTAAAGTTATTATACTCATAATTATTATTTTGAATGGTACTGTGAATAATATGTTCATTGATGGATACAAATAAGCAACAGAATAGGCACCTCCTAAACTAGCCCCCAATAACTTATTTTTTTTAGGATTGTATTTTTTAGTGAGAATAGAAGTACAACTTATAATAATATAATTTATTACTAGGTTTTCTATAACATAGTACTCAATATACACCATGTATCCCCCCTTAAAACCTTTAAACATATTATAAGATAGTATGTACAAAATTTTATGTCACTTTTGATGGTCGAATCCAAAACAAATTCTATTTAAAAATAACAATGATATATGTCTTATACTTTATGTCGCCAAAAGATATTTTTTTAGTATCAAACAAATAAGCTTTTTTGTAGAATCTAAGATATCTAGGTAGAAGTTATTAGTTCTTTTTGGGGTATATTTTTATAAAAAAAAGACTATGTAACCTAATAATATATCAAGTAAATTTTTTACTTGTATAAAATTAAATTACACAGCCTATAAATTTAAATTCAAATTATTGTGCTAATAATCCGTTTGCATATTTTGCAGAATCATCTAGTGCTTGTTCTGGAGTTATATCTCCAGCTATCATCATTTGAAGTTGTTTCCATAAGTATTCATATATCTCTACTCCATGAGGTCCAACAGTCAATGGTCTATACATATGTTTATCTTTTGTTACCATTTCTTCAAATCTTGGGTCTCCTTGATATTTTTCACCTTTTGCAACTGGAGCTCTTGGTATTTCTTTATGGAAAGCTTCCATTGATTCTTTGCTTAACATATATTCAAGAAGTTTAAATCCAAGCTCTTTATTTTTACATGCTGACATTAATGTTAAATCATCTACTGATGCAAAACTACCAACTGTCTTATCTTCTAATGAAGTTACATATCCCCAGTTTAAATCTGGAAATGATTTATCAAAAGTGCTTGTAGCAGCAGAAGATAACATTATAGTAAATGCAGCTTTTCCTGGCCCAAATACACTTTCAACCATTTCATTGCTATCTTTTGATAAAGCATTGTCTGGTATATATTTTTTCATATCATTTATAAAGTTTGCAGCTTTTAAACCTTCTGCATTATTAAATTTAACTGATTTTAAATCATCATTATATATATCTCCACCAGCTTGCCATAAATAAGGATACCAGTTCCAGTTTAAGCTTCCAAATACTTTAGAACCCCAACCTTGTGCAAGACCCCACTGGTCGATTTTTCCATCTCCATCAGTATCTTTTGTTGCTTTTTCACAAATTCTTTTAAAATCATCCCATGTTTTAGGAGGCTTCTCTCCTAATTTTTCTAGTATGTCTTTATTATAATACAATACACCTGGGTTAGCAGCTTCTATAGGTAATCCATAAATACCACCCATCATTTTTGCATTATCTAAGTATAGATAATTATCTGAAGTTCCTGATTTTTCTAGATAAGGTGTCAAATCTTCAACTGCACCCATTTCTATAAATTGAGGAAACATCTCTGCATACATGTATCCTATATCTGGACCTTCACCTGCACTTATTGCAGTTGCATATTTTTCTGCATAGTTATCCCAAGGTACTATCTGGAATTCAATTTCACAATTATTTTCCTTTTCAAATTTCTCCAATATTGGTTTCCATGCATCTGCATCATGTTCTGTCAATGGTGCAGACCATACAACTAATTTTTCTTTACCATCTTTACCTTTAGAATCTTCTTTTTTTGAACATCCAGCAAGAATTGATACTGATAAAACACCTACCATCACTAAAGAAAGAATTTTTTTTAGCTTAATCATGCTTAATCCCCTTTCAGACTTTAATTTGTCTTTTTCCTCAAATATTTACAATTTAATTCAGATTTAATATTAACAAATAAGACTACCCTTGTCTAATCATAAAAAACTATACTAACTCTTACAACTATCATTTTTTTCTATATGTATTGTTTTTATTCATTTATTAAAAAACTTCTTTTACATTTCAAAATATTGCAATATATTTTTATGTCTTAGGAGTTTAAATTAGGCAAAATAAAAAGAAGTCTACTGACTTCTTTATAAGCTTACATATTATCTTCTTCTTCTTAGGAATGTAGGTATCTCCATGCTCTCATCATCGTCTTCTTCAATTATACTTGCTTTTTTAGGAGCTTCTATTTTTTCCTCAACAATTACTTCTTCTTCAATTTCTTTTACAGCTTGTTTTACTGTTGTATTTAATGAAGAACGTATGCTTGACTTAGGCTTAGTATCTAAGTCTAAAATACCACTTTGTAATCCTTCAAATCCTGTTGCGATTACTGTAATCATTATTTCATCGCCTAAGTCTTCTTTTATAGAAGCACCAAATATAACATTTGCCTCTGGGTCACAGGATTCCATAACTAAAGTAGATGCTTCATTAACTTCAAATAATCCTAAGTTAGGTCCACCAGTAACGTTAAGAAGAACTCCTTTAGCTCCTTGTATTGATGTTTCTAGAAGTGGAGACTGAATAGCTTGTCTAGCAGCATCTATTGCTCTAGTCTCACCACTAGCACTACCTATACCCATATGAGCAAGACCCTTATCTTTCATTATAGTAGTAACATCTGCAAAGTCTAGGTTTATTAACCCTTCAACTGCTATAAGGTCAGAAATTGATTGTATACCTTGTTTTAATACATCATCTGCAACTGCAAAAGCATCTAACATCGAAGTATTTTTTTGTACTATCTGTAAAAGTCTATCGTTTGGTATTGTTATAAGAGTATCAACTTTTGATTTAAGTTCTGCTATTCCACCTTCAGCATTTTTCATTCTTATCTTACCTTCAAATGCAAAAGGTTTTGTAACTACACCTACTGTAAGTATACCCATTTCTTTTGCTAAGCCTGCAACTACTGGAGCAGCTCCTGTACCAGTACCACCGCCCATTCCGGCTGTAACAAAGACCATATCAGCTCCTTGAAGCAATTTCACTATTTCGTCTTTACTCTCCTCAGCAGCCCTTTTTCCTACTTCTGGATTTGCTCCTGCACCAAGTCCTCTAGTTAATTTTTCTCCTATTTGAACTTTATATTCAGCTTTTGATGTATATAAAGCTTGTTTATCTGTATTTACTGATATAAATTCAACGCCTTTTAGTTGCGCTTCTACCATTCTATTGACAGCATTGTTTCCACCGCCACCTACACCTATTACTTTAATTTGTGCACATTCTTCTAATTCTACGTCAAAGTTTAGCATCATAAACCCCCTTCTCTCATGATTCAAAGTTATCGTATGTATTAATTATATCATTTTCTTCTTTTATTTTGTTAACCTTTAAGTAACATATTCCACAAAAACGTAAATTTTCCTTTTTAATTTTCTTACTTATATTGTCAAATATTACTCTTGAGTATAAAATAATTTACGTATATATCAAATGCTCTTTAATTTTTACGTTTCTTATTCATAATATTGCTAACAACATAACGTCTAATTATGGATAAATTATTAAATAATCTCATACCAAAAACTAATACAGCAACATAGTAAAGAGAAACACCTAATTTTTCTCCTATATAAGTCAATAATATAGCCAATATAGCATTCCCTATGAAGCCAGTAACAAAAATTACATTGTCATAGTTATCTTCAAAACTGGATTTTATCGCTCCAAAAATAGAATCCATTATTGCAAGAATAGCTACTGACATATATATGGAATAATCCATAGAATATGTAAATGGAATGTAGTAACCTACTACCACACCAAATGCCAATCCTCCTAAAACCCATATCATAAATCCTCACCTCTTTATTTTACTTTGAAACGCAACTATATTACAATCCTTTTTATTAAATTTTCTTATTTTTTCTTTATTTTTTTATATTTTTCGCTTTATTTTGCGAATAAATCCACTTTATTTCCATTATTTTCCTGTATTTTTATATTGATTCCATATATATCTTTAAGAGACTTAGCATATGATTCTGGAGAATTTATAGCAGCACTCAATAAATCTATATCTCCTATGGCTTTTATTATAAATGGTTGTCCATATGTAGTATCATTTACTGTGATAGTAGCTCCTGAACATTTTATCTTGCTAGTTGATAGTACTCTTTCTCCATTTATAGAAATTGCTTTTGCACCAGCTTTTTTTAAATCATTTAAAACTCTTAAAATATCAATGTCATGTATAATCAAGTCATTTGGATTCTGGCCATCTTTTAATTCTCTGTCACTATCCTTCATAGTAATCGTTATGCCTGGCCCTGTAACAGTTGAATAACCGCTTAATTCTTTGACTTCTTCAAGCTCTTTTTTCATAAGTGTTTGTATAGATTCATTTCCATTCTCTTTTGCTTCTTTATATTCATTCAAAGTTTTTTTGTTACTTTTAAGCGCTTCTTTTAAATGTTTTATTTCTTTCTTTGTATTTTCTATCTCACTTTCAATACTTTCAGTCTGACTCAATGTTATGTACACTTTATTTGGGTCTAGTGATTTTATATAAGTTGATATGAAAACGCCTAATATGAATGCTCCTAATATAACCATTTTCTTTTTCATACTATTAGTTCCTCTCTACTTTGTTTATATCACCATGTCCATCTATTTCTACATTGTCTTCTTTAGTTACTTTTACCTTAGCATTATAATACGTTTCTATTTCCCAGACAATACCATATTTTATATTAAGTGCAGAAGATAATGTATCAGAATCACCAATTGCTTTTATTATAATTGGCTCTTTTATAACAGTGTCATTCATGTAAAGCTTATCCTCTTTTAAATACATATATGTATTAGAAACTATTCTCTGGCCATTTATAGATATAGCACTTGCTTGTGCTGAATTTAATTTATTTATCATTGATAGTAATAAATCATAGTTATATAATATACTATCGTTTTTATCAGAGCTTCCTAAGTCTTTTACAGAATTTATCTCAACTTTTATTCCTTTGCCTTCAACATCTGTATATCCAGCTAATGTTTCATATTTTTCTATTTCTGACTTAATTATATCTTGTTCTCCTTCATCATTTTTACCTCTATAAGTCTCTATATCTTTCTTCACACTATTAATTTCTGACTGTAAATCCTCTTTTTCTTTTTTTAGAGATTTAAGTTCTTCTGTAAGTTGCTCTCCTCTTTTAAAAGTTGTCATACCTCTATTTTCTATATTAATAATTTTAAGCTGTAAACTAACAAGAACACCTAATACAATGCTTCCTATGATTATACTTTTATTTATAAATCTTTTTTTCAATATATCACTTCCTTACAATTGTCTATCCTTCAGGACTATACACAGCTAATTTTCCATAATTGAGATTTATAGTCCCTCCATCGGTATTTTTATTTTGCAGGTCAATCAGAATTTTACTTACCCTAGATATATTATAATCTAAGTTATCATCATTAGAAAGTAAGATTTTTATATTACTTCTTGTAAGCATATCTATATTGCTTTCTTTTCTTAAGTTTACATAATTTATTTTTCTATAAAGTCCTTCTTCTTTTAAAGAATTTAAAGTTTTAAATACATTCTCTTTAGTTTTATAATTTTTAAATTTTATTGCTTTATCATCATCAACGCTATAATCTACATCTACTATTAAATCTTTTTTACTTTCATTAGAACCTCTAAGTTCCTCCAACAAATTACCTTTCTTATCTATATAACAATAATTATCTTCATCTTTTAATACTGCAAAGATTTCTTTTTCTTTTAAACTTATAGTTATTTTATTTGGAAATTTTCTTTTTATTTCTACATTTTCTATATATGGATTTTTCATAAGATTATCTTTCATATATTTAAAATCATATGCAAATATATTTTCATGTAAATTTATATTTAGTTCTTTCATTATATTTGATTTAGTCACTCTCTTATTTCCTACTATATCTATTTTCTTTACATCAAATAAATCACTTTTTACAATCATACATATCCCAAAAGATAGCATAAGTATAAAGACTAAAACTATCATGACATTATTCGTATTTAACTTCCTTCTCTTTTTCAAATATAATCAACCCCTTTGGTTAATAAATACACCTTTAGAGCTTATTTTTCCTACAAGAAAATTATAATATTTAAAGTCAAATTTTTTCATTTTCTTACAAAACATCTAAATAAAATGTAAATAAATAGAAATAAATCAATATTTCATCAAAATAAATACAAAAGGATATATATATTTTTATATCTTTAGACTTGTGTACATACAAATAAACCCCTAATTTATAATAATTTAGAAAATCTAATATATTATAAATTAGGGGTAAATATTGACTTACCTTTTCTTTATTCCTATTACTTTGGCTTGACCTTCTATACTTGGAGTTGCTTCTTTTTTTATTTCTTTTACTTCTTCAACAACTTTTTCTTTTTTTGTTTTTTTAGATGATGACTTCTGCGTTGAATTGTATACTTTTATTATCTCATCGTATATAAGGTCTATGGCTTCAGGTTTCCCTATAGTTTTGCTTGCATTTGCCATATCAACCAAAAGTTCTCTATCTCCTAAAAGTTTAAATACTGCTGTATTCAGGCTCTCTGGAGTTAGGTTTTTTTCTAAAATTGCAATCCCTGCCCCTTGCTTTTCTATACTTTTAGCATTATACTCTTGATGATTTTCAGCAGTATATGCTTTAGGTATTATTATAGATGGCTTTCCAAGAGCTGTTATTTCAGCTAATGAAATTGCTCCTGCACTACCTATAACTAAGTCACTTGCTGCAAGTGCATTTGCCATATCTTCCAAGTAAGGTACAACTTTTTGGTATGGCTTAAGATTTATATCGCTAATACTTTCCATAAACTCATCATAATAGCTTTTCCCTGTGGCAAATATAAAAGCTATATCTTCATTTACCATGTTCTTTATTACAAGTCTCATTGCATCATTTATTTTCCTTGAGCCTCCACTACCACCATAACAAAGAACCATTCTTTTTTCTTCACTTATTGCAAGATTCTTTCTTGCAATATTTTTTCTTGATAATAAAATTTCTTTTCTAACTGGATTTCCTGTAAAAACTAGTTTTTCTTCTGCTGCCTCTGGAAATCTTTTATGTGAATCTTCAAAACTTGTAAGTACCTTAGTAACCGTTTTAGATAAAATCTTATTGGTTACACCAGGAAAAGAATTTTGCTCATGTATTATGGCTGGTATTTTCCCCATAGACGCATTAAATAAAACGGGTCCACTAACATATCCACCAGTTCCTATAACTACATCTGGTTTAAACTTCTTAACAATCTTTCTTGATTGCTCCAAACCTTTAAAAAGCTTAAAAACTCTTTTTACATTATCAAAGTCTATTTTTCGCTTGAATCCTTGTACTGTTACAGTCTTTAATTCAAATCCATACTTAGGAACTATTTCTGATTCTATTCCTTTTTCCGTCCCAACAAAAATTATCTCAGCGTCTGGATGCTCATCTCTTATTTTGTTAGCAATAGCTATAGCTGGATACACGTGTCCTCCAGTTCCACCGCCTGATAATAAAACTTTCATCAAATCATCATCTCCTGTTAATTAATTTTGACATGCTTTGAGATGTTTAACACTATGCCTATAGCTCCCATAAAGATGGTGAGCGAGGTTCCCCCATAACTTATAAATGGTAGTGCCACACCTGTAGCTGGCATTGATGATGTTGCAACTGCTATATTTAAAGCTGCTTGTATTCCAATTTGTGCCCCTATACCTATGACAACCATACAAGCAAATACATTAGAAGTCTTCAAAGCTATTCTTACACATCTGTAGACCAAGGCTACAAATAGCATAATAACTATTATACAACCAATCAATCCTAACTCTTCTCCTATTATAGCAAATATAAAGTCATTTTGTGGCTCTGGTATATAAAAATACTTTTGTTTACTCTTTCCTAAGCCTAAACCAAACAATCCACCTGAACCAAGTGCATATAAACCTTGTATTACCTGATACCCCTTGCCAAGAGGGTCTTGAAAAGGGTCTAAAAACGATGTGACACGGCTAAGTCTATAAGGTTCAGCAATTACCAATGCAGCAAATAAAGCAGCCCCACTTCCAATCATAGCAAATACAATTTTCATATCCATTCCAGCAACAAATATCATTACAAACGTAACTAAAATTACAGTACCTGCTGTTGATAGATTTGGCTGAAGTATTATCAACGCAAAAAATATCCCTGGAACTACGAGAAGTGGTACAACACCTTTTGTCAAAGATTTTATCTTATCATAATTTTTTTCAATTAATTTTGCAGTTAATATTATTGTAGCAAACTTAGCTATTTCTGCGGGCTGAAATGTTAAGGCACCTATTCCTAACCATCTTTTTGCTCCGTTTGCTTCTATCCCTAAAGGGGTTAAAACTAACAATAATAATACTACTGCTATAGCTCCAATTGCTGTAGCATTTTTCTTCCAAAAACTATAATCTATCCTTGATGTAATAATCATAACTATAAACCCAAGTATAGCATATATTACATTCTTTTTTAGAAAATAGTACGCATCATTGTGTTTAAATGAAGATTGTATAAAACTTGCACTAAACACCATAACTATTCCTACAAATACTAAAAGCATAGTAGTATAAAATACTACTCCATCAAATTCAGTCTTCATCCTTATGTCAATTTGTTTTTTCAAATTTTCTTTAGGCATCCAACTAATATACCTCCATTCTTCCATTTAAGTAAGTTTAGAGGTAAGAGATTATTTTAAATTGTTTACATTATCTTTGAAGTCTTTTCCTCTTACTTCAAAACTTTCATACATATCCCAACTTGCACAAGCTGGTGAAAGAAGCACTATATCTCCACTTTTTGAAATCTCATGAGAAGTATTAACTGCTTCTTCCATATCTTTTACTATATGTATGTCATTAAATCCTTTATTTTTTGCACAATTTTCTATCTTTGATGCAGTTTCTCCTAACAAGACTACTGATTTAACATATGACTTTGCAGTTTCAAAAAGTTCATCAAAATTACTGCCTTTATCCATTCCTCCTGCTATAAGTATTATTGGTCTATTGTAAGACTGTACAGCTTTTATAGTAGAGTCTGGATTAGTCCCTTTTGAATCATTTACATATATTACATTGTCTAAGTTTCGTACAAACTCTTGTCTGTGTTCAACGCCTTTAAATGTCATCAATACATCTCTTATAACGTCTAAATCAACTTTACAGACATATGCTATTGCTATAGCTGCCATACAGTTTTCTAAATTATGACCTCCAGGTAAACTTACATCATCTTTATTTAGAAATTTGATTTTATCATCTATATCTATTATTATGTCATTATTTTCTAAATATACTCCTCCATTTACTTTTTGAGTTCTTGAAAAGTAAATTACTTTAGCATTACATTTGTCAGTTAGACTTTTTACTGTCTCATCATCATAGTTTAATATACAAAAATCTTCAGCAGTTTGATTCATAAATATATTTGCTTTTGCTTCTATATATTTTTCCATAGTGTGATGTCTGTTTAAATGGTCTTCTGTGATATTTAGTATAGCACTTACTTTAGGTCTAAATTCATCTATACTCTCAAGTTGAAAACTGCTTAGTTCAGTTACAAGCACAGACTCTTCATTTGAAGTTTCTATAGTATCTATTACAGGATTTCCTATATTACCAACTACATATGTATCTCTTTTTGCTCTCGAAAAAATTTCTCCTACCAGGCTAGTTGTAGTTGTCTTACCATTTGTACCTGTAATCCCTATAAAAGTTGGATTATTTGATAATTTAAAAGCTAATTCTACTTCACCAATTATATACTTACCCGAATTTTTTAATTTCAAGATAAATGGTAGGTCTAGTGGTACCCCTGGAGATACTACTACCATATCTATACTATCTACATCCTCTGGATGATGTCCTAATATGTATTCTATGTCATTTATAGATTTCAATTCATCAAGTATGTTTTTCAATTTATTTTCATCTTTAATATCATTCACTATTATACTTGCACCTAATTTATCTAAATGTTTAATTGTAGATATACCAGTTTTTGCAAGTCCTACTAATAAAACTTTTTTTCCTTTTAAGTTCATTTTTAATTCCCCCTAGGCCTAAAATACTGCTATTATACTTATCCAAGCTAAAACAACTGTGATAATCCAAAAAACGAATACAACCCTTGTCTCTGGCCAACCACATTGTTCAAAGTGATGGTGTATTGGAGCCATCTTAAAGAATCTCTTTCTTGTCGCTTTAAAATATCCAACTTGAATCAAAACCGATAGAGCTTCTGCAAAATAAATTCCTCCAATTATAGGTATTATAAGCACTGAATTAGTTAGAACTGAAAATGCTACAACTGCTCCACCTAATGCCATTGAACCCGTATCTCCCATAAATACCCTTGCTGGATATGAATTAAATCCTAAAAAGCCTAAACATGCTCCGACAGTTGCTGCTGCTAAAACTGCAACTTCTGTGTTTCCAGCAATAGAACTTGCAAATAGCATAAAAAATACAGAAACTATTAAAGTTACTCCTGACGCCAATCCATCTAAACCATCAGTTAAATTCACAGCATTTACTATTGCTACGATTATAAACATCATTATTGGTATATATAATATTCCAACATTTATTACAAAATCTGTAAATGGTATCATAAGTTGTGAAGCACTTGATGATGATGTATACTGATAAAAAGCAACATAAAAAGATAATGCAACTTGAAGGATTATTTTTTGATATGCTTTTAGTCCAAGTGATCTTTTTAACTTTATTTTTATAAAGTCGTCTAAAAAACCAATAAAACCAAAACCAGCAATACATATAAGACCTACTGCCATATCATGACTAACTTTTACTCTTGTAAGTCCAGTTATTAGAATTGCAACTATCATTATAATTCCACCCATAGTAGGTGTTCCATTTTTAGCTAGATGTGTTTGAGGTCCATCATCTCTAACTGTCTGACCAAATTTAAATTTTCTAAGCATTGGTATAAATATTGGTCCTATTATAATTACTATTAAAAACGCAATCAATGCGGTGTACGTAAGCTCTGTTATTCCTAACATCGTAAAACTCCTCTCCCTTGTCAATCAACTCATTAGTTTAAGCTTATTTATTTAGATATTCGACTATTTTTTCTAATCTCATGCCTCTTGAGCCTTTTACTAAAATAGTGTCTCCTGTTTTTACTAATTCGTCTAACTTGTTAAGTACTTCTTCTCTATTCTCAAAGTGATATATATTGGCTGGGTTGAATCCTAATTGTTTTGCCTCTTCTCCAATAAACACTGATTTTTCACCTATAGTTATTATAACATCAGTATTATTCATAGATGATTTTCCTACTAATCTATGACCATACTCTGAAATTTCACCCATTTCTAGTATATCTCCAAGTATTGCTACCCTTCTACCTTTATATCTTCCAAGTATCTTTAAAGCAGCATCCATAGAATCTGGACTAGCATTATATGAATCATTAATTATTGTTAATTTTTCATTTTTTATTATATCTAGTCTCATTTTTGTCCCTTTGAAATTTTTTAAACCTTTTTTTATATAATCTAAAGAAATATTTAGACACATTCCAACCAATATTGCAGACATAGCATTATATATATTATGTTCTCCTATTGTTGGTATAAATATTTCCTCTTTTTTTCCATCTATAACGCATATAAATGTAAGACTATCTTCTTCCATAGTGTAACTTTCACAATAAATATCATTATTTTTGTTGAATCCAAATGTTTTTAGTTTATATACATGTTCTTTTTCTTTTAATGTAGATAAAAACTTATCATCTCCATTTACAATTAAAGTATTTGTTTCATTAAAGTTAGAAGTAATTTCCATCTTTGCTTTTAAAATACCTTCTTGTGAACCTAGTTTTTCTACATGTGATAATCCTATGTTTGATATTACTGCAATTTTTGGATTTACTATATCTACTAGATATTTTATTTCATTAAATCCAGACATTCCCATCTCTATTACAGCACACTCATGTTCTTTATTTAAATTAAATAAAGTCAATGGAACTCCAAAATGATTATTTAAGTTCTTTTCATTTTTTAATATGTTTAGTTTTGCAGATATGGCAGAATATATCATATCTCTAGTCGTAGTTTTTCCTACACTACCTGTAACACCTATAAATGGAATATCAAATTTTTCTTTATAATATCTTGAGATATCTCCTAGGGCTAAAGATGTATCTTTTACCTCTATTAAATTTATATCCGAACTTTCTAATTTTATTCCATTACTTTCACTTTTTATAAAAGTTTTGCATCCATTATCATATGCAGACTTTATAAATGTATGCCCATCTAAATTTTCTCCAACTATGGCTACAAATGCATTTTGGGCATTTGCTTCCCTGCTATCTATAACTATATCACTTACACAGTCATTATAATCTCCATATATTAACTTCCCATTAGTTGCAAGTACTAACTCTTTTATTGTTAAGCACTCCATTATCAAACTCCTCCTTTAAAACCTTAGTTATATTGTCTTAGCAACAAAAGGCAATGTATACCGTTATATATACATTGCCTACGATAACTCTTAACTTTATAATTATATACTATATTTCTGTTTTTTTGAAGATGTTTATGGGTATATGTTAATTATCTGTTACTTTTTACTTTTCAAAATATAGTGTTATACTTGAATCCTCATTAACTTTTACTCCAGGTTTTGGGAAGATATCTTTTACCTTTGTATTCTCTGGAAGCTCTATATCTGTATCTAAGTCTGGTTTTAACTTCGCATCTTCTAACGCCTTTACAGCATCACCTATTTTTAAATTTCTTACATCTGGGACTTGAACTTGTTTCTTTTCATATTCAGCTTTTTCTTCTTCTTTATATACTGGTTTAACGCCTAAATATTTTAAGGAATCATTCATTATTTCCTTTACTATTGGCCCTGCTGTAGTACTACCAAATGCACTCACTCCTGTTGGCTCATCAACAATAGCAAGAACTACAATTTGAGGGTCATCACAAGGTGCTATTCCAACAAATGAACATATATATTTTCCTGGAGCATACTTACCATCTATAACTTTTTGAGCTGTACCAGTTTTTCCACCAAGTCTGTAACCTGGTATATATGCTATCTTTCCTCCACCTTCACTTACAACTGACTCTGCAATTTCTAACATTTTCTTAGATGTTTCTTTAGATATAACACTTCTTACTTTTTTTGGTTTTACTGTTTCAGTTATATTACCTTTGTTATCAGTATAAGATTTTACCACTCTTGGTTGCATTAAATCTCCACCATTTGCTATTGATGATATAGCTGTTATAAGTTGTATTGGAGTCACTGATATAGATTGACCAAACGATATTGTAGCCAGTTCAACTGGACCTACATTTTTTTCGTTATACAGTATTCCTTTAGCTTCTCCTGGTAAATCAATTCCAGTCTTATCCATAAGACCAAAAGATTCTATATAATCATACATTTTTCCAACACCTAATCTACTTCCTAACTCAACAAATACAGGGTTGCAAGAGTTTTGTACTGCTTGTTTAAACTCTTGTGTTCCATGAGGTCTATAGTGTCTCCAACATTTAATCTTTCTTCCTCCAACAGTTACACTACCTGTACAGGTGAATTTCTCACCATCTTTAATCACTCCTTCTTCAAGAGCACTAGAAGATGTGATAAGTTTAAACGTAGAACCTGGCTCATATGTATCACTTACTGCTGGATTTCTCCACATTTGATAATAACCTTTTATTTTTTCTTTATCATTATACTTTTCAAGTTCTTCTTGATAATATGGATATATTGGTGTTCTAGAATCATTAGGGTCATAGTCTGGTTTTGATGCTAGAGCAAGGATATCACCAGTTTTAGGATTCATAGCTATTGCAGTAACCTTTTTTGCATTGTTTATCTCATAAGCTTTTTGTACTGCTTTTTCAGTATAGTGTTGAATTACTTCGTCTATAGACAAAACAAGCCCATTACCTTGAACAGGTTCATAATATTTTTCCATTCCTTGTGGTATTTCTCTACCTGAAGCATCAGTACTTACTATTAATTTTCCAGGTTTTCCTTTTAATTTTTTATCATATTGCATTTCTATACCAGATATACCTGTTGCATCTGAAGAAGTATGTCCTAGTACATATGGTGCAAAATTTCCATATGGATAATATCTTTGATTATCTTCTGCTACCCATATTCCACCTAATTTAGCATCTCTTATTTGAGTTGCCTTATCATCATCTATCCATCTTTTAACTTTTACAAGAGCCATATTCTTTTTGCTTATTAAAGCATAAATATCTTTATAGTCTTCATCCAAGATATCAGCTACCTTTTGAGCTGCTTCTTTTTTGTCTTCTACTTCTACAGGTTTGCACCATACAGTGTACTTAGTTACACTTACTGCTAACTCTTTCATATTTCTATCATATATAGTTCCTCTTTTAGGTTCTATTGGTATATCTCTGGTCTGTTGTTCTAGTGCTTTTGTGCTTAACCAATTTCCTTTCATAAGTTGTAGGTATCCAGTCCTGATAACAAGACAAAAAAACAATGCACATGCTAGAATAAGAACGAGTACCAATCTTTTTTTACTTATCCTCTTTACTTTTCTCAAATCTATTCCCCCTAGTTATCCACATCTATATACTTTATTTGTCCATCTTTTGGATAGTCCATATTGAGCAATTCTTTTGCCTTTAGCTCAATTTCTTTTATCGATGTTTTTTCAGTTTCTTTTGCCTTTAGTTCCTCTAGTACTATCTCTTTTTTTCTTAAATCTTTTTGTAAATAATAAATGTCATATTTCATTTCTGAGATTTTTGAATAACCACATAGATTCAATATTATTACTATAAAGGTTGTAATCAATAAAATACATTTAGTCCCTATTTTTTTATTATTTCTCTTTTTATAATTATTCTTTTTCTTATTTTTATATTCATTTAGATTATGTATTTTATAATTTTTTTTCAAATTATCACCCCGATAATATAGATTTTAGATTTTCCTCTATACTATATTTGTTATTATTCATATCTCTTCCTCTAAAATTCAATTGCTAAATTAATACACTATTGAACAATCTAATTGTAATTTTTTCTATACACAACAAAAAAACCTATAAATTCACTTATACTCTTATATTGAATCTATAGGTTATATACTAATTTTTATTTATTTTTATTACTTATATTATATTAAGATAATATTTTCCATAAGTACAATATGCAACTAGTTTATCTATTTTCTATTACTAATCTCTTCATTATATTATCTATCTCGATATTTTTGTATTTCAATCTTCATAACTTATATCAGTAACAAAAATATACCTTATACCATCAACTGTATCGCAATTACCTTTTAATGCAACATAATCTATCATACTTTTTAATTGTGTATAATAGCTCTCATTTACACAAGCTTATTCTTTAATTCTAGATTGTAAAAGTTATATTTTTTCTGCTACTCTTAACTTAGCACTTCTTGAACGTGGATTTACTTCTATTTCTTCATCACTTGGTAATATTGGTTTTCTAGTTATTATTTTTACCTCAGATTCTTTATCACACTGGCATATAGGCAAATGCTGTGGGCATATACAATCTGATGCTAGATATTTAAATGCATTCTTTACTATTCTATCTTCCAATGAATGAAATGTTATTATACATATTCTTCCACCATCATTCATTATAGAAGAAGCATCATTTATCATCTTCGTAATTACTCCAAGCTCATTATTTACTTCTATTCGTATAGCTTGAAAAGTTCTTTTAGCTGGATGAGGTCCATCTATTCTAGCTTTTTTAGGAATGGCTTTTTTAATTACATCTACCAATTCACCTGTAGTTTCTATTGGTTTATTTGCTCTTTCTTCAACTATAAATTTAGCTATACGTTTAGCCCAGTTGTCTTCACCATAATCTTTTATTATCTTAGCAAGTTCATCTTCTGTATAAGTATTTACAACATCATATGCAGAAAACTCACATCTGACATCCATCCTCATATCAAGTGGTGCATCTTGCATATAAGAAAAACCTCTATCGGCTTCATCAAGTTGATGAGATGATACTCCTAAATCTGCTAGTACCCCATCAATCCTGTGAACTCCTATTTTTTCTAACTCTTCTTTTATATTTTCAAAATTGCTATGAACAAACTTTACTCTACCTTCATATTCACTCAATCTCTCTCTTGCTGTATTTATAGCATTTTTATCTTGGTCAAATCCTATAAATAATCCTTTATCTGATAGTTTTTTTACTATCTCTTTAGAATGACCTCCTCCTCCCATAGTACAGTCTACATATACTCCATCTGGCTTTATATTTAAATTTTCTATACACTCATTTAAAAGAACTGATACGTGATGAAATTCCATAGTTACCTCCCTTAAATTCACTATTTAAACTATTGTTCACTAATATTGTTTTTATTTCTCTTTGATAAATAAATATGTGCAATTATACCACCAATAACTCCAATTAGACTTATAACTTGTGCCATTCTAAGTGGTCCTAACATTAAACTATCTGTTCTTAATCCCTCTATAAAAAATCTTCCAATTGAATATAGAGTTACATAAGTAACTATAACTTGACCTTCATATTTTTTATTTTTTCTAAATAGCAATAAAATTATAAATATGCCAAAATCCCATATAGATTCATATAGAAAAGTTGGATGCACCTTTACTCCATCAACCATTATTCCCCAAGGTAAATTAGTCGCACCTCCATGTGCTTCTCCATTAATAAAATTACCCCATCTTCCTATAGCTTGTGCTAAAGGCATTCCAAGTATAACTGTATCAGCCATTTTTAAGAAGTTAATATTTTTGACCTTAGTGTATATATAACCTGCTAATATTCCACCAATTAAACCTCCATGTATAGCAAGTCCGCCACCTCTAAAGTTGAAGATTTGAGACATATTTTGAGCATAATAACTCCAATTAAATACTACATAATAGATTCTTGCACAGATTAATCCAGCTGGAATGGCTATTATAGCTACATTTAATACATCGTCTTCTTTAATGCCTACTCTTTTTGATTCTTTTATTGCAATTAAAGTCCCTAAAATCATTCCACATGCCATAAGAATTCCATACCACATGATGTCTATTCCAAACAGTGTAAATGCCACTCTATCCATAACTTCACCTCTTCGTATTAATTAAAAATATTTCCAAAGCAATATATTATCTTTACAATTAATTGTAATTATACTAAATTATGATAACATATTAATGTTAATTCTACAAAAAATATTAAAATCAATTCTACAAATACCTATAATATACTACATATATTATACCAATATAATTGCTATAAAATTCTTTAAAATCAAAGAGATTGGTACATTTATGCACCAACCTCTTATACATTTTTATATACGATTCTTAAATTTTTCAACTTAATTTACATAAATTTATTTCTTATTTAAACAAGATAAGTATTCAAACTTACGATTTAGCATTTATCTAGTTATTCTTATTATATTAAATCTTTATTTAGGTTCTACAATAGAAATAACACAATACTCTTCTTTAAAGTGTTCTTTTAATCTTTCTTCCACTTCATCAAAAGTAATATCTTTAATAACATCTAAATAATCCAATATATTTATATCCTTAAATATATAAGATATAAAACTGTTTGCTATAAAGTTTATTGAATCAAAGCATTTAATAAAAGAACCAATTTTTTTCTTCTTAGTTCTTTCAAATTCCGCTTTAGATAAACCTTCTTTTTTTGAGTTTTCTATATACTCAATAATTATATCTTTTACCTTTTTAGGTTCCTTAGAATCTCCTGCTATTATACTAAAAGCATAATCTACTTGAGATGAAAATCCAGCTCCAAAATTTTCATTTATTAATCCTTGCATATATAAATCTTCATAAAGTTTACTTCCTTTTTTAAATAACATACCTACAAGTATGTCAGTTACAATCTCTTTACGTAAAAGCTCTTTTCCTTTTAAACCAACATTACTATCTTTAAATCCTATATTAAACATAGGCATAGATATAGGAAATTTTTCTATGACTTCTTTTTCTTTTACACTTTTAGGTTCTTCTGGATAAAACCTTTCTATACTCTTAGAAAGTTTATCTACATCATAGTTATTTGATTTTTTAGTTACATCTATAACTTTTTCTACATCCAAATCACCAACAACAAATAAAGCCATATTTCCTGGATTATAAAAAGTATTGTAACATTTATATAGTTCTTCTTTAGTTATTTTATATATGCTATCTACTGTTCCTGCTATGTCAATTCTAGCAGGATAATTTACATACATTGCCTTCAAACAATTAAAATATACATTCCAGTCAGCGTCATCATTATACATTTTTATTTCTTGTGCTATTATACCTTTTTCCTTTTCAACATTTTCATCTGTAAAATAAGGTGTTTGTACATAGTCAATTAAATGTTCTAAACTCTCATAAAAATTTTCAGTAGCAGAAAATAAGTATGCTGTCATTGTAAAATTAGTAAATGCATTTGCATTTACTCCTAATTTAGAAAATTTATCAAATGCATCTCCTCCATCAGGTTGTTCAAACATTTTATGCTCTAGAAAGTGTGCTATTCCTTCATTTACTCTAATTTTTTTATCTTCTCCAATTGGTATAAATTCCAAATCATTTGAGCCATAATTAGTAGCCAAAATAGCATATTTTTTAGTAAAACCTCTTTTAGGCATAAAATATACATCTAGCCCATTTTGTAATTTTTCATAATAAACTTCTTCTCTTAATATATCATTAACTATTTTTTCCATAGACATTTCCTCCATTAATTTCTCAAAAAGTATATAGTATCAAGCTCTATACCTTTTATAGCTTCCACTATATCCTCTTTAGTAACTTTTTCTATACTAGATATTATGTCTTCTACTTCAGAATTTGTCTTTGACATAGACTGAGAAAAAGCAAAATCAGACATACCACCTATATTATCCGTTATAGATTTCATAGAGTTAACTAAGGCAAGTTTACTGTTTTCTAATTCTTCATCAGATATATCTCCTGCTTTTATACTTTCTACTTGTTCTTTTATCAGTTTCACAGCTTTATCATAATCTTTAGTTTCTATACCAGAAGATATAAACATAATACTTTTATATTTTTCTATTGAAGAAAATATATAATAACATAAACTTTCTTTTTCTCTTACATTCACAAATAATTTAGAATGAGGTCCGCCACCTAATACATTGCTTCCCACAACAAGAGCATAATATTTATCTGTATCTGCATAATCTATATTTGCTCTATAACCCATAACTAGCTTACCTTGAGTTATTTCCATTTGTTCATCTACAACTTTTACTTCATCTACATTTTTTATAAAATCTGCTCTTGGTATATCTATAATATCTTCTCTTTCAAATTTTAGATTCTTACTTATTATATCTATAACTTTATCTTCATCAAAATCACCTTCTACAACTATATCTATTGGTGATGTTTTAAGTATATTTTTATAATGTTCATATAAATCTTTTGGAGTTATACTATCTATTTCATCTTCATAACCAAATTCACTTATACTATATCTTTCATCTTTACACATAGCCTCAATACATTTGTCTTGTGCATATTCTTTTTTATCATTTATTACTGATTGTATTTTTTCCCTTAAATTTTCTTTTTCAATGTTTAAATACTCTTCTTTAAATCCACCATCTACAACAAGCGTGTTATTTATTACTTCATTAAAAAATTCCACTACTTCTTCAAATATACTCTCATCTAAATATTTTTCACTTATATTAATTATTTTGAAACTCAATACTTGGCGTTCTCCACGCTTTACAGCATCAGCTCCCATAGATGAACCATATAAATCATCTAACTTATTAGATATTGCTCTAGCACTAGGATATTTTTCACTTCCACTTGCTATTATTGATGGAATTAGAGCATTTTTTGTAGTTTCTTTTTCATCAAGTAATCTTTGAACATATAAACTTATAAGATTTGATTTAAACTTTTCTGTTTTTATCAAAGTAAGATTAATATTATTACCCAAATTTATTATTTTCTTAGTATTAACCATATGTACCTCCTATTTTTATTTAAACATCAATTTTCAAATTGAAATTTATTTATTTTCTAATTGTATATACTAACATATAAAAACCTTCTATTTAATTATATCCTTTTTATTATTTTCTAAAAGCAATATTTTTATTTAAATTAAATTCAAATATTATTTAAATCAATATGCTTTAAAGTCTAGTTTACAAGCTTAATATATATGATGTATAATCAATATGTATGTCTATAATTAAAACAATTTTACAATCCTATAGATTGATTGTTTAAAGTTATATAAAGAATATAAAAAAGAATAAGAGAGAGGACGATTAATATGAAATTAGGTATAGTTGGTTTACCAAATGTAGGTAAAAGCACACTATTTAACGCAATAACTCAAGCAGGTGCAGAATCTGCAAATTACCCTTTTTGTACGATAGACCCAAATGTTGGAGTTGTATCTGTTCCAGATGAAAGATTAAACAAGCTACAAGAATTATATAATTCTGAAAAGATAGTCCCTACTGCTATAGAATTTTGTGATATAGCTGGTTTAGTTAGAGGTGCTTCTAAAGGAGAAGGTTTAGGAAATAAATTTTTATCACATATAAGAGAAGTTGATGCAATAGTCCATGTTGTTAGATGCTTTGAAGATGAAAATGTTATACATGTAGATGGTTCTGTAGACCCACTTCGTGATATAGAAACTATAAACTTAGAATTAATTTTCTCTGATATAGAAATTCTTGAAAGAAGAATTCATAAAACTCAAAAAGCTGCTAAAGCTGATAAGACTTTAGGTTCTGAACTTGATTTATTAAAATCAATCATGTCTACTTTAGAAGATAGTAAATGTGTAAGAACTATGGAATTTACAGAAGATGAACAAGTATTCGTAAATTCACTAGATTTACTTACATCTAAACCTGTTATATACGCTTCAAACGTATCAGAAGATGATTTAGCTGATAATGGAGAAAATAATAAGTATGTTCAACAAGTTAAAGCATTTGCAGAAACAGAAGATGCTGAAGTGGTTGTTGTATGTGCACAAATAGAAGCAGAAATTTCTGAACTTGATTCTCCTGAAGAAAAGAAAGAGTTCTTAGAGACATTAGGTCTTGAACAATCAGGACTTGATAAACTTATAAAATCTTCTTACGCTTTACTTGGTTTAATTTCATTCTTAACTGCTGGTCCAAAAGAAGTTAGAGCATGGACTATAAAAGTTGGAAGTAAGGCACCTCAAGCAGGAGGAAAGATACATTCTGATATAGAAAGAGGATTTATAAGAGCTGAAACAATAGCTTTTAATGATTTAGTTGAGCATGGTACTATGGCTGCTGCTAAAGAAAAAGGGTTAGTTAAATTAGAAGGTAAGGAATACATAGTTAAAGATGGAGATGTAATATTATTTAGATTTAATGTCTAAAATGATTAACGTTGTACACTTTGACTATTATATGTATGATAACTAGAAGATTAGACTTATAATAATAAATTTTTTATTATCTGCAATAATTATATAAATTTTTTATAAAAAAGAGAGTTATTTCAAATGGTTTATAATAATCATAATGAAAAGCTCTCTTTTTTATTATGATAAAATATAATCTATCACATATAACAATTAAATTCATAAGTTAATTGTTTGCTATTTAATAAAACTTTAATCTAAAATCTTAATTATAAAATTACATTTCTAAAATATGTATAATATCCCTACAGAAATTACTACTGTTGCTACTGAAAGTATTTTACTATAATTCCAAATACGCTTTCCTCCAAAACATTCAAATGGATAAAAAGGTATGCTATGTAAAATCAACAAGGTTTTTCCAAGTGAAACTATGTATTCACAAAATTGTGATTGTCCTTCAACTGCTACCCACAAAACAAAACACAATAATCCTAACCATTCAAACAATCCTTCAATAGCCATGTTACATCTAAATTTAGCAGTTGACTTATACTCTTTAGGATAAAATCTACCTATTATTGGCCATATACCTCCTAATACTGTAACCAATAGTGATATAAACAATCCACCTCGTGTAACAGTAAATGTCCATTTTTCAGGCAAAATTAAAGTTGCAAACATACCACCAATTAATAGAATAATCAACAAAGAAAAAAATGCACCTACCATGATACTAAAATCAGGTAAATTATTATTAAACAATAAAACAGGGAGCAATATCAATAAGTTTAAAATCATATAAATTCCTAATTGTTGAATTGATGAATTACTTTTTTGTGCTGAGGTACTCCATAGATGAAATCCAGAAGCAATAAAAAGCGTACTATATATCCATAATTGCACAGTTCCAATTAACCCATAGTTTTGAAACATCTGTGTAAAACTCATAATATTATATCCATTATTTTCAAAGAGCTTCCATGATGCAACATTATCATCTTTTACTGTGGCAGTTACAGTTCTACAATCATGCTCTTTTAAAAACATAGTTACCTTTTTATAAAGTTCACTTCCTATTCCTTTTCCCTCATAGCCCTTTTTTACGTAGGCTGTCTCTAGATATCCAATCTTTTGACCATTTTTCGCAGGAAAAATTCTATAAGAAGCCATACCAACAATATGACCATCCACTATTGCAATAAAAGCTTCTTTTGGCTTTTTAAATGCCAAACCTTCAACCAATCCAAAGCTTGATTTACCAAGTTCCCACACGAACCTTCTTTCTTCAGCTACCATTTCTCTAATTATTATATTATCCAAATTTATCCTCCCAATTTTTTAAATAATTTTTAATATGCTTAATTTCATAAATCATACTATTACATTAAAAGTTTATATCAGAATATTTTATATGTTTTTTACAAAATATCATCTAATTCCTAAAATAATATTCCTGTAACAATTAATATTCTTATAATAGTGTATTGTTATATAAAAAAAGTGAGCATTGATTAAACAAGGTTCACTTTTTATAAATTTTTATGTTATGTTTTATAAGTTTATTTAATTTGTTTCTTTTCCTTTTACATTATATCTATCTAATATTAGTTTTTCATATTTTTCGATTTGCATTGGTCTAGCAAATAAAAATCCTTGAGCCATATCACAACCTATAAATCTTAAAAACTCAGCTTGCTCCAATGTCTCAACACCTTCTGAAACAACTTTTATATCAAGTTGTTTTGCCATTTGAACAATACTTGAAACTACAATTTGACTTTTCTTCATATCTCCTACTGTTATAAAAAATTCTCTATCCAATTTTAATACATCAATTGGCATATCTTTAAGCATATTTAAGGAAGAATAACCTGAACCGAAATCATCCATAGAAATTTTGAATCCAACAGATTTTAAATCCTGCATTATTTTAAACAATATTTTTGTATTATCAAAAATTGCACTTTCTGTAAGCTCAATTTCAATCAAATCTGGTTCAATTCCATATTCTTTTGTTATATTTTCAAGTTCAAATATAAAATCTGGATTCTCAAGATGTACCCTTGATAAATTTATTGAGATAGGAAATGTAGGGAAATTTTCATTTTCCCAACGTTTAAAATTTTTACAAACTTGAGTAAATACAAACATATCTAATTCTGTTATAAAACCATTCTTCTCAAAAATAGGAATAAACACACCTGGACTTATTAATCCTTTTTTAGGATGTTGCCAACGTACAAGAGCTTCAGCACCTACAATTTTAGCAGTTGATAATTCGATTTTAGGTTGTAAATAAACTTTAAATTGTTCATTAGTTAAAGCATCATGCATTTCTTGCTCAATATCACGTTCCTCTATGAGAGTTTCTTTTAAGTTTTCTGCATAAATTTCATAGACTTTTAAATATTTTCTTTTTACTGTAGTTTTTGCAATCATAGCTTTATCAAGACAAGTAGAAATATTTGTTTCTCTATCTTCAACAAAATATACACCTATAGATGGAATTAAATTTAGTTCTACTCCCAAACTAGTTTTTATCATTGACATTTTTTTACGTATAAGTTCACATATTTCAATAACTGATTCTCTATTATTTTTCTTTTCAAATATTATAGCAAAATTATCATTTGAAATTCTTGAAAATACGGCTTGTTCTTTGAATATATTCTTAATTATATCTGCTATTTCTTTTAATACTCTATCTCCTTCTTCATACCCAAACCTATCATTCACTAACTTAAATTTATCTATATCAAAATAAATTAAAACTAGATTCTTTTTCTCGTGAGATGATAAAAATTTGCCACCTTCAAGATTAAATTTATTTGAATTTCCGATACCTGTAACGTTGTCCTTAAATGCAAAATCTTCTAATTTTTCCTTACTCTTTTTTTGTATAAACAATATGTAAATTGTTAATGCTGTAAATATTATAATCAAAACTACACATGCCGATAATGTAAGCTTTATAATAGCATATGATTTCTCAGATACAGCAGTTTTAGGAACTTCAGAAAAAAGATACCAATCATTGATTCCTATTGGTGCATAACTCAAATAATATCCTCTTCCAGACATATTATAACTCAATGAACCTGACTTAAAATTTTTTATATTTGACTTCATGCCATTAAGAGTAGATTTTGATAAAGAATCGCTTTTACCAATATAAGTAAATAAATTTTCCTTGTTCGTATTGGCATTTTTACTACTTGGATTTAAAACAATATCTCCATTACTCTTAGCTATATAAGAATATCCTTTTCCATTAAATGTTGGTACAGAAAGTATCTTTTCATACAACTTTGTATTATGTGTGGCAAATATGACTCCTTTAACCTCATTACCCTTATAAATTGGTACAGAATATACATTAATGTCGTTATTAACATTTTTGTCATCTTCTATTACATCTTTTAATTTTCCTGTTATAACCACTTCTCCCTGCATCGATTCTAAAAAATAATCTCTTTTAGAGAAATCTTCTATATATCCATCTGTAGTATATGCTGTTCCATTTGGTAAAATAACTCCCATTCGTTTAAATGAACTATTAACAGACTCTCTTTTAAGTATAGAAAGGATATTATTTACTTCAAAAGACCCTTCTCCTTCAACAAATATTGAAATTGATTGTAGTAGCTTTATATCTCCATTAATTTGCTTTTTTAATACATTTACGCTTTGATTTGCTATTTCTGAAAGATATTGATTCGTTTCTTCCCCTAATGTCTTATTCAACCTTGAACCATAAATCAAACAGGAAATTGTAATTACTAAGATACTTATGACAGCAATTATTGACAAACCATGCCTATTATTTTTTGCATCACTTAACATTATGCTTCCTGCCTTTCTAGAATCTCTATATATATAATTATTATTTTGTGTCAGTTACTGTAAGCATTTTATAATGATACTTATTTTTCCATATTTACTGTAATTATACAAAATTATAAACTTTATTACAATAATAAATTAACTAGCAAGGATATTATAACTTATATTATCGTATTATCCATTTTACAATAATTCCCATATAAAAAATAAAAATGTAATATCAAAACAGATTTTGATATTACATTTTTAGATGGTATATTTTATTAAATTTTCATGCTACATTTTACTTAAGCATTCATTTGCAACTTCTTTATCATCAAAATGATGCTTAACTTTACCTATAATTTGATAAGTCTCGTGTCCCTTACCTGTTATAATAACAACATCATTTTTCTTTGCTGTACTTATGGCCTCTGCTATAGCCTGTTTTCTATCAACAACAGCATGATAATTTTCTTTTTTCTTATCAATTCCTTCAAGTATATCTTTTATTATTGCTTCTGGTTCTTCAGTTCTTGGATTATCAGAAGTTATAATACATAAATCAGAATACTTTTGTCCAATAGCTCCCATTAAAGGTCTCTTTTCAGTATCTCTATCTCCACCACATCCAAATACAGAAATTATTTTTCCTTCTGCAAATTGTTGAGTTGTTTTCAATACATTTTCAAGTGCATCAGGAGTATGAGCATAATCTACAATTACACTTATACCCTTATCATTTGGAACTGTTTCAAACCTTCCTGATACTCCATTAGAAAGTCTAAGTCCTTCTTTATACACTGGTTTAGGTATACCAAGTACATAACAAGCAGCTATAACTGCCAAAGTATTATATACTGTAAACATTCCTGGAACAGGTATAAATATAACTTCTTCATAAGAAGGTGTTATTAATCTATAAGATACCCCATCTGAATCTGATTTTATATCTCTAGCCATAAAATCAGCTTTAGTGTCAACACCATAAGTGTAACAAGGTACATTTAAACTTTTTACATTTTCGTATATCTTTTTTCCACCTTCATCATCTATATTTATTATATTAGCCATAGTAGTCTTAAAAAATAATTTTTCTTTGGCTTTTCTATAGTCCTCTAAATCTTTATGAAAATCTAAATGGTCAGGTGTTAAATTTGTAAATATGCCCAGTTTAAAGTCTGTCTCATCAACTCTATTTAATGCCAATGAGTGAGATGAAACTTCCATCGCACAGTAATCACATCCATTATCTAACATGTTATTAAAATGATATTGTAAATCTATACTTTCTGGAGTTGTTGAACTTGAAACAATGTCTTTTTCTCCATCAAAAATTTTTATAGTTCCTATAAGACCAACTTTATTTTTATTTAAAGTTAATATCTCATTTAGTATAGTAGTTATACTAGTTTTTCCATTAGTACCTGTAACTCCTATAACATTAAATTTCTGAGATGGATGATTATAAAAATTATCAGCTATTTTTGCCATATCTTTTCTTGTATCTTTTACCTTTATAAATGTATATCCTTCTATTTCTACATCTTCTTCAACAATAAAGGCTTTTGCTCCCTTTTCTACAGCATCTTTTATATACTTATGGCCATCTGATACAAATCCTTTTATACATACAAATAATGTACCTTCTGTAACCTTTCTTGAATCATATTGTACATTATTAATATCTATATTTAATTCACCTTTGACATTGATTATATCCAACCCTTGTATAATATCATTTAATTTCATAAATGCTTTCCTCCCTTTAAACTCTTTCTGCTAAAATTACACTACATATAATATTATATTAAGAATTTTTTACTATGTGAATGGTTAAAAATGCTTGAAATATTGCAAAAAATGCTCTATACTTTTCTATAATATAAATCTAGAAAGGTCTTATATAAAAACTATGGATAAAAAAATTGGATACTTAAGTGATAATTTTAAAATATTTAATATTAGGGACAAAAAAGATATAAAATTTGAATACCATAATCACGATTTTAATAAGATAATTATATTTATAGATGGAAATGTCACTTATTTTGTTGAAGGGATTCCTTATAAACTAAAGCCTTGGGATATACTTTTTATAAGTAATAATGAAATCCATAAACCAGTTATAGATTCAAATGTATTTTATGAGAGAATTGCAATATGGATTAGCCCAGAATTTATGAAAAAAAATAGTGATATTACTAGTGACTTAGAAAAATGTTTTAAAATAGCTACAGAAAATAAATGTAATAGGTTGCGTTTAAATATACATGATATTCAATCCATTAAGACTTTTATTGAACAAATAAATATTTCTGAATCTAACAATGAATTTGGAAATGAAATATTGAGGAATACACTATTTATACAACTTATGATATTCTTAAATAGAATTTTCTTAAAAAATGAAAATATAGAATCAACAGAAGATGTTTTTTATGATGAAACCATAAAAAAAATATTAAACTATATAAATTCAAATATAGATAATAAACTTTCCATAGATAGTATATCGTCTGAATTTTTTATAAGTAAATATTATCTTATGAGAAAATTTAAGTCTTATACTGGAACATCCATACACAATTATATAGTTCAAAAAAGATTAATTTTAGCAAAAACATTAATAATTAATGGCAATCTTATGAGTGAAGTTTGTAGTAAATGTGGATTCAATGATTATTCTAGTTTTGTAAGAGCATTTAAAAAGTACTATGGTGTATCTCCTAAAAATTATATAAACAATAAAAATCCTTTAGATATTACTCTTTTAGATGAGTAAATTATTTATTATAAATTTTCTTTTAATAAATACAAGAGATATTAGTATATTTATCTTACTAATATCTCTTGTTTGCTAATATTTCAAAATATTATTCTATCATCATCATTTCATCATAAAGAATATTCTCCAATAACTCCTTAGCTACTTCTCTTGATATTTGTCTAGTTTCAACTAATTGTTGAACACTATCTCTTTCACTTTGGATTGCCATTAGCCTATAGTATTCTACTTTCGCTTCAAACTTATCATCATTTTGAATCTTTCTAGTTAGCCAATTTAAATAACGATTATAAAATCTGATTGCTATTAATGATTCATGTCTGTTATTCTCATCAGTATTTTTATTTATAAATAATATAGCAGTTTTAGTAGAAAGTGCATATGCATGATGAAATTCTTTAATTATTTCTGTATTTTCAGATATTAGTTTTGTAATTTTTTCTTTTACTTCTATCTTTACTTTTCTATCTATAATCCACATACTTATTTTTAACTTTGCAATCTTAAATATAGATTTCTGAACAGATTTTCTTGATTTTGTAATATAAAATCTATACAATTTAAATGCTCTATCAGAAATTTTCCCATCTTCTAATAGTTTCTGAACTGCCAATAATCCCTGATGGTCTGCTTGTGCAATCATCATACTTATAAGTTTGTTATCTGGAGTATTTAATATTCCCTTTTCAGAGTCTACCAACTGTTCATTTAAATCATGTATAACTGGTTGTACCTCTTGTGCTTTTTCATTGCTAAGTTTTAAAATAGCTTCTTTCAAAATTATTTGATATGCCTCTTTATCAGATAATAAATATTCTGACTCTTGTACATCACTTTTTAATAGTCTTGGCAATAAAATTGTTGCCAGTATCAAACTTATAAGAATAACTTCTGATGATATGAATAAAACAGTATCCCTCATCGGAAATACATCTCCACTAGCTAGATAAAATGGTATGGACAATGCAGTTGCTAGTGTAAATGTACCATGAACACCACAAGTAGCAACTATTAATGAGTATTTATGTCTAGAAATACTGTCTTTTACAACTTCTTCATTCTTAAAACCTAAAAAACCTCTAAAGAAATTATTTAATGGATTCTTCTTAGTTTTTATAAAAGAATCATGCCATAAATATACACAGATAAACCTTATAGCAAATAAAATAAGCACAATTAAAACAGCAATAAAAGTCAATTTCAATGCCATATTTTCATTTTTAGTACTAAGTCCCCTATATATACTTGGCAATAAAAAACCAAGTAATGTAAAGACAAACCCATTCAATACATACTCTAAAACATACCATGTATTATCTGATATTATTCTTAATTTAGTAGTTGTATTTTGTAAATGCTCTTTTTCAATTCCATGAGCTATTCCTGCCATTACAACAGCTAAGATTCCAGACACTCCTACTTCTTCTGCCACAAAATACACAAAAAGTGGAGTCATTATTTGTATAACTATTACCATTGGAATTTCTTCTAGATTCCACTTATGTAAACTAAGTCTTATTTTTATAATTATATATCCTAAAAGGCATCCTAATATTATTCCTCCAAAAGCAGTAATTATAAATTGAATACCCGCTTCTTTTATTGAAAATGCGCCTGTAACTGTGGCAAGTACTGCAACTTTAAATGCTACTACTCCAGCAGCATCATTTAATAGAGATTCCCCTTCAAGTATACTCATCATATTTTTAGGGAAATCTAACCCTTGTGTGATTGATTTTACTGCCACTAAATCTGTTGGAGATATTACTGCCGCTAGAGCAAATGAAACTGACAGAGGCATCTCAGGAATAATAAAATGTATAAAGATTCCACCTGCAAATACAGTTGTTAAAACTAGACCAAATGCAAGAAGTAAAATTGGTTTTCTAAGTTCTAATAACTCTTTTCTCGATACATTTTGACCTTCACTAAATAATAATGGAGCTATGATACATATTACAAATATTTCTGGATTAAATGAAAATGAGAATTTAAATGGCAAAATAGACAATACAACGCCTAATACAATTTGATATATTGCAAGAGGAATACTGTTCCACTTTTTACTAAGTACAGTTGAAATTGTTGTACAAACTAATAACCCTAACAATGTTACTAAAATTGACACATCTACCCCTCTTTTCAATAATTACATTATAGATTAAACTTATATATCAACTAACTTAATATTAACAGCATATAATTTTAGCATCAAAAAATTTTCAATTTATCCTATTATTCTTATTATATATCTCAGATTTAATTTTGAAAATATCTATACTAGATGACATGCTACAAAATGATTCTTTGATATTTCTTTTAAAACTGGAACTTCTATTTTACATATTTCTTTACAATAAGGGCATCTTGTATGAAACTTACATCCACTTGGTGGGTTTGTTGGAGAAGGTATATCTCCTTTTAATATAATTCTATTTTTCTTAATTGTAGGGTCTTGTATTGGTACTGCACTCATAAGTGCTTTTGTGTATGGATGTTGAGAATGCAAGTAAAGTTCTTCTTTAGTTGCAATTTCTATTATAGAGCCTAGGTACATAACACATACTCTATGTGCAATATGATTTACCACACTCAAGTCATGAGATATAAACAAATACGAAAGTTTATATTTCTCCTGTAAATCCATAAGCAAATTTATAATTTGAGATTGAATAGAAACATCTAGTGCAGAGACAGGTTCATCACAAACTATAAATTCTGGATTTAATGCTAATGCTCTTGCTATACCTATTCTCTGTCTTTGACCTCCAGAAAACTCACCTGGTTTCCTATTTAAATGATACTTAGAAAGTCCACAATTCTCTACAACATTTAGTATATTATCTTTTATTTCATTCTTTGGTACTAAATTATGTTCTATAACTGCCTCAGATATTATTTGCTCTACATTTAATCTTGGATTTAATGAGCTATATGGGTCTTGAAATATCATTTGCATTTTGGGTCTTAATCTTCTAAGTTGTTCCTTCTCTAACTTATATATATCTATACCATTAAATTCAACTTTACCTTCAGTTTTTTCAATTAACCTAAGAATTGTTCTTCCAGCAGTTGATTTTCCACATCCTGATTCTCCAACTATAGCCAAAGTTTCTCCTTTTTTTAAATCAAAAGAAACTCCATCTACTGCCTTTACATATTTAACTTCCTTATCAAACAATCCAGATTTAACTTCAAAATACTTTTTAAGACCTTCTACTTTTAATAAACTTGTTTCCCTTTCCATTTACATCTCCTCCTTTGTATATAACCAACATGCAATACTATGACCATCATTCAATTCTATTAAAGGAGGTATCTGAGTTCTACATTTATCACATACTTTTTCACATCTATCACTAAAGTAACAGGAATCTGGTATCCCAATTGGGTTTGGTACTTGTCCTGGAATTGAATACAATCTTTTTCCTTTGTTTTCTCCAAGAATAGGTTTTGACTTTAAGAGTCCAATAGTATAAGGATGTTTTGGATTTTTAAATAATTCAACAACCTCTGCTACCTCTATAATTTTGCCAGCATACATTACTGCTACTTTATCACACATTTCTGCAACTACTCCCAAATCATGTGTAATCATCATTATAGACGTGTTTAATTTTTCTTTTATATTTTTCATTATATCTAGAACTTGAGCTTGAATAGTAACATCTAAAGCTGTTGTTGGTTCATCAGCTATAAGTAATTTTGGATTACATGATAAAGCCATAGCTATCATTATTCTCTGTCTCATACCACCAGATAACTCATGTGGATATGAATTATATATTTCTTCAGCTCTCGGTATTTCTACTAGCTTTATCATATCTATTACCTTTTTTTTAGCCTCTTCTTTTGATAAATCTTGATGTAACATAATTCCTTCAATGATTTGATTCCCAACAGTAAATGCTGGATTTAAAGATGTCATTGGCTCTTGAAAAATCATAGATATCTCATTTCCTCTTATTCCCATAAGTTCATTTTCATTCATCTTTAAAATGTCTTTACCTTGAAATATTATTTCCCCACCTTCTATTTTTGATGTTGGAAGTAGCTTCATCAAAGACATAGCTGTTACAGATTTACCACATCCTGATTCTCCAACTATTCCAATAGTTTCACCTTCATTTATATTAAAACTTACTCCATTTACACTTTTGACAATACCTTTATCTGTATGAAAATAAACTTTTAAATCTCTAACTTCAACTAGTGTTTTATTCATTATTTTCTCCTCTCAGCAAAATTGCTTAAAATAACATACACTTTTTGATTGTATTTTATAAAATTTTAAATTACAACATTTTCTTACATTTTATTCTTTTTTTCTATCAATTAAAACAGTATAATAGTTATTTTCTATATATATTGATTTAATAATGATTCTTATTATACAATGAAAATATGCGTCAAATATTATTTTATGGAGGTTTTATAAGAATATGAAATTCAAAAAATTGGCATCATTAATCTTAGTTTCGGCATTAATGCTTACATTCACAGCTTGTAGTTCTAATGATAAAGACAAGTCTAGTGGAGGAGGAGAAAGTAAATCTGGTGGAACTGTTGTAATTCCTATGGCAAGTGACCCTGACATAATCAATGGAGCTTTTGCAAATGTTAAAGAAGATTCTCTTGCATCAAATATAGTTTATGCTCCTCTTTATACTTACGAAAAAGGAAATTTAGTAAATTATCTAGCAGAAAAAGTAGATTTTAAAGATAGTAAGGAGTTAACTATAAAATTAAAATCCAACTTAAAATGGCATGATGGAAAACCAATAACTGCTGAAGATGTTTTATTTACATTTAATACAGTTTTAGATGAAAAACAAAATTCACCATCAAGACAATACTTATTGATAGGCGAAAAACCAGTTAAAGTAGAAAAAGTTGATGATTTAACTGTTAAGATTACCTTACCAACTGCAAGTGAATCTTTCTTGTATGGTATATCTAAAATAGCTCCAATACCTAAACATATATTTGAAGGAGAAGCAAATATAGCTAAATCAGAAAAAAACAATAATCCAGTTGGTTCTGGGGCATTCAAATTTAAAGAATGGAAAAAAGGTGAAAGCATAGTATTTGAAAAAAATGCAGATTATTTTGGTGGAGAACCTAATGCAGACTCTATCGCATTAAAAATAATACCTAATGAAGCATCTCAAGAAGCAGCTTTAAATAATGGTGAAATTTCAATTATGAAAACATCTGCTGAAGGATATGAAAAAGCAAAATCAAATTCAAACTTACAAACTTACACTTATAGTGAAGAAAGATTAAATTATATTGTATTTAACCAAAATATAGCAAATATGGCTAATAAAGAAGTAAGACAAGCATTATCATATGCTTTGAATAGAAACGAAATGATAGAATCAGCATATGGAAAAGAAGGTTCTGTACCTGCTAAATCTATATTAGTTCCAGAAGCAGACTTCTACACTGAAGAAGGTGTTGAAGGATATAACCAAGATACAAATAAAGCTAAAGACTTATTAGCTAAAAGTGGTGTTAAAATTGATAAATTAAAAATAGGTTATAACACAGGTAGATTTGGACATAAAAACTATGCTTTAGTAGCTCAACAAGAGTTGAAAAAAATTGGTATAGAAGCTGAAATAGTTCCTTATGAAAGTAAAGCTTTCTTCAATATATTATTTAGTAATGGTACTGAATGTGATATGTATGTAAATGGATATGCTTGGGGATTAGAGCCAAATCCATATAGAGGTATGTTTGAAACTGGTCAATACTGTAATCAAACTAAATATTCTAATACTGAAATAGATGCTTTATGGGAAAAAGGATTTACTGAATTAGACAAAGAAAAACGTAAAGAAATATACAAACAAATACAACAAGATATATCTAAAGATGCACCTATTTACACTATAGATTATGAACAGAATTTAATGGCAGCTCAAAAAAGTTTAAAAGGAATAGAAGATGCTAAACCATCTCCTGCAATATTATTTGAAGACTGGTCTAAGCTATATGTAGAATAATTTATGTAAAATTTTATATTATTAATTAAAAAGGGAGATGTCTAAAAATAATATGGCAACTTTGAACTTAGTGTCCATTGCATTGTTTTATTATTCTAAAACGAGACATCTCCCTTAATTAGGAGAATTCATTTATGTTGAAATTAATATTAAATAGAGTAAAAGTTTTAATACCTATGTTAATCTTAATATCTATATTATCATTTGGACTTTTAGAATTAGCTCCTGGTGACCCAGCAGATGCGTATATAAATCCTTTAATGTCTGCACAAGATATTGAAAATATAAGAATTAACATGGGACTTGATAAACCAGTATACATAAGATACTTAAGTTGGTTAAAAAATACTTTAAGTGGAAATCTAGGTATTTCTTATATAAACCATATGCCTGTTACAGAACAAATTATGGAAAAGATGGGAAATACATTTATTCTTATGGGAACTTCTTTAATATTTTCAATATTAGTAGCTATACCTCTCGGAATATTTTTAGCTGTAAATAAAAATTCAATAACTAGTAAAATATCACCTATCTTTAATTATATAGGTGTTTCTATTCCTTCTTTTTGGATAGGTATGATACTCATTTCAATTTTTTCAGTTAAATTTAACGTTTTTCCATCAGGAGGTATGCATACTATTGGAAATGATAGTCTTGGAGATTTAGTAAAACATTTAGTATTACCTGTAATAACTTTAGGCCTATATAATACAGCTATTTTTACAAATTATGTAGAAGCTAGTGTAAGTGAACAATTAAAAAAACAGTATGTTGTTACAGCAAGAGCAAAAGGATTATCAGAAAAAGTCATACTCTTTAAACATGTCTTGAAAAACTCACTCACATCATTAGTTACAATTCTTGGTATGAGTATACAAAAATTAGTTACTGGTGCATTTGTTACAGAAGTAGTTTTCTCTTGGCCAGGTATGGGTAGACTAATGATTGATTCGATTTTTTCAAGAGATTATACCATAATTATGGCAATAACTATGCTATCAGCACTCTTTTTAATTTTAGGTAATCTAGTTGCTGATATATTATATCTATTAATTGACCCTAAGATTAAATCCAGCAAGGGAGGGTTCTAACTATGTTTACAAACATTCTAAAAGAATTAAAAAAAGACAAATCCTTTGCTTTTGCATGCATTACTCTCAGTATAATCATCCTATTAATTATAGCCTCTTTTACATTAAATATAGACTCTAATGCAATTGACACTACTTCTAAACTTCAAGAACCTACTTTAAAACATATTTTTGGTACAGATGAACTTGGAAGAGATTATTTTTCTAGAGCTCTTTATGGTGGAAGAATTTCACTTAGTGTTGGTATTTTATCAATGATTATTTCTATAGTATTTGGTACTGCTGTAGGTGTTATTAGTGGATATATTGGAGGTAAGTTGGACCAATTCTTAATGAGGATAGTAGATATGCTTATGAGTATCCCTAGCTTCTTAGTTTTGATTGTGCTAAATACTTATTTGACACCTAAAGTTTCCACTATTATACTAATTATTGGGTTTTTAAGTTGGATGGAAGTCTCAAGAATCGTCCGCGGAGAAACGTTAAAAATAAAGGAAAATGAATACTGTATAGCTGCTAAAGCTACAGGTATTAAAACTAGAAATATACTATTAAGACACATAGTTTTAAACTTGAAAGAAACTATTGTAGTTGCAGGCTCATTAAATATTGCTAATGCTATCTTAACTGAATCTGCTCTTAGTTTTTTAGGTCTTGGAATACAATTACCTCTTGCATCATGGGGTAATATGCTTCAAGATGCTCAAAGACATATTTTTGATAAGTTATATTTAGCTGTATTTCCAGGTCTACTTATATTTTTAACAGTTATGAGTTTGACTATAATAAGTAAAAAGTTTTCTAGTAATACTTAATAATCCTTATGTAGAAAAACAAAATAAAAACAGTGACTATCCATAGATACTCACTGTTTTTATTTTTTATTTTAAAAAGATATATTTTGTATATTATAATTTTCAATACTAATTCACCATGATATGTAAAATCTATTATCGCCTATCATATATATAGATAAAAAACTAATAGTTTATTGTAATTTTTAAAAATTTGTTTGCTTTTTTTTGTTATTTTAATAACATTTTTATAATTTCTTTTTACTAAAGAAATCTATAATAAATTTAAATACATGTTCATCTACATGGCTGTAACGTTCTTTCTTAGGTCTACATAGTACAACTTTCCATGTAATAGGATGATTAAATGGTCTTTCTATAATTTTACTATTCTCAAAGAAATCGTGGACTGGTGATGGTAGAATGGTTATAAAGTCAGAGTTTGTAGTTGATAACAATAAAAAATCCCATGATCCAGACATGATGTATCTTTTTAACTTTACATTTTCATCAGTAAACTTTTGCATTAACTTATGATGTATCATAAAAGTAGGATTAAATATTGCAAGTAACTGCTCATTCAAATCGTTCCAGTCTATCTTATCTTTTTTAGCAAGTGGATGATTTACATTTAAAAAAGCTGTAAGTTCATCTTCTTGAAGCACATGTTCAGTCACTACACTTTTATCAATTTTATGTGGGTGTAATAGTACTGCATAATCTAATTCTTGTAAGATAAGCATTCTATTTAAATCATAGGCTCCCTTCTCTACTATGTCAAATTCTATATCTGGATTGTTTGCAACTAGCTGTGCAACTACATCTGAAAAGGCTATTCCAAGTATAAGTGGTGGTATTCCTATTCTAACTTTACCTTTAAATTGAACTGAATCTTCCCTTAAATCTTCCATCATGTTTTTGTATTCATTTATAATATGTTCTGCATTTACATAAAATCTCTCTCCTGCTGGTGTTAACCCATTTAATCTGCCTTTGTACCTCTCAAATAAATATACATCTTCACTCTCTTCGAAATTTTTTATGATTTGACTCAGTGCTGGTTGAGATATATGAAGTGTCTTAGATGCTATTGATAAATTAAAACCAGATTTCACTATCTCAACAAAATATTTTAACTGTTTTATGTCCATTTTAAACCACCTTTCTCAAAAGTATAGTTTAGATTATATTTTTTCTTATAATAATATTCTATAGGAAAATCAACATAATTTCATTAATATTTTAACAAAATATTTTTCTAAGCATGCCATAAATTTCTGTCCTATAAATTTTTCTTATACACTATATAAAAAATTAGACTTAGACAAAACGCTTTTTTCGCCGTAATCTATAATTAGAAACAGGAAAACCTAAAGCATTAGGAATAAAAATAATCGAAATACTTAAAATCAAGCTTGTATTAGAAGTAATTTATTATAGTGTTCCATAATCTTTTTATTCAGAAAATTTTTAATTATCATTCAAGAAAGGTAGCTATTAGACATGAAAAATGTAGTAATCGTATCAGCAGTCAGAACACCTATAGGAAGTTTTGGAGGGGTATTTAAAAATACTTCTGCTGTCCAACTTGGAACTATCGCTGTTAAAGAAGCGATATCACGTATAGGTCTTAATTTATCTGAAATAGATGAAGTAATAATTGGAAATGTATTACAAGCAGGACTTGGACAAAATGTCTCTAGACAAATTGCTATAAATGCAGGTATACCAAATTCTGTCCCAAGTTATACAGTAAATAAATTATGTGGCTCAGGACTTAAAAGTGTTCAACTAGCTGCTCAATCAATCTCATCTGGAGAAAATGATGTAGTCATCGCAGGTGGTACTGAAAATATGAGTCAAGCTCCTTATATTGTCCAAACTGCTCGCTTTGGTAGTAAGATGGGCAATATAACTATGGTAGATAGCATGTTAACTGATGGTCTTATTGATGCTTTCAATCAATACCATATGGGGATAACTGCAGAAAATATTGCCACTAAATTTGAATTTACTAGAGAAATGCAAGATAATCTAGCATTAGAAAGTCAAAATAAAGCTGAGAAAGCTATAAAAAGCAATCGTTTTAAAGACGAAATCGTTCCAGTAGATATTTTAGTACGCCGTGGTAAGGTAGAGACCATTGATACAGATGAATATCCTAAATTTGGTATGACATTTGAAGGCTTATCTAAACTTAAGCCTGCATTCAAAAAAGATGGCACTGTAACAGCTGGAAATGCATCAGGTATTAATGATGGTGCAGCTATGTTGATATTAATGAGTCAACAAAAAGCAGACGAACTAGGAATTAAACCACTTGCTAAAATAAAGTCATATGCATCGGCTGGTGTTGAACCTGAAATAATGGGAACTGGTCCAATTCCTGCCACTAGAAAAGTACTAGAAAAAGCTGGACTTAATATTAATGATATAGACTTAATAGAGGCAAATGAAGCATTTGCTGCTCAAGCACTAGCTGTTAAAAACGAACTTCAAATAGACTCATCAAAGTTAAATGTTAATGGTGGTGCAATAGCATTAGGACATCCAATAGGAGCAAGTGGTGCTAGAATACTTGTTACCCTACTTTATGAAATGCAAAAACGTAAAGCTAAAACTGGTCTTGCAACGCTTTGTATTGGTGGCGGTCAAGGAATATCAATGGTGGTTTCACGATAGGAGGAAATATGAATAAAATAGTTAGCATCAATGAAGCTCTATCTCATGTAAAAGATGGAGATACAATAATGGTTGGTGGATTCATGGCTAATGGTTCACCAGAAAGTTTGATTGATTATTTATGCAATGAGAATATAAAAGATTTAACACTAATTTGTAATGATACTGGCTTTATTGACAAAGGTGTTGGAAAAATGGTTGTAAATAAGCAGTTCAAAAAGATAATTGCTTCCCACATAGGATTAAATAAAGAAACTGGTAGACAAATGAATAATAATGAAACAGAAGTTGAATTGGTTCCTCAAGGAACTCTTGCTGAACAAATACGTGCAGCTGGTTATGGCTTAGGAGGTATCTTAACACCTACTGGTATTGGTACTCTTGTTGAGGAAGGAAAGCAAAAAATCGTCGTAGATGATAGAGAATACCTTCTTGAAAAGCCAATTCATGCAGATGTCGCTCTTCTATTTGCATCAAAAGTTGATAAGGCAGGTAATCTCGTTTATAAGGGTTCTATGAACAATTTTAATAATTTAATGGCTTCAGCTACTAAAATTACAATAGTTGAAGCAGATGAAATAGTTGAAATTGGCGATATTAACCCAAATGAAGTTACTACACCAGGTATTTTTGTGAATTACATCGTTAAAGGGGGTAATTTATAATGGATAAATTAGAAATACAAGAATATATTGCAAATAGAGTTTCTAAGGAATTAAAAGATGGAGCTGTTGTAAACCTTGGTATAGGTTTACCAACTAAAGTAGCAAATTATATTCCAGATGATGTAAACGTTATCTTGCAATCTGAAAATGGTTTTCTAGGTTTAGGAGCAGCTGAAAATAGTAATTTAAGTGATGAAACCATTGTAAATGCTGGTGGTCAGCCAGTTACTATACTTCCTGGAGGGTGTTTCTTTGATAGTGCTACATCTTTTGGAATAATCAGAGGTGGTCATGTAGATATAACAGTTCTTGGTGCACTTCAAGTTGATAAATATGGCAATATAGCAAACTATATGATTCCAGGTAAGATGGTTCCAGGTATGGGAGGAGCTATGGACCTAGTAACTGGAGCTAAGAGAGTTATTGTAGCAATGGAACATACTTCAAAAGGTTCTGCAAAAATATTAAATAATTGTACTCTCCCACTTACTGCAACCAATGCTGTAGATTTGATAGTTACTGAAATGGGAGTTATGGAAGTAACATCAGATGGAATTTTACTTAAGGAAATAAATCCTGCTTTCACATTGGATGATGTTATTTCTGCTACTGAAGCACCTTTAATATTATCAGATTCATTAAATGGAAACATATCTGTTGTTTAAATAGATTAAAAATAAAAATAATTTAAATTATTTAAAATATTAATATAAAAATAAAATAAAATTGGAGGAAATGAAAATGGTTAAAGATAAAGTTGTATTCGTAACAGGAGCTGCAAGTGGAATAGGTAAGCAAATAGCTGAATCATTTTTAAAAAGTGGTGCTAAAGTAATGTTCTCTGACATAAATCAAGAAGCCTTAAACAAGGTTACAACAGAACTACAAAAAGAAGGCTATGATTGCATGAATGTAAAGTGTGATGTAACTAAAGAAGAAGAAATTAACCACGCTATAGACAAAACTGTTGAAAAGTATGGCAGATTAGATATATTAATAAACAATGCTGGACTTCAACATGTTTCTATGATAGAAGATTTTCCAACTGATAAATTTGAATTTATGATAAAAATAATGCTAACAGCTCCTTTTATAGCTACTAAAAAAGTATTCCCTATAATGAAAAAACAAGGATTTGGTCGTATAATAAATATGGCTTCAATCAATGGTGTAATAGGATTTGCTGGTAAAGCTGCTTATAACTCAGCAAAACATGGTCTTATAGGCTTGACAAAAGTTGCTGCCCTTGAAGCTGCTGATTCTGGTATAACAGTTAATGCTTTATGCCCTGGATATGTAGATACTCCACTTGTTAGAGGTCAGTTTAATGACCTTTCAAAAACTCGTAACATACCATTAGAAAATGTCTTAGAAGAAGTTTTATACCCACTTGTACCACAAAAACGTCTATTAGATGTTCAAGAAATTGCAGATTATGCTATGTTTTTAGCAAGTGATAAAGCTAAAGGAATTACAGGACAAGCTTGCCTACTAGATGGAGGATATACTGCACAGTAGATTATATTTAGGGCTTGAAGAAACTATTCTTCAAGTCCTTCTAATAAGGAGGTATATTTATGAGTATTATCGCACCAATTGGTATAATTATTGGTATTATAGCTATTATATATTTTTCAGTTAAAGAAATTCATATAACTATAGCTGCTCCAATAGCAACTTTAATAGTTGTTCTCTTAAATAGAATGGATATTGTAACATCTATGCTAGGTGCTGGTAAAAATAATTACATGGGAGCACTTGGAAACTATATAATGAGCTATTTTGCAATATTCTTATTAGGCTCAATACTTGCTAAATTTATGGAAGAAAGTGGAGCCACTGTATCTATAGCAGATTTTATTTTAAGCAAATTCGGCTCTAAGCATCCTTATAGAGTTTTAGTTGCTATATTCATAGTAAGTTTTATATTAACATACGGTGGTATAAGTTTATTTGTAGTTATGTTCGCAGTCATTCCACTTGCAAGAACTCTATTTAAAAAACTTGATATTTCTTGGAACCTTATTCAGATACCTCTTTGGCTTGGAATTGCGACAATTACTATGACTATGATTCCTGGAACACCAGCCATTCAAAATGTTATTCCTATTCAATATCTAAATACTTCTCTTACTGCAGCTATTATACCAAGTATTGCAGGTAGTATCGGTTGTGCTGTGTTTGGACTTGTCTACATGAAATATGCTCTAAACAAAAGTATTAAAAAAGGTGAAACTTATGCAACTTATACTTCAGAATCAGAAGAAGAATCTTTAGATAGAGAATTACCAGGATTTTTTGCCAGTATTTTTCCTCTATTAGCACTTGTAATTATAGCAATAGTTGGAAGTACTTTTGGTTCAGAGTTTTTGAAAAAAAATGTAATTTACATAGCTTTAATAGTTGCAATTCTTTTATCTGCATTTTTATTCCGTAAATTTTTATCATCCAAGATACAGACACTGAGCATAGGAGCTAGTGGTTCTATAGGACCTATATTTGCAACATCTTCTGCTGTTGCATTTGGAGCAGTAATAATGACCGCACCAGGTTTTAATGTCTTCAGTAAACTTATTATGTCAATACCAGGTAGCCCACTTATAAGTCTTACTGTATTAACTTCAACAATGTCAGCAATAACAGGTTCATCTTCTGGTGCATTGGGAATAGTAATGCCAAACTTCGCAGATTATTATTTAAGCACTGGTCTGAATCCAGAATTAATTCATCGTGTTGCTACAATAGCTTCAAATATACTTACTATAGTTCCACAAAGTGGTGTTTTTCTTACATTCTTAAGTTTATCTAAGTTAACACATAAAACTGGATTTAAAGAAACTTTCATTGTAGTTGCAGTTGGCTCATTAATAGCAGAAATCATAGTAATTACGTTAGGATTACTTCTATATTAAACTAAAATATATTATAATTTATCATATAAAAGGTCATCTATTCTAGTAGATGACTTTTTTATTTCTCAAAAACTTAAACAATGATAATGTATTACTGATATTAAGTAATATATTGAATAAATCTCAATAACTATATAAAAAATTTTATAGTAACCATAAATTTACATTGTAAGATTATTATAAAAATATTTTTTTCTCTATACTAGTAATTCCATACTATACAGATTTATAACATAAATTATCAAATGCTCTGAAATATACCTATTTATTCCATGTATATTTTTTTTACATATCTTTACAGTAAAAAAATGCTTGTTCTTATGTTAGTATAGATGCACGGGTACCCCTACACTAAAGGTTACAAATTAGTAACATTTTTAGAATTTTTAGATTGAGAGGTGTTTATAATGAGAAAAAATATACCAACAAAATTAAAAACTATGTTAGCTTTAGGAGTGTTAACCTTAGCTACAGCTTCTAGTGCTGTTACTGCAAGTGCTTCATCACTTGAAAACAATGTAAATCTAAGTAACAAAAGTTTAGTATACAGTAATACTAAATACAAATTTTCAGCAAAACCAAATTGTTCTGTAAAACCAGAGCTTAAGCCTGATAAAGATAATTCTTGCAAAGATAAGAATCATAATGACAAGAATTGCAATAACACTAACAAACCTGAGGACAATAATAATTCAGGTTCTACTAATAAGCCTGAAGATAATAATAACTCAGATTCTACTAATAAACCTGAGGACAATAATAATTCAGGTTCTACTAACAAACCTGAGGACAACAATAATTCAGGTTCTACTAATAAACCTGAGGATAATAATAACTCAGATTCTAACAAACCTGAAGATAACAATTCAGGCTCTACTAATAAACCTGAGGATAACAACAACTCAGATTCTAATAAACCTGAAGATAATGATAATTCAGGTTCTACAAATGGAAATTTTTCAGCTTATCAAAAGGAAGTCGTTGACTTAGTAAATATAGAAAGATCTAAAGCTGGATTAAATCCTCTTACACTTGATTCTTCTGTATCAAATGTTGCTACAAAGAAATCTCAAGATATGATTGATAACAATTATTTTTCACATAATTCTCCAACTTATGGTTCTCCATTCGATATGTTGAAGAAGTTTGGGATAAGCTATAAAACAGCTGGTGAAAATATAGCTATGGGTCAAAAAACTCCAAAAGAAGTTGTAAATGCATGGATGAATTCTGAAGGTCACAGAAAAAATATACTAAATCCAAATTTTAGTAAAATAGGTGTTGGAGTAGCACAAAAAAGTGGTGGTTCAATTTATTGGACACAAATCTTTGTAGGATAAAATACTCTTTTTCAATATACATCAAAAGAGTATCTCTAAATGATTAAAAAAATCACAAATGAGGTACTCTTTTGTATCTATATTCAAAACTATTAAATACAGTATAAACATTATTTAATAATATATACTTTAAAAGTCATTCGTAAAAAAATCAAAGCTTCCTTTAGGTGCCATTAAAGTTTTCTCTAAAATTAAACTTAATGCTTTTAATTTACTATTTCTTTCTTCTTTATCCCAAGTAAAAATACCTGGGTCAAGTAAAAACGTGAAAACAGATAAAATTATTTCTGCCTTTTTACAAAAATGGCCAAAGAAAACCCACTACAGCCTATCTAGCATTTATAATAGCTTACACTCTTGAAATGTTTGGTATACCAATGAGTATGTATTTCGTAGCATGTTTTTTTGGCAAACAATTACCAGATGGCATCTTATGTGGACATAAATTAAATCAATATATTGGTCACCTCAGAATGTATATATGTATAATCTTAAATGTCATAGGTGCCTTACTAGTGGTTTTGGGCTGGAGAACAATATATAAAAAATATTGGAGATATGAGAATGGAAAAGGAATATTAGTAACAAAAGGAATTTATAACCATATAATACATCCACAATATACAGGGTGTTTACTAATAACACTTGGTATAATATTTGAATGGGCAACTATTCCTCTTTTAATCATGTGGCCTATACTAGTAATTGTATAATTATAGATTAGCAAAGAAAGAAGAAAATGAGATGATAAATGAATTTGGAAATGATTATATTACTTACTGTAAAAAAACTGGAATGTTTCTTCCTAAAATATCACTTAAAAAAGATATTCAAAATACAGAAACAAAATTTTAATATTTTATAGAAAAAGGAGGTGTCTCAGATGAATTTTTTAGTTCATGAGGCTCTCTTTTTTGTATGAAATCAAATATATTTTTATCATTTCAACAATAAAAAAGAGCTTATCTCTATTTTGAGATAGCCCCTTTTTATTAAATCTATACTTTACATAAGCTTATAACACTTTAATATTATTCAGCTAATTTTTTATATCCTTCATATCTTTCTTTAGCATCAGCTTCAGCTTTAGTAAATAATCCCTCAGCTTGCTCTGGGAATTGCTTAGCTATAGCAGAGTATCTTACTTGTGCAAGTATGAAATCTCTGAAGCTTGCAGTTGGTTCTTTAGAGTCTAAAGTGAATGGGTTTTTACCTTCAGCTTTTACTTCTGGATTGAATCTGTATAAATGCCAGTATCCGCAAGCAACAGCTTGTGCTTCGTTAGCTACAGTTCTTCCCATACCTTCTTTTAATCCATGGTTTATACATGGAGCATAAGCTATTATTAAAGATGGTCCATCATGTTTTTCAGCTTCTAGAACAGCTTTGATAAATTGGTTTTTATCAGCACCCATAGCAACTTGAGCTACATATACGTTTCCGTAAGTCATAGCCATCATTCCTAAATCTTTCTTTCTAGATTGCTTACCTGCAGCAGCAAATTTAGCCATAGCAGCAGCTGGAGTAGCTTTAGAAGCTTGACCTCCTGTATTTGAGTATACTTCTGTGTCAAATACAAGTACATTTACATTTTCACCAGATGCAAGAACATGGTCTAATCCACCGTAACCGATGTCATATGCCCAACCATCTCCACCTAGTATCCATTGAGATCTCTTAACTAGATAATCTTTTCTATCCTCGATAGCTTTTACTAATTCTTTAGCTTTTGCATCTGTACAATCACAAGCTGGTTTTGCTAATAATTCAACAACTTTAGCACTTGCTACTTTAGAAGCTTCTCCATCATTTCTAGAATCTAACCATTCTGTAAATACTGCTTTAGCATCTTCACAGATATCCATAGAAACTAATTCTGTCATAGCATCTACTATTTTTCCTCTTATTTGTTTAACAGCTGTGTACATACCAAATCCGTATTCAGCATTATCTTCAAATAAAGAGTTTGCCCAAGATGGACCTTTACCTTCATGGTTACAAGTATAAGGAGTTGATGGTGCAGAAGCTCCCCATATAGAAGAACATCCAGTAGCATTAGCTATCATCATTCTATCTCCATATAATTGTGTAACTAACTTGATGTATGCAGTTTCTCCACATCCAGCACATGCTCCTGAGAATTCCATTAATGGTTGTCTAAATTGACTTCCTTTAACAGTATTTGCAGGCATAACATCTACTTTTGGAGCTACTTCATCAGGATTTACTGCAAATGCCCAATTATCTAACTCTGTATCAAGTTGAGTATCTATTGGCTTCATAACTAAAGCTTTTTCTTTAGCTGGACATATGTCAGCACAGTTTCCACATCCTGTACAGTCAAGTGGACTAACTTGAATTCTATATTTTAATCCTTCTAATCCCTTACCTAATGCTTTTTTAGTCTCAAATCCTTTTGGAGCATTAGCTAATTCTTCTTCAGTAACTAATACTGGTCTTATACATGCATGAGGACATATAAAAGAACATTGGTTACATTGGATACAGTTATCTGTTATCCATTCAGGAACATCAACAGCTATACCACGTTTTTCGTAAGCTGAAGTACCACAAGGGAATGTTCCATCTTCTATACCATTGAATGTACTTACTGGTAAGTTATTTCCTTCTTGTGCAGTCATTGGTCTTAATATATTTCTTATAAATTCTGGTTCTTTAACTTCTTCTTTATCTGCATCAACAGCATTTGTCCAAGAAGCTGGAACTTCAACTTTAACTAAAGCATTTATTCCTGCATCAACAGCAGCATAGTTCATGTTAACTATTTTTTCACCTTTTTTACCATAAGCTTTAACTATAGAATCTTTTAAGTATTTAACAGCATCTTCTTCTGGTATTATTTCAGCTAATTTAAAGAATGCAGATTGCATTATCATGTTTATTCTGTTTCCAAGACCTATTTCTTGTCCTAATTTAACAGCATTAACTGTATAGAATTTTATATCATTTTTAGCTATATATTGTTTCATATGAGCTGGTAAGTTTTCTTCAATTCCAGCTTGGTCCCATATAGTGTTAAGTACAAATGTACCACCTTTTTTAAGACCTTTTAATAAATCATATTGATAAACATATGATTGTTTATGACAGGCAATATAGTCAGCCTCATCTATTAAATAAGTTGCTCTTATTGGAGTATCACCAAATCTTAAGTGAGACATAGTTATACCACCAGATTTTTTAGAGTCATAATCAAAGTAAGCTTGAGCATATTTTTCAGTGTGGTCACCGATTATTTTTATAGCTTGTTTGTTAGCTCCAACAGTACCGTCAGAACCTAATCCCCAGAACTTACATCTTATAGTTCCTTTAGAAGCTATTTTAATTGGCTCAGCTGGATTTAAAGAAGTATTAGTTACATCATCAACTATACCTACTGTGAATCCATTCTTAGGTTGTTCTGAAACTAAGTTATCAAAAACAGTTTTTATATCTGAAGGAGTAGTATCTTTTGAACCTAATCCATATCTTCCACCTATTATCATAGGAGCATTTTCTTTTCCATAGAATACATCACGTACATCTAAGTATAATGGTTCACCAGTTGCACCTGGCTCTTTAGTTCTATCAAGTACACATATTCTTTCAACAGTAGATGGCATAGCATCTAAGAAATGTTTCATTGAGAATGGTCTATATAAATGAACTTTAACTAAACCATACTTTTCTCCCTTAGCATTTAAGTAATCTATAGTTTCTTCTATTGTCTCTGTTACAGACCCCATAGCTATTAATACATATTTAGCATCTTCTGCTCCATAATAATCAAATAAACTATGTTTTCTACCTGTTAAATTACTCATTTTTTCCATGTATTTTTCAACTATACCTACTATATTTTGATAGTATTTGTTAGAAGCTTCTCTAGTTTGGAAATATATATCTGGATTTTGAGCAGTACCACGAGTAACTGGATGATTTGGAGATAATGCGTTATCTCTAAATGCTTGAACTGCTTCAAAATTTAATAAACTTGCGTAATCTTCATTTTCTAATAATTCAACTTTTTGGATTTCATGTGAAGTTCTGAATCCATCAAAGAAATGTATAAATGGTAATCTACCTTCTATTGCAGCTAAATGTGCAACTGGTGCTATATCAGCTACTTCTTGAACTGAACCAGAAGCTAATAATACACATCCAGTTTGTCTAGCAGCCATAACGTCTTGATGATCCCCAAATATTGATAAAGCTTGAGATGCTAAAGCACGAGCACTTACATGGAATACTCCTGGTAATAACTCTCCTGCAACTTTATACATGTTAGGTATCATTAATAATAAACCTTGAGATGCTGTAAAAGTAGAAGTTAAAGCGCCTCCTTGTAAAGAACCATGGAATGCTCCTGCTGCTCCTGCTTCTGACTGCATTTCAACAACATTAACTTCTTGTCCAAATACATTTTTTCTTCCTTGTGATGCCCACTCATCAACTACTTCAGCCATAGTTGAAGATGGTGTGATTGGATATATAGCTGCTACATCTGTAAACGCATAGGCAACGTGAGCTGCAGCTGTATTTCCATCAAGTGTTTTCATAAACTTAGCCATAATATGTATCCTCCTTGATAGCTACAATTGTACTTGTTTATAACAAGTCTATTTTTTATATTTACATATAATTTACACAACAAAAATATAAACACACATATAGTCGCGCAAATACTCTATCTTCTAATATAATACTACAGATTAGATAAAATTCCTTTGAAAATTGTAAATTAATTACATATTTAAGTAGATTTTTTTTTAAATTAAATATGTTAAGTTTTCTTCATAATTTTGTATACAATATATAATAAATTAAGTTAGATTTTTCAAACTTTTTTATCTATTTGTATATATTGGTCTAAAGAGTAAAATAGTTATCTTTATATATGCAAATTTTTATATATATAATTTTACCATATTACATTATGTTTTTGTAAGTTTTTATTATATTTTTCATAATACCCCTTTATTTTATAAATTAATCTAATAGATTAATTTTATCAAATAGAAATTTATTACATTTAAAAAAATATGCTAGCAAATAGAGCATCCACTAGCATAAATTTCCTTTATAATATTAATCAACTATTAATTCTACTAACTCTCCATTTTTAACTCCTGCTGCATTTCCTTCTTCCATGTCAACATGCATTTCTAGATTGAAGCTATCACTAGCTCTTACTAATACATTTTCAAATACTAATGCTCTTGGTCCAGAAGTTTTAACTTTTACTATTTGCTTATCAGCTACACCAAATTTAGCAGCATCTTCATTGCTCATATGTATATGTCTAGAAGCAACTATAACTCCTTCTTTCATTTCTACTTCTCCAGCAGGTCCTACTAATTTAACACCTGGAGTTCCAGCTATATCACCAGATTCTTTTATTGGTGCTTTTACTCCTAATGGGAATCCATCTGCTAAAGATATTTCAACTTGAGTGTGAGCTCTAGCTGGTCCTAATACTCTAACTCCTTTTAAAGTTCCTTTTGGTCCTACTAAATCTACCTTTTCTTCACAGGCATATTGTCCTGGTTGAGATAATGGTTTAAATTTAGTTAATTCATGACCTGCTCCAAATAATACGTCTATATCAGCTTGACTCAAATGAACATGTTTATTAGATAATGCTATTGGTAATTTCATTGAAATTCCCTCCTTTTAATTATTTTAAATTATTGCAATACAATTATACATAATATTACCTACAAAATCAAATTATATTGAATCAATATATATCTTTAAATTTTTATATATTATATCTTTAAATTCTTGATTATCTGTGTAAGGTATATTGTCTGTATTATTTAAATATATATTGTGTAAAAGTTTAGTATTTATACTCTTAAAGAAAAAATCCATGACAATCTGCCCACCTTTAAATTGTGAATCATAGGATTTACTACCTCCTACTGCAATATACATACCAATACGTTTCTTATTCCTATCAATTGAGGGCTTCTTTAGCACATATTTACTTGCATATATAGCTTGAGTTCTATCAACAACAGTTTTTAATTTAGCTGAGATTGAATCAAAGTGTACAGGGCTTATCACGATAGTTCCTTTTGATTCATCAAACATTTTATATAATGGTTTCATGTCATCATTAAACTTGCAAAAACCTGTTTTTTCACAAAATCCACATGCTGTACAATATTCAATATCCATATCATATATGTTAAATATTTTGCTACTCAATCCACTCTCTTCTAATTTAACCTTTACTTCATTTGCTATAAAACTGCAATTTTTATTATTTCTTGGGCTTCCATTTATTATCATAATCTCTGGACTTTTAAGTTGTTTTTTATCATTTAAATCCATAATCAATCTACCTATCCTTTAACATAACGATTAAAATATCATCATCATAATTATCTTTTGATGAGAAATTCTTTAAATCTAATTTTAGATTTTCTACTATTAACTGCTGATTCAATCTAAAGTTTTCTTTTAGAAAGTTTTCTAATCTATTTATACCATATTCTTCTTTTGATGTATTTTTTATCTCTAAAATTCCATCAGTGTACATACATACCATTGCATAATCTTCCATTGAAAGAGTATTATTTTCATAAGTAGCATCTTCCATTATCCCAATAGGTATTCCTTTTTTACAATTCAAATTATTTTCTATCGTCCCATCCTTCTTTACAACTACAGGACTGTAGTGACCAGCATTAGATACTGTAATAATATTTTCTTTAGTATCTATAGTACCTATCAAACATGTTGTAAATACACCCATTTTATCAAATTCATCATACAACATGCTATTTAAATGTGTCATTATTTCTCTTGGTGTATTATATTGATTGCATAATACTTTAAAAGCTCCTTTTATCATCGCAACAACATAATTTGATACCATTCCATGTCCCATTACATCAGCTACAATATAAACTATGTGTTCATCATCTACCCTTGTAGCATAATAAAAATCTCCTCCTACTACTCTTGCTGGTTTATGATAAAAATAAAGCTCTTTCTCATCATTACAATCCATTTTTCCTTTGTCCATAATAAGTTGTTGCTGTTTATTTAATATATTCAACTCATTTTCAAGAACTTTGTGTTTTACTTCTTTTTCGTTGTGCTCATATAATTGCATTCCAACAGAAACTTGTTTGGACAATATACTAAGAATATTTAAATCATCACTAGTATAGTTTTTACTGTTTGCACAAACTATACACCCTATAGTCTCATTCTTATCCTGAAGTTTGTAATATATATAACTTTCCAAGTTTATTCCCTTTTTTGAACATGGTTTTAAGTTATTTAGGTATCCTCCCAATGACTCTTTCTTCAAAAATGTATCAAGCATAGGGTATAAATTGGTTTTCTTTTTTTGCTCAGTATTATAACAGCTAAATATTTTATCCTTATTTTCATGACCAGTTATAATTATTAAAGCTTCTTTACTATTAGTAATATTGCAAGCTTGTTTACTTAAATTTTCTAAAAAACCATCTATACTCTTATTAAGGTATAATTTTTTAGTAGCTTCATTTATAGCACTTATTGAACCTCTTAACTTATCAATTAAAATTTGTACATTATTGTTTTTATTAGTTATTTCTATTGATAAACTTAGAAGTGATGCAACAGAGGATATAAAGTCTATATCTTGTTCTGTTAAATAATCCTCCTCTTTTAAAAAGCAAGTCATAAATCCAACAACTACATTGTTTATTATAAAAGGAAAAACTATTCTCCCAATATAACCTTCAGATTTTGCTAAATCTCGTTCACCTTCTGCTCTAGAATCTTCAAATACATTTTTTACATATATTATCTTCTTTTCATTTACAGCTTCATGTATATATTCTGGATACGTGTCAAAATCAATCTTTGCACCTTTAAGACTATTGATTGGAAAAATTTGAGGTACATATTCTAAGGTTTGTGAACATACTAAGTAGGCATGTTTAGAATCATTTTTATAGAATAGATTTACACATGCCTTTGTAGGGTGAACAACCTCTAACATTTTTTCTATTATGTCGTCTTTTATATTAAAAAAATCTGTAGATTCAGTCACCATAGCGGATATTTCCACTAAATTCTTCATTTTATAACTGCCATTAGTCATACTCAATTTCTCCCCCTATATATTAAACTATTTATTAGTATTTTAACATACATTCTTTATAGTAAAAACAAAAACAACGACAAAACTAGCAACTAATATCCAGTTAAATCCTGTCAATAATCCTATAAGAAGCAATGTAATTAGTGCATTTAGACCTGTTCTTCCTTTTTCATCCATAAAAGTAATTTTAGAGATGTCTATATTATTCTTTACATTATTTATATGTTCTTTTACTTGTTCTTCCATATTTCTCTTATATAGAATATAAACCACACCAATTAAAAACACTCCTATACCTAAAACCAAATTTAAATTAAATGCTAGCATAAGTAATATTGAACCAAAAACTAACTTTAAAAGTTTAAAAAATACGCTGTCTATTTTTAAAGTTATATTTCTGATTTCTTTACATTCATCTCTTAAAGAATATCCACTTGAATCTAAATTATTAATCTTTGTTTTTACAATTTCAGAATAAAAAAGCTTTATTATCCCATTTAACATTTTCATCACTCCTAAATATTTTACATATATTTGTAAGTTTTACAATTATAATATTTTTTATACTTGGTAATAATAAAAAATAACAAATATTTTATAATTTAGTATTTATTGTAAATAAGTTAGTAAAACTTTATAGGCTAAGTATAAATTTTTTAAAATAAATATTTTTACAATTAGAAGGAAGTGGTTGTGTGCAAATAGAACAACTTGATTTAGAAACAAGAAATAAAATATACTGCTATACTAAAAAAATACTTAGGAAATACCAAAAAGGTATAACATCTGGTAAATTAACCGCAGATAAATTTGCAGATAATATATTATCTCAAGGTTTTATTAGTAATATACTTGATGAAAAAATAGTCAAGGAGTACGACTTTAAATTATCTTATATAGACTATATAGAAACTTTGATAAAAATACAAAATGAAAATTTATCTAACTCTAGAAAAAAATTTACTAAGTCTGTAGAGTGTTTCAACATCTCTCAAGTAATCCAATTAAAAAACTTACTAAATGATACTGGTTATAATTTATTGATTCCATATAAATACTTAACTTCTAAGGATATAGAAGGAATCGTTACTCTTATTAATACTGGTTCTATTGAGCTTGGAAATGAGAGAATCTATAATTATATATCAAAAGTATGATAATATAAAATTATTATAAAAAGGCAATTTATTTAATAAAAACTATTTTTAATATTAAATAAATTGCCTTTTAATTTTTTAATCAAAGATTATTATCCAAGAGCTTTTTCTAATTTAGATAAATGTTGTATTGGATAATATCTCAATAGCTCTTTGAATTGTTCTACTGATAGACCTTCTGTTGTTGTGTATATTCTTATCTTTTCATCTAAGTCACTATTAATAAATTTGTTTTTTAAATCCTCAAAATTTACGCTACTCATTTTACATCACTCCTTATGTAACATATTCATTTGTATTATTTTATCCAAATTCCTAAAATTTATTACATAAAAATGCACCTATGTAAAATTTAATAAAAAAAAAGCTATCTCAATTTAGAAATTACTTTCTATATTTGAGATAGCTTTAGCTAAACTAATAGCCTAATAGTTATAAATAATTATTTATTAACTATCTGTTGCTTTTTCCAGCCATTTGCTGTTCAGCCATTTCAACTAATTTTTTAGTCATGTATCCACCTACATAACCATTTTCTCTTGCAGTAAGGTTTCCTTTATCAACTTGTTGATAATTACTCATACCAAGTTCATTAGCTATTTCTAATTTCATTTGGTTTAAAGCCTCTTTTGCTCCTGGTACTACTGTTCTGTTGTTGTTATTGTTACTTGCCATGTTGATTACCTTCCTTCTGTTTAATTTATTTTGTGTTGCTGATAATATTATGTGATTTTAAACATTTTTAATTCAGGTAATTTTTAGCAATTAAAGCCTGCTAAATATCCAGTAGAAAAAGCTATTTGTAAATTGAATCCTCCTGTATATGCATCTATATCTATTATCTCTCCAGCAAAAAATAGACCTTCTACTAATTTTGACTCCATTGTACTTGCATTTATCTCATTTACTTTTACACCACCAGAAGTTATTATAGCTTCATCAATAGGTCTGTATCTTTTTACAGTAAACTTTAAATTTTTTAGTAAATGAACTAAGTTTTTTCGCTGTTCTCTAGAAATTTGGTGAACAACTGTATCTGGATTAATATCACTTAAATTTATTATTACAGGTATAAGTTTTTTTGGAAGTAAATCGTCCAATGCTTTTTCAAATTTTTTATTTGTATACTTTGTGAAATCTTTTTGAACTCTTTTATCCAGCTTTTCTTCGTCTAATGCTGGTTTTAAATCCAACAATATAGTGTAATTTTCTTTAGTTGTATCTTTCATTCTACAACTTGCAGATTTTATTATAGGTCCATCTAAGCCAAACTTAGTAAATTCAAGTTCTCCAAAATCACTATAAACTTTCTTTTGTTTGCTATTAAATACTCTTATCTCAACATTTCTTAATGATAATTTTTCCAAATCTTTTATAAAGCTTTCTTGTATTTCAATACCAATTAAAGATGGCTTTGTATCTACAATAGTGTGTCCCTGAGAAGCAGCAAATTTATATCCATCACCAGTAGAACCAGTAAGTGGATAACTTAATCCTCCAGTTGCTACTATAACTGAGTCGCACTTGATTTCTTTTTTATTGGCTAGAACTACTTTTTCAATTTTATTATTTTTAGATATTATTTTTTCTACTTTCGAATTTAATAATATATCTACTTTCTTGTTTTTAAGTTGTTTTTCAAGAGCCTTTACAACATCAAATGCTTTATCACTTTCTGGAAACACTCTTTTTCCTCTTTCTGTTTTAGTTTTTACACCAAGATTATTAAACATACTTATTACATCATCATTTGTAAAAGTATAAAAAGCACTATATAAAAACTTTCCATTTGTAGGAACATTTTCTATTAGTTCTTCTATATCACAAGCATTAGTTATATTACATCTACCTTTTCCTGTTATCGAAAGTTTTTTACCTAATTTATAATTTTTCTCAATTAATGTTACGTCAAATCCTCTTTCACATGCAGTTGATGCTGCTATCATCCCTGCTGGTCCTCCACCTATTACTACTACCTTTTTCAAATAATCACTCTCTTCTTCCCTTAATTTTTTAAATTAAACTATTAATTTAATAATTTAATTTAATTTCAAAAGTTTAAATAATGCAGGAGCTCCTGCTACTCCATAAAAAACAACTACAGTATTCTTTATAAAGTTCATAAAAATTATACTCACATTGGAATCACTTAGATTTAAAGAAACAATTAACATTGAAATAAATACTTTAATACCAATATATAACATGCCTATTGTTACTATCCCAATCAAAAACCTACATATTCTTGAAAATATTATATTTTTACTGTTTTTATTTTTACTACTAAAATTAATTTTTTTTGTATTATTATCTGTATTAAATTTAACAAATATATCTTCAACTATATATCCAAACACAAACCCTACTATAATACCAAATTTTTCAAAATACTCAGGACTATTTAGAAATATAGCTACTATTACAAATGGTATTAGTAAAGTTACAAGAAAAATATAATTTTTATTATCATCGATATAGTCAAATATTTTTACAAATATTACTGTAAAAAATATACCTAATATCCAGCCAGCTATTACGTCTATAGGCCAATGAACTGCCAAATATAGTCTAGAAAATCCAACGCCTAAGACCATTACTGCACCTATTAAGTGAATATATCTATTTTTAAATATAGTCATAATGCTAACCCAAAATGTAGTTGCAGTTTGAGTATGAGCACTTGGGAAAGAGTAACCACCAGCAGTAGAAACTCTCAATGATTCAAGACCTTTTATTCCTATTGGTCTGGGTGCTTTTACAAATTCTTTGATTCCTAAATTTACAACGAAGTTTCCAATTATAGCAAACAATATTTTCTGTCCGCATTTTTTATTTATACACCAGTAAATGATTGTTGTAATTAATATTAATAGTGGTGCTTCTGTACTTATTGTGAATACAAGAAATATAAAGTTCAAAATTGGATTTCTTAAATTTTGGAAAAATAATAATATACTTAATTGAATATCCATATAGATGTCTCCTTCACTAAAATTTTATATACTTAATTAAAAAGCACTAACTCCCTTAGAGATTAGTGCTTTTAATTCACATTTAAGTCTTATTCTACATCCTCAACTATACCTATATAAGGCAAATTTCTATACTTCTCAGCATAATCTATTCCATAGCCAACAATAAATTTATCTTCAATAACAAATCCCACATAGTCTACAGGTATATTAGCTTTTCTTCTTTGAGGTTTATCAAGTAAAGTACATAGTTTTAAACATTTTGGGCTTCTAGTCTTTAAAGCTGCAACCAGGTTGCTTAATGTCAATCCAGAATCTATTATATCTTCAACAATTAACACATTCTTTCCTTCAATATCTACATCTAAGTCTTTTAATATTTTAACTGTTCCAGAAGATTCTGTTGAACTACCATAACTTGTAACACTCATAAAATCTATATTTACATCTAAATCTATACATCTTATTAAATCTGAAACAAATACACTAGCTCCTTTAAGGATACCTACTACTAGTAAATCTTCACCTTTAAAATCTTCTTCTATCTTTTTACCTAATTCATAAACTTTTTCTTTTATTTGTTCTTCTGTCAACATTTTTCCTGTAATTTTGTACATCTTGTATCCTCCCGCTTTCCATCTATTAACCTATATATTATAGCATACCAAAATATCAATTAAAATATTTTTCATCATTTTTGAACTCAAAGTAACAGCTTATCCATACTTTTTTGCTTTTTATCTTAAAAATTTGGAATAAACATTCCTTTGTATTATAATCTATATGTACATATATTAATCAGTTATTTTTATCAATTATATAATTTTATTTTTGGAGGTACTTTTATGAGCACAAATCATGGAGCTAATTTATATAGTTTATCTAGTAAGTATGGCTTTTCAAAGGAAGAATTTATGGATTTTAGTTCAAATATCAATCCTTTTGGTACATCAAGTTTAGCCAAACAGTACATTGTAAACAATATAGATATGGTATCTATGTATCCTGACCCCGATTACATAGACTTAAAAACTTCTATATCCAATTACTGCAAATGTTCTATAGATAATATAGTACTTGGTAGTGGAGCTACAGAATTAATTTCATCATTTATACATACAATTAACCCTAAACAAGCACTTTTACTTTCTCCTGCTTATTCAGAATATGAAAAAGAGCTATCTAAAATTAATTGTTCTCTAGATAAATACTTTGCCAAAGAAGAGGATAATTTTCATGTAAATTTAGAAAATCTTATAAAAACTATTAACTCTAAAGATTATGATTTGGTTGTAATCTGCAACCCTAGCAATCCTACTGGATTTGCATTTACTAAAATAGAAGTGAGAGAGATTTTAAAAAACACAGACTCATTTTTGATGATTGATGAGACTTATGTAGAATTTACTGATACAGACATATACTCTTGTACTCAATTAGTTGATGATTATCATAATTTATTTGTTATAAGAGGTACATCAAAATTTTTTTCAACACCTGGCATAAGACTTGGATATGGCCTTATATCTAACACTGATGTTAAAACTGAAATAAATAAAAATCTAGATTTATGGAATATAAATATAATAGCTTCCAAAATGGGAGAAATCATGTTTAGTGATTCAAATTTTATATCAAGCACTATTTCTTTAATGAATACTGAAAGAGATTATTTACTTAAAGAACTTAAAAACATTAAGCACTTAGATGTGTATGATACTAAAGGTAATTTCATACTATGTAAAATTAAAACAAAGGAATTTACTGCTAAAGCTCTTCGTGAGAAATTAATTCCTCAAAAGATAATAATAAGAGATTGTTATTCATTTGAAGGTTTAGATGAATATTTCTTTAGAGTATGTATACTAAAGCCTAATGAAAACAAATTATTAATATCATCTCTTAAATCAATTTTCAAATAGAAAAATCACTTTATTTTATAACTCTATATAATATAAAAAATGAGTTATCTCTATGCGAGATAACTCATTTTCGTTTATTAACAAACTAAGCACTTTGCTTTTCTTTGTTTCCTTTTTTACTCATTCCATCATTTATTTTATCAACAACTGCTGCTATTGCATTATCTCCTGATACATTACATGCTGTACCAAAACTATCTTGAGTTAAGTATAAAGCTATCATTAAGCTCGCAAGACCACCATCTGATGGTATTCCAACCATTGGTAAGAAAGGAAGTGCACTCATTATAGCTCCCCCTGGTGCTCCTGGTGCTGCAACCATTGCTATACCTAACATTGCAATATAAGGGAATAATACACCTATTCCATGTGGCATACCATTCATCATTAAAACTGCTGTTGTGAATCCTGTTATTGATATCATACTACCTGATAAATGTATTGTTGCACAAAGAGGCACAACAAATTCTCTGATTTGCTTACTTACTCCATTTTTTTCTGCACAACCAACGTTAACTGGTATAGTTGCTGCTGAAGACTGAGTACCTATAGCTGTTAAATATCCAGGTATTTGATTTTTTAACATTTTTACTGGATTTTTTCCTGAAAACATTCCTGATGCTGTAAATTGACATGCCATATACACAAAATGTAAAGGTATTACCACTAAATAAACTTTCCAGAATACCCCTAATATTGTCCATACTTGCCCTGCTATAGTTATATTTGCAAAAGTTCCTGCTATGTATAAAGGTAATAAAGGTATAATTACTGTTGACAACGTTTTCGTCACAATTTCTTGGAATTCTTGGAAGAATTTAAATAAAGTTTCTCCCTTTCCATGATTTCTTAAAGCTGATATTCCAAGTCCCATTACAAATGCAAACACAATTGCTGCTGTTACATCCACCATAGGCTCTAATGGAATTGTGAAGATTGGAGCTAACATTCCTGCTTCTGGGTCTCCAATTTGACTTGCTACACTTGCATCAATAAAATTTGGGAAAATTAGCATAGATACTGCAAATGATAATAACCCAGCAATTAGAGTAGAACCATATGCTATTGCTGTAGTTATTCCTAATAATTTTCCTGCTCCTGTTGCTAAATCTGCTATACCTGCTGTTACAAACCCTATAATTATAAATGGTATGACAAACTTTAGGAATGCTGAGAATAGAGTACTAACTGTTACTAATATTTGTACAAGTATTTCTGGTGCATAACTTCCGATTAAAATACCGACTATGATACCGATGATTAGTTTGGGCACTAAACCTATTTTTTTCTTCATAATATTTACCCTCCATAATTTTTTTAAATTAAGCATCCTTGTACATTGAATACTTAGCTAAATATTGGATATCCACTTATTATGATAATAGAGTTTTAACTGTCCGTCAACAATTTAACCAGTTTTTGTTAATAAAAAAAAGAATAACATATATAAAGTGTTACTTTTATTTATTTTATTTTATATATATGGCTATTTTTCAATATTTTTTAATGTTCAGACTATTTATTTTTTTAACTTTTGTCAGTTAGATGTCAGTAAAATATTTTATCCACAATTTTTATATAACTTTTCCACATTTTATCCACAAAATTATCAACAACAATAAAAAGGTAGCTCTTAATATAAGTGCTACCTTTTTATACATCAATCTTCATCTTTCCAAGTTTTTATCCATTCTCCTATTTCTGTTATTTTATCTTCTGTTATTTCTTCTCCATCGTGTAGCTTTGAAATCAGTTCTGATAGAGGATTATTATGTAAACCTCCAAAGATTCTTTTTCCTTCTAATTTCAAATATTCTTTTTCTTTTACTAATACTGTATAGTGTACATGTTTTCCAATTCTTTGAGAGATTAAAAAACCTTTTTTAACTAATCTTGATAAAAGTGTAATTGTAGTTGTATGCTTCCAGCCATATATTTTTTCTATCTCATCTGCAATATTCTTCGATATTACAGTTTTGTATCCTAAATTCCAAATGAATTTCATGAGTTTCAATTCTGAGTCTGGCAATTTTTTATTCAACATAATATCGCTTCCTTTTTGTCAATAACTGTATATTTGTATATACTTAAATATTATACTAATATGATTCTATAATCAATTGGATTAAGTTTAAATATATTTTCAATTTATTCCATATGCAAAATAAATTAAAATTATATTCTATTGTCAGTATTGTCAATATTGTCAATTTAATATATAATAAAGGTGTAAAATCGTATAAAAAACAAAAAAAGAAACTACAATCTAGTGATACAGAGCGAAGTTTCGATATTTTTTAGTTGAAATCATCTTGATTATTATCAGGATGGTTTTTCACTTTATGTAAGGATTTTTTAAGTTTATTTATAGAATCCAACAATTTTGTTATAGACTTTATTATTGATATAATTGATTTTATTACAATAGTAATGTAATATGATATAACAAGTATAAACATAAGTGTTTTTATGTTCTCACCCCCTTTCATACGAAGGTGATTTCTGAAAACTTTCGCCCTTAGATTGTAGTTTCTTGCAAGATGTATTCTTGCATTTTAATTATAACATGATTTTACAATTATCAAATATTATTTTTCATCAATTAACTTAAAACTAAGATTTAGAAGATAACTTTCTTCTCCATTTTCTTCCATAGTTCTATTACAAAGATATCCTAAAATTGAATATTTTTTTTGCACTAATTTTCCTTGAACATTTTTACAATTTATTTCAAGTTCTCCTAATGGCATATTCTCGTAGCTCTTATCAATCTTTAACTCTTTATTTTTTATTGAAATATATTTTGTTAAAAATATTATTAACATATTCCAACTCACAAATAAATATGTTTTCTTTATTTCTTCAAATTTGCATGATTTTATTACTTGAAATATATTTTCTCTTTTATCTGGATTTGTTGAAACACATACTGAATTAAACACGGCTTCAAGATACTGATTTTCTTTATACTTGTTAAAAAAATCAATCTTATCCTTTTTACTTGGTTGATTCCAAGCCATAGAAACATAAAGACCATGTTCTTCACCCAGGTTCATAAAATCAATATAAATTGAACCGCTTCCATAATTAACATCATTTTCTAAATGTTCTATTTTAAAATGTTCATCTTCTGGATTTTTACATACTAGTAATGTTTTTTCCAAAGGTACTATAAATGGGTCCTTCTTATCCTCTCCTTCTTTTCTTGACTTATCACTAGATTTGATAGTATACAAAACCCCAATTAAAGTTGCTAATCCTCCAAAAATTCCGCCTAAATAACTTCCTAAAAAGGAAAATAAAGCCCCATTATTATTTGGTGGTACATATTTATTTATTACTATAGGTGTTCCAACAACTATTGCTAACACTACAATAAAGAGACCAAGCCCTTTTAAAAATTTTTTCATTAACAAATCCCCTTAAAATATTATTTTAATATAACTATATTAAATAGTCTCTTTTATATCCTTCACTATCACTTTTAATTTTTTTGCAATTAATTTCTGTATTAGCATTATTATAAATTTTATATATATTTTTCAGTAGCACCCTGCTCTTTTAAGCTTAAATCTTTTTCTCTTAATCTATTATTCTCAGCTTCTAGAAAAAGAATTTCTTTCTCCAGGTTTTGATTCATAGTTTTTAGTAAAAGAAGCTCATCATTTAAGTTTGTATCCTCATTTTTTGGTGGAGAAAGCTTTTCTTCTTTATTTAAAGAATTTATACAGGACTTTAATGTAAAAAAGCGATTAATAATTCCTTCTAATGAAAAGATAATAAAAGCTAGAAACATCACAATTAATAATAATATCCAAAATGATTCATTATAAATACTTTTATATTGTATAAAAACATCATAATCTAATATATATGCAGCTATTAGAAATATCATTATGTCTTCAAGACTACATTTAAATCTATCAAACGAACCATATATTAAATTCGCAAAATTATTATCTTTTATAAGTTTCATAAAATTATTATCTTTTTCAATTCCTATAAGCTTACAATGAATATAATCTAAAAGTGCTGAAATTGCAAATAAGATTAATGAAATTAAACTAAGTACTGTAAAGAATTGTAATCCTATTGTTAAAAATAATGATAGGTATTTAAGAATTGTATCACCAAAAAAGTTTTTTATCTCTGACACTGTATTACCAAAAAAAAAGTTACAAACTAACAATACTATCAGTATCATATAAAATAATGATTTTACATACATAATTTTAAATCGTTGTTCGTTTTCATCCTTATTAAGAAACCAAGAAGAAACAGCTGTAATAAATGGTTGCATATTTTATTGTTCCTTTCAAATTTTAATTTGTATATTATCATACTACACAGATAGTACACCCTAAATTAATTATAAGTTGTACAAGCTTCTCTTTACAACAAAAAAATCTAAAAACTTCAAACATTTTTATTTTAAGAGTTTAAAAAACATTGCAAAAAATTAAGAATCACCTGAATGGCACTTCTGGTGATTCTTCCTCTAATTAACACTTCGCTTATTTATGAAGAGACACCCTACTGCAAAATAGTTGTAGTCTATTTTTTATATTCCCCTTTGTTTATCTAATCTATATGAATACCTAAGTCAACACTTTTTCAAAGATATTTATTTGGTTTTCAAATATATTTCTTTGATTAATTAATAATTTGCTTTGATTTTTTTCATATTTATGTTATTATATAATTAAAGAAGGTGAAATAAAATGATGTGGAAAAATGATTTTAAAAGTATTCTTGCAAAAGAAGGCATAAGCATGAATGAATTGAATGATTTAATAAATGAATGTAATAATAAAGAAAATACAGTGGAAAATTTAAGACAAAAAGTAAATAAGGAAACAATGAAGTATAGTGAGATACTTAAAATAGCTAGTTTATTAGGATATGAAATAGTGTGGAAGAAAAAAGAGAAATAGACATAAAAAAGAAGGTAGCAACTGGAGTTAGTTGCTACCTTCTAATTTATCTATTAATAAAATCTAATGCTTTATAAAGTGTATCAAATCTATCATTACCTTTTATCATAGTATATCTTTCTTTAGTTATAGACCCTATCTTGCTGCATGCTCCTCCACCTACAACATATAAGTTCTCCGTCTGACCTGGCACATAATCTTTTATATCACATACTCTACATTCATTTTCTTTATAACTCCAACTAATTATTTGTGCTAATACCTTGTCAACTTCTCCCTCGAAAACTACTGTATGCTTATACATTTGTTTCACCTCAATATTATCTATTTTCTTATTTAATATACCCTCAGCTATTAGCTTTGCAACTGTATTTTTATTTTTAATATAGTAATCTGTATCTGCTTTACTATCTACGAAACATACTTCAATTAATATTGCTGGTGCTTTTGTATGACTAAGCCAATACAGGCCTCTTACATCTAATTTGGCACCTCTATTTTTAAATACTGTTGCTAACCTTTCATTTACTCTATTTGCATACACTTTGCCATTATTAGTTTTATATATTGTTTCTGTACCCATTGGATTTAAGGTTGTACTATTTGCATTAAAATGAATTTGTACTGCTAAGTCTATGTCTTGTTTATTAGCGATTTGACATTGTTCTGCTAAGTAATTATTGGATTTATCTATCTTACCTGCATAGACAGTTGCTCCACCTTGTTTTAACCATTTTACTATTAAGTCAGTTAGTATTCTGTTTTCTTTTCCTTCGTCTATATAACCAACTGCTCCTGTTCCTTTACCTGTTAGTGTATGACCTGGTACTATTGCTATTTTCATTGTTTATTTTCCTCCTTTAATTGTTTGTAAGTTTGATTTATACCTATTGATATACCCCAACAAATTACTCCTTGTAAGACTGCATCAGCACTTAATCCTAACATCCATACTGAGAAACCTATCCCAAGTATCAATAACACTACTGGAATATACTTGTTATCTAACTGTTTATACTTTTTACAACCTGCTCCTATAACATAAAGAGCAGCTACTAAAATTAGCAACTGCTCGGGTATGAAACTTATTAAATTATCCATCTCTTATCCTCCTATTTTTTTTACAAGTTCATCAATTCTAAGATGTGCTTGTTTTGTACTTGCTTCTACTTTTACAACTCTTTCGCTTATATCTAGAAAACTAGCATTAAACTTAGTTATATCATGTTTTATATCTCTTACATTCTCGCATAAAAAATTTATTTGTTGTTCTAACTTAGTCGTTGTTTCTGTTTCATCTTGTATTTTTTTGTTTGAACTATTTCTAAATGCTAAGTAGGATATTATCACTCCTGCTACTGCACATAATAGATTTATGCTTATTTCTTCCATATACCCTCCTTATTTCTTACACAAAAAAGAACTTAGAATTGTCTAAGCTCTTTTTATTTAATTCTATTTGTATACAAACACCTATACTTGTTTTAATATCTTCATTAATCCCAATAAGTATTTACCATGCGAACATTATAAGAATAAACATCAGACTTCTTTCTGCTAGGTGAATTTGTATAACCTCCTTGTATAACAACTCTCACAGAATCATTTTCATAAGTTAAGCTAAGAGTTCCATCACCATCATAAAATATTCTATAACTATTCAAATCTTTATTATCAGTTTTAACATACTTAACACTTTTATGAACACCTGTGCTCATATCTCCTGGTGTAGTATAGTGAATAAAAGTAACATCAACATAGATACAAGTGCTTCTGCGAGTAAATGATGATGATGGATGATACATTCGAAAATCAACTGTAAAAGTATTTGGAGTACCTTTGCTATTCACTTTTGCAATATAAGGGTCTGACAGTTTATTACTAGCACTTTCAAGTTGAGTAGTCAATGTACCTATAGTATTTTTAAATCCAGTTATATAACTTGATAATTCTTGATAAGTATTTTCTTTTGTTGCAGGCAAACCAATGGTAGTTGCAATTAATTCTTTTCCTTTGTTAGCCTCTTGGAAAAAATAATCTGCACCATCAAAATAATCTTTTACCTTTTCAGATAATTCAACAAATGTATTGTTCAAACTTGCATCTATATCTTTTAATGCTAATACATTTACAATACTTCTTTTTCCACTTTTTAAACCTTCTTTCATTTCACTAATTTTACTTGCTATATCTTGTAGACTAGCATCATCACCTAATGGCATTATATTTTTACTTATACTTATAACTTTTTCTGCTGTAGCATTAGTACTGTCTGTAACAACTATTTTAAGAGTGTGTAGTGCATTATCTTCTAATGTGTAGTTAATTGTTTTTTCAAGAGTTAAATCTGTTGTTATAGTTTCTTTTAGTACATCATCTATAAATACTTCTATTTTAGTTAATAATGCAGGATCTGTGTGGTCAGCTTTAAATGTTGCTTGTGTGGAGTTATAAGAGGATATAGTTAGAAATGGCATTGCTTGTAGTAAAGTTATTTTTGCTTTACCATCTGAATAGCCCCCAGAACCACCAGTATTTCCACCTGTCGTCATAACTACATTATCAAAATAATATTCAGAGGTAGGAATATACCCTTTTGGTTTATAACTATCTTTAGTTAGAACATAACCACTTCCACCACCACTTCCATAACCAGAACCATTAGAACGAGAACCACCAAACCAGCCACCACCACCGCCAGAAAAACCAGAAGGATTGCCAGGTTTAGCACCTTTGCCAAAAAAACCATCGCAACTACCATCATCGAGACTACCTTTGCCACCTTCATATTGCGTACCACCATGAGATGGAGTACTATTAAAATCTCTACCAATAGTACCTTTTAAACCACCACCATCGCCTCCTCTATATCTGTCTATTGTTCCACCACCACCGCCAGCAACAATTATACGTGATAATAAGCTTTGTGGATTATCCCAAGCACCATTAATAAGTCTTATATCAGTAGCTCCTCCTCCACTTGAGGAAGTAGCATATCCTCCGCCATTAAAAGTATTGCCTTTTTTACCATCTAAACCAACATAAACATATAAAATAGTTTCTTTTTTCAATATCAATTCACCACTAGTATAACCACCATAGCCATATTGAAATCCACTTGAAAGTGGAGTGCCATAAGCACCACCCCTAGCACCCCAACATTCAAGTTTATATTTACCTGGTTTTAATGTCACACTTTGTTCACTGCCTGTATAATTAAATTCATAAACTGTTGCCATTTAATCCACCTCTTTCTTAATTTATGGTTTTATTGTACCTAATTTTAAAACCATAAACGTCTGCAAAGTGCAGATGAAGTGTAGGCAAAATGTAAATGAATTTATATATTTTTAGGAATAAAAAAAGAACCTTCTATAATGTTGGTTCTGCTCCTTCTACTACTCCACTATTTTCTATAATATAATCCTCTACCGCTTTTCTATACTCTGTATTAGTTACATCATCCAGTTCAAAAACTCGATTTTTCAACGGGTTTAGCCCTTCATTTAATATCCTTTCTGCTAATATTCTTACTACAATGTTATTTATATTCATTATAATAATCCTCCTACTTTTTCATTCTCGTTTAACAAAATTTGATTTTCTAACTCTTGTATTCTCTTTTCTTCTTCTGTTAGATATACTGGTATTTCTTCTAAGATGGGTTGTTTAGTTTCTGTATTTATGCCTGTAATCCTATTCTTAGTGTAATCTACACTTCCATAATCTATATCAATCCAATTCAATTCAGTTATTTCATTATGTTCTAATACGTCTCCTGTTGCTTCTCCTGTCTGTAGCAATATTTTTCCTGTTTGGTCATAGATTATTCTATTTGCTCTATTCATTTTATCACCCCTATTAAGTATTCATAAATTTAACAGCACGCCAAGTATAAGTAAAACTTCCACTACCACCTGGTAAATAAGCAGGAACCTGAACCCCATTAGCATTAAACCATACATCTCCTTCATTATTGTTATAAATAAAACCATCACCAGTATATTTATCGCTACCACTTGAGTGACTATAAATTGATACAGCAACAAAATCTTGTTTACCACTTGTAGTAAAACCGCAGCAAGCAAATGTAAGAAATTTGTAGTCAACTCTATTTTTACTGTCATAGTATTCGCAGTCAGCTACAAAAATGTTAGGTTTAAAAGCTAAACCATTAATTTTGAGCCATCCACCAAAATTAGAAGTTGTAGACCTTTTATACTCATAAGCAATTTTAGTTCCATCGTTTCTTTGTGCAACAGAAGTACCACCTGCTACTTTAAATTGAGAACTTAGCTGGCTTATAGTATTATTAGCCTGTGTTAACTGGTTCATTAAATCCTGTAAACTAGCGTCCCCACTATCAAAGCTCGTTTTAATCTTCTCTGATAACTCAACGAGTGTATTATTTAAATTTGCATCTATATTTTTAAGTGCTAAAGTATTTATAATACTTGTTTTTCCATTCTTAAATCCTTCTCCAATCTCTACCAACTTAGATGATATATCTTGTAAAGTTGAATCAGTTTGAAGTGGCATTATTTCTTTACTTATACTCAAAACTTTCTCAACACTTGCACTCTCTGCGTCTGTAGCTACTATTTTAAGTGTGTGTATTGCATTATCTGTAAGTTCATAGTTAATTGTTTTTTCTAGATATAAATCTGTTGTTATTGTTTCTTTTAACACATCATCAATGAACCACTCTATTTTACTTAAATTATTATCTGCGTCTATTGCTGTAAATATTGCAGTAGTTGAGTTATAAGAGGATATATTCAATTTTGGTTTAGTGTTGCCTTTTGTGAATGTAACAGTTTTATCTAACATTTTACCACCAGCAACAGTGCCAAGCTCAATAGTTATATTATTTACAGAATTAAATACTAAATTAGATAAATGTTCATCAGTTAAATCTATAGTGTAATTAGAATCTACTGTATTATTTTTTTCACTTATTACGACATCATTTAATTTTACAGTTATTTTAAAACTAACATCAGGATTGCTATCATAAATATTATATTTTATACTGCAAGCATCGCCAATTACACCTAAATCATTATTTATGGATATAGATGGATTTGGAACAATTTGAACAGTAGTGTACTGGTACATATTATAACCTTCATACACAACTCTATTGTCATTTATATAACCATAAACTTCATATGACTTAATTCTAAATTCTTTAGTTTCAGTTATAGAAATAGTTTTATATTTACTTAAATTGTAACTACCATAATAAGTAGTATTATAAGGACCTTCTCTTGTATAAGAGCAAGTAGTCGAATGAATATCATATTCAGAGTAATAACCTTTTCTTTTTCTAACAGTTCTATAAACATTATAATCTCCCATTTAAATCACCTTCCTTTTTACATTGGTATCAAATTATTATTTATACTTGATATAATACTAGTTCTATTACCTTTTACTTCTTGCATCACTTCTTTTAATGCTCCCTCTACAGTATCGCTTTCAAATAAGTTATCTGTATCTTTTATGCTTGTTTTATCTGCTGTTGTTTCTATACTATCTACACTAGTTTTTACCTCATTTAATGCACTAACTATATTTGTTTTATCTGTTGTTTCAAGTAATGTTGTATCTCCTATCTTAGTGTTAATCTCTGTCTTAGCAGTTTCTATGTTACTTGTTAACTCTGTTTTAGTTATATCAATTTTAGTGTCAACAGCATCTATTTTAGCATCTAAATCCTGTATATCTTTGAGTGTGGCAAATATAATTGTTGGGTCAATTTTAAGTTCTATATTGTTTACATTAGATACAATAAGCACAGTTTTAACCTTCATATCAACAACTGCTCCTTGTTCTATAGAAGGTTTATAACATTCTTTATATTTAGAGATTGCAATTAGATTATTTTCATCATCTAAATATCCTATTTCTCTTATCATAAACCCACCTACATTTGATGGTATTAAACTCTCTAATATTATGCAGTTTGGCGCAGTTTCATCTGTGGTTGTATTTCCGATGTTGCCTTCCCATACCACATTTTTAAGTTCTGTCTGACTTTCAGTAGGAGTATACTCACTTCCTCCACCATCTCCAAGTTGAATTTTTACAAACCCTACTTTGTTACCTGTAACACTTGCATTTGCTATCTTTGCCTTTCCTACATTTGTAATTATAGTGTAATAACTTTTATCTATAGCCAATATATCACCTCCTAAAATATTGTTATTTCTTGGTATCCAACTCCATTTCCTGTTAATATATCAATTTCTCCATACGTTTCTATGTTTGGTGGACTCCAAGGATATATTGTTATCTCTTGACCCATTAAAGTGGTTATTCCAAAATTCATATAATTATCTTTACTTATAAGTATTCTAGTGTAGTCAAAACTCATGTTGCAAGGTTTGATGCTGCTTACAAATGAATGAACTTCCTCAAACCAGTCTTGATTCCTTGCATCACTTTCCAGGTGTATATTATAAGTAGAATTATTAATAGTTAACTCATAATTACCTTCTCCAACAATTGAATCTAACCAGTTCCTAAGAAATCTCTCTGAGTAGGGTAATTTGCTTATATATCTACTGAAAATCCTAAACCTTCTATCCTCTAGGCTCTCATTTGATTTAGGAACTATAGACATTATTTTTTCCCATCTTTTTATACCACTTGGAGTTAAATCTTCTAAGAACTGGTCATTTAAGACATCCTCTAATTTATCATGTAGTATCTTTATTTCTTTGTTATCTGCATTAAATGCTTTTATATATTCTTCTTTATCCTGTAAAATCTGCGGTAAGTAACTTATTAGATTTATCTCTTTATCCAACTACCTCACCTCTTACTACTATAGAATCTTTATCAACACTAAAATTGGATGCAATACTATTTATCATAGTATTTGCAATGTCTAATACTCCATCTATACTTAACAAACGAGTTTCTATCTGAGATATACGAACTATTAAGTTTTCTTCATCTTCCCAGCTCATGTTAAGTTCATTTAAATAGTCGTCTATTGCTTCTTCTGCAACTGATTTTATATTATCCCATGTATATCCACTCTTGTATGTTATTTCTGCTGATACATTTATTATTGTACTTGTCACACCCTCTACAGTTACTTGGTGTCCAATCGGTGCTAATCCTAAGCCTTCTCCTTGGTTTTGTAGAGGGTCAATTTCTTCTTGTACTAAATTAACTAAATCACTAGATGGAACTTTGAAGTTAGAGTTAATTATTACTAACTTAACAGTACCTCCACCGTCCCACACAGGATAAACTTTAACTCCTCCGATGTCAGGCAGTTTATTAACTTCATCCTTATAGTTTTGAATATTACCTCCAAAAGATTGAGAATTTAAACTATCATAATATCTTTGTCTCAAACTATCTTCACTTTCTTCATCTTCTCCATTAATTAGTATTTCAGTTAACTCAGCAGTTTCAAGACCATCTATATATTCGATAGGTATTAATTGCCCTAACTCAAAAATAGAACCAGTAGTTTCACATTTCATTTTATATGTTTTTTCAGATATTCTCTCAATTGCCACATAATTGTACTCTCCTAGATTAAACCTAGAATCAAGCGGAATATCTATATTGAAAACGCCTTTAGCAATCGTATTAGTGGCTGGCAAAGGTGTAATTCCTCTTTCCTTACATCTCTTCTCTAAATAATAGTAACTAGCAGTATCTACGAATGTTTGGTCTAGTAATTCATCCATTGCAATGTATGTTTCAGATAATTCTACTGCAACAGGAGCAAGAGCATTGTAAATTATAGAACCTTCTCGCTTGTCAAATGTATCTGGTACACTATCTAACATTCTTTTAATTATGTTTTCAAAAGTCATTAACTCAAACACTAAATATTCACCACCTTCTCTGCTTTTATATTCCCATATTTACTGTGAACTGTGAATTTACATTGTAGTTTACCCTTTATATTTTGAAACTCAAAATTATCTACATTTTCAATCCTATCATCCTGTACTAATGCTTCTGTTATTCTTCTCTCTAACTCTGGTATTACAAAAGATGTAGGCTCTCCAATTAAATCATTTAACTCAACTCCATAGTTCCAACTATATATTAAATGTTGGTATCTCTCTGTATTTAAAATTAAAAAAATGGTCTGTTTTAATGCTTCTACATCATCACAAATACCATCTACTCTGTTTTTTTCTATATGAAGTTTAAATGTCTTACTAGGTTCTTGCCTTACATTAAAGTTTATAATCGACACATCTTCAATATCATAATCTACACTATCTGTTGGTAGCACTTCATCACATCCTATCTAATATTAAATACTGTTGCCCACCTTGCATACGAATTAATACTAATTTATCTCCTATTTTTTTATCTGTGTATCTTTTGAATGTATCTGTTTGTATTAAAAAAAATTCTTCAAAAGATGCTTTTTGTTCTATTTTAACTATCAAAGGATTAAGACTTTCTATAGTTCCAAATGCAAGTGTCATTGGATTGCTTGTTTCTACTGCGTCCATTGCTGCTTTCTTGATTATCTGTAATAATTCTTGACTCATATTACCACCTCGCTTAAAAGAATCTTCTAGCTCTTGCAAAATCATGATTTTTACTTTGTCTACCACTTAAACTGCTTATTTTAACTACATCACCAGTATTTGGCGAATGTATGAACTGGTCATTTCCTATACATAGTCCAACGTGATGTACATTTCCTTTTCCTTGGTTGTATGCAAAGAATACTAAATCACCAGCCTTTACATCATTTATGTTGCATAATAGTTTTCCTCTACTATCTTTTGATTGGTCTGCTGAAACTCTAGGTAGATTTATTCCTGCACCTCTCTTAAATGCCCAAATCATAAGTCCACTACAATCAAAACTTTTAGGACCATTACCACCCCAAGCATATGGCTTGCCAAGCTGATTTTTTGCTTCTTGAATAACTTTACTTACTTTACTATTATTGTTTGTTGATGTATTATCAGTGCTATTATTTTGAACTTGATAAGTTGTATCTTTTAAATTCTTTTCTGCTTCCTCATTACTTCCAACTCCTGTACCACTTGAATTATTATAACTATTACCTGTTATTTGTTTATAAAATGAACTTACACATTTTACCCATTCTTTATCTGAACTTGAAGAATACTTATTTCTGATACTTTCTAATGTTTTTCTACCTTGATAGATATAGTTTCTTGATAAATTACTTATACCTCTTTTTATTCCTTCATCAGTACTTGAAAAACTTAAATACTTTCCATCTCTTCTCATTCCAAAGAAATTATTTTTAGTGTTTGCAATGTTTGAAGTACCCCTAGCTGATTCGTGCATTGATATTGCAGCCATTAAAGCTGCATTGACTTTGTAAGCATTAGAATATTTAACAAATATATTTCCTGTATTTGATAACTTATTTTTAAATACTTTATTCAATTTATTTATCATATCATTGTCTTCTTTGCTTGTAGTACTCTGTGCAGGACCATTTTTCTTTTCATCTTTATTGTTAGTGTTTCCACTACTATATGAGCTTGAAGAATAAGAGGCAAACTCATCCCCATCTACTAAATTTAAATCCATAAAATGACTGTTATTTTCAAAGGTATGCTTTACTTTCTCAACTAGCATATAATTTTGAACTTCTATATCTCCCAAATCTAAAAAAACAGGTACTAAACAACCCGCTCTTACTCTAATATCTCCTAATACATTTTTTAAACTTAATGACTTAGTTTTCTTATTATATAGTTTTAAAAGTATATCACATTTTTGTTTTATCTCTGCTTCACTCATGTTCTTGTCTACTGTATCAAACATTTGAAGTATTCCCCAACTTCTCATATGCGTAGAATCTTGTGCAATATAAACATCCCTTTTTCCTGTCTCTTCATTATCTCTCACAAGTTTAATTTTTGTATAAGTATCACTATCTATTGATGAATTATAGTCAAAATCTTCTATTACATCATTATTCATAACAGTATCTAATTTCATTGATGCAACATTTTTTAGTGTTATTCTTCCAAAATCATCATACAAGGTATACATTTCCTTTTTCTCTCTTAAAGTATCATCTAGTGCTGTTAGTATCATGTCAAAGAGTGTTTTATTTTCTTCTATCCTAGATATTTTATATTTTGTATCTTCTATGACATTGTATTTCAAGTTAAAATCTTTAGCTAACATTTTTACAAGTTCACTCGCTGTTTTATTATTATACACATAAGTATCTTTATTCTTAAAATATCTTAGCTGGTCATAGGCAACTATCTTGATATGATTTTCTTTATCTCTTTTCTTTTGAAATATATATCCATAAAATATTCCAACACCCTTGTAATATAGTCTTACAGAGTTTCCCTCGCAAAACTGTAGTATATCATCCATAACTATTGTAAATTCTAGCTTTGAAGGTGTACCTCGTCTTTCAATTTCCCATGTGATTCCATCTAAAACGGCAGGTTCATAGAAATCTTCCCAATGTGCTATTACTAGTCTTACATCTCTATCATTCGCCAAAACTAAATCATCAGCCAAGTTTTAACACCTGCCCTTTATAGATAGTGTATTTACTTAAGTTTTTGCCCTTATTAGCTTTATCCATCATTGATTTATTTAACTCATATACTTTCTTATATAGCGACCCATTTCCAAGTTGTTTTTGACAGATTGACCAAAGACTATCACCACTTTTTACTGTGTACGTCTTAGAGTTTGGTGCATTGACTGAATCAACTCGTTTTGGCTCTATCTTTACGCTTGGTCTACCAGTCTCATTAGTTTTTTTAGGTGGAGCAGGAACTAACTTTTTAGTTGAATAATCTCTATATTGTTTTAATTTTATTGCAACTTTTGTATCTGAACCATTCTCTGCATCTTCTACTATGTTATATTCCTCAAGTGATACTTTCATATTAGTATTAAATAGGACCTTATTACCCATTTCCCTTGAAACAATAAATTGAAATGGCTTACAATCTGTTTTTAGTAGTTCTAGTTTACTTAAAAAGAATTGAACATCCCTAAATGCTCCACGATAGAATGGCAACTTATTGTGTGTAAATTCTGCTTCAAAACTTATTTCAGATAGCCCTTCTTTTTTTAATATGTTTACTTCTCCAGTATTTATTAGGTCTACTGTCTTATTCTTATTTGTTACTTTAATCTCTAATTTTGCAGGAGGTATTGGTAATTGCACTCCATCTAAATAAAAGTCATAAGCCACGGCTACACACCTCCTTCCTAAACTATACCTTCTGCTGATACAACCATAGCGTCATTCAGTTTCTCAGTTAAGACATTAACTATACCGTCAACATCTGTATCACTATTTATGTTGTTTGTATTGTTCATGTCAATTTTAATATTTACTCCTGTGTACCTATTGATTACTTCCTGTTCTGCAATATCTCTAAGATATTTAAGGTCTTCTTGACTTTTATCCATTGTTTTAGCCATTTTAGCAGTATTGCCTGCGGTATCTTTTGCACTTTTCCCTAAATCACTTGAACCTATGCCATTATCTAACCCATACTTATTTTTATCCCATAAATCTTTTAATCCTAATTTATCTTTTGCATCTTCTAGCATCTTGTTAATGTCAAAAGTATCTTTTAATTTATTAGTTATAGCATTTTGCCATTTAGTTCCAAGTGCATTTCCTTTTTGAAATTCTGCTCCAATATCTTTGTATCCCATTCTCTCTAATGTTATTTTTTCTGGTGCATTTCCTACCCATTTGTTTAAATCTGCAATTTGTTTTTTAATTGTGCTATTATCTGCCTTGACTGGTGTGAATGTTGCTTCTCCTACTTTCCCAATGTCTACTCCAGGAATTTTGTTTAGTAAATCAACAAGCTTATTTACTCCTCTGATTGCTATATTTGCCCCGTCTATAAAGGCTTTTCCAAGTGCATTTCCTGCACTATTTACAGAATCATTTAGAGATGCCATTTTTTCTATTATGAATATTACACCTTTTGCAATTGCTTGTTTCATAAAATATATACACTGATTCCAACCATTCGCAATAGCTTCATTTACAAATATACAACCATTGAGAAGCCCAATCATTATATTTTGTATTGTTGCAACTGCTGCAAATACTGCACCTACAATTGCTCCTAGTACAGTCAGACTTGTTCCTGCGAATTTATTTACTGCTGCTACTGCAACAAAAACTACTACTACAAATGCTATAATACCTGCTATTATCCAAAAAATTGGACAAGATAATAATGCTGCATTAAATCCCCATTGTGCTGCTGTTGCTTGTGCTGTTACCAAAGCTTCCATAGTTTGTGCAGATATTTTTCCAAATATCGCAAATTCTTGTGCTGCTAAAGCTGCACAAGCTTTATACGCAGCTACTGCATACAATGAATTTACAAAAGATGCTACTGTAGTGGCAATTGTACTTGCAAGTAATACTCCTTTATATATCGCAATTGCTGCCACCACTCCATAAATAATTGGCTTTATTATGCCCCAATTCTGAGCAAAGACATTAGCAACATTTAGTGCAGCATTAGTAATCCATCCCAATCCTTGTATTATCAGTACAGTTCCTGTTGTAATTCCTTGTACAAAACCTGAGAAAAAATCACTATTTAAAATATTTTTTATAATATTCAGCGTATCATAAAGATTTGAAGATATTGCAATCATAACGTTCCGCATAGATACAACAATCTCACTAAACCTAACGCTTTGCAAAGCTCCACTTATCTTTCCTAATGTCTCAGAGAAAATCATATAGGCATCATTTTTCATCATTGTAAGAGCTTGAGAAAAAGTTATTGGCATGCTTGCGAATTTCTTTTCTATTTCAGCACTTGCTTTAAATAGTGCCTTTCTCACTACATCTGCCGTTATAGCTCCTGTCCGAGATAAATCTTTTAGTGCTTCTTTACCCTTACCCATAGATTCAGCTATTTTAGTAGCTAGAAGTGGAGCATTTTCCATAATAGACCTAAATTCGTCACCTTGAAGCTTTCCTGCCGCCATCGCTTGTGTAAGTTGATACATTGCTGCACTCGCTTCTGATGCTGACGTTCCTCCTATTACAAATGATTTATTCATTAATTCTGCAAATTTTACAACTTCTGCACTACTTCCAAAAGCTTCTCCTGCTAATATTCCCAATTTACTGACTTGTGCTGCTGTATCTGCATAACTAGCTCTTGCACTTTGAGCAGATAAATAAATCATTTTATTAAGTTGTTCTGTTGTCTGTAACCCATCATTCATTAAAGCCAATCTTGCTTTTGTACTTGCAATTGTATCTGCCGCTTTTGTAATACTTTCTATTCCTTTTATTCCAATATATACTCCCGCTATACTTCTAAGTTTAGCAACTAATACGGAGCTTGCTTCACTTCCTTGCTTTATCTTATTATTAAAGTTTTCCTGTTCATTTGTATTTCTTCCAATTTTCTGTTCTATCCTAGTTAATATGTTTTCAATATTGTTTAAACTTTGTTGAGATGCTTGTATACCACCAGCATTGAGTGGATTATTCAATCTCCCTTGTAGCCTTTCAAGACTATTAATCGTTGTGTTAATAGATGTAGTCATATTCCTAAATGCGGGTGTCATTCCGTCGAAAATTCGGATTGATGTTTGTATTGTTGCCATTTTATCACTTTCCTTTCTTTTTAAGCATAATAAAAGCACCTACTTTTTAGTATGTGCTTCATAATTTAAAACTTATCTTTTATTATTTATGCCCAAAATTGTTTACCACAATTTAAACAAGTAACTCTAACTTTCTTTGCACCTAAGTTGCCCGCTACTAGACCAATACCTCCTGCTATAGTCGCTCCTGCTACAGCTTTTCCTATACCAAAACCTTTTTTATGTGCAGATAACGAAACAGAACCACACTTAGGGCAATGTGCAACATTATCATCTTCAAGTATATTAATTTGTTTATACTTGTCTTCTCTTAATTCATCTTTTTTCTCTTCAATATTTATTTTTTTATTTAATTCTTCAAAGGCTGGATATACAAGTTTTTTACACTCTTTTATATTTAATTCTGATAGTTCCATCACAATATCAAGAGCTAAAACTTTATCGCCATTGGTTTTTTTATAAATATCGTTCATATTTATTTTTTTTTCATCAATACTTACAAATAAATCACCATTATCAACTGTATCTGCTAATGCAGGTGTACCACAATTTGAGCAAAATTTGCCTGCGCCAATTATCTCATAACCACAGTTTGAACAAAACACAACAATCACCCCACAGAATATTTTATAGCATTATTATACTATATTCATAAAATTTTTACATTATCATCACATCCTTTCAATTAAAAAAACACCTACTATTCAAGTAAGTGTTTTTGGTACTTTTAATTTTAAGCCCACATAGTTAATATAAAATCATTAAACTTAATTCCCGGTGTAAATATAAAAACTATCTTTACATACCACATAGTTAATATAAAATGAGTGACATGCCTAAGTTGTGGCAAACAGTTTTGGGCATTTACATACCACTTAGTTAATATAAAACTAATTTATAATACACTTGCAAGCTTGGCTGAGTTTACTTTACATACCACATAGTTAATATAAAATTATGTATATGCAGTTGGCTAATACCAAGTGTTTAGTCTTTACATACCACATAGTTAATATAAAATTATAATTAGTATTAAAAAAATTCTTAATTCTATACACTTTACATACCACATAGTTAATATAAAATGTGTTATTTCAAAACCTTCTTTATTACCAAACATGTCTTTACATACCACATAGTTAATATAAAATTAGTTCGCAAGATGATAAGTTATTTACATAGTACCAGTTCTTTACATACCACATAGTTAATATAAAATGTGTCTAAGTAAGATGCACGAGACCTTTCAGCAGATCTTTACATACCACATAGTTAATATAAAATTATGTCTTTATAGTTTATGTTATTTAATTTTTCTATCTTTACATACCACATAGTTAATATAAAATTTTATTATATAATTTATAAATAGAAGAATTTTTTCGCTTTACATACCACATAGTTAATATAAAATTCTTACTCTAATCATAGTATCTTTTACACTTTCTGTCTTTACATACCACATAGTTAATATAAAATCTAAATTGTCGTGTGCGTATCTGTCACAGTATACATCTTTACATACCACATAGTTAATATAAAATAAAATGTCAACGACGTTTTCTTGTCACCGCAAAACACCTTTACATACCACATAGTTAATATAAAATTCGCGTTTCCCTGTTTCGGCGGTTCCTGTCATTACGCTTTACATACCACATAGTTAATATAAAATCCCAAAATAAACTTAGCATTTTCAATACTTACACATATACAACTCTCTCAAATTTGCAGTGAGCGGCTAGTAGTGCAATTGATAACACTTATCATATGTTCTCAATGCCTTGTATTTCAATTGTTAAACCATACTTAAACATAAAAATCGAACACTGCAAAACTCTTACCTCTATTATACCATTTTTTAACAGACAAAGCACTTGAAACAACATAATATCCAAGTGCTTTATCTATGTTATTTATTCTCTTTCTCTTCTGATTTCCTACCTTCTTCTTTCACTAAATTTACAAATCTATAAAATCTTTCTGGATTTTCATTTTTCATCTTTTCAAAGATACTTCCAAGTTCTTTAATAAGTTCTATCCTATCCATATCAAGTAAATTCTCATACATTGCATTAATCCCCCTCAAAACTAAAATAAACTAAATTATTTAATACAATATCATTTACTCAATTTTGTATACCACATGATAATTCTTCTTTTCACCTTGTATCTTAGCAGGCTTATTATTATCATCTATCCAACACTTAACCTTATCTATTACACTCTTTGTATATTTATTTACAGTACCAGTCCAAGAGCCATTTGTTTCCCAAACTCCCTTAACTTCACTATCTTCTAAATCAATCTTTTTAATAATCTCACAAACAGCCATCTGTGCTGGTTTATTACTCTTAGAATATATTTTCAGTTTAGATGCTATTTGCTTTGTATCAAAATAATGTTCTTCTTCATCTATCTCAATTGGTAAATCAATTCCCGCTTTTTTGTACAATGTCTTTGCTGTTAGCAACTTAGATTTATTGTCAAAGCCCGCATCATCTAATAGTTCTTTTAACATAGATGTACTATTATAAGCCAGTTGTAACTTTTCAATCTCACTTGCTTTTTCTCTCAACTTATCTGGATTAGCATTGTTAGTTATGTATGCACCATGTTGTCGAATTTGAGGTAGTACTTCATCACTTATCCAGTCTTGAAACTTTTCTGCTTCTTCTTTCTGAGATTTAAATATTAACTTATATACTCCACTTTCAGTTAAGAACTTTTCACCCGTATTATGTAACTTTCTAAAGTCCTTATCTAGGACATTAGAATTTTTTAATAATACAGCTTGAGTATCATTCATTTTAGATAAATGATTTCTTATTGCACTATCACTTAACTCTAAACATTTTCCACAATCATATGGATTAAATAAAACTTGCCCATTATATTCAAATATCTCAATCTCTTTTCCTTCAAAATTCATTAATTCATTCATAGTAAAATCCTCCTTGAAATTTAATTGTAAGAAGTCCCTTACTATGATAGAATATATTTCATAGAAGGTAACTTCTTTGGGAAACAGTCGCAAGTGCTTTGGTCGGTGCAGCGGCTGTTTTTTATTTGTTTTTGTCAAGCTTCTCTTTCACCAATTCAATTCCTCTAATTACAACATCTGTTTTAGATATTTTAAGATTTTCAGCACACTCATTTAATATATCAGCTTGTTCTTGATTAAGTCTAACTTCAAATCTCAGTTTTTTAGAGTCTTTTTTTGGTGGTCTGCCTAATTTACTGGACATCTAATCACCTCTCTTTTTATTGTCCGTACTTAAATTATATTATAGTACGTACGATAAATCAAGAGTTTTTACTAATTTTTTCTAATTATTTTACTCAATCGACCAAATTTGAGCAAAACAAAAGCACCTACCATAAAAGTAAGTGCCTAATTTTTGTTTCAAAACCACATTAAATCTTTATTCAAATTTTATTGTCCCTAACTCTATCCAGTTTTCTTTGTAAAGTTCTGGATATCTCTTTTTTGAATCTTCTTCAGATGCTCCATTATCCCCATAATTTATTGCTTCTTCTAAATTCGTATAATTTGTTAAATTATATTTTAATACGATTTCTTTGACATTCATCTTCTTCTCAGTTAATATTTTAACTTGTGCATCAAATTTATCATGTGCTGGAACTTCTTTATTATCTAACTTATCAGTCACTTTTATATCTTTAATTTTTTTATCCCAATCTGTACCATCTTTATTCCATCCAGCTTCAAACAGTTTTACAGGTCTATCTGTTGTATTCTCTACAGTTATATTTACAACCTTATATTCATAATCAGCAGCCTTTTTTGCATCTGACCCTACACCAAAATATTCTCCATTTTTATTAGGAGTTCCATCTTTATCATAATCGCCTTTCATTTCTTCTTTTGAAACACCTTTAACTGTAATTCTAATTCCATCTATTTCATTTGGATTAGACTTTTTTTCTATCTTAGGTACATCATCGTAGTCTTCTTCATCATCATTTGAGGAACATGCAACTACTCCTATACTTAGTAAACATAATATGATTAATAAAAAAAATCTTTTCATTTCCTAAATCCTCCATATTTTTTTATTTTATAATATATTTCAACATAAAATATGGGTTTACCTTTATTTTCATTAAATATCTAATTAATCATAATACATGTACTTAAATATATCTAATAGTACAATGTTAATATAATCTCCTCTACTTTATTGAATAACAAAAGCACCTACATATTTGTAAGTGCTTACTATATCATCTATTCTAATAATTCCTTTTTCTTTTTATTATATTCTTCCTGTGTAATTGCGCCTGAGTCTAACAACTCTTTTAGTTTCTTTATTCTATCTAGTGGGTCAATTCCACTACTTTGAATGTAATTATTGTAATTGTTTTTTTCTTGTTCTATTTTTTCTTGTTCTTGCTTCTCTTCTTGTTCAGTTTTAAGTTCAAATTCATTGAATTCTAAATTTTCAACATTATCTACATTATTTTGTATGTTTCTAAAATAATCAATATAAACAGAATTATATATACCACCATCATCTTTTGAATGAAATTCAAAGTTGGCCTTAGCTATTTTAATTTTTTTAAGAGCATTAGCAATTTCTTTTACAAACTTTTTACATTCTTCAGAATTGCTAAATTTTTCATTTTGCACAGTTAAATCAAAATACATACGATATCTTTTAAATTTTCCTACTTTTAATTCATATTTCTTTCCCTTGTATTCTTGAGGTACTAAAGCCTCTAGCTTAACTTTTAAATCCTTTTCTGATATTTCCATTCCATATTTTTCAATATATCTTTCTTTGTCTACTTCTTCTTGTATTCTTCTTCTTTCCATTTCCTTTTCTCTTTCTACAATTTCCCTTTGTACTTTAACAGTCTCAACTTTATTATCTGCTATCAAGGTTTTATCTTCCCAAGTTGCACAAAGATAAATTGAATAAGTGAAAAAAAGAACAGATACAAAACCCATAACTATTTTCTTTTCTATAAAAGAATATATAATCAACAAAAAAGCTATCATAACTAAAATATATTGCATAGAAGAAATAGCTATTATAAGTAATGCTATTGTTATTATTGGTACTAATATCCACATTGTAAAATTCCCCCACAAATTACTCATCTCACTCAATATTATAGCATAATTTGGCAAAACAAAAGCACCTACCATTTAAGTAAGTGCTTTCTTATTTACAGTTTTTACAATTAGATTTATTCATTAATTTAGATTCATTATCATTGTTTATAAAAATTAACATTAATTATTGTCAAAACTGACAATAATTAATGTTAAAATTTTTTTATTGTGGTATAATAAAAGCAAGGAAATAATAATTTACTTTATACAAGAGTAGTTATTTCCAATTCAGATTAAAAATTAATTACTTTTTTAAACCACTCTTATTGGCGTTTGAGTGGTTTTTTATTTTATCATACATGAAAGCTGATATAACACCAGCTAGTATACTCAATAAAAAATTTATCACCATATTGTTCCACCTCCTTCCGTTATGGAATTTGGCGTTTAAATATGGAAATAGCCACTCTTAGCACTTTTCAATTATTATTTTCCTTGCTACAATTATTATAACATATAACTCTTACATATTTTACCTATTATACATTTATTTTATATTTTTCTACCTTCTTCGCCCTCTCTTTTTCTCTCTTTCAGCTTCTTTCATTGCTTCTTCTTCATCTTCTATTTTAACAAGTATTGAGGCGGCTGCTAATGCTCTCTCATTAACTTCTAAATTCAAGTATTCACTAGGTTTCCACTTTAGTTTTTGAATACAATAATGAGTAATACTTGCATCAAAATCGCCACCTCTGATTAGTTTTTTGCTTCTTCTACTTTATCTTCAAATGTTGTATCAAATCCATTGACTTCATTTACTTTTACAGTGTAATTTACATACTCACCTGCTGTAAGCATTGTTTTTAATAGCTGAGCTTCTCCCATTACTCCATAACTATTTTGTAACTCAACGTCTTTCAAATCAGGAAATACAGTAGATGCTACACATAATTCAGCTACATAACTGTTATAGTCAATTTCACTAGTGTATTGACCAGTATGTTTCCCATTATTACCAATTACTTTCACTCTTTTAGTACAATCTCTTCTTAATACTTCATCTTCCTCAGAAGATAAAACTCTTAATTCCCATTCAACTGGTTTTCCTTCTTCATCTAAAAATCTATCACTTGCCACATACATTACATTCTCATTTTTTATTGCATTTTGACTTAAAAAAGCACTTAAATTACTCATATTATTCTAATCTCCTCTTATTTTATTTTTTACATAAAAAATACACATCCATAATTTATAAATGTGTATCTTACTCCATACCTAATAATATTTTAAATTCCTCTGGCATATCAAAATCATCAAAAGTAAAATCTATATCTTCCTCTAAATATTCACTATCAGCATCAAATGTAGCTAATATTCCCCCATCCATATTACATTCTTTTAATATAATGGTTTGTCTTCCAACACTTGATGTGGGGTCTTCATTAGTAATTTGCATATCAAAATATACATCTTCTCCAGTTTCCTTATATCTAAGCATAAGTTTTCTAAAGATAGAAGTATTATAATGAATGGTTGCACTTCCAGTTCCTTTCCAACCAGTAGTCTTATTTCCTTTTCCTGTTCTTCCTAAGATTGGTATTTCACTTTTAGTTTTTTCAAACTTTGCTTCTACCTTTATACATTGCATAAGATGGTATCTCTTACCTTCTATTGTTACAAAACACTCTGCTAATGATGCACTTATTGCATCTTTTGAATTCATAGTAATATTACTCATTTTTTAACACTCTCCTCTAACTAACTGAAACAGTCATATAAAGCTTACTCATAGCATTTATAACCTTAACTGCATCACTTACTATAACTGTTTTCTTATAGTTTCCAAGCTCCACCAAAACATCATCAGTTTTAAAATCTTCTATTGCTCTAATATTTTCTAATTCTTTGTGATGCTTAACAACATCATTCCAAAAACTTATTCTTCCTGCTGCATCATTCGGAACTTTACCTAAATACTTTTCATTAAATAAAGTTGCAATATCATTAGCTATTTGGTCTAACACTCTAATAGATTGATTACTTGAAAAATCGTCATTCTTATCATCTGTAAAACTAACAAAAGTGTTTATATCCTCTAATACATGGACTTCATCTCCAACTTTATGAAATATAAACTTACCAGTTTTTAAAGCTTCCTCTAACTGTATTTGAGTATAATTAACATCAACATCAAACTCGCCAGCATACTTTTTGTTAGTATTAGATTTATTTATGTCACATCCAGCTATAGCTCCAGTAGCCCAATAAATTAAGTTAGATTCTAGTAATCCAGTATCTTTAATTTTATTTTCTACAGATACTACACCTTCATAATCTGCATCACTTTTCTTATATAATACAGTTTGAAACTTAGCTCCTACCTTATCTCTCATTCTTTTTGTAAACTCTACAAACAAACTTTTAATCTCTGTTGTTGTAGCCAAACATCCTAGTGCATTAAATGAGTAACTTTCTATTTTATCTAAGAAAGCTTGATATTCTGTCCCTGTAACTGCTTCTCCATTAGTCCCACCAGTAAATACTAACCCTGCACTTGCTTCTAGTGTTGCATCCTTTTTCCAAGCAATATAGTCATTATCTTCCAAATCTGTAATAACTTTTGCTATTTGTGTATCAACTTTCTTATTATCCAAAAGTGTTACAACATCAAATTTAGTGTTATCATCAACATTGGTTGTTACTATTACCTTTAAGTCGTTACCTCTTATTCCACTATATTTAGCTATAGCAATGGTGCAACTAGCTTTAACACCTTTATTTAATTTATAGAAATAACCTAATCTTATATTTTTAAATAAATCTCTAAGACCTTTTAACTTCTCATGAGTGTAATCATATCCAAAATACTTCGTTGAATACTTTTCAAAATCATCACTACTTACTTGAAATACTTCTTCATCAATACCCCAATCAAGTTCAATTGGCATTGCAACAATCCCTCTATCACTAAGAGAACTTGTTGCCCTCTTAGCTGAGATAAAATTTATATAAGTGCCTGGAAGTATTTTATTTTGTGTTACGAATGTTCCTCCACCTAAAGCCATATTAACTCACTCCTTTCATAAAGCTATTTATTCTATCCTCTACTTCTAAGAAGGAATATAATTCATCTTCTTTTAAAATTGCATTTAATAAGTCTTTTCTGTTTACATATTTTTTAGAATTAACTATCTGCTCCTTAGTGAACTTGTAGCTATCTTCTTTACTTAATGTTTTACTCAAGTTTATCACCTCTCTTTAATCCACCAAATAATTCAACATCACTCATCTTATCCGTATTATTACTTTTTATAGTGAAGTAGTTGTAATCAACAAAGAAATGTAGTACATTATCCACGACTTCAAAGTTCATATTTGTACCCCTAACTAAATTTTCATTAATTTCTATATACTCTAATTCCTCCAGTAACATCTCAGCTATCTCATTTATTTCAAAATCCTTATCTTTTGAACGGGGTAAGTAATATACATCAAATGAATTTTTCTTCAACTCTCTGCCATTTGGATATGATGTTTTACTTGAATTTATAGGAACAATAAAAAAACAAGGTTCATTTATACCTTGCTCTACATCTTCACTATAAATTGTATAACTCTCTCCAAACGATTTGTCTAATTTTACTGATATTCCATCAATTATATTATTAAGCATCAAATACCTTCTTTAATAAATTTATTAATTTCTTTTCTATTATTACATCTACTTGACCTCTTAATTCTTGCACTGAAATAGTCATCATATATCTACCTTTAACCCAACCTTTATGATTTCTAGTTCTATGACCATATTCAATAAAACTGGCATATTTGATGGGGTTAATAATTTCTATAATGTAAGTATCTCCAGCTTTAATGACTGGAAGTGACCTTGCATAAGCTACACCATTCCAACCTTGTCGTAACACTCCTGTGTCAACTGGCGTACGTTTTATAGCTTTGCCAATTAATCTTGCTGCTAACTCTTTTGCACAGTCTCTGCAAAACTTATCGAGTTGACTCTCTTCCAACCTTTGTAAATTTCTTTGTAACTTCTTTAGTTCTTTAAAATCAACACTTCCACCTCTACCCATTATGCTTTATCCTTAAATAATTCAAGTATTACCTCTTGATGGTTTGGGTATATCGCAGATTCACCACTTCTTACATACTCTTTTGTAACATTATTTTGATTAGTTATAATAAGCTTAGAACCTGCTTTAATGCTTATATTTGGAGATATAAAGAGTTTAATTGTTTGCTCTAGCTTAGCTACTTTCCCTTCTGTAGCAGAAACTATATTTTTATATGAAATCTTACATGGTTGATTTTCTAATATGACTACTTCTTTATTGCTAGTCCTTTTACTTACAGGGTCTTTAATTGGTTGATATTCTACTATAGTGCATTTATCTCTATATAATATTTCTATTGCTTTCCTTGATTTGTTTACCATCTCAAACACCTAAAAGTTAATATTTTATCTTTACCATAAGTAGTAAGGTATGCTATAAGACTATCAAATCGTTGTTCAGGTGTTTGTGAGCCACTTCCTATAGCAAAGTCTATCTTTGTATCACCTTCTGATATAGACTTTTCTACAACTTCAAAATTGAGACTTTCTATATCTAATTGACCCATATTTTTCTTAGTAAATAGAAATTCTCCAACTATCATATCTATTTCAATATTTTTTAATTCTTTTGGAATTTCATTTATGTTACAATCTAGTTTAATGATATTCTCTATCTTTTCTTTAACAAAACCTATTAACCACTTATCTCCATCTTTTAATGTATATCCAAAGCTTTCAAGTCTTTTTTCTATATCATCAATTATATTATTTTCCATAACTCTCACCTACTTTTTAGTAAGCTTATTTTTCTCTTTAAGCTGCTTATTTTCTTCTTCTAAAGATTCAACCTTATTTCTTAAAATATTATTTTCAGCTACCAAATCTTTTATATTTAATGACTTACCATACTTTATTGCCTTACCAGTTTCATCTATTAAGTCATATCCCATTTCTAAGAAATCATCTATCCTACATTCTTCTATAGTTAATATTCTATTTAATTTCCTTACTTGTGCCATTATGCTCCAGCTCCTTCAACAACAAATTGTATTGCATCAGCTTTTTTATTTAATATAAATACATCCTCAAAACTTTCTTCAAAGTACAAGTATTTTCCTTCTGTAACTGCTCTTGGTTCGTCTAAAGTAGCGAACTGATAAGAAACTGGTGTAATTACTGCAGATGGATGTATTAAAGACATATTTATTTGTTTAGCTCCTGCTCCTGCTTTCCATCCAGTTGTAAAATCATATGCAGTTTTCATAAGTGCTGATGGAATTTTAATTATCTTTACTGTATCTATATCAGTTGTTTGACGATTAAGAGAAGTCCCTCCATCTTTTATATTTACTGTTCTTTGTATCTCTTTAGCATTTTTAATAATAGTGTTTATTACTGGTGTAACATACAATATTCTTCCATTTTCTGGGACCCTAGCTTCTGTCATCCTTTCCATCATCATGTCAAATATTTCTAAGACATTTGCAGTTGTAATAACTGTTGTATCTGCTACTTTGCCTAGTGATGTCCAATCAGCATATATTTTAGATATACAATAAGCGTCCATTTCAGGGAACTTTTGTTCTTCATTATATACTTGAGTTATATTACCTATTGAAGCTACATGGTTAGTTTGGTCAACATCCGCTGGATGAACTAATGTTGACCATTTCCTTTGGTTAGTTAATACTTTAGGTTCCCAAGCATTATCATAGTTTCTTTGAGCTACTGCAATTGTATCCCTATTTGAATCAACTCTCCCAGTTGTAGATATAGTTGGTATTTCTATTGTTTTAGACCCAGTCCATCTATATCTCCCATTATTTTCTGTTGCATACAAATCCCCGAAGTTTAAAGTATAAGGATATGCTTGTGCTAAAACATTTGAATATTCTTTTGCATAATTTAGTGCTGCCATTTTATTTCCTCCTATTTATTATTATTTTCATGAGGTCTTACCCCAGTAAAATTAAAACCAAAATCAGTTATTTTAGGTTCTTGACCTGGTGTTATAGTGTTTGTTTTAGGTTCTCCACCTTCTAGTGTTGCATTAAACAAATAATCTTTATCCACTTTTAAAGGGTTTATCTGTTCTTCAAAAGCCTTTTGTCTATCCTTGCTATTTCTTAGTGCTTCCATATCCAAATGAGCTTTTAATGCTATTTCATCCCTACATTTAACAGATTTAAAAGCATCCCCCAACCAGTAATTAAAGTCTTTTTCTTCAATTTCTTTTTTGTGAGTTTCTTCTAAAGTTTTCTTATCAGTTTCATAAGTTGTTTTTAAATTCTCTACATCTTCTTTTGTCATACCTCCTTCAAACTTTTTAATAGTTTCATTAGCTGTATTAAGTTGTGTTTCAAGATTCATATAATCTTCTTGAGTAACTGTAGTCTCTTTTATTTTATTTTCTATAGACTTTTGAAGAGAAGCTATATCAATCTTGTTATCCTCAATTTTTATTCCTTCTAGTAGTTCTTTTAACCAATCCATTTTTAATATCTCCTTTCATTTTTTTGCAAAATAAAAAAGCCTCTTAAAAGACTTTTAAATAACTTATTTACTACCAATAAAAATACCTGTTAATGATAATACAAAACAGATTATTCTTCCTACTAAATAACCTGCTATCATGCCTGCTAAATTAAAAACAAGCTTCATACAAGTAAACGTGTTAGCATCTATCATATTAGCTACATCTAATACATTTGATATAATTATACTTAAACCTACAATAAAACCCAAAGCTATCCCAACAATTATAATAAGAACTGATATAATATCTCTAACACTTGATTTATTTGGCTTTCCAATGTGTCTTTTTATATATCCTCTTGTATCTTTTTTAAACATATTTCCATCCCCCAAAAACTTATTCAATGCCTTCTCTTAGGTGTTTCACTAACTGTTTTACAATCTTATCTACATCAACTTTACAAGCATATTTATTCATTTTTTCTGTTAGTTTATCAATTTTATTATCTGCTTTTTCTAAAGTTACTATAAAAATCTCTAATTCCTTTGTGGCATTTTTAATATTTTCTTGAAAGTTTGTTGAATCTAAAGTTATCTCTGTTGATAATTTATTTTTTTCCCTATATTCAACTTTTTGATATGTCATTTCAAATATATCTGCTTTACATGGATATATTTCTCCTTTTACACCTTGTATAATATAATCCCCTTTATTAGCTCTCATAGTACCTTCTAATGTTTCTAAGTCACAACTCACATTACCACCAATACATTTTTCTTGTATAAAATTATAAGCTCTATCATTCTCAATAAACCATTTTGGTTCTACATCATAACCTAGTTTAAAAGCTTCTACTTCAACTGCTTTCTTCACAAACTTAGCCATTTATTTCTCCTCCTCAATTCTTATAAGTCTAATTTTATTTTCACTATTCTTTAATTTTATATCCTCACATGCTATATACCTTGGATACTGTAAATCCTCAATAATAGCAAATTTTATTTCTTTTTCATCTTTTATTCTATTTAATGACTTCTTTTTTTCTTTTATACAGAATTTAGTCATATTTCAAATCACTCTCTCAACTAAATTTTCACATAATAAAAGCACCTACCAATTAATCATTTAGCAAGTGCTTTTACATATTTACTATCTGTATATCTTTCCATAAATCCTTTAGTAATTTACCATCAATGTTGTAATTATCAACCATATCCTTACCATTTTTATAATACTTTGTATCTCCATCAGGACAAAGAGTAATAAATCTTGTATCATCATCTCCGATAGATATATTATATGGTTTGCTATATAAGTCAAATTCTATATCTAATCCTAAATCAATAGAATTAATTAAATGTTGCAAATTCTTAAATTTATTATCCATTTTATTCTCCTTTCAAAATATCTTTGTTAGCTATTTTATGAGCCTTTGTAAGCTCCATATCCTTCTCTCTTTTTACCCTGTCATGGTTATTTTCATCAGCTAACCAATCATGTTTATGAGGTACAATTTTGTGTTGCTTTGGGTTTCTATGGTCAGTTAAATCTAAATCTAATCTAGGTTTTCCTGTATTACCATAGTATCTTCTTTGAATTAATTTACCATCTTTGTAATTATCAAATACACTATTTGGTTTTGATTCAAATGGCACTGAATGAACACTTCCACTAGTTAAATTCCTCTGATTTTTAACTTGCCAATTTACATCTTTATAAAGCTTTTTAACTTCTTCATACCTTATAGTATCATTATACTTCATATGTTGATATTCATCAAATTTAGAAGGTATTTCATTTCCTAATACTTTTTTATATTCCTTAAATTGTTTTCTATCTTTACTCTCATTTAGTTGCATTTTTCTAAGAGTATCAGCTTTTTCTTTTCCAAGTCTATCCTCAATATGTTTCTTATACCACTCATTATATTTCATACTAGATGGTACATAATAAGTTTTACCATTTTCATCTCTTGCTGCTCTATAACCTTCTTCGTCCTCAAACCAAGGAGCTATTGTTGTCCGACAACGGCAATGAAATGGTGGAGCTGTTATCCCAACTTGATAATCTTTCATATCAAATACTTTACCATCTAATTCTCTACATATATTTGAGGTTCTTAAATCTAATGTGGCAACTATCTCATATTTTTCTACATCTAAATCGTTGAAACAATCTTTCCTAGAAGCTGATGCAAAGAAAGCTGATTCAGTCATTATTAAATTCTTAGCTTGAGATTTAGATACATTAAATCTCTTAGCAAAGTCATTTACTAGATTCTTTGGATTTTCACCTCTAATAATCGATTGAGTTAATTTAGTGTGTAGTTCATTTACTAAAGCAGGTCTATGTTTACCCCAAATTCTTTCTGAGAAATTTAACCCATCGCTGGTCCAAGGCTTAGAAATAACTTTATTTATTCTGTTAGTATCAAGACTCATTAAACTCCAACCAACGTTTAATCCTTGTTGAACATTAAAAGCTGTATGATAGTATCCACTTGTATAAATATCTTTCATTAACCTATCAATGCTATCAAGTTCATTTCCATAAAGTACTTCCACTTGTTGTTGTATTTGCAGTTTTAAAGCTTCAAGCCTCGTTATATGAACCCTTGCACTAGCATTTTCTAACTCTTTCATCCACTTTTGATTAATAGCATTTTCTTTGCCATATTTAATATATTCCTCAACACTCCACTTAAACTCTTCCAACTCTCTTGTGTTAAGTAGTTTCTTAGCTTCTAACAAAGAAATACCTTCATTTTCAGCAAATCTGTTATACCATGATAATATATCTTTTTCTATACTATTCATAGCTAATTTGTATTGCTTTTCCAATTCAAGATAATATTTTACACTTTTATTGTTTTGAGCTTCTTCTAATTGTTCAAATCTTTTCCTCCAATAATCTTTATGTTTCATCTATAACACCCTCTTGATTATTAGTAGGAATTAAATCATCATATTCTTTTTGGGTTTCTTCCTGTTTTTTAAGTCTTTCAAGTTCGTCATTAACATCTTCAACCCAAGGATGATTACTAACAATAGTTTCATCTGATATAATTCCAATTGATTTAGCTGCCATATCTATCTTTTCAGCTTCATTTATTATCATAGAATGGTTAAATGTTATTTGAACTGATTTATAATCATAGCTCTTACTGCTACTTATCTTTAAATACTCACATACAAACCATAAAAGCTCTCTAATTGCTTTTTTAAACTTCTTTTCAGTCTTAGAACATTTAAGGTCCAGTAATGAATATAAAAATTTAAGTGCTACACCCGATTTATCACCTGTATTTTGGCTTTCGGGATTGACGCCTTGACCAAAGATAATTATATTCTTTTCTAATCTGTCAAGAAGCTCCTTTTTAGCTTCGATTGGTATGCTTATCTCTAGCTTGTCAACTCCTCCTCCACCATCTACTTTAATTGATTTATAGTATCTTATATTATCTATAAACTCTTGTAGACTTGTTCCTGGATATTCTTTTAATACATAAATAACCTCTTGCATTTCATCTAAATTGTCTGCAAGTGTAGAAATGTTATTATCATATATATCAATTAAAGACTTATAGAAAGTTAAATCAGATACACACTTTTCATTATTTTTAAAAGGTATAAAAGGCACTTTACCCCATCCTTGTTCTTTGTTATTTATTCTAAAATGACCTTCTTGTATATCGGTCATTTTTCCATATTCATCATATAAAAGCTCTTGAACAAAACTATTACCTCTTTCAATAAAGTAAGTCACATCATTTTCTGTATAATATTCAACTCTTTTTATCTTGTTACCATCTATATCCTCAATGTAGTAAAACCTAATAAATGCGACTAATTCCTTCTGCCTTTTACTGTCCCAAATAGGAATAGCTTCCTCAGCAGGTATTATTACATATTTAAACTCACCTTTTCTATTAATGTATGGATGTAGCCATTCAATGCCTTTATTACTAGCATTAAGGTATAGTTCTGTTATTGTATCGTCAAATTCTTCCCCTAGCAGGTCATTTAAAAGCTTAGTGAAATTGTCATCATCTGCATTAAATACTATTGGATTTCCAACACTATAGCCCACCTTTTGGTCAACTAAAAGCTTATGGTAGTTATTAATTGCCTTATTATTAACCTTAGTAAAATCATCAACCTTAGCTCCATCTAAGAAATAATATCTTCTCTTATTGTTTATATCAGTATTACCATAATAGTATTCTTCTCCTTGTTTGTATTTCTCTGGTCTATGCTTTAAAATATAATGTTCTATAACTCTTGCTAGATTAAAAGTACTCTCTTTTTTTAGTTGAGCTTTTATCAAATCTGTTTCACTTATATAAATATTCAACACCTCCTTTACTTCAAGAAGCTTATTCCTTTTCCTCCAAATAATACTGTATGGACAAAATATCTAATAGCATCCATTGCATGGTCCATTGCTTTAACTGGTTTATCTTCTCCATACTCTAAAGCTTTTTCATCCCAAACATAAGAAAAGAACTCCTTAAATACATTAGAGCAACAATCATTAAATTTAATCATTTCTCTATTTAAAGCAGTTCCAACATTTCTTATTCCATTTAATACATCATTATTACCTTTTTTAACTCTATACTTCCCTTTATCTCTGATTAAAGTTATAAAAGAAGCTGCACTTGGGTCTATTATTATAGCTTTGGGATGTATATTGCCTAAAAAATTTACTAGTTCAGTATAATATTTATTGTCTGAATTTTGCTTTCCTTCTTTTCTTCCGTCGTAATAATACTCTTTTACTGCATACCAAACATCCTTACATTTGCCCCATAATATAAATACTGTAGCATTTTGAGTACCATAATCACATGATACATAATACTCTGTGTATTCTCTAATTCTAGTTAATACCTTGTGTATCTTTTCATTAAACATATCATAGATAACACCCTCAGCTTGACACCAAAGACCTAGAATATACCTCTTATAAAAGACACCTGTAAACATCCTTTTGAACTTATTTTTAACTTTTTCAGATAGAGATAAATTATCATCCATTGTGAAATGTAAATAACATATTAACTTTTCTTTCACTTTATCTATAAATTCAGTTTTAATAAAATGATATGGACCAGCAGGATTACAGTTCATGAATATCTTAGAACCATCAACAGAACATCTACCAATCATTTGGTCAACAAAGTTTTTAGGAAATAAAGCTACTTCATCAGCTAAAGCTCCTGCTGCTGTCAGACCTTGTAATTTATCTTGGGAAGATTCGTTATTAGCATCATACATATAATATGTGTTACTACCAATTACTAAAAAGTTTTCTGAACGATTATATTCAAATCTCCAGCCCCACGCATTGAGTATCTGTTTCATTGGTTCGATAACATTTTTCTTTAGTGAGCCAATAGTCTTTCCTGCAATTATGAAGTTTTCCCCTTCAAAATTAGTTTGTGTAAACATTAAGAAGCTGCAAATCATTGCTATAGTTTTACCACTTCTTATTGCTCCATCAGCTATTATGATGTCATGGTCCTTATATTTAGAACCTTCTCTCCACCAGTTAATAAGTTTTAGTTGTTTTCTTGAAAAAGGCTTGAACTCAAATCGTTTTTCTTGTCTTTTTTGTTTTCTTCTAAGTAGAGCCATTTTTGACCTCTCCTTCTTCTTCAAACAAAGCTTTTATACCTTCTTCACTCATAGAAGTAGCTTCTAAGAAGCTTTGTATAGCTTCTGAATTATCGTCTTTATCATCACCAAACAACTTAATTTTCTCAAGTTCTACTTTAGTTCTCATTGTGTCTATTCTTGTCTTTTGCTCCTCTGTAGCCAAATTCCAATCCTTATGAATCATTTCATCATACTGCTTTATAAGACTTCTAAGTTCACTCATAGCTCTACTCTGTGCATTAAGAAAAGATGCTTGCCTATCCCATGCAAATTGAAATTCATATTGTATTTCTTCTCCAGATTCTGTTGTTTTTTCTTTTTTAACTTCCTTTATCATTTCTTCCTTATCTTTAACATACATTATCTTTTGTGCTCTTATTATTGCTGCATATTGAATTGTTATCTGTTCCCAAAGAATATCAAATTTATCTTTATTCTTTATCTCATTAATTAGGTCTTGAGTTTCTTCGGGTAAGTATTTTGAGAAGAAACCAAATTTTTCAGCATTCTTATTACCAGGTGGACCAGTAGCATTTTTATTACCTATGGGTGCACCCCTTTTATTTTTAGGTGCACTCTTCTTTTTCTCACTAGCCCAGTTGTATCTCTTAATCCATGACTTTAAAGTATTTAAACTAATGTCATACTTTGCTGATATTTCCTTTTGTTTCATACCTTTTAGGTAATCTTGTTTTACCTTTTCTTTGACATCTTGCACATCACCACCTCGTTTGTTTGTCGTTTTGGGAATTAAAAAAAGAACTCTGGTTAGAGTTCTTTAGCTTATATAAAATCTATCATGACTTTTATCATAATCTTTTTCTCTTTTTTGTATATTTTTCATTATGTCTTTATTCTTTATAGAGTAATCATCATTAATATGCTTAAAAATATTTACTGAAAGATAGAAGAAAAAAATTGTTAAACTTATATATCCAATAAAACGCTTTATATCCTCAAAAGTCATAGTTTTGAACATAACAATCTTAGATATAAATAAATACCCTGATGCTAAAGCTCCATATGTATATAGAATACTCAGAAAAAATAGCAGCATTATAGATAGAAAATCAGTTATATCAGATATATTATCCATGACTTTGTATATATTTTTTCTTTTAGATGGATGTATTTCCCAATAATCTGCAACTAAAATTTTATGTAACAAACAAAAGTTATTTTCATCTACCAAGTAAAAAATATATTTAGGTATATAATAATCTTCTAGAGTGTACCTACTCTTTATATAATCAACTGCATTTATATTATCGTTATTTTTATATACATTAATATAAGGAACTAATAATTTATTAAAATAAGTATCTGTATGAGTTTCTATTATTTTTTGATTTTTACTAAAAAGTGTAATAAAAGTTGTTATAGTAGCTATTATTGTGCTTAAACAACTTAGAAATAAATTATCCTTCATTTTATCCCTTCCAAAGTATAAAATTCAACTTTAAAGGTCAATATCCTTCAAAAACCATTCGACAACTACAAAATAATTCTAAATAATACTCTTATTTAATTTATGGTATAAAAAAAGACCATCTATTAAGATGACCTTTTAGATTAATCTCTATTTTTACAAAGTTTTTACAGCTGTTCCATATGCAAATATTTCAACAACTTGTTTTTTGCTTGCAAAACCATCTGCCACAGCAATACGATATTCAAATTGACAATTGATTACAGCATTTCCACCTAATTGTTCACATTTTTTCTTTAATTGTTCTTTTACTCCTTTAAATGCTGAGTTTGGGTCTGCACCTCTAAATATGCCTTCCTTATGAGAGTCTATTGCAAATATAGCATCTATAACCCCATACTCCTCTTTAATATCTCCAGTACTTATAATCATGTCTATATCCTCCAATACCTTTTTCTTTAATAGTAGTCCAAGTTATATGGTATTTCAACAAAAACAATTATACTTTTATAGTACTTTTAAAATCAAAAGACTAAGTTTGTCATAACCTAGTCTTTTCAAATGGGAGATACATATTATTTAAGGGAGCAAGTTCTAGGAATCGAACCTAGATTAAACACCAGCACTCACATGGTGAGTGAGGTTACCAAGCCCCACTCGATTTTTAGACCTCTGAATTAAGATAAAATTGTATGAGATTTTAATCTCAATTCAAATACTTAATATAGTGTATCAATAGATTTTGAACATAGTTAGAATTGAACTAACAGCATCCTCATGCCCTGCCTAGTCTGTTCACATAAGCTAGAGTAATCCCTTAACCCTAGCTTAATATATATTTAGTTTTGAGAGGGAAATATTTCATTTCCACAATATTATTATCTCACGTTTTTGCCAATAAAAAGTCTCACGATAGTCTCCAAAAAGTCTCAAAATAGTCTCATTTTTAAGCTTTCCATGAAAAAATGGGCAATTCAAACTCTTTTATTTTCGGATATAACATATCCATGATTTTACAAACTATTCTTTTTCTTATTCTAAAGCAATGACTTCTATCTATGTGCATAGCATTAGACATATAATCCATGTTTATCTTTTCATTATTCATATACATTTCATTGAAGAACTCTGTTTCAAAGCTATTTAGACTTGTTAATGCACATTCTATAGTTTCTTTTTCAATCTCTAGTGTTTTCTTATCTTCTTTTAATCTATTTAAATCATCTTCTCTTTTAATAACTTCATTTTCCACACTTGAACTTATATTATAAGTAGGTCCTGTTTTTTCTTCATAACTTTGAGCCTTACATCCACAAAACTCGTTTTCTAACTTTTTAATATATATATCTTTTATTCTTATTTGACTTTCTAATTTTTTATAGTTATATAATCTACCTTCAACCTCTTGAAATAGTGTCTTTTTATTCATACTTCCACGCTCCTATCAATTATTTATGTTATAATATTTATTAAGGATAATAATTCTATATTTTTGACAAGTGGAGTGTGAAAGCACTCCTTTTTTCTTTAATTAACAGAAATTATCTTTTTCAAAGAAACTAATTTGATTTGTTTTTCTTTCAGATTTTATAATTCTTATTGACTCATCTATCAAATTTAATGAATTAAGTAACACATCCTTCGGTATATCCTCCCATTTATCAGCACCTAATACCAATAAAGTTCTTTTCTTAACAAGTTCAAATTCTTCATTAACTTTTGATATCCCTAATCTTTCTTTTATATAAGAAGATATATCGTATTTAGTTTTAGATGTTGGTCTATAGTATTCTGAACACTCTTTTTTAAGTTGCTCCATTTGTATATTATGTTTAACTTCCATTTTAAGCAATGATTCATTCACAATAGTATTAATTTGACTAAGTTGTGAATTTGACAAGGTTCTATTGAGTAACTTCTCTAATCTTATAAAGTATCTTCTTATTTCCCTTCCTTTATGATTGTTTTGTACCATAGCAAGTTCTTTTGCTACATCAAGCTTTAATACATATTCCTTAGATGGTCTACCACCATTTGAGTTTTTCACATTTTTATGAAAAACTGAATAATCCTCATTTTCCTTAAATCCATATTGTTTAATCCTATCTTCAATCCAGTCTATAAACTGTCTCTTAACTTCTAAGTTACTATGTAGCTCTCTAGCAAAAACTATTTTCTCTCCTGTATCAGTTTCATAAACTGTAACCAAATCATCTGCTACAACTCTTAAATTTTCATTTATCATAATATCGTTCATATTTATACTCCTCCTATAATATTTCTTCTAACTCAATCTCGATTCTTGGTCTATCACTATAATATTTACTAGCTACAACCTCAACTATCTGTGTATCATCCTTATAAGCTATCTCATTAAGTGCATCAGCTACAATCTTAACAACATTGTCAATATCGGGTTTCTTACTAGGTCTTAATACATTATTTCTTTTCTGCTCTTTAACTTTTTTACTGTTACTTTTAGCTATAGAATAATAGCATCTTAAAGTCATTTTTATGTATCCATCAAAATAGTATCTAACTTTAGATTGATACAGATATTTTATATAATCCTCATAATTTTTAGTTTTATTAGGTGTATAGGTCCTTTTAGCGTAAGTATTCATTCTTGGTCTTTCTTTTCCAATTGGTTCTCCATCTATTGTAAAATTAACTTTCAAAATTATCTCCCTTGAAATTAAGGCTATCTAAAAAGTTTTCTAACTTAAGTTTTTTTAATTGTTCATTTGTTTCTTTCATAGAAATTAACTTTATCATACAGTCATGTACTTCAAATATTTGCAAATAATCTAAATTCTGTACTTTATCATACAATAAATCTTCATCTACACATTTAAATTTATTATTAGTTTTTTTTAATTCTTCAAGCATTGAATTCTTCATCAAATTCATTAATTCTAACATTTACTCTTCCTCCTTAAATTTTTATTTTATTCCCAGCTCAACATACCCATTTCCCAATTTAATAAGATACTCAACCTCTTTGTTTACTTCAATTCCTGTAAATTTTTTATTTTTAAATGACTGTAATATAACTGTATCTCCTGCTTTAAAATCTACTGTATGCTCTACTTCAATTTGTTTTTTATTCTTAATTACATCTTTAAAAGTGCTAGAAGCTATCTGTAATTCATGTATCATACAATCACCTCTTTATAAGTCAAAGTAAGTCTATAGACTTCTAGTTTCATTCACAAACTTACCTTGACTATTTATTTTTACAAATTATTTACTTGGAACTGCATTATCCTCTATTTCCCAAAGATGAAAGCAATTTTCATGTAAATTTATATATTCTTGTTTTGGTGGCAATATCTGTACTATAGTCTTATTTGGTTTCATTAATTTATATCTAACATACTTAATTTCATTCCAATTAGGAAATCTTTTTTCATTTGATATAGTTAGATGCTCTTTTCCATTTTCAACTGAATATATAACATTGCTCCCAGTATCCATATTATATATTTTCACATCTTTAGCCCCTAATCTTTCAAGCGATTCTTTTGCAAGAATGGACCTATCATTTTTATTCTCAACTAATAACATTTTATTCCCTCCAAATTTTATAAATAATTTTCTGCTTCCTTCTTCAACCATATTTTATGTGCTGTATCACAATCTTCACTTTTACAATCTCTCTTAGTATTTTTGCAACTACCACAAATCTCTTTACTAAATCGCTTATAACTTTCTTTCTCTGTGATATTCTTTGACTTGCACATTTCTTTATTAGTCATATACTCACCTTCTCTGTTTGAAAGAAACTTATCTGTCTTTCATTTTCTATATCTTCATTACTAAATCGTCTTTCTAGGTCATGTACTGTTGTTCCATCAGCTTTGAAAGGTATTGGACTATCTTTATCCAACTTAAGCATACCCCCCCACAAATCAGGGTAATATTTTCTTAAAGTTCTAAGACTCTCCAAACTCTGTTTAGGACATAAGTAACAACCTGTTCGTTTGAATCTGTGATGTATTTCATAATAGAACCCTTTTTCTTCTAAATACTTCAAGCAATCTTTTTCAGTCATTTTTGCTTCGTAAAGCGGTGCTATGCAGTTTTTTTCTAGCCTTCTGTATCTGCTAGGTTCATCAAAAGCGATTCCGATATATCGCTTGTGTTCTCCAACTGAATTGAAATATTTATTAGCAGGAGCAAGTTTTAATCTACTATTGCACCATGCCCCTAAAAGATAAGGAAAGCCCCATATTTGACCTTTACGTTTTCCTTTTCCATTTACTGTATAAAAGTATTCTTCAAAAGTTTTTTCTGCTTTAATTCTTGTTATTTTAAAGTTTATTCTTTTTTCAAAATCATCTATTATATCATAAATTTCTTTAAACTCTAGTCCTGTATCTATGAAAACAATCTCGTTTAATGGAAGTCCTTTTTCTAATATTAGAAGTAGCATTGCAGCTGAATCTTTTCCTCCGCTAAAACTCGCTATATACTTCACATTCTCACCCCTTATAATCTTCAAATTTATCTACACTTCTGAAAATAATCTTATTATTAACCCATCTTTGCAACCTTCTATACTCATGATGGCATTTCCATTTTTCAAATATCATTATATAAGGGTCATAATCTAACTCTTTTAATTTATAAACACGCTCTAAATCTTCCTCAAAAGTAGTATTGAAATTAGTAAGAACATAAACACCTAGTTTTTGTTTTTTAAAGTTCAATTTACTTCTAAATTCTTTCAGCTTGTCATATGTATTAAACTCATAATTGTCCCATGCAAAATGAATCCTTTTTATTTTAATTCTATTAATCATTTCTGCCTTTTTCTCTGTCATAAGCCTTATATCAAGCCCTTGAGTGAAATCAACCCAAGCTTTGCTATTTATAAGTTGCTTTAAGAGTTCTTCCCACTTACTACAAGCTAAAATATTAGGGTCTAATAGCTTAATCTCTTTTTCTCCCCTCCAAAACTGGTTTAAATCGGCTACTTTATAGCTTTTGCTACCTTCCTTTTCTTGTACAATACAAAACTCACAACCTCTAGGACATCCTCTTGTTAAGTAGCCATAAGCAATATTTTTAATATCATATAAATCATAATCGGGATACATAAATTCAATCTGTGATGGCAATTTATTCTGTAAATCATATCCTGTGCCACCCTTTATGACTTCCTTAGCATTTATAACTGTGTAATCATCATCTGAGAAAGTAAATACTTTGGTTTTATATACTTTGTCATATTTTTTAAAGAAATTTACAAATTCCACTTTATCACCTAATTCTTTGTGGTATGCTGATATTTTCATAAGTGCTAAATTAGGAAAGTTATGCCCATCAACATCTATTAACCCTACTTTCATATGAGCACCTACTTTTCATTATAAAAACTTACATTTTTAATAATTATATCTACAGTTCCATTCCCATTATGTCTAATACCATATTTCATAAAATCCTCAAAATCATCCATTTTGCCTTTTATCTCAATCCCTGTATCTGTTTTTATATGTCTATTTTTTAGATTTTTCTCAACCCATTTTTTATCAATATTAAAACTTCCATCAAGACCTTTTTCTTCTACATGGTACTTAAAACTATCTTTTAAATCTTCCTTTATTGCTATTTCAGTAAACTCATTTATATCAAGTTTTTGCTTTTCTCTTAGCATGTAAAGTAAGATACTTCTTACGTCTTCGCCCTGCTTCATATCACTATATAAATTCTCTATAAAAGCATCTACCAAGCCTTTAAACACCTTAGTTTTATACTTATCATCTTTAATTTTAGTAGTATTTAAAAACTCTGTAACAAACTTAGAATTAGTTTCTTCCTTTTCTGCATCTTTATCTAAAACACTTAGATGATACTCATCATTAACTCCACTCAAACCAATAATTGCCCCTATTTTAATTGCTTTAGTCTCTTGTATGTTAACTTCATTAGTTGACATCTGTATATTAAATTTATCATTTTCAAACTCAATAGAATGAGTATACGACTTGTTGTAATCAAGTCTTAATATAGCAATTCCTTTTTCATCTTTTTCAGTATATAAGCATATTGCTAAGTCACAAGATTCTAATGTAGCATTCACTTTCATAATCTCAAACAAGTAAGATGCAATCTCTTTAGAGTTACTTAAAAATGAATTTTCATCATATATTATCTGTTCACAACATTTCTTAATCAGATTGTTACTATAGTCATTAAATACTGCTTTTCTGATGTCATTATCTCTTAATACTTTGTTGATTTTCTTTTGAAAGAATATGTCCATATCTTGGCTAACTTTACCTTCAAAATCATTTAGTATTGGAGTATCGCTATTCTTATCCAAAACATGTATTATAAATTTGTGTATTATCATAATTCCACCCCTTCTTTTTATGCAATCTCAAAATGTTTTTCAACTATTTCTTTTATCCTTTCATGAAAATGATGTTTTGAAATAGCCTTAGTCACGTCTTTTTTTATGTAACCTTTATACATTCTTAGCGAATCCATTTTAAATTCTTCTGATACGCATTTTAAATAATTAGCATACTCAGAGTTAATTACATATAAATCTCCTGCATCATTTATATTGTATCTTTGTCTTATTTCATCGCTCTTGCAGTAACCAAAGTCGCCTATATTTATTTCCCTTTTATCCTCTTCATTTCTTTTATACTGATACAATTCTTCTACAAAAGCTGAAAACTTATCTATAAAATTATCTTCTTCAAATTTAACAATAAAAGTATGATATGAATTATAATACTGAGATACTATTAACGAATATTTATACATTTTATTCCCCTCTCTTTTCGTTTTTGAGAGTCGCAAAACACTTCAATAGCAATTTATATTAAGATACATTTTGCAACTCTCTAAACTGTTTTAATTAGATATTTTCACTTATATTTTTTCCAACATTTCCTCAAGTTTATTTTTAATATTTCTAAATGCACAATACATTTCTTTTTTTATAAAGTGTTCTTCATCATCATCAGAACTTAAATTCAATCTGCATAATGGACAATCATTAAAATCAAATTTTATTTGTAATTATCAGAATCTAATTTTTCTAGCACTTCCTCAATAGTTTGTTTACACTTTGATATTTTTTCAAATTCTTTAGTTCTTTTTGAAGCTACCTCATATTCTTCATATTTCATAATCTATTCCTCCCTTAAATTATCTTGTTATAATAAAATTCGCACACATTTTTAATCTTTCATTCAGATTTTTAATTTCATTTTTTACATACTCATTCCATGTTTTTATTGCCTGTTCTTTATCATCTGAAATTATATAAGCCCTAAAAACATTTTCTTTGCTTAATATTTTTCTTAACTCAGCTTTATCTATCTTAAAGAACTCTGTATCTCTAAAAAGCATTCTATTGTCTTTGTATAGTTCAATAAACTTATCAGTTATATTGTAAATTTCAATTTCTTCTAACCCTTGCGAGCTGCATATATAAAGCATTATTCTTTTACCTCCACACATTGTTATCGCAATTTTCACACTCTTTTAGATTCAATCTATACTCATAAATCCTACCAGCTATAAAACTTCCTATTATAAACATTGCAACAGCTAATATATTCATTTTTTAACGTCTCCTCGATTAAATTCAAAATAAGGTTTTTTGTTTCCAGTTTCATGGTCAATCAATTTTAGAATATACTCTTTAGTCAACTTACTATTTTTACTTTTTTCAATAATACATTTTGTGAATGCTTCTTTATATTCATTGCTATATACATAGTTTGGTAAGTCATTCCACTCAAATATTGTTTTAAAAAACAAGTTTAAACCTTCTTCGACGCTGATATTCATTTTTCTAACATCCCTTCATATTCATACTTACTAAGTATTTTTATAGCTATATCAATAGCTTTATTTACAGAACACTTTTTCTTATTTAATATCTTTTCAGCTAATTTAATTACTTGCTCCACATTTGCTAATACCATCTGACACCTCTTGAATATATTCAGCTTTCCAACCTTCTCTAGTTACTCTATTTTCTCTAGCTAAACAACTAGCATAATCTCCACTAATTTTTAAGTATTTACTTGCATCCTTTGCACTTTTGAATATCCTAATTTCTCCAGTTTCAATATTAAAAACTTTTATAGCTTTGCTCTTTGTATCATTAATTGGTTTTTTTCTTAATTTTTTAAATTTCGATTCATTAATTTTAAGCTTTATTTTCTTACTTTCATTTGCTTCTCTTATTTTTCTTAAATTAAGCTCAAATAGGTCTTCCAAATCTATAGTTTTACTCAAAAACTCTCCTGCATCCATCCAAACTTTAGCCATCTTATTACCTCTCCCTTATTTTGAAATACCTAGCATTTTATATCGCATTATTTTTGCTATAACTACTGATAAATACAATATTTTAAGCCACAACATATCTTTTTTTAAACACTCATTTACAGATATAATCTCAAAAGTCCCTTTCCCTGTTAATGGTTCATATTTATCAGTTTTTCTATTACTTAACTTGATTTTTTCTGTTGAATTATTCTGTATAAATTCAAATCTTTCACCATCACACTCTAAAAAGATTTTTCCATGCTCTTCTTTCATATTTCCTCCAATATATTTTTAACTTCTAGGAAGTAATATTGTATAATTACTCCCTAGATTATTTAACTTAACTGAACTTCTCCTTCTGACTTTTCTTAATAATGTCGTCTAATTCATCGCTGGTGTACTTAGTAAATGTTTCATTAAAATTATGAAACTTAGTCTTTTTTGTCTCTGAGATATTTTTACTTTTATTTTTTCTAAAGTTATCATCATTGCTATAGACTGTTTTCAGATATTTAAAACTTTTACCATCACATTCTTTGTATATTTCTATAGCTACTAAAAGCCTTTCTATATCCCAATCTTTAATTGTATTACACATATTTTTACTTATTTTTAATTGTGTCATTTCTTCAATTATTTTCTTCTTTTCCTCCACCTCACTGGTTTGGTTACAAGGTATAGTAGAAGGATATAGTGGATGGGTTTTTCGTTCCGGATTTTTATCCGTTTGGGTCGGATTTTTATCCGTTTGGGTCGGATTTTTATCCGAGCAGTCGGATTTATTTCCGACCTGTTGATAACTATCACTAATCAACTCTATGTACCTATATCCTAATTTATAGTAACTCCATGTACCACCTTGCTTTAATGTAGCATGTTCTAATATACCTATTTTATCTAGCTTTTTGAGTACTCTATAAATAGTGTCATGCTTCTCTGTATAAAGAATTGGTAGCTCTTTAATAACCCCAGAATAATCAACCCAATAATATTCAATTCCATTAATAAGTTTTCTTGCCATCCTGCCACTACCTAGAAAATCTACAAACCATCTCAATATAAGTAAATCCTTTGTATTTAATCCTAATTCTACTGCCTTTTTCTGACTGAATCCTAATATTGTATATTTCAAGGTTTCACCTACTTAATTAACTTCTATCCTTTATAAATAAATTTCTAATCCTTTTTCAGCTACCATTACTGGTATTCCTACATTCTTTTCTATCTCTTTTATAAATAAATTCTTATCACTATTATCTTCACTTAGATGTAGCAAAGTAATTGTTTTTATATTGCTTAAATCATTAGCTTTTAAAAAATTAATTACATTACTTAACTCAAAGTGACTTTTAACTATTCTATTTCTCAAATAAATCTTATTTTTGTTGCTGTCTAATAAATCTTTACTATAGTTACATTCAATCATGATGTGATTTAAATTCTTAAAGTTATATTCACAATAGTAACTATCTGTGATGAAAAGTAGATTACCAATATCTTTATGATTTATTAAAAATCCTAATGGTTCTACTGCATCATGTTTGGTTGAGAAAGGCATTATATTAAAATTGCCTATCTTAAATAATTTCTCGCTTTCTATAACTTTAGTTCTATGATTTTCTATTCCTAAAGCTTCTAATGTTCCTTTGCTAGTAAATACATCTATTCCACTACTTGTAAGCTCTACAATCGCTTTTGAGTGGTCTTTATGTTCATGTGTGACTAAACACCCAATAACACTTTCTAAATTGAAATCTAAGCCTTTTAGTATGTCTTTGTAGTTAATTCCGCACTCGAGTATTAATGTCTCATTTTCCAGCTGGAGCAAGTAACAATTACCTCTGCTACTGCTCCCTAATACTTTAATTTTCATCTTTAAAATGGTGGTGCTTCAAATTCCTGTTGTTTTACTTCTTCTGACTTAGATTCTTTAATTTCAATAGCTTTTTCTTTTTCTTCTTCTGCCAAAATATCTATAGTTTTTTTATTAGCATTTTCCTCGATTTCTTCTTCTACTTGTCTGTCCACATACTCAACTGAATTATCATCTTTTATTACTGCTTGGTCAGTTTCAAGTGCCTTTTGCATTTCTATACTTAATATTCCATATTTAGATAACAATCTTTTAAGTACTGTTTTAACTGCCATTGAATCAAAGTCAGTTGTCCAAAGACTTGATTTTACAACGTAATCCTTGTTACTTTTGTATGTTTGACTATATCTTTTAGCGTATTTCTCCATATCCTCTTTACTCATATATAGAGTTTTTTCAAATCCATTTAACAATTTAAAATATGCTATATATCCAACAACAATCTCTTTGTCTATTTCATCTTCATTTTCATTAAACTCTATCTCTCCAGTCAGCCTATTAACGCTTTTAATCTCACCCTCATAGATTTCTATTGCATTGATTGTTTTATACTGTCCAGTCCTCATAGCTAGTTGTATAAACCCTTTATATCCAATTTGAAATTGAGCTTCTTTAACTCCTTTATTTGTAAAAGGCACTAGATAAGAGAAACCTAAATTTGGGTCTATTGGTAAATCTAATGTTGCTGCAACCATTGCAGATTTTAAAATTGAATTAGGTTCTGCATCTTTTAAACTTGGTAAGTTGGATACATTAACGACTGATGCCATAAATGTATTAGCCTTGTCTTTTAAAACCTCTTTAAATCTTTTCTTATAAGCTTCTGTAGATAGTAAATTCTTAACACTTACTTGTCTTTGTATTTCATTTGCCATTTTTAGTTCACTCCTTCTATTTTTAATGGATTATCATTACTTACGACCAAATTTATTATTTGACTATCAATATCAATCAAAGTATTCACGCTTTCCCTATTATCAATAAAGATTGGCATCTTAACTTCAAAATGATTAGACAAAGTATTTATTATATCTAGTCCTCCGTTTATCTGCCCTGCTGTGTTTACATTGCTGAAAGGTACACCATTTATTAAAGCTTCACAGGTTTCCTCAATTCCACCGTTTATTTGTTCTTTAAATAGTTTAAATGTTACATTTTTAAATTTACTACTTATATTACTTTCTAATAAACTAACTTTAGTCTTTATAAATAACTCACATAGGTTGAGTATTTTTTCTTGATGAGCTAGTTCTATACCTAACGCTTTTTCTTTTTCTAACAACTGTTCTTTTCTATCTAATAGCTCTTTGTTAATATCTCTTTTAGCTAGTTCTTTATTAAGTGACTCAATTTCAACCATCAGTTTTTTCTTATTTTCTTTTAGTTCATCTATGTTTTTATCAGCATCTTTATTGTTTATTTTTTCTTCTAGCTCTTTTATTTCTACACTAATTTGTGTTAATCTATTTTCTTCTTCTACTGAATATATCTCTGTAGATTTTGTATTTTCTAATTCTTTTTTTATCTTATCTATTAATACTGCTTTTTCTTGTATCTCTTTTAAAGCTTCCTTTTCATCTAACTGTAGTTGCTCAATCTCTGTGTTAAGCTTTTCTACTTCTTCGCCCTTAGATTTACCTAATGTTCCTATCTCTTTTAATACTTTTGCTTTATTTAAATTAAAGTTATCTAACATTTCTTTTTTCTTTGCTTCTATATCATCAACTTCTAAAGGTCTTTTGCAAGTTGGGCACTCTGTTTGCACAGTACTTAAATTTAACATTGTTTGACTTTCTTTAGACCATTCATTTCTAAGGCTATTTGTTTCTTCAACTAATTTATCTCTCGAATTTTCTTTTAGTTTTCTATCGCTTTCTAAATACACAAGGTTATTTCTTAGCGTTTGAACATTATAATTTAGACCTTCTTTTTCACTTATTAACTCATTTCTCTTCTTATTTCCTCTTTCACTCGCCGATTGTTTAATACTTTGTATCTCTTGTTTTAGTTCAAATACCTTTTCTTTGTCTTTTAAAATCTGTTCATTTGCTTTTGTACCACTTAACAACATATCCTCAATACTTTCTAAATCAGCTTTTTTAGCATTAAGTTGAGTTTCTATCCCCTCAAAATCTATGTCATATAGGCTCTTATCACATTCATTTATACGAACTGGTATTTCTTCTTTTTCTTTAGATAGATTATTCTTAGTAGCTTTTCTATTCTTAATAATCTTATCTATGTTATTTTCCTTTTCAAATTCTGTAATAAGTGGAGTTAGCTCCTGTTTAGCTTCTATAATTTGTTCTGTTGTTATATCTCCACATACATTTAAAATCACTTCTCTAGCTTTTTTCCAATTAAGTTCATTTGAGAAATAATAGGGATTAGTAAGTAATTTAAACTGGTCCTCGTCTGCTATTTCTGCTATCTCTTTTACATATTCACTCTTTTTTATTGGAGTATCATTTATCATGTAAGTTGTTTCATTTTTAGTAAAAGTTGCTTCTGATTCTCCTCTTTTTCTAGTCCACTTTTCTTCATATTTCTTAGTTAGCTTTATCTCTTTATTATTAACTTCTAATACTGCTGTAACAGTCGTCACAAGCCCTCTAATGACTTTATTTTGCTTATCCAAAGGCTTTATCTCAAATACACTTCTATTCTTGCTATCTTTATCAAACATTACCCATGTGAAAGCATCAAATATTGAAGTCTTGCCAGTTGCATTTTCTCCAAATATATTAGTTACATTTTCAAAATCTATATGAAGTTCTTTTACTCCTTTAAAATTCTCTATATCTAAACTTTTTAATAAAATTGCTTTCATTTTAGTTCCCCCTTGTGCTATAATATAGCTACATAAATTTGATTTACCTTTTGATTAGAGCCAATCGCAATGGCTCTTTTCTTATGCTTTATTTTCTATTTCTAAAAACTCTAGTATATTCTCACTAGCTTGTTTTACACCTTCCCACCAGCTTAGAGTGTCTTTGTCATAATCCTCTTTTGCTTTTAATTCTTTTATGCTTTTCTTTGCTTGTTTAATTTGACTTGTTGCAACTGATATAGCTAATTCCATTAAATACACCCCCTAATTTAAAAATACAATCTCATAATCACCATATCTAACATCTTCTACTATTAGTGCTTGATACTCCATACATCCTCTTTCTTTGTCATAGTAAGCTAAATTTAGCTCATTTTCTGTTGCTACTACTACTATGCAGTCGATTTCAAAACCAAGTCTTTTACAATTTACTTTTACTGCATTTCCTACTTCAACTTTCTTTAAATCGAATTTATTCATAATTACCTCCTTTATTTATTTTTTAAATTTGATGGTAAATACAAGTTAACTACATTTATATCTCTTGTTAATGCACTTCTTTTAACTTTTTTATCTTTATTAAACGTCTTGTTACTTCTCTGCTCGTCATAGTATGTAATCTTATATAACTCTTTGTCCTGCTCTATCTTATAGATTTTATTTTTATAGATTGTTTTCATGCGATTATCTCCTTGTTGTATTTTTAAGACCTTCAAAACTCGCTTTCTTATTATATTGCTTACAAAGTTGTACATAAGCTATTAGCACCTTTGCACTCAACTAAATCACCCCCTTTCTCTTTTTCATTACATCTTTATCCTTCATTACGTTTTTCATTACATATTCTTCAAAAGAAATCAAATCTATTCTATAACATCCTGCGATTTTGATAACTGTATATAGATTTTGTGCTTCTGCTTCCTTTACCATATTTCTTGCTGTTACATCTGATACTTTCAAATACTCTTTAAACTCTTTTAATGTGACTAACTTCATTTGCTTAATTCCTTCTCTATCTAAAAACATCTTAATGATGTCTGTTGTATCATCTCTTTGCATTAATTCTTGCACTAAGTCTTTTGTGTCTATGAATTGTAATGCTGTGCTCATTTTTATCTCACCCTTTCTGTATATGTAGACTTATTATTTAAAGAAAACTTTGCTAAATTCAATTCCTAAAAAGTAGAAAATTAAAATTAGAACTGCTCTAAGTAATAATGCTTTTTCTTTATTTTTCATTTTTATCATTCCTATCTTCCAACTAATTCATCTAATGCAACGTCTAAATAGTTAGCTATTTTTATCAATGTATCTATAGTTGGATTTTTATTTTCTCCTCTTAAAATTGAATATAAATTTCCTGAATCTACTCCTATTTCTTTTGCTAATTTCCACGCTTTTAAATTTCTATCTCTTAAAATTTTATTTATGTTGTCATTAATTGCCATTATTTTCCTCCTTTGATATAATTTATTTATAGGATATATCCTATAAATACATTTAAAGGTGGTGATACCTATAGCTAAAAACACTAAACAAACAAGTAAAACTGTTGCTTCTAAGGCTAGTAAGATTCTTAAAGACGGAAGATATAGTGCTGCTTCCAAATCAGTTGCTGGTAGTGCTCTGTCACAAACTAAGAAAGGACCTAAAAAGTAGTCTTTCTTTTGACTTCTAACGATAATATGAATTCTTTATTTATTAGAAGTTCCTGCTTACCATCAATAATCTTTACCATATTTGATGGTAAGCATTTTTCTTTATTTTTAAATTCTCTAAGCTCTATATCCTCAAATTCTTCTCCTGTTGCTAGTACTAATTTTTTAATTTTCATTTAATCACTTCCTTTTCAAAATATTCTGTATTTATTTTTCAAAGTGTTAGTTTTATCTAGTTATCAAAGCTAATTAAAGCTTTTTTTATAATAGGTATCACATTTTCATAATATCTAAAAGTTGTAACTTGTTTATTTGAATGTTTAGCCTTATCCCAAACCTTAATGCCATATTCATCTGTTTTCAAATTATAAGCATTTGCTAAACTTCCAACTTTATTAGCTGAAACTCCTAATATTTTACCTATTTCTGTAGCTGAATAAGTTTTTTTATTTGCTACAGGTAATGGTATTAATGCTTCTCCATATAGTTCTTCTGTTGCTTTAGAATACATAATCTGTTTATATTCTTTTATATCTACATTTTCTGCTATCTCTAGATATATCTTTGCTTCCCTTGCCCTTGCATTTTTTAATCTTGCTTGAGCATTCATGTATTTTATTTCTGATTCGTTCTTAATATCTTTGGATTTTTTACTATTGTATGTGCCTGTTTCTCTTATGTTTGGAAGCACTTCATCAAATACCCAACTCTCAAATTTTTCTGCATTTGGTAATTCACTATTAGAAATAAGCCTATACATATCGCCTTCTGGTATAATATTTACCTTCAAAACTTTAGAATTACTTTGTGGATGAGGTATGTCGCATTTCGCTACCCACTTACAATGTTTCTTAACTGCATCTCTAGTGTTAGAGTAACCAAGAGCTTTTGCTATATCTGTTGCTACAAAATACGGTTTACCATCAATTTCAATAGTTCTTATCTCACCAAAATTGCAATTTTTAAATATTTGTAAATTATTCATACTTTCCATCCTCCTTATGACTATTTTTATATTCAGATAAATCAAACTCTTTCCATAAAATATCTATTATAAATGAGTTTTTGGTTAATCCTAAGTATTTTGATTTTCTTGTTATTTCTTCATTTAATTTTTCGGGCATCCTAACAGTTATTCTCTTCTTATTTGAGTTCATTTTGCCGTCAACTCCTTTCTTGTTTTAATAATATCACGCCGTCTTTATGCCGTCAATATATTTTATAGATTTTCTATGAATTATTTTTATGATATAATAATGACATCATTTAGACTTTAAAAAGGAGGTATTATTATGTCAACTTCATTGCCTAAATACACTTTGCGTATAAATAAAATTTTACTTGAAAAAATTAAGTATATTGCAGAAAGTGAAGGTCGTTCTGCTAATAAAGAAATTGAACAATTAATAAAGAAGCATGTTGAAAATTATGAACAAACAAAAGGAGAAATAAAAGTTAATATTGAAGAATAACGTTTATAAAGCTTTGCTAATCACTGATAGTATGTATTCATTTACTGACATACCTCTTTGATTAGCTTTTTCTTTGCATTTAACATATAATTCTTCTGTAATACTCAGGGTATATTTCTTTTTATCATTCAATCTATCTCACCTCTTTCAAATACTCTGTATCTATTTCTTAGCACATTATCTCAATACACCATGTTATAATTAACTTAAATTCTAATGAAAGCTGGTGTTATCATGAAATTTGTTTATGTTAAGATATTTAGTAACTGGATTGATATAACTGATATTGGCACTATAAATGGTTGTAATGTAGTAGAATATATTAATGGGAACCTTGATAAGATGTACTCTAGTAATTATGTTTCTGTAGATTACAAAGATAAAAACTATTGCATTCATCCATCATGTATTCAAATAGTTACAAAATAAAGTGTTTATCTCTCTTTAAAAAACTTTTAAGGGAGATATTTTTATTCTATATTTAATTTTCAAAGTGCTAGTTCAATTTAAACTAATTCTTATTTAAATCACTTGATATTCCATATTTTAAAGCCATATCTTTTACAATAGCCACATAACCTTCTATAAGTTTCTTATCATCTTGTATTACATCTAAATTGTTGATTTTCTCTCTTTTAGATTCAGATACTCCTTCTTCTGCCATCTTTCTTCTTTTATTGATTAATCTTCGATTTAAGTCAACTCCAAACCTATTGTTTAGTAACTCGTAACTTTCTCTTCTAAGCATGTTTATATGTTCAAAACTACCTTGCTGTTTTGCTATTCTTGCAATTAGTTGTTGTGTATCCTTTCTCCAGTCTGTAGCATTTAATGAAACAACTTCTTTTATTGTTTTAACTTCTGTTTTTGCTTCTAATGCTATGTTGTTAGCTTGATTAACTTGAAATCTTAAATCTTTCATTTCTTTTAAACTTTCTATTAATACATCTTCTATACAAGTTGCTTTCTGTTGCTTAACTTTGAAGTATGTTTCCTCTAAGTTATCAAACTGTTCCCAAGCCTTATCTGTATCTAGGATTTTACAATGTCTATTTGCTCCTCTTTCGGTCCAAAGATAAAGTTTGTTTACATTAGGTGCAATTCCTATATCATATGAACCGCGTTTAAATATCCTTAAATCATCACCTTGTAGACAAAAATAATGTTTACCTTCGATAAATCTCTCTTTATTATTATTAAAATTGTTACTTATATTTCTTACATCTGTTTCATATACATCTGCTAGTTGCTGTGTAGTTAAAACTCTTTTGTTGTTTCTTTCTATTGCTTGTAAGTTGTTCATGCATTTCAGCCTCGCTTTCCTTTAGTTTTCATTTTGTTAACTTTCTTTGTAAAAAAGTTCCTCTATAGTTATTCCTGGTACTCTTTTTTTTATGTAACAATATATATTGAACATTTCCCTCTGAGTGAACTCTCTGGTTCCCTTTTCTTTCATATAATATGATGTCAGACACATATTAGCTATAGTAGCCATTTCTTTTTGTGACATTTCCATAAACTTTCTATATCTAGCAAGATTGTTAATCATTTTGTCACCTCTCTTTGTTTTCATTTTGTTAACTTAATTATAGTTAACATTCTGCTAACTGTCAATACATTTTTATGAATTTTTTAATAAAAATATACATTTTGTTAACAACAGTTATCATTTTGCTAATAACATGTTATCATTTAGTTAATTATTAAAACGGAAGGTGAATATTATGGCTAATACATTTGGAAACAGGTTGAAAAATTTAAGAAGTGAAAAAAGAATAACAGGCGAAGAATTCGGAAAAATATTAAATGTTACAAAAGTAGCTGTAAGCAACTGGGAAAGTGATAGAAGATTTCCTGACCAAGATACATTAAAAAATATTGCTGACTATTTTGATGTATCAATAGATTATTTACTATGCAGAAGTAATACAAGAAACATAATTAATGATGAAGTTAATACAACTACTACAGCTTTTGATATAATCGAAAATTCAGATACTAATAAAAAAGTTAAAGAACTTATGAAAAAAATATACTCTCTCAATGATGATGATAGAAGTGCTATAGAAAAAATAATTGATAATGCTTATATAATAAAAACAAAGGAAGAAGAGAATTAAAACTCTTCTTCTCTTTCTATTTTTTTTAATAAACTTTCAAAAAACTCAACATCCAATTCTAATAATAACTCTAATTCTTCCATGGTCTTTTTAATGCGTTCTTCTTCATTAATACTTTCATTTGACTTATACATATATATCCCCCTATCATAAGAACTTATGTTCTTATTTTTAGTTAAAAACTCCCAACAATTTTTAATAAAGTTTATGTAATTATACCCTTTTATTTCTAGAAATATTTTTAGATTATTCAGAATTGTCTTTGATAATTATCTTACTTACATAATAATACTTTTGATTTGTTAATGCAATAAAAAAAGCGTAATTGTAATAAAAAAATCGAAATTTGTAGACAGTTGGAAGTTTTTTCCAATTCAATATATTATTAATCGAGTTTTTTATTATATTTTTTTATAAAAACCTATTTTTATAATATATTTTAAAATATTTTATTTGTTTATATTCACTTTAAAATATTTGTCAATTAAAAAAGCATATTTTAAAGCTTCAACTTTCTAATTTAAATTTGTATTTTAGCTTCCTTTTCTGTTTACACGTATATAAATACGTGTTATAATATAATTGTAAGGAGGGAATATGAAATCTTATTCTTCAAGAGAAATTTTAAAAATACTTAATGCAGATGGATGGTATGAAGTAAATTGTGTTGGTGACCACCATCAATTTAAACATCCTACCAAAAAAGGTAAGGTTACAGTACCACACCCAAACAAGGATTTGCCTATCAGAACTGTAAAAAGCATTTTTAAACAAGCTGGGATTAATATTAGTTAATCCCTTCTCTCCTCACAAAACCTTTAAAGGAGTTGATAAAATGAAAAAAGATATATATGTGTATCCTGCTATACTAAGCTATGATGAGGATGGTATATCAGTAGAATTTCCTGATTTACCAGGTTGCATTACATGCGGAGATACAACAGAAGAAGCTTTAAAAATGGCAAAAGAAGCATTAGGGCTACATCTGTATGGCATGGAAGAAGATAATGACATAATACCGAATCCAACGACTATAGATAAATTAAACTTAGAGAAAAATCAAATACCAACTTTAATAGAGATATATATGCCTATTCACAGAAAAGCTATAGAGAATTATTCTGTTAAAAAAACTCTTACTATACCACAATGGCTTAATAGAGAAGCTGAAAGAAATAAGGTTAATTTTTCTCAGATACTTCAAGAAGCTTTAAAAAACCATCTTAATATTCATTAGATATAATTAGAGCAGTCTAACTGCTCTTTTATATAAATTTTATAAAACTTATAAAGGGAGTGTACATATGAACATCAAATCAGCTTTTATAAGAAAAAGAAATGAAAAATTTCATGTATATGTGGAGTATGTGGAAGAAGAAACTGGGAAAAAGAAACAAAAAAGTTATGGAAGTTATGAAAAGAAAAAAGATGCTGAAAAACATTTAATTGAAATAAAATCGACTATAAACAATAATAAGTTTGTTGCTCCAAGTGGTGTAACTCTTTTAGAAAGGTGTTATAGATATTTGGAAGAAAGGAAAGATGATTTTTCGCCTTATACTTTGAGAAATAGAAAAAGTGTAATTAGAAATCACATTGAACCTTTTTTTGGAGATATAAAATTAATTGATATTAGTCCAAACATTTTACAAACATATGTTAATAAGATATATAAAAAATATTCTTTAAATTCTGCTAAAAATTCAATCAGTTTTTTAACTGCTCTATTACATGAAGCCTATAGACTCAGAGAAATACAAGAAGATGTTACTAAGTTTGTAATAACTCCAAATAAAGAAGATGTTTCTGAAACTAATTTTTATACTAAAGAAGAGGCTCAGATGCTGTTAGAAAAGTGTCTTGATACTAATTTAGCTATACCTATTTATTTTATGCTAGGACTTGGTCTACGCTTTGGTGAAGCTGTAGGAGTTAGATGGTCTGATGTTCAACTTAATGAAGGAGTCATAAATATAAAGCAAACAATGGTACATGTCGATGGAAAAGTAACTTTTAAATCCCCTAAAACAACTAAATCTAAGAGAAGGTTAACAGCACCAACAGAGTTGATAGTACTATTAAAAGAAGAAAAGTTAAGACAAAATAAATTAAAATTACAAGGTATACTAAAAAACGAATTAGATTTAATATGCTTAAATAAAAAATTTCAACCTTGGACACAACAAAAATTTTTCAAACCTTTTAAAAGATTATTAGAGAGTAACAATCTTAGATACATAAAATTGCACGAGCTTAGACATACAAATGCAACTTTAATGTTGCTTTCTGGAACTAATATAAAAACTATATCAGAAAGATTGGGGCATACAGATATAAAAATAACTATGAATAAATACTCTCATGTTTTAGAAGAAATGGACAAAGAAGCTTCTGATAATTTAAGTAAAATTTTATTTAAATAATGGTCAGTTTTATGTCAGTAAGATGTCAGTTAATCATATATTTTTTTATTTGTCAGTTAGATGTCAGTTAAGTGTTTATTACTAGATAGTAGCAAAAGCTAGTATTTAACTACTATCTAGTAGCACTTAATATCGTATAATATCTAAGCATAACACATATAAATTGTTATTCTTCTTCATCTTTTATAGAAAATTCTACATTTTCAATTATATTTGAATGTTTATCTTTTTTTGTAATATTTCTATATCTATTAATTTCTTCATTCACAATACCTATACTCCAAATTAATACTATAATATCGTCTATAAATCCAAATGCTCCAGTAAGCATCTCCGGGATTATATCAACTCCAGATACAAAGTATGATATAGTGAAAATCAAAACAGAAACTACTTTTACTTTATAAACTATATTGATTCTTTTATCAGTCATAAAATCAGGTAGTTTGAGTAAATCAAATATAAAAAGTAAACCAAATTTAGCATTTTTAAATCTCACTAAAATTTTTTTTAAAAAATCTAAAATTATATTAACGACTCTTTTTAGAGATTCCATATTTACCACCTCTTATAATTATAGGTTATTCTACATTATAACCGATATAATTAATTTGATGAGTATATTAGCTATAAATTTTATCAATTAGTATATATTTAAATTATAATAATTCAATTCCTGCACTACTACAATTTTTAATCATATCTTGTGGCCATACTCCAACTTGTACTTCTCCTATATGAGCTTTTTGTAAGAAATACATACATATTCTTGACTGACCAATACCTCCACCAATTGTATATGGAAGTTCACCATTTAAAAGCATCTTATGATAATCAAACTCTTTTCTTTCTTCACATTCAGCCAGTTTCAATTGTCTATCAAGAGACTCTTCATCAACCCTAATTCCCATTGAAGATAGTTCTAATGCAGAATCTAAAACAGGGTTATAAAATAATATATCTCCATTCAATTCCCAATCATCGTAGTCAGGGCTTCTTCCATCATGCTTTTCTCCTGACATTAGTGTCTTTCCTATTTGAGTTATAAATACAGCTTTCTTATCTTTTACAATTTTATCTTCTCTTTCCTTTGGAGATAGTTCTGGATACATATCTTCTAACTCTTGTGATGTTATAAATGTTATTTCTTCTGGCAATATTTCTTTTATACCTTCATACATGCTACATACAAATATTTCAGTATCTTTAAATACTCCATACAATCTTTTTACAATATCTTTCAAAGTTTTTTCATTTCTGCTACTTTTATCTATCACCAATTCCCAGTCCCATTGGTCTACATAAAGAGAATGTATGTTATCTAATTCTTCATTTTTTCTTATCGCATTCATATCTGTATATAAACCACTACCAACTTCAAAGCCATATTTTTTAAGAGCTAATCTCTTCCATTTTGCAAGTGATTGAACAATTTCTGCATTTTTATTCATAAATGGTATATCAAAACTTACAGCCTTTTCTCCATTTAAATTATCATTTGCACCTGTTTCAGGTAATACAAATAATGGAGAAGAAACTCTTATTAGATTTAGCTCATTACTTAATCTCATTTCAAAAAAATCTTTTAATTTTTTTATAGCTACTTGTGTATCAATTACATTCAAACTACTTTTATAATCCTTTGGTATTATTGTACTCATATTATTCACTCCCTAGATTTATATATTTTTCCATTAAAAAAACCTCTCATCCCTATATAAAAGGGACGAAAGGTTATCTTTCCGCGGTACCACCCTGATTAGTTTAAAATAAATTTAAACCCAGCTCATAATGTACAGATATTACTCGATACATCCCAATATGATAACGGTTTGGTTCCGACTAAGCCTACTATTTTAAAATTTCGGTTAGCAACTCCAGGATGTTCTTCATTATAGACTTCATATTGGTCTCACACCATCACCAACTCGCTTTAACTACATTCTATAACTACTCTTCCTTTCAAAGTCTTTAAGAATTTAATCTAATAAAATTTAACTCTCTTATGTTTTCTATTTATTCATAATAGTATGATAAGTGATTAGTTAAAATTTGTCAAGTTTAATATTTTTTATTTCTATACATCCTATAAATTTTTACATATACTTATAAATTTTCAAATGTAGCCTTTAATCTATCCATACATTCTTTTAATAAAGACTGTGGGCATGCTACATTTATTCTTTCAAATCCTATTCCTTGTTTTCCAAATATATAGCCTTCATCAAATAATACATTAGCTTTCTTAAACATTAAATCTTCAAGTTCTATTTCATTCAATCCATATGCAGTAAAATCTAACCATGCTAAATACGTTCCTTCTGGATAAACAAGTTTTACTTTTGGTAAATTTTCTTTTAAGTATTCATCAATAAATTTTATATTACTATCTAAATATTCATTCAATTCATTAAGCCAACCTTCACTTTCATTATATGCTGCTATAGTAGCCACAATAGCAAAAGGATTTGGTGAAGTTCCAACTCCAACAGCTGTGACCTCTTCTTGATATTTCTTTTTTAATTCATTATTATTCACTATTATATTAGATAGTTGCATTCCAGCCAAATTAAACGTTTTACTTGGTGCTATACATGTAACTATTTTATCTTTATATTCTGGGCATAATGATTGTAAAGGAGTATGTTTAAATCCTTTTCTAATTAAGTCAGAATGTATCTCATCAGCTATTATCCATAAGTCATATTTTTTGCATATTTCTACAACTTTTTTTAATTCATCTTCCCTCCATACTCTGCCCACAGGGTTATGAGGACTACAAAGTATAAGTACTTTATTTTTACTACACTTAGCCTTTTCTTCTAAATCAACATAATCCATTCTATATGTGCCATTCTCATATATCAGAGGATTGTTTACAACTTCTCTATTATTACTTTTTATCTTAGCTTCAAATGGATAATACACTGGTTTTTGAACTATTACACCTTCATTAGAATCGGTTAATATTCTTACTAAAATAGCAACAGCTGGTACAACTCCTGGGCTAAAAATAATATCTTCTCTGTTTATCTCCCAGTTAAATCTTCTTTTATACCAACCACAAACTGCATTAAAGTATCTCTCGCTGTCATTAGAACTGTATCCAAATATTTTGTGGTCAACTTTTTTATGTAATGCTTCTATTATTGGCTCTGCACATTCAAAATCCATATCTGCAATCCAAAAAGGTAAACCATCTTTTTGTGCTTTTGGTGAACAATTAGTTCTAAAGTCCCATTTTACACAATCTGTCCCCACTCTATCTATTACTCGGTCAAAATTATATTTACTCATTTTACTCCTCCTAAAAATATAAATTTTATAATTATTACGTATATTACTAGATGTAATTTGGTGTCATTTTACAATTCTACATATTATAATAGTAACACTTTTTTGTCCAATAGATTAAAAATATACTTATTTTTATTGTCATAGTTTTTTTCAATGTTGCAAAAATAATTTCACCATATCAAAATAAGATTGCTCATATTAATTACATTTCAACTAATATAAGCAATCTTTTTCTACAATTTTTAAAATTCTAAATGTGGAATCATTAATTTATATATTACCCAATCTCTTTTCAACTAATCTACACCATATATCAACGCCATATTCTAAAGCTTTTGTATCGAATGTCACATTTGGATTATGAAATCCTGGTGTAGCATCAGCTCCCAATCCAATATATGTAGTTTTACATTTTAGTTTTTGTGTATAATAGTGAAAATCTTCTCCACCAGAATTTTTAAATATACCTATAGACGCATCTTCTCCCAATACATCTTTTATAGTTTCTTCAGCTAAGTTTACAAGCTCTTCGTCAAACTCTGCTGCTGGAACTCCATCTTTTGAAAGCAACACAGCTTCTGCATTTATAGAATTGGCAGAAGTTTTTACAGCATGTATTGCTTTTTCTTTTAATTCTTCTATTATCTCATTACTTTCTGCTCTTATATCTAAAGCCATAAATGCTTCATCTGGTATATTATTATATGTTTCTCCTTTAACCGATACATTTGTTACTTTTATAGAATTTGGTACAGCTGGATTTACTCTTATTGCATTTATTGCATTCACTGCTAAGCAAACGGCATCTACTGCATTTACTCCTAGATGCGGTTTAGAACCATGACAAGTAACACCTTTAATCGTAAATTCCATTATACAACTAGCACAATGATACATTGCAGGTATTGCCTTTCCCAATCTACAATCTTGTCCAGGTCTTAAGTGCATACCTACCATTTCTTCCACATCATCCAATAAACCAGAATCAATTACTCTTAATGCACCATATAACTTTTCTTCTCCTGGTTGAAAAAGTATTTTTAGAATTCCTCTCTTTACTAAATTTCTTTCTTTTATTAACTTTGCAGCTGTTAAAAGCATAGAAGTATGACCATCATGACCACAAGCATGTATCATTTTCTTTTCTCCATCTATTATAAATTCCAACGCATCCATATCTGCTCTTATAGCAAATACTGGTCCTTCTTTTTTAGAATCTATAGTTACTATAATACCAGTTCCTGCAATACCTTTACTAATATTTTCAAAACCCATTTTTTCAAGTTCTTTTAAAACAAACTCAGATGTCTTGTATTCTTCAAACCCTTTTTCTGGTATAGTGTGTAAATAATCATACACTCTATGTACATATTCAATATAATTTTTATTAGTTTCCATAATATAACTCCTCCTTAGAATGTAAATCTTCTATTTATATTAAACTTTTCTTATAATTACCTACACCACGAAATAATTCATTATAAGCATTGCAATACAACCATTTAAAGTTGCTATAACAAACATATGTGGATAATATTTTGTCTTTAATTCAGCAGTCCCTAAGAGTCTACCCATAAATTGTATCTGAGCTCCTGAAAGCAATAACATTGGTAAAAGAATTGCAACATGTGCTTGGCTTATCTGACCTGCTGTAAATAGACCTGCTATTACTCCAGATGCACCTCCCATTGATATAAATATTGTCATTATTGCAGTTGCTGCAACACCTGGAAGTCCAAATATACTCATTACAGGCGTAAATATTGTCCCTATTAAATCCAAAAGACCTGTTAAATTAAATATAGAAATTATAGCAAAACCGAATATAACATTTGGAGCCATTGAATTTGTACTTATTTGAAATCCATTTCTAGCTCCTCCAATAAATGCGTCTATTACATTCCCTTTCTTAGCTTTTACTTCTTTTTTTGCTACCTCACTCATATTAAACTTCCTCCTTGTCAAATTTATTTAAATATAGTCTAAGTAAGTTTGCTCCAACAAACTTCATAATTAATATTAAAGCAAGTGGTATAAATATTGGAACATCTCCGATAAATGGAAACAATGCTGCTCCAGAAGCAAAGAAGTTCGTGATTGCAGATGCACCTGAAAATTGAAATGCACAAAATACAGCTTTTTGTTTATCATCTATATATCCATCATCTTTAAGTTCTTTAGTCATAGATGCAGCTGCATCAGTAGATTGTAAACTAGCTATTAAAGTTAACCCTGCAAATCCAGGCAATCCTAGTAATGGTTTTAATAGAGGACTAAGAAGTTTTTGAGCTGCCTTCATTCCATCTAAATGGTCTATAACTCTAACTATTCCAAGTGCAAACATAACTGATGGTATCAGTGTCAATGCGTATAACCACCCATCTCTAGGACCAGTACCTCCATCTCCTCTAAAATTTGCAGCTAATGTACCTACACCATCATTAACTGTTCCTAATGTTCCAAAAGAACCCAATACATTGTTAAAATCCAATACTTTTAATGGCCCTGATGCATCTTTAAATATTCCTGAAAAGAATAATGCACCCAAGATTAATGCTACATACCCATACCATTTTACCTCTACTTTTTCTGTTGTTGATTCTAATTTGCTCATTTAAATTCTCCCTCCTGTTTAAATAAAATTTATTAGTATATCTCTTCAATAAGCAAAATTTATGCCAATAACTTAATAATAATGTTTTTGTATATATCTTTTTATTGTAAATTTATTCCATTCAGTAAATTGCTTATAATTACTAACTTCTAAAGTCTACAAATACCTTATTTTTTTTACTGCCTATTAAAACATACTTATTTAAATAAAAACACACATTATTTATTTCTTAAAAAATATTTATAAATAGGTTTTTATAGGATAAAAACCTACAAAAACCTTTTTTTGATTGAATTTCTAAATTTATCATCTTATTTGTTGTATAATATAACTTACCTTATACTTTAAAAAATAAAATAAATACTACTTTGTTAGGAGAAATAAAATGGATAAAAAGAAATTAATCCTTATAACATACGATAAATTGAATAGTAATCATTACAAAGAAGAGTTAATAAACTTTTTTGGAGATGAGATAATAATAGAAACACAAAATATACTCGATGGTATAAAAGAAAATTTAGAAGGAGACGTTGTACTTTCTCTATCACCTTTAACTAGTAATTTTTTAATAAAACATTTTAAAGAAGATATTGAAATTATCCATGGAACAAAAGCACTTTCAAAGCTTGGTTATGAAAAAATGATGCAACTACCTCCTGGTACAAAATCATTGCTTATGACAACTAATAAAACATCCGCATTTGAAATGGCTACCTACCTATATAAAATTGGGATAAATCATATAGATTTTGTACCAACATATCCAGATTGTAACGAAATATATGATTTAGATACAGCTATAACGCCAGGACAAATTAGATTTATACCAAAATACATAAAAAATATAGTTGATTTAGGATGGAGAAAAATTTCATTAGATACATATATGTCATTACTAGTGGTATTAAAATTAAAAAATGAAAAATTTATAGAAAGATTATACAAATTATCCAAGGAAACACTCAGTCATGACTTTTTAAATACATCATTAGATAATATATCTAAATTAAAAACTATACTTTACATGACTATTGATGAAATAGGGGATGGTTTAATATTTTTTAACACCTTCAACAAAGTTACCTTTGTAAATAAGTCTTTACTTAACATGTTGGAACTAGATGAAAAGCTTATAAAATCTCCATCTTTAATGGATTATCTACCAAAGAGTTTTTTGCATAAAATTACGAAGAATTTAAACATAGATAATATGATTATATACATAGATGAAATAGATAAAAAATTCATACTTTCTAAAAAACCATTTTATCTTTATAAAAATATAGAAGGTTGCTTAGTTACCTTAAAAGATGTAAACGATATAGAGATATTAGAACAGAAAATAAGAAGTGATTCTGTTAAAAGAGGTTATGTAGCTAAATATAAATTTAATAATATTATTGGAAATAGTGTGGTTATAAAAGATTGTATTGAAAAAGCAAAGAAAATGGCCCTTACAGACAATCCTATATTAATAACAGGTGAAACAGGAACAGGTAAAGAAGCCTTCATTCAATCAATACATAACCATTCAAATAGAAAAAATAAACCTTTTGTAGCCATAAATTGTGCTTCATTACCAAGTGAGCTGCTTGAAAGTGAGCTATTCGGATATGAAGATGGCTCTTTTACTGGTGCAAAAAAGGGTGGAAAAAAAGGATTATTTGAATTAGCTCATACTGGTACTATATTTTTAGATGAAATAGGAGATATGCCACATAATTTACAAGTTAAACTTCTGAGAGTTTTACAAGAAAAAGAAATCAGAAAAATTGGTGGTACAAGCATCATTCCAATTGATGTAAGGATATTAGCTGCCACAAATAAAGACTTAGAAAAATTAATCATAGAAAATAAATTTAGGATGGATTTATTTTATAGAATAAGTATGTTTACCTTGGACTTACCTCCTCTTAGAAAGAGATTAGAAGATATCCCACTTCTTTTAGAATCATTTTTAAAAGAACTTCCCTATAAAAATGTCAAACTAGATAAATATCTTTTAGAGACTTTAAATTCCTACACTTGGATGGGTAATATTAGGGAATTAAGAAATTGTATTGAATATATGGCTTACATGGGTTCTAATTATCTTACAATAAATGATTTACCTCAAAATATATCTTCAAAATTAAATAATCATCATGTATCAAATAATATCTCTATATTTCATGAATTAAGTCAATATGACAAAAACATATGTATTTCTATTTTAAAATCATTATATATGAAACCCATGGGAAGGACAAAACTAATGAAATTTATGGAATATAATGTCACAGAATATGAAGTAAGAAATATGCTAGAATATTTGACACACAATGGATACTTATCTTCTAGTAAAGGAAGAAAAGGTTCCACTTTAACCGAAAAAGGCATAAAAATAATAGAAAATAATATAATTTAAATCTATAGTAATTCATATTTACTTTATCAAGTTTTATATATCTATAAGATTTTATTTTTTTATAAGTTTTTATATAAAATAATAAAACTCATTTATTATCAGAAAAAGCTATGAAATTAGTATTTTATTACTAATCTCATAGCTTTTAATATTAATAGATTAATTGATTTAAAATTACTAATTGATAATTATAAAGTACATCTGTTAAAGGTGCAAATTCAGCACCAATTCCAAATTTTAATTCTGTAAATGCCTCTAAATAATCTGGTTCACTTACATCTTCTTGTGTCAAGTCACCCTTTACCATTTCACTAGCAAGATAGATTGCTAATGATGGTATAAAAGCATCCATTGGCATAGGATATCCGCCAAGTCTATTTGACATACCAGCAACCTTAGCTTTTTCACTTATCATATCGTTTATTTTATCATAATTTTGAGCATCTTTTTTAGATATTTTTAATCCCATAACCTCAGGATATGTTTGTGTTGGTGATGGATTACTTTGCTCTGCAACTATATACTTTAACTCTAAAGCCTTCGTTAATATAACTTCGTCCATATACTCATTTACACCAAATACATTTATGTCTTTTCCATATTTTTTAACTTGTTTTTCAATATCTTCATTTAAAAATTGCTTGACTTTATTTTTATCTTCTTCAGTATTCATGTTTGGTGTATCCACTTGTACAAATTGCAATCCTATATTTTTACAAGCCTCTTTAATCTTCTCTAGTCTTTTGGCTATATTAGCATCTTTTAAGTCATCTTTAGAAGCATAATGAATAAAAGCCTTTGCTCCCATTTCTTTTGAATGTTCTGCTAACAACTTTCCTCTTTCCTCTATATTAATTCCTAAATTCACATCAACATACTGGCTTAATTGATTCTTGTCATCTCCCATAGGTGCAGAAATAGTTATTATTTCTGAACGCTTTTCCTTTACCTTTTGTAAAGCTGGTAAAAGACCTGCTTGATCTGTAGATACTACAATTGCCTGAATTTCTTTATCATCAGCCAATTTTACTATTTGATTTATAGCGTTATCTATATTAGAAGTAAAGTTTTCTGGTAATACAACATGCTTTATAGTTTGTTTAACTTTAGCTTTACCATCTTTGTCTTTATCAATTTTATTCTCTTCTTCATACTCTTTTGCCAACTCTTCTACTATATTATACTGTACTTTGTTTTCAGATAATGGTTGAGTCACTACTGCAACTTTAAAGTCATCTATAATTTCCTTTTTATCTTTCTTGCCTGTAAGCAAACTACAGCCTGTAAGTCCAATAATTAAACATATGGATAGCATAAATGCTGTTATTTTTCTAAGCATTAGTTAAAACCTCCTAAATTTGTACTTTCTTATCACTATTACTAATTTTATCATACTTCAAAGAAAAATTATATTATAAAAAATTATATACACATTATTGTACTTCAATCTAAAAAGTACTATGGGTAGATTAGGTTTTGATTAAACCTACCCATAGTACTAAAAAAATTATATATTATAAAATTAAATTAATTACAAATTATTATGCTACTTGTTTGTTGCTTTTTATGAAGTTACCAACTATTCCACCCAATATAGCTGGTATTACCCAGTTAAAGCCCAAACCTGCAAGTGGTAAGCTTTGTATAAATGGAACAGCTCCTGTCATTCCATTTACAGCAGATAATAAACTAACCACTAATGTAACATATGCTGCACCTTTAAATGCGTTATCATTCTTTATATTTTTACCAGCCAACTCCATGATAACTATTGCTAATAAAACAGGATATATAGTTTGTAGGATTGGAACTGATATAGCTATTATAGAATCAACACCTAAATTTGATATAAGCATACTAGCTATACATATCCCTATAACTAGTTGTTTGTAAGTTGCCTTGCTTATTCCTTCAAAATAAGTTGATATTGATGCTGTTAAACCTGTAGAAGTAGTAAGACAGGCAAGTGCTACAATTATACCTAAAATTACCTTTCCTACTTGACCATATAATAGTATACTAGTTATTTCAACTAATAAAGATGCTTGAGGAACACTAGTATCATATATTGTTGAAACTGTTGCACCTAAATAAGTAAGACCTCCATATACTAATGCTAGAAATACACAAGCTACAAAACCAGCTTTAATAGTCATTCCTATTTGGTCTTTATCTGATGTATATCCTTTACCTACTATAGACATCAACATTATAGTTGCCATAGATGCTGCTCCTAGAGCATCCATTGTCTGATAACCTTGTGATATACCTTCACCAAATAGATTTCTATCTATCATATGCTCTGGACTCATAGGTCCTGCTGGTGAAATTATACCTTTTACTATTAAAACAAATAATACTAATAATAACGCTGGAGTTAAATACTTACCTATTATGTCTATAACCTTAGAAGACCTAATTGTAAATGCTAAAGTCAATCCAAAGAAGATTACTGAAAATATTGCTTTAGCTACTGGTCCATGGTCTCCAAATATTGGTATAATACCCATTTCATATGTTGTTGCGCAAGTTCTTGGTATAACAAGAAGTGCCAAACATGCTAGAGCAGCTACACTCATTACTCTTGCTAATCCTTTACCAGCTCTCCTAAGTACATCATCCATGCTTCCCTTACATCTTGCTGTTGCTATAATAACAAGCATTGCTATACCAGCATCTGCAACAACAAAGCCAACAAGAGGAATTAACCAGTCTTTGCCGGATTCCATTCCTAAAAATGGAGGGAACATAAGATTTCCTGCGCCAAAGAACATAGAAAATAAAGCAAAACCAACTATAAAAATATCTCTCATCTGCTTACTCACACTAAACTACCCCCTTTGAAAATATTTTGAATATTAAGATAATCTTACTTTATTTTCATAAAAATGTCAATCTGGTAAAAATTCACACATTGTTAACGTTTTCCCAATTTATTTCATGAATATTTTTTTCATTTTATGATAATTCCCATCAATTTCGTTAAATCAATTGCTTGTGATACATCAAAGATAGCTCCTCTAATATCGTTTATTCCAACCTCAATTCCTTCAATATTATTAGTAGTAAAATCTACACCAGAAAGTCTAGCTCCATTAAAATTTGCTTTTCTAAGATTTGTATACTCGAATACCAAGTTATCATTTTTTACTTCTTGAAAGACAGAATTTTCAAAATTTGAATCTAAAATAGAAACTATCTTAAATTTAGAGAATGAAAAGTTAGAATACTTACCTAAAACATCCTTGAACAAAACGTTTTTAAGTATACAATCATCAAATCTAACTCCTATCAATTTACTGTCTTTAAATTCAACTCTATATATACTTCCTTCATCAAAAAATGTATTTGATAAATTACAATTTTCAAACACCACATCCAGTAAATCAATCTTTTTTAAGTTACAATTTTCAAAAGATACATTTCTAAATATACAAGACTCAAAGCTAACTCTTACAGCATCTAAATCACTTATAATTTCATTTTCTATAATTTTATTAAATATTTTTTCATCATTAAGTATATCATCAAGTATATTTTCAAAATTTTCAATAGTTTCTAATTCCCCTGTAAATTTAGGCTTTTGTACTTTAATAATTTTAGTCATTTTCCCCTCCACTATAAATTATATTCTTTTTATCATTGTTTTATTTAATATATTAACTTAATATATATATTTAATATATTAAAAAGTTTTTACGAAATATTCTTGTATTCAGTACATTTATAATTATATCACAAACTTAACTATAATAAACTTCCATTAATAGTATAAGGTATATAGGTATAGCTTGTTCTATTCTCATACGTATTTTATTATTGAAGATAATAATTTTTAATAATAATAACCTTAATTTTTTATAAAATCGACAAAAAAAACGAATAATTTCATTAAATTTATTGTAAATAATACAATATTACGATATAATACAACAGAAAAACAAATAGAAAATGTTCATATAATATTAGTAATATGGTCTAATAGTTTCTACAAACTCACCTTAAATGAGTTTTCTATGAATAGAATGTCAACTTTGAATATATATTCTATTCTATCTATATGAATATATATTTTTTTGTTTATATCTTAAGTTTTTTGGAGGTAAAAATGGTACCAAACACTAACAATGTACAACCAGATGGAAATAATTCATCACTAAGCTTTTTAGACAAAATGTTTAAATTCAGCGAACGTGGCTCTAATCTTAAAACAGAAGTGATAGGTGGAGTTACTACATTCTTAACAATGGCATATATAGTTTTCGTAAATCCAGCAATATTATCTGAAGCTGGTATGGATAAAGCCGCACTTATAACTGTTACTATATTAGCTACAGCCATTGGTACACTTATATTTGCACTTTTAGGAAATGCTCCATTTGCTCTAGCACCTGGTATGGGATTAAATGCATTTTTCACATACTCTCTGGTTATAGGAGCAGGAATTCCGTGGCAAACAGGTCTTGGGGTAGTCTTTTTATCTGGATGTGTATTCTTTACACTCGCAGTAACTGGTCTTCGAAAGACCATTGCAGACGCGATTCCTAGAGAATTAGCAGTAGCATCTTCAGCAGGTATAGGTCTTTTCCTTGCTTTTGTTGGTTTAAAAAATATGGGTGTTATAATAGCAAATCCAGACACTATAGTTTCACTTGCAGATTTTACACCAACAGTTTTAATAGCTCTTTTTGCTCTTATCTTAATGGCAATATTAGAATATAAGAAAGTTAAAGGTGGAATATTAATAAGTATCGTTGTTGCAACAATAATATCTATTATATTTGGATTTGTAGAATTACCAACAGCAATAATTTCAAAACCACCTAGTATAGCACCAATTGCTTTTAAATTAGATATTGTAGGAGCATTGAAATTCTCATTAATTGGACCTATATTCTCTTTTATGTTTATAGATATGTTTGATTCATTAGCATTTCTTATTACTTGCTGTAAACAAATGGGTCTTGAAGATGAAAATGGCGAAATAAAAGATTTAGGAAAAATGTTATATGCAGATGTTTCTTCTACTTTAATAGGTTCATTCTTAGGAACTAGTACAGTTACAACATTTGGAGAATCTGCTTCTGGTATAGCAGCAGGTGCAAGAACTGGTCTTGCTTCAATAGTAACAGCAGCATTATTCTTAGCTACACTTATATTTACACCATTACTTGGTGTAGTTCCTACTTATGCTGCAGCACCTGCACTTGTAATGGTTGGTGTGTTCATGTTTGAAAGCATAAAACAAATTGATTTTGCTGATAGTAAAATAGCAGTACCTGCTTTTGTCACAGTTTTATTAATGCCTTTGACTTATAGTATAAGTATTGGTTTATGCTTTGGATTTATTTCATATATAATAATGCATGTTGTAGCTAAAGAAACTAATAAAATCAGTATTACACTTTGGGTTATAGGTTTACTTGCAGTTGTAAACTTAGTTCTAAGTTAATATTTTAAAATATATAAAATAAAATCTTATTTATTTTAAATTTTATGAATAGCAAAATCAATTTTATATATAAATTGATTTTGCTATTAACTTTGTATAGAAAATTTATTATCATAATATGTAGATACAAAAATATATAGAAAAGGAAGGATACTTATGTCACAATTACTTATAAAAAATGCATATCTAATTACTATGAATGCAGATAGAGAAGTATACGAGAATGGAAGTATACTTATTGAAAATAACATTATAAAAAAGGTTGGTAAGTTTGATAGTAATATTGCTGATAAAGATGCCGAGATATACGATGCTAAAGGAAAAATATTAATGCCAGGATTAGTAAATACACATGTTCATTTATCTCAACAATTAGAACGTGGTCTTGCAGATGATGTTGTACTTTTAACTTGGCTTAGAGAAAGAATCTGGCCATTTGAAAGTAGCTTTAATTATGAAGATTCATTAATTTCATCCACTGCATGTTGTATTGAGTTGATAAAATCTGGTGTTACTACATTTTTAGAATCTGGTGGTCAATATGTAGACGCTATGGTTGAAGCGGTTGACAAAACTGGACTTAGAGCATGTTTAGCTAAATCGGTTATGGATACAGGAGATGGGCTTCCTGAGGCATGGCAAAAAACTACTGATGAAGAAATCAATACTCAATTAGATTTATTCCACAAATTTAATAATACATCTAATGAGAGAATTAAAATATGGTTTGCATTAAGAACTATTTTTAATACAACAGACGAATTACTTGTTAGGACTAAACAACTAGCTGATAAGTACGATACAGGTATACATATGCATATTGCTGAAATAGCTGATGAGATTTCATTTGTAAAACAAAATAATGGAGTTGGAACAGTTGAGTATCTTGATAAGTTGGGTGTGTTAGGTCCAAACCTTTTAGCTGCTCATACAGTTTGGCTTACTCATAAAGAAATTGATTTATTTAGATTACATGATGTAAAAGTTTCTCATAATCCAGCTGCAGCTATGAAAGTAGTTCTAGGGTTTGCATCAATTCCTGAAATGTTGGAAAAAGGAATACCAGTTTCAATTGGTACTGATGGCGCACCTTCAAATAATAGAATGGACCTTATGAGAGATATGTATTTAACTTCATTAATACATAAAGGTAGAACTTTAAATCCAACAGTCATTCCTGCTGAAGAGGTATTAGAAATGGCTACTCTAAATGGAGCAAAATGTGCTCTATTGGAAAAAGAAATTGGTAGTCTTGAAGTAGGAAAAAAAGCTGACATGATTATTCTAAATCCAGATACAATTCATAGTTTACCAATGCATAATCCAATTGGAAATATAGTTTATTCTATGACTAGTGAAAATGTAGACTCTACAATTTGTGATGGTAAATGGCTAATGAAAGAAAGAAAAGTATTAGTTGTAAATGAATCTGAATTGTTAAATAAGGTTAAAGAACAAGCTTCTAAAATAAAAGAAAAGGCGGAAGTTACAATTCCTTCTAAATTTAAAATCATAAAATAATACAAATTTCAATTGTTTTGTAAATATGAATATATAATTCTAATTATACATCATATATACAAAACAATTGTTTTTTTAAGAAAATAATTTAGTCATATATTCGTTTTATCTAACAACAAGAAAAAATATATTAAACTTTACATTTATTACCTTTATACTTAGTTATATCATTACAACACATTAGACAAGCTCCTTTTTCTTCATTCCATTCTATATATGAAGCATTTGCACTACTCCAAACATTAAGATTGTCATTATACATCTCAATTGTACAAGACCTTTTTTCTTCATTAAGTTCATTCATTGGACAAATTTCACATGGCTCATCTCTACCCCAAAATGCCTTGTAGCATAGTTGATTTATCTTTGCATTTGGAGCAATACTTAATGTCTTTTGGTTTATGAATAATAGTTCATAAGTATTTTTGTTTATTACATAAGTCCATGAATTAAGATTATCCATAATCACTTTTGTAGTCTCATAAGATTTTATTAATTTATCTTGTTTATGCTTGTTAATCAAAAATACACTTAAGATTTCTGATATAAATGTCAATGATTCTATTTCTTCCTTGGTCCAAAATCTATTTCCATTACATTCATCAAATCCTACATATCCACTAAATTCGCCTTCATCTAAGATTGCACACTGCAACATAGATACAATACCCTGTGCTTTCAATATTTCATATAATCCACCTTTAAGTGTAGATATATCTTTACAATAAAAAATCCCTCTCTCATTAAAATATTGCTTATAATCTCCAATTACACTGTAGTATACTTCTCTAAGATTATCTATTTCTGGTTTAATACCATCATTACACCATTCAAATGTATTGCTACAATAAGTATTATCATCTGAATTTTCAAATACATATGCACGACTTACATTATAAGACCTACCAACTAATTCCAATATAAAATTTACTGCTGTATCAACATCTTTAGATTCATATAAAATTCTAAATATATACTCAGAAAGATTTTGTTTAAATGTAGATTTGCTCTTGTACACATCATCAATATCTTCTTCTCCACCTAACACAGAAGTAAAATTTTTAGCTCTTATTCTTTTACTATCTATGGTTTGACTATTATTTTCACATATCCAATAGCAATCTTTACCCTTATCTTTTGCAACATATAGTGAATTGTCTGCACTTTTAAAAAGTTCATTAAAGTTTTTACCATGTTGAGGATAAATAGCAATCCCTATGCTTCCAGAAATTTTATAATCTTTATTTTTTCCTGTAAATGAACGTCTAAATAAATTCATTAAATCATCTGCTTTTTGCTTTAGTATTTCTTCTGAATTCAAGTTTTTTAGAAGAATTAAAAACTCATCTCCTCCTATACGTCCAATAATATCACTTTCTCTAAAAATATTTATAAATTTAGATGCTATATCATTTAAAACTGCATCTCCAAATAAATGCCCTAGATTATCATTAATTCTCTTGAAATCATCAATATCTATTATAAATAATGCACTACTACATTCTCTACCTTCATTTTCTAAATAATTTCTAACTAAATCTTCTGTTGTAATTTTATTATATAATCCTGTAAGTAAGTCTCTCTGTGCTCTATTTTTAAGTTCGTCATTATTTCTTTTTTCTTTATCTATATCTACAACAATACCTATAACACGTGTACATTGATTGTGCTTATCAATAATACTAGATAATCTAACTTTACACCAAATATATTCATTTTTTCCTTTTCTAAATCTAAGTTCTGTTTCATTATATGCATTATTGCCTTCCATAGCACTAGTGAAAAGGTCTATATATTTTGATATATCATCTTTGTATATCATTTCCCTTTCTAACATATTTTCAATTAGATTATTTCTCACTGGTTTGTATCCAAATTTCTTCTCCCATTTGTCAGAAATGTTTACTGTATCTGTATTTAGGTTCCACTCAAAGACAATGTTATTCTCTTGGTCCATAACAATTCTATAGCACTCTTCACTTACATCTAATTGTTCTTGTGCTGACTTACTTGATGTAATATCAATCACAACACAATACACCCATGAATCTCCATATTTATCTTTTACTATTTGTCCTTTATCTAATAACCAACGTATCTCTCCATCTGAATGAACTACTCTATATTCAACTTCAAGTATATTGCCATTTTTTAGTTGCCTTTCTAGTTCATTTTTAACTATTTCACGGTCATCTTCATATATAACATTTAACAATTTGTTATCGAAAAATGATTCAATCTCTTCTTTTGTATATCCCAATAAATTTTGATATCCTTCATTAACAAAATTAAATATGTAGTTTCCATCACAACTATATTTATATACTCCTCCAGGAATGTTTGAAGTCAACACTTTTAAGTCATCATTTATTCTTTTTAGCTCTTCAGAATTATTGACCATAGTATCAATCAAATTATTGAAAGCTTTGGTAATTTTAGCATATTCATTATTTTTATCAAGATTAAATCTTATACTCGTATCTCCATCTCTTATTTTTTCTATGACTTCAATTAACTTACCTATAGGATTTAAAAAGTGTTTTTTTACATATACAGAGATTAAACATATAAAAAATATAATCAAAACCATAAAAAGTAATACAACAAATATAGCCCTATCAATTGGCTTCATTATCTCTGACTCTTCTACACTACTTAATATAAACCATCCATCTGATACTTCAGAATAATACCCAATATTTTTGATATTATCTTCAGAGTAACTTATAAACCCATCTGGATTATTTTTTAAATTTGTAGATTTCCATTCATTAAAAAAACTTTCATCGTCTATTATATTTTTATATTTATATTTACCATCATTAGAAACTACATTTCCTATAGAATCAATCACAATCATTTTACCTGTATCAAAAGAAGGTATATCATTTATTGTACTTTTAATATAGTCTGTATCTACAATAAAGGACACAAAACCTTGATATTCATTGTTGAGCCAAATTGGATATCCCATTACAAAGTTTCTTTTACTTATATAAAAACTCTTTTTATTATTTATGTTAGAGATTTTAAAACTATCTTGTGGTAAACCTTTAAACTCTGACCCTGACATTAGTGCCTTTTTATTAATAATATTTTCATCACTTGATGCAACTACTACATCATTTTTATCAATAAGCGACATTCTAAGCAAAAACTTTTCCTTACTATTAATATCTCTTAATATACTATTTATATTTTCTTGTTTTAATCTATCATCTATAATTCTCCTATTTTCATTATATAGATATTCTTGAATTAAAGAAATTTGAGAAGTTGTTTTTAATGTAACTTCTTTTTGGCTAAAATAACTCTTTAATCGCTTTGATTCTATTATTGTGGCTGTTTTAATGTTATTTTTCATCAATTCATTAGAATTATTAGTAAACTTATGTATACAAATTCCAGCAATAATTATTGATGGAATTATTGAAACTAATATAAGAATAATAAATATTTTTTTTTGTATCTTCATAAGTTCTCCCCCTATTTTTAATAAACAATATAAATATAAATTTCTTTAAATATTTACTATTCATTTATTTGACTTATAAAACTTATGTATTTATTCCCCAAAATTAAAACTATATTTACAGATTTCAAATCAAAATTATTTATATATTCATTGTATTTTAAATTTTTCTACATTTCAACTATATAATACTAAATATTATTGTTTATAATCCAATTCTTAATTAATATATAGAATTATTAGTTTATAATTTTTACTTTGCTCCTATCCAATACCATTTTTAGAGAATTTTCAACTGTTTCAATTACATCCTTATAACTTAAGTATACATTTGCATAAATATAATCTTCATATAAATTGTATTCTGTTACTCTGCAATATAATAGCTTTCCTCCATCTATTAGATTGCTTAAAATATAATTATCTTTTCTTGGAACATAGCCTATTACATAACCTGTTTCTCCAACTATTTTAATAGCATTTTCATCATACAAATTATCTTTCTCTCTATTTAGATAATATATTTTACTCTTCTCTAATTCTTTTTCAAGGCATTCTCTATTTCTGAATCTTGAACCAGCAACAGCTACTGAAGTTAAATAGATATCCTTACCATGTTCATCCACTTTTATTTTTTCGATATTTATAAATTCTTTCTTCAAATTATTACTCTCATATAATAGTCTTCTCAATTCATCCTTCAACCTTAGGTTTTTTTCTTTTTCATAAGCTTCTTTAACTATTTTCAATTCTCCAAGAGATAATTTTTCTCTGTATCTTTTTAAAATATTTATGGACTCTTTTCTTACTTCATTTATATTTCCAAATATACCTTTTAAAGATATGCTTTTTCCTTCAGGGTATAATGAATTACTTCCTTTAATAACAATAAAAAATAACATATCATCATAATATTCTTGAGTTAATCTATCTTTCTCTATATCTTCCATTTTTCCAATTAAGTCATCTATGTTAAATGTCTTTTCAAAAAAGTTTAATAACTTTAATCTAGAATCTGTACTTCCTTTTTTAGATATATGCCAATACACCTCAAAATCTCTAATATCTCTATCCAAGTACGGCAATAAATCATCAAAAGATAAATTCATAGCATAAATTTCTGACATTTTTATCATATCTTCTGTTTTTCCACTTGCATTTCTTAATGCTTTAAAATATATATTCTTCCACTTTTCACTAAGTAGGACAGCATTCATTTCTTTCTCAAATTCAACCTTATCACATTCTACAGTTTCATCTTTCAATACATTTATAGCTATTAAGAAAATTGAATATAAACTTTCAAATGTGGTTCCATAATTGACTACAATTGGTAAAAATTGATTTACTAATTGTACTTTATTCCCTATGTATTTAAAATCTACACTTAATAAGTAGTTACATATTAGATGTGCTAAGTTATCTATCTTTTCTCTATCTAAATCTCTTCTTTCAAGATATTCACTCAAATCAATAATAGAAATAATATAATTCATTAATAATCGTTCATATTTTGTATCCTTATACCCCTCTTCAATTAGGTAGGAATTTATTTTAAAGTCCAAAATTTCCATGTTAACAATAGCAAATACTTTTATTGAACCTGTAGCCTTTTTAGATAAATTAAATAAATATGTATTGTAAAATTCTAGTTTCTTGATAGTATTGCTCAAGTAAAACACGTATTCTCCAGATTTAGAAAATGTATCTACAACTTCTCTTATATTTTCTTTCTCTAAATATTTTTCACTTAAAATTAATCCAAGTTTTACATACTCAGCCTTTTTACTTTTATATATTAATTCTTTAGTTAGCTTATATAACCACTTTTCATCAATCATCATTTCTTTTACTAAAGTATTTATCTTTTTTATAAAAACTTCAAAATAGCAAATTAGAGGTTTGGAATTATTATTCTCCAATAGATAGATTTCATTAGATTCACTTTTATACATATTTAAAATTCCATCTACTAGATTATTTGCAAGTTCTACTTGCTCTCTTAAAGGTATATTTTCATATATACATAGATAATTCATTTCAAATGATTCTTTATATCCATCATAACCCTTAACTTCCTGCAATTGTTTAAAAATATTACCCATTAAATTATCCTCCTTTACATGATATAATTTATATTGATTATACTACTTATTTCGGTAAGTTTACATTTCTACGCAAAAAAATATTACTAGAATTTGAAATTCTAGTAATATTAGTAAAATTGATTATGTAAATACCTTATCTTCTAACAGTAAATGATGTCATTATTAGTTTAAATTTTAATTCCTCTTAATATAAATCTACTATAACGTTAAATTTATCTATCAAATTCAGTTAACTTTACAATCATCTCTTCACAAATTTCTTTTATTGTCTTATTATCTGTATTGATAATAATATCTGCACATGCCATGTATTTTGCTTCTCGTTTTTTCATCAGGTCAGATATAAATTCTACATTCATATTATTATTAAGTATCGGTCTTTCATCACTATGTTTAACACGCTGAAAAATAGTTTCTGGACTTGCTGTCAACAAAACAATCCTTCCGCTTTTTTTCATATATTCTACATTTTTATCTTTAAGTACAATTCCTCCCCCACAGGAAACAACAATACCTTTCTTTTGTTGCAGATTTATTAGTGTTTGGCTTTCAAGATTTCTAAAATACTCCTCCCCCATTTTTTCAAATATTTCAGAAATACTCATACCTTGTTGTTTTACTATATATGAATCTGTTTCTACTCGTTCCATCTCTAATAAATGACTTAAGTATGATGATATAGTACTTTTACCTACACCCATAAATCCAACAAGCATTATATTGTAAGAAAATAAATTTTTAGCTTGTATTTTCTTACTTGTTTTAACCATATATCTAAAAATATCTATAATTTCATTTTCAAACTTATTACCTTTTAATTTATTAATCAATGCCACTTCTTTTTTATTTTCATAATCTGATTGTAAAATAGGTAGACCTTTTTCTTTCTTAATATCTATAATATCTTTTATACATTCCATTCTTTTTTCAAGCAATTTTATAAACTCATCATCATATAAATCTATTTTTGCTCTTATATTTTCTATATTTTTCATAGTGACACCTCAACTTTCAAACTGGACAAAATTTAAAAACTTTACAATTATATTATACTGATATTAAACCTCATAATCACACACTTTTTCTTTTCCATATCTCATATTTACAAATAAAGCAAGTAAAATTCCAACAAAAGTTATAGCTACGTTAAATAATACAACATATTTTGGTCCATTCACTCCACCTGATTTTGTGATAATACCTGCTATATTTAAAATAACATAGTTCGCTATACTAGATGCAATCATAACTATAGATGTTATTTTTCCTTTATTAGTTGGAAACATTTCATTTGCTGTTGATGTTGTTAATTGGAGAACACCACCTGCTGCTGAATAGCCTATTACAAATCCCCCTAACATACAAATAGTTGGAGTTTGAACAAAATATACGACTAATAGCATAATCAAAGCAATTATAGGATATATAACTAGTATTCTGATTGGCTTAATATATTTTTTAATAAGTACAGAAGTTATTAATACTGCACATATTACTCCCATTGAATAGAAAGACTGAATTTTTGTAGGGTCAGCCATACCATATAATTTTCCCAATTCCTGATTACAATTTAACCATAATACAAACGTTGATGTACATGTAAATCCAATACAAACAAGAGCTATACTTGTTGGTGTAAATTTCATTTTTTCTGATTTAACTGTTTTTCCTTTATTATCAGTAACATTATTAGCTGGTGGAAATGGTAATACAGCTATCAAAATTGCGTCTATGATAATAAGAATAGCTGTTACTATAAAAATAACTTTAAATGATATTGAATTTGCTGCGACAAAACCAATTACAAAAGGAAGTAAAAATTGTGCTAAAGCTATTGTAAATTTAGTAAACATATTTGCTATTGTTCCTAAACTAGCAAATATCTCCATACAAGAAGGAGTTACACACGTATCTAAAAACGAGTTAGCAGCTCCTCCAATTATTGCAAATACATATGCTACATAAAAGTTTGGTGAAAATACAATTCCAATGAAGAAAATTGCATGCAGAAAATTTCCTATAAGACCACTTACTTTTCTTCCATACTTATCTGAAATAGGTCCTGCAAATGGATATGATATAAGTCTACCCAACCCTAATGCGGCAATAACAGCCAAAACAATACTTACATCTAATGTCCCATCTGATAGTGTTTTAGCCCCCCACATTGATGAAAATTCTGGTTTATATTGTCCTAAAATTGAAATTCCGATACCAAGTAAAAAATATGAAAAATACAACGCTATTGCAGTAGGATAATATTTTTTATTGTTCATAGTTCTTCTCCTATTCTTGTTAATTTATTAACATTTTTATGTACAATAAACTTATCACCATAATGGGTTTAAAGTATAGTCAGTTAAACCTTTAAATTTAACTAGACTACAATACAAAACCCACCATGACAATTTGTAAATTATTATTTAAAACATAACCCATTTACCTCTTCTACAGGCATTTCTAATCCAGTATATAAATTAAAAGCTTCTGCTCCTTGGTATAATAACATTCCTAATCCACCAATAGCCTTACATCCATTAGCTTCAGCATCTTCAATCATTTTTGTTTTCTTTGGATTATAGACCACATCTGTTACTACTAATTCTTTTCTTAAAACACTAACATCTTTTATATTAGTTTCATTATCATGAGGTTTCATACCGATAAGAGTTGCATTCGTCAATATGTCACTTGATGCTATCTCTTCATAAAGTTTTTCTGTATCTTCTAAATCATATAGATTAACAACACATTCTGGAACTTCTTTTTTGATGTTCTCAACTGTTTGTTCTGCTCTTTTATAAAAATCATCCTTAGCATTGAAGATAGAGATTTCTCTTGCTCCATCTAATGCACACTGTACTTGTATAGCAGTCGCTGCTCCACCAGCACCCATAATCGTAATCTTTTTACCTTTAACTTCTACTCCATTTTCTTTTAAATTACGAACATAACCTACTCCATCTGTTATATGACCAATTAACTTTCCATCTTCATTTACAATTGTGTTACATGCTCCAATTATACGAGCTGCTGGAGAAAGTTCATCCATATATCCTGTAACAGCAGATTTACATGGCATAGTTACATTAGCTCCCTTTATATTAAAAGTTTTTATTGCTGAAAGTGCATCTTTTACCTTGTCTACTGTAATATCAAAAGCTAAATATCTATAATCTAAATCTAATTTTTCAAAACTATAGTTATACATCACTGGCGATTTAGAATGACCAACTGGTGTACCTATTAATGCAAACAAACCTGTTCTACCTGAAATTTCCATAACTATCATTTCCTCCCGATATTATCATTTTCTTTGCAAATAATCTACTCAATTATTTGCAAAGAAAAATTTATTTATTTTTATATATTTAATGCTACCTCAAAGGCTTCTTTTGTTGCATCTAATGCTCTACGTGCTTTTACTGCATCCCCAACAACATAAGTTTCTTTTACAAATTGTTTTACAGATTCACTTAATGGGTCATAATTACGAGAACCCATAGCAAGCACTACTGAGTCAAATCCTTTTAAATCGTGTTCTGTACCATCTGCAAGTAAATAGTCGACACCATCATTATAAAATTTAGCAACTTTTGCACCAGTAACAGTATGTATATTATAATTTTCAAAATCATTCATAAGGAACTTACGGTGCTCTGAAATCACGTCTGCACCAACTTCTTCTCTAAGCTCAATAACAGTAACCTCATGCTCTTGTTCTCCAAGGAAAGCTGCCACTTCACAACCAACCATTCCACCACCAACAACAAGTACTTTTTTCCCACAAGATTTATTACCATCAAGAAGGTCTACAGCATGTATCAATCCTGAATCATTAATTCCTGGTATAGGAAGTACAAGTGGAGTTGCTCCAGTAGCTATAATAACTGCATTAGGTGATTTTTCTTTTATAAGTTCTACTGTAGCTTCTGTGTTAGTACATATTTTCACACCATATTGATTACATTTTGAAATGTAACTTCTAACTAAATTAGTGATATCTCCCTTACCTGGAGGATATGCAGCTAAACGCATTTGACCACCTAGAACTTCAGACTTTTCAACTAAAGTTACATTATGCCCTCTTTTAGCACATACCCATGCTGCAAGCATACCTCCAACGCCTCCACCAACAACCAACACTTCTTTACTAGTTTCAGCTGGTTTAAGTTCTGCCTCATGACCTAATATAGGATTTGCAAGACAGGCTATAGGTTTACCTTGGAACATATTTGGTACACATCCTTGTAAGCAGGCAATACATGGTATCATTTCATCTAACTTTCCATTTTTAGCCTTATTAGGCATTTCTGGGTCAGCCAAACTTTGTCTACCAAATGCTACTAAATCACATCTACCTTGTTTAACCATTAACTCAGCAAATTGTGGTTCTGTGTAACGTCCAACTGTTATTACTGGTATACTAACAGCTTTTTTTATTTCTGTGACTAATTCTGCACTGAATCCAGCATGTAAAACTGTAGGAGCCCACATATATTCATCATGTATATGTATACTACGAGAAACATGAAGTCCATCTACTCCACAGTCTTCTAGATATGCTGCTATTACTGAACTATCATGTACATCTATTCCACCTAAAATATCATCTGTACTATTTATACGACATAATATTGCTAGAGAATCTCCTACTTTTTTACGTATATTTTCAATAATAAGACGAGCTAATCTCATTCTATTTTCAAAACATCCACCAAACTCATCTACACGCTTATTTGTTCTTGGTGATATAAAACTACTAACTAAATATCCATGAGCACAGTGAACTTCAACAGCATCTGCACCAGCTTTTTGTGCACGTAATGCAGCATCTCCATAAGATTCTATAAGTTCATATATTTCTTCAGTTGTTATTGCTAATGGTGTGTTACGACCATTCGATGCAGGGATTGCAGATGCAGCTTTTAATGGATGACCTGCTATTTTTTCATTCCCTTCAGAACCAGCATGTTGTAATTGTATAGATACCTTTGAACCTGCATTATGACAAGCATCTATTACATTTTTAAAACTATCTATTGTACTATCATCATATAAACAAGGTTTACGAGGGCCTCCTTTTGCTTTTTTGTCTACAACACTAGATTCTATAGTTATCAATCCAAAACCACCTAAAGCACGTTCAAGATAATAAGCTTTAGAAGTTTCACTTAAAGTCCCGTCTGTATTTGCAAAATTATTTCCCATAGGAGGAACTACAAAACGATTTGGAACTGTCATCGAACCAATTTTTATAGGTGTAAACATAGAACTAATCTTCATAAGGTTTTCCTTCCTTTCAAGTTTTGATTTAAAATTTTCATATTATAATACTTTGTATATTTTTCTATTTTATAGATTTATTTTGGAGATACTTCAGGCCATGCTTTATCTAAAACTTTTTTAGTTGCATTAAATACAGTTTCAGCAGCAGTTGACAATCCCTTAGATATTAAAGCGTCAGATATTACTTCTGCTCCTATGACTCTTGGTGATATATTGTGTTCTTTTATTGTTTTCACAAATTCTTCTGTATTTCCATATCCCTCACCTGGAACTACACGGTCATGTAGTGATTCATCTCTAAGTTTTTCATAAGGAGTTTCTAAAACATCACATACTTGAATTGATACTATCTTGTCTGCTGGAACAGGTGCAAGGTCTTTTGCTGTCTGTTTTGCTCTAGCCCAGTGCCAAGTATCTAATATAAGCATTGCGTTTTCACGATTACATCCCTTAACAACACGCCATGCAGTAGCTAAGTCTGGCACACCACTATATGGCATAAACTCAAGACCTATAATAAGTTCTCCTGCTCTATCACATAATTGTCCCAATGCTGTTATAATTTGTTCTTCAGGTATCATTTCTAGCAAACCACAATTTATATGTTTAACATTAAATAAACGAGCCATATGATAAACATTTTGCTCTTTTTCTCTTTGAGCTTCGCTTCTATCTTCTTCTGTTCCCCATTGAGTTATATATTCTACTTCTGTAACTTTCATATTATATTCATCAAGAATTGCAAGCATTTCTTCATCTGTAACTCCAGCGTTTTTTGCATCTACATAATTTTCAGCTCGTAATCCAATACCATCAAAACCAGCTTCTTTCGCAATACGCACTCTATCACGGAATGAAACTTCTGTACCTAGTGTATAAGAACTAATTGTAATTGGAATATTAAGATTTTTTTGATTATTCATGAGTTAAATTTGCCCCCTTTATTTTCTTTAAAAACAATAGTATTTTTGATTTTATATTTTTATTTATCCTACTAGTAGTATTATTTAACTTTAAAAACAAAAGTATTTTTTGATTTATCTTTATCTAGATTTTATAAATTTATTGTACCATGAGACTTTACTAATAACAAATTGATAATTTCCTATCAATTCATAGATTTTGTTTATAGATTTTATTTATAGGATAATTATTTTACTTTTCTAGTGCATAATATAAATGTCTTTATCATATATTTCAGACAAAAAACGATAAATTTCTTTAAAAGCTTTTATTCTTACTGCATAATCATATATAATAAAAATGTGAAAAATATCTTAAAGGTCAACTTCTCCAAATATATAAATAAAAATACTCAGGAAAGGATGAACAAAAATTGAATTTATATCACCTACGCTATTTTGTTACATTGGCACATTTAGAACACTATACAAAAGCAGCAGAAAATTTATCTATAACACAACCAAGCTTAAGTCATGCTATATCTTTGCTAGAAAGTGAACTTGGAGTGGCTCTATTTGAAAAGGAAGGTAGAAACATAGTACTTACTAAATATGGAAAAATATTTTTAAAAGACGTGGAGAAATCATTAGAAATTTTAGATTCAAGTGTAAAATCATTAAAAATAACTGGTACTGGTGAAGGACAAATAGACCTAGCTTTCCTTAGAACCTTAGGTACTGACTTTATCCCTGATATAGTGCATAAATTTTTAAAATCTAATCCTGATAAATCAATAGATTTTAAATTTCATACTGGTGTAACGACTGACATTATTCAAGGTCTTAAAGAAAGAAAATACGATATTGCTTTTTGTTCGAAACTTGAAAAGGAAAAGGGAATTGAATTTATACCTGTTGCTAAACAAGATTTAGTATTAATTGTACCATATAGCCATCCATTAGCTGCAAAGGATACTATAGACTTAAAAGAAACCATACCTTATCCTCAAATAGTATTTAATCAGAGAAGTGGGCTTAGATATATAATTGATGATATGTTTAAAAAAATAAATCAACAACCTAACATAGTCTATGAAGTGGAAGAAGACCAAGTAATTGCTGGATTAGTTGCAAAAAATTTTGGAATTGCTGTAGTACCAAATATGAATATGCTCAGCTTTACAAAAGTGAAAGTAATTCAGATTGTTCACCCAAGTTGGGAAAGAAATTTCTACTTAGCAGTTATAAAAGATAGATATTTACCTCCTGCAATTAAAAACTTTAAAAACTTCGTCATTAAAAACGCTCAACTATAATTTATTAATAAAGGGGTTATTTTTAAATACCCTCTTTTATTATTTTTATAAAATAAAAAAATCTATACTTTTAAAAGTATAGATTCCTAACTGACAGTCGGCATCCGAGTCTCAGTAATTATCGTTATACAACAGCAACTGAATTTCAGTTCCTGAATAACTAGGTTATTTACATTATATCAAACTTTATAGCACTTGTCAATGCTACCTACCTCATTTTTTCGAGCCATGGTCCAACAGGCTCTACAATAGGAACCTCTTTGAATCCCCAATTTCTTATATCATTTACACTAGTTGGAGTATATATTTTATTTCTTACAGATTTAAATATTTTATTTTTTTCTCCATATTGCATGCATTTTGGATTAGCTTCTATTAAGCCTCTTCTTGCTCTGCTAAGAGGATTACATAAAATATCTGCTATCTCCAAACCTTCTCTATAATCTACATCTTCCTTTTTAGCAATTATAAAACCTTTAACCTTATCTCTTAATTCCTCATCTATGTCTAAATATATTGTTCCATTATTAAAAACATCAAAAAATGCCTTTTGTACTTTTAGATTTGATACGTCGTCTCTTGATTCGATAACTATTCTTGCAGATTCCACAGTTTCATCATTTACGAACGAATAAAAGTTCTGAAGTACATGTATAAAAGCCACTACATAAGGTTCCTTTGAAGGTGCATAATATTTTTTTAATCTAGCTTTATCTACTGTTACTGATATTATAGTACACTCTAATCTAGATAGAAATAAAGGTAATTCATCATAAAAAAACTTAATTTGTGAATCATCAAACTTCTCAAATGCTCTTGATTTTCTTGATATATCTGTCAAATGTATTCCTATATTACTAGTACCAAAGCACTGTTCTTTAAATACATCCATTTCTTTCCTTAAAGAACAGACATAATCTCCTTGACTCACTGCATATTTATATTCAAAAATTACTCCTGTTAATGTAAATGGGTCTTCATGATTTATATCGGCCCTTCCACTTTCATCAATAAACATTATATATTTTTTCTTTGTAATCTCACTCACCCTCTTAACATATGATGATAGCATCTATATCCATTTTATATGAGTTTTAAAAATATTCCAAGATTTTTATATAACTTAAATTTAATTTTACACTAAAAAATTGAGATGTAAAAACAATCAACGCTTTTGACGATTGAATTTCACATCTCAATTATAGTTATTTCTTAATGTATAGGTTTATTATTTTCCAATAATATCCATTAATTTGTCCATTACTATATAAGATACTCCTCCTCCAATTTGATAAGGAGTTTCAACTTTTTTATTTGCAAATACTCTTTGTTGTTCTGATGATAATCCTGAATTATCCACTAGAACTATTGGTGAATGTAATTTTACAGCTAATGGTCCAGCTGATAAAGCATCCACTAAAGTATCTGATTTACTAACTAATATAGCTTGTAAATCAACATCTCCATAGAATTTCTCTATTACTTTAGCATTAGTATCTACTCTGCTATTTCCATATATTCTATTTCCTGAAACATCTTCAGTAGTTATCTCATTCATTTTTGCTATTGCTGAATCACTAATTGCACTTGGTCCACCTATAAAGTATGCATTTTCTAATTTTCTTTCTGTTAGCCATGCATAAGATTCTTCAGTAATTCCATCTTTTTTAAGCAATATTATAGGTTGCTTTTCTTCTCCAGCTTTAGAAGCTATAGATAGTGCATCTGCTTCTCCACTTCCAGAAACCATATAAGCTGTTTTTATTTCTTCTCTACTTCCAAGTTCTGTAGCTATTTTTGTAGCAGTTTGGTATCTGTCTTGACCTGCTATTCTCTTTGTTTCTGTATTAAAAGTAGTTTTTATTTCTTGTTCTAATTTAGAGCTTATTGCATTTTCTCCACCTATCAATATTACTGTTTTAGGTGCTAATAAATTCATTTGTTCAATAGTCTCAGATGGTAATTTATCTGTATTAGTAAGTAATATTGTTGAATTATAACTACTTGCTAAAGGAGTAGCTGTTATACCATCAGCTATTGCATTACCATTTACTAATATTACAGTATCTGAACTCTCAGCATTCCAGTTTCCAACTGAACTTATCTTCTTAGCTGTATCAAATCTATTTGCGCCTATAACTGTATCCCATGTAGGATTTATAGTTCCATCTTCATTGAAAGTATAATCTTTTCCATCTATTTTTTGAGTACCAGTTAGCATTTTACCATCTTTATCTAAATAGTAAGATTTTCCTTCTATTTGTTGCCATCCTGTCTGCATTACTCCTGTTTTGTCAAAGTAATATTTGTTACCATCTATTTCTTGCCAGCCTGTAACTGATAATCCATCAGCATCTAGATAGTATTTCTTTCCATCTATTTCTTGCCAGCCTGTTTGCATTACTCCATCTGCATTAAAGTAATAAGTCTTTCCATCAATTACTTTCCATCCAGATACTCTTACTCCATCAGTTCCTAAGTAATATTTTTTGTTGTTAATTGTTTTCCATCCTGTTTGCATTACTCCTGAAGCATCAAAATAATACATTTTTCCATTTACTTTTAACCAACTATTTTTTTGGTATGTTCCATCAGATTTTACATAATACTTCTTACCATTTTCTGTTTTCCATCCTGTTTGGTTTAAATTTATCTTATATTTTGCTGCTATTTTTATATAACTGTCATTGCTATAATCTATAATTACATCTGAACCCACTGGAACTTGGTCAAATAACCATCTAACTTCTTTATTATGCATTCTTATACATCCACCAGAAATATGCTTTCCTATAGAACTCTCATCATTATTTCCATGTATTCCATATGTATCTCCATAAGTTCCTTTTAATGCAAGTCCCATCCATCTATCTCCTAATGGATTTCTTGGGCTTCCTCCAGGTATATTACCTTTATAATATGGTCTGTTTTTTATCTTATTAACTACTTTTGTCTTCCCTGTTGGTGTCTCTGAACCTTTTTTCCCTGTTGCAATTTTAAACTCTTTTACAAGTTTACTATTTACAAAGTATCCTAGAGTATTTTTTCTTGAGTTTACTATAATCACATGTTTGCTGGCTGCACTTGATTCTGGTACCCCACATGCGAATACTAAAACTAAAGTCAGTGCTAGTACTAAATACTTTTTTAGACTTTTTTTCACTATAACTTCCCCCTCTTTTAGAAACATTACTACATGTGTCTAATTATAACATAAAATTACCAATCCCTTATATTTACAAATTTGTTACATTTATACATTTGATTATATTCTATTCCTCGTATCCATTTGGATTCATACTTTGCCATCTCCAAGAATCTTGACACATTTCTTCAAGTTCATATTTAGCTTTCCATCCAAGCTCTTTTTCTGCCTTAGAAGAATCTGCATAACACATAGCTACATCTCCAGCTCTTCTTCCTACAATTTTGTATGGTATTTCTTTTCCACTTGCTTTAGAAAATGCTTTGACTAAATCGAGAACACTATAGCCCTTCCCAGTTCCTAAATTATAAACAACAAGACCTGGATTTTCTTCTAGTTTTTGTAATGCTTTCACATGACCAGCAGCTAAATCTAATACATGTATATAGTCTCTAACCCCTGTTCCATCATGTGTTGGATAATCATTTCCATACACACTTAATTCTTTTAATTTACCTACTGCTATTTTTGTTATATAAGGCATTAAATTACTTGGAACTCCATTTGGCTCTTCACCTATTCTACCACTCTTATGAGCACCTACTGGATTAAAGTATCTTAAAAGTGCTATATCTAATGATTCATCTGCTTTTGATATATCTACTAACATCTGCTCTATCATAAGCTTAGTTCTTCCATATGGGTTAGTTACAGAAAGTGGAAAATCTTCTAATATAGGACAAGTATGTGGGTCTCCATATACAGTAGCTGAAGAACTAAATACAAACTTTTTAACACCATATTCTCTCATTAATTCAAATAAATTTAAAGTACTTATTAGATTATTGCTATAATATTCAATCGGCTTTTCTACTGATTCACCAACAGCCTTTAAAGCTGCAAAATGTATAATTGATTCAATATTATTTTCTTTAAATACAACATGCATTTCATTTTTATTTCTGATATCAATATTATAAAATTTTATTGGTTTTCCAGATAACTCTTTAATTCTATCAACTACTATTGAACTACTATTACTTAAGTTATCAACTATAACAACTTCATAACCTGATTCTAAAAGTTCTATTGCTGTATGGCTTCCTATATATCCTGCTCCCCCAGCTACTAAAACTGCCATAGTAATTACCTCTTTTCTAATATTTATTTTTCACTTACTTTTTTTCTCATATAATCCATTAAATCGTCTTTTAGATTTTCTCTTTTTAATGCAAAGTCTATCGTCGCCTCTAGAAAACCAATTTTATCTCCCACATCATATCTTTTACCTTCAAAATTATACGCATAAATGGCCTCTTGTTTTCCAAGAGTCTGAAGCGCATCTGTCAGTTGTATCTCTCCACCTTTACCAGGCGTTTGCTTCTCTAATATATCAAATATTGCAGGAGTTATTATATATCTTCCAAGTATAGCTATGTCTGATGGTGCTTCTTCAATTGCAGGTTTTTCAACCATATCCTTAACTTTGTATACTCTATCTTCTATATGTTTTACATCCAATATACCATATTTATTAGTATCTTCTTTAGCTATCTTTTGTACACCTAGAACAGTTGTTTTATACTCATTATAAGTATCTATTAATTGTTTTAGACAAGGAACATTTGAATCTACTATATCATCACCTAACAATACAGCAAATGGTTCATCACCTATAAAGCTTTTTGCACAGTAAATTGCATGCCCAAGACCTTTTGGCTCTTTTTGTCTTATATAATGAATATTTACCATATTCGATATATCTCTTACCATTTCTAACATCTCTGTCTTACCTTTTTGCTCTAATTCTAACTCTAATTCAACTGATTTATCAAAATGGTCTTCTATAGATTTTTTATTTCTACCTGTTATTATAAGAATTTCTTCAATTCCTGATTCTATAGCTTCTTCTATTATATACTGTAAAGTTGGTTTATCTACTATAGGAAGCATTTCTTTGGGCTGTGATTTTGTTGCTGGTAAAAACCTAGTTCCTAGCCCTGCTGCTGGTATTATCGCTTTTTTAACTGTCATCTGCATCTTTTCACCCTTCTTCATAAATTTTCTCTTGTACCAAATTAATATACCATATTTATACTTTTTCTTCAAACTCTATATTATCCCAATAATTAATGCCTTAAGACCATATAAGGTAGATGAAATTTCATCTACCTTTAATTTTATAAGTTAATATATTATTGTTTATATTTTATCTGAAACTTATATCGGCACTAAATTTCATCTAAGATACCTTTAATATCGCTATCTATATCATCATCCAAATAAGAATCTAAATCTTCCAAATCAACTTCTAATTCTTGATATGTCATATCAACACTTACATCTTCGTCTATATCCATCTCCGATATCAATTCTCCTAAAATGCTATTTCCATCAGCATCTAAATCTCCATCTATATCTTCACCTATATAATTTTCATTTAAAATTTCATCTAAATCAATCTCATAATAAACTTCATTATTTTTTTCATCTCCTGAGTTTAATCCTAAAAACTCATAGTTAAAATTCCAAACATTGTATTTACTTGACATACTTTATTCCTCCTGTGAAAAACATATTTTCATCTAGTTTATTTGCTCCATAATCAACAGAATTATATATTTTTTCAATTATGTCTTTTCTTCTTTCATTTGTACCATTATTTAATGTCAATTGTCTAAATACATATGTATTTGTTATTCTCTCGAATAATATTTCTTTTATACTATCATCATTGATATTTTTATAGCTTTTCCATAAAATTTCAAATAACTTAAATATTTCTCTACTAGTTTCGTCCACATAATAAGGATACATATTTTCTACCAAATGATTTAATCTTGATATGGCTTGTTTTAAAAATACATCAAGACTTGCACTTTCGCTTTCCTTTAGCATCCTATAATTGTACTTCTTCTTATCTTCTCCTGAGATTACAAATATAATGTTATCTAGGCTTTTTTCAACTTCATCTAAATAACTACTGATATTATATGATAAATCGAATAATAGGTTTTTAATCTGCTTAAATACCTGTATATCAAGTTTAGCATTATATTTTTCAAATAACTCTATCTCTTGATTTTCTAATATTCTTGGCATATAGGCTGATAATAAGTCTAAATTGTTTCTTTGTTCCTGTACTTGCTTATAAAGTTCATTTATAACTTCTATTCTTATTTCATCATTTAATTCTTTTTTTAGAACCTTATCAAACTCATATTTCATATAATAAATATTTCCAAAGAAATTAAATATTATCATATCATTCATAGCTTTAGACCAATTCTTATATAAAACTTCAATAGAGGTATCTTTAAGTAGGGGTTGTTTTGCATATATAAAAACATCTTGCATAAGTTTTTGAACCATACTTTTACTTAGATTCAAAGTTAGTTTTTGATTATTAAACTTTATTTCTGTCTCTACAAAATTAGAATTTTCACTTTCAAGCTCCTTATTAATTACAATATCTTTTACATCACTATTTTTTATAGATATGATTTCTTTTTGGAAAGACTTTAGAATAGTCAAACTATCGAAATCTTCTTGAATAAAAAATGGAGCATGTTTTAATGTATATCCTACTATTTCATTTTCTATATCATTTAAATCATCTATCTGCATAATTGCTTTATTTTTATCATTTATGTGTAAGTTGAATACATTTTTACTGTCGTATAATATAATGTCTTCTCCAAAATTCAACTTTGAACAATTATCTTTTGCTGATTTTACAATAGTCTTCTTAGACTTCTTATTTATAAAAATTAATTGGTCTTGATATTTTACTAGAAGCATATTTGTGTTTTTGTAATCAAATCCATCTATATTTCCTGATATCTTACAAAAGACTATATCGCAATCTTTAGGAAGGTTTCCTATTTTTTTATTATCTTTAACTCTTTCATTTAAATCAGATGGAACTATATTCTCTATGTTGTTATTGAATATAGATACAGACCTTACTATGATACCTTCTCTTTCCATATGAAAATATCCCTTTAAAGAGACTCTTTTGTCTTCTAAAATATATCTTTCTATATCATCAAAGTTTATTTCAAATCTGTTTTTCCCACTGATAAATATGAACTTCTCATTATCCTTATTGATTCCACCCATATAAAACTTATTATCATCTAAACTTAATATAGTCATATTGTCCTTTATATAAAATATAAATTCTCTTTGACTTTTACAGATTAAATCATATTCATCTACAGTTATTTTCATAGTCAGGTTTGCTGTAACATTCTTACTTGAATTTTCACTTTTTATATAAAAAGGCAAGTTATTTCCATAGACAATTATTTGAGAACCTTCTAAAACTGCTTCTAATTTTTCTTTATTGTCTGAAAAACTATATATATATTTTACCCCTGTATCATCATTAACTTCATCTGGTTTACTAATTATTATATTACCTAAATTTGTTATATGAAGTTTTTTATATTCTTTTGAGTATCTACTGATACCATTAAGCTCAAAGCCATCTGAAAGCTCATATATGATTTTTTCTCCTAATTTCAACATACCTTCACCACCTAAACAAAATTATAAGTATTCTCTAAAGGTGAACAAAATGCCTCAAGATAAATAATATCTTTTAATATTATTTATTCTGAGACATAATTTCTCCTTATTTTTTATAATATCCTAAGCACCTTCAACTATTTCTTCATAAAGTTTATCTAAATGTCTAACATATTCACTATATCCAGATTTATTTCTTAATTCACTTCTTAAATCTTCATATTTTTGTCTAAGTTCTTCAGCACTCAATGAAGGAGCTGATTCTTTTAAATCCTCTAATTTATAATCATAGTACTTATCATACATCGCTATATATGTATCAATAGATTTCTTAGCTAGCTCATTACATTTTTCTTGTGCTTCCCCATATTGAGAATAATCGCCTATTTTTATTTTATAGTATCCATTTTCTTGAATTATTGTTGAAGAGATACCTTTAGCTTCATATTCTTTTGCTGTTTCTTTTGCTGTTTTTTCAACTTTAAGTGAACCAGCATAAACAGTATAATACACACCTTTACCATCTTTATATGCTTCCATTTCTGCTGCTTTCTTTTCAGCTTTTGCCTTCTCTTCTGCTTCTTTTTCAGCCTTTGCTTTTTCTTCTGCTTCCTTTTTCTCTTTCTCAGCTTTTGCTTTTTTCTCTTCCTCTGTTAGTTTGTTATTAGCTTGTTGCTGAGTTGATGTTTTTGGAGTAACAGCTTTCTCATTTTTCTTGTTATTACCTACTGTTATAAAGTAACCCACACCAACAATTGCTACTATAACTACTGCTATAATAGTTTCTTTTACTCTGCTCTTCTTAGAGCCAACTTCTTCATCTTCTATATAATCGTCTTTAGAATCATCTTTATTTGATTCATACTTTTTCATTTCTACCTTATTTTCTCTAGATTTATTATTAGAAGAATGTTTTGATTTTTTATTGCCTCTTTCTTTCTTATTAATAGGTATTATTACCGACTTTTCACTTTCTGCTTTTTCATTTTGTAATTTTTCTTCTTTTATTTCTTTTGGTATTTCCTCTTCTAAATCTTTACTTTCTTTTTTAGGTTTAGATTCACTATTTAAAGATATTTTTTCATCTAAGTCATTATTTATTGGTTTTTCTATTTTTACACTACGTTCTTCTTCTAGGTCTTGTTTTACTTCTTCTACTTCTTCTTGCTCGACTTCTTTTAACTCTTCTTGATTATTTTCAATAGGTTTATCTAAAATTACATCAGAAGAAATGTCATCTAAATTATTTTCTTTCTGCTCAACTTCTTCTTGATCAATTTCTTGGTCAATTTTTTCTTCTTTATTTTCTTTTTTCATGAATCCAAATAATTTAGATTTCTTTTTACTCTTTTTATTTTCTGATTCGGTTATATCTTCTTTATCAATATTGTCTTCTTTGTCTGTATTCTCTTTTTCTTCTACAATATCACTTATATTTTCATCATGATTATCTACTTCTTCTTTAGTCTCTTCTTTAACATCATCTTCTATAGAAATACTACTTCTAAAGCAAATATCTTTATCTGCATTTTTTATCATATAAATATATTCTTCAATGTCGATATCTTTATTTTTTCTAGTTCTTTTTGATGCAATCTCATGATTTTCTAATTCATTATAGTTATCTTTTATCAGATTATGAGCTTCATTCCATACATCTTCACTAATTTCTGTTTTATTTTTAATTACATAGTCTACAAATTCTTTAAAGTTTTCAGCACCAAATTCTCCAATTATAGTTAGTCTCATTGCACCTTCTACAAGGTCTCTATGTCTTCTCTTTAAAAATTCTAATGCAATTGTTGCACAAGCAAAATCTTTAATAGCATCTTTACCAAAGCCATATCCTTCAACAGAATGAAGTTCTTCTAATCCACACAACTTTTTATATTCATTGTATATTGTTTGTGATATGCTTTCATCATTTAAACTATGTAATTTATCCATAAACTTTGAGTTTATATCATTTGTCTTTGATTCTTGTTCCACTCTTGATTTTTTAACTTCATTTAATAATGAATCATTTTCTGAATTATCTTTACCTAATTGCAAATCTTCAATTTCTGTAGCTTTTATTTCAACTCTATCTTGTTCATTATTTTCTTCCACATTCTTAGCTACTACATCTTTATTACTAGCTAATATCTTATTTACACAGAATATAATCTCTCTTTTTAATTCTCTTTTAGCATCAGCTTGATTTTTAAGAAATAAACTTCCACATTCTTTCTTTTCTAAACTTATTTTTCTAAGCGATATGTTAAGAAGGTCTTTATATAAGTTTAAAACCTTATAATCCTTTTCTAAACGTCTTCTTCTCTCTGATAGCTCCATTTTATCATATGCTAGAAAACTATTTAAATCATTGGCTTTTAGAGAGTCTAAACCTTCTTTCATCGCATTATTTACATACTTTCTACATTTGGCTGTAGTTAATTCTAAATCCTTTTCTAATTCATCTATCTCAGGTATGTACTTATCTACTATCCATTTGCCAATAAGTGGCTCTGTATTTCTTGCTAATGTCTTATAAAACAATATATTAAATTTTAAAAGCTCAGCATATTTTGCTTCATTAAATTCTACTTTTTCAAATTTCTTTTCCAAAACACCATCTAATTTTTCATTTATTTTAGACTCTTGTTTTAAAAAACTTGCTGTGACATTTAAAACAGTGTTTCTTATTATATTATTTTCACTCAAAACCTTCACTCCTTAAATCAATTATTTTATTGTAATATTTACATTGTGCAAAGTTACTAATTTGATTATGATATTTAAATAATTATTTATTAAATTTGCTACATCTTATATCATATCATATTATTTACATCATTTTACTTTTTCTTTTTATATCTATCTTATATTATACCATTTTTAATATCTGTACTAACTTATATTACAATATTCCTCAAAATTTTAAAAGTAAATTAGACAAATTTACAAATAAAAAAACACCAGTTTAAACTGATGTTTTGACTATCAAAATAATTAAGCAAGTCTATAAGCGGAGTTCTGTATTAGATAATCATCTTTCTAGGCTTATCGTCACCAATAAGCTCAAGCGACCTACCTACCGGAGAGTACGAGCAGCACTCTTCATTCCTATCTTGGTCTTGCTCCAGGTGGGGTTTACATAGCCAGCTAGTCTCCTAGCTGCTGGTGAGCTCTTACCTCGCCTTTCCATCCTTACCACACAAGGTGGCGGTTTATTTCTGTTGCACTATCCTTAGGATCGCTCCCACTAGGCGTTACCTAGCACCCTGCTCTATGGAGCTCCGACTTTCCTCATGTAAAACTACATGCGATTATCTGGCTTACTTAATATTTATTTCACTTAGTTATGTTAACATAAATTTTTCAATATGTCAAAGACATATTATACTAAAAATTTAAATTTCTTCAAAAATAGTGTAATATAAGTATATAAACTATTTTGACTTGAGGTGAAATATTGAAAAAATCATATAAAACAATAATTAACATTATATTAATATTAGTTATAATTTACAGCGGATTTAATATATACTCAAAACTTACCAAATACAATCATGATACTAAGACATCTTCTGAACTTCAAAAAAAAGAAGATAAAAAAGAAGACTTATCAGAAATAAATAGTGATTTTAAGTTTTGGATTTCTGTTAAGAATACAAATATAAATTATCCAGTTGTACAATCTAAAGATAATTCTTATTATCTAGACAAAGACTTTTATAAAAAAGATTCTATTTCAGGGACATTATTTATGGATTATAGAAATAAATCTCTTGATGACCAAAATGTCATAATATATGGACATAATATGAAAAATAAAACTATGTTTAATAATCTAAATAAGTTTAAAGATGAAACATTTTTTAAAGAAAATAATCAAATAAAAATTATCCTTAATGGGAAAGAGTTTTTATATGATGTCTTTTCTGCTTACATTGTAGAATCAGATTATGACTATTTAAAAACAAGTTTTAATAGTGAATCAGATTATCAAAATTACATAAAGGATATTACTTCTAAGTCATTGCACAAATCTCCTATTAATGTAAATAATAATGATAAAATAGTTACACTTTCTACCTGTACTTATGAATTTGATGATGCCAGAATGGTGATTCATGGTAAATTAGTTTCAAATTAGAGATATCTTTTATAGGTATTTGAACTTTTTTATTTAAAAACTTCTATATTCAAAACTTCTAGACACAGTTTAAAATAAGAATTTTAGACTGTGTCATTCTATATGTGAATAACTCATAAATTACTAAAAATATGTACTATAAAATAATATATATTAAACAATAAAAAAAGACTATGCCTTTAACATAGTCTTTACTGGAGCTGGTGATAGGAATCGAACCTACAACCTGCTGATTACAAGTCAGCTGCTCTACCGTTGAGCCACACCAGCAAACTTATTATATAGTAAAACTAATTTTTAATTAACACTCTAAAAACTACATATATATTTTACTGAATGAACATCAAATAATTTGGTCAAGTCCTCGACCTATTAGTATCGATAAGCTAAATACATTGCTGCACTTACACCTTCGACCTATCAACCAGATAGTCTTTCTGGGGTCTTACCCTTGCGGTGGGAAATCTTATCTTGAAGTTGGCTTCGCGCTTAGATGCTTTCAGCGCTTATCCATTCCGTACATAGCTACCCAGCCATGCCCTTGGCAGAACAACTGGTACACCAGAGGTACGTCCATCCCGGTCCTCTCGTACTAAGGACAGGTCTTCTCAAATTTCCTACGCCTGCGACGGATAGGGACCGAACTGTCTCACGACGTTCTGAACCCAGCTCGCGTACCACTTTAATGGGCGAACAGCCCAACCCTTGGGACCTACTACAGCCCCAGGATGTGATGAGCCGACATCGAGGTGCCAAACCTCCCCGTCGATGTGGACTCTTGGGGGAGATAAGCCTGTTATCCCCAGGGTAGCTTTTATCCGTTGAGCGATGGCCCTTCCACGCAGAACCACCGGATCACTAAGTCCGATTTTCATCCTTGCTCGACCTGTATGTCTTGCAATCAAGCTCTCTTTTGCCTTTACACTCTACGTACGATTTCCGACCGTACTGAGAGAACCTTTGAGCGCCTCCGTTACCTTTTGGGAGGCGACCGCCCCAGTCAAACTGCCCACCTGACAGTGTCCCAAGACCAGATTCATGGCCTATGGTTAGAGTCCCAGTACTACAAGGGTGGTATCCCAAGGATGGCTCCGCCAAAACTGGCGTCCTGGTTTCAAAGCCTCCCACCTATCCTGTACATGTAGTACCAAGACCCAATGTCAAGCTACAGTAAAGCTCCATGGGGTCTTTCCGTCCTGTCGCAGGTATCCGGCATCTTCACCGGAATTACAATTTCACCGAGTCTGTTGTTGAGACAGTGCCCAAATCGTTACGCCTTTCGTGCGGGTCGGAACTTACCCGACAAGGAATTTCGCTACCTTAGGACCGTTATAGTTACGGCCGCCGTTTACTGGGGCTTAAGTTCACTGCTTCGATTACTCTAACAGATCCCCTTAACCTTCCAGCACCGGGCAGGCGTCAGCTCCTATACATCGTCTTGCGACTTAGCAGAAACCTATGTTTTTGGTAAACAGTCGCTTGGGCCTATTCTCTGCGGCCACCGGATGGTGGCACCCCTTATCCCTAAGTTACGGGGTCATTTTGCCGAGTTCCTTAACAACAGTTCTCTCGCGGGCCTTAGGATACTCTCCTCACCCACCTGTGTCGGTTTGCGGTACGGGTACCTTTAACCTCGATAGAGACTTTTCTTGACAGTGTGAAATCAGCTACTTCGCTACTAAATTTCGCTCCCCATCACATCCCAGCATTATCAAAGCGGATTTACCTACTCTGACTGCCTCAATGCTTGGGCACACATAACCAACAGTGTGCTTAGCTTATCCTACTGTGTCATCCCATCTCTCAAACAGTTATCGGTAGTACAGGAATATCAACCTGTTGTCCATCACCTACGCCTTTCGGCCTCAGCTTAGGTCCCGACTAACCCAGGGCGGACGAACCTTCCCCTGGAAACCTTGGGTTTACGGCCTGTGGGATTCTCACCCACATCTCGCTACTCATGCCAACATTCTCACTCCCATACTGTCCACATGTCCTTACGGTCATGCTTCAACCCGTATGGGAAGCTCCCCTACCCATCATTACTGATGCCGTAGCTTCGGTAGTAAGTTTTAGCCCCGGAAATCTTCGGCGCAGGATCACTCGACCAGTGAGCTATTACGCACTCTTTGAATGAGTGGCTGCTTCTAAGCCAACATCCTGGTTGTCTGTGCAATCCCACATCCTTTACCACTTAACTTACATTTAGGGACCTTAGCTGACGATCTGGGCTGTTGCCCTTTCGACTATGAATCTTATCACCCACAGTCTGACTCCCAAGTATAAGATGACGGCATTCGGAGTTTGATAGTCTTCGGTAGGTGCAATACCCCCTAGGACATTCAGTGCTCTACCTCCGTATCTCTCACCTTGAGGCTAGCCCTAAAGCTATTTCGGGGAGAACCAGCTATCTCCGGGCTCGATTGGAATTTCACCGCTACCCACAAGTCATCCCCGAGCTTTTCAACGCTCGTGGGTTCGGACCTCCACGAAATTTTACTTTCGCTTCATCCTGCTCATGGGTAGGTCGCCCGGTTTCGGGTCTACGTCAAGTAACTGAACGCTCAGTTAAAACTCGCTTTCGCTACGGCTCCACACCTTAAGTGCTTAACCTTGCTACTTAACGTAACTCGTTGGCCCGTTCTACAAAAAGTACGCGGTCACACAAGAAATGTGCTTCCACAGCTTGTAAGTGCAGGGTTTCAGGTTCTATTTCACTCCCCTCCCGGGGTTCTTTTCACCTTTCCCTCACGGTACTATACGCTATCGGTCACTAGGTAGTATTTAGCCTTGGAGGGTGGTCCCTCCTGCTTCCCACAGGGTTTCACGTGTCCCGTGGTACTCTGGATCATATCTGAAGTCTTCTCGTTTAACATACAGGACTATTACCTTCTGTGGTGGGTCTTTCCAAACCTCTTCAATTACGATACCTCTTCGTTATGATATGTCCGCAACCCCAATAAAGAAAACTTTATTGGTTTGGGCTATTCCGCGTTCGCTCGCCGCTACTTACGGAATCGAATTTCTTTCTCTTCCTTCAGGTACTTAGATGTTTCAGTTCCCTGAGTTCCCCTCATTAAGCTATGTATTCACTTAATGATACTTAGACATTACTCTAAGTGAGTTTCCTCATTCGGAAATCTTCGGATCAAAGTTTACGTGCAACTCCCCGAAGCTTATCGCAGCTTATCACGTCCTTCATCGGCTCCTAGTGCCAAGGCATCCGCCCTGCACCCTTAATAACTTGACCAGTTAAAAAGGTTTGATAGATTAAAGTCTATCAACTTGATAATTTTTAAAAGTTATCAGCTTTATATATTACAAATTAGATGTCATATCACTAAATATATATGCAGTTTTCAAAGTGCTAGCGCACATCGCCAACGTATAAATCCCGTTGCTTTAAGTGCTAGTTTTGAGTATTCGTAAAAACGAACCCTCAAAATTAAACAGTAGGTAATTCTCCTTAGAAAGGAGGTGATCCAGCCGCACCTTCCGATACGGCTACCTTGTTACGACTTCACCCCAGTTATTGATTCCACCTTCGACGACTTCTTCCAAAAGGTTAGATAATCGGCTTCGGGCGTCTCCAACTCCCGTGGTGTGACGGGCGGTGTGTACAAGACCCGGGAACGCATTCACCGCAGCATTCTGATCTGCGATTACTAGTAACTCCAGCTTCATGTAGGCGAGTTTCAGCCTACAATCCGAACTGAGAGTAGCTTTAAGGGATTAGCTCCACCTTACGGCTTGGCAACCCTCTGTACTACCCATTGTAGCACGTGTGTAGCCCTAAGCATAAGGGGCATGATGATTTGACGTCATCCCCACCTTCCTCCAGGTTATCCCTGGCAGTCTCTCTAGAGTGCCCAACTTAATGATGGCAACTAAAGACAAGGGTTGCGCTCGTTGCGGGACTTAACCCAACATCTCACGACACGAGCTGACGACAACCATGCACCACCTGTCACCAATGTCCCCGAAGGGAACTCTCCGATTAAGGAGATGTCATTGGGATGTCAAGCTTAGGTAAGGTTCTTCGCGTTGCTTCGAATTAAACCACATGCTCCGCTACTTGTGCGGGTCCCCGTCAATTCCTTTGAGTTTCACTCTTGCGAGCGTACTTCCCAGGCGGAGTACTTAATGCGTTAGCTGCGGCACCGAGGGGGGTAACCCCCGACACCTAGTACTCATCGTTTACAGCGTGGACTACCAGGGTATCTAATCCTGTTTGCTCCCCACGCTTTCGTGCCTCAGCGTCAGTTACAGTCCAGAGAGCCGCCTTCGCAACTGGTGTTCCTCCTAATATCTACGCATTTCACCGCTACACTAGGAATTCCACTCTCCTCTCCTGCACTCAAGTCTCCCAGTTTCAAGAGCTTACTACGGTTGAGCCGTAGCCTTTCACTCCTGACTTGAAAGACCGCCTACGCACCCTTTACGCCCAGTAAATCCGGATAACGCTAGCCCCCTACGTATTACCGCGGCTGCTGGCACGTAGTTAGCCGGGGCTTCCTCCTCAAGTACCGTCATTATCTTCCTTGAGGACAGAGTTTTACGACCCGAAGGCCTTCATCACTCACGCGGCGTTGCTGCATCAGGCTTTCGCCCATTGTGCAATATTCCCCACTGCTGCCTCCCGTAGGAGTTTGGACCGTGTCTCAGTTCCAATGTGGCCGATCACCCTCTCAGGTCGGCTACTGATCGTCGCCTTGGTAAGCCGTTACCTTACCAACTAGCTAATCAGACGCGGGTCCATCCTGTACTGGCTCACCTTTGATATTTAAGAGATGCCTCTCAAATATATTATCCCGTATTAGCATACCTTTCGGTATGTTATCCGTGTGTACAGGGTAGGTTACCCACGCGTTACTCACCCGTCCGCCGCTCTTTACCGAAGTAAATCGCTCAACTTGCATGTGTTAGGCACGCCGCCAGCGTTCATCCTGAGCCAGGATCAAACTCTCAAATAAAAGTTTATCAGGCTCAGATACTATTGTTATCAAAATATCTGGCTTTATGGTTTGTTTCTTGTTTTATAAATTAACCTACTGTTTAATTTTCAAAGTTCATTTCATTTCATTAACTTATTTGTGCTTGTTATTTCTTTACTTCTTGTTGAGCACATTTATTATAATAACATCTTATCATAGTATGGTCAACTACTTTTTTCATTTTTTCTTAAATTTATCAATTATTCATCTTTTGTAATACAATTGTGACTTTATTTTCAAAGATGTAACTATTATTAATAACAATTTACAATTATAATAATACTATATACAATTATAATAATACTATATACAATTGTTGTTAATTTAGAAAGGAGCTTCAAAATGTTTAGAAAGGTATTATATTTTTTAACACTACTTTCTATATCTGTTTTTTTTATTGTTGGATGTTCAAATTCACAGAACAAACAGAATACAAGCCAAAATAAAGAAACACAATCGCAAGAAGATACTAAAAAAGTAGATAGTGATAAGGATACTTCCAATGTTGTCGTTTCAGATGGAACAGATAAACCACCAAAACAAGATACTACTGATAATGATAGTGACAAGCTAGATGTATCCTCTTTAGATAACACCACTCTTGATTGGTTTTACATACCAAACACTAAACACAAGACCCCAGAAGTAAATACTGACATTGACTTTAAATTTTCTGACTATGATGCCCTATACAATGGACTTAAAAAAGATGGTCAGAAAACTTTATACCTTACATTTGATGAGGGTTATGAAAATGGATATACATCAAAGATACTAGACAATTTAAAACAAAATCAGGTTAAAGCAGTTTTTTTTGTTACATCTCCATACATAAAAGAAAATAAAGACTTAGTTAAAAGAATGGTGTCTGAAGGACATATAGTTGGAAATCACAGTAAATCTCATCCGTCTATGCCAACAAAAACAAGTAATCTAAAAAGCTTTAATGATGAGTTCTCTGATGTTGAAAGACTTTACAAGGATGTGACTGGAAAGGATATGATTAAATTTTTCAGACCTCCTATGGGCAAATACTCAGAGAAAAGCTTAGCAATGACTAAAAATTTAGGATACAAGACTATATTTTGGAGTTTTGCATACAGAGATTGGGATACTGAAAAACAACCATCACATGAAGAAGCAAGCAAAAAAATAATGGATAATTTACACGATGGTTCTATTTTACTATTACATGCAGTTTCCAAAACTAGTACAGAAATTTTAAATGATTTTATATCAGATGCAAGAAAGCTAGGATATGAGTTTGAGCTTTTAAAGTATTAATACTTTAAATTACATCCAAAGAATGTAAATTACCATAGCGTATTAAGCATTATAAAATATAGCATAAAAATATTCTTCTTATTAAATGATTTTAATAGAAGAATATCAATAAAAAATAGATGTATAGCTTAATGTTAGTAAAATCATTATTATAAATTATAGTTATACATCTATTTTTAATTTGTATATAATCAATGTTTGTTTTAATTTGCATATAATTAGCACTTATTTAATTGACTAAATAATAAACATTGCTACTATAGTTGTTATAATCAGTCCTGTTATAACTGGTACAAAATTTCGTTTTGCCAACTCTATTGGACTAACTCCACAAATTGCTGCTGCTGAGATAAGCCCCCAAGGAACTAGACATCCTCCACCTACCCAGATACCACTAATTTGACCTAATGCAGCTAATGCACCAACACTTGCATTGATAGCTGTTCCAAATACAGAAGCAAGTGAACCTACTAATGAAATTCCAGAAAATCCAGAACCATCAAGTCCAGTTATTGCTCCTACTATAGTTTCTATACCCGATACAGCAAATTTATTAAGTGGTATTGTTTGAGAAAGAGCTATCCCTATATCTGATAATAAACCTTGTGAACCTGGTGCTAACACTTTTCCAAATACACCTGTTAAAGGTGCAACTTCACCCATATAAAAGAATGCTGCTATTGGTATAATTGCTCCAAATATTTTTATACCAAATACAAAACCATCTATTATATTCTCGCAGACATTTTCAAGACTGTCTTTGCCAAAATTTATGGTATTTATAATGATTATTAAAAATACTGCTGTCCCACCTAAAAGAGCTGAGGCATCTCCTCCTTTTAGGTCAAATACATACATTGCAATTATATCCGCAAGAAATCCTAAAGCTACTAAAATAGTTGCTATTTTAGATTTCCCATTAAATTCTTCTACTTCTTCACTTTCAAAATCTTTTAGTTCTTCTCTAAACATTCCCTTATTAATGTCTCTTTTCAATGTATAAAATGCCATAGATATTGTTACAATTCCCATTACCCAAAATAGAATCATACCATCATTTATTACATATGATACAGCAACTCCTGCTGCACCAGCTGTTATACTTGGAGCCCCTTGAATGACAAAGTCTGTAGATAAAGCAAGACCATGACCAAATAAATTTAATGCCACTGCAACACCAATTGCTGGTAACCCAGCTCTCATAGCAACAGGTAAAAAAACAGCCCCAACTAAAGCAACAGCTGGAGTCGGCCAGAAAAACCAAGAAAGAATTAACATAACAAATCCAGTTACAAAAAATGCAGTATTAGAATTTTTTATAACTTTTGAAAATGGTCTTACCATATACTGTATAGCATTATTAGCTTCTAATGCTTTAGATAAAGCAACCATAATAGCTATAATTAAAATAATTGGTCCCAACTCATTTAAAGATATAATAAACGAGTTAAACACTGCTGTTATTGCACCAAATATATTTTTTTCAAAGAACAATCCCATGAAAAAAACACCCAATATACATGGTACTATTGTATCCTTTTTCATAATCATAGTAATTAATATAATTACCATAAATATAATGTAAATATAATGCGCTCCTGTCAAAACCATATTATTATGTCCCCTTTTTTTAAGATAATAATATTATATGGTCTTGTAAGTGAACTTGTTACTTGCTCACAGGTATGTAATAACCAATCCTCCAATATGCAATTTAAATTTTTATAATTCTTTTACTGGAATAGATATTTCAATAGAAAACTCTTTATCATCTGAGTTTACACTTATACTTCCATTATGATGAGCAATTATTTTCTCACAATTCTTTATACCTATCCCAAAACTTTCTACATTTTTAGAGAAATTACTCACTCTATTTTTTTGTATGATTAATAATTTAGAATCTTCAACTTTAATGAAAAATACTACTGGTTTATCTCTCCTAGCGTATTTTATTATATTGGAACATAAGTTATCAAATATTCTCCTAAATTGTGTTACATCTACATAAATATGATACTGATTATAAAGTTCATTCTCTATTGTTATATGAAATCCCTTTTCTTCCAATGTATATGAACTATCCAAAAGCAATTGAAAAATAAATTCATTTGCATTTATTTTTTCGTATTCTTTTGAAACTTCCTCTCCAGAATTTACAAAATGGGTAAAAAGGTCATCAGTTAAATCTTTTATTTGATATGCTTTAGACCTTACATTTTTTATGTACTGCTCTAATTGCTCAGGGCTATTATATTTATGGTCTTTAATCAAATCTAGATAGCATATTACTGATGTTAATGGAGTTCTGACATCATGTGATATTGAAGTTACTATGTCTTTATTTTTATTCTTCATTTCTCTTTCTTTTATAAGTTGATTCTCTAATGTTTGACTCATCTCATTAATACTAGATGCAAGTGATGATAATTCATCATTCCCTTTGACTGGAATTCTGTATTTTAAACTACCACTCTCCACTATTTTTATACCCATCTCTATTTTTCTTAGGTATTTTATCTTTCTACTCAATAACAGTAAGAATGTTATAATAAATGTAAGTGCCATGAAGGTAATAGAAATTGCATCTATAAAATTTTGAAATCGGAATCTAAATAAAGCTATTACAACTATATCAGCTTTAACATTAGAAAATTGTATCTCATAATGTCTAGCCATAGAATTGCTATAAAATTCATTTTCCTCACTTTTATCAGGCACTTCATTAGGATAGTATAATGTATCATAAAAAACCTTATTTCCTTTGTATATTTTCATAGAAACAAACCAATTATCACCATTCCATTCTGCTATAGCATCTCCATTATTTGAATTTACTCTATTATCATTAACATAAATTTGAAAATCATCCATCAATTGGTCTACTTCTCTTTTAAAGTATACTTTTCCTTCTGATACATCTTTTACTATAGATTCAACAGCAGAGTAAAATGGTATATTTAAAATAAAAGCCATTGCAGCTGAGATTACTACATATATCAATAGTATAACACCCAACTTTGATGGCTTAATTTTGCTAATCAATATAATACCCCTTTCCCCATGCAGTTTTTATGTATTGTGGATTTTTTTGGTCTTTTTCTAGTTTTTTTCTTAAATTTCTAATATGCACCATTATTGTATTATTTGCTGTATAAAAATATTGTTCATCCCAAATAGTTTCATATATATTCTCAGATGAAAAAACTTTTTTTCTATTTTTCAACATAAGAACTAAAATACTATATTCTATAGTTGTCAAAAACACAGGTTCGCCATTCAATGTAACATCTTGAGTGTCTAAATTGACATATAATTCTTTTGTCTGTAATATGTTTGGCTCTCTTTCCTTTTCCTTTCCTTGATATATATAATAACGTCTAAGTAATGACTTAACTCTTGAAATTAATTCAGAATATGAAAAAGGCTTTGACAAATAGTCATCTCCTCCTGCTGAAAAGCCAATAACTTTATCAGAATCTTGAGTTTTTGCAGTTAAAAATAATATTGGGGCTGTTGTTTTTTCTCTAATTTCATTACATGCAACAAACCCCGTCTTTACAGGCATGACAACATCCAAAATAATCAAATCAATCGTACTATCTACTAAGTTTACAGCTTCTTCTCCGTTTGTTGCCATAACAACCTCATAACCTTCACCAGTTAAAAGTATTTCCACGATTTCTCTAATCTCAGGATTATCGTCAGCTACTAAAATTTTTTTTGGAATCTCTTTATTCATCACTAAACTCCTTTCTTTGCTATATTTCTTAAATATTTCAAACTATATAAAATATTATACTTTATTAGCAAAAGCTTAGCAATGTCACACGTTTTAATACTTTCTACTACTGTAAACACCTTTAAGATTCAATTAACATGTATACATAAATTGACATCTTTATAAAATGCTCTATATAATATTATCTTGCATAAATAACTTTTTTTACTGATTTCACTTTTTCAGAAGATTTTACATGTACTATAATACATATCAAACCACTTATAGCTACAAATGCATAGAAACTTATACCTCTACTAAGTAACATTGCTGGAACTAGTAGATGACCTGGGAAAAATATCTTAAACAATGTCATAAAACTGTTTTCAGAAGCTCCAACAGCCCCTGGTAATGGTAATGATGAAACAGCAATATTCAGTAGTGATTGTATTGCCAATATCTCAAATACAGTATATGTTGATAAATGAAAAGCTTTGTATACAAAGAATGGTACTAAAAACATAGCTGTTATTTGTACAATAGTTACGGCTAAAATTTGTATTACAAGCTTTGGATTCTGTTTGATATACTGAGCACCTTTAACATATTCTTCAATCTGAGAAGTTATAACTTTTCTTGAGCCCTCAACATCTTTTATTATTCTCAGCTTCCCTAATAAGTTTGTTATTAATATTATAAAATTGTTGACCAATTTTTTTGAAAATATAATTGCGATTACTCCAACTACAAGGGCTACATTTGTTATTACACCATATATTAGTAAAATATTCATACCACTTACGTTATTTAGTATAAATTCACGTTCCATAATGAACATTATTCCACTATATGCTAATACAACTACTTGATGGATGACAACAATCACTAATAATATAAGTGAAGAATAAGAGATATTTATATCATCTTTCTTCATATAATAAACCTGTGCTGGTTGACCTCCTGATGCTGAAGGTGTAATTGAACTAAAATAAAACCCAATAAAAGCATACCCCATACATTTTAAAAGAGTAGTTTTTTGTTTTAAAGCTTTTATACCTAAATATATATTTATACCTTCACAGGCAACGTATATAATCATCATCATAAATCCAATTAGTATAAACACAGGGCTTGCACCTTTTAATGATTTTATTAACGATTCAATTGATTGTCCTCTAAAAACAAAATATCCTGTTATGCCCATTAGTAAAACTAAAAAAGCGACACTACCTAGGCATTTATTTTTCTTTTCAGTTTTACTTATCATAGCTACATCCTTTCTGGTGCTACAAATTTAAAACCACTATCTTTAAGTTTTGGAATGGCTATCTTCAAAGCTTCAATAGTACGTTCAGGTGCACCTACTGCACCACCTGAATTTTCACCTGCATCATGCAAGCAAATTATAGAATTTTCTTTTGTTCTATTCATTAACTTATTTATAATAATCTCTACTGTACTATCTTTACTCCAATCTTCCGCCATTACATCCCATAAGGTCATTTTCAAATTATATTTTTTAACAAATAAATTTGAAAATAGATTAGTATGACCCCATGGTGGACGATAATAGTTTATATCTACACCTAAATTTTTCATTATATTTACACTTTCCATAAAATCTTTTTTAACATAATTATAACTGTAAAGCCATGCATTCTTATGTTCTAGTGAATGTAAACCAACTACGTGATTTTCTCTTAACATCCTTTTTATAATTTCAGGCTCTTTTTCAGCATTCTTTGCAACTACAAAAAACATAGCTTGTATATCATTTTCTTTTAACACATCTAATAATTTTTCTGTATATCTCTTATCTGGACCATCATCAAATGTCAGCGCAATTTCATTTTCTCCAGTCATATTTTTTAACACATCTTTATTTAATAGTTTGTTATAATATGTAGGCATAATTGAATGGATTAAAAAAATCAATGCAACAACTATAATTAAACCTACTACATACATTCTCTACACGCTCCTTGTTCATCAAATGAAAATAAAATATTTTCTAATGTATTATTATCAAACTGTTTTTTTAATTCTTTCATATTTTTACTCATTTCTTTAAGAGTAGCATCATCATAAATTAAATCTTTTATTTCATCTACATAGTACTTTTTATTTTTATCAAGTATTCTCCCGATTCCATTATTTAATATAAAGTCAGCATTATTTATCTCTTGTTGTAAAAACGGATTAAATGCTAATATTGGAAGCTCTGAATAAATCGTTTCAAATAATGTTATTCCACCTGGTTTAGAAATAATAAGGTCAGCATTTTTCATATATCTATATACTTCATTAGTATAACCTACTACCTCTATATTTTCATATCTACCAGATAACTTATAGTACATTTTCTTATTATTACCAGTTATTACAGTAGTTTTTACTCCTTCTAAACTATTTAATTCACTGTAAAATTGTTCTGATTTAGGTAGTAATCCTAATCCTCCACCCATTATAAGTATATTTTTTTTATTTGAATGTTTTATATGTTCTATTTTTTTAAATTCTTTTTTTACTGGAATACCATTAACTTTAACTTTTTCTTCATCTATTCCTTTAAAAATAAGTTCTTCTTTAGTAGATTTACTAGCTACTAAATAACAGTCTGTATTTTTACTAATCCATTCTGAGTGACTACTTATATCTGTTATACATGTTATCAAAGGAAGATTTGAATTATACTTTTCCTTATATCTTGATACTAATTGTGAACAAAATGGAAAAGTTGAGATGACCACTGTTGGTTGTATTTCATTAAGTAACTTGTCTAATTTAGTTAAAAAATAATCTGAAAAAGTAAATTTTATATCTTTCTTTCCATTTTCTGTACATTTGTAAAATAAATTATAAAGACTACTTCCCCGATTTACAAGAATAGAAAATGTCTTGTACATTTTATCTGAATAGTTTGGCATAATGTATTCAAATATATCTTTAATTATTATTTCTGAATTATTAAATTTTGTTTTTATATCTTCACTTAAAGAGTTTGATGCTGAGTAATGACCCATCCCAAATTTTCCTGTAAGAATTAATACTTTCATAAGATTCCCTCCTCATTAAAGTCTTTCTTTTCCTCTAATTACTATATTTATAAGTATAGACTTTAAATCTTTAGAAAAACCTAGTATAATTCTTAAGAAATCTTAAAGTTTTAATTAAAAAATACAAAACCCAATTAATATAGAAGATTATCTCCTATACCAATTGGGCTTTATATCTACATATATTCAAATACATACACAATCATTATAATTATTTAAACATATTTTATTTAATTATTCTTTATAATTAATCCATAATATTATATTCTTCATATAAAGGATACTTTTCAGTTAATCCAACAACTAATGTTCTAGCCTTAGATTCTTCATCATAAGTTAAACATAAGTCTATGGCCTCAGCGATTACCGCCATATCTTCTTCTTTCATACCTCTAGTAGTTACAGCTGGAGTACCAAGTCTTATTCCACTTGTAACAAGAGCACCATTTGGGTCAAATGGAATTGTATTCTTATTAGCTGTTATATAAGCATCATCCAATCTTTTTTCTGCAGCTTTACCAGTTATATTTTTATTAGTTAAATCTAATAGTATTAAATGATTATCTGTACCTCCAGAAATTAATTTAAAGTTTCTTTTAATAAGTTCTTCAGCTAGAGCTTTTGCGTTTTTAGCAACTTGTACTTGATACTCTTTAAACTCATCACTTAATGCTTCTTTAAAACAAACTGCCTTAGATGCAATTATATGCTCAAGAGGTCCTCCTTGAATTCCAGGGAATATTGCTTTATCTATAGCTTTAGCATACTTTTCTTTACATAAAATAACTCCTCCACGAGGTCCTCTTAAAGTTTTGTGCGTTGTTGTTGTAACAAAGTCAGCCACTTCACATGGATTTTGGTGAAGACCAGCAGCCACAAGACCTGCTATATGAGCCATATCTACCATTAGTAATGCTCCAACTTCATCAGCTATCTCTCTAAACTTTTTAAAATCTATTTCTCTAGGATATGCACTTGCTCCTGCAACTATCATTTTAGGTTTTACTTCATGTGCTATTTTTCTAACTTCGTCAAAATCTATAAGTCCACTATCTTTGTCTATACCATATTCATAAAATTTATAATATTGACCAGAAATATTAACTGGAGCACCATGAGTTAAATGCCCACCTTGAGATAAATTCATTCCCATAACAACATCACCTGGTTTTAACATAGCAAAATATACACCAATATTTGCATTTGCTCCAGAGTGAGGTTGAACATTAGCATGTTCTGCTCCAAATATTTTTTTAATTCTATCTATTGCAAGAGTTTCAACTTCATCTATGTACTCACATCCACCATAATATCTTTTGCCTGAGTAACCTTCTGCATACTTATTTGTAAGATGACTTCCCATAGTTTCCATTACTGGAACTGATACTATGTTTTCAGATGCTATTAATTCAATATTTCTTTGTTGTCTTTTTAACTCTCTTTTCATACTTTCATAAATCTCAGGGTCCGCTTTTTTCAAGTTCTCAAACATATTACTCCTCCTAGTTATTATTTAATTTTTATTTTTACAGACATTTCTTAATTTTCGTTTTTATCAATATGATAATTTATTATTATAGTCCTTTACAAATTAATAGTCAAGTGTTTTGCCATTTTTCCATATTTAACATAGTTACTTTCTTTATTTTTAAGTTAAAATATAATAAATAATATTGTCTAATTCTTTTAATTGGATATAATTTAAATGTGACTATTTTGAAATAAAAAAAGATAATATAATTTATATATATTAAAGAATATTGCTTAAAAATTTGGTATAATTTCAATATTACGGTTTTTAATTTGGAGGTGTATTTATGAATCAAAATGAGGAGCTTGAATATAAGAAAAATATTCTAAAATTAGCTCTATTTGTAGGGGAACTTATGATAAAAAATGGAGCTGAAACATCTAGGGTTGAAGACAGTGTCCTTAGAATATGCAGGTCAAGAGGATTTTATCATGTAAATATTTTTACAACTCCTACAGTAATAATTATTTCTGATGAAAAATTTGATGGCTTTTCATTTATGAAAACGATTCAATCAAGAGGTATAAACTTAAATAAGATTTCTTTATTAAATAGTTTTTCTCGAGAATTTGTAAGCGACAAAGAATATGATATTGATAATGCCATTGCACGACTTTATGAAATCCAAGATGTAAAACCGTATCCTTTATGGTTATTTTACTCTTGTACAGGAATTGCATCTGCTTGTTTTGCTTGTTTGCTTGGAGGGAATTATGTATTAAATTTTATACTTACGTTTATAATAGCAATATTTGCAGCAATTACTTATGATAAAACTATGAAGATAAGTGCAATATCTGCGTTTTCCTGTTTAGTATCTTCTTTTTTAATTGCACTTTCAGGAGTTCTGCTAGTTGAAATAGGCATTTTAAATGACCCTAAAATGCTTATAGTTGGTGCCATAATGCCACTACTCCCAGGAGTTGCTTTTATAAAAGCTATTAGAGATTTAATATCAGGTAATTTAATATCAGGAATTTCTCGTGCTTTTGATGCAGCTATGATTATTATTGCAATTGCTTCTGGAGTTGGTTTTGTTCTTGATACATGGTATAGAATAGGAGGTCCTTTCTAATGACTGATATGTCAATGATTTTACATTTTTTATTTTCAGGAATTGCAACTGCTGGATTTGCTGTTTTCTTTAATGCACCACCTTATCTACTTCTTCCAGCTGGAATAACTGGTGGAATTGGTTGGATTGTATATGTTTATTTATTTAACTTTACTACAAATGCAGTTTTTGCAGGTTTTATAGCTGCTGCTTTAGTATCAGCATGTAGTGAAACTTTGGCTAGAAAACTAAAGCAACCAGCTATTGTATTTGTAATTCCAGGTATTCTTCCTTTAATACCAGGAATTGGATTGTACAATACAATGTTATCTTTGATTCAAAAAAATTATTCTTTGGCCATGTCAAAAGGTACAGATGCGCTGTTTCTAAGTGCCGCGATAGCACTAGGTGTATTAGTTGTAACTTCTTTTGTAAGAACATTGAATCTTTTAAAAATCAGAAAAAACTTTATTCCTTACAGAAAATCAAAATAAAAACATAAAAATAGCAATGTACTAAAAGTTTACAAATACACATCGAGTATTTATTTAAAAAGTACATTGCTATTTTTAATTATAATTATTTTAAAGGTCAATTAATATTCTTGTTATTACTGGTATAAACTCTCTACTATCTCTGAATTTTTTGTCATTCTTCTTTAAATACAAATAACAAAGTATTGTAAGACAAATTCCAACTAGTCCACTTATGGCTTCAACACCAGATGTTATCCCTACTGCACCTAATATATAATAAGTCCCTATTGTTCCAACAAGAAGTGCTATAAGTGGTATTATATAAGCCATTACAGCTGCTTTTAATACATTCATATTATCCATACTTACTTCTACATGGTCTCCAACTTTTGCACCAATTGTGTTATCTACTTCTACTAATATTTCCTTTGACTCTGCCGAATCTGTAGTAGCACACTTTCCACAAGCAGCACAAGCTGAATGTCTTTGCATTTTTAATTTTGCAGTTCTATCATCAACAATTTCCATAATAAATCCTTGTTGATTCATAACTAACCGCCTCCTTATTTTGTAAATTTATTTATAGTATCCATAAGTTCTTTTATCATCTCTTCAGTTTGCTCACCATCATCATGTTTGATGCTTTCTGCTACACATCCTTTTATATGGTTCTCCAATATAATCGTGCCTACTCTATTTATAGCAGACCTTATAGCAGATATTTGAACCAATATATCAACACAATAACGTTCTTGCTCTACCATTTTTTGTATACCCTTAACTTGACCTTCTATTCTTTTTAATCTTTTTATAAGAGCTTCTCTCTCATTGTTTGGTGCTAATTTTCTTTCTTCCATAAACTCACCTCATACTCTAATGATGTCTTATATAATTATGCTCTACTTACCAACTTGTTTAAAATATAATACCGTTATTACTACTATAAATGCTAAAATTGATATTGCGATAGACCTACTTTGATTCTTAGTTTGTTCCATACTTAACTTTCCATTCATCTTAAACCCTGCTAACGGAAATAAAAATATAACCAATGCATCAATTCCAAGTACAATCTGGGCTGCAATAGTCCATTTACTCAAAAAACAGAATATTCCACCCACACCTAAAAGAACCTCTAATATATTTATAAACTTATACGTAGGTTTTTTTGCTATATATTCTTCAATTTTTTCCTTACATTCTGCACGACATGGATATATATTTGTATTGTCATCATATTGTATAGCTAATTTATTATTTGGCGACTTTATATCCCTATTACAGTAAAGACATTTTTTCATGTTATATTCTCCTCTAGTATTCCTCTTTAAAAATTTTGCCTAAATTATTATATGCTTTAATACTATTATACCAAATAGATACAAAAAACAAAAATAAAAGGAACAATTTTAGCGATTTCTTTTATTTCAATGTGTAATATAATAAATTTATAATAACAATTAAACAAAATTATTTATATCTAGTTTAATTGTTATATAATCTAAAATAAGTCAAATTTGTATGAGAGGTTAAAATGAAACAAATGGAATTAGCTATTGTAAGTTTGAAAAAAGATGCTGGAGAAATTTATGAAGACCAAATAAGACAATTTTTAGGTGACAATATAAAAATAAATTTATACTCATTTGAAGAAGGAAATTTAAAATTTTTCAAAGAAAATTTGATACTTCTATCTGCTTATTTAAAGTATGATGAGATAGTAAAATTGTCTCATTATGATGCTCAAATTATTGTACCTAAGTTAACATTTGAAAAGAACAGTATAGATATGATATCAAAATTAGAAAAAGATAAAACTATTTATGTATATAATCTAAGTAAGGATATGGCAATAGAGACAATATCTTTAATACATAGATTAGGAATAGACAATATCAATGTCCTACCTTGCTATCCAGAGATAGAGTTTACCCCTACAGATGCTATAATTCTAACTCCTGGTGAAAAAATCTTACCTAAAATTAAAAATTGTGAAGTCATAGACTTAAAGTATAGAATAATAGATTTAAGTTGTATTGTTGAAATTGCTACAAAAACTAAGTTAAAACATCTAATAAAGGATGACTTAATAAAAAAATATGTGGAGAAGATAATTCCTACAAGCTATAGTACAGGTGAATTATTATTAGATGCAAATAAATTTGAAAGACAATTTGATTTATTATTATCCATAATTGATGATGGAATCATATGTACTAATAATGATGGGATAATTCAATTCTACAATCATATGGCTAGAAAAATTTTATCTATAAATGCAAATGAAATGATTTATGCATTTGTTGGTGATTGCATAAAAGAAATCAATTTCCAAAATATATTAAGCAATAAAGCTCCATTTTATGAAAAGTTAATTAAAATAAACCATGTCGATATAAATTTAGAGATTAAACATATACAATTAAATGTATTTGATGGATTTATATTAAAAATGACCAAATTCTCACAACTAGAAAAAAAGCAAGCTAAGCTAAGAGCGCAGTTAGTAAATTCTGGTAATATCAGTAAATATACATTTGATGATATATTAGGTTCCAGTATACAAACCATTAATACAAAAAAAATTGCCAATAATATGGCCCAATCAAACTCCTCTATTTTAATAATTGGTGAAAGTGGTACTGGTAAGGAATTATTTGCTCAATCAATTCATAGTGCCTCTCGAAGAAAAGATGGACCTTTTGTAGCGGTAAATTGCAGTACTTTTCAAGAAAATTTATTGCAAAGCGAACTATTTGGCTATGATGAAGGTGCTTTTACTGGTGCTAAAAAAGGTGGGAAAATGGGTTTATTTGAATTGGCTAATAATGGAACAATCTTTTTAGATGAAATTGGAGAAATGGATTTAAATTCACAATCCAAATTACTTAGAGTTATACAAGAAAAACAAGTAAGACGTATTGGCTCTAATAATGTCATTGATATTGATGTAAGAATAATTGCAGCTACTAATAGAAATTTAAAAGAACTTGTATCTAAAGACATGTTTAGAAGAGATTTATATTTTAGATTAAACGTTCTTCCTCTTAAAATACACCCTCTTAGAGAAAGACCTGTTGATATATTTGAGATTTTTAACTCTCTAAAATACGATATTCCATGCAATTTTATTCTAAGTGAAGAAGTAAAAGAAATCTTCAAAGTGTATAGGTGGGAAGGAAATGTGAGAGAATTAAGAAACTTAGGAGAATACTTCTGCTACTTAGGAAAAGATGTTATAGAGATATGTGATTTACCTGAATACATATTGAATACTATAGATTCAAACTATAGCAGAAATGTCTGTAATAAAGTAACCGATAAAATAGGAAAGCATCAACTAAACATTAACAAAGATAAAAACTCAATAAAACATGATTATAATTTTAAAAGACCTCTAGATGAATACTTATTTATATTGGATAACTTAAAAAAGGCTTATAATTTAAAAGAAAGAATTGGCAGAAAAAGTCTATACAAAATAGCTTTAGATGAAAATAGATTTTTGACAGAGCAACAGATTAGAAATATACTTTTAGAATTACAAGACTTTGGACTTGTAAACATACTGGTTGGTCGTGGCGGTTCAGTTATAACATCAAAAGGATTTGAATTTCTAAAAAACATAAATAGGTCTAATAAGTTAAACAGTTAAACCACTTAAACCAATTCATTTATATTTTCATACATATGAAACCTTATTAGAAATAACCTTTTCCATAAATCTCTAAATATAATTAATATTTTTAGCTACCTTACACTTTGAAATCACTTAATATCACATATTAACTTATAGTTAAATACTTTTTATTATATATCTTGGCATGTTGTTTGCTTAATATTATTAACATAAATTTAAAAATTACTGGAGGTTTTTACAATGAATTATAATTTTAATGAAATTGTTAATAGGAGCAATAATTTTTCGTCTAAATGGTCAGAGATGGATAAAAAGTATGGAAGCAATGATTTACTTCCTATGTGGGTAGCTGATATGGATTTTAAAGCTGCTCCTTGCATAATTGATGCTTTAAAAAATAGACTAGAACAAGAGATTTATGGTTACACAACAAGACCAGATTCTTACAATGAATCTATAGTAAATTGGATAGATAAAAGACATAATTGGAAAATAAAAAGTGAATGGTTAGTTTATAGCCCAGGTGTTATACCAGCCATAAGTCTTTTAATAAATGAACTTACAAAAGAAAACGATAAAATAATGATACAGGAGCCAGTTTATAGTCCTTTTAATAGTGTTGTAAAAAATAACAATAGAGAACTAGTTATAAGCCCATTACAAAAATTAGAAGATGGAAATTATGTAATGAATTATGAAGACATTGAGAGAAATATTAAAGATGTAAAATTATTCATACTTTGTAATCCTCATAATCCAGTTGGTAGAGTATGGACAAAGGAAGAATTAAAGAAATTAGGAGACATTTGCCTTAAACATAATGTAAAAGTAATATCTGATGAAATACATAGTGATATCATATTAAAAAAACATAAACATATCCCTATGGCATCTATTTCTAAGGAATATGAAAAAAATACGATTACTTGTATGGCTCCAACAAAAACTTTTAATATAGCTGGGCTTCAATCATCTTATGTGATACTACCTGATAAAAAAGACTATAAATCATTAGATGATGCTTTTACTAGAATTGATATAAAAAGAAATAACTGCTTTAGCTTAGTTGCAACAGAGGCTTCATATAATAATGGTGAACCTTGGTTAGAATCATTCTTGGAATATTTAGAATCTAATGTAGATTTTGCTATAAACTATATACATGAAAATATGCCAAAACTTAAAGTTAGAAAACCAGAAGGTACTTATTTATTATGGGTAGACTTTAGTGAACTTGGATTAAGTGATGATGAGCTAGAAAATATACTTGTAAATAAAGGCAAAGTTGCTTTAAATCAAGGAAACAGCTTTGGTATTGGAGGCAGTCAACATCAAAGAATAAACTTAGCATGTCCACAAAGTATGCTTGAAGAAGCTCTTACAAGAATAAAAAATGCAATTAACTAAAAAGATTTAAGGAGAATTTTCACTATGAAAATAGATACAGAAAGAAAAAGACCTTCATTTAGATATTCCTTGTTAGTAATGCTTGCAATAATAGCTTTAACATCAGTTGGCATAGTTGTATTTAATGCTTCTATAACTACAATGTTTTTACTTTCATGGCTTATAGTAGTTCCTGCAGCTATGAAACTTGGTTATACTAATGATGAAATAGAAGCCTTTGGATTTGAAGTTGGTAAGGATGCATTTCAGTCAAATTTGATTATACTTTCTGTTGGCGTACTAATAGCAGCTTGGATAGCTGCTGGTACGATACCAACAGTAGTGTATAGTGGTCTAACAATAATAACCCCTAAATATTTTTTACTTACAACATTAATAGTCTGTTCACTTACTTCTGTCGCTACTGGTACATCTTGGGGAACTCTTGGAACTTCTGGTATAGCAATGATGAGTATTGGTACTAGCATGGGTATTCCTCTTGGCTTAACAGCTGGTGCAGTGATTTCTGGTGCTTTCTTTGGAGATAAAATGTCTCCCCTATCAGATTCTACAAACTTAGCTGCAGCAGTTTGTAAGACAGATGTGATTACACACATGAAACACATGATTTACACAACAGGACCTGCATATGTAATATGTATAGTTCTATATACAGTAATTGGATTAAAATATTCAAATAACACTATCGACTATGTTCAAATAAACCAAATTAAAGATGTATTAAATTCAAACTTTCATATTGGTTTAGTAGCAATGATTCCAATAATATTTTTATTATTACTTTTATTGTTGCAAAAACCTCCTATTATATCTATACTAAGTTCAGCTGTAATGGGACTTATTATAGCTGTATTTCAAGAAGGAGAAAAAATAGGTGATATTTTAAATTATATGTTATCAGGTTTTACTATAGATACTGGATTTGTTTATGCTGACAAACTATTAAATCGTGGAGGAATAATGAGTATGGCTGAAACCGTTTTACTAGTATTTGTAGTTTTCGTTATTGCTGGTATTCTCCAAAAAACTGGTTTCTTAGAGGTACTACTTCAACCTATGATAACTAAAATAGGAAATTCTAGAACCAAATTAGTTGGGTCTACTTTTATAGTAAGCTACTTTGCAAATGCATTTAGTTCGTCAATGATGTTTACTTCAGTGTTTGTTGGAACTTTAATGTCTCCAATATACAAAGAATTTAGATTAAAACCACAGAATCTATCTAGAATTATAGAAGATACAGCCACACTTGGTGGACCACTAATACCATGGAATTCAAATGCTGTTTTCTGTGCTCAAACTCTTGGTGTGAGTCCACTGGAATTTATACCATATTGTTTCTTAAGTTGGATTACTCCTATAATTTCATTTATTTATGGTGTAACTGGTTTTACTATGCTTACATATACAGATGATGAAATTGAAGAGTTAGAGATATTTGACACTGTTCAGAGAAGAGTTGATTAAGTATGAAATTTGAATACTACTACTTAATTCAGGACATTACAGGTATATTATTGGCATTTGTAGGACTTAGAATGTCCATCCTAGGATTTAGAATACTTTCTATAAAAGGACTTTCTATAAATACACTTTTAATTCTAATTAAATATTGCTTATTTGCTATAGCAGGATTGAATTTATTAATATCTAACTTTGGAATTATTCACTGGATTTTGAGTTTTTGTATGATAGTAATATCCATAATAATAAACCCTAGAATTAAGGTATCAAAATAGAAATAACCATCAAACTCAAAGTTTTATAAAAAAGGAAGTGTCTCAAAATGAACTTTTTAGTTCATGAGGCGCTCTTTTTTGTATGAAATCATATATATTTTCATCATTTCAACAATGAAAAGAGGCTCATCTCTATTTTGAGATAGCCCCTTTAATCATTACTTATAATTAAATAACTGGTGTATCAGATAAGTAATCATTACTTACATAACCATATCCACCACTATATTTTATTTTTACCCATCCAGTAGCAAACATTTCTATTGTTTCTACTTTGCTACCATATGGAAGATGTCCTATTTTTTCATCTTCTGTACTTGGCCCTTTTCTAACATTCAGACCATCTTTTTCTTTTACATACTTTATTTTTACATTTTCATTACTACTATCAGGCTTATTATTTGTTAAATAAGACCCACTAACATATCCAATATCTTCATTGTATTTTATTTTTACCCATCCAGTTTTTAACACTTCTAAAACTTCTACTTCATCACCATTATTTAGATATCCTATAACAGAAGCTTCTATTGTAGCATCACTTCTTATATTTACCTTATCCGTGTTAGTTACATACATTACTTTCTTATCAGTATTATTTGCCTGTAAATCTTTTAATTCTTTAAATGCACTTTCATTTCCGCCACTGCCAACTTGAGTTATAGAAGTAGCACTTTTATTAGAAAATACACTCTTTTGTGTTGTACTTAATTGTTCTCCTACTATAAGTACAGGAGAGTCTTCTTTTGATGCTAGTACTCCTACTGCTAGAGCATCTATAAGTTGATTTTGCTTTTTCATTCCATCTTTGGCTACAAATACATTATTTAATTTATTAGACGTATAAAACTTTTCTATTACTTTACCATTAGTTTCATTTCTATCTGCTCCACCTATTCTTTCTGAATTAGGCAAACTTTGTTTTATTTTATCTGATACAGCATTAGTAGACCCTATTATGTATGATTTACTTATATTCTTAGATTCTATAAAATCTTTAAAGCTAGATATTCCAGATGCATCAGACACTGGAAGTATAACCATTCCATTAGTAGCTGCTACAGAAGCTATACTAACTGCGTCTGCAAGACCTGTATATCCATTTACTACAGCTATTTCTGATATATCTTTTAATCCTTCTATTTTTTTAGCTATACTCAAGGCTGTTTGGTATCTATCACTACCACCAACTCTATCAGTAGTTAAACTATTGGATTCTAACTGTTTTTGTACATCATTTGATACAGAGCTAGATAGTCCAATTATATAAACTTTTTTAACTCCTAATCTTTTTAATTCTTTCTCAGTTTGTGAATTTAGATTATTTTTTTCTGTCAATAATATAGGAGCATTTTTTAATTTAGCAAATGGTGTTACAGCCAATGCATCTACAATAGATTCACTATTTACAATTACAGCCTCATTTGCACTACTCCATCCTTTTTTGCTTACCTCAACAGCAGTTTGGTATCTATCCTGACCTACTAAAGTATTCTCCACTGCTGTTCTGCTTATTTCATTTGCATGTGCTACTGGTGATAGACTTAAAACTAGAGATAAACACAATATTGATGATATTGATTTAGTTAACTTCATCTTAATTCCCCCTAAAATTATAGTATCTAGATTTTTACTATTTAAAATAGTATAACATAATAATTTAGCTAATATCATTACTCTAAGATATTAAATAATATAAATAGAATTTTATTTTTAGTATATCTTAACTTCTGTAATAATTTTTTTACCTTACTTGATATACGATTTATTTCTCAGATATATTTTTATATAATTAAAGTTTTTAGCATTATTTATTTAATTAATTATATATCGAACTCACTTTTTTTAATTAGATTATGTATAATATATAAATAACTATATGATTAACTTTTTAAGATACTATAGTTTATTATACAAGCTTTATATTATAATGTATAATATATAGTTAATTATCAAACTGATATAACTTAAGTCATATTAAAAGAGGTGTATTTTATATTATGGATTTATTGCATCTTAAGTACTTTCAAACGGTTGCTAGAATGGAGCATATAACAAAAGCATCACAAAAACTAAATATAGCACAACCAGCTTTAAGTAAAACCATATCTTCTTTGGAAAGAGAACTTGGAGTCAAGTTATTCGATAGAAAAGGAAGATATATTGTATTAAATGAATATGGAAAATTATTTCTAAAAAGAGTGGACAGTATTTTAGATTTGGTAGAGATGTCAAAAAAGGAATTACGAGATACTTCTTTAGAGAACTCAGGGGAAGTAAAAATATTAGCCACTGCGGCAGCTAATGTACTGCCTTCACTTTTAAGTAATTTTAGAAAACTATATCCTAACATTACTTTTAATGTCTCACATACTTTACCATCTTCTTACAAGAAAAGTGATTTTGATTTGTATATATCTTCTTCGTTTACAAAAATAAATTCAGAAAATAATATAACTTTAACTTGTGAAGAGATATTATTGGGTATTTCAATTAATCACAACTTATCTTTAAAAGATGAAGTATACTTAAGTGAAGTTTCAGATGAAAACTTCATAGTTATAACTAAAGGTGAAAACTACAGAGAAATAATAGATATACTATGTGAATCTGCTAATTTCAAACCAAAAATAGCCTTTGAATGCGATTCACCATATACAATCTATGCACTAATAAAATCACTCCAAGGTGTTGGATTCATATGTGGAAAGTCATGGGGGTTATCTAAAGACCCCGAGATTAAACTATTACATATAAAAGATATTGAATTTAAAAGATATTTAAATCTATCATGGTTTAATGAAAATTACACATCTAAAGCTGTATTACTATTTAAAGATTTCCTTATTAGCTATTTTAAAAACCTTTAAATAAAAGCTGTAAATATAGTCTTTTTATATTAAATAAAAATAAAAGGGGGATATATAAAAATATGGCTAGAAGACCAAAGATAAAGATAACCTTAATAGACAAAAAAGAAAAAGGTGCTTGTCATTATGGACATAAGATTGGAGATTCATTTGATTTTGATACAGAAAGAGGAAGATTGTGCCCAATGGCATTACATGTAGCTTTTCCTTATATTGACATACTACGATATGGTGGAAGCATACCTGGTGAAGAAAATAAAAATGAATGTGTATTTTGTTGCCCAGATGCTAAAATTATAAATATATTTAAAATAGAAAAAATAGATTAACATAAAAAGTCTGAATATAAACATGCTTTATATCCAGACTTTTTACATTTTAAGTTCTTATAACTATCTATTATTCGTTGTCTTTTATATCAACCTTTATACTTAATTCTTCTAATTGCTCATCTTCTGCTACTGTTGGAGCATTTGTCATAGGACAAACAGCATTTTGATTTTTAGGGAAAGCAATAACCTCTCTTATATTGTCAGCTCCTGCAAGTAACATAACAAGTCTATCAAGACCAAAAGCTAAACCAGCATGAGGAGGAGTTCCATATTTAAATGCTTCTAATAAGTATCCAAACTTCTCATTAGCTCTTTCTTCTGTGAAACCAAGTGCTTTAAACATTTTTGATTGGACATCAGAATTTGATATTCTAACACTTCCTCCACCTATTTCATAACCATTCAATACAATATCATAAGCTTTTGCTCTTAAAGATGATTTATCACCTTCTTCTAACTTATCTAAATCTTCATCCATAGGTGATGTAAATGGGTGATGCATTGCTGAGAACTTGCCTGTTTCTTCATCTTCTTCAAAAACTGGGAATTCAGTTACCCATAACAGATTATATACATTTTTATCTAACATATTAAGTCTATTAGCTACTTCAAGTCTAACTTGTCCTAAAGCATCAAATACTACTGAGTTTTTATCAGCTACAAATAAAAGTAAATCTCCTGCTTCAGCATTCATTCTTGTAAGTATAGCATTCATTTCTTCTTCATTAAAGAATTTTGCTATTGGAGAAGTTACTCCTTCTTGTCCTACTTTCATCCAAGCAAGACCTTTTGCTCTATATGTCTTAGCATGTTCTTCTAATGATGATATTTGCTTTCTAGTAAAATCATCAGCTTTGCCTTTTACATTTATACCTCTAACACTTTTTCCTGGCTGTGTAGCATCCGCAAACACTTTGAACCCACAGTTACAAACAACATCAGATATATCTGTTAATTCATATCCAAATCTAGTATCTGGCTTATCTGAACCATATCTAGACATAGCTTCTGCATAAGTCATCTTAGGAAGTGGAAGTGTCAACTCTACATTTAAAACTTCTTTAAATATAGCTTCAAGCAATCCTTCAATCATATTCATAACATCTTCTTGCTCAACAAAAGACATTTCACAGTCTATTTGTGTAAACTCTGGTTGTCTATCTGCTCTTAAATCTTCATCTCTAAAACATTTAACTATTTGGAAATATCTATCCATACCACTTACCATTAATAACTGTTTATATAATTGTGGTGATTGTGGTAATGCATAAAATTTCCCTGGATTAACCCTACTTGGTACAAGGTAATCTCTTGCGCCTTCTGGAGTTGGTGCAATTAAAAATGGTGTTTCTATTTCGCAAAATCTATTATTTGATAAGTAATTTCTCGTAATATTCATTACTTTGTGTCTTAATTTTAAGTTTCTCTGCATAGATGCTTTTCTTAAATCTAAGTATCTATATTTTAATCTTAGTGCTTCTGAAACATCATCATCATCTTTTATATAAATAGGTGGAGTTTCTGACTTATTTAAGATTCTAAGTTCAGTGGCAAATATTTCTATATCTCCAGTTGGCATATTAGGATTTTTAGATTGTCTTTCGCATACTTTTCCTTTTGCAGCTATTACAAATTCAGCCCCTAATTTTTCAGCTTTTTCAAAAGCTTCTTTATCTACATCTGTATCAAAAACTATTTGACACAATCCGCTTGTATCTCTTAAATCAACAAATACAAGACCACCTAAGTTTCTTTTTTTCTGTACCCATCCCATAAGTACAACTTCTTCATTTATGTTTTTTTCTCTCAACTCTCCACAGTAGTGAGTTCTCTTTAAACCCTTTAAAGTTTCCAAGATACTACCTCCATTTTATTTAATTTTAATGCTATATTATTATCTAATATGCAAAACATCATACTTTCTTATTTTACAGCTTTTGTTTTAATTCTTCAACTAATGTACTTAATTTTACAGTAGTTTGCTCTGATGTTTTCATATTTTTTAATGTTGCAGTATCATTTTTAAGCTCATCATCGCCAATTACTATTGTAAATTTAGAATTTATTTTATCTGAATATTTAAATTGTGCTTTGACACTTCTCTCTATATGGTCTTTATCTGCACTTATATGATTTTTTCTCAATTCTTTTAAGTGTTTAAAGCTTTTTGTATTTGCTTCTTCTCCTATTGTTACTATAAATATGTCTGTAGACTGTGGATTTTCTATTTCAATTCCATTATTTTCAAGTGTAAGTAAAAGTCTTTCAATTCCTAATCCAAAACCAATTCCACTTATACCTTTTGGTCCTCCTAGTTGCTCAACAAGGCCATCATATCTACCTCCACCACATACAGTACTTTGTGCTCCTATATCATTAGATATAATTTCAAAGGCAGTTTTTCTGTAATAATCTAATCCTCTAACTATTGTTTTATCAACTACAAAGTTTATATCCATTTCATTTAAGTATTCTTGTAATTTCGTAAAGTGAGTTTTACAATCATCACATAAATGGTCTGCAATAAATGGTATATCCTTAATATTTTCTTTACATGTAGGGTTTTTACAATCTATAACCCTCATTGGATTTTTTTCTCTTCTTTCATTACAAGTCTCGCATAATACATCTGCTTTTGAATCAAGATATTCTTTTAATAAAGCATTGTATTCTTTTCTACAAACTGGACAACCAACTGAATTTATGCTTACTATTAAATCCTTTAGTCCAACTTCATTGAAAAATTGAACAGCTAATGCTATTATTTCAGCATCCATTGAAGGAGTATCACTTCCAAGTGCTTCTATACCAAATTGATGAAATTGTCTTTGTCTTCCAGCTTGTGGTCTTTCATATCTAAAGCAAGGTGTAACATAAAATAACTTAGTTGGTTGAGTATCTGCATACAATTTATTTTCTATAAATGCTCTTACTACACCCGCTGTTCCTTCTGGCTTTAATGTGATTTCTCTGTCACCTTTATCTTTAAAAGAATACATTTCTTTTTGAACTATATCTGTAGTATCTCCAACACTTCTTTTAAAAAGTTCTGTATGTTCAAATATAGGTGTTACCATTTCTTCATATCCATATAAAGCGCATATTTCTCTAAATTTATTTTCTACATAACTCCATTTATAAGCCTCTTTTGGAGTTATGTCTTTAGTTCCTCTAGGAGCTTTAGTCAACATTTTTATATACCTCTTCTTTCTTTCTTTTTATCATTTCATCTACTCTTGCAATGTATTGTTCAACGTTTTTTACATTTTCTACTCTTTCAATTCTATCTTCATCTACATAAACAAATTTTGATATAGCACCTGCACCTAATGCATAGTTACTTTGCTTTTCTTCCATAATTTGTATATTATAAATACACTCGTATCCTTCTTTAGCATAACCTATATTTTCTAAATTTCCTAACATATGTTTTTGTCTGTACATATAATATGGATTTAATCCCATATCTTTTGCGTATTTCATTGATAAATCTATCATTTTTACCATTTCTTCATACTGTGTTAGGTGTTCTTTATACATATCCATATTTATATTTAGGTTAGATGCTCTCTTTATAGCTAATGTATGAACTGTAAGACTTTCTGGAGAAAGTTTTTTTATTTCTTCTAATGTATTCTTCACCATATCTAAATCCTCATCTATAAGACCTAAAATTATATCCATGTTTATATTATCAAATCCCATTCTACGGGCCATATTAAAACAGTCTACTAAATCAGAAACTTTATGTTCTCTACCAATTTTAACTAAAGTCTCATCATTCATAGTTTGAGGATTTATACTAATTCTAGTTACATTGTGTTTTTTCAATACTTTTAGTTTTTGCTCTGTAATAGTATCTGGTCTACCTGCTTCTACAGTAAATTCCTTAATTTTAGTTAAATCTAATTCATTAAATAATGAATTTATAAGCAAGTCCAACTCTTCCTCATCCAATGTAGTAGGAGTTCCTCCACCAATATATAAAGTTTCAATTTCTTTGTTAGTATCCTTGATAAGCTTGGCAAAACCCCTAATTTCTTCAATCAATTTATAAACATATTCTCTTTTTAAATGCCCAAATTGCTTTAATGAATTTGAAGGAAATGAACAATATACACATCTAGTTGGACAAAATGGAATACTTACATAAAGAGAAATTTTATTTTTATCTATAGGATACATAAATACTCGCTCTCTTTTGGCGATTTCCAGAGCTAAATCTATTTTCTCATCTATTATAAAATAATTATCTTTTAGAATGGTTCTTATGTTATTATCATCTAACTTTTTATCCATTAGATTGTGGACAATTTTGACTGGTCTAATACCAGTCAAAATTCCCCATGGAACATAAGAATTAAACATTTGTTTAAGCACTATAAACATGCTTTTTTTGATACTTTCTTTACATAACTTTTTAAAGTTTCTCTTACTTTCATTATCTAACTTATTCAAAAAACCTTCAATTGATTTGCTATTGTCAAATCCATTTAAAAATTCAAGATTCATATTTTCTATATTTTGTATTGATTCATACTTTAAGTTTCCATCTTCATAACACTCAGTACTTGAAGACAATACACCATTTTCATAAATCAATCTATTTGTTAAATACATTGACTCCATATTATTACTACATTTATCAGAGTCAGTAAACTTAAATTCATTAGTAAACAATTTTATAAGTTCTGCTACTTCATACTTATAATCGTGTCCTTTTAAAAAAACATATAACATCAACTTAACTCCTTCTATTTAACAGTAGAAGAACCCAATCTCTAATACAGTTATTAAATATTTGATACATTATTTAATACTACTATAAAATTACATATAAGGATTTGTCTTCTTTTCAACCCCTAGAGTACTAGTTGGACCATGTCCTGGATATACTCTAACAGCATCTTCATATTTACATAATTTCTTAAGTGATTTTTCCATTTGATGAAAATCTCCACTATACAAGTCAGTTCTACCAATGCTTCCAGCAAATAAAGTATCTCCTGTGAACAATTCATCTTCAACTCTTATACACATACATCCTTGTGTATGTCCTGGAGTATGCAAGAAAGTCATTTTTAATTCACCAAGTTCAAGCTTGTCTTTATCATTTACATATATATCTGCATCAAACTCCTGTGCTCCACATCTCATTGTATAGCTTAGATTTTTATTTTTATCATTTAATAATTCTTTTTCATCAATATGTGCAACTACCTTAGCACCAGTTTTATCTTTAATATCTTTAACATATCCTATATGGTCTCCATGCCCATGAGTAAGAATTATATATTCGATATTTAATTCATTTTCTTTTACAAAACTTAGAGTATCTACCAAACTTCCACCTGGGTCTATAACTGCACATTTTTTAGTTTTTTCATCACCTAATACATAAGTATTTACTCCAAAATAACTATCTACAAATTTTTTTATAACCATTAAAGTTTTCCCCCTTAAAAAGATTTACTTGAATCTAATAGTATTGTTACTGGACCATCGTTAGTTAATTCTACCATCATATGAGCCGCAAATTGTCCTGTACCAACTGTTACACCTTTATCTTTTGCCTTTTTTATAAACTCTTCGTACAGATTATTTGCAAGTTCTGGTTTAGCAGCATTACTAAATCCAGGTCTTCTTCCTTTTCTACAATCTCCATATAAAGTAAATTGAGATACTACTAAAAGCTCTCCACCTATATCCATTAGAGATAAATTCATTTTGTCATCTTCATCTTCAAAAATTCTCAGATTCAATATTTTGTCAATCATATAATCTACATCACTTGATTTATCATCATGAGTCACTCCTAATAATACTAGTAACCCTTTATTTATTTGACCTATAGTGTTTTCATCTACTGTAACTTTAGATGAAGATACTCTCTGTACTACTGCTCTCATAGTTTCCTCCCTATTATTTTAACTCTAATTTGTCATTCTATAAATACTTTCTACACCAGGAATTGCTTTTAATTTTTTCATTAGAATTTTTAATTCGTCTGTGTCATTAACTTCTACAAGTAGGTTTATACTTACAATACTATCCTTACCTTTTCTTGCATTTATTCCATTTAAACTAAGTTTATCCATTGCAACAATATGAGTTATTTCATTAACAATTCCTCTTCTGTCAACAGCCTTTATTTGAATCTCTGCTTCAAACTTACCTTTTCCTGCTGAACTCCATGAAACTTCTACCAATCTATTTTGGAAGAAATCTCCATTGTTGTTTGCATTTGGGCAATCAGCTCTGTGTATAGCTACTCCCCTACCCTTAGTGATATATCCTACAATTTCATCTCCTGGAAGAGGATTACAACACTTAGCAAATCTTACTAATATATTGTCAAGTCCTTTTACTATAATCCCTTGTGATGCATTTTTCTTTCTCTTTTTACTGTATTCTGTTTCACTTATATTGTGTTTATTTAAATCTTCTTCTTGTATTTGTTGTTCTTTTTTGACTTTTTTAACTTCTTTTAAATATAAATCTTTTACTTTAGATACAACTTGAGATGACATTATACCACCATAACCTACAGTAGCAACTAAATCCTCAACACTTGGCTGATTAAATTTCTTAGCAACTAGTGCCATATATTTTTCAACAAGAGGGTCTTTTTGTGGTATATCATGCTTCTTAAATTCTCTTTCTAATATTGTATTTCCACGATCAACATTTTCTTCTCTTCTTTCCTTCTTGAAAAATTGTCTAATTCTACTCTTAGCATTTGGTGTCTTTACTATATTAAGCCAATCTCTACTTGGACCATTAGAATTAGATGATGTAAGCACCTCTACAATATTACCATTTTGAAGCTTATAATCAATAGGAACTATTCTCCCATCAATTTTAGCTCCTACACATTTATTTCCTACATTTGTATGAACCCTATACGCAAAATCTATAGGTGTTGATTCTGCTGGTAATTCAATTACGTCTCCTTTTGGTGTAAATACGTAAACCTGACTATTAAATACATCTTCTTTAAGTGCATCCATAAACTCTTGTGGGTCTTTTAAGTCTTTCTCCCACTCCATCATTTGTCTCAACCACTGAAGTTTCTCTTCAACCTTTGATTCTTTACTAGAAATACCTTCTTTATATTTCCAATGGGCTGCGATACCATTTTCAGCTATATTATGCATTTCATGAGTCCTTATTTGTATCTCTAAAGGCTCTCCATCAGGGCCTACAACAGTAGTATGCAATGATTGATACAGATTTGGCTTTGGCATTGCTATATAATCTTTAAATCTGCCTGGAATAGGTCTCCATAATGTATGAACTATACCAAGAACTGCATAACAATCCTTTACATTATCTACTAGTATTCTTACTGCTGTTAAATCAAAAATTTCTTCAAAAGTCTTATGTTTTTTTTGCATCTTTCTATAAATACTGTAAAAATGCTTTGGTCTACCATATACATCACATGGTATACTTAAATCTTTAAACTTATCTTTAAGAAGTTCAACAATTCCGTGTATATAATCTTCTCTTTGACTTCTCTTCATTGACACTCTATCAACTAAATCGTAATACCCTTCTGGGTCCATAAATCTTAATGCTCTATCTTCTAATTCCCACTTTATCTTAGAAATTCCTAATCTATGAGCTATACCTCCATAAATTTCAAGTGTCTCTTTTGCCTTATATTTCGCTTTTTCTGGAGGCATATATTTTAATGTTCTCATATTGTGCAATCTATCGGCAAGTTTTATAAGTATAACTCTTATATCCTTTGCCATTGCCAAAAACATTTTTCTTAGGTTTTCAGATTGAGTTTCTTCTTTTGAACGATATTTTATTTGACCAAGTTTCGTTACTCCATCAACTAAATCCGCTACTTCTTTGCCAAATTCTTTTGTTATGTCTTCATAGGTATATTCCGTATCTTCTACAACATCATGAAGTAAACCAGCTGTTATAGTTTCAATATCTAATTCCATCTCTATCAAAATATTTGCCACTGCTAATGGATGAATAAAGTATGGTTCCCCAGATTTTCTATATTGTCCTTCATGCGCTTTTTTTGCAAGATTATAGGCTTTTTCAACCATTTCAAAATTTGCATTAGGTGCATAAACTTTTATTTTTTCAATTATTTCTTGTAATTCTTTATCATGCATATAACCACCTATTTTGTATAAAATTTTAATATATATGAAAATAGTTGGTGCTATACCAACTATTGTAAAAGTACTAGTATTTTATAAGAGAATTAACATTATAGTTAGATAACTTTTCTCTCCCATTTAAGAATTCTAGCTCAATTAAAAATTGCATAGAAACTACTTCTCCACCTAATTTTTCTACAAGCTTAGCAGCAGCTTCCATAGTTCCACCAGTAGCCAATAAATCGTCTACTATTGCTACTTTTTGACCTTTTTTAATTGCATCTTTATGTATTTCTAAAGTATCCGTACCATACTCTAAGCCATACTCATAACTCTCAACTTCTCCTGGTAATTTTCCAGGCTTTCTAATTGGAACAAATCCTACTCCTAAAGCATACGCTACAGGTGTGCCCATCAGAAATCCTCTTGCTTCTGGCCCTATTACTAAATCTACACCTTTATTTTTTAGTTCTTCAACTATAGAGTCTACTGCATATCTAAATGCCTCGCCATCTTTAAATAGAGTAGTAACATCTTTAAAATCTATACCTGGCTTTGGGAAATCATCAATATTCCTTATAAAGTTTTTTAAATCCATGGGAAACGCCTCCTAATAACTGCTATTATATTGTTTTTCTAAATTTTTTAGATTATTGAGTATTAAACTCTCATTTAAATCTAATTTTTTCTGTGGTTTTGGCAATATTCTTATGAGTACAGAATTTTTTTCATAATTTAAATTAAAGTCAAGTAAATTTAATTCTCTAAACACATTCAATATCGTAAAAAACTTTAATGGAATTACATTAAAAGTTCCCTTTATATTTACCATATCCAAATCAATTTCTTTTTTTATGAGTGCTTGTTTATAAATTGTTATAAATTCATCTCTTGATGGAACTATATTACTAACTACATTCTTTAAATATAATAGGTCTGTTTTATTATAATATTTTATAATTTCACTTTCTTCTCTTTTATTCTCATATATATACGAATATTCGCCTTTATTGTATAAATAATCATAAAGAATAATATTATTATATCTTTTTAAGTCTATTTTATCAATATTAGGAGAAAATATAAGCTCTAATTTATCAGTATTTTTGCTAATATCTTCAATAATATTGTAATTTATCTTAAAATCTAAATCTACAAGTGATATATCTGACACTGCTCTATAAAATCCATTTATAGAATTAGATATTATTAATGTACCTTTTTCAAAATAATCAAATATATTTATATCAGTATTTCCATCAAATAATTCAAAATCAGATACAGATATATTATACAAGCTTTGTGTATCTTTTGGTATTATTTTTGACATTAATTTCAGTGAAAGTTTGTCATTACTTGCACTTTTAGGTCGAGTTAATCGGATATCTTTAAGTAAAAACTGTACTTTCCTATTTCCCATATAGTTATTTTCATCTAATTGGAACAATACATCTACTTTGTCTCCTACTTTATACAATGATTTTAAGTGACTCATGTTAAATCCTATACATTCATAGCTTTTTTCTTTTTCTATACTTAATTTTAGATGTTGTTGATTTTTACCTATAATTTTTAAATCCTTTAAGATATAATTTCTAACTATAAATCTAGGATTTGGATTATTTAATCCAAAAGGCTCTAACTTATGTAATTCTTCTACAAGATTTAAATTTATTACATTTTCTTGTAGTTCAAATTCAACATTCACATTCTCTATCATATCATCTTCAGTTAAATTATAATTTGCAAATTTATTTATTTCATTTGCTAAAGCTTCCACATTATCTGAATTTAAAGATAATCCTGCTGCTTGTTCATGACCTCCAAACTTAGTCATTAAGTCTTTACACTTTACAAGAGCTTCAAACACATTAAATCCTTTTATAGACCTTGCTGAACCAGTAGCCTCTCCATCTTCTATGCCTAAAAGAATCGTAGGTTTATAGTATTTTTCAGTTAGCTTTGATGCTACAATTCCTATTATTCCATGTTGCCAACCTTCTTTAGCTAAAACCAACACTTTATCATCATTGTATCTGCTATTAGACTTTAGCATTTCTTCAGCTTCATGATACATCTTAGCCTCAATCATCTGTCTTTCATTATTTTTTTCTTCTAATATATTAGCTATTTCTATAGCTTCCTCTTGTGATTGAGTTGTAAACAACTCCACCCCTAAGTAAGAATAGCCCAATCTACCAGAAGCATTTATCCTAGGACCTATTGCAAAACCTATATGAGAAGAACCTATTTTACCACTTTCTACACCACAAACTTTTATAAGCTCTCTTAATCCAATATTTTTGCCTTCTTTCATTAATTTTAAACCATTTTTTACAATTATTCTATTTTCATCTATAAGTGGAACAATATCACAAATAGTTGCTAGAGTTACTATTTCTAGATAATCATACATACTAGTTTTAAATTCTTCTTTTGGAGTTAATGCTTGAATCATTTTAAATGCTACTCCACATCCACATAGTGAATCAAATGGATAATTACAATCTTCTTGTTTTGGATTTATTACTGCAAATGCTGATGGAATCTCATTTTGACATTCATGATGGTCTGTTATTATAACATCTATACCCAAATCATTCGCTATATTGACCTCAGATACTGATGTAATCCCACAGTCAACACTTATTATCAAGTCACATCCTCTAGAGCTTATAAGCTTAATAGCCTCTTCATTTATACCATAGCCTTCTTCCAATCTATTTGGGATATAGTAATCCACATGATACCCTATACTTTTAAAATATATACATAAAATAGAAGTAGATGACACACCATCAACATCATAATCTCCATAAATCCAAATTTTTTCGTTATTTTCAATAGCTGATTTTATCCTATCAACAGCCTTCTGCATATCTTTTATCAAAAAAGGGTCTCTTAAATAATCTAAAGATGGATTCATAAATATTTCTGAATCTTTTTCAGTACATATCCCTCTATTTTTTAAAATTTGGCAGATTTCCGGGGAAATATTAATTTTTTTGCTAAATTCACTTTCCTCTATCTTACCTTTATATTTCAATATCCATTTTTTCAAATTTAATTCCCCCTAATCCTTTTTATATTTTGACCTAACACTCCTTATAACTAAACAAAGTCCTATTATAAAAGATATAAAGAAACCTCCTATAGCAGTAAACTTTATCCATATATTGTTTTCTATATTTGGAGATGCAATTATAAGGGAAGAACCCACTATAATTGATGCTAACACTAAACTTAGTGATATTTGAGACGTTAACTCTAATATACAATTTTCTAATTTTGTCATTTTTACGTCTTCAATTTGCATTTTTATATTATTTCTTTCTACATTCTTTAAGATTGCTTTTAGCTGTTTTGGAATAGTTTTTATATCAAGTAATATTTCCTCTACATTTTGTCTTGAACTTAAAACGACATTTTTAGGATTAAACTTACTCTTATAATGATGCTTCATAAACTCTTTTCCCATAGAACCAAAAGAAAAATCTGAATTTAAAGTTCTACTTGTTCCTTCTAATGTTATAATAGTCTTAGCAAGAGTCACAAATTGTGCTGGCATGATTATCTTGTACTGTCTAAAAAATCTAAACAGTTCATTTAATACATCTGTTACATTTATTTTTTCTATAGAAACATCATAGTAGTAATGTATTAGATAAAGTAAATCCTGTCTAAGACCTTTAATATCTGCTTCTCCATTTAGTGCATCCATTTCTATCAACAAGTATATTATCTTGTCAACATTCTTTTCTACACCTGCTAATGCAATTTCATTTAATTGGTTTAGTGTTTTATTGTCAATAATTCCAATCATTCCGAAATCTATATATGCTATCTTGTTTTTAGCAACTACAAATATATTACCTGGATGTGGGTCTGCATGAAAAAATCCATGGGATAATACTTGTGTAAAAAAAGACCTCACTCCTATTTCAACAATAGTTTTTGTATTATAACCCAGTCTCTTTATTCTTTCTACATCACTTAATTTTGTGCCATTAACCTTCTCCATTACTAAAATTTTCTTAGTATTATATTCTGGGTATATTTTAGGTATATATACTTCATCGCTATTTTTAAATATCCTAGAGAATTTAGTTGCATTTATAGCTTCAAAAGTATAATCTAGTTCTCTCATTAATTGAGTTTGAAATTCTTCAATCATTTGTACTAAGTCTAAATTAAAATCTTTTTTTAAATCCTTTAAAGTATTTGCAACCGTTCTAAGAATTTCTAAATCAGACTTTATTATTTTCTCTATATTTGGTCTTTGAATTTTTACAATTACTTCTTCTCCAGTTCTAAGTACGCCCTCATAAACTTGTCCAATTGAAGCAGCTGCAATTGGCTCTTCTTTAAACTCTAAGAATATCTCTTCTATACTTAATCCTACTTCTTCTTTAAATATCTCAATGGCTATATTTGAGTCAAATTTCTCCACATCATCTCTAAGTTTTGATATTTCATCAATTATATCTTGGTCTAACAAGTCTTTTCTTGTACTCAGTATCTGCCCTATTTTTATATATGTAGGCCCTAATTCTTCTAAAACTCTTTTTATTCTCTCACCAGTTGTCATATTTTTTATTTCTTCTGGTGGGTCAAATAGTGGAATTTTATAAGCTATTCCTTCTATATTTAATCTTTCTACAATAAAACTAAAACCATACTTTATTAAAACATATCCAATTTCTCTATATCTTTTTAAATTTCTATAACTTATTCTCAAATATTTTCACTCCTAAAATAGGTATACCCAAAAACTTACACCTTAATTTATCACATATATGACATTATCCTACCAATTGATATTCTAATATCCTCTTTAATATTTAATTTTATCACATATACTGGTAATTTTATTAAAATTATTTAACTCAGTTAATTTTTATTTTTTACATTTTATACCTATTTTAATCAGACACTTTTTTAAAACTAAAATATCAACTAAATTTAATAAAATAAATTAGTGGTTGCCTCAAAACAGATTTAAGTATGTTTTGAAACAACCACCTTTTAATTTAATATTTTTGATTTTGTGCTGCTTCTAGATACCATTCATATGATTCATCAATATATCTTTTATCTTCTTCTGTAAGTTCTCTAACAACCTTACCAGGAGACCCCATTATCAAAACACCTGGTGGAAACTTCTTATTAGATGTAATTAATGTACCTGCTCCTATCAAAGTATATTCTCCTATTTCAGCATTATCCAATATTATTGAACCCATACCAATCAAAACATTGTCGCTAATTTTACAACCATGAACTATTGACCTATGCCCGACTGTTACATTGTTACCAATTATAGTGTCTGCATCTCCATGAACTATAGAACAATCTTGTATATTAGTATTTTCTCCAATAGTTATCGGTCCTTCATCTCCTCTAACTACCGCATTATACCATATACTTGAATTCTTACCTATTTTGACGTTTCCAATTATATCTGCTGATTTTGCCACAAATACACTTTCATCAATTAAAGGCTTATCTTCCAAATAATCTCTAATCATATATAAACAACTCCTTTAAGATATAAATTTAGTTAGTTGCTCCTTCTAACATTAACTTAGCTTGTATCATTATAGAGCACTCTGTACGTTTTCTTTGCATTTCACATCCTAATTCATATGGTTTTGATATGTCATTATTAAAGTTTATTGCATTTGCATGACATCCACCTGAACAGTAAAACTTATTCCAACATTGTTTACACTCTTCTTTAGTATATACATGAGCTTCTCTAAACATATTTTTTAAACTTTCTGGAAGTACAATTTCTTCATCAAATATATTTGCCATTTTAAATTCTTCATTTCCAACAAATTGATGGCATGGATAGATATCTCCATTTGGTGTTACAGAAAGATATTCATTTCCAGCACCACATCCAGTTATTCTCTTTATTACACATGGTCCTTGATTTAAATCTATCATAAAATGGAAAAACTTAAATCCATCTCCTTGTAATTGTCTATCTGCATACTCCACAGCAAACTTTTCATACTCTTCAAATATCTTAGGTAAATCTTCTTCTCTAAGTGCATATGGATTACTTTCATCTCCAACAACTGGCTCTACAGATGTTAATTTAAATCCTAAATCTGCAAAATGCATAACATCTTTAGCAAAATCCAAATTATCTCTTGTAAATGTTCCTCTTATATAGTAATACTTATCTTTTGCTCTTTTTTCCACAAGCTTTTTAAATCGTGGTAATGTAATATCATAACTCCCTTTATCATTTAAAGTTGGTCTCATATTATCATTAATTTCTTTTCTTCCATCTAAACTTAAAACCACATTATGCATATTTTCATTTATATAATCTATAATTTCATCATTTAATAGTACACCATTTGTAGTTATTGTAAATCTTATATTTTTATTATAATCTTTTTCAATACTTCTACCATAATCAACTAACTGTTTTACAACTTCAAAATTCATCAAAGGCTCTCCACCAAAGAAATCTATCTCTAAGTTCTTTCTACTGCCTGAATTAGCAATCAAATAGTCTATTGCTGACTTACCTACTTCAAAGCTCATAAGTTCTTTTTCTCCACCAAAGTCACCTTGAGCTGCAAAACAGTATTTACATTTTAAATTACAATCATGTGCTACATTCAAACATAAAGCTTTTACCACAGGTTCTCTATGTACAAAACTTGGATGATATTGATATGTATCTTCTGTATATAAAAGACCTTCTTTTTCTAAATTTGATATTTCTTCATATGCTTCATTTATTTTTTCTTCTTGATATTTAGATTTCAATACATCTAATACTTCTTCTTTACTTTTTTCTTTATAAAAGTCTAATAAGTCGTATGCAACATCATCTAATACATGAACAGCTCCACCATTCACATCTAAAACGATATTATATCCATTCATAGAAAATTTATGTATCATACTCATAACCTACCTCCTAAATTACTATCTATACTAAAGTTTTTTATTATTTTAATTAAACTTTACCCTTCATTATATCATAAGTTTATCTAAAATACATACAATACAAAAATGACTTACTAATCGTAAGTCATTTCATTGGATACACTATATCCCCCTAAATTGGCACACTAATGCACTATTAAATATATATTATACACCTGTAAAATAAATTTTGTATCTAGTTTTATATGGTTTTAACCTTATTAAAATATAATAATTCCTTTTTTATAATAATTTTATGTAAATAATTGCTTGTGTTTAATTTTTCTTCTTTAAAGTCTTAATTTCTTCAGGAACTTTAGGCTGATGTATAATCCATGGACAAGTACTATTAGCTGACAATATAGCAGTGCTAAGTGCTAATGAACTAGCAAATTTCATAAATTTTACAATAAACTTCTTCATAACTTAATTCTCCCTCATACATATTTTACTTATATTCTTAGCTTTTAATTTTCCTAATACCAACATTATAAATATCCAAAACATAGCAAATACACTATATATGAAATAATCTACAAATATATTTAATAAAAAACTTAAAACTGTCATTGATAACACTACTGTAGATATAAATACAGCAACTTTTTTGTAAGTTGATTTTTCTCTATCACTAATAGGATTACTTCTATGCTCTATTGGACAGAGAAGACAAATTCCAATCCAACTAATACTAGCAATAATCATAATGATATTTTTAAATAAGTATATATTTAGATTTTCTATAATTAATATTGTAGACAAAATTATAAAAACAAAAGTCAATAGGCATCTAAAATAATTGTCTGCATGATACCCTCCTGAAAATTGTCTTATTGGACAGTAGCACATCAAGAAAAACAATACATATGTAAATTTACCAAATAAAAAACCTATGAGCAGCATGGTCGTTATATTAACTATAAAAGCCATTAATATTTCAAATCCATAAGAGTAAACTCTGGATTCATTATTATCTATCATATTATTACAGATTAAAACAGATGTCATTTTATCAGCATATTTCTTAAACATTTTTACCTCCAAAAAAATTTTACATACATAGAATACCTTCTTTTTTGAGAAAATTCAATATACTTTACAAAACTAGTTGTTAAAATTGTAAAACTGGTCAAAAAAAGACCTATATAAATTTTTAGATATTCTTTATATAACAAAATAATTATAATAAAATAGTTTTACTATGTTTTATATACATAAAAACACCTAACTTATTACTATAAGCTAGGCGTCTTTATACAGTACAAAATATCAGTTTTTAATTTATTTACAGATATTCTTCTATATATTTCAACTTTGTTTTTGTTTTACATATTGTAGTGCTTTTCTATTCTGTTTTACTGCCTCTAAGCAAATTTTTTCTGTTTGATTATCAACAAATTCCAAAGCTCTATAATTTTGTTTTACTGCTTCTAGACACACTTTTTCTGTTTGTTTTTTCACATATTTCAACATTCTATAATCTTGCTTTACTGCTTTTAAACAAATTTCTTCTGTTTGCTCTTTTACATATTTAAGGGCCTCATAACTTTGATTTACTGCCTCTAAACAAACTTCTTCTGTTTGTTTCTTTACATATTGTAAAGCATTATAATTTTCTCTTACTGCCTCTATGCACATTAATTCAGTCTGATTTTCTATATATTTAAGAGTCTTTCCATTTTGTTTTACTGCTTCTACAAAAACTCTTTCTGTTGGAACTTTTACATAACTTAATATTTCTTTTATTTGAAGTTCTTCAAATGAACCTTTTATTGCCTCTATACATATATCTTCTGTCTGTTTTTTTACATATTGCAAGACTTTCCCATTTTGTCTAACTGCTTCTATACATATATCTTCTGTCTGTTCTTTTACATATTGTAACGCTCTTCCATCATTTCTAACTGCTTCCATACATATATCTTCTGTCTGTTTTTTTACATATTGTAGTGCCATATAACTTCTTCTAACTGCTTCTATACATATTTCTTCTGTCTGCTCATTTACATAATACAATGCAAAATCATTTTGTTTTACTGCTTCTATACATATTTCTTCTGTTTGCTCTTTTACACAAGGTAGTGCACTATAATTTTCTTTTACTGCTTCTAAACATATACTATTATTTTGTTCTTTAACATAAGCTAGAGATTTTCCATCTTTTTTTACTGCTTCTAAACATATAGTTGGAGTTTGCTCTTTTATATCTTTAAGTATCTCTGCAACATCATTTTTTGATGCCCTTTCTATAAATGCTAGACACACATCTTCAGTTTGCTCTTCTACAAATTTAAAAACTTCCATGACATCATGAGTAGATGCATTTTTTATAGCCTCAATTAATACATTATCTGTCTTGTCATTTATGTAGTACAAGGCTCTGTAGTTCTGCTTGACTGCTTCTATACAAATATCCTCTGTTTGATTTGTTATATACTTAAGAGCCTTGTATGTCTGTTTGACTGCTTCCATACATACTCCATAAGTCTTATCTTTTACAAACTCAATTATAGTACCATCCTGTTTTACTGCTAATAAACACATTTCCTCTGTTTGATTTTCTATGTCTTTCAATTCTCTGTAATCATATTTTACTCTGCTTAAGTCATTTAAATGTACTTTACTTTCTTCCTTTGAATTTTCCTCATTATTCTCTATATCATCCTCAAATTCTTCATCATCTAAATAGTCATCTTTTTCTGGTAAAAATATAGATTTAATTTTATTTTTTATATCCATAAAATTAACCTCCTTTAATACGATTTTATCATTAAAGTAAATCGTTTTTAAGTATTTATTTAATTAATTTTATATTAAGTTCCTTTAAAAGTCCATTCATTGTCGATAGATTATATTTTATATTAATAAATTTATTTTACATATGTGGGGTAATAAATTTAATAGTGGACAGTTTCCATCCCATTAGTATATACTATTTATATTTATTACTCATTTATAGTGATTTTTTTCAATTTTTTTCTTATTTACTATATCATAATTATCCAATTTATGATATTATTTAAATATAATATAAGTTTTATAAAGTATATTAAATATATTATAAGATGGAGGTCGAGTAATTTTGAAAGGAAACATAGTACAATTTAATTTTGCAGATATAGAGGAAGAAGTATATTCGTTAGATTATGCAATAGCATGGAATACAGATGAGGAAAACGTAAACATCATACCATTTACAAATAAATTTTGTAAAGAATCTATAGAATCTTTTTGTCTAGGTAAGATTGACAACTTTGTTGAAATATTAAATGAAGGATTTGTTGAAAATCATCATTATGTGCATTTAGATAAAATAATTAGTGTACCTAAGAAAAAGGTTAATTTAGTATATCAACAAGACACACATGGTTATCTTTTAAGAGATGATAATAATAATCTTATTCCTGCAAAAATAACTTCAGAACAATCTAAGTCTATATCAAATAAGATGGAGTTATTCTGTGCTGGTGAAGAAAAATGTTTAATTAATATATTACTAAAGGCTGACCCATCATATATTTTAGATGTAGATAGTATAAAGGATAAGGACATTCTAAATTTAGGTTATGAGTCTATTGATAGATACAAAGAATACAATTTTGACGATGATAAGATTTTAATATTTTTTATAAATAAAAAACGTTACTCATTAATTATGAAAAAAACAAATAATTCTAGTAATGATTTAAATACTAGAAATAATGATATAAAAAAATTATTTACTAATAATGCAGAAAATCTTAGCTAGTATTATAATTTTAGCTTATATTGTTAATTAAATTAATAATAGTATACAAAATGGGAGTAGATAAATCTACTCCCATTCATTTATAATAAACAAATAAATCCATAAACCCATTGAGTGATTATAATTTTTAGATTGTGTTATCTTGCATTTTTAAATTTAAGGTAACTTTCTATTCTAAACTTTAATCTCTACATCAATATCTTCAACTGTAACAACTTACAATTAAATCTTTAATAATCAAACTTTAGACTATCTATATTAAAACTCAAATTAGATTTAGGATTTATTTGGATATCACATTTATTTTATTAAATATTAATTAATTATTTTCTACTTACAAACTTAGTCTTCCCCTAATTCTATTATTAAATACTTTTAATTATTTTTCAATACAATATTAATTTTTAACAATATTTATTCTAAGTTTATTTTGTAAATCCAGACACTTTCCACACTCCTTTTTCATTTACAATATCAATATTGATATCAGAAAAACTTCCTCTTCCAGTGTCACTCATTATATCATTACCCCCAAATACCACATTATAACATCTTTTTCCATTTTCTTTTAAATCCAGATTTTCCATATATACAATTTTGCTATTATCAATATAATCTGGTAAATTCATCTCGAACTTAGAGTCATTAAAAAGCTTATGATTATCCAAATTGATAAATAGAGTGCTTATCTTACTTTCTACATCCATAGTAGTTAATAAAACCTTTGCATTATTTTCTTTTATAGCCTTTATATACATTTTTATCAAATCTTCATTGCTTAACTTTGATACATCTATATATAAAGAATTGGACTTATCTATACAATTATCTTCTATCCATGAACTTAAGTCTTCTTTTATTACTTCTTTAAAACTATGTCTTTTTAAGCTAATAGCGTTCCCTTCATGCCTTCCAGAATCAATATACGCCCCTACAATTTTTCCTTCATACCTTATTATTATACCTCTAGTACTTAATAGAGTATCTTCAAGTTCATCTGATAATGGTTCAGTTAAATTGTATATCTCAGCAGTAATCTCTTTTGATTTTAAGTTTGAAAAGTCTAAACCTATATCTTTAGATAGCTCTATATTATATGCCCAGTATAACTTCTCTACTGTATCTTCTGATGAATACTTAAAATTATTTGGAATTGTTTTTTGTTGAGATGATATTAAAAAACTTGGTGTCCAGTTATACTTTTTAAAAAGTTCATTTACATCATTAGGTACTTTCGAATATTGAGGTCTAAATTCTTCAAGTGATGATATCAACCTAAAGAAATCATGTTCTACATTAAATTTTTCATTATTATATTCAATATTTCCGACATTATGTGTACTATCATATGAGTAACTTATGATTTTTTGTTCTCCATCACCATTATAGAAATTTATACTTTGACTTTTTAATATAACTCCATTCGTATTCTTATCTTTATTTTTATCTTTATAATACGTTACACCATTTAAATCATTTAGTATCTCATCTATTAAATGTTTATCTAAAATTAAAATTGGCTTAGAATCATTTTCTTGACTAGTATTAATGTAAATTTCTATTTTTTTTGTATCTTTTAAATCTAAATATATTTTTTTATCATGTTTATCATTTATTAAATTGGGTTTTGTATTTAAATATAATATTACAAAACTCAAAATAAGCATAGCTATGATAAATACTTTTGTTTTTATGCATTTCAAATTGTATACCTCCATTAAATATTTATTAGATGCAGACTATATCCTTAATACCAAACCATAAATATTATAATACCTTAAATTATACAATAAAAAAGCCATAGTATATAGACAAACTATGGCTTTTACTCATTCATTAAATAATTTTCATTATCTATAATCTACCTAAATAAGTATTTATGTAGATATAATTTAATAATTACATATTAAAACTAGTTTCAATATATTTCTTTATTTCTTCAGCAGTACCCATATTAAGTACTTCATCAGCTAATTTTTTCATATCAGATTCTTTAACTGAAGTTATTAACTTTCTAGCAGGAAGTATTGATATTGGAGACATAGAGAACTCATCTAATCCCATACCTAAAAGTATTGGTATCATTTTTTGGTCTCCAGCAGATTCTCCACACATACCTGCCCATTTACCTTCTTTATGTGCATTATCTATAACTGTTTTTATAAGTCTTAAAACAGCTGGATTAAATTGATTATAAAGATAGCTTATTTTTTGATTCATTCTATCAACTGCACAAGTATATTGAATTAAGTCATTAGTTCCTATAGAGAAGAAATCTACATGTTTAGCTAATACATCAGATATTACAGCAGCAGATGGTACTTCTATCATCATACCAATTTCTACATCTTTAGCATAAGCTACACCCTCAGAATCAAGTTCTGCTAAAACTTCTTTTACAACTTCTTTAGCTTGTAATAATTCTTCTAAAGATGAAATCATAGGGAACATGATTCTTAGTTTTCCATGAACACTTGCTCTATATAAAGCTCTTAATTGAGTCTTAAATATATCTTTTCTATCTAAGCAAAGTCTTATTGCTCTATAACCTAAGAATGGATTCATTTCAGGTTCCATACTTAAATAACTTAATTCTTTATCTCCACCTATATCCAGTGTTCTTATAACTATAGGTTTCCCATCCATTCCTTCTAGTACAGCTTTGTAAGCTTCATATTGTATTTCTTCAGTTGGGAAAGAATCTCTATCCATGTATAAGAATTCTGTTCTATAAAGACCAACACCTTCTGCATCATTCTTTATTAGACCTTCTATATCATTAGGAGTTCCTATATTACCAGCTAGTTCTACATGCTTACCATCTAAAGTTACAGATGCTTTTCCCTTTAATAATTGTAATGCTTTTCTCTCTTCTTCATACTTAGCTTTTAACTCAGTATATTTATTTATAGTCTCTTCATCTGGATTAACGATTACTTCTCCAGTATCTCCATTGAAGACTACAAAATCTCCATCCTTAACATTTGAAGTTATATCACTTAATCCAACGATTGCAGCTATCTCTAAAGTTCTAGACATGATAGCCGTATGAGAAGTTCTTCCACCTATATCAGTTAAAAATCCTAAAACCATTTTTTTATTCATAGTTGCTGTGTCTGATGGAGTTAAGTCATGTGCTATTAATACTACTTCTTCACTTAAAGCAGATAAATCAACAACTTTAATTCCTAATATATGTCTAAGTATTCTATTTGTAACATCTTTTATGTCCGCTGCTCTTTCTTTCATATACTCATTATCCATAGACTCGAACATGCTAACAAACATCTCTTTTATTTCATTTAAAGCATACTCTGCATTTACATTTTCAGTTTTAATTTTATCTATTGCAGAACCAATTAACTCTGGGTCTTCTAAAACTAATAAATGTGCTTCAAATATTTCTGCCTCTTCTGCTCCTAATTCTTCAGAAGCCTTTTCCTTAACTTTTACTAATTCTTCTTTAGAAACTGCAACTGCATTTTCTAATTTAGCAATTTCCGCTTCAACATTATCTATAGATTTTTTTTCAATTACTAATTCACTATGCTCAACTACTAACGCTTTCCCTAAAGCAACACCAGGAGAAGCACCTATTCCTTTGTAAGCCATAACCCTACCTCCTAAAAAATATCTTCTGTATTTTCATACTAAATTTATGATTAAAAATATCTTATTTCATATTCTAAAATATTTGTATTTTCATACCCAATTAACAATAGTCTTAATCTTCTGATTAAATAAACATGAAAGTAACAAAGAAATTAAATATCTACAAACGTTAATCTGTATATGTTTAATGCTTCTCTGTTACTTTTATTCTAAGTAATGATTAGATTACAAATATTAAACTTAAAAAAATTATTATATCTACTCTCCAAATCCACTTTCAACTAATTCAACCATTGCAGCTAAAGCTACTTCTTCATCGTCTCCATTTACAACTAACTTTAATTCTTCTCCTTGAGCTAAACCTAAACTCATTATTCCCATTATTGATTTTGCATTTACAGTTTTGTCTTTTGCTACAACCTCTACTGTTGATTTGAATTCAGCTGCCTTCTTAACAAACATTCCTGCTGGTCTAGCATGTAATCCACTTGCATTTTTGATACTAACTATTTTTTCCATTTTTTTAATCCTCCTATAGACTTTACATTTTATATTTTTTAAAATTGTTTTCCTATTTTTTACTTTAATGGTACTTAGTGGTACTTTTTTGTCCTATGGTCATTTTTTGTTCCCACTAGTGCTACAAAAATATTATACTACTAATATACACTTTTTTCGAGTATAATTACAAATTTTTTTTTGTTTTTTATTTAACTTTGATTTTTTAAGTCTTTTATAATACAATTTGTCAATAATTTTGTATTTTTGTTCTTTTTAATACTAATTTTAGGTCTAATTTCAAAATTAGAAGCTAAATTTTTATTAGAATCAATATTTGTATTTACAACATCTAAAACTTTGTTAAAATCATATAATTTTATTCTATTTATGCTATTTTCTTCAAGTTTTTTTTCATATATACAGTAAAATAAATCTTTATATGAAAAATTCTTTGGTAATCCAAGCACTTCACCAAGCTTTGGTATTACACTTTCCATAATAGTTCTAAGTGAAGCATCTCTTTTTATGTTTAATAAATTACAAATACACTGTACAGTTTCATTACTCATACTTCTAAACTTGTCAAAACAATATTCTTCATTATATTTATATTCTACATCAAAATAATACTTAATCCCATTGCATCTTTCATATGCTTTCATAGTATCCAAGTAACCCAATCTAATATTTTTTTCTACATTGTCTCTATCTTTATTAAGAGAACCTCCCAGATACTCTGATGGTATTATAGTTTTTATATTTATATTCTGATGTTTATTTAGATTCATCTTTCCAAGAAAATCATCAATCAATCTAATCACAACAACATCTTCATACCCTTTGTCTTCTAAAAGTCCTATTGGCATATTGTCACAAAACATTCCATCAAGATATAACTTATCATCCATCATATTTGATTGAAAAATAGGCAAACTAGAACTAGCAATTAAATAATCAATCAATCTCCCTTGTGGCATATCTTCAATATACAATGGGTGTGGATTAATCTTTTTATCCCACCATACTGTAACAAGTCCAAAGTCTTTTTTTGATTTTCTTATTATATCTTCATTTAATGTAGTTTCCATTAGTTGTCTCATAGGGCTTATATCTATACCTTCATTTTTTCTAGCCTTATTTATAAGTTCAATAAGTGCATTGATATTTTTAGTAGTGAAATCTACATTTTTAAATTTCTCATAGGTATCTTTATCAATATTCATAAAGTGAGTATAATCGTAGTTTAACCAAATATCTTCCATTACTTCAATATCATTTTGAATTATATATGCTCCATTTAAAGCACCAATTGATGTGCCAGTTACTCCTTGAAACTCTATCCCAAGCTCTCTTAAAGCCTTATATGCACCTATTTGATAGGCTCCTTTTGTTCCTCCACCTTCTAAAACTAATCCTTTCATATTATCACCTACTATATTAAAAACATTTCTGATTTCTATTTCTCAGCAAATATTAATTCAAAAAACTATTTTTAGTTATTGGAGAAAAATAAAATTGCACAAATTTATTTTTATTTTATCAAAAAAACATTGAAAAGTATATATCTTTAATATTTTTTTATATGGTTAACTTTTTATTCAAAATTTAGATAAATAATTAACATTTCAATTTTTTTCATATTTATGGATACTTATATACCTAAAGAATCAATTATTAAGTTATCCATTTTTATCTGCAATCTTTCTACCTTTTCTTTATCTATAGATTTATTTAATAAAATTGATATTATTTGCCTTGATAAACTCTCTATCTCTTCATAATTATTATCTCTAAAAATTCTTATCTTCATAACCTTATTAGGATAGTAATCATATATATTTTTACTCATTTTTTTAGCAGTTATTTTAAAGTATTTATCATAAATACTGGAATTTAAAATTCCAACTAGATATTCATATGAGAATTTATCTAAATACTCTTCTTTTATGAAAAAAGAATATACGTCTGCACTTGAAAAATTATTATCATAGTCTATGGCAAATCTATTTTCTTTGGATTTATAAGGATACATTATCTTTTTTCTTTCAAAGAAAAGCTTTTCTCTGCCCCATTGAAGTTCATACCATTTCCTTATTCCACTTTTACATTCTCTTCTGTTTTCTAGTTTTGATTTATATATTCCTATAATCTCATCAAGTATCTTCTTATTTTTTTCTTCATCATCTATATCATTTGAGTATATTAACCTATAATCACTTTTATCTACTATATATTTATTTATATTTTTACTTTTTATCCAATATTTTAAAAATTTATTATCCACAAGGTTCAATTTTACATCATCTTTACTCAAAATAAATGCTTTATCACAGCCTGTGATTATTCCTTGAAAACTTATTGCTACATCTTCCAGACTATAGTTGCATTTTTCTTGTATCTTATTATAAAAAGCTTCATCATCCTTATTTACAAGTATCCATTCATCAGATAATAAACTTTGATTTATATTAAAATAATTAAAGTTATTACTATTTAAAAGTTCTTCTAGCGTTTCAAATTTATTTATGCATATATCTTCATTTTTTATTTTAAATACATCTATAGCTTTGTCTTTTGATTTTTTCTTATCGAAAGTAAGTATACAACTAGATACCCCTATATTTTTAAATATATTTGCACCTAAAAAATCTACTATTTCTTTAACACTGACATTTGATTTAATATATTCTCTTAAATCTTTACCAGATAAACTTTCTAAAAAATATCTTGGAGTTATAACGCTACCAGTTCCTCCTTGTTTCAAGATATCTATAATCTTTTTATAAAAACAAAAATACAAGTCAGCTTTATCTTTATAAACTTCACTGTATTTTTCTAGAAGAAATTTTTTATATTTCTTTTCAAGTTTTTTATGACCAATATATGGTGGATTACCAATTATGTAATCAAACTTATATCGCCAGTTCTTTTTTAGGCTATCACAACAAAATAGATTAATCTTTATATCAGATTCCTCTAAGTCATTTACTGCCTTTTTGTTTATTAAGCTGTCTCTTAATATATTTATAGCTTTCTCATCAATATCAGCACCATATATACAGTAATTTAATATATGACTATGTATATTATTAACAGTCCAATAATTTTCATCATATTTCTCTTTTAATTCATAGATATTTTCCTCAAATAAGTCATATAAAATATCGTATACTTCCAAAAGAAAATTTCCGCACCCACAAGAAATATCGAGTATCCGTGGATATGGATTTTTAATTATATCGTGATTTTTTAAAGTTTTTTTTACAATATAATCGACAATGATTTTAGGCGTATAGTATATTCCACTTGCTTTTTTAGTATCTACATCTAAACTATTCTCATACTCTTTAGATAGTAGAAAATTATCTTGAGATATATCATCCATAGCTGAAAACCTCCAATTATTATCATAGCTGAAAATTTATTATTCTAGTATTTGTCTTATAGATTTTCTTGATAAAAGTTTATAGATTTCTTTTTCTATTTCTAGTAACTCACGATTTACTTTGCAACCTTTTAAGCAATTACTGCAATTAGATACATATCTCGTACATTTATTTATATATATTTTTCCATCAATTACTTCTACAATAGTCCTTAGACTTATTGTATCCAATGATACATTTAACATGTATTTCTTGCCATCTTCTTTATTAAAAGTAAGCACATTATTTGCACAAAGTTTTCTAAGAAGCTTATACAGTGTTAGTATTGGTATCTCTTCGCTTTTTAATATCGTTTTAACATCTATTGGATTATCTTCCCCATTATTAAATATAGCTCTTATAATTCTTATTGAATAATCTACATCTTCTGAAATCATTCTTCCGCCTCCTCAACTGCCATGTATTTATCTAAGAGAGTATTTCCTAAATTTACATAATTTATGTCAGTAAGAATTCTTTTGTAGCTACTCTCATCTAAAGGCTTAAAAAATATGTAACCCTGTATTAAATTACATCCCATTTCGTTTAAAACTTTAACCTGCTCCATATCTTCCACACCCTCACATATAACAGTTAAGTTTAAATCTTGTGAAAGATTAACAATTGCTTTTACCATAAACTTTGTCTTTGTATTTGTAACTATATCCATTATAAGTGACCTATCAATTTTTATAACATCTAGTGGTATCCCCTTAAGATTGATAAAATTTGAGTTGCCTACTCCAAAATCATCTAATGATATGTCTATACCTAAAGATTTAATCTCATAAAGCCTCTCACTTATAAATTTTACATCTCTTAGTGCTGTTGTTTCTGTAACTTCTATTTCTATGAGTTCTTTAGGCACATTATATGTATTAAACATTGATTTAAAAAAATCTACTAAATCATTTTTATATAGTTCTACTCTGGAAAGATTTATTGAAACTGGTAAGACATTTATACCTTCTGAAATCCAATTATCAATAGTAACAAATACTTCTTGAATTAGCCATCTACCAATATTATTTATCAAACCACTTCTTTCAGCTATAGGGATAAACTTATTTGGTCCAACCATACCTAAAGATGGATGTATCCATCTTATTAATGCCTCTGAACCTATAATTTTACCTGTACTCGAATCAACTTTAGGTTGATAATGGATTACAAATTCCTTATTCTTTATAGCTAAGAATAAATCTTGCTCTATTTTCATAAGTGATTGTATTTCTTCTTCCATTGCAGAATCAAATTCTACATATTCTATATGCTTTAGTCCTTTTGACTTAACCCTCGCCATATCTGCATTATCCATAGCTTTTTTTATATCAATTTTATCATCATTAAATCTATAAATTCCAATTGATGCTTCAACATTTATATTCATTTTAAAACTATCAATCTGACTTAATGTCACAATTTTATTCCTAATGAGATTTACCAAATAAGGAATCTTTTGTTCTCTATCTTCAAGCTTTATTATTAATATAAAAACGTCGCTTTTTAACTTTCCATAAATAGCCTCTTCACCAAAATAACTTTTTAGATTACTTGAAATATTATCTAATACTTCATCCCCTAGCTCATAACCATATATATCATTTATAAGTTTAAGTCTACATAAATCAAAACAAGCCATAACACAGTTCTCTTTCTTATTGCTGATAATATAATTTTGAATATGTTTTAAAAAGTTCTCATCCTTAGTAATATTCATAATCTTATCTGAATTATTTACCATCTCTAAATTAATTTTATCCTCATATAGCTTGATTTTAAGATACGAAATAAATACATTTATAGTAAATAATATTAATAAAAGTAAAATTAAAGCCTTTATATCTATCCCGACATGTCTTGTAAGTAAAACTATTCCCAAAATTCCGATTATGATAAAAATTATTTTATTTAAACTGTAAATTTTTGTCATACTATTTTTATTCATATAAATTCCCCTATATTATTTTTAAATTATCTTACAGTCAAACTTTTTCTATATTAATTATAAAGCACAATTGATAGTAAATCAATGTATGTTGAAATCACATATAAATAACTATGTCATACTTAAATTAACTTTTCCAAATTTCATAAATATTAACTTTATTGGCAAAAAAAACTATGAGATTAGGTATATGTAAAATAATTTCTAATTTCATAGTTTTTAAATTCAAATAGTGTTTTTTAATACAACATAACAGAATAAATTTAATACTATCTATATAGTTTCATACTTAAGTAAATACTTACACAAAAATGAATTTACCTTATTTTTTACCTTTAGAATCTAAGTATGAAAGTATACCTTGAACAATTCCTTCTGTAAGTTGGTCTTGATATTTTGCATTTATTATTTTTTGTTCTTCTGATGGTGTTGTTAAAAATCCACACTCTACTAATATGGCAGGCATCTTTGATTCTCTAAGTACTTCAAAATTATTTTCAACTATACCCCTATCCCTTACTTTAACATAGGATACTATCGTACTTTGCACTGACTGTGCAAGATCTTTTGAACCATCTGTAGCTTTATTCCTATACCAGGTTTCTATACCTGTTGCTGTATGTCCATTTTTCTCTGCATTTAAATGGATAGAAACAAGTACATCAGCAGAACTATTATTCGCTAAATTAACTCTATCCATCAATGTTAGATATGTATCATCAGTTCTAGATACTACGACTTGAATATCCTTCTGTTTGGCTAATTTATTTGCTAATTTTTTTGAAATCTGTAAAGTTAGGTCTTTTTCTTTGCTAGTCTTACTTTCAGTTCCGTTATCATGTCCTCCATGACCTGGGTCTATGAATACAGTGTATTTTTTATTTTTATTTTCTTCCTCAGTGCCAAGGTCAAATTGCTCTGACTCAACGTTTTGTTGTTGGTTGTTTTTATTGCTTTTATCCATCCCTTTTACTAAAGCTACTACACCTTGAGTAACTTTAAATGCAATAAATAAAAATAACATCGTAAAGCAAACCAACGCTACTAATTTTTTCTTATTTAATTTTCTTTTTTTTCTATTCAGATGGCTGGTATTTTTAGATTTGTTTCTTGAATTATTGTTATTATTGCTTTTTGACATTTTTTCACCCTTCTTGGTATAGATTTTTACATTTTTTTATAATATTAGTGTTATTTTTTCATAATATTAGTGTTATTTTACCACCAAGAAGGTTTTTTTTCAATAATTTAAAACATTCTACAATCTAAAACTTCAAAATTTTCTAATTATCCACCTAAAGTAACATCTTGTGTGTCATACCAGCTAAAGGCATCTTTTATATCATCACCTCTAAAATCTGGCCAATAGTTATCTATAACATAAAAGTCTGCATAAATCGATTGCACAGGTAAAAAACCGCTTAATCTCCTTCTTCCACCCCATCTGATTATCAAATCTAATCTTGATACATCAAATGACTGTATGTAATCTTGTATGTTATTTTTATTTACATTTTCTACTCCTGATATATTATTTAAGTCCCAATACCATCCATAATTTACCAATAGATTTGCTTTTATTTGGCCTTCCTTTGCTTGAATTCTATTAGTATATGGTAATAATTCTTCTGGAAACATTGGAGATTTCGTATTTCCAACAACTAATAAAGCCGCACCTTCATCTATTAGTATATTTGCAGCATCAATACATGCTTTTGTAAAAGCTTTTGTCTGAACTGATGGACGTCTTGTATTATCAGTTGTAAATCCATAAAAAGTTACTTCTTCACAACCTAAATCTCTACATAATCTATAAGATTCTAGTCCAGGATTTATTCCACTTTCATATCCTCTATCTTTTGTCATACCATTTTGGCTCGCCCATCTTCTATTTCCATCTGGGATAATTCCTACATGTTTTGGTATTCTCATTTATAATCACCTCTTAATAGGTATTATTATCAAAATATTACATTATTAATCAAAACTGTAACATTAAATACATTTATTTTTATATAATTATGTAGTAAACTAATTTAAGATAGAGTTTAAAAAACTTGGAGGTTTATCATGAAAAAAATTTTAATATTGTTTTTTTCGATAATCTTATCATTTGGAATGGTTAGTTGTTCTTCAAGTGGTGATTACAAAAACGTTTCTACATCGAAAATTGAAAGGTCATTAAAATCTTCTGATTTACTTACAAAGGAATCAAAGGTCTTTGATGCAAAGGAATTTAACTATTTCAATGATGTGGAAGAAGACATCATTCAAGGTTTTGTAATTAATTCTTCTGAAAAATTATCTCTAGAAGATATTATCGTCATAAAAACTGACGATGTAGATAAAATTTATAAAACTCTAGAAAATTATAAAAAAGACATGATACAAGCACCTTTTGGAGAAGGACATGGAGAAAAAAGCAATTCTGAAATAGCAAATAATACTATAGTTGAGAAAGCAGGCAGATATGTTTATCTAATTTCTGCTGAAAATGCCTCTCAAATAGAAAACAAAATACTGAGTATAATAAAAAAATAAATATCATTATTGATGTTTATTAAATATCAATGTAATTTTTATATAAATAAATTTATTTTATTAAAAATTACATTGATATTTTTTATTTACTTAATTAGTATAATTTAAATCTCTTTTAGCTTTTTCTTTTTTCCTAAAACTAGACTTATTAATATCAATCCGACCATAATTACAGTCAATACCAAGTATGTCATCCATGCTAATGTATATCCTCCAGACATATCATATAATTTTCCTGTAACAGCTGACCCTAAAGCCGCCCCCAATAAAACCACTGCATTTACTACACCAACTATTGTTGAATAATCTCTTTTACCAAATATCTCTGATGTGATAAGAGCAGGTACAATAGTTCCCATACAGTTTCCAATTCCCCAACATATAATAAATACTATTATAGCTGGATACTTACTAGCAAATAATAGAGCCAATACCCCTAAAAATACCTGCAATCCAACAAATATAACACCTTTTTCACATCCAACTTTATCAAATACGTAACCTAGAAGTATTTTACCTAATATAACTACTCCCATGTTTATAGATATAACACTTGCTGCAAAAGTTGGAGAATACCCTATATCAGTCAAATAAGATGCAATATGCATTTGTACTCCCATAGCTATTATTGTAATCAAAATTAACCCTACAACCATAATCCAAAATATTTTAGTTTTTACAGCATCTCCAAGCATGATTCCTTTTGCAGAATTATCTAAAACGTTTTCAGAAGAATTACTATATCCATATGGAAGTAAACCTTTATCACTTGGTTTTTCAGACATAAATATCAAAACTACTGGTATAGTTGTAACTAAGATTATTATTCCCAATACTAAATATGATTGTCTCCAACTGTAGTTTAATATTATATAGTTAGCTATAGGATTAAATATCATACCACCTACTCCACTTCCCATAAAAGTTAGACCTAACGCCAGACCTCTTTTTTCTACAAACCAATTACTTATTATTATTGATAGAGGAGTTAGAGTTGTCATACCTAACCCCAAACCTGAAAATATACTCATTAAATAAAAAACATATATACTATTTGCATATGAATATCCTATATAACCTATTCCTGCTAATACACATCCCACAAGCATTATATTTTTTAGTTTAAATTTTTTTGCTAATTTCCCCATAAAAAGTGCTATTACCATAGTAGATAAAGCAATCACTGTATAATAAAGAGAAAACTCAGACCTAGAAAAACCTAAGTCTTCTGTTACAGGTTTTATAAATAAACTTGCACAATTATTTACTATTCCATAAACAGATATCATTAGTATTAAGCCAGCAAATACAACTAACCATCCTCTAAAAAATCCTTTTTGTGAATTAGATATATTATTTGATTCCATTTTTTACCCCCCAATTTTAGTAAATTTAAGATTATTTTATTATTTAATGTATAGTTCTATTTTTAAAATAAAGATTATACCAATGGTTTATATTCAAATCCATCCAAAGATTTTGTAAACTCTTCTTTTGATTTTTCAAGCTTTTCTCTGTCCATCAAGATATCATATGCAGAACAGGCAAGTACTTTTGCCGCACTTAACATTGCCTCAAAACCTACATTAGAACCAGATGATGAACAAGCTTGCCAAGTATGAGCTGCTGTACCAATAGGCCATGCCGCCATAGCAAATTGTGCAGTTGGTACTATATAACTTATATCTCCTACATCAGTTGAACCAGATACATTTTTGTATTTATAATCTTCAAAGTCAGCAATATCATCATGTAGATATTTTTCTGCTATATTAGGATTACCTTGAAATGAAGTTGCTACATTTCTTCTTTCTTCTTTTGTAATTGTATTTGCTAATTTGTGAGCAAACTCTAAATCTTCAGCTTTAAAGTTAGGTGCTCCTACTAATCTCATATTCTCAGATACAACATCTGTTAGACTTTGATTAGGCAAATAATCATACATTGCATCTATAACTTCATATTCCATCTCTGTTTCTGTCATCATTGCTGCACCTTTAGCAACTTTTACCAATCTATCAAGAGTACTCTTTACATCTGATGCTTTTTTACCTCTTAAGAAATACCATGATTCTGCAGAACCAGGAACTATATTTGGTCTTTCTCCTCCATTAGTTATTACATAATGCATTCGTATAGAATCCAATATGTGTTCTCTTAGATAATTAGCACCTACATTCATAAGTTCAACAGCATCAAGTGCACTTCTACCAGTATGTGGAGATTGTGCCGCATGAGAAGTAATTCCTTTAAATCTAAATTTCATAGAGAAATTTGACAAACTAGTTGGTCTCCAAGGACTATTTACATCAAAAGGATGCCAGCTAAATGCACAATCTATATCTCTAAAACATCCTTTTTTATACATATTACATTTTCCAACGCCACCTTCTTCAGCTGGACATCCAAAATATTTTATAGTCCCTTTGATATTTTCTCTCTCCATAACTTCTTTTAATGCTACTACTGCTCCTACTCCCCCTACTCCCAACAGATTGTGACCACACCCATGACCTGGGGCAGATTCAGTTATAGCTTCTTTAGTTAAAGATACTTTCTGTGATAATCCTGGTAAGGCATCGTATTCTCCTAATATCCCTATGACAGGTCTACCTTCTCCAAACTCTGCTACAAAGGCAGTTTCTATTCCTTGTACAGTATTTACATTAAATCCATTTTCTTCTAAGTATTTCTTTTGTACACCACTTGCAAAATATTCTTCATATGAAGTCTCTGGATTTTCCCATATTCCTTTTGCCATTTCTACTAAATCTTCTTTATTTTTATTAACACAATTAATTAAATCGTTTTTCATATTTAAAACCCTCCTCATAGTAATTAATTTTTACTTGTGACTTACTATATAAGCAATGATTATGCCAAGTAAGTAGGTTTTAATCTCAATAAGTCTTATAAGACTTATGAATACTCTATTTTAAAATTTTAATTATTCTGATTAAATAAATAATATTGTAAACAAAAAAATAAATGGGATATTATTAAATCAATATCCCATTTATTTTATATTTATAAGTTTTTAGTAACCCATTTCTCCCCTTTTTCTTCAAGGTGACTCCCATTTCTCCCAATACTCTTTCCAATATATCCCTCTGACTCTAAAAAGTTCATAATTACTCTAACACTATGCTCACTCGAATCTACATTGTTTGATTGTAATTTCTTTACTAACATTCTTCTTCCACAATTTTCTTTATATAAGATTCTCATAATCTCACACGCTATAATATTATCTCGATGGCTTAAGTTTTCAAAATATACATTATAAGATTTTTCTATATTATCATTAATTTCAAAACCTGTATCATTAATTATATTATTTTCATATGCTCTGTTTTGATTATTGCTATATGTATTTGAAGTACTTTCTTTATCTTCAATATATTTATTTTGGCAAGAGTCTTTATATATAATAGGTAAATCATCTATTGTAAGTAGTTCACCACCAAAATTTCCAACATATTCAATACAATTTTTTAATTCTCTTACATTTCCATCCCATTTGTATGTATACAGAAATTTTCCTAATTTGTCATCGATTTTTTTATAATGACATCCCATATTTCCTAAAAAATAATTGCATAGCACTGGTATATCTTCTTTCCTCTCTTCAAGTGGAGGTATACTGAGTATGCAAGTACTAAGTCTATAAAACAAGTCTTTTCTAAAATTACAAGAATTTCTAAGTTCATCTATAGTCTTATTAGTAGCAGCAATTACTCTTATATCCAGTCTAATTTTTTCATATCCACCAATTTTAACTATTTCCTTCTCTTGTAATACTCTCAAAAGTTTTACTTGAAATAATTGACTTGTATCTCCTATTTCATCTAAAAATATAGTTCCACCATTAGCTATTTCAAATAAACCCTTTTTACCCTGAGACCTAGCACCTGTAAAACTTCCACTTTCATAACCAAACAATTCACTTTCAAGTAATTCATCTGGTATTGCTGCACAATTTATAGATATAAATGGTCTATTACTTTTATTTGAACAATTATGAATAGAATGAGCATATAACTCTTTTCCTGTTCCAGTTTGACCTAATATCAGTACAGTTGAGTCTATTTTAGCGTATTTCTTAGCGTATTCTATAACTTCTTTATTCTTATTAGAGTTTCCTACTATATCATCAAACGTATATTTAGCCAAATAAGATTTATTTATCTTTCCAGTATTTCCTTCATATGCTTCAAACACTTCATCTATAAATATAGACTCTTGATAGTTTTTACCCATAAAGTTTATATTGTTTTTACTGACTATAAATTCTTTATTTAGCGTTTTATCTGAGTAATATATATTTTTTTTAAGATTTGTACGTTTAAATAAGTTGTATATATTTAGTAGTGGCTTAATTGTACTTAAATCTTTTCCTATATTACTTTCTTTTATATTGAGTAATTTTCTTGCATATTCATTATATAGCTCTATAGTTTTATCTTGATTTAAAATAATCATCCCTATTGGTATGGAATCAATTAAATGTCTTACTCGATTTTTATATTTCAAATCTTCCATTATAGATTTAATATCAATCTCATCTTCACTATACACATTTTCTTTCACTACTTTTAACTTAGATGCTACTATACTAGGGTCTATTTCTAATTTTTCCAATATTTCTAAATATCCATTATATACGATTTCTCTCCAACCAATATCAATAAAATTTGTAACAAAATCTGGTGTGTAAAAAAGTTCTCCCAAATAAACTGCTGTATCTACATTTTCTATATACACCCCAAATAGCTCTTTGTTATATGGTATAAATTCAATATGATTTATTCCTAATTTCTTTAATATTGCTATACATTCTAGTGTATATATCCATTCAGGAGTTATAAGGAGAACTCTCTTTCCTCTTTGAATTTTTCTCAATTTTTCTACTACATCTTTAGTATACATAGTTTTTACTAAAACTAATTTTTCTTTATTTCTTTTTATCCATTGGTCTACTATTTGTTCATCTAAATAATTCATCGCTACTATAACATCACAATTTGACAAGTTCAAATCTTCTATATCATAAGTTTCTATTTTTGCAACATCTCCCAATACCTCTTCAAGTTGCAATTTATATGCTACTTTCAACTTATCATTTATACCAGCTAAAATAATCTTTTTCATTTAGACCCCCACTATAAATGGCTATCCTATTTTCATGACCTCTTTTATCTTATCTACAACGCCATTCTCAGTATTTCTTTTTGCTCTGAATCTAGCAATTTCTTTTAAATACTCATTTGCATTTTCCATGGCGTAACTATGATAAGCACTCTTCATCATTTCTACATCATTCAATTGGTCACCAAATACCATAGTTTCTTCATATTTTATATCTAGCATTCTTTGTACTTTTTTTATTGCACTTCCTTTATTAGCACCTTTTGCAGTTAAATCAAGCCACTCTACTCCAGAAATACATACTTGAGCTCTATCAGAAAACTTTTCAAAGTAGATACTATTATTATGTTCTGCACCTTTGAAGTCAAATACGGCTATCTTTAATATATCGCCTTCTACTTTAGTCAAGTCATCTACAACTTTAAACTTTGCATAGTAAGTACTAACTTCTTCTATAAATGCTTCATCTTTACTTTCTATATAAGCGTATTTTTTACCACTCATCACAATTTTTTTTCCTTTTATACTTCTTGTTGTCTCTATAATTTCATTTACTAATTCTTTATCCAAAGGATTTGATAATATTTCTTTTCCTTTATATACTACCAATGTTCCATTTTCTGAGATAAACATCATATCATCTTTTATATCTTCAAATTTTTTTATAAGATTTTGATACTGCCTACCACTTGCCGCAGAAAACATTATCCCTCTTTCTCTTAATTTTTTAAATACTTTATAAAACTCTGGATTTATTTCGCTCTTCTCATCTAACAAAGTTCCATCTAAGTCTGTTGCTATTAATTTTATCATACATTTCCTCCCCCAAATTATATAATTTATGATTATTTTTTATTATTTTTTATCAGTTTAAATTTTCAATTCCTATTATACACTAAAATTTCTAAATTACAATTTACTCCTTTTGTAAGATGGTCTAAGCATATCTAGGAAAATATTTTTTTCAATACATACATCAATTTATAAAAATTTAAATCTTCATATAATTATATTCCAAGTGAATTCATAATAACTACACACTTTCTTATATAAAATACCATAAAAATAATTATATTATGACAAACTTATGCTAATTTATTGTGTTTTTTATTGCTTATATAACAAATTTTTAATATAATTAACTATGTGTAATTAAAAAATTTAGAAAGTAGGGGATATTATTGTCAGGACTCAAAAAGTTCGTTATATTTCTAGCCCTTTTAGTTATAGCATTTCCTGTTAGTGTCTATGGATATGTTTTTACTAAATTAAAAACTATCCAAGATGATAGTATAAATACAGAGGCGCTGAGTAGTAATGACTATAAAAATGAAGAAAGTATCACAAATATATTATTGCTAGGTACAGATGCTAGACCTGGAGAAGAAGTTTCTCGTTCAGATGCCATGATGATACTGACGATTGATAATAAAAATAAAAGCCTTAAATTAACTTCATTGAATAGAGATACTTATGTTAATATACCAGGACATGGAGATGAAAAACTAACACATGCTTATGTATATGGACAAGCTAACTTATTGATAGAAACTATAGAGGAAAACTTCCAAATTGACATACAAAACTATGCTGTAGTTGACTTCTTCTCTTTTATGGATATAGTTGATGCTCTAGGTGGAGTTACGGTTACTGTTGACAAGAGTGAAATAAGAGAATTAAACAAATTTATACCTGAAACTTATAAGTGGAATAAAAGCGATGACAAAGGTTCTCTTAAATATATAAGAAACTCAGGTGAACAAAAATTAAATGGATATCAGACACTTGCATTTTCTCGTATAAGAAAAAATGATAGCACAGACCAAAGAGATAGAAGACAAAGAAGCGTTATACAAAGCTTAATAAATGGTGTTAAGGATTTACCAGTTACTAAATATCCTAATCTAGTTAATACAATACTTCCATATGTAAAAACTAATATGAACCCTAATGAAATAATATCTTTAGGAAAAGACCTTTTAAGCATAGGAAATTTAGACCTTAAGTCTATGGAATTCCCTCTTTCTACTGAAAATGGTAGAAAAATAGGTGATGCAGGATATGTAATTCCTTTTGAAGAATATGAATTAGATGCGATGCATGATTTTATATTTGAAGATATTATGGTTGAAGAGTAAATATTTATCTAAAACAAAACAAATTAATAATTTTATAGTAAGTACATACCTCTCAAAGGCAAATTACTTTGCAATTGTGGGGTGTGTTTTTATTTTAAAATATAAATTTATTTTTCAAAAAATATATTACATGTACTTTTAATTATATATATAAATTGACAATTTTTCTTATAAATTATATCATTGTCTTTTTTTTGTAACTGAAACAAGTATTGAATATATCTCAATACTTTAATATAATTAAGTGTATGCTATTAAAAAATATACAGGAAAAAGAAGAAAGAAGGGGTACTTTTGTCAAAATTAAAGAAATTTGTTATACTACTGGCTTTCTTGGTAGTAATATTCCCTATAAGCGTCTATGGATATTTTTATTATAAATTATCTTCTATTCATGACTCGAGCATAAATAGTGATTTGTTAAATAATAATGACCATAAAAATGAAAATGGGATAACTAACATACTACTTATGGGAACAGATGCTAGACCAAATGAAGATTCTTCAAGGTCAGATGCTATGATGATACTTACTATTGATAACAAGCATAATGATATCAAACTTACATCATTAGCTCGTGATAGCTATGTAGACATCCCTGGTCATGGTAAACAAAAACTTACTCATGCTTATGCTTATGGACAAGCTGATTTATTAATACAAACAATTGAAGAGAACTTTAATATTGATATTCAGAATTATGCTTGTGTTAATTTCGAATCATTTATGTATATAATTGATGCTATTGGTGGCGTTGAAGTTACCATTGAAAAAGGAGAAATACGAGAATTAAATAAATTTATTCCTGAAACTTATGGTTGGAATAAAAGTGATGATAAAGGTAGCATACAATACATTAAAAAATCAGGAGAACAAACTTTAAATGGATATCAAGCACTATCTTTTGCACGTATCAGACACAACGATACAGCTTTTGCTAGAGATGGCAGACAGAGACAGATTATACAAGCTATAATCAAGAAAACAGAAACTTTACCTGTCACTAAATATCCAGGTTTATTAGATGCTGTTCTTCCATATGTTAAAACTAACATGAAACCTAATGCAATACTTTCTTTAGGAGCTCAAGTTTTAAAAATGGGTGACTTAAATGTTAAGCAATTTGAATTCCCTATTGATGATGAAATTCACAGTACAGGTGGTATATATGGAAAAGCTGGATGGGTTCTTAGATTTGACCCAGATACTTTAGACATATTACATGATTTTATATTTAATGACATAGAATATAAACAATAAGAAATTTAACATAAAATTTACTGGAAATATAAGATTAAATATTAAAAAAGAACTATATCGCATAATTATTTTCAAGTTATTATTTACACTTGATTACAAAATGCATATAGTTCTTTTTTATTTTCTAATTTATATTTATGATTTTATTTGACTCTATTTTTATAAACCAACCTATATCTTAAACAAACTTTTCTATTACTTAACTAAGTTTAGGAAAGTATTTAATGAATTTTGATTTATTCCATCACCAGCTTCATATACTAGAGTTGTTTTCTTAGGCTCTAAAGCTGTTTTCTGAGCAGATGTCACACTATTTCCAAGCATAACTACTGGTGATTTTAATTTAGCAGCTAAAGGACCTGATGTTAATGCATCTACTAGCTGATTACTTTTACTTACAAACATTGATGGATATTCAGCATTAGGATAGAATTTTTGTATTACTTTTCCATTTGTTTCTTCTCTATTTTCTCCAGCTATTCTATTTTTAGACACATCGTTTGTAATAACCTTATCTAATTTAGTTATTACTGAATCAGATATACTTAGATTACCACCTATGAAATAAGCATCTTTTACTTTTAAGTCTGATATCCAATTATAAACATCATCACTTACATTATCTTTTGATACTAATACTATTGGTTGCTTTTCCTCACCTGCTTTTGAAGCTATAGAAAGAGAATCCGCCTCACCTGTTCCACTTGTTATATATAATTTTTCTACTGGATTAGTTTTTACTAATTCCTTTGCTATTAATAAAGATGTACTATATCTATCTGAACCACCAACTCTATTTATTGATACATTTGATACTGTATCTTTTATCTCATTCTCAACTTTATCTCCAATAGAGCTATTTCCTCCTATTAGGACAACTTTACTTGGATTAAGTCTTTTTATCTCATTCTTAGTAGATGTAGGTATATTATCCTTATTTACTAATAATATAGGAGCATCATTTGCTGTAGCAAGTGGTGTTGATGTTATACCATCAACTATAGAATATCCATTTACTAATACTACTGTATCTGAATTTGTAGCCCATCCTTTTTTACTTATTGCTACTGCTGTATCATATCTTTCATTACCTCTTAATTTCTCCACTTTAACATTTGATGGTGGTGTAACTGGCTCTTCAGTACTAGAATATAAACTCTTTAAATCGTTTTGTATAGAAGTACTATTTGCTATATCTTTAGCTGAAAAATACATACTACCTTTTATTTCACTGTATTTTCTATTTAATGTTACTTGTTTTACTATTTCTTTTGCTATATTTTGTCCATTATAACTTGATTGACCTTGCTTGTATATACCTTGTCCTATGTATAAGTCTACATTTGTTCCTTTTACTTCATTAGCCCACCATGCTACTAATTTAGAGTAATCTGCAGCTTTAAGACCAATTGGCCAATAAAGTTGTGGAACTACATAATCAACTAACCCTTGTTTTATCCATGCTCTTGTATCTGCATATGTACCTACATAACTTTCATTACCTGATGTATCTGAACCTGTTGGGTCACTACTCTTATTTCTCCATATTCCAGCTGGACTTACACCAAATACAACATTAGATTTTATACTCTTTATAGATGCTTTTACATCTCTAAGTAAAGTATTTACATTCTCTCTTCTCCAATTGTCTTTATTTTGTCCATTTCCATATTTTTGATATGTTGCATTATCACTGAAGCTTACTCCTGGGTAGAAATAATCATCAAAATGAACACCATCTATGTCATAATTTTGAACAACTTCTGCTATACTATCAACTATGTATTTTCTAACTTCTGGCAAACCTGGGTCATAGTAATACTTATTTCCATGCTTAATTACCCAACTTGGATTTTTCTTTGCTGGATGGTTAGCTGGTAATTTATCAATGCTCTCATCTGCCATAGTTATTCTGTATGGATTAAACCATGCATGGAATTCCATCCCTCTTTTATGTGCTTCTTCTATTAAAAATGGTAATGGGTCATATCCAGGGTCTTTACCTTGTGTACCTGTAAGATATTCAGACCATGGATTTATATTTGATTTATATAAAGCATCTGATTTTGGTCTTACTTGAACCACTGCTGTATTTATTCCTGAACTTTTTAACTTGTCCAACAAATCTGTGTATTCCTTTTTTTGCTTGGCTTCATTATTTTTAGTCTTAGGCCAGTCCAAATTATAAACTGTAGATATCCAAGCAGCTCTCATTTCCTTATCATTTGATGAATCTGCAAATGAACTTACACTACACATTGTAAGTGTCATTATAAGTGATAATACTAATATACTTATTTTTTTCATTTCATCCCCCTTAATTTCTAAAATTTATTTTTTTTTACAATATACTCCTTACTAAGTATATCTAAAATTCATATTATCTGTCAAATATTGAATAATATAGTTAAAATTTATATTTAATATTTGATTATAATATGAAATAATTTATTATAAAAAAAACAGCAAAGAAATTTATCTTCTTTGCTGTTTTTATAACGTCCATCACTATTTTAATATTACTAACCATTTCAATATATATGTAAAACATTAAATGTAACTCTACATACTTAATGTCAATATTCAATCCTATGTAAATCAATTTCTATTATTATTGTAAAACACGTGTAGCAGTTATAAGTCTTTTTGCATAATTAGTTCCTGGTGCCATACTAGTAACTTTTACTACATCTCCTGTTTGTGGTGAATGTATGAATTTAGAATCTCCAACATACAATCCAACATGATTTATTGAACCACCTGAACCAAAGAAAACTAAATCTCCTGGTTTTAATTCTGCTCTTGATACTTTCTTTCCTACTGTTGCTTGTGATCTTGATACTCTTGGTAAATTAACTCCTGCTCCATTTTTATAGACATAAGAAGTGAACCCAGAACAATCAAAAGAATTTGGTCCAGTTGCTCCCCATCTATATGGCTTACCTTGTTGCTTAAATGCTAGGTTTAAAACATTTTGTACCTTTGCATCTACATTTCCACCTTCAATAGTTAAATAGTCTCCATTTACCCATCCTGTAACATTGTCAACTGATTTTATTTTAATCCATCCATTTGAATGTAATTCTAAAACCTCAACTTTGTCTCCTGTGTTTATCTTTCCTACTACTGAGTCATTTGCACTAGCTCCACTTCTCATGTTTAAGAAATCACATTGGTCTACTGTTGCAGTCATAGGTGAATTAGTTAACTCTGCTGCACTAGCTGTTATTGCTCCTGCTTCTACTGTGACAACTCCTGCTATTAACACCATAGCTATAAATTTTTTTAATATATGTTTTTTATTTTTAATATTCATCATAATCTCAAATACCTAATCCTTTCGAAAATTTAACATTTTTTTCATTTGTTTCCAATTCCTAATTAACATTCTAACTTACATCAAAATAAATTGCAACCTTTTTTGTAATCTTTTTGTAATCTTTTTGTAATCTTTTGTTTCTTTTTCGTATATATTTGTTTCTTTTTGCTCCCCCTGGTTACAAATTAGAAATATATTCTACTTCTCCCGAGTTGTTGCAATTTCCTTGATATTAGCATCTTCTGGTTTAATGTAAGTTGGCACTAATTTTCTCATAACACTATCTATTTTTTCAATTTCTTCATTGTTAGTAATTTCTCTTAAAAGTTTTAAGTATTTTGTTATTTTTTCTCTATCAACATCTATTGGTCTACCAATAAAAATCTTTTTATGCTCTGTATCTAACAGACCTTCTTCTGACATAAGTAGTTCTTCATATAACTTTTCTCCTGGTCTAAGACCAGAAAACTCAATTTTTATATCAACATCTGGTTCAAACCCACTAAATTTAATCAAGTTTTTTGCTAAATCCAATATTCTTACAGGCTCTCCCATATCAAGCACAAATATTTCTCCACCTTTAGCCATAGCTCCAGCTTGTATAACCAAACCTACTGCTTCTGGTATTGTCATAAAATATCTAATGATATCTGGATGTGTAACTGTAACTGGTCCACCATCTTCTATTTGTTTTTTAAAAAGTGGAATTACACTTCCATTACTACCAAGTACATTTCCAAATCTAACAGCAACAAATTCAGTCTCACTTTCAGCATTAATAGTCTGTATAATCATTTCAGCAGCTCTTTTAGTAGCTCCCATTATATTAGTAGGATTTACAGCCTTATCTGTGGATATAAGGACAAATTTCTTAGCTCTATATTTTGAAGACAATCCAGCTATGTTTAAAGTACCAAATATATTATTCTTTATAGCTTCACCAGGACTTGATTCCATAAGAGGAACATGTTTATGTGCTGCTGCATGAAATACTACTTCTGGCTTATATTTATTAAATATCTCATCCATTCTTTTTTCTTCTCTTATTGATGCTATTACTGTCTTTAAATCCAATTTATTTCTGTATTTTCTAAGCAATTCTTGTTGTATTGCATAAGCATTGTTTTCATAATTATCAACTATGATAAGTTCTTTAGGATTAAATCCTGCAATCTGTCTGCAAAGCTCTGAACCAATTGAGCCTCCGCCTCCAGTTATTAGAATTACTTTTCCTTCAATATAGTTACTTATCTCTCTTAAATTTGTTTTTATTGGCTCTCTACCCAACAAATCTTCTATGTCTACTTCTCTAATCTGTTTTATATCCACTTTTCCGTCTATAATTTCGTAAATTCCTGGTATTGTCTTTATTTTACAGTTAGTATTCTTACATATATCAATAATTTCTTTTTTTCTATATTTTTCTATATTTGCAATTGAAAAGATTATTTCATCTATATTGTATTTTTCGACTACATCTTTTATATTTGAAGTTGTCCCTACAATCTTTACATTATGAATTATTCTTCCAACTTTATTTTCATCATCATCAATTATAGCTACTGCTACCTTTTTAAGTTCTGAATTTCTTTTTAACTCCTGTATAACCATTTCTCCAGCATCTCCTGCTCCAATTATAAGGATATTTGAAACCTTACCTCTAGAATATGTCTTATTCATGACTATTCTTATAGCTCTATATGCTATTCTAGCACCACTTGTAAACATTATAATAAATATTGTATTTAATACATAAAACATTATGGGATAATCAAAACCTAATAATTTATTGATTATATAAGCTGGTATTAAATAAGCTAAGGTTGCAATAAAAATAGAGATAATTTCTTCTTCTCCTGCATATCTCCATAATGTGTTGTAACACTTAAATAATCTAAATGATACTATATGAAGTACAATATATATACAAGCTGAAATTATTACATCATTGATAGTAAATACATTTAAATTACCTGTCAAACTCAAAGACATTCGAAATGCTACTAGCACGCTACAAATATCTAGAATTAATAATGTTAATTGTCTAAATTTATATTTTTTAAAAAGCTTATTTAAAAAGCTTTCTTTCTCTAAATCTATACTTTCTCGCATAACTAGAAGCCCTCCATTAAACAGCAAAAGCTACGCACCTAAGCATAGCCAACAACATCTATCTTTTGCTGTATATTTTTAATTTTATTTTTTATGTTTATCCAATATAGAGTCATAAATTTTTTCTATATCATTAAAGTTTAAATTAACTTCATAATTATCTTTAACGAATTGACGACCTTTTTTACCCATTCTAAGTCTAAGTTCGTCATTTTCCATTAGTTTTATTATGGCATTTTTTATTTCTTCTGGTTGTTTTGGTTCTACAATTAAGCCAGTTTCATTTTCCCATACAGATTCTGGATGTCCACCTACATTTGTAACTATGACAGGTACTTCACATGATTCTGATTCTATAGCTGCCACGCCAAATCCCTCTCTTAAAGAAGGGAATACAGTTACATCAAAAGAATTAAAAGTCTTACTGACATTCTCTGGAGATATTCTTCCTAAAAACTGAACATCTTCTTCTATTCCTAATTCCTTAGTTAAATTTATTAGGTTGTCCATCTGGCTCCCAGAACCACCTATTTTAAGAATTATTTTCTTTTCTTTATATTCATCTTTCAGCATCTTAAATGCTTGTATTAAATATTCTATTCCATATTTTTTTTCTAGACTCTTTATAATTCCTATTACAAAAGCATCTTCTTTTTCTACTTCCATAGGTTTAAATCTATCCATATCTACTCCGAAAAAGGTTACATCCACATGTTTTGCTGTATATTTATTAGCTTCTTTAGCCATATCTCTACTATTTGAAAAAATATAGTCAGCTTTTCCAAAGTTATGTTTTATAATTTGTTTTTGTATAAAACCATTGTTAGGGAAATCATAAATATCAGTACCCCAAACAGAAATAATATATGGATGATACCCAAGTAGGCTTCCTATAAATCCATAACTACTTGCATACTGTGCATGCAATATGTCTGGCTTTATTTCATTTACTAGCTTCTTTATTTTTTTTATTGAGCCTAAGTACCCTGTTTTTTTAGAAATATTTTCATTTTTTAGTTCTTCTACATTAGAACCAAAGTCATAAATTTTTATCCCTTCCATGTGGCCTCCATTTAGAGAGATTACATGAATGTCGTATCCTTTATTTTTAAAAAAACTACACCATTTTAAAGTATGAGGATTTGACCCATCAGCTAAATAACAAACAGTCTTCATAATATTTACCTTCCTATCGAATAATACTCAATCCCAAGCTCTTCCATATCTTTAACCTTATAGCAGTTTCTTCCATCAAGAACAAGAGGATTTTTCATCTTTTCCTTATACTTATGTATATCATAATTTAAGACATCTTTCCATTCTGTCATTATAAAACATATCTCTGCATCTTCTATTGTATCATCTATAGAATTTGCATAAAGTATAGAGTCACCAAATATTTTTTTAGTATTATTTACACCAATTGGGTCATATACTGTTACTCTTGCTCCTCTTTCAAGCAAATATTTTATATTTGGTATAGATGGTGCTTCTCTTATATCATCAGTCTCTGGTTTAAAAGTCAAACCTAAGACAGCAACCTTCATATCTTGGAAACTCTCAACTAATTTTGATGCTTTTCTAACTAATTTAAGCTTTTGGCTTTCATTTACTTCGATTGCAGCCTTTACTGTTTTTAATTCGTAGCCATTATGTTCAGATAACCAATGAAGTGCTTTTGTATCTTTTGGAAAACAAGAACCTCCATACCCTATTCCTGCTTTTAAAAACTTACTTCCGATTCTATCATCATAACTCATTCCTAAAGCTACATCTTCTACATTAGCTCCAGCTATTTCACAGAGATTTGCAATATCATTCATAAATGATATCTTAAGTGCCAAGAAATTATTTGATGCATATTTTATCATTTCAGCACTATTTCTATTTGTAACTATTATAGGTTGATTAAATGGTTCATAAATTTGCTGTAATATATCTCTAGCCCATTCACTTTCTACACCTATAACGATTCTTGAAGCATGTAAAGTATCTTTTACTGCTGTCCCTTGTGACAAAAACTCTGGATTAGATGCAAGTTCTATTTTGACATCATTTTTTAAGTTTCTACTTATATAATCTTCTATTTCTTCATTTGTACCAATTGGTACTGTAGATTTTATTACCACTAGAGTATCCTTTGTTACAGTTTCAGCTATTTGCTTAGCAACTGCCTTTATATAATCTAAATTAGCTGAACCATCACTTCTCTCTGGAGTACCTACAGCTATTAATATTATATCTACATCTTCATAAGCTTTTTTATAGTCAGTAGTGTAATCTATTCTTCCTCTATTGTAATTTTTAACCATAAGTTCTTCTAGGCCTTCTTCATATATAGGAGCTATTCCCAGCTTCATTGATTTAACTTTTTGTTCATCTACATCAACACAGATTACATTCTCATTACCTACTTCTGCTAGACAAACGCCTGTAACCAATCCTACATATCCAGTCCCAGCTATAGCTATTTTCATTATCTTTACCTCCAAGTATATAAAACTTATACTCTCTTCTTGATAGCATTAAAAACATAAAAACAAAATACATATAGACTTTTTGGCAAACTTAAATTTTCAACATTCCTATAAGTATTCCAAGTTCGTTTTAATGCTTTTATCTTATTGCTTGATATAGAATTTCCAACTAGCCTATAATTAACTAAATCTTCCTGAATTCCATATGCATATTTTTCCTTTTTAAGTAACTGTAACCAAGTTGCAGTATCTTGTCCTCTTCTTACTAAAGGCATGCTAAACTCTCCTACAATCTCCTTATCAATGACCACTGTAGAACACCCTATTATAGTATTTCTAAGTAATCCTTCATAGTCAATCTTTTTAGGTGCTCTTGCAACTTTGCTCGTTTTTGTTCCATCTTGTCTCATATATCTATAAGATGTAAAAGAAAACCCGATTTTTTCTTTTAACATATATCCTATCTGAATTTCTAACTTTTTACTATCCCACAAATCATCACTATCTACAAATGCAATAAATCGACCTTCCGCATTTTCAATACCAACATTCCTAGATACTGCAGCTCCAGAATTTTTTTCAAGTTCTATATATTTTATTCTAGCATCTTCTTTTTGAAAACTTTTTATAATTTCACTTGAATTGTCCTTAGAACAATCATCCACTAATAAAAGCTGCCAATTTTTATAAGTTTGATTTTGGATTGACTTTATTGTCTCTGATAAAAACTCTTCTGAATTATATACAGGAGTGATTATCGATACTAAAGGCTCATTCATATTTTTACTCTCCTTATATAGCAACTAGCAGTACTATACCAACAAGTTTACTTAGATACTAATTTTCTTTGTCCAATATATTTGTAATATCCTAACGGGAATAATACTAAATACAACAATTTATCAGATATTTTATTGATTTCTCCAAAATAATGGCTGTCAGACAATAACGAATATCTAGCTAAATTTATGTAATTTTTTATCCACATATATGGATATCTACCTAATGGATATGTATTCTGATTTATTAAATATAAAAACTCTAATGCTCTACCTTTTAATGCATTTTTATTTAATATATTTTTAGTCAAACCATCATCCAAATAATCTCTTATTATCATCGGTTTGTTTACACATTTAACTTTATAGTATTTAGACATTTCATTCCATACTACACTTTCTGGTAAAAATCTCACTTCTTTTCTTTCTGGAAAAGGAAATTTTATAAGCTCATCAGTTACAAATACTATACTTTTATCTCCCTTAACGCCATACTTAAAATATAGGTCTGCAAAGTGACATATTTTCTTATCTTCAGGCATTTCTGTACCTATTAAATCTCCGCTTGGATATACACAAAGGCCAACAACTCCACTAAACCCTACTTTATTCTCTACAGAATTCCATTCATCATTAGCAATTTCAAGAGAATCTTTAATTAAACCATCATCACTATCTACAATGAAAAATAGTTCTCCATCTGCATTTTTTACACCTAGATTTATTGCAGTATGCTTTCCTCCATTTTCTTTGTATATATATCTTATATTTAATTTATTTTCTGATATAAATTTTTCAACTAATTCTTTAGTACCATCTCTACTTCCATCATCAACAATCAACCATTCAAAATCATTGAAGTCATAAGTTTGAGCTTTTAAATCATTGTACAAATTTTCAAGTAAATGAGCTCTATTATATGTTGGAGTAAATACAGTAAATTTATATTTATACATTAATTAAATCTTCCTCTCTATCTAACTTTTTTTAATTCCATTTATTCCATAATTAATAAAGTAGTATATAGCTTTGTATAGAGGTATTTTTTCTATATTTCTATATATATTCCAAGTCCACATGGCAGCTTTTATTTTATTACCACTTAGTGAATTGCTAGACTTTCTATATAATGCTAGAACTTCATTTATTCCGTGAGCAATATGCCCTTTTTTCAATATAGATAGCCATAAAACATAATCTTCATGTCTTACACCACTCATTTTGATTTCAAAATCTAGTTTAGACTTATCAATTACAACAGTAAGACATCCTAATATATTTCCTTTTAATAATCTTTTATAATCTACATTAGGTGGTACTTTTATAACTTTGTTTAATTTTTTATCATTTTCATCCATCAGTTCATATGAAGTAAATGAGATTACATAATCATTTTCTAACATAAAGTTTACTTGTTTTTCTAACTTACTACTATTCCATTGGTCATCGCTATCTAAAAAAGCTATAAATTGTCCTGTTGCCTTACTTAGTGCTAAATTTCTAGCATTAGAGACACCCTTATTAGTCTCAGTCTTTATACATCTTATTCTACTATCTTGTTGCATATAAGATTTGACTATATTAGGACTATTATCTGTTGAGCAATCATCAATAATTAACATTTCCCATTCTTGATAAGTTTGGTTTAATACTGATTTTATGGTTGCTTCAATAAATTTTTCAGAATTATACATGGGAGTAATTATAGATACTAAATTCTTCTTCATATTACCTTCCTCATCATTTATAAAATATTTATTTAATTTTACTTATTACACAATCATATATCCTCTTGCAGTTCTTATTGTCATTATATCTGAAAAACTTATTTCTCTCATTTTTTTGGTTATCCATAACCTCAAAATTATTTTCAATAATATCAATAAGTTTATTCACAGCTTCATCATTATTATAAGCTAAAGACCCAAACATTTCACCTTTCAAATCTATATATGAATCAACTTTTTCCATATATTCCTCCAAATCAAATTGGTAAAACAGTATAGGTCTATTCATATATAAAAAGTCTATAGCTACACTTGAATAATCAGTTATATTTGCAGCTGATTTTCTAATTTCATTTGCTAGAGTTACCCCTTTGTCTAAAAACACAATTCGTTTTCCCGTTATATTTTCTTTTATGTCATCTATAAACTCATGCATAAGATGATGCATATAAATTTTTACATTTATATCTTTCTCATCTAGTATTTTATTTAACTTGTCATCATTCAAAAAATTCATTATACTTTTAAAATAATCTGTATCTGTAAATTTTCCTGAACTAAATTTTATCCAATCTCTCCATGTAGGAGTATATAGTATATCTCGTGTTTGTGCAACTTCATTTGTTGGTAAATTGTCGTATCTTGCATTTCCAATTATATAAACTGAGTCATCCAACATTCCCCAGTCATTTACCATAACATTTCTTTCAAACTCAGAACTTGCTGTAACTATATTATAGCTTTTATATAGATTATCTATAATATTTTTGAATTTTTTATTCATTGGTTTTCTCTTTTTAAAACTTATAGTCCCATGATTTAAGAACACTTTTACCGTCTTTTTATGAAAATAATTAAGAACAGGTACAGCAAAATTATATGGTGCTATATCTGCTGATGGCGCATGTGAAAATACTATAGCTTTTGAATTGTAATAATATAGATAGTTTTCTACACTTCCTCTTATTAATTTTTTGCCTGGAATTTTATCGAATACTTTACTGTCTTTATTTACTACCCAATAAGTTTCTACATCATTATGCTCCTTCAACATATACTCATAAAAGAACTTCGCATTATCATTGTATATATCTCCTGAATGTCCACCTATAAGCCAGATATTTCTACCATTAAACTTATGCTTATTAAATGGATACATAAAAAAAGCCAAAAGCATATTTATTAAAAATTTAACCTTGTCCATAAACACCATCCTCATTATAACTTATACTGTCTAAATCCATTAATTCTTCCTTTTATAGTGGCACTATGATAATCTCTGTTGGAACTCAATATAAGACCGCCTATATTTCTTACAAGTTTTGATGCCATAACCTTTACAAACTTATAATTCTTTCTATAGATTATTTCTTTTTTGCAGAGTGCTCCAAAACCTCTTCCATAGTTATAATCTTTTTGATACTTTTCTTTAGATTTAGAATGTTTTTTTGCAGGATGGTAAATTATATCATCTCCAAAGTATTTTCCTTTAAATCCTAAGCTCAATAAATTTAAAACATAATCTATCTCTTCACCAGCACCAAATTCTCCACCAACACCTAATTTTTCATCAAATCTTGTATATTCTTTCTCTTCAAAATCAACAAAAAAAGTTATAGATGTTATAGTATTTAAAACGTTGGAACTTGTAATATCACAAGTTCCATCCGCCATTTTTTTAAATGCATCAATTTTATTTGCATCCATAGTTTTGCAACTGTATATTTTATAATCTTTATTTTGATTAAAGAAATTTATAACTTTTTCTAATGTATCACTTTCGTAAACACAGTCATCATCAGGGAAGCCTATAATTTGCCCTTTAGCATTGTCTATGCCTACATTTCTGTTATAACTTAATCCTGGCTTATCACTTTTTATATACTTTATGTCTAACTTATCAACATATTTATCAACTATATCTTTAACTTTGTTATTATTATTTTGGTCTACTACTATAAGTTCAAAGTTTTTGTAAGTTTGACTTTTTAAGCTATCCATAAGTAAGTATATATCATCATATCTATTTAATGTTGGCATTATTAATGATATTAACATTACTACCTCCTACTTTTCGTTTTCCACAAGTCTACCTCTCTTTTATCATTTAATATAACTTCTTTTATTAGTAACACTATTACAAAACTAAATGAAGCCTCTAATAGTAAGTTTTCTGCAAAAGAGTATAGTAAAAATATGAATAAAGCTACTAAATACTCCTTTTTATCTTTTTCTATAAAACTTCCTATGCCTTTATACATCAAATACATAAATAATATACAAGCAACTACTCCCAGCACACTAATTATATATATATAAGAACTATCTAATGGATTAGTTGCTTTTATAGCTGCACTATATGAATTTCCAAAAGGTTTCATAAAATTTCCTGCTTCAGCTAAGTATACGTGCCAATACTTAGGTCTACTTGCTAATAATCTATTTAATATACTGCTTTTAGAAAACATTATACCAATAGCCACACTAGATAAAGTAAGTAGTATTGGCAATATCTTTACAAGTGTTGGTAGACCTTTTATTTTTTTTATGTTTATTAATCTTATTATTTCTACAAATATTAATCCTGCTAATATAGTAAAAAAACCAGTTCTACTATATGTAGTTTGATAAACAAAAAATGCAGAACCAAATAAAATTATTCTATCCCATTTATTATAGTTTTTATATCTTAAGAATATATATGCTGCATATATAGTAACCATATGATAAAATACACTATTTGGATTGCCAAGCCCAAAATCCATTCTTGTAACAAGCATATCTATATTTTCTATATATCTATAGTGGACTTCTTGATTAAATACTAATGAAGGAAATAAATTAAATAATAATATAGCTGCTATTAAAAAACATGCAGATATTATTAAGTAACTTTTAACTATATATTTATCATCTATTTGTTTAGCTGATACAGCTAGTAAGACAATTAATAATATAGCTCCTTCTCTATTTAATACATAAAGTAAGACACAAGCTCCAACTAGAAACATTTCTGTTATACTTTTTCTCTTATCAAATAAAAAAAGTAGCATTAGTATTCCTATTGAAGAATAAAATAACGCTGATTTAATCATCCCTAGATTTATATTTGGGTCAATAAATGATATCATATACTTTCTAAGTACTATGATAAACAAAACAAATATATAAAGATATTTTTTCATCATAATATTTCTATCATCGTTTAAAGTCTTCATTTTACTTTCTCCCTTTTAGTTTCGTAAAGTATTACTTGCAAATATTTTACAACACTTCCATATCTTATTTGCACCTGTTAAGTGTTTGCTTTCTAAGAAATAATTTCTCTTTTTAGCCCAACTTTTTCCCCACCAATGTATCCCAAAAGTGTTTTCTGTTATACATTCTGGTGTAAAGTCTTCTTTAAATCCAAAAGGATAAAAATATTCTTTATCATAGGCACATATGCCCTCTTCATAATTATTTGGGTCAATCTTATTATAATTTTTTTCCATAAGATGAGTCATAATCTTTGGTATTGTAAACAATGAAGAAGTAAGCACTTCTTTTTCATAATACTCCAATAAGTCTTTTAAAAAAGGATGTCCTTTTTCTGCACCTATTATAGCTCCATTTATATATTCTCTATCATCTTCATACCCACAGATTAGTCTATTGTTTTCCAAAAGAGGAGTTATATCCTTTAAGATTTGCATATCTGTATCCATATAAACTCCACCTTGTTCATAGAGTACTCTTATTCTTGTGTAATCTGATATGAATGCCCAAAGCTTTCTTTTATAACATTCTTCCAAAAATTTATTTCCTTTTATCTCTTTTTCTATATCAAAGTTTTTTTCATTCCACTCTACTATCTCATATTCTGGAAGTTTTTCTTTCCAAGAATTTATACATATATTTTCTATATTTCCTTTTGGACCACCAAACCATACATAATGTATTTTTTTAGGAATCAAATGACCACCTCCTACATATATTCTTGTCTATCTTCTTCTTTTAATTGCTCTACTATCTTTTTGACATCTTGAGCTTTATCTTTTCTACAAACCATAACTGCATCATTCGTAGATACTACTATCAAATCACTAATACCTATTGTAGATATTAATTTATCATCTGAATATATAATTGAGTTTTTAGTATCTATAGTAATATTTTCACCTCTTTTGATGTTACCTTCATTATCAGTTGGGTATATTGCACCCAGAGAATCCCAAGAACCAACATCATTCCATCCAAAATCACCAGGAACTACTATAACATCATTACTTCTTTCCATAATACCATAATCTATAGAGATTGATTGTATTGTTGGATATATTTCTTTTATTTTTTCTATTTCATCTTTTGTTCCTAAGTAATTACTGATTTCCTCTAACTTTTCATATACTTTAGGTAAGTATCTCTTAAAATCTTCTAATATTTTAGATACCTTCCATACAAACATTCCACTATTCCAGACATATTTTTTAGAGTTTACATATTCTTTAGCAATTTCATAGCTTGGCTTTTCTACAAACTCCACTACTTCATATGCAACATTCTCTATTGTGCTTTCTCTATTAAAATTTATGTATCCATACCCTGTTGATGGAAATGTAGGAGTTATCCCAATAGTTACTAGTTTATCATTATTTTCTGCTATATAGATAGCTTTTTCTAAAATAGATTTAAATTCTTTTTCATCTTTTATATAATGGTCAGCTGGATATACACACATAACACCATCACCATATTTTTTCATTATATTAAAAGCTGCAAAACCTATAGCTGCAGCAGTATTTCTGGCACATGGTTCTGGTAAAATATTGTCATCTAAACATTTATCTTTTACTGTATCTTTTAAAGCATACATTTGCTTCTCGTTAGTTACTATAAATAAATCTTCTTTTTTTGCTAGAGAATCTATTCTGTTTATAGTTTCATTTATTAAAGCATCTTCTCCACTTAAATTTATAAGCTGTTTAGGTACTTCTTGTCTACTAAGTGGCCAGAAACGAGTTCCGCCTCCTCCAGCCATTATGACATTGTATACTTTCATTGTTTATCTCCCCTTAGCTTTTTATATAGAATCCACTACATTTAATATATAAGATATTAAATTTTTCAATTTAAATTCTACATCTTCTTGTTTGTCTGAATTTGCTCCAAAGTAGAATTTGATTTTAGGTTCTGTACCTGAAGGTCTTATAGCTATCCAAGAACCATCTTCAAGTAAAAATTTAAGTACATCTGATTTGGGTAAATCATCGACTCCATCTTTATAATCTAAAATTTTATCTACTTTTACATCAGCCACATTATCTATTTTAACACTTCTAAAGTAAAGCATCATCTCTTTTATTTTTTTTATTCCATCTATACCTTTTAAAGTCACTGACTTTAATTCTTCTTTATAATATCCAAATTTATTATATGTATCTATCAAAGCTTCATACAAGTTCATACCTTTTGAAGAATAGTATGCTGCCATTTCACATATCATAAGTGAAGATACAACACCATCTTTATCTCTAGCATGAGTTCCAATTAAGTAACCATAGCTTTCCTCATATCCCATTATAAAGCTTCTATCATTACTTTCTTCAAATGCTTTTATTTTTTCTCCTATAAATTTGAATCCTGTTAAAGTATTTAAACAATCTACATTATAAGCCTTTGCTATTTTTGCACCTAGTTCTGATGTAACTATAGTTTTTATTATTGTAGGATTGTTTTTAGGAAGTTTATTTTCTTCAACTAAACTCTCTAATATATATCTAACTAAAAGTGAACCCACTTGGTTTCCATTTAAAACTACATATTCACCACTTGAATCTTTTACAACAACACCTACTCTGTCACAATCAGGGTCTGTTCCTATTATCAAATCAGTATCATTACGCTTTGCCATTTCAATAGCTATATTAAATACTGACTTTTCTTCAGGATTAGGATACTTAACTGTTGAAAAATTAGAATCTGGTAATTCTTGCTCTGTAACTACCATTACATTTTCAAAACCACATTCATTTAAGACTCTTCTTACTGGCTTATTTCCAGTTCCATGAATAGGTGTATATATTATTTTTAATTTTTTTCCGTATTCATTTATTATATCTTGTCTTAAAACTTGTTTCTTAACAGCCTTTATAAACTCATCATCTACTTCATTATCTAATATAGTTATTAAATTTTTAGATAAGGCTTCTTCAAAATCGAAACTTTTAATAATACTATAATCATCAATCTTATTAACTTCTGCTATTATATCATTTGCCATATCTATACAGATTTGGCCTCCATCTGAGTCATATACCTTATATCCATTATACTCTTTAGGATTATGACTTGCTGTTATTACTATTCCCATAGCACACTTTAAGTATCTAACAGCAAAAGAAAGTTCTGGAGTAGGCTTTAATTCTTCAAAAATATAAGCCTTTACACCATAAGCACTTAAAGTCTTTGCTACTTCTATGCAAAACTCTCTCGACATGTATCTACTATCATGTGCTATAACTATTCCTTTTTGTTTTCCTTCTTCTCCTTGAGTCTTTATAATATAATTTAAAACTCCAAGTGTCGCACGTCTAACAGTATAAATATTAATTCTATTAGTTCCCGCTCCTATTATACCTCTTAAACCACCTGTTCCAAACTCTAAATTCTTATAAAATCTATCTTGTATTTCTTTTTCATCATCTTTTATGTTTAATAGCTCATCTTTTGTTTGTTCATCAAAATAAGGAGAATTTAACCACATTTCATAATTATTCTTATAATCCATATTTTCATCCTTTCTGACTTTATTTTAATTTTTTAATGTAAATATCTATCTCTTAAGTAGTTTTTGTTTTCCTTTTCTTAAAAATTCAAAAGCTAAATCCATCTCTTCTACCTTAAATAAAACTATCAATATCGTATATACAGAAGCTCCACCTAATACTCCAACTCCAACTGATATAATTTCTTTGATTGTTCCTGCACCCATAAATGCATATAGATTATTATATATCAATAAAGTAACTACTGCCATTACGCCCGATGCTACCAAACTCTTTATACCAGTCTTTATAATTTTATCTCCTCCAAAATATCCATTTTTCTTTTTAAGAGATATAAATAGTAATATAACTGTAATTATATTAGATGTACTAGTTGATATAGCAATACCTGCATGACCCAGTGGTCTTATCAGTATTAAATTAAGAACTATGTTTATTATCAAAGCTATACTTCCATTTATCATTGGTGTCTTTGTATCTGCAAGAGAGTAAAATGCTCTATATAAAACATCTCTTACTCCACAAGCTAATAAGCCTAGCGAATACAATCTAAGTGCTATAGATGTAAGGTCTGTTGATAATGCGTCGAATTTACCCCTTTGGAATAAGATTCTAACTAAAGGTTCTGCTAATATAATAGCTCCTATAGATATAGGAAGCACCACCAATATAATACAGTTTGATGATTTTACAATAGTACTTATAAATCCTTCTTTATTATCTTTACCTGACATTTTTGCTAGCTTAGGATATATAACAGTTATTATAGATGTAACAAATAACGCCATAACAAACTCATTTAGTCTATTTGCATAGTTAAGAGCAGACAACTTTCCATCCCCCAAAGTCGTTGCCAATAATCTGTCAACAAATATATTTAACTGTCCAACAGCTACTCCTATTAACATAGGCAATACTAGGTTAACTAATTCTTTTATAGACTCATCCTTTAAATTTATATAAGGCTTATACTTATAGGACTTTTTAAATGCAAATGGCAACTGAAATAATAGTTGACTCGCCATAGCAAGTAGTGCTCCTGCTGGTAGTATCCATACATTTTTTCCTGCACTTAATGCTATTGCTGCTATTATTATAATGTTATATGGAATTCCTATAAGTCCAGGAATTACAAAACTATCATTCACCTGTAAAAATGAACTAAATATTTTACTTCCACTCAGGAACAAAACTCCTGAAATCATTATTTTAGTAAATAATATTGCTGCTTGGAACTTAGCAGGGTCATTTCTAAATCCAGCTGCAAATACTGTAACAAATTGCTCTGTAAATAAAAGCCCAAGAATAGCTATTATTATAGCCATTATATAGCATATATTCAAAACATTATTAGTAAATTTTAAGGCACCTTCATCTCCGAGTCTTTTCTTTGTCTCAAAGTACATAGGTATATAAGTTGTAGCAATTGCAGAGCCTATGACTGCTATGATTAAACCAGGTATATTTAATGTTAATACAAATACGTCTGCATACATACCTGTCCCATAGAAATTTGCAAGTACAAGTTCTCTAAGGAAACCTAATACTTTTGAAAACATAGTGGCTGCCATAATCCACAATGCTGCTTTAGCTGTTTTTGACATTTTCTTTCTCCTTATCTATTTAAACTCTAAAAGTAGAACTTTTAAAACTGCTTATAAACATTATTCTGATTAAATAAATCTAACCTATGAAAAGCTTCCTTATAAATTAAAGACTATATTGAATCATATCTAAGTGCCCTAAATGTAATCAATAACAATAATAGTATTAATATTATACAAGATAAGGATGTTAGATTAAATATACTCTTTAATAGATTATAATCCCCTACTGCATATCCAACTTCAACTACCTCATTTATATTGTTACTTTTTAAGAATTTATCTTGTGTACTACTTAAATTATCACTACAAATCAGTATTGGCATATTTTCTTTAGCTGATACTACTCCCAAAGAAATATATTCATTTACATCAGACCTACTACCAAAGTCTAAACTAGCAGTATATATTTTCTTTATATCCTTTTCATTATAAAACTTCTTTATTAAATCGATATTCGTACTTGATTTATTTATTTGCTTTATACCTTCTATATTTTTTAAGCTAGAATCAACTTCTGCAATAAACTCTTTTGAATCACCTAACGCATATATTGTTTCAAGGTCTTTACCTTTTAGAAAATCAATTTGTTCTTCAAAACCTTCATCTTTAGCCCATATTATTGGCATTCCATTTTTAGCGGCATAAGAATATACAGATATGGCATTCTCTAATCCTACAGTTGAGCTAAGTAAAAATGCTTTATCAAATCCTACTGTTCTATACATTTCTCTAGCTATCTTTAAGGATGTATCATATCTGTCTTTTCCTCTTATTCTTTCAACTTTCATTCCCATTCTTTCTATAGTACGCTCAGCATCTTTAGATACTGCTTTTAAACCACCTATTATTGTAACTTTCTCTGTACCCAGTTCTTTTAGATAATTCCTTGTTACTCTCCCAAGATTTTTATTCTTAGTTACAACTATTGGGGCATTTTTTACATAGGCTAAAGGTGTTGCACTTATACTATCTACAATTGAATCTTCATTTACAAGAATTACTTCCTTAGAACTCTTAAATACTCTTTTATTTAACTCTGTAGAAATCTCTGGTATACTGCCTTCTATCAACTCTTCTTTAGGATTTGCATCTGCAAATACTCCTATCGTACTAGAAATAGAGATTAATAAAACTAACGATAATATAGTAGAAATTTTTTTAATCATAAGTTCTCATTCCTTTTCTTTTTTTGTATTTTTTGACAATAAAAAAGCTCTTTTTAAAGAGCTTTTTCATTGATTAGTAATCTAATATTTTAAAATTATCTAGCTCCATCTCCTGTCAATACTACTTTAACAGTTTTAAAGAGTATCTTAAAGTCAAGTAATATACTCCTATTTTTTATATAGTAAATATCTTCTTTAAGTTTTTCTTCAGGAGTGATTTCGTATCCACCATTTACTTGTGCCCAACCTGTAAGTCCAGGTTTTATAGCAAGCCTGTTGATAAATCCAGGTATTTCCTCATTAAATTGAACAGTAAAGTTTGGTCTCTCTGGTCTAGGGCCTATTAAACCCATGTCCCCCTTTAATATATTAAACAGCTGTGGAATCTCATCAATTCTAGTTTTCCTAATAAACTTTCCAACCTTAGTTATTCTAGGATCATCTTTTTCAGCCCATTGTGCGCCAAATTTTTCTGCGTCTGTTCTCATAGATCTTAATTTATATATATAGAATCTTCTCCCGCATTTTCCTAGTCTTTCTTGCTTATAAGTTATTGGTCCTTTGTCCTCTATTTTAATAAGAATTCCAAATATTGCTATTAAAGGTAAACCTATCACAAGTCCTATTATAGATAAAACTAAATCCATAATTCTTTGGTACAAGTCGAATAAAACTGTTCCTTTTACTATGCTATAGTCAATCTCGCTTGCAATTTCTTTATCTGCCCCTGGATAGCTTTTAACTTTAGGTATTTCACATTCATCATTAGTATATCCAGACATAGTTACCTCCATATTGGAATAAAAATTTTTTTAATTCTTAATTTCAACTTATTTCTATCTTATTTTTGACTTATTTCTATATTATACTCAATAATGAGCAGATTATCAATACAATAAACGTCATTGTAAACAATTTGATTCTTTACAAAAATATATCATCCCTTGCTATATTTTACATTATAACAGGAGATGATATATTTTGCTTTAATATTTTTTGTTTTATTTTACAGATTCTTCTATTCCTATACCAATTTGAGTTCCCATTGTTTTTACTTTTTCAGCTGTATTTAACTTATCCATATCGCTCTTATTGTCTATAAATGCACATTCAACAAGTATTGCTGGATAATTATTAGTTCTTAAAACATATAGGTAATCATTTCCATTTGCAAGTGTTTTTGTCTTGATTCCTCTATTTTTCATGTCAAATTTTTCTAATATTCTTTTTAATATATTTGATGCAGCAGTCTTAGTTTTTCCGCCATTTTTATCTTTTACTTTATAATAGATTTCTACACCATTACCAGCTCCATTAGATGCATTGTAATGTATACTTGTAAATAAATCTGGTTTTATAGTATTTGATAATGCTGTTCTTTCTCCTAAAGCCATTGTTTTATCTGTATCTCTAGTCATAACAACATTTACACCTTTTGAACGTAAATATTCAGTAGTTGCTAATGCTGTATTAAGAGTATATTTCTTTTCTTGTGAGCCACCATTTAATCCACTTGTTGCTCCTGAATCAGAACCCCCATGACCTGGGTCTATCACTACAGTTTTTCCTGCAGCATCTCCTGGATTTTCTGGTTCTGTAGGTGCATTATGCTTTGATAAGCTAGATGCTATAGAGCTTATAACACTATCCTTCATTCCATCACCAATTTGATATACTGTTCCTGCTGTTTTTTCTGATAAGTTTGTAGTATGATATGCAGAAACATAAGTTTTTGGAGTTATAAGTATTGGAGCTTTTAATTTAGCTGCCAAAGGTCCTGCTGTTATTGAGTCAACTATTATGTCAGATTTTGCAACTAACATTGCACTCAACTCTTGGTCTGGATAGAATGTCTTAATTACATTTGCATTTGTTTCATGTCTATCTGCACCAGAAACTCTATTTTTTGAAGCTCCATTTTTTGCTATTTTAGATATTTGGTCTATAAGTTTTGATGATAAACTTTGGCTACCACCTATGTAATAAGCTTCTTCTAAACCTTGTGAAGATAACCAATCATATGTACCTTGTGGTACAGAATCTTTATTAGATAATATTATAGGTTGTTGGTCTTCACCTGCTTTTGGTGAAATGTTAAGAGCATCGTATTCACCAGCATAGCCATTTGCTATGTATATTTTATTAACATCATGGTACTTGTCTATTTCTTTTGCTATAAGTAAAGATGTTTCGTGTCTATCAACACCACCAATACGAGTTACATTCACGTCTACAGCAGATTTAATTTGAGATACTGCCTTTTGTGAAACTGAACCATCATCACCGATGATTATTACATCACTTGGATTTAGACGTTTTAATTCTGCCTTTGTGCTTTCTGGTATATCATCTTTATTTGCAAGTAATATTGGTGCATCATAAGTAGAAGCAAGTGGAGTAGCTGTTATTCCGTCTGCTGCCAGTTCTCCATTAACTATTACAACCTTCTTAGCTCCATCTTTCCAACCTTGTTTACTTATCTCAACAGCAGTTTCAAATCTAGTAGCTCCTGCAAGTTTTTTTACTGGTGCAGAAGTTTTTCTCATATATTCATTTACTGCTTTTGTTGAATTTGCATCACTTATTATAAATTCTTGTGTAACATCATAATCTTTAAGATTTAATCCCATAGATTCTAAGTCTTCTTTGTTTAAGACTTTTTGTTCATCTTTACCATTTACTTTTATGCTTTGAAGTTCCCATACATTTAAGTATTCTGGGTCTTTATTATAGTTTATTACACCTTCATATGTATCTGTCTTTTCATTGTAATTTAAAGTAGCTTCAAGTGGCATATCATAACACATAAAGTTTAATGTTATTGAATCAGCATTTAATTTTTCTTTAAATTTCACACTTGCATTCGATTTACTTCCTAACACTACACTTTTTCTTTGTAAATTTATATTAATATCTGAATTAGATTCTGTATTTGCAGTAGTATTTTCCGCCGCTAAAGCCACGTTTGGTGCCACCATCGCTACAGACAACATTCCTGTTGCCAATAATTTTGTACTCTTTTTCATTATATCCCCCCTAGATTTTTTAGACCTTTAAATCTTTTTTAATTCGTCTTGAACTTGTTTTATATTACATAAATTCAATATTATGTAAATCTTTTTTCATTATAGCACAAAAAATTACAAATTGTAATCTTTTTGTAATCTTTTATGGCATGATTTTTAAATTTTATCTAGAGGAAATTTGGGTTATATCCGATACTTTCTGTATATTTAAACAAAACAAAGGAATACTTATCTAAAAAAATATCACACTAAATTTTAATAAATATTTTTTTCTTATACATAATAGACATTACTATAACCCAGAATAAGACATACAATAAAGAAAATACAAGTGAATCCCAAGTTGTACCTGCCCAAGGTGTTATAAGTTCATATGTAACCCACTCTACCAAAGTAGTTGGATAATCGACTTTATCTGTAAGTTTTGGAAGATTCCAAAAAACATGGCTTAATATCTCAAGGCACATATATGTAAAAATAGGGCTACTCCCAAGTGCTATTATTGGTGTGAATATTTTACTTTTATTTTTGATGTCACATATGAAGTAAAATATTGCCAGTAATATACCATAACTTCCAGCCATTAAAAGTACAAATGAGCTAGACCATAATCTTTTATTAAATGGAAAATATTGATTAAATATAAAAGCACATATTAGTAAAAGAATACTCATAACTAATATTTTAAAGAATTTTTTGTATTCTCCTATGTTTTCTTTTAAAAGTACACATCCCATAGTACAACCCAACATTCCTGAAGAAATTGCTACTATACTAGTTAGGAATCCATCTGGCTCAAACTCTGGTTTATATAAATGACCTTTAAAAAAACGGAAATCCACTAATTGTGCAAGAGAACCTTCTAACTCAAATCCATATGGTTTTGCCACTACATAATAACCTATTATTATAAATGCAGATATACATATAAATATAATTATAGTCATAGTGCTTCCTGCATTTAATTTTTTTAGTAGTAAGTATACTAAACTAGTTACAAAATAAACTAGTCCCATACGTTGAAGTACTCCAAGTATTCTTACAGTATTTAAGTCATGATTTCCTAGGTAATTTAAGAAAAATCCAAATAATATAAGTAAAATACTTCTCTTAAATATACTGAGTACTATGCTTAATGTAGACTTATTGTTTTTTAGTTTACTATTTATTGATATTGGAATTGTAACACCTAAAGATATAACAAAGAAAGGAAATGCAAAATCTGCAAGTGTTACACCATGCCATATAGCATGTCTTAGTTGAGGATACATTCTCATCCAAGTTCCAGGATTATTACAAACTATCATGAGGGCTATCGATAGCCCTCTTATTATATCTATTGATTTAACTCTGTTTTTCATAATTTTTGTATCTAATTTACCTTCAAATCCACTTTCCATATTACCTCCCCCAAGATTTAACTGTATATTTAGATTTAGCTATGAATCTATCTAACTATATATCTTCAGATATAAGTCTAAAATATAGCTTTCTTAAATACACATCTTTTTAATTAAGAAACTTCTTTAGAAATCCAAGTTTATCTAATATATCTTGTATCTTATTAATTTTCTGGCTTATAGAATCTATAGTTTTTTCTATTGAATCAACCTTAGCCTCTAAATCCTCAACCTGATTTACTTTTTTATCTATAGTTCCATGATTAGTGATGTCACTATTAGATGAGTTATCTATAAGCTTTCCTATATAGCCATCATTAATTAATTTTGTATCATTAGCAGATGCCAATATCATCATTGTTTCTATATCTGAATTTCTAGTATTTTCTATAACTCTACCATTTTTGTCACGAACTGACAATATAGTTATTGTATCATGATTATTAAATCCACCTTCTCCAATATTTCTAACTATAACATTTACTAAAGTAGCATAGTTATTTACTTCACCATTAGGCATATCTACTGTAACAGTTTTTGAGCAATCGCCTTTTATGTTAATAGTTATTGGCTTATTTGTCACCATTCTAAAAGCTTCATTTACAGTATCCTCTTTTGGATTAAAGTTTATAATATCGTTAGGACTTGCAATATTTATCATATCAGTTAATTCTTCAACAGTTTTTGCCTCAAAAACAGTCTTATCTTGTATACTCTTAATCTCATCAAAAGCTTCTTCATTTCCATTTCCACCAACTTGTGTTACAGTACTTAATTTTTTCGTACTAAGTACATCTCTCTGCTTTGTATTTAGTTTATCACCAACTAAAACGACTGGTGACTCATTTCTAGCTGCTAATACTCCAACTGCTAATGAATCTATAAGCTGGTTTTCATTTTTACTTCCATCCTTGGTAACATATAGATTATTTAAACTTGTATCAGTATAAAATTTTTCTACAACTTTAGCATTAGTTTCATTTCTATCTTTTCCACTCAATCTTTCTGCATTAGGAAGACTCTTTTCTACTGCTCTTGATACAGAATTTGTACCTCCTATTACATATGCCCTTATAACTTTCTCCTCTTTTATAAATTTTTCAAATGGTTCTACTCCATCTTTGGGACTAGATAATATTATAGGCATGTTGTTTTGAGCAGATGGTGCTCCAACACTAACAGCATCACTTAGACCTTTTTCTCCATTTACAACAGCTACTTCCTTAACATCTTTTATGTCTTTCAATTTATTAGCTAAAATCAATGAAGTTTCATATCTATCATTACCACTAATTCTTTCTACATTAAATCCTTCACTTTTCAATTGATTTTCTATATCTTTACTTAAAACAATAGTACCACCTATCAAATAAATATCTTTAGCTCCTAGACGTTTTATCTCTGCTTTAGTTCTATCATCCAATTTATTATTTTCTGTTAAAAGTATTGGTGCTCCTTTAACTTTTGCAAATGGTGTAGCTGAAAGAGCATCTGCTAACGACTTATCATTAACTAGTACTACATTAGTACTAGAGCTATAAGCCTTTTGACTTATCTTTACAGCAGTTTCATATCTTCCATTACCTATTATTTTTTCCTGTGTAAGTGCATATGATGAAGTTATAGAAATGCTACTTAAAGTAAGCGCCATTGTTAATGTTGTTAAAATAGTTTTTGGTGCTTTCATTATCATTACCCCCTTATTTTGTTTAAAATCTTACTATATTTATATTATAAAATATCTTTACACTATTTTACAGTTTAAATTTATTACATTTTTCCTCACTCAATAAAAAAAAAGCTATCTCAAAACAGAGATAAACCTCTTTTTCATTGTTGAAATGCTAAAAATATATTTTATTTCATACAAAAAGAGTGCCTCATGAACTAAAAAGTTCATTTTGAGACACTCCATTTTGTTACTTTATATCTATAAACTTATATTAAATATTTTCTAATAATAAAATGTATAGCTTTACTATCTTTATATTTGTTATTTTCCTAAAAGACTATTTAATTCATTAAAAGCACTTTCATTTCCATTTCCACCAACTCTAATAGGAGTTTCTATTTTCTTAGATTTAAGAACATTTTTTTGACTTTCATCTAATTTATTCCCAACTAGAACTACTGGTGAATCAGTTTTAGCACCTAATGCTCCTACTGCTAGTCCATCTATTAAGTCACCTTGACTTTTTGAACCATCTTTAACAACAAAAGCATATTTTAAGTCTGAATTAGTATAGAATTTATCTATTATCTTAGCATTAGTTTCATTTCTATTACTTCCTGCAAGTCTTGTTGGATTTGAAAGCTTGCTTTCTAAGTTTGATGATAAAGTAGCTGTACCACCAATTATATAAGACTTAGTTATTTTTGATGAATTTAAAAACTCATCAGCACCTTGTAACTCACTCTTTTCATTAGTAAGTATTATTGGCATATTGTTATCAGCTGCTGCTGCACCAACACTTATTGCATCTGCAAGTCCATTGACACCATTTGCCACTGCAACTTGTGAAACAGATTTTATACTGTTTAGTTTTTGAGCTAGAGATATACTAGTCTTGTATCTATCACTACCTGAAATTCTTTCTACTGATATACCCATATTGCTAAGTTGGGTTTGTACATTCTTACTTAAAGAATTCTCTCCACCTATTAAGTAAACTTTTTTAGTTCCTAATCTTTGTAATTCTGATTTAGTTTTTGAGTCTAAGTTATCTTTTCCTGTTAAAAGGATTGGAGAATCAATTGCTGCTGTAAATGGTGTAGCTGTTAAAGCATCCACTATTGCATTTCCATTTACTAATACTGCATTTTGTGAAGAAGTCCATCCTTTTTGACTAACTTTAACTGCTGTTTCATATCTGTCTGCTCCAGTTAAAGATTCTCCTGAAGTAGCTTGTCCAGAAGATGTTTTTGTTATAGCTTTTATAACAAAGTTACAAGGAGAAAATTCACTATATGTATTTATATCTTCAAATTTATTATTTTGAAGTATGTAACTTTCACCTAAGTTTGCTTTAGCTTCATATAGATAGTATGCATCTATGTTAGTTTCATATGCTAAAGTTGATTTTTCTCTATTAGGATTTGCTGTGTTGTCTATAACTACTACTATTGCTCCTTTCCCTTTTGGAAGGTTATAAGAGTTAGTAGGCACATTTATGTATCCAGAGTATGATACTGTTCCATTTGCAAGTTTTGTCATTGAGTTGTTTTGAGGAACTCCATTTACTACTGGTGCATAATATACTTCATATTTTGCTCCTACAGAGTCTGTTTCAAACATAACTGAGTCAAGTTTTTCAGAATCTCTGCTGAAATCAAATACATTTGCTGCAGTTATTTTATTTGACATTATCTTACTAAGACCAGCATATTCAAGTTGGTACATTTTTTTGTCGCTGTCTGGTTTTGATACTGATTTCATTGCATAGTTATCTGTATCTGTTAAAAGAGTTTTGTCTTCATAAGAAATCCAGAAGAATCCTTTCATAGAGTTGAATTCTCCCCAACTACTTTTTACTAACCATGCTCCATTTGATTCTGGCTTAACATCAGAAGCAAAGTTGTCCTTTGAATAATTGTCGTCCCATCCTACTATAGCTACAGCATGATTTAAAGGTGCTCTCTTATTTGTACAATTATATGCTGTTTCATCATCATTAAAGTAATTTGTATAATGTGCATATCCTGATGTAACAGAACCGTATTGCATTATAGCATTTTTTACAGTTTCTTTATCTTTACCAAGACGAATAACATCTGTTACATTAAATTGTGTTGGTGCAGTATCCATATTTGAAGGTCTAGTTGCACCTTGTTCTTCAGATTTAAGATTATATGGTATGTCCTTTTCTAATTTAGGCCCTGCCCATGCAGTCAAATATCCTATAGCTGTTACATTTGAGCTACCTGACATATCGTCTAAATTCCATCCATATGTTCCACCAGTTGACCACCATCTAAAGTGCTCTTCTGAAAGGTCATAATTTCCATAACCTTTTAACTTTAAGTATGATTCTAAAGTTGACATACTAGAAAATGCCCAGCATGTATTAAGATTTCCTTGATTTTTTGCTGGTGTAGTCAATCCTAAGTTTATTGGATTGTATGATGCACTCGCTTTGTATGATGATGGGAGAGTACTTCTTCCCTTATTTTGAAGTATTGTACCTTCCATTTCATGTGGAACTGGTATTACTCCATTATATTTTGCTGTGTCTCCATTTTTGACATCTTCTAGATATTGAAGATAGCTTTCAGAGTATTCTGCAGTTTCTACTCCATCTAATATTTTATTGTTTTCTGCTGATACAGGTACTGTTGACACTATTAAAAAACAAACTGTCAACAATGCCAGTAGCTTTGACAATTTTTTTGATTTGTACTTTCTCATATTTACCCCCTTGTATGTATTTAATTTTTATTATATCAGATTTCTAAATCGAGGTCATATTTTATTTTGATAAAATATGGATTATAAGTGCATATTAATTGTATAGTTCTATAATTTTGTTTTTTATGATATTTTATAATGTATTGATTTTATTAATTAATGGATATGTTATACTAAAGTATGTTAGAATCTTCAAGAATAGTTATATTTGATTAGTTTGGGAGGGTTATATTTGATTTTAAAAAAACATAAAGAGACAATATTATATTTATTTTTTGGAGCATTTACTACCCTTGTGAATATAGTTTCTTATTTATTTTTTACTAGAGTTATTTTATTTAATTTTATGGTTGCAAATGTTTTGGCATGGATATTTGCTGTTTTATTTGCTTATGTTACTAATAAGTTTTTTGTGTTTGAAAGCAGAAGAGTTGAGTTAAAATTTTTATTTAAGGAATTTTTGTCTTTTGTTAGTTTTAGGTTGATTTCTGGTATTATAGAAATGATTATTATGTATATAATGATTGATTTACTTTTTGTAAATGATGTTATAGTGAAGATTTTTACTAATATAGTTGTTATAGTTTTAAATTATTTATTTAGTAAGGCTATAATTTTTAGAAAATAAAAGCAGATTACTTGATAGTAATCTGCTTAATGAATAAATTCAGTTTTTAAATTCCATCATCTGTAATGCTAGATTTTCCCCATCGTGAAACTTCATTTTTTGACGTATCTATTTCTATTGCTTCTATATAGGATCCATCTTTAGCCTTTTCAGTAAATGGTTGATTTGATGTTGGTACTATATTCCAACCTTTAATACTAATTTTTTCTCCAACATATTTGGCAGATGGCTTTTCATCAACTACTCTATAATAAATTTCATACTTTGAACTTTCAGGTTTTGTTGATATAGTTATTCTTACATAATCTTTTAAAGCTGGTATACAAGACTCTACTTTAGGATATAAGCCACGAGCCTTTTTATCTTCATCTTTATCAGTATCATTAGTTGTAGGTTTTTTACCACTTATTGATGGTTCTTCACTTCCACTTATAGTATCAATATTACCTGAATTTTTTATTGTTACACTAGAAGAATTATTAGATATTTTAGTTATTTCTCCACGATTCATAATATATACATCTTTTGAATTTTTAAGTATTGTTATAAGCCATATTTCTCCAGAATTTTCATTTTCTATTTTACATCCATTCTCATCATAAATATCTATACCTTGTATACTTCCTTCATTAACTAAAGTATCACTTTTTATATTATTTATTACTAAATCATTATCTATATCCCCTAAATTTTTTATATCTCCATTTGGCATATCTATAGTTATTGATTGTTTGTATATACCCTCAAATTCAATAGTTATAGCTTTATTTGTTTCTACTTTAAATGAGTTAGTTATATTTTTATCTTTTTCTGGCTTAAATCTTATAATATCATTTGCATCTGATTTCTTTATAGCAACATTAAGTTCATCAATAGTTTCAACAGTATACTTAGTCTCTTCTTGGATATCTAGTATGTCTTCTACAACATTTTCATTCCCTAAACCTCCAATTTGAGTAACTTTATCTATAATCTTAGTATTTAATATATCTTTTTGATTAGTATCTAATTTATTACCTGCTAGAAGTATTGGAGAATCATTTTTTGAAGCTAATACTCCTACTGCCAAAGAATCTATTAAATCATTCTTATTCTTTGTACCATCTTTTGTAACATAAATATTTTTTATATCAGTATTTTTATAGAATTCTTCTATAATCTTTGCATTTGTCTCACTTCTGCTCTCTCCTGCTATTCTTGTAGCATTTGGTAAACTTTTTTCTACAGAATTAGAAATAGAATATGTCCCACCTATTACATATGATTTTTCTATATCTTTACTATCTATAAAATTATCAGCTACTTCAGTCCCATTATTTGAATCAGAAAGTATTATTGGCATATTTTCTTGAGCTGCTATAGCTCCAACACTTACAGCATCAGCAAGTCCCTTTTCTCCATTTACCACAACTATTTTAGATATAGAATTTTCCTTATCCAATTTTTCAGCTAATTTTAAGGAAGTTTCATATCTACTACTTCCAGATATTCTTTCAAAGTTTATACGCTCTGCATCTAATTGCTTTTCAACATTTGAACCTATCGCAATTGAACCACCTATCAAATATACATTTTTTACACCAAGTCTTTTTAATTCTGCTTTTGTTCTACCATCCAGTTTATTACTTTGAGTTAATAGTATTGGTGCATTTTTTGCTTTTGCAAATGGAGTAGCTGATAAAGCATCTGCTATTGAATTATCATTTACTAATACAGCATTATCAGACTTTGTCCATCCAGATTGACTTATTTTTATAGCAGTTTCCCATCTACCAGAACCTGTTAGTGTATCTTTGGTTGACGCATTAGACGTATTTCCATATAATGTAATAGATAAAAATGTTATAGTTAATAATGACACTATCTTTTTTGATATTTTCATTAATTCTTACCTCCTAATTCTTTAATAATATTTTATGGAGCATGTACATACTGTATTTTACTTGTAGCTAGTTCATCAAAGTGAGATTTTACTGAATGGTACCCGATAGCATAATGCCCACTTTCCGGATTCCATTTCTTATATGAATTCATTGCACTTAATAACTTCTCTTCTTGGCTAGGTAATACCTCCCATACTTCTACATTTGGATTAACTTTTTTAAAATCGTTGTAGTCATATGGCTCTACATAAAATCTTAAGTCTTTTATTTTACCTTCTTCATATAATTCTAAAGCTGCTTCACCTAATGCTCTATGGTCTTCATGTATTCCACTAGCTTTAAATGGAGTCACTGTTTTTACTTTCGCATCTGGATATTCTTTTAGATACTTAAGAATTATTTCTCTTGCTTTTTCTTTATTTAGCTCTCCATCATGTGCTCTATTATCTTCTATATGTATATTGCTTTCTTTTACACCCATTGTTTCACAACTATCCTTAAACTCTTCATCTCTATTTTTTGAAAATTCACTTTCTGATAGAGAATACTTATGCACATCTTTAATATGATAAGAACATGTTCCTCCATCATCTAAAACTTTTCTTATTATTGATTTACTACCATCTGTACACAATATTACATGTGTATCACTTTTCTCAACATGCTCAATTATGGCACTACCCATACTTAAAGTTTCATCATCTTGATGTGGTGTAAAAAACAAAGTTGCATCTACCACTATTATATCCTCCTATTTCATAAAATGTTATAATCTACAATAAACAGTAAACTGTAGAAAAAGATTCCTATATATTAAGGAATCTTCTCCACAGTATAGATTATTACCAACCTAGTATTTTAGCTATCTTTTGTATTACTGTCAATTCAACCCCGTTACCTATTTGAGTTACTTCTGCACCAAGATTTAGTTTTTTATCAAGAGCACTTTTTTGTGAATCTGTTATGTCATTTTTAGCTAGAAGTATTGGTCCTTTTCCTGCTGCTAAAGGACCTGCTGCTAATGCATCTACTAGCATACCATTATTTCCATATCCATCTTTTGCTATATATAGTTTATCTAATTTATCATAATATGTTTCTATGACTTTGGCATTAGTATCGTGTCTTGTTTCTCCTTCAACTCTTTGAACCTTTCTATCTTTATCAATATCAATAAGTTGATTTTCAATTTGGCTAGATACATTGTTAGAACCACCAACTATACCAATCTCTTTTCCATCCATCAATTTGATAGCTTCTGCTGAGAGATCATTCCAGCCATTTACTATTATAGGAGCCTTAAGTTCAGCAGCTTTAGCAGCTATACTCATAGCATCAGCTTCACCTTTCGCACCTACTACAAATGCATCTTTAAAAGAACCCATAGCTTTTGCTACTGCTAAAGAAGTTGTATGTCTATCATCTCCAGCTAGTCTTTCAACATTTTTAGTTACTGATTCTAATTGCTTTTTAGCTGTATTTGATACTGCTGATTCTCCTCCAACTATATATATTTTAGCTGATGGACTTTTCTTAATTATATCTTTTATATAGTCTAAAGTTACTTTTGGTATTTCATTATCAGATGCTAATAATATAGGTGCTTTTTTAGATTGAGCTAGTGGTGTAGCTGCTAATCCATCAACTAGTTTATTTGAATTAACTATAACTACATTGTCAGTATATTTTGTTTGTTTTGCTATAGCTACAGCAGTTGCATATCTATCATCTCCAGCTATCAATTTAACTTTTGAATTTCCTTCTAATGCAGATTTAGCATCTTTTAAATCCTTCTCATTAGCACTTTCTACAGTAAGCTCTATAGCTTTTCCAGATGCATCAGTATACTTAATAGTAAATTTATATTTTCCTGTTTCTGAATCTTTTGCTGAAATATCACTAATTGATTTTGATGTGCCATTTACTACCATATTACCTTTAACAGTTAATCTATATCCATCATATAAATCTTGTGGTGAAACTGTATTTAGGTCACTATTTTTTATAGTTATTTCAGCTAATTTAACATCGTCTATGTCTTTAGTTCCTGCTAAACCTAACTTATTTATTTTATTTACTTTAAATCCTTCTACAGATGGGTCTAAATTTGTTCCTGTTGAATCAACTGGATTTTCTACTAAATCAATTTTTTCATCACCAATACTTATCTCTATAGTTTTAGAAGTTATTGTTTCTTTTTTATCCCTTAAAGTTATAACTAGCTTGTCTTTAGCACTGTCATATGAAGCCTTTACATCTGCAACTCCATAAATTCCATTAGTTTCGCTTTTAGCTTTTTCTGTTATAGCATTAGCTTCAGCTGAAAGGTCTGCTGAGTTTTCATATTTTTCAATTGCTTCAGCAACTACTTCATTAGCACTGTTTGTTGTATGCCCTTTATCTGTTATAGTTACTAGAAGTTCTTTATTTTCTCCCAAAGCATTTACTAATTTTTCTAATTCATCTATATTAGTTATTATTTTTAAATTTGATGAAGTTTCACCAACTTTTATTTCGTATATTAGTTGTCCAACTTGAGAACCACCAGTATACTTTTGAGACATTAAGTCTCTAACTTTTGAAACTAATTCTGTAGCTTCTTTTTTAGTTATTGTTTCTTTTTTTACCTGTGTAGTTTCTGCAGCAAAAACTGGAGCTACTGATGTACTTATCATTGTAGCTGCCATAGCTATAGAAATATTTTTTCTATTCATAGTATTTTCCCCCTAAAAAATTCAATTTTTCATCATTTTTTCCTTATTTACCAATTATAATATATATTTGATATTATTTCAATAAATAGGCTATATTGTAATAATTAACCATTTAGTATGAAATTCTTTTTTATACTTTATTTTTTAAACATTTATGTATACAAAAAAGTAACAAAATTGTAATTTTTTTTAATAATCCAGTTTATAACTAATAGACTTTTCATCTTCTTTATAGTATAATATTAAATGGAAGAAAGAAATTTCAAGCATCTCTTTTTTCCGTATTTCTCACACAGAAAAAGAAGCTGATTTTCAGCTTCTTTTTCATTTATATGAATTTATTAATTTAATTATAATCTTATCATATATAAATCAAAATACTTATTATTACCTATTTTTAATGAAGGTAATCTAAGTTATCATTTTTAATTAAATTTATATAGGTATTGTACTGTTGTTTCCCTTATATTTTTATTTAAAGCTTCAAACATATCATATCCTTCTAACGCATATTCTTTGAATGGGTCTTTCTGAGCATAAGATTTAAAACCTATATATTGTCTTAATTGTTCCATAGCATCTATATGATCTATCCAGTATTGGTCAACAACTTTTAAAAGTACTGTCTTTTCCAACTCTATAACCTCATCAATACCAACCATCATCTTTTTCAAGTCATAAACTCTTTTCGAAATTTCATAAGTACTATCAACTATTTCTTGAACACTTTTTTTATCTACTCCAGGGATTAATAATGTATCTGCTGGCATAAATGTACTATATAAATGTTTAAAATATCCATAATAATCTCTTTTTCTTCCAACTAAATAAGTTTCTCCTGCTTCTTGTATAATATCCTTAACCATTTTTTGAATATCTTCTTGAATATCCTCATCATTTAAAACTTTATTTCTTTCATTGTATATAACTTTTCTCTGTTCGTTTATGGTATCATCATATTTAAGAACATTTTTTCTTATTTCAAAGTTTTTGCCTTCTACACCTTTTTGTGCTCTTTCTATAGCTTTTGTAAGTGCCTTACTTTCAATAGCTGTATTTTCTTTTGAACTTGTTCTCTTCATTAGTTTCTCTATAGTCTTTCCACCATAAAGTTTTATTACATCATCTTCAAGACTTACAAAAAATCTTGATGTACCTGGATCTCCTTGACGACCAGAACGTCCTCTAAGCTGGTTATCAATTCTTCTTGATTCATGTCTTTCTGTTCCTATAACATAAAGGCCTCCTAATTTTTTAACTTCTTGTTCTTCTTCTTTATCTCCTGCTCCTAAAGAAATATCAGTTCCTCTACCTGCCATATTTGTGGCAATTGTTATAGCATCCAATTTACCAGCTTTAGAGATTATTTCTGCCTCTTTATCATGTTGTTTTGCATTTAAGACTTGATGCTTTATACCTTGTTTTTTAAGCATTTTAGATAACTTTTCAGACTTTTCAACAGAAACTGTACCAACAAGGATTGGCTGTCTAGTCTTATGTATCCTTATTATTTCTTCTACAACAGCATTATATTTTTCTTCTTCTGTTTTAAATACTTTATCATGTAAGTCAGCTCTAATAACTGGTTTGTTAGTTGGAATTTGAACAACATTTAGCTTATAAATTGACTCAAATTCACCCTCTTCTGTCTTTGCAGTACCAGTCATTCCAGAAAGCTTTTCATATAATCTAAAGAAATTTTGATAAGTAACTGTAGCCATGGTTTTAGATTCATTTTTTATTTCAACACCTTCTTTAGCCTCTATAGCTTGGTGAAGTCCATCTGTATATCTTCTTCCATCCATCACTCTTCCAGTAAATTCATCAACTATCATTACTTCTCCATTTGAAACAACATAGTCAACATCTTTTTCCATAAGCTTATGGCCTCTTAAAGCTTGATTTGTATGATGATATAATTCTATATTCTTTATATCAGTAAGGTTTGTTATACCAAAAAATGACTCTGCCTTATTTATACCACTTGCTGTCAATGCTATGGTTTTATCTTTCCTATCCATCTCAAAATCTTCTTCTTTAATAGTTTTTATAAAGCTATTTGCTAGTTCATAAAGATTTAAATCTTCATCTCCATCTCCTGCAATGATAAGTGGAGTTCTAGCCTCATCTATTAATATTGAGTCTACTTCATCCACTATAGCAAAATTCAACTCTCTTTGTACCTTATGCGATAAATCTGGAACCATATTATCTCTTAAGTAATCAAACCCAAATTCGCTATTTGTACCATAGGTTATATCACATTTGTATTGATCTTTTCTTATACTTGGGTCTTGATTAGATACAATTACGCCTACAGTCAAGCCTAAAAATTCATATACTGGACGCATAAGTTCTTTATCTCGTTCTGCCAAGTAGTCATTTACTGTAATCACATGAACGCCTTTTCCTGTTATGGCATTTAAATATACTGGTGCTACCTCAACTAAAGTTTTTCCCTCTCCAGTCTTCATCTCAGCTATCTTACCTTGATGAATTACTATACCACCAATTAATTGAACTCTATATTGACGCATCCCTAAAACTCTTTTTGAAACTTCTCTAGCTACAGCAAATGCTTCTGGAAGTATATCATCTAAACTTTCACCTTTTTCCAATCTAACTCTAAAATCATTTGTCATTTCTTTTAATTGCTCATTATCTTTAATCTCCATGTATTTTTCTAAAGATTCTATTTTATCTACTATTAAATTTAATTTTTTAATTTCTTGTTCATCTGCCTTATCCAAAATTGCATCTAAAACTGACATATTTTCTTTACCTCCTCTTTTATCATACAATTATTATTATACCTTAAAATTATAGAATAGTAGACAATTATTTTATTGTATAGTATAATAATCATACTTAAATAAATTACATCTTTAGATATTTAAGTATTTCTCACATAAAAAAGAGACTAAATTTAGTCTCTTTTTTTATACTTAAAAATATAATAAAAAAGGCTTCTCATATAAGAAGCCTTTTTTTATTATTAAATTTATATTACATACTTAATAAATCTTTTAATTTGTTTATAACTGAAGTAGCTATACCTTTACCAACTTGAACTAAGTTTTCTCCATTATCTTTATCAAGAACTTTACTTATAGATACGCTTTGATCTGAAGATAAAGAATCAGTAGCTAACACTATAGGTGCTGGAGATACCAATTTGTTTTTATCATTGTCAGCACCAGTTAATTCAGTACCATTTTTGTCTACTGGTTTACCATCAGAATTAAGAGTTACACCAAAGTTTGCTGCAACTGGAGCTGCTGCTAAAGCATCAACCAATTGATCTTCTTTAGTAGAACCATCTTTAGCTACAAAGAAATTAACTACTTTGTTGTCATTATTTAAGTTATCTTGATAATAAGAAGATTCTTTTATAACTTTTGCATTAGTTGCTTGTCTATCATCTCCACTATATCTATCTGGAGATTTACCTGTAGCATCATCTATTGCATTTTCAACATCTTTAGATACACTATTTTCTCCACCTATTATATCAACTTGTGAATCATCTAAGAAATCTTTCACATCATCATTTATAGTCTTAGCTTTTCCATCTACAACTACTATTGGTGTAGCCTCACCATCAGCTAAATCTATCTTACCATTAGCATTTCTTAATTGAGATGCAACTGGAGCGATACTCATAGCATCTGCTAATCCTGTTCCCCCAACTACGAATGCTTTATCATTGTCAAGACCTACTTCATCAGCTATTTTTAGAGAAGTTTCATATCTATCATCTCCTGCTAATCTTGTAACTTTAAGTCCCATATCTTTTAATTCATTTTCAACTTCTTTAGATATAGAATTAACTCCACCAGCTAAATAAACTTTCTTTGAAGTATTTATACCTGTTGTGCTCTTTATATTCATAACTCTCTTTATTTCAGCTTTTACACTTGAATCTAACTTATCTTTTGAAGTTAATAATAAAGGAGCTTGCTTTTCAGAAGCTAATGGAGAAGCTACAAGTCCATCAACTATTGCATTTCCTCCAACTAATACTACATTATTAACTGAATCTCTGAATATAGCATTTTCATCATCAGAATTATAGTATTTTTGACTTAATGCAATAGCAGTTTCTATTCTGTCTTCTCCTGCTACTTCTATAGCATTTGAATATCCATTATTATATGTTCTTAAATCATCTATATAATCTTTCAAATCTTTCTTCTTATCTGACTTAAGAGTTAATTTTACTGGTGTGTTTTCATCAGCTATTGAAGCCTTTGCAGCACTCTTAGTTGTAACTCTTTTTCCTTCTGGATAAAGAACTACTTGATATTTTCCACTAACTTCTTCTACTAATCCATTAGTATCTGCTTCGTCTCCATTTAACACCTTATAAAGAGTACTTAAATCAGTTTTATTAAATACATATTTTTTAGCCAAATCTTGTGCTGTTTTACTAGAACTAGCATCAATATCTATAGACTCTTCTTTAGCATTTACTACTCTAAGTTTAGTTACTACTGGTTGAACACTACTACTTGGTGCTTTTTTAGCAAATTCAATAGTTGCTTTATCTCCAGGAACAACAGTAAGTTTAAGAGCGGCAGTTATGTCTATAATATCATTATCTCCTAATTTAACAATTTTTTCTGAAGCCCCATCTTCAAATGTAAGTCCAGTTGAATAAGTTGTCTCATCTTTTTTACCAAATTTAGTAGTATCCATAGCTGCTTTTATAGTAAGCTTAACTGCAGTTTCAGATGAATCTGTGTATGCTGCATCAATAATACCTGACATTGCAAGTTTTGTTCCTGCACTATTTGTTTCACTACCACCACTAGCAGCTCCTGTATTTTCAACAACACCATCAGCTGAATCTGTTGCAGAAATTATAGCATCTGCTGAAGCACCTGTTAAATTTTTCAATGCAACAAGTTTACTTGTAGTTACTTTATCACCTTGACCTGGAGAAGTTATTAAGAAATCAACATAATCTCCATCACCTAAATTATCTAATTTATTATCTACTTGTGTAAACAATAATTTACTTGCATCTGCTGCAGTAAGCTCAGAACTTACTTTTATAGTAGATGCTAAAGTTCCCTCAAAGAAAACTTTAATTTCTGTTATACTTCCATCTAATAATCCTTTTTGTAGTTGTTCAACAGCTTTCTTATACTTACTTTGTACCACTGTATATCCTTGATCACCAGTTTCAACTTTTGTATTATCTGCAAATACAGGAGCTGCAGAAGCTAATACTGTTAATCCTGACATAGCTATTGCTATATTTTTCTTATTCATTTCTTAAATTCCTCCCAACATTATATTAAAATTACATCTCTTTATTATGTACATAGAATAATCATCCATATATTCCTAATATTTCTCACATCTCTATAATAATCCATTTTAATTCTTTTTGCAAGGCATTTTTTTGAAATTATTATTTTCTCCAAAGATATGAGTTTTTATACCCCTAAATTGCAATATTTAATAACTTTAAAAATTTAATTTTACTTATTTAGAAATTCTTGAGTAGCATACACTTCTCCATTAGACAATATATATAATCCAAACCCAGTATATACAAAATCATTATTTAGCATATTTTCATTATATTTATCTGACTTCTTCCAAACTGTAAATATTACATTTGCTACCTCTCTAGCATCCTTTGTTGTATAAGTACTCTTAGTAACAAGAGGTACAAAAGCTATATTTTCCTCACTCCTTCTTCCATATCCAGTAAATACTTCAATAGATTTTTTACCATCTATTACATGTGAAAACTGACCTTTATCTGCCATATACTTAGACCAAGAATTAGAAAGTCCTTCTAAATTTTTAGAAACTTGTAGTACTTCTTTTCCTTTTTCTTTTCTATAAGAATTTACCAAACTATACATTTCACTAGAAACCATTCTTTTAAATTCAGTACTATTCATATCATTAGTCTTGTATTCAAGTACATTTACTTCTACATTTACTGATGTAGTCTTTCCTCCAATATCAGTGGCTTTTATAGTCACTTTATATTTACCAACTTTATCAGTATTAATATTCCCTATAATCTCTGGCGTTAAATCGTTATCGTTACTATCTTTTGCAACTATATTCAATTTACTTATATCAAACTTATCTCCTTGATATACATTTAAATTACCAACTGTTATTGTTGGTGCACTTGCATCCAATGCTGATGCACTTAAACATTGTTCTAGTGTCTTTTCATCTATTCCTCCTAGTGCTGTAATTTTATCAGCACTTCTAAGTACAGACTTATCACTACTTCCATCAACCAATACTATTGGGGCATTTTTAGCTATAGAAGAACCAGCAACTGCATCCACTAATTGGAATCCTTTAGAAAGATAAAATTCTTTTGCTGAACTATAAAAATGTTTTATAACTTTTTTATTAGTTTCAAATCTGTCCTCTCCTGCTAACCTAATAGCATTAGTTTTTTTAACCAAATCATTACTTATTATCTCTTCAGAGCCAAGAACATAACATCTTACACCTTCTTTTGTATCAAATGGTACATCTTTTCCATTTGTTAAGATAATAGGAACTCCATCTCTTGATGCTACAGACGATGCACTCATAGCATCTGCCTCACCTGTATAAGCATTAGTTATAAAAACCTTATCTATAGACTTTATTGAAGCTATCTCTTTTGCTATAAGATAACTAGTTTCAATTCTATCATTTCCACCAATTCTTTTTACCTCTATTCCCTTTTGCTTTAATTTATTTTCAACTGATTTTCCAATTGAATCTTCAGTACCTATTATATAAGCCTTTTTTACACCTTTTAACATATTTTCTGTATCTGATGGCATACTATTTTTTTGTGATAATAATATAGGTGCTTTAACTGCCCCTCCTAACCCACTTGCACTAAGTCCATCTGCTAGAGTATTGTCTGTGTTTACTAATACTACATTTTCATATGTTTGCTTCTGCGCAATTTTTGCAGCTGTTTCATATCTATCTTTCCCTTGTATCTTTTCTATACTTGAAAGTGCATTAATGTTTAGTGTTCCTGCCATTATTAATGATACTGCCAATCCTATTGATAATATTTTCCTATTTGCTTTCATCGAACCCCTCCTACTAATTTTTTATATAATTCAGCTAATCATAAATTACATCCTCAGTAGTGATTCCCTCAAAATTTATAAATTACTAAAATAAAAAACATCTAAGATACCATAATCTGTAAGATAATAACAAAGCAGATTATAAAAAGTACATTAGATGTGATTTTCATTTTATGATATCAGTAAATTAATAAAAAAACAAGATTTATGGAAATTTTTACAAGCTACCTTCATTGCCATTTAAAAATTCTTGAGTAGCATGTACTTGACCATCAGACAATATATAAATTCCAAACCCAGTACTGTAAAACTCATTACTAAGCATATTTGCATTGTACTCAGGAGACTTTTTCCACACTTCAAAGATAGTCTTTGCTACATTCTTAGCATCTTGAGTTGTCTGAACATCCTTAGAGTTGATATAAATATATGCTATATTCTCTTCACTTCTCATTCCAAATTCAGAAAATACTTGTGGAGCATTTTTACCATCTATATAATGTGCAAAAACTTTTTTATCCATCATATACTTAGACCATGCATTTGCCATACCTTCTAGCTTACCAGACACTACCAAAGGTTCTTTACCTTTTTCTTTTCTATAAGAATTGATTAAGTTATACATCTCAGTAGATACCATTTTTTTGAATTCTGGGCTATTGTAATCATGAGATTTATCATCCAAGACTTCTATTTGAACTCTTTTTTCTGTACTTTTACCCCATTCATCTGTAGCTTTTAATGTTAATATATATATACCTACTCTATTTGTATCTATAAACCCATCAATTTTTATTGGCAATACCTTTCCAGTATTATCTTTAGCAACTATATTCAACTTACTACTGTCAAACTTTTCACCTTTATATATTTCTGTTGTTCCAATTGTAATTGTTGGAGATTGTCCATTTGACTTTGAAGCGCTTATACATTGTTCTATTACCTTGTCACTCAACTCTCCTACAGAAGTTATATGATTTGCTCCTTCTAACACAGATTTATTACTACCATCATTTACTAATACTACTGGATATTCCTTAGTCAATGGTGCAGCTGCTATAGCATCTACTAACTGATAGCCATCTGATATATAGAATCCATTTGCATTTTTATAAAAGTAGTCTATTACCTCTTTATTAGTTTCAAATCTGTCAGTTCCTTCTATTCTAACTGAATTTGTATTTTTTGCTAAAGAACTACTCATTATCTCCTCTGACCCTATACAATATGATTGAACATTTCTGACATCAAAAGGCACACTCTTTCCATCTGTAAGTATAATTGGATCTCCATCTCTAGTAGCTATTGATGATACACTCATTGCATCTGCTTCTCCACTATATGCATTAGTTAATAGCACTTTATCCACTTTTTTTATAGTTGCTATTTCTTTAGCTATTAGATAACTTGTTTTTAGCCTATCTTCTCCACCAATTCTCTTTACTTCTATATGTTTAGAATCTAGTTCTTTTTCTACTGATTTACTTATAGTATCTTCTGTACCTATTATGTATGCTTTTTTGATATTTTTTAGACATCTATTTGTCTCTGCTGGTATCTTATTTTTTTGTGTAAATAATATTGGTGCTTTTGTGGCACCTGACAACCCACTTGCACTTAATCCATCTGCAAGCGATTTTTCTGTATTTACTAAAATAACTGTTTCATAAGTTTGTTTATCAGCTATCTTTGCTGCTGTTTCATATCTATCTTTGCCATATATTTTTTCTACTACTGATGATGCATTTACACTTTTGAAGTTTACCAAGATTAATGATACTGCTAGACCTAATGATAATATTTTTTTATTCATTTTCATATCCCCCTGATGATTTTTATGTTTTATATTTATATTGTTTTTACTTTTTTTTATTATTTTGTTATTTTTTGTATATTATAAAGTATATCTTATGTAAATATATTCCGTCTATATATTAATATTTTATTTAATTAAAAATTCAAAAACCATCTATAGTTACATTTTAAATATTTATAAGATATGTTTCGTAAATAAAAATAATACGCATCATTTTATAAGTTAAATTTAATTTTACTTAAATTATCACACATATTCCAACATAACATTAACATAACATTATTAAGATAATATAAATAAAAATAAGAATGTACTTAGACATATGATTTCTATCTAAATACATTCTTATTTTAAGTTTACTTACTTATATTTACTTTGATATTTATTTTTATTCAATTAAGCTCTTAATCTTATCTACTACAGATGAAGCTATTCCTCCACCTATCTCAAATAACTTAGATGAATTTTTATTTTTCAATGAAATTTCTTGTGATTTATCTAACGTATTTGTAGCAAGTACAACTGGCGAATTATTTTTAGCTGCCAATGGACCAACTGCTAAAGCATCTATAAGCTTATCTTGATTAGCAACTACAACTCCATCAAGTTTTGATTGAGAATAGAATTTATCTATTACCTTAGCATTTGTCTCTTGTCTATTTTGACCTGCAACTCTATTTTTTGATACATCTTTATTCGTTATTTTTCCAACTTGCTCAATAGCCTTGTTAGATATCTTTTCTACTCCACCAACAAAGTATACATTAGATACTTTGTTCGATTTGATAAATTGTTCAGCTTCATTGTCTACACCATCTTTTTGTGTAAGTACTATTGGAGTTTTTTCCTTTCCAGCTAATGATGCTATTGATAATGAATCAGCTTCTCCATTTCCTGCCCCTATATACAACTTGCTTACATTATTTGTCTTATCAATTTCTTTTGCTATATTAATAGAAGTCTGATATCTTGTATCTCCACCTATTCTTTGTACTGATATCTTTGAATTTACAGACTTAATTACTTCAACTACTGCATTTGGCATAGAATTATTTCCACCTACTACAATTACTTTTGATGGATTTAATCTTTTTAGTTCTTCTATAGTTTTTTGAGGAAGTTTATCATTTGAAGATAAAAGAATTGGTGAATTTTTTACACTAGCTAGTGGTGTAGCAGTAAGTCCATCCACCATACTTCTGTCTTCTCCATTTACTATCACAACTGTATCTGATTTTGTCCAGCCACTTTGAGATATTTTAACAGCAGTTTCAAATCTATCTGCACCTTTTAATTTTTTTACTGTAACATTAGAAGTTGAATCACTTGAACTTCCTCCACTTGAACTTCCACCTCCAGATGAACCACCTGAATTATTATTTCCACCATTGTTATTGTCATCAGAATTGTCTGGTGGTAATTCATCTGGTTTAGCTAACTCATTATCAACTACATACTCTAAACTTTTTGGAAGTGTGACTTCAACATACTTACTTATTGTAGCTTTTCTTCCTTTACTTGATTTTTGCGATAGTCCAAGCTTCAATACTATATTTGAACCACTTTCCTCTGTTTCTTTACTAACAACAGAATAGTTTATTCTAATATTATTTAATAGGTATTCTAGTGCTTCACTCTTTTCAACCTTATATTTTTCAGGGTCGGTTTTGCTAGTACCACTTCCACCAATTGGTTTTACTTCATTTTCATTAACAAGAGTAAATACTAATCCTTCATTAGAACTTATACTTTCAAAATCAACAGACTTATTATTATATGTAACAATTTTTAAAGCTGGTTTAGCATCTGTACCATTTCCTAAGACTTTATATTCAGCATTTGAATTACTACCAGATTTCTTTACAGAAAGCCTTCCTACGCTTAATGTATCTCCATCTAGTAAATCTTCACTTGATGTAACATATATATCTAATGTAGTTGTATTATTTCCTTTATTATAATCTGCTCTACAAGTTGCATTAGCATTTCCACTTTTTATTTGCTTTGATATATTGTCAGACCACTTAATCTTTTGACCTGGTTCATTATCTATTACTTCAACCTCACCTTGCACCTTTATACTAGCTTGAAACGAATACACTATATTCTCTACTGATTCCACAGAAATATCTATCGTATTCACCTTTTCATATGTCTTTGTTCCTTGCAACACCGGAGCAGAATATGCACATGTCGCACTTCCAGTTATAGCTACTGCCATACTCGAAACTGCAATAGTTCTTATAAAAGATTTTCCTTTACTCATTAACACCCGTCCTTATCTATCATCAGCTAGATGAATAAAATCCTTTATCCATCTAGCTTCTTATATTTAATTTATAAATTACCCTAAATTTATAGTTACATTATACATACTTTATTTTTGACAAATTGCTTTTTTAAAACTTTTTTAGCTACTACTCACACAAAATGCCCAATATCACACTGATATCTTAGTCTTTTCAGACTTTCACATACTATTTATCTCTGACAATATTGCTCTTTACTTTATTATTTACAGTAATTACCTTCTTATTACTTACATCGACAGTACTTCTTGTAGCCTTTCTGACTTTACTATTATTATCAGTAAGACTTATAGTCTTTAACTCATCATAAGTTTTAGCTTCCACAGGTACATACATTGTATCACTTACAAATCTTTGACCTACTGGAGTATCTCCTTGAAGGTCATTGTATCTATACAATTCTGCCTTAACCTTATCACTTAAAGTGTTGAAGTCTTCTTTTGGCATATAATAAACCCATGTGCCTTTACTTATCTCACCTAATTGTCCATTTTTTGGGACCTCTGCAAATAAAAGAGCTTCTCCAGAGATAGTTTTATTATTTTTATCTATAAGTAATGGTAAGTTAAATGCTGGATTTCCACTATATTCCCCTGTAATTACTATTGAACCTGCTGGAATCTTAGCTGTTTCATCTTCACTTGTATTAGTATCATCGCTTTGATAAATATAATCCTCTGCTAACTTTCCAATTCCATTAGTACGAGTTTGGTCTGCACTATTCACTGTTCTAATCTCTATATTATCACCTGGAGGCCCTATTACATCAAGCTCTGCAACTTCTATATTAGACTTATTGTTAGATATTAATTTTACATATCTAGCTTGATATGTCCAAAGATTACCATCTTTGTTAAATGTAACTCTAGCTTCATTATCTTGGTCTTTTCCTCCACCAACTAAGTCTTGTCCGTATTCAAAAGTTCCTTGGCTTACATCTTCCCAAGTTTTTTTATCATTACTTACTTGTATCTTGTAATTAGTCAATGGACTGTATGTTGTGCTAGTATCCTTTCTAAGGTTAAATAGTCCTTTTAGTGAGAACTTTCTAGCTTCTGTCTTTGGTTTTGTATACTTCAATCCAACTATAGGTAATGTCTCTTTCATATCTACTATTATATATGGATTTTCTTCTACATTTATATCTGGGTCTTTTTGTGGGTCTTTGTTCCATTCAGCTTTACTAATTCTCTTTCCTTTATAAGTAGTGCTTGCATCATTATCCTTTATATTATCAATTTCAGGATTTTGTAGTGGTCCATGTGAGTCATTTTCAGTTCTAACATCACCATCAGAAACAGTGTTTGTTATAAATGACCATGCTGACTTATTAATTTTTCCTTCATCTGATAACTTTACAGTACCAACTTCAAACTCTGCTGTTGGATTTAAGTGATAGTCATATGCAACTACTTTATATGTAAATGCTCTGTTATTAAGAGGAGATATATTGTCAGTAAATTGAGCTTTACTATTTCCTTTTGCATCTACAAAACCTACTGTTCTATATTTTACTTGAGTTCCATTTTCTCCATCTAAATAGTTTCCATCACTTCTTATTATTTCATATCCTAATATTTTATCTTTATCTTTATCAACATCTAAATCTATAGATATCTTATTAGATTTAACTAAAGAGCCACTTTGCAATCCATCAGCAAAACTAGCACTTACCTTAGTATCTTCTGCCATGTTAGATATGTTTTCATTTAAAATCTTTCTTCTAGCCTCATCATTTACATACTGTATCTTTCTAGTCTCTTTTTCTAACTTCTTCCCATCCATTATACTGTTTAGTTCTGGTGTAATCTCTACTCCCCATGCCTTAAAGTAGTCTCTTAAATCTTTTTCAACAACACTTGATGCCATAGCAACTAGCATTTGGTCTTTTGGCAAGTTATTTATTGGGTCATCACTTGAAAGTGCTCTGTATTTTCTAGAAATTTTAGCATAGAATGAATCATTACCTAAATCAGCATCTGAATTATTCTTTAACATTGAACCAGTAAAATCATCATCATATGCTAAATGTAATTGCCATAACATTCCAAGTCTTTCAAATACGTTACTTGGTATCCCCAGACTATTTGAAGTAACATGTTCATATATCTTATCCATTATAGAACCTTCAAGTCTTGAATGTGTGTTATCATCAAATGTCTGAGCAAGTAATGCAAGTACATTGTTACTAGTCTCACTATACGTCATCTTACCTATATCTGTAACATGCCCTATCTCATGACCTATTCCCCATCCAAATAAACTTCCTCCACTAGCTTTTCCATTAGCATCTATTTGGAAAGGTACTCCATTCATAAGCCCTGGAACAGAACCGTATTCCACTCCTACATGTAGACCAGAAGCATACATAAATGCTCCAATAAACATTCTTTGATATTTTATGTTCATACGAGATTTTGGAGCCATATCATTTTTAGTTATATTAAACTCATTATCATCTATAGTTCCATTACCATCTAAATCTTGTGTCTTAAATACTCCTCTTTCAGAGTATATTAAATCCATAATTTGTTCCCATGCAAGCATACTATTATATAGTCTATCTACTTGTGTATTTAAATCAGAATTTCCTTTTGATATTCCTTGATATACAGCAGTTGCTGGAACATTTAATGTCACTTTGTCACTTTCAATGTCAGTAGTATTTAATACACCTGTTGTTTCTGAATATCCATATGAATTACCAATATTGGTTCCTGGATAGTATGGTTCTCCTTTTATCTCATCCTTATATTTAGCTAATTCTTCTATATAAGTTTTTATTTTTTCTTTAGATTTAGAAACACCCTCAGGGCTATTGTCGTTTATCATTCCATTTAAGTTAAGGTGTGGTATCTTAGTAGCTCCTGCTACACGTACCTTTACATCTCCACCACTTGGAGTATCATAAGGGTATCTTATATATAAGCTTCCTCCACGTTCTGCATCTAAGCTATGAATCTTACTCAGCTGAATTACATTTTTACCAGTGCTAAGATTTATTTCTCCACTCTTATATGCTCCAGACTCTCCATAATATTGAGTATATATTAACTTAGGAGTCTTACCACTTTTACTTCCAACATATATCGTAATTTCATCTCCAGCTCTAGCAGCTACACCTAATGCCTGCCAGTCATTTCCCATACCTAAGTTATTCGACTTAACAGTATAGTTTCCACTCTTATCTTTATATTTTCCTGATACATTTATATCTTGATTAACAGTAGTCACATCAGTAAGTGTTGCTCTATCATTATATAAGTCTTGAGCTAATTTTAATTCTCTTTCTATAACTGTTTTATATGGATGATATTCTCCACTTGCTGTATCTGGAGTATTAAGTCTATCTTTTAGTTCTGTTATTTTTTCTTGAGTTATACCTTCTTTTAATTCAACTTGTAAATCGTCTGTAAATAAGTCTCTTACCTCTTTTTCTATACTGTCATACTCATAGAATTTAAGCTCTGATATATTAGATTTATATGAATAAGATGAACAGACACTAACTTGTATCTTAGTCGCATTTATTGGTTCTTTTAATCTAACCATTACGTATTTATTATTATTTACAGGGTCTGTCTTTGTTTCAAAAGGTACATCGCCTAAATTATGTAATTGACCATTTTCATCCCAATAGCGTATCTCAAAGTCATTTATTGTCTTATCAGAAATATCAAATCTAGGTGTAGCCATAAAAGTATCCATAGTATAAGCTTTATCAAAAGTTATGATTGGACCTCTATTTGTTCCCTCAGCAGCATTATATTCTGGGAAAGTCCAATGTGTTGTAAAATCTCCATCTACTATATTAAATTTATCAAATGGATTTTTATCACTATATTCACTTTTATCATATCCAGCTGGATAAGTTACATCTACTATATGATTAGTTGGTATTCCATATCCAGCATCAGACTTAGTAGTGTTAATCAGTCTATAGTTAGGTGTTGTTGGTGCATCTACACTTTCAGTTGTACCTAGATATATCTTAGACATTCCACTAGTACCTAAGTGGTTAGTAGCTGTCATTCTAACTTCATATGTTGTATTATCCTTAAGCCCTTCTATTTTTGAACTTGTTCCACGAATAAGCTTATCATTGTATTTTATCCAAGAGCCATTAGAACCTTTTTCTCTGTAATATAAATCAAAATCTTTAGCTTGTTTATGATTTTTCCAACTTACATCAAGAGCTTTAAATCTTCCTTTAATACTTATGCCTTCTGGTGGCTCTGGTCTTGTATCTGGAACAACTTGAAACTCTAATATACTATCTGGGCTAAATTGTATTGGCTTATAGTTTGAGTCTACATTTTCTGGTACTCCATCTAAATTCTCTGATGTTGCATCTTTGTATCCACTAGACCAATCTCCATTTAAAGATTGTATGCTAACTCTATATAATCCATATGCTTCTATATCTCTAACTTCTATAGTATTTTTACTAGTTTGTAGTTTTTTAGTTGATAATACTTTACCTTTACTATCAATTGTATCTAATATAAGTTCATATGCAGATACATTTACTTCATTGTTCCAATAAAAAGATACCTTTTCATTTCCAACAGCAGTACTAGTTGCTATTTTATTAATTTTTGGTATATTCATTTCTGGCTTTGGTATTTCTTCATAAACATTATTTAAAAACTCAACTTTAGATATTTCTGCAAGATTTCTATCATTAGCTGTTGTAGCTGTTATTTTTATAGTTATCTTTTTCACTGCTACTTGTTTACCAAGATTTATAACTATATCGCTATTTTGAACTTCTGCATATGTTTCTAAAGCTGACCTACTATATGTAGATGTCGTAGAGTTATCATCTTTACTAATATTATTATCTTCTTTTGGTGTATCTTTGTCTAAATCAGATTTATCAGTTGATGAGCTTTCTTTATCATTACTCTCTTTATCATTGTTTTCTTGTTCATTTGTATTAGAATCTGATTCTTCTTTATCATTGTTTTCTTCTTGAGTATTATCTGAGTTATTATCAGATTGCTCTGTATTTTCTTCTTTATTATTTACTTCTTCTTGTTGTTCTTCTTTTAAAGTTTTCACATACTCTTTGTTTTCATAAGGAATCTGTTGAACATTACCATCTTTATCCGTAACCTCAACTATTCCTTTTGCTGGAGCACTCCCTTCAGGAGCTTTAATATTTATGACTTCCATATCAAGTGCTTCTGATAAAGCTATATCCATCACTGCCGGTTTTTCTTCTGATATTTTATCATCTTTATTTGCTGGAGATATTGTAACTCCATTGTTTTCTCCACTAAACAAATCTTCTATAGTACCTTGAATATTTGTATCACTATTTTCTTCTAATGTTACCTTACTTGTATCTACTATAGGATTGGTAGGTACTATACTTTCTAGACTATTTGCATTTTCATTTTGTCCTAGATTTTTATGTACATAGTCTAGGTCAGCAATATCTACCTTTCCATCTCTATTTAAATCATATTCTTTTTTATTTGAATCTATATTTTCTAAAACTTCATTATAATCATTTTTATCTACTTTTCCGTCTCCATTTACATCACCCATTAAGAATAGTTCATAGTTTAAAGGTTTATTTTTACTATCTACACTTGCTCTATTACTTAATAAAACCCTTTGAGAATAACTTGATATATCAATATCTTTAACTTCTTTATTCTTAAATCCACTTCCAGATACTTCTACCTTGTATTTTCCAACAGGTAAATTGCTGAACATAATATTATAATATGATATATTTTCATCTTTTTCTTTTATTTCACTTCTATTTGCAGATAATTTTTTGATAGTATATTCTATAGTATCTGTTCCTATATTTATACTTCCTGAATTTTTACCTCCAAGTTTTATTATCCCACTATTATTACTACCATCTTTTAATTGTAGTTGTATATCAGTTATACTTTCTGATTCATTATTTTTGATTGGAAGTGAAAAATTTAAATCCACTTCTAGATTCCCCTTTAGCTTTTCTGTAACTGATTTTTCAACTGCCCTTAGTTTTCCCTCTAATATAGGCTCTGCAAAAACATTCAATGGTGCACTACACATGGACACTGCTAGTACACAAGATATTGCCTTTTTCATGAAATAACAATCCTCCCTCAATAAATCTTTAATTTTCCATGAATTTAAATGCTATAGTTTCAGACAATAAAAAAAGACACTCAAAGAGAATCTTTATTATAAATAAAAAGAACTTGCTCTTTTTAGCAACTGGCTGATATGGCTTTATAAGCTTTAATCCCTATAGTTTTGCGTCATTAGATTTCCCTAATTTTGCCATTTAATTTTCAATGCTTTTATACCCATTTTATACTATATTTAAACTTTTTAATACAATTTTTTTATGTTAAAATACAAAAAAAGAATATTTATATTATTATGTTAATATAAATATTCTTTATCATTATAAATACATTACTTATATGTTATTTTCTAATTATTATCTTATTACATATTTCCAGCGCTTATCTATATATTATTATCAAAGTATTTAAATCTCTATAAACACCTATTCTTTATATCTTCCATAAAACTCATGTGTTGCATATATAGTCTTATCTCCTGTCATAGTTAATCCAAATCCCATTATTTCATATCCCTTATGTAACATATTTGTACCTTCCTCAGGATTTGTCTTCCACTCATTAAAAATAAAGTTTCCTATATCATCTGCATCTCTATTCGTATATACAGGCTTATCTGGGATTTTATACTTAATTATATTTTCCCCTTGAACAGAAATGTATCCAGGTTTAATCTCACTCCAATCTAGATACTTCAAAAAAGTAGAATACGAATTTTTACCATTTATAGTGTGAGATAAAGTCTTTTTATTTGCCATTAAATTAGACCAGTCATTTGCTAGACCTTCTAATCTACTTGCTACAGATAACTCTCTTACTCCATTTTCTTTTCTGTATTGTTTTGTAAGAGCATATATTTTTCCCTTTATCCTATCCTTAAATACTTTATCATTTGGATTATAGTACAATCCTTGTTGGTTTGGCGAAGCTTGATTTATACATTGCTTGATGACATTTTGATTTATTCCTCCTAGTACAGTCAATTTATCTGCACCACTTAAAATACTCTTATTGCTACCATTTTCAACTAAAACCACAGGCGCATTTTTTGCTATTGTAGAAGCTGCCAATGCATCAGTTAGTTGCATACCCTTACTTAAATAAAATTCTTTACTGTCTTTATAGAACTCTTGTATAACTCTCTTATTGGTATCAAATCTATCTGTTCCACCTAATCTAACAGAATTTGTACTCTTAACCAGTTCATCACTTATTATCTCACTAGAACCAAGTGCATAACTCTTTAATCCTGTTGTATCAAATCCTACACTGCCTCCATCTGTAAGTATTATAGGTACTCCATCTCTTGCTGCTACTGGTGATGCACTTATTGCATCTGCTTCTCCTGTAATTCCATTAGCTATAATTACTTTATCTATTGGTTTGATTTCTTTGATTTTTTCAGCTATTTTTATGCTTGTATCAAATCTATTCTCACCAAATATTCTTTGTACAACCTTCTTTTTAGATAGTAACTGATTTTCAACATTTTTACTTATTGTCGATTCTGAACCTATTATATATATAGTATTTGCTTTGTTTAATCTTTCCATAGTAGTATTTGGGATTTGATTTTGTTTTGTCATTAAAATAGGCGCGTTTAATGCTCCTGCTAAACCACTTGCACTCAAGCCATCTGACAAGCTATTATCCGAATTGATTAGTATTGCTGTATTGTAGTTTTGTTTGTCTGCTATTTTTGCTGCTGTCTCATATCTGTCAGTTCCTTTTATTTGTTCAACTGATGTGAGCGCATTTACTCTAGGAGTATTTACCATTACTAAAAATAGTGTAAGTCCTATAGCAAATATCTTTCTACTATTCTTCATATTTTTTTACCCCCAATATTAGTTTTTATAATTTTGTTATATTGATTTTACTTAAACTTAATAAAAAGTTACAATTTTGTTACCATATTTTATATATGATACCATAGTTATCCATCTAACTCAAACAATATAATTAAAGTTTTTATTATTCATAAATTCAAAACATTATAACTTATTTTCTTTAATTAAGTGATAGTCTCAAAAGTTTTATTAAGTTATACACTCAAAACAATATAATTTAATAAGTATTTATTTTCTATAAACTTTCTTATGTTCAAAGTTTTTTAAATGGATATCTTAGAATACAGTGACTACAAGATATAATAATCAAAAACAATAAAAAGATGGTATCCTAACTTATTTTAAGATACCATCTTTTCATTATTTCTATTTTAATTGTTTATACTTATTTATTATCTATATTATATCTTACTTAGCTAAACATTATCTAAATAAACTTACAAATTTAAATTTTATATACTATTAGTTTCTAGTAAATAAGTTTATTTTTTCTGCTATTTTCTCAATAGCATTTTTAGCTATTCCTTCACCTATTTGTACTAACTTAGTAGTATTCTTAAGTCTTAATTCAACTACTTCTTCTTGTGACTTAGAAAGTTCTTCTGTCGTTAATATTATTGGTGCCTTTGCACTAGCTGCAAGTGGTGCTGCTGTAAGTGCATCAACTAATTGTCCGTTTCCACCTACATAACCATCTTTTGCAACATATGCTTTAGTTGCTCCTGCATAGTACTTGTTGATTACTTTAGCATTAGTGTCTTTTCTGTTTTCTCCTGCTAATCTTTCAACTTTATTATTTAAATCTATTTCAACTAATTTATCTTCAACGTCTTTTGATACAGAGTTCTCTCCACCAACTATTTCTAATTCTTTTCCATTTAATAACTTCTCAGCTTTAGTATCCAATTCGTTACCTGTAACTATTATTGGAGCACCAAATTGAGCAGCTCTAGCAGATATACTCATAGCATCTGCTTCTCCATTTCCACCTACTACGAAAGCAGTCTTAAATGTATCTTTTAATTGTTTTGCTATTTCTAAAGAAGTTTCAAATCTATCTTCTCCAGAAACTCTTTCAACTTTATTTACACCTAACTTAGCAAGTTTTTCTTCAGTTTCTTTTGATATTTTAGATTCTCCACCTACTATATATATTTTCTTAGAAGATAAGTTGCTTCCAAGTACTCTTAATATCTCAGCTTCTATTTCTGATGGTAATGAATCTTTCTTTGATAATAGTATTGGTGCATTTTTTTGAGATGCAAGTGGTGCTGATGCCAATCCATCAACTATAGCATCCTCTCCAACTAAGATTATTGCTTCTGCTGCTCCATCATTAAATCTCTCTTTGCTAACCTCTACTGCTGTTGTAAATCTTGAATCTCCAGATAAAACTTCTACCTTTAATTCTTTTCCATCTTTAACATCAGTTAATACTTTGTGTAAATCTCTTACTAACTTATGGTTTTTGCTTGATATACTCATTGTTTCTGGCTTTTCATTTGTCTTGCTTAAAATCATATCAAAGCTTGATTTTTCTGGCTTATCTTTATCATCACTATCTTCTTGCTCTTGAGTAAGTATTGCTACATTTTCAAATGTTAAAGAATATCCATTTTTAACCTTATTAACTATTTGTCTTCCTGATGTAGTTAATCTAACTCCATCGAATAAATCTTCTGCTGATATATCTTGTAAATCTGCATTTTTAACTGTTATTGTATGTAATTCTTTTGATTCTATATCACTATATTTCTTTTCATAACCTTCAAAAGTACTTTCTTCTGATATTATTTGTTTTGAGAAATCTAAGTGTTGGTCTCCCACATTTATAGTAATAACATTTTTTGAATCTTTCGCTCTTTTTACTTCAACTGAACTTGTAGATTTTATTGTTGCTGTTAATTTGCTATCAGAATCTTCTGCTAAAGTTGCATTGAAAGCATTAACTGCATCTACTATTTCTTGAGCTGTTTTGTAATTTTCAATTTTATAGTCGACTACTTTTCCGCCTAGAGTTTGATGACCTTTGTCTTGTATAGTAACTTTTAAACTTTGTCCTTCTACTAATGCATTTATTTTGTTTTGTAATTGAGTTGCATTAGTTAAATTTACATTGTCAACTTTTATATCGTAAACTCTATCATTTACATTTGCTCCTGCTTTTGTCTCTTCAAATTTAATCTCTAATGCTTTTCTAACTTCTTCAATTAATTTAGTAGAATCTTTCGCACTTACTGTGTAACTTTTATCAACATTTTCTGACACAGTGTTGTCTGCAAATATTGGTGCTGCTGCACTCATAACTGTGGCTCCTGCCATTACTATTGCCATACTTCTCTTTTTGTTGCTTAACATATTTATGTCCTCCGAATATTATTTTTTGATTTTTTTATATTCGTATTTCCCACATATAAATAATATTATATATAATATTATTTTTCAATATATTTTATGTGTTTACATAATTTACTAACTCAATTTTTAAAAATCGACGTATAAAAATTTATATTTTGAGCATACTATTATACTAATTTTTGCTAATTAATCCTTTATACTTAAATTAAATATATACCACTAATTTAATACTATTTTACAAAGTTTAAGACTACTATTTATCACAATAATCATTGTAAAACAAAAAAGGATACCTCATAATGATAATAGAATCATTTTAAAGTATCCTCTTGAAAATAACTAAGTCAATAATTTTCTATCTTTCACACTCTTGATTTGCAACTGTACAAGAAGTTTTACAAGCTGATTGACAAGAAGTTTGACACTCTCCACATCCACCTTTTGCAGCACTTTGCTTTAAAGTAGCTTGAGATAAAGTTTTTACATGTTTATTTTCCATTTTCAACGCCTCCATTTCTAATTGTTTCCTATTGATTATATCACAAAACTACTCTAATATAAACTCTATTTAAAGTTGACACCCAATACGCCTCCAATACCTCCCGCTGCTGATATTAACAATAACTTATAAATCATTCCTACTTCAAACACAAACTTTTCTTGTGCTAAAAACACAGTTAAAAAAATACATACTATGTACAAAAGTCCAACTAAAAGTCCATACACAAGACCTTTTTCTTTCATGTGTTTTGAAGTATAAAAACCACCTATAGCTGCAGAAATGGTAGTTATAAATGATGCAACCATAGTTATATTATCTCCACCAATATCTGTAAATGTCAAAAATAAGTTATACACTAATAAAACAGCCAAAGTTATTATATACGCATACCCTAGACCTTTAAAAATATAATTAGATTTTCCCATAAAAAAACCTCCTCTCAAATTAATATATATTCGAGAAAAGGCTTTTAAATTACTATTTTACTGTTCTTCTATTTCTTCTTTTCTAGATTGAACTGTCCCTATAGCCCATTTTTCAAATGGAACTTTAGTTCTGTTTGGTCCTAATTCTAGTATTACAACATCATCTTCAACTTTAGCTACACTAGCTACTATTCCACCTATTGTAACGACCTTGTCTCCTACACCTAGGCTACTTCTCATTTCTTTTAATTGTTTGTCTTTTTTCTTTTGAGGTCTAATCATTAGGAAATAAAAGATTGCTATTACTACTACCCATAGACCTATACTCATCATTATTTGTTGCTGTGGCATTAATTTTTCACTCCTTTGTAAATTATACTCTTTTGTAAATTATAATAAATATTTATATAACAATCTACTTTCTTTAGCTTTGAGTACTATTGAATATTATATATTAAAATGATTATAATTAATAGTGCAAAACCTATATTTCATACCCATATTTTGCAAAAAATTCATTTCTAAAATCAAGTAATCTATCTTCCATTATTGCCTGTCTTATTTGCTTCATTAAATTTAATAAAAAGTGAAGATTATGAGTAGTTATTAATCTTGCACCCAATATTTCATTTGCTTTTATAAGATGTCTTATATAAGCTCTTGAATAGTTTTTACAAGCGTAACAATCACATTCAGGGTCAAGTGGAGTAAAGTCTTCAGCATAAGTTGCATTTCTAACTACAACTTTCCCTTGACTAGTCATTGCAGTCCCATTTCTAGCTATACGAGTAGGTAAAACACAATCAAACATGTCAATACCTCTTATAACACCTTCCACTAAATCATCTGGGCTACCAACTCCCATTAGATATCTTGGTTTATCTTTTGGCATAAATGGAGTTGTATGTTCTAATACATCATACATAAGTGGCTTTGGCTCTCCAACACTAAGTCCACCAACAGCATATCCTGGTAAATCAATACTAGTTATTTCTTTTGCTGATTGCTCTCTTAAATCTTTATACATCCCACCTTGTATTATACCAAATAAAGCTTGCTTTTCTGTATTATTATGGGCATCTTTACATCTTTTTAACCATCTTGTTGTTCTTTCTAATGAATTCTTTACATACTCTCTATCTGCTGGGTATGGTGCACACTCATCAAAGGCCATCATTATATCTGACCCCAATGCATTTTGTATTTCCATAGCTTTTTCTGGAGTTAGAAAATGTTTTGAACCATCTAAATGTGACCTAAATTCTACACCTTCTTCTTTTATCTTTCTTAAAGGTCCTAAGCTAAATACTTGGAATCCTCCACTATCTGTAAGTATTGGCTTATCCCAGTTCATAAACTTATGAAGACCACCTGCTCTTTTTATAAGTTCATGACCTGGTCTCATATATAAATGGTATGTGTTGCTAAGTATTATTTGTGAACCAATCTCTTTTAGTTCTTCTGGTGTCATAGATTTGACAGTTGCTTGAGTTCCAACTGGCATAAATATTGGCGTTTCTATTATCCCATGTGGAGTGTGTAATCTTCCTAACCTTGCACCACTCTGTTTGCAAGTTTTTATCAATTCGTATCTTACTGCGTACATAAATTTCTCCTTAATAATATTTATTTCTCATTATTTCTTAAGATATCTGTTTAATAATCTATTCGTCTAATAGATTTTCTAAATAGATTTATCTTTATCGTCTTTATCCTGTTGTTCTTTAATTGCTTCTTCATCATGTATACTCATTATATTAAGTGCACTCTTGTCTTTTGTTACTAAAAACTTTTTTATAGCAAAAAGTCCTGCAATAGCTATAACACCTATTAAAACATCTATCATTCCTTCATTTTTAGGAAGTAACAACATTTTTCTAGCTATAGCATAAAGTAGTGCCTCAATAAATGCTCCTGGTATATGAAGTGATAGCATTACTACAAGTTCAACACCTATCACTAGAAGTAATATTTGTGCTAAGAAGTCATTAAGCTGACTGTATTGTACTGGATTTTGAAAGTCAACTATATATGCTCCCCACATAAGTCTTAACACATCTATTGTTCCTAGAAATACAGCTATTAGAACCACCACTGCTAACACACGTTCAAATATAAAAGCAATCTTTAATATAGGGTTATTCTTTTTTTGTTTTTGTAAACTATGCATCAATTACCTCCCTACTTTATAATCATAGCATCTCCAAAACTGAAGAATCTATATCTTTCTTTTACTGCCTCATTATATGCATTTAAAACATTATCTTTTCCACAAATAGCACTTACTAGCATTATTAATGTAGACTCTGGTAAATGAAAATTAGTAATAAGCTTATCTAGAACTTTAAACTTATAACCTGGATATATAAATATCTCTGTCCATCCACTAGTTTCTTCCATCTTTCCATCTTCATTACAGGCTGACTCTATAGTTCTGCAACTAGTAGTGCCAACACATATTACATTATTTCCACTTTCTTTTGCTCTATTTATTTTGTTAGCCGCTTCTTGACTAACCATATAATATTCTGAATGCATCTTATGATTTAAAACATCATCTACTTTTACTGGTCTAAAAGTACCTAAACCAACATGTAAAGTTACAAAGGCTATATCCACGCCTTTTTCTTTTATTTTATTTAACAGTTCTTCTGTAAAGTGTAATCCTGCTGTAGGTGCTGCTGCTGAACCATTGTGCTTTGAATAAACAGTTTGGTATCTCTCTTTTTCATCCAATCTAGCAGTTATATATGGAGGTAGTGGCATATTTCCAAGTTCATCCAAGATTTCTTCAAAAATCCCATCGTAATGGAACTTTATAATTCTTGAACCTTCGTCTGATAAATCTACAACTTCTCCAATCAACTTTCCATTTCCAAAAGAAAATTTAGTACCTACTTTTGCTCTTTTTCCTGGTTTTACTAGAGCTTGCCAAGTATCTTCCTCTGTTCTTTTTAATAATAAAAATTCAATTTTTCCTCCAGTTTCAAGCTTCTCTCCTATTAATCTAGCTGGTATAACTCTAGTATTATTTAAGACTAAACAATCCCCTGGATTTAAATATTCTATTACATCTCTAAAGACTTTATGCTCAACATTTCCTGTCTCTTTATCCAGTACCATCAATCTTGAACTAGCTCTATCTTCTATAGGAACTTGAGCTATAAGTTCCTGTGGTAAGTCAAATTTAAAATCACTTGTTTTCAATGTTAAACTTCCTCTCTTAAAATTTCTCTAGCTACAATAATATCAAAAAAACAACTTATTTTCCACAATATTACCATAATCTATCAAGAAATTACTCTTTTTAGCATACATCATATCCACAATATATAGATATTTTTCCACGATATATACGTCTTATCCACAATATATAGATACAGTACACACAATTTTTATCGTATTTATCCACAGTATCTACAGTTATAATTACCATTTTGTGGATATGTTTGAATTTTTAGCCATTTTAGAAATATTTCAATTTAATGACTATTCTATTTTATAAATATTTATATAATCTATTTTTATTTTTCATTAGGATATGGAATTTTTAAGTGTTCATATGCTAATGGCATGGCTACTCTTCCTCTAGGACCTCTATTTATAAAGCCTAGCTGAAGTAAATATGGCTCATATACATCTTCTATTGTGTTTCTATCTTCGCCAATAGAAGCTGCTAATGTATCAAGACCTACTGGTCCCCCTCTAAATTTTTCTATTATAGTCATAAGAAGCTTCTCATCTACAAAATCAAGCCCCAAATTGTCAACACCTAAAAGTTCTAGTGCATCTTTTGCTACCTCATCAGTTATTTTTCCATCAGCTCTAACTTGTGCAAAATCTCTAACTCTTTTTAGTAATCTATTTGCTATTCTTGGAGTCCCTCTTGAACGTTTTGCAAGCTCTAAAGCACCATTAGATTGTATTTCTGCATCTAAGATATTTGATGACCTAAGTACTATTTTTGAAAGCTCATCAACTGTATAGTAATCCAATTTACAAATAACACCAAATCTATCTCTAAGTGGATTTGTAAGCATACCAGCTCTTGTTGTAGCTCCAATAAGTGTAAATTTAGGAAGGTCAAGTCTTATACTTCTTGCAGATGGTCCTTTTCCTATTATTATGTCTAAACAAAAGTCTTCCATTGCTGGATACAAAACTTCTTCAACACTTCTATTGATTCTGTGTATCTCATCTATAAATAAAACATCATTTTCATTTAAGTTTGTAAGTATAGCTGCCAAATCCCCAGCTCTTTCTATTGCAGGACCCGACGTAATCCTCAAATTTACACCCATCTCATTAGCTATTATACTAGCTAGTGTAGTTTTTCCAAGACCTGGTGGTCCATATAAAAGCACATGGTCTAACTGCTCATTTCTTGATTTAGCTGCCTCTATAAATATGCTAAGTTGCTCTTTGGATTTTTCTTGCCCCAAATAATCTTCTAGAGTCTTTGGTCTTAGACTATTTTCTATATCTATATCTTCTGTCTTCATTGTAGAAGTTATTATTCTATTTTCATCTTCAAAACCTTGCATTTATACCCCTCCTCTCGTACTTTTGGAAATCTACTTTGATATTTTGAAATCTACATTCATACTCTAAATATTATTTTAAAGTGTAAATGTTATTTCAAAGATTTACTCATTATATATGTAAGTGCTTTCTTTATAATGGCTTCTGTATCCATACCATCCTTTTTACACTTTTGAACTGCATCTTTTGATTCGGCTAAGGTATACCCCAAAGCTACAAGTGCATCCACAGATTCATCTTGAGATATGAAAGTAGGTTTTTGTGATAATAATGTTGGTTCAAAGTCTATATTATTTTTATCTACTTTATCTTTAAGTTCTAAGACAATTCTCTCTGCTGTCTTTTTCCCAACACCAGGAGCTTTGGATAATTTTCCAATATCTTCACTTAAAATATAAGCTCCTAACTGTGCTGGTGATGCAAATGATAGTATTGAAAGTGCCACTTTAGGTCCTATCTTAGATACAGATGTAAGTAACTCAAACATCTTAAGTTCCTCCCTACTTACAAAACCACAAAGACTCATATCATCTTCTCTCACAATTAACTTAGTATATATTTTTGTAGCCTCTCCCACTTTTAAATTCATGATTGTATTGGATGACACATTTATCTTATATCCTATACCATTATTTTCAATAACTATATTGTCTATATAAATCTCTTCTATTGTACCTTTTATATAACTATACATACTTACCACCTATATTCTTTAGAGTTTTTTCAAGTTTATTTGAATGAGCATGACAAATAGCCACAGCTAAAGCATCTGCAACATCATCTGGTTTTGGAACCTTTTTTAAACTCAAAAATGAAGTTACCATCTGTTGAACTTGTGCCTTATCTGCTCTTCCATATCCAACTACACCTTGTTTTACTTGAAGTGGAGTGTATTCATACACTGGTTTCCCATTATGAGCACATGCAAGCATAGTAACACCTCTAGCTTGTGCAACTGTTATAGCTGTTTTTACATTCTTGTTAAAGAATAATTCTTCCATTCCAACTTCATCTATATTGTAATTCTTTACGATTGTATCAATTCCTTTATATACAAGTTCTAATCTTCTCGATATATTCATGTGTGCAGGTGTTGTCACTGCTCCATAATCTATTACCTTAAACTTGCTATTTTTGTATTCAACTATACCATATCCAACTATAGCTATACCTGGGTCAATCCCCAATATTATCATTTTTTAAAATTCCCCCTAAAAATAAAAGAAATACCAAAATGTATTTCTCATAAAAACTTATGTTCTAAATCATTATACCATAAATAATATTAACAAATCATAAAATGGTATATGTAAAATATAAAATAAAGTAAAAAAGTTATACCAAAGCAAGATTTTACTTCAGTATAACTTTTATATTTAGTACAAATAAATTATTGTATTTTATAGGAATTAAATGTGACTACAATTTTAATATTAACTTACTTAGTATTAACTTGCAAAGTCTTCCAATCTTGAATAAGCATCTTCTTCAGTATCCATAACTACACCTTTTTTGATTTCATCTTGAACTGTCTTAGGAAGTGAATCTACTCTTATTTTTGTTTTTTCTACTAATGTTTTATTTCCACTACTATCATATTTATATAACGCTATATTTCCATTATCATTTTCAATCGTATACTTCCCTTTTATAGTGGCATTCATTGCTTGTACATCTTTAGTATCACTATATTTAGATTCTACCAATATGATTTCGTTTTTATCCATACTCTTTATTTTTTTACTTGGGTACTCTTTTTTAAAATATGATACTATTTCTGATTTTGTCTTATCTAATAATGATTCTGGAACTATACCAGCCATTGTAAGTGTTCTCTTATAGTTAGTTTCATTTTCGCCTTCACTTTGAAGCCAAACTTCACAATTTTTATTTAATCCAAAAGCTTCTTTTGACTTTTCATTCATGTTCGCACTAGTACTTACAACTTCACCAGTTTGAACTCCATTATGTTTTAATCTTGTCCCTATATAAACTCCACTACTTAATACAAATACTCCAACTAGTATTAAGGCAGATATTTTCCAAGGAAATAATTCTTTTTTCTTCTTTTCAAACATTGATTACGCCTCCTTTTACTATTATTTTCTCCAAGCTGTAAGTTTTTATACAATTTAGGTAAATTTTAGAAGAAAATATATTTACATATCAAATTACTCTAAGAATAGATATTTTATAAAAGAGAGTTTTCTCTTAAAGGTTATATTCTTGTAATTATATGGACATAATTTATAGTAAATAATCGTTTAGGAGGTAATAACTTTGGAAAGAATAAACTGTAATGTAACTAACTGCTCACATAATAACAGCCATATATGTTATGCAGATAAAATTTTTATAAATGGTGAGCAAGCTCACAATGATAGACATACTTGTTGTAGTTCATTTTTAGACGAATCTATTTATAGTAATCTATCAAGTAATGTTAATAATAGAAATTGTGAAGAATTAGTGTGTAGCGTAAAAACTTGTAAATACAATAAAGATGGTAGCTTATGTACACTTGATAATATATTGGTTGCTCCTGAAACTGATAGAGTAAATCTTTATGTTGAAACATGTTGTTCTAGCTTCAAATGTAAACAATCATAATATAAATAAATATAAGGGTGTCAAATATGATTAAACTAACATAGTGTAGAGTATCTACAACTATTAGTTTGATTATACTTGACACCCTTATTTATTTTAAATAAAATCTCATGATTATAATCATATATAATATTATAACTGTAATTAAATTTGATAAATTCCTATAAATTGGTATAATCAATATGTAAATTGAATTTGAAGTAAATTAATCATAAAAATAAAATATCAAGTATATAGTGTTATATTAACTAGAAATGAGGTGCTTATGAGTATATTTTATATTCAATTTCTTTATTTTGTAATTTATAGTTTTATAGGATGGTGTTGTGAGACTACATATTGTTCAATTTTACAAAAGCAATTTGTAAATAGAGGATTTTTAAATGGACCATTTTGCCCTATATATGGATTTGGAGCGTTAGCGATAGTTGCTACCTTGACTCCTTTTGTGCACAATATTCCCTTGTTATTTTTATTTAGTATAATTATAACTAGTGTAATGGAATATCTTACAAGCTTTGTATTAGAAAAAATATTTAATATGACTTGGTGGGATTATTCTAAGCATAAATTTAATATTAATGGCAGAGTTTGTCTAGAAAACTCACTTATGTTTGGTGTATTATCATTAATTGTAATGCTTATAGTACATCCTATTGTAGTTGATTTCATAAACTCTATACCTAAAAATATACTATTTATACTGGCTATATCTATAGAAGTTTATTTTGTTTTAGATTTAGTAATTACAGTACATACAATCTTACAATTAAATGGCAAACTAAAACAAATCAATCTTGTAATTAAAGAATTAAAAGATAAAAAGGAATACTACAAACTTATTACACAGGAAACTATTGAAAGCAAACTCGAATCTTTGGTTGAAAATAGACTTGAGACTTTAGAGGATAGATTTGAAATACTTAAGGAAAAAGAAAACTATCGTTATGCTAGAAATCGCATTGAGGAGCTTAAAAATAAACTTAATAATTTATTGTCTAACCACAAATTACTTCATAGACGTATTATCAAAGCATTCCCTAATATAAGCTCTAATAAACATAAGGATATTTTAAATAAAATCAAAGAAGACATTAAATCAATAAAAAAAGATAAGTAGTGTAATAAACATCATATAAACTTAATAATAGAAACACTAACACATAAGAGTAAGGTTTAGAATATTTTTGATAAATACTCTAAACCTTACTGCTTAATGTACTATTATTTTTTAGATATTAATTTTAGCTTATTCATTTTTTAATCAATAAATTTAAATATTTATACTCTAAATACTCTAATCCATTAATATTCTAACCCATCAGTATCTCAACAGATTCTTTAAGTGTACTGACTTCTCCAACATTGCCAGGGAAAATTATATATGGCATATTAGGGAATTTGCTTTCTTTCCCTGTCATCCACACTGGTATACCAGGTTTTATTTGTCCCATTACTGTAGCTTTTTTTACTTTAAGTGCTTTAGTACCAACATCACTAGATGTAATGCCACCTTTAGCTATGATGAAATTAGGTCTTACATTAAGCATACCAATTATACTGGTAACAGCATCTGATATCTCTACAGAAATCATAAGTTGTTTATCTTTATCATTTGTATCTAAGTCAAAACGCTCTCGTCTAGTATAAACAGCAACGGTTTTTCCACTACTTATTTTTTCTTCTACAACTTGTATAACTCTTTTTACTTCATTTTTTAAGCCATTTTCCTGTAGAACTAAATGTTGATTAAACTCTATAAATTCTATTGGGTATTTACAATTTCTAAGTTCTTCTAGTTGTTGAGTAGTCTTATTTACATGTGAACCAACAAGTATAATTCCTCCATTGGTATTATCTTTTGACACTAATTCATTTTTAGTAAGCAATGCTTTATCACTCACTCCTCCAAGCACTTTTGTTATGGCAGCAGCACTTCTAAACATAAACTCCTTGCCACTATTTACTGCACGTATAAATGCAATTGCAAATACCTTTACGTCTACATAGTCAGTTGCATTTACAATGACTTTATTGAACCCTTTAACCATTTTAAGTTTTTCTGTTATAGCTTCAATCTTTAGCTCTCTAAGCTCTTCAGAAGAAATGTATATCATATCATTAGACTTGTACTTTCCATTTGTCTTTTCTTCACACCATTCACCTATATCAGAAGATTTGTAGCCAAAAGACTTGTCTTTTGCAAATTCAGTCATTCCTGCTGGTATAAGCATTTCTTCTTCTTTAACATAATGTATATTATCTATAGTGAATCTGCCACCTTCTTTGAAAAATGGCATTATTATTTCGCCATCAAATAACTTCTCGGATAATTTTTCTACTTCACTTTTTAATAAATCAGTTTCTAGAGGATAATGCCCTCTCATTGTAGAATCACTACGACTTATAATTATAAAGTCCTTATTTGTTTTCTTGGATACAGCCACAATATTTTTTGATATTTCTCTATGTACTTCTGTAGTTTGATTAACAGTAAATCCTCTTGAATTAGTAAGTATGAAAAACATACTATTTTGTTCATTAAAACCTTGCTCTATACTATCCTTATCCCAATCAGTATAAACAGAGATATCATGAACAGTTTGTACACCTGTTGGGTCATCATCTAATACGATTATTTTTCTATCTAAATTTTTAAGCTCATTTGCAAGAAGTTCATTTAATTTATCCTCGTCTACTTCTTTAAAAGTATTAAGTATGTCTATGCTAATCGGTTTTACTTCTCTCATCTAAAACGCCCCTTTATGTAATTTATATAATCTCAATGTAATTTATATAATATAACTCAATAGTTTATTATTTATAATCCTGGAAGTGGTATAATTCCATTTATAACACTAAGTAATAAAACCATTATAAATGCTACAATACCAGCAATAGTTCCTCCAATTGTCCAAGAATTCAAAGTATCTTTAACTGATAATCCACTAAATCTTGAAAGTACCCAGAACCCAGAATCATTTGGAAGAGAAAAACCAACGCCACCAGCACATATAGCAAGCCCTACTAAAACTGGTGACATACCAGTTGCCAAAATTGTAGGCCCTAAAATTGATGATGTAGTTACTAAGGCTACAGTGGCAGAACCCTGAGAAATCCTAAGTAGTGCACTTAATAAGAATCCAAGTACTACAACAGATATACTAAGACCAGACATAGTGTCAACTAAGAAATTACCTATACCACTTGCATTTATAACACTACCAAACGCTCCCCCTGAGCCTGTTATTAATAGTATTAAACCTGCTGAATCGGCAGCTTCGATAACAACATCTCCCATAGGTTTACTTATGTATTTCTTTAAAAATACTATTGCTACTAATATTCCAAGAAGTATTGCTATATTTTTATCTCCTATAAATGCAAGTACTCCACTAATTTTAGAACCTTTTTCCACAAACATACTAAATACATTTGATACAAGTATAAGAAGTATTGGAAATAATAAAGAGAACATAGAAACTCCAAAACCTGGTACTTCAGAAGATTTATCATTTTCAAGCTTGATACTATCTTCTCCCTGTTCTAAATTTTTTTCTCTATCATTCTCATCAATTGCATAAGACGGATATTTTTCAAAACGTTTTCCATAAAGCCATCCACCCACAATAGCAGCTGGAAAAGCGACAATTATAGAATACAGTATAAAACTACCTACATTCGCATTTACATTTGCTGCAACTGCCAAAGGTCCTGGTGTAGGTATTACAAGTGCATGTCCTACTATAGTCCCAACACCTAATGCACATACAAATACCATTAGAGATTTCTTAGTAACTCTTGAAACATACTTAATTATAGGCATCATTATAACGAAAGCTGCATCCATAAAAACTGGAATTGAAATTAAAAATCCTGCTGTAGTTACAGCTAATGCACTATTTTTTTCTCCTGTTTTAGCTAACAAACCCTTTGCAATAGATTCTGTAGCTCTTGACTCTGAAAGAATATTTCCAAATATTATGCCAAGTCCAATTACAATACCTATACTTCCTAATGTATTTCCAAAACCAGTCGATATTGTAGTTGAAATTTCATTTATAGGCATTCTAACCATAAAACCTGTAATTATCGATGTTATAAGTAATGCCAAAAATGGATTTACTTTAAATTTAATAATCGATACAAGTAAAATTCCTATAGATATAACAAATGCTATCAAAAGTCCGTATCCTGTAATCATAATTTTTACCCCTTTATCATTCTACTTTATTATTTATCAATCTTATTCTTCTTTTACTATGATAACTTAACTTTGCTGTATTTATATAATCTAATCTTAATAGTATGTATTTACTATCATATCAATCTACTTAAAATTAATTATTGTGTTTCTTTATTTCAACTCCTGCTAATTTTTCAAAATACTGTGCTATTCCACCATGGTCATCTTCTAAATGTCCATGTACTTTTAGTGTCTGCATTATTTCTAATAGTTGACTTGTCATAGGTAGTGGCACATCTAAATTGTGTGCTGTCTGCATTACATTCTTAATATCTTTTAGATTAATAGATATTTTACCACCTGGTTTAAAATCACGATTCATAATCATTGGTATCTTTGCATCCAATATTGTACTACCAGCTAGACCTCCTCTTATCGCCTTATAGACTTTTTCTGGGTCTGCTCCTGCTTTTGCTGCAAGTACAAATGCCTCAGATACTGCCGCTATTGTTAAATTAACTATTACTTGATTTGTAAGTTTTGTAACACTTCCACTTCCATTATCTCCAATTAAAATAGATGAACTTCCCATTATATTAAAAAATGGCTCTACTTTTTTATAGGTTTCTTCCTTACCACCAGCCATAAAAGCAAGTGTACCATCAATTGCTTTTGGCTCTCCTCCACTTACTGGAGAATCTATAAATTCCAAGTTCATTTCTTTTAACTTATTTGCACACAAAACAGATTCTGTAGGAGTAACTGAACTCATATCCACTACTATACTTCCTTCTTTTAGAGTCTTTGTCAAACCATCTGCTCCAAATAATACATCTTGTACAATAGTTCCATTTGGAAGAATTGTAAATACTATCTCACACTCGTTACCTATCTCTAAAATACTTGCATATTTTGCTCCACATGATATAAGTTCATCCACAGCAGATTTATTAATATCATACACAAAAAGATTACATCCATCTTTCAATAAGTTTTTTGCCATTGGTTTTCCCATTATTCCTAATCCAATAAATCCTAACTTCATTTTATTTCCCTCCATATCTTCACATTTTTGAAAACGGTTTTTTATGATTTAGAGTATACTACACACCAGTATACCGGTCAACATAAAATGTAAAAGTATTTATTTTAACAATAAATTGTATTTTTTATATATTTTTATTATATTTAGTTATTCTATATAATATTTAATGCATACTATTAATCTAAAATACTATACTTTATTTTCCATATCATTTGTATATTTTAATTAATCTAGCTCTAATGTTAATCATATATCACTATCCAACAATTTTCATATTTTACATCTTATATATAATTTGAATTTCAAAAGATTGACCTTATTTTTACTATGTTGTATGCTTAAAATTATATAAGTTTTTGTATTTTTACATTGTTTAGGGGGTATTAGATATGGCTACATTTAAAAGATTACAAGAACAAGCATATGACTACTTAAAAGAATTGATACTGTCTGGAGAAATAATAGAAAATGAAATATATTCTGAGACAAAACTTGCTAGTGAAATAGGCATCTCTAGAACGCCAATAAGAGATGCTCTTCAAAGACTTAGTCAAGATGGATTTATAGATATAATCCCAAGTAAAGGCTTTAGAATTCATCAAATAACAGCAAATGAAATTGTAGAGATATTCCAAATACGCTCTGCAATAGAAGGGTTTTGCACTTTTTTAATTACAAGTCAATACAAAGAACCTAGAGCAGTTGAAACTATAAGTAAACTAAAAGCTCTTTTAGATAAACAAAAAGAGATTTTATTAGGTGATAAAAACTTAAACTCATTTGCTGAATACGATACATTATTTCACACAACGATAGTCTCATATGCTCAAAATACTGAATTTGATAAGATGTTTAACAGTTATATGTACAGAATAAAAAAACTAGCTCTTGACTCATTGTCACATGAAGGAAGACTTGAAACAACATTAAAAGAACATACAGATATTTTTAATAATATAGAAAATGGATGTATTGAGGATGTTTACAGAACGACACTTGTTCATATGGAAACTCCTAAATACATTAATTTAGAAGATTTTTGCAACAATAAAATATTTTAATATTATCTTTGGTAAAATTATATTTATCTTAAATTAATTTCCCAGTTATAAAAAATAATCTATAATTATAGTGTAACTAATATTATTTTAAGGAGTGATTTTTTTGAACAAAGATGTTGTAACTAATGAAACAATCGACAAAGATTATGCTATCGAAGAAGTTCGTATGGCATGTAAGCATTTTGGTGACTTATATTTTTATTTTTCCAAAGTGTTATTTGAAGAATTTGGAGAAGATAAAACTATGGAAATATTAAAGAAAGTTTTATTTGAAAGGTCTGAAGAAAGAGCTATTGGTATGAGAGAAAGAGCTCACGAAAATGGAGATGAATTAATTGCAGACAATATTATTAGCACAACTGATGTCCCATTCTTAGGTTGGGTTCCTGAATTTGAAGAGTTACATTGTCCTTATGGAGCTTCCTGGCTTGCAAGATTTGAGGAAAATTCTTGGTTTAAAAAATTCGCATCTCTTTATTGTGATGTTACAGATACTACTGTAGCTGAAGTATTTACAGGAGATACATCCCATAAGATAACAAAAAATATTCTATGGGGAGACAAAAGCTGTGAAAGAATATACTTCCATGATGATAAGGTATCTGAAGGTAAGTACACATATGGAAATAAAAATTGTAAATAAATAAATTAAATTTTCTATATTCTTATACTATATTTTGTACTTTTTCATATAAATATTATAACTAGTCTTTTATTTTACTTTGGTTTAACTTAAAGATAATTTAATTTTAATCTATATGTATTACCATATAAGTAATAAGAAAATTATCTTTATAAATTATAGTTTTAAGTTTTTAATTTATAAAATATTTATGTTCTTTGTAAAATTTTTTAGGTGCTTCTAATGTTATGCTATAAAACTATCTTGAGAAGGGCTGATTGAATGTTTAATAAAATATATGAAAAGAAAGAATTTATAGTTTTTCAAGTTAAAAAAGGTTATGTAGTTTATAATACTAGAAAGAGTTTTGAAGAAGGTCATACACATTTAAAGCATTTTGAAGCAGCAAAGACAGCTATTGATTTAGCAATAAATAAAAAGATTCCTAGAAGTAAAGATGGTTATTATCTGACTAGTTTAATTCGCATAAGTGATGATTGTTATTACATTGATAAGTTAAGCGAATTATTATATGTCAGAGAACAAAAAGGTAAAAAAGAAAAGTACTGTAATTCTGGTTATCAGATGTAGCAAGACTAGTTGTGAATTATAAGTACCTTTAGTCTTAAAACCAAAGAGTATCAGTAAATTTACAAAAATAACTTACTGATACTCTTTTTAATTATATGATTAATATCTAAATTTATTACAAAATTCTATAAAAATTTTTATCCTATCTATTCAGATTCTGTATCTGCAAATTGACTATTATAAAGCTTCTCATAAAATCCGCCTTTTTCCATAAGTTCTTCATGATTACCCTGCTCTATAATGCTTCCATTATTCATAACTAAAATCAAGTCAGCATTACGAATTGTAGAAAGTCTATGTGCTATAACAAAACTAGTTCTACCATTCATAAGATTTCTCATTGCTTTTTGAAGCATAAGTTCCAATCTAGTATCAACAGAACTAGTAGCCTCATCAAGTATCAATATTGATGGGTCTGATATAAAAGCTCTAGCTATAGTTAAAAGCTGTTTTTCTCCCAAAGATATATTAGAAGCTTCTTCATTTAAGAACATATTGTATCCATCTGGAAGAGTGGTTATAAAGTGATGCACATTTGCTACTTTTGCTGCCTGTATAACTTCTTCCTTAGTAGCTCCAAATCTACCATATTCTATATTTTCAAAAATGGTTCCATTAAATAGCCATGTATCTTGAAGCACCATACCAAACATTGAACGTAAGTCTTTACGTTTCATATCCCTTATGTCTACTTCATCAACTTTAATAGCACCTTTCTTAACATCATAAAACCTCATCAATAAGTTTATTAATGTCGTTTTACCTGCTCCAGTAGGTCCAACAATAGCTACCATCTGACCACTTTTTATTTCTGCATTTAAATCTTCTATTAAAGTTGCTTCTTCTCCATAACCAAAATTAACATGCTCAAATGTAACATTGCCTTTTACATTTTCTATTTTAATTGAATTTTCAACATCAGGTATTTCCTCTTCTTCATCTAGAATTTCAAATACACGCTCTATCGCTGCAAAAGAAGATTGTATTACAGTGGATAACTGTGTCATTTGTGAAAGAGGCTGATTTATCTGCCATATGTAACGTACAAATGCCTGTAAATTTCCGACTGTTATTCCTCCACTTACTGCATATACAGAACCAACAACTGCTACTGCTGCAATTCCAAAATAAGTTACTAATGATACCATTGGATTCATCATACTTGATATAAATTGTGCTTTAAACCCATTTTCACAAAGTTCTTGATTTACCTTTTTAAACTCTTTTATGGAATCTTCTTCTTTACCATATAATTTTATCTCATTAAATCCAGTATACATTTCTTGCACTTTTCCGTTTAGTTTTCCAAGGGCATTTTGTTGTAATGAAAACCTATTTTGTGATTTCTTTACTATGAACTTAGATACAAAGTAACTAATTGGAATTATAAAAAGTGCTATAAGAGCCATATATGTGTTAATTGTAAACATCATTGAAAGTGCTAAGATTATTACTAAAATTGAATTTACAATTTGCATAAAACTCTGTTGTAGTGCATTTGATATTGTATCTACGTCATTTGATATACGGCTTAATACATCTCCAAAGCTATTACTATCAAAATAACTAATTGGCAACTTTCTTATTTTATTTTCTACTTCATTTCTTAAATCTCTCATCGTATTTTGGATGGCATTTGTAAGTAGAAAACTTGACACATAAGTAAAAATTGCATTAGCAACATATATACCTGCTAAAAGCACCAATATTTTTATTACATAATTAAAATTTACAGATGCCCCTGGTATTCCTCTTGCTATACGAATTACATCTTTAGTCAATTGTGTTATTATTAATCCTTCTGTTTTAGGAGCAATTGCATTCATAGTAGCTGCTGAAATTATACATATAATAGCTATAATAAAGGAAAATTTATATCGTTTTACAAATGGAAGAAGTCTACCAATTGTTTTCTTAAAACCTTTAGACTTTTTCATTATTCCAATTCCTCCTTTTTCAACTGAGATGTTGCAATTTCATAGTATATTTCACAATTTTTCAATAATTCTTTATGAGTTCCCATTCCGACAACTTGCCCTTCATTGAGTACTATAATCTTATCAGCATCAATAATAGAACTAATTCTCTGTGCGACAATCAATACAATTGCGTCTTTTGTTTCTTTTTTCAACTTAGAACGAAGTATTGCATCAGTTTTAAAATCAAGTGCAGAAAAACTATCATCAAAAATATATATTTCAGGTCTTCTTATAATAGCTCTTGCAATAGAAAGTCTTTGTTTTTGACCTCCTGATACATTTGCTCCACCTTCACTAATTAATTCATCAAATTTTCTAGGTTTTTTTGATATAAATTCATATGCTTGTGCAACTTTGGCTGAATGTTCTAGTTCTGATTCTCCTGCCTTATGTTTACCAAATCTAATATTGTTTGCTATACTACCAGTAAAAAGCAGTGATTTTTGAGGTATAAATCCTATCTTTTTTCTTAAAGCTTTCAAATCATACTCTCTTATATCTACTCCGTTTATCCTAATACTACCTTCTGTTACATCATAAAATCTAGGTATCAAGTTAATCAGAGTACTTTTTCCACTACCAGTACTTCCTATAAAGGCTACTGTTTCACCAGTCTTTGCAGTAAATGAAACATCTTTAAGTACAGAAGCCTCTCCATCTGGATAAGTAAAAGTTACATCATCAAATTCTATAATACCTTTATTTTCAGTCTCCTTAATTCCATTTTCAGGATTTTTTATCAATGGCTCCTCATTTAAAAGCTCCTTTATTCTATTTGCAGACACCTCTGCTCTTGGATACATAATAAATACCATTGAAAAGAGCATAATTGAAAACATAGCATGGAAAAGATACTCCAAAAATGCAACTAACTGTCCAACTTGAATTTCTCCAATATTTATCTTCTCACTTGAAATCCAAAATACAGCCAAAACAGCTATATTTAATAGTAAAAAGAATGCTGGTTGAGTAATTGACATAAGCTTGAATAATTTTTTAGAAACATTAGCATAATATGTATTTGTTTTTTCAAACCTTTCTGTTTCATAATCATCATTTCCAAAAGCTCTAATTACTCTTATTCCTGTTAAATTTTCTCTCGATATAAGGTTTAATTTATCTAACCCTTTTTGTTGTTTCAAGGATATTGCCTGAGATACTTTTGCTATTATTGCAACTCCAATAATTATAAAAGGTACTGATATAGCTAATACCATTGAAAGCTCTACACTTGTTCTAATCGTCATTATTATACTTATAATAAACATGACTGGTGTTAATAAAGCAGTTCTTAGTAGTATATTCACAAATTGTTGGATTTGAAACGCATCATTTGTAGTTCTTGTAATCATTGAAGAAATTCCAAACTTATTATATTCAGTATGTGAAAATTCTTGAGATTTTTGAAATATGTCATTTCTTATATCCCTAGTTACACTTGTTGACACCTTTGCAGAACAATAACCCAGCAATATACTACCTACAACTCCTATAATAGAAATAATAACAATTACTATTCCCATTTGCTTTATGTAAGCTATATTTTGATTTGCAATACCATTATCAATTATTTTCGCTATTATTGTTGGGATACCCAATTCAACTAATGCAAAACTAAATATAGCCAGTATATTTAATACTATTAACAACTTATAATTCTTTAAATAACTTAAAATTAATTTCATACTTTTCTCCTTTCTTAATTTTTGAGATAGTGTAATTATGTAATCATACCAAATTTATAAATACTTGATTTTATAAAAAAAGGAGAAAAGAGTTAACGCACTCTCTTCTCCAGCATATTCTTTTTAATACACCCTCCGACAAGTCGCTTATATGTTAACACATTTGACAAGTAATGTCAATTCATATAGCCAAAAGTCTTTTAAATGCTTTATTTCATAATGTTATAACAAATTGGCATGTACTTTATTTTTACTTTTTACTGTATTCTAATTTTACAAGTTCTCCAATATTACTAGTTTTCTTAAACTTTAAATTAGTCTTATTTATACCAGATTTAAACAATGGAATCCCTTTACCCAATATTATTGGCAATATATAGATATAATAATCATCAATTAGATTATCTTTCATAAATAATTTTACTATGTCACTTCCTCCAACTATCCAAATATCTTTTTTATCATTCTCTTTCCTAAGTTGTTCAATTAATTTTTGAGGTTCTAAATTTGTATACTTTACATTTTCAGTTGCTTCACTAACTGTATTTGAGTATACATAACACTCCTTACCCTTATAATACCATTCGTTTGGACTAAGTTCATTTGCAACTTGTATATATGTTGAATTTCCCATAATAATAGTATCAATTGTATCGTAAAAAGTATTATAATCTTCTTCCTGTTCATGTTTAAAATCTAAAGATATTTCATCTAAAAAACTTACACTACCATTTTCCTCGGCTATATATCCATCTAAGCTTATTGCAATGTAAAGTACTACTTTTCTCATATTTACTACCTCCAATATCTATAGTGTGATTATTCTACGTAAATATCACTTTTTTACTCATTCAATAATACCCTATTAATATCTCCTAAAACAAAATTAAATGAAATTCGTATTAATTTCAAAAATTATTATATAAATAATTTAAAAACAGGATAGTTTATTGAAAATTCTAATTAATCTAAATAAACATTGCTCTCACTTCACGCTGGATTTATAATATAATTATAAGCTATTAATATTGTAAAACTTGTATTTTAATATAATAACTTTAATACTTATAATTAATTTTACTTTTGTTGAAAGGTGGTAAATGACATGAAAATTTCTGAAATTGCTACTCCAAGTTTTTTGCTAGATTTAGACCAGTTAGAAAAGAATATTGATACAGTTCAACAAATTTGTTCAAAGAATAATAAACAACTTTGGCCTATGCTTAAGACACATAAAAGTACCTATATTGCAAAACTTCAAAAAGATGCAGGTGCTACTGGATTTCTCGTTGGGACACTTGATGAAGCTGAAGCTTTAATGAAATCTGGCTTTGAAGATATTATGTTGGCTTATCCTTACATGGGAGATGCAAATATAAGTAGAATTGTAACTATGGCATCAAAAATAAATTTAATCTGTGCTACAGACAATATAGAATGTGCTAAGGCTTACAGTGAAGCGTTCTCTAAAGCTAAGGTTGAATGTAAATTACTTATTATTGTGGATTGTGGCTTACATCGTTTTGGAGTTGAACCAGAAAAAGTAGTTGAACTTGCTACTGAAATTTCAAAATTAGAAAACATAAAAATCGTTGGTATAAGCTCACATCCAGGTCAAGTCTATGGTTGTAGTTCCCCAGAAGGAGTTCCAGATGTATGTATTCAAGAGGATTCTTCTATGAATAAGGCATACAAAGCTCTAACTGATAGTGGATTTAATATAGAAATTGTCGCTTCTGGTAGCACTCCAACAGTTGAAACTGAAGCTGCTTCCAAAACTATAACTGCTGTAAGACCTGGAAACTATGTATACTATGATGCTATACAAATAGGTCTAGGTTGCGCTACTGAAGATATGTGTGCTCTCACTGTTGTGTGCACTGTAATCTCAAAAAATAGCAGTGGATACTATTTAGTAGATTGTGGAAGTAAGTGCCTTGGACTTGATAAAGGTGCACATGGAAACAGCAGTATTATTGGCTATGGTAGAGTTTGTGGACATCCAGAGCTTACTATTGATTCACTTTCTGAAGAGGTCGGAAAAATTAAAGTAAATGGTGAAACTAATATAAAAATTGGTGATAGAATAAGAATCATACCTAATCATTCTTGTTCCACTGGAAATTTGACAAGTAACTTGTTAGGTTTTAGAGGAGATACAATAGAAAAAGTTATTGAAGTAGATATACGTGAAAATTCAAAACAGATTCTACTTTAAAATATATTTGTATTAATTTAAAAATATTTTTAATATAATACTCATATTAAAAATATAAAAAAAATACAAACTCTAAAAATTATAAATTAAAAGAAGTTTACCAAAATACGTTTTTAGTAAACTTCTTTTTTAATTAATATAAATATTAATTACTTTATATTAATTATTATATATCAATGCTTGTACATATTGATTCTTGTACAAACTTTATAATTAAGTTATAATATTATCTACATTAATCCCATAACAGTAAGTAAGACTCTTACTATCAACATTCCTACTACTGCATCAAATATAGGAACTGCCAACAATAACATTCTATACTTAGTACTAGCATTTGCTACAAGTACTATTCTCGCATAATGACCAACTAGAGTACCCATTAACATACATGGCATAATTAATATAGTTGCTTGTGGTGCAGTAATTAGACCTTGTGCAAATAAGTTTGCAGCTGTAGCTGCTCCTGCTGCCTTAGCAAAGAATGCCGCTATCAAAACTACAACTGATTCTCCAGGTAGTCCAAAAATACCCATTACTGGACCGAAAACACTTCCTAAAATATCAACTAGCCCAGTTAATTGTAAAAACTGTACTATTACATACCCCATTATCATAGCTGGTAATATTTGTTCAACACCTATGTAGAAACCTTTTTTTGCGCCTCCCATAAATGTTTCAACAGCAGTTTTCTTAGGTTTACTATTTACAATTGCATTTCCAGTATTTTGTTGACTCATACTACACAGCCTCCTTAGTCTTAGTCTTCTTATTTTTTACACTTATAATTAATCTAACTAAATTGGCACCAAGTATCTTACAGAATATCTCTATAAGGATTATTGGACCTAGTGCTAATAATGCTATTGGTAGAAGTGGAGCTTGAGTATTTATTGTATTTAATATAACCGCTGAACCAGCATATTGATATGCTACAAATATAGTTCTTTCATCATCCGTTATTTCTCCACTTTCATATAATTCTTTTGTCATTATTGAAGCTACATCTGAACTAGTAAATGAAGATACAAACGCTATACCCGCTATACCAGGTATACCAAGTATAGGTCTAAGCAATGGATTGAATATCTTTGATGCTGCTTTCATTCCGCCCATAGATTCAACTACATCTATAAGCCCTACAGCAAAACAGACAGTTGGTATCAAAGTTAGTGAAAATAAGAATCCATCTTTTGCTCCAGTTCCTCCTTTCCCCATAAAATCTACACCATCTGATATGGTACCAAATGAGCCTGTAAGATTAGCAAAATCTAGTGCTTTAAGAAATCCTTGACTATCCTTAAAAATTCCTGAAAATAATACTATCAATATAAATAAAGACAAATATCCTTTCCATGTTACCTTATTATCTCCAGTTGTTTTGTCCATATAAAATCCCCCTTTATACCTCAAATTTATCTAAATTTAAAACAATTGTAGAAATTAATTTCACCCTCTCAAACATCGAATTTACTAATGCATATTCTCTTGATGTATGATTCCATTCTCCTCTTACACCAAAAGAACAAATTGTAGGAACGTTTGCAATGGTCAAATAACTGGCATCTGAACTTCCTCCAAGTCTCTTAGCCTTTAACTCTCCAAACCCATTTTCTTTAGATACTGTATTTACAAACTTGTGAAATCTCATAACGTCTTCTGTAGTTTCAAATGCCATCATTTCACTTATAAAGTCAACTTGTGTGGAAGTCCCTTCTATATAAGCTTCTTTACATATTTCTCTAACTTTTTCTTTAACATTCTCCATTTCTTCTACTTTCTCAAATCTAAGGTCTACTTCTATATTACAATCTTCTGGAATAGAGTTTGATACTCTTCCTCCCTTAATAACACTTACACTTGCTGTAGTTCCAACCTCAAGATTGGTCAATTTTTGTATGCGTAGTATCTTATTAGCCATTTCTTCTATAGCATTTCTTCCACCTTCAAAGTCATTACCTGCATGTGTCTCTACACCTTTTACGTGTACATTACATCCTATTCTTCCTTTTCTACCTACGCACAAACTATTATCTACTAATCCAGTTTCCATATTAAAAGCACAAAGACCACCTTTTGCTTCTTTTAATATAACTTCCCCACCAGTTGAATCCTTATGCCCTATCTCTTCATCCCCAGAAAATACTATTTTTATTGGTCTTTCTTTATATCCTATTTTATTTAAAGCTTTAATAACATATAAAGCAATTACTATTCCACCTTTCATATCTAAGACACCTGGTCCATATGCTTTTCCATCTATTATTTTAAATGGATTTTCCCCAAATGTACCTATTTCAAACACAGTATCCATATGCCCTGAAAAAATTATTGGCTTTTTATCTATACTAGAACCAAGTGTACCTATCAATGTACTACCATTGTCTCCAACGTCTACCAGCTCACAATCTAAGCCTTCCTTTTCAAACTCAAGCTTTAATCTATCAGCCAACTTATTTACGCTTTCTTTACAATGTGTATAGCTTTCTATATTAACAATCTCTTTCCATAATGAAACTATTTCTTCTCTCTTCTCATCAACAAACTCAGAAATCTCATTTAAATATGTATTCATAATAATCTCCTTCATTCTTTAATAAAATATACTTCTTACCTAAAATCTAAGCTATTTTAGGAAATTTTAAAAGACTAGTCCTTAAATACAAAATATCACAATTATTTTTATCAGTCAATATCTTTTTCAGTATTTTTTATATTTTCTGATTTTTCTTTCAATTATCATTTTGTAAAATAAATTGACGCGTTTTATCTACTATTATAAAATGAGGATATAAATTGATTGATTAGTTTTAATACTCTAAAGATTTTAAAGGAGGCTTTATGAAATATAAAATTGGATTTTTGACAACATCTTATTTTATGTCAGATAAGTATAAACAAGCTCTTAAAGAACTAAAAAATATTTGTGAAATTACATTTATTGAGCTTAAAGGAGAAAATCCTTTTAGCAATTTACCAAATATATACAGCGAGCAAGTAGATAATTTTGATGGATTTGTATGTAGTGGTATAATTCCATACAGTGAACTTATAATAAACGTAAAGGACATAAAAGTACCATTAAACTTTTTAAAACTTGATGAAAGAGATTTTTATAAATACTTATTTAAACTGTTAAATAATCAAAAAGATATTGATTTCACAAAATCATTTATGGATTTTTTAAGAGAAGACAATAATTATTATGATATCTATTCATTAATAGATTATAATAAATGCCCATATACAATTAAAGATTTTAACATCCCTCAACCTGTGTATGACTTTAAGAAACTAAATGACAAATTGCTGGAAATACACTTGGATTTATTAAAAAATGATAAGATTAATCTTTCTTTTACTAGAAATTATATTATTAGTTGCGAACTTAATAAACTTGGATATGATTGTATTTATATGGTTCCATCTACAGAATCTATCTTAAATACATTTAAATCTCTAGTAAATGAAATAACATTACAAAACTTAGATAAAAATAAATCTGCAACATGTATAGTTACAGTAAATAGCTCAGAGTATATAAATGAAGATTTAATATTTAAAAATGATGAGATACAAAACCAAATATATAACACTATCTTAAATTCGTTATCAAGATATGGTTTTTACGGAGTTCAAGTCAAAAAAAATGATATGAAAATAGAGATACATACCACTAAAGAAATGTTAAATAATATGACCAATAATTATACAGACTTTTTTATTTCAGAAGATTTAAAAGAGATTAAGTATAGCTTAAATATTGGTTGGGGTATTGGAAATACAAATATTCATGCAGAACAGAATGCTCGTCAAGCTAATAGTAAATCTGCTTCTTTAGGTGGAAACTGTACTTTTATAGTAAATGATACTAATAATACAATAGGACCTTTATATTCAAATAAAAATTCTCATGATACTGAAGAGAGTTCATTAGCCAATAAAGTTGCTTCTTTTATACCTCTATCTAATACAAATGTATCTAAAATTATGTGTATGATTAATGACAGAAATTCAAATAATGTCTCTGCAGAAATACTATCAGACTATATGAATATAACTCTTAGAAGCGCAAATAGAATATTGAGCATATTGTATAAAGCTGGAATTGCAACCATTGTAAATACAAAACTTGATAATCAAAGAGGAAGACCAAAAAAAATATATAAAGTTGACTTCTTGTCTTTTTTAAATAAGATGTAGATATTTAGTTCTTAATTGTTAACCTCTTTAATAAAAAATAATATATTTCTTTGACTTTAAAGAACTAAAGCCTTCAAATCTCATTGGTACATACAACTTATTACTTTAAAGTTACATAAATGTTTCATCAATTATATCAAATTATATGATATATCAACTTATGAAATAACAAAATAATTTCATATATAAATAATAAAATATAATAGCCACTACAATCCATAGTTTGTAGTGGCTATTTTTTACATCGTTACTTATTACTTATTTTTAAAATTTGATTATTTTTTTCAAACAGTTTATACCATCCTATTATCAGTAAAACAGCAAATACAAGTGTATCTATAAAAAGGATTACTGTAACATGTTTAGCAATATTGTAAATAAAAAATATAGAGAATACTTCTACAGACAAAGCTACAAAACACAAGAAGTTCGTTAAGTAATCTGCAATAATATCAATATAGAAAGCATGTATCTGTAGCCACCTCCATATAAATGGACGTAAAAGAAATCTTATCATAACACAAATAACAGGATATGCATAAATAAATTTTTTATCTACATAATTAGCTACACCATTATTCCATTGCACAGGAATCTGGGATGGCAACTTTGGAAATATTATTATTGCAATCAACAAGCAAGCAATAGTAATGATTCCCCAAGTAAACGTTCCTCCCCATATATATAAGAAACTTACAGAGTCTAGCTTGAAAATACTTTTATTTTTATTCCAGTATTCTGGCAACTTAGTTACATATTCTTCTACCTTCAAATTTAAATAAGTTAATTCATCACGCTCTAGCATTTTTTCACACATAATTTTTGAATTTTCTAAATCGGATATTTGAGTTTTAAGAACTTGCTCCTGTTTCTCAAGAACTTTATATAAAGATACTTTCTGTAATATAATATCACGAATATCTTCAATAGAAATTCCTAGTGTACGTAAATATGCAATTTTTTTAATGTCCTCTACATTTTCATCTGAATATACCCTATACCCATTACTCTCATTACGAATAGGTTTAATTAGAAACTCTTTCTCATAAAAACGAATATTAGAGCGAGTCAATCCTGTTTTTTCTTCAACTTCCTTAATTGTCATTTTCAAATACCTCCTTTTCATTCTAATAACCTATAAATCTACTCTAGTTTCACACATATTCATTTTTTATGGCAACATGTTTATAACATCTTGAAATTAGATTCTTTATTTGTTATAAATTTTTATACAATAATCTCTTTTTCTATGTTCTATGTTTAAAACCATCTTATTTCCTATAAAGTACTCTATAAACAAGGTTTACAGTCAAGTATTTTTATTATTTTTTTGATTTCATAAAATTTGATTTCATAAAAAAAGGTATAGCAAATCATTTGCTATACCTTTTTATTGGATTATTGATTATATATATTCTATAAACCTAGTGTTTAACTATTACATAGTACTAGCCTTGGTCATCACATCTTTTGCAAATATGACAGCTTCACATATTTCTTGCTCATCTGGATGACTTTGAGATTCTTCATGATTATTTAATTGTTCGCGAATATGTTCATTCTCAGGATTAAGCTTTAACATTTCTTTGTATTTTACTTTCAATCCTTCTGCTATCTTACCTTGACATATGAATGAACCTAAGTTTTCATTATCTTTTGAAACAATTGATTCTACCTTTTCTATAATACTAGCACCATAACTTCCTTTTGTACTTGCTCCCATTGTTCCAAATAGAGCTATTTTTTTATTGTGAATATTTTCAAGCACTTGTTTTGAATTTTTATCACAAATTCCCTTGTCCACCCAATATCCTAGGAATACTATATCATAACTTTCATAGTTAATACTACCATCAACTACTTCACTTATATTTTTAATGTCCTTTTCTCCTTGAATTGCATCATATATAGAATAAGCAACTTTTTTAGTATTTCCAGTTAAACTTGAATATAAAATTAAACTTTTCATGATATATCCTCCTCTTTATCTAGATACTTATCTAAACTTACCAAAATGTATTAATATTAGCATATTTTAATTTCTACAATATATCCTAATCTAATATACATCCAAACTTAGAGTGTGTTTGTAACGCATCTGCACATTTCTTATTACAGTAACAGCATTTTTTAATATCATCTACTCTTCCGTCTTTTACTTTCTGTAACCAATTACTATCTGCCAATAATTGTCTTGACATGGAAACCATATCTACCCTATTACTTGAAATAATACTTTCTATAAAATCTGGGCTAGATAATTTTCCAACTCCACATACAGGAAGATTTGTGTGTGTTTTCACTTCAGCAGCTAAATATAAAAAACATCCTTCATCTTTAAAATAAGGATGATTCTTAGTTGGTATAGTATCTTCTAATTTTGAATGATTTGCAAGTGTTACATGAAAACTGTTTACACCTAATGATTCAAATTTTTTTACAAAATACCCAACTTCTGAAAGTAGCACTCCTGCATTACCATAATGAGGGTTTTCTTGTCTTATTGCAAGTTTATAGTCTATTGGAATATCCTTAATTTCATTTCGAATACTTCTAATTATTTCACTTGCAAATCTACTTCTATTATCACAAGTTCCACCATATTCATCATTTCTATTATTAAATATGCTTGATGAAAAACTTCCTACAAGTCTATCTCCATGGATTTGAATCATATCAAACCCTGCTTTTTTTGCATTCAATGCAGCTACTTTAAATAAATCTATAATATTTTTAATTTCTTCTTTGGACATATTTGTTATGTAGTCTTTTACTCCTTCACTCATAATTTTTTTAATTTCATCATGTGAAGTAATTCCTGTCTTCATAGTATCTTTAATTAAATTAATATCATAATCTGAACAGAATATTTGTGCTGACACCTTTGCACCAGAATTGTGTATCTCATCCACAATCTTCTTATATTTCATAACTCCATCTTCATCTGATAAACTTAAAGCCATCTTATGAAAACTAGGTCTAACAGACACATCTCCTAAAGTAATCAGAGCTACACCTGATTTGGCGATATCACAAAACTTTTTAATTTTTTCTTCAAATTTAAGACCCATACTTGTAGGTGCAAATGATACTCTATTTTTTAATTCTAAGTTTCCAATTTTAATTGGCTTCAACAAATTGCAATACATCCTATTCTTCCTCCACTGTTGTCTTTATATCCTTTACTATATGTAATTTTTTCACTAATTCTTTATACTCTTCATCTGAAAACTCTTTTTTTATACTATTATCCCACTTTGAAAATATATTTTTTATATCTCCTAATACTTCCTCACCCTTATCTGTTACTCTCAACTGAAAAGCCCTGCTGTCATTAGGGTTTTGAATTTTTTCTATGTATCCGTCTTGCTCTAATCTAGATATAGTTCTTGTCGTATGTGCTTTATCAACTTCAAATTCTGTCGAAACATCATTCAAAGAACAATTTCTGTTTTTATTGATATAAATTAAATAGAAATACAAACCATTCGTAAGTTTGTATGGCTTTAAGCATTTTTCACAATAAAGTTTAAAGTTTTTTTGTAAGTTACAAATAATATATGACAAACTTTCATACTGTAAATTTCTAAAATCCATCTTAAATTTCCCCTCTATAATTCAATATATTTGACTATATCAACTATATTATATTAAACAATTAATATAGTCAAGAATATTTTGCTTTATAAATATATCTTTTATTAATTTTTTATAAAGTTATTATGATAAATAACTATGATTAAGTTCGAAATTGGAATTTTTAATACTCACTTCACATAAATATATTTTATATAAAAGTTTATATTTTCAAACAAATAATTTTTCGAAAATTGTCTAAATTCTGTAAAAATATGGTAAGATATACATAAGCAATATAAATCTATAAAAGGGAGTGTTACATATGATATCTAATAAAATGCAAACTTTAGTTGCAAACAGCTCTGTTATAAGAGCCATGTTTGAAGAAGGAAAGAAACTTTCTGATATTTATGGAGAAGAAAATGTTTTTGATTTTAGCATAGGAAATCCAAGTGTTGAACCTCCAGAGACTATTAAAGCAGTTATAAATGATATTTTAAATGAAGAATCTCCAAATCTAGTTCATGGCTACATGAATAACTCAGGATATGAAGATGTAAGAGATGCTATTGCTGAGCATATAAATAAAAAAGATGGATTAAACCTTACAAGAGAAAATCTAATTATGACTTGTGGTGCTGCTGGTGGTCTGAATATTATTTTAAAAACTCTTTTAAATCCTAATGATGAAGTTATTGCTTTTGCACCATATTTTGGTGAGTACAAAAACTATACAGAAAATTATGATGGAAAATTAATAGAAGTTCCTACAAATATAGAAACTTTTGAACCAGATTTAGATGCTCTAAAAAATGCCATTACTTCAAAGACAAGAGCTTTAATAATAAACACTCCAAATAATCCTACTGGTGTCATCTATTCTGAAGAATTATTAAAAAATCTTGGAGAGCTATTAGACTCAAAACAAAAAGAATTAAATACAAATATATATCTAATTTCTGATGAGCCATATAGAGAAATAATTTATGATGGTGCGAAAGTTCCTTGTGTACTAAAATACTATAAAAACTCATTTATAGGATACTCTTATAGTAAATCATTATCTCTACCTGGTGAACGTATAGGATATATTGTTGCTAATGGACAAATGGATGATTTTGATGATGTTATGTCTTCATTAAATGTTGCAAATAGAATACTTGGATTTGTAAATGCTCCTTCTCTTTTCCAAAGAGTTATCGCAAGAAGTTTAGATGCTGAAGTTGATGTTAACATTTATAAAAAGAATTTTGACCTTCTATATAATAGCTTAATAGATATGGGATTTTCTTGTGTTAAACCTAGTGGTACATTCTATTTATTCCCAAAAGCTCCAATTGAAGACGATAAAAAATTCTGTAATGATGCAAAACAGTTTAATTTATTATTAGTACCAGGTTCTTCTTTTGGTTGTCCAGGTCACTTTAGAGTATCATATTGTGTATCTTATGATAAAGTTAAAAGTTCTCTACCAGCATTTGAAAAGTTAGCTAAACTTTATAATTTAAAATAATTAAATCAAGGTAATTCAAATAATTAACTACCTTAGTATAGAATCTAAGTATTCTATACTAAGGTAGTTTATAATTTTATGTACTATATTTTATATACCATATTATACCAATATACTTGAATGTTGTAATATATAGTACTAATATAAATTACAAGGAGGTGTTTGACTTGAAAAAAGGTTATGTTTATATAATACTGACTACCTTATTTTTTAGTTCAATGGAAATTAGTCTAAAAACTGTTACTAATGACTTTAATCCCTTACAAATAACTTTATCAAGATTTTTTGTTGGTGGTTTAGTCTTACTACCTTTTGCTATAAAAAAATTAAAATCTCTTAATCTTTCTATAACAAAATCAGACTTAAAATACTTTGCATTTCTAGGTTTTATGTGCGTAGTAGTAAGTATGTCATTGTATCAACTGGCTGTTCTAAACACAAAAGCATCTGTAGTTGCTGTTTTGTTTAGTTGTAATCCAGTATTTGTAATGCTTCTAGCTTACTTAATTTTAAAGGAAAAAATATATAGGCACAATGTAATTTCTCTTATATTAGAAGTACTTGGAATTATAGTTATCATAAATCCATTGCATACAAAGTTAACTCTTAGCGGAATATTCCTGACATTATCTTCTGCTATCATTTTTTCAATGTATACTGTATTTGGTAAAAGAAAAACTTTAAAATTTGGTGGAATAGTTGTAACTTGTTTTAGTTTTATATTTGGTAGTATAGAAATGTTAATATTAGTTTTACTTAGTAAAATTAATTTTATAGCAGATATCTTAAACAAAAATAAACTTCATGTATTTGCAAATATACCTATTTTTAGTGGCTATACTTTACACAATATGCCTATTATGATTTATGTATTTGTATTTGTTACAGGTGTTGGTTATGCACTTTACTTTATGGCAATGGAGGCTACATCTACTAGTCTTACATCTTTAGTATTCTTCTTTAAACCAGTAATATCTCCAATACTAGCTTTATTAATACTTAAAGAGATTATCCCTATTAATATGGTTATAGGAATTTTATTTATAGTACTTGGTTCAATAATTTCTATAATACCTACGATAATTACTCAAGCACATAATAAGCACATTGAAGCCTTGTATAAAGAGTAGTAACTGATAATCTATTGTTTTATACATAAGAGTAAATTTATTAGTTTTAAACGAAATATAAAAGAGATGCTATTATAGTAGCATCTCTTTTTTACATTTATTTTAAATTTTTTTAATTCTCTATTTAGCTAAATTTTGTAAAAAGCTATAAGTTTGTGGACAAGCTGCTTTTAATTTACTATTTGTATCTTGATTTAAATAATAATATGCAAATGCTTCTGCAAAGAATTCTTCTGGATATACACCTAAGTAATTTACATTACCTAAAGAACGTCCTTCTTTAGCAAATATTTGTTTAAATTGTGCTGATTTAGAAATATCCTTTAATGCGATATGGTCTACTGCATGTGCTGTTTCATGTAATTCTAAGTTTATTGCATCATGACCTTTACCTTTGTTACTAAATCCTATTCTAAGAGCTACTGTACTTCCACCTAAACCAGGAACATCATCCCAAGTTTTTCCAGTGCCTTCCCAACCCTTAGGAACTACACCTTTTAAATAAGCATATTCTTTTTCATCTGTTAATTTTCCACTTAATAATTTTATTTTTAAGTTATCTTGTCTTAAAGCATTTAAATATTTTCCATCTATATTTGCTAATCTACCTATCATAGCATTAGCTTCATTTTTATTGTAATTTCCAGTTGGAAGAACAACTATTTGATTAAGTGTTTCTTTATTATGTTGTATAGTTGCACTATCTGCATGTGCACTTACTGGAACTGAACTTATTAAGAATATTGATATTATAGCGATTAATAACTTTTTACTTGGTTTCATATTATTCCCTCCTTTGAGTTAGGCCGGGAGTAATAAATTTCAAAATAAAAAAGATACCCAAGAGTATCTTTGTATATACAAAAAGAAATTTTTACTCTTTTCGGCAACTGGCTGGCGTGGTTTACTAAACTTTAGCCCCTATAGCTTTGCGTGACTAGGTTTCCCTAGTTTTGCCTCATTTAATTTTATATTTATATTATAGCTTATATTTCTCTAATTGTCTATAGATTTTTGGATTTTTTTTCTAAAAAGTTATTATTTTTTTACATAATCCACCAAAAAAAAATATCTTCTAACAATATTCTCACTATGAAATATTGTTTTAGAAGATATTTTTTAATATTACTTATATTTTTATAATGTTAGGGTCTAATTTGTATTTTTATTTCGTCTTAATATAATAAGACCTATAATAGCTCCTAGAGCTAATAGTATTTCTCCAGTAATTGTAGTATTATCTCCTGTCTTTGGTGGTACTGGCGGATTTACTAAAGTATCATCTTTCACTTTATCATTTTTTTCTTCTGATACTGATGGTTTTACTACTTCTGTTATTGGAACAATTGGTTTAACAGGCTTTTCTATTACATCATCTGATGGTGGTATTGGTGGATTCACTACCTCTGGTATAGGAGGATTTACCACATCATCTGATGGTGGTATTGGTGGATTCAACACTATTTCATCTGTGTCAGATGGTCTTGATGATTTACTTGGTTTATCTGTACTTGGTGGCACTGGTGGATTTACTACTGGTTCATCTGGATTTGGTGGTACTGGTGGATTTTCTTGTTTTACATTTTCTATATTTCCAATATCCACAATTCTACCAATATCTTTCTTATCAATATTAACTTTGATTTTGTCCTTTAATTTTTCATATCCACTTGGAGCCATTATTTCTACTAAATAATATGTTCCTGGTTTTTTTACACTAGATTGAATTATACCATCTTCATCACTAACTAAATTCTTAACTACTACATTTCCAGATACATCTTCTAAATTAAATTTAGCACCTGAAAGTGCGCTTTTATCTAAAGCATCTACTTTTTTAGCTTCAAAAGCATAACCTTGCTTAGTAGTTTCTACTCCAGGAGGACTTGAGCCATTAATCTGAGCTACATTTTGTATAGTCTCTCCAACTTTTACATCCGTGAAATCTGCATCAAATGTAACCCAACTTTGCACAGGTTCGCCTTCTTTTATCTGCTTAAATTCATATTTATTTACTAATCTTATAGTGTTTTTTCCATCTCCAGCTTCTTTTTTAAGTTCAAGATTATCAGAATATTTTATATTAGATATTTTTAAAGCTGGATTTACTTTATCCAAAAGATTTACTTGACCTGAATCATAAACACCATAAGTTGACATATTTATTTTGTATTTAACAATCTGATTATCATTGCTATTTAAGACTTTTTTATCAACTTCTTTTTTTGCACTTATTAATCCAGAATTCTTCTTAAAACTTATCTCATCACTTTTATCAACTTTACTGTTATTTGCATCAAGAACAGCTCTATTTGTATAACTATCTTCAATACTAATAACCTTTAATGTATAAGCTATATAAAATTTTGATTCTACTTCTTCTTTACTAAGATTAATTGTAAATCCAGTTATAACTTTATCTACTTGACCACTTTCATTTCTTTTTTCTTCTAGTTTATACGAAATGTTGTTGGCAATTTTTTCTTTACTCCAAGGAGTCCAACTTCCATTCATTGGAATTTCTACAACTCTAAAATCATGTCCAGCTTCTCCTGCTGTAGTTAATCTCATACCTTCTGGTATGTTATCTGTTATAACAACATTACTTATTGGTGACTTATCATCATTTACTGAAATCTGATAGTTTATTACTTGACCAACTTGAGTAATATTTGTTGCTCCTGAATGCCCTTTAGTCAAAAGATAATCGCTACCTCTATCAAATACACTTACAGTAGCATCGTCTTCTTGTACCTTCTTACCATCAGATTCTATCCTAGCTACATTTTTATATTTATTATCATGTTTTGCATTTTCATCACTAATTCTAGCTTTATATTTAACTGTATACGCTTTATCTATATTCCCAAAATTAACTGAGATAGAGTTTGTATTCTGTTCAATGTTAAAATCACTCACTTCTTTCCCATCACTTGCTACTACACTCACAGAATTATTTACCAATGTCAACCCTTCTGGAAGTTCATCATACAAAATAATGTCTTTTAATTCTTCCTGTTTTTCATTTACTTGTATACTATAATTTATATCTTTATTTTTAACTGGCATAAATACAGTAGTTGATTTTCTTCCTTCAACAAGCTTTTTAAGTGTTCCTTTAGCCTCTTCTACATCGTCCTTATCTCCAGGCTTTATTTCTACATCCACATCTCCACTTCCACTTTCTATCTTTCCAGTAGTTTCAATATGAATTTTTGTATTTGTTTCTTCATCAACCTTTTTAACATATGCTTCTAGACCTATTTTCCCTTGCATTATACTTTGACCATTAGGTAGTTCTCTAAATGTAAGTGTGTATTCTCCATTACTTTCTGTTTTATCAAAACATTCACTTGTATAATCTAAATTAACTTTATTAAATACATCTGGCACCTTGAAAGTTATTGAATCACCTGCTTGTATTCCCTTTGATGTTGGAGTATAAGTTAATTTAAATGATATTTTTTTCATTGATTCAGTTTCTATTGTACTATTATTAATTTTTATAATGAATCCATAATCTTCATTCTCTTCATTAAGTTCTTCTTCTAAAGTTTTTAATAGATTTTCATCTTCTAATGGCTTCTCTTCTTTTGGAATCTGCTCTGTATTTTTATTGTCTAATGGCTTCTCCTCTTCTGGAGTCTGCTCTGGCTTTTTATTGTCTGATGGTTTTTCTCCTTCTGGAGTTTGTTCCGGCTTTTTATTGTCTGATGGCTTCTCCTCTTCTGGAGTCTGCTCTGGTTTTTTATTATCTGATGGTTTTTCTACTTCTGGAGTCTGTTCCGGCTTTTTATTGTCTGATGGCTTCTCCTCTTCTGGAGTCTGCTCTGGTTTTTTATTATCTGATGGCTTCTCTCCTTCTGGAGTCTGCTCTGGCTTTTTATTATCTGATGGCTTCTCTTCCCCACTTGATGAACTAGTTGAGCTATTTTGACTCTGACTGTTATCTCCTAATTCCGAAGCATAAGATACAGTTGGATATATTGTAGATACTACCATACTTAAAATCATAATTAAGCTTATTAATAATGCCCTTTTATTACCCTTCTTCATATAGATTTCTCCCCTCTATACTGTCTATAGTTTATAAATTTCCATTGATATCCCATTTAAATTAATTTTTATCAAAAAATTATACAAAAAAAGCTATGAAAATAAATAAATTTATATTCATAGCCGGTTGCACCACTGACTCAGTATGTCCATAAGGCGCCCAATAATAAGACATACATCAACATCTCTATAATATTTTATAAAAAACAATTAAAATTGTTATATTCATACTAAATACAATTATATATTTATATTATATAATGACTATATCTTATTGTCTATATATTTTACATTTTTTTCCTTATAACAATTTTAGGTAATCATTAAATAAAATCCTTATCCACAACAATTACACAATTATATTCAGGATTCATCTCCTTAACTAATCTCGTTATATCTTCTTTTAAATCTTCTTCTGACATATTTTTAGAGAACTCAGAAGGATTAACTACTATATCAAACACTAAATTTTTCTTATTTCCTTTTCCAACTATTCTAAAATCATGCATAGATTTTACGAGACTATTTTTCTTAAGTATTTTTTCAAGTTCTTCCTTTGCTGACATAACTTCTTCATCTTCAAGACATATAGGGTCCATGTGAATTACCAAATATATATCCAATTTTTCAGATATTTCTCTCTCAGCAGTATCTATGATTTCATGAATTTCCATTATATCTATATTTGATGGAATTTCTGCATGTATAGATGCAATACATCGTCCAACTCCATAGTTATGGATTATTAAATCATGTGTCCCTATAATATGTTTATAAGATAGTAATAATTCTATAATGGATTTTACCATTTCTTCATCTGGGGCTTCTCCTAGAAGAGGATTTATAGTATCTTTTACAAGTGAAAATCCAGCATAAAGTATTACTAGTGATACTGCAATACCAACATAGCCATCTATAGGAAAACTAGTAAACCTAGCTATAACAAATGATATTACTACACAACTCGATGTGAATACGTCTCCTAAAGCATCAAGTGAAACTGCTTTTAATGCTGAAGAATTAATTTTATTTCCCATAAATTTATTAAATTTACTTAACCAAACTTTAATCATTATAGAAGCAATTAAAAGTACAAGAGGTATTACTTCAAATTTTATAGGTACTGGATTTACTATCCTTTCTACAGATGACTTTATAAATTGAAGTCCTACCAACATCACCATAAATGCTACTATTAATGCGGATAAATATTCTATTCTTCCATGTCCAAAAGGATGCTCTTTATCAGCTGGCTTACTTGCTAATTTGAATCCTATCATAGTTATTGCTGAAGATGCCATATCAGAAAGATTGTTAAATGCATCAGCCATTATGGCTATACTTGCTGTGAGCATACCTATAGACACCTTTACTACAAATAAAAGTAAATTAGATAATATACCTACTACACCAGCTACATAACCATACTTATTTCTAACATCTCTATTTTGAACATTTTCACTATCTTTGATAAATGTTTTGACTAGGATTTTTGAAAACATAAAACTTACCCTCCTTGTCTTCTATTTTATTAACAAATTTTAGAATTTATATCTTTATTTATGATAACATAATTTGTATATAAAATTCTTAAAAGTTACTCTATCTTAATAAGATATTATTAGCCTTATTTTCATACAGCCATTATAAAAGCAACATATTTTCAGTTTAAATTCTTGAAGTCTAACAAAATTAGCCCTAGATATTTTATAATTTTACCTAGGACTTATATTACTATTTTATACCAACTATTTTATTTAACATAATTGAACCTGTATCTGGATTTTCAAATTCAAATTTAATGCCTTTTACATTAGATAAATCTATGTTTTTAAACTTTTCAATAGGTATTATTGTATCACTTACTGGAGTATATCTTGACCAAAACTCCATAAATTTTCCTTCTACATATTCATCTCTCACAGCTTTACCCTCAAAATATTTTATAGCAGACACTTTATCATTATCCATTATTACACTACTTTCTTTTCCTTTAGAATCAATTAAGCTAAGTTTAACTGAAACCTTCTTATCTTTACTATTTAACTCACTAGGAGAATTCAACGCCCATCTAAATTTTAGTGCAGAGTAATCTTTTAAATTTTTATTACTTAAAGGTAACTCTATTTTTGCTTCTTTAGATTTCCAATCAACTTGCAATAAATCAACATCTTCACTTGAGCTTATATTACTAAAAAGTTTTGCAGTATCTTTATCTAATCTCTCTGATTCAACTACCTCTTTTGTATCAACATCACTTGAATCTATATCTTTAAATGATTTTTGATTGAATAAATCTAAAGAACCATTATATTTAACTTTGTTTAATGTCTGATACCCATACATTTTATATGGCAATCCCTTTTTACTAAAAATAGGTGATTCGCTATCATCAAAGTCAAAAATAGATTTCATATAGTCAACTGCATAATTAGAAAAGAAATCTCTATGTTCTTCTTTACATAATTTTTCAGGATAAGTCCCATCCGTATCTCGTGGTGCAGAAAATTCCTTTTCTCCCAAAACTGAGTTATATGCATTATGATTTCCACCTACTAAATAAGTTAGTCCCAATGGGCTTTTTCTATTTTTATCTAAGGATATAGCATGAAAAATATCATCTCCACTGTGAATAACATCTCCATCGTACTCTGATACTATTATTGTTGTTGGTATATCTGGAAACTTTTCTATCGGACTATTATAGGCTGGTGTAAGTGATATAATTCCTTTTATTCCCTTAAACTCTTTTTGTATTTGGTCTTGTGCTATTTTGAATACACCAGAACCAGCTACAGAATGACCTATAAGACCAATATTATTTAAATCAACTTTATCTTTAAGATATACTCCAAATCCGTTTTTATTTCCCTCATTTGCATCTTGAAATGCTTTTATATAAGCCTGAGTTAAATATGTGATTCTCTCGTTTTCTACAGGTTCTCCATACTTAAAAGTATAGTTTACTGAAGTATCAATAGATACTCCTATAATACCATTTTTCGCTAAATCTTCAGTAAGATATTTAAATCCATCTTCAAAATCATTTTCTCCATCTCCATGTTGCCCATGAAAGATTAATACTACAGGTGCTTTTTCTTTTATCTCTTTAGGAGCTGATATTATACCTTCTATCTTAAAAGGTATTGTCTTTCCTCTTATAACTATTTCTGATGTTCCTAAACTAAATTTATTAGATTCAATCTTATTATCATTATTTTTTGTTGAATTTATTTCGTATGATATTTTTTCATTTGAAGTTTCATTAGAATTAGCTTTATTTGTACAACCTACAAACAGAGCACTTATTACTGATATAGATAAAATCATACTAATCCATTTTTTAAATTTCATAAATTTATTCCTTTCTATATATCCATTTTGATATGATTTATTGGATTTCTAGTAAATTTTCTTTATAACTTAATATCTATTTATTAATCTTTCTATCTATTCGGATAATCTATTTGAATTCTATTAAAGTAACCTTATACTATTAGTTCCTTTTCTTCATAGATTTATTGTCATGCTATTATTTTTCCCAAGTATTATTTATAATATTATTTTTTATTTCTGATATCTTTTAATTTAAAGCTCTAAAATTTTACTTTTATATAATATTTTTACATATAAAATAGTTTTTTCATTGATTTTTTTTGTATTTATTTATACTTTATATAATCTATAAACTTCTTCACTGCAAGTGATGTGCTCTTTTTGTCCCTTAATACCATACCAATATTTCTATAAGCTGGTACTTCCAACTCCTTTGCCACAATACGATAAGGAATACGTTGTAAAATAAGCTGAGGTAATATGCTAATACCCAAGCCACTTTCCACCATAGACATAATTGCATAATCATCCCATGTTGTAAAATGAACTTTAGGAGAAATATTGTGGCGTTCAAATATCTCAGAAATCTCTGTTTTTGCACCTTTTTCTAATAACATAAAAGGATAATTACAAAGTTCATCAATTGGAAAGTATTCACACTCTACAAGAGGATGGTTTTCAGGTAAAATCACAAGTAATTTATCCTGCTCTAAAAAAATAGTTTCAAACTCTGGAAGCGTAGGCAGTCTTAAAAAACCACAATCAACTCTACCATCTAGAATCCAATTTTCTATTTCTGTATAATCACCAAGTAATAATTCATAGTCAATATTAGGATAGTCCTTTTGAAACTCTCTAATAATATTTGGAAGCCAATGAGTTGCCACACTTGAAAAGGTTCCTATTCGTATAATCCCTGATTTCAATCCATTCAATTCCTCTATTTGCATTTGTAATTTATAATATTCATTACATACACCTTTAGCAAAAGGTAATAATTTCATACCATCAGAAGTTAATTTTACCCCAGAACGTCTACGTTCTAATAGTGATACCCCCCATTCTTTTTCTAAATCATTAATCATACGGCTAATGCCAGATTGCGAATACTTTAACATATCCGCTGCCTTTGTAAAACTTCCAGATTCAACAGCTTTAACAAATGCCATATATTTTTGAATATTCATATCCATACTGTGTACACCTCACATCCATCTGATTTTGTCATATTTTCTATGATAAACATTCGCTTTTATAATTTATAACCTTATGATACACTATGCCCATAGGATTTTAAACGGAAAGGAAGGAAATAAATCATGTTTTTTATAAGTGATATTTATACAGAAGCACCAGTTAAATTTGATACTCCATTACAAAAAGAGGTATACGAAATATTACAAAATTTGAATATTGAATTTGAACGCGTTGAGACAGATGAAGCAATTACAATGGAAGACTGTGTTCAGATTGATAAAAAATTGGATATGAAAATGGTAAAGACTCTATTTCTTTGTAATAGACAAAAAACAGATTTTTATCTATTTATTATGCCAGGGGATAAACCATTTAAATCAACTAATTTTAGCAACGCATTAGGAGTGTCTAGAGTTTCTTTTGCTCCTGCTGAATTCATGGAAACAATGTTAGGAACTAAAGTTGGTGCAGCAACTATTTTCAGTGCTATACTTGACAGTGATAATACTGTACAAATCGTTTTTGACAAAGGCGTTGTCAATGAAGAATGGTATGGATGTAGTGATGGTACTACTACCAGTTATATGAAAATTAAAACAAAACAAATCATTCACGATTTTTTACCTTTCGTAAATCATACACCATCTATAATCGAATTGTAATATAATGAAATATTATAGAAAGAAACTATATAATATTAAAATAACTCCAAAATAATTGTATAAAACATAAAACCGCAAAGTCATAATATATGCTACTTTGCGGTCTTACAAAAAATTAACTTTTAATACTAAGATTCGTAGTTCTGCTATTTTTTAGTGTTCTAAGAATTAATTTAACAAATTCATTTGATAACAGAATAGTTGATGCAAATAGTATTATTTTTATCCACATATTAAAGTCTAAAGAAACAGAGTTAAAGAAACTCTGGAATACTTGTGTAAATATTATCTGGATTACACCTGTAACAACAATTATTTGTAATGCCAGCTTATTTTTAAAGAAATTCGGTATCGTACTATTAAAGCCAAACTCTCTACAATTCAATGCATTAAAAAGGGCACTGAATGCAAATAAAGAAAATATAACAGTACCTTGCTCATCTGGTGTGGCCCCCAATATATTAAAAGCTGATTGTGTAAATACAATTGTAATTATAAGGATAGCATTTATAATAATATTTATAGACATAGACCTAGCTATTATTCCAGAGTGTCTATTTATTGGTTTTCTTTTCAATACATAATCTCTAACAGGTTCTAGTCCTAATGCAAGAGCTGGAGGACCATCCATTATTATGTTTACCCATAATAGTTGTATTGTGGTAAATGGCATATCTTTACCAGTAAGCTGAGATATTATAGCAATTATAAATGCTACTATATTTACAGTAAGCTGGAACTGTATAAATCTTTGGAAGTTTTCATAAATACCTCTTCCCCATTTTATTCCTTCTACTATTGTACTAAAGCTATCATCAGTCAATATTATATCCGCTGCATTTTTAGATACTTCTGTACCTGAGATTCCCATCGCAATACCAACATCTGCTTGACTAAGAGCTGGGGCATCGTTTATACCATCACCTGTTACAGCTACAACTTCACCACTTTTTTGAAGTGCAGAAACTATTCTCATCTTTGTATCTGGTTTACTTCTTGCCACAATAGATATTCCTTTTATTTCTTCCCTTAACTCTTCATCTGTCAGTACGTCTATATAGGTTGCCTCAACTGCCTTTTTCCCATCACTCAATAAACCTAATTCATCTCCAATAGCAGTGGCTGTATTGATATTATCTCCTGTAAGCATTTTTACATCTACTCCTGCATTAAATGCCTTATCAATAGATTCTTTAACCCCTTCTCTCAATGGGTCTACTATTCCTACAAATCCACTAAATACCAAATTATCTTCCTTTTCATAGCCTCTTGGATTTCCTATTAAATTCAATTCTCCTTCTGAAGTTATTGCAACTTCTATCCTAGATTTAGTCATCTTTTTATAGGCAAACCCTAATGTTCTCATAGATTTAATTTGTAGCTTTTTTATTTCATCCAAAATATTTTTTTCTATTTTGGGAGTTATTGGAATAATACTTTTTCCTTGTTGTACATAAGAACATTTCTTTAGTAGTACTTCTGGTGCTCCTTTTGAAAGCAGTATATCTGAATCCTCTTGACGGATTAATGTTGACATTTTCTTTTCTTCTGAACTAAATGGTATTTGTGATATTAAATAAGTTTGTTTTCTCATTTCATTATAGTTCTTATCATTATGATATAAAAGTAATGCACACTCTGTTGCACTTCCTATGTATTTAAATGAATTATCTTCCTTTTCGATATCTGCTGTTGAATTTACTATACAGTTTTGTTCAAAATAGCTATTACTTTGATATTCTCCACTATTTATATACTTACCATCAACATATGCTACTTCTACCATCATTTTATTTTGTGTTAAAGTACCTGTCTTATCAGAACATATTACAGAAACAGAGCCTATAGTTTCACAGGCTTCTTTCTTTGTTACTAGAGCATTTATCTTTGCCATTTTTTGCATCGTTATAGCTAAGGTGATATTTATCATAGTTGGTAGACCTTCTGGAACAGTTGCAACTATTAAAGCAATACAAACCATATATGCATTCTTAGCTGGTTCTAATGATTGTAAAAAAGACAAGATACTGCTTGTATCCAAAATCAATAGTCCTTTTCTCTGCATCTGTATAATCATGAACATACACAATAAAGTAGCTATTATCCCTGATATTCCTGCTATTTTAGCACCTAACTTACCTAACTTAATTTGAAGTGGAGTTTGCTGGTCATCATTTGATAAATTCTGTGCTATCTTACCCATCTCTGTCTTATCACCAATATGAGTAACAACCATTATACCTCTACCATATGCTACAAGAGTTCCTCCAAATACCATATTTATTTGCTTTGCAGGTATTGTATCCTGTTCAATTATTTCTGTTTTAGAATAAACTACCTCCATATCCAGTATAGCATCAGCATTTTTAGCTACATCATCAGACTCTCCTGTTAGCATATCTTCTCTAAGCTTCAAATTTATAGATTGTATAAGCCTTCCATCTGCTGGTATCATATCCCCCGTTTCTATATATACAATATCTCCTGGTACCAAATCATTTTTTGATATTTTAACTATCTTTCCATTTCTAAGTACTTTTACTTCTATATTCTCTGTTAATTTTGATAGAGCATGAGCTGCTTTTTTAGATTTTCCTTCGGTTATTATACCTATAGAAATACCAATAAAAATAGCTCCTAAAATACCTAATGCATCATGCAATTCTCCAACAAATGAACTTATTACTGCTGCTCCTATAAGAATTAATATCATGGGTTCTGTCAGACTTTCTCCCAACTCGTCCCAAAATGTTCGTCCTTCTTTTATCGTAAATTCATTTAATCCATATCTAAGCTTCCTCTCTTCTACCTCATTATCAGCAAGTCCAACTTCTGGATTTGTCTTTAAGTATTTTAATACTTCTTTGGTAGGTTTATTATAATACCTCATAACTTTATCCCCCTTGTTAATTATCTATAGAGAATTATATGCTTATGATAGCTTGTATATTACTTTTCCAAAAAAATAAGGAGTTGTCTCAAAATTGATTTTTTTCCAATCAAATTTTAAGTTCAACTCCTCTTTTAAATTTTTTATATGTTATTTTTTACTACTTTTTTAAATTAATATTTTAAGGTTTTAATATTGAAAAAATTTGAGTACAAGAAATAAAGCATCTATATTTTTAGATAAAATTATATAAAAACAAATCTATTTACACCTCTACCATTTATCACTATGTTAAAATACTAGTTATCATTACACCAAAAATTTACTCTTTATAATAGCTAAACCCTTTGCTTGTCATGTGACAAGCAACTAGATGCTTCTGCCTGTGTTCAAATAATTCAGGTATTTCTTTCCTACAATATTCTGTTGATATTGGACAACGCTCCACAAAAGGACATCCTTTTTCACAACTTGAAAAAATTTTAACTTCGTCTTGTACGTCTATTTCTTCATCTAGTATATTTCTCTCATTCGGATTTGGAGTCAAAACTGCACGTAAAAGCATCTGTGTATATGGATGTAAAGGTGTCTTGTAAATCTCCTCAGCATTCCCAATCTCCACGATTCTACCAGCATACATCACTGCTATCCTATCAGAAATATAACGCACCATATTTAGGTCATGTGAAATAAATAGATAAGTAAGCCCAAGTTCTATCTTTAATTTGTACAAAAGGTTTATAATCTGACTCTGGATAGAATTGTCTAGTGCTGACACTGGTTCATCACATATAATGAAATCTGGCTGAACCACGAGTGCACGTGCAATACTAATCCTTTGTCTTTGGCCTCCTGAAAACTCATGTGGAAAACGTCCTGCATGCTCTCGCAAAAGCCCAGTCATTTCTAACAATTCATATACTTTTTGTGTTCTTGTATTTTTATCCAGCATGCCATGAACCTTCAAATTTTCTGCAATAATAGACTCCACTGTCATATGTGGGTCTAAAGACATATATGGGTCCTGGAATATCATTTGTGTATGTTGTGCAAATGCCTTTCTTCTACTTTGTCGATGTAGCTCTAGTTTTTTGCCTTGAAATAATATTTCACCTTCGCTTGATGGATATACACCCATAATAACTCTTGCAAGAGTTGATTTTCCACAACCAGATTCTCCAACAAGCCCTAAAGTTTCACCTTTATAAATAGTTAGGTTAACATGATTGACAGCAATATTTTTGCGCTTTCTTCCTAAAGGAAAGCTCTTGGATACATTATTTAATTCAAGTAATTTTTCCATCATCCAATTCCTCCTTTGGAAAACTTTCATGCAGACGCCAACAAGAAGCACTATGACTATTTGACACCTTAAACAAAGGAGGCTCTTCTCTCAAACAAATCTGCATACAATATGGACACCTCTTTGAAAAAGAACAACCGACTGGCAAATCAGATAAATTTGGTGGACTTCCCAATATATATATGCGTTCACCCATACCACCTGATGTAGGGAGTGTTCTTAACAATGCTTGTGTATATGGGTGTATTGCTTTACTAAAAAGTTCTTTCACATCACTCTCTTCCACAATTTTTCCAGCATACATCACTGCTACACGGTCTGCCAAGTTTGCCACAACACCAAAATCATGGGTAATCAAAAGCACAGCTGTCCCCATCTCTTTTCTGATTTTGGCAATCAGTTTCAAGATTTGCAGTTGTGTAGTAACATCAAGAGCTGTTGTTGGTTCGTCTGCAATAAGTAGTTTCGGATTACATGCCAAAGCCATAGCAATCATTACACGTTGTCGCATACCTCCTGAAAATTGATGAGGGTACTGCTCTGCTTGTAGTGCAGCATTTGGTATCTGTACCATTTCAAGTAGTCTAACTGCTTCTTGTTTACAATCAGATGATGACATTTTTTCTTTTCTGTATAGCGACTCTGTAATCTGCTTACCTATTTTCATTGTAGGATTCAAACAAGTCAGAGGGTCTTGAAAAATCATACTTGCTAAAGTACCTCTTATTTGTTCCATCTCTTTTTCTGATGCATTCAAAATATCAAAGTTTAGAAGTTTCAATTCTTCAGCCATAATTTTAGCTGGTGGTGAAGGATTCAGTTGCAAAATTGACTGTGCCATTACACTTTTACCACAACCACTTTCACCCACTAGTGCAAGAATCTCGCCACTGTTCATGGAAAGCGAAACACCTCGAACTGCATTTACGGTTCTTTTGTGCATATCGAAAGACACATTCAATTCCTTAATTCTTAGAATATCGTCCATAATCAGCAGACCTCCTCAACCTAGGATTTAGAGCATCTTGAAGTTGGTCTCCCAAGAGATTGAAAGAAAGCATTATAAGACAAATAAATAGTCCTGGCACTAAAAGCCTTACTGGATAAGTCTGAAAAACAGCAACACCTTCATTTGCCATAATTCCCAATGATGGATATGGTGGAGGGACTCCCATTCCCAACATTGATAAGAATGCTTCTGTAAATATAATCCCTGGAATACTCAATGTCATATGTACAATAATAATACCTAACATATTAGGAATTAGGTGGCAGAAAATAATCCGTCCCATACTTGCTCCCATAATTCTTGCAGCAATTATAAATTCTCTCTCCATAAGAGAAATCACCTGTCCTCTTACCAATCGTGCCATACTAGTCCATCCTACAAGAGTATAGGCGATAATCAAAGTTCCAACTCCCTGTGGTAGCACTGCCATGAGTAAAAGGACAACAACAAGGTATGGAATTCCACTAATGATTTCCAATATACGCATCATTACATTGTCAACCATGCCACCTATATATCCAGAAATACTACCATATACTACTCCTACTATGCAGTCTATGATAGCTACCACCCCTGCTACTAGAAGTGATACTCGTGTCCCATACCAAATACGTACAAAAATATCACGCCCAAGATTATCTGTACCAAAGATATGAGTAAAACCACTACTTGGGTCTTTGCTAAAAAAGGGGGTATTTGCATATGCCACATTCTGAGATGCAAAATCAAAATTATAAAATATTGGAAAACATATTGATCCTATAATCAGAAGAAGTATCATTATAAATGACACTACTGCAATTTTATTGTGGCATAGTATGGATATAGTTTCCCTTACAAAACTCATAGAGGGATACACCTGTTTATTATTAGTTATATCTAAATTACAGCCATCAATAGAAGAAAAATCTTCATGGACAAGTACTCTTTTACTACTGTCTATTTTCCTCACCTCCTAATTTTATACGAGGGTCTATACAACTGTTCAAAATATCCACGATTAAATTACACAATACGAGAAACATACCAAAAAACAATGTTGTTCCTATAATCACTGGATAGTCATTGGCCTGTACTGAGTCTACAAAGTATTTTCCAAGACCTGGAATAGAAAATACATATTCTACAGCAAATGTCCCAGTCAACAGAACTGCTGTCATAGGACCAAGAACTGTTATCACTGGCATTAATGCATTACGTAGACAATGATGAAAGATAATATCTTTTTTCTTGATTCCTTTAACCTTTGCTGTACGGATATAGTCCTGCCCAAGTACATCAAGCATACTAGAACGCATTAACCTCCCAATACTTGCCATAGAACCAAAGGCGAGCGCAAATGCAGGTAAAATCTTGCTATTCTCACTCCCCCATCCTATAATGGCAAAAAAATGGATACCAGTAAATTGAAACACCACAATTCCAAAAAAATACTGCAACAAAGCACCAATAATAAATGATGGAACAGACACCCCAAGAAGCACCAAAATCATTGTCAATGTATCCCACTTCGTCCCATGCTTCAAAGCAGCTGTAATCCCTGACAAAAATCCCAAAATAATTGCAAAAATCAAAGCCCGTATTCCCAGTTCTAAAGAAACTGGGAATGCTTGGGCTATGATATCTATGACTTGACGACCAGATACAATGGAAGAACCAAAATCTCCATGTATCAAATTATTCACATATATTCCATACTGCTCTAATACAGACTTATCTAGACCATACTTTGTGGCTAAAGAAGCTTTTATCTCAGGATTAAGTACCTTAATTCCGGAAAAAGGGTCACCTGGAAGCATCTGCATCAATAAAAATGTAATGGAAATCAAAACCCATACAGTAAGTACCGCATAAATAAGTCGCTTAGCGATATACCTCATTTGTAAAGACATATTGTCTGCTCCTGTCCTGTTTTTATTTACTTAATATGAGCATTTAAAACGTTAAAGAATTGAAATGGTGTACGTACTAGACCAACTAGTTTATCAGAAACTGCATAAGTAGTACATGTAAAATACATCGGTCCTATAACCATATCATCTATTAGAATTTTTTCTGCCTGTATCAGTATCTCTTGACGCTTTTTAGGGTCGCTCTCATGAGTTGAATCCTCAATCAACTTATCATACTTTAAATTAGAATATTTTCCATGGTTATTCATATTTTCTGTTGTATAATTCTCTAAAAATGTAATTGCATCATTCTCAGAAGGCCCCCAAGCATTCACTGCAAAGCTGTAATCACCATTCATTGTTGCTTCAGACAAAGCTTTCACTGCTGTAGATTTTAGTTCTACATCCAATCCAAGATTTTCCTTCCATTGTTGTTGCAAATAGGCAGCCTGATTCTGATTGTATGTTGTATCTGATGTCCAAAATACAAGTTTAATATCTTTCTTTTCTATCCCAAGTTCTTGAAGTGCCTTATCAAGATATTCCTTTGCCTTATCTTTGTCATACTTAAATAGGCTACCACGTTTTTCTGCATAACTTTTACCATCAACACCTTTTATAACACCTGGCACAAGACCGTTAGCTGCTATAGAACCATCATTAATTACATTATCAAGCAAACTTTGTACATCAATAGAATAGGCAAGTGCTTTCCTTAGATTTATGTTAGAAAGATACTCATTTTGTGTATTAAAGCTTAAATACCAAGAACCTCCATCTATGTAAGATTGAATAGTATCTTTACTTTTGTCTCCCACGAGTTTAATTTGTTCGTTATATAGGTTACAAAGGTCAATTTCTCCAGCAGTAAATGCATTCAAACTTGTATTTGCATCTCCTATCATGACCAATCTAACTTTAGGAATATTAATTTCTGATGCATTATAATATTCTTCAGATTTCTCCATTGTAAGATGGTCATCATGAACCCATTCTGTTATTTTATATGCGCCATTTGTTACCATTTTATCTGCCTCTTTAGCGTACTGTTTATCGCCAATCGTCTCATAAGCCTTCTTATTTATTGGTAAAAAATATGGTTGTGACAAATAAAATAAGCCATTAGTCATTGGATGAGACCATTGAATTTCTAATGTATAATCATCTAATACCTTTAACCCAAGCTGTGTTTCGTCAACCTCCCCCTTATAAAATGCTTCTCCATTTTTTATATTCTTATATATATATGCAGCAAATATACTTCCAGTAGAAGGCTTCATCTGTGTCACCCAAGAATAGTAAAAATCATTCACAGTTACTGGGTCTCCATTTGACCATTTTGCATCCTTTCTTAGATGCATTGTATAAATTGTGTTAGCATCATTTATATCCCAACGTTCTGCTAAATCAGCTACTGGCTCATCCTTTTCATTCAACTTTGTGAATCCAGACATACAATGATAGAGAATACTTTGGGCAATAGTATCACTCATTCTCATGGGATTCAATTCTGTTGGCTCTGATGTGACATTTAACGTTACCATTTCTTTTCCTTGAGTACCCTTAAAAACTGAGCCTTTTGTTGTATCCCCTTGTTTAGGTGTAGAACATGCCACCAAATTTAATGCAAGCATAGCTACTAATAATAATGTTATAATTTTTTTGTATCTCATATTTTTCTCCCTCTAAAAAAATAATTTTTATAATTCCTGACAATCATCCTGTTCGTCCAATATCATGTTAAATGAATCAATTGACATAGGTTTATAGTAATAATAACCTTGAACCATATCGCATCCATATTCTTTTAAATTTTCTATATGTTCTTTGGATTCTACACCTTCAGCAGTCACCTTCATATTTAAGGAATGAATTAAATCTATAATAGTCTTTATTACTAAATTACTATTACCATTTAAGTTATTTAAAAAAAACTGACGGTCCATCTTGATAATATCAAAACGCGCATTAAGTAATACATTAAAAGAAGAGTACCCATCGCCAAAATCATCTAGAGAACATGTAAACCCATATCCCTTAAAATCAGATACTATTTTTTTCAAACGCTCAGTATCATTTAAAGAAATTGATTCCATAAATTCAATTTCAATATAGTGCTTAGGAATATTATATTTTTCAAATACATCAATGTAATTTTGAACAATATCTGGGTCATAAAAATATGACTTTGAAATATTAAAACTGATTGGTACAACCTTCTGGTTATTTTTTATTCTTGTGTCCAAATATTGGCACATTTGTTCAAAAGTATCAATATCAATTAACTTAATGTAGCCATTTTGGTTTAAGATAGGCAGAAATTTATATAATGGTACGCTATTTCCATCTTTATCAAACCAACGAAGTAGTGCCTCTGCACCTATAACTTCTCCACTTATTAGGCTAACTTTTGGCTGTAGATATGTAACAAATTCATACTCTTTATATGCATCTGCTGTATCTATTTCTAGTTTCATACGGTCCATATAGCTTTTATAAAAAGATTCGTCATAAAGTTCTATACAAGAACTTCTATTAAATAAAGTTTCACTTTCTTTTCTACACAGATTTGCATAATTTAGTGCATCATAAAATGAGACTTCTGGGTTAATAATCACATAAATCCCCATAGACATAAAAAGATTTCTATAAATCCGCTCATCATCTATACGATATAACATTTCAATTAGTGGTATCAATCGTTCATATATAAGGTAATTGGAGTCATCACACCTAACTAAAAATGCAAAGTTATCCGCATATAAATATGCAGCATACTCCTTTTCTTCTAAAAATGTCATTATCTTTTGAAAAATCAATGTCAAGATTTCATCTCCTGCTTTACTCCCATACTTTGTATTAAAATAGCGAAAATTTTTAATGTTGAAATGTATTAAAGCGTATCTTTCATCACTACCTTTTACTTTACAATATTTTTCCAAAATATATGAAGTATCATATATATGGCGCTTTAAGGTGATATTCTTTTCCGTTTCCATCACGATTGGCTCCTTTGTTTATAAATTGTATATACATTTCTTCCCTTATTTTTGGATTGGTATAAGGCTAAATCAGCATTTTTAATAAGGGTTAATTCATCACAACCATCGACATGTATCTCGTTATATATCCCAAAAGATAAAGTGAGCTGTTTAGAGTTTTTACTTTTTAAATGTACAATATTTTTTTCTCTCAGCTCTTTTTGAACTGACTTAACAAATGTAATAATTTCATCATCACTTCTATCAACAAATATACAAGTGAATTCATCTCCTCCATATCGTGCAGCAAAAGCGTTGTCTGGCAAGTTATTCTTTATTACAATAATAACTTTTCTATTTTTATATGATTAATAATTGAAATTTCAATACTTTAAAATCAAGTTTTGATATTTATGTCAGTCAAATGTCAGTAAAATATTTTATCCACAAATTTTACATAAGTTTTCCACAACTTATCCCCAATATTATCCACAAGAAAAAAGGTAGCACTTATATTAGTAGCTACCTTTTATTTATTAATCTTCATCTTTCCAGCTTTTTATCCAATTTCCTATTTCTATTATTTTTTCTTCAGTTATTTCTTCTCCATCATGCAATTTTGAAATTAGTTCTGACAAGGGATTGTTATGTAAACCTCCAAAAATTCTTTTACCTTCTAATTTTAGATACTCTCTTTCTTTTACTAATACTGTATAGTGTACATGTTTCCCAATTCTCTGCGATATTAAAAAACCTTTTTTGGTTAATCTAGCTAAAAGTGTAATTGTAGTTGTATGCTTCCAACCATATGTTTTTTCTATTTCATCTGCAACATCTTTTGATATTACAGTTTTATAACCAGTATTCCATATGTATTTCATAATTTTTAATTCTGCATCTGGTAGTTTTCTATTCAACATAATATATTCCTTCTTTCAATTTATGTCACTTCTTCAAATTTATCTAGCTTAAATTAATAATAGGAGCTTTTTAGGACAAAAACTATAGGTAATTTTTACCATATATTCTACTGTTTTAGTTTGTTTTCTTAGAAGAAAAATAACTTTCATATCTATAAAATTATTCAACTTTCAAACTATCCTGTTGAATAATAACTAATTCTATTGTATTATTTTAGTTGTAGAATAAAACTAAATCGGCAAAACTAGAGAAATTTAGTGACGCAAAGCTATAGGGACTAAGACTTATATAAATATCTTATGAGTTATGTCAGCCAGTTGCCAAAAAGATAGTGTTCTTTTTGTTTTTATGAAAGTTTTTTAGGGGGATAATAATATATATACTTAGAGATAAAATAAAATATATTTCTAGCATTCACAGTTTTATTTTTTCTTAAAATGCGATATAATAAAGATGTAAATTCGTATCAAAAACAAAAAAAGAAACTACAATCTATTAGCCTAGAGTGAAGTTTCATTAACTAAATATTAATGTCGTTTTTTATTAAACTTGATTTTTACATCAAGCTCAAAGTCACTCCTGCCAGAGTGGCTTTTTACTTTTCTGGAAATAATATATGTAATAAAGCTAGCTGTTAAACTAGCTAACACTCCTAGTAAAAATTCGCTCATTTCTCCACCTCCTTCCTTTTAAGGGATGGAATGTAGAAAATGAAGCTCCACTCTTAGATTGTAGTTCCACAAGATTATTCTTGCATTTTAATTATAACATAATTTTACAATTATCAAATATCCATTCTCCATATTTTTTTATTTATACAATATATTCTATATTGCAATAAAAAACATTGTTTTAAATATATATACATAGGTATATACTAAATATGTTAAACTTAATTATGGAAAATATAAAATGAAAGGAATAAAAATATGACTAAGACTATATTATGTGATTACTGTAATAAAGGAATAAATAAAGATGATAATAAGTATATTACTTTTCATAAGAAAAGTCATATGAAAACTAACATTTGTATTAATTGTGCATTAAATTTGATAGATAAAGATAAATTAAATGAAAATATTATAAATAATCAACATGATTATTCAAAGAAATGAAAAAGCACTCTCCATAATGAAGAATGCTCTATATAATAATGTTTGACTTAGTAAAGATGTGTTGGGGTTACATATTTACTTTTTTATTATATCATATAACTTTGTGTATGAAAAAGAATTTAAATCAATTTTAAGGTGTGTTGAGTAATGTTCTTGATAGTTTATATGTTGATGAATTTCAAAAAAATAAGCACTCTTATAAAAAGAGTACTTTTGGTATATATTCAAGCATTTATCTAATACAATTATAGCATGTATTATGTTTTAGTATGATAATTTTCGTTCGTTTTATTATTACAACTTCTACTATAGTTTTCATACTTTAACATCAACTAAATGAATTTAATTAAGATTACTAGTTAATCGTTTTTTGGTTCTTTCATATTCTGAAATCTAAAATTTTATTATTTGTTTATTGTTATTATTTAACACATGTTGGTATTTCAACGATTTATCTTATTGTTAATATTCTTATTGCTTCCAAAGTATATCTAATTATTTTTAAGATAATTTACTAATTTTTATTTTTTCAAACATACATTCGACAAAAAACAGTTTTTATATGGTATAATTATATTGTATAATACAAAAGGTTAATGAAAATAATTAATATTAAATGTACCAAAAAAAATAGTTTTTGATATAATGAATATTATAATAAATAATTATTTAAATAAAATATTATATAAGGATGTGATTTTATGGATTTCAAAATCAGAGAGCTAATTAATGATATAACCCAAGATATTATCCAAACATACAAAATCCAAATTCCAATAGTAAATATAAATCAAGTTGTTGATGCTTTAGGAGGCAAGGTAATAGAAGATAGTTCTTTAAGTGGATACTCTGATGGATTTATTAGAAAAGTTGATGATTCATTTGAAATAGTGGTATCTCCTTATCAACCAGATACCAGAAAGAATTTTACCATTGCTCATGAACTTGGACATTTATTTTTACACATGGGTTATGGCATTGATGATGAACTATGGAATAGTCAAGATGGAAATCAGTATTTTAGAAGTGGCAATACCAATAAGGAGTATCAATCCAATGAATTTGCAGCAGCCTTGTTGATGCCTAAACATGAATATAAAAGAATTATGGATGAAAACACAGTAGGTAATAAGGTCGACACTTCAAAAATTGCAGAATACTTTAATGTTTCCTCTTATGCAGCATCTAATAGAGGGAAATGGTTAGGATATTTACAATGGTAGATGATAAAGAATATAAAACTCAAAATGTAAATAATGTTCATAATTCAGCTAAAAACGAAAACGCTTTTAATCTTAAAAAGTATAAGGAAAAACTTCAAGAAAATATTAATACTGATATTTATGAAAAAGAAAAAGAACCTAATCATCCAGAAGTGATTTTGTTCTTTTCTTTTGATATAGCTAATTCATCATTATATAAAAATATAAATTATAGCGGATGGGCTAAGGTATTATCACATATAATTCGTAAGTTACAATATAGAGTTTATGAAAACCTTAAAGCACAACTTTGGAGAGTTCTTGGTGATGAGGTAATTTTCATTATCGTACTAAAAAATTATGATGAAATTTATAAATACATAGATATAATCTTTGATATTTTAACAAGCACTGCTAAAGATATAAAAAGTGGTAATATATTCTCTACACTAGAAGGATTTTCTGAATCTGAAAAATACTTAATGAAACTTCAAAATATTATTTCATTAAAAGGAGCGGCCTGGATTGCTATAGTATCAAGAAATCCTAATTTTAATGCTTTAGAAAATAATGAACAATATGAAAATATTTCTGCTATGTACGATTTATCCAATAATTATAAAATATTTGAGTTCTTAGGAAATGATATTGATGCTGGTTTCAGAATATCAAAGCAAACATGCCCAGAAAGACTTGTTCTTAGTTTTGAACTAGCTTATATATTATCAAGAAAAACTGATATTTTATCTAAATTACATATAATTACATATAAAAAATTAAAGGGTATCTGGAAAGATAAACTATACCCTATCATTTGGTATCATAATAAAGGAAAAAATAATGATATAGAATTTGATGATAGTTTTTCTTTTGATGAAATAGAAGAAAATGAATTGGTTCGAGAATATTTTTTTAATAAAAAAGGAGAAAGTAAATTACTAATTGATTCTTTTATGTTTAATTCTGTAGACAAGGCTTTGGATAAAATACTTATAGACAGAAACCTTAGTGATAAGATTGAAAAAATAGGTGACGTAATTTCTAAAACAAACCCCAGTTATGATAAAAATACAATAGATAAAGACTATATAAAAGTAGATTTAATGGAATTACACTGTGTTGCGGTTTGTTATAATAAATCAACTTCAAAAATATTAATTGCGAAAAGAAGTGATAATAGAAATAATAATGCGAGTAAATGGGAATTTGGTTGTGCTAAGGCAAGTCTAGAAACTTCAATTATAAATACTATTAAAGATGAATATGAAAAAGATTTTAATATAAACATTGAACCTATTACTGATTGCACAAGAAAAGATGATTGCCAACCTATACCTCTAGCAATTTATCAAGTTAAAAAAAGTGATGGTTTACACAAAGGCATTATAACTCTCGCAGAAATAATAAATGATTATGATATTTCTAAATTTGAACCCACATCAAAACATAATGAACTTGCATGGATAGGAGAGGATGAACTTGAAGATTTTAATGAAAACACAGTACCTGATTTTAAAGAAACTTTAAAACTAGCATTTAAAAAATTAAATGAAAATCAATTACAAGAATCTACAAATATGTAAATAGTATTCTTCTATGATTTGATTCTATCTTCATAGAGGAATACTAACCAAATAAAACATTTTCTAAATAGCATTAAAAACTACTACAAGTATATATATAAACAATATAATACCACCTAAAATAAAAGCTTCTACTGACTTTTTTACATTATACATTTTCTTATCACAGATTAAAGATAATTCTTTTATTTGAACAAGTGCATCATTAATCAAGTTTTCTTCGTCTTTAAATGCATTTTCAAATGCTTCTTTGTACTGTTCATTATTTAAAGATGCTATCTCTTTATAATAAAAAATAGATTTATATTCATTTTCTATTTTAGAATTCCTTGGCTTTAAAACCATAATCGAAAAATAAATTGAAATAACAAATATACATAATATAACAATGTAAAATAGCATCTCTAAACATCTGATATTACTTATACTTAAGTGATTCATTATTTTTTCCTTCCCTGAAAATAAAAAACCTATAATTGCGCTATTTAATAATAGTAAAAAACTAGCTTTATTATCTGATTTTTCAATATAGTAATCAATTCTATTTACTATAAACTTCGCTATGTCTATTTTTTTATCCATGATTTTACTACCTCATTTCATTAAATTTTATATTGATTCAAAATTTTATTTTCTACTTATTATCATTGAATAAATTATTATTTGGAAATAATCTTATTGAAATAATAAAAATATGTGAAAGAAAGTAATAACTAACTATAATTACTACTTCCTAACTTAAACATTCTATCTCTTCCAATTAAAAGTAAGATATCGTCCTCTATAAGTTTCATATTCTCTTATAATATCCAATATTTCCTCCCTAGAAGTTGCAATTAAACTTCTATCAAATAGTTCAATCATTCTATTGCTATCATTATCAGAAACATTACAAGACTCTAATATCTCATTATTAAATATTGCAATAGCATACCCAGTACCTATTTTTATCTCATTTAATTCATGTAAATTATTTGCTGCTCTAAAGATATCAGCTTCAGCCAATCCACCTAAATCTTCGCTTCTATTAATCAAGTTATTAAGTTTAATACTAAAAGCTGCTCTTACAAATCTCTCATAAACCAATGCATCCATACATAAATCCTCCATTATCACAATAATATATTTACATTATATTACAATAATAGAGTTATCACAACAAACAACCACTTCTAGTTGATAACTTTTATCTATCTATTAATAAAATCCAATGCTTTATAAAGTGTATCAAATCTATCATTACCTTTTATCATAATAAATTTTTCTTTAGTAATAGAACTTATCTTTTCACATGCGCCACCTCCTACAACATATAAATTTTCCGTCTGACCTGGTACGTAATCTTTTATATCACAAACTAAAACTTTGCTTGGACTATAGCCCCAACTAAGCACATTCGCAAGTATCTTATCAACTTCTCCATCATAAACAATTGTATGTTTGTACATCTGTTTAACTCCCTCATTATTTATATTTTTATTTAATACACCTTCTACAATTAACTTAGCAATACCTTCATGACCTAGTTTCTTAGCTTTATCATAATCTTCTTTATTATCACAGAAGAAACTTTCAATTAATACTGCTGTAGGCTTTGAACTATTTAAGATATATAATCTTTTATCTAATTTAGCACCTCTATTTTTAAATACTGTACCTAGTTTATCACATATTCTAGTTGCATACTCTAAGCCTTTATTACTATAATATAGGACTTCTGAACCTTTACCTTGACCGTTACTTGCATTTAAATGTAACTCTATAAGTAAATCATATCCTCCACTATTAACTCTAGGTATTTTATAAGACTTTTCTTCATTCTTAGTTTTAAACTGCTTTTCTGGGCATATTATTACATCTACCTTATGCCCTTCTTTTCTAAATGTATCTGCTAATACTGGTGCAAGAGATTTGTTGTATTGATACTCGTTAATTACTCCATCAGCAGAAGTGCATGCTCCACTTTTTAAAATACTGTGTCCTACTGTAATACATATTTTCATTATTTATTACCTCCCTTAATATTTAATTCGTCTGTCATTGTATCTAGTAAATTGCCTATTTTCTCCTTTAATTTTTTGGGAACTGGTAATCCACATAAGTACATATTTTTTAATATACTTACACTTTCATACAAAATGAATAGAATAGAGAAAAATTCAGATATTCCAAGATGATTTAATCTCAAGAAATCAATCCAATCTTGTGGCAACATAAATAAAAAGTTAAACTTTGTAAGTATATCAACTACTGCTAGAAAAAATATACATGCTATCATTGCAACTTTTCTTATTCCTCCATTTATTCCAAAACTTGAATTAAACTGATGTGTTTTTATTGCTCTTAAGCAACCTAACAGTGTATCAAATGCTATTGCTAATATTACTAATTTTATAAATATATTTGTTGCTAAAAAAACTATTGTTAAATTCATATTTCCTCCTAATTTTTGTATTAAAAAGGACCTAGAATTATCTAAGTCCTTTAAATGTATTAATTTATTATTTTACCTTTAAATTGTTAACGAAATCTGCAGCTATAATAAAGTATGCTGCATCACATTTTGCTTCTCCCATAATCCCTGGATTAGAAATGTAACAACTTGTTGGGTTTTGTTCTAGCCCCTCTAGCTTTATATTTTCTACCATTATAAATATCTCCCCCATAGTAGGTATAATTAACATTAGAACTAGAATGCAAATTACAATTATTTTCTTCATTTTTTAATCTCCTTTTAATAGAATTTTTTTATTATAGATAAAAATAAAAAATATATAACTAAAAAAGGAAATTATTTTTAATTTATATAAAAAAAACCTATTTTGTTGGTTCTGCTCCTTCTACTACTCCACTTTCTCTAATTATATAATCCTCTACTGCTTTTCTATACTCTGTGTTAGTTACGTCATCTAATTCAAATTCTCGATTTTTTAGAGGGTTTAATCCTCCGTTTAATATCCTCTCTGCTAATATTCTTACTACAACATTATTTATATTCATTATAATAATCCTCCTACTTTTTCATTTTCATTTAATAAAACTTGATTTTCTAATTCTTGTATTCTCTTTTTTTCTTCACTTACATATACTGGTATTTCTTCCAAAATTGGTTGTTTTGTTTCTATATTTATGCCTATAATTCTATTTTTAATATAATCTATACTTCCATATGGAATATCAATATAATCTAATTCAGTTATTTTATTGTGTGGTAACACATCCCCACAGGACTCACCTGTTTCAAAAATTATTTTGCCTGTTTGGTCATATATTACTCTGTTTGGAACATTCATATTTTTTTCTCCTTCTTAAATAAATTTAATAGCATACCATTTATAAATATGTCTTTGAGTTGAGTCAAAGTTATAAGCTGGAATTTGAACACCAGTATTATTAAAATAAACATCCCCTTCGGAATTATTATAGAGCCAACCATTAGCATGAAAATTTTCATCACTGTTTTTTCTAATAAAAGCTGTAACGCTTGAAAAATCAACACCTCTTTGTGTAGCGACACCACGACAAGCAAAAAGGAAAAGTTTATAATTATTTTTATATTCAGTATCATAGTAATCAAAATCAGCAAAGAAAATGTTAGGCTTAAAATCTAAATTACTAATTTTAACCCAAGTACCAGGTTTAAAAGTTCTGTCGGTTAGATATGGATAAGCAATTTTAGCACTATCCGCAAAAGAAGTGACTGTTCCACTAGCAACTTTATATTTAGAGTTTAATTGCGATATAGTATTATTAGCTTGTGTTAACTGATTCATCAAATCCTGTAAACTAGCGTCTCCACTATCAAAAGACTGCTTTATTTTCTCTGATAACTCAACAAGTGTGTTATTCAAACTTGCTTCTATATTCTTTAATGCTAAAGTGTTTATAATACTTGTTTTCCCAACTTTAAATCCTGCATTAACCTCAACTAATTTTGTTGATATATCATTTAAATTTACATTTTCGGGCAGTGGCATTATATTCTTACTTATACTTAAAACTTTTTCAGCAGTTGCATTATTGCTGTCTGTAACAACTATTTTAAGCGTGTGCAGTGCATTATCTTCTAATGTATAGTTAATTGTTTTCTCTGTTGTTAAATCTGTTGTTATAGTTTCTTTTAGTACATCATCTATAAATACTTCTATCTTAGTTAATAGTGTAGGGTCTGTGTGGTCAGCTTTAAATGTTGCTTGTGTGGAGTTATAAGAGGATACGGTTAAAAAAGGTAATGCTTGTAGTAATGTTATTAGGGCATAACCATAAGCACCAGCAGTATTTCCACCAGATTCCATAACAACATTATCAAAATAATATTCAGATGTTGGTGTGTAGCCAGTAGGCTTATAACTATCTTTAGTTAATACGTAGCCACTTCCACCTCCACCTGCTCCCGCACCATTCATTCCTGCACCACCAAACCAGCCACCTCCACCGCCTTCGCCAGTTGAATCTTTAGCAGAACACCCTTTTCCAAAACTTCCGTTTTCTGTGCTTACACGACCAATACCACCTTGATATTGAGTACCGCCGGGACGATGTCTGTCGTTAGCACTATACCCAGTACCTCCTTCTAATCCTCCTCCTGCACCACCAGTATAAGGAGAATATGAACCACCGCCACCACCTGCGACAATTATACGAGATAGCAAACCTTGCTCATTATCCCAAGCACCACCAACGAGCCTTATATCAGTAGCACCACCACCGTACATAGAATAATAAGTACCCATAACCTGTTGATTTAAATAACCTTTACCACCGCCATTAAAACCACTTTTAGTGTTATTACTCGTAGATGAAGAAGCAAAACCACTTTCGCCGACGTAAACATATAATGTAGTTTGTTTTTTTAATGTAATTTCACCTTTAGAATATCCGCCTTTAGCATCAGTATGCCAAGAAGAATTGTTGATACCTCCAGAAGAACCCCAGCATTCAAATTTATATTTGCCAGGTTTCAATATAACACTTTGTGGCGAACCATTGTACCCAAAGTTCCATTCTGTCTGCATTTTCTCACTCTCCTTTAACAATAAGTTATCAATTCATTTACACTTGTTGCAATGTTAGATAACCCACCACTTAATTTTTCTTCTATATTAACCAATCTATCCTCTATTTTCTTAGACGAATAAGTAGTCATTTCAGACACTCTGTTATCATCTACAGTTGCATTTATAAAATGAGTTTCTGCATTTCCATTTATCACATAAACGTTTAATTCTGACCTTGTTTCACTTCTAATTTCTATAGTATTATCATCTATAATTTTAAAGTTTGTAACTACATTTTCTTTTGTAGTAGCATCTATAATATTTACAACTATTCTCTGTGTTAACAAACTATGTGTTACAGTTGCTTTGAATCCATTTTCTGCATCCTCAACCCAATCGTCAATTGTTATTGTTTGAGTAGATGCCACATTAGAACCACCTGCGATTAATTGGTCAATTTTAATATTTTGTTTCTCATTTTCTGTGTCAATTCTAGTGTTTAACTCTGTTTTAGCAGTTTCTAAATTATTTGTTAATTCTGTTTTAGTTGTATCTATTTTAGTATTAACAGTACCTATTTTAGTTTCTAAGTCTTGTATATCTTTGAGTGTTGCAAAGATTATTGTTGGGTCAATTTTAAGTTCTATATTATTTACATTAGATACAATAAGCACAGTTTTAACCTTCATGTCTACCACTGCACCTTGTTCTATAGAAGGTTTATAACACTCTTTGTATTTAGAAATGGCAATTAAATTATTTTCATCATCTAAATATCCTATTTCTCTTATCATAAATCCGCCTACACTTGATGGTATTAAACTCTCTAATATTATACAATTTGGTGCAGTTTCATCTGTAGTTGTATTTCCAATATTGCCTTCCCATACCACGTTTTTGAGAGCTGTCTGACTCTCAGTTGGAGTATATTCACTCCCTCCTCCATCACCAAGTTGAATTTTTACAAATCCCACTTTATTACCTGTGACACTTGCATTTGCTATCTTTGCTTTTCCTACATCTGTAATTATAGTGTAATAACTTTTATCTATAGCCAATATATCACCTCCTAAAATATTGTTATCTCTTGGTATCCAACTCCATTGCCAGTTAATACATCAATTTCTCCATAAGTTTCTATATCTGGTGGACTCCAAGGGTATATAGTTATTTCTTGACCCATTAGGGTTGTTATACCAAAATTCATATAATTGTCTTTGCTTATAAGCACTCTAGTGTAATCTAAAGTCATATTACATGGCTTAATATTACTTACAAAAGAATGAACTTCCTCAAACCAATCTTGATTTCTAGCATCACTTTCAAGATGTATATTATAAGTAGCATTATTAATAGTTAACTCATAATTACCTTCTCCAACTATACTATCTAGCCAATTCCTTAAAAATCTCTCTGAGTAAGGTAATTTACTTATATATTTACTAAAAATCCTAAACCTTCTATCTTCTAAACTCTCATTACTTTTAGGAGTTATAGACATTATCTTTTCCCATCTTTTTATACCACTTATAGTTAGGTCCTCTAAAAACTGGTCATTTGATAGGTCCTTTAATTTATCATGTAATATTTTTATTTCTTTATTTCCTACATTAAATACTTTTATATATTCTTCTTTATCTTGTAGAATTTGTGGTAAGTAATTTATTAGATTAATCTCTTTATCCAACTACCTCACCTCTCACTACTATACTGTTACTATTTATTGTTAGATTAGATTTAACCTCATTTATCATTGTATTTGCAATGTCTAATACTCCATCAATACTAAGTAATCTAGTTTCAATTTGAGATATACGGACTATTAAGTTTTCTTCATCTTCCCAACTCATGTTAAGTTCATTTAAATAGTCGTCTATTGCTTCTTCTGCAATTGATTTTATATTCTCCCAAGTGTAGCCATTTTTGTATGTTATCTCTGCTGATATATTTATAGTTGTACTTACAACACCTGTAACAGTAACTTTATGCCCTATTGGTGCTAATCCTAAGCCTTGTCCTTGATGTCCAATTGGGTCAATTTCTTCTTGCACTAAATTAACTAAATCCTCTGATGGTACTTTGAAATTAGAGTTAATTATTACTAACTTAACAGTTCCTCCACCGTCCCACACAGGATAAACCTTAACTCCTCCAACATCTTGTATTTTGTTAACTTCATCTTTATAATTTTGCATATTTCCACCAAAGCTCTGTGAATTTAGGCTATCATAATATCTTTGTCTTAAACTATCCTCACTCTCTTCATCCTCTCCATTTATCAAGATTTCAGTTAGTTCAGCAGTTTCAAGACCATCTATATATTCAATAGGTATTAGTTTTCCTAACTCAAATATAGGTCCAGCAGTTTCACATTTCATTTTATATGTTTTTTCAGATATTCTCTCAATTGCAATATAATTGTATTCTCCTAGATTAAACCTAGAATCAAGTGGAATATCTATATTAAACACTCCTTTTGCAATGGTATTAGTTGCAGATAGTGGTGTAATTCCTCGTTCTTTACATCTTTTCTCCAAGTAATAATAACTAGCAGTATCTACGAATGTTTGGTCTAGTAATTCATCCATAGCAATGTATGTTTCTGTAAGTTCTATAGCAACAGGAGCAAGAGCATTATATATTATAGAACCTTCCCTTTTATCAAAAGTATCTGGTACACTATCTAACATTCTTTTAATTATATTTTCAAATGTCATTAACTCAAACAATTATACACTCACCACCTTCTCTGCTTTTATATTTCCATATTTACTGTGAACTGTGAACTTACAATGTACTTTTCCTTTTACATTTTGAAATTCAAAATTATCTACATTTTCAACCCTATCATCTTGAATTAGTGCTTCTTTGATTCGTCTTTCAAGTTCGGGGATTACAAAGGATATAGGTTCTCCAATAAGGTCGTTCAACTCGACTCCATAATTCCAAGAATAAATGAGGTGCTCATACCTTTCAGTATTTAAAATTAAAAAGATGGTCTGTTTTAATGCTTCAACATCATCACAAATACCATCTATCTTAGATTTTTCTATATTTAATTTAAAGGTCTTACTTGGTTCTTGCCTTACATCAAAATTAATTATTGATACATCTTCAATGTCATAATCCAAATTATCGCTTGGTAACACCTCATCACATCCTATCTAAAATCAAATATTGCTGTCCTCCTTGCATCCTAATTAAGACTAATTTATCCCCTATTTTTTTATCTGTATATCTTTTAAAAGTCTCTGTTTGTATTAGAAAAAATTCTTCAAAAGATGCTTTTTGTTCTATCTTAACTATCAAAGGATTAACACTTTCTATAGTTCCAAATGCAATTTGCATTGGATTGCTTGTTTCTACTGCATCCATTGCAGCCTTCTTAATTATTTGCAATAATTCTTGTGACACTTTATCACCTCACTTAAAAGAATCTTCTAGCTCTTGCAAAATCATGCTTTTTCTTTTGTCTACCACTTAAACTACTTATTTTTACTACGTCACCAGTTTGTGGAGCATGAATATATTGGTCATTTCCTATATATAGTCCAACATGATGTACATTTCCTTTTCCTTTGTTGTATGCAAAGAATACTAAATCACCAGCTTTTACATCATTTATGTTACATAATAGTTTTCCTCTACTATCTTTTGATTGGTCTGCTGAAACTCTTTTGAGATTTATTCCTGCACCTCTTTTAAATGCCCACACCATAAGACCACTACAGTCAAAACTCTTTGGACCATTACCACCCCATTTGTAAGGCTTGCCAAGTTGATTTTTTGCTTCTTGAATAACTTTACTTACTTTATTATTATTGTTTGTTGATGTATTAGAATTATTGTTTTGAACTTGATAAGTTAAATCTTTTAAATTCTTTTCTGCTTCTTCATTACTTCCAACTCCTGTGCCTGCACTATTAGAATTATAAGTACTTCCTGTTATTTGCTTATAAAATGCACCTACACATTTTACCCATTCTTTGTCTGAACTAGAAGAATATTTATTTCTGATGCTTTCTAAAGTTTTTCGTCCTATATGGATATAGTTTCTTGATAAATTACTTATACCTCTTTTTATTCCTTCGTCTACACTAGAAAAACTCATGTAATCTCCATTTTTTTTCATTCCAAAGAAATTATTTTTAGTATTTGCAATATTTGAAGTCCCTCTAGCTGATTCGTGCATAGATATAGCAGCCATGAGTGCTGGATTAACTTTATAAGCATTTGAATATTTAACAAATATATTTCCTGTATTTGATAATTTACCTTTAAGTAGTTTATTAATCTTATTAGCCATATCAGTATCTTCTTTACTTGTAGTACTTTGTGCAGGACCATTTTGTTTCTCATTTTTATTATTAGTATTTCCACTACTATAACTTGATGAAGAATAAGAAGCAAATTCGTCTCCATCAACCAAAGTTAGGTCCATAAAATGACTGTTATTTTCAAATGTATGTTTTACTTTCTCAACTAACATATAATTTTGTAAATCAATATCTCCTAACGACAAAAAAACAGGTACTAAACAACCTGCTCTTACTCTAATATCTCCTAACACATTTTTTAAACTTAATGACTTAGTTTTCTTATTATATAGTTTTAGGAGTATATCACATTTTTGTTTTATCTCTGCTTCACTCATATTTTTATCAACTGTATCAAATAGTTGTAGTATTCCCCAACTCCTCATATGCGTTGAGTCTTGAGCAATATACACATCTCTTTTTCCTGTTTCTTCATTATCTCTTACAAGTTTGATTTTTGTATAAGTATCACTATCAATAGAAGAATTATAGTCAAAGTCCTCGATTACATCATTATTCATAACAGTATCAAGTTTCATTGATGCAACATTTTTTAGTGTTATTCTTCCAAAGTCATCATACAAGGTAAACATTTCTTTTTTTTCTCTTAAAGTATCATCTAGTGCAGTTAAAATCATATCAAATAAAGTTTTGTTTTCTTCTATTCTAGATATTTTATATTTTGTATCTTCTATGACATTGTATTTTAAATTAAAATCTTTAGCGAGCATTTTTATAAGTTCGCTTGCTGTTTTATTACTATATACATAAGTATCTTTATTTTTAAAATATCTTAACTGGTCATATGCAATAATTTTGATGTGATTTTCTTTATCTCTTTTCTTCTGAAATATATATCCATAGAATATGCCTACACCCTTGTAATATAATCTCACTGAATTACCTTCACAAAACTGTAGTATATCATCCATGACTATAGTAAACTCTAACTTAGAAGGTGTTCCTCGTCTTTCTATTTCCCATGTGATACCATCAATGACAGCAGGTTCGTAGAAATCTTCCCAATGTGCAATAACTAACCTTACATCTCTATCATTTGCTAACACTAATTCATCAACCAAGTTTTAACACCTGCCCTTTGTAAATAGTGTATTTACTTAAGTTTTTGCCCTTATTTGCCTTATCCATCATAGATTTATTTAGTTCGTATACTTTCTTATATAATGAACCATTACCAAGTTGTTTCTGACAAATTGACCAAAGGCTATCCCCTGCTTTTACTGTATATGTTTTAGTTTTAGTGTTTGTGGCATTGACTGAATCAACTCGTTTTGGCTCTATCTTTACGCTTGGTCTACCAGTCTCATTTTTAGGAGGGGCAAGAACTAACTTTTTAGTTGAGTAATCTCTATATTGCTTTAACTTTATTGCAACTTTTGTATCTGAACCATTTTCTGCATCTTCTGAAATAGCATACTCTTCAAGAGATACTTTTATATTAGTGTTAAATAGTACTTTATTACCTAATTCCCTCGATACAATAAATTGGAATGGCTTACAATCTGTTTTTAATAGTTCTAATTTACTTAAAAAGAATTGAACATCTTTAAAAGCTCCACGATAAAAAGGTAATTTATTATGTGTAAATTCTGCTTCAAAACTTATCTCGGATAACCCTTCTTTTTTTAGTATGTTTACTTCTCCAGTATTTATCAAATCAACTGTTTTATTTTTATTTGTTATTTTTATTTCTAATTTGCCAGGTGCGATTGGTAATTGTACTCCATCTAAATAAAAGTCATAAGCCATTTATATCCCTCCTTTCTAAACTACTCCCTCAGCAGATACAACCATAGCGTCATTTAATTTTTCTGTTAGTACATTAACTATTCCATCTAAGTCGGCATCTTTATTTATGTTATTTGTGTTGTTCATGTCAATTTTAATGTTGACTCCTGTAAAACGGTTTATTGTTTCCTGTTCTGCAATATCTCTAAGATATTTTAAGTCTTCTTGACTTTTATCCATTGTTTTAGCCATTTTAGCTGTATTTCCTGCGGTATCTTTTGCTCCTTTTGCTGCATCGCCCAAAGGTGAGTTTAATCCTGCTGAGCCTATTCCATCACCTAATCCATATTTATCATCCCACAAATCGTCAAGACCTAAATCTTTTTTTGCCTTATCAGCTATTTTACTAATATCAAAAGTATCCTTTATTTTATTTTCTAAGTTTTGACCAAAGGCATATCCATTTTTAGCCCAATCTCCAACATTGTTATACTCTAATTGTTTAAAGGATTTATAACCTTTTGGCTCTGCTCCAAGCCATTTATTTAAGTCTCCTTTAGCTTTTTGCAATGTACTTGTAATAGACTTTGTATGACCAACCATATCAGCTTTTCCAAGTCCTAACTTATCTCCAAGTCCTCCAAATTTATTTAAGACATCTACAAATTTATTCCAAGCTTTTAATGCCCCATTAATTCCATCTATAATAGAGTTTGCTAAATTAGTAGCAAATTCATCACATCCTTTTGTCATAGATATAAGATTATTTAATACTGCTGTGGCTAAATTAAAAAATAATTTCTTTACTGAATAAACTGGATGGTCTAATACATTTGTAAAAAACTCAGCAAATGATATAAAAACATTAATCCAGAAAAATACACTATTTATAATAAATGCTGTTAAACCCGATAATGCTCCTGCAACAATTCCAATTGCTGAATAAGATGTTCCTGCGAATTTATTTATTACAGCTATAGCTACAAAAAAGGCAACAACTATGGCTATAATTCCATATAAAATCCAAGTGATAGGGCAAGCTGCCATTGCTGCGTTCAATCCGTCCTGTGCAATTGTGCTTGCTACTAATGCTGCTGCTCTATAAGACTCTGCTATTATATGAGCAAAATTCATCGCTAAAGTTTTAGCAGATAACGCAATATCTTTTACTTTATTAGCTATACTAAGTAATAGTGCATTGTTATATACTAACATAGCAGCTGCAACTCCAAGTACTATTGGTGCAATAATACTCCAGTTCTGAGCAAATACATTAGTAATATTTAATGCTTGTGTTATTACCCAGCCAAGCACTTGCACTATCAGACTAACACCTACAATAATAGCATTTACAAATGCTTGAAAAAATGGACTTCCTAATATATTTATAATTCCATTAAAAATACTAAATGCAACTGCTCCTAAAACATATAACGAATCTATAAAATTATCTATAAAGGTTCGAAAACCCCTACTAGACATAGCTTGTTCTATTTTTTTCTGTATAACACCAAATATCATGATTGCATTATTTTTAATTGAAGTCCAAATTTGAGAAAATGTGTAAGGCATTTTTTCAAACTCTGAATTGGTCTGCTCTGCTGCTGCAAGTAATGAGTTTTTTACAATATCTGCTGTTAACATTCCTTCACTTGCCATACCTCTTATCTTCCCTATATCGACCTCGAGATAGTCGGCAATAGACTGAATAATATTAGGTGCTGACTCAAACACAGCATTTAGTTCCTCGCCTCTTAACACACCACTTCCTAAACCTTGTGTAAGTTGTAAAAGTGCTGAATTAGTTTCTTCTGTTGTTGCTCCTGCAATTACAAATTTCTTGTTAAGTTGTTCCGCGAATGCTACTATTTCTTTTGTACTACTAAATGCTTTGCCTGCATTCATGCCCACTCTGCTTACAATTTTTGCAGTATCTAAATAAGATGCTCTTGCTCTTTCCGCTGATTGAAATATCATTTTGTTGAGTCCTCCATCAGATTGTTGCCCGTCATTTATCATAGCTAGTCTCGCATTAGTACTCGTCATTTGGTCACTTAAATTAATCAAACCACCAACACTTCTCAATCCAATATAAGTTGCTACTAATCTTTTAGCATTTTCTACTAACTTATCTGTACTACTTGCTCCTTTTCTAACATCATCATTAAATCTTTTTTGTTGTTCATCAGCTTCTCTTATTTGTTGTTCTAATCTATCAAATCCAGCTTCTGCCCTTGCTAACTCTTCTCTAGCTGTTCTAATACTATTAGCATCTATAGCATTGCTAGATGTTCTTTGTAATTGCTCGAATGAACTTAATACAATATTCATAGCATTAGTCATGTGTCTAAAAGCAGGTGTCATTCCGTCGAAAATTCGGATAGATGTTTGTATAGTTGCCATTTTTCTGCTCTCCTTTCTGTTAATTTAGATAATAAAAACACTTACTAATTTAGTAAGTGTTTTTATTATGAATACATCTATTTTTTGCCTGCCCAAAATTGCTTGCCACAGTTCAAACATGTTACTCTAACTTTCTTTGCTCCTAAATTTCCAGCTACTAAACCTATTCCACCAGTTAAACTCGCTCCTACTACTGCTTTTCCTATACCAAAACCCTTTTTTTGAGCTGTCAAGGATGTTGAACCACACTTAGGACAACAAGCAACTGATTCTTGTTGAGCTTTTTCAATATTATTTTTTCTATTTTGATTGTTTGTTATTTTTTCCTTTTCTGAATTACTCATAGTATCATCAATAAAGTTGTTTTTTAACTCTTCAAAGGAAGAATCCACTATTTTTTTTGCTTCCTTTATATTCAAACCGCTTATTTCCATTACATTTTTTATTGCATTTACTTTTTCTTTTCTATATTTTCTATAAATCTCAGTCATATTTACTTCTATTCCATTAGCATCAATGATTAAATCATTTGATTTAATATTATTATCTTCAATAATCTCATTTTCTACAGCAGCCCCACAATTCGAACAAAACTTGCCTATACCTGTGATTTCTGCACCACAATTTGAGCAAAACATAATAATTCCCCCCTGTACAATATTTTTATAAATATTATACTATATCCATAAAAATTTTTACATTATAGTTTGACTCCAAAACCCATTTTAAGACCTGTAATTTTAGATAATTTCTTAAATGTGGTGCAGTGATAAATATCTACAACATGGATTATCTTCTCTTTTTATCACTTCATCATTTTTTTGAACATATACACTTTAATATGTCTAGTGATACAATATAAATCTTTTTCTGTAAGTTCTATATCTTTATTCATTTAATCCCTGCCTACCTTCTCCTTCCTCTCTTTTTCTCTCTTTCAGATTCTTTCATTGCTTCCTCTTCATCCTCTATCTTAACAAGTATTGAGGCGGCTGCTAATGCTCTCTCATTAACTTCTAAATTCATATATTCACTAGGTTTCCACTTTAATTTTTGGATACAATAATGAGTGATGCTAGCATCAAAATCACCGCCCCTAATTAGTTTTTTGCTTCTTCTACTTTATCTTCAAATGTTGTATCAAATCCATTAACTTCGTTAACTTTTACTGTATAATTTACATACTCACCTGCTGTAAGCATTGTTTTTAATAACTGAGCTTCTCCCATCACTCCATAACTATTTTGGAGTTCGGCATCCTTTAAATCTGGAAATACTGTAGATGCTACACATAACTCTGCTACATAACTATTGTAGTCAATTTCACTTGTGAATTGACCTGTTGGCTTCCCATTATTGCCAATCACTTTCACTCTTTTGGTACAGTTTCTTCTTAATACTTCATCTTCCTCAGAAGATAAAACTCTTAATTCCCATTCAACTGGCTTTCCTCCTTCGTCTAAAAATCTATCGCTTGCCACATACATTACATTCTCATTTTTTATTGCATTTTGACTTAAAAAAGCACTTAAATTACTCATTTCTTAATTCTCCTTTTATTTTAATTTTTACATAAAAAACACACATCTATAATTTATAAATGTGTATTCTATATCATACCTAATAAAATTTTAAATTCTTCTGGCATATCCCAATCATCAAAAGTAAAATCTATATCCTCATCTAAATATTCACTATCTGCATCAAATTTAGCTAATGTAACCTCATCCATATTGCAATCTTTTAATATAATAGTTTGACGACCTACTGAACTTGTTGGGTCTTCATTAGTAATTTGCATATCGAAATATATATCTTCTCCAGTTTCCTTATATCTAAGCATAAGTTTTCTAAAGATAGAAGTATTATAATGAACAGTTGCACTTCCTGTGCCTTCCCATCCAGTAGTTTTGTTTCCTTTTCCTGTTTGCCCTAAAATTGGTATCTTACTTTTATTCTTCTTAAATTTAGCCTCTACCTTGATACACTGCATAAGAAGGTATCTTTTACCTTCAATGGTAACATAGCATTCTGCCAAAGATGCACTTATTGCATCTTTTGACTTCATAGTAATATTTTTAGCCATTCTAATATTCTCCTTCCTAATTAACTAACTGAAACAGTCATATAAAGCTTACTCATAGCATTTATAACCTTAACCGCATCACTCACTATAACTGTTTTCTTGTCATTTCCAAGCTCCACACTAACATCATCAGTTTTAAAATCTTCTATTGCCCTTATATTCTCTAATTCTTTATGGTGTTTAACAACATCATTCCAGAAACTTATTCTTCCTGCCTTATCATTCGGAACTTTACCTAAATACTTTTCATTAAATAAAGTTGCAATATCATTAGCAATTTGGTCAAGTACTCTAACACTTTGGTTACTTGAAAAATCGTCATTTTTATCATCTGTAAATGATACAAAAGTATTTATGTCCTCTAACACATGAACTTCATCACCAACTTTATGAAATATAAATTTACCACTCTTTAGTGCTTCTTCAAGTTGTATTTGTGTGTAATTTACATCAACATCAAACTCACCATCATACTTTTTATTAGTATTAGATTTATTTATATCGCATCCTGCTATAGCTCCAGTAGTCCAATAAACTAAACTAGATTCTAATAACCCAGTATCTTTAACTTTATTTTCTACAGATACTACACCTTCGTAATCTGCATCATTCTTTTTATATAGTACAGTTTGAAACTTAGCTCCTACTTTATCTCTCATTCTTTTAGTAAACTCTACAAATAAACTTTTAATTTCTGCTGTTGTAGCCAAACTGCCTAGTGCATTAAATGAGTAGCTTTCTATTTTATCCAAGAAAGCTTGATACTCTGCTCCTGTGACTGATTCGCCATTAGTTCCACCAGTAAATACAAGCCCTGCACTTGCTTCTAGTGTTGTATCCTTCTTCCAAGTAATATAGTCATTGTCCTGTAAGTCTGTAATAACTTTTGCTATTTGGGTATCTACTTTCTTATTATCCAAAAGTGTTACAACATCAAACTTAGTGTTATCATCAATGTTTGTTGTAACTATAACTTTTAAATCATTACCTCTAGTACCTGAGTACTTAGCTGTAGCAATACTGCAACTAGCTTTAACACCTTTATTCAATTTATAAAAATATCCCAACCTTATATTTTTGAATAAATCTCTCAAACCTTTCAGCTTCTCATGAGTATAATCATATCCAAAATACTTAGTTGAATACTTCTCAAAATCATCACTGGTTACTGTGAAAATTTCTTCATCTATGCCCCAATCTAACTCTAAAGGCATTGCAACAATACCTCTATCCGATAATGAACTGGTTGCCCTTGTAGCACTTACAAAATTTATATATGCACCAGGTAGGACCTTATTTTGTGTTACAAATGTTCCTCCACCTAAAGCCATCTAACTCACTCCTTTCATAAAATTATTTATTATTTCCTCTACTTCTGAGAAGGAATATAACTCATTTTCTTTTAAAATTGCATTTAATAAGTCTTTTCTATTTACATACTTCTTAGAATTAACTATTTGCTCCTTAGTAAACTTGTAGTCATCTTCTTTGCTTAATGTTTTATTCAAAATTATCACCTCTCTTCAAACCACCAAATAATTCAACATCATTCATTTTTTCTGTATCATTACTTTTTATAGTGAAGTAGTTATAATCAACGAAGAAATGAAGAACATTATCTATAATTTCAAAATTCATATTTGTGCCTCTAACTAAATCTCCATCAATTTCTATATACTCTAATTCCTCAAGTAGCATCTCAGCTACCTCATTTATTTCAAAACTCTTATCTTTTGAACGAGGAAAATAATGTACATCAAAAGAGTTCTTTTTTAATGTCCTGCCACTTGGATATGATACTTTGCTTGGATTTAAAGGAACAATAAAAAAACAAGGTTCATTTATACCTTGCTCCACATCTTCACTATAAATTGTATATTCATTTCCAAATGATTTATCTAATTTAATAGATATTCCATCAATTATATTATTAAGCATCAAATACTCCTTTCAACAAGATTAATAACTTTCTCTCTATAATCTTATCAACTTGACTTTGTAGTTCCATCTCTGAAATTGTTAAGAAATGTTGTCCTTTAACCCATCCCTTACCATCTTTAGTTCTATGCCCGAAATTTACATAACTTGCATATTCAGTCGGATTAACAACTTCTATAATATAATTATTTCCTTGTTTATACACAGGAAGCGACCTAGCATAAGCCACTCCATTCCATCCTTGTCGTAAGAATCCTGTATCAACTGGTGTTCTTCTAATTACTTTCCCAAGTAATCGTGCTGCTAATTCTCTTGCTGCATCCTTGCAAAACTTATCTAAATCAATCTTTGTAAGCTTCTCCATCTTTTTACAAACTCTTTTAAACTCTCTAAAATCAACACTGCCCCATCTAGCCATTATGCTTTATCCTTAAATAACTCAAGTATTATTTCTTGATGATTTGGATATATAGCTGATTCTCCACTTCTTACATACTCTCTTGTTATGTTATTTTGAGTAGTTATAATAAGCTTTGAACCTGCTTTAACGCTTATGTTTGGAGATATAAAGAGTTTGATGGTTTGTGCAAGTTTAGCTACTTTTCCTTCTTCTGTAGAATTAATGTTTTTATATGAAAGCTTACAAGGTTGATTTTCTAATACAATCACTTCTTTATTGTTAGTTCGTTTTGTCACAGGGTCTTTGACTGGCTGATACTCAATTATAGTACATTTATCTCTGTATAACATTTCTATTGCTTTTCTAGTCTTATCCATCATTATTTCCACCTAATTTTTCTGTATCTGTTTAATTGTGACTTATAATCTTTGAGTAACGATTCCTTAAATTCACTAGCTGAACTTCTGTATGAAACTGATGTATCACCTTCTGATATAGAAGAAATAGAACCTAGTGCAATATCTTCACTTCCTAGATTCTCATTTTTATACATATCTATAGCCATCCTTAAAACAGTACTATTTAGCCCTTCGGGAATAACAGATACATTACAATAATTTTTAACTATTTCCTCCACATCTTCTAATATAAACTCTAATATCATCTCTTTTGAATAATCTTCCTTACTGATTCCTAAAAGTTTTTTTAGTCTTTCAACTTCCATATCAACACCTCTAATTTATTGTACCCATAAACACTTGGTCAGCATAAGGAAAACTAGGTAATGCTGTTGCAACTGCTTTTATCCACTTAGCAACTGGGTCAGCAGTAGAGTATTGTTCTACAATTATATTTCCAACTGAACTAATATCTATTGCTGGGTTTTTTCTAAGTTCTAATTCCTCTGCTGTTAGCCCAAAGAAAGTATCTCCCATCTTGCCGTCAGGCATAAGAATAAACTTATTTTCATCTAAGAATCTCTTTGTTGTGTACTTACCATCCTTGCCTTGTACTCTGTATCTTTCATCATAAGTAAAAATAGGAGGAAGAGATTGAGAAACTAAAAATGTATTTAATTCATTTAAAGTAAGTAGTTTATCACTATTTACACCAAATATAGCTTTTCTTAGTTTTTCATCTCTTAAGATTATATTTAAAATAGTTTTAGAAGTTAATGACCTTGTTGGAGTAAATCCAGTATCAACAACTATTTTATCAGTCATATTATAAATATCTCCTAATATATCTGGTGTTCCACTAGACCAAGTTTTTGTTTCTTTATGATTTGTTGGAGTTCCATATTTTAAAGAAGCTTTAACTCCATTTTCATTTATATTAAGTTCTCCAGTTGATAAAACTTCCATTCTCATTGCTTCTATTCTAGTATTTACACTTGATACAAGGTTATCAACATCATTAAATATTTGATTTATCATTTGAGTTTCTTCTTGTGAGTTTCTTGGCTCTTCAAGTACAATTATATCTTTTTCATCTAGTTTAATTTTTCTTTTCACAAGTGCAAGTTCAGCAATACTTAAATTAGCACCTTCTCTTGATGCAATCTCTGCTTCTGTATCAAAAGCATGAACACTTGCTGATACTGGAAGATTAGATGCACCTTTTATCATCTTTATTTCAAGTCCTTCTATCTTTTGAGTTGGAAATAATAAATCTCCCATTGTTTCTTTTAATTTTCTAGTCTTTGTATAGTTTATCAGCTCTTGAACTGACAATAATTCTTCTACTCTTGCCATATTTCATCCTCCTACATAAATTTAATATTTGGTAATTTTGTCTTTATAGTTTCTATAGCTTCTTTTACATACTCACCTTGCAATCTTTCGATTATTACATAGCCTTCCACCATTGATGCAACTGGTTGTGGTCCATAAGTAACATCTACAGTTGAAAAAACTATTCCTACAGGGTCTTCTGATAATGTGTATGTATAACTACCCGAAGAACCTCCTCTGGTTATCTTTACCACTTTGCCACTCTCACCTAATAAACTACCTGCTAACACATATTTCTTTCCATTTTCATCAGCCACTACATCTGTATCTAATGCTGTTTTTGAAAAGTTAATATAGTGTTGAGAAGCTAGAAACTCGGGTGTGTTATCAAAATTTACCTCTTTAAAATACATACTTTATCCTCCTTTTTATTTTATACTCCATGCGTCAGCATATGGATTTTTAGAACCTTCCTCATTCTTTTCTTTAGCAATATTTTCAGCTCTACTTAATGTATTTTTATTGCCATTATCGGGGCTGTAATTTATCTTAGTCTCTCCTGTTTTTATTAAGAAAGATTTTTGAGTTAACCAAGTATCAGTCTGTTCCTTTAGTCCTGTAAAAGTACCATTTTCATATTTTATTTTTTCTAAATCAAGTTCTGCTTTTGCTGCTTTAGTGCTATGAACATTAAGTTTAATAAGTTCATTTTCTAACGCCATATCAAACTCTTTTTGTTCTTTTTCCTTTAATTTCTTTTGATATTCTTCATCTTTTGCAGTTAATTTAGTCTCATAGCCTTTTTTAAGCTCTTCAATCTGCTCTTTTGTCATTCCATCCTTAAAACCTTCAATTGCTTCTTTAGAGGCTTTTAGTTCCTCTTTTACCTTTTCATACTCAATTTTATTAATATAATTTTCTAATTCTTTTAATGATTCAGCTTCTACTTTCTTTGCATCTTCTTCACTAAGACCTAGTGCAATTAGTTCACCTTTTTTCATTTTATTTAATTCTCCTTTCATTTTTAGAAAATAAAAAAGCCCTTGTTAGGACTTACTAAAACCAATATTATTCTCACTACAATTATTTATTGATATAGCTTCTATTTGTGATAAATCTATTACAGTTGTTCCATCTTCATCTAAATACCCTTTCAAATACCTACAATCTGAGTCAGCTTCCATAAAATCTTTCATTAACTTATCAGTAACATCTTCGTTTGTTATTCCAGATACACAATTTCCACTCTTAAACCAAATTACATACTCTTTCAATAATACAACCCTCCTTTCATTTCTTACAAAATAAAAAATCTTTGAACAAATTATTCATAAATAATATGGCTTATTAGCGAAGCTATAAGGTATATTGCTTTTCCTATCAAATACCCACTTATAACTCCTGCTAAGCCATAAACTAATCTAACACATGTAAAAGTATTATTATCTACCATGTTAGCTATACCTAAAACATGAGCCATGATTATGTTGATACCTATAAAAACACCTAAAGCTATACCAACAACTGTAATAATAAATGCCATAATATTTCTAACACTTATTTTGCTTGGCTTTTTAATATATTTCTTTTTAAACATATTTCCATCCCTCAAAACTTATTCAATACTTTCTCTTAGACGTTCCTCTAATTGTTTTACAATACTATCTATATCAACTTTATTTTCTTTTGCAAATATTCTATTTAATTTTTTCTCTAATCTATCTACTACTTCATTGAGTGTTTCAATTTCTTTTGTAGCACTTTTTATATTTTCCTCAAAATCAGTTGTATCTAGTTCCAATTTAGCTGAAAGTTCTAATTTATTTTTCTTGTTGTTATCTTCATCAACATATCTATGTCCTCTTTCTAAATTTTCATATAACTTCTCAAATTCACTAAATGTACATGAATAAATCTTGCCTTCACTATCTTTTATAATAAAATCTCCATTAGTTGCCCTAATAACTCCATTTTTATATTTTATACAGATAGTTTTCTTTACTTCACCTTTACGATTCATAGAGTTTAAAGATTCATCAAGCCATATAGTTCCCTTCTCAAAAGCTTGATAAAACCATATAGGAGTATTAGGACTTCCTAATATCCATTTAAAAGCTTCTACTTCCTCTGATTTCTTTTTAAATTTAGCCATATTATTTATCCCCCTTTAAATTTTTAATCATATCTTCATTGCTAACTAGTAAAGAAGATATGATAAATATCACACCTAAAATAAAATTAAGTAGTGGAAATAAAGCCATAAAAATAAAATTACACTTTCTTCTCACTTTTTTATTTTTAAGAATCTCAATCAATTCCTCATTACTATCAATCTTCATTTTAAATAAATAAAGCCCTGTACAAAACACAATTATTGATAAAATATATAATTTAAGCATTTCAAATCACCCTCTCAATAAATTTTTACATAATAAAAGCACCTACTAATTTATAACTTAGCAAGTGCTTTTACATATTTACTATTTGTATATCTTTCCATAAATCCTTTAGTAATTTACCATCAATGTTGTAATTATCAACCATATCCTTACCATTTTTATAATACTTTGTATCTCCATTAGGGCAAAGAGTAATAAACCTTGTATCATCATCTCCAATAGATATATTATATGGTTTATTATATAAGTCAAATTCTATATCTAATCCTAAATCAATAGAATCAATTAAATGTTGTAAATTCTTAAATTTATTATCCATTTTACTCTCCTTTCAAAATATCTTTGTTTGCTATTTTATGAGCTTTTGTAAGCTCCATATCCTTCTCTCTTTTTACCTTATCATGGTTATTTTCATCAGCTAACCAATCATGTTTATGAGGTACAATTTTATGTTGCTTTGGGTTTCTATGGTCAGTTAAGTCTAAATCTAATCTAGGTTTTCCTGTATTACCATAGTATCTTCTTTGAATTAATTTACCATCTTTGTAATTATCAAATACACTATTTGGTTTTGATTCAAATGGCACTGAATGAACACTTCCACTAGTTAAATTTCTCTGATTCTTAACTTGCCAATTTACATCCTTATAAAGCTTTTTAGCTTCCTCATACCTTATAGTATCATTATACTTCATATGTTGATATTCATCAAATTTAGAAGGTATTTCATTTCCTAATACCTTTTTATATTCTTCAAATTGTTTTCTATCTTTACTCTCATTTAGTTGCATTTTTCTAAGAGTATCAGCTTTTTCTTTTCCAAGTCTACCCTCTATATGTTTCTCATACCACTCATTATACTTCATATTAGATGGTACATAATATGTTTTTCCATCTTCTCCTTTTGCTGCTCTGTAACCTTCTTCATCTTCAAACCAAGGAGCTGTTGTTGTCCTACAATGACAATGAAATGGTGGAGCTGTAACTCCAACTTGATAATCCTTCATATCAAATACTTTTCCATCTAACTCTCTACATATATTTGATGTTTTTAAGTCTAGTGTGGCAATAATCTCATACTTCTCTACATCTAAATCATTGAAACAATCTTTTCTTGAAGCTGATGCAAAGAAAGCTGATTCAGTCATTATCAAATTCTTAGCTTGTGATTTAGATACATTAAATCTCTTAGAAAAGTCATTTACTAGGTTCTTTGGATTTTCACCTCTAATAATTGATTGAGTTAGCTTAGTATGTAACTCATTAATTAAAGCAGGTCTATGTTTGCCCCAAATCCTTTCACTAAAATTTAATCCATCACTAGTCCATGGTTTAGAGATAACTTTATTTATTCTATTAGTATCAAGATTCATTAAACTCCAACCAACGTTTACTCCTTGTTGAACATTAAAAGCTGCATGATAATATCCACTTGTATAAATATGTCTCATTAATTTATCAATACCATCAAGTTCATTTCCATAAAGCACTTCCACTTGTTGCTGTATTTGTAACTTTAAAGCTTCAAGCCTTGTTATATGAACTCTTGCACTAGCATTTTCTAACTCTTTCATCCACTTTTGATTTATAGCATTTTCTTTACCATATTTAATATATTCTTCTACACTCCATTTAAACTCTTCTAGTTCTCTTGTATTTAGTAGTTTCCTAGCTTCTAATAAAGATATTCCTTCATTTTTGGCAAATCTGTTGTACCATGCTAATATATCTTTTTCTATACTATTTATAGCTAGTTTATATTGCTTTTCTAATTCAAGATAATATTTTACACTTTTGTTATTTTGAGCTTCTTCTAATTGTTCAAATCTCTTTCTCCAATAATCATTATGTTTCATCTATGCCACCGTCTTGATTAGGAATTAAATCATCATATTCTTGTTGGCTATTTTCTTTTTTAATCTGTTTTTCTTCTTCCTCTGCATTATCTACAAGCGGATGATTTTTTAAATTAGTCTTTTCTGATATTATTCCAACACTCTTAGAGCATATCTCAGCTAGTTCTAAATCATTTTGAATCATATTCCTAGTCCAAGTTTGCAAAACCCTTTTAGGAGAATATCCTAAATGTCTACATATCATTCTTACTAGTTTAGCAAACCCTAATCTAAACTCTGTTTCCATAAGTCCTGCTTTTAATTCTAACAAAGTGTACAAGAATTTGAGTGCTACACCACTTGTATTGGCAAAGTTTTCGGGTTTAGGGTCAACACCTTGACCTTGGACATAGATTTGCTTTTCTGTTGTTTTAAGAAGTGAATCTCGAGCTTCAATTGGAATATTTATTGTAATTGTACTTAACCCACTCTTATCATCTGCACCACTACTTTGTAAATCAATAGTTTTATATTCTTTAAGTCCTTTTAAGAACTCTGTTAAGTCTGCACCTCCATAGTTCGTAAGAACGAAAATAACTTCTTGTATATCTTCAATATCATTCACAAAACCGCTATAAACCTTGTCATATACATCAATGAGGTGTTTAACATTATCTAAATCTCTTACCTCTAAATCATTGTTTAGAAATTCGATAAATGGAACTTCTCCAAAATTGTGTTTATATACATTAGTTTGAGTTTCAAGTTTATTATCTAAATTTTTCTCTATAAATTTATTAAGTATCTCCAATCCATTGATATTACTATTTCCATCTTTATTTTGATAAGTATAACAACATTCATCTGTCCAATACTCATAAATTACATATTCTTTTCCTTTATCATCAGTCTTTTTATATTCTCTAAGTACTGCAAGAAGCTTTCTGTTTAAATCTGATGAATATACTGCTCTTATTTGGCGAGGGTCTATATTAGCATATTGAAAGTTATTATTATCATCCACCCAAATATGTAACCATGCTTTAGAATATATACTAGCATTTTTGCCAAGTGTTTTAGCTTCTTTTGGGTATCTATCGCCTAAAATATCAGTTATCTTTGAATTTACTCTATCATCTCCAACATCAAATGTAGGTGGATAAGTAAACAGATATGATATTTTTTGGTTAACTAAAAAACCAAACCAATTAAATGGTATTCTATTATCTGCATTTCTTAGTGGATTATTAGTTGTATTTACTTTTCCAATATTATTAGGGCTTCTATCCCTTATAATGTCATTTTCATTTTTATAGTATTTTTCAGCTTCATCAGCTTTTTTAACAAAGTTACTATGTTTACTATTAGTTTGTTCAATTAACTTTTTTATTACATCTAATTCCAATTTATCACCTTCTTCCATTTGGTGTAAGTACTTTAATTCCTGTTCCTAAGGAATCTGTATAGATGGCATATCTAAGTGCGTCTAATACATCATCCCACTTTTTAATTGGCTCACCTGTATTTTTATTCCAAGCATACATAAAAATTTCTTTCCTGAATAAATTAACATTCTCATGAACTACAAATAAAGTATTAGTTTTAATTCTTTTAGCTACAGCTTCAACGCCAGACAATACAGCTTTATTAGCATTAAAAGCTTTTATACCATTTCTTTTAAATGCTGCCAAATGTTCGGGTCTAGCACTATCACAATAAAACTTTATATTTCCATACTTTTCTTTTATACTTTTAGCCTTATCTATCCAGTAATCTATTTCCTTATGTTGAGCTGAATGTTCTTCTAATAAATATAAGTTACCTTTATCATCTTCTCCAATTACAACAATAGCTCCAAAATGTTCATATCCCCAATCAACGCCTGCAAAGTATCTTACAAAATTAATATCATTTAATTTATCCTTAGAAATATAATGAATATCCTTATTAAAATCTTGATAAACTAATCCATCTGCTGACACCCATAAACCATTTATATCTCTGTCATAAAAAACGCCACTAGGAGTAGACTTCTTAATATTTGCTCTGTATCTTTCACTTAAAAATATATTATCATCTAATTTGTAATGAAAAGATTGAATAACCTTGCCATCTGTTTTATCTACAAAGTTAGTTTTTAACCAATGCTCTGGTTGGTCTGGGTTAGTATCTACAAGTATTCTAGCACCTTCTCCACTACATCTTGATTTGATTTCATTAAATACTTCTTCATTTGCAACTGTACCTTCATTTATGTATGCCCCAAACGAAGTCATACCTCTTATTCTGCCTAAATCATTTGTTTTTGAGTGTCCAAAGCAACATACTTGAACTCCAAACAATACAAATCTATTATGTTTGTCAAACTTAAACTCAATGTCATACTTATTTGTAAGCTCACTTAGTACATTTCTTTGTAAAGCTCCTAAATCTGCTCCTGCTAAGATGTATTGAGGAAGCTTAATACCTAGCTCATTAGCTATCTTTCTAACCCTTCTAAGTTCAAGTAAGAATAAATCATTGTCAATTATTGTTTTTCCTGTTCTTTTAGCACCATAATTAATTAGCATGAAGTAGTCATTATTCAAAGCAAAGTTAAGAACTTCAAGTTGTTTACTATGATATAATTCATCAATCATTTTTTATCACACTTTCGAGTTTATCAAAATATCTATCAAGTTTATCTTCTTTACTTTCTTGATTATTTATCTTTGATTTTAATACTTCTACTCTTGCTCTTTGCTCCTCTGTAGCTAAATTCCAATCCTTATGAATCATTTCATCATATTGTTTAATTAAACTCCTTAACTCACTCATTGCCCTACTCTGTGCATTAAGAAAAGATGCTTGCCTATCCCATGCAAATTGAAATTCATACTCTATCTTTTCACCATTTTCTGTGCTTTCATATTTCTTTAATTCTTTAACCATTTCTTCCTTGTCTTTAACATACATTATCTTTTGTGCTCTTATTATTGCTGCATATTGTATTGTTATCTGTTCCCAAAGAATATCAAATTTATCTTTATCCTTTATCTCATTAATTAAGTCTTGGGTTTCTTCAGGTAAGTATTTTGAGAAGAAACCAAATTTTTCAGCATTTTTATTACCTGGTGGACCAGTAGCGTTTTTATTACCTATGGGTGCACCTCTCTTTTTGGTTGCAACTTTTTTTGATTGGTTGCAACCTTTTTGTTTCCAGTATCTAGTTGCCCATGATTTTACAGTCGATAAACTTACATTATACTTTTCAGCTATTTCCTTGTACTTAAGCCCTTTTAAGTAATCTTCATGAGCTAAATCTGCCTTTTCATTCATACCACCACCTCGTTTGTTTGTCGTTTTGGGAACAAAAAAAGAACTCTGGTTAGAGTTCTTAATCTTTTAGAATTTACCATTAAACGCTTCATTTGCATTTTTATAAAATAACTTATATATTTCAGCAATTTTTTCTGGAGTTAAAGAAGCATTTTCCATATATGCTATTGTAAGCTCTGTAGCTACATCTGCAATTGTTCTTTGACAAGAAACACATATTTTTCCATCAGACATAATAGTCACCTCCTTATAAAGTATATAATTCAACTTCAAAGGTCAATATCCTTCAAAAACTATTCGACAACTACAAAATAATTCTAAATAATACACTTATTTAATTTATTATATAAAAAAAGACCATCCATCAAGACAGTCATTTAAATCATTTCTATTAACTCTTTAATCTTTTTATATACCTCTTTATAATTCATATCTTTATCTATTAGCTTAGGTAATTTCATAGATATAATTCTTTCGAGTGCTTGTATATCAAACAATTCACTTTGATTTAATTCATCCCTTTTCACACCTTTTGGTATACCTAATTTTTTTCTTACAAGTTCAGTAAAATGTTTATAATACATCTGAGGTTTATTACTTCCTTGACTAGTAGCATAATAAACAAACTCTTGTATTTCATCTGTAAAATCTTTTCTTACCTTTTTACCCTCTGCTCTTATATCCAGCCATTCTTGGTCTTTTTCTGTAGCAATGTAATAACCATGTATTCTAATTTGTTTAAGTGTTTGTGTAACCCATTTTGTAAATAACTTTGCTTCTGGTTTATTACTTCTAAATGACATATTGTACACAGCTTCTTCTGTAACAAAAGTAGTACCGAAGTTAGGTAATTTATCTTTAAAGTTTCTAGTGTAGGAATCTCCGACAGTAGACTCATTAAATTTCTTTTTATATTCTCTATCTATATTTCTTAATGTATCACGAATATTTACTATGCCTAGTTCCTCTCCTACGTCATTTGCATTAAACCAAACTTCTTCTCCATTTTTGGACCACATTACTTTTACATTTTTATCTTGTAAAATTTTCAACATACTACTACCTCCTAAATTAGTTATTAATAAAGGGTGCTCAACTTGAACACCCTTATTTTCTGTTATCAGAGTTACTGATATCTAAAACTTATTAAATTTTTGTATAAAAAAGACCTAGAAATTAATCTAAGCCTTTTTAATGGGGGATACATATTATTAAGGGAGCAAGTTCTAGGAATCGAACCTAGATTAAACCACTACCTGCATGGTGAGTGAGGTTACCAAGCCCCACCCGATTTTTTAGATTTCTGAATTAAGATACAAAACTGTATGAGATTTTAATCTTAATTCAAATACTTAATATAGTGTATCAATAGATTTTGAACATAGTTAGAATTGAACTAACAGCGTCCTCACGCCCTGCCTAGTCTGTTCATATTGCTAGATTAGCCCTTTAAACTAACCTAGCAATTATTTAGTTTTGAGAGGGAAATCTTTCATTTCCACAATATTATTATCTCATGGTTTTGCCAATAAAAAGTCTCACGATAGTCTCCAAAAAGTCTCAAAATAGTCTCATTTTTAAGCTTTCCATGAAAAAATAGGCAACTCAAACTCTTTTATTTTTGGATATAACATATCTATAATCTTACAAACTATCCTCTTTCTTATTCTAAAGCAATGACTTCTATCTATGTGCATAGCATTAGACATATAATCCATGTTTATCTTTTCATTGTTCATGTACATTTCATTGAAGAACTCTGTTTCAAAGCTATTTAGACTTGTTAATGCACATTCTATAGTTTCTTTTTCAATTTCTAATGTTTTCTTATCCTCTTTTAATCTATTTAAATCTTCTTCTCTCTTAATAACTTCATTTTCAACACTTGAACTTATATTATAAGTAGGTCCTGTTTTTTCTTCATAACTTTGAGCCTTACATCCACAAAATTCATTTTCTAATTTTTTAATATATATATCTTTTATTCTTATTTGACTTTCTAGTTTTTTATAGTTATATAATCTACCTTCAACCTCTTGAAATAGTGTCTTTTTATTCATACTTCCACACTCCCATCAATTTTTTATGTTTTTATGTTATAATAATATTTGTATATAAAAGTTTTATATTTTTGACAAGTGGAGTGTGAAAGCACTCCTTTTTTCTTTTTATTAACAGAAATTATCTTTTTCAAAGAAACTAATTTGATTTGTTTTTCTCTCAGATTTTATAATTCTGATTGATTCATCTATTAAGTTTAATGAATTAAGTAATACATCTTTCGGGATATCCTCCCATTTGTCAGCACCTAATGCCAATAGAGTTCTTTTCTTAACTAATTCAAATTCTTCATTAACTTTTGATATACCTAGTCTTTCTTTTATATAAGAAGATATATCATATTTAGTTTTAGAGGTTGGTCTATAATATTCTGAACACTCTTTTTTAAGTTGCTCTATTTGGATATTATGTTTAACTTCCATCTTAAGTAATGATTCATTCACAATAGTATTAATTTGACTAAGCTGTGAATTTGATAAGGTTCTATTTAGTAACTTTTCTAATCTTATAAAATATCTTCTTATTTCTCTTCCTTTATTATTGTTTTGTACCATAGCAAGTTCTTTTGCTACATCAAGCTTCAATACATATTCTTTTGAAGGTCTCCCTCCAGTTGAGTTTTTCATATTTTTGTGAAAAACTGAATAATCCTCATTTTCCTTAAATCCATATTGTTTAATTCTATCTTCAATCCAGTCTATAAACTGTCTCTTAACTTCTAAGTTATTATGTAGTTCTCTTGCAAAAACTATTTTCTCTCCTGTATCAGTTTCATAAACTGTAACTAAATCATCTGCTACAACTCTTAAATTTTCATTTGTCATAATCTCATTCATATTTATAGTCCTCCTTAAATAATATCTTCTAATATAACCTCAACCCTTGGCTTATCACTATAGTATTTACTAGCTACAACCTCAACAATCTGTGTATCATCTTTATAAGCTATCTCATTTAGTGAATCAGCTATAATCTTAACCACATTATCAATATCGGGTTTCTTGCTAGGTCTTAACACATTATTTCTTTTCTGCTCTTTAACTTTTTTACTGTTACTTTTAGCTATAGAATAGTAACATCTTAAAGTCATTTTTATATAACCTTCAAAGTAATGTTTAACTTTAGATTGATATAGCCATTTTATTAGGTCCTCGTAATTTTTAGTTTTATTAGGTGTATAGGTCCTTTTAGTTATAGAGTTCATTCTAGGTCTTTCTTTGCCAACTGGCTCTCCATCTATTACAAGAAAAACTTTCATTTTTTCACCTTCTTAGCCTTCTTTCTACATTCCTTACAACAATAAACATCCTTAGATTTTTCCTCAAGATAAAATAATTTGCCACACCAACTGCATCTTCTTCGTTTCATAAACTCACTTCCTAGTCACAAAACATTTATTTTATTCCTAAAACAACATACCCATCTTGCAGATAATTGCTATTATCAAGTAAATAAGTAATTTCTTTGCGTATCTCAAGACCTGTGTATTTTTCTCCATCAAATTCCTGCAACACCAACAAGTCGCCTTTTTTAAAACCTCTATCATTTTTCCTAACTTCAAAATTTTTGTTCCCATTTACAACTTCTTTAAAATATTGAGGTAATATTTTTAATTCATGTATCATAAGCTCACACCCTTTAAAAGTTTTAGTCTATTTCCCCTTTTTCAACTTGTTCATCTTCTATTTGCGATATCACTCGTTCGTATGCTATACGACCTTGCCATTCTTTTATTGCAGCATTTTCAATATCTTGTACAAATATAGCTAACTTGCCATTTACATTCGCTATTTTTAACCATATAAGTTCATGTGTGTTATTCTTTTCTACCCATATGGTAATTTCCTTATTTTCTTCCAAACATATATTATTTAGATATATCTCATTATTTATCTTATACATTTGAGTAGTAATCATAATCTCGCTCCTTTTAAAAGTTAATTTTCTCAAAAATTTTTTTATATTTTTTAATAAAATATAGCAATACCAATGACTCTATTTTATTTTTTATGGTCCTACAATTTTTTAAAACTTTTACAGTTTTCTCCATTATTTTTAAACTTTTTTTCATATCCTCTGCTACAATACTCTTCTCTACATATACCTCCTTCATAACTTCCATCTGAGTAAAAATAAACTTCTCCATCTTCCTCATAAGCTCTATATTTGCAATCTTCACATTTATTCATTTTATTACCTCCTATTTTTTAAAAACTCCCTTTTATAAGTCAAAGTAAGTCTATAGACTTCTAGTTTCATTCACAAACTTACCTTGACCAATTATTTTATTTATTTTTTCTTCTTTCATAGAAATCTTTATTAATCCATGAAGTTAAATTTTCAAAATAAAATGCTTCTCCACAAATCGGACATACTGGTAACATTTTTTTACCCCTGTATTTACTTTCAAGCCTCTTAAAAACTATCAAGTGAGGTTTATAACTAGCTATTTCTTTTCTCTGTTTTAATAATGTGTTTACTTGCCCATTTACTCTTTCAAAGTTCATTGCTAGTTCATATAGGGCATCATATGGTTCTACTCTAAATCCACATTCTGAACAATGAACAGATTTATTGACTGTATCTACTATAAATTCTCTATTCTTACACTTACATTTCTTATCATTATTTCTATTAATTCTTAATATATCAATTTCGATAACATTATCTGGTAAATCCATTTCTAAACCACTCCTTTACTAAAGAAACTTATCTGTCTTTCATTTTCTATATCTTCATTACTAAATCGCTTTTCTAGGTCATTCACTGTGACCCCATTAGCTCTAAAAGGTACAGGGCTATCTCTATCAAACTTAAGCATCTTTTGCCACAAAATGGGATAGTATTTTCTTAGTGTTTTTAGGCTCTCTAAGCTTTGTTTAGGGCACAAATAGCAACCAGTTCTCTTGAATCTGTGATGTATCTCATAGTAAAAGTCTTTTTCCTCTAGATACTTCAAACAATCACTTTCAGTCATTTTTTCTTCAAACAATGGTGCTATACAGTTTTTTTCTAGTCTTTTATATCTGCTAGGTTCATCGTACGCAATTCCAATATACCTCTTATGCTCTCCTAGTTTATTAAAATATTTATTAGCAGGAGCAAGCTTTAATCTGCTATTACACCATGCCCCTAGAGTATACGGAAAACCCCATATTTGCCCTTTGCGTTTGCCTTTTTCATTTACAGTATAAAAGTATTCCTCAAAAGTTTTTTCTGCTTTAATTCTTGTTATTTTAAAGTTTATTCTTTTCTCAAAATCATCTATTATATCATAAATTTCTTTAAATTCTAGTCCTGTATCTATGAAAACTATGTCATCTAATTTAAGACCTTTTTCTAATATTAAAAGAAGCATTGCAGCCGAATCTTTTCCTCCACTAAAACTTGCAATATACTTCATAAAATCACTCCTTGCATTTTCTAAATGATTCAACTAACATTTCAGTCTCTCCACAAGTATCTTCTGTAAAATCTATTTGTCTCCCATTAAATTCTCTTATATAATCTGCTATATCATATACTCTTTGACATTTATTCTCTATACAATGGCAAATGTCATTTATACTTATTTCTTCTGGTATTTCAACTATAATTTCATGTTCTAAAGTTACTTTTTCCTCAAACTTAATTTTATATTTTTTCATTTTAAATACTCCTTTATTTCGTTTTTGAGAGTTACAAAACACTTCAACAATAATTTATACTAAAAGACATTTTGCAACTCTCTAAACTGTTTTAATTAGATATTTTCTGTATATAAAAATCCTTTTAATCTTTCTATTTCTTTGCTTATTTCATCATTCCAGATGTTTATAGCTGTATCTCTATTTAAAGAAGCAACATAACTAGCACTTTTTACATCAAGTACATTTTTATTAATAACTCTTAAATATTGACTATTACTCCCCACTTTGAATCTACCTTTTGTTCCTTCTAGTATTTCAACTTCTTCTACTCCTTGTGAACTGCATATATAAAGTTTATCCATTATTCTTCTACCTCCATATAAAGCCATTCTTTGAACCCTTCGGGACTTTCATAACATATATAACCACAAGGTTCTCCCTCATATATACAATACTCACAAATACAATCTGTACTTCCAAAAAAATTAGCCATTCCATCCTCATCCAAACTTTTTATCATTTCAAAATTAGTCATTTTTAGCACCCTCTTCATTTCTCAATAATTCATGAGCTTTTTCTTCATCATAACTGCAAATATTTCTACCATCACAATAATGACAAAGTAATCTAGTATTTTTAGTAATGATAGGAAACATTTTTTTGCAAATCTCCAATCTATCATCCATTCTTATACACCTCTTTTGTTATCACAATTTTCACACTCTTTAAGATTCAATCTATACTCATAAACTCTACCAGCTATAAAACTAATTCCTATCAGTAGCACACTAGCCAAGATGTTCATTTTCCAACATCTCCTTACGTTCTAAGAACTCTTTTTTAATTTCTTCCAAATTCTCGCATTCATTACCAACTACTACATATTTTTTGCTATTCATTATAGTTGCTTTACTTGTAATTTCCTCCCATTTACCTTCAAATTGCTTTAAATAATGCCATTCAACATATAATTCAAGAGCATAATTTTCTTGTCTTACAATTCCATATTCATATTTATTTTTAGTATTATAGGGTTCTTTCAATATATCTCCCTCATAAATTTCTTCATTATTTCCAGACCAACATTTAGAGAATACTCCAACATTAGATACTTTTTGCCATTCGCAATTCTCTTTTAGCATAAATAAACAATCTACTGCATCACTCCACTTTATTGTTTCAGAATAAATCCACTTCTCATTCTCAAAATCATAACCTCTGTACTTAATTAAACTCACTTTTAATCATCTCCTCATATTCTTCTCTAGCCTTATCTATAGCAATAAATATGTCCTCTCCATTGTCATACAACTCTTTTGCTCTTTTAATTGTGTATTCAGTCCTTGAAACTTCCATTATTCCTCCTTAATATATTCAGCTTTCCAGCCACTTCTTGTTTTAGTTTTCTTTTTAATTGTTTGGTAAACTGCCTGACTCTGTAGTCTTAAAAAACACGCTGCACTATCTATAGAATCAAATATTTTTTCTTCACCAGTTTTGGCATTAATCAACTTTACCTTTGAACCTTTCTTTTTCTTTTTTCTATTTTTATCAACATTAAACTCTATTAGCATTTTTTCAGAAGTTGGAAATACAAGCTCTCCATTTTTTCTTACTCCATGAACACAACAATATAGTGCTAAGTAGTTTCTAAGAGTCAAATCATCTTCAAATATGTTATCTGCAACAGAACCATTAAAATATTTTTCAACCTTTAACATTTCAGCTCCCTCCTTATTCAACTGGCATTTCAAACACTTTTTCTTTGTTGCATCTAACCCCGTCTTTATTTATAATGTCAAACTTAGTTCCTGCAATAACAGCATTCTGTATCATGTTTAATACTTCAATAGCTCTTTCTTCTGATTTATACCTACCTATTTCTCTAGCATTTGATTCCTCTTCAAACACTGCACATACTTGTTTATTACTTATTTCAACTCTATTAACTCTCATTAAATCTAATCTATCTTGACTTCTAATTATTATCATCCCTAATCTCCCCCTCATCACATCTTCTTATATCATTTAACTTACTTAAATCTTCATATATATTCCCATCAATCTTAACTATTGCAAGTTCAGATAATCTAAAGCAATCTCCTGACATTTCATTCACTGCAATAAAACAACCATCTTTAAATTTTACCTCCCCTGCAAACTCTGTAAAAAATATACTTCTACATAAAACAATATCGCCTTCATAGATTTCTTTTCCATCACAATCCTTTAAACCTGTGTATATCATAACCTCAAAATTTTCATTGTTTTTTGGCAAATAAACACCACTATAAACCTCTCTAAGCAAATTTTTAGAATAGCACACCATTTCATCATAACTATACATTTCTTTACCATTTTTATTCCATTCTCTAAATTTTAACTCCATCTTTCATCCCTCCAATATTTTTCAACTCCTAGGAAGTAATATTGTATAACTACCCCCTAGACTATTTAACTTAATTAAAAAGGTATATCGTCATCATCTATTGCTTGAAAACCTTGTGGGTCTAATCCTGGTAGTACATATTCTTGTTTAGCATTATTATCATTTTTACTAGAAAGTAGTTCTAAGGCATTTACATTAACCTTAGTAATAGATTTCCAGCAACCATTTTCATCTTTGTAATTATATATATTTAACTCTCCAATAGCATAGACAGGCTTAGCTTTAACAAGATATTGCACTAGATTCTCTACATGTTTTCCTAATTGTTCACATTGAATAAAATCAGTTATTTTATTTCCATTTTTATCTTTAAACCTTCTATCTACTGCCATTGAAAAGGTTATTTTTGGAGTACCCGAATTTGGAAGGTACTTCAATTCTGCATCTGCAACTAATCTTCCAACTAAAGTTATTGTATTCATTTAACTAGCCCCCTTCTATTTTTCTTCCTGCTCTTCTGTATACTCAACAAAGTAAGTATAAGTTGTCTTGCTATTTTGCTTCTCTCTAGCAATCTTTACTGTATATCCAGCTTTCCCAAGTAATCTTAATAATTCCAATCTATCTTGTTCGTTTAAAGAACCACTTCTTTGTGCATATATTCTCGCCATTTTATACCTCCCCTTTCTAGGAAGTAATATATTGATATTTACTTCCTAGAAGTATAATTTTATTTAAATTTAACCTTTTGACTTTTCTTAATTATGTCATCTAGTTCGTCAGGTGAATATTGAGTAAAGGTTTCATTGAAGTTATGAAACTTATTTTTACTCACATTAGGAGTATTCACATTTTTATGATTAGACTGCTTCTTCTCCTGTTTATTCTTTTTCTTCCTCTCAAACTCATTTTGATACTCTGTAAGTTCTAAATTAGTTTTTACACCTGCTTCTATCCAATTGTTTAATATTGTCTTTACATACTTATAATTCTTAACTCCATTTGATATTGCTTCATCAATAGCTCTTATAATTACATCAGCTTCCATTCCATCATCTAAGTAACTCATTAACTCTATAAAGTTATTAGGAGTAATCACACCTATATATTTTTCAAAGTATTTTTTTATATAGGTGGTTTTATCTTGTTGAGGTTGTTCATTAATAACAATAGTAGTAATATCATTATTTACTTTAAAGTCATTACTTACTACTTCCGTGTTTTCCGGTTTCCGAGAAACCCGGTTTCCGGGAAATCCGGTTTCCGGGAAATCAGTTTTTCGGGATTTTAGCTTCTGAGGATTTTCAAGTGGTATCTCATATACTTGATAATCATATCCTCCAAGCATCTTATTAGTATTAGAATCTCGACAAGGTGTTCTTGTTATATATCCATTTTCTATGAGCTCCCTTAAAATATTTGCTGTAGCATCCCTCCCATTTTTACTTCTTTTATATAAATCATTAACATAGATTTTCCAATGGTCGGGCTTACTAATCAGATATGAATGTAAACCTTTTGCTTGCCAGCTTAATTTTACATCTTCCAAACAAGTTTTATTTAAAACCACATATGGATTATCTTTGTCTTTGCTTACTCTTATAATCCCCACAATATCACCTGCCCTTATTGCTTATTTTCATAAGCATTACAAATAGTGTCATACTCTTGTTTTGTTAAATCTTTTATCTCTTTTCCAAATCTTTTAAATACTTTTTCTTTCAAACTTTCTTTATCAACATTTGCATTACTTGCTATTGCATATAACCTACTTAATTGTTTATCTGTTAAAATTCTATTGTTAGAATTACTTTTAGCTTCATTTTTGCCACTGGTTGCGTCAAAAGTGTCACTTTCAGTTATATTAAGTAACTGAATATATAAATATCTAGTTTGATAGGTTTCTATACCTCCTAGTGCTTGTAATTCATTAGAACCTTTAAGTTGCAAGTCTCTCATTGGAGAAGTGAATACAATCTGCTCTGATGGGTTTTCTCCATTAATTAATGTTAGAGTTGCATATTCATTTGTAAAGGTCACTATAGGGCATAGCTTAGCTTCTTCAAGTAATCCAGTTGCTTGTGGTAGAAAGTCTGCTAACTCAAAATACTTGAAGTTAGCGAACTTATTTTCTCCACTTTTCTTTAAATTCAACTTACTAAATTTAACTCTTACATTCATCAATTTAATGTAAATATTATTAATTTCCATGGTCCTCACCTACTCTTTTTTAGCTTTTGGAATTGTTAGTGTAGTTCCATATTCAATCCTGCAACCTTCGACCTCATGACCTTTTTTAATAAAGTCTTTTATACTATTTTTATCTACTTTTACAACTTGCTCTACTGTTTTATATATAGCAGGTATCTTTTCTTCATCTTCTATGACTAAGCTACCTGCTGACTTTCTTATACTTATATTTCCTAAAAATGTTTCTACTTTTTTAGTACCAAGTAGTTCCATACATTCCTTTATATTGCTTTTTAATCTGTCAAGAGCATTCTTCTTAATCTTCTTTAACTCTTGCATTCTCTTAATCTCTGAATCTATAGAGTTTATATCACTGTCAATGTTTAATATTACTGAAACTATCCTAGTGTTTTTATTTTGTATCTCTTGTTTTATTATTTCTTTTATTTCCTCTAGTTTTTCAGTTTCATTTCCTGTTGTTTCTGTTAAACCTTCTTCTATTTCTAATAAATCTGTAGTTAATTCATATAAAGTACTCATAATTTCCCTCCGTTTGTGCTATAATTAGCTTAATTAAATTTTGATATATTTATTTGAATTGAGCCACGGCAATGGCTCTTTTCTTATATCTGAACATCTATAGGTCTATCTCTTTCAAGTTCTTCTAAAATTAATTGAAATATCTTGCAATCCTCATTTTCTTCATATTCTTTTATTTCAATTTGTGTATCTATAATTTCTAGTAATGACTCAGCAAATATTTTTAATCTTTCGTTTACACTTTTTTCTCTTAAAGCATTACTCAATTCAATTTCTTCTGATATATTTCTTTCTTCTTTTTTTCTAAGTTTTGTATAAAGTTGCTCGTTTTTATTTATTTCTAAATTAGCTCTATTTAGTTGTTGTTCTACTGCATTTCTCACTATAATTAAACTTTTCATGATTAATCCCCCTTAATTTAGCATTTCAATACAATAATCATAGCTTATTGCATCATCTATAGTTATAGACGATTGTACTAAATCATCTAATTCTTTATCAAAATAAACTACTGTTAATTCAAATTCTTGTGATTGAGTTATTATACAATCGCTTTCAAAACCAAATCTTGCACATGTTACTCTGATTGCTTTACCTGCTTTAAGAATTTTTGTAGGAAATTTTACTTTAAGTATTTTCATATCACTATCCCCTTATTGTATTTTTTAAGACCTTCAAAACTTGCTTTCTTATTGTATTGCTTACAGAATTGTACATAAGCTATCAGTACTCTTACATTCAACTAAATCACCCCCTTTCTTTTTTTCATTACATCTTTATCTTTCATTGCATTTTTCATAATAAATTCTTCAAATGATATTCTATCAATCATGTACTTTCTTCCTATTTTTAAAGCAATAAAATCTTTTGTTATCATGGCTTCTCTTGCCATGTTTCTAGCTGTTACATCAGATATTTTCAAGTACTCACAAAATTCTTCTATAGTCATTAACTCCATTCTTTTAATTCCTTCTCTATCTAAAAACATCTTGATGATGTCTGTTGTATCATCTCTTCGCATTAACTCTTGTACTAAGTCTTTTGTGTCTATGAATTGTAATGCTACACTCATTTTCAAACCTCCTTCTCATATTAATTGAATATCCTGTATTTAGTTTTCAAGGTACTGTCATGATTTAACCTAATTTTTGCTTAAATCACTTGATATTCCATATTTTAAAGCCATATCTTTTACAATAGCCACATACCCCTCTATTAGCTTCTTATCATCTTGTATTACATCTAAATTGTTAACTTTCTCTCTTTTAGATTCAGATACACCTTCTTCTGCCATTTTTCTTCTTTTATTGATTAATCTTCTATGTAGGTCAACTCCAAATCTCTTATTTAATAATTCATAACTTTCTGTTCTAAGCATATTTATATGTTCAAAACCACCTTGTTTTTTTGCTATTCTTGCAATTAGTTGATGTGTATTTGTTCTCCAACTATTTGAGTCTAATGAAACTACATCTTTTATTGTTTCAACCTCTGTCTTTGCTTCTAAAGCAATGCTATTTGCTTGATTAACTTGAAGTCTTAAATCTTTCATTTCTTTTAAACTTTCTATTAATACATCTTCTATACAAGTTGGCTTATGTTGCTTAACTTTGAAATATGTTTCTTCTAAGTTATCAAACTGCTCCCAAGCTTTGTCAGTATCCAATATTTTGCAGTGTCTATTTGCTCCTCTTTCAGTCCAAAGATACATTTTTGAAGTAAATTTTAGGTTTTCATATTCTGTATGAATACCTTTAAAATTTTTTAAATCATCACCTTGCAATAAAAAATAATGTTTACCTTCAATAAATCTATCTTTGTTATTGTTAAAATTGTTGCTTATATTTCTTGCATCTGTTTCATATACATCTGCTAGTTGCTGTGTAGTTAAAACTCTTTCGTTATTTCTTTCTATTACTTGTAAGTTATTCATATTTTTCAGCTCCTTTTTCTTTAAATGTACTTTTAGTACAGTTGTTTTTCAAAAAAATATACTCTATTGAAGTATTGAAATAAGCTGCTATTTTTACAGCTGTATTTAGAGACGGTACTCTTTCGCCATTCTCTAAGAAAGCTATATACCTACTTGTAAGACCTAATTCAGCTCCTAACTGATTTCTACTTAGTCCTTTTTGTATTCTAAAATCTTTTAGTTTATTCATTTTTTCACCTTCTTTTACTTTATCTTATGTACTAATAGTACAGTACTATTAGTACATTGTCAATAGCTTTTTTAAAAAAAATGAGCTATAATTGATAATTAAGAACTAATAGTTCAATATAAATTAAAAAGGTGGCTAAATAACATGATTGGATATAGAATAAAGGAATTAAGAAAAGAAAAAGATATTACTCAAAAAGAACTTGCAACTTTTTTAGGTCTTACTCCTAAAATGATTTCTTTTTATGAGAAGGAAGAAAGATTTCCTCCACATGACATAATTTTAAAATTATCAGATTTTTTTAATGTATCTACAGATTATTTGCTTGGAAAGGTCAATGTAAAAAATATAGACAATCTTAGTGAGTTAGAGCTAATTGAAAATCTAAATTTCTCTGATGATATAAAAGAAGCTTTAAAACTAATTAGCGAATTAAGTCCTTCTAGTCAAGAAAAAATGTTCAAAATAGCAAAAGTATTTCTTGAAGAAGAACTTAATGAGAAAAAATAAGAAAGAGAAGAAAACTATTCTCTTTCTTTTTTATTTTCTTGTTTATAATATTCTTTTAATAATTCTATGTACTTTTCTAACTTCTCACTATTATTTTCTCTTAATTTGTTCAATGTATCCCCTGTGTCAATTAGTAGTTTTTTTGATTTTTCCACACGCCTTCCCCCTACTATCAGAACTTACGTTCTTATTTTTAGTCAAAATTCCCTAATGAATTTTAATAAAATATAACTATGTATTTTCATTTCTAAAAATATTTTTAGATTATTCAAAATTTTCTTGGATAATTATCTTACTTACATAATAATACTTTTGTTAAATATATGCAATAAAAAAAGGGGAATTGTAACAAAAAAATCGAATTTTGTAGAGTCTTGGTTATTTTTTCCATTCCTGTGTATTATTAATCGTCTTTTTAATTATAATTTTTTGTATTTTCTTGTTTATATAATATTTTTTATTATTTAATTTTAAAATCTTCGTTTTACTTTTTATACCATATAAATATAGTATTCTTTTCAAAACTATTTAATTCTATGTTTTTTCCTAATATACATAGCATTTATACAGAAAGTTTTATATACTTAAATTGTTATTGTCACAAAGTAGAATACACTAGAAATTAATTAAATACAAAAGGAGTAATTTTTTATGAGCATTTTGAATCTATTTAGAAAAAATAAAAACAAAAATAATGTTGATTGCAATGAAAAATCGAACGAATCAAAACAAAGCTATAATGATAGTACTACACTTTCACTAGAATGTAATTCTAATTCACCTCATAACATAGAAGTAAAAAATGAAATTAATAAAGTGCTGAATGTAAGTTGTAATGATACAACAAATTTATATGAATTAGAAAAACAAGCAAGAGAAAAATCAGATGCTTTATATGATATACATACTAATAGTATTAATAAGTTTAACCCACAAAACAATATATTAGAAACAGATACTAAACCACTTACATCAATAGAAAAATCTTTCCTAAAATACATAATTGGAGAAAATATATACGAGCCTTATATAGCAACCTATTGGACATATGAATATAATATTAACTATTCATATTTAATTTCTAAGTTTTTCAACATGGATTATCTTAAGATTTCAAATTACATTGAAGACCTTACTAAGTTAACAGTTTCGGAATTGAAAGAAATATTAAAATCTAATAATATTAAATCAACTGGTAAAAAGGCTGAATTAATAGAAAGGATAGAAAAAGAAATCTCATGCAAAGATTTATCTAATTTTTTTAATAGCTCCAACAAATATTATGCTTTAACAGATAAAGGAAAAGAACTGTTGAAAGATGTGCGTAAATCTGTTACTAAAAATACTGACCTAGAAGACCAGTGTTTAGAATTAATTTATATTGATAAATATGAGGAAGCATATGACTTAATTTGTAAATATGAATCCTCTAAAAATATCCAAAGAGGAATTAATATAAACTGGGAAAATCATAAAATTACACCTATGAAAATTGAGTCTTACAAAGCCATAAAGGAATTAGATATAAATTTAAAAGACACACTTTTAGATAACATAATTAAATCATCCTATATACTTTGTGATATGTTAGGAAATAACTCCAAAACTTCTATATTAGTAAAACGTTTGGTAGGAGAAAAAATTGATAATATCGAAATTAATAATGCTATAAATAGTATAAATGATGTAATATACAATCACTCTACTATAACATATAACGCAAATGATAGTATTAATAATAAAAATTTACATTATATGGATATTGTTAAAAATAACAAATCAATACCATTCGAAGTTAATAATAAAAATTACAACTTCAAAATTAATGAAAATGAAATCTACTTTTTTAATATACTTAAAATTAAAATGTACGAAAATGAATTAAAAAATAATTTTGTCTTTGATAGAATGTCAGATGGAGCATTTAATGTATTTGATACTTCAGATAACTTCATTGGTAAAGTTAAATTGCAAGGTAGAAAAAAATGGATAATGTACACGAAAAATGAATTTGGTTCAGAACATATTTATGGCGAATTAATTCACTTAATCGATGGTATTGATGCTTGGATTAAATATTCAAAGGAGTATCTAAAATAATAAAAGAGCTACTTAAAATGATTAAAACTAATTTTAAGTAGCTTTTCCTTATGTTCAAAATACTGATAACATACTTTTATAAGAATGTTATATTATTTTTATAATTTCTGTTAACATACCTTTATAATCCAACTAAATTCTTTTAAATAACTACCATTTTGTTTTATTTTTACCTTTTTTTGCAAATATATGGAAATTGCACATAAAATTTTATATACTTAAATTATTATTATCATAAAGTAGAACAAAAAATAAAAAAGGAGTTTTGATATGAACAATGAAAATGAACAGTTAAAAAGTGATTTACTCATCAACGATGAAAAAATCAAAAATCTTAATTTCAAGATACCCTGGTATTATTCTTTATGGACTATATCCATACTAATTCTTTCTACGTTTTCAACATACTCTATATCATTTATAGTTGCAATAATATTCTTATTTAAAAGAAATAAGATAATGAAAAAACATAAAGATAGCATTAGTATACTATTATCTGATGTCGAAAAAATCAATAATAAATATATTTTATTAAATGATGAAATTAAAATGAAAGAAAAACACTTTGAAGATTTATGTGAATCAAATGAAAATAAGTTAAAAGAATTATCCAATCTATTAGACAAAAAGAAAGTTGAAATTGATAAATTTGATTCAGAAAACCAAGATAAATTTAAACTTATCGAAGAACTAAAAATAGAAAAAGAAAGACTTGATAATCTTATAAAAGATAAAAATATACTTAAAGATAATATTAATACTTTAAATTCTCATTTAGAAGAATTAAAAAATGAAAGGGAAGAGCTTAGAGATATAAACACAACTTTAAAAAATAAAAAAGAAGAGCTAAAAAGATTATCAGAAGAATTAATACAGACTGAAGATGAGGTTCTGCTTCAATCATTTGGATTATATAATCCAAAATATGATTTTGAAAACTCTGATGAATATATGGAAAAATTAAAAGAAATAAGAGAAATGCAAAAACTATTAATAAGAAATAAAACAGGTGTAAAATATTCTGATTCTTGGACTGTTGATGGAAGTGTTCAAAAAGGTAGAACTATGACTAATCAAAATATTAAAACAGCTCTTAAACTCTTCAATAGTGAGTGCGACATTGCTATGTCAAAAGTTAGTTTTAAAAATATTGATTCTATAGAAAAAAGAATACGAAAAGCATTTACTGATACAAATAAATTAAATACTTCAAATAAGGTTTCTATAAAAGAAAACTATCTTAATTTGAAAATAGATGAGCTTTATTTATATTATGAATACCTTCAAATGAAAGAAGAGGAAAAAGAAGAACAAAGAGCTTTGAGAGAACAAATGAAAGAAGAAGCTCTTGTTCAAAAAGAAATTGAAAATCAGAAAAGAAAACTAAAAAAAGAAGAATTACAATTCAAGAATGAATTACTTAGACTAAAATCAACTATCCCAGAAGATGAAAATGATAAATTAGAATGGGAACAAAAAATTAATTCTATAGAAGAAAAACTAGCTTTGCTATCAAAAGATTTAGATGATGTATTAAATAGAGAACAAAATACAAGAGCAGGACATGTATACATAATCTCCAATATTGGTAGTTTTGGAGAAAATATATATAAAATAGGAGTAACTAGAAGATTAGACCCAACTGAGAGAATAAATGAATTAAGTAGTGCATCAGTTCCTTTTAAATATGATATACATGCGACTATATTTAGTGAAGATGCACCTAAATTAGAATCAGCTTTACATAAAGCTTTTGATAATAAGAGAGTTAACAAGGTAAATAATAGAAAGGAATTCTTCAAAGTTACGCTTGATGAAATAAGAACAGAAGTTGAGAAAAATTTCGATAAGACTGTGGAATATACAAAATTGGCAGAAGCACAAGAATATAGACAAACATTAAAAATACAAGAATTAAATAATAAATTAGCTTAAATATATTCAAACAATTATACTTTAATAAAATATTATTTTTGAATATCTATACCAATTTGTGATATAATAATAGCAAGGAGATAAAATTTACTTTTTAAAAGGTGAATTTCTCTAATTGATTAGAATTTAAAAGTTATTTCTTTAAATCACCCTTATTGGCGTTTGGGTGATTTTTTATTTTGTCATATATGAAAGCTGATACAATACCAGCTACTATACTCAATAAAAAGTTAATTAACATATAAATTCACCTCCTTCCTATATTGGAATTTGGCGTTTATATGAGAAAATCACCCTTCGCTTTTCAATTTTATTTTCCTTGCTAAAAATATTATAACATATAATTCTTACATATTTTACCTATATATTACTTTTTTAAAGATTCGTCTATATATTTCTGTATACATCTACTCTATCATCGAATAGAATTTATAACTTAGATTTGATATAATAAAACCATAGTTATTCAATATATTTTAAACATGAATAATACTTATAAAGGAGTGTACATATATGAATATCAAATCAGCTTTTATAAGAAAAAGAGGGGAAAAATTTCATGTATATGTGGAGTACATAGAAGAAACAACTGGCAAAATAAAGCAAAAAAGTTATGGAAGCTATGAAAAGAAAAAGGATGCTGAAAAACATTTAATTGAAATAAAGTCTACTATAAACAATAATAAGTTTATAACTCCAAACAAAACAACTCTTGTAGAGAGATGCTATAAGTACATAATGACAAATGAAAAAAATTGGTCTCCTTATACAGTTATAAATAGGAAATCTTGGGTTAAGAATTATATAGAACCTTTTTTTAAAGATACAATATTGATAGATGTAAACCCTAGCCTTCTTCAAATCTTTATAGATAAAAATTTTGATGGTTCTGCACCATCAACTGCAAAAGTTAGATATAATTTTCTATCTTCTGTTTTAAAAGAAGCTTATAGGCTAAAAGAAATATCTGAAAATCCTTGCGATTTTGTAAAATTGCCAGCTCAAAATGTTACATATGAAATTGAAATATATAATAGAGAAGAAACGCTATTGTTAATAGAGAAGTTGAAAGATAGTTTGATAGAGATACCCATTCTCTTAATGTTGCTGTTAGGTTTAAGAATTGGAGAGGTAGCTGGTCTTAGATGGTCTGATGTTAATTTAGATAATAGTATAATAAATATTAATCAAATTCTCATATATGCAAATAGCAAAATAACTTTTAAAGAACCAAAAACTGCAAAATCAAAAAGAGCGTTATCTGTTCCAAAAGAGTTAGTTGAAAAACTAAAAATAGAAAAATTAAAACAAAACAAAATGAAATTACAAGGTACACTTATAAATGAAAATAACTTAGTATGTCTAAATACAAATTTTAATGCTTGGATACCAACTGCATTAAGTAAAACTTTTCATAACTTTATTAAAAGAAATAATTTAAGAAATATTAGAGTACATGATTTAAGACACACAAACGCAAGTTTGCTTTTGCTAGGAGGTACAAATATGAAAGTTGTTTCAGAAAGATTAGGTCATACAGATATAAAAATAACTATGAATAGGTACTCTCATGTGTTAGAGGAAATGGACAAAGAAGCTTCTGATAATTTAAGTAAACTTCTATTTAAATAATAAAAACTGACTGTCAGTTAAATGTCAGTTGAACCTAAAAAAATAGGTTTTGTCAGTTAAATGTCAGTCAGTTAGTTTATAATAATTTCTTTTAAATACCGCTAAAACTGCACGTTTTAATACTTATTTATGTTTGTTTATATGTATTTATTATTCTTTAATAAAGTAGTAACTTCTTTTATTGCCTCATCACCTTTTGAATGACCGTAGTAATCATTATATTCTTTGAAAAAATCGATATCAACCATAACATATCCAATGGATAAAACCTCATCATCTTGGATTAATTTACTTATAAGTTTACTGCTGTATCTTCGATTATAAATTTTTGTAAGTTCATCTATATCTGCTACTGTTTGTAGTCTAACTTGCTTTTCCAACATAAGGTTTTGTTCTTTTTCTGTTTCATAGAGAGAAATAAGACTTTTGAAGCTTTCCCCCATTGATATCTTACCTATCACTTCTCCTTTTAATATGGTTTCATAAAAAGTTTCATAAATTTCATCAGTCTCATGTCCAAATAGAATTGCATATTGAACATGTAATTTTTGAATTTGTATAGTTATATTTTGATCCTTGTTGTTATACAATGTGTCTAATTGGTTTAAGCACCAGGCTGCCTCTTCTTCTCTTTTCAACAAAAGCAAAAACTCTATTAAATACAAATAAGTGGATTTCAGCAAAAACGCATCTTCCTTATTTTCAATCAACTTTTTTATCAAACTATCTATTTTATGTAATGCTTCTGTTTCCTTATTTTCTAATAATAGAAGACGTATTTCTCCTTCCATAAATAATAAAGGTAAAATGCCAACTTCACATTTTACACTTAAACATTTTTCATGATACTTCAGAGCTTTATCTAATTCTCCTTGAACACAAGAAAGGTGTAATAGATTCACAAGTATAGACTTGTAGTAAAAGAGTACACTTTTTATAGGAACATCTTTTATAACATCTAATGCTTTTGTATAGAACTGCTCTGCAATTGTATATACTCCACTTGTATAAAATATATCAGCAATATTGTTATAGAAAATAGCACATGATTTTTTATCTTTAATTTTATATGCAATTTTGATACCTTCTAAATATATAGTAAGAGCTGCTATTTCGTCACAAATAGTAACATTTCGCAAGCCCTCAAGTTTAAAATATTCAATTAACACATCAAAATAGTTTTTATGTTCAGCAAGTTCTCTTGCTTTTTCTGAATGAAAATTATAGGCATCTCCATCCCACTTCATCTGAAAATATTGTGCTAAATACACATGAGCCAGTGCTTGTCCATAGAAGTAGTTTAACTGTTCTGATATAGTTAGCAACCTATCACAATCGTGTTTATTAAATCTAGAATTATGTTCAAAACGATGCTGAATTCGATCAATCAGCAATTGAATTTGTTCAAGTGCTACATTATAGTTAGTCATTATGCACCCCTTCCATATCAAGTATTGATTTAGCATTATTTCTACCATTATTCTTAACAGCATATAGTGCTTTATCTACTTCGTCAAACAAATTAAGTACATCAACTTTAGTTGAAACGGTCTTATTCCCATAGCCAATTGACAATGTTATTATTTTTGAACATCGTGAATGTATATGTTCGATACTTTTTAATTTTATTGCTTCTTTTATTTGATTCACATAATTAGCCATTTGTTCAAGATTCAAGTCCCAACTAAGACAAATAAATTCATCGCCACCATAACGAAAGACTGCCATTTGTTCATTTGCATTATCTTTTAGGATACTAGCTACTTGTTTTAATATTTCATCACCTGCCAAATGTCCATAATAATCATTGTATTCTTTAAAGTAATCAATATCAAATATTGCAAGACCAATATTAGTATACTTATTGCTATTGAGAATTTCATCTTGCTTAATATTAAAATAATAACGATTGTATATATTGGTCAATTCATCATAATTGACAAGGTCATATAATTCTTTTAATACTTTTTTTGATTGATTATACTTAGTATATGTATCATTTAATTCAATCTTAGCACACAAACCCTCTATCTTTAACAAATTTGATTGAGCTTGTGCTTTTAAATATAAGCTATAGTAGTCACGATAATGAAGATACAGTTCCTTTTTTGTTTCAAATTGCTGTGAATACTGAATTTTCAACTTACACAATTTCAATAAAGGTTCTGGTTCATCTTCTTTTATTAATTCTTGTAAAGATTGTAATAATTCACTTGATTTTATTTTACTTTTAATATGTATCATTGCTTCTATTGCATTCATCAAAAATTCTATTAAGTAAACGCGATTTGGAAAAGTCATAAGTCCATCATTCTTCATTTCCTGCAGATAGTATAAACTCTTTTCTTGATTTTGTATCTCTGCATAATAAAGTAAATATCCATAATCAACATAGATTTTTAAATCTTTCTCTTCAAATGGAAGTGAACTCAATTCTTCAATAGTTGATTTCATCAATTCAAGCTTACCTAGTTTTAAATATATACTAATGAAATTAATTAACAACATTCGAAGAAAACGTGGTTTTGTATCTGGCAAAGAACGCAATACTTTCATTGCTTTATCTAAATAAAGCATTGCTTCATCATATAATTCGTAATCCAAATAATAAGAACTAATATTTCCATAATTTATACCAATTCGGTATTTAATGTCTAATCTTTCAGAAATGTCCAAGGCTTTTAAAGTATATTTAAATGCAGATTTTTTATCATATGAATTTGAAAAAAGCAAACTATGCATTGCATAAAATTTTTCTAATAACTCACTTGGTTTCTTTTCATCAATATACTCCTGTGCATACTCTAACTCTTTTGATACGCATTTCATATTTGATTCTACATAGAAATAATAATCGGCACGCCATACATATCCAAAAGCCACACTTTGCCAATCTTTATTTTCTTTTGCAAGCGAAATCAGTTTATCACAAATTCCACAAACAATATCATCGTTCACATTAATGTTTTTATGTATTTTACTCTTTAATTCCTCAATTTCACACAAAGTGTAGTTTTCAATCATGACATTACTCCAAATTTATTTTTTATAACATTATAACACGCAAGTGTAGCTTTTCACAATGAGATGTTTACAACACCTGTATTTGCTACATTTATCACATAGGTTAAGAGTTCTTCGAAAACACCTTTTTTATTTTTTATATAAAAAAGGAGATGATTCAAATTGTTATTTTGAGGCATCCCCTTATAGTAATTATATATTATTAGGTTTTATGTTATAGACTTTATAGGTTATGGGCTATATAAATCAATATATTTAATCTTCAAAATACCCTTCTGGATATAATGGGAACTTAGATATAAGCTCTTGAGCTTCCACTTTACAATCATCTAGTACTTCTTTATTATCAATATTTTCTGCTACCTTATTCATTATTCCTGCTATTTGTATAACTTCTTTTTCTTTAAGACCTCTTTGAGATATTGATGTAAGACCTATACGAACACCACTAGTTACAAATGGTGACTGTGGGTCATCAGGAATAACATTTTTATTAACTGTTATTCCTACATATTCAAGAGCTTTTTCAAATTGTTTTCCTGTAAGATTTTTGCTTCTTAAATCAACCATAACTATATGGTTATCAGTTCCTCCACTTACAATACTAAAACCATGTGAAATAAGTTCAGATGCTAAAGTTTGAGCATTTACTACCACTTGTTCCATTATTTTTTTAAATTTATCTGTGCTTAAATACAATAGTGAAAAGGCTTTTGCTGCAACTGTATTAAGATGTATAGAACCTAATGTTCCTGGGAAAACACCTTTGTCTAGTTTCTTTGCATGTTCAGCTTTACAAAGTACAATACCACTTCTTGGACCACAGAAAGTTTTTGTTGTAGATGAAGAAACAAAATCTGCATAAGGTACAGGGCTAGGAATTACTTTTGCTGCTACCAAACCTGCAACATGTGCCATATCTACCATAAAGTAAGCCCCTACTTCTTTTGCAACCTTTGATATTCTTTCATAATCTATTAGTCTTGGATATGAACTTGCTCCTGCAATTATAAGTTTTGGTTTACATTCTTTTGCTTTTGCTTCAAGAGCGTCATAATCTATACGTCCAGTACTTGGGTCTACTCCATAAAATTCATACTTATAAATGTCATGTAAAAAATTAACTGTGCTACCATGTGTTAAATGTCCACCTTGGTCAAGACGCATACTTAAGACAGTATCATTTGGTTTTAATATTGATGAATATACACAATAGTTGGCTGTAGAACCTGAGTATGGCTGTACATTTACATGTTCTGCTCCAAATACTTCTTTTGCACGTTTGATTGCTAGAGTTTCAAGTTTATCTGCTTCTTCAGAACCTGCTTGAAAACGAGCCCCTGGATAACCTTCTTCTGTTTTATTTGTAAATACACATCCACTTAATTCGAGTACTTCTGTTGGTGCTGTACTTTCAGAAGCTATCATCTCAATATTATGCTCTTGTCTAACCAACTCTCCAGCTACAATATTATATAACTCTGGGTCTGAAATTTTTGTTGTTTTTAACATAATAATCCTCCTCTTAATTAAAGAATATATTTTATTGATTTAATCTTTATTAATAAATTTATTATAAAAACCTATAAAATGTAAGATATTCCTCCACCAGGTCCTAATGGTATGCCAATCCCCATGAACAGTAATAACAATATTATTTCTATTAATGTAAATACCACCGAGTATGGAATCATATTCGATATGACAGTACCTATACCTAGATTCTTATCATATTTTCTAGCAAAAGCTAATATAACTGGGAAATACGGAAAAAGTGGACTTATTGGATTTGTTGAAGCATCCCCAATACGATAAGCTATCTGAGTTAATGCTGGATTAAAATCTAGTAACATAAACATTGGAACAAATATAGGTGCTAAAATAGCCCATTTCGCAGAAGCACTTCCTACAAATAAATTGATAAATCCAGATAGAAATATAAATCCTATTATCAATCCATAACTAGGTATCCCGGATTCTGCCAAGACTTTTGCTCCTGCTATTGATAAAATTGTTCCCAAGTTACTAAGATTAAATAGATTAATAAATTGAGATGCTATAAATGCTAAAACTATATATCCACCCATATCACTCATACTACTACCCATCATAGATACTAAGTCTTTGTCATTCTTTATCTTCTTACTTACTTTTCCATACACTAATCCTGGAGTTAAAAATATAATAGTGATTATAGGAACTATACCTTTCATTAAAGGTGCATTACTAGATAGTATGGAGCCAGTTTCTGAATCTTTCATAAATGCATTGTCACCTATACATAAAGCAACTATTACTACCACAACAACTAACAATGATAATAAAGCGTATTTTATACCTTTATTTTCAAGTTCACTCAATTCCTGCATATCCTTATCATTCTCTGAATCACTGTATTTTGAAAAACGAGGAGCTATAAATTTTTCAGTTACAAATGCTCCTGCAAAAGTTAAAACTATTGCTGATATAAAAGCAAAATAAAGGTTCATTGCTGGATTACCTTGATAAGATGGGTCCATCATTTGAGCTGCTGGTATTGTAAATCCAGCTAATAATACATCTGTCGTACTAAGCATGACATTTGCTGCAAATCCTCCTGCAACACCTGCAAAGGCTGCAAACATACCTACAAGAGGATGTCTTCCAATGCCTAAAAAAACAAGTGCTGCAAGTGGTGGTAATATTATAAATCCTACATCTGCTGCTGTATGTGATAACATACCTGCAAATACAATTGCTACAGTTACAAGTTTTTGTGGAACTTTACTTATCCCTTTTTTCATTAATACTTCCATAAATCCAGATTTCTCAGCAACACCTGCTCCAAGCATCGTAACTAATACTAATCCTAATGGAGCAAATGACTGGAAGTTTGTAACTATACTACCTAAATAGGATTGAATCTGCTCTTTCTCTAGTAGATTTACTACTTTTACAACCTCTTTTGTAGAAGGGTGTATTTCTTCTACTCCTAAACTGGATATAACTGCTGACAATATTAAGACAATTATACATAGTAGTAAAAATATGGTTACTGGGTCTGGAAGTTTATTACCTGCTCCCTCTACAACATTTAATGCTCTCATTAACAATCCACTATCTTTGTTTTTTTCCTGTGAATTAATTTTTCTCAAACTAATCCCCCCCATAAACTTTATCTCCAGAAACACTCTATGTTAAATTTTACTTTTTAAATTTATCCATATAATTTATAACAGATTGACATAGTACGTTTGTACCTACTAAAATAGAATTTTTATCAGCTTTAAATTTAGGATTATGCCACTGATACGTACAACCTTGTTCTTTGTTGCCTACACCTAACCAGTAAAAAAATCCTGGTGCTTTTTCCATAAATATAGAAAAATCTTCTCCTCCTGTGGAAGGTATTGGATCAACTACAGCATCTTCTGAATACAAGTCACATACAGATTTACAAGCTATTGTGTACATTTCTTTACTGTTTATAACAGCTGGTAAATCAAATAAATAATCTAGTTTTGCAGTTGCTTGATATCCACGTGCTATTTCACAAACTATATTTTCCAAATTTTCAGATATTTTCTTTCGTACCTCATTACTAAAGCTTCTACATGTACCTGTCATATCTACTTTTTCTGAAATTACATTATTTGCAGTTCCTCCATTTATAGTGCCTATTGATATAACAGCTGATTCTAATGGACTTATATTTCTACTTACTATTGTTTGAATACCCATTATAATTGCACTTGATGCTACTATAGGGTCTATTGTTCTATTTGGTATACCTCCATGCCCTCCAAAACCATTTACTTCTATCTTAATAGTATCTACTGCTGCCATTAATCCACCCAACTTAACACCTACTTTTCCACAAGGTATATCTGGATGATTGTGAAGACCAAATATAGCATCAACTTTTGGATTTTCCATTACTCCTCGTTCAACTAGCATCTTTGCTCCTTTATTAACTTCTTCTGCTGGTTGAAATATAAACTTTACATTTCCATGAAGGTTATCTCTAATATGGGATAGTACATATGCACATCCTACAAGACAAGATGTATGTATATCATGTCCACATGCATGCATTATACCATCATATTGTGATTTGTACTCAATATCAACCTCTTCATGGATTGGTAAAGCATCAATATCTCCTCTTAATGCTACTGTAGGACCATCGTACTTTCCTTTCAATAACCCTACAACTCCTGTTTCCATTCCCATATCTAATATCTCTATATCTAAACTTACTAATAAATCTTTTATAGCTTTTGTAGTCCTAAATTCTTTAAAACTTAGTTCTGGGTGCATATGAATATCTGTAAAAAACTCTAAAATATCTTCTTTGTACTTTTCTGATATCAAAATAAGTTCATGCATACTAACACCTCTCCAAAATTTTTATTTTTGATTTTTCTACTATGTTAACTACAAATTATATATAAGTCATTAATATTAATAAAGATATTTTTTATAAATTCAATTTAATTTCATTTATATTTATATTTTACTACATCGTTTTAATTAAATATATTATCATATCTTGCAATTTATTTAACTATTTTGACTTTTTAAAATCTATATTATATAAAAAACTTCCCTTAACTATAATCTATTGATAAGTAACCCTATTCCTGACTTTGTGTTGATTTTTCTCTACATGTAATAGCTTTATATACCATACAGACTAAAATTAAAAGTCCCATATAACCTGTATATGGATATAGAATGTTTACTAGTTTACCAAATGGTAAAAATCCACCTATACAAGCCAAAACAGCTATTACTGTTGTTACAAGTTTAAATTTAGGGTGTTCATCTTCAACAATCCTATTAGTTACAGACCATAAAAGTGGAACAGCAGTCGTATAAATACCTAATATAAGTGCAACTGAGAAAAGTACACCTACAATAGGAGCTATATTATCTGCTAAATAAAGTGATGGTATTTCTTTCATATATAAGTTTCCTATATCTGAAATCATAGCCAAATACATAACTATTCCAGCAGTCATAAATACTACTCCACCTAATAGACCTCCCCAGAAAGCATCCTTTTTACTTTCAATAGAAGCTCCCATTCCTGTTAAAAAAACAATCATTACAATAATATTTAATGTATTATAAATTACTCCTGAAACTATTGGACTTCCTGATGCTTTTGTAACTTCAATATTCTTCATAGCTTCTCCAACCATAGATAATCCATCTAAATGTTTAAATAAACTTATTAGCCCAACAGCAATCGTAAATACTGCTATTACTGGTCCAATACGACCAAGTATACTTACTAATTTTTCTAAACCCATAGACACTGTGATTAACGTAGCAACAGCCATCAAAACTCTTCCCAAATAAGGATTTATACCATAGTATTCAGTTAAAGTTGAGCCTGCACCCGAAATCATTACTATAAGAATTCCAAATAAAAATATTGGGCTAAACCATTCATAGAATTTACCTAAAATCTTTCCACAATAAAAAGTATAAATTCTCGTTGGTTCTTTAAGTTTTAATTCTCTACCTCTAGTTATAACTTCAGCTCCAAGAAATGAAAATAACACCATTGATATTAATGCTCCAACTAGCCCCATATACCCTTGGGAGGCGAAAAATTGGAGTATTTCTTGACCTGTAGCAAATCCAGAACCAATTGCTGTTGCTAAATAAGCCCCTGCAATACAGATAATATTTTTCACATTTACTTTGTCTGACATATTAAATTACCTCCATTATAAAGTTACCTTCTTCAACAAATATAAATCCTCAGCAAATTAAATGAAAATTCTGTCTTTTTAGAATAGTATTTGATTTGCTTTTTTTATTTTGTATATCTTTTTATTTTTATTTATATATATTTTTTTATATAAATAGGTACAGCTTTTATAAGGTTTAATGTTATTAAATATGTTTAAAGCGCTTTAATTTTTACTATAATTAAAGTATACTTATTCAGGCACACTCAAACAATTATCTATATTGACTTTTTATTTATCAATTTCAATTTTTAGTATTTAATTTATAGACTTTAGGAGTCATTCCTTTTTCTATCTTGAAATTTTTGTAGAAATTATTTAGACTATTATAACCAACCATTTCTGCAATCTCATTTATACTTTTCGTAGTATTTTCAAGTAACTCAATAGATTTTTCTATTCTTATATGATTTAGATATGATATAAAAGTTGTATTCAAATTACTTTTAAAAATCCTAGATATATTAGATGGATTAGTTAAAAATAATTTAGCACAATCATTTAGCTTTAAGTCCTTACTATAATTTAAGTTTACATACTCTAGTATCTCATTTAATAAATTATTATTAGTATATTGATAACCGATAATATTTTCTACAGACTTATTAAACTCGTTCATGTCTAATGGTTTAAGGAGTATATCTTTTACATTTAATCTCAAGGCTTTTTGTGCATATTCAAAATAGTCAAAAGCAGTTATTACGACAAAGTTTATTTTTTTGGCTAGGTGAGATGTTTTTTCTATTACCTCTAACCCATTATATATTGGCATCTGAATATCTATAAACACTATGTCTGGCTCTAAATCAATTATTTTAGCTACTGCTTCATCACCAGATGTTGCTTTACCAACAATCTTTATTGGCATATCTTTCATTTCTATAAAGTGTGTTATTATTTTTAGAACAGCTTCTTCATCATCTATTATTAGTGCTCTTCTCATGAGAATTCCTCCCTTTTAGCTTAATAATATAAAAAAGTAAGATATATAAAACAACATAAAAACATCTAATATATTTCTTAACATTTATAAAACTTATTAATTTTTCATAAGCTCTATACATGTTCCTTACAATTTTCAATAGGAATTTTAATCATTATGTAAGTCCCCTCTTTATCACTTGACTTTATATTCATATCAAAATCATTTCCATAAGCAGATGTAAATTTTGTATATATTAAAGACAATCCATGACCATTATTACTACGAATACCTGCCCTTATTTTGTCTATACTGTTCTCCTCTAAAATAGTTCCATTATTATGAATTTCTATAATAGCATACTCAGAATCAACTCTTGCAATTATCTCAACTCGTTTTTCCGTATCAATATCTCTAAATCCATGTGTAAAAGCATTTTCTACAATAGGTTGAATAAAGTTAAACGGTACAGAAAGACTATAGAGCTTCTCAGGAATAAGATACTTTACTTTAAGCGCATCTCCATAACGCAATTTCTGTAAGTTTAAATAATTTTTAATATATAGTATTTCCGATTCTAATTCTACAAAGCGTAAATCAGACCTCATTGTATATCTAAACATTTTAGATAAATCTATTATTGCACTATACAAATCATAACTACCATCATCAAGTGCTATACTTGCCATTGAATTTAGAGTATTAAATAAAAAGTGATGGTTTATTCTTAAGTTGGTAACCATATCTTGAGCTACCTTTAAATTCATTTCAAGTTGCTCGCCATAATGATATGTTCTTGCAATAGTATTCTCTTTTTCTTGTAAATCTTTTCTTATGTCATTGAATGAACAAAAATTTATTATATTTTTAGATATTTGTTTTAAGAGACGTTTTATACTTCTAGCAGCACCTTCTGGTATATCATATAAATTACTATGTGTTGTATCTAAATTTAAATCAGATAATAATACATATCCTCCTCTTATCACTCCTATACTATTGTTTTTGTATAATATTGGAATATTATATATTGTTATCCCATACTTACATACAAACTGGTTGCTACTTTTTTGATTCATACAATCACAGTTTTGAGGAAATTTCATAGGGTTACATTTTTCAAAACAAAATAGAGGAAAATAAGGATTTTTTAAAACTATATTCCATGAATCATCATATATAATCAATGGAATTTTGAATGGGTCTATAAATTGACCACGAATTGATTCTATTGCTGCATACAAATTTAAAGTACTTTCGCTATAATTTATTAAAGTTTTCTTCAAATAATTATTAGGATTAACATCTATAACCTCACTCTCTCCTACATCGTTTACATTATTTGAAACAATAAGTTCTTTTATTGGTCTATCACCTGTATTTATAGTTTCATGTGTACTGCCAGATTCTATATAAAAAATCATACCTTGGTAAAATGGCTTCCATACTCCATTTATGATATACAGACCTTCTCCTTCTAAAATATATATCATTTGCTCTTGACCATAATGAACATGATTAAAATGTTTTTTACCTTGCATAGTTACTGCAATATATATATTCATAGCTTGTTTTGGATTGTTTTCATCATAAGTGTGTTTCCATTCAATATATCCCCACTCTGTCTTTTGAATTTTCATAAAAAATTCCTTTCTACTTGTAAATTATTTATGTTTATTTTTTAATAAATTTAGTAAATAAAAAAGTATACATACTCTTTCATATGATAGCTTACTATATCAATATTCATTAGTTTGTACACTTTTTTATATTCATTATTATTTTTTAATTACTTCTAGCTTATTGTATTATTTAAAAATACATAATTTAACTCTTATTTAATAACAGAAACTCCCATATATGGTCTCAAAACTTCTGGAACAACTACAGAACCATCTTCCTGTTGATAATTTTCCAATATAGCTGCAACACTTCTTCCAATAGCTAATCCAGAGCCATTTAATGTATGTGCATATTCAGCTTTAGAATCTTTATCTCTTTTAAATCTTATTCCTGCTCTTCTAGCTTGGAAATCTTCACAGTTTGAACAAGATGAAATCTCAACATATCTATTATAACTTGGCATCCAAACTTCTACATCATATTTAAAAGAAGCTGTGAATCCTAAATCACCTGTACATATCTTCACTACTCTATATGGTAATTTTAATAATTGTAGCATAGTCTCAGCATTGTTAGTAAGCTTTTCTAACTCATTGTAAGATTCTTCTGGTGCTACTATTTTAACCATTTCTACTTTGTTAAATTGATGTTGTCTTACCAATCCTCTTGTATCTCTTCCAGCAGAACCAGCTTCTGACCTAAAGCATGGAGTATATGCTGTATAATTTATTGGTAATTGTTCAAATTTAAGTATTTCATTAGCATGTATATTGGTCAAAGGAACTTCTGATGTTGGAATTAGAAAATAGTCCAGTCCTTCTATTTTAAACATATCTTCTTCAAACTTAGGAAGTTGCCCTGTACCTAAAAAACTATTTCTATTTGCCATAAATGGTGGAATAACCTCTGTATATCCGTTTACTGTTGTATTTGTGTCTAAGTAAAAATTTAATAATGCCCTTTCTAACCTAGCTCCTAATCCTCTATAAAGAGTAAATCTTGAACCAGTTATTTTGCTAGCTGTTTCAAAGTCAAGTATACCTAGTCCTGCTCCAATTTCCCAATGAGCCTTAGATTCAAAATCAAAATTAGTAGTCTCTCCCCAAGTCCTTACCTCAACATTATCTTCATCAGTTTCACCTTGTGGAACTTCTGGATGTGGTACATTTGGTATTCTCATTAACAGATATTCCATCTTATCTTCTACTTGTTTAAGGTTTTGGTCTATAATTTTAATCTTGTCAGATAACTCTTTTAACTTGACCTTTTCAATTTCTACATCTTTACCTTCTTTTATAAGATTTGGCATATTTTTAGATGCTATATTTAATTCATTTTTCATGACTTCAACTTCTTGAAGAATTTTTCTTCTTTCATCATCTAACTTAACTACTTCATCAAGGCTAAAGGCTTTTTCACCCCTTCTTTCCATAGCTTTTTTTATACCATCTAGATTTTCTCTTATTCTTTTTATATCAAGCATTTTTTCCTCCTCAGTACTTAAGATTGGATGTTATCTCTTAATCTCAAATAATTTTGATAATATGTTTTCTGTCTGAGGTTAAGAAATCTTTTTTGTTTTATCCGAACCTATTTATTTTTATTTAATTTATTTATATTTTACTAACTTTTTTATATGTTGTCAAATTATATTTAATTAAATTAATACAATTTAATTTTTAATTGTTGTTTTTATAATTAACTTCATTATAATTATATCGATTTTACTAATCAATTATCTATTTTGACTTTTTATTTACCAATCTTATATAATTATTAACTTTCATATAAATTTTTTTACCTTATGATATAATTCTTTATAAATAATTTATTTGAATAGGAGGATTTAGATGAGCGATTCAAATATAGGTAAGAAATTGACTTTATGTAGAAAAAAACAGAATCTCAGTATAAAAGACTTATCTAAACTAATTAAAGTTACACCTTCATTAATAAGCCAAATAGAAAAAGGAAGTGTAAATCCATCCATAAGTTTTTTAAAATCAATTTCAAATGCTTTAAATGTACCATTAGTCAATTTTTTTATTCCTTCTATAGATAATTTAGAACTAATTGTGAGAAATAATCAAAGAAGGATATTAATTCTGCCAGACTCAAAAGATATTTTATATGAAATGTTATCAAGTAATCCATTTAATGAATTTGAGTTTGCCATTATGAACTTAGCTCCTAAGTCTTATTGTAAAGAAAAAAATGGGCATGACGGAGATGAAGTTGCATATGTTCTCAAAGGAAGTGTCCAGCTTAGCTTAGAAGACGATATATTTCAACTAAATGAAGGTGATAGTGTAAAAATTCCATTTGGCATGAGACATAAATGGGGAAATCCTAATGAAATTGAAAGTAAAGTAATATACATAATTGTTTCATAAACTATTATCTACTTAATTATCTGACATACTACATAGATAACTCAATAAATTGATATTTATTTAAGAAGGTAGAATTAACAAAATTATACTGGTAAATCTTCAATATAATAAATTGTTGATTTAGCTATAATATCATTTAATTCTACCTAATTTGTTATTTAAGTCTATTTTTATATAGTAACAAACTCATGTAACTTGTATCTATTTTAAAGAATATAATACTTCTCCTTCTCTTATAGTCTTTAGTACTTTAATATCTTTTATTTTCATAGGGTCAATTGTAAGTGGATTTTCATCTAGTATTATTAAATTAGCTAATTTACCTTCTTTAATCGAGCCTTTTTTGTCTTCTTCAAAATATTGATACGCTGCATTTATAGTAACACCCTTTAAAGCATCTAATGGGCTTATCTTTTCATTTTCTCCTATTTGCACATCTTTTTTCGTAATTCTATTAACAGCACACCATACTGTTTCAAGCATATTAGGAGCTATTACTGGTGTATCCTGATGTAAAGTGTAAGTTAGACCTTTTTCTATAGTTGTTTTAAGTGGACTAATTTTAAATGCTCTATCTTCTCCAAGGTTTTTGATATGAATATCTCCCCAATAGTATGTGTGAGCTACAAAGTATGAAGGTATCATATTTATTTTCTTCATATCATCAATTTGGTCTTCTCTCACTGTTTGAGCATGTATCATAACTGGTCTTACATCATTTTTACTATTTTCTTCTTTTAAGTTTAAAACTTTTTCAAATGAATCTATCAACTGGTCTGCTGCCGCATCTCCATTACAATGAGTTAGAAGTTGCATTTTTTCTTTTAATGAAATATTTATAAATTTCTCTACTTCTTCATTTTTATATATAGGATATCCACAATAATCATCATCTGAATTTTCGTATGGTCTAGTTAACCATGCTGTCTTACCTTGTGGAGAGCCATCCAAAAATATTTTATATCCTCCTATTTTAAATCTATTTGTATATTTCTTTATAAAATCTCTATTTCCATCTGCTACAGATTTACTTTTTTTCAAATCCACATATCCTACAATATCCATCTTTAATTTCTTTTGACTTGCCATTATTTTTAGAAGGTTAAACTGATTCTCTGCCATTAGACCTTCTTGAGCTGTTGTAATACCATAGCTTAGATATATGTCCTGTGCTTTATCAATTGATTTAAAAATCTCATCTGGTGATGGTTGCTTTATTTTAGACGATACATTAAAAAATGCATTCTCCTCTAAGTATCCATTTGGTTCTTGACTTCCTTCTACTCTACCAATATGCCCACCTTCTGGGTCCTGTGTTTCATGAGTAACACCAAGTTGCTTTAATCCTAGTGTATTTGCAACACCCATGTGACCAGAAGCATGTGAAATTAGTATTGGATTCTCTAAAGATGCACTATCAAGTACATCTTTATCTGGATGTCTATTTTCTTCTAAGAAATTATTATCATATGAAAATCCAATTATCCATTCGCCTTTTTTTATATTATTTTTATCTTTGAAATCCTGTATTTTTTTTACTATATCTTTAAAACTAGTTGCATCTTCTAAAGGAATTAACTTTAGTGTAGTAGCAAAAGCTATCAAGTGGCTATGTGAATCAATAAAAGAAGGCATCAATGTCTTCCCTTTTAAATCTATAACTTCTGTATATTTATTTTTTAAAGCAAAGACTTCTTCTTTTGTTCCTATCTTTTTTATTATCTTATCTTTTATAAGAATAGCATCTCCACATATTGAATCTTCCATTGTAATGATATTTCCATTGTAATAAATTTTTTCTTTCATAAAATTCTCCTTAAGCTGTCTATTTTTATAAATTTTCTTCATTGTTTTCTTTTTAATTATATTACATTACATTAAATTTGTTTCTTTAGACTTTATTCATGTAAAAGTTTTGTTTTTAATTATTGTTCGCCAAGAAATAAATACTATTCATTATAAATAAGACAATTTAATAGTCTTCATATTGCTAAAAAGCTATTATAAAATAGTGAGATTAAATATTTGAACTTACTTGTTTTTGCACAATTGTAATTTTTTAAATCATGATGTATCATTTTAAGTATACAGTTACATCATTATTCACAATATAAAGACTTTACTTATCAAATATCATTTGATGTAGTCTGTTCAAAGCAACAAATTTAAATATTTTTAGGAGGTTTTTTATGAGCAAAGAAAATAAAAGTGTAAGAATTGCTGTTGTTCAGGCATCACCAGTCATAATGGACTTAGAAAAAACAGTTGAAAAAGCATTAGAATTAATTAAAGAAGCTGGTAAAAAAGGAGCAAATATTGTAGTTTTCCCAGAAGCATTCATACCTGCATATCCAAGAGGTCTTTCATTTGGATTTGTTGTTGGAAGTAGAACAATGGAAGGTAGAGAAGATTGGAAAAGATACTATGATAATTCTGTGCCAGTTCCTAGTGCTACAACAGATTTATTAGGAAAAGCAGCTCAAGAAGCAGGTGTATACTTATCAATGGGTATAACAGAAAGAGATGGTAATGATATAAACTGTACTCTTTATTGCACAAACTTATTTTTCTCTCCAGAAGGTAAACTTATTGGTAAACACAGAAAACTTAAACCTACAGGAACAGAAAGATGTATTTGGGGCGAAGGAGATGGAAGTACTCTTACAGTAGTTGATACTCCATATGGAAAAATGGGGGGCTTGATTTGTTGGGAAAACTATATGCCATTAGCTAGAACAGCTCTTTATGCTAAAGGAGTAAAACTTTATATAGCTCCTACCGCAGATTCAAGAGAAGAATGGCAATCAACTATGAAGCATATTGCTTTAGAAGGAAGATGTTTCGTTATCGGATGTAATCAATACGTTGAAAAAAATATGTATCCAACTGACCTTAATTACTATAAAGAATTAGATGTCGAACCAGAAATTATGTGTCCAGGAGGAAGCTGTATAGTTGACCCTTTTGGAAAATATGTAGCTGGACCTATTTTCAATAAAGAAGAAATGTTAATAGCTGATTTAGACTTAGAACAGATAGTTCTTAGTAGACTAGATTTTGACTCAGAAGGTCATTATTCAAGACCTGATGTCTTTGAATTAATTGTTCATGAATAATCCTTTACATAAAAATCAAAATGAGATACTCCTAAATAAATTTAAGGTATCTCATTTTTTCTTAATATTCTAAAATTATATTTGCTTAATATCTAAAATTATACTTATAAATTTAATTTAACTACCTACTTTTTTTCTAAATCAACTACTGTTCTTCCTACATGCTTTCCTGCCATTATTGAATCTATACTATTATTTAATTCCTCTAGCGATACTACATTTACCATATCATCTAAATCATGTAATTTCCATTCATTAGATAATAAATCCCATATCTTTAATCTTACATTCATTGGGCATTCTACAGAGTCTATACCATATAAAGTAACTCCCTTTAAGATAAATGGATACACTGAACTTGTAAACTCAATTCCACCTGCATTACCACAAGTTGTCACTGCTCCACAATAATTAGTTGTCTTTATTGCTGTTGATAAAGTATTTCCTCCTACTGTATCTATCACTCCAGCCCATCTTGGTCTAAGTAGAGGTCTACCTGAATTATCGTCTACTTCTGACCTATGTATAACATCTTTAACTCCTAAATCTAACAGTACTTCTTTCTGTTCTTCTAGTTTTCCTGTTGATACTACAACTGAATAACCTAATTTAATCAATATTTTGGCTGCAATTACTGCAACTCCTCCTGTACCACCAGTAACTAATACATCTCCCATATCCTTATCTACAGAGTTTATAAATTTGTATATAGATAAAGCTGCTGTAAATCCTGCTGTACCATAATCCATTGCTTCTTTCAATGAAAGATTTTTGGGAAGTCTCACTACCCATCTAGAAGGAACTCTTATATATTCTGAAAATCCACCAGAAGTATTCATCCCCAAATCATAACCTGTTACTAAAACTTCATCTCCAACTTTAAAATCATCACAACTACTAGATTCTACTATACCAGATGCGTCAATTCCTGGTGTATGAGGATATTTTCTAGTAACACCCTTATTTCCATTTGCAGAAAGTGCATCTTTATAATTTAGAGAAGAATATTTTACTTTTATTAAAACTTCTCCTTCTGGCAATGAGTCTATTTCTCTTTCAACTATATTTCTCTTAAAACTGCCTTCTTCTTCTGTAATATATAATGATTTAAATTTTTTATTCATAAATTTCCTCCCAATATAATTAGTTTTATGTTAAACTAATTATAGTTTATAAATAGTTTTATGTCAAACTAATTTAAATAGATTAAGGATTGGAGATTAATTTATGGAAGATAAATATATTATACATTTCATAAGTAAAACAAAAGCTAATATGGTTAAGTTTATTGAAAGTAAACTTAGTCAAAATGGTTTAGATGAATTGATACCTACTCATGGAAATATTTTAACTGCACTTTATGAAAACAACAGAATACTTACAATGAAAGAAATTGCAACTAAAATAGGAAAGGATAAGTCTACTGTTACAGTATTGGTTAATAAACTCATAAATCTAGGATATATAGAAAGACAAAAATGTACTAGTGACAAGCGTATTACATATATAAAACTTACAGAAAAAGCATTACTTATAGAAGATACTTTTAATAGTATTTCAACACAAGTTAAAGAGACAGCATACCATAATATTACAGAAAATGAAAAACAAGAATTTCTTAGAATTTTAAAAAAAATCAATGATAATTTTAAAAATGCTGACTAAATTGAGCATAATTATATCTCCTATTGGAATAATAAATAAAAAGAATCAAATATTGTAAAAATTTATTGTGATAGAGAGGTAGAATATGAATTTAAAAGATAGTAAAACTAAAGAAAATTTATTAAGAGCTTTTGCAGGTGAGAGTCAAGCTAGAAATAGATATAATATTTCTGCATCTGTAGCAAAAAAAGAAGGATTATATATAATAGAATCTTTATTTAATTATACTGCTGACCAAGAAAAAGCACATGCAAAACAGTTCTTTACTAAACTAAAAGAATTTGCTGGTGAAAATATAAATATATCAGGAGCATATCCTGTAGATTTATATGATAAAACAGCTCAACATCTTAAAGCAGCACAACATAATGAGCTTCAAGAATGGGATGATGTATATAAAAACTTTGGAAAAACAGCTCGTGAAGAAGGATTTGAAGCTATAGCTAAATTATTTGAAAATATAGCTGAAATAGAAAAGGTTCACGGTGATAGATTTGGTAAATATGCTACTGATTTAGAAGAAGGTACTTTATTTAGAAGAAATGAAGATATACAATGGATATGTACACATTGTGGGCATATCCATGTAGGTAAAGAAGCACCAAAAGCTTGTCCTGTATGTCTTCATCCACAAGGATATTTCTTAGATTTTAAAAACTCATTATTTGAATAAAGCAATGTAATTATTTTATTTAAATAGTCTATTATATTTATACAGGTGGCGTTTAGTAATTCCCACAAGGGAAGATAGAAACGCCGCTTTTTTATGCCCTCATGTCACACAGTAGGAGCATACAGAGCCTTATCACGTAGCTTTGCTGTCACAATGGTGGCTAGTTATTGGCTAGCAAACTTGATTCTTTTTTTCTATTTGTCTTTATATAAAAGTGAAAGGCACATAAATACAAACTATACTGGCATATAAGAACTTCTAAAGAAATAATCAAAAAGTATAGGTTTGATTTTACTTAAATATGTTTATAAGTACCATGTTATCTTCATAGCAGTAAAATGAACCATAAAGATTACTATAGATATAAAATATCCTTTGAATATAATTTATAGTAATACATTATGGTTCATTTTATTATTCCTTTAAAACTATAACTTCGTCTAAATTTATCTTAGCTAATTTAGATAGGATAATCTACTATGACAATCTTATACTAATGTCATTTATTTCTTTCATCAAATCGATTTCAATAATCTTAACTACATCTTTTTCAAATCTTATCTTTTTGTAATCTAAACATCCTACTACAAATGGAACTCCAAACTTTCTAAATAAATAAATCTTACCATTTTCATTATATATTGCTGTAAAGTTTTCTTCTATTATGTTCACTATAAGTTTTAATTCTTCAAAAGTTATTGTAGATTTAACTAAGAATTTCTCTATTATATTCAATATAAGTAGTTCTTTTTTACCTATACTCTGCTCTTTTTTATATAAGTTTTGAAATATTTCCTTTGTATAATTACATATAACTTCTTTACTGAGAATAAAATCAATATCGAATTCTTTATTAGTATCTTTTTTCATAAACATATTTGCAATATCATCAAGAGAAGTCTCTTCTTTCATAGATAATATTAGTTCTATTCTCTCTAGTATTTTATCTCTTGGAAAGAACGTTTCTTGACCTGTAAAAGCTGATTTTTTTATAAACCATTCTTCTGGTATAATATTTTTTCTTTTCCATCTATATAATTGACCATAAGATATATTAGTTTTACTCAGTAAATCTTTCTTAGATATTAATTCTTCCATAACTTCTCTAGCCCACCTTTATACTGTTTTTTACAGTAGAATTATCTGAAATTGATAAATTATCACTGTATTCAATATTTCCAACATCACAATTATCTACTAAAGATATATTTTTTCCACGTATATCTTTTATTGATGCATCCTCTAATTCAATAGTATCTCCCTCTATCAAATCACATTTAAATTTTCCAGAAAAAATATTAATAATTTTGATTAATTGAAAAGCATTTTTACTTCTTCCTATTTGTATATTAGTTGCTCCTATCTCCTTACAGTAAGAACCTCCTCCTGAATAAACATATATATTTTCTCCATTTAAAAGGCCATCACATTTTATAGCTCCATATACCTTTATATCTTCACATTCTATATTTGCTTTATTTCTCATTTCACCATATATTTTTATATCTTGTGCATACATATTTTCATTTACACTTAATTGTCCTTTTATTGTAACATTATTACATTTCAGTTTCCCATCAACTTTCTGTTGAGCAGTTATAACCAAGTCATCTACCTCTGCATCTCCATCTATACTAAGTTGACCATTCACTCTTACACGTTCTGCTTTAAGATTACCTCTTATAACAGCCTTTCCATTTACTACAAAGTTTTTTATATTTATATTACCTTCAAACTTTGCATCTCCAAACACTTTTACTTCATCACTTGTAACATTGCCTTTTGATTTAGCACTTCCCATGATTTTTATGCTTTCATATTCCCCACTGCTTACAAAGCCTTCTCCAAGTATTTTTATAGACCCTTTTTCCATACTATTACCTCATTTTAAATTTTATTTTTAAAACCATTTATTACTTATCTTTCTTTAAGTTTACTGTCTCATTTATATTCTTTATTTCAGCAACTATTGAATCTTCATCAATCTCTATACTTTCACTGTACTCTAGACTTTCTATATAACAGCCCTTACCTACTTTAATATTTTTACCTCTCACAACTTTGATTTCACTATTTTCTAAGCTTATTTCATCTGCTTCTATAATATTTGCAAATAATTTACTTTCTGTATATGTTCTAATTGATAATAGACCTAAACCTATTAAATTTGAAGATACTTTTTCAAAATTTATGGACTTTTTTTCCAATATATGAAACTTTTTACAATAGTCTCCATGACCTTTTTTTATATTTATCCTACTTGCTCCAACTTCATTAAAATTAGAAATTCCATTCAAACTAATATTAATTTCTTCACAGTTTAAAAATCCGTTACAATTTAAAATTCCACTTAAATTGATGTTTTCACAATCTATATTCTCATTGGCCTTTAAATATCCTTTTCCATGAATAATATCCGACTTTATATTTCCCTCAACATTAATAATTCCACCAGTATCTATTTCGATAGAATTAATATTTCCTGTGCATTTAAGAAGTCCAGATATATCCACTTTTGAAGCCAATATATTTCCTTCCACTTTACTTAAACCTGATGTAAAAAATTCATTACATTCTGTTGTTCCAAACACTTTTGCTGAACCAGAAGAATCAAATTTACTACATTTTACATTTCCTTCTATCTTTCCTGTTCCTTTTACATTAACATTATCAAAAATTCCACCTTTACACTTTCCAACTCCATTAAAGTCTAGTGAATTTAATCCTTCATTCATAATGATATCCTTTCATTAACATATTTTATCCTTAAATTTAATATAACAAAACATTGTTACGTTGTCAAGTATAATAATTATACTCAATAAAACAATCCTCATTTAATATCTATTTCAATTTATATAAATAATCAAAAAAATAATAGGGAAATATTATATTCAAACTATAAATCTAAGTCGCTTAGATTTGTGGTTTAAGTAAAATATATCCCTATTACTCAGTCTTTATATATTTTTTTATATAAACTTATAAAGTATTATTCTCTAAACTCTATAATAATTCACAATCCGTCACCTTCTACATATTGATGAATTTTTCGATTATATCAGCCAATCTCTCCATGTCTGTTGGATAAACTTCTCCTATACTACCTATTCTAAATGTATCTATATCAGTCAATTTTCCTGGATAAATAACAAATCCATTCTCTTTTAGATAAGTATAAAATTCCATAAATTCAAATTTTGCATTTTTAGGATATAAAAAAGTTGTTATTACAGGTGATTGAGCACCATCATTTACTAAAGTGTCAAAACCTAAAGATTTTAATCTTGATGCTATTGTAAACTGATTCTCTTTATATCTAGCGTATCTTTTTTCAACAGAACCTTCTTCTTCTAACTCCAATAATGCTTGATAAAATGCTCTTACAACATGTGTAGGTGAAGTAAATCTCCATTTACCATTATTCTTCTCCATAGTATCCCATTGTGCATATACATCAAGAGACAATGACTTAGCTATACCTTTACATTTAGATAATTCTTCTTTATTAGCTATTATAAAACCAAATCCAGGTACTCCTTGTATACACTTATTAGAGCTACTAACTAGAAAATCTATATTAAAATCTTCAACATCAATCTCAATTCCTCCAAAACTACTCATAGCATCAACTATATAAATCTTATTATATTCTTTTGCAAGTTTTCCTACTTCTTGTATAGGATTTAATCTACCTGTAGTAGTTTCACAGTGAACCATTGATATATGTGTTATATCTTTATTTTCCTTCAATAAATTTTCTACTACATTTAAATCAACTGCCTCTACATCTTTAAATGTACAATCAATAAATTCTATATTTAAATAATTACATATATCTTTCATTCTCTTTCCGTATGCTCCATTTGCAATTACAAGAAGTTTACCATCTTCTGGAATGGTACTTCCTATTGTAGCTTCCACTGAGAAAGTCCCACTTCCTTGCATTAATACACTTGTGTACTTATCTGTATTTTTTGTTCCTAGAGATACTAATCTTCTTCTGACATCTTGTACTAAGTCATTATATTCAACATCCCAAGTACACCAGTCTTTTAACATAGACGCCCTTACTGATTTAGTAGTAGATAGTGGCCCTGGTGTAAGCAATATGTAATCATTTTCTGGTACAAAGTCTGACTTAATAGTTTCATTTTCTATTTTTACTAAAACATCTTCTAATTGAGCCATAGTTTCTATTACAAAATGTGCACCTGCTTCTTTAAATTTCTTTGAAACTGCATCCATCTTAACTTTTAACTCTTCTTTATCCATGTTATCTACTTCTTCTTGTGTAAGTCCTAATTCACTTGAACCTTTTATTACAGCAACACTCCACATTCCTGCATTTACGCCTTCTTTTACATCACTTATTGTATCTCCTACTTTTACAATAGAACTCATAGGTGATACTCCTAGAGCTTCAGCATTTTTATAGCACATCCAAGGATATGGTCTTCCTTGAGATACTTCTGATGGTGTTACAAGAAAATCTGGTGAGTACCCTTTTTTTGCTGCGTTTGGTTCAACTATATTCATCATCTCTCTTGTATAACCTGTTGTAGAACCTATTTTTAATCCATTCTTTCTTAATTTCTCAACAGTTTCAACAACATGAGGAATTGGAGTTGTATATTCTTCTAATGTTTCAAATAACATTGGCTCAAATTCAGCATAAAGCTCATTCACATCTTCTTCAGTTGGTACTTTACCAAACTTTTCTGACCAAAGTTTTTTTATTCTATCCATTTCACACATTTCTCTTATATGGTCTATCTTTAATTTTCCCATAGGCTTTCTTGCTTCTTCCATTGTTACATCTATACCTCTTCTTTTAAATATCTCTATGAATACATTAAGAGGTGCAAAACATCCATAATCAACTGTTGTTCCAGCCCAATCAAATACTACTGCCTTTATTTTTTCTCCATATATCTTTTTCATATTTATAGCCCCCATAGATTTTTTTTAGAATTTTTGTGTTTTTAATTGTTTTTACTTTTAAAGTATAACTTTTACATGTTAATTATACATCATATTTAGGTTAAATGTATATTAAATTTCTGTTTTTAGTTGGTTTTAGTTGGTTATACTTGTTTTTACTATTCTATATAAAAACTTCACAAAACTCCAAATTATAAGTTGAAATTTCCTTTTTCATATAAATCTATGAGTCAGTTACATTTTATAATTTTATTGTATTTATTTTGCTTCTATCCATGTTATGTTTATTTCATTTAATTTATCTCTCCATTCATTTGGAGGTTCTATATCACAAATTACAAAATCCAATTCTTCTAAATCTGCTATCTTATACATACTTACAATTCCAATTTTAGAACTATCGCACAGTACAAAACTCTCTTTTGAATTTTTTATATATTCTTTTGATAACAGTGCTTTATTTTGGTCTATACTACTAATCCCAAAGCTATCAAGTATACCTTCACTAGATATAAAAGCTTTATCTACATATAAGTTTTTCATAGTATCTATTGACATTGGACATGCTGTTCTTTGATGCTTTAAATTTACTTTTCCCCCAATAAATATAACTTCCCCATCAAATAAACCTTGATTTTCATAAGAAATCAACTTTGATAGTACAGGATAAGAATTTGTAATAACTTTTAGATTTTTTACGGATACTATGTAATCCACAATTTGTAAATTAGTAGTACCTTCATCTATGACAATTGATTCATTATCATTCACGAATTTAGCTGCATATTTAGCAATAATCTGTTTTTTATCTAAATTAGTACTATTTCTCTTTATATGCGCTGGTTCAATTACTCCATAATTTATTTTTACAGCACCACCATAAACCTTATTTAATTTATTTTCATTTTCTAATTCTTCCAAATACCTTCTTATTGTTTCTGATGATACCTCTAGTTTTTTTACTAACTCTTTTGTATTTACTTTACCTTTTGAATCTAATAATTTAAGTATTTCTTTCTTTCTATCTATTGAATTTAAAGACATTGACTTTCCTCCTAAATATGTATATTTTGCTCCTATAATATTACAATAATACCTACCTTTACAAAATTATTATTCCATGATAAACATTTTCACTCAATTAAAGTTCAATTTAAAAGAATGTATATTATAATAAAAAAAGTCCATCAAATATTAATATCAGATGGACTTGGTAAAACTTTATTTTATAAAATAATATTTAAAACTTAACTATTAATTTATTTTCTTGTCTCCAAGAATTTTACTAAATTATTTACAGTAGACATATCTTTTCTCTCTAAATCAGTTGGTTGAAGTTCTATACCTAGTCTATTTTCAATTTCAAGTAAAACCTCAATTATAGCTAATGAGTCTAAAAGCTCTGTCTCAAATAAGTTAAGGTCTAAATCTTCTCTTATCTCATCAGTTCCTAATACATCTTCAAATATTTCTATAACTGTTTCTTGCATAAATTTGCCTCCTTAAAATTAAGCTAAATAACCTGAGAATATCAGTAATCCAAAACATACAATATGGAATGTAATGAAAATTTGAACTCTCTCGAACCATTTTTCTTTTTTATGTTTTTTATAAAATTTAGATTTTCTCTGATATATATCAGTTAAAACAAGCGCTAGTCCTTGATATACTCCATATGCAACGTAATACCAAGTTAGCCCATGCCAAAATCCCATAGTTATCATGGTTATCATCTGAGCTACATGAGCAGCAGTAGTCCTTTTCTTAAACCTTTTCTTTCTCATTGATGACATAACGAATCTTGAAAAAATATAATCTCCAAACCATCTTGAAAGACTTATATGCCATCTTGTCCAGAATTCCTTCATATCTTTACTGATGAATGGCTTGTCAAAGTTTATAGGTACTTGTATTCCAAATATGTATCCTGCCCCTATAGCAAATAGACTATAACCTGCAAAGTCGAAGAATAAGTATAAGCTGTATGCATACATATAGCTTAAAATATTTATAAAACTCATATCTTTAGGTATTCTTGATACCCAATATGTATTTATCAAAAATGCTATAACAAATTTATAACCTACACCCATAACAATATTTTTTATTCCAGGCAGTAAGTATTCTTCTAGATACTCTTTTCTAGATATTTGTTTTTCCAAATCTTGCTCAAAACGTCTTGACCTGTCAATAGGACCAGAACTTAATGTTGGAAAAAATAGCATGAAATAAAGCATTTTTGAAATTTTAACTTCTTTTATAGCTCCATCATAAATCTCAATAACCATTTGTATAGTTCTGAAATTTAAGTATGATATTCCAATAAATCCAATTATCCCAAAAGAAGTAACTGGAGATATTTTGTTGATTATTATTGGGAGCATTGATGCAAACAAGAAGCCCCAATATATGTATTTATTTTTAGTTTTTCTTCTTACATATTCATATCCTTTAACTATTATCACTTCAAAAATAATAAATATCACTAGGTATTTTAGTTGGACATCTATTCCTACAATTAAGAATACCATGAATAAACTTGCCAACATACCATAATACTTTATATTCTTACCCATTAGACCTAAAATCACTGCTGGTATTGATGTTAATAATAATATATAAAGATAAAAATAATCTCCATACTGTGAAAAAATCATTAAATTTCCTCCATAAGTTTCTTTCTGTCTATTTTACCATTGATATTTGTTGGAAACTTAGAGATTATTGAAATATTTCTTGGAATCATATATGAAGGTATATATTTTCCAAGTTCCTTTTTTATTACCATCCCATTTTTAATATTACTTAAATCATTCTTTTCATTTAACTCAACAATACCTTTTAAGTAAGCAATTTTTTCATCCTTATATATTGGTAAAACTACTGCATTTTTTACATTATGTACTTTTCTTAAGTTATTCTCTATATCTTCTATTTCAATTCTAAATCCATTTAATTTTATTTGGAAGTCTTTTCTTCCACAATAGTATATGTTTCCATCTAGAAGATATCCCATATCTCCAGTTTTATAAGCTCTCCATTTTACACCATCTATTTCATCATAGAAGAATACTTCGTCAGTTTTTTCTTTATTATTAAAATAACCTTTAGAAACTGATGGCCCAATTATTATAATCTCACCTTTTTCATTTTCTTCAAGCTCATTTCCATCCTCATCAAGTATTTTTATTTTGCAGTTTGGCATAGGATATCCAACTGGAAGACTTTTTTCATCCTCTATGGCTTCCTGAGTCATATCATTTACACTCACACCAACAGTAGCTTCAGTTGGTCCATATCCATTGATGACTCTTGTATTTGGAAATCTACTCATAAGTTCCTTAGTGAGATTTTTTGAAAGTGCTTCTCCTATGAATATCATTGATTCAAGTTTAGGAAGCATCTTACTATTAAATTCTTTTTCTGTTACACATACACCTGCAAAAGACGGAGTTGACACCCATACAGCTATATCTGACATACTAAACTGTCTAAATAGTTCTTTATAGTCTGCTAATACATCTTTTGATATTGAAAATAAGGTTGCTCCATGAATAAGACCAGGATATATTGTTGTAACTGAAAGGTCAAAAGAATATGCTGCTTGATTCATTATTACTTTTTCACTTCCATCTATATTTAGATATGGGCTTATCCAATCCGAAAAGCTATCTAAATTGTTTGAACTTATTTGAACCCCTTTTGGTTTTCCTGTACTTCCTGAGGTAAACAGTATATATGCATTTTCATCATCTTTTACCCAGTTTTCTTTATGTAATGATTTTCCTTGATATTCATTTATTATGTTATTTAGTTTGTCCATATCAATTACATTGATATCTCCAAAATCTTTTTCATCACTAAAATTAAATAATACCTTTGGTTTTATCTCTTTAGTAACTTCAAAAACTCTATCTATTGGAAAACTAATGTCAAGAGGTACATATGCTCTACCTGATTTTAAAGCTCCTATCATACATGCCATTATCATATTTTCTTTATTTCCATAAATCACTATTGGAGTATCTTCTTCTTTGTATACATCTTTTAGAAATACTGATATAGCATCTGAATACTGATTTAAATCTTTATAAGAAAGTTTATTTCCATTACACATTAGTGCTATTCTATCTGTATTTGAATATTTTTTTATTCCTTCAATAATTTTCATATAAAAATGCTCCTTTAAAATCCGTTATAAATAAATGGCAATTCTTTAAATGGAGTAAATGTTAGTACTCCTATCGCCAATATTATAACCATAGTTAAACAAATACTAGTTACCAATTCCTTATTGCTCTTTAAATATTTTAAATAATCTCTCACAGACATCTACCCATCCTTTCGTACCAAGATGCATTACATCTCTTAAATAATATTTATCTGACCCTTTATCTTTAAGATTTAGAACTTCAAAACCCTTACTTTCTGCTATTTTTTGTGCTTTATCATAGTATTGGTCTCTTTCTTTTTCAGATATCCCAGTCAAATCATAGAATTTACCCATACTTGGGATTAGTACAACAACTGGCTTAATATCTAAGTCAGTACATACATTTAGCATAAGTTTATAACTTTCAAACTCCTTAGAAGTTAATAAATCTACGTCTTTATCTCTTCCTTTAAATTGTTCTATACCATCCTTAAAATGCATTTGATAATAATATTTATCAATATTTAGTGGATTTTTACCAACTCTTTTTTTAGCATCTTCAATAGCTTTCTTTCTCTCATGTGACCAATTTATTGACCCTTTTCTTTTTCCTTTTCTTCTTTCATCTAGCCTAATTAATTTTTTATAAAGTATCCCTTTTTCTTTAAGAGCTATACAATACTTTCTTCCTTGAAAATAAGGCTCTAAAATCACCTTCTCAGCTTTTTCCGACAAGGTCTTAGGTTCATATAATTTTGCATATAGTGCCTCTGCTTTATACTCGTCACTTCCCCATAATAGTTTGCTTGATTTTTTTGCATATTCAATCTTATTTTCTTTAGATATTTTTGGATTATCTAAAAACCTATAAAATTGTATTGGTGAAAATCTAGACTGATAATGATGGCTTGTTACCCCATCCTTCTCCATAAACCATTGCATAGAAATTAACAAGACAACTTTCTTATTGTCAACATTAGGATTCATACTTCCTAATATTGCAGCATCTTGTAATGTCTGAGTATAGGCTCTCCCAATTGCAAATACCTTATCTTTACTTCTATCTGTGTTAAAATAGTACTTTGGATGTTGTTTTGTTGAATTACCAAGTTCTGATGACCCCAAAATCATAATATCTTTTTCTCTTAAAAAATGATTATTTGCTGTAACTCCTTTATCCTTTATATCACTTAAAGTATCATCCATAATTGGAATTAGATTTTTCTCCCTCAAAAGTTCATCAGTTTTAGAATCAAGAAATTTGTCTAGCCCAAATAAAAATACTACGCCTATTATAAACGGAGTAATAAAGTATATCAATTTTCTCATATTTTCTCTCCTCTAAAAATATTCAAATTTATGTTATTATTAATCATATTAGTTTTGATGTATATATTCAACTACAAAATTGTAATAAAATCGTCAAAACTTTTTTTGATACTGTTACAAAATTGTAAAAAAAATAAAAAAAAAGTACTAAAAGAGAGTTTCCTCTTAGTACTTTTTTATACTTATAATCTGACATTTTAATACTTAATTATGTATACATTTTAACTTAATCTAAAATTAAATTTATTCAAAAGTATACTTTAATCCCCATTGATTTCTTATCTCATCCATTAAATCCATAACATCTACAGACAATTCTATAGTATCAGCTTTTACTTTATTTAAGATACAATTATTAATATATTCAATTTCATACTTTAGAGCTTTTTCTGTATATCCACATTCTATATTTTCAATTCTTCCATCATCTGTATAAGTTATTGTAGCTTTTGATGCTCTTGGAAAATTTTCTACAGCTATAAATCCTAATTCACCTGCAACAATACCTCTTTTAGGCATCTTAGCTCTCATAGTTAATGATATTACAGCCATCTCATCGTTAGAATTTTTTAAAATTATTCCAGATTGTTCATCTACACCTGTTTCAAAGTTTTTAACAGTTGTTAAAATCTCACTTGGTTGAGTTGACATAAAGTATCTAGTAAATGAAAGTGCATATGTACCAATATCGAGTAATGCTCCTCCAGCTAAGTCTTGGCTAAAAAATCTATTATTAACATCATACTCTTTACAACTTCCGAAAGATACTTGTATCATTTTAATTTTTCCCAAAGTTCCAGATTCTATTATATCTTTTAATTTTTTATATAAAGGCATATAATAAATAGTCATTGCCTCAGCTACTATTAAGTTCTTTTCATTAGCTAAAGTTACAATCTCTTTTAGTTGACTTCCATTTACTGTTATAGCCTTTTCACAAAAAACATGTTTTCCATTTTCTAAGCTTTTCATTATATATTCATAATGGTTACAATGTGGAGTAGATATATACACTACATCTATTTCCTCATTCTTTAACATTTTATCATAATCATCATACACTTTTTCTATACCAAACTTGTTTGCAAAGTTCTCAGCTCTTTCAATACTTCTTGAAGCAACTGAATACACGCTACAATTTAACTCATTCATAGCTTGTGCAAACTCTGAAGCAATAGTCCCAGGTCCCAATACAGCCCACTTTATATTATACATATACATCTCCTCACACTTTTATATATTATCAATACTTTACAATATAAATTACATACTATCAGCTGGATAAACAATATTACATTGTCTTCTTATCTCATCCATAAGTTCCATTACAATTATTGAGTTTTCATGAGAGTTTATATTAGACTCTATTTTATTGTTATTTATAAGACTTATAAACTCCACAAGTTCATAATACATTCCTTCTATTTCTCTAGGTTTTTCCTCTTCTTTTTCTTTTAAAATAGATATATCTTCTTCTCTTCCATCTCTATACTTTATAATAGCTTTTTCAAATAGATTCAGTTTTTCAATTATTATGCTACCTTCTTCTCCTTGTATCTCAGATGGTATATAAGAATCAGCTATTTTTGAATATTGAATTATTGCATCCATATCGTCATATTGAAATACAGCTGAACCTTCTCCATCAACTCCAGTTTGAAGTATATGAGAAGTTGCCTTTACTGACTTTGGAGCTCCAAATAAATTTACCATAGGATGTATACAATACACCCCTATATCCATTAATGCACCATTCGATAATTCTTTTTTAAAAGCATTTTCTATAATTCCATTCTTATATTTATCATATCTTGAAGAATACTGACAATAACTTCCAAAGTATCGTCTTATCTTTCCTATTTTATACAAGTTTTCTTTAACTGACTTAAAGTTTGGAACACATGTAATCCTCATAGCTTCCATAAGAAGTACATTATTATCTCTAGCTGTTTCTATCATTAGTTTTACTTCTTTTAAATTAGATGCTAATGATTTTTCACAAAGTACATGTTTTTTGTATTTTAAACAAGTAAGAGCTTGTTTTGAATGTATAGCATTTGGAGAAGCTATATATATAGCATCTATATCGTTTGATTTAGCCATTTTTTTTAAATCATCAAAAAAAATACTTGCTCCATGTGACTCTCCAAATTCCTTAGCTTTTTCTAAGTCCCTTGAATATACAGCAACCAATTCAAATTCTTTAATTCTAGAAGCAGCTCTTAGAAATGTTTTTGCTATATTACTTGTACCAATAATACCAAATCTTACTTTACTCATTATCAATCACTCCCTATTTTATATGATTTATTTTGATTTAAGTAGAAAACTTTATAACCTATTATAATATTCTCAAATAAATTCATCAAATAAAAAAGAAAGCTAATTTTAAATGATTTCATCATTTTAACATAGCTTTCTTTCTACTACAATCTAAGTTTAACCTATACTTTTTAAAGTTATCTTTCTACTATATCTCTATTTCCTCTCAATAGTTTTATAGTAAAAATTTCATCTATAAACAGTGCTATCAATAGTACAGTTACAAGAATTGGCCAATAAGGCATTATAAGTCGATACAAGTTATCAACTATATATACTTGAAAATATCTTACTCCAATAAAAGTCAATATAGTCCAGTACATAGAAAACTTTAGACATACTATTCCTCTACTATTGTACTTGTAATCAGAGTAATCCCAATATACCTTATTAAAATATATTTTCATAAGTATACCTGTAATATATTCTACGGTTGTTGGTACCAGTAAACATAACAAAAGCAATGCAAATATATTATTAGGGTCAATAAATCTTGAGACCTCTACTATAATCGACATTGCAATTGCATACATTGGCTTAAATGGACTGTTTAAAAATCCATCCTCTTGAAAATGACCTTGTGTATAATAACTGTATAAGTTTTCAATTATCCAACCTATAAAACCATACAAGAAAAAATTAAATAAAAAATATAATAGAGAGCTTACATTATCCATGAATATTCCTCCTAGTTGTTTATAATTATTTTTTCTCATATTCATGGATTTATTCTAAATCAAAGAAATTATATTTAATTTGTTTAATTTAACATTTTATATTATAGGTTATTACATGTTTTAGAATTTAAACTTTTTAGATATTCTCTAACTTCTAGTAAATTTTCAAGTATCTTATGTGATTGTGCTTTAATCTGTTCATCTGGTTCTTTTAAATCTGGTACATTTATACACCTTATGCCACCATTATATGCAGCTTCCACTCCCATAGGGGAATCCTCTATAACAATACAATTTTGGGGATTTACATTTATCTTTTTAGCTGCTTTTAAGAATATCTCTGGATTTGGTTTAGAGTTTATAACGTCGTCACCACAGACTATAGCATCAAAGTAATTTTTTAAATTTGCTTTGGCTAATCTCTTTACTGCTCTTTCTCTCTTTGTAGATGTAGCAACAGCCATTTTATATCCACTTTCCTTTAAAAAAGAGATTAATTCATTTACTCCTAATTTGATAGGAGCCCCTTCTCTATCCATAAATTCAATCATGTTTTTAGTTTTTTCATCATATAAATCTATTATTGGCACAGAGCTATCGTATATATTCGTAAGACCTTCTATTATCCCCTTACGATTTCTTCCCATAACTGATGTGTATATTTCTTTAGTCATAGTATATCCATGCTTTTCAAATGTCTCTATCCAAAATTCAAGAGATATTCTCTCTGAATCAAACAAGACTCCATCCATATCAAAAATAATTCCTTCTACTTTTTGCATACAATTCCTCCAATATTTTTTGATATAATTATATTACACTTTTTATGATTAATTTTACAACCCTCAATTTATCTAATTCTAATATGGTGAAATTATAATTTTCAAAAGTCACACTTTGATTTACTTTAATATTTGAACCAAGCATATAAGATATCCATCCACCTATACTGTCAAACCCATCATGTTCTATATCAAGCCCAAAATACTTATTAATATAGTTAATCGACTCAGTTCCATCAACTAAATAAGAATCTGCTCCTATTTTCTTAATATGAGTCTCTTCTTTATCAAATTCATCTTGGATTTCTCCAACTATTTCTTCTAGTATATCTTCTATTGTAACCACGCCAGATGTACCACCGTATTCATCCACGACTATAGCAAGTTGAAGCTTCTCTTTTCTTATTCTTTCAAGAGCTTTATCTATAGTTAAGTTTTCAGATATATATATAATATCCCTCAACATCTGTTCTAGTTCAATTTTATTTTCATTTATCTTTTGATTATATAAATCTCTTATATGTACAAAACCTAATATATCATCTTTATTTTTTCTACATACTGGGTATCTTGTAACACCTTCTTCGTTTAAAGTAGATAATATCTTTTCTTCTGAATCACTTTCATATATACATACCATATCAGTTCTAGGCACCATTATCTCTCTAATTTTCTTTTCCTCAAATTCGAAAATATTATCAACCAATCTTTGCTCTGATTCATCTATAAGCCCACTTCTATAACTTTCTTCCACCAATAATCTTATTTCATCACCTGTATGTGGTTCATCAACCTCATCACCTTGTGAATATCCAAAGGGTTTAAGAAATAAATCAGTACTTAGGTTGAAAAAATATATTACTGGATAAGTTAACTTGTAAAACCCTATTAATAAAAAAGATGTACTTAGCATTATTTTTTCTGTATTATAAAGTGCTAAAGCTTTAGGAACTAATTCTCCTATTACAACTTCTACCATCGTTATAATTAAAAATGAAATAGAAATTGATATAGTATATATAATACTTTCACTAAGATTAAAGATACTTATTATTGGTAAAATTAACTCTTTAACTGTAGATTCTCCCATCCAACCTAATGCAAGTGAACAGAGTGTTATCCCAAGTTGACATGCAGAAAGATAGGAATTTAAATTATCTTTTATTGTTTTACATCTTATTGCATTATTATTGCCTTCAGCTATCATAGTATCTATTCTAGAACTACGAAGCTTTACCATAGCAAATTCACAAGCTACAAAAAAAGCATTTATCAAAACAAGTACTGCTATAAGTGTTACATTTAATAAATCCCGCATAAAGTATTGGTTCTTATAATATAAGAAATCTATAAGAACTCAAAGTTCCCCCCTTATATTTCTAAAATTTAATTTATAATATATATTCTATCATATTTATTAATATATCTTACTTTATTACAAATAATTTTTATATACCAAATAACCCCTTTTAATATTTATGATAGTCTATCTAATAAACATTAAAAGGGGTTATTTAAATATATATCAGCAAATAAATTCTAGTGGTCTTTTACTGGACTCTTTTCATCTTCACTTAATATTCCTAGTTCATCTTTTTCTGTATTCCATTTTTCAAGTCCATATTTAGATACCTTAACAGCTTCAGCTATCCCTCTACCAAGTCTTTTTATAGTATTCATACCTACCTCATCTTCTTTTGCACCTTGTTCCTTTGCGTCCTTACTCCAAATACTAGCACCAGTATATCCCCCAATAAGACCTCCTGTTACCAACACCTCATGCATTAAAAAGAAATTTATAATTGGCAACCTAGCCATTTCTTGACCACCATATCTAGTCCCTCCAGTAGTTATGGCAGCACCTACCTTGTTTTGTAAATTACACCCATGTACCAAATACATATGTCTCAATCTATTTAATACAGCAGTCAATTGAGCAGTTATACCCATATCATAAACAGGAGAACCTATTATAAATCCATCTGCTTCTAGTAATTTTTTTTCTAATTCTCCCATATCATCTTGTATTGTACATTTTTCTGCTTTTCTCATACAAGCATCGCAATGTATACATGGGGCTATATTCTTCCCTCTTACAGTCCAAAAATCAACTTCTATCCCTGGTATCTTTTTAGCTTCTTCCAGTGCTTGTAGTATTGCATATTCAGTTGCTCCCTTTCTTGGACTTCCACATATTCCCAATATTTTAGCCATGACTATACCTCCTATAAATTTTAATTTAAGCCTCTATTTTTATATCATTAGACTTATTCGATTTTATTGATAATATATACTTAATTATCATTGCTACGATAAATACTGATACTATACAAGAGTTTCCAACTAAAGTTCTAATAAGCTCTGGAAACTTTTCCAATGTCTGAGGTACAGAAGTTATACCTATACTTAAAGTAATTGATACTCCAGCTATAAGATTGTTATCTGATGTAAATCCTGATTGACTTATCATATCATAACCAGCCATAGCAATTGATGAAAATACGATTAAAGTAACGCCTCCTATTATACATGAAGGTATAGTTGTTATTATTGCTCCCAATAATGGCGAAAATCCAACCAGAATTAATACAACACCTGTAATTGCCAATACAAATCTACTAGTAACCTTGTTTATAGCTACAATTGCAGCATTTTGACCAAATACTCCAGTTGGTATTGAACTAAATATAGATGATATTATAGATGTTAATGCATTTCCCATTGTAGCAGATTCTAACTCTTTATCTGTAACCTCTCTATTCATAGCTCCCATGGTAGCAATTGTTGCAGCTCCCATCATATCAGCTATAGCTACCATAAACAGTATGGCAAACATCAATATTAAATCAAGTCTAAATTCTAGACCAAAAGCTAATGCTTTTGGAAATGAAAATATAGGAGTCCCTTGAACTGCTGAAAAATCAACCAATCCAAATACAAGTGATACTATATAACCAAATATTATGCCTATTAAAATTGCGGCATCTTGAACCAGTCCCTTACCAAATTTCATAAGCAAAATTATAGCTATAACGACCATAAGCCCAATCATGAAGTTTATAGGTTCTCCAAATGTCGCTGAACCTTCTCCTCCAGCTAAATTTTTTACAGCAGTTGGAAATAGGCTAATACCCATACAGGCAATCATTGTACCTGCTATAATTGGAGTAAATAAATGTCTTATCTTTTTAATTCCAAAAGCTATAAAGAATACTACTATTGCTCCACCAATTTGCGCTCCAAAAAGAGCTTTAAGTCCATATTTACCAGCTACTGAAAGACATGCTCCTAAAAATACATAATTTGTGCCCATTATTACAGGAAGCTTTGAACCCAACCTATAACCTTTAAATAATGGTATTGAATATAATTGCAGTAAAGTTGCTATTCCAGCTACCAACATAGCTCCTTGCATAAGCATAGTCGACATCTGTTTATCAAGTCCTACTATATTTGATATAAGCATGGCTGGAACCATGTTACCTGCAATCATTGAAACAAAATGCTGTAACCCTAAAGGTAATGCTTCCTTTAAAGGTGGTCTTCCCTCTAGATGAAATTTTGATGTATCGTGCTCTTTCATAAATAAATCCTCCCATAAATTTTATTTTCTTTACGACCATGAATTTATTAACAATCAATTTTGAGCTATACACACCTTAATATAGTTAATTTTCAACTTGAATGATGCTTATTTTGACCACAATATTATCTATGTATAGTTTTTAGTGACACTCAATTTTATTCCTTGTATTCTCTAAGTTTATATCTTTTATTGACCTCATGCTCTGCCTTTATAAATTCTAAATTTCCCTCACCCATCAATTCAGACATTTTTCTCTTTCTATCATAGAGCCAGTTTTTATCAATATTTTTATAGTACTTATAATCAGTCCAATATATTATTGATGTTATTTCTCCTGGATTACTTTTACTAATCCATATCTCAGAACCAGCAAATCCCTCTAATAATTCCAGACCTTTAATCCAAATCTCATAATCTAACTGTAAGTACTTTTCTATTAAGTTGGTATTTATCCTGAAAGTTAGTTCTTCAACAAACAAAGGTTTTTCAAATACTTTTAATTTCATATTATATACTCCCTTCTTTAATATTTGACTACTTTTTCTATCCCACTATTTTCAATTTAATCCACCTATATATAACCACTTCTTATTCTTACATTTATTTATTACAATATCATTTTCTGACAGGTGGCATGTGTATTGATTTATCTAATATTCCCATAGATGCTTCTAAAAAAGCTTCTGATAAAGTTGGATGTCCATGCATAATACTTGCAACTTCTTCAACTGTCAACATAGCTTTCATTGCAACCACAGCCTCATGTATTAAATCGCTAGCATTAGGTCCTATAATATGAACACCATATATTGTAGTTTTATCCTTTGAGGCAATTATCTTAACCATGCCTTCTGAATCATTCATTGTAAGTGCCTTTCCATTCCCAGAAAACTGAAACTTACTGACAACATAATCTAAGTTTTTATCCTTAACTTCTTCCTCAGATAATCCAACTGTAGATACTTCTGGAAAAGTAAAAATTGAATTTGGCACTAAATTATAATCTACACTCGTTTTTTCTCCTACTATTCGTTCAACAGCAACTTTGCCTTCTTCAGATGCTACATGTGCAAGCATTACCCCTCCAATCACATCACCAATTGCATATATTCCTGGTATAGACGTACAATAATTTTCATCAACTTTTATCCCTTTTTTATCATATGTTACTCCTATACCATCTAGATTTAATCCCTCTACATCAAGTTCCCTTCCTGTGGATATAAGTATGTTGTCACAGGCTAGTTTTGTTTTTTCTCCATTCTTACTTATCTCTGCAACTAATCCTTCGCCATTCTTATATATTTCTTCTACTTTAGATGAAACCATTATTTTAATTCCTCTTTTATTTAGTAATTTGCTTAATCTAGAAGATACCTCTTTATCAACCATAGGAATTATAGTATCCAAAAATTCAACAATAGTCACATCTGAACCAAATTCGTTTAAGATTCCTGCAAACTCAATTCCTATAACTCCTCCTCCAACAATTACAATTTTCTTAGGCAAATTATTCATTTCTAAGGCTTCTTTACTCGTTATTACGCCTTCTAAATTAGCTCCTTTTATTGGTGGCTTAGAAGATTTTGAGCCAGATGCAATTAAAATATTTCTACCTTTAATTATTTTCTTAGACCCATCATCCAAATTTACTTCTACAGAATCTCTACTTATTAGTTTTGCTTCACCTTTTTCTATTACTACTTTATTAGCCTTTAATAGTCCTTTTACACCACTAGTTAAAGTTTTTACTACCTTTTTCTTTCTTGATTGTACTTTTTCTAAGTCCAGTTCATATTTGTCAACTTTTATACCGTATTCTTCAGCATGATTAAAATAATTTAAAACTTGTGCATCCTTAAATAATGTCTTTGTAGGAATACAACCTGTATTTAAGCAAGTACCTCCAAGTTCATTTTTTTCTATAATTACAACATTTAATCCAAGTTGAGCTCCTCTAATTGCTGCAACATATCCTCCTGGTCCACCACCAATTACTATTAAATCAGTGTTCATCTTCACTATTCCTCCTTTTAAGTCATAAATATTAATCCACTATACACAAAATTTTGTTATCAATATTTATACGCTGTTAAATCTATTTGATTTTTAATATCATAATGAAGTTTTTGACGTGTAAATATAAAATTATTTTTATGAATTCCTATTGTCAATAATTCTGAATGTGGATGTTCTAAATGGCTATAAGGTATTGTACAACCTGGAGTCATACTTCCACCTACAAATACCATCGAATAATTTATAAAATATTCATCGAGTAACTTACTCTCTATTAAGTGCGTACAATATGAAGGAGATTCTACACACACTTTTTCTATCCCTAAATTTTTAAGAACATAAAGCAATACCTCAGAATCTGGCGTACTATCTTTTCCAGTGACAATTACAGGAAAAACATCAAAATCTTTATATAATTCTTCAAATATATAATCATCAACATCCTTAATTGAACTAAAATTTCCTATACATACATGTTTTAAAGGAGAGTTTTCTTTTATATACTCCCATCCGTTTGGAGATGTAGCTATAACCATTTTGTATTCTTGGCTTTTATCAACCTTAAATGTATAGTGATTAAATGGAATATCTGTAGCATCAAAAGAAACTACTACCCCACATGGTTGATATTTTTTATTTAAACAATCTTTTCTTTGTTGTGTCAGACCTTCATCATATACATGACATGTTATTCCAGGTTCATTTTGAAGAGTTCTGGCTCCAATAATCACAGCATCTGAACAAGCTCTTAATACATTTAAAACCCAAAAATCTGCTAGGGCACCATCTGGGTCTATAAAATTATTTTTCCCAATTAAAGGTCCTGCCTTATTATCTTCATAGGCCATCTTTCCATCTGAAGATAACACCATAGATGAAAATATGTATGGTCTTTTTTCACTTGCCTGAGGAAAAAATAATTCTGTATAATACTCTACAACATCTGGTACACATACATCTTCTTTAGAATTTGACTTTATTGTACTTAATATCTTTTCATTTCTATTTAATACATCTATTTTTAAATTACCTCTTGGTATACTGAAAAATTCAAGATTATTCATACTCTTACCATCCTCTCTTAATTGTTTTACAATCTATAAATTCTTTTTCCCCACTGTACATTACCTAGACCAACATCAGCTATTAATTTACTTGCTATTTGTTGAGTTTTATATAATACCTTTTCTTCATCTATAGTTGTTATCTGATTATTCTCCATAACCACTTTTCCATCTATAATAGAAGTTTCTATATTATTTGGAGTAGATGAATATATTAGTGAACTAATTGGGTCGTGAATTGGTATAGAAATTGAACTTTTATATGGGTTATAAATTACAATATCGGCGTTTTTTCCTACCTCTATTGAACCTAGTGAATCTAATTTATTTATAGATTTTGCTCCCCCCAACGTTGCCATTTCAAGTACACTTGATGAAGGTAAAAGTTTTGCATCTCTATGAGTAACCTTTTGTAATAATGTAGTCATCTTCATTACTTCTAGCATATTTTGAGTATCATTACTAGCTGAACCATCGCATGCCAAACTTATAGTTAATCCCTCTTCTATAAACCTTGGAATTGGTGCCACTCCTGCTGCTAGAACCATATTAGATACAGGGTTATGAGATATTTTAACATCATACTTTTTAAATAACTCTATGTCTTCATCTGACATGTGTATACAATGAACTGCAATAAAATCAGGACCCAAAATCCCCATTTTTTCAAGATATGGTACAGTTCTCATACCTCTATCATCTAAACAATATTTATCATCATCTTCAGTTTCAAGTAAATGCATTGTTATTGGTATATTAAGTTCATCAGCTATCTTTCTTATCTCTTTATAGCCATCTTCTGTGTTATCCCATATAATCCCAGGTGCCAATGCCATACTAATTCTTGAATGGTTTTTATATTTTTTATCTAATCTTCTGACATCATCAAAGAATTTTTGCTCTGTATCATGATAAGTACAACCAAATTCCTCAGGAAATTTACTTGTATCTGTAAATCCTCTGCCAAGTATCCCTCTTATTCCTAAGTCTTCAAATGCTCGTATTATACTATCATCAAGCCCTTCTTTTCCATGACAATACATATAATCGAGTATAGTAGTTGTACCTGTTTTAATTGCTTCTATACACCCTGTTAATGCTGCATAATAGCAACACTCTTCATCTATCTTATGGATAGCTCTTCTAACAGAACTATCAAGCCAGTCTAGCAATAATTTATCTCTTCCTAATCCCTTTAACAAAGTCTGAAATAGATGAGAATGAGTGCTTATGAATCCAGGAAAAACCACTTTACCTTTAGCATCTATAGTTTTTTCTGAAATATATTTTTCTAATAAATTGGCTTTCCCTATATCAATTATCTTGCTATTTTCAATTATTATACAAGCATCATTTAATATTTCCCTCTCAGTATTCATTGAAACTAGATAAGCGTTTTTAATTATCAAATCTACTTTTCTCATGCAGTAACCTCCATATAATTTTCTGCCATACTTTAATTTTGACAGATAGTTTGGAGAGAAAAATCTTTCGATAAACGCATAACAAACTATCTGTCGATTACTGTGGTGCTTATAATATTATTTTACATCCATCTAAAATCTAAGAGATTTTGAGTAACTTCTTGAAGAAAACGTGCACCAGGGGCTCCATCTACCACTCTATGGTCATGAGTCAAACTCATATTCATTATAGAACCAGCATAAAATGCACCATCTTTTACAAGAACTTTTTCTATTATACTTCCAATACCTAAAATAGCACTTTCTGGTGTATTTAATACTGGAGTAAAATATGTTATTCCGAACATGCCTAAATTAGTTATAGTAATAGTTCCATTACTCATTTCATCTTGATTTAACTGATTATTTTTAGCTCTTTCACTTAAATCACTCAACTCTATACATATTGTTCTTAAATCTTTTAAATTTGCATTCTTTATTACAGGTACTACTAATCCATTTGGAATGTCTACAGCTACACCTACATTAATTTCATCATTTATTTTAAAATGATTTTCATCAAATACTTGTGTTCTAAGTTTAGGATGATTTTCGAGTGCTTGGGCTACAGCTTTTATTATAAGAGCTGTATAACTCAATTTAACACCTACATTTTTATACTTTTCTTTTAGACTTTTATATACTTTGGTTAGATTTGTAATTTCTAATTCAGTAGCAATCGTAGTTTGAGCTGTTGTCAATAAACTCTCATGCATTTTTTTCGCTATTATATTTTGCATTTGAGTCATTTTAGTTACCACATCATTTTCCCCTATAGTTGCCTTAGCACTCTTTATTTGAGGAATAGATGTAGCATCTTGCCGTACTCCTTTTTCAGCTACTTTAATTTGATTAGTTTCAACGACCTTTTCTTCTAGATTTTTATTCATGAAATTTTTTAAATCATCAATTGTTATTGCTCCATGTATTCCTGTACCCTCTATGTTTGAGTAGTTAATGCCTTTTTCTTCAGCTATTTTTTTAGCTCTTGGAGTTATTTTCTTCTCTACCACTAAATTTTTTACCTCTGTTATCTGCTCTAAGCTTGGAGTATCTTCTTCTTTTTCTATATCTGCTTTAACTGTTGGGTTAAGCCCACTAATATCTTCATTTTCATCTGCAATTATACAAATTATTTCTCCACAGTCTACAACTTCACCCTCTTCAAACAGTATCTTTCTTAGTACTCCATTTTCTGTAGCTTCAACTGTATTTGTTATCTTATCAGTTTCAATTTCTAAAAGTTCATCTCCCTTATTTACAATGGCACCTTCTTCAATCAACCATGTACCAATTGTCCCATCTTCCATAGAAAGACCAAACTTTGGCATTTTAACCTCTGTAATCATGACTTATCCTCCCTTGATTAATATTGCATAACTTCTCTACAAGCTTTAACTAGATTTTCTAATTTTGGCAAAACGAAATCCTCTAAAACTGGTGCATATGCCACTGGAGCATCAATTGATGTAACTCTTTTTATTGGTGCACTTAGATACTCAAATACATCTTCATTTATCATGGCAGATATTTCAGCTGCCCATCCTCCTACTCTTGGTCCTTCTTGAGCAATGACCAATCTGCTAGTTTTTGCTACTGATTCTACTATAGTTTTTTTGTCATAAGGAAAAACAGTTCTAAGGTCGATTATTTCTACATTAATTCCTTCTTTTTGAAGTTCATTTGCCGCTTTGTGTGCTAGACCTAACATCATTTGAGTAGCTACTATTGTAACATCACTACCAACTTTCTCAATCTCAGCTTCATATAGAGGAATCTCATATGGTTCAACTGGTACTTCACCTTTAACGTTATATAGCATTTTATGTTCCAAAAATAATACTGGATTATCGTTCTTTATAGCCGAAAGTAACATTCCCTTGGCTTCATAAGGTGTTGTTGGTGAAACTACTACAAGCCCTGGAGTGTTCATAAACCATGATTCTGCACAAACTGAATGATGATATGCACAACGTATACCAGCCCCCTGTACAGCACGAACGGTAATTGGACAATGAGCTTTTCCCTGAAACATAAAATTAAGCTTTGCTGCATTATTTACAAGTTGGTCAAAACAAACACCTAAAAAGTCTGCAAACATTATCTCAGGTACGGGTCTTAGTCCACAAAGTGCCGCTCCATTTGATAATCCTAATATAGCTGACTCAGATAAAGCTGTATCCTTGATTCTATTTGGCCATTTAGCCATTATTCCTTTGGTAATTCCAAAATCTCCACCCATTTTAGCGACATCTTCACCTAATATAAAAACTCTATCATCATTTTCCATAGCTTGATGAAGTGCTTCATTTATTGCCATTCCATACGAAAGTTTTCTTCCCATTATCTTATTTCCACCTCTCTATCAACATATGTGTGTGTAACTGCATCTTTAACATCTGGTGATGGACTCTCCAATGAGAATCTTAGCATTTCTTGAACATCATCTTCTATCTCTTCTTCAATATCTTTAAGTACATCGTCTGACATACCTTCTCTTTCAATAAGTATTTTTCTCGTTAACTTTATTGGGTCTCTGTCTTTCCAGTACTTAACTTCTTCTTCAGGTCTATATGCTGCTGGGTCCCCTGCAAAATGACCTTGCCAACGATAAGTAAGAAACTCTATCAACGTTGGACCTTCTCCTTTTCTTGCTCTATCTGCTGCTTTTTCTACTATCTCAATTACTGCTTCTACATCATTACCATCTACTCTATAACTTGGAATCTCGTATCCTTCACCCCATGTTTTTAATTCTTTTTGAGGGTGAGAATCTGTATAGTGTGTAGATATAGCATACTGATTATTAAGCAAACAGTATATGATTGGTAGTTTCCATGTGGCTGACATGTTAAGGCTTTCATGACAAGTACCTTCTCCCAAAGTGCCATCACCTAAAAATACTGCTGTAACATCGTCAGTTTCTTTATATACAGATGCAAAAGCTGTACCTAGGCAAGTTACCATCGTAGAACCTTGTATTCCATTGAATCCCATATTTCTACATTCAATATCATTTATATGCATTGAACCACCTCTGCCACCATTTATACCTGTAGCTTTAGCAAATATTTCAGCCATTACAAGTTTTGGGTCGGTTCCACAAAGTGCTATAGTTCCATGTCCTCTATGGTCTGGAAATTTATAATCTGTTTTTCTAAGTGCATCTACTATACCTGCTTGACAAGCCTCCTGCCCTATACTTAAATGCACAAATCCTGGTATAGTTCCATTTGCAGCATACTCTTCTATTACTTCTTCAAATCTTCGAATCATAACCATATCACGGTATAATTTTTCTAATCTTGTTTTATCTAATACCATTTTGTATCCCCCTAAACTAATAGAATTTAAATCATTTATTTTAAGAAACTTCTTTCAAGAGCTGAATAGTTTATCTCTCCTGATGAAAATGATTTTCCAGTATTTATATTGTGTATCTGTATTTTGCCAATTGAATGTACATCATGGTCTACATAGAAAAAATCTCTTCCTGCTTTTTCAAATACATCCTCAAACAACTCTCCATAATTTGGAGATGATGTTTTTCCTGCCAATTGGTGTATAGTCTTTGCAATAGCAGTGTCAGTTGAGTCTACCCAAAACTCAGTTTCACTACCATAAATTAATGCATCATTTATTCTTCCCATAGTTTTAATTTCATCTTTTACTATTGGTGCTATTGGCGCTTTTCCTCTTGCAAGTACAATTTGACCTGCATCGAAGTTTTTTTCAAACATTTTATGACATACTTGCTCAATGATTCTTGCTGATACTTGCATTGATGCTACAATACATGTACTCGGTGAAATCAATATATATGTGTCTTCTGGTTTTACTCTACAAGCATTTGCAATTTCTAAAATGGTTTTCTCATCAGGGTATTTTACATCTTGAATGCATAAGACTGCTTCATGATAATCATCTTCATATGGAGTCATTTCAAAATACCAATCTGATTTAACTCTTGCTAAAGCTCTTGCTGGACCTGACCCTATAGTTGCAAACTCTCCTTCACCCAGTTTCCATCCTGCAATCTGTGAACCCATACATGCAATTAAAGGCTTATCTATGAATACTTCAACAGATGAAAAAGAATATTCTTCATTTAATTTAAAATCTCCCAGTGTTACTATTCCTAAATCACCTATAGAAGCTCTGGTAAATAAAACACCTGCTTTCCAACTTCCACTACAATTTAGACCCATATCAATTATAGTTGCTCCACAATCTGTCTTAATAACTTCACATCCTAATGATTCTGCATCTTCCAGTATTTCTCTTACTACTACCATTGCCTTTTTATTTAAACTTATCATTTTTATACCTCTCAATATATTTTATTTATGCCTTTTTTCCACAGACATCAATTGCAGCCCCCATTATTGGACTAGCTTCATCAGATGCTAAAAAAGTCACAACCTTTGATACTTCTTCTACTTGCAACATTTCTTCAAGTGGTATTGTAACTGCATCATCATAGTCAAATCTTTTTCTTGTATATTCTGTATTTGTCATTCCTAAATATATTGCGTTTACATTAATTCCATATTCTTTCACTTCTTCAGATAAAGTTTGAGTAAAACTTACCACGCCTCCTTTAGAAGCTGCATATGCACCAAATCCTGGAAAAAAGTGCTTTGCTGCTGTAGAACTAATATTTATTATTTTTCCATATCTTTTATCTATCATTGTCTTGAGAACAGCCTTAGTACAATAAAAAGTTCCACTCAAATTCGTCTTTATTTGAGCATCCCATTCTTCAGCTGTAGTGTCAATTACTGGAGATGATTTATGAATAGCAACATTATTAATCAAAACATCTACAACTCCAAAGTTTTCTATTAAATTTTTAAAGCAATTGTCTACTTCTTCAGAGTTACTTACATCACAAACTGAAACAAATGCTCTACCGCCAGATTTGATGATTTTCTCTGCAATACTATCCAACTTACTTTTAGTTCTACCAAGCAAAATTACAATTGCCCCTTCTATACCAAAATCTAAAGCAAAACCTGCTCCTAAGCCTTGACCTGCTCCTGTTATCACAACAACTTTATCTCTAAACCTTAAATCCACAACCATCACACCCCTTACATTTACATAATTTATACTTACTCTAGAGAAAATTATTACACTACAATATCTAAAATTTCTTAAATAGTTTTCTATTTTTTATAAGAGAAGATTAAATATTTATATTCTCTAGTAAAATATCTTTCTTTAATGGCAAACTATAAAAATCACACTTCAATGCATTTGCTACAGCATTTGCCACTGCTGGTGCTGATGGTACTACTGAACATTCCCCTATACTCTTAGCTCCAAATGGACCTCCAGGTTCTCCACATTCTATCATCCCTACTTTTATCTTAGGCATTTCACTTGCTTTTATCATGTGATATGAGCGAAATGAATTAGCCTTTATTCTTCCTCTATCATCAAATTCAAGTGCCTCTGTCAACGCATATCCTATTCCCATTTGAATTGCTCCTTCAATCTGACCTTCTACAGACATTGGGTTTAGTGCTTTTCCTACATCATGTACTGCCACATACTCTAACACCTTTACATTTCCTAATTTTGTATCAACTTCAACTTTGGCAAAATGTGCACCATATGAACTTGCACCAGTATTTGAAGCAAATGTTTCAACCCCAATAATTTCCCTTAAATTTACTCTTTGTGCATGTATCATGACATCACATAATGTAGCTTGTTTATCTTTATTCTTAATAGAATATACTTTGTCATTTTTTAATTCTATACATTCCTCATCCTCTTCCAAAAGTTGCGATGCTTCTTTTAAAAGTTGTTTTTTCACTGAATTTGCAACTTTTAAAGCTGCATTTCCAGATACGAATACTCCTCTACTTGCATAGTCACCTAGATTCCATGGTGATGCTTCTGTATCTGCCTGTATACATTCTATTTTTTCTTGGCTTATTCCAAGTATTTCAGATATAATTTGTACTTGAACACTTACAGATGCATTTCCCATATCGTGAGTACCTGTATATAATACAGCTGAACCATCTTCATTCATCTTAAGCATCAGAGCTGTTATATCTCTATGTGCCCCAAAGCATCCATTTCCATGTGAACCAACTGCCATACCTATACCAATTAAGAATCTACCACTTGAATCGTTTTGTTGTTTAATCTGTTTTTTCCATTCAAATAGTTCCATTCCTTTCTTGATACAGTCCATTGGTCTTGGATTTCCATGAGGTCTTTTAAATCGCTGGTCTATTCCATCAGGCTCAACTAAATTCTTAAGTTGTAAATCTAAAATATCCATGTTGAGTTTCTTTGCAATTTTATTTAGTTGTGATTGTTGAGCAAAGAAAGCTTGTGGAGAACCATATCCTCTCATAGCTCCTGCAATTGGAGTATTTGTATACACTGGAATCCCAGTGTATCTCATATTTTCAATTTTATATGCTTTAAATACTTTATGGCTCATAGCTCCTATCACATTTAAGGCACTTGATGCATATGCTCCTGTATTTGTAATAACTTTCATATCTTGTGCTATAATTTGACCATCTTTCATAGCACCTGTTTTTAGATATACAACTGCACCATGTCTAGTTCTTGTTGAGGCTATAGTTTCTCTCCTATTAAGCTCTAATTTGACAGGTCTACCTGATAGTTTTGCTAGCAAAGCTACTATTGGCTCAATAGTAATTTCCAATTTGCCTCCAAAAGCACCACCAATAGCTGGACTTATCAATCTTACTTTATTCATTGGCAACTCAAATATTTTAGATAATATTACTCTAAAAGCAAAAGTATTTTGATTAGGGCTATAAACTGTAAGTTTTCCACTATAATCATAATCTGCAATAGCAACATGAGTTTCTATAGCTCCATGATGTATAGCTGGTAGTGTATATTTATCTTCAAAAACATAATCAGCTTTTTTCATAGCTTCTTCCACATTTCCACATTCTTGCACATTTTCTGGAAGTTTATTACCGCCTTTATGTATTGGATATGCATTTTCTTTTATTGCTTCTTCTGGATTGAATACTGAAGGTAATTCTTCATACTCAACTTCAATAAGTTTCAATGCCTTTTCAGCTGTTTTTAAATCTTCAGCTGCAACAGCTGCAACTTTATCCCCCACAAAACGAACAACATCGTCAAAAATGTATTCAACTTCAGGCAACTCATGCTCATAAAACCTCATTGCACTATTAAAAGCTATTCTTGGTGAATTTTTATATGTAGCTACAGCTTTTACTCCTTCTAATTTTTCTGCTTTTGATGTATCTATTCTCTTGATTTTTGCATGTGCTACAGGACTAAATAATACTTTTGCATATAGCATATTTGGGATTTTCATATCTGCTGTATATCTAAGTTGACCAGTGGCTTTAAGCACGGCATCCCTTATTGGAACTCTTCCACCTATAACACTTAGTTCATTACTCACATACCACACCTCCCATCCTTTTTGCTGATAAAAGTATAGCTTCAACAATTTTTACATATCCTGTGCATCTACAAAGATTATTGTCTATGGATTTTCTAATATCCATTTCAGAAGGATTTGGATTTTTATCCAACAAAGCTTTTGCTGACATTATCATACCTGGAGTACAATACCCACATTGTACAGCTCCACAATCAATAAATGCTTGTTGGATTGGATGTATACTGACTCCATCTGATAACCCTTCAATTGTCAGGATTTTCTTACCCACTGCGTTTTTTGCTAAAATCAGACATGAATTCACTGCTTCTCCATCTAAAATTATTTTACAAGCTCCACAATCACCTGTACTACATCCACATTTACTTCCAGTTAGATTAAATTTTTCTCTTAAGACATAAAGTAAAGTCCACTTATTTTCTATGGCTACCTCTCTGACTCTGCCATTTATATCGAGTTCAATAACCTCCATAATCTTCACCTTCCATCTACAGAATTTAATTATGTATATCTCTACAAAATTGAGATTTTAATTACTTTGTCTATATTATTTAAGCCCTTTTTTCAACTCTTTTTCACACAAAGCCCTCTAATTATGGCTAAAAAAAGAGGAGCAAGGCGCTCCTCTTGGATATCCTTTCAGATTATACTTTTATTAAAATGAGTATCATATCTTTTGATTATTCAAATTTTTAAGGTTTTTGGGTAAAAAAAATAGAAGCAAGGCGCTCCTTCTTGGATATCCTTTCAGATTGTATTATAAGCTATTAGGTTTCCTTCAAAGTTCAATCCTATTTTTGGTAAAAAAAATAGAAGCAAGGCGCTCCTTCTTGGATATCCTTTAGAATTACGTTCTCTAAGCTTTACAACTTACTTCACTTTCAACTACATCTTCTTTTTCTTTAGGTAATATGATATTTAGTATTAAAGACAATAAAGCTGTTCCAGATATACCAGTCATTAAAGTGACTACTATACTTGGTAAAAATGCTAATGCAGCTTGATTAAAATAACCACCCATACCAATACCTAATGAAATTGCTAAAATTGTTATATTGCGATTTGTCATTTTACCCATTCCAATAACTTTAATACCTGATGATGCAATTGTTCCAAACATCATAACTAATGTTCCCCCAATAACTGGGTCTGGTGTTAAAGCTAATATTTGTGCAAACTTTGGGAAAAATGCTAAAATACCTAACATTACTCCTCCAAGTGCTACTATGTACCTACTTGCAACACCTGTCATACAAATTATTCCTATGTTTGGGCTACCTGATATAACTGGAAGTCCATTGAACAAAGCTGCAAAACAACTTCCAACTCCATCTGCTCTTACTGCTCTCATCAATTCTGTTTGTGTAGGTAATCGATTCTCAACAGAGCTGACAACGCCTGTCGTATCTCCTATTATTTCCATAACTGTAACAATATGAATCGTACATATGGTCATAATAGCCCCTAAGTTGAACTCCAGCCCCCAAAATACAGGCTTTGGCATTGCAAACCAATTTGCTTGTGCCATACTAGAAAAATCAACCATACCAAATATAACTGCTACTACATACCCTATCACTATTGAAATTATTATGGATGCTACCTTTAGAAAACCTTTTCCGAATTGATTTAAAATGAGTGTCAACAGCAATGTAAATACAGCTAAAGAAAAATTAGCAACTACATCTGGGCTATGAACATCAAATGATACTGCATAGTCAAACGAAGAACTCATAAGTGATAACCCAACTGCTAAAACGACACTTCCTGTAACCGTAGGTGTAAAATATTTATGCAAATATTTTACTGCATATGGTCCTACTAAAGTTAAAACTACACTTCCTACAAGTACTGCCCCAAAAGCTCCAGCAATACCAACATCATTATTTGTACCTAAGGCAATTAATGGTGCTACAAAGGTGAAACTACCACCAGTAACAATTGGCAACCGTGACCCTACTGGCCCAATCCCCATAGATTGCAGTATGGTGCTCACTCCTGCAATCAACATCGAACATTGAATCAAAAATGCAGTCTCACTTAGTGAGAGACCCATGCCAACAGCTACTAAAATAGCACCAGACATAGTACCCGCAAAAGCAGAAAAAACATGTTGCATACTAAGCGGTATTGCTGTTAGAAACTTTGGCTTGTCGTTAAATCCATACTTGTAATTTTCCATATCTTACCCCTTATCGCTCCCGCCATTGCCGCCAAATGTATGGAGCTATGTAATAAATTATTAGTAACCTTAAAAGTTAGAGCCTAATAAATATTGCACAGTTAAATTATGAAGTTTTAGTTATACATTTTGAAATTAGAAAAGCTCTAATTTAAGGAGTGGCGGAGGATTACTTACTAAAAAAATAAAACGTTTGCTTTTAGCATTATTTTTATTTTTTGTAAACTAGGTAATTAATCCGATTTTTAATTGTATTATACAGTCATGATTTTATACTGTCAAGATTATTCTGACAATTTAATTTCAACTTTATTTATATTTCTTAAAATAAAAATAATACTTATTTTGTAGAACAAAGTCAGAATTAAAATTCTTTAATGCTTAAATATATGTTATTTTTTTATCATTTTTACTTAGCTTTATAAGATATATATAAAGAATTATAGCTTAATCTAAAGTTATTTTACATGTTATATTTCTACGATAACCATAATATATAATACTTATCTATATTACATTTATCATATTTTGTATAAGTAAATTATGTTAACTAATAGGTAGAAAAGCTCTTCTTAAGCAGTTAGAAATTTTCTTTATCAGACAACTGTAATACTGTGATAAATACTATATTTTACATATACTCACAACCAACAAACGTATATATTTAAAATCATAATTTTATTTTATATCATTTTAATATATATAACATAATTTGAATTATTTCTATGATTTTTAAGTCATGAAACATATAATTATTTTTTTAATATAACTTCCATATTTTCGTTATAATTTTATCATTTTTTGTTTATAAAGTATTTTTCCCAAAACGATATAATTTTTTATTTATCCAATTTTTCTACATAATTTAATGTTTAAAAATATTAATTTTTTCACTACAGAATAGAAATATTTTTTATATGCATCTTCACTTTTATTAAAATAAATTAAATTTTATTACTATAAGTAAAAACGAAACATGATTTTTATTTAAATAAATTTCAAATTTCGTCTTTACTTGTTTGGTATTTATTTAATTTTTAGATTTCTATTATTTTCAAGAATTTATTTTTTTAATACTTCACCATATTGATTACCAGTAACCTTCCCATCTTCCAATGCAATTTTTCCATTTACAATTACATATTCAACACCTGTAGCTAATAATTGTGGATTTGAAAAATCAATATTTTCTGACCTAGGATAACTATAGTTCTCCATATCAATAACAGCTATATCAGCTATTTTTCCTTCTTCAAGAATACCTCTATTTTTTATTTTAAACTGCCTAGCTGGTAATGAGGTTACTCTTCTTACAATTTCTTCTAGTCTTACACCTGATTTTCTGTACATATTGAAGAAAATTGGAAAAGCTCCTCTTCTTTGTAGTTCAAACCATGACATATCCCCACCTACACTAAACAAACAATCTGAACCAACCATAACAAATGGGTTATCAATTATTTTATCATCATGCAATTTATCCGGAAAATCAGCTCTATACATTCCCCCTAAACAAAAGATAAGCTCTTCATCTCCATATAAAAGTAAATCGAGTAATAACTTGTCCTCATCCATACCTTTTTGTATGGCTATTTCACGTATTGATTTCTTTTCCATGTCAATATCCTTAGTGTTTAGGAGTATTATACTCCCTCTATCTCCAAGTATAAATGCCTCTTTTAATATAAGCGCTCTTCCCTCTTCATTTCTAAGAGCCTCCATTACTCCATCTATACCTAATTCAAATAGACTAGATGATATTGCCATAATAAATTGAATCACTCTTTTTTTCTTCATGCAATGCCCAGAACTTCTTGGCACTGTATCAACCATTATATCAACACCATTGTATCTTGCTTTTAATATCTCATCAAAGGCTTCTACTTCAACTGGACTTAAATGCGATACTTGGACTCTAGCACCACTTTTTTGACCTACCTCTATAGTTTCTTTTACTGCGTTATATCTTCCTATGTAATCTCTAATATGAGATGTATATATACCATCATGTTCTTTAATTAACTTTGCAATATCAACCAGTTCATCGATATCAGCATACTTACTTGGTATATATGCCAATCCAGTAGATATTCCAAAAGCTCCGCTTTTCATGCCATCATTTATTATCTCTGCAATTTCATTTTTTTCTTTTTCTGTAGGAGGTCTATCTTTAGACCCTCCCATAACACTCCATCTTATAGTACCATGCCCCAATAAAAATCCCATATTAATAGAAATACTACTTTCAGATATAAGGTCGCAATATTCTGTAAAATTATTCCAATATTTATTTTTATCTATAAGATATTTTTTCTCTTCTTCAAGTAATAGGCCGTTTTTATGCATATATTCATATATATTTTCAGAGGAATATGGTGTTATAGAGTGTCCACAGTTACCATTTATAGTTGTTGTAACTCCTTGTTTTAGGAATTTTTCAAATTTGCCATCTAGTATTGCTACTATCTCTTCATGAACATGAGGGTCAATAAATCCAGGTGTTATAACTTTTCCACAACAATCAATTTCTTTATTTGTATTTTCATTTATCTCAGAATTTATTTTAACTATTAAGTTGTCTTTAATTGCTATATCTCCATAAAAACCAGTATTTCCCGTACCATCTACTATAAATCCATTTTTTAAGATTAAATCGTATATCAAGATACTCCCTCCCTAAAGCCACATTTTTAGTAATATTCATTGTAATTTTTTATACCTTAAAAGTAAATTATTATATTTAAAAACTTATTATCATTTCACTATTGTTAATCGCTAAGCTTATCTTTATACAGAGCTCTTGCAATTAATATAGTTCCAAATACACATATAAGAACTACTAAAGACTGAGGTATTATACCTTGCTTTGATAATATAATAGTCAATACAGATATTACTATTGCTACTAAACCTAATTTTTTATCTTGTAAAAATACTTGTCCAAATACTGACCCAAATAGAGCTGGTAAGATTAAATTTAGTTTCTCTACTACTTCAGCTGGAATCTTAGATAATACACTTCCTCCTAGAATTACTCCTATCGTTAATATACTTATATTCACTAAAATAGATACGGCTATACCTATTGTAGATATTATTGAACCTTCTTCTGTTCCTGATTCAACTTCTGCTGCTTTTTGAGCTGCTATTGAACATGGTAGCCTCATATTAGATATATTCCCAGAAAGAAAACTCATATAAGTTCCTGGTATACCTAAAATTGGCGAATAAGAAACTGGTTCTATTATATAGTTTGGTGCACTCATACTAACAATTGCCATCGTGCTTGCCAATAGTGCTGATATTGGAGGCATAAGACCAAATCCAAAACTCAAAATTATTCCAGGTACCAATGCTGCTATAATACCCAAAGATAATGTCAATCTTCCATACCTTATCATAAAAGGTAAGTATTCTTCATTGTATATAGATTTTACTTTACTCATAAAACTCCCCCCCCTTTATATTATTGAAGCTATTATCATTCCACTAAACATTGATATTGTAAGCCCCCACTCTCTTAACCATTTTATATTTTTCTTCTTTTCAAGCATACATAATATTATCATTATAACCATCCCACTTATACATGCGATTGTACCATTATCAAAACGCAACACCCTATCAGCGTTTAGATATGCAAATGAACCTAGCATAGCTCCTAAAGATATTATTGGTATAAATGATTTCTTTCCACTAGATATAACATTGGTTATCTTGTCTAGTTTATGTCCAAATAGTAATGTGAATATTATCCATCCTAAAGAACCCAGTATCATAGTCCAAACTGCATTTGTAAATGCAAGTTTTGTCATTTCAGAAGAACCCAAAGTTATACCTAATGCATCTGTACCAAATCCAGCTGACATAGATTCAAAAATTACAGAACCTATAAAAGATAGTCTCATCCATGCTATAGGTCCACCCATAGTAACTATAAGTGATACCATTCCAGCAAATATAGTCATTGAAGGTCCTATAGCTGAAATAGCACTACTTTTGACAGCTGACTTTATTTGTTTATCTGTTATTCCCATTGTTTTACCAACTTTACAAGACTTTATAGCAAATATAAGTGACTGTACTACTACTATTGATACTGCTACTGTACTTGCTATCCACAAGAGTGGATGATTAGCTAATTTTAAATAATCCATTTATAAAACCTCCCTACAAATCCTCAAATTTTATTAATACTTCTACTCTATTTACTTATTTCCATACCTGCTTCAATACCCTAAGTATATTTCCACCTAGTACCTTTTCTATTTCCTCATCACTATAACCATGTTTTACTAGATATCTAACAATATTTTTTGAAGTCTCAGTTGGATTCTCAAGACCTTTTACGTATTCTACTTTTGGATGTTCTTTTGTACCTGTTATCTTTTTTATATCAAATCTAGCAGCTAGTACTGAGTGTAATTTTACATGGTCACCATATACTGTATCTGGCCCAAAAGCCACATGATCTATTCCTACTAAATTTTTAATATACTCAAAATGCTCCATAAATGACTCTATTGAATGTTCTTTATTTTTCTCAGTTATCGTAGTATGAGGTGCTGCTTCTACACCTATAACCCCTCCTTTTTTAGCACATGCTATTAGCACTTCGTCTGGAGTTAGTCTCTTTGTATCCCATAAACTTCTTGCCCCAACATGGCTTAATATTATTGGGTCCTTACTATACTCTATAACATCAAGTGTTGTCTGTACTCCAACATGAGAACAATCTATTGCCATTCCAATCTTATTCATTCTTTCAACAGCTTTTCTACCAAAATTTGTAAGACCGCCATCTTTTTCTTCTTTTAATCCTGAGCCTAGTGCATTGGATTCACTGTATGTAATACCCATTAACCTTATACCAAATCCATATAGTATATCTATTCTATCAAGTTCATTCTCTATTGGTGCTGCCCCTTCTAGTGTTGGTATTAATGCCACTTTACCTTCACTTTTAGCTCTGTATATATCCTCCACTTTTTCACACTTTATAACAAAATCTTGGTGTGCTAAATCACATAACCTCATACCTAAATCTATTAATATATCATCCCACTTCCATCCTGCATTTGATGTTATTGTACATACACCATCCATTAAATTATCAAATATAGCATCGTAATATCCTCTTGATAATGCTTCATAAGCACATCTTTGTTTGCCCTCTCTATTGTATTCAAATATATCTCTTTCTAAGTGTTCTGGAAATAAAACTGGATGTTCATGTAGTGATATAAATATTTTGTTATCTACTATATTTTTAACCTTAGCTTCTTGAACATCATCTAACTCGATAAGGTACTCTTTTACTCTCTTATCTCCTTTACACATCTCAATATATGAAATATCTTTTCCCTTTTCTAAATAACTATAAGCTTCATATCCTTTATAAGCTGACTTCATAACAATATCCTCCAAATTCTACAATTTTTTATATTTTCACTATGTAGCAATTGATATGCCAAAATATAAATTTTAATTGTATATTAAATCTTTCAAAAAATAAAAACGGTAGTAAAGTGATGATTTACTACTGTTTATTAGAAATAATATTTTTTATTTTTAATTTAATATTTTTAAAATTATCTCAATATTTAAAATAATTTTACTTATTTAGAATTATTATAGGGAGTTTTTAGGGGATTTCACATTTATAGCCCCCTATATTTCCCCCTTAAATTTTACATATGATATAAAATTCTTTCCTTCATCAGTTATAAAACTCCCTTGTTTTTTTACTCCAGATGACAGTAATCCATGTTTTTTTAACTTATCTATTCTTTTTCTAATTTGGTCTACACTTAATGTCATACTTTTTTCTTTTAAGATTTCTTGTAATTTATTTCTTCCTAATGATATATTTTTATTATTCCAAGTTTCTATACTCATCAATATACAAATACTCTCATTAAAGAAATTTGATTGTTTAAAATCCAATATAATTGAATCAAAATTTTCATTAACTAAAGTATTGTTATTTTGAAATTTAAATTGTTCTGGCAAATGCTCATAGTCTACTCTATCTTCCTCTACTATAGTGTCGATATAATAAATCAAATTCTTAAGCTCTCTCACATTACCTGGCCACTCATACAATTTTAATACCTGCATTGATTTTTCTGTAAAACATTTATTGCTATTTATTTCATCCAAAAAATACTTACTTATAAGGGGTATATCTTCCTTACGCTCCCTAAGCCTTGGTATTTCTATATGTAATACATTAATCCTATAATACAAATCTTCTCTAAAAGAACCTTCTTTGATTTTTTTCTTCAAATCTTTATTTGTAGCAGCTATAATCCTAACATCTATTGGTATAATTTTACTTCCGCCCATTCTCATAACTTCTTTTTCTTGTAAAACTCTCAACAATCTTTGCTGTACCTCTAGAGAGATATCACCTATCTCATCTAAAAAAATTGTTCCTGTATGTGCTCTTTCAAATATCCCTATTTTTCCGCCTTTTATCGCACCTGTGAAACTGCCTTCTTCATACCCAAAAAGTTCGCTTTCAATAAGTGTATCTGACAAAGAAGATAGATTGACTGCAACAAACGGCTTGTCTTTTCTTAGAGACTCATTGTGTATTGCCTGGGCAAATATTTCCTTTCCTGTTCCATTTTCTCCAAGTATCAACACAGAAAAATCTGTAGATGCTATTTTTCTTGCTATATTAATTTTTTCTTTTATTATTTTACTCTCACCTACAACATTCTCAAATGTGTACTTTGATACAAATCCCTTTGTCTGAAATTTATTTTGAATCTTATCCTCAAGCATCTGAATTGCACTTATATCTTTAATACTTATAATACTTTTTATTCGTTCATTATTTTCATACACATTTACTTTATTAATTATGAGTTTTTTGTTATTTAGGCTTACTACTTCATCACTAACTTCATCCTCTTGAAAAAATATTTTTTTAATAATTTTATCACTAAATAAATCCATAAAATTATTAGATATAATCTCATTTTGGTCTATTCCAACTAGATTAGAAAATACTTTATTGCAATATATAAATTTCCCTAATTTATCAATAGAAGCAATACCTTCATCGATAATCTCCAAAAAACTCTTCATAGTTTTATTCATAGTTGTATAGTATCTATATCCACTTACTGTGTCTTCATTATATTTTTCTTTAATAATATGTAATTTATCTATAGATATATTCAGCTTTGTAAAGATTTCTATGACTGTATTTATATCGATTATTTTAGCCCCTATATCTATTATTTGCTTTAAGTTCTGTGGTACTCTATTTCTACTTCCTGTAATAATTCCAATCTCACATTTAGACTTATCACATCCTGGATAATATGGTATTAGATTAATATGAATTAATCCTAATTTTTTAATTATCTTGGCGGTTTCATCTGCTGATTCTTTATAATCATCTATAACCATAACTTCAGAATCATTTTCTATACTTATTATCTGGTTTATATTTTCAATATTTATTGTACGATGTACTATTACAATAGGTATATTTTTATCTATATTATTGTGTATATGCTCTTTTATCTCATTATCTGAACACACTATAAGCTCATACTTTAATAGTTCAATATTTATGCTATCCATATAGACTAAATTATCTATATTACAAAATTCTCCAAATATATTTTCTAATTGTTTTGAGATATCTATATTTATTTTGTCATCTGTTGATACAAATAAAATATTATGTTTTTTCATACCATCACCTCCTGTTTAGTGAATATAGAAACTAATAATTTGGTCTATTGTAGCACTTTTTAAAAAAGTTTTAAATCTTAAAAAGCATATTTTATATCATTTGTTATTATTTTCCATAGGAAAACAGTGTATCTTCTATTTTTTCATCTATACTTCAATTTCTAATATGATTATTTTGACGTTGTTGTAATAGTAACAAAAATTTAATATAATATTGTTAATGCATCAACGAATTGGAGGACGGTTCATGAATAAAGAAGAACAAGTCATAACAGGCTTTAGGAACTTATTTAACAAACTGGCTTGGCTTAATAAGTCTAAGATGGAAGAGGCACTTAAGGATTATAAACCTTCTGAGGTACATTGTATAGAATACATTGCAAAAAATACAGATTCCAACGTAACAAAACTTGCAGAATCTTTTTATATGACTAGAGGAGCTATGAGCAAAATAACTAAAAAGCTCATGAAAAAAGGCTATATTGAAAGTTATCAAAAACAGGATAACAAAAAAGAAATCTATTTTAGGCTTACTAAACAAGGAAAAGAAATTAACAAGGTTCATGAGGAACTGCATAGAGAATTTCAAGAAAGAGATAAAACTGTATTTGAAGATGTAACAGAAGAACAGTTTAATAGTATGATTAACCTTGTAGAAAAGTATAACAGGCATTTGGATGCAGAGATTAGAAAACTTGATATAGATATTAAATCAGAATAAATTTAAATGAATAAAATGAAACTGTAGCAACCAAACTCTGATGAGAACAGGTTGCTTTTTTATCGCCATTTTTTGTTGACAAAGAAACAAAATGATGATACGATAAATATGTTTCCAAGGAATCAAAACCAACTTTTGAAAGGAGAATTTAAATGTTCAAATTTAAATCAAACAATAGAGGAAGCATAGAACAAACCCTAAATAAAAAAGCTTTAACATTTGGTCTTATGTCTGTGTTTCTTTGTGGAATAGGCTTCAGTATTATAAATCCTGTTGTTCCATTCTTAGTACAACCTTATATAACTAACCCCCAAAATCAAGCCATAGTCGTTACTCTACTTACATCCATTTATGCATTCTGTGTATTTTTTGCTGCTCCTGGGCTTGGGGCTTTAAGTGATAGATATGGCCGTCGACCTTTACTCTTAATATGCTTCCTAGGCTCTGCAATTGGATACTTAATCTTTGGTATAGGAGGAGCTCTATGGGTATTATTTGCAGGACGTATAATAGAAGGACTAACAGGAGGTAGTATAAGTACTATCTTCGCATATTTTGCAGATATCACCCCTATAGGACAACGAACAAAATACTTTGGGTGGGTTAGTGCAGTTGCAGGTGCAGGTGCTGCTATAGGACCCACTATTGGAGGATTACTTGCAAGATTTGGTTATTCTGTACCTATGTATTTCGGTGCAACAATTACTTTATTAAATTTTATCTATGGATTCTTATATATGCCTGAGAGCCTTGACAAAACTAATAGACTTAAGAAGATTACTTTTGTAAGATTGAATCCCTTTACTCAACTCACAAATGTACTTTCCATAAATAACTTAAAAAGATTACTTATCTCAGGATTTTTACTTTGGATACCCAATGGCTCTTTACAGGCTGTCTTTTCTCAATTTACACTAGATACTTTCAATTGGGGACCTACACTAATTGGGCTTATGTTTTCAATTATGGGTATACAAGATATAATTTCACAAGGTTTTATAATGCCAAAGCTTTTATTAAAGCTTAGTGATGTACAAATAGTAATTTTAGGAATGGTTTCGGAGATTGCAGGTTACTGTTTTATTGCAGCATCAGCTTTACTCTCATTCTATCCCCTTTTTATTATTGGAATGTTTATATTTGGCTTTGGTGATTCAATTTTTGGACCTTCATTCAATGGAATGGTATCCAAATCTGTTGATTCTAGTGAACAAGGAAGAATTCAAGGAGGTAGCCAATCTATTCAATCTTTAGCGAGAATAATTGGACCTATCATTGGAGGTCAAATCTATGTATCATTTGGTCATGCTTCCCCTGCTTTCATGGGTATAATACTTATATCAGCAGCAATATCAGTCCTATACAAAAGTATACATATAAATAAATAGACATATTCTTTATTCAGATAAGCATTTATTTTTATTTTTGATTATAGATTAATTAATTTCTCTTTATAGAGGAATTCTTCCTAAATAACATACATAGCAGTTAACTTTAATGACATATAATAATAGGGTCTCAGAACTTAGTGATAGTTCTAAAACCCCATTTATCTATAGTATATGAAGTGGCATAAGACTTAATCTATACCACTTTATATAATATTATCTTATTTTTAAATGCTACTAAAATATTTCTATTCCTCTAAAAACTGTAAAAATTCCTGATTAAATAGTTTGAGTTCATCATAGAATATAGCATGACCACTATACTCAAAAGTATATAAAGTTGAATCTTCTATTTTTTCATTCATAAAAACTGCAAACTCATATGGGCATACTTGGTCTAATTTTCCATGGAATATACCTGTTGGCACTCTTACACATTTTAAATCGTTAAACAATTCTTCATCTCTTAAAGATACAGCTGTTCCAATCGTGCCAATACCCGATGCGCTAAAACCAATGTCGTCAAACCACCTTCTAAAGCTTTCTGATGGATTAGATGCAAATACTTTTTCTCCAAAATTACTTACCATTTCTGGTCTATCAGTACATGCCTGAGCTATTAATTTATTAACATCCTCACGTGTCATACCATATGGAAACTCTGGAGGTCTTTGTACAAATGATGGTGCAGCGGCAGCAAACAATGCCAATTTTGATACACCATACCCATGAAATAGACTCATATATCTAAGTACAATTGCTCCCCCCATTGAAAAACCAACAAGGGTAAAATCTCTTAATCCAAGAGCATGCACCACCTTATAAATATCATCTGCTAATTGGCTATAATTATACCCTCCTGATGTTGCATCAGACTTGCCAAAACCTCTTAAATCAATTGAAACTGTTCTATATCCAAGTTTTGGCAGTATATTAGTTTGATATTCAAATATCTCATGCCCTAATGGCCAACCATGTATAAAAAGTACTGTTTTTTTAGCGTGCGGATTTAAATCATACACTGCTATATTTATACCATTTACATATACATAATACATATCAATAGCAACTCCCTTCAAGAAAATTTATGATATCTATTTTATATATATGAATAAAATTATGAATAGCTAAACTTTCGAGTTTATCTGCAGTACTTTTCTATTGCTTTTTTAAACAAGCCTACATGAACTTTTTCGTCTAAAATTATTCTATTTAATATAGCTTTTATATAAGGGTCTTCTATAATACTTATATCTCTATAATAATTATCAATAGCTACATACTCCAAGTGTAAATCTGATTTTAGTCTGTCGCAAATGGAATCTCCATAATATACAAAACTGCCATTCCAATATGCACCACATGAACTTGTAGAACCCCTGTATACAGGGTTTCCACCCAACAATCTTATTGTCTTTGCCAATATCTCCATATGTAACATCTCTGTTATAGATATATTTACCCACATTTCATTAAGTTCTTTATAATTTTCATCTGAATCAAAATCATGGTACAAGTACTGTGTTACACTTGTAAATTCACTAGCTCTACCAGAATAATCATCCATCAGTAGTTCTGCATAATACTTATTTGGTCCTAAGACTCTTATTTCTGGGTATGGTTCATCACTTGAATATCCCTTTCTCTTGTGCATATCGTAATGTGCATCACTCATAATATATCCTCCTCTAAATTTAACATATGATATTAATTGTATGCATATAAATCCGTCTCTATGATTTAAATACTAAAACTTAAATTACATAGTAAAAAGCCATGTTAATTTTGATTAACATGGCTTTTTACCTATACAATTACTTTTTAATTATTCATCTTTACCTGCTACTGATAATTCTTTAATAACAACTGAAGGTGAGCCTATACTACTCATTGGAAATTCTAAATCTTCTCCTATAACTTCAATATTTTTCAATAGGTCAAAATAGTTTCCTGCTACTGTAATTTGCTCTACTGGAAATGCTTTTTGCCCTTCTTTAATATAAAAACCTTTAGCTGCCAAAGAAAAGTCTCCTGTTACTGAATTTGCACCTGAATGAAGACCTGCAAAACTAGTAACCATCAATCCTTCACCTATATCCTTCATAATTTCATCTAGAGATTTATCTCCTTTCTCTATATAAAAGTTAGTTGGATGTATACCTATAGGTGATGAATACGAAGATTTTATTCCATTTCCTGTAGTCTTTACATTTGCCTTATTAGCCGTCTTTAAGTTATGAAGTAAAGTTATAAGCTTTCCATTTGAAATGACTTCTTTTTTAAATGTGGCTACTCCTTCATCGTCAAAAGGAGTAGATGCCATACCATTTTCTAAAAGTGGGTCATCAACTATTGTAACTATAGGAGATGCTATCATATCTCCTTCTCTGTCTTTTAATAAAGATAATCCTTTTTGAGCTGAATCTGCATTAAATATTCCAGAAAATGTGCTAAGTAAAGATACCATAGCTTCATTAAACAGTATAGTTTTATATTTACCTGATGGAATACTCTTACCACCTACTTTAGATAAAGCATTATCAACACCAAGTTTTGCTATCTTGTAAGGCTTTATTTCTCCAATAGAAGTTGCTATATTGTATCCTACTCCATCATATTTTTGCCCATTGTCTTCTATGATAGGAACTACAAACCCTATAAGCATATTAGTTGTATTACTCAAATCAAGACCTTTAGTATTATATATACCATTGCTTGATACAGAATAAGATATAGTACATCTAGATAAATTTACTACCTTATCTGAATAAGCTTTAGTCTCTCTTTCCATTTCTAGAGCTAAATCAATCAACTTATCTGCTTCTAAATTTTCCAACTCTTTAGAATAAGTCTTTACATAATTATAGTGCTTGTCACCTTCATATATAAACTGTACATCTTCATTTTCAATGGTATTTACCCCATCTTTTACACTTTTTATCAACATATCAACAGCTTTATCATCTAAAATTTCAGTATAAGAGTAACCTATCTTTCCATTTACTTTTCCTCTAAAAGATAAACCAAAAGACTTATCAAGATTGTATTTTTCAACTTCTCCTTCATATATATTTATACTTAAATTTTCTCCTGTATAATAATATACTTCACACTCTTCAAAACCTTCACTTAGAGCTTTTTTAAATAATATATCCTTAAAACTTTTAAGTTCCACAATTATCCCTCCTATCTTCCACCTACAGTAATTTCTTTTACCCTTATCATAGGTTGACCTACATTGGTTGGTATACTTCCTGATGATGAACCACACATCCCCTGAGCTTGTTTTAAGTTATCCCCAACCATATCTATATTCATAAGTACATCGCTACCTTTTCCAATTAAACTAGCACCTCTAACTGGCTTTTGTATTTCTCCATTTTTTATCAAGTAGCCCTCTGAAACTGCGAAATTAAACTCTCCTGTTACAGGATTTACAGAGCCGCCACCCATTTTTTTAGCATAAAGTCCATCTGGTATTGACTTTATAATATCTTCTGGTTTATCTTCTCCAGCAGCAATATAAGTGTTGGTCATTCTTGAAGTTGGAGCAAATTTATAGTTTTGTCTACGAGAACTTCCTGTAGGATTCATTCCCATTCGTCTACCATTCAGCTTATCTATCATATAAGACTTCAATATTCCATTTTCAATTAGTATATTTTTTTGAGCTGGATTTCCTTCATCATCTATATTCATAGAGCCCCAGTAATTTGGTATTGTACCATCATCTATAGCTGTAATCTTTGTAGAAGCAATCTGTTGACCTAATTTATCTGCAAATACAGAGTTGCCTTTTGCAACTGATGTAGCTTCCAAAGAATGTCCACATGCTTCATGAAAAATTACCCCACCAAATCCATTATCTATCGCCACCATCATATTACCTGCTGGACAATTTTTAGCATGCAACATAGTATGTGCTACTCTAGCCGATTCTCTTGCATAGTATTCTGGGTCTATCTCTTCAAATATCTCAAATCCTTTGCAACCTCCAGGACCTTCAAATCCAGTTTGATTTTCATTGCCTTTAGACGCAACTGAACTTATTCCAAGTCTCGTTCTTATTCTTCTATCTTCAACATATACTCCTTCAGTATTTGCAATTAATATTTTTTGGTCTTTATCTGAATAGCTAACACTCACTTGTGATATATCACTACTAAACTCTTTTGCACTCTTATATGCAATCTTCATTACATTTACTTTATCTCTATTACCTATTGAATTTGGATAAATTTTTATATTATGTACGTTATTTATTTTAATATTGTCATTTAGTATTACACTTTTTCCATCTTCTAATCTACCTAGAGCAACAGCAGCTTTATATGCTACATCCAACAAACTATTTAACGAATTGTCACTTGTATAAGCATATATACTTTTTAATCCTTTAAATATTCTTATTCCTATACCATAATTTCTTCCACCTATTGCATTTTCTACCTTATTATCTATTAAACTAATAGAATTATTTATAGTGTCTTCTTCAAAAATCTCAGCGAAGTCTCCTCCAGTAATTAGACACTTTTCTAATACCTTTGAAGCTATATCTTTTGAAAGCATAAATTTACCTCCTACTTTAAATTTTTAATTAACTTTTATCTAATCCTTTTACTTATTAAAAACATTATATACCACTATTACTTAAAGTAAAGTACTTATGAATATATTATACATATGTTTTACACTAAAATGTTATCACATTTTTATTTATACATACCCATATATCTAGATAATTAAAATGTATAATATTATTTGCTATAGAAAATAATACACTCATACATAATAAATTTTAGGAGTGAAATATATGAATCAAGAATATGTAAAAGGAAAACCTATTTTTACTAATATAAACAAAATTCCAAAACAATTTCCGTATCTTACTGATGACATTGATACTGATGTTATAATTGTTGGTGGTGGTGTTACTGGATGCATTTGTGCTTACTATCTAGCTAAAAACAATATAAAATCAGTCATTCTCGAAAAAGGAAGGATTGCACATGGAAGCACTAGTGTAACCACTTCTCTTTTACAGTATGAGTTAGATGACAATTTGATAGACTTAACAGAAGTTATGACTTTAACTGATGCTCTAAAAGCATACAACCTTTGTGTATCAGCACTTGAAGAGTTAGATGAATTTATAGAACTCTATGGAAATAAGTGTGATTATGCCAAGAGAGATACTCTACTTTATACTGCTAATAAACTTGAAGTTAAGGCTATAAAAGAAGAATATAATTTAAGAAAAGAAAATGGATTCGATGTTGAATATATTGATGAATCTACAAACCCTTTTAGTTTTGATTTGAAATCAGGGTTGATAGCAAAAAACGGAGGAAGAGAACTAGACCCATATAAGTATAGTCATCATTTAATCGATGTAAGTCTAAAAAATGGTCTGCAAGTATATGAAAATACAGAAGTAAAAAAAGTAGACTTTTCAAATGATAAAGTGACTGCTGAAGTATCTTATGGTTATAAAGTTCATGGAAAAAAACTAATCGTAGCTACAGGGTACAATACAAGTTTATTTACAAAAAGAAACTTTGCAACTAAGTCAAATACTTTCAATATAGCGACAAAACCGATTGAAAATATAGACTCTTGGAAAAACAATGTTCTAATTAGAGATAACTGTGACCCATATAATTATCTAAGAACTACGAAAGATAATCGATTAATTATAGGTGGCGAGGATGTAAGTTTTGATGATATAGAAAACGAAACTTTAGCTAATGAAAAGTATGACATTTTAGAACAAAGATTAAAAAGTATGTTTAAGGATATAGAAGATATACAGATTGAGTATAAATATTGTGGTTGTTTTGCTTCTACTTTAGATAATTTAGGTTTTATTGGTCCAGATAACAAAAACCACAATCTATGGTATTGCCTAGGTTATGGAGCCAATGGAATACTCTTTGCAATACTTGGTGGTATAATGTTAAGTGAATTGTATCTTGGTAAAGAAAATAAAAATATGAAATTGTTTAGAGTAAATAGATTTGATAAATAGACATTATATATTAAAAGACTGTACAAAAAAAGAACTTTAGAATTCTAAAATCTAATTTTTGTGCAGTCTTTTATAATGTTCTTTTTAAAAACACTTTATTTATAATTAAATATAAAGTAAAATATTAAAATATAACTGATAAATTTAGCCATAGTATAATATTTAAGTTTATTTGATGAAATATGGAGGAATCATTATGAAAGAAATACTCGTTATTGCTCCCACTAAAGGAACCTATGAAAAATCAATTCACATAGTTAAAAAACACAAGTATACAAATATTGATGTTGTATTTGGTAATCTAAAAGAAGGGATACCTCTTGCTGAAAAAAGTATTAATCATGGAACCAGAATTATCATAAGCCGAGGTGGGACTTACAATATGCTAAAATCTACTTACAACATACCTGTAGTTGAAATTAAAGTAGATGCTTATGATATCATAGAAAGCTATAAAGAAGTAAAAAACTCTAATGAACCATTTGGAATAATTGGATTTAATAATGTAATCTATGGTTTTGACATTATAGAAGAAATATTGAATAAAAAAATAACTATGATTGAAATTGAAAAAGAAGAAGAGATTTATGATGCTATAGAAAAATATAGAAAGAAAGGTATCAACACATATATAGGAGATACTACTGTTGCACATATTGTTAAAAGACTCAATTGCAAGGGGATATTAATCGAATCTAGGGAAGAAAACATACTTAGAGCTATTCAACAAGCAGAGCAAATACTTGATGCAACTAAAGATGAACAAAAAAGAAGATTACAGATAGAAGCTATGACAGATTTCGTACATGATGGGATAATAACAGTCGATAAAAATTTTAAAATCACATTATTTAATAAGAGTGCTGAAAAAATATTTGGTATAAAAAAAGAAAATGCACTTTATCATAATGTTATAGATGTTATTCCAAACACAGTTCTTCCACAAGTAGTTGAGACTATGGAACCTCAAATTGGTGAAATACAAAATATAGGAAGTACAAAAATCATTACAAATAGAGTTCCAATCATAGTTGATGGTCAAATTCAAGGAGCTGTTTCTACATTTCAAGATAGTAAAGAAATAAGTTCTTTTGAACATACAATAAGAAGAAGTCTATTAAATAAAGGACTCTCTGCCAAATACACTTTTGACGATATAATACATGCTAGTGAAAAAACGAAAAATTGCATAGAAATTGCAAAGAAATATGCCTGTTATGATACTCCAATGATTATTACTGGAGAATCGGGTGTTGGTAAAGAGCTGTTTTGTCAAAGTATACACAACTATAGTAAACGTAAAAAGGCACCTTTTGTTGCTGTAAATTGTGCTGCTATACCTCCATCTTTAATAGAAAGTGAATTTTTTGGTTATGAGGAAGGTTCATTTACAGGTGCAAGAAAAAAAGGTAAAGCAGGCGTATTTGAGTTAGCACATGAAGGTACAATCTTTCTCGATGAAATAAGTGAAATTCCTCTTGAACTTCAAGGACGACTGTTGAGAGTATTACAGGAAAAACAAGTTATGAGAATTGGTGGTGATAAAGTCATCCCTATAGATGTAAAAATTATTTGTGCTTCTAATAAAGACTTAAAAAATATGATGCGTGATGGTTTATTTAGACAAGACCTTTATTTTAGAATAAATATCTTAACACTATATCTTCCTTCCTTAAAAGAAAGAAAAGAAGATATTTTAGAGTTGTCAGAATTTTTTATACATAAATATTCAATCAAATACAACAAAACACCTTTAATAATAACTCCAAATATTAAACAAGTACTTCTTGAACGAGAATACGAAGGGAATATAAGAGAACTGGAGGGAATGATGGAAAGAGCTGTTATTGTAGAATCATTTGACTCAATTTTATCAGAAAAATATAACAGCGAGTATACAAATAATATAGCTAATACAAATAATAATAATTTTGAATGTAATAACTTAGATTTAAAGACATTAGAAAAAATATATATCTATAAAATTTACAACGAAAACAATAGAAATACTACAAAAACTTGTGAAATTCTAAAAATAACCCGCTCTACTCTATGGAGAAAGTTAAAAGAAATAGAAAATGATGTTTAAAAATAATACATATTTAATATAACGAAACGTTTTATGTTTAATTTTAATACATAAAACGTTTCGTTATTTTGCTGAAAAATACGATTATATAATAAAATAATTATTTTCAATTTTAAATTTCACACAATTATGCATTTAATTCTAAGTAATCTACAGCATTTCAAACAAGCAACAAAAATAATCAAAATAACTTTAAATACAAAATCTATATATTGGCATAGTAATTGCTTTTAGATACTTATATAAAAATGTAAAGGAGTGATACTAGATGCACATCTTAAAATCAGTGAAAAAGATACCGGGAGGACTTATGGTATGTCCCTTGTTATTGGGAGCACTATTTAATACAGTATGTCCACAAGCTCTAGAAATTGGAGGATTCACAACATCCTTATTTAAAACTGGTGCAATGAGTATACTTGCTCTATTCTGTCTATGTAATGGTGCTCAAATTAACATTAGACAAGCTGGTAAACCATTGACTAAAGGAATAGTGCTTACAGCAACAAAATTTATAATTGGTGCAGTATTAGGTATTATCGTCAGTAAATTTATAGGGCCTAAAGGCATAATTGGTATTACACCTCTTGCCATAGTGGCTACCATGACCAATTCAAATGGAGGTCTATTTGCTGCACTTGCAGGTGAATATGGAGACTCTACAGATGTTGGAGCAATATCTATATTATCTTTAAATGATGGTCCTTTTTTCACAATGCTTGCTTTTGGAGTGACTGGACTTGCAAATGTACCTATAGTTGCACTATTTGCAGCACTCATACCAATACTACTTGGATTTATACTTGGGAATCTCGATGAAGATATACGAGAATTCCTTGCACCTGGTACAACATTATTAATTCCTTTCTTTGCTTTCCCTTTAGGAGCAGCATTAAACTTTAATCAAATTATAACTGCTGGATTACCTGGGGTTGTACTTGGCTTAGGAGTTACTCTAATAACAGGTATGGGTGGATACTTTGTAATGAAACTTATACGTGCAGAGCATCCAGCAGTGGGTGCAGCAACTGGAACAACAGCTGGCAATGCAGCTGGTACTCCTGAAGCTTTAGCAGCTATAGACCCTACTCTAGCTACAATTGCAGCTGTTTCAACAGTACAGGTTGCTGCTGCTATCATTGTTACAGCAATATGTTGTCCAATGTTAGTTTCTTTTCTAGATAAAAGAGAAAAAAAGAAAAAAGCTATTTTTAAAACAAATAAAAATATTGAAGTAAATTAATATTTAAGGAGGTAAAAGTGATGAATGCAATTATTCATGCAAATGAAAAAGATAATCTAGTTACATGTGTTAGACCTTTAGTTAAGGGTGAAAAAGTTTCAATTGATGGAAAATCTTACATAGTAAATGATGATATCCCTGTTTTTCACAAGATGGCTACAGAAGATGTAAAAAAAGGTGACGTTGTCTATAAATATGGTGAAGTTATAGGAATCGCAACAGTTGACATAAAAACTGGTGACTATGTTCATGTACATAATATTGAAAGTACACGTGGTCGTGGAGACAAAAAATAGGAGGTAATTGAAATGAAATTAATGGGTTATTTAAGAGAAAATGGACAGTTTGGTATTCGTAATCATGTTTTAGTTATTCCAACATCTGTATGTTCAAGTGAGACAGCTACAAGAATAGCATCACTTGTACCTGGAGCAATAGCTATCCCTCATCAACATGGATGTTGTCAAATTGGTTCTGATATAGAACTTACAGCAAAAACATTGATAGGATTTGGGAAAAATCCTAATGTTGCGGCAGTTTTAGTAGTTGGTCTTGGTTGTGATGGTATACAAGCAAAAGACTTAGCTTCTGAGATAGCTACAACAGGAAAAAAAGTAGATTATGTTGTTATACAAGAATGTGGTGGAACCTTAAAAACAGTCTCTAAAGGAGCTGAAATAATAGGTCAAATGTCTCGTGAAGTATCAAAAGAAGTAAGAGTTGAATTCGATATGAGCGAAATTACATTAGCACTTGAATGTGGTGGTTCTGACCCAACAAGTGGAATAGCTTCAAACCCTTCAATAGGGGTTGCATCAAATCTTCTTGTAGATGAAGGTGGAAGCAGTATACTAAGTGAAACTACAGAAGTAATTGGTGCAGAACATTTACTGGCTACTCGTTTTGAAGATGAAAAAATGAAAGATAAGTTTCTTAAATTTGTAAGTGATGTAGAAAAGAGAGCAATTGCTATGGGAGAAGATTTACGTAGTGGTCAACCTACTCCTGGTAATAAAGCTGGTGGACTTTCAACAATCGAAGAAAAATCACTTGGATGTATGTATAAAGCAGGTAACAAGCCATTTAAAGGTGCTCTTGAATATGCTGATATTTTACCACATGATAAAAAAGGTCTATATTTTATGGATACTCCGGGACAAGATATAGATTCTATTACTGGTATGGTAGCAGGTGGTGCACAGATTGTAATCTTTTCAACTGGTAGAGGTACTCCAACAGGAAGCCCAATTTCTCCAGTTATTAAAATCACTGGAAATAGTGATACATACAACAAAATGCCAGACAATATAGATATAAATGCAGGTAGAATTATAACAGATGGTGCTAAAATAGCAGATATAGGGCAAGAAATATTCAACGAAATAGTAGAAGTATGTAATGGTAAATATACTAAAGCTGAAAGTCTTGGTCATAGAGAATTTGGTATTTATAGAATTGCTTCTACATTTTAATATCTGATAAATATAATATATAAAGTATCTTTATATAAATACACTCCCCCTATATATACAAGATAAAAATCCTTTAACATAAAATTTAAAATATATAAAAGGGTCTATCAGTCAATAATTAAAATTATTAAGTGATAGACCCTTTTATTTTTTGATAAATTTATACTTCTCTCGTTTTAAATTCCCTTTTTAAGAATAATAGCACAATTATCATAGCAATAAAATCTGCAATTGGTTGTGCTAACCAAACTCCATCTAAATTAAATTGAATTGGAAGCACAATAATTAATGGTATAAATAAAATAAATTGTCTTAAAAGAGTTAAAAACATAGAATGTTTAACTTTACTTATACATTGAAAATACACAGGTCCTACAATGGAAATTCCCATTATTGGCAATGTAATTAGATTTATGTTTATACCTCTTACAGCTATCTCCATTAAATCTGAATCTTTATTAAATATACCTACAAATACTTCTGGGAAAACTTGTACTACTAAAAATCCAAATGACAATATAACAATTGACACTATAATAGATAGTATTAAAGTTTTCTTTGCACGTTCATATTGCTTTGCACCATAATTGTATGATATTATAGTTTGCATACCTTGATTCAAGCCAAATACAGGCATCATAAACATCAATAAAATAGATGTAAGTGCTGTCATAGCTCCAATAGCTAAATCCCCACCATAAGCCTTTAAAGAATTATTTGTAAATATATGAGTTATGCTTATAGCTACTTCCATAGCAAAAGGTGTCATACCTATTGCAAATACATTTTTAACTATATCTTTATCTAATTTTAAATTATATTTTTTTAGTTTTAAATTGGACTTCCCTCTTATAAAATAATATGTTACCCAAATACACACCACTACTTGACAGAGTACTGTTGCTATAGCAGCTCCTTTTATACCTAAATCAAACACAAATATGAATATAGGGTCCAATATCAAGTTTAATACACAACCTACAATCATTGTTCTTGCTGCTAATTTTGGATTACCTTCTGCCCTAATCGCATTATTAAGAGAAAATGCAACTAGATTAAATATACTTCCAACCAATATAACACTCATATAGTCTTTTGCATAAGAGATTGAATCTTTACTTGCACCCAAAATAAAAAGTATATCTTCTAAAAAAACTAACCCTAATACAGTTATTATTAAAGATATAATTATAGATAGTGTCAAAGCATTACCTAATATCTTTTCTGCTTCTTCCTTATTTCTTTCACCTAACTTAATAGACAATCTTGTGCTAGCACCTACTGATATTAGCATTCCAAAAGCTATTATTAGTGTAAATACTGGCATAGTTACGCCAAGACCTGCAATAGCTATGGAACCAATACCTTCCATAGAACCAATAAATGCTCTATCTACTACATTATAAAGTGAAGTTACCATCATTGCTATTATTGCAGGTATCGAATATCTAAGTAATAAAATCCATATTTTTTCATGTCTTAATGCTTCTTGATTTTCCATGTTGTCACCATTTATACCATGTCATAAGTTATACAAATTGGTTTATTTGTTCTTGGATCTGTTGCTATTTCTGCATCAATGTTAAATAATTCTTTTAGATTATCTTTCGTCATGACATCATATGCATCACCTTCACAAACTATTTTACCTTTCTTAATACCTATCATGTGGTCAGCAAATCTCGCTGCATTATTAAGTTCATGTATTACCATAACAATAGTTCTTCCTTGTTTTTTATTTAATTCATCTAATAATTTTAATATTTCTAACTGATGAGCTAAATCTAAATATGTTGTAGGCTCATCTAGTAGTAATATATCAGTCTCCTGTGCTAAAGCCATAGCTATCCATGCCCTTTGTCTTTGTCCTCCCGATAAGTCTTCTATATTTCTGTCTTTAAAATCTGCAATTCCAGTAACTTCTAAACTCCAATTTACAATATCTCTGTCTTCTTTACTAGAATTACCAAATCCACTCTTATGAGGAAATCTTCCATAAGAAATTAACTCTGAGACAGTAAGACCACTAGGAGCTTGAGGACTTTGTGGAAGTACAGCCATATCTTTTGCTATTTCTTTAGATTTCTTTTTATAAATATCCTTTCCATTTATATATATACTTCCACTCTTAGGACTAATAATTCTTCCTATAGTTTTAAGTATTGTTGATTTCCCACAACCATTAGCCCCTATTATAGTAGTTATTTTTCCTTTTGGTATATTTAAATTTAAATTTTTTACAATATCTGTATTTCCATATGATATATTTAAATTTTTAGTATTTATACAGTTCATAACAACACCCTTTCCTAATCATTTGCCAACATTAAATAGATAAAGTATGGCACTCCTATTATAGAAACCACTATACCTACTGGTATTTCTATAGGTGCCAGAATATTTCTAGATATAGTATCTGCTACTAAAAGTAATAATGTTCCTATAAGCGCTGATACTGGTATTAATCTTTTATGTTTTGGTCCTATTATTTTTCTACCTATATGTGGAGCTATTAAACCTAAAAATGAAATACTACCTGCTACTGCTGTAGATACACCAGATAAAATTACTGCATATATTATGAGTCTTCTTCTTTGTTTTTCTACTTCTACACCAAGACTTGTAGATACTTCATCACCCAAGTTTAAAACATCTATATATTTAGCTTTATACATAGTTATACCCATAAAAACTACTATAAATGGAAGTACAGCTATCACGTATTTCCAACTAGTTCCCCAAATACTACCTGATGTCCATGCCATAACTCTATTAAATTCTTGTGTTGTAAATTTCAATTGGAATATCGTCAAAATTGAGGTGAAAGCTATATTTATGCCTATACCAATAAGTAGTAATCTTGAAGAATTTATCCCACCTTTCCATGCAAGAGAATATATAAGAAAGGCTCCAAATAAAGCTCCTACAAGTGCAACAATTGGCATTGTAAATACGGTTAGATTACTCATTCCTTCATAAACATTCCCATTCATAAGGTATATGTAAACGACTACAAATAGTGCAGCACCTGAATTTATTCCCAAAATACCAGAGTCAGCCAAGTCGTTCTTTGTAACACCTTGAAGTATTACTCCTGCTGTTGATAATGCTGAACCAACCAAAAGTGCTATTACTATTCTTGGTAATCTCAATTTAAATATAGCAATTTCATGATTACGCTGACCTTGACCTAAAAAAGTCTTTATGACATCCATTGGTTCTATAGAAAATGAGCCCATATTTAAACTCACCAGAAAAGTGATAAAAATAAGTACCACTAAAATTGATATAACAAGCAATGCTTTAGAATTTATTTTCATAATACTTTTCATAGTACTTATTTCTCCCCCTTTCTAACAAGATATATAAATATTGGCACTCCTATAAGTGCTGTTATAGAACCTACTGGTGTCTCATATGGAGGATTTATCATCCTACTTAATATATCTGTATATACAAGCAATACAGCTCCTAGAACTAGAGAACTTGGTATTATATACTTATAATCTGAACCTACTATTCCTTTAGCTATTTGAGGAACTATAAGCCCTATAAAAATAATATTACCAGACACCGAAACAGATGCCCCAGTCATTAATATTACGAGTATTATACATATGAATCTAACAGTGTTAGTTTTTTGACCCAGTCCTATTGCTACTTCTTCTCCAAGGCTTAATATAGTTATTCTTGGAGCCATAACCATAGCTAATATAAATCCAATACCTCCAGCTATAAATAACAGCTTTACACCTTCCCAATTTACTCCTACAAGACCTCCTGATATCCAGAAACTCAATTGTTGAGATAGATTAAAATACATAGATATCGCTGATGCTAAAGAAATTAACAGTGTTCCAAGTGCTACTCCTGCAAGAGCTAACTTTACATTATTAACTCTTCCTCTTGACTTGGAACTTATAAAATATATAAATAATCCACTTATACTTGCTCCAATAAATGCAAACATCATTACACTAAGATTTCCATGTATAAGTTGAGGAAGTTTTTTTTGAAGCACTAGTGATATTGCAATTGCAAATGTAGCCCCTTGTGTAATCCCTATAACAGAAGGTTCAGCTATAGGATTTCTTGTTATTCCCTGCATTATTGCTCCAGAAACTGCTAGAAAGCCTCCAACAAGAGCTGCTGCTATTGCCCTTGGAAGTCTAACATCCTTTACTATTCTCATATTTATTCCATCTTCCATTTTTATTAAACTATCTATAACAGTTGATAGATTCATATCTTTTGCCCCAATAGCTATGGATAATACAATTCCAAGTACAAGTACAACTATACTTACTAGTATCAATAAATAAGTTAAATTTTTTTTTCTAAGCGTAGTCAATTATTCTACCCCCTTTTCCCTTTTAATCATTAGTATAGTAACATCTATTAAATATTTTTTATTTTAAACTTTATTAAAAATAGGTGTGAAAAATGAATATCATTATCTCACACCTACTAAGTTAAGAATTACTTTGTTAATTCATTTTTAACTGATTCTAATAATAACTCTTTTCCAATTGGATTATATGATTGGCTAAAAAATGGGGCTGCATCAAGTATTGTTACATTTCCATCTTTTACTGCTCTGATTTGAGCCCAGATAGCACTATTTTCTAAATCTTTTTTATCTGATTCTGTAGCAATTACAACTATATGGTCTGCATCTATATCTGTTAGACCTTCCATACTTACCATTGGTAATGTTATTCCATCTTGTTTAGGCATATTTTTAGGTCTAGCTAGTTTCATATCATCATTGATTAAAGTTCCTATTCCACCATCACTAAATACCATAAATTGACCTGAGCTAGCTAACACTGGTAAATAAGTTTTTTCTCCATTTTTCTCTGTAACTTCTTTACCTAATTTTGTAGCTTTTTCATCATACTTCTGTAACCAGTTTTTAGCATCCTCTTCTTTATCAAATAACTTTGAAACATCAGTTAACTTACTTCTCCAGTCATTTGCATAATCTTTCATCATTACTACAGGTGCTATTTCTTTTAATTGGTCATATATTTTTTCTTGTCTCTGACTCATTATTATTAAATCAGGATTTACTTCTAATATAGCTTCCATATCCATAGTGTCCATCATTGAGTGTCCAACTATTTTTACATCTTTAAGTTCTTCTCTTATGTAACTTGGTAATTTATCAGTTTCATATGAGTCTACGTTTGCTGTTGCAACAGGTTTATGACCTGCTAATAATAGTTCTTCACTACTTCCTGATATATCAACTATTTTTTTAGGATTTGATGGTATCTTAACATCTCCCTTAACAGACTGTACAACTCTTGTATCTGATTTATCTTTATCCTCTGTATTCTTATCTGAACATGCTGTAACAAGTACTAGCGTAGTTATAATAGATATAAATATTGCAAGTGATTTTATTTTTTTCATGATTTTTTCTCCTACTTGTTTATTATACTTACATGATATTGATTATCATGAGCACATATTTATTATAGCATTTTTCTACTTTTAGTCAATATTATTTTGTAAAAGGATAAAAATTCCTAATCAATCTTAATTATATTTACTGTAGATAAGGTTTTCTTAATTTTAAGTAATCTATTTAAATTTTAATAAAATAACTTTTTATGTTAAGCAATGATAAAATGATATTGTATTACTAAACTCTATTAATGTAAGAAATGCTATTGCAGATAATCATAAACTATAGCAATAACCCTTATTTATCTTAATTCTATTACATAAAAAAAGTCCTCACTCTTATGTGGGGCAAGAATGAGAACTTTTATTTAAATGAATATTTCACTATATAGGTCCAATAAATATGTATTTTTACCTTTTCTTTTGGCCTTGTATAAAGCTGTATCAGCATGATGATATATATCTATAAAGTCTGTACTTATTTTTGAAACTATGACTGCCCCAATACTGACAGAAACCTCAGTCGCTATTGATAACTTCTCTTTAGACTTTGCAACTTCCTTTAAAATCATTTCCAGTCTTTCTTTTATTTTATTTTTATCAATCTCCTGAAAAAAAATGAAAAATTCATCTCCACCTATACGTCCCACAAAATCGTAAATATCACATGTATTTTTAAGTACATTAGCTACATACTTCAATACTTCATCTCCAAACACATGTCCATATAAATCATTAAATTTTTTAAAATTATCAATATCTATAACCCCACATACATATTCATCGTATTCTTCAATTACTCTATTTACAGATTTTTCTAGACCATATCGATTGAAAAGGTCAGTTAAAGAATCTATTTCAGAATATTTGATTAGTTCGCGCTCTCTGTTCCTTCTCCATTCATCTATTTCTTTCTGCCTTTGGATATTCTCACACCTTCCAATTACAATATTCCATGTATTATTTTCTTTTTTCAATCCCTTCGCAGAAATACGATACCAGTTCAATTCATGCTTATTATTGAAAAGTAAAACCTCAAGCTCTATAAGATTTTCACATTCTCCTAAACTTTCTAGAAATAGTTTGATATTCTCTTTTGTTGGGGCGGCTTTTTTATCTTCATCATAGCAATCGCCACCAAATAATATGAGTGGACATTGTTCATTACTTGCATCATATTCAAAAAACTGTTCGTGAACCAAAGAAGTAAATGCTTTATATCTTTCTTTTTCAAATTGTAGTTTTTCATTTGTTTCAACCAGCTCTGTAATATCTGTATACAACAAGTACATAATAGGATAGATTCCCTTATAATAGTCCTCCATGAAAATCCCCTTTACCTTTACCCATATGTTCTTACCAGTAATATGTTTCAATCGGTAACGCATTTCAAAAGCTTCTTTATTATTCATAGCATTTACTGTTTCTTTATGAACATACTCTATATCATCAGTATGAATATAAAGGCTACTATTAAAGCCTTCTTTTTCAATTCGCCCTCTTGTTGTGCCAACTAGTCTTGCTAGACCATCATTATAATAAAGTATAGTAAAATTTTCATCACATGCGAATTTTCCTATGCCATCAGCAGCATAAGCAAGCACACCTTCTAATTCTTTATCTTTTGCTTGTGCCATGCGTAGCAGATATTCTAAATCATTATTGTGTTCTTCCTGCGTCTGTTTCATATTTTCACATCCCCCCAGTTCTGTATTTTTCATTATAAATCCTTATTTATTAAGAACACAATCTATTTTCCATATCAAATTATGATATAATTTTAATTATAAACTATATAATACCACATATGTAGAGCAAATATATAATTTACATAAATTAATGTCATAATAAGCTATATAGTTTGTTCAAAATTCTGCAATGTCATTTCACATTGCCAAGTAATAACTAACGTATAGAATTCATAATGACAGGAATATACTATCTTCTTTATATATCTCATTTCTTATATTATGATAATTAAATTGTTTGCAACTGTAATTTATGAAATGACTTATTTTATGACATCATTATAATACTTTTTTACAGAGGTTACAATATATGAGAATACTTTTAATGAAAGCACGACTAACCTGTGTTTTCATTTTGATTTTGTGTCATAAATTATAAAAAAGTAGGAATATCTCAAAACAAAAAAGGAGTTCTTAAGAACTCCTTTTTTGTTTTGAGATATTCCCTTATATGATAAGATTTTAAATTACTTATTTTCTAATCTTTCATATACATCTATAAATTCTTCAGCTAATTGTTGAAAATTCATAGACGTCATTAAATGGTCTTGTGCATGAATAAGTATAACACTTATATCAGTTTTATTACCACTAGCTTCATTTTGTATTAGTTCTGTTTGAAATTTATGAGCTTTATGAATTGATTCTTTTGACTTTTCAATACATTCTCTGGCTTTGTCTATATTCCCACTCTTTGCTTCTTTTATAGCCTCAAATGCCAACCCTTTTGCATCCCCTGCAAATCCAATTATTCCAAAAGATATTTCTATCATTTTTTCATCCATCTATTCTACCTCCTAAATATCTCTATAGCTTGATATGACTAATCCATTCTTTTCTAAAAATTCTTTGACTCCTTTAGATGTAAGTATCTTATGCTCTTTTGTTCTATCAATCGCATAAGATGTAGAATTTAAAATATAATCATCTAAAAAAGCTGGGTGAGACATAATATCCACTACATCATACTTCATTATTTTGCCTATATTTTTTATAAAAAACTCTTCACTTACATTTTCCTTATAAAAACTATCAATTAAGGGAACTATTTTTGAATACTCCAAATTATATTCAAATCCACCTCTTATTGGAAGATTATACTTATTTACAATCTGCTCTATTACTGGTTTTAAACTTACTAAAGTATGGATGTGATGGTGACTATCCAAATGAGATATGTCTATTCCAAGCGCTTTTACTTTATCTATTTGAGCACAAAGTTCTCTATAAATCTCATCACAATCCATATTTTTAATAATTTCATCTGTAATTCTTCTAATAAAAAAACCATCTTTGTCAACAATAGTTTTTAAATCAGATAATAATGGTCTACCACAACTTAAAGTCATATGAACGCCACAATTTAAAGACTTATTTTCTTTAAGCAATTTCACTCCATGTTCTACCCCAGGCATATTTGCCATCATAGAAGTAGACTTAACTATTCCATTATTATGAGCTGATATTATACCATAATTGACAGCTTCACAATAGCCAAAGTCATCTGCATTTATTATAATTTTAGTCATACTATAACCTACTTTCTATAGATTATCTATTAAATCTAGGAAGATAATCTTTATGAGCTTCTAACATTTCATCTAATATAGTTTTTGCCAAATCATCTGAAGGAATTAATGGGTTTATACAAAGCGCTAAAAGAGCAGACTCATAATCTCCATACACAGCTGCTTTAGCTGCCAAGACTTCAAATGACTTAATTTGACTTACTAGCCCATGTACAGAATCTGGTAAATATCCCATACTTAATGGCTTTGGACCATTTTTTGTTATTACGCTACTAACTTCCACAGCTTGCTCGTCTTTAAAATCTCTTATGGCACCATTGTTTAATGTATTAACTACTTGGATGTCTTTTTTATCATTATATATAGAACTTATTAGATTACAAGCAGCATCGCTATAATAAGCTCCTCCTCTTTTTTCAAGCTGAGGTGGTTTTATATCTAGTTTTTCATCCTTATATAATTCAAATAATTGTTCTTCTAATTCTTTAACTACTTGACCTCTGGCTTTTCCTTCTTTAAACTCTATTAACTCATCTTCAAGCATTTCTTTAGTTTTATAATAATATCTATGGTATGGACAAGGTATAGCACCTAGAGATTTTACAAATTCCGAATTAAAATCAATAGCCTTTATATTTTGCATACTTATATCTGCTTTAACAAACTTATCTATGGCTTCTTTTGTAACATCTTCTCCATCTAAAAATACATTTAAACCATAAACCATATGATTAAGACCTGCAAAATCCATACTTATTCTATCACTTTCTACGTTAAATAGTTTAGCAACATCATTTTTTAAATGAATTGGAACATTACATAAACCTATATATTTTTTGAAGTTAGTATATTTTAATACAGCTTCTGTTATTATACCTGTTGGATTTGTAAAATTCACCATCCATGCATTTGGACATAATTCTTCCACATCTTTTATTATATCAAATATAATTGGTATTGTGCGAAGGGCTTTGAATAGCCCTCCAGCACCATTAGTTTCCTGTCCCATAACTCCATGAGATAAAGGAATAGTTTCATCTTTAATTCTTGCATCTAAAAGACCTACTCTAAGTTGTGTTGTCACGAAATCTGCATCTTTTAGAGCTTCTCTTCTATCCAAGGAAAGATTTATTTTCATATCTATTCCAGCTTTTTTTACCATTCTTTTAGCTAGATTTCCTACTATCTCTAATTTTTCTTTTCCATCTTCTATATCTACAAGCCACAATTCCTTTACAGGTAGCTCTTCATATCTATTTATAAAACCTTCTACAAGCTCAGGAGTATAACTTGAACCTCCTCCGATTGTAACTATTTTTAGTCCATTTTTCATCTTATTATACCATCCTTACCTACAATTTAGCATATTCTATATAACCATATACATTTATTAAACGAATAAAACTACCTAGTTGTTAATTTTTTAGTTTCTTAGCCTCCATTTTTTCAGATGCTATTACAAATGGAATATATATTAATATTGATATTATTAAATTAAATAGTGCCAAAGCTCCACCAGTCCAATCACCAGTAGCCATTGCTCCACCTAGTATAGGAGGTGTTACCCAAGGTATTTTAGGTAAAATTACTGGTGCTACTAACCCAAAATCTATTGCTAAGTATGATACAGCACTACATATTACTGGTGCAAGTACAAATGGAATCATAAATATAGGATTTAAAACTATTGGAAGTCCGAATATCAATGGTTCTCCTATGTTAAATATTGCTGGTGGTCCACCTAATACTATCATTTCTTTACGTCTTCTTCCTGCTATTATTAAAGCTATAACTAATCCTAACACCATTCCAGAACCACCTAAATATACAAATGCATCAAAGAATGAGCCTGCAAGTACATGGTATCCTTCAGTTGCTCCTGCTTGAGCTAAAGCGGCATTTTCTCCACCTAACTTCATAAGTATAGTTTCTGTAAAAGGAAGTGCTATATTTGCACCATGAAGACCAACAGTCCAAAGTATATGAATTATAAATGCAATAAGCATTGTAGAACCTAGACTATCAGCTACATTTGATAGTGGTGCTCCCAAATAAGTATTTAAAATATCTGTTAAGAAACTTCCATTTGAAAGTATCTTTATCAATACTCCTATTACTGTAAATATCATTATAGTTAACATTCCTGGTATTAACTTTGCAAATGACCTTGAAACTGCTGGTGGAACTCCGTCTGGCATTTTTATAGTCAATTTCTTTACTTTAGATAATCTTACAAATATTTCAGTTGATAATAATCCTATTAATATAGAAGAGAATAAGGCAGCTGTCCCTAGGTAAGTTTGTTGTATCATTCCCCATCCTTCAACTGCTGTAGTTCCACCTTCTGGAACTATTTTACCAATTTGTGGAGCCATTATAAAAAAGATAGATAATGCTATAAGTCCAGCCTGTAACCCATCACTTTCATAAGATTTGGCTAAAAAGTAGGCAACACCTATTACTAAAAATACTGCCATCGTACCTATTGCTCCCCACCAAAGGTCAGCTCCAAATGTAGTCCAGTTTTCTCCAAATATACTTGCCATTAAGTTCTTATATGCTTCTAATGGCAAGTTGTTTATCAATGTTCCTAATGCACCTACCATAGTTATAGGTATCATTGCTATAAATGCATCTCTTACTGCTACTAAGTGCCTTTGAGCTCCTATTTTAGCAGCTACAGGCACTATATATTTATCCATAAATGACATGAAATTTTCCATTTTACATCCTCCAGTACAACTTTATTTTGAACTATTTAATTCTATAGCTCTATCTAACACAGCTTTTCCATTACATCTTCCATAATCCATCATATTTATAACTTCTACTGGAATATTATGTGGTTTTGCCATTTCAGTTGCTTTTCCTAATACATATCTAACTTGAGGTCCTAAAAGTAAGACATCACAATTTTCTATTTCATTTTTTAAGTTTACTTCTGATATAGCCCATATTTTCGCTTCTATACCGTTTTCCTTCGCAGCATCCTCCATTTTTGTAACTAACAAACTAGTTGACATTCCTGCTGAACAAGCTAACATTATTTTTATCATTTTTTTCCCTCCAAATTAGATTTATTAAAATATTTTTTTAAGTCATACTGTCTTTAAACTATACATTTAAAGTATGCTCTTTTATTAATTATTATTCTAATGTATATATCTTATTTTTAAATGTATATACATTCAATTCTTGATATTATTATATATCAAATGTATATACATTTCAAGAAAACTTTTTCATTTTATTTAAATTTTATTCGACAACAGCACTCAAAGTTAAAGTGTATCCATGATGATATGTGTGTGAGTATTCAAAAACCTCACTATTTTGTAACTTACAGATTTGATTTATATACAAAAGTGGCTCTGGTCCTTCCAGCTTCAAATTTACCATGCACTCTTCATTTGATATTACAGCTTGTACTTCTCTCTCTGACATAGCTATCTTATATCCACACACTTCTTCAACAAAATTATAAAGAGAATTTTCACAGTGCATCTTATTTAAATTTGGAAATAACTTAACTGGCATATAAGTAATCATATATGAAACTCTTGTATCATTTGCTAATCTTACTCTTTTTATTTCCCATACGTTTTCTTCCAGACTTATATTTAACCTACTTGATAACTCTTCATCTGCCTGAACTATTTCAAGAGATACCAATATATTAGACACTTTATATCCCTTACTTTCCATCTCTTTAGTAAAACCACTCACAGATGATATATTATCATATATATTATTTGCAAGAACTATACTTCCTACACCTCTTTGTCTTGTTATATACCCTTCTTTCACTAGATTGTTTAATGCAGACCTTACAGTCATTCTAGTTACATTAAACTCTTCACTCAACTGTTTTTCAGAAGGGATTAAATCCCCTTCCTTTAAACTATCTGAATTTATCAATTCTCTAACATGATTTTCTATAACTTTATAAATTGGCTCTTTCATTTAATTCACTCCTCATCAATTAAAGCTTTTATATAATAAGATAATTTTATATACAAATAAAGAAAATGTCTATACATTTAGGATAAATTAAATTTTATTTGGACATCTTATACAACTTTCCAACTTTCAGTAAATATATAAATAAACTTATCATCAATATTCCTTTTAAGATACTCGATAAGGTTATACTCCACCATACACCGTTTAATCCTAATATTTCTGGTCTAGATATAAAGTAAGCTAATGGTACTCTTGCGCCAGTCAATATAGTAACTATAGTAGAAGGTATATAAGTTCGCCCTAATCCTTTAAAAGCTCCTGTTGTTATTATTTCTAAACACATAAAAAACTGAGAATAGCCTAATATTTTAAGATAAGTTGCTCCTTTTTCTATAGCCTCACTTTCATCTATAAAAACAGAAAATATACTTTCTCCTGCAAATACTAGTACTAAAGTGGTTATTATCCCAAGTATAGAAGATGCAATTATAGCTATTTTACAACCTTTATTTATCCTAGAATACTTTTTAGCACCATAATTTTGTCCAACAAAACTACCTAATGCAACTGCTAATCCTTCAGCAGTCATCCATGATATTGCTTCTATCTGTGAACCTACTTTTTGAACTGCAACTGCTACAGGACCCCATGATGCTACTATTACTCCTAGTAACATTGAAAATACTGTAAACATACCATTCTGTATAGCTACAGGAAAACCTAACTTGTATAACACTTTATAGTATCTAAGTTCTATTTTTCTAAATATTTTTATTTTAAAATATTCTTCTTTGCTCTTAATTACTATACATAAAAAACATGTAGTAACTACTATCTGTGCAAACACAGTTGCAATAGCAGCTCCTGCTACTCCAAGCCTTGGAGCAGGTCCCCATCCAAAAATTAATATAGGGTCAAGTATAATATTAGTTATTAATCCTACCGTATTAATGCAAAAAGGAGTCTTACTATTTCCAAGTCCATTAAAAATTGCAGTAAAAACTGGATTTATGAAATAAAATATCATGCCTAAAGCTACTATTATCAAATATTGTCTAGACATAGTTATAACTTCTAAATCTCCCAACTTAAAAAAACCTATCAGCTGTTTATTGAATACTATTAAAGATATTGTATATATTATTGCTAACATAATATTTATTTCTATTGCTGATTTTATATATGATTTGGTAGTGCTTATATTATTTTCTCCTATACTTTGTGCTACTTTTACCTCTCCACCCACTTTTGAAATCATAATAAATGCCATTGCAAGCCATGGGAAAAAACCAGCCGTTCCAACTGCAGCTACTGCTCTACTTCCAGCTTTACCGACCCATATCATATCTATCATATTGTATCCCATTTGTATAAATGAGGTCCCCATTATTGGAAGTGATAGTTTAAGTAATTTTTCTGTAATTCTTCCTTCTGTTAAATCAAGTCTATCTTTCATTTCCCACCTCTTCTATATTATAAATTTTTAAATTTACTTGTTTATACAGCTAGATTTATTAATTTGTTTAATTAAAATCTCTATAATAAATAAAATATCTATATACTCATAAGTATAAATATAATTATTGCCTCAATTCCTATTATAATTCTTATCTTAACATCAATTAAGTATATATAGCTAAATAAATAATAAACTTGTACTTAATTAGAATAATTTATACTATATTTTCCAAACATTGACAAGTTTTTTTGAGGTTGATATACTAATATTTAAAATATTTTAAATTCTTATGAGGTGAATCAATGAACATAAATGAATATATAAAAGACTCTATTTTAGTTTTTGATGGTGCTATGGGAACGTACTATTCTAAACTAAAGAATAACGCTTTCAACTGTGAAATGGCTAATATAAATGACGCATCTACAATTTTATCTATTCATAGAGAATATATAAGAGCTGGATGTAAGGCCATTAAAACAAATACCTTTGCTGCCAATGAAATCCTATTGGAATGTGACTTTAAAACTGTCAAAGATATTATCCAAAGTGGATATGAAATTGCATTAGAAGCTACAAAAAATACAGATGTATTTGTATTTGCTGACATAGGCCCAATACCTGCTTTAAATGATAGAGACTTACTATCTGACTATAAAAAAATAGTGGATATATTTTTAGAGATTGGTGCAACAAATTTCATATTTGAAACATTTAGTAGTGACGAATATCTACCAGAAATCTCAAGTTATATAAAGAAAAAACGACCAAATTCATTTATATTAACAGAATTTGCAGTTAATCCTGAGGGATTTACTAGACTTGGAAAAAGTGGTATTAAAATATTTGAATCTATTTCAAAAAATAAAGACATAGATTCATTAGGATTTAATTGTATCTCTGGACCACATCATTTATTACACTTTATAAAGACAATTGATATTAATGACAGTATAGTTTCTATTATGCCTAACGCTGGCTATCCTACTATCATCAATAACCGTACTTTTTTTGAAGATAATTCAGACTATTTTTCAGAACAAATGTTGGAAATACTAAATCAAGGAGTACGTATATTAGGTGGATGCTGTGGTACAACACCAGAATTTATTAAAAAGACTGTTGATATAATAAATTCTTCATACATATATGAAAATACTATAGAAAAAGTTCTTTCTCCAAGGGAAAAAGTTAAACCAATATCAAAAAATAAACTCTTGGAAAAGCTTGAAATAGGCAAAAAAATTATAGCAGTTGAATTAGACCCTCCAGTTGATACAGATATTGAATTTTTTATGAATAGTGCTAAAAAATTAAAAGACTATGGAGTTGATGCAATTACAATTGCTGATTGCCCAATAGCTAGGGCAAGAGTTGATAGTAGTCTATTAGCCTGTAAAATAAAGAGAGAATTAGATATTACTCCTATACCTCATATGACATGTAGAGATAGAAATATTAATGCCACTAAAGCTCTACTTTTAGGATTGAATATCGAAAATATAGACAATGTACTGGTAGTAACTGGAGACCCTATCCCATCTGCTGAAAGAGATGAAATAAAAGCTATGTTTAGTTTTAACTCTTCCATATTAGCAAATTACATAAAAACATTGAATGAAAATACATTTAATACACCTTTTAATATATTTGGAGCATTAAATATAAATGCAGTAAATTTCGATTCTCAACTTAAACATGCTAAGATTAAAATAGAAAATGGAGTTACTATGTTTTTAACCCAACCAGTTTTAACAGAACAAGCTTTATTAAACTTAAAAAAAGCTAAAGAAATACTTCCTGTAAAGATATTGGGAGGAATAATACCTGTTGTAAGCTATAGAAATGCTTGTTTTATGAATAATGAGATTTCTGGAATTACTGTTTCTCAAAATATTATAGATATGTACAAAAATACGTCAAAAGAAGAGTCTACTGAACTTGCTATTAATATATCTACTCAAATAGCAAAAGAAATTGAACCTTATGTAGATGGTTATTATATTATAACGCCATTTAAAAGAATTGATATAGTATGCAATATAATAGCAAATATTAACAAATAAAACAATTATAATATAATTACTATTAACACATTTTAAATACTATTTATAGAGTATATTATAATTCTAAGAATCCCTATATTTGAACATTTTAAGCTTGTTTATTCATTGTAATTTTTATATAAGTTTGGTAATATATAGATATATTATAGTAAAATTTATATATATTAATTATGGGAGATTGTGGGAGACTCTTTTCACAAAAAATTTAAGCTATGAAAACAAATAAAAAATTTAATAGAGTTGATATGCAAGTTTCAATACTTACTGCAATTATTGTAATAATATCTTCTTCATGTGTATATTTTTTTAATTATGTATTGACTTATCATGATATGATACATACTCTAAGTGAAAGGTCGAGACGTATCTATAATTATGTAGAAAAAAATATTGATAAAGATACGTTTACTGAAATTAATTCTAAAGAAGACCAATCAAAAGACTCTTATAAAAGTTCTAAAACCTTATTGGAATCTGTAAAAAATACTACAGGAGTTATGTATCTATATACTGCTAAAAAAACAAAAGATGACTCATTAGTATATGTTGTTGATGGCTTGGATTCATCTAGAAGTGATTTTAGAAATGCTGGTGATTTGATAGAAAAAGAGATTTGGAGTGATCTTAACAAAGCACTAGATAATAATATATTGCTACCTAAAAAAATTAAAGCAACATCTTGGGGATATATATTCATATCATACTTTCCTATTCACAATAACGCTGGTAAAGTTGTTGGGGTAATAGGAATTGAATTTGAAGCAAATCATCAATATAATACATTTAAATTCATAAGTATAGTTACACCAATTATAGCATTATTGACTTGTCTAATATCAGCATTGGTTGCAGTAGTTCTATTTAAGCGTATATCTAATCCTACATATACTGATTTTGCCAATACAGATTACTTAACAGGTTTAAAAAATAGAAATGCTTTTGAAATAGATATGAATAATTTAAACAATTCAAACCTAAAGAATCTAATATCTATCATATCAATAGATTTAGATGGCTTAAAAAAAATTAATGATAAATTTGGTCATCAAACAGGAGATTTATACATTAAGCATGCAAGTAAAATTATACGAAATGTTATAGATACAAAACATGTAGTTTATCGTGTTGGTGGAGATGAATATCTAATTATTCTAAAAAATTTATCTTCTGAAGAGATAGATAGTATTATAAATAATATCAATTTAAAAATAATTGAAGAAAACTCGACTAACGAATTGAAATTATCAATGTCTATTGGATATGCTATATTTGATGAAAAATTAGATGTGTCTTTGTTTGATACATATCACCGTGCAGATTCTCAAATGTATGATAATAAAAGAAAATTGAAAGAGCGTGATTGATTTTAAGTTTAAAAAGAGAGTGTTTCAAAATGAACTTTTTAGTTCATGAGGCGCTCTTTTTTGTATAAAATCAAATATATTTTCATCATTTCAACAATGAAAAAGAAGCTTATCTCTATTTTGAGACAGCCTCTTTTTAAATTTATGTTTTTTTAATAATTTATTTAATTGAGATTATTTCTTTTTTCTAAACGATTTTTTATAAATTCATGTATTACTTTCACTAATATATTTGTAATTAGTATTAATACTGCTAATGCTGCAGCCTGTGCAGTGCTACCTTTATCATCCAATTGTACAATTGATATCGCAGCTACTTTTGAGCTAGCAGTGTATATAAATACTAAAGCTGATATTGTCACCATAGAGTTTAAGAAAAAATACATAAAGTTTTCTAAAACTGCTGGTAAACAAAGTGGTATAGTTACATTCTTAAGAATTGATACACTGTTTATTCCCATTGACTTAGCTACCATATCTAATTCCTTATCTACTTTCTTAATGGCTGTAGTGGCAGTTATAAATGCTACTGAAAAGAAATGTACTATATTACATATAACCATTATGAGTAATGTCCCATATAATCCATTGAATAAATTCTTAATGTATATTGTATCCATAAAATTAAACTCTAACTTATTAAAAAATAGTACATAAGCTATACCTAAAACCAACCCTGGTAATGCCATAGGTAATGTACTTAAAAAATATCCAAATGATTTTAAATATGGAGCTTTTTCTGTTTTTTCATTTAGATATGCAAATAAGAAAACAAAGCTTGTGCCAAGAATAGCTGTTAATAGCGACATTTTTATTGAATTTATAAATGGTTTAATTCCATCAATACTATTCTTCATAGAAAAGTGTTCCAGTGTAAGTCTTAAGTCATATGGCCAAACTGAAATTAATGATGATAAGATTACAGTTAACATTACAGCTATTATACCAAATGCAATAAATCCTAAAATTCCTCCTAAGATACCATCTCTTAACTTATTAGATTTAACTTTATATGGAATTGACTTTGAGTTTATATATGAATTTTGATTTTTTTCAATTTTTTTAGTTACTATAAATGATATTATTGCTGGTATTAAAAGTAATATTGATACAGTAGCACCCATTGGCATATTTTGTTGTCCTATAATTTGCTTATACACATCTATTGATAATACATTAAACTCCCCTCCAATTACTTTTGGAGCTCCAAAATCTGTAAAGCATAATGTAAATGACACAAATGCAGAGCTTATTAAAGAGTATTTTATACTGGGAATTGTTATGCTAATAAATTCTCTTATCTTACTTATACCCATAGTGTTACTAGCTTCATACAATCTGTAATCTGTTGAACTTAATGATATATAGAGTATTTGAAATGATTGAGGAAATACATATATAATTTGTGCTAATATTATTCCCATTGCTCCATATATTGGAACATGTATTCCAAGTAAATTAGTGACTAACCCCTGATTTCCAAACAAATATACTAAACCTATTGCATGCATCATTGTTGGAGCAAACATAGGAAACATCGCTAAAGACTTAAAAAATCCTTTAAATTTAATCTTTGTCCTCGTTAGTGCATACGCATATACCAATGCAAGTGTTAACGATATTACAGTTGATATAATAGATACAAATACTGTATTTTTCAGTGAATTCAACAGAGCTTCAGAAGCTAAGTATTCTCGGAAGTTTTGTAATCCAACAAAGACTCCATCTTTATCTAAAAATGCCTGCATAAATAGATATATTATAGGTGCCAATAAAAAGATTACTAAAGACATGACCAATACTGTGAGCATACACTTTTTTATATCTAGATTCATTTTTGATTTAAGATTTATACTTTTAGAACTTATAGCATTATTATTCATATACTTATGCTCCTTTAACTTTTGGATACTTTAAATAGTATTTTTCATCTATACTTATTTTTACAAGGTCACCTTCTACTAAATTTAAATTAACCCATTCTTTTATAGAAACATCACTTATTATGAAATTTTCATTTAATTTATCTTTTATTTCCACTCTTAGTAGATTTCCTCTGAACTCTATATTAGATATTATTCCTTGATAATTTTCTTTTGTTGATTTCTCTATTTGAACATATTCTGGTCTTACAGTTAATATAGAATCTCCATTATCAAAGCAGTTTGTATCTCCTATAAATTGAGCTGTAAATAAATTTTGAGGATTTTGATATATTTCTTCTGGAGTTCCTATCTGCATTATATCTCCTCCATTTAAAATGGCGATTTTATCTGCCATTGTTATAGCCTCTTCTTGGTCATGTGTTACCATTATTGTAGTTATATTAAGTTCTTTTTGTAATCTTTTAATATCCATTCTAAGCTTGTGTCTAACCTTTGCATCTAATGCAGACATTGGCTCATCTAAAAGTAAAAATTTTGGTTCAAGTGCTAATGCTCTTGCTATTGCAATTCTCTGTTGTTGCCCTCCTGATAATGCTTTAGGATATTTATGAGCTTCATGAGTTAATCCAACTATTTCAAGAACTTCCTTAACTTTACTATCTATTTTTTCTTTTGAAACTTTTCTTTCTTTAAGTGGAAAAGCTATATTGTTATATGCAGTCATATTTGGAAACAAAGCATATGATTGAAATACTATTCCAAAACCTCTCTTTGATGGTTCTAAATTTGTAATATCTTTATCTTGAAGAATTATAGCTCCACTATTTACTTCTTCAAGACCTGCTATTATTCTAAGTAATGTAGTTTTACCACATCCACTAGGTCCAAGTAAACATAGAAATTCACCTTCTTCAATATCTAAACTAATATTATTTAAAACCCTTTTTTGGTCATAATTTTTAAACACATTATTTATTTTTAAGTAACTCATATCTTATCTCCCCTTATATACTTATATTTTTATTTTAAATTTTTTTCTTATAACATTGCATCTTCTAGATTATAAAATTAAATTTTACTTGCTTTCAGATTTTGAACCATACTTTGATTCCCAAGTTTTCAATATTGTACTTCTATTTTTTGCAGCAGAGTTTAAATCTACTTCCTTTATTAGCTGTTCAAATGGTTGTTTAGAATAACCTTTTGGAACTGGATTATCTGTCTTTATAGAAGTAACTGCTACTTCGTGTGCATATCTATCCATAGCTGAATCGCTCATTGCCCAGTCTAAAAATAACTTTGCTTCTTTTTTTATATTATCTTTTTTAACTAAAGCATTTGCCTCTAAATCCCAACCTGAACCTTCTTTTGGAAATACTACTTCTATAGGTTCACCGCTAGATAATTGTTGTGTAGCTCTATATCCAAGTGTAATACCTATTGGATATTCTCCAGAACCAGCTAGTTTGGCAGGCTTTGAACCTGAATGTGTATATGTAGCTATATTTTTATGTAATTTATCCATATAATCGTAAGCATCTTTTTCGCCCATCATTTGAATAAGTCCTGATACTGTAAGATATCCTGTTCCAGATGATGCTGGATTTGGCATTGTTATGAGTCCTTTGTATTCTGGTTTTATCAAATCTTTATAGCTTTTTGGAATATCAATACCTAATTTCTCAAGCTCTTTATAATTAACTACTATTGCAGTTTCTGGTACACTCATTCCTACCCAAGATACATCTTCTTCAGTATCTTTAAATTTTTTATCAACCTTGTCATAATTTTTAGGCTTATATGCTTCAAGTGCCCCATCTTCTTTTAATTCTATCATGTTCATTGCTGATAACCCCCATATAACATCAGCTTGTGGATTATCTTTTTCTGCTAATAATTTTGAAGCTATTACCCCATGAGAATCCATAACTATCTCTACATCTATATTGGGATACTCTTCTCTAAAACCTTCCATATAGTAAGCTATTTGTTCTTCCTCTAATGCTGCATATATTGTAAGTTTATTATTTCCTTTTCCTTGAGTAGTTTGTGGTGTTGTTGATATGCAACTTGTCATAAATGTAATTACTACAATACACAGACAAGTAAATATAAATTCTTTCATATCGTCCCCCTTTATGTGCTTTTTTCTTTTTTTAATTGTTTTTTGTTGTTTTTGCTTATATTTATATAATACACCTAATTTGTTAATATAAAGTTAAGTGTAAATTAACAGTTCGTTAATTTTTAGAAATTTTTGTTAAATATATTATTTTTAATTAAATATAGTATGTTTTTAAACAATCTATCTTTTTTACAGTATCCATATTTTTAATTTAAACATAAAAAATAAGCCTAACTTCTATAAATTAGAATGTTAGACTTATTTCTATAAATATTTAATTACACAACCAAATTATTTTTTTTCTTTTCTTCAAGTGCTTTTTTAAGCACCATATCCTTAACCTTCATAAGTCTAGTAGTACTTGCTCTCTCATTTTCTTCAAGCTTCATAGCAATATACTTAATAGTCTCAATGTAATTTGGTATCATTACATTTTCAAGAGCATTAACACGTCTACGTGTCTTTTCTATCTCTTGTGCAAGAAGCTGTGCACTTTTTTCACTTTCTGCAAGTCTTAAAAGTGGTTCCATAGCAGCTGAAAATGCTTCCATAGCAGAATCCAATTCACCTGATGTAAAAGCAAGACCATAAGGATAAATATCACTTTGATTGTTTTCAGTTTTAAAGTCAAACACAGGAACGTCAACACTCATTATATTTTTCGTAGATACATCTACGGAAACAGATTGCTTTGGCATCATAAGTGCTGAACCTAGATACTCCTGACTCATAACTGCTCTTGCAATTATAAAATTCTTATAAGCACCATCGAGAGCATTTTCTGCTTCTTCACGTAATCGCTTATTTTCTCTTACAATCTCAAGAAATTGTTTCATAAGTTCATCAAGTTTATCTTTAAGAAGCTTATGACCTCTTGTAGCAGTTTTAAGGAGTTTCTTAAGCCTAGTCATTTCCATACGTGTTGGATTTATATTTAATCTAGCCACAGATATCACTCCTTAGGCATATATTTTTCAAAATATTCATCGCGAATACGTTTAAGTTCACTTTTTGGTAACATACTAAGAAGCTTCCATCCGATTTCTAATGTCTGCTCAATAGTTCTATCAGTTCTAAATCCCTGTGAAACATATTCTTTCTCAAATTCATCTGCAAACTTTGCATACATTAAATCAATCTCAGAAAGTGCAGATTCACCAAGTATTGCCATAAGTTCTTTTGCATCTTTACCTCTTGAATAAGCTGCAAAAAGCTGGTTCATTGTATCTGCATGGTCCTCACGAGTCTTACCCTTACCAATCCCTTTATCTTTTAGACGAGAAAGTGATGGTAAAACATCTATAGGAGGCTGTATATCTTTTTTATAAAGTTCACGATTAAGTATAATCTGTCCTTCTGTAATATATCCTGTAAGGTCAGGAATTGGATGTGTTTTATCATCCTCAGGCATTGTAAGTATTGGAATCATAGTTATAGAGCCCTCATGCCCTTTCATTTTTCCTGCTCTTTCATACATTGTAGCAAGGTCAGTATAAAGATAACCTGGATATCCACGACGTCCTGGAACCTCTTTTTTAGCTGCTGAAACTTCACGTAATGCCTCTGCATAGTTTGTAATATCTGTTATTATAACGAGTACATGCATGTCTTGCTCAAAAGCAAGGTATTCCGCTGCTGTAAGTGCCATTCTAGGTGTAGATACACGCTCTACAGCTGGGTCATTTGCAAGGTTTACAAATACTACAGAACGGTCAATTGCACCAGTTGCTTTAAAGTCACTTATAAAGAAATCTGCATCTTCAAAGGTTATACCAACTGCGGCAAACACAACGGCGAACTTAGAGTCAGTTCCACGTACTTTTGCCTGTCTTGCAATTTGAACTGCAAGATTAGCATGTGGCAAACCAGAACCTGAGAATATAGGAAGTTTTTGACCTCTAACTAGTGTATTAAGCCCATCTATAGCAGAAACACCAGTCTGTATAAATTCAGCCGGATAGCCACGTGCCGCTGGATTTATTGGAGCTCCATTTATATCAAGTCTTTTATCTGGTATAATTTCTGGGCCTCCATCAATAGGTTTACCCATTCCACTAAAAACACGACCTAATATATCTGGTGAAACTCCAAAGTCAAGACTCTTTCCTAAAAAACGAACTTTACTTTCAGCAAGGTTTATACCTGTTGAACTTTCAAAAAGCTGAACAAGTGCAGTATCCTCATTTACCTCTAGAACTTTACAACGGCGAATCTCTCCATTTGAAAGCTCAATTTCTCCAAGTTCATCAAATTTTACACCTTCTACACCGTTTATTAACATAAGAGGACCGGCTACCTCTTGTATTGACTTATATTCCTTTATCATAGTTCTTCAGCCCCCCTCTTTTTAATAAGGTCTGCAAGCTCATTGTCTATTTCATCTTCAATTGAATCGTAAGTAGCATCTATATTGTCTTCTTCTACATACTTAGCACGACCAATCTTTTCAAGAACTGAAAGCTTGATAATATCATTTATAGTAACATTTTGCTTGATGGCATCTTGTGCTGACTTATAGAATTTTAGTATAAGTCCCATCATTCTATATTGCTTATGAAGTGATGTGTAAGTATCCACTTCATGGAAAGAGTTTTGATGAAGGAAGTCCTCTCTTATAGAACGAGTAACTTCTAATATCAATCTATCTCCATCTGAAAGTGAATCAACTCCAACCAATTGAACTATTTCTTGAAGTTCAGACTCAACTTGTAAAAGTTTCATAGCTTGAGCTCTTTGAGCTGAGAAATTATCATTTACATTTTTATCTGCCCATACATCAACTTTTTCCTGATAGAGTGAATAACTTGTTAACCAGTTGATTGCTGGGAAATGACGCTTATATGCTAAAGAAGCATCAAGCCCCCAGAATACTTTTACTATACGAAGTGTTGCTTGGCTGACAGGTTCTGATGTATCACCACCAGGAGGAGAAACTGCTCCAATCGCTGTAAGTGTTCCTTCTCTGTCATCCATACCTAGACAATTTACCTTTCCAGCTCTCTCATAGAACTGAGCAAGACGTGAACCTAGGTATGCAGGATAACCTTCTTCACCAGGCATCTCCTCTAGACGACCACTCATCTCTCTAAGAGCCTCGGCCCATCTTGATGTAGAGTCTGCCATAAGTGCAACACTATATCCCATATCTCTAAAATATTCAGCTATTGTAATACCAGTATATATAGAAGCCTCACGTGCAGCAACTGGCATATCTGATGTATTGGCTATAAGCACAGTTCTTTGCATAAGTGACTCACCTGTTCTTGGGTCTTTTAATTCAGGAAATTCAAGAAGAACATCCGTCATTTCATTTCCACGCTCGCCACATCCTATATATACAACTATATCTGCATCTGCCCATTTAGCAAGCTGATGCTGTGTAACAGTTTTTCCACTTCCAAAAGGTCCTGGTATAGCTGCTACCCCACCTTTTGTAATTGGGAAAAATGTATCTATAACTCTTTGCCCTGTAACAAGAAGTGAATCTGGTGTTTTCTTTTCTCTATATGGTCTTTCTTTTCTAACTGGCCATTTTTGCATCATAGTCACAGGTATGTCATTACCTTTTTCATCTGTAATAACACAAACTGTATCTTCAACAGTAAATTCTCCAGAATATATTTCTTTTATAGTACCTTTAACTCCATAAGGAACCATAATTTTACATTCCACTACAGCTGTTTCTTGAACTCCACCTATTATATCTCCAGATACAACTTTATCGCCAACAGCTTTTTTAGGTTTAAATTCCCACTTAACTGCTCTATCAAGTGAAGATACTTCAACACCTTTAGTTATATTAGTACCTGAAATATCATACATTTTTTCAAGTGGACGTTGAATACCATCATAAATAGTTGAAATAAGACCTGGCCCAAGCTCAACACTCATAGGCATTCCAAGAGAAACTACTTCTTCCCCTGGCCCTAGACCAGAAGTTTCCTCATAAACCTGTATAGAAGCTTTATCTCCATGCATTTCTATAATCTCGCCTATAAGATGTTTATCTGAAACTCTTACGACGTCAAACATATTCGCATCTCTCATGCCCTCCGCTACAACAAGCGGTCCTGACACCTTTACAATTGTGCCTGTTTTCATATTCTCTCACCTGCAATCATATACTTTATCAAAATTTAAATACTCCCTCCTATATTTTATCAATACATACCTTTAGCACTAATAAAATTTGAGATTGTCTTTTATTCAACTTCCATTTATTCTTTAAATAATATATCTGCACCTATAGCACGTTTACTAGATTCTCTTACTTCATTCATACCTAATCCCATACTTCCTCCAATACCTGGAATAACTATAATAGCAGGAAGTTGGTAGTCTTTGTATTTTGCTATTGATTCTTTTGCAAGCAATGATGCCTGTTCTGTAATATAAATTATCGCATACTCATCTTCAACCAACTTATGTATACTTTTTTTAATTTCGTCACTATCATAGGCTGGGAAGATATCTATTCCAAGAGCTAAAAATCCCATGATGCTATCTTTATCTCCAACTACTCCTACCTTATACATAAGCATCCCTTAGCCTTTCTTTTATAGTATCTGCGTCTATATTATTAAGCTTACTAGTCAAAATAATTCTTATTGTTTTTATCTCTGATTCTTTAGCATATAAATAAGCAATTAATGGTTCTAATGTAAGAGGTTTAAATTTTGCTTCTCTAACATATTCCATAAGATAGTCATCACAAAGTTTTTCAAAGACAGTGAATCCACTACCCATACCTTTTTTACAGACATCAGAGTAAGAAGTAGATTTAAAACATGATGCTGGAGTGTCTGAAGAAAAAGCTTCTAAGAATTTTTCCTTATCAAGTGACCCCCCTGAAACAAACACATTCATAAACATCTGAAAATCTTTCTTCATATTTTTAACTCTTATAAAACTTTTTAGATTTGTTAAATCACAAACTTTCATAACATAATCTATTACAAATTTGTTTTGACTTTCTTTAGCAGTCTCTCTCATACTAGAAAAAGTCGCTTTATCTAAAGCAATATCAACCATTTGACCATTTTGTGTCTTACTATAAACATCAAATGCCTCTACTATGGCGGCTTCCATTATCTTAGGTAAATCACTAAAACTACGATTTGCTAAAGATTCTCTAAGCTTAACAAGAGGAATTGTACCTCCATCAATCAAATATTTTTCACCATCTACACCAGAAATTTCTTCTTTAATCAGCACTTTTAAGTTGTGATAGTCATTTTTATAAAGAAATACATCAACAAATTTTTCTTCAGGAGCTAGACCTTTAAGAATTTCATATGTCTTTGATAATTCTTGAGTCAAAATATTCTCAAAATTATGGATATTATTATTTGCTGTATCCACATAACCTGCTTCAGCTATAATTCTTAAAGAGTCTTCAGGGCTTTTGGCTTCTGCCATTTGAATAAACATTTGTCTGTTAAGAAGCTGTTTTTCAAGCACTCTTATTCGTGCCACGGCATAGGGATAAGTTTTTTCTTCTGCCATTTTTTAACCCCTCCTTAATTAAACAAAATTTCTGCTGCAATTTGTTCAATATCTTCATGTTCTACTGCAATTATGGCTTCAAATGAATAATTGTACTCAATGTCACCTTTTTTAACTATGAAGCCTCCAGTAATATCTCTGATTTCATCAGACACTTTAATGCCTTTTTTTGATAATACATCTTTTAATGTTTTTTTGTCCTTTTTAGATAACACTATCTGTGAATCTTCTGTACAATTTGATTTTTCAATCATATTTAATATAATCTCTTCATATTCACTATCTTTAAGATTTAAAAGTTTATTTTTAGCTTCTAAGATTACTTCTTCTAAAATCTCTTGTTTTTTTGATAATATTTGTTTTTTAGCCTCCATATAAGCTCCTGATATTTCCTTAGAAGCTGCTTTTTCTGCTTCTGCCTCTGCAAGCTTTGTATAGGAAGCCATTTCCTTTTCAGCTTTTTCATTAGCTGAGTTTATTTTTGAATCTGCCTCACTCTTAGCTTTATCCAATATTTCTTGTGCTTCTTGCTTGGCATCAGCTATAATTCTGTCAATCATTTTTTGTTCATTACCCATAGGAGTGCTTCCTCCTTTTCATTTTTTTTACTTATGAATTATACTCTATATTTAACCAACTGCAATTCCATTGTAAGCTAAGAAAGAAACAAGTAGTCCTAAAAGCGCATATGTTTCAACTATAGCTGCAAATGTTATAGCCTTACCAAGTTCTTCAGGTCTTTTAGCAACTATTCCAACCCCTGCTGCTGCTGCCTTACCTTGTGCAATACCTGACACTAAACCAACTAAACCAATTGGAAGTCCTGCCATAAGAAGTTGTAAACCTTGAGCTGATGTTGGTATTGCGTCTCCCCCAATAATTCCTGCTTTTGATAAAATAAGGAAAGCTATGATAAATCCATATAGACCTTGTGTACCAGGAAGAAGTTGTAAAACTAGAAGTTGACCGAATTTACTAGGGTCTTCTGTTACAACACCTGCTGCGGCTTGACCTGCTATTGAAGTACCCTTAGCAGAACCCATACCTGCAAATAATGCTGCTATAGCAGCTCCTGATATTGCCAAAAATTGACCATTTCCTAACGCGTTTAAAAATTCCATATTTACATCTCCTTTTTATTAATGCTTGTATATTTTGTTTTATACTTAAACGGAACAAAAGGAACTCCTCCGCCTTCATAAAACTTGTTGAAAAATTCTACATACTGTAACCTACTTGTATGAACATATGCACCAAGTGCATTTATAAGAAGGTTTATTGTGTGTCCTACAACACCAATTACAACTGCAAATATTGGACCAGCTATAGCCCCTAAAAGATTGATAACCTGCCCTATAACTCCTGTTGTTAGACAAAGTGCCATAATTCTTGTATAAGATAATATATCAGCAAAATAACTTGTTATACCATAAAGACTTGAAAATCCTTTGAAAAGCTTAACAGGAACACCTTTAAAGCTTCTTCCTTGAGTAAGAACAAGACCTATAGCACCTATAATTGCTAAATATTTTCCTACTTCAGAAAATACACCTATATCTCCTGCAACAAAAGGTATTATAAGTAGACATACCCCTGTTATACATAAATACCAAAAACCTATATCAAAAATTGCATCTATTACCTTTCCATCTCTTATTAATGTATATGCTTTAATTCCCAAACCTACATATATATGGATAATACCGAACAGTAATGACATTCCCATAAGTACCATAACATCCTCCAAAGGATTGATTAAAGCTTTTATAGGAATTAAATCCCCCAAAATACCCCCGAATATAAGACCCCATATAGTAGTTGAAACTCCGCAAATACCAATAAGTTTAATTAAATTCCCTTCACCTTTTTGCATTTTTGATTTGTATACAATAAATCCACATGCTAGTGCAATTATCATCCCATACGCAGCATCACTTAGCATCATTCCAAAGAATATAACATAAAAGAAAGTCATAATTGTATTTGGGTCAATATCTTTTGTGCTTGGACAGCTGTACATGTTTGTTACACTTTCAAAAGGTGTTACAATTTTATTGTTTTCAAGCAGAATTGGGAAGCCTTCTTCTTTATCTCCTTCCTCTGTCTGAACGCAACAATCAAACTTCTCTGTAATTTCTTTAATTAGTTCTTCTGCTCTTTTACTTGGTAGCCAACCATTAAGACAGAATGTTGTTTTTGTTTTGACAAGCCTCTCTATAATCTTTTTTTGGTCTCTCTCTATAGTGTAAAAATCATATAGATTTTCAAGCATGTGTACACTATCTGCATGGCTTTTAATTTCTTCCGTCTTATCTTTAGAAACGTTTTCCTGTCTAATTATCATTTCATTATATTTCTTAATAGCTTGTGATGGTGTACCTTCTTCATTTGGCAATGCAACTACTGAAAAATTAAATTCTTTTAGAACCTCTAAAGCATTATCAAAAGTTTCTTTCAAAGTAATTAAATAAACATAGTTCATTAATTTATCGGAATTAATAATTCCAAGAACACTTTCTGGTATTTCATCTTCTAATTTTACTCTTAAGGCATCAATATTTGCACTTATAGGTACAGTTCCAAGTATAGTTTTTGTATACTTAGTTTCCATATTCTCAAGAGGAATGTCAAAGTTCACCCATGGTTCTAACATGTTTTTATTGTTATTCAATAGATTTATGTTAGTCCTTATTGTACCTATCTCCTTATGTAGAGTGTTTAACTCTAAAGCTTCAGCATAAATTTGCTCTTCTTTTTCACTATCAATTCTGTTAAACTCTCTTTTTGGTGCAAACATGGCTTTCTTTTGTTTCACTAGTGAAGAAACAATGTTAATTGCTTGATTTACATGAGACATCTTCTGTTCTAGCATTATAACTTCTGATTCTTCACTATCTTTTACAAGATAATTTTTTAATTCCTCCTCCTCAGTAAGAAAGGCACTATCATCAATCTGAACAAACCCACGGTTCATAAGTAGCTTTAAAATCTGGCTTTTTTGAGCTTCTAAGCCAACAATAGATATTTTGTTCATATTAACTATTGCCATATTATCTCACTACCTTTCCAATAACCGCTTCAATTGCCTTACTTTTTCTTTCTTTAGCAGTTTTTTCAATTTTCAGACATTCACTTTTAGCATCAGCTAAGATTTTATCAACCTCCACCTTACTGTCGGTGACTGCCTTCTCAATAAGAGTTTCTTCCATAAGCTTTGCTTGCTTTTTTACATCAGCAAAGATGCTTTCACATTGGTTTACAGCATCAGCTCTGATAGACTCTGCATCAGTAACAGCTTTAACTTTGATACTGTCTGCTGTCTGCTCTGCCTCAACAATGCTTTTTATTATTTCAAAAGCCATCCAAATCACCTCTCTTACCTTTTTACTATGTATATAACCAATTAGATTTTTTTATTCTAATTAGATTACTACCTCATTGTTAAAGTATAAACAGCATTTTTATATAATAATTAATATTTTTCAACGTTTATTTCTTAATAAAACATATTTTAGAATAGTACTTACTTAGATTTATATCCTGTTTTGACTTACTTTTAGACTATGACATGAGTATGATTTTTAAATATCATTATTTTCAATAATTATAATTTAAAGCGATATAGTTTGTCAATAGCGTTATTCTGTTTTAAAATTAACGTTTTATCGACATTTTAAATTTTTATTTTAATTTTTTTCTACATATAATTTTATTTGTTACATATAAAATATTTTTATTTGTTTTTTCAACACTCATAGTACTGAAACTTATTGTTTTTTTTGAATTTTTAGAAATATCTCTCATTATTTCATCTAAGTTTTATAAATCATTGGGCTATATCGTTTTTTGTCACCTTATTTTTAGTCTAATTTTTTATATTTACTTAGAAAGAAATTAATATTTTTTAAGATTGATAAAATTTACACTTACATCTGATATTTTTATTTGAACTAGCTATATTAATTTTAAATTGATAATATATACAGTTACTTTATATATTCGACAACATTATGAAAAAATCCTCGTACCAATCACTCCAATCTTCAATAGGATATGCTGCTCCACCATTTACACTCTTCAATAGATTTGATGTATATTCTTCTCCTATAGAAAAAAGCTCACCTACTGTTATATTGTAACCTTTAGATGTAGCCACTTTACAAAATGAATCCATAACATCACGTTGTTCTCTTGTTTTTATAAGCTCTATTTTAAATTTCTCATCTTTTCTGGCTGCTTCTAAAATTTTAATTAACTTTTCATTCATTATATGTTCCTCCTTTTGATAATCATTATATAAAAATGAAGCCATCTTAAAAAAACTAAGATGACTTCACTTAATGTCTATAGTAGTACATTCCTTAATATAAAATAATTGGTGTACCTGGTTCTATATTTTCATATATCTTCTTTGCTTTAGAAAAAGGTGTATTTACACATCCATGCGAACCTGAAGATCTATATATACCTCCACCAAAAGAGCCTCTCCAAGTAGCATCATGAATTCCTATATTTCCATTGAATGGAAGCCAATAGCTTACAGGTGAACTGTAACCTTGCCCAGTTAATGAAACATTTCTAGCTTTATAGTTAAGAGGGTATATACCTGATGGTGTGGCAAATCCTCTACCTAAATCACCTGTTACAACATCTGTTGATACAAGCATCTCTCCATTTTTAAAGAACCACATATGTTGGTTAGAAAGACTAATCTCTACATATGTATTTCCAATATCATCTCTATTACGAGATACAGCTTTTTGTATGTAAATAGGTTCTCTTGTAACATTTTTACCAGCTTTTACAACATCAACCAATGCTTTAGCTTCTTTATTTTTGTCTATCAACCAACCATAAATTCCACCTGAAATTGTAATCTCTTTACCTGTTGCAGTCTTAAATGGTCTTGAATCTCCAAAAGTACTATATTTTTTGCTTAGTCCTCTTGCATATTCAACCATTGCAGCATTATCAAAGCTTATCTCATAATTCTTTTCTGAATCCACCTTTAACCATTTGTTAATCTCAACACCATCTAAAGTTTCCTTACGGTCACTAAAATCATATGTAACAACTACACCAACATACTTATCTAATGTCTTAATAGCTTCTTTCAATTTTTCTGAATCCTTTGTATTGTTTGGTGCTTCATATACCTTATTTTCTTCTAAAGAAATAGAAGTATCTCCAGAATTAATTGATTTTTGTACTAACTTATAAAAATCATCTTTTTTTACTTTGTTTCCAAGTACCTCTGGAACTATAGCATAAGCATTTTTAATACTATCATACTTAGGATAAGCACTCTTAGGTTCTACAACTTTTTTACTATCAAAGCAAGCTAGAGAATTAAATCTTTTTTCTAGTAAATCTTTATTATATGAAAGAGTTACCATATTATTATACTCTTTAGATTTAAATATTCCACCAATCCATCCAAATGCACTCTGGCTATCTTTTATCTTTTGAACTTTATCATCTGGTGTAAACTTCAAATCTATATCCTTTGCTTTTATTTGCTCTTTCTTATTGTTTCTTTCCTCTAAGTTTAAAGTATAAGAACTAGTACTTGATGTTAATAAATCATTTACTTGCTCAACTGTTTTTCCTGAAGCTTTAACCCCATTAATAGTTGTTCCAAAGTAAAAATGATTTCTAAAAAAGATTGCCATTCCTATATAAGCTACAACTAAAACACCTACTACTATAGCTATCTTAACTTTTAGATTTTTTTGCCCACTTTCTTGTTTTACCTCTTTTCCATCAATCATAATTAAATCCTTCCTTACATTATAATTACCTATGTACCTTATTGCTTTTTAAACAAAATCACGTTTGCCTTATTTTATATACCCAAATTACTGTAGTATTATTTACATTTTTAAATATAGAGTTATTTCCATCATACTATTTTATTTTTTAGGTAAAATAGTTATTGTAAATACCTCCTTTCAAAATCCCTTAAATATAGGCTCTGCTATATTAATATATTACCATACTTTTAGGAATCATGGGGATATCTATCTATTTTTGTAACTTTAAACTACTTTTTTAAATAAAAGAAAATAATTATTTATTAGTTTACTTATCTTAAATTATTTCTTAAACATTATATTCCAATCTAACATAACGTTGTTATATACATCTATTTAATTATCTTAGTCTCTATATCTTTTCCATCTGCATATTCTTTTAGTAATTCCTTAGCATAATCAAAATATTCTTCAATATCAGATTCTTGACTAAAAGAAAATATACAAATCAGTATTTCATTTGCGTCTTCTGTTATCATTGCTCTCTCAGAGTCACTAGTTGGACTTCCAAATTTACCTAGTGAATCAGATAATATAGGAAGATTTTCTATATTTATTAATTCTTTTCCAATACCTTTATACTGTTCACCTTCGTCTCCTACAGTAAAACATACTGGTGAATGTAATTTACTTACATTATATGTACCTACTGGATACAACGATTTTATTGATATTAGATTATTTATTTCAACTATATTATTTATTGTGTAAAGACCTTTCCCTTGGATAATTCTTCTAATTAATGCTTCTGAAGACGTTCTATATCTACTTGGATTTTTACCAAGTTCTTTATAAGCATTTCTTGCATCTTTAATCTTATCCAATTTTGTAATGTCTTCAACTTTTAGACTTTGATTTAAAATGTCACAAAACTCGTTTATCTTGTTAATTAATTTTTCTGAGCTCTTATTTACTGCTACTTTTGCTTGGATACAGCCTAACTTCGCATCAGGCCATCTTTCCTTAAGTTTTTTATCAATACTTACATCTATCATACTTAAACAACTCCTATACACTGAATTTTTATTAAAGTTTTTATCATCTATACATTATAGTACTATTCTTTTGTTAATAAAATGTTTATTAGCAAAATAATTTATTTTTAATACAATCTTTGTAAAAAACTATTACTTTTCCCTTATATAGTCTGCATATGACCAAAAATCAAAAAACACTAATTATTTAACAAGAATTTACTAAACTCAAGTATCTATAATAGTGTTTTATATAAAATTTAAATTTCAATCTTGCAATAAACTTATAAAATTTATACCTGGCATTGGTCTTGCAAAATAGAATCCTTGGACTAAATCACATCCGAATTGCTTCATTAGCTCAGCTTGAGCCTTACTTTCAACACCCTCTATAGTTACAATTAAGTCTAGGGATTTAGCTAGAGATACTATAGATTTTGCTATATTACGACTTCTCTCATCATTTTCTATACCATCAAGAAAAGATTTATCTAATTTCAGTACATCAATTGGCATATCTCTTAAACAACTAATGGAAGAATATCCTGTCCCAAAATCATCCATAGAAATAGAAAATCCATACTTTCTTAACTCATTTAAGACATTCTTCAAAATATTTAATTCATTCATAGCTACAGTTTCTGTTATCTCCAGCTCAATTAAATCTGAATTTATATTATATTTTTGTATAGTACTATTAATAAATTTTACGATATCTGGTTGGTACAATTCAACTCTAGATAAATTCACTGAAACTGGAACTATACTTTTACCTTGTTTTTTCCAGTCAGATAAATCTATACAGACTCTCTCAAACACAAATCTCCCAATTTTTAAAATCAATTGACTTTTCTCTGCTATAGGTATAAATATTGCTGGACTTATAAATCCATATTCTGGGTGATTCCATCGTATTAATGCCTCACTACCTATCATTTCACCATTTACAAGTGAAAACTTAGGTTGATAATATACCTCAAATTGATTTTTTACTAAGGCTGTTTTTATATCATCTAAAATAATTGATTCTTCACTAAGCTTATTTCTAACATCCTCATTATAAATAGCATAATTTATATTTTTACCTTTAGCAACAGACCTAGCCATATTTGCCTTATTTACAGCCTTTTGAATATCTACTTCTCCTTCTTCTACAAAGTAAATCCCAACACACAGAGAAATTTCAAATACTGTATTTAAATTACTTTCAATATTATTTCGTATATTATCAAGTTTTCTTATAATTTTATCTCTTCCCTTTTTATAGTCACAGAAAATTGAAAAATAATCACTCGAAAGTCTTGCATATATTTCGCCTTCTGTTAGTTCCTCTTTTAAAGCCCTTGCTATTGTGATTAACAAATTGTCACCAAATTCGTATCCAAAAGTATCATTAATCATCTTAAAATTATTAATATCAAAATATACTATAATATAGTCTAAAGATGGTTTATTTAAAAGATATTTACTACACTCCTTATAAAACTTATTTTGATTTCCTATATGAGTAATCTTATCTTCATAAGCCAAACTTAATATTTCTTTTTCATTAGATTTTTTTATATACATTATATATAAAATAATTGTAATAAATACAAATATAATAAATAATACTGCATATACAGCTCTCTTAATAATTTGCTCTGAATTCTTGAATATAACACTTTCTGGAACTGAAAAAATCAAGTTCCAATCCTTTATATAGTTATTTTTTTCATTTCCATTATCCATAGTGGCATATCCTAGATATCGTCTTTCTCCTGAGATTGTTAATATTGTTGCACCTGTTTTATTTTCTTCTAATTTTTTATTTAAATTATTTACCTCTTTAATATCATTATCCTGTTTTAATAATTCATAAATATTTTTTGATAGTCTGTCCTGTTGAGGATGAAGTATAACTTTCCCATCATTTTTTACAACATAAGATATACTATTATCTTCATAAAAAGATACATTTATAAGTTTCATTAAAGTATTGATATCATAGGTACAATATAAAACTCCAACTATTTTATCATTATTTAATATTGGCACTGATATAGTAATCTTTTTTACAGATTTATTTACTTCATCAACATATGGACTTGAAACATAATTTTTACCTTTAATTGAGTTTTTGAAGAATTCTTTATCCTTAACTGAAAACTTGTTACCCTTAGTATTTTCTGTATTACCATTTATATCAACTATTGCCATGGTGTAAAATTTTTGATTTTCCATTTCATCCAAAAGCTTTTTTATTTTTTCTTCATTAGATATGTTTGGATTCGAAGCATAATAACTTGAAAAAATATTTAAAACATCTAAATCTTTTTCAATTTGTCTCTGGGCTAATTGAGAACCTTGTATTGCAACTTCTTTTATATGTACTTCTGCTTCTGATATAAGAAGATTTTTTGTATTTTCTATATAGATATACCCCATTATCAGAAATACTGATGTCAACAAAAGAATTATAATTAATGTAACACTCTTATTTCTCTTCGTCATTCTTCTCCTCCCCTAATTAGTCAATACTTTATATAGCTAACATACCTTATTTAATATAAATTTATCATTTATGTTATATACAAATATACCCAAATACCATATATAAAACCAATCTAATTATCATATAAAACATTCTTTAACTATTATAATAACACTATTTAATTGAATTTTGAATTAAAGAATAAAAACTATTCATTTTTCCAAATAAAAATCCCTTATACAGTAAAATTTTATCTCATGTATAAGGGATTTTATTTTATATATTTTATAATAATTTATCTTCCATAATATGAATTTAAATACATATTTTTTATTTCATTCATAAGAGGATATCTTGGATTTGCTCCTGTACATTGGTCATCAAATGCTTGAATTACCATTTCATCTATTGAATCCATAAACTTAGATTCTTCAACACCAAATTCTTTTATAGTTTTAGGAATGCCAACTTTACATTTTAATTCTTCAATAGCTACTAGTAAGCTTTGGAATTTCTCTTCATCAGAATTTCCTTTTAAACCTAAGAATGAAGCTATTTCAGCATATCTCTTTAAAGCTTCTGGGTATTTATATTGAGAAAATGCTCCCATTTTCTTTGGTGCATCTGAAGAATTAAATTTCATAACCTCTGTTATTAAAAGAGCATTTGCAACTCCATGTGGTACATGATGGAAAGCACCTAACTTATGAGCCATAGAGTGGCAAACACCTAAAAATGCATTTGCAAAAGCCATACCTGCCATTGTAGAAGCATTTGCCATTTTTTCTCTAGCTTCTGGGTCTTTTGCTCCATTATCATATGCACGTGGAAGATATTCAAATATACTCTTAATAGCTTGTAGTGCTATACCATTTGTATAATCAGTTGCAAGCATAGATACATATGCTTCTAATGCATGAGTCAAAGCATCTATACCAGAAGCAGAAGTTAAGCTTTTTGGCATATTCATCATCATATCAGAATCAACTATGGCCATATTTGGCATTAATTCATAATCAGCTAGTGGATATTTTACCCCTGTGTCTTGGTCAGTTATAACAGCAAATGGTGTTACTTCTGAACCAGTCCCTGCTGATGTTGGTATTGCTACGAAATTGGCCTTTTCACCCATTTTAGGGAATGTATATACTCTTTTTCTTATATCCATAAATCTCATAGCTAGGTCTTGGAAATCTACTTCTGGATGTTCATACAATGTCCACATTATTTTCCCTGCATCCATTGCGCTTCCTCCACCTATAGATATTATTACGTCTGGATTAAATTCGCTCATAGCTTTAGCACCTATCTTGGCACATTCCAAAGTTGGGTCTGGCTCTACTTCAAAGAATGTAGTATGTTTAATATTCATTTCGTCTAATAAGTCAGTAACTGCTTTAGTATACCCATTATTGTAAAGGAATGTATCTGTTACAATAAAAGCTCTCTTTTTATTCATTACATCCTTAAGTTCTTTTAATGCTACTCCTAAACAACCCTTTTTGAAATAAACTTTTTCTGGTGCTCTAAACCAAAGCATATTTTCTCTCCTCTCAGCTACTGTCTTAATATTAAGTAAATGCTTAACTCCTACATTTTCAGATACTGAATTTCCACCCCAAGACCCACATCCTAAAGTAAGAGAAGGAGCTAGTTTAAAATTATATAAATCACCTATACCACCTTGAGAAGAAGGAGTATTAATTAAAATTCTGCAAGTTTTCATAGCTGAAGTAAATTTATCAAGTTTTTCTCTTTGATTTACATCATCGATATATAATGAAGATGTATGCCCAAATCCACCATCTTCAACTAACTTTTCTGCTTTTCTAACTGCATCATCAAAATCATTTGCTCTGTACATTGCAAGTACTGGTGAAAGTTTCTCATGAGCAAAAGCCTCTTCTAATTCAACTGATTCTACTTCACCTATTAAAACTTTAGCATCTTCTGGAACTTCAAAACCTGCAAGTTTTGCTATTGTACAAGCTGTCTGACCAACTATTTTAGAGTTTAATCCTCCATTTATCAAAATTACATTTCTCATTTTCTCTGTTTCATCTTTATTTAATAAATAAGCTCCACGCTCTTTAAATTCTTTTTTAACTTCATTATATACATTTTCTAATACTATAACTGATTGTTCAGAAGCACATATCATACCATTGTCAAAAGTCTTAGACACAAGAATTGAGTTTACAGCAGTTTTTATGTCTGCGCTATCATCAATTATTGCTGGTGTATTACCTGCTCCAACTCCAATAGCTGGCTTTCCAGATGAATATGCTGATTTAACCATTCCAGGTCCTCCTGTAGCAAGAGTTAAATCTACCTCTTTCATAACAGTTGTAGTTAATTCTAAAGAAGGTTCGTCTATCCATCCAATTATACCTTCAGGAGCTCCAGCTAAAACAGCCGCCTCAAGAACTATTTTTGCAGCTTCTATAGTAGAATTCTTTGCTCTTGGATGTGGAGAGAAGATTATCCCATTTCTAGTTTTAAGTGCCAAGAGTGCTTTAAATATAGCAGTAGAAGTTGGATTAGTTGTAGGTACAACAGCTGCAATAACACCTATTGGTTCAGCAATTTTAGTCATACCAAATGCCTCGTCTTTCTCTATTACGCCACAAGTTTTTGTTTCTTTATATGCATTATATATATACTCTGAAGCATAATGATTCTTTATGACTTTATCTTCAGCAATTCCCATACCAGTTTCTTTTTGTGCCATTATAGCTAAAGGAACTCTTTGCTTATTAGCTGCTAAAGATGCTGCTAAAAAAATCTTATCTACTTGCTCTTGAGTATATGTGGCAAATATTTTTTGAGCCTCTCTAATTTTTGCTAATTTTTTAACTAAAGTTTCAACATTATTTACAACACCTACATTAATTGACATAAGCTCATCTCCCTTTATATTTTCTATTATATTCTGTTCTTTATTGGACATTTTGACAACCTCCTAGAATAGTATTTTTTGCTTAAATGTTAATTTATTAACATTATAACATCTTCTCTTTCTATTTTCAAGTTATTTTTTTAACATTTTATTTTTATTTAAAATAATCTTACTTGTTCCACTAATACTCTAGTTTACGAATCATTAGCTTCATTATATATCACTTTATTTTTTATGTAGATTATAGAAATTTTCATCTTAAAACTTAATGATAACGTTATTATTTTAACATAAATATTTTGCGTTTTTCTTATGAATAAAAATATATACAGATAAGTTTTTTCAATGTAGTATAATTAAACATATAAATTCACAAGTCTTATATAATACGAAATAAGGTATAGTTAATACAGTAAAAATAAACTTAAAGTTCATAGGAGGAATACGGATGAAAAAATTAAAAATAATCAGCATTTTATCTTTAATTATAAGTACAATTTTAATGATTGTAGGTATTGCAGTAGTAGCTTATTATGTAGATAATTTATTTATTAGAGGACTATCAGTATTTATCTTGATTATGTCTGCTTGTTTTGTATCAAGTACAGTGAGATTAATATTTAAAGAAGCAAAGTAATATAAATTCCAGTTTATAAATTAGATTAGGTAAATATTTTAATAAATTATAGAATAAAGTCCAGCAAATAATATTGCTGGACTTTATTAATATTACATACAATACATATATTACACCACTAATCTATTGATGTGGGCTTTTTATAACAGGCTGTAATTGCTTATTTTCTAAAGCAAGTTCTATAGTTGGAACTATTAATTCCGTATGTGCAATCATAGAATTAGGCTTTGCTTTACAGTTATCTTGACCAAAAGGTACAAAATATATGTTTTTAGAATTAAGGAGAATACCAATATTTTTGAAATTAAAGCTTAGAGCATCATTTGTTGATATTGATATTACTAGTGGTTTATCATTACGAAGATGACCTTTAGCTGCCATCAATACTGGTGAATCCGTAATACCATTTGCTAATTTTGCAGCAGTATTTCCAGTACAAGGTGCTATTATTATAATATCAGCAATTCCTTTAGGTCCAAATGGCTCTGCCTCTTCAATCGTAACTATAGGTTTATTACCTGTAAGTTCATATGCTTTTTTCATAAACTCTTCAGAATTTCCAAATCTACAATCGATATTTTGTGATACATCTGAAAATATAGTGTGTACATTTGCTCCTTCTTTAACCAAATTCTCCAACTCTATAAATATTTTATCATAAGTACAAAACGAACCAGTAAATCCTACTCCAATTGTAAGTCCTTTAAGTCTCATTTTCTAATCCCTTCTTTCATTTATAATATTTTCTATAGCGTTAACAAGAATTTCACCAGATGTCTTTGGTGAGTATTTACCAGGAAGCCCAGGACAAAGAGTCGCATTAATACCTATATCTTTCGTAACAGAGTAATCCACTCCACCAGGAGAAGAAGCTATATCAATAATAGTTACTTCTTGTGATACTTTTTCCAGTCTTTCTTTTGTTAAAATACATTCCGGTATAGTATTAAAAATATAATCAAACTGTAAAAGTTTATCATCAAGTTGATTCAAGGAAATACTAGAATATCCAAATGCATTAGCCGTACTTATTGCATCATTCTTTCTTGCCCCAACACATACATTTGCGTCTAAAGAGTATAATTTTTTGGCAAGTATTTGTGCACATCTTCCAAAACCTAATACTAAGCAGTTGCTTTGATGTATATTAATTATACTTCTTTTAATAGCTTCTGCTATGGCTCCTTCAGCTGTAGCAACTGCATTTAAAATAGCAACATCATTCATTTTCATAAAATCATAAATCTGAATAGAGTGTTGCTCACAAAATTTACAAACTTTAGTTGGTATATTACCTCCAAACAATATTTGATTAGGAGATAAATTAATTAGCAAGTTATCAATAGTTGCATCTAGGCAACCATCAGTATTTTCAATGTTAACTTGATTCTTTGTAAATGGAATTGGACATAAAATAATGGAACTTTTGGATAGTGCCTCAGCTAGTGAAGTTGCTTTTCCAACGATTCCATTTATGATTTCATTTGATATTCCATAAGTGACTACAGAATACCCTTTATTAATTAGTTTTTTTACCATGTACACTTGTCGCAGGTCTCCCCCGATAACAGTTATATCGTATTGATTTGACATATTGTAAGCCTCCTTTACTATATACAATATGTTTTTATCAATATATTGGTTCACTAAAATTACTAAATATTATACTTATAATATTTTTAATAGTGCTAATCTATCTATCTTTTCAGAAGAGGTATATGGAAATGAATTTAAAAAGATAACTTTTCTTGGGATTTCATTTTTTATTAGATTCTTTCTCATTTTAATCAATAAATCTTTTTTTGTAATTTTATCTATAATTGTTACAAATAATGCAATTTGACTTCCTCTTATGGAGTCTGAATATGGTAATACAACTGCGTTCTCAATTTGAGGAATTTTTTTCACCTCATTTTCAACTTTAGTAGAGCTAACTTTAAATCCTCCAATATTTACAATATCATCATTTCTTCCTTCAAAGATTAAGTATCCATCATCATCAAAATATCCAACATCATTTACAGAATAAGGTTTTGTTGCATTATATACTGCATATTTTGTATTTACAAAAATCTTTCCATCTGTAACATATACATCTATTTCTGGAAATGGTCTACCTACGCTTAAAGGTTTCTTAATTAATTCATCATAACATAAGTATGTAATGTAATTTAATTCACTTGCTCCATAATATAAAATAATTTCAGATTTTGGCATATAGTATTTTAAACTTTTTGCAGTATTTTCAAACAATAATTGAGAACCTGTGAAAATACTTACAACATTGAGTATTGCTTCTTCTAAGTGTTTAGCCAAGAGTTGAAGCTTTGTAGGTACGAGGTATATGTTAGTTATATTGTATTGTTTTATTGTTTTTATCCATGACTTACAGTTTAGACCCGAATTTATTACAACACTTCCACCTTCATATAATACTGATATTAAAGAATTTAGATTTCCTGTAAAACTCAATGTCCCATTAATAAACAAAATTGATTCCTCAGATATATTAAAAATATCATTTTGGGTAGGAAAGAATCCAACCCAACTCTCATATGTTCTATACAATACTTTTGGAACACTTGTAGAACCTGAAGATAAAACTCCCATACATATATCTTTATCTAGATAGTTTGTAGGAGTATTATATTGATACATATATATATTAACTTTAGGATTAGATATAGAAAAATTAGTTTTCTTTACTTTTTCATTATCATCAGATAAATTAATGTTGTCCATAGTCTCATCGGATATAATTATTGAAATATTATTTTTTATTATAATGTCATTCAATACTTTTTTAGAAAGATTATAATGACAAATAATAGGTATATTTTTTGAATAATTAATTGCGAAAAAGCTCATTAACTGAAACATTATACTTTTAGAATATATTAAAATAGGTACATTCTCACCTACAGAAATTTGTTTTCCAAGTTTCTCACTATAACTTAACATATTTTCATAAGTATGTTTTTCTCCATCTACAATTAAAAAATCTTTATTTTTATTACTATTTATCTTTATTTTTAGAAGTTCATAGTAGTTCATAATCTACACCCTTTCAATCAATAAGGCTGAACCCAAGCCACCAGCTGCGGCTATAGAACAAATTCCATATCTACCATTAATCTTTTCTAATGCTTTTAAAAGATGTAATGCAATAATTGCACCTGAAGCACCGTATGGATGACCATAGGCTAAAGCTCCACCAAATACATTATATCTATCAATCAATTCTGGATACTTTCTTTGAAATAGCACATCTATAACTGCAAATGCTTCATTAAATTCAATAGCAGATATATCTAGGTAATTAATTTTTTCTATTTCTAAAATTTTCTCCATTGCTTTTATAGCAGATGTTGGACTTAAATTTGCATCTGTTCCTATTGTACAGGCATTAACAATCTTTGCTTTAGGTTTCTTTTTTGTATTTTCTATGTATCTTTTAGAACATAGTACAATAAATGAAGCTCCATCATTAATGAGACATGAATTTGCTGCATTTATAATAGTTCCTTTTCCTAAAATCGATGGTACTCTATCTAATAATCTTTGACTCATCTTGTCACGTATACCTTCATCATAAGTATTATTATCTATAGGATATATAATATCTTCAAGCACTTTATCTTCTCTAGCCTTCTTTGCTCTTTTATGACTTTCTTTCACCCAAAAATCTAACTCTGTTTTCTCAATTTGATACAACTTTGCTACTCTTTCTGCGCCTTCTAGCATACTATTTTCACTATTATCATCAGGAGAGAATTGAGCAACTGTATAATTAGAATTATTTATATCATATCGTTTATCATTTTTATGGTATGTACGCATTGGTTGCAGAGAGCTACTTTCAAATCCACCAGCAATAATTAAATCACACTGCCCAGATTTAATTTTTGAAAATGCTATCTCTATACTCATCATAGCAGAGGCACACTGCATATCTACAGTAAAAGCAGGTACTTCATTTGAAATTCCTGCTGTTAAAGTCATTAATCTTGCTATATTTCCACCTGTTCCAACCGCATTTCCACATATAACCTCATCAATTTTATCAATTTCATATTTTTCAATTAGGTGTTTTAATACACTTGCACCCAAAGATTCTGGTTGAACAAATTGAAAGATTCCATTTTTTAGACCTATATGACTTCTAAGTCCTCCTAATATAAAAACATCTTCCATATATTCTATTCCCTCCTTACAGTAGATTTCTTTTTAATACATTGTTTAATTTAACACCTAAAAAAGATGCAATAACTGCTTTTATTGTATCTCCAATTAAAAATGGTACTACAGCTGCAAAAAGTGCTGCTTCTACTGTCATTTGATTAAAATAACACATAAATACTGTTCCCATAAAATATATAATAGGCATACCAATAAAAATTGTTATTAGTATATATCTTTTAATATCATTATTTTTTCCTTTTAATAGACTAATAATTAATGCTGCGAACAAAAATCCAAAATAAAAACCACCTGTTGGGCTTAACAATTTTCCAATCCCAGATGCTCCTCCACCAAATACTGGTATTCCAATCAAACCTATCATTATATATACACCAACTGTGCTAAATGCTTGTCTTGGTGTTAAAATCAAAGCTATTAGATTTATCATTATTGTTTGTGCTGTTACTCCTGCTGGTGTAAATGGCAATGGTATATATATATAGGATGATATACATAACAATGCTACACATATTGACATTTTAGTTAAATCTTGAATATTTACTTTAGTATTTTTCATTTTTATAATTCCCTTCATACGTCTTATTCAATTTAGTTTATATGTACATGTACAAAGTTTCTATTAAAGCTTTGTTTTAGTATAAAAGAAAGACGTTTTTTTGTCAACTCAAAATAAATTATAGGTTTACATTTTATTTTTAAGTAAACTTTAGACTAATGCTTTATATTTTAATGGTTATTTATAAAACTTTATTTAGAAACTAACCTATTTTGTCTATACTTGTAAATTATAATATGATATATTTTTATATGAGATTTTATTTTATATAAAAATAATAAGGAAGTGATGATATGGAAATTAATGAAAATAATTTAAATAACATAGATGAAGAGTTAGATGAACTTAGTAAGAAAGTTTATTTAGATTCGCCAGACTTTTGGATAAGCATTTCAGACAAAGTAATTGATAAAGTGTTTGATGAAATGTTATTATTTTTTGCAGTTAAGTATAATTATTTTAATATATTATACTTTGCTATTGAGAATAATTATATAGATTTGAATATACCATCAAAAAATAAAGAATATCCTAATATAATGAGTCATCTTTTAGATACGGCAAAACAGAATGAAGATAAAAAGATTTATAATTATCTTCTAAGTTTAAATAAAGATTATACTATAGATGAAAACTCAACTTTAGATGATTTGGATTGTAATACTAGTAGTGATAATTTTGAAAAAAAAGATTTCTACATTCCAAAATACTTGTGTCCAAACTGTAATTCTAATATCTTTGATACAGGTTATAAAGTATCAAATGACATAATATATAAATTCTCTTTTGATAAATCTGAACCTGTTGAAATATCTAGTGAAATTGCTTCCATTAAATGTTGTAATTGTGAAGAACTGTTAGAAAATATTACACCTGACAAACTATATAGTATATGTAAAATCCAAAACTGTAATAATTGTGGTTCTAATTTAACTAAAGTTGGGATTCTTGCAAAGAAAAAAATGGAGTTTGATGAGAATAACGAAGAATTTAAATATGTTTCAAAATCTTATTGTTGTGGAAATTGCGACTCTGAAATAAACATGTCTCAAAAAGAACACTTTAAGATTTAACAATTTATCGTTTTAAATAAGAAGAATATTTTATTAGATACTATATAAGTTTTTAAAATATGTAAAATAAACATTTTTATAATAATTAAAATTGCTATGAAACCCGACTTTACTAAGCCAGTCTCATAGCAATTTTCTATTGTACAATCATAATTAAAGTTTATCAAACTCTTATAAAAATTCTTTTATTTCTTTATAGTACCAACTATAACTCTTAAATCGATTGTTATATAAGATATATCTGATTCTAACAACCTTAAAATCTCTTTTTCATGTAATGATGATGTCAAAGGTGTCATTTTAACTAAATTCCTTAAGTTTAATACATTGATATTAGTCTTATAATTAATTCTATTATCATAAATCAAATCAAGATGCTTTTTAAACACATCTATAATATTTTTATTATTATAATCGCTATTTTTTATGTCTTTCTGTATACTTGTTCTTATTTCTTTTAAATAATTTGACTCTGGGACAATCTTTACTACTATTCCACCATCACTTAAAACTCTTGCAAACTCCTTATAGTTTGCAGGAGAAAGTATATTTAATATTATATTAAACTTACTATCTTGAAGTGGCAGATTTGCTAAATCTGAAATACACCACATAATTTCATTTTCTCCTCTTGTAGCAATAGAAATCCCTTCTTTAGCTATGTCAATTCCAATTAATTTACATCTATTATTAATCTCTTCATCTTCAGATAATTTATTTAAAAAATATCCTTCGCCACATCCTGCATCTAATATATAGTTACTATATTTATTTAAAGTGTAATTTTTGATTATAGACTCTATTTCTTCTATTAAATAATCATACACCTTAGAATTATATATTTCATGTCTTGACTCAAATAGTTTTTTATCATAAATAGTTTTTGTATTACTATTTAATAAATTAACATATCCTTTTTTAGATATATCAAAGCAGTGTTTGTTCACACATTTGACACTATTTTTATCAACAGTAACCATATTTGCTTTGCAAAGTGGACATTTAAATACATCTATATTTTCATTAAGTAGTAATCTAGTTGTTTCTATCTTTTTTAGTTTACCAGTATTTTTTTTATTTACATTACTTATATTCTGTTTCATTCCCATAATCTCCTTAAATTTACTATTTAATTTAAATAGCACGAAATTATGGCTACTTGCATAAGATAACTTTTCTAGATTATATAAAATGTGTTATAAGCTGTTGTAAAATAGCCACAATTTGTGCGCTATCCTCTTATTCTAGTGTAATACATAAATGCTCTTTTATTCATTATTTTTCCCCCTATCATTATGTTTATTAATGTCTTAAGTACATGTAATTCACAATTCTAAAAATTTTTTTTAAAATTATGCCTATTAGAATAATAAATATGTTAATTATTATTTTAGTCGAATATATTAACGTTATTTACCATATTCCATTATGTACTCTTTAAATCCTGAATCTTCATTTATTTGCTCTTTTACTATATTAAATCCTTTTTTATTGTAAAATACAACCGCCTTTTTATTGTCTTTATATACTGCTAGATTTAGATTCTTGTATTCTTTAGTTGCATAGTCTAAAAGTTTACCTCCTATACCTAGGTTTTGATAGTTTGAATTTATAAATAAAGCTCCTATAAAACTTTTATCTATTATGCTTATAAATCCTTTTATTTCTTGACCATCCTCATATACAAATGTATCTGATATAGGTATATATTCGTTTTTGACAGTGTTATAGTTATTTTCCCAGTATTCTTTACTTATAAAGTTGTGTGCTTTGATTGTGCTTTCTTTCCATATTTCCATGATTTTGTTTATATCTTTATCATTTGATTTTCTTATCATAAATTTTATTTCACCTCATTTTTATGTTGATTTTTATTTATAGTGTAAGTTTACTTCATTTAGATATGATTTAGTTAATATAAAACTTTAAAGTGTTATATCTTAATTATTTTTATTTTAATCTTTACATACCACTTAGTTAATATAAAACTATCTTTAATTTTTTTAATTCCATCTTTAATTTTATCCTTTACATACCACTTAGTTAATATAAAACTCCAAAATAGATATAATTGAATATACTGCACTCAATCAATTATAATTTAATAAAAACATCAAAATTTGCAGTGAGCGAGCAACAGTGCAATTGATAACATTTATTATACACCTTCAATCCCTTATATTCCAACTGTTAACACCTATTTTAGCATAAATATCGCTCACTGCAAACTTATATAAATATTTCATCAGAATACTTATCAATACCATAACATTTCTTTTTAATTGAATTAGGATTTTTTATCTCATAAACATAGATTGAATCCTCACTATTATCAATAATATTTTCTATTTCAGAAATATATTTATGTAACTTTCCATCAGTAATATCGCCTCTCCTAACTAATATATTAACACTAGACTATAAAGTATATCTGTCTAAATATAAAGAGATTGGAAAAAATCAGTAAAGTTTTCTCATTTTTTCAATTTCAGATAATATATCATTCTTAAGCCTCTCAGGTTCTATGACTTCAACATAAGCTCCCATACTTAAAATCCAGCTTTTTATTTACTCATAACCTCTCATTTTAGCTTTAAATAATATAGATTCTTCATCATACTCACTAATTTGTTGATTATTAACCCATACCTTTTCCCTTACAATTGTTGAAAATGGTTGCTTAATTTTCATAATTATATTAATTTCTTCTCCTTTATAAATACCTATACTATTCTTACTATATTCGCTCCAATTGAAACTTCTATCTACAAGATATTTTTCGTCTAAAACAGTATACTCTTTAATTCTACATAATTTAAAATCTATAAACTTAAGTCTTTTTTCACAAAAAGCTACCATATAGGTATCTGATTTATAGTTAAATAAACAATATGGATGTACAACTCTTTCACTATTTCCAGAATTCAAAGAATAATATTTTATCTTGATTTTGCGTTTTGTTGTATATGCCCTTGTTATTTCACTGAATTTTTCTTTTTCAAACTCATAATTACAATTACGTTGTGCTTGTACTGTGAAATAATCCATATATATATCGCTTTTTTCTCCTGTATTTAATACTGCTTTTATTTTTTCTACAATGCTATTAAATTCATTTTTGTAAATATCGTTATTATACTCTAGCTGTGAATTTATCATGTCTAGAATTGAAACTTCACTATCCAATAATTTAATTAGTGAGATACTATTACATTTATCGATTTCATATCCACCATAAATCCCAGGTGTTGAATTTATAAATATACCTGCTTGTTCTAAATATTCCTTATAGCTTTTTATTTGCCTTTCACTTACTTCCAACTCTTCTGCTAGCTCTTTACACTTCATTCTTCCTCTACTTTGAATTAATATCATCATTCTTATTGTATTAGCTAATTTACTAATGAATAACACCTCCTAATAATATTAATTAATATCTTATATTGTTTATTTCTACACATATATACATATAACCTCCTTATGTTTTATGTAAGTAGAATTTTTTACTATTTAGATACTTATTATGACATATTAGTATATAATCTTAATAATTAATACAATAAAAAATATTACTGAAAAAATAAATATTTATAATTCCAGTAATATTAATCAATTTTAAATACTTTTTATTAGTTAATAATCTCTCCTAAAAATTAACTAAATTTAACCTTATCTCTTTTAAATAATTATTTCTCACAATTAAGAAATACACTATTTGAACTAAAAATAAGCTTCCCATTACCAAAACTGCCGAAGATGCTACCTCTATATCAAAAGAATTTCTCAGTGCAGTAAGTGCAAATATCGAATGTATAACTGCCACTACATAAGGCAACAAAAATACAATTCCAATTTCAATAGTTGAAGCTTTTTTAATCTCATTATATGTCATCCCCAATTTATTTAACTGCTCATACTTTTTCTTGTCAACTTGACAATCCATATAAAACTTATTATATAAAAAACTACTTGTAGTAACAAAGAAAATCATACCTATAAATATTGCCAAAAACATAAATGTAGAATATGTTAATTTACCATTTTCTATCATTAATTCTTTAGAGAAGAATAAATATGGTTGCATTCCAGACTCATCATTAAATTTATTCTCAAATTGCCTACATATCTCTGTAGTTTTGCTTGAATCAACTACTTCAAATGTAGTAAATCTATCCACTATAAATTTTGATTTTATACTATCATAAAAATTATCTTTTACCACATACATATTGTCATAATATGCTGGCATAACACACTCTTCTACTTGTTTTACCACCTTTAAACTTTTATTCCCTATAACAACATTGTCTTTAACTTTCTTATCACCTGGTAAGCTTGATGAAAGCAATGATATAGATTCATTATCTTCAAAACTTATAGGATTAACTCCTATAATCTTTGTGATTTCGAGATACTTAGATTCTTTCATAATTCTCACATTAAAATCGCTTTTTTTAGGAAATACAGTTTTAAATTCTCCATTAATTCTCGTATAATCTATATTTTCTTTTTTTAATTTGCTTTCTATAAATCTCATTCTTTCCCTATCTTTTTCTTTACTATCAGGCTTGTTAGCATCATTATGCAAAGTCATTGTTGAATAATACATTGTGTTAGGATATATTAAATTAATTTGACGCTTTACATCTTTCCAAAATGAATAAACTGTACCTATAGCAGTAAATGCTACTGCAGAAGTTATAGCTATCAAAAAGAATATCCTAGCATTATCCTTTACTTTGTAAATCAAATTTGAAATCCAAAGCATATTCGTATTTTTTCTATAAAATCTCTTATTTAATTTTAACTTTTTTAGAAAAAACACACTAAATTGAGAAAAAAATAAATAGGTTGCTAATATAGTAAGAGATGTAACTGGGACTAAGCGTAGATATGTTGTATATTGGTCAGTTGATGTAACAGCACTATAATATGCTATTACAAACAGACAAATACTTAATATAACAAATACTAGTGATGTTTTAGGCTCTGGTTTTGGAGTCTTTGTACCTTTAAGCAATCTCAATACTTGATTTTCCTTAACTATAAAAGAAGCAAATACTGATGTTAATATAGCCAAAATTATGAAGTAAATTAAAGTAGATAATATTGCATTTATTGGTATATAGAACTTTAATGGTGATAATTCTAAAAAGGTAGACATAATCACTAAAAATATCTTTGAAAAGACTAAGCCTATTATTACTCCAATTACAGAAGACACTATATTTATTATTATATTTTCTATAAAAATTAACTTCATTACCTGTCGCTTTGATATCCCTGTAATATAAAGTATTCCAAATTCTTTATATCTACTTTTAAGAAATATACTAACTGAATAAAACACAAAGAAGAATAAAAATAAATATGCAATTATTTTACTCATCTTAAGTCCCTCTTTTAGATAATCGGGAAATTGAGATATCTCTAAATTGGGATGACTTGTAAACATGATAAAAGAAAATAGCAGGGCAGAGGATATAACAATACTTGCTAAATACCCTACATAAGCTTTAATGTTTCTTGAAATATTGTTGATGGCAAATTGTTTTATGTTCATTAATTATCGCCCCCCAATAATGTAAGTACATCCATTATCTCTTGATAAAACTGCTCTCTACTACTTCCCTTATATATTTCATTATATATAGCTCCATCTTTTATAAATAAAATCCTACTACAATAGCTTGCAGCCAATGGGTCATGAGTTACCATCATGGTAGTAACCTTATTTTCTCTATTTATATTCTCAAATAACTCCATTACAATCTTTGATGACTTCGAATCTAAATTACCAGTTGGTTCATCTGCTAAAAGTATTGATGGTCTATTTATTAATGCTCTAGCGATAGCAGTTCTCTGAGCTTGACCACCTGATACTTCAAAAGTTCTTTTGTCTAATAAATCTTTTATCCCTAAAATTCCAGATACTTCAGCCAATCTATTATTTTGTTCTTTTACACTAACCTTATCTAATGTCAATGGCAATACTATATTTTCACCTATAGTCAGGGTATCTAATAAATTAAAATCCTGAAATACAAAACCTAACTCTCTTCTTCTAAATAATGCGAGTTCTTCACCTTTTAACAATAAAGGATTCTTACCTTTTAGTTCAATGGTTCCTGTAGTTGGTTTATCAATAGTAGAAATCATATTTAAAAGAGTTGTTTTACCACTGCCAGATGGTCCCATAATTCCTACAAATTCTCCATCATCTATACTAAAATTTATATCATTTAATGCATTAAAAATTATTTTCTTACCATATACTTTACTTAAATTATTTACAGTTAAAATTTTCATTATTAACTATCCTTTCTAATCTAATTTTTGAAATAACATATATATCTATTTGTTAATTATTATTTATATTGGTTAGCTAATTTTTGTAAATAATAAATATATCTTAACCTATACACTAATTATGTTTGTAAAAGCTAATATAGCAAGTAATATTCCCATAAGTATTCTATATATAGCAAATACTCTCATTGACTTTTTCTTTAGAAAATCCACAAATTTTTCCATAACTACTATTGATACAATAAAAGCTACTATAAATCCAACTATCAAGGCAATCCACAATGTTGGTGTCATTATTGAATAATCAAATTCAAATAAATCCTTTCCTGATGAAGCTACCATAGCTGGTACAGCTAAAAAGAAAGAAAATTCAGCTGCTATAGGAGAATTAAGTCCTGCTATCCATCCACCCATAATAGTAGATGCACTTCTTGACATACCTGGCCATGCAGATAAAACTTGTAAAACTCCAACTTTTAATGCTTGTATTGGTGTAATTTTGTCTATATTGTCAGTAGAGTGTTTCTTTTTTCTAAATAAAGTCTCTACCACTAGTAATAAAATCCCACCAACTATAAATCCTATAATTACAGATTGTAAATTAAACAAGGCTTTTATGTTATCGTAAAATAGAACTCCTACAATCGCAAATGGAATACATGCTATAATTACATTCATTCCAAATTTAAAGCCAGTCTTTCCTTCTTTTCCACCAGTAAATATAAACTTAAAAAATTCTATAACACTATCTTTTATTTTTTTCCAATAAAGTACTACTACTGCTAATATTGCTCCAAGTTGTATTACAACCTCAAACATTTCAGCAAATTGTCCTTTAAAATCTATCAAGCTACCAACCAATATCATATGACCAGTAGATGAAACTGGGATAAATTCCGTAAGCCCCTCTACTATAGCTATCATAACTGATTTTAATATGAAAATAATATCTAAGCTCATCAATAAACATCCTTTCCTTTTTACAAAATTTATTTTTTATGTTATTTCTTACACTAATTCTAATTTAGATTAGAAAATTTAACTATCTACAAACATTACACAAACCTTACATCTATGTAAGGTTTGCAAGTAAACTCTATTAAAATTAGATTTTTTAACTGTAATTATCTCATTCAACAAATGATATAAATTAATAAAAAACATAATCAATTAAAGATTTATTATAGAAGATTATTCATATTATCTTTATTAAACATTATTGAAACTTCTGTACCTTTTCCTACGTCTGATTTTATGCTGACTTTATGCCCTAAATCATCACATACTTTTTTTACCAGATAAAGTCCCATACCTGTAGATTCTCCAAACTTACGACCATTTTCCCCTGTAAAAAACGGGTCAAATACTCTTTTTATATCTTTAGAAACAATCCCAATCCCTTCATCTATTATACTTAAAGTTACATATTTATTGTTTTCTTCAGCTTTTATATTTAGGTAGTTGCTATAACCTTTAGAATATTTCACACCATTTGTAATCAATTGGCTTATTATAAATTTCATCCATTTTATATCTGTATAAACATAAGTAAACTTGTCTATTTTTATCTTAGGAATTATCTCACTTTTTATAAACAACCTCTTTTCTTCATTTACAATACCAACTACAATTTCATTCAATCTAGCTTTTTCAACCACAAAATCTTTTTGGAAATTATCTGCCCTTGCAAAGTGCATCGCCATATTTAGACCTTTATTTAGCCTGTCTAGTTCTTCTCTTATGTTTTCTGTTACTTCTTCTCCCTCATATTCTTGAAGTTGAAGACTTATAACTGATATTGGTGTTTTCATCTGGTGAATCCATTGGTTGATAAAAGTCAAATGCTCACTATGTACTTTTTTATGCTCTTGTATCATTGATTGATATAGTTTATGTTGTTGTTTTAAAATAGCTGATATATTTCTTCCCAAGAAAGAATTTCCTAAATACAAGAATGATTCATCCAGAGATTTTATACCTTTTTTGAATAGAGTATATACTTCTCTATGCTTATAGTACTTATATATTAAAAAACACAATAATATAAAAGAGCTAAATAAAAGAATATATAAGCTCTCTCCAAAATTGATAAACTTCATAAGATTACAATAAATAATTGTCATAAATATTCCTATATAATATATAAAAATATAACCCTTACAATCTCTAAAAAATAATTTCATATTTTCTCCCTACCAATTTTTATTTAATTTATATCCTAATCCTCGTACAGTCTGAACAGCATTATCTATACCTAATTCCTCAAATCTTTTTCTTATCCTGCTAACATTTACATTTAGAGTATTTTCTTCTACAAATTCAATATCATCCCATATCTTTTCTAACAGATAATCTCTACTTACTACCTTTGGGTATTTTCTAATGAGGCATTCAATCAATATGCCTTCTTTCTTAGTAATAATTAGAACCTTTCCACCTAATTCTAACTCCAACCTCTCTGGATAAAACTTCAATCCATCTAATTCAACTATTCTTTCATCTATTTTAGGTGAATATTCACCATATACTCTTCTTATATGGCTCTTTATCTTTGCCATTACTACATCATAATAAAAAGGCTTTGTTATATAATCATCTGCTCCACTTTCTAAAGCTCTAATCTGGTCTACATTCCCATCTCTAGCTGATATAAAAATTATGGGTAGATTAGACTGTTGCCTAATACATCTGCACCAGTAAAAACCATCAAATTTAGGTAAATTAACATCTAATAGCACTAAATCTGGCTTTATTTTTTCAAATGTAACCATTATATCATCAAAGTTTTCTTCAACAACCACTTCAAATCCATATTTCTCAATATAATCCTTAAGTAATGTACTTATTGATATATCATCTTCCACAATATATATTTTATGACTCATATATTCCTCCCGATATCTATTTTAACATTAACTAAACCTACTAAAAATAAATATAATTATTAATATAAAATAGAAAAAGTTACCTTAATTAAGGTAACTTAAACTTTTATTATAGTTTCTATTTAATATTATTTTAGCATAATTTCTACTTAGTAGCATATAGTAATTCTTTTATATCTACTTTTTTCTCTTGTAATCCATTTTTTATTAAGAAGTTTTGTGTATCTTCAAGTGAAGATATGTCTTTATCTGTTATATCTAAACTAAAATCATACCAAGCGTATAACTCTTTAGTTTCTTCAACACTTAAATCAACTTCTTTAGCTACTTTTTCCATAGCTTCATCAAAATTATTATTTACATATTCTAAAGTTTCTTTTTCAACCTTCATAAATCTTTCAACTATCTCTGGATGTTTCTCTGCAAAATCTGTACTAACAGCTGTTACTATTATCCCATCTACTAAACCTTCACCATTTGCTACAAGTTTACTTCCAGACTTCATAGCTTTAAGGGCTGCTGGTCCAGCAATCAATGCAGCATCAACACTACCATCAGCAAGAGCTGCTGATGCTTCTGGGATACCCATGTTAATAAACTCTACATCATCAATACTTAATCCTTCTTTATCAAGAGCTGCAATTAATACTTGGTGTAGTATAGTCCCCTTTGGCCCTGCTACCTTCTTACCTGCTAAATCTGCTGCTGATTTTATTGAACCATCGTTAGTCAAAATCATAAATCCTTTTGGTGACCTACTATAAGTGTTTAATATCTTTAATTCCACTCCATTAGATGCAGCTATCAAAGCTGACGTACCACCTAGTGCATGTAAAAAGTCTATTTCTCCAGCAGCTAAGGCCTGTGTCTGCTCTGGTCCTGTAGTAATTTCATGGAAATTAACTTTTATATTATCCTTTTTAAATTCCTTTCCAAATAAATCATCCTGTTTTTGAATTATAGAAGGAACATTTAATGGTGATTTTACATAAGTTAAATTTATTTCTGAAAGTTTTTCTCCATCATCCTTTTTAGCACATCCAGCTAAAGCTGTTGTTGCAAGTGTTAATATCGTTATACCTACCAATAGTTTTTTTAATTTCATTTACTTTACTCCTTAAAATATTATTAATTTCTTTAAACGTCTTTGTTTGATTTCATTGTCATTAAAATATCTTTTTTTAATTTAATATAATAGTCTGAAGTTAAATCTCTATCATAATCATCTTCTATATTAAATTCTTTTATTTTTCTTTCATCTGTAAAAACAACTATTTTTTTGCCTATCTTTAATGCTTCATCGATATCGTGAGTTACAAATATTACACCTTTATTAGTTGATTTATGTATTCTTATAACTTCGTTTTGCATATCAATCCTTGTAAAATAATCTAATGCCGAAAAAGGCTCGTCCATAAACAACATATCTGGATTGAAAGAAAGAGCTCTAGCTATACTTACTCTCTGCGCCATACCTCCTGATAACTCATTTGGATAAGAGTTTTTAAATTTCTGCAAGTTCATCATCTTAAGATATTTTTCTACATCAATATAATTTTTCTTATTAAGTCTATTCAAGTTATTTAAATTATCATTAGTTTCTAAATCTCTGGAATTATCACTTATACTTTTATTAGCAATGCTTTTCTGATGTTTAAATTTGCCAAGTACTTTATTTAAAATAGTGTTTTTTCTTTGGTTATGGAAAGCTATATTTTCACTTACATTTAACCAAGGCATCAGTCTACTCTCTTGAAATACAAATCCTACATTAGGCCTATGCTCTTTATTATCTTTAATAAATCTAATCTCACCACTATTTATATTTTCAAGGGATGCAATTGCCCTAAGTAAGGTAGTCTTTCCACATCCACTTTCACCTAGAATTACAGTTATATGATTTTTATCTATGTTTAAAGAAATATTACTAAGAACTATATGCTCTTCATTGTCAACTTCATAACTTTTAAATAGATTTCTGATTATATATCCAGAATCACATACTAAATTATTCATAGGCTTCCACCATCTTTCCCTTACTTACCTTTTTCACAATAATTGAAAATATATAATCTGTAATTATTCCTAAAAGTCCAATTACGATTATACCTACAATGACAACATCCGTCCTGGACATTTCCTTTCCATCAGATATCAAGTAGCCAAGACCTGATGATGCTGCTACAAGTTCTGCCCCAATAATCGCTCTAAAACTATATCCAAGAGCTAACTTTAGTCCGACTGCAATATCAAGAATGGCATTAGGTATAATTATTTTAAATATTATCTGAAGCTTTGAAAACTCAAATACTCTACCTACTTCAATCAGTTTTGAGTCACAATTCCTAATCCCCTTTAATGTGCTTGTAAAGATTGGGAAAAAAGAAGCCAAAACTATAATTATAATTTTTGATTCTTCTCCTATACCAAACCATAGTATAAGCATTGGTATTAAAGCAAGTGGAGGTGTATTTCTTAAAAAATTTATTAGTGATTTAAAATATTCATATACTACACTATGAATTCCAAAGAATATGCCTAAAGGTACACCTATTGCAGTACTTATTGCAAATCCTATCAAAACTCTTTTCATACTTGCATATACATTAATAAATATTGAACCATCACTTATCATATTTAAAAATGTACTATACACCTTTTCAGGTGATGGTAATATATAATCACTCCAAATACCAAGATAATTAGTAATTTTCCACAATAAAAGAATTATGAAAAATATCAAAACACTTTTTATTAGACTTAAAAACTTATTATTAAATTTATTGACCATTTACAAACCATCTCCATTATTACATCCATCTTTACAATAAAACATTTCTACTATATCATACTTATCTTCAGAACTATTTCTTATTTTTTGTATTTTGCTTAAGATTTCATCTTCACTCGATACTTCAAGAACTTTTTCAAAAGAGTCTTTAAAGTATCCTAATGGAATTGGAGATTCATCTATCTTTCCAAGTGATTTTATACCTTCTTTTTCAGCAAACTCTTTCCATGTATAAAATATAGCATTACTCTTATCTTTAAACTTTTCACTTGCAAAGTCCCTTAATTGTGTACATGGACAGGTTACTATCAACATATCCTCTTCACTTTTGATATATTTATCATATAAAACCCTACAAGTCCTTACTAGTATTGGTTCTATCATAGGTACTTCAAAACTATCTATCAAATTATTTCTTTTTAAAAGATTTATACTCTCTGGACATCTACAATCTAACATTGTATTCTCAGTCTTTTTTGTATACTCTTTGTATTGCTTCTTTACATATTCCAATTGTGGCTCACATTCTGCCATTATGTAACCCTTTTTTATTAAATTTTCTTTGACAAGGTGAAACTTTTCCCCATACATTCTTTCTGCCACTGGATTTATTAGAAGATATTTATTCATAGCTCCTCCTATTATTTAATATTGAATATTATTATCAATTACTAGTTTAAATGAGCACTTAAATTTTGTCAATATATTAAATTTTTCTTAATAAAATAATATTTATCTACATTTTTTTACTGTTTTAATTAAAATAGTAAATAGTATATTCAATTTATTTTAAATAATTATATACATATATTTCTAGTAACCTACTTATATAATAATCTATAAATATTATATAATGATATGTACGCAATTAGTATTAATATTTGATAATAATACTAATAAAAGTAGAAATTTTTTTAATATTATAAGAAATCAAATTGAATATTGAAGCTAAAGTAAAAAAAGCTGGTGTTTCAAAATGAACTTTTTAGTTCATGAGGCACTCTTTTTTGTATGTAATCAAATGTATTTTCATCATTTCAATAATGAAAAAGAGGCTTATCTCTCTATTTTGAGACAACCTCTTTTTATAATCTTTATAAATATTTCATTTTAACTTCATCTATAATTTGTAAAATTCTATTTCTAACATCTATTGGTTCCAATACTTTAATCTTATTTCCAAAAGAAAGTATATATCCATATATCCAATCATTTTTTGGATACTGTACTGTTACGATGAAATCTCCATCATTATCACATAATATGTTATCAATATCAAATTCATCATACACTCTATAGCCTACATCTTTAGAAATTTTCAACTTTAAAGTAATACTTTCATTTTTATCTTCTTTTATCTCTCCCACTTCAATTGGTATACTCCTTATAAATGTCTGTTCACAAACACATATGTTTCTCATCCTTACAATCTTAAAAATTCTATAATCATTTTTTTGACGACAATAAGCTTTGATATACCAAGATTTCTCTTTAAACCAAAGCATAAGTGGTTCTACACAACGCTTTGTTACCTTTCCATAAGTATTTATATACTCAAAAGTTATAATATTACAATCTAATATGGCTGATTTTATTTTTATAAATTTATCTTTTTCTACATCATCACTACCCCAATGAGAAAAATCAACAGTTATCCAGTCTATATCTGACTTACAAAATAAAGGTTTAAGTTTTGATAACGTAGAATCAACTTCTGGATATTTAAGCACATTTAAACTCTCTAGTGATGCTAGAATTTCTTTCTGTTCTTGCTCAGATAAAATGGATTTATCAAAAGTAAAATTATCCAAAATACCTATACCCCCATTTCTACCTTTGTCAGTATAAATTGGGATACCAGAAGCTGACAGTATTTCGACATCCCTACAAATAGTTCTCCTAGACACTTCAAAATGTTCAGCTAATTCTGTTGCAGTTACTTTTTTCTTATCTAAAAGGATATAAATAATTTCAAATAATCTATTACTTTTCATATAATCACCTCATTACTTTATTATAGTATAACAATAAAGTAATATAATACCACAATATAACACTTATATTTCTCTTTTTACTTCAAAACGTAAAACCGTTTTTAATAAATCAGGAGATACTTTTCTAGCATCACTTATATAAATTTCACGATGTACATTAGATTTTCTTGCAAGATTATTTCTTTTACAAAATTCACTCATAATATCAAAACTTTCTGGTTCATTATCATATGAACCTACATGAAGCATTTGGACACACAATCCTTCATTAATAAACCCAAATTTAAATTTTTCAAGAAGGTTATGTGGTTTCTTCTTTTTTACTATGTCGATAGCTTTATCTAACAAGTCTTGTGTAACAAAATCTGGCTGACGTATCATCATAGTATAAATCAAGTCTTCTTTAATAAGTATATCTGAGTATTTGCTTTTTTCTCCTTTATCCCATATAGCTTCTAAAGGAAAAACAGTATAATCGAAATACCCTTCTGGCACAATTCCCTTATTAGGCATGGTTTTTATTGCATATGCCAAAGAATAAAGTACTCCTATTGCTTCAGTAAATTCTTTGTCATTTGGGTCTCCATTACCTTTTAACATAATAAATTTCTGCTCTGGTACTTCAACTATTACTGGATTCTTATTAGGTAAATATAACTCCTTATCTTTTTTTCTCCATTCATATTTCATGAGAATACCTCCATATATATTTTATACATTGATATTATCATGATAAAAGTGACAACAGTATGTCACAATTTATAAATTTATATTATAAAATCTTCATCTTCTAATTCCTCATATACTCCTTTTTGGTATCCATTACCTTTAGTTGAAAAGAAATCATGTGTTTTAGTTTCCGTACTAAGACCATTTAATACAATTGGATTGATAGCATCTACAATATATAACTTCTCAAAGCCTAGATTTTCTAAAGCCCTATTTGCATTGTATTTCAAAAAGTTTACTACCTCTTTTTCAAGCCCACTTTCTTTATATATAACATTTGTGTATTCTATCTCATTCTCCATAAGGTTATCAAGTATAGAATACATCTTCTCTTCTAGTTTTTTCTTATCAATTTCATCAAATTCGTCGTATATTTCTTGTGCAAGCAATCCTATATACTTGCCATGTAAAGATTCATCTCTAAGAATAAGTGATATTATTTCTCCACTAGCCACCATCTTTCCTTGACCAGATAGATACAATGGATAAAAGAATCCTGAATAAAACAGGAAACTCTCTAAAAATACACTTGTAACCATAGATAAGTACAAATCCTTTTGATTTGTAGTGTTTTCATACTGAACTAAAACTAAATCGGCCTTTCTTTGTAATGTTGGTTCTGTTTCTATCCATTCAAATAACTCATCTATTTCTGAATTAGAAAGTAAAGTCATAAATATAGAAGAATAACTTTTTGCATGTATTTCTTCCATAGTCCCCATAAAAGACAAGACAGCCTTTCTTTGCAGATTTTCTGTTAAACTCATCATAGATGGTATTCCATTATTCCCCTGTTTTGTATCCAATAATGTTAAACCACCCAATACTTTTTTATATAATTCCTTTTCCTCATCACTCAGTTCATTCCATACCTTGAGGTCCTTAGAAACAGATATTTCTTCAGGAAGCCAAAATTGTTTTACATTTTGTTCCCAAAAAGCCTGTGTAAATCCATCTTCTTCTCTATTCCAGTTAACTGCATTATGTATTTTATGTAAATTAAACGTCATATATTTCTCTCCCTATACTGAACATACTAAACACTCATGAGTGTCTCTTGTCATCTTTGTTCTTGTGTAATATAAACTCTTCAGACCTTTTTTATATGCATATATATAATGTCTAGCTATGTCTCTAGTTGTCTTTTCATCTGTGACAAATAGAGTTGTTGATATCCCTTGGTCAACATGGTTTTGAACTGTTGCTACTAAATCTATTACTTTTCTCATATCCATCCTGTATGCTGATTGATAATATAACATATTATCATTTGTTAAAAATGGCATTGGATATATTGTAGTAGAATCTCCATATGTTCTTACTTCTACTGGTTCAGTAATTGGCATTATACTTGATGTAGCATTTTGCACATAACTAATACTTTGAGTTGGTGCTATTGCCATCAAATAAGCATTGTATATGCCTTTTTCTTTTACTTTATCTAATAAGCTTGCCCAATCTTCTTTAGTTGGTATATGGATACCTTCAAATAATGCCTTTACCTTATCTGACTTTGGTAAATAAGATTGCTCATAGTATTTTGATAGTACTTTACTTTCTCTACCTTTAGCATATTCTGATTTATTAAAGCCTTCAAAAGTTTGATTTTTTTCTATAGCTATTTTCATTGATGCTTTAATTGAGTAATATCTAATCATTGCAAAAAATACATTAGAAAAATCTATGGCATCCTCTGAAGTATATAAGATATTTTCCCTTACCAAATATCCATGTAAATTCATAGCTCCTAATCCTATAGAGTGAGACTTACTATTACTCTTACTAACTGTTGGTACTGGTTTTATATCTGTGCTATCTGCTACAAATGACAATGCTCTTATTGCTGTCTCAACCGTACTTTCTATAGTTTTATTGTCCATAACATTAGCTATATTTAAAGAACCAAGGTTACAACTTATATCTTGTCCCCACTCATTGTTACCTCCATAGCCCTCTATTTGTGAAGGTGTCTGATATTGAAATATCTCACAACATAAGTTAGACATCTTGACCATTCCAACATCTCTTAATGTATGTTCCTTATTTGCTGTGTCTATGTATACTACATATGGATATCCACTTTCTTGTTGCATCTGTGCTATTTTAGTCAGCATCTGTCTAGGATTTATTTCTTTTTTTCTTATATCCTTATCACTAACCAGCTTTTCGTACCACTCATTCATTTCTATCTCATCAAGATAAACTCCATACTTCTTATACACAGTATGAGGATAAAATGCATATGCAGTTTCATTTTTTTCTGCTAATTCCATAAACTTATCAGGTATTATAGCTCCTAGTGATAATGTAGCAAGTCTTATTTTCTCATCAGCATTTATCTTTTTCGTATCCATCAATAATTCAAAATCAGGATGGAATACAGTAAGGTAAACTGCTCCAGAACCTTGTCTAGCTCCCATTTGATTGAAATAACTAAAGGATTGCTCCAACATTTTTGCTACACCAACAACTCCTCCAGCTGCCCCTTCTATATCTTTGATTGATTCACCTGATGCTCTAAGTTTGGATAAATTTAGTGCAACGCCTCCACCAATCTTTGATAAATGATTTGATGAAGATATAGCATATGATATACCTTCTGTACTATCTTCTACAGATAATAAAAAGCATGATACCATCTCTCCAGCTCTTTTTCTTCCAGCATTTAAAAACGTTGGAGTAGCTGGTTGAAATTCTTGTTTTACTATTTTATCTGTAAGGCTTAGAGCCAAACCTTCATCACCATTTCCTAATGTCAAAGCTACAATTAATACTTTCTCATTATATGTTTCTAATATTTCTTTTCCATCATTGCTTTTTAATGCGTAATTTTGATAAAACTTGTTTGCACTCATATATGATTGAAATTCAAACTGATATTTCTCAATAAACTTATATACCTTTTTAATAAAATCCATACTATACTTATTTATTACTTCTTCTGAATAATAACCTTCATCTATTAAGTACTTTAATCTTTCTTCTAAATCTTTAAATTTTTTCAACTTTGGTTTTATAAATTCTTCTATGTAACTACTTAAGGCTTCCTTGTCTTTTTCCAATTGATACTTACCTTGTTCATTTTTAATTATCACTTGATTGTTAAGCTCTATCCAATTCATTATTTACCGTCCTTTTAACATAATCTTGTGCTATAATTTCTTTCAATTTTCTTATTATTTCTTTTAGTATTTATTAGTTGAAATCCCCAAAATAACCTATAACTATTGGAATATAATAAGTATTTTTCAAAAACAAAAGCACTACATATAGTCAGTGCTTTATCTATTATATACTACATATAGTATATACACAAATTTTTTTATATCTAAACTTTTATTATTGTATCACTGATATTATTTTTATTTAAAGAAATTTTTATCAACTCAAATATAAAACAATACAAACTTATTATGTCATGTTTAAAAGTGCAAATTATCCCTAAATAGCCTAAGAATATATTATAATATATTTAAAACAAAATATTTTATATATGATATTTTATATATTATTTAGAAGTTTTTTATTTATTGTTATATAATTAAATATATGACTATTTTGCTACTACATATATAAAAATAAATTCATGAAGGTGATTTTTATGAGAGATATTTCTAAATATGAACTTGAAAAGATACTTAAAAAACATTATTTATGGCTTAAAAACAACAATGATGGAGAAAGAGCTGATTTAAGAGAAATAAAATTAGAAAATATGAATTTAAAGGGATACTGTTTAAGTAATATTGATTTTTCATGGTCTGACCTTATTGATTTAAACTTAGAAGAAGCAGATTTAGAAAACTCTAGCTTTAGTAACTCTTATTTTTCAAATTGTTCATTAAAAAATTCCATATTAAAAAATGCAGACCTAAGTGGAGCTAATTTTAGATTTTGTGATTTATCTAGGTCAGATATTAGAGGAGCTAATTTAGAAAACTCCAACTTAGAATATGCTACTTTAGATGGAGTAGTATCAGATGAAAATACTCGCTTTTTCAAGTTATACTGTCCTGAAACAGGAGCATTTATAGGCTATAAAAAGTGTTTTAATTTTAGAATGGTACAATTATTAATTCCAAGTGATGCAAAAAGGGTTTCTGCTACATCAAATGCTTGTAGATGTGATAAAGCAAAAGTACTGTCAATTACAAGTATAGATGGCAAAGAATCTTTTAAAAGTGCTCGTGCATATGCTGATGAAAATTTTATATATAGAGTAGGAGAAACTATTATAGCTGAAGAATTTAATGAAAATAGATGGAAAGAATCAACTGCAGGAATTCACTTTTTTCTAACTAGAGAGGAAGCTATAGGTTATTTATAAAGGAATACTTTTTTATAACACCATACACAAAATAAATAAACAGTAAAAAAAGAGTATCTATAATAATGTTTAAAAACTATTAAGATACTCTTTTATATTTTTTGTAGTCTGCAATTACATTTTATTTTACAATCTATAGTAAATTATCTGTCTTGATACTATCCATAATTTGTGAAACCTTATCTATATATTCTATATCATTACCAAGACTACTATAATACTTATTGCTCTCATTCCTATTCCTAAATGAATAAACTTTTTTATCCAATTTTAAAGCCTCTTTTATAATGTCTATATTTTTTTTATTCGTTTCTCCTACGCTAAACCCTGTATCTATTATAATCTTAGAATCATTTAAATTTCTAATAGCTAAATCAAAACTCTCATTAGTTATTGGCTCAAATGGCTTTTCTGTAAACATCTTTATGCCCATAGTTCTGCCAATTTCATAATCAATATCATTTTCATGTATTATTCCAGAATATAGACCTATACCTTTTTTAGTAAAAGCTCTATAAATTGGTGTAGCTTTACCACCACCACCAATTATAAAAACTTCATTTTTAGATTTATTACTAATCTCTACTGAACCTAAAAGACTATTAAAATTTTTATCATCCAATTCATAAAGTGAATTTATAATATCTTCATCCACTACATCTTCAGGTTGACCATAAGCTATGACTTTATTATTCTTTATAAGAGCAACTTTATCACAACTTTTTAATGCTATATCAATTTCATGCAATGAAAGTATTACTGAAATTGATTTTTCCTTACTTAATTTTTTTAGTATATTTATAAGCTCTAACCTATGCTTTATATCTAAGTGAGTTGTTGGTTCATCCAATATAATTATTTCTGGCTCTTGAACTAAAGCTCTTGCAACTAATACTTTTTGTTTTTCTCCATCACTTAGTTCGTCAAAATATCTTTTCTTTAAATGTAATGCATCTACAGATTCTAATGCTTCATCTACCAGTATTAAATCTTTTTTGGATAGGTTACCAAAAAATCCTGTATATGGATACCTTCCTATATTAACTATATCTTGTACAGTCATTAAATCACCTAATAATCTATTTGTAAGCACTAAAGCCATTTTTTTCGATAATGACTTTCTTGATATATGATTTACATCTATGTCATTTAGATATATCTCCCCTTTTATTGGCGTTATAAGTTTAGATAAAGACCTTAATATAGTAGTTTTTCCAGCTCCATTACTTCCTAAAAGACATAATATCTCTCCATTTTTCACCTCTATATTTATATCACTCACAACTACTTTTTTATTATATCCTACACTTAAATTATTAGTTTTCAACATATCTAAGCCCTGTCCTTCCTTTTCATCAATAGCATTACTACAATTGGTGCTCCTAATAAAGATGTTATTGTGCTTATTGGTAATTCTATTGGCGACAGAATTACTCTTGATATTAAATCACAAAGAGCTGTAACTATACTTCCTAAAAAAATTACCACTGGTATTAGTACTCTATTATCTGATGTCTTAAATATCAATTTTGAAACTTGTGGTACTGCAAGTCCAATAAATCCTATAGGTCCTGCAAATGCTGATACTATTGCTGCTAGTATACTAGATATAAATACTACCAAAAATCTAAAAAATTTTATATTTATACCAATACTTTTAGCATATTCTTCTCCTAATAAAAAAGCATTTAGAGGTTTTATTATAAAGATACTCATTAAAAGACCTAGAACACCAATCAATATAAGTATCTCTACTTTTTCCCAGGTAAATCCAGAAAAACTTCCCATAGACCAAACAGTGAATTCCTTTAATTTTTCACTATTTGCAAATGATTGTAGTACATTAGTTATACCACTACACACATATCCAGTCATAATTCCTATTATTAAAAGAGTCGTTATATTCTTTACCTTACTTGCAAATAAAATGACTACAGACATTACAATCAAAGCTCCTATAAATGCTGCCACAAATATACTCATTGAAGTTATATTTTCAAATCCTAATGTATATCCACCTAAAATCATAAGCGCTACTGATAAAGTAGAGCCTGAAGATACACCTAATATATATGGTTCAACTATTGGATTCTTAAAAAATATCTGTAGTAAAATTCCTGATACTGCTAAACAAGCTCCACCCACCATAGTTGCAAGTACTCTTGGAATCCTTATGTTGTATATTATTTTATAGTGTTCTGTATTATCCATACCTCTTAATACAACATCTATTATTTCTTTAAACTCAATTTTTACAGAGCCAAATGCTACACACACTAAAAAAGTAAGTATCATGCCTATAATTAGTCCTATAAATATTGTAGTATTCTTTATTCTCATTTTATTGATAAAATCCATTTATATACCCCTCTTAACAAATCTATATTAACTAAAATCCATAAAACTCATCTTTTAGTGTCGTATTATATATTATTTATCATAATTTATATAATGTTTAATTTTTTCACCTGTAGCTCCTGGATGAAACATCTCAACTAAATCTACTATTAATTCATCAGTCTTATCTACTGATTGATAATAATCTGGAGCAAATACCCACAAGTTACCATTTTTTACAACATCCAAATCAGCCAATACAGGTGCACTAGATTTTATAGACTCTAAGTTTGGTGCATAATCTGAGCTTGATGAGTATACAAATATATCTGCATCCTTTGCAACTTCATGTAGTTGTTCAATACTCACTCTTCCTTCATTTGAATCCATTGAAGCACATGCATTTATTCCACCAGCCATTCTTATCATATTATCTACATATGAATCTTTAGGTGCTACATAAGCATTTCCTTCATATACAGATGCCCATACTACCTTAGGCTTGTTTTTGTTTTTTATTTTTTTACTTACTTCTTCTATCTTTTGTACTGTCTTATTTAATTCACTAGTGGCTATATCTTCTTTATCATAAAATGCAGCTATTAAGCTTGTCCATTCCATTCTTCCAAATGGATTTTGCTCTTTATATTCATTATCTACAACATAGTTAAGTCCTAATTCTTTTAGTTTATCAATAAATTTTGTATCAGCTTCTGATAAACCACTACTAACTATAGTTAAATCAGGGTTTAAATCTACTATTTTTTCATAATCTGGTGCTAAGTTTGAACCAACATAATGTATCTTTCCGTCCTTCATCAAATCTTTAATTTCTTTGATAGTCCAATACTGTTCCTCTGTTGTTACTGCTTTTATGCTATCTAGCTCACCTATTGTTCTTAGAGAACAGGCTTGTGTTGTAGATGCTATTAAGACATTATCTACAGGTGTTCTAACTATATTAGCATTTTTATACTTTTCAGGAACTTCAATTTTTTTAGGGATTAAAATTAGTTCTCTTTTATCTCCATCAGTTACTTTTTTAATTCCATCCTCTAAGTCTTCAACACTAAACCCACTTGCATATTTTAATTCTAACTTCTTACCACTACTAACTTGTGCATTCTCTTTATCATTTTTACTACATCCTATAAGACCTCCTACTAAAATAACTATCATAATACTTAGAAAAAATTGCTTTAAAACATTTACTTTAAATTTCATCTCTTTCACTCCAATATTTTATTTTTTATAAGTGGTTAAAAATTCTAATAACATATACTTTTAAAATATATCTCATTAGAACTATATTAAAGTCATCTTTAATAATTATAACCTTTTAATAAAATAAAAAACTTCTCCTAATTTAGAAAGGAGAAGTTTATATATCAATTTTACAAAAAATGAATTGATATTTCATTTTATTATAAATTACAATTTCCACCCTAAATTGAACCTATGTAATACTGGGCAGGTCTCCTGACTCACGGCTTTTCCTCTATCGTCCTTCCCAAAACTTTTCATATAAATCTCAGTGGATTTTGATTTCGTATCCGTATACAGTAGCGGGGGTTGTAGTGAACTTACATCACTTTCCCTATTAAACTAATATAGTACCCTAGTATCATTTTATTTAATTTTTATTAACATAATTGTAGTTTATTGTTGACCACTTTGCAAGGTTGATTTAACATATAAAAAAAGAGTGTTTAAAATGACTATAAAAATCAGTTTAAAACACTCTTCGTTTTTTACTATATATCTAATTAACCAGTTAACATATATTTAATTCATTCATTAATTTTTTAATCTCATATACTTGATTTTCATTTGGCTTTATAAAAGGTGCAGTCATATAATCACTCACTTGTAAGCCTCTAATATTCATTGCTTTTTTCATTGCTGGTATAAATGGGTTTGTTATTAAATAAAAATCCATAGCTTTATTTATATATTTTTGAATTTCTATAACCTTATCCATATCTCTATTATTATAAGCTTCTGCCCATTTTGAACAAACTTCTGGAATTAAATTTGATAGACCTCCTATACAACCTGCTCCTCCAGACATTAGATTATGTATAAAGTTTTCATCATAACCACTATATATCTTAAAATCTGGAAACTCTGCTTTCATAGTATTTATTAAATCTCTAGTGTGTCCCATCAAAGTTACTGTATCCTTATAACCAACTATATTTTTATGCTTTCTTACAAGTCTTAATGTAAGTTCTGGACTCAAATCATAACCAGTTCTATCTGGATAATTATATAGATATATTTCAGCTTCTGTATTTTTAGCTATTTCGCTATAAAACAACTCAATACTGTCATCATCAAGAGAGAAATAATAAGGGCTTATTATCATAACTCCATCTGCTCCACTATTATGTGCATAATTTGAAAGCTCTATAGACTCTTTTATACTCATACGGCTTGTACCTATAAACACTTTTACTCTCTTATTAACATGATTAATTACTAAATCTATAAGTTCTTTTTGCATATCCATAGACATATTAAAGAACTCTCCAGTACTTCCCATTACAACTAGGCCATCTACTCCTCCATCTATAAGATGGTCATAGACTTTCTTATTTCCTTCTTTATCTAAATTTCCTTCTTCATCAAATATTGTAACCACTGGTGTCAAAAATTCTGCTTTCATAATTTAAACTCCTAAAATTTATTTTAATATGTTCATTTAATACATTCAGGTTCTGCCTTAACATTACCTATATTAAAACATTTACTTAATGTAATTTCTTAAAATTCCAATACTTTCAACCTCACATTCAATTACATCTCCACTACTCATATATCGAGGAGGTGAAAAACCCATACCAACTCCAGAAGGTGTACCAGTAGCTATAATATCTCCAGCCTCTAAAGTCATACCTTTTGAAAGTTCTGAAACTATGTCTGAAATGTCTGATATGAATAACCTTGTATTAGAATTTTGTCTTTCTTCACCATTTACTCTACTGCATACCTTAAGTTTTACAGGAAAAGAAATTGCACTTTTATGTACGATACATGGCCCTAAAGATGTAAATGTATCTAATCCCTTTCCTCTAAACCATTGAACATGCTCTTTTTGTAACTTTCTAGCAGAAATATCATTTATAACAGTGTATCCAAAGATATAATCTTCGACCTCTTCTTTTTTAATATTAACACCTGTTTTACCTATTACTACTCCAAGTTCAACTTCATAGTCTAATTGACTATTTATATCAAAATGACCATCTATCTTATCTTCTGGGCCTATAGCTTTTGTAACACGTTTTGTAAAATAGACTGTTTTTTGTGGTTTTTCAAAACTATCATCAAAGTGAGTTTGAGTTTCTTCAAGATGGTCTTTATAGTTCACTCCCACACATAAAATATCGTGTATAGGTTTTTCTATAGGAACATGTATAATACATTCTTCTCTTTTAAAAACATCATAATTATGGAATATATCTTCCTTTATAGTACTTTTCAGTCTAATGATATCGTCTTGAGATATATTTTGAATTAAATCATTTAAGTTCTTAAAAGATTTGCTAAGATTTAAGGAATTAATATCTATAATAAATAATTCATCTTTAGAAAAAACTCCTATTCTTTTACATTCATTTTTTCCTTCAGTAAAACTGACAAACTTCATAATCTCACCCTTTATTAAAATTCTATGTATTCGTTTTTTAATTAAATCTTATACATAGTTACATACTCTAGCTATTGCCATTTCAGTATATCCAAGAGACTCAGCCTTTGATTGTTTTCCATTTGCTACATCTACAATCATATTTAATAAATCATCTGTTAATTCTTCCATTGTTTGTGGACCATATATAACTGGGCTAGCATCAAAATCCATATTGTCTTCCATATTTGCAAAAGTTATTTTGTTTCCAGTTATCTTTATTACAGGAGCTATTGGATTTCCTGATGGAGTTCCTCTACCTGTACTAAATACTACTATTTGAGCTCCTCCTGCAACCATACCAGCGACAGATGAAGCATCATTTCCAGGTGTATCCATTATAACAAGACCTTTTTTATCAATCTGTTTAGCATAATCATACACTTCACTTATTGGTCTATGACCACCTTTATGTATACAACCTAGTGATTTTTCTTCCAAGCTTGTCAAGCCACCAGCTATATTTCCAGGAGATGGATTTCCTTCTCTTACCTCTTCTCCAACTAATTTTAACGAATTTTCATATCTATGCACTATATGTAATATTTTTTCTTTTACTTCTTCATTTACTGCTCTTCTAGCTAATATATGCTCTGCTCCTATAAATTCAGTAGTTTCACTTAAAATTGATGTTGCTCCTAAATCAACAAGTCTATCACTTAATTCACCTATTAGTGGATTTGCTGCTAATCCACTTGTTGGGTCAGACCCTCCACACTCAGTTCCTAGTATAATCTCAGATATTGGGAATTCTTCTTTTCTAAGTAAAGATGCCTCTTGAGCCATTTCTCTAGCATAACGAACAGCCTTTTCTATGGTTTTCAAAGTCCCATGTTCTTCCTGTATTACAAGGGTTTTTATTGGCTTGTTTGTTCTCTCTTTTATTGCCTCTACTACCAAATCATTTTGGCAATTCTCACATCCTAAAGATACCACTATTACCCCATATACATTTGGATTTGCTGCATATCCAGCCATAACATCCATAGTCAATTGTTGGTCTGAATTTACTTGTGAACATCCATTTTGATTATTAAAAGTAACTGCTCCTTGAACTTGAGACGCTATTATTCTAGTTGTATCTGATGCACAAACACTAGTAGGTAATACTAATATGTGGTTTCTTATACCAACTCTTCCATCTGGTCTTTTATATCCATAAAATTTCATACTGATTTCCTCCTAAAATAGTCTATATACCTTCTGTAATTTTCATATATTATAACTTTTTGTTACACTCACTAATCAAATAGATAAAATCTTATTTGATAATAATTAAATACTAAAAGACAATGAATTTAACTTCTATAAATTTATAAATAAGTATTATTTTATACATTGCCCATAGCTTGTTTGTCCAAATCCTCTCTAACACTTCTAACATTATGAATATGTACATGTTGACCAATCTTTATTTCCTGATTTGCTTCTCCTATATGCTCTCCATATTTAGTAACTTTGTCACCTTCAGCCATATCTTTTATAGCCAATTTATGATAAATAGTTATATCATCTAATGCTTTAATTGTCTTTATTGTTTTATCTTTTAATTTAAAACTAATTTCGCTATTCTTAGTTATTGCTTCAATAGCTACTGCAACGTTATCTTTTTCATCAATTATCACCGCATTTATCATTATTCTTACTCTCCTTTGTAAATAATATAATTTTATTAATACCCTAAAATCTAATTAAAGAATTTGCTCTTTCAATAGTAACTCATGTAATATTAAGCTGTTATTGTCCCATCCTCATTTTGTTTTGGAAACTTAGGACATCCATACTTCTTAGCCCACCAACTAGTTATAAGAGGAACTAATATTGCAGTGACAACTACTGCGGCTGCTACTTGAGTTGTTGCTGTTGCAACATATGGTTGCCATGATGGGTCAACTAATGCAACAGCAGCGGGTACAGCAATTGCATTTCCAGCAGTTGTAGCTACAGCCCATCCTGCATATCCTGGACGTTTTCCTATAAATTTATCACAGAATACTATAAATATACCTCCTACAAACACAGATATTAATCCAAGTATTACTCCTGATAATCCTCCTTTTAGTATACTTGCAAGGTTTATACTACTACCTAGTGCAAATCCTACAAAAGGTACAAGCAAATTACATCCTGGCTCTAAAAATTCTTTCATTTTTTTATCAAAATTACCTATTATCATACCAACAAGTATTGGTACTATTGCAGCCAATAAAGACAACAAAGGAACATTTGCAAGACCTGAAGTCCCAAGAGCTATTAATGTAAAAAATGGTCCATCATTTAAAGTAAGTAAACTCATAGTTGCACAATCTGTTTCATCTCCATATGAAGTCATCAATGAAAGATATATACTACCATTACTATTTGTAACTGCACTTATAACAGCCAATGTTGTAAGACCAAGTACTCCATCCATTCCAAATAGTTTACCTATAAGAATACCTATTAAAGCACCTATAGCAAATTTGGAACCCAGAAGTATTCCACCTCTTTTTAAAACTTTTGGCATTTCTCTAAATTGAAGTTGAGTTCCTAAGCACACCAGTTGAACTCCAATTATAGTTGCAGACCCAACACTTGAAAATACTGCTGTTGTAAATGAACCTATTTGCACAATATCTGGGCAAAATGTATTAATGAAAGCTGCTATAAACATTGGAACTATCATCATACCTGCAGGAATTTTTTTAATAAAATCCATTATCATAAAGTTACTCCTCCTAAAACATGATATTTAATTACTCTTATTAAGTTTTTAGCTTTAATTCTAACGGCCGTTTCAGTTCGTATTTAAGAACTAAGTTTTTATTTACGAATCTTTGAATTAATGATAGCATTTTCCTATTTATGAGTCAATAAAAAAAATAAATTTTTGTCAAAATTTTTTCAAATTATCTGATAATATACTATGTATTATCAAATAGCTTCATTATATGCAAAAATACAAAGCACTCAAAAATATATAGTGCTCAAAACTATAAAATTTTTTATACAATTCGAATAATAGACAAATTATAAGATATAATTCACAATATTTTGATATATCTATATAAAATACAGCTATTAAATAGATTCTCTTAAATTATATAACTAAATATCACCAACTTTCTTTAGGTATATTTTGGAAATTAATGTAATTATTTATGTAGAACCTCCTAAAAAATATCTACCAGTCTTTGAGTCAAGAGCTTATTTATGTACAAATCTACATATTTATTTTCCACATTGTAAAATATCACATAGTGTGCTAAAATCAACATATTCTAATACTTTAAATTAATAAAAAGAGGGGGGAAATTTATGACTTCAGATAATCATCGCCCAACAGCTAGGATATTAGATATTTTAGAAGCATTAGCTGAGTCCGAAAACGGATATACTCTCACAGAAATAGCAGATGCTATTAATGCTCCAAAAAGTAGCATCTTTCCTATAGTTCATACACTTAATGCTAGAAAATATATTACTATTGATAAGAATACATCCAAATACTCTATAGGGATACGTTCTTACACATTGGGGTCTTCATTTTTTGAAAAGAGAACTATTTTCAATTATGTAATTGAAGAAATGACTAATATAGTTAATTCTTGTTCTGAAACTTGCCAGCTTGGTATCCTTGACAACAATGAAGTTCTTTATGTTGGTAAAGTAGATTCTCCAGAACCAATTAGACTTATTTCTTATGTTGGTAAAAAAATACCTGCTAATTGTACAGGCCTTGGAAAAGCTCTTTTATGTGATTTTGATAAGGAAACACTAATAAGTTTATATCCAGATGGTTTAAAAGGCTTTACAGAAAAATCAATTACAGACTTTGATGTTTTATATGAGCAACTTCTTGAAGTTAAAAAAACACAAATAGCTTCAGAATGTGAAGAATCAATGCAACATCTAAAATGTCTTGCTGTGCCAATAAGAAAAAATGGATGTATAAGAGCTGCTGTTAGTGTAACATTACCACTGTTTAGAGCTAATGAAGAAAAAATAGAACTGATAAAAGAATTACTTTTAAATGCTCAGAAAAATATTCAATCTATGATGGAAGAACGCAATGAAGATATTATAATAAATTAAGTTAATGTTTAACAGATACGACATATTGAAAATTGTAATAATTAAAAATTCTATTTTAAACTGGCATATTTATTTGATTTATACAATAAAAAACAAAGCTACTGATTTAACTACAGTAGCTTTGTTTTTTTATGATAATTTTTATTTTTTTATTGACATGATAAAAATACTATGTTAAATTCTAATCATAATCGTATTTACGAATTAAGTTCTTATATAGGAACCTGTATATCTGTATTAATCTAAGCCATAATTATATGATAAACAAGCTAAAGAAAGATTATTAGATATATATTTCTTATATAAAAATCAATTTAAAATAAAAGGAGATTTTAGTTATGAGCATTTATTATGTCCCACCAATAAATTTACTTGGAAAAGGATGTCTTAATGAAGCTAAAGATTCAATTAAATCACTGGGAACTAAAAAAGCATTTATTGTTAGTGATAAATTTCTAGTTTCAAATGGTACTGTAAAAAAAGTAACAGATATTCTATCTCAGATAGGTGTAGATTTTGCTATTTATGATGAAGTTAAACAAAATCCAACTGTAACTAATGTAAACAAAGGACTTGAAATATTAAAGTCAGAAAATTGTGATTTTGTTATTACAATAGGAGGGGGTTCTCCACAGGACTGTGGTAAAGCCATTTCTATATTAGCTACTAATGGAGGAGATATTAGAGATTATGAAGGTGTCAACAAAACTTCTAAAAAATGTCTTCCTATTGTAGCTATAACTACTACTGCTGGTACATCTGCTGAGGTTACAATAAACTATGTTATAACTGATGAAGACAGACATGTAAAAATGATAATGGTTGATACTAATTCATTAGCTACAATGACAGTAAACGACCCTGAATTAATGATTAGTAAACCATCTAATTTAACAGCAGCAACTGGTATGGATGCATTAACTCATGCTATAGAAGCTGTAGTAGCTAATGGAGCTTATGATGTTACAGATTCGACTGCCTTATATTCTATAAAACAGATATTTAAATATCTTCCAAGAGCTGTTAAGAATGGTAATGACATAGAGGCTAGAGAACAAATGTGTTACGCTTGTTTCTTAAATGGAATTGCATTTAGTAACGCAGGGCTTGGAAATGTACATGCCATGGCACATCAATTAGGAGGTTTATATGATTTACCTCATGGAGTATGTAACGCTATGCTACTTCCAATAGTTGAAGAAGAAAATGCCAAATCTGCTCCTTCTAAATTCCGTTTAATAGCTGAAACTATTGGAATGGATGTACATAATAAATCAGATAAAGAGTGTGTTGACTTTGTAATAAATAAAATAAAAACTCTTTCTGAAGAAGTAGGAATCCCAAAATCTTTAAAAGATGTAGGTGTTGATAATCCTAATTTTGAGTTACTTGCAGAAAACTCTATGAAAGATGCATGCGCTGGAGCCAATCCTGTTTTCTTTGATAAAGATAAGCTTATAGAATTATTTATGAAAATATCTTAATTATAACAACCTACCCCATAAATTAATTATGTATATTTATAAGGGAGTGCCTCAAAATACCTTTATTTTATTATTGGCACTCTCTTATTACATCGTTCAAATCGTAATTCTTGTCAAATACTAACATATAATATTATTAGTTAAGAATACTAGCTCTTAATTAACAAACCAAATATTTTATCAATGAATTATAACAGTTGTTGTATCAGGTATATTATCGTATATCCATTTTGCATTTTCTGTATTTAGTCTTATGCAACCATGACTAAGAGCTTCACCAAGTCTACCATCTATTATATAACTGCCTGTTGAATCATATAATACAGAATGATAATAATATCCACCTTTAATTCTAGTAGCGTACTTAACTGAATACTCATCTGTTCCAAAAGAAGGTTTTCTTCCACTTATATAAAATATACCCGTTATAGTCGGAGTTTCAGGCTTCCCTATAGTACATTGCCACTTGTAAAGTTGACCCCAACTTCCATTATCTTTCTTAAAAATATAAGTATATTTATTTCTAAGGTCTGTCACAATTAGATAATCACTCGTACTTTTAATATTATTTTCATTAACAAACTTTGTCATATCAGTATAAAAATATTTATAATCTAACTCATTAGGTTTATTTCCATCAGTTGATAAGAAATAATTAAAAACATATCCTATTTTATCATCATATATAACTTTACTCCAATCCCCATCTACTTCTAAAACTTCGACCCTAGACTTTTCGGGAATTACTGTAATTATATTTGAAGTCGTAGATTTGTCTTCCCTTAAATTTAAGTTACTCCAAGTATATTCGCTTACTGATACTAAGTCCTTATATACATACCCTTCTTGAGAATTATACACTACTTTAATCCATTCATCTTCTTCATCTAATACCTCCATTTTTGCTCCTTGAGGTATTACAGTTATAATACTTGAATTTGTAGATTTAGCAGACCTCAAATTTACATTTACTAAAGCATATTTATATACAGGTGCTCTATATTTTTTAATATTTATTTTAGTTAACTTCACACATACCATCCTCTCATATGTCTTTTTACAACATTTTATGAAATTCGATATGTATTCGTTCTCCTATTTTCAAACTTTACTTGTATTACTGATAATATTGCTCTATACAAACTTATTTTTTCTCATTTATATTTATCTATTTATTTAAATTTACAATATTACAATCCTTAATATATTCTTCAATTATACCTCTAGTGACATTAAAATAGCTTATGCATTTATCAACTATGACTGCATCACTACTAACTACTCTATCTAATTTTTCTAATACGACATCTGCATTTTTTACTAGCTCCACCTCAGTTTCAATTCCCCATATTTTAGCATATTCCAGTATCTTATACTTTAAATTTCCTGAATTAGAAACTGGAGAATCTAGGTAAAATCTAATTTTTTGTGCATTGTATTTATTAAAAAAGTCTCCTATCAACTTTAAGGCTTCTTCTGTTTTATCTATAATCTTATATGTCCCCCTAAGCCCTGCTAAGTCTCTCATATTACCATCACTACCTATTACTAAAGTTCCACCAGATAATGCCACTTCTATAGCTATTATCAAATTAAAACCATCTATATTTATAAGCCCTTCTTTGATTTTATCTAGAGAAAGTTTTTTTGACTGTCTTGTTATATTTTTTTCTTCAGTGCATACTGCCCTTTTTAGTGCATCTCTTTGTCTTATGGAAAACTGATACCTATCTCCAACAAAAGTAACAACTGGGTCTATTTTATAATCCCTATTTATTAACCATTCTATTTCTTCCTTCGCTTTTGTAAGTCTTATTAATTCATTACTTGAAAACCATCTCTTATCATTCTCATCAAACCCTCTTTTAGATACTTTATTCATATGATTTCACCTCCCTATTTTAAACATTGCCTTAATATCTTAAGTATGATAAACTTACTCTTTTAAAATATTTTTGATACTATTACATTATCCATTTAAGTTATCCAATACTTAAATTATACCGTTTAATTCCAGTTTATAATGCAAAATAATAAATTCTATAGTATATTTGTAACTTTACAATACAAAAAGGATACTATTAGTAATTTATTATAGTATCCCTTTTATAAAATCTATTTATAATGATAATTTTAGGCTTTATATATTAAATTTATGTTATACTTCCTTTATCATATTAGGAGATAAAATATCATTAAGAGCTTCTGTCATAGTTGGATGTGCATAAACACGGTCTCTTAAATATGTGTACTCTACTTCTAAATCTATAGCTAATTGAATTAAGTGGATAATCTCACTTGAATCTTCACATATCATAGTAGCTCCAAGTATCTTATTTGATTTTTTATCTATTACAATCTTTATAAACCCATCTGTCTTACCAATCTGCTTAGCTCTTGGAATTGCTTCAACTGGCATCTTTGCTACTAATACTTCATATCCTTTTTCCTTAGCTTGTTTAACATTAAGACCAACTCTTGAAAATGCTGGACTTATAAATATAGAGTTTGGTATATTTTTTCTATCACTATTGGTTCTAGTCTTATCTCCAAATAATTGATTAATAATTATACGATAGTCATCTAGTGAAATGTAAGTAAATTGTGGGCCTCCATTTATATCTCCTATAACCCATATGTGTTCTTTATTAGTCTTAAGAGTCTCTGATACTTTAATAAATCCTCTTTCATTTAACTCTATACCTGCATTTTTTAGTCCTAACCCTTCAGTATTTGCCTTTCTTCCTGTAGCTACAAGTATCATATCGCTTGTTAATTCCTTTAATTTACCTTCTATTTCATACTCTACTATAGCTAAGTTAGAAACTTCTTTAATCTCTTTTATCTTTGCATTGTTTATAATTTTTACATTTCTCTTTTCAAGTAGTTTTATTATTTCTTCTGAATCTTCAACATCTTCATTAGGTAAAATACCATTATTAGAATTTAATATCGTAACTTCTGCTCCAAATGAACTGTAAATACCAGCAAACTCTAGACCTATAAAGCCAGCTCCTATGATTGTCATTTTTTTAGGTAGAGTTCTTAGATTCATAAGAGACTCACTATCATATACTACATGCTTATTTTCCACGCCTTTAATATTAGGTATAAATGGTCTTGAACCAGTATTAATAAATATCTTATCTGCTACTAACTCATAAACTTCATTTTCAGTTTTAACTTGAACTGTATTTTCATCAATAAAAGTTCCCATTCCTGTGAATATAGTTACATTCTCATTTGAATTTAATTTATTATAGTTAGCTTCTCTAAGTTTTGTAATTAAAGTTTCTTTTTTATCTATAGCTTTCTCATATTCAACTTGAGCTTCATCCCAAGAACTTATACGTTTTGTTTTTATACTGTTTGCTGAATTTTCTAAGCTTTTAGTTGGTATACATGCCACATTTATACATGTTCCACCATACATCTTATTTGATTTTTCTATTAAAGCTACTTTTAATCCTTTATTTGCCAAATCCCCTGCTAGTGTTTTTCCACCTTTTCCAAATCCTATTATTATTGCATCAAATGTTTTTTTCATATAATTTTCAACCCCTTCTTGTGTTATTTATACTTTTACTATAACAAGATTATCTAGGTAGTACAATTAGGCACTTTTTTGTAACCTTAAATTTATTTGAGTCCTTATATTTAAACATTTTAATCTATTTATTTCTTTGATTCTCAATAAAAGATGCCATAGTCTCTTTATCCATAGCTCCTGGAATATACTGAGTTACATATCCTTCCTTATCAATTATAAATGTAGTTGGAAAAGCATTAATTCCATATTGATATGCTAATGCTCCATCTTCATCAAGTGCAACTGGGAAGGTATACCCTTCTTCTTTTAAGAATTTAACCACATGTTCTCTTGAACCTTCTCTACCCAAATTAGGTGAAGCTACTCCCAAAATCACTACATCTTCATTATTTTTCTTATAGTCTTTATATAGTTGTTCTATGTGAGGCATTTCTTCTTTACATGGAGGACACCATGTAGCCCAGAAATTCAAAAATACAACTTTACCTTCATAATCACTTAATTTATGTGTCTTACCATATTGGTCTGTTAGAGTAAAATCAATAGACTTTATTCTCTCTTCATCTTTAGACCCTGATTCATTATTTCCATCATTAGGGTCTTTTTGACCATCATTACTACTAGAACTGTCTTCTTTATCCTTAGAATTTGATTGTTTATTATCTTCCTGATTACTTTCAATTTTACTATTTTGTGGGATATTAAAATGTTTGCTTATACTTCCAAATCCATTTACCATCATTAATATTCCTGATACTATAAGTATAATCCCACCTATTTTTTTAATAATCTCCATGTTAGATTTTATCTTGTCTATGGTTTTAAATAATTTACTATAAAACATAGATGTAATTATGAATGGCAAAATAAATCCAATAGTGTATACTGCTATTAAAAGATTTGCACTAAGATGATTGCTTGAACTTGAAACCATTACTAATACAGATGCTAGTATTGGACCAATACAAGGTGTCCATCCAAAACTAAACGTAAAACCTAATATAAAAGCTGTTATTGCTTTCATTTCTTTAAACTTTACATTAAATCTTTTTTCTCTATTCAATATTGAAGATTTAATTATTCCCATGTAAAATAAGCCCATGATAATAATTATAATCCCACCAATGAACATTATTAAGTCTTTATTCTCATTAAAGAACATACTCAATACTCTTACTGATGAACCTAATATAAAAAATGTTGTCGAGATTCCAAGAGCAAAGAATATAGTATTTTTAAATAGAGAACTTCTTATAAAATTTGTCTTTCCTTCTTTTAAACTCTCTACACTACTATTTGATAATATACTCAAATAAATAGGCAAAATTGGCAATATACATGGTGAAAAGAACGACACTACACCTTCTATAAATACTAAAAATAAATTTACATTTTGCAAGCTAAAATTCCTCCTTATTTTATTTCAAATATTAAAATTTTATCACTATGCTAAAATTAGATTAAAAACATTCAATTTTAATACCTTTTTACTCATAATTTAAATGAATCATTCTAAATCTCATATAAAATTTTAAGATTTATTTATCACAGTTTAAGTTTTTATTACTCCACATTATCATTTTTTCCATAACAGGAAGCAATAGTAATCCTGACTCACTTAAAAAATAGGTTGACTCTACAATGTTATTAACCAGCCTTTTTTTCTTAACTATAATTTCTTGTTCAATTAAAAAATCTAATTGTTGAGTTAGCATTTTCTTACTACATTCTGGTATAGCTCTTTGTAACTCTCCAAATCGTTTTTTATCCTTTTGTATCTCCCATATTATTATAGCTACCCACTTTTTACCTAATATACTTGATAAAGCTTCTACTGGACAATCATATATCATGTCATCTATATTGTACATTTTACTCTCCTCTTTTCTTTAATTATTAAGTAAATTGTTATAACAGTATGTTTATAGATATTATGTATACTTCTAACTTTACTTAATTAAAATTTTTATTATATGTATCCCTAAGACAAATTATTTTAAGTGTTATGTAATTAATATATCAGTTTTATATACATATCACAATTGGTCACTTTTTTGTAACTACATAGAACTTATCATAAAATCAAATTGAATAATTGTTATTAAAGTATACCTTAATTCATTTCATTAATATTTTGTTGATTCTAAACTGAATATAAAACTACTCTAATATAATAAGTTCTTTGTTTAGACAACTTATCCTGTTAAACTATTTATCTGGTTTAACAAATTTTATATAGAATACTATACTTATACATTAATATTTACCCAAATTTATGCAAATTAAAAAGTCTGACCAATTACTATCAGTCAGACTTTAAACGATAAACTTATTTTTCACTTATAAATCTAATAATATTGAAATAACCTGAACCTCCCATGACTAAAGTCACAGGGTTCCTGCTTCATAGAATTTTGCATACTAAAATATGTCTTACAAACTCTCCACAGGCTATCCCCGTAGTTCCTACGGTTCTTACATAAGTTATTTATTTTAAACTCTTATTAGTTTTAATCCTTCTTTTAGTATATTTATACTTGCATTTATATCTCTATCGTGAGTTTCATTACAACAAGGACAAATCCATTCTCTTATACTTAAATTCTTCATTTCCTCGTTTTTGTACCCACATTTATTGCATATTTGTGAACTTGCAAAGAATTTACCTACCTTTACAATTTGTCTACCATACCAATTAGCTTTATATTCTAATTGATGAACAAATTCTGACCATGACACATCAGAAATTAAGCGAGATAGTTTACTATTTCTAGTCATATTCTTTACTTGTAAATCCTCTATGCAAATAATATCATTCTCTCGTATTAATTTGGTAGATAGTTTTTGTAGAAAATCCTTTCTTTGATTAGCTATATGTTCTTGAAGTCTTGCAACTTTTAACCTTGCTTTATTTCTATTTAAACTACCAATTGTTTTTCTCGATAATTATCTTTGTAATTTAGCAAGTTTGTTTAATGACTTTTGAAGATACTTAGGATTTTCTATAAATTCTCCACAACTTGAGATACAAAATTCTTTAATTCCTAAATCTAAACCTATCTGACTATTAGTATTTTCAAATGCTTTAATATCTATATCAGTACAACATAGTGATACATAATATTTACCACTTGGTTCTTTGGATACAGTAGCATTAAGTATTCTTCCTTGAGGTACTTGTTTATCCCTTACTTTAACCATACCAAGTTTAGGTAATTTTATATATTGACTACAGTACATAATATTTCCATTTGTAAAGTTAGTTTTATATGAAAATCTGTTAGTTTTTTTGATTTAAATTTAGGAAATCCTGTATTTTCCTTAAAGAATTTTTTATATGAGTTTTCTAAATCTTTTAAGGTATTTTGTAGTGAAAATTTGTCAGGTTCTTTAAGCCACTCTAATTCTCTTTTTAAATTGGTCAAATCAGAACTGCACTGTTTATAAGTAAAAGTTTCTTTATCGTTTTCATAAACTTCTATTTTTTTAGCAAGATACTTATTATATACAAATCTACAACATCCAAAAGTTTTGTTAATTAGCTCTTGCTGTTTTTTATTTGGATACATTCTAAACTTATAAGCTTTTTCCACTACTATCACCTCACTTTAATTGTTTTTTATGATTATTAATATACATATCCGAGTAACTTCTATTTTTCATCACCCATTATAATATTAACAAACGTAATTATTTAAAACAATTATTTCGAAGGTTTTATATTTATTTCTAAATAACATATATAAGAACCGTAAGTCTTAACTTTTATCATTTTTGAGGTTGTCGTTCACATAAGTTCGCTACTACCTATGCAGTTCTCTTATGAACTTCTTACACTTTCATGTAAGCACAGACTATATCTTATCCTTCGGCATTATCCGTTAAGGTCTACCCACTTCCACTACCAATAGCTTGTAGTGTACTTCCCTCAAGAGGAATAGTCGTTGAAGTTTCTCCTACTTAGGAGCTTACCTGCTGATTGCCCATTTTAAAGTACTTAGGGTTTAACCTTATACCATCTAACCAATTTTTTCTACTTTCGTAACTTTCACACTTAGGTTTATTTCATCCTTATGTTTTAGTTTAGTTAGCTTTAGGGGTTTCCAGCAATTCAAGTAGTATTGGATAGGCTCTATCCTATCTCTACATATAAGTTTCCCTATATGCTGACTATTTTAGCTACTAACTCACGACTAAAGTCACAAGTGTGCGTAGCTATTTTTTAATCAAAAGGTGCTATTTCATACACTTGTTGTTCTTGTAATTCTTCTATTGCATTTACTATTTTCCCGTTTCTATTTTTAAATATTTGCTCATCTAATATTATTTTCTTACTAGTTGGATTTTCCAATCTTATTATAAATTTTTCTTTATTATAGTAAGAAGGGTAACATGCTGACACAAGATAGTTCTCTGGTAAAGATATTATTTCCAATTCTCTACTTACAGATTTTTCAACAATAGATTTTTGAATCTTATTATCTATACGGTATAAAAAGAAATTATAATCCTGTAATTGATAATTTACACATTCTTGTAGATAATTATGAGCTAAACTTGCAACTTCTAGTTCATCAAATGGTTTAGAATTCATGTATACTGCAAATGAGAACTCTACCTCTTTAAGAATTTGGGCTTTATCAGTTTTAATTCTTATATGACCTTTTTTAGTCGTATCACCAGAAGCACGTCCTGGTCTATATAATAAGTCAGGCTTCCCTAATTCATCCGTAGTAGCAAGTAAAGTCAGTGCAATTTCATCTTCAACATGTTGGTATTCTTTTATTCCTCTAGTAAATACAGTACAACTTCTGTTTTGATTTGTCAGTGTAATATTACTTTCTAATGGCTCTAAATCTATAGGCATTTCACTGTAAATATCTTCCCAGTTGTTTAAAACTCCATTTTCTCTTGTTATATATCCAAATGGTAGTGATGCTATGTTTTTATTATCTTTTATATTAGTTTTTATATGAACACGTAGTCTATGATTATATACTGTATTATCAACACAAAGTTTTACATCCATTAATGGATTTTCTTTTGATAAGGTAATACTAGCTTTTACATTTAACTTTCCATTAAGATATTTATTTTTTCTATCTTCTAGTGTGAGTGGTAGTAAAGTAGTACCTTCAACCACTATTTTTTCATATCCTAAAGCTTTTTCTGTAGATACTTTACCAAATAAAAGTTTTATATCCTTATCATTTTTTAATGGAGAAAAATCATAAGTATCTCCTGCGTTTGCACTGTCTTTTAATATTAAAAAGTTTGATATATAAGTTCCATCTTTAAGCTGTAAATTTAAACTTCCATCTTCATACATTATCTTATAATTATCATTAGATATAAAGGTATCATTAGATTCATTAAGTACCAACATTTCCTTGTCACTTGATTCAAAACTGACAACCTTATATCCAAGTGCAGGAAGCTGTATATTTATTCTTATTTTTAATATATAATAACCTGGCTCTTCAATAAATATATTACCAGCAGGTGTCTCCTCTAATACATTTTCTCTCGATTTAACATAAGTTTCTTCAATTATAGTGGCATCTAAATTATCTTTAAAACAAATATTTTTACTATCACTTACAACCTGTATCTCTTTATATCCATTAAAACTTTTAGCTTCTGTATTAAATATTAAAATATCATTTTTAGATAATTTAAGCCCTTCCGAAATTTTTTTGACAATAGTATTTTCAATACTATCACATATTTCGTTCGCTTCTCTTATACGATGAAGAATATCCTCTGTCACAGTATCAGTTACACATCCAGCCAAACTATCATGTGCCTGTCCTTCTAAAAGTTTTTTCCATGTATTTATCAACAACTGATTGCTTATTTCAATCTTACTCTTTTTGGCAATTACTAGTAGTGGTTCTATCCTTTTAATTAGCTTATTTTCTAGTTTATCACACGCTAATTTTATATCCATTCTACTAGAACCAATTGATTTATGTATTCTTGCAAGTACTGGCTCTCTAAATTCACCCCTGTAACTTTCTAGTGATTCTATAGATTTTACATACTTCAAAAACTCTTGATATGAGCTTATTATATATGAATATTTTCCAATATCATTAATCTCTTTAACTTTGTTTTTAAAATCACCTATTATATTCAACTGGTCATTTCCTGACGGTATTAGTACCTCATCTACATCACTATACGATTTGATAAAATCAATTGCATGGTCTAAACGTCCATTAACATATTTTGATGAAGGCTCTAAAAGCATCCCTGTTCCATATCCATGTGGCATATTTACAGCATATATGTAACTTTCATCATTTAGACTTTTCCATTTGAAATATGGTGATTGCACCTGTTTACCAAGATGTATGCCTCTCCAAAAGAATATATTATCAAGACCTACATGCTTTAATAATATAGGCATCTGTGCATTAAACCCAAATGTATCTGGTAAATATCCAATTTTCATATACTTACCATATTTTTTACTTTCAAAAATTCCAATCATTAAGTTTCTTAAAATAGACTCTCCTCTAGCAAAGAATGCATCTGTTTGAGTAAACCATGGTCCAATGTGAAGTCTATCTTCCTTTATTAGCTTTTTGATGATTTCTATTTTTTCTCTATGTAGTTGTACATAGTCATCCAAAATAGAAAGTTGTCCATCAAGTACAAAACTTACATCTGTATTGCGCTCTAGTTCATCAATTACATCTGTAAATAGTTGTTCACTAAGTACTAGTGCGTCTCCAGAAGTAAAATACCATTCTCTATCCCAATGTGTATGATTAACAATGTGTGCTTTTATCATTTACTCTCCTCTGTTCCTTATCTTTAATATTTAAGTCCAAAATCAATCTCTAATACTTCATTGAGTATAGGATTTATCTTAAGAATATAATTCACATACAATTTATAACTCTTCTTAAATTAATATTACATTTTAAGATTCCCACTCTGCTTCATCAAATTCATCATCTTCAAATTCATCATCTTCAATCACTGGATTTCCACGTAATACTATAACTAGACCTGCTACAATTGCTGTTCCAACTGCTATTGATAATATATACATTGGCCAGTTCTCCACTGTAAACCACCCATAAAATCCACTAATTGGAGTTGCATTTACTGAACCTAGACCAACTGCCATAGCTGAAGCAATTGCTGTTCCAATCACACATGAAGGTATTACTTTCAATGGAGATTCTACTGCAAAAGGAATAGCCCCTTCACTTACTCCAATTAACCCCATTATAAGAGATGATTTACCAGCTTCACGTAACTGCTTATTATACTTCTGTTTCGCTAATATAGTAGCAAGACCCAATCCTAATGGTGGTATAACAATTCCTACCATAGCAGCAGTATTAGGTGCATAAATCCCACTTGTTAATAATGCAAGTGATGTTGTTAAGGCTGCTTTATTAACTGGTCCACCTAGGTCAACTGCCATCATAGCTCCAATAATAGCTGCCATTAATATCTGATTTGTACCTGACAATCCATTTAACCAATTTTCTAATCCAGTATTTAATGTAGCAAAAGGAATACCTATCACATAATTAATTAATACAACAGTGATTAACGTACCAAATACTGGTACTATGAATATTGGTACTATTGAAGCTGCTGATTTTGGTAGTTTAACATGATTTTTAATAAATAAACATGTGTATCCTGCTATTAGACCAACTGCTAAAGCTCCTAAAAATCCTGCCCCTATATCTTTAGCAATCATACCTCCAACAAGACCTGGTACAATAGCTAATTTATCAGCTATAGAAAATCCTATAAATGCAGCAATTACAGGAAACATTAATCCTAAAGCAGTGCCTCCAAAACCATCTAAGTCATGCAATAGCCTGATAATACTACTAGCACTTTCTGCATATTTAGCATCCCATATATCTGGTATATTATAGAAAGAACCACCCACACGGGATATTGCCATTATCATAGCACCTGCAATTACTAATGGAATCATATATGAGATTCCTGTTAAGACATGCTTTTTTAACTCAGAGACTATCTTTTTTAACATTGTATTTCCCTCCACTTATTTATTGTCAATTAGCTTTAGTGCATCATTTATTACTTTCTCTGCATCCTTTATAGGTGCATTAACTGGTACTTCTAATATTTCTTTTCCTTCAAAACGTTCAGCATTTCTAACTTTAGTATCTACTGCAAATATTACTACTTGGGCAATTTGTGCATCCTTTGTAGTTAATTCATTATCGATTCCTGTAGCTCCTTGTGTTTCAACTTTTATAAGGTGCCCCATTTTTTTTGAAGCTTTCTTTAATGCTTGTGCTGCCATATATGTATGTGCAACTCCTGTCGCACATGCTGTTACTGCTATAATTTTTCTTTTCATTTCTACATATCTCCTTCATTAAATATATTAATTATTTCTTGTGCTGAATTAGCTAATTTTAATGCATCCACATTATCATCATCCATAAGCTTAGTAGCCAATTTAGATAATAATACAAGATGATTACTATCCTTATCAATGTTACTTATAGCCAGTAAGAAAATACTATCTACTGGTTTTTCATCTAAAGCGTCCCACTCAATCTTATTTTTAGTTTTTGCAAATATTATAGAAGATTTCTTGACAGCATCGCTTTTTCCATGAGGAATAGCAATACCATTCCCAATACCTGTAGTTGCATGTTCTTCTCTTTCTAACACAGACTTAACATATTCTTCTTTGTTATCTACAATTCCATTTTTAACAAATATACTACTTAATTCTTTTATTGTTTCTTCTTTTGTAGTTGTATCAAGATTAAAAACAATTTGCTCTTTTTTTAATACATCTGATATTTTCACTATATATTCTCCTCCATTAGCAAACCGTACACTTCTTTTGGTGAAGTTGCACTTAATATGTCATCTATATTTTTTTTATTGTCAATGAAGTCATAAAAAACTTCATATATTTCATCAAGCTCTAAGTTTTTGTCATTTTCTAATGAAATAAAGAAAATAACTTCTACTTTTTCATTTCCCCATGTAATAGGATTTTTTAAAGTTGCAACAGATATATTAGATTTTTTAATATAACTAGGATTAGCATGAGGTGTAGCTATAGATTGAAAAGAAGTGTAAGATAAATTTTCTCTCTTAATTGCACTCTCAGCGATTCCATCTCTTGCAAAATCTTTTTTTATCAAATTATCTGTTATACATTTAATTACATCTTCATAATTTAAAGCTTCAATATTTAACAAAATATTTTCTTCAAAGATTAGGTTTTTAAAAGATTTATATTTTTTAGAAGTATTCTCTGAAACATTTTGTATATTTTTTTCCAATGTTCTTATATCACTTTCATTTAAAATAGGGCTAACTATTATTGTAGGAATAGCCTCTAACTCTAAATAAATAGTACTTATCACCAAATCTGCATCAATTTTACTAGATACTAATTCTTGTACAGAAAGTATCTTCTCAATTTTTATCATAGGAAAGTATTTTTTTATCCTTGCAGATAATAATCTAGATGAGCCTAGTCCTGTACTACATACTAGAATTACTCTAACATTTTGTGGAAGCTCTTTCATTCTTTCCCTAAAAGCTTCAAAATGTAGTGCTATATAAGCACATTCATCATCATTTATCCTAATATCATATATAAATTCAATTACTTTCTTTAAATCCAAAGCCTGTTCAAATGATAAAGAAAAGTTTTGCTTGATTGTATTTACATATGGATTTTTAATACTAAGACCGTATTTCAATCTATTTATTGATGAATGTACATGTGAAGTTAGTCCATCAATCAAATCTTTGTCATAAGCTGTCTCATACAATGTATTTTTAATAATTTCTCGAAGATTTGAGATATTATTTGTATTTGTCTCATAGTGATTGTCTGAAGTATCCTTTAATTCAGTAGTATCTCTATGTTGGTCAGCTGCTACTAGATGTAAGTTTATATATCCAATTTCAGATTTTGGCAACAGTATCGAAAACTTTTGCTCTAGTTGTTTTGCCAAATAATTTGTATTTAACACTTGATTATTTTCAATATTATCAACATACAAGCTTTCTTCTATATACTCACCTTTTCTAATCCTCTCTACAGCTATGGCTAAATGGATAACTAATGACTGAAATTCATAATCAGAAAACTCAAACTCTCTTTCTTTGCTGAAATTCCTAAGAATATCAATAATTATAGACAAATCATCTTCAGAAAAAATACCATTTACATCTGCTTGTATTTTTTCAAATGCCTGATAAAAGCTTTCTTGTTCTTGCTTAATATACCAGTTTCTGCTCCAAAATTTATGTATAAACTTAGCAGTGAGTTGCCTTTTATCTCTTTCACTTATGTCCAACTTTATTCCTTTACTAGGTTTTTTATATATAGAAACTCCTTCGTTTTTTAGTAATTTTTCAACCTCAGCTAAATCTCTTTCAATAGTTCCACGACTTATATATAATTCGTCAGAAATTTGTTGTATAGTAATATAATCATTGCTTTTTAACAAAATTGAATATATATATATTACTCTCTCCTCTCTAGTTGTAGGAATTTGACTTCCTTTATTATCTAGGTAAGGAAGTATTTTTTTCAAATCTCCATCAATATAAACACCTATTTTGGGTTTTCTAACTAAAGAAAGACCTATCTTTTTAAGTACTGCTTCTACTTCTTTAAGAGATTTTGAAACTGTTTTTTCTGAAACATCTAAATCATCTGCTATTTCTTTGACAGTTGTATGACCTTCTTTTAATAAAAACTTTATTATTCTAATTTCACGATTTTGAATCATATCAGTTAACATTTTCAAATTTACTCCTTCCCTTTGTTTTTATTTTAATGGAAAATGTTTTTCTAAAAAACTACTAATATTTCCTTATTAAATACGGTAATTTTGATGTATTGAACACTTTAATTTTAGATGATAAATTAAAAACTGTCTAAATTTAATATGAAAGGAAATAACCTAATGCTGACAATAATTATTGCTTTACTTCCTGTAATGGGATGGGGACTGATGCCAATAGTTGCAAACCTAAAAAAAAGTTCTCCTTATGAACAACTTTTAGGTACATCTATAAGTGCGTTTATATTTTCCACTATAATAACTTTGGTTATGCGTCCTGAAATTACATTTTTTTCATTTTTTGTAAGTATGATTTCTGGGATATTCTGGAGTTTAGGACAGCTAATGCAGTTTAAAGCAATTCAAATTACTAGTGTATCTAAAGTAATGCCGATTTCAAATGGTTCACAATTGACTTTTACAACATTATTAGCTGTACTCTTATTTAATGAGTGGACTAGTTCTAAAATGTTCTTGATTGGCTCTTCATCGATATTATGTATAGTACTTGGCATACTTCTTACAAACTATCAAACAAAAAAATCTACTGATAACAATATATTAAAATGTGTAGGAGTTGTATTATTATCTTCTTTATTTTTAGCATTATACGTTGTAACTAATCAAATATTTTCAATCGAAGGATATAGAATTATATTACCTCAATCTGTGGGTATGTTGATAACTTCATTTATTATTGTTAAGTATTTTTCTAAAGAGATTGTATATAAGAAAAATGTTTCATTTAATTTAATTACTGGAGTATTGTGGTCAATAGCAAATTTAGGTATGTTTATAACAACTAATGCATTGGGGGTTACAATAAGTTTTTCTATTTCCCAAAGTTGTGTGATAGTAGCCACTTTAGGAGGGATTATATTCTTTAAAGAGAAGAAAAATAAAAAAGAATGGTTTTCTATTTCTCTTGGCATAATATTAATCATGTTTGGTGTCCTTATGTTGAGTATTATAAAGTAATTATTTATTTGTTTGAACAATTTTATTTATATATTTATAGTTAATTGTATTATTAAAATTAGTTATATAATTAAAGCCTGTAAATTTAGTTTTTAAAATTTACAGGCTACTATAATTCTATTTAATCTTAAGTTCTTCATCTTCAACAAGTTTATTTGCAACCCACTCTGTGACTTGACCTGTTATTTTAATACAGTGTTCTTTTCTTTCAGGAGACATAAAGTTATCACCATCCCACTTCTTTGTAATAACTCTACAACATGTTGCACCATATTCTTTCTTAATATAATCATGTAAATCTTTAGCATATTCAAACATCTTTGGATTCATAGTTTCACCATGAACTCTTCCATATACAATACCTAAAGCCATTTCACCTCCAGATATTGCTCCACAAAGACATTGTGATTTTCCAAGACCTATTGGAAATCCTGATGCTAACTTAGTTATATCTGGACTCAAAGGTTGACCTAAAGCATCATTTATTGTTTGAAGAACTGCTTCAGAACAAAAAAACTCTCCTTTTCTAAAGTATTCTTCTGATATTTCTCTAACCTCTTGTAAATATTCCTCTTTTGTTTTCATTTGTTTATCCTCCAATAAAATTAAGCTAAATTAAGTCTCTAAAATTCATATCACTTTCACTCATTGATATTAATATCTTTATTAAATACGTATATTTAATAATTTTTATTTAGCTTTAGATGTAGTTTCTGATTTACTAAGATATATAATAAATAAAACTAAAACATACAAAATAATCACTGTAGCTATTATCTCTTCTAGTTTAAAAGCATATAAAATCCAACTTACAGGATGACCTGATTTAGTTAGATAACCATTCATTAGTTTCATGCCCATTGCACTTATTGCCATAGGGAATGTAAATGCAGCAAAACTTGGATAAAAAGGCAACCTTAATAATTTTGGTAAATACCCCAAAACTATAATATAAAATACAATTGACAGTATAAATAATAAGTATAATATTACACTATTCTTATCTGAAAAAGAATTAATATATCCAGACAATAGTAATGACCCTGGTGCAGCTAATATAGCTATACTTGGTAAAGATGGTTCAGGCATTTCCTTGATTATCCACACTCTTTTTAAAACTACTGGTATAAGAACTATATAAGATATAAATCCTATCCAAAAAGCAATTTTACCTATTAAAAGCTGATTAAATGCTGGTGCTGTAACACTTGCTGCAACTATCCCGACATAGACTATATACCAAGATGGAAATACTGCTTTTATTGAGAATTTAACTAAGAATTTCTTACTAAATAAGATTATCAACACAATATGACCTACAACTCCGATGCTCCAAATTACAATACCTAATTCTAAAGATAATGGTTTTACATATGTAGCAAATATCATCGTTGCCATTGTTATAGTTGGAAATGTACTTGATATTAAGGGATTTTCTAATTGCTCTTTAACACCCTTTTTAAGTAATACTATTTTGACTATGTAAATTGTATACAAAACAAAGCCTATAAATCCAATTACATTACGTAATGGTTCACTATAAGATTGTAATAAGTTACCTAAAGTAAATATTGATAAAATCAAACTTGCAATAGGTATAGGATATTTTTTAAAAAAATTCAAATTCTACCTCCTTTGTTACTAAGTTATTTGTATTTTTAATTATATCAAAAAAATGGTCAAGTTGACATATTATGACCATTTTTCTTATATAGAAAATATCTATTAAGTTTAATTTTGTTATTATAAGTATCTATATCCTTAATATATTAAGGTAATTTGTTTATTTATTTTAAATCAAACATGTTAATTTGTGTACTTTCACTTTTATCTACTTTAATACTCTTCATATCTCTAGTAGTTATTTTAGCATCATCTCTTAAAGTACCTATAAGTAATTTATTGTCTTCTTTGTAAAGTCTATAGTTTTCTTCTACTTTGGTATAATTGAAATTAGCATAACAATACAAACAATAATGTCTGCAAGTATTGTATTGCCCAATATCAACACTTTTGACACACCCACAAACATCTCTTTGTGTATCATCTTTTTTTACTTTTACTTCACTACCTATGATTTTTGATATTAACTTATCATCAATACACTTACTTTCTTCAATCCCAAATTTTCTTAGATTGTATCCCTCTGAACACATTTCAAGCACTATACCATATTTATGAGCAATCCTAGAAAGCTCTTTTGATAACATTTCTACTTCTGCAATTTCTAATGGTTTTATATGTAATGACTTAGTATTAAATTTTGTTTTTTTATACAAATCGATAAAACTCATTATACATTTTTCTGTAAATCCATCAAGTTGATTGCATAACCTTTCAAATGCTTTAATATGGTAATCTACAGTATACTTTTCACTTAGAAAAATTGGGTCATACCTCAAAATTACTCTTTCTTTACCTATTCTTCCAGATAGTTCCTTAAATGAATCTATTATCTTTTGTTTGTCTGAAATTCGTGTTTCTACTTCTTTGCCATATGATGTTATAGTATAGTGAAAATAATATTTATAGTCTTTTAATTTATTTAAATCCTGTATCATTGGAGTTGCATCCTTTGTCCAAAATACAAAACAATCGACAGTATGTGGATTTAACTCTATCTTACTAACTTGCTTTGGATTCATTGGATTAATAACATATACAAAACCTTCTTTAAGTCTGTTAAAAAACCATTTACTATAGAAAGCAGGTATATCTGTTCTCCTACTCACACTTACTATCATATTCAGCCTCCTTATTAATATAATTATGCTCTAATATATTTTAACATAATATCTAGTAGACTTATTTCTGGTTTGCATATCTTAATGACCATGGACAACTCATCATACACTTCAATACACAAAAACACTTTGAAATATCAATAAGAGACTCTCTTTTACCTGGCAGAGTCCACTCATTTCCATGTATAGCTTTTGCAGGACAGTTTTCTACACAAATATTACAGTCTAAACACTTCGAATCCATTAAAGGATATCTTTCAACAGAAATTAGAGCATCTGTAAGTACAGTACACATGCTAAAAGCACAACCATATTCCTCAGTTACAAACAAATTATTTTTCCCCATAAATCCAATACCACTAATATTTGCTATTGTCTTATGTGGTAAAGTACTAATACCAGATTGCATTGTTGGATTAATATAACCCTTTTCAGAATATCCATGTTCTAGATTATTTTTTTCTGATTGAGAATAAGCTTTATAACCTTTATCTTGAATATATTTTGAAATCCAATCAGCTAACTCTTCTACTTTTTCCTCTTTTTCTAAGAAATCATCACTATCTGTAGGTAAGTTATTATATATATCTGTAACGAATTTTTTTGATAATCCTATACAAAATAAAATTGCTTTAGAAAAACCATGTGTTTTACTTGCTGGAAATTCAGATATATCAACAAAGCGAACAATATCTACACCTTTACTGTGCAAAATAGATTTCAATTCATCATTCATACTTAACTCCTTCCACAATTAACAAAGTAAAAATAGCATTATATGTTAGTAGATTTTACTATTATCATTATGTTAACCAATACTTTGTACATTCTTTATTTCTACTCATAAAACCATATTCAATTAAGTATCTTCTAATTGTTGCAAAATCATTATATATTGATTCTAAAATCTTATTAACTTCCTTTTCTGAGTATTGCTTTCCATATTCAAATTGTTCCAAAATCTTGGATAAAATTACAACCTTTTTCTTTTCCTTTGAAGAAAATCCTTTTAATTTTAGAGGATTCATACTTTCAAATGAAGTTTCTAAAATGTGTTTTCTCTCTTCTTCAGTTACTACATATCTTTCATCAACCATTCTAGCATGTTCATGGATTGGTATTATAGTACTACCTCTATTAGATTTTTCTTCAAATACAGACTCATATAATGCTAAATACAGTTTAGCTTGTTTTGCTTTTTCTCTAAACATAAATTTTTGATGGCGAATAGTGGATGTAGATACTTCAACCTTTTTTGCAATTTCCTTATCTGGTAAATCACTAATGAATAATTGAAATAATTGTTTTTGATTTTCAGTCAGTGTATTGTACTTTGAATCACCATCAATCAATTTTTCCAAGTAATCACTGTGCTCTAATTCCAGATGTAATTCAATGGCTTTTGAAGCTTCAAAGAATCTATCACCTATTCTGTATATCTCTCCAACTTCATACGTTTTTGTACATGTAATGCAAGTATAACAATTTAACTCATCATTAAATACATAACCTCGTTTAATATCATTAATAGAAAGATTTTCAATTTTCATGCCTCTACCTCCACTCTATAGTTTATAAATTTTATAGATATATTATATTAAAGTTTATTTATATAGTCAACTTTTTTATTTTTTGTTTGCAACATCTACTTATTCATTAGTTTTAAATTACAATATACAAAACAATATATCTAAACAAATATATCTAAATTATTAGTTATATGAGTACTTATTTGTCTTATTTAACATTAAATATTTTTCTATATACATAAAACTATTTAATATTTACAAAACAAAAGGAACTCCTCAATTAATAATTAAAGAATTCCTTTTTATTCAACAAATCTATGTAATTAAACTTATAAAACATAAATTTATAAATACTAGTCTTGTACCTTAGTTTTTTATTTAAACTCAATTACAGTATCTTTTCCACCCTCAACACTATTACCTACATTATATGTATTCATGTTGTACTCTGAATAGTTAGTTATTGTAACTGGAGTAATAAGTGATATCCCCTTTGATTCAATCAAAGAACGGTTAATTTTCAACATTGGTGTTCCTTCTTTTACTTGTTCACCCACACTTACTAATGCTTCAAACCCTTCTCCTTTTAAATTTACAGTATCTAATCCAATATGAATAAGAAGCTCCATTCCATTTTCTAATTCTATCACGAATGCATGTTTAGTCTCTGCTATTACTGCTATCTTTCCATTAATTGGTGCATAAACAATATCTCCTGTAGAATCTATAGCTACACCTTCTCCCATAAGTTTTTGAGAAAATACAGCATCTGGAATTTTAGATAATTCTATTACTTTTCCTGATATGGGTGACTTTATTGATTTTTTTTTAAACATTTTGAACATAAAGCATACTCTCCTTTTTTACTTTTAACCATTATTTGCTGCTTTTAATTTCTCTCCTAGGCTTCCTCCTGGATGATATTTATAAAAATCAGCTGAATCAAAGTTACTATTCTTAGATAATGCACATGCAATAGAATCTCCTAAAACCAAAGTAATCGTAGATGATGTTGTTGGTGCTAAATTTAGGTGGTCTGCTTCATCCTTTGCAGGATATATTAAAGCATAATCACACTCTTTTGCCAATACTGAATTTCTATTTGAAGTAAATGCAATTGTTTTAGAACCTATTGCTTTAACATACTTTATACAATTTACTACTTCCATAGAATTTCCACTATTTGAGATTAAAATTGTAATATCTTTACTTTCAATCATTCCCAAATCTCCATGTACTGCCTCTGTTGCATGTACAAAAAAACTTGGTGTCCCAGTGCTGGCAAATGTAGCTGCCAATTTCTTGCCTATATGTGCAGATTTACCTACTCCCATAAAAATTACTTTACCTTCACAGTTGGCAATTTCATTAACTATACTTTCATATTCAATACCTGCTTCATCTATTAAACACTTTATGGCATTCATTTCAGTAGTCATAACATCAACCATTGTTTTTAAATAGCTCATAACTATCTCCCCTTCTATATTAAATATTTTTTGCAATATAATCTATAGTTTTTTTAACTCTATTTAAACCATCTTCAAGTTTTTCTCTTGAACATGCTACATTTAACCTTAAATAAAACTCACTTTCTTCACCATATACGTTTCCTGACATAATAGCTACTTCTCCAATATCCATCAATAACTTTTGGAATTCCTCACTACTTATCTTAAGGTCAGAAAAATCTATCCAAGCAAAGTAACAACCTTCTGGCATAATCAATTTTAATGGTTCTAAACTATCTTTTATATAATTAATTGTATATTCAAGGTTATCTTTAAGATATTTTAATAGCTCATCCAACCAATATTCACAATCATTATAACAAACCATTGTTGCTAGTATTGCTAGTATTGCAGGTGAATTTACAAAATCACGGTATCTAGTGATATTTTCAAATTGATTTCTAATACTTTCATTTGGTATAATCACATATGACCCAGTTAATGCTGGTATATTAAAAGTCTTAGATGCTGATGTACAAATAAATATAGAATCTAAATAGCTTTCTGCAACCTTTAAGATAGGAGTCATTCTATTATCATATACAATATCCATATGTATATCATCTGATATTATCTTTACATTGTTGTCCTTACATATACCTACAATCTTAGCGAGTTCTAATTCACTCCATACTCTTCCAGTTGGATTATGAGGATTACATAAAATAAATATCTTAGATTTTTTGCATTTTTTCTCAAAATCCTCAAAATCAATCAAATATAATCCACCTTCATTTACAAGAGGCGATTTTATAATATTACGATTATTATTTGCTATAACATCATAAAAAGCATTATATGCAGGAGTATTTATCAGGATTCCATCTCCTTCATCACTAAATATCTCAATAAGTTTACTAATTGAGTACATTACACTAGGACTGTAATATATCCAATTACTGTCAATACTACAATTAAACCTTCTAATGTACCAATTCGTAACTGAATTTCTAAAATCATCATGTTTCCATCTACTGTATCCCAAAACTCTATGATTTAATCTTTCTTGTAAGACTTCTGTTATTTCATATGGAAACTCTAAGTCCATATCTGATATTGTAAAAGGAAGTAACCCCTTTTTTCCAAATCGATCTTCTACATAGTCCCATTGGGTACAATATGTACCCAATCGGTCTATTTTTTTATCAAAGTTAATCATTACATGCCTCCAAATGACCTTCCATAGCTTTATCCATCTGCTTTCTTAAAGAATACACTTGAGTCCCTATAATTACTTGTATTGTGTGTTCGTCTAATTTAACAACTGCTATACCACCAGCTTCTTTAATTGCATCCTCATTTATTAGTGATACATCTTGTAATTTTAAACGTAGTCTAGTTACACAATTATCTAATGATAATATATTAGATTGTCCACCTAAAGCAGCTATCATTTGCTGTCCTTTATATGTAGATAGATTTTTAAAATCTGAACCATTTCCCTCAGATACTTTTATTTCTTTATCCTCACGTCCTGGAGTCTTTATATTAAACTTAATAATTGCCCACTTAAATACAAAATAGTATATTGCAAAGTATAAGGCTGCTACTAATACTGCTATTGGCCATCCTGTAGCTGTACCTCTTAACACACCAAAACTTATAAATGCAATTAAATCTCCTGTGAATCCCATTAATACACCTAAGTATGGAAGTACCATGTTTGCTAAACCATTCATAAATGTATGGAAAGCAAATAATGCTGGTGAGATAAATAAGAATAAGAATTCTATTGGCTCACTTATACCACCTATAATAACTGTCAACACTCCTGATATTAAAAGTCCTTTAAGCGCTTTTCTATTTTCTGGTTTTGCTGTACGATATATAGCTAGTGCAGCACCAGCTAATCCATATTGAATCATTAATTTACCTTGTTCCATTTTACCAGCTAAATCAAGAGGTATAATCTGATTATTCTCTACATATGCCATAAACATATTCAATGTACCAAAGTATGTTTCTCCGTCAATAACAGCAGTTCCACCTATTGGTGTAAAACGGAATACTGATGTTACAAGATGATTTAATCCAAATGGAATTGTAACTCTTTCTGCCACTGCATATGAGAAATAGCCTAATGGTCCTGCTGAAGAAATCCATTTTCCTAAATTTTGGAACGCATTGAAAAATGGTGGCCAAACAATAGGTATTAATAATCCAACAATACTCATAACTATTAAACTAACAATTGGAACTAATCTTGGACCACTGTAGAATCCTAATGATTCTGGCATTTTTAAATTACTAACTTTATCATATATTGCATAAACAATTAAACCTGCTACAATACCACCTAAAACACTTGTATTGTATGTTTGTATCCCCATAATCATAGCTTGACCATTAGTTGACATTTGGTCTACTGGTACTAATAAATCAGCTCTTGTTAAATAAAAATTTGTACCTATATGCATTGCTATAAATCCTACTAAACCTGAAAACGCTCCAAACTCTTTTTCTTTTTTTAATAATCCTAATGGAATTGCCATTGCAAATAATGCTCCCAAATTATTAAATGCAAATAATCCTATTGTCAGCATGAAATTTAAAATCATGTTAACATATTCATTTCCTAAAAATGGAACCATAGCAATCATCTTAGGGTCTGTAAAACCTGCACCAAGTCCTAACATCATCCCTGAAACACTAAGTAGTGCTATTGGGAACATAAACGTTTTTCCTAACATTTGGAAGAAGTTCCATAAACCTAACTTATTTTTTTTCATAATTTTACCCTCCTATTTTTATCTAAAAACATAATCAAATTTATAGAAAAACCTAAATCAAAAAACTCAATCTAATAATTAAGTTCAATGATTTAGGTTTTGCCTGCTTAACCAGTTACAATCCTAAAACTCACTGTCTATATTTAATAAAAAAACCTAAATCAAAAAACTTAACCTAATAGTTAAATTCAATGATTTAGGTTTTGCCTGCTTAACCAGTTACAATCCTAAAACTCACTGCTTGTATTTAATAAAAAAACCTAAATCAAAAAACTTAATCTAATAGTTAAGTTCAATGATTTAGGTTTTGCCTGCTTAACCAGTTACAATCCTAAAACTCACTGTCTGTATTTAATAAAAAAGCCTAAATCAAAAAACTTAATCTATAGTTAAGTTCAATGACTTAGGTTTTGCCTGCTTATCAGTTACAATCCTAACAACCACTGTTTGTTATTTTATTTATGTGAATCATTAGATATAATTCTTCTTCTTTACTAATTTTATATTCAAACATGTCTAATACCAATGCTGCAATTTCCTCAGTACATATTTTAGGTTTATTATAATTTTTATTTACCAATTTGTACATATCTTCAATATCACTATCTTTATAAGTTTCTTTTCTTAAAATCCTTTGAACAAAAAACTTTAAGTGAGTTATAAGTCTAGTGTAATTTAGTGAATTTACATCTAATTTAAACCCATGTACTTCTTCAATTATCTGAATAACTTGCTTTGAAAACTCAAGTATATTAATACCTTCATCTTTTTGAGAATTCTCCAAACCATTGATTATATGAATAGCAATATATCCTGCTTCATCTTCAGGCAATTTTACTCCTATCCTTTTTTCAATTTCATCAATTGCCCATAATCCAAATTCAAATTCTTCTCTATAAAGTTGTTTTGTCTCATTCAATATTAAGTTTGGTAATTTTATACCTTGTTTTTCTCTTTGGACAGCGAATTCTATGTGACTAGTTAAGGCTAATATTATTGAATCATTCACTTGAGTATTTAAAACTTCATTAGCCTTTTCTATAATTTCTTCTGAAATTTTAAAGTATTCAATAGAGGTCTTATTAAGTATTTGATTGTATTTGTCTTTTTGATTATCTTGAACAAAATATTTCTTAGAAATCAAATTTTCATCTATCAAATCTCCTACTTTTTTCTTGAATCCAACTCCAGCACCAGTAACAATTATTTCTGTGCCATCTTCTAAGGAGCTTACTACGACATTGTTATTAAATATTTTTTTTATATTCACTATAAATCCCCTCTAAAAAAAATCTCTCATCACACTTACATAGTATATTATATTTAATTTAATGTCAATATTTAAAATTTTATTTTCGAATATATTTTGCATTTTACCCTATAATACTACAATAACAAAATATTTTAATTATTCTTAATCAAATTATCATATTTTGTCGTTTTTTTATTTAAATATATTTAAATATTTCTTTTGTATATTCAATTAGTTAAAATTAATCAACATTTTATATTCTGAAACTAATTTCAAACTATTTTCCAGTATTTTCAAGTATTTCAATTTGAACTATATAGATATATATTGAAATTCAAATTATATTGTATTTTTAATTTTTTCTCAAATATATGTATTAACTAATATAAATTTTAATTTAGATAAATTAGGCATAGTTTTTTATAATATATTTTATAATAATTTTTATATTTTGTTTTATGTTTTTTTATTAGATTATTATACTTATATGTCTATAATTACTTATAAAATCATTTTTTCTAATTATTTACAATACATTTTAACTACTTTTATTTAGTCATATCTTTAATATTTTTATAAGTTTACTGGTCATATTTATCATTAGTTTCAATTAATATTTAACATTTTATGTAAAATTTATAAAAAAATGTATATAAATTTAAATAAGTGACTATACTAAAAATATGATACGGATAACCAATAAGTTCAACCTATCTCCCCCAAAATAGAATGAGTTACAGTTTCCCCCAACTGTAGCTCATTTTCGTGTAATTTAATAATTTAATTGTCCTATACTTTTTGATATCTTCATAAAAAATATATAGACTATTACACAAATTATTTACATAATAACTCATAAATAAAAGCACTATTATAAATTTATAATAATGCTTTTATCTTAATCTATCTTATTATATTTTTAGTCTATCCTATTATCTCTACTTTTTATAAACATCAATTTGCCATTACTTATTCCCCATAACTCATCTGAACATAAAGCAATTCTATCTAAAGTTGTAGCTATTATCACACATTTATTATCTTTAGATGCTAGTTTGTAAAGTATATCTACCAAGCTTTTTTTGCTTTTATCATCAGTACTTTCTATAATATCATCATTTTCTATGATATCATCACAAATTATTAAACTTGGATTATTAGACAATGCTCTAGCAATACAGACTCTCTTCTTATCATAGTTAGATAAATCTTTCACTTTACAATTTGCTTTTTCCTTATTAATTCCTACTTTTTGTAGAGTCTTATATACAATTTCATCCTTATTCTTTTCTCTGTTTCCACCAACCAACATAGTCATAATAATATTATCTAAAACAGTGGCATCATTTAACAAGTTGTAACCTTTAAATATTGCACCTACATACTTACTTCTATAAATATTTTTATTTATATCTTTTAAATCTTCACCATTATATATAATACTTCCACTAGTACAATCATCGAGACCCGATATTGTAGACAATAAAGTACTCTTTCCCGCTCTAGTTTTTCCTATAATAACATACATTTTTCCAGTTTCAAACTCTGCACTCATATCTTTTAATACAAACTTACTACTGCCCTCATATTTATAATTAACATCAATTAATTTAAGTATTGGCAATCTCCATCACCTAATTTCTATCATAAATTATTTGTATTGGCTTGTACATAATTGTACTATATATGGATACTATACTAGTCAACAATATCAATATAATTGCCATAATAATTATATTAAACATAAATTTTAAAGTTGATTTATCTTTTAAATTTTTCATCTCTTGTTTGCTGTTACTATAATTTATGTTTATATCTTTATATCCTCCATAATCAAATACAGAGTCATTATATGTTACATTATATTTATACTGATATTCAAAAACATAATTTGATATTGCTTTTTCTGATATACTTGCAATTCCTAATCCAAGTATAATACATATCAAAATCATTATGATACTTTCATAAACGAAACTTCTAATTATCTTAAATTTAGACATTCCAATTAGCCTCAACACCCCTATATCATATTTTATTTTTTTTATTGATATTACAGAACTTATCATCAATAATATTGAGCCTAACACTAATATTCCAAAAATAGATGTAAAAGCTACACTAGACAAGTGTTTTATTGGTGCCATTAATTTATGATACACTGAATCATCTATAGTAACTTTATATATATCACTTAGCCCTTTATTTCTTAGTTCTTTCTCAAAAACCTTTCTACTATTAGAATCTTTAAGCAAAAAATTAGCACTTGTATAAATCATCTGATTCTCTGGTCTAATCTTTTTTTCAAACTCAAGTAAAGTGTTGTATGAGGTTAATATGTTATTGTATATGCTTATATCTTGAGTATTTTCTACTTTATTGCCATATTTTTTCTTATATACACCTACTATTTTTAGATTTAACATAGTATTAGCATCATAATCATTTAGCAAAGATATTGTATCTCCAAGCTTAAACTCACTAACACTTAGAAAGTCTTCACTTACTATACATTCATTATCTTTTTCAAATAATCTCCCTCTACTCATATCTAAATTATAATATTTAAGATTTATATTTTTATCTGTAAATCCCATAACCACAAAATTTGTGCCTATATCACCATATACAAGATTTTTATCATTACTAACTACAGTTTTTTTATTATTATCAAGATACAAAACAATATTTCCTATAAGTGACATTTTTCTTACATATTTTGATTTTGAAAAGTTTAAATAGTCATCTAAATTTAAAACACTATATCCTCTCAAAGATTCTATTGAATCATTTTGGCCAATCTTTTTTTCATTAATTTTAATACTTACCTTTGACTCAAGTTTTTTCTCATATTTTTGATTTATAATAGATGCACTTAAATTTATTATTGAGAAAATAGCAATTGATAAAACCATTAATAACATAATAACTATACTAAATGAACTATGAATTTTATTTCTAATCAAATTTTTAATTGCATTATTTAAAATATACACTTTATATCTCCTCTTATCAATTGAATACTATGTTATCGATATTATTAGAACTCTTATTAATTATTACTTATATTCTTTAAACACTAAATAAAAAGTTGAACCTTTATTTTCTTCACTTTCAACCCATACAAAACCATTACATAAATTACATACATGCTTTACTAAACTAAGACCTATACCATACCCGTCCTTATTTAATTCATTTATTCTATACCTATCATAAAATATTTTATCTATATGATGCTTATTCATTCCAATGCCATTATCTTTTACCAATACAATAACACTTCCCTTTTGATTTTTTACACTTACATATATATCTTTACCTTCACCATATTTTATTGCATTATCTAAAAGATTGGATACACCTCTATAAATCCACTTTTCTTTTCCATAGATACTCATATTTTCATCTTCATCAAAATCAAAGTTCAAATTGCTATACACTTTAGAATAATTATCACACACTTGTGCACATATTAAAGCTATATCAACCTCATACATATCCTCATTATTTTTTATATCACTTATTGCAAGTACATCTTCTACACTATTTGAAACTTTATCAAGAGTATTTAATAATTCATTATTTCCATCAAGTTCTAAACTTGTTTTCAATATAGATATAGCGTTTTTTTGTTCATGTGATAAATATGAATTCAATCTTTTATAGTCCTCAATATGAGAATCAAATTTATTTTTTAAGTCTTTATACACTCTAGACATAATAGGGTCTATGCTCAATATTTCGTCCTCATCTTCAATGTTATTTATATTATTTAATATTTCTATTCTTTCTTTAAACTCCAATCTATTTAGTATCGATAAAAGTATGAAATTAGATGTCACTATAAAAGCAAAAAATAATATTATAACTACATTAAAATTATTCTTAAGTATAAGATCATAATTAGTTATTACTCCTTTATCTATATCATGTACATTGTCTGGCATCATTTCGCCCTTATATGGAGTTAAATCTCTAGAAATTAAATTCTTATCTATATCAGATATGTTTATAATATATTTTAGACCTATTGCAAAAATTATAAAAACTATAACAGAATATAAAATTAACACTATAGTCTTTTTATTCTTTAATCCTTGCATATAGAATATCCTATCCCTCTAGTAGTTATTATTATCTCTTTACCTGCCACTTCTTTTAATTTCTTTTTTAATCTAGCTATATGTACCCTTAGTACAGATGATAAAGGGTCAAAATATTCATCATAAACGTGTTCTGATATATCTATACCTGACACAATATTTGGATATCTACTTGCAATATATTCTGCTATATCAAATTCTTTGCTTCCCAGACTTACTTCTTTATCATATACATATACTTTTCTCGATGCTGGATTTATTGTAATGGGTCCTGCTTTTATATCTGGGTTTGTCCTACCATAAAATCTTCTTATAACTGCTTGTATCCTAGCTCTTAATTCTATAATTTGAAATGGCTTTACTATATAATCATCAGCTCCTAAATCAAGCCCCTTTGCCAACTCATTTACTCCATCTCTTGCTGTTACAATTATTATAGGTATCTCTAGATTATTACTTCTAAAAAATTCTAATATCTCTATTCCATCTTTATCAGGTAAGTTTAAATCTAATAATATAGCATCATAATCATTTATAAATGCTTTTTCTTCTCCATCTAATCCACAATTTGCTATATCTACTACAAGTCCTTCATTTTCCAAGCCTGACTTTATATTATAAGAAAGTTCCTTATTATCCTCTATTATTAATACTCTCACATAATCATCTCCTAAATAAAATATCAATCTATTTATTATATATAATGAATGTTTATTGAATGTTAACTTCACCTTATAACTATTTATATTTTAAACAAAACTCAACCTTATTATTATTCAAATATTTGCACGTGTCAAATTTGAGTCAATCCAATCTTTTAATGTTTCTAGTAATGGATTTAATAATCTATCTACAAATATTAATAAATTCAATAAATAACTTAACAAGAGCTAATTAACAAAACCCTTTCTAAAAACATAACATATATTAAACAAGCTCTTGATTAAAACTTGAACTTGTTTAATAAAAAATACAATAGTTTGTTAGATAAGGGGTTTTTTTATGCCATTCATGGATTTATCTGAATACATTGAAGGTGCAAATCTTAAAGTTAAAACTAAGAGTAGTGAAACTGTTAAAAGGATATATTTTAACAATTCTGCTACTCCATTAGTTCTAAAAAACGTAGTGGATAATTTAAATTGCGAGATTCCGTGGCTTACTTATATTAATGCTCCAGGAATAATCTCAGAAAAAAATACTTTAGAATATGAGAATGTACGATATACCATTCTAAAACTCATTGATGGAGATAAAGAAAAAGACTCTGTTATTTATGTCAAAAATGCTACAGAAGGAATAAACTTATTAGCGGAATTTTTTAAGAATGAAAGTCCAAATAAACTTGTTATTACTACAGCAATGGAACATATGGCTAATTACCTGCCTTTTAAAGTTAATTTTCCTACAAAAGTTGTTGGAATTACAGAAAAAGGAGAACTTGATTTATGCCAATTAGAGAATATACTTAGAAATAATGCTGGGAATATATCTCTGGTTACGGTTACAGGTGCTAGTAATGTTACAGGTATAACCACTCCTATATATGAAATAGCAAGAATGGCTCATAAATACGGTGCAAAGATATTAGTGGATATTGTTCAAGTAATTCAGCATAAACCTTTTTCAATGATGCCACATGAATGTGCTGAGCATATAGACTTTATTGTTTTTAGTGGACATAAATGCTATTCCCCATTAAATGGTGGGGCTCTAGTAGGTCCTAAAGCATTCTTTGAAAAATTTACTCCTGTATTATATGGTTCAGGTTCTACAAAATTTGTAACCGATGACAAAATAATATATGCAAATATACCTCAACGTTTTGAAGCAGGATATCCAGAGTATTTTGGAACTCTTGCAATGGGAAAAGCACTAAACACTTTAAACAAAATTGGTTTAAACAGAATTTCAGAATATGAAAGAGAATTATTTTTATATGCTAAAGAGGAAATGAAGAAAATACCTAATGTGATAATATATGGAGATAAGTCAAACAATGTAATTATCCCAAATATATCTTTTAATATAAGTAATATGTACTATAAGGATGTAGCAAAATATTTGGTTGATAACTTTGGAATAGAAACTGGAGCTGGAGTAGTAGGTGCAGATATTTATGTACAAAAACTGTTAGGTATAAGTCCAAAAGAGGTATATATTAGATTTATGAGGGAAAGTCCTGTAGGGCTTGTTAGAATAAGTTTAGGAATGTACAATACTTTTGATGAGATAGATAAATTTATATATGCTCTTAAAACTTTGGCTTTTAAATAAGTTTTTTCTATTCTTTTTCAGCAATAGATAAAAATTAACTCTATCAAAATATTTTTAATCATCAAAAGAAATACATTTTTATACACAACTTATATAAGATTTAATGTAAAAAGGTGAATTCATATAATAGAATTCACCTTTTTACATTAAATCTTTATTTTCAAATAACATTTCTTAATGTTGGGGAGATGTATTAAAAAAATAATACCTTAGGTTTTTATTAATTTTTATCTAATAAGTATTAACAAGCATTGATTTATTTATCTTCTGCTTATCTAGATAAGAAATTGCACTAGATACAGCTGTCTGACCTTGACCTGCTGATTTTAAATATTGATATGGTTTCCCAGCACAGTCCCCTGCCACATATAAACCTTCAATATTTGTATTCATGTTTTTATCTGATTTTATATGAGAATCTTCTACTTCTAATCCTGGAACCATATATTTTGGTGATACACTATCTTTTATGATAAATATACCATCTATATCCAACTCACTTTTTCTCAATACTAATTTATTGACTAGTTTTCCACCTTTTATTTCTAAGGGTCTATCATCTATTATGTTTATACTACTATTGATTTTATTTTCTAATTTATACATAGGTATATAGTAAACACTACTTGCTATTTCACTTAAAAAATTTGCTTCTTCTTCAGCTTCATGATTGTATCCTATTATAGCCACTTTTTTATCTCTATATAACATTGCATCACATGTTGCACAATATCCTACCCCTTTTCCAAGATATTCTTCTTCTCCATTTATCATTTTTCCATATTCAATACCTGTAGCTAATACAACCGTAGTTGATTCATATGTATCGTTTCCAGAAACTAATGTAAAATATTCACCCATACTATATACATTATTAATTCTTTTTTGAGTTATCTCTATTCCCATATCATCTATGTGCTTTTTAAATTTATCTTTAAGTTCTAAGCCACTTATATTACCAATTCCTAAATAATTTTCTATAGAAGGCGCTTTAATAAGCTTTTGACTTATATCTTCAGTTCCAAATAAAATTATATTTTTATTTCTAATTTTAGCATTTATAGCAGCTGCAAGTCCTGCTGGACCGCTTCCTATTATCGCAATATCATATCTCATAGTTTCACCTATTTTTTATAACCTTTCATTTTTCTTTTATATAAATACTATATCAACAGATGATATCATTGCCAATTAGGCACTTATTTGTAACCGCTTTAAGATTTATACTATATAAACAAAAAAACTCACTATAATGAGTTTTTTGTTTATATATATGAATTATTTTAATTACATATATGATTCAACTTTACTTTTTAAATTATCTTTAGGTATAAAACCTATTAATCTATCTACAGGCTTCCCATCTTTAAATATTATTACAGTTGGTACTGTAGATACTTCAAATTTTTGAGCTAATTCCATACTTTGGTCTATATCCACTTTTAGAAAATCTGTTTTTTCAGCCATCTCATTTCCTAATGCTTCATATACTGGTGATAACATTTTACAAGGTCCACACCAAGTTGCGAAGAAATCTACAACTACTAATCCATCTTTATTTTCTACTTCGTTTATAAATTCATTGTTATTTATTATTTTTGACATAATATATATCTCCTTTATTGTTTTCTTGATATTAATATACTACGACCCATGTAACAGTGCAATTAGTCACTTTTTTGTAACTACTCATTTTTAATAACTTTAATCTCATGCTAAGTATGATTATGAGGTTACATATCTATACTATATATTTTTACTTTCTGCTTAATTATAGTTGACATTTCACTATTTAGGTTATAAAATTAAATTAATAACTACCTATGTAGTTACTAAACTTTTATAAAAGGAGTTTACCTATGGATGATATAGTTAATGAATTACAAAATATAGGATTTACAAAATATGAATCTCAAATATACATAGCATTATTAAAAGAAAATCCTTTAACAGGATACGAGATAAGCAAATTATCAGGTGTCCCACAATCAAAAGTATATGAAAACATAACAAAACTAATAAACAATAATATAATTGTCAATGTTGGAACTGACCCTATTAAATATGTACCTATAAATCCTAGCGAATTATTAAAAAATAAAAAAGAAGAATTTAATAATTCTATAGATAAGCTAAACGACAACTTACAGGTATTAAATAAAGGTAAAAGTATAGAATATGTTTTAAATATAAAAGATAATAAAAATATCTTAAAAAAGGCAATAGAAATGATAAATAATGCAAAACAAGAAATTATACTTTCTTGCCCTTATGAAGAAATTCTTGAACTAAAAAATGACCTTCTAATTGCTTGTAAAAAAAATATTAATGTTGAAATACTTCTTTCAGAAAATAAAAAACTAGAAGGCCTAAGTAATATTCATATCCATGGAGGAAATGATACTACACTTGAAAATAAAAAGCTTTACAGAGGAATTATTTTAATTGTAGATAACAATGAAATACTGACAGGAAACTTATCTAAAGGAAGTGAAGCTATTTCAATCTGGACAAGAAACTCTAATATTTTATATATTGGAGATCAATACATAAAACATGAAATTTATATTTCAGAAAAAACAAAAGGAGGTTTTAAGAATGAATAAAATTAATATTAAACAAGTTGATGCTTTTACAACTGTACCTTTTGGAGGAAATCCTGCTGGTGTAGTTACTGATGCATCCAATATTTCTGACGAAATCAAGCAAAATGTGGCTAAAGAAATGAACTTATCAGAAACTGCATTTGTTTCAGAATCAAATGTGGCAGATTTCAAGGTACAATTCTTTACACCTGGTTTAGAAGTTGATTTATGTGGTCATGCAACAGTAGGAGCTTTTCATGCACTTTTAGAAGAGGGGAAGCTTGATACTAATAAGAATATATTTTATCAAGAAACAAAAGCTGGTGTATTATCTGTAGAGCTTAAAGAAATAGATAATGAAAATATATTTATGATGGAACAAAATCCCCCTGAATTTGAGAATTTAGATAACTACAGAAAAGAACTTGCACAAATGATAGGTGTAAATGAAGATAGATTGCTTGAGTATCCAATTATGAAGGTAAATACTGGACTTTGGTGGCTTGTATTTGGATTAAAATCTTTAGATGATTTAAAAAATATTTCTCCAGACTTAAATGAAATCAAAAAATTTAGTGGTGAAAATAATATAATTGGTATAACTCCATTTTGCATAGAGACTATAGATGAAAAATGTGACTATCATTTAAGATCTATTGCACCATATGTTGGAGTTACAGAAGACCCTGTATGTGGAACTGGAAATGCTTGTGTATCATCTTATATAGTACAACATAATATTTTAGAAAAAACTAGTTTTATTGGTGAGGAAGGTAACTTTATAAACAGACCTGGAAAAGTATATGTAAATATAGCCAAGGAAAATAATGATATATCATCTGTAAAAATCGGAGGAAGTGCTTATACTGTTTTAAGTGGAGAAATTATGTATTAATTCTCTATATAATTTAAGATAAAAAAATACTAGCCAACTAAGACTAGTATTTTTTTATCTATTTTTTAATAAATTTACTTCAATATATATAATAATATTATGCTTAAACGTAAATTTTTATTCTTCTTACTAATTAGCTATAAATCAACCTAATATAATATAATTATTGTAGATTAATCTATATAAAATAATAATTATTTATTGATTATTTATCATCCTCAACAAGTTTACTTAATGTCTTGTCAGATAAGAATAATAGTATAGCTGCAACAAATAGTATTACTGGAATTACAGTGTATACCTTAATCATATCAAATTTAAGAGTGAATGCATATATATATCCGTATCCTTGACCAGCTAAGAAAGTAGCAAATGTCCATACTCCCATAAGAACACCTAGAAGTTTCTTAGGTGCATACTTACTTACGAAAGAGTTACCAAGTGGTGAGAATAACATTTCTCCAAAACTTAGAAGTATACCAAACATGATTATCCATATTATACTAGCTTTAGCAGTTTCAGGGGCTCCAACACCTCTTGAAAGTTCTGCTCCAACAAGCATTAAGAATGCAAGACCTAAGAATGCTAATCCAAGACCTGTCTTTTTAAATAAACTTATATCTCCTTGTGGTCTACTGGCAAGTTTGAACCATAATGCTCCAAGAACTGGTCCTAATACTATACATACAAGTGCATTTAATGAGTCAAACCAAGCAAGAGGAATTTCAAATCCTCCAATAGTCATGTCTACAAATGCTGCACCATAATCATAAACTGCAAGATAAGTTAAGTACCAGAATAACCAGAATACTACAGAGAAGAATGAAATAAGTATAATAGCCCAAATTCTCTTCTTATCCATACCTGTAAGAGGCGAATTATCTTTTGCTTCAACTTTTTCAGCAACTACGCCTTCTTTAAATGGTCTCTTTCCTGCATTTCCAAGGAATCTCCATCCATATGTGAACCATATTGCACCTATTACACAAAGTACAGCTGCTATGAAGAAACATTGAGAGAATCCAAGTACACCATTTTTTGCAAATGTTTTAGCATAAAGTATACCAACTGCTGTAGTTCCAATAAAAGAACCTATATTAACAAAAGAATACTGTACTGAGAATGCTGTATCAAGTTCTTCTTGATTGTCAAAAAGCTGTCCATTTACTGCAGATACATTTCCTTTAAAGAATGCAGTACCAATTGAAACTAATATTATCATTGCATTTACCATAGAAACTGTAGTTGCAATAGAACCAAGATAATATCCTATCCCCATGATAAGCATACCTATAGGTATAGTATATCTAGCTCCTATCCACCTATCTGATATATATCCCCCAATGATTGGTGCAAGGTATGTGAATGCAACAAGGTTAGCTTGCATTATGGCAGCTTGTCCTTTATCTATTCCAAGACCACCATGAATTACAGCTGTTGTAAGGAATATATAGATTAAAAACTTCGCAGAATAATATGCTGCTCTTTCAAATGAGAAAGTTGTTGAGCAGATATAAAATCCTATAGGGAATTTACCCTTCTTATTTACTGTTGTGCTCATAAGTTTAAATCCTTTCTTAATTGTATTTTTGTATTTTTATATTTTTACGTTTTACCTAGATTCTTTCTTTTGGTGAAAGATTCGGTGATATTGTTTTGTAAAACAATTTGTAATAATTATTAAGATAATTGCGTTTTTATTTGTAGAATTTATTTTTTCATGGAACAAATTAAATATGCTTTTTAATTATAAATTTAAATTATATAAATTCATTATTTTCAGATATATTTATAAATCATTAGATTCTTATTTAAGACCATGAAAAAATCTTCATCATAGCAATTCTTATTTTTTTACGTGATAGTATTTTACAAACTAAATTCCTCCTTTTGTGGCAACTTATATAATTACATTTAAGTGCTTTTTTAAAGGAGTCTCGAATAAAGCAACATATATTTTATTCAAATAATGTTTTTATTTATTTTTTAAATCTCTATGTTACTTCGTCTAACCAATTCTCAACTTAAATAAATAAACTACTATCCATTCACAGATTAGATTTATTTCTTATGATATAAGACTATACTAAACACTGTGAATCTAAACATAAAAACTGTTATTTTAAAGTGATTATCCATATATTCGCTTTAATACTATTAACTGAAGCTATGTTATGTATTTATAATATATTTTCCATAAAAATGCTTCAATTTGAAAACTTTTTCACGAATATTTATTTTCCACCTCCCCCTATTTATTTCACCATGTAAATCGTACCATAAATATATACTTATATGCAAGAAAAAAATCGATTAATCGACAGTAAATAATTAGAAAAATTTAAATTATATTTGTCAAGTATATTATATATATTTTTTTATATGGAAATATAAGTTAAATCAACATCTAGAATGGTTTTTTAGAAATGAAATTTTAATCTTTTTCTTAATTTACTTATTTTCAAAAATAAGTTTTTTGTATCCAATATATAATAATCAAATTACATACTATTAACATCTATTTTTTTAAGAATAAAAACGATAAATTAAGAAATGAAATAAATCCAAATTGAGTTTTATAAATTCTATTAAAATAATTAAATAATTGTTATATATTTAATTATTTTAATAGAATTCATTAATTTTTAAACTTATATGTATCTTATCTTGTAAAAATGACTCTTTATCTTAAATTTCTAAATATAGATAAATACAATTATTTCAAATGTGTTATAAGTAATCTAACTAATCACATCAATAAACATTTTTTTAACAAGTTTGAATTATTTATAAATAATTATATTTATTTATTATTCAAATAATATTTTATCTAAAAAAGAAAAAGTTTGTTTAAAAATAAACTTTTTAATTATTCTATATTACTCCTATAAAATACTTAATAAATTTCGCACATCTATAATTTTTCAGGTTAGACTATAAATATGCAGTAATTATCCTATTTATAAATTCCAATAGATATTTAGTCTTATTTTGTCGATTATATTTTTTATAAGATTTCCTAATCTAGATAAATTCTATTACAATAGATTTTCATGTCTAAAAAATAGCACCTAAAAAATAACTATAAATAAAATTTAAATAAGATGGATTCTATTTAAAATAGTATCCATCTTATTTACTCGAAACAAAAAAACTTTTTGATAGTATTATACATTTTAGAATCTAGATAACTCATCATACTATTAACCTAGATAATCAATTTTTTAAAATGACTAAAAACAACAATAAAATATTGATAACCAACCATTTTAAAGTTGTTGTTAAATTTCATTTTATCTTTTATGTTGAATGTTAATTTTTCAACTTTATTACAGTCTATATTTAAATTATGTATAATTACTTTAAATTCAATATTTTTTTACATTCTAATACTTATAATCTATAATTACATTATTCTCGTATTTTTTTAATTATATTATATTTTATTAGATTATGATTTTTAAATAAAAGATACTATAAAATACTTTATTGAGGTATATGACTTGATATATATGAACTAACTTCATCAGGAGAGATATCTAAAATAGTTGCAAACTCTTCATTCAATAATCTTTCGGCTTCTTTCATTATATTGTCGTCTGCTTGATGTGTTTTTTTACCAATAGATTTTACATACTCTTTATTATCATATATACTTCTTATTAATTTTATTAGCTCTTCACATTTACCATTTCTAAGTATTTTTTTAAATTGCTCACTTCTTGTTTTTTCATTATCTATCCATAGTGTATCCATATTAGGAATATCATTTATTAATGAAATAACATTAATTTTAGAAAGTAACTTTCTCATTGGTACTTTCTCATTATCTACAGGAATTTTTATTACTGTATTATTAGAATAAATAGGGCTCAACACATAATACTCTCTTTTTATTCCATTTGTAAATTTTTCATTTGTTATATCTAGAACCTTGCATACTCCTGTCATACCATACATTATATAATCATCAACCTTAAACAAAAACATCACCCTCCTTAATAAAAAATAGCTTTGACAACTGAATTTATCTTGCCAAAACTATTTGCTATATATTAATTTTAACATATTTTGGTACTTTAATGTAAATAAAACTTATATTATTAAAATAAAAAAATACATTAACTACTAGTTAACGTATTTTTTAGATTTACATAGTAAATATAACTTAAAATAGTTTATCTTCTATGAGTACTTATAAAATTGGGGCTTGACTATTCATTGAATATCCATCATTTCTTACATCATTTATCTCTAAAATTTCGCCCTTTATTTCGACTTTTGTAAGTTTCTTAACTGCTCCATAAGGCTCTTTCAATGAAAGTTCATCTCCTCTTCCAGAAATAACCCATAAAATCTTATACCCTTTAGGTGCTATTTGTAGCTTATTTTCACCTTTTCCATCAGTAAAGTAAACTAGTAAATTAATCTTTTTATTATTAGCATATTCAAAAACTGGAGAAAATCTAGTACCTCCACCTATCCTAATTCTATCTTTTATGTCTTTTTCAGTTCTCACCTTATATACACGTCTAATTTCATTATCGCACTCTATAATCGTAATTTCATGGCTATAGTTTTTTACGATATTAAGAACCTCTTTAATCGCTTGTTTAAACTCTTCATCACTGATACTTCCACTTATATCAAGTGCAACTGCTATTTCTGCCTTATGACTTCTAAGTTCACCCCTCAAGTCTAATCTATCTGGTTGTCTTCTATTTCTTCTTGTTATAGTCTTCTTTTTATTACTTTCAACGGTTCCCATTATCCTATTAAGATACAAATTCCATGGCAGTTCACCTTTACTATTTTTAAGTGACGATATCATACTTTCTAAATAAGCAGGAATTGTACCTTTTTGAGAACTATCAATAAATTTTTCAGTAAATTCTTTAAGCGTTTTTTCATCTACATCGTTAGATTCTTCCCAAATATTATGAGTTTTTTCTGGGCTATAATCAGTTTCTATATTTCCATACTTATCACTATCATCTTCTTCACCATCTTCATCCTCTTCTAGTAAATCTAATTCAGTTTGAATCTTTTCTACATAATATTCAAAAGGTTCATATGGCTCAAGTTTTAAGGAATATTTTAAATTTACCCATTCCAAGGTAGTTGCATATGGTGGTAAATTATTTAAAAATTTATTTACTACTATGTCCATTGCCATGTTGATAGCTAATGTACTATACTTTCCTTTTAATTCCTTTGCTCTCACCAAATGCATAGATAATATGTGATGAATTTCATGTTTGATTGTAGTCTCCATTTGTTTTATGTCAAGTGTTAAAAAAATCATTGGATTAAAGTATATAACATACTTAGCTCCTTTAAAATTCACACCCGTAGGACTACTTATATCAAATCGTATCTCTCTTGACATCTGAAATAAAAAATATCCATAAAAATTGTCCTTTTCTTCCATAAGACTTAAATTAACTTTATCTATAAGGTTAAAAAATTCATATTTAAAATCTTGTGGTATATCTACATCAAATTTCTCATTGGCACGATTCGCCTTTAGCATAGAATGAGTACTTATAATTTCACTTGCTTTATTATAAAGTTCTTTTGCTTGCTTATTAAAATAATTTTCCATACACTATCCCCTTATTAAACTATAAGATTCAAAATATGATTTTACAAACTCTTCATTTTCTATAGCTTTTTTATACACTTCAGTATAACTATTTCTAATGTCCTTCATAATTCCTATCATTAAATCTACAGGGTATACTTTTAAAAACTCAATGAATCTATTAATGTATCGGTTTGATTCATATTTACCATCCTTCACATTTGATTCTAAGTTTTTTAAGATATTTATAGCTGATAGATAAAGTCTTGTATGACTTTCATTTTTTACTCTTTCTATAATAGACTCATCAATAGATTCTCCTAAAAAAACCTCTTCATAAGATATTAGTGGTTTAGAATCTGATTCAATAAAGCTTATAAACTCTTCTGCAATAACCTTACCTATATTCCCTTTTATAACATTTAAAAATACTGCTCTAGGAATTGAATTATTTTTTTCCTTATAAACTTTATAAATTTTAGATACTCTTTCATAACTTCTAGGAGTTGCCCTTACATCATCTTCATTTATTTTATGAAGATATTCTGGAAAAGTAGAAATAAACTCTATAACCTTTCTTTCAATTCCTTCATCAACTGCCCATTTTAACCATTGTGTATGCTCACTCTCCATATTTAACCAGACAAATCTATTTTCTTGGGCAGCGTCCATATCCACAACTTGATAATCAAAGTCTGAACCATATTTACTTGATGGGTTCATTGCTGCTAAAATCTTTACATAATCATGCAACTTATATCCATTAATCTCTCTATTTAGAATTAAATTCATAAGTTCTTGTTGCACAGTATGCTCACAACGATTTATCTCATCTATAAATAAAAGAACAATCTTACCTTTAGATATCTCTTCATCAATTTCTCTTAATTTATTATGAACAGCATATACTGTTGTTTTCTTTTCAATCTTATATCCATTGGAATCAACTCCTACATAAGATTCTATAGTTGGAAGGCCTCCTATTTCGCCCTCTTTAAGTAGATTCCCATCAATAACAACTAAACTCCAATTATTTTCTTCAGCAAGTTTTTTTGCTAAAGCTGTTTTTCCTATCCCACTTTCTCCCACTATTAAGGGAACTTCTCCAGTGGATAATATTAAGTCAACGCTTTTTAATGTGTCTATAAAATTCATTTTTCTCTCTCCTACATAATCTTTAATTTCTCGTCTACAGCGATTTTTTTTGCTGTTTTACTTCCATATTTATAAATAAACATAATTTTATCTATTGATATATTCTCGCTATCCCTGTCTATAACACTACAATTTAAAAAATCTCTAACATACTTTTCTTCTACATCTTCCTTTGATAATACGTCTTTTAATACTCCCTCTAATTCATCTTTAGATATTTTCTTTATAATATATTTAATCACTAAAATATTAACTTTCAAAAACTCTAACATTTTATTCTTATCTAAATCAGTTATAAAGCCAATAGCTGCTTCATTATTTTTTATAGCTATAATTTCTGTATTATAACTAGGTGATTCTATATATCTTAATGCATCATAACTTATTCTAACTGCCTCTTCTTGTACACTTTCATAAGGCTCTTTTATAAATTTTATTGAATCATAATTTTTTCTTACTGCTAATAATTGTAACTCTTCACTTGGATTTTTAGCATACTTAATAGCCCATCCTGCTTGATTTATAGCCATCTTAATAACTCTATCAGTTGGATTTTTGATATAGTCTAGTATACTCCACCCCTCGTTTACTGCTTTTATCATCATGTCTTCTGTTGGATTATCTACAAATTTAATTGCTCTAACATTATTATCTATTGCTAACTCTTGCATCTCTCTAGTTGGATTATTTATATATTCTAGTACAAGCCCATTTTCTTTGATAGCTAGTATTTTCATTTCATCAGTTGGATTATTTAAAGTAGATATAATATTAGGATTATTTTTTATCATTTCAATAACTCTTGATTTTTCCATAATATGCCTTTCTTTCTATAATTATTTTTATCTCTATACTAATTATAATAATCTATTCCTATTTATATAATTGTTTCTTATTATAATTAATATACTTTTTAAGCAAATTTAAACAGAATAATTATACCAATATATAAAAAAATTTCTAGAATCGAATAAAATTAAATACATATACACAAATATATTTCCACTATTTGTAAAATTACATAAAATTTTAGTACTTCTATTAATAATAAAAAGAGACTAGACAATATGTCCAGCCTCTTTTTTATATAAATTTATATTATTTTTAATCATTAGCATCTAACCACTTAGTTAGAACCTCTATATATTTATCATTTTCTTCAACAAATGGCATATGTCTTGAATATTCAAATAACTCCCATTTACTGTTAGGAATTCTATCATACATAGTTTTTGCAATATATGGTGAACATAAATCTATTGCTCCACTAGTTACTAAGCAAGGTTCTTTGATTTCATGTAATCTATCTGTAAACTCATATCCAGAAAGAGTTCCTGTAGGAGAAAATTCATTTTGTCCCCATCCTACAATATACGCTTCAGAACCTGATTTTTTAGGTCTTCTTAAACATTCTGGAGAATCTTCTGTTACTTCACCTGCACAATACATTGCCATAAATTTTTCTAGTGCATCATTATATTCTTTACTAGAGTAATCTCCAGTATTTACTGCATCAAGCAATGCTTTTTGGTCAGCTTCATCCATATATGATATTCTTCTTTTTTGTTCTTTCTCCCAAAGCTTTGCAGAAGAAAGAGTAGATGAAAGAATATATGACTTAATACCTTCTGGTTTATACTCAATAGCATACCAAATAGCCTGCATACCTCCCCAAGATTGACCTAATAGATGAATTTCTTCAAGCCCTAGATGTTTTCTCAGTTCAATAAGCTCTTTTATCCAAGTGTCCGCATTAAATAACTCAGGATGTCCTTCTACAAATGAATTACCACAACCAATTTGGTCATACATTATTACTTGTCTGCCACTCTCAGCTATCTTGTCCAACACTTCAAAATAATTATGTGTAGAACCTGGTCCTCCGTGAAGTAGTACTAATGGCTTTTTCCCTTCAGTGTTTTCTCCTACTATACGGTAATAAGTTTTAAAACCTTCAAAAGGCATATATCCTTCAGTAATTTTCATGTTTATCTCCTCCAATTTGCTATTATGAACAATAATTAAGTTCATTAATATGGCTATTTAAAACTTCTAATACATAATTTATTAATGTATTTTAATCTTTATATCTGCTTTCATAAATAGTATAACATAAAAGAAAAAAATCTCCATACCAAATCAATTATAAAATAACATTAACTATATAATTTTATTTTATGTTAATAATAATAGATATATCTATAGTTATATCATTCACTAATATAATAGTAATATAAAATATTATTTCCTCAATAGAGTATAATTATTTTATATTCATTATAATATTTTGTATTCTACAATGTATTACATTAAAAAAGATATCTTTGTGTTTCTATTTACTTATCTTTTTATCGGATTTTACAGTATTTTTTAAATAAAATATTGTCAACTCCATTTCAAATAAAATTGGTTTTATGATAAAATTATTTTTATTATATTTTAAAGGAGGTTTGTATTTGAACAATATTGATTTGCTTAAAGTTATAAAGTTATCTTTAGGATGCTCTCTTGCTATATTTATTGCTTGGCTATTAAAATTAGAATACTCAATGGTTGCTGGAGTTATAGTACTACTTACAGTAAAAGACACTAAAAAAGAAACTCTTAAAGGTTTTATTGGAAAGTTTTATGGTTTTCTTTTATGTACTCTTTTTTCCTATTTATGCTTTAATATTTTAGGATATAATTTGACTTCATTTTCAATATTTATATTTATAATTATACCACTTTGTTTTTTATTAAATATTCAAGATGTCATTGCTATGTGTGTAGTCATCGCATCCCATTACTTCATTCAAGGAGAAACATCTATTAAGTGGATTTTAAACGAAGCTGGAATATTTGCAGTAGGGACTGGGATAGGTGTCATAATAAACATGTATATTCCAACAAATATACATAAAATCTATGAAGTTCAAAAAAAGTTACAGGAAGAAGTAAGCGTTGTACTTATAGACATTGCAGATATTATTGTAAATCCTAAAAAAGAGAATGAATATAGTAGAGATTTATATACATTAAATTCACTTATTGATAGAAGTATTTCTGAAACTTATGATAATATTAATAATACTTTGTTAAATGACACTAGATTCTTCTTAGAGCACATGGATATTATAAAAAGTCAACGGGATATTTTAGAAAGTTTGTATGGTTATGTATCTCAACTAAATTCTACACCACCACAAGCTCATATTCTATCTGCTTTCATACATAAGATAGGTTATACCAAATTTGAAGCTGAAACAGGCAATCTACTTCTTGAGGAATCGGATAGATTATTGTCAAGTATGAAAAATCAACCTTTACCTGTAAATAGAATAGAATTTGAGAATAGAGCCATTTTATTCTTATGCTTGACTAAGTTAAAACAGTTTTTAATTAATCGTATACATGCTCAGCAACTTAGAGATAATAATTTTTATAAATAAAAAGAGGAGAAATACAGTAGTTGATCCAACTACAAAATATCAGATATAATGTTAAATGCGCCCACAATAAGAGGGCGCAATGTTTATAATTTATTCTACTGTCATGAGTTAATCATTATTCATATCGAATATACATTACTTGACCAAGTCCAATATTAGCTTTTTCATCAGTGATTTCTATTTTAATAGTCACATCATTTTTTTTGCAGTACTTCGCTAATTCTGCACCAGAACGATTTTTACCACTAAAATCTAAAGAAAAAGGCTTATCATATTTAAAAGGATATTCAACAGGTTTACCTTCTGGCGCTAATGCAAACATCCCATATGGTGTGTTCATAAATCCTATTACAGCAATCGTAAGATTTGATGGATTTAAATTTGATTTACTACCTATAAATGTAACTGTATTTACCGATGAATTAATTACAATACATCGAACACCTTCATACATTACATGTTTGTCCTTTATATCTCCAAATTTTCCAACAACCTTTGCCCCTTCTTGATGTGGTAACATAGTGTGCTTCCCAGGTGGTGCTGGTTTTTGAGTTTGTGCTACTGCTCCAACTGTTGGATATGCTGTTTTATCAAATGGCAATGGATGTGTAAGGCTCTTGTATATGATGTCCTTTCCTGCTGACTTATTAGCATCAATATCTACATGATACAAACGCCCATCACCAAAACGGATAAGATTCCACTGGTGGTCATTTGATGTACTATGGACATAATAACATTCAATTCCCATAGCATCACATAAAGCTTTCAAGCTCCTAGCCATTCCAGAGCATGCTCCCTTTTTAGTAACCAGTGTATAGGCAGTATTGGCTCCCTCTGATGCATTCCAGTCAACATATGTTGTGTTATTTTTAATGTGATTATAGGCAACTAAAATCTTAGCATCTGTGGTCATATTCTTTGTGATTTTCTTGTTCATAAAATCCGCTGTTGCTTGTGCTACTGAATTCAATTGTGCTTGTGACAGCTTTGGGCCATATATGCTATTAGCTCCTGTGACATAGCTTTTTGGTGTCTTTGCTGTTACTTCCTTGGCTGTCATACCATAAACTGTCATACTCATACTTGAGGTTAAAACTATGGTTGCAATCAATAGCTTGGTAGCTAACTTCCTAATTTTTTTCATACTCAATATTCTCCTTTATAAAATATAGTTACTTCCTATTCCTTGCCATTAATAAGGCTCACTTTGGATTTAAAAAGGTGGATTGTCAACATGTAGGTTTTTCCATTCATACGTTCGTGAAATGTTCAAATTTAATGAAAAATCTAGTCGATATTTTCTACATGGTTTGTATACAATACAACTAGCAAATCAATGCCTTTGCTGTCAGCTTGATAAAATGATGGTAATTAATATATTCAAAACCATTATCATGTAGTAAATGATAGCTATTTTCAATTATTAGTAATGGCAAGAATAAATAGAATTGTCAATAATAGAGTTAAAGGCAAATTTGTATACACTTTATACAATCTCCATCTAATATTATATCTATTATAATTTTTATATTCAATACAATTTTTGGAAAAATATAGGATATGTTTATAAAAATACTATATTATGATAAACTTTATTATATTTTAATTATACTATAAATATTATTCATTTAAATATACTGACAAGTTTAAAATAAAAATCTTTATAAAATTTATGCAAATATTTTTATCTCTAATATTGTTATAGTCTTTATAATAACCTAACTATCTAGGTTTAAATAATCTGATATATCATAAAAATAGATATTAAAAATTGTATACGAACCATTTTCTGAACATACATCAATGTCATGACCCAAATTATCTATCATTTTCTTTACAAAATATAACCCCATTCCAGTAGACTTATACAGTTGATTTCTTCCATTTGCACCTGTAAAACCTTTATCAAAAATCCTAACTATATCTTCTTCACTTATGCCTATTCCAAAATCTTTGATAGATAATACCACTCCATTTTCTAACTCTCTTGAATCAAACTCAATTTTACCAGCTTTTTTAGAATACTTTATGGCATTATTAATAATTTGGTCTAAAATATATGACATACATTTAGAGTCTGTATAGACATCATAGTCTAGTTTATTTAAACTAACTTCAATGTTATTTTTTATAAGCAAAAATGAGTTATTTTTTACAGCCATTTTTACTAATTTTTCTAATTTAACCTTATTTATAAATACATCTTCAAACATGGTATTACTTCTACTACTATATAAAATGGAGTTAACTAAAAAGTTTATCTTAGCAACCTGATTCTTAATATCTATACTATCTTCTATACTGCTTAACCTATCTGTAATTATACTCAAAGAAGATATTGGAATCTTTATTTCATGAACCCACTTAGCCATGTACTCATCTAATTCTTTTAAAGATTGTTTATAAATTTCTATATCATTGTTATTTTTTATTTTTAGATTTTCTATAATAGCTCTCATTAGATTCTCTTCAAAAGATTGTCCCTCAACCAAATAACCATCTATTTCACCATTATCTTCTATACAATTATATAAACTTTTATAACTATTTCTAAAGCCGATATAATCCACAACAAAAAATAATATTGTTATAAATAGTACTAAAAAATCTAAATATACCAACTCTGCATATTTATTTTTAAATACATCTATAGCAAATAAGTATATATTTATTATACTGACTATAATTAAACAGATGATAATATACTTAGACCTACCTTTTAAATATTTCGCTATCATTGTATTATATATCCTATGCCCTTCTTAGTTTTTATAAAATCATCAAAACCTAATTCTTTAACTTTACTTCTCAATCTATTCATATTTACAGTAAGTGCATTATCTGTCACAAACTCATCATTATTCCATAGAGTCATCATAAGACTTTCCCTTGATACAACTCTATTCTTATTTTTTAATAATAAGGTTAAAATTTTTATTTCATTTTTAGTCAATTCTAAACTTTCATCCTTGTATTTGTGCTTTATAACTCCTCTTCCTGTATCAAATATCAACTCGTCGTAGTACATAATACTACTAGAGTCACTATAATTGTAGACTCTTCTTATTATACCATTTATTTTGGTAACCAATATATCTATAGAAAATGGTTTGGTAATATAATCATCTGCTCCATTATTTATCCCCATTATTAAATCCATGTCAGAATCTCTTGATGATAAAAATATTATTGGTACATTAGAAATAGCTCTAATTTTCTCACACCAGTAAAACCCATTATATAATGGTAAGTTTACATCTAAAAGTACTACATCTGGTTTTTTGTCTACAAATTCATCTAATACTACCTCAAAGTTATTAATTAATTCTATGTTAAATCCCCATTTATCCAATGCAAGAGCAATTTCTTTGGCCAAATCAATATCATCTTCTACTAATAAAATTTTATACATTTGTGTATTCTCCATTATTTTAATATTTAACTATGTTATAAACTATTACTATAATAACATATTTTATTATATAGGTTGATTAACCAAGTTGTTTCGTTAATCAACAAGAAGACTCTTATTAAAAGAATCTCCTTGTTTTTTAGCAATTTATCAGTTAATTTTTATATACTACACGCTTAAACTTACTGACGGATACTGCTCCATATATTATAAATATTATCAAGCATATAACTAAACTTAGTATATATATACCAAATAAATTAGTCATCAATAAATCTCCTGCTAACCTCAATGCAAAATAGCTAGATATTGTTGCACTTAACATTGGTAAAGTATAAAAGATGGCTACTTCTTTAAGTATAGCTCTATTTATATCTTTTTCTGTAGTACCTATTTTTAATAAAATCTTATATTTACCTTTATCTTCATATGCATCACTATATATTTTCATGTAAATTATACTTCCAGCTACAAGTACAAATACTAAGAATAAAAATACAAGCACTACATATGCAAATTTCATCCATCGACCCTCATTTAGACCTTTATATCCATTCTGAATATAGCTATTTTTTAAATTTAGATTATTTTCAAGATTTTTAAACATCACTTGGCTATTTTCTTCTTGATACACCTTTGCTCCGTAAAAATATACTTGTTGTCCCTTATCTCTTAATTTGAAATATGTATCATCATTTACTACTATGATGCTTTGATTAAATCCTGTCCCTAACACTGGAACTTTTACTTTTCCTTTTGAAATATTATATAAATGTCCATCAATGTTTACATGGGCTTCTTTTGTAGGTATTGATACTATCGTTTGAGGGCTTTTTAACTCTATTACATTATTTCCTTTAACTAGTTTATCACTATATTCTTTTAATTCTTCATCATGACCATTCTCTTTAAGAATACTACTAAAATCGCTATATTTCATTATGGCATCAGTTTTATCATAAATATCCTTACTATCTGTGTTTTCTAAAATTGTTAGTTCTAGATTTACTGAATATTTTATTTTATTAGTATCTTTTATTATATTCTCTATTTTTGTTTTATTCACTTCATCTTTGTCCATTGAAACTATACTGGCAGTATATACATTTCTTTGTTCTTGAGCGTTTTGATGTATATATTTCATTGCAACTGACGCTCCAAGAGTGGATATCGTAGTGGTTATAATTATTGCTATTATAGCATAAGTTTTGTAATTTTTATTTAATCTGTAATTTATATTATTTATTGCTATTATATTATTTCCCTTGAATAATATTTTTTTGTTTTTTATTATAATATCAAATATAACAGGAACAACTGATTTAAATAGACCATAAGTCCCAACTATTATTATAGCTATAACAGGTATTACACTCATTATATTTCCAGTCCTTATATTAGTAGAACGGTAATAACCATATCCTATTACTATAATTGATACTATAGCTAATATATATATACCTATTCCTATCTTTGGTATTTTTTCTTGCTTTTTGGATGTATTAATTAGGTTTATTACACTACTTCTACATATTGTTATAAAACCTTTTATAGCCATTACCATAAATATAGACATAAATATCAAAGTAGTATATAGTATAGCCTCCATGCTAAGTCCATTAGATACATTTATATCAAATCCAGATAGCTTTATTATCACTACTTGAAAAAATCTAGATGTTATTATTCCTATAACTATTCCTGTTATACAAGAACTTACTCCTATAAGCATATTTTCTACAAAATATATTTTCCCTATCGTATATAGGTCTAACCCCATAAATGATAATATACCAATTTCTTTAGACCTATTTTTAAAAAATATATTTGTTGCATACCAAATGAAGAAAAACAAAAACACTGATAGTATCATTATCACAGCTACCAATACTGATAATGTAAAATTTTTATTTTCTCCTTGTAATACATTTATAGCATCGCCATATCTTAATAATTCAAAGTTGGTTAGTACAACTACTGAAAAAACCATAGATATAAAAAATGCTAGATACGTTCTTATATTACTCTTAAAATTATTATACGCAATTCCAAGTATACTCACTTACATGTCACCTCCCATAGAGGCTAACATATCCATAATTTTTTTATAAAATTCTTTTCTGCTACTTCCTTTGTTTAATTTACACTTTATATTCCCATCGTTTATCATATATACTTCATTGGAATAACTTGCAGTTAGGGGGTCATGTGTAATCATTATAATAGTAGCATTATTCTCCTTATTTATTCTTTCCAATGATTCTAAAAGTTCATATGCTGACTTCGAATCTAAAGCACCTGTTGGTTCATCAGCAAATATGACTGCTGGATTTGTAATCAATGACCTAGCTGCTGCACCTCTTTGTTTTTGTCCTCCTGACAATTGATAAGGATATTTATCTAAATGATTTTCTAATCCAAATTTTTTGGCTATGGAAAACACCTTAGATTCTATTTCTTTACTTTTCTTTTTTCCTAATGCTAGAGGAAGCGCTATATTATCCATTAGTTTCATATTATCTAATAGATTGTAGTCTTGAAATATAAATCCTATTTTTTCTCTTCTTAGTTTTGACAGTTCATTATTTTTTACTTTTGATATATTGATTCCATCTAGTATTACTTCTCCAGAAGTTTGTTTATCAAGTGTAGACATGAGATTTAGTAATGTTGTTTTACCTGCACCAGATGGACCCATTATTGCTATAAAATCACCTTCATTGACTGTAAGTGATATATTTTTTAATACATTTGTTCTAAATCCTTTTATTCCATAATCTTTTGATATATTTTTTATTTTTAATATTTCTTTCATAATAATAGCCTCCAGTTGCTAATTTTTTAATATATATTTATTTTAAAGGTTTTATTTAAATAAATCCTTAAGTAAATATTACATTTTAACTGTTAACATTACACTTTTGTAACATGAACAAGATGGCTATTAAAATATTTGGTCTATATCTTTCTACTATCAATTTATATTTAAGATACATTTTTTAGCATCCTCAAAATTACCTACTATTCTAAAATTATTTGATTTATTCAGCTCTAGCATTAATTCTGAAAATCTTTTATTTATCCTATTCTCATCAGCAATAATCCCAACAACTTGTATTCTATAAGTTATAAATTTTTGTAATGCTACACCTGCTAGTCCAGTCTTCAAATTTAAAAACTCATCTGAAAATGAATTATTACTAAGCATCAGATAATTTACACCATGTTCCATACATAGAGATATAATATCCATTATTTCTCCTTCATTATTAAATTTACTATCTAAAAAAATATATTTCTTGTTATTTTCTTCTTTTATCTTATAATTCATTCTTATTCCTCATTTCTGTTCTAAATATTTTCTATTAATATGGATATAGAACCTAACATATCCTCAATAAATTTTATATTTCCCCATAACATAACTCTAAGCCTACTTTCATTTTCATTATATTTCAAATTAATAGTAGAGCCATTTGATATTGAAGTTGGATTATTTACAAGTGCCAAAAGTAAGTTTGATAGACGTGAGTATTCCTTATTAGAAATACTATTTATGTCAATTACTGTAGATACATTAACTTTTGGAATATATACTTGTTCTTTAGAAGAATCCAATTTAAATTCCAAACTATTACTTTTATCACTCTTTATATCCATAAATCTATCCAAATCTTCTTTTGATATCCTCCATTGTTTACCGACTTTATTAGCCTTTAATTTCCCATCTTTTATAAATTTTCTTATTGTCTTATGATGCATTTCTAAAGCATCTGCAACTTGGTCTATTGTATAAAACTTTTCCTCCATAACTACACTTACCTTTCATTTGATAATAATAATAATATATTAATTTAGGAATATCAAAAAGTCAAATTTATTTTGTATTTTATTGATTTTTGTTTCCTTTTATTGCTTTTTAATGTACTTTTATATTTTATTATATTATGATATTTTCTAGTAAATCATGATAATACCTCAACTTAACCTATAAATCAAACTCTATAACAATACACCACTAGAATGAAAAATTTCATAATTAAAAAAGCAATTTAAAAAGATTTAAAATCTTTTCAAATTGCTTTTTATAGTATGTTCTTATATTTTTAAATTCCAATACTTCAACCACTAAGATAACACTTAAAAGGCTACCTAGTAAGTAATATTTTCAAGTTCTAGTACCTTTTTTATACAATTATCATCTTTAAAATTTGCAGTTCTTTCACAATCTTTAACTTTAAAGTGTGGAATGGTTTTAAATTCTTCATCACATATTCCATTCTTATTTAAATACATACAACTCGCCATTCTGACTATCAGACCACTATTTTTTAAGTTAAACAACACAGGGTCTATACATCCTCCATCTCCTCCAGTAGTTTCACCTACTAAAGTTGCAAATTTAGTTTCTTTACAAAACATAGCAAGTGACTCTGATGACGAATATATTTTTTTATCTACAAACAAATATATCTTACCTTTAAATTTCAAATCATTTTTAGATTTTAGGGTATAAGAAGTATTTTCAAAACCATTAAAATTTTTCATAATTTCTTCTGGCGCATTTTTCTTTACACTTGTTGGCAAATTTTCTATAGGTTCTAATTTTATATTTCTTACATTAGTGTATTTTTTTACTATTTCATTATCATTTCTATATACTCTATATCCATCTATTTTGACATCATCTTTTATAAGTTTAGATACAATTCCTTGCCAATATCTATCACTTCCTCCTGAATTTCCTCTTATATCAATAATTAGAGCTTTATGCTTTTCTAAAGTGTTAATATAGGTTTCAATTTCCTTTAAATCATTATCTATAGCTCCATGCTTTGATGACATTGATGGTAGATACATGTATCCTACTTTCCCTTTGATTACATCTTCTAAAATTAATTCTTTTTTTACAAAAATATCATTTGGCATTTTTATCTTAGGATTTATAGAATCATATCTCACCACAACTTTTTTATCATTAAGAAAATCATACCAATCATTATTAGAATATGATTTCTTAAAAAGCTCATATCGTTTTTTATTATCAATTAACTCTGTATGTTTATTATTTAATTCAGATAATATAGATGACATTTCTTCTATAAATTCCTCATCATTTTCAGTACTCTTTATTCTTTTTATATAATCTTCCTTATTTTGTAACCAATCAGTATTATTAAGTCTTTTATTTACATCTAGATAAGGATATCCTGTTTTTATAACATTATATACATGTTTAAAATCATCTACTTTTTCTTCTTCAGATAGTTGATTTTTTTGTGAATAAGTAGAATTACCTAATAAAATTATAAATGTTAAAATAATTACTAAAAACAATATTTTCTTTTTCATATAATTCTCATCAACTTTCAAATTTTATATTTTAATACATTTTACTATCATAAATATCTAATAATCTTATTATAATTCATATATTAGTTAGACATCTTTAGCATCTTAATATTCTTATCGTAAATAGAAATTACTATTCTCCTCTTTTTTAATTTACTTTAATTCAAAATGACTTTAGACAAATCAAAATATACTAGTCAAATAATTACTACATTTTATCATATATCTATATTATTTGTAAAAATAGATATATTATTTTAAATTTAAACCTCCTTAGAATAAATTATTTTACTATTTTAGGGCAAACTTACTACCAAGAAATCAACATAAAACTCAAGAATAGGAGAGATACATATGGTGTTTTTTATAGTAGGATTTATAGCCTCTATTATAGGTGCAATTTCTGGACTTGGTGGCGGGATTATCATAAAACCAGTACTAGATGCAGTAACTGAACTAGATGCTTCAGTTATAAACTTTTTATCAACATGTGCAGTATTTACTATGTCTTGTTCTGCTGTTACTAAACATATTAAATATAAAACTAAGTTTGAAAAGCCTACGACTGTATTACTTGGAATGGGTGCAATTTTAGGTGGTTTAATTGGTACTGAGATATTTGAACTTATAGTTGATTTTATTAACAAGGATAGGTTTATAAAGCTAATTCAAAACGGACTCCTTTTATCTTTATTAGTAACTATATTAGTATACATAAATCTACCTAACAAAAAACAATTCCACATAAAGAATCGTATATTTACACTTTTACTTGGATATACTTTAGGAATGATTTCATCTTTTTTAGGAATAGGTGGAGGCCCTATAAATATAACAGCTCTGACATTATTTTTCTCAATGAATTTAAAGAGTGCATCTGTTAACTCAGTAATACTAATACTATTCTCACAAGCTTCAAAAATAATAACTCTATTAATTTCAAAATCAATACCTTCAGGGCTTGAAGTATCAATGTTACTTTGTATAATTCCAGCTGCAATATTAGGAGGACTATTAGGTACAACTATTAATAGAAAAATAAATAAAAATCATTTAATCATTGCTTATAATTCAGTCATGTTATTCGTTATAATGACATGTCTGTGGAATATAATAAGATTATTTTAAAGGAGAGGCTCTTAATGAATAAAACTAATTTACTTGAAACAGTTCAAAATGCTTATATATATGGATATCCAATAGTAGGGATGTATGAATTACTCTATACACAAGTTATTAATTCAAAAACTAAAACAACAAATTTTAATGAATTTGCTCATACTGTTACTGTAGCATCACCAAAAACATCCTTTATTCCAGCACCAAACAATGATACAACATATTCAAGAGCTTGGCTAGACTTACGTGAGCAACCAGCAATAATAGAAGTTCCAGATACTAATGATAGATACTACTCTATACAGTTATTAGACTTATTTACAGAGACAATTACTAATATTGGTAGAAGATTAACTGGAACAAAATCAAATAAATTTACTGTTATTGGACCAGGTTGGAATGGTGACTTACCTAAAGATACTCATATAATTAAAAGTGATACACCTTTTGCATTAGCATTTTTAAGAATTCTTATCAATGATAAAAATGATATTCAAGAAGTTAAAGATATACAAAGCAAGTTTAAAATACATAGACCTTCTGAAATGTCTAATAAAACACATCATGATAACTATGATACTAAATATTTACCAATATATAAAAATTCAAATTACTATGAATTCTTTGAGACCCTTAATAGCATACTTTTACTAATTCCATACTTAAAAACTAGGACAAACATACTATCATCAAGACAACTAAAAGAAGTTCCTGATGATATATTAAATGAAGCTTGTGATAGTGCAAAAAAACTTATTAATGAAGGTGGCTTAGCATTTGGAGAATCCCATAACTTCTGGAGAATTGCTCGAAAAGGCATTGGTAATTATGGAGAGGATTATTTACAACGTTCAATAGTTTGGCATAAAGGTGCTTTAGCTAATCAACCAGAAGAATCTTTATATCCAAGTATTTTTCAAGATAGTACTGGTCAATTTTTAGATGGAAATTTCGACTATGAGCTAAAGTTCAATAAAAACGAACTTCCTCCCGTAAGCCAATTTTGGTCATTAACAATGTATTTATTTAAAAATGCATTCTTAGTAGATAATGAGATTGACCGCTACTCTATTGGAGATCGTACAAAAGGACTATTTTACGCTGAGGATGGTTCACTAACTATATATATACAAAATAAACCACCAAAAGATGAAAATAAAATATCAAACTGGCTACCATCCCCTAAAGAGAAATTTTACATGACACTAAGGTTATATGGTCCAAGTAAAGATGCCATTTCGGGTAAATGGTTACCTCCAGTTGTTACTAGAGCAAACCAGTAAATTTTTTAATATTTAAAAGGAGTTATATTCATGAGCAATTTTGCATATACTGAAAAATCAAAATTTGTTAATCCTAGATTAACAGAACATTCTAAAACAATGGAACAAAAAATTTATAAAACAGGCGAAAATGTATATAGTGCAGTTGGTTTTGGATTATCTTATCCTGTTATGATTGAAGGAACTGATGGAATTATAATTATTGACCCAAGTGAAACTATTGAAATGATGGAAGAAATCATGAAGCATTTTCGTAAGATTACTGATAAACCTATTAAAGCTGTGATAATCTCTCATAATCATGGTGACCATTGGGGTGGTATGAGTGTTTGTGTGAGTCAAGAACAAAGCCAAAATAAAGAGATTCTTGTTATTGTTGATGAGACATTTATAAAACATTTCTCTCAAGCTAGTGGAGAACTGCTAGACATTAGAATGGGAAGAGCTGTTTGGATGTATGGCTCTATACTTCCTAAAGGAGAACATGGTTATGTTAATTTAGGATGTGGACCTGTTTTATCAAAGGGTTCTAATAAATTTATTGAACCAAATACATTTGTATCTGTTGAAGATGGATTAAAAATAACTATATCAGGAGTTGATTTAGAACTGTTCCATTGTGAAGCTGAGACTGAAGATGCTATGTGTATATTTTTATCTAAAGAAAAGATAATGTTTGTCGGAGATGCTGTTCAAGGTGAAATATTCCCTAATATATATACTGTTAGAGGGACTGTTCGTGATGCTAAGAAATGGTATACAGGAATTGATAAAATTCGTAAATATAAACCACATTATTTAGTTGGAACTCATATGAGACCACTACATGGTAAAGATGAATGTAATTCTCTTCTAATGGATTATAGAGATGCCATACAATATACCCATGACCAAGCAGTCAGACTTATAAATATGGGTTATACCCCTGATTATGCAATAAACGAGTTAGGAAAACTTCCTCCTCATCTATTTCAAAGAGAACGTTTAGGTGAATTTTATGGAACATTTAAACAAGGAATTAAGGCTATTTATGACCAATATATAGGTTGGTTTAATGGTGAAGCAAGTAAATTAAATCCTATTTATCCTAAGGATGCAGCTAGAAAATATGTGAAAATTATGGGTGGTCGTGAAATAATATTAGCTGAAGCTAAAAAAGCTATTGATGAAAAAGATTATGAATGGGCTACAGAGATATTAAATTATCCTATACGTATAGATAATGATGATATGGAAGCTAGAGACCTTAAAGCAACTGCTATTCGTATGCTTGGATACCAAACAGAAAATGCTACTTGGCGTAATTGGTATTTGACTAGTGCCATGGCATTAGATGGAGGTTTTGAACAGATAATAAATCAAGTTGGGGCTAATGCTGGATTTCCTCCATTTTCAAACTCATTTATAGGTCTAACATCCAAAGCTATGTTTGAATCTTTTAAGGTTAAACTAAATGGTCCTAAAAGTTCTGATGTTCATATGACACTATTGGCATGTGTGACTGATACTAATGAAGCATTTAAGCTAGAGTTACGTAGAGGGATTGTTGAAATGCATAATCATGATAGTGATGTAAAAGCTGATGTTTCAATTGAAACTTCTAAAGAAACCTGGGCAAAATTAATTACGAAAGAAATCTCAATTATTCAAGCTATTGAAAATGATTTAGTACAATGTGATAACCCTAAAAAAGCTCAATATTATTTAAACTTATTTGATAATTTTACTCCATTTGTAAATATGCCATTTTGGTTGCAATAATTTTTAAAATGGTGGTGTCTCAAAATGAACATTTTAGTTCATGAGGCACTCTTTTTTGTATGAAATCAAATATATTTTCATCATTTCAACAATAAAAAAAAGGCTTATCTCTATTTTGAAATAGCCTCTTTTATTATGATTTTAATTTAATTTTACACTTTAGAGATTCTATCTACTTCTTAGAGATTGTATCTACTTCATATATATATCTATTAAGTATAGCTTCTAGCATTTCTTGTCTTCCAGACTTATTCTTTATAACTGGCATTTGTAGTGCATAAGTTTCTAATTCTTTAAACCCAACCTTACCATCTACTATATCTTTACCTATGCCTTCACTGAAGCTTGAGTATCTTTCTTTGGTAAAGTTTTCAAATACCTCATCTTCTAATAATTTATGAGCTATTAATAATCCCTTTGCAAATGTATCCATACCTGCAATATATGCTAAGAATAAGTCTTCTACTTCAAAAGATGCTCTTCTCACTTTAGAGTCAAAATTAAATCCTCCTGGAGCTATTCCTCCTTGTTTTAACACTTCATACATAGCAAGTGTTGCATCATATATATTTGTTGGGAATTGGTCTGTATCCCATCCTAATAATAGGTCTCCTTGATTCGCATCTATACTTCCTAAAACATCATTTATTCTTGCCATATTCAATTCATGTTGGAAAGTATGACCTGCAAGTGTAGCATGGTTTGCTTCTATATTCATTTTGAAGTATTTATCTAGATTATACTTTCTTAAGAATCCCAAAACAGTGGCAGTATCAAAATCATATTGATGCTTAGTAGGCTCTTTTGGTTTAGGTTCTATTAAAAATTGTCCAGTAAATCCTATTTCCTTAGCATAATCTACAGCCATTTGTAAGAATCTTGCGAAGTTGTCCATTTCAAGTTCTGTATTAGTGTTAAGTAAAGTTTCATAACCTTCTCTTCCACCCCAGAATACAAAGTTTTCTCCTCCTAAATACTTAGTTATTTCTATAGCTTTCTTAACTTGAGCTGCTGCATAAGCATAAACATTAGCATTGCATGTTGTAGATGCACCATGAACAAATCTTTGGTTTCCAAACATATTAGCAGTTCCCCATAATAATTTTATACCTGTTTCTTTCATCTTAGCTTTTATGTACTCAACTATTTCATCTAATATCTTATTTGTTTCTTCTAAATTTCTTCCCTCTGGTGCTATATCTCTATCATGAAAACAGAAATACTCAATTCCCATCTTAGACATGAATTCAAACCCTGCATCAACTTTAATCTTTGCAATTTCAATTGGGTCTGTTATATTATTCCAAGGTCTATCCACTGTACCTACTCCAAATGGGTCATTCCCTTCTCCACATAAAGTATGCCAGTAACTCATTGCAAATCTTAAGTGTTCTTTCATAGTCTTATTTCCTACTACTTGTTCAGGATTGTAGTATCTAAATGCTAACTCATTGTTAGATTGTGGTCCCTCAAATTTTATCTGTCCTATTCCTTTAAATATTTCACTCATTTCATATCCTCCTAATGTTTTACACATATGATGTATGTAATATTTTTTTAATTTAAAACTATCTTTCATATTCATTTGTAGCTATTTTTATTCTTCACCTTTAAAATTAACTACTTCATCTAATAATTTAAAATCATCTTTTAAAGAATTATATATTTTCTTATACAATCTATGATATCTCTTGTATGTATCTACATTTTGATTTATTGGCTCTAATTTAGTTGAAGTTTTTATTATATTCTCACAAGCTTTTTGGACACTTTCGTATATTCCAGCTCCTACTAATGCAAGAATTGCAACTCCTAGCGCTGGTCCTTCACTTGAATTTATAGTATATACATCTTGATTAAACATATCTGCTTGCATCTGTCTCCATACTTTACTTTTACCACCTCCACCTGAGGCTCTTACTTCATTGACTTCTATATTAAGTTTTTCTATTATATCCATACAATCTTTTAGACTATATGAAACTCCCTCCATAATTGACCTTGCCATTTCTTTTTTAGAATGTATTGGAGATAATCCAAAGAACACTCCTCTTGCATAAGGGTCAAGATGAGGAGTTCTCTCCCCCATCATGTATGGTAGGTAAAGTAATCCATTGCATCCTGTTGGTACTTGGCTTACTTGACTATTTATAATTTCATATACATCTTTACCTAAAGAACTTGACACTTCCAGTTCGCTTTGACAGAAGTTATCTTTAAACCATTTTAATGATAATCCAGCCCCTTGAGTAACTCCCATAACATGCCACGTATTTGGTATTGCATGGCAAAAAGTATGAACTCTACCTTCTTTATCAATTTTTGGTTCTTTTGTATATGCAAAGACTACACCTGATGTACCAATAGTCGATGAAACTACCCCATCTTTAACTATTCCATTTCCTATAGCTCCTGCTGCTTGGTCTCCAGCCCCACCTACAACTATTGTTCCTTCCTTAAGTCCTGTTAAGTTTGCTACTTCTCTAGTAACATATCCTGTAATTTCTTGAGATTCATAAACTTTACCTAAAAGATTTTTATCTATATTTAACTTTTCTAGTACTTCATCACTCCAATTTCTTTTTCTTATATCAAGTAACTGCATACCACTTGCATCCGATACTTCTGTAGCATATTCACCTGTTAATTTGTACCTTATATAATCTTTTGGAAGAAGTATTTTATTAGTATTCTTATAAATATTGGGTTCATTATTTCTAACCCATAATATCTTTGATGCTGTAAATCCTGTAAGTGCTGGATTGGCAGTTATTTCAATCAGTCTTTCTCTACCTACCAAATCAGTTATCTCTTCACATTCTTTTACTGTACGTTGGTCACACCATATTATAGAGTTTCTTAGGGTATTTCCCTCTTTATCTAACATAACTAGACCATGCATCTGTCCTGATAACCCAATTCCTTTTATACATTCACTACTTATATTGGAACTTTGAACTACATGTCTTATAGATTCAACTACAGCTTCCCACCAATCATTTGCATCCTGTTCTGCCCAACCTGCTTTCTCTTGTATAAGAGGATATTCATATGTACAACTTTCTATAGTATTTCCTAATTTATCAAATAAGACTGTTTTAGTACCTGATGTACCAATATCCACACCTAACACATACTCCAACTTTATCCCTCCTTGAGACATCACTTCATAATTATCGTTTTCCTATTCTAATTTTTTATATTTTAGGTATATTTTACTTGCTTTATTTTTGTTAGTATATTAAACTAACTTATGAACTAATAATAAAATATTTAATTATCTTTGTCAATGCAAAATAGCCTTTTATTTTTGTCTAAAAAGTATTACAATATTATTTTAAGGAGGAATATCAAATTGGTTACTGATAAATACACGATTCGAGAAATGAATGAAAGATTGGTACTTGAACAAATTATAAAGAATGGTCCTATTTCTAGAGCAAGTATAGCCTCTACTATAGGATTAAATAAAGCAACTATATCTGCTATTACCAAAAAACTTATCGATGAGTCTCTGATTCATGAAATAGGAATTGGAAATAGTACTCATAGTGGCGGAAGAAAGCCCATACTTTTAGTATTCAACAAATGTGCAGGGATTTCTTTAAGTATGGATATTGGATATGACTATATATTTTCTTCTCTATCTTACTTAGATGGGACTATTATAAAATCTAAGAAATTAATAGATATACAAGTAAATAAAGATAATGTTATACAATTAATAGATGAAATTATAGATAGCTATAACATATCCAAAATAGATACTCCTTATAATGTAATAGGGCTTACTTTAGCTATACATGGGATTACTTGTGAAAATAACATATTATTCACTCCATATTATAACCTCAATGAGATTGATTTATATGGTATCCTAAGTAAAAAATATGACTTCCCTATTCATATAGAAAACGAAGCAAACTTAACAGCTTTAGCTGAGAGTACTTTTTCAACTGTACATAATTCACTACTTAGTCTTAGTATTCATAGTGGATTTGGTTCAGGCATTATAATAAACAATAAATTATATAGTGGTAGAAATGGCATGAGTGGCGAAATTGGTCACACTATTATCATGCCTAATGGTAAACTATGTCCTTGTGGAAATCGTGGTTGTTTAGAACAATACTGCTCAGAGAAGAAAGTGTTTGAACAAATTTGTTCTTTAGAAAATATTCCTAAAATAGACCCTGATATGGTAAAACAACTATACTATGAAGATAATGAGAATACTAAAAAAGTTATCCATGAGTTTTGTAGTTATCTATCACTAGCTATAAACAACGCTATTGCAACTTATGCTCCTGAGATAATATATTTAAACAGCCAAATAATCAGAAATATACCTGAAATATTAGAGATTACAAAAGATATGCTAGTTAGCTCTTTTAACAAAGGCATAAATATAGAAATTTCATCGTTAGGTTCTGAGGCATCTCTATATGGTGGCTCTGCTGTCAATATTAAAAGCTTCTTAAATATACAAAACCTAACTTTGATGAATGACATAAATGATAAAATAGCTGTACTATAATATTGGATAATCTAAAAACTAGCTTATTTAAGCTAGTTACATTTTTTAATATCTAAGTGAATCTATATATTACTTTTACTAAAAATATAATAGAACACTAGAAAAGATAACTACGTCTAAATCAACATTTACAACAGATGAACCACTTCATAAGTCACTTTATCTAATAGCTTTAATTATATATAAGTGAATTCAAAGTTTTAGAAACTGACCTAAATTATTAAATCAATTAAATATTCATCTTAATTAAATACTAGTTATAGTAATTACGAAAATCAAAAAAGTTAAGAATATATTTAGAAATATACTATTTTTACAAGAATAGAAATAATCTTAAATAAGGGTTATGACTATATAGCCATAACCCCTTTAAATTATATATTCTAAAATTAAATTTATTCTGGAGTTTACATAAAATTATTTGTACTCTTTTTCTCAGAAGTTATATATTAATTAAATATTAATATAATATATCTATTCATCATCAGATAATAAACCTGATGTTGGTTCAACAATAGAAATATTATCTTTGCCTATTTGCTCTAATTTTGTTGCTAATTCTTCTGCATCTGAAAAAGCTGATTCAACAACCATACCTAAATTTAGCCCTGAAATAATTTTAATTCTACTATCACTACTAGCCTCTAATAAAGCTGCATTGCATGGAGTTCCACCTAGTAAATCTACCATTATAACTATTTCTGAACTTTCCTTATATACTTCCAAGGCCTTTTTAAGTTTTTTTATTGTCCCTTCAATTCCATCATCTTGTTTCATATTTACAGTAGGATAATCTACAGAATCCCCTATTATCATTTTTGCAGAATTTAAGACTTCTTCAGCCATATTTCCATGGCTCATCAAAATAATACTATTCATTTTAATACACCTCTCTAAATCTATAAAATGTCTACAAGATAAGTTTTCTTGTCATCAGGCGTCATTATAGTTGTTATTTCAATTCCTTCATCTAAAAGTTTTTTAAATGCTTCTTTCTCTTCTTCTGTAACACTGATATTAGGCTTTAATACTGTTGTATCTTTTCTACTTGACATATTTCCTACATTTATATTATGTATTTTTAATCCTGCCTCCACAAATGGAATAAGGTCAACAGGAGACTTGACAATTAATAATACATTTTGTCCTTCATACTTCCCAGCAGTAATATTTTTTATAGCAGTTTCTTCTGTAATTATAGACGATGCTATTCCTGCAGGTGTAGCCATTCTTAAGACTTGTTTTTGCACAGAATTATTAGCTACTGCATCATTTACTACCATTAATCTTGTAACACCTAATTTATTACTCCACATAGTTGCAACTTGACCATGGATTAAACGGTCATCTATACGAATATTTTTAATGCCTTTCATTTCCATATCTAAATATCACCCTTTCCTTATTTTAAAATACCTAATGCATATAAAATTATTGAAACAACCATTACACCTAAAATTAAGTATATAGGCTTTATGTTCTTTTTAAGAGCCCAATACACAACTAAAACTAAAATTGCAGGAACTAATCCAGGCATAATTTGGTCTAATATTTCTTGACCTTTCATTGTAAAGTCGCCTTGTTGAAAGTTCAAAGCAACATTAGCTTTTACTACAGATGGTATCAATGCACCTACCACCATTAAGCCTAAAATAGATGTACTTTCAGTTAAAATCTTCAAACTTTTTTCAATTGAAGATATTAGCTTAGTACCTGATGTATACCCAGCATTAAATAGTGGTATACTTAATAATTTTAACGCTACACTCACTGCAATCCATAGCAGGATTCCAAATGGACTTCCATCTATCGCCATATTAGCTGCTATTGCTCCAAAAATTGTCCATGGAATAACAACAAATAAACTATCTCCTAAACCTGCTACTGGTCCCATCAATCCTGTTTTAATTGAGGTAACAGCCTCTTCAGTGTCTTCACTTGATAATTCCTCCATAGCTACATTAATACCCAAAATATAAGGTGCAACCCATGGGTTAGTATTAAAAAATTGTAAATGATTTAATACAGCATTTTTAAGTTTTTCTGGATTATCTTTGTATACTACTTTTAGAAATGGTAGTACTGCATAACAATATGCTAAAGCTTGCATCTTCTCATAATTTGAAGAAACAGAACTAGTGAAAAACCAACGCCACAGAACACTTTTTTTAACTTTTTCATTTGATTTATTTACTGATACATTATCACTCATCTTCATCCATACCTCCTGCCACAGTATAATGTTGTGCTTGATTTTCTACATTCTTTTTGTAAATTATAAGTGCAATTGCTCCTCCAATTAAAGCTACACCTAACAATGGTACTTTCATATATACTGCTAAAACAAAACCAATTACTAAATAACTAAAATACTCCTTAGCAGGAAGGTATCTAAGTAATAATCCTATTCCTACCGCTGGAAGTAGTCCTCCAGCTACTGTTAAACCACCTGTTAACCATTCAGGTGTATATTTTAAAATTGTGTTAATTAAAGAAGGTCCAAATATTACAGATAGAGCTACTGGAATACCTGTTGTAGCTGCTGTTAATAATACTCCTAACATTTGCATATATGTTATATTTTTGTAATTTCCTTTTCTAGCTCCATCTTCTGCTTTATGAACTAGCCATATACCAATAGTATTTCTAAGAACATCTAACTGTACCATCAATAAAGCAACTGGAATACCTATAGAAATTCCTACAGATGCTTCTTGCTTAGTTGTAATAGTTATAAATGTAGCTACTATACTTGCTGTTTGATAATCAGGTATTGATGCTCCACCAAAGTTACTAATACCTAATGATAATAGTTGTAGTGTACCTCCAATATATAAACCTGTGTTTATATCACCTAAGATAAGACCAGTAATAAAACCTGCTGTTACTGGTTGATATGTCCCAAACATTGTTGAATTTTTTTCATAGTTTATAAAAAATCCATATACTACTATTAATAATAATTGCCATAATTGTGGCTCCATTATGATTTCACCTCACTCAAAATATTTTTTAGTTCTTCAAAGTTATACTTAGAATTTTGCTTTAAGAAAATAGGAATTTCTTCAAGTGGGCATTCAATTTCATAAGTTTTTCCACCTTCATAACTAACACCACTAAAGATATTCTCCCATGTATATCCTTTTGGCAAATATACTTTTCTACTTCTATCTTTATAATTCATTATTGGAGCGACCAAAATTTCATCTCCAAGCATATATGTATTATCAATCTCCCAAGTTTTATCATCTTCAGGAAATTCATAAAATAAAGTTCTCATAATTGGTGTTCCTTCTTCATGAGCTTCTTTCATCAATTTTGATAAATAAGTTTTTATACTTTCTCTAATTTTGATGAACTTTGTAAGAATTACTTCAACTTCTTCACCATAAGACCATATCTCATTAGGAGCTCCAGTTACCATTGAACCTCCACCTTTATTTGATAATGGTTTGCTATGAGGCAATCTATCTCCATGCATTCTTAAAATTGGTGAAAAAGTAGCATATTGGAACCATCTTACCATAAGTTCTCTAAATTCTGGGTCTTTAGGATTTCCTCCGTGGAAACCTCCAATATCTGTCGTCCACCACGGTATACCTGCTAGCCCCATATTTAATCCTGTATTCACTTGATTATTAAAAGCTTCAAAACTAGAATCAATATCACCAGACCATACTAAAGCTCCATACTTTTGAGCTCCTGCCCAAGCTCCTCTTACAAGAGTTACAACTGACTCTGTATCATCATGTAAACCATGATAAATCATTTTTAAATAATCAATAGGATAAATGTTACCACAACTTAAAACATTTCCTTTTTTATATCTATAATTATCAAAATCATAAACAGAATATCCAGGTTCAGCTACATCTAACCAATAGTAATTAATTCCAAGCTGTTTATAATTTTTATCTATTCTATCCCAAACATAGTCCCTTGCATCTCTGTTTGTCATATCTACAAATACTGTATTTCCTTGAATTTGCATTGTCATTCTGACACCGCGATTAACATTAACTAAATAACCATTTTCTAAATAATCATTGTAGTTTTCTGCATCACTTTGAACTGTAGGCCATACTGATACCATTGGCTCTACTGAATACTCTTCTTTTAGTTTCCTAACTAATTCCTTAGGATTTTTCCAATAATCTAGGTCAAATTTATATTCACCTTGTTTAGGCCAATGAAAATAGTCAATTGCAATTGATGAAAGTTTAATTCCTCTTTTCGAGTATTCTTCCACAACATCTAAAACTTCTTCTGAAGTTCTATATCTTAATTTGCTTTGCCATAACCCCAAAAGGTTTTCAGGCATCATAGGAACAGTTCCTGTAACTTGAGAATAATTTTTGTTTAACTCTTTTGGACTTTCTCCACAAGTAATCCAATAATCTATAAATTTTGTAGAAAACATCTTCCATTCTGTCATATTTTTGGCAAAAGATACTTTTCCAATCCCTGGATTATTCCATAAAAATCCATAACCTAAACTAGAAATATAAAAAGGAACTGATATTTGAGAATTTCTTTGTGCCAGTTCTAGCACAGTATTCTTTAAATCTAAAAATTTATGTTGATATTGTCCCATTCCAAAAACCTTTTCAGAAGGCTCAGACTCAAATCTAGTAGTTACTTCAAAGTCTCCACTGTAACTTGGTCGATATTCTCTTGACTTTAATTTAAGAGTAGAGTTAAAGTCTTTGGTAATTTCAATTGTACCTACATCCTCTCCACCGTCATCATGTTTTACAGCTCTTAATCGAATATACTCTTTCAATAATATTTCATTTTTATCATTGTAAAAAGTAATTCTATCTCTATGGTCTAAGACAGCCTTTATCTTTCCATTTTTAATGATTACACTATTATCTTCATTTTTATTAATTATAATATCGTCTTTATTTAACTTAGGCTTTTCGTTAAGAGCATAGTTTTCGTCAACAAAATTTTGGTCTACAAATGACCTGATACGTAAGGAATTTTTTCCCCATGCTTCTATTCGCAATAGTTCATTGTCAAATCTTTTTTCAATATAGTCTTCAAATATTCTTACCACAGCCACCCTCCTAAATTGATGATATAGTGTTATATTTAATGTACTTTTAGGTCAACTACTTTAATATATGAATTGATGTAGAAGATTTTATATTAGTATTTATTTGTACGTTAAACTAACTTACCAATAATATACTTTATTTGACTCTATTTGTCAATCGTTTTCCATAATTTAACGTAATTTTCCAATTTGATAAAAGGTAATCATTTTTAATACCCTAAATTTCTTTTAATTTACACTTTTTTGGTTTCTCATGATTGGGTAAGATAACTAATCATATATTTCTAGTAGTTTTTTATGGCACTAACCCATACATATTAAATCATTCTATAATAGTAATGGTCATAATTTAAATTTGTTTGTAATTCAATTAACCATACATATTTTAAATGTAATTTATAGATTTCATGACAAAAAAAGATACTAGTTTTACCAAACTAGTATCTTAAAAAAATTCTACTCTTTTAATTTTAAAATTATTAAAAACTTAACTTATATATAAATAATACTTTTATAAACTTATTTATAGCATTATAGATATTCAATATTCTTTTAATTATAAATAATTATCATACTTTCTAAAAATATATTTATAATATATTTACTTATCTTCTCCAGATTCATCAAAGCCAACTATTGGTATATTCAAATTGTATTCATTAAGTAACTTCTCCAACTCTTCTATAAAGATTCCTTTACCATTTACTACTTGCACATCATTTATCTTGTTCTTTAAATCACGACAACCACTCAATTCACCAAACCACTTTTTAGAACTACACGTCTTATTATAACCACAACTTGGACTACCATCTATTGCAATAATACTTTTTATATCATAATTATTCTTTAAATACTCATCAAACTGCATTATATAAGGTAATAACATTTTTCTACATTGTTCTCTAAAAAACATATTGTCAAACTGTTCTTTTACATGTCCCCATCTATTTATTCCATACATAATTATCTCTGGACATGGCAGTTGAATTATTCCATATCCATTATTTATTAAATCTATTACTATACTTTGTGCACCTTTAAATTCTGATAGCCCCTCCACCTTAGAGTTACAGTTTAATATACAATGACATACTACTACAATCTCTCTATTTCTTTTCATAATAATCTCCTTAGTTATTCTTAATTTTAATAATACTATATATTTCGCCAATTATATTATTTATTTGCTCTATATTTGTAATATTCTATATAGAAATATACAATTAGTAATCTTTTATAATCTATAATATGATAAATGTATACATTTTTTTAGGAGGTATTATAATTGAATACTAAAAAAATCACATTTTCTTCAATGTGTATAGTTATTAACATTGTCTTAGGTATGTTTATATCTATGATAAACATACCATTATTATTTTTAGATACAGTTGGTACTGTACTTGGGGCTGTTGTATTAGGTCCTTTTTGGGGTGCTCTTATTGGTGGATGCACAAATTTAGTTTTAGGTGTTATATCAGGGCCTACAAATATACCTTTTGCTCTTGTAAATATTGCTCTTGGTCTTATTGTTGGTTATATTTCTAAGAAAAAAGGTTTTGGTTATAAAGAAGCTATTATCACAGGAATAATTTTATCTGTTGTTTGCCCTTTAATTGGTACTCCTATTTCAGTTTTATTGTTTGGTGGTTTAAGTGGAAGTGGTGCTGATTTATTGGTTGGTTTTTTAGTTCAGTCTGGGCAGAAGATATTTACTGCTGCGTTCTTCCCAAGAATTCTCAGCAATATAGTGGACAAGCCTTTATCTTGCATAATGGTTGTATATTTTATAAGTAAAATGCCTAAAGGTTTTATAAGTCAATATAGTAGAAATACGTCTAGTTCGTCTTAATGAGGTATTTATACATATGATTTATTAGTCTTTATAATGAAGTCATCTACTAGTTTTTGGATAATATTTTTTATTAATCTTTAATATTAACAATTTAATTAAAATGTATTTAGATTAATTTGACTATCTAGTTTATTAACCACAAAAAGAGATATTGCATAATTATTCAATATCTCTTTTTATATATCTATATTATCCATATTCAACTGTTTATTTTAATCTAATATTAAACTATAAATTTATTTAATATCCTCTGGTATATTCCTCATATAATCCACCTTATATTTATTATCTAATGTTACTTAGTTAAATAAATATATCCTAAATCTCCTCTAATTTATTTCTTAATTTTCATGTAATTGTATATAACTTTATCTCAAGTGTACATAAAATTATTTTATCATAGAAGTATATCCTCACCTTAGACAACTATCTCTCTATTATGCTATTAACTATTGACTTAAATATAACAAGAAACTTTTTGTTTAAGTATATCATCGTCATTATTTCAAACTTATCAATTACAATTCTAATCAAAAAATAAAATAAAGGTTCTACTATAGAACCCTTACTCTAATCTTACTTATTATTTTATTATTAACACTCTACTGTCCCTAATGCTTTTCCTACACATCCGCAAACTTCCATTCTACTCTTAACAAACTCTCTAACTGAATCTAAACCTTTTTTACCATACTTCTTAGGGTCAATCACTTCTGGGTCAGAATTAAGCACATCCTTAACTCCATTACTATAAGCAATCCTTAATTCTGTTGCATAATTAACCTTACAAATTCCTCTTTTTATAGATTCCTTAATCATCTCATCTGGTATTCCAGACCCACCATGCAACACTAATGGAACTGATACAACCTCTCTAATCTCGGACAATCTATCTAAATCAAGCTTTGGCTCTCCCTTATACAGCCCATGTGCAGTACCTATTGCTACTGCTAAAGATGATACTCCCGTTCTCTCCACAAATTCCTTTGCTTCTAGTGGGTCTGTGTATGCTCCACCATCACCACCATCTAAGTCATCTTCCTTACCTCCAACTTTACCTAATTCAGCTTCAACAGGTATATCTGAAGGCATACATGCATCTACAACAGATTTAGATATTGAAATATTATCTTCGTAACTTTCATGGGAACCATCAATCATAATAGAAGTATACCCAACTCTAAGTGCCTGCATAGCTAGTCCAAAACTTGAACCGTGGTCTAAGTGCATCGCTACAGGAACACTTGCTTTTTCTGATGCTACCTTTACATTTGCTAAATAATAATCTAGTCCTGCATACTTTATTGTTGAAGGTGTCGTTTGTAGTATTACAGGTGATTTAAGTTCCTCAGCAGCCTCTATTACTGCCATAACCATCTCCATATTTTCAACATTAAATGCTCCTACTGCATAATGTCCCTCTTGTGCATCTAATAATATTTGTTTAGTTGTCACTAATGCCATAATTCATCCTCCTATATACTTATAATGATTTAATTTCTTCATTGTTTAATTTTGATACTATTTCTCTACTTGTCTTACTATTTAATAACTCATTTAAAAATTCTTCATTCATTAACTTTGAAGATAGTTGAGATAATGTCTTTAAGTGTAAATTATCGCCATTATCTGTTGCAGCTATCATAAATATAATGTGTACTAAACTTCCATCCTCTGATTCAAAGTCAAATCCTTCTTTTGATATACCAACCGCTACACGTGGTATTTTTACTGCATCTGTTTTTGCATGTGGTATCGCTATTCCCATACCAAAACCTGTAGAAGATATTTCTTCTCTCTTAAGGATTTCTTCTTTAAACTTATTTTTATCTGAAATAACACCTGATTTATCAAGTATCCCAATCATTTCATCAATTACATCTGCTTTATTTTTTCCCTTAACATTTAAAACTACTGTTTCTTCACTATATAAAGAGATATCATTAGATACGTTTTCCGACTTTACATTTTTATGTTTGTTTTCATTTTTAATTTCACTTGTATTTTCTGTAGTATTTTTCTTATCTACTACCTTAGGTGTAACCATCATATAAAGCACAGCACCTACTAATGAACCTACCAATATACATCCTACCCATAAAAGCGGTTTATTGACTAATCCTAGAACTAAAAATCCTCCATGTGGAGCTGGTACCTCTATTTTCATTATATAAGTTAAAATTGCTGATATTGATGAACCAATCATAAGTACTGGCAACACTTTTAATGGATTCTTCGCTGCAAAAGGTATTGCTCCTTCTGTTATGTGAGTACTACCTAGTATATAGTTAATTAACCCTGCTGCTCTATCTTCTTCTGTAAATCGGTTTTTAAATAAAGTAGATGCTATTGCTATTACTAATGGTGGTGTTATACAAGCTGCAGATACACCTGCCATAAATAAGTAGTTTCCTTGTCCTAGAAGCATCGTTCCAGTTACATATGCTGCTTTATTTACTGGACCTCCCATATCAAATGCTGACATACAACCTATTACTATTCCCAAGATTATAGGACTTGAATTTTGTAATCCTGAAAGGAAGTTCATCATAGCATTGTTAAGTGCTGAGCATGGACCTCCAAGTAATAACATAACTACACCAACAATACCTACACTGACTATAGGAATTATAAAAATAGATTTAAGTCCTTCTAATTGTCGTGGTAATTTTCTTAATACATGTACAAATAAATTTACTAAGTAACCTGCTAAAAATCCTGCTATAATTCCACCTAAGAAACCTGAACCTGTGTCAAAGGATATCATTCCTCCAACAAGACCTGCTAACATACCAGGTCTTCCCGATATAGATTGAGCTATAAACGCTGCTAATACAGGAACCATCAAATTCATAGAATATCCACCAACAGATTTTAATGTAGCTGCTATCTGGTTATACTGTTCTGAATTTGGGTCAAATGAGTAAATCCCCCATAAAAATGATATAGCAGTTAGTACTCCACCTGCTACTACTAAAGGTAACATATGAGATACACCATTCATTAAGTCTTTATATAACTTTTGACCAAAGGACAAATTACCTTCTTCTTTAAGCTTACTACTTGACTTATTTCCTTTTCTAATAGGTACTTTCTCATCAATGCACCTTTGTATAAGTTCATTAGCTTTGTGTATACCTTCTTTGACAGGTACTTCTATTACTGGCTTTCCATTGAATCTATCCATATCAACATTTTTATCACAAGCCACTATTATTGCATCTGCCATTTCGATATCTTTTGCTGTTAATTTATTTTCTACTCCTATAGCTCCATTCGTTTCAACTTTTATATCACAACCTAATTCTTTGGCTGATTTTTTTAAAGCTTCTTCTGCCATAAAAGTATGCGCTATTCCAGTTGGACAACCCGTTACCCCTAGAATCATTTTCTTCCCCATTTTTATACCACCTTTCTGACTTTTATATTTTTTATATAATCTTCTACATTTTCTAGATTGCCTATCCCATTACTTTCAGCTACACTTGCTCCTGTTGCTGATGACCTTTTCAATGCATTTTCAATATCTTCTGGATTTTTCAACCATATACTTAGAAAAGCAGCCAATGCAGAATCTCCAGCACAGGCAGAGCTAACAACTGTAACTGGTTGAGTACTCGCATAATAAATTGATTTTCCATTATAGAAATAAGAACCTTTTTCTCCTAAGGTTAACAATATATTTTGAGCACCTTTCAAGTGTAATAACTTAAGTACATCTTTAATATCCTCTTCATCTCTTACAATAATTCCAAATATATCTTTGATTTCTTCATCATTTGGTTTTATTAAATATGGATTATATTGTAATAGTTCTCTTAATTTTGGTGAACTTATATCCAGTATTATTTTTATATTTTTATTTTTACATATCTTAAATATATCTTCATAATAATTATCATCAATGCCAGGTGGTAGACTCCCACTTATTGATAAATGACTTATATCTTCTAGAGCCTCTATCTTCTCTAACATATCTAGTTTTTGTTTTTCATCTACATATGACCCAGAGTTAACAAATTTAAACTCATCATTTCCATCATTTAAAAATATATTTATACGGGTTGTATCTTCTACCCAAGTGGGTAATACATCAAACCCTCTCTTTTCACTTTCTTCAACTATATATCTTCCTGAGAATCCTCCAAAAAAACCCAATATTTTAGATTCTATTCCATAATGACCTAGTACAAATGATACATTTAGACCTTTTCCATTAGGAGAATATATAGCATTGGATGTACGATTTACTAATTTACTCTTTATACCATTAGTAGATATATTCATATCTATTGCTGGATTCGTAGTTAATGTATATATCATTGTCTTCCCCCTTGCTTCTGTTGTGTATGTTTTCATTATAATAAAAAAGTCTATGAAAATCTTTTCACAAATAGAAAATCGATTTTCATAGACTTTTTAATTTAGTTTTCAGAATTATTATATCTGACCATATAGTCTATAATTATTCTAGATATAATATACAATGGTAACCTAGATGATACTTCATATTCAGAAATTGAGATATGCTCATGCTTATATCCAACAATATATAAATCTGAATAATTTATAAGTTTTGCATTTTCACTACAACAGCAAGTTATAACTTTAGCTCCTCCTAAGTTGGCATTTTGTGCTGATTCTACAAGTTCTACAGTATTTCCGTTCAATGAAAATATAATTATAAGCTCATCTTTTTTTATTGATTTAGATTTTATTTTCATTATATTTGGGTCATTTATAAACACTATATTGAAGTCGAGTAGTTGCAATTTAAGACTAAACTCTTTTGCTACATACTCAGTAAGTCCTCTTGCTAAAATGTATATCTTACTAGATTTATTTATAGTTTTTATTATATTAATTAATGTAGTTAAAGATATTTGTTCTATAACCCTCTGTGCTTCTATAAAAGATTTATTTATTATATCCCCCATATTTTGTATATCATCATTTTCATCTTTTACTGTTAACCGATACCTAAGTTCATTAAAACCATTTAAACCACATTTTCTAATTGCTCTTGAAACAGTTGCTGGAGATGAATATGTTTCGTGAGCAATCTCTACTATAGATAATTCTGGCAATATCGACTCATTTTCATTTATAAATTTAATTATTTCAAGTTCTGTTTTTGTTAGATTTTCAGAGTTGCTTTTGTTTAACTCAATTATCATATTTTTTATCTCCTCGTATATAGTTTTATTTTTCTAAATTTATCAAGTATTTATAATAATATATTACCTCTTAAGTATTAATTTTTATACACAATTAAGATTTAGTCAATGTCTATATATGTAAATTTATAATATCATAATTTTATGCTTTAATTCATTATGTTATTTTGCAATAAAAAAGGAATTATTCAATTACTAGTACTGATTAATCCCCCATTTTACAACCTTCAAGTAACTTAAACTATTAGAAATGATTTACAAACAATAAACTTTATCTTCTGCTTATATACTTGAGTAATATCTTTTTTTATTAATAGAAATTACCTTACTAACAATTGAAATTGTAGTGCCCGTACATAATATTGAAAATAGAGTTCCAAACCCTATATTTCCCCCTAAATATATACCTAAAATTAAAAACAATACGTCTGCTATAGTTTTTAAAACTTTGTATGAATATCTAAAATTATCTTCAATATAGATTAATATAGCGTCTAAGGGGCTCATCCCAATATCAAACTTTATGAGCATTGCAAATCCAGTGCACATAAGTATATGACCAATTATGAAACTCATTATTTTAATAGTAGTCCCTAAACTACCTATATTAAAATCTAATAATAAATATATATAAAAATCTATAAATATTCCTGCTAGTAATACATAAACACAGCTTCCTAATCCCAAATTTTTTTTATTCAATAACAATGCTATAAATAACAAAGTTCCATTATATATTAATCCTGCTATTGTATAATTTACACCTAATTTTAGATGTATACCTTCATTTAATAGTGTAATTGAATCACTACCAAGACCTGACTGAAGTATAAGAGATATACCACATCCCAACATATTTATAATTAAAAATACAAACATAAATTTTTTTATAACACTCATAATTAATAAACCACCTTATTTATAATTATAATCCCCCTTATAAAACTATATTAATAATATAGTATTTATAAGAGGGATTATTTATATTTAGAAATTATTTACTTTTTCTCCTAATTCTTCTCCATTAGTTTTTATTACATTTTGATACCAATAAAAACTATCTTTTTTATGACGTTCTTTGCTTCCATTTCCATTGTTATCTATATCTACATATATAAATCCATATCTCTTTTCCATTTCTTGAGATGAACAACTTATTATATCTATCGGTGACCACATACAATAAGCTAGTATTTCAGTCCCATCAGCTATAGCTTCACCTATTTGCTCTATATGTTTTCCTAAATAATCTATTCTATAACTGTCATGGATTTTTCCATCTTCAAATTTATCATGCATTCCAAATCCATTTTCCGCTATCATTATTGGTTTTTGATATCTATCATAGTATTGAGATAAAGTATGATATAATCCTTTTGGGTCAATTGCCCATCCCCATGGATTTGCTTTTAGGTATGGATTTTTTATATTGTCAATTGGATTCATAGTATTTTTACTTGCTGAAACCGTTGTAGAATAATAATATGATAAAGCTAGAAAATCCATAGTATTTTCTTTCAATACCTCTTCATCACCGTCCTTCATAACTATATTTATATTATTTTCTTTGAAAAACCTCTTAATATAAGCTGGATATTCCCCTCTAAAACTTACATCAGTAAAGAAGTATTGTATTCTATTTCGTTTTAAAGCAAATACTACATTTTCGGGGTCACAGTCTTCTGGATAGGATGTACAATCTGCCATCATCATACCTATCATCATATCTGAATTTATTTCTTTTCCAAGCTTCTTAGTTAAAGCTGTAGCCATAAATTGGTGATGAATAGCTTGATATTTAGCATTTTCTACATCTTCTACCTGATCTACACAAAATGCAACTGAATTAAATGATTCATGATACATCAAATTTATTTGGTTTATAACTATCCAGTACTTAACTTTATCTTTGTATCTATTTAACATTAATTCTGCATACCTAACAAAGAAATCTACTACTTTTCTATTAACCCACCCTTTATATTTCAATGTTAAATTTAAAGGTGTTTCATAATGAAGTAGTGTTACAATAGGCTCCATGCCATTATTTATTACTTCATTTATAAGATTATCATAGAACTTTAACCCCTCTTCATTAGGCTCTAAATCATCTCCATTTGGAAATATTCTAGCCCAATTTATTGAAAATCTAAAACACTTTAATCCTAGTTCTTTTAAAAGCTTTAAATCTTCCTTGTATGTATGATAAAAGTTTATTCCACTTCGCTTAGGATAATATCCATTCTTATCTTTCATAGCAAACTTTATTTTTTCTATAGTCATATCAGACTCATAATGTTTAGATATATCTCTATCTTTATCATATATATGTACATCAGCTAAACACCACCCTTTTCCACCTTCATTCCAGGCACCTTCTAATTGGTTAGCTGCTACGGCCCCACCCCATAAAAAACCTTTAGGAAACTTACTCAACTTAATCACTCCTTATTCTATTTGTTATTTAAATCATTTACTTTGTATTCTATAGACTTTACTATTCCTACTAAAGACCTAGTTATATTTAATTCGCTGAATATTGTCATAAGAGTATCTTGAGCATGTGCAAATAACAGTGAGTGAGCTCTTTTCTCTCCACTAGCTTCTCCTTGTATAATTTTAGTTTGAGCTCTATGTGCTTCTGTCATAAACTCTTTTGCTTTAGCTAGTTTCAAATCAGCATTTTTATAATCAAACTTTTCCAAATCACTAAGAGCTTGTTTAATTTCAGTTCTAGCCTCTCCTGCACTAAGTATTATTTGCATTGCTACTTCTACTAACTCTTCATCTATTATATGTTCTTCAATTGTCATAGTTATAATTTCCTTTCAACATCTAAATTTAAGCTTCTTGACTCTCTAATTTTAGTTCTTCTTTTTCATAAGCTTTAAAAAATGGATACCATATCATAAATAATAATACTATATTTATTGCTAAAACAATGAGTCCCTTAACATCTTGATTTATCATAAAAGTAGATATACCAAAAGGAAGATACCATAAATTAAACACCTTACTTGGAATTGCAACGAATCCCATACTCATTGATAAGTAAGTAGTTATTGATATTAACACTGTTCCTATCCACATAGGTAACATTAAAAAAGGGTTCCATGCTACTGGAGCTCCAAACATTACTGGTTCATTTATGTTCATTATTGAAGGAACAACACATGCTCTTCCTATTGCTTTTATTCTACCAGCTTTGGATATACACATCATTAATACTAGTGGCAATGTCGCTCCCCATCCACCTAAAGTTATCCATCCTGTTTGAATAACTTCATAAGTATATATATTAGTTGCCATGCCACCTGATGCTACAGCTGCTGCATTGGCGGCAATTGCACTAAGCTGAATTGCATAGGTTATTGGGGATAGTACCCAGCCACTTATACCTAAAGAGTATAAAAATACTACTAAGAAATTTAACAGCACAAATCCAGGCAATGTCTGTGCTATGTCTGATACTGGTTTAAATATTCTAACTATTATCTCAAACATATCAAAATTAAGTCCATAAATTAATCCCCAACCTATAAACATTATCACTGCTATAGGTAACATACTGTCAAACCATTTACTTACGAAATCAGGAAGTGCTGAATCTTCACCGAAAAATGAAAAAGAGCCAAATAAGGACATTATTAATCCAGAGAACAATCCTGCAACTAGTGCCACAAGCATCCCCTCTCCTCCAAATCTATTGAAGTTAAATAAAGCACCTTGTTCTGTAATCTCTGGACGAATCATCATCAGCATCAATCCAGCTCCTGCAAGGCCTGCAACTATACTCATATTTTCAAATTTCTTATTCTTCATTATTTCCATAGGTAATAAAAATGCTATAAACAATCCTAAAAGCCCAAATGTATATTGATTTATTGGGCTTAAATCAGGTAAAAAACTTATGTAATTTTTCAAGACAGAAACGATAGTTACTAAAGAACCTACAAATACCATAGGTAAAACTTTCATTATAGTTGATTGAACTGATTGTACCCATATATTCTTAGTTATTTTATTTACAACAGGAGTAAACTTTTCACTTAACAAATCTATAAATCTATTCATAAATAATCTCCCCATAAGTATTTTATTTGTTTGATATTAACTCTAATGCTTCTTCTAAAGCCTTAGCACCATCTAATCTTCCATATGCAGTTTTAGATATACATGCTACTGGCACATTATATTCATTAGCTTTTTGTTGAATTTCTTCCTTCATATAATCTAAGTGTGGCCCTAATAATAAACAATCTATTTCCGATAAATACTTATCTATTTCTGACTCACTTCTCGCTTTTATATCTGCTTCTATGCCCTTTTTCTTTGCACTCTTTCTCATACTAGTTGCCATAAAACCTGTACTGGCTCCTGAACCACATGCCAATAATACTCTTATATTTTTCATATTAATACCTCCAGTATTTTTATCCATTAGTTTATTTCTTAATGAATTTTTTATTTGATTATGATTATATTGTACTTCCTAAATAAGTTCATTTCACATAAATATATTTCCTAATAATAGGAAATCATTTACTCTTAACTAAGCCTATTAATATATAGTATAATGTACTTTATAATACGCACATTCAATTATATAATATATCATATCATGCAGATTTTATTTTAAAACTATGCGAGGGAATACTAATGAAAACATCTAAAAAAGAGCTATTTTTAAATTATATAAAAACGCAACACGATTGGATAGATTCATCCACATTAGCTAATTACCTTAATGTATCAACACGTTCGATTAGAAAATATGTAAATGAAATTAACTCCACTGGTGAATTTATACTGTCCTCTAAAAAAGGATACAAAGTAAATCTTAATAATAATTGTCAAACTAAAATTGATAGTTCAGAAAATACATCACCTGATAATAGGTTAAATTTAATTTTAAAAGAACTTATAGTTAATAGTAGTGGAATTAATATATTTGATTTAAGTGAAGAATTATTCGTTAGTTCAGCTACCATTGAAAGTGACATAGTTAAAGCTAATAAATTTATAGGAAGTTATAATTTAAAGATAAAACAATCAAGATTTTTATTGAAACTGATTGGAAATGAATCTGAAAAACGTAAATTAATGAGTTCCATAATATTTAAAGAAACAGGAAGTGATTTTTTAAGTTTATTTGATGTACAAAAAATATATCAAGAATATAATCTAACTAAATTAAAAGAAAACATAATATATATATTAAAAAAATACAATTTATTTATAAATGAGTACTCTATAAATAATATACTTCTTCATCTAATGATAACTATAGATAGAATAAAAAAGAATAACTACATAGAGTCTGTTGAAGTAGTAAACTATATAGACAATAATATAGATGTAAATATTGCAAAAGATATATCAAATTTTTTAGAATCAGAATACAACATAACTTTAACTAGTACAGAGTTATACTATTTAGTATTTCAGTTAACAAACAAAACCACAGTTTTAAACTATCATAAAATGGATACTAAATCTTTATCAAATTATATAAATGAACATTTTGTTAATCTAACTAAAAAAATAATTAAAAATGTGTATGATTTATACTTTATAGATTTATCTGATGATGAATTTGTTGTTAAATTTACTCTTCATGTAAAAAATTTAATCAGTAGGGCTAAGAATAATCAAATTTTGAGAAATCAAATACCTCAGAAGTTAAAAGATTCCTATCCTCTGATATATGATATATCTGTTTATATTTGTAATCAGATTCAAATTTTAGAAAACATAGAAATAGATGAAGATGAAATATCTTATATATCTCTACATGTAGGCTCATTTTTTGATAGACAAAAACTACTAGAAGATAAAGTTCTTTGTGCATTAATTACTCCAAATTACTATGATTTACAACTAAGAATAGTAAGAGACCTTGAAAAAAGATTTAATGAATCTATAGAAGTTATTCAAATTTTTTCAGATATTCATAATCTAGACTTTGATAGCAAAGTAGACATGGTCATCACTACCTTACCAATTAATAATAGATGCCCCATACCTTTTGTATATATAAATCCTTACCCAAATAGAAAAGATTATGATAATATCCAAAGTAAATTTATTCAAATCAAATATAGAAAAAACATACTTACTGTACAAAATCATTTAGAAATGTACTTCAGTGAGTCTTTATTTATGAAAAATATATATTTAGATAGTGCTAAAGATTATATAAAATTTATGGGAAATATTCTGCACAAAAATAAATATGTTAAAACTACTTATGTAGATGATGTTCTTATAAGAGAAAACATGTCTTCAACTGCTTTTAATAACAATGTAGCAATTCCTCATAGCATGAAAATGGATGCTTTAAAAACTGGTGTCTGTTTAATTGTCAATGATAAACCAGTTAAATGGGGTGAGGAAAAAGTACAAATTATAGCCATGATACCCATAAATGAAAATGAAAAAGAAAAATTCAATTACATATTCGAAAGCTTTATTGAAATACTGTCTGAGTGGAATAATGTTAAAGAACTTACTAAAGCAGATAGCTATAGTAGTTTTATGAATAGAATAGCTTATCTTATTCAGAATATCTAAATACATGTATTTACAATATATATTGTTAAAACTATTAATACAAAATAAAAAAGCTATTACACTAAAAGTCTAAATTTCTACGTGATAGCTTTTTTTTCATAATAGCTTTCTTCTTTAATTAATATATCTTATTTTTATTACTTATTTCATAGTTATTGTACACTAGTTATAAGATTAAATATTTGTATTGTTGTGGCAGTCATATTATCAATGGCAGTTTCTTTATCCATTGCTTCTTCTATTGTCATAGCCCTATTTACTATAGAAAAATAAGCATCTATCCCCTCTTCATTACACTTAACTGCATCTTCTGTTGTCGCTCCAGCTAAACCTATTACTTTTGCACCATATTTTTTAGCTAATTTTGCAACTCCTATTGGTGCCTTTCCCATAGCAGTTTGATTATCCAATCTACCTTCTCCCGTTATAACAAAATCTACACCTTTTAATTCTTCCTCTAATTTAATCTCTTCTAATATTATTTTTATTCCAGATTCTAACTTTGAATTTAAAAATGCTAAAAACGCAAAACCCAGCCCTCCTGCTGCTCCTACCCCTTCCACATTTGCTATATCTTTGTCTAAGTCATTTTTGACTACATTAGCAAAGTTTCTAAGCCCATTATCTAACTCTTCAATTATTTCTGCTGTTGCACCTTTTTGAGAGCCATATATATGTACAGCTCCATTTTTCCCAAACAGTGGATTGTTTACATCACAAGCTATTTTAAAATTACATTCATCTAGTACTTTTAATCTATTATCTATTTTTATATGTCTTATTTCATTTAAAACTTTTCCACCTAATCCTACTAGTTTGTTATTTTCATCATAAAACTCAAATCCTAAGGCTTGAAGCATACCTACTCCAGCATCATTGGTGGCACTTCCTCCTAAACCTACTATAAAGTTTCTACATCCCTTATTTATTGCTTCCTTTATTATTTCTCCAACACCATAAGTTGTAGTGTATAAAGGATTTCTAAGTTCAATTGGAACCAATGTCAGTCCTGATGCTTGAGCTATTTCTATTATTGCTGTATTTGTCTCTTTTAATAATCCATATGTTGCATTTACTTTTTTAACTATTGGACCAGTAACTTCTATGATTTCTTTTTCACCATTCATTCCTTGAACTAAAGCATCTACTGTTCCTTCTCCACCATCTGCAAGTGGTAATATCTTTACTTCTGCATCTTTTTTAACTTTTAATATTCCTTTTTTTATTGCATTCGCTGCCTCTATTGAAGATAAGCTTCCTTTCAAGGAATCTATAGAGATTAATATTTTCATATTTATCTACTCCTTATTTTATTATAAGAATAATTTCATTTTTATTTTATACCCTACATCTTTCTTTGTATATAACATATACTATTTATCTTATTTTTATTTTGTAAAAATACAAATATATATTAAATAGATTTTCGTTTGTAGAACTATTTACGTAATTATTATCATACATGTTTCTCTTTATACACCCAAATTGGTTATAGCAAGCCTTCACTTCCATCATATAAAAAAGGTATTACCAATTTTTAGGTAATACCTCTTTGTTTTATTTTCAATTTAAATTAATTTAAGTGATTTTTCTTAATCTCATCAAGTAGCCCATCTTCCAGATAAATCTCCAATGCACAGCCCACCATTGCCTTTACTGATTTATGAAGTTTATCATAAGCTTCCTCAGAATTTGCATAATTTAGAAACTCTTTTTCATGAACATATACCATTGGATTTATATCTAAAGCTATTTCTGTATACATAGTAGGACAAACTTGACTTACATTACCTATATCTGTAGAACCTACTGGCCCATCTTTCCCTTCTAGTATATCTGTTATACCTGCTTCGATTAAATTGTTTTTTGTTATCCTTTGAAGTACTTTATTGTTTATTATATTGTCAAAAGAATTTTCAAAATATCTATAAGAAAGTTTAGCTCCTGTCATTAACTCTGCTCCTTTTGCACAGTTTATAACTTTTTTAGTTACTTCATCTAAATAACTTCTTTCAGCAGCTCTTACAAAAAACTTACAAGCTGCTTTTTCTGGAACTATATTTGGGGCTTCTCCTCCATTTGAAACTATACCATGTATTCTAACATCTGATTTTACATGTTGTCTTAAAGCGTTTATTCCAGCAAAAGTAAGTTGCACTGCATCCAATGCATTAACTCCCATATGAGGATGACTAGCTGCATGTGCTGATACCCCTTCAAAACTAAACTCTAATGAATCTATTGCCAAAGCCTTGCAGTTTATATTATTGAACGCTTCTATATGCATCTGATAGCTTACATCAACATCGTCAAAAGCTCCTGCTTTAACTAAGTCACATTTTCCTCCTGTTGTTTCTTCAGCTGGTGTCCCTATTAATACAATTTTTCCTTTAAAATGTTCTTTTAACTTACTTAATACTATACAGGCTCCTAGTGTAGATGCCGCAATCCAGTTGTGTCCACAAGCATGACCTGGCTCTTTATCTTCTCCATATCCAGGAAGTGCATCATACTCAGCTAAAAATGCTATAGTAGGACCATCACTATCTCCTAATTCTGCTCTAAAAGCAGTATCCATATTGCAGTACGGATAAGTTGTATCAAATCCATATTCCTTCATTTTCTCTACTAAGTACTTTGATGATATATATTCTTCTTCGCCTAGTTCTGGGTTATTGAATATAAAATCACATACTTCTTCAATTTCTTTTCCAAGTTCATCCTCTATCTCATAAGCTCTTTTCTTTACACTCTCTATCATAACTTACCTCCTATTAGAATCCTAGATATAATCCTATTGTCAAGAATACCATTACAAGAATTGTTAATACTACCATTAGAGGAACTACGAATCTAACCCACTTTGACCAAGGAATATTAGCTACTGCTAGTGCTCCCATTAAAACACCTGATGTAGGTGTTATTAGGTTAGTTACACCTATACCAAATTGATAAGCTGTAACTATCATTTGTCTAGATACATCAACTAAGTCTCCAAGTGGTGCAAGTACAGGTATTGTAAGTGATGCAAGTCCTGATGCTGATGGTATTAAAAATGCTATTAAACCTTCTATCAAGAAAGTTAAATTTATAAATATAGTTTTTGGTAGTCCATTTAATAAATTTGCTGCAGAATTTAAAATTGTATCTATTATAAATCCATTTTCTGCTATTATTACGATTCCACGTGCAAATGCTATACATAACCCAGCTGTCATTAAATCTCCTGCTCCACTTATAAATGAATTAACTATTTCATCTTGTTTAAGCCCTGACGCTATTCCTGATATTATACCTATTGCTGTAAATATCATTGCAATCTCAGTTATATACCATCCTAACCTTAAAACTCCAAATATCATAATTGCCATACCTATTACGAAAATTGCTATTACCATGGCTTCTCTTTTTGTAAATTCTTTTATGTTTGTATCAGTATTAGTCATTGATTCTTGATTTAGTGATATATCGTGTACTAAAGACTTTTTAGGGTCTTTTTTAACTCTATTGGCATACATCATAACAAATCCTATGGATATAGCCATATATATTATAAACATAACAACTCTAAACTCTATTCCAGAACCTGGTGTTATTTGTGACAATGCCTGTGCTATTCCTACAGAGAAAGGATTAGTAGTTGCCGCTCCAAATCCAGCTGTTGCTCCTATAAACACTGTTGCCACCGCAGTTAATGAATCATATCCCATGCTGGTCATAAGTGGAATAAATATCATATAAAAAGGTAATGTTTCTTCACTCATTCCAAAAGTTGTACCACCAAGACCAAACAAAATCATTGATATAGGTATTATTAAAAATTGAAACTTCTTCATTTTATTTACAGTGTGTGCTATAATGGCTTCTATTGCACCTGTTTTGTTAACTATTCCAAAAGCTCCTCCAACTATCAAAACAAATCCAACTACTTCAGCTGCATCTATAAATCCCTTTATAGGAGCTGAAAATACATCAGTAACACCTTGTGGATTTGATGGTGCTTTTTCATAAGTTCCAGCTACAACAACTGACCTTCCATCTATATCTACCCTTTCAAAATTTCCACTTGGTACTATCCAAGTAAGAACTGCCATTACCACTATTAATAAGAATATTATAGTAAGTGTCTGTGGCATACTAAACCTCTTCTTTTTTAAACTGCTCATTTGTAATCTCCCCACTTTTTAAATTAAAATATTTTATTATTGCATCCCTTTTCTATCCTATTTTGCATAGATGTAAAAAAGCTCAACATGGATACATGTTGAGCTAAATGTGCTAAATACAACATACCTACATCTTCCCTTTATCTTATCTAAGATAGCTCTCCATCAAAATTCGGGCTGATTTTGATGACAGTACTGTACTTATTAAATACAGTCCCAGCACTAGCTTTGGACACTAGCACTTCGGCACTTACTCCTTTTATATTGCTTCATTGGTTTCCGACCTCTTCAATATTAATCTTAGTAAATGCAACCTCTACCTCAATCTTTTTATTAGATGAGGTAATGCTTATTAAATTTTATTTATTGTAAATAATTGTAGCATAATATGTCGAGATTGTAAATATTTTCAATATAATAATACTTACATTTAATGACATTGACAAGTTTAATTTATACTATTCCAGTATATAATTATAACTTTAGTTTTATGTTTAAAAATATATTTATCTTCTCTTTTTTCTATATTATCTATATATTTATCTACCACTTCACCAAAATTAATCTTTTTATTTAATTCAGTTTCCATTTTAAGATGTATATCTTCTATGCTATCAAATTCAATTTCATTTTCTACATCAATAAACTTTGTGTCTGCACATATATTCAAAGAATGTAGTATATTTGGAATATATATATAATCTGGGCAGGTTCTATCTTTCTCCCCTAAATCAATATACAAGTCATTGAATAATGGCTTTTGAATAGTCCTTACTATAATTACTTTTTCTTTAGCCAACTTATTCATTTTATTCAAGGCATCTTTAATATTCCAAATTCTATAAAGTGAATTCACAGATAAAATGTAGTCACTGCACTCAATATTGACATCTTCCCACTTACCTTGTACTGTGTTTATATTAGTTATATTATGTTCCCTAATCTTTTGTCCAAGTACATCAAGCATATCCCTTGAAAAATCATTAGCAGTTACGACCTTGCATTTTTTAGAAAGTGGTATAGTAAATTTACCTGTACCTGCACCAATTTCTATAAGATTTTTTCCTTCATCTATTAATTTATCAATAAAATCAAATACTTCTTTTGAATAATCATAAAGTGTTGGATTATCATCATACTTATGAGATAATTTTTTTAAAAATAGTCTTTCCACCTCATCATCAAATGCTCTTTCCTTTGCATATCCTTCTTTATTTTCAATATACTCATGCAATTTTTTTTCGAAATCTATATCTTTATAATACATGATTAATCTTCCTTTCTAAAAATGTTAAGGTTGAGATTTATCATTTTCCATAATCAAAGTAAACCACTTTTACTAAATTAATGCTATATTAATTAAGTGCTTAACTAAATAATTGATTACTCTGCTCTAAAAATTAATAAAATTCTCAATAAGCTCTTTAGTGTAAGTATGCTTTGCACTTTTATATAATTCTTTGGAACCTATAATTTCAACTATCTTACCATTTAACATAACTGCAATTTCATCACTAAATTCCTTTACTAAGTCTATATCATGAGATATAAATAAATAGGTTATATTAAATTGTTTTTGAGCTTTTTTCAGAACTTGTACAACTTGAGCTTGTACAGATACATCTAACATTGATGTAGGCTCATCCAATATTATAAATTTAGGCTTTAATAAAAGGACTCTGGCTAAAGCAACTCTTTGTATTTGTCCTCCACTGACTTGATATGGGTATCTAGTTAAGATTTCCTCGCTAATTCCAACAAAACTTAAGTATTCCTTTATATATTCTGTTGATTTATTCTTCTCATAGATTTTATGAATCTTTAATGGTTCTACAAGGCTATCATATATAGTTTTCTTAGGACTTAGAGCTGAATCTGGATGTTGAAATATTACTTGCATCTCTTTTCTTAAATTCCTCATCTGAGAAAAATTATAATTACTTATATTTCTACCATTAAAATAAATTTTACCTCCATCAGATTTAACAAGTCTTAAAATAATCCTTGATAAAGTTGATTTTCCACATCCACTTTCTCCTACAAGACCCAAGGTTTTTCCTTCTTCTATTTCAAATGATACATCATCTACTGCCTTAACTATTTTCTTATTAATTATTCCGCTCCTAAATTCCTTATAAAGATTACAAACTTTTATCATAAATAAAACACCTCACCTTTGAGCCATTTACATCAAATAGCACTGGCTCATAATCAGAACATGATTTTTTTGCAACTTTACATCTTTGAAAAAATCTACATTCTTTTGGTAAGTTTATTAGACTTGGTGCTATCCCATCAATAGGCATTAATTTTTTATTTGGCTGTGAATCAATTAGACCTTTTGTATAAGGATGTAAAGGGGTATTAAATACACTATCTTTAGAACCCCTTTCTATGATTTTCCCTGCATACATAACCATAACTTCATCACAAAGTTTTTTGGCTAACATTAAATCATGAGTTATAAGTATCATGCTAACACCCATATTACTTCTTAAATCACAAAATACCTCGTATACTTGTTTTCTTATTATTGCATCTAGCCCTTTAGTTGGTTCATCTGCAATTATCCAGTTTGGGTTTAGTGCTGTCCCTATAGCTGCCAATACTCTTTGGCTCATTCCTCCACTTAGTTGGAAACCATAAGAATTGTAAATTAAATCAGTATTTGAAAATGAAAATTTTCTTAATATATCTAAGCTCTTACTCTTACATGAGCTCTTTTTTTCTTTTGCATGATAATAGAAAAGTTCATTAATATGACTTCCTATCTTTAATATAGGATTGAAAGAACTCGATGGATTTTGTGGTATTAATGCTATCTTTTTTCCTCTAATTTCTCTGAGTTCTTTTTCCTTAAGTTTTAATAAATCTTTGTCTTCATATAAAATGCTACCTGAGACAATTGAATTATTGGATACAAGGTTTAAAATTCCCAATCCTAGTACTGATTTTCCACTACCAGTTTCTCCAATAATTCCTGTAATTTTACCACTTTGAAAAGTTACAGATACTTCGTCTACAGCTCTCACTTTTCCTTCTTTAGTATTAAAATAAATTTTTAAATCTTTTATATTTATATCTCTGCTCATATTTTTGATTCCTTCTAAAGATATTGACTTAAAGAGTTGATTTTTTCATCAAACATATCCCTTAGCGCATCACCAACTAAATTTATACTACAACACAATAATAATATGCTAAAGCCTGGTGCCAGCAACAAATTAGGATAACTTCTAAAATGTGTTTTAGCATCATTTATCATAACTCCCCAATCTGCCTGTGGAGGTTGTATCCCTAATCCTAAAAAACTTAGCGATGCCATAGAAAGTACACTCTTCCCTATTCTTATTGTAAATAGTACTATAAATGGAGCAAATATGTTTGGAATTATATAATGAAAAATTATATGAAGATGGCTGGCACCTAATGCTCTTGCACCTTCAACATATTTTTCCTCTTTTACCTTTAGTACCTCTCCTCTAACTACTCTTGAAAACCCAGCCCAAGAAGTAAATACTATTGCTATTAATAAACTTTTTATTCCTGGACCAAGAACTCCAGCAAGAGCAATCATAAAGCTAAGACTTGGAAGACCTTGAAATATATTTACAATCGACTGAATTATCATATCTACTATACCACCACAATACCCTGCTACTATACCTACAAAACTTCCAAATATCATTGTTAATAAGGTTGCTACAAATGCTAAAGATATAGACACTCTAGCTCCATACAATATCCTACTTAAAATATCCCTTCCTAGAGTATCAGTCCCAAGTATATGCTCTCTAGATATTCCCATTAACCTATCAGCCATTTGCACCTTATTAGGGTCATATGGAGCTAATTTAGGTGCAAAAAAAGCAACAAGTATCATAATTATTAACACTAAAAAAGCTACTTTATGTATAAATAACATTCCTTTAAATTTCTCCATATCATTTACCTCCTATCCTTATTTTAGGATTAAGAAATAGATAACATATATCCACAACTAAACTAAATAATACAAATATAATTCCTGTAAATAGTACGTATCCCTGTACAACTGGATAGTCTCTACTCATTATCCCTTGTATTACATAGCTTCCCATACCTGGAATACTAAAAATAACCTCAACTACTGTAGAACCTCCTAAAATTGCACCAAAATAGTTTCCTAAAACGGTTACAATAGGCATTAAAGAATTTAAAAAAGCATATTTAAAAGTAATTATCCTATTTGGCAATCCTTTAGATTTTGCTACTGTTATATAGTTTTGTCCCATACTTTCTATTAAAGTTGCTCTATTTAACCTAGCTACAGTTCCTATTGTACCAGCTGCTAAAACAAATCCAGGCATTATTAAGTGTTTAATTGTTCCATACCCACTCGTAGGTAGCCACCTAAGAGTTTCACAAAATATACCTAGCATGATAATTGCTAACCAAAATCCTGGGATAGAAGTCAGAAATAATGATACAAAAGTACCAATCTTATCTATAGCTGAATCCTTTTTAAGAGCCATGATTATAGCTAATGGTATAGATAATACTATAACAAAAAACATAGCCATTAAAGATAAAGAGAAGGTTATTGGCAACCTTCTCAATATATCTTCTGTGATAGATGTATTTTTGATATAGGAAAGTCCTAAATCTCCAGTTATAGCTTTTTTAGTCCAATTAATATATTGAACTACAATACTATCATTTAATCCTAACTCTTCTCTAACTATTTCTATTTCTTCTTCTGTAGGAGCAGAAACACCATCCATGCTTAAATATTCAACTGCTGGGTCACCAGGAGCTATAACACCCAATATAAATGCTAGAAATGTTATTCCTACCAAAATAGGAATAGTCATCAATATTCTTTTAATTAAATATTTAAATGAATTTTTCACTACTCACTCCACTCCATACTTACTAATGTAGTTCCATATAATGTCGGCTTGTACCCAGCTATTTTTTTATTATAGGCAATTAAGTTAACATCTTCAAATAATGGTATAGCTGATGGATGTTCTGCTGATATATCTTGAAGTTCATCATATATTTTACTTCTTTCATCTAAATTCATTGTTTTTTCTAATTTAGCTATTAACTCATCTGCTCTTTCGTTCTTATAACCTAACGAATAAGCTATATTACTTGACCCTGTACTTCTCATATAACTATCAAATATAGAAAATGGTTCTGCATTTGGAAGCCCTTGTGTGTGAAGTGCTATATCATAATTTCCTGTTTTTTGTGCTTCCTTAAAAGCAGCTCCATCAAGTATAGTTATTTTAGAATTTAATCCAACTTCACTTAATACAGATTGTATATATTCAGCAACAGTTTTATATGGGTAACGGTCTACACCATAAGATGGAATTATAAACTCTAGCTCCTTTATTTCCCCATTTAGTTCGTCCTTTATTATTTTCTTTGCTTTTTCTGCATCATAAACAGGTTTAATTTCCTTACCAAAAGGAGAACCTTGATTCAATATATTCATAGTTGGAGTTCCGTATCCTCCATAAAATTTATCTACTATAGTTTCTCTATCTACCAGCAAACTTAAAGCTTCTTTTATTTTCACATTATTAAACGGTGCTCTAGTACCATTTGTTGATATAAATTGAGTTATTGTTGATGGAGACGATTTAATCTCAAAGTTTTCATCCTTTACTAGTTCACTAGCTAACTCTGGAGTAATTGCCCCTAAATCCATAACACCCATAATTTCTTCTGATTTAAGTGCTGTGTAACGAGTTTGAGCATCTTTAATTACGTTTACTCTTACATTTTTAATTTTACTTTTTTCTCCATAATAATCTTGATTTCTCTCTAACAAAACATATTGTTCTTTTTCTCTTTCTTTTATTTTAAATGGCCCAGTTCCTTGTGCATATTTAGTAAAATCTCCAGTTTGTACATCAAAACACTCTGGACTATACATAGCACTTCCAAACCTAGCCATATTATATATTAAAGTTGATATCGGTTTACTAAAAGTAAGTTTAACTTCATAGTCTGAAACTTTACTCACATCTTGTAAATTAGGATATGTTTTTTCTATATCAAATGAATAAAAAGGCGAAGATTTAGTTTTCATACTCATATAACGCTCAAAGTTTTTTACTACTGAATCTGCATTTAATTCTACTCCATCATGGAATTTTACACCTTTCTTTATTGTAAATGTCCATTCTTTATAATCATCTGAATTTGACCACTTCTCTGCAAGCTCAGCTTTTGGTTTTCCGTCATCGCCTAACCCTATTAATGGCTCCCAGACATAAAGTATTGAACTTGTGTAATACGCATCTTGCTCTCCTGGAGCCAAATCCCTAGCTGCTGCTAAAACTACTTCCTTTTCATTATTCATCTTGCTAACATCATTATTTTCTTTTGGTTTGCCACATCCAACTAATAAGGACAACATTAACACAACTGTTAAAACTATACTAATCAGCTTCCCATTTAAATTCTTCCTCATGATATACTTCCCCCTTATTTATAAATATGAGCATTAAAAAAGTTATAGCAAATAATGCTATAACATCCCATTTTAATATGTATACTTTAGTTTCCAAATTCAATATACAAAATAATAAATTTAGTTGCTCCCCCCTAAATTTATTTACTAATATTTAATGTAGGTATCTGACTTACATTTTATACCTCAACCTTACCAAGTAACCTATGGTAGATATGAGGAATTTATTCATGCTTACAGTGATGGGTTCGTGTTGGACTTTCACCAACTTCCCTACTCTTTAAATATGTTTATTCAGTTATTAACTTAATTGTATGCAATCTTATATGGATTGTCAACTTAAATCAAAATATATCACTATTTGTAAAGTAAAATATTGTACTTATCTATGTTACGTACTTTAGAAATTAAAATTCTAAATACTTACTGTATCTCTACTGAATATTTTCCAAGTGATAATGATATTAATATTAATGCAATTAATATGATAACTAGACAAAAAATATTTTATATATCTCCCCATTATGTTTTATTTTACAACTTAATTATTATTAGACAACGTATAGCTAAAATGCCTATAATATACTATTTAAATCAAGTAGATATTTTTTTACTAGTCTTCTATAATTAAAAAATAAAGCCATACAAAATAATCTAATTTGTATGGCTCTACATCTATTAATCTACACCTAACACAGCTTTAACCTTAGATGCTATTGTAATAACCCTTGGTCCAAATATAACTTGAACTGAGTTTTTCTTTTTAACAACTCCACTTGCTCCTAACTCATTTACCCAAAAACAATCTTCATAAAATCCATCTATTGAATTTAACTCCACTCTAAGTCTAGTTGCGCAGTTCGTAATGTTTTTTATATTGTCACTCCCTCCTAAACCTTCTATTATAGAATATACAAGTTCTGTATCCTTATCTTCTACTGTCCCGTTGTCTGTAGATTTAACAGCACCTGCAGATTGTTTTTCTCTATATTCTTTCTTACTGTAAAGCTTAACTTCTTCTGAACTTCTTCCTGGTGTTTTTATATCAAACTTCTTAATTGCCCATGTAAATATTACATAAGTAACTACAAAGAATATTGGTATTAAAAATAATAGAGGTAATGCATCCACTTTTTGAGGTTGTAATAAGTTAGGGAACATATTTCTAAATGATTCACCCATTATAGAAACATTAAACATCTCTGTAAACACATATGTTAATCCTGCTAGTGGAACATATGCCACAAAGTACAATAATGGTGCAACAAACAAGAATGTATATTCTATAGGTTCTGTTACTCCTACTAGCATAGCTGTCACTATTGCTGGTATCAATATACTTAGGGCTTTTTTCTTATTAACATTATCGGATAATTTGTACATAGCTAAAGCTGCTGCTGGTAATATTGCAAAATGTATTAGTAATCGCCCTGTTGTAAAATTACGAGTAATATAAGATAGTGTATCTGGGTCTCCCATTTGAGCCAATCTGATATTGTTAACACCTTCGTAAATTGCTCCACCTACTTCCATTGTTCCACCTACTCTTGTGTATTCTATAGGAAATGCAATTAAATGGTGTATCCCAAATGGTAATAACGCTTTATCCATTGCTCCAAAAGTAAATGTTCCTAATAATCCACTTGAACCTATCCAATTACCAAGCTTAGATAATGCTAAACCTATTGGTGGCCATATGAAGTACATTCCTGTGCCTAACACTATTGCTGCTATAAACATCATAATCATTGAAGACCTTGCTCCTGAGAAAAAAGATAATGCACTAGGAAGTTCTGTGTCAACAAATTTGTTATGTACTGCACTAGCCACAAAACCTGCTATTATAGCTCCAAATATACTACAGTCATATGAGAATATTCCTAAGAAAGAACCATATAATGAGCTACGACTATATGCTTCTGCCTCACCTAATCCAGATGCCATAAATGCTTCCGCTGTAACTGTGTCTGAATTTATACCATTTGCTACTAATAATGTGTTTATAACTGTGTGCATTCCTATGAATAAAACAATTCCTCCTAATGCACCCCACCCTTTTTCCTTTTTAGATAATCCAAAAGCTATACCAGTAACAAAGAATATAGGTAAATATCTCATTACCATAAATCCTAGGTCATTTATTACTTTAAAGAATACATTTATAAATGAACCTTCCTGTATTAACCCGCTGAGCCCTAAAGCAGAAACGTTTTCCATATTTGCAAAAGCTGACCCTAATCCTATAAATACTCCTGCTACAACAAGTAATATAACAGGAATCATCATTGCTCCAGAAAGTACTTGTAATTTATCCTTCATAGTATTATTTCCTCCATTTTTATTGAAATGCTAAACTATATAATGCATATATATAAACTTCTATAGCTTTATATAGTGTGTCCATACTTATGTTTTCATTTGCCTGGTGTGAATTTGGAATATCTCCCTCTATTGTGGGACCAAATGCAACTCCATTTTCTAATACCCTTGCATAAGATGCAGCTCCTTTTGTAAAAAGTTCTGCTTCTTTTCCAAAAACTTGTTTATATGCAATTGATAACTTATTTATTAACTCACTATCTGGTTCTACATACAATAGTTTTAAATCCTTATATATATTAACTATTAAATTTTCTTTTTTTCCAATTTCATTGATTTTATTAATTATAAATTCCCAACTTATACCCTTAGGATATCTAAAATCTATTTTCATACTTAACTCATTTTTTTCTAATAAAAGGCTCATTATACATAGTGTAGAAATTCCCATATCTACATCTTCTGTATATAATCCTAATTTTTTTCCATGATTATCATCTGTAAAGTATGAATTTAAAATATCTTTTATTATGATTCCTTTATCATTTAGCTTTTTGATTTTATCTAAGTCTTTTGCTAAATTGAATGCACAGTTATACGACCTGTGTGGGTTCCTTGATAAAGCCCTTTTTCCTATATACCTTACTAATATTTTATCTTCTTCAATTTCTTCTATCTCTGTATAATAAACCAATAATTTTATTAAATCTTCCTTATCATTAGTTTTAAAAATAGCTTCAATTTTATCACATACAAATCCATCTTCTTTATTTGACTTTATCTCAACTAAATTGTGATTTCTAAGTCTATCTTCTTTTATTTCCTTTTTTAGATTAAAGTACAAAATACCCTTCTCTCCATTTACTATTGGGAAGTTTCCATCTGGAGAAAATGCAAACTTTGGCTGTTCATTGATGCTAAAGTAATGCTCCATACATTCCCAAGTTGTTTCTTCAGCTCCACCTACTATCAATCTAATCTTTCTCTTTGGTTTTTCATTAAGTTGCCTTAAGAAAAGTAATGCATATAAAATTCCTACCAAAGGTCCTTTGTTATCATTAACGCCTCTACCATAAAGATAATTATCTTTTTCACAAACTTTAAAAGGTTCACTCTTCCACAGCTCTTTAGTATATATTGGTACAACATCTATATGATTAAGTACCCCAACTACTTCTTCGCCTTCTCCATATTCTATATGGATTGCATATCCATCAAAATCTTTTACAACAAAATCTTTGTCTTTTGCTATTTGAATAAGCTTATCAAATGCATTTCTTATTTCTACCCCAAATGGCTGATTTATATCTGCTGTACTTTCATCTCTAACTGAAGGTATCTCAACTAGACTCGCAATATCTTTTACTATGTTCTCTTGATTGGATTTTAAATAATCAATAATTAGCTCTTTATTTACTATCATCTTAATTATTTATCACCCCTTTATATTAGTTTTACAAAGCATTTAAGTTCATATCTACATTATAAATTTTGAATATTGTTTTTTCAATATTTCAAATACTTCTCTAAATTACCATAATGATACGGTAAATAATCAACAGATTGTGACAAAATCATAATCTACCATTTATTAGCATTTTAATTAACTGTTATCTCTAAATTTAATGTAACTTACTTCTAATAAAATATCTCAAAAAAGAGAGTCTCTCAAAATGAATTTTTTAGTCCATGAGACATTCTTTGTTGTGTGAAATCAAATATATTTTCACCATTTCAACAATGAAAAAGAGGCTTATCTCTATTTTGAGATAGCCTCTTTATATCTATTCAATTTCCATTATCACACTATTGATATCTACATTTCTAGGTTCTAGCCTATACTTTATTATTCTCTTAACAGCATCCACATCATCCATTATTACTACAGGAGTTATTACGTGTAAATCATTTGATTTTATAATATCCAAATCTACTTCCATTATTAAATCTTTAGCTTTTACCTTATCTCCTGCCTTTACCTTAACATCAAATGGTTTTCCTTCTAGTGATACTGTCTCTAATCCTACATGTATTAACATGTTTGTTCCATCAGCACTCTTAATCATTACAGCATGCTTTGAATCAAATATGCTGACTATTTCACCATCAACAGGAGAATATAACTTCCCCTCGCTCGGTATTATAGCTACTCCATCTCCCATCATCTTTTGAGCAAAAGCTAAATCTGGGACATCTTCTAAATTAACTAAAATTCCCTTAAATGGACTATATATCTTCTCAGTCTTATTTTCTTTTTTCTTAAATATGTTAAACATAACACACTCTCCATACTATAAAATTTTATGCTAATACTTTTCTTAAAGCTTTTGCTACTCCATCATTTACATTTGTATCAGTTACAAAATCCGCCTTAGACTTTACTTCATCTATAGCATTTCCCATAGCAATACCAAGACCTGCAAATTCAATCATAGATATATCATTTTCATTATCACCTATACAAATAACTTCTTTGCTATCTATACCTAATATCTCACAAAACTTTTTAACTGCAATACCTTTTGAAGTACCTTTACTCATAACTTCAAAATTTATCTTTCCAGAACTTACTACTTCTAAATCTCCTTGTTTTTTAAGCTCACTCTTTGCTTTTTTTAGAGACTCTGAGTCTTCTGAAAATAGTATACACTTTAAAATCTCATCTTCAGCTCTTTCTAGTAAAATTTCACAGCTTGCATTTTCTATTATTTCAATTCTGTCTTCTTCTTTATTTTTACTGTTTACTAATCTGTATGGATGTTCTTCTCCTATTTCATTGTTAGCTATAATTCTTCTACATCCCTTAAAATGTCTATTTAAATTATATTTTTCACCTATTGTGTATATCTTTTCTAGTGCATCTTTACTTAAAGCTTTTTTATACTCATATCCTGGTAAATTAAAATATGTTCCATTAGTTGAAATAACATATATATCATCACCTAAAATGCTTGTAAAGTATTTCATAACATTATAAGGTCTTCCTGTAACTAATGCTACCTTAATTCCCTTTTCCATAGCTTCTTTTAATGCTTTAATATTTTCTTCTGATATTTCAAATCCTTTACCCATTAAAGTCCCGTCCATATCAGTGCAAATTAATTTATAGCTCATTTGTATCACATCCTAGTAAGATTTTTCTAATATTTCAACAAGGTCTTCTTTCTTTCCAAAAGGTAAAAATCCTAAAACTGGACAACTTATTATTTCTTCTAACTGCTCTCTTGTAACATTAAACTCAGACATTTTTGTCTTAAGGCCTACATTCTTTAAAAAACTTTCTATTTCATTCTTTAAAGCTTTAGCTGCTTCATTATCTTCTACATTTTCTAATTCTTTGTTGAATATTCTAGCTACTTTAGCAAATTTAGCTATATTATTGTCACAGAACTTTTCTGTAAATGCTGGGAATACTATAGCTAAAGCTTCACCATGAGGAATATGTGTAACCCCTCCTATTATCTCACTTAGTGGATGTGGTGCTGCTGCTCCAGCATTTGCTAGTGAGCTTCCACCTAATGTATCTGCTACTGCTAGTTTTGTTCTATATTCTATATTGTTTTTTTCTTCCATTACCTTAGGTAGATAGTTAACAACTAATTCCATAGATTTTTCAGACATTATCTCTGTAAAATCATTAGCATTTGGGTTTATGTAACTTTCAAATGCATGAGTAAAGGCATCAAATGCTGTTGATGCAGTAATTCTCTCTGGTAAAGTCAGCATAAGTTCTGGGTCTACTATACATTCTCTTGAGAAACAATTTTGATGGAATATTGTATTTTTCTCGCTTCCTCTTGATATTACTGCTGCTTGTGTAACTTGGCTTCCTGTTCCAGAAGTAGTTGATACAGCTATTAATGGTAATTCTTTTTCACTTACTTTATCATATATTTTAAATGCATTTGTATATGTATTAAACATATAATCCCAATCTATTTTTTCTAGTCCAAAAGTTAAGGCTAATATTTTAGCAGTATCTATACTTGAACCTCCACCAACAGCTAAAACAACATCTACAGATTCTTTTTTAGCTAACTCAAAGCCTTCATTTATTAGCTCTACAGTTGGATTTGGCTGTACCTTATCAAAGTGTACAACTTCTATACCTTTTCCTGTTAAATCTAATCTAACTCTTTCATATAACTTGTCTAATGGCTCTACATTTGGAGTAGTAACTAACAAACATTTCTTTCCATATTTTCCTATTATTCTAGGTAACTCACTTAAAGTTCCTTGTCCAAAATTGATTCTTGATGGTTGATAAAAGTTAATCATATTTTTCCTCCCTTAAATTATTGCCTTCATATTCAAATTATACCTATCACAGGATTTTTAAGGCAATACTTTAACTGTTAACTCTTATTTACTAAAGCTTATGGCAATTAATAAACAATCAATGTTTTATTATTACCATATCATTATGTAAATTTTATTAAGTAGTCATGTGATAATTTTATAAACAATCTTATTGTATAATTAACTTAATATCTTATAAATAAAAATTATTGTATTCAGAGGACGTCTATAGCTAATAAAAGAGTACTTTTATTGTAATAAATAAATTAAAGGAGAATTAAATTATGAAATATTTAATAGATAGTGCAAATCTTGATGAAATTCAAAAGTGTTTAAGGTATGGATTTAAAGGAATAACAGCTAATCCATCTATGTATCTTAAAGAAAATGTAAACTTTTATGAATTCATTGAAGCATGTACTAATTTAAATCCAGAAATATTAACTGCTGAAGTTATAGGAAATGATTTATATGAATTACTTGAGTCTTGTGATAAGATATCAAATATAAACAAGAACACTATAATAAAAATAAATTTTTCTGAAGTTGGCTTAGAACTTATAAACATATTGAATGGTAAAGGTGTAAAAACTGCATGCACCTTAATTTTTAATACAAATCAAGCGTCATTAGCTATAAATGCAGGTGCTGATTACCTATTCCCTTTCATAGGTAGAAATGATGAAAATGGATATGATGGTATAAAAAACCTTACAGAAATATGTAACCTTATATCAATAAATGGATATAATACTAAAGTTGTTGCAGCTTCTATTAAAAATGTATTCCACTTAACTCAAGCATCTCTTTGTGGATGTGATTATGCAGCTGTAACATATGATTTATTTAAAAAAGCTTCTTTTAACCAGCTTACAGTAGATGGTACCAATACTTTTGAAAAAGATTGGTCCCAAGTTAATAAATAGCAATTAAGATTTAGGAGGGTTTGCATTGAACAAAAGATTATTAGATATTGCAGAATTATTGCTAAATAGTTCAGACTATATTACTGTAAATACTATTGCTGAAGAATTAAATGTTAGTAATAAAACTATTCGTAATGACCTTGTTATTTTAGATGAATGGCTTTTAGAGTTTGACTTATCCTTAGATAAAAAGACAGGTTCAGGAGTTATTATTCTAGGTAATGAAGATATAAAACTTAAAGTTATTAGAGATATCAACGATAAATCAAATTGTATATATGCGTACTCTCCTGAAGATAGAAAAAGATATATTTTGAGTAAATTGTTTATTAAAAATTCTAAGTTTAGGATTCGTGATATTTGCAATGAACTACATGTTAGTAGAGCCACTGTGCATAAGGACTTGGTAGTTATTCAAAAATTTTTGCAAAACTTTAAAGTAGTACTAGTTAGAAAAACCAATAATGGTGTATATCTAGAAGGTAAAGAAAAAGATATTAGAAAGGCAATTTTTGAACTTGCTACTTCTAATAAAAGTTATACTGAACTTAAAGAAATATTATTCTCGATATCTGATAAAGATAAGGATACTCCTTCAACAAAAATATTTAAGGAGTTATTCAATTATGATTTCGAGAAATTATCTCAAATTACTCTACATACTTTACAAGTAGAAAAAAGTAATCTCAGTGATGAGTATTATATAAATTTCTTAATACATATAGCTATCTGTATTAAAAGAATTTCTATTAACAGATATATTAACTTATCTGAAAGTTTTTTTAAAGAATTATTAGAACATGAGTGCTTTGGAAAATCAAAAACCTTATGCTCTAATCTAAGTGAAGCTTTTGATGTAGAATTTATTGATGAAGAGGTTTGTTATATTCTTCTTCATATAGAGGGATTACTCAAATCAATAAAGAAAATAACTACTCTTGAACCCCTTAGAAGTGAAGAAATTACAGAGTATAATCTATCTGAAGCAATAGCTACTTATTGGGGTGATATACTAAATCTAAATTTAAAAGAAGATTTAGTATTAATAAAATCTCTTGCTAATCACCTTAAGTCAGTTTTACACCGAATAAATTATGGATTTACTATTACAAATCCCATATTAAATGATATAAAGAGAACATTTCCATACACATATAAGGCTGCCAAAGAGTCTAATACTGTTATTAAACGTTTGATGAATTACGAGGTCAATGAAGATGAAATAGGATATCTTACTTTATATTTAATATCAGCAATAGATAGAAACAAAGCTCCCTTAAATACTGTTTTAATATGTCATTGTAGTGCTGGTGTATCCAACTTATTAGTTCAAAAATTAAGCTTTGAGTTTAACCAGATTAATATAGTTGAATCTATCCCCATCTCTTCTATTTCATTTACAAATTTTGAAGATGTAGACTTAATACTAACTACTGCTCCTGTAGACTTTGAACATCATGCTGAGTTGATAAATATAAATGCTCTTTTAAGCAAGCATGATATCTCTAGACTTAGTACAATTATTAAAAAGCTATATTCTGAAAAAAATAAAATACTATCATTTAAATAAACATAAAAAATATCAAGATGACTTAAGTTATCTTGATATTTTTTATATTTAAAGTAAATTTTACTATTTTATTGAGTACAAGCACTATTCATATTGTTAGTTTCTTCAGTATTTTTTGCAAATTTTGTAGTTACAAACCCTATTGTTTTTATTATTAATAGCAAAGATATTAATGAATATATAGATATCATAAAGTTTTTACTTATGATTCCAGATGCCACTATTATAAATCCATCTAACATAAATAGTATAACTGGTAACTTCAAGAACTTAATTATCCTATTAATAAGCATGGCCACTAAATCAGTTCCACCAGTACTACATCCCCTTATTATCGCTATACCTATAGCAGTTCCCACTAATAACCCACCTATTACCCCTGCTACTAATAAGTTGTCAGTTATGTGAGTTTGTGGTATTACTTTTAAGAACAATGGACCCATAAGAGTTATATATAATGTTTTTATTCCAAAGCCCTTCCCTAAAAATAATAATCCCATTACTAAAAGTGGCATAGATATTCCTAAAGATATATTCTCAACAGGTATTGATAAGAATGTACTAAGCACAACTGATAATCCTGTTATCCCTCCTGGAGCTAGTGTATGTTCTGCAAAGAAAAAGTTAACTGCTAATGCCATTAAGAATGCTGATATTGTTATTAATAAATAGTCTTTTATCATTTCTTTTTTCATTTAATCTCCTCCAATAGTTGTATTATTTCAATATAAAAAAGCAATTAAATTAGTCTAATTTCCTATAGTTTTTCATAAAAGTAATGCTTCCTTAAAACATTAAGAAAGCATCTCTTTTATCATAGTTTATTTACCTTATTCTAAACCAAATTTTGCAGTTGCTTCATCTATAGCTTTTCTACAATTCTTAACACCTGCTGTTATACCATCTTTATCTTTGAATATTGCTGAAGATAATATTACAACATCTGGATTACACTCTATTAATGGTTCCATATTATCTGCTCTTAATCCACCATCTATTGCCAACTCACATTTAGGATTCTTTTCGTCTATCATTTTTCTAGCTCTCTTAACTAAATCAACAGAACTCTTTCTCCATCCCCAGTTATCTTTTCCATCTGTTTCATCAACACCATGAACAACTATTTGTAATCTATCTATATCATATATAGCTTCATCAACAAAACATAATGGTGTGTAACATCCAACTGTTAATCCTACTTTCATACCAAATTCTCTACAGTAATTTATTATGTATGCAAGAGGAGCTCCTAAGAATTGCTCAGCTGGTATTATTAACATGTTGCACCCTGCTGACGCTATTTTTTCTATAAATAATCTATCACAATCTCTTGTGTATATATGACATTCTATTGGCTTATCTGTTACTGGTCTTATTGCTTCTATTATTTGATGCCCACCCATAAGTTGCATATTTTTTAAGTCATGCATATCTGCTGCATCTGAATGTACGTAGTCTACACCAGCATCCATTGCTTCCTTAACTACTGCTGATATGTGCCCATAATTTACATGTGCTAATCCTGCTGCTATTTTTATGTGTTTCATATTTATATACCTCCATATTTTACTTTAATTAGTATTAGATATTAGTTTTTGATACTTTTTAACGTATTATTACTTTTATTGATGTCTGTATTTCTTGTATGAACTTATTCTGCTTTTGTGAACTTATTTTGCTTTGTAAATTAATATTACACTGATATAATTCTTTTCACAACAGTTTTACTACTCCTTAAAATTACCTTTATATTGTGGCAAATTATAGACATTAATTATGTATAAAAGTTAGTTTTTTACCACATTCTTATGGCATTTATTGTCTATACTAGGTCAATTGATATCACTAGTTCACTTAATATATAATCAGACTATAAATACAAATTTGCTTAATAAAAAGCATCATTCATAATAATATTAATAAAGGGGAGATGTAAAATGAGAAACTGTATTATTGCTCAATCTGGAGGCCCTACAGCTGTTATCAATGCTTCTGCCATTGGTATTTATGAAAAGAACTTAGAAACTAAATACTTTTATAAAGTGTATTTTGGTATCAATGGAATCGAAGGTATATTAAATAAGAATATAGTAGATTCAGAATATTTAAATAAGGAAGACGTACTAAATTTAAAACAAACCCCCTCTTCTGGTCTTGGTTCATGTAGGTATAAGCTAGCTGATTATAAAATAAATTCTTATGATTATGACAGAGTTATAAATATACTAGATGAGTATGAAATAGATACATTATTTTACATAGGTGGAAACGACTCTATGGACACAGTCATGAAATTTTCTCAATACTGTAAAAACACTACTTGTAAAATAAAGTTTATAGGAATTCCCAAAACAATAGATAATGATTTATTGGGAACTGATAACTGTCCTGGATTTGGTTCCGCTGCAAAGCTTATTTCTACACTAATAATGGAAACTTACTTAGATTTTTCTATATATAAAAATAATGGAATATTCATACTTGAAACTATGGGTAGAGATACTGGCTGGTTAGCCGCTTCTTCTGCACTGGCTAGACTCAATGACGACAATCCACTAGTTGATTTAATATACCTTCCAGAAATTGAATTCTATGAAGATAAGTTTGTAGAAGATGTTAGAAGAGTATTTAAAGAAAAAAATAAGGTTTATATAGTTGCATCAGAAGGTATAAGAGATAAATATGGAAACTTTATATGTGAGCAAAAAACTTCTACTCATGATAAATTTGGTCATTCTCAATTAGGTGGAGTAAGTAACTATCTAAAGGACCTTATAGTATCATCATCAATTACAACAAGAGTAAAAACTTTAGAACTTGGCGTAATACAAAGATGTGCTATACATTTAGCTGCAGATACTGACTTAAGACAAGCTGCTGAAGTTGGTGCACATGGATTAGAACTTTCTCAAAAAGGATATACAGGTGTTATGGCTACTATTAATAGAATAAGTAATACTCCTTATAAGTATGAAGTTAATCATACTGATATTTCTAAAATAGCTAATAAGACAAAGTACTTCCCTAGAGAGTGGATAAATAAAGAGTGTAATCATGTAACTGATGATGCTTTGGATTACTTATCTCCACTTATTCAAGGCAACCCAGATATCAAATATAAAAATGGGCTACCTTCTTTCTCAGTACTTTAATAAGCAATAGTCAAGATGTGGAATATATTCAATAGACTTACATTTGAATACACAAGGGACTGTCACTCTAACAATTATAAATCGTTATTTGACAGCCCCTCCACGGATTTCAATGGTAGATACAATTCCAAGGGATAGTATCCTTAATTAAATTTCGACAAAATTTTTCTAACATTCTTAATCAACTCACTATACTTTAATTTACCTACTATCATGTATAACCTGTAATATTATATCAGCTGCTTTTTTTGAACCTCCTGCATCATAAAAGCTTTTTGAGAGTCTATTTGCATTTTGTTTGTATTCACTGTCATTCATAACTTGAAATACTGCATCCTTAATATATTCTGTATTATTTTCTTTTAACATAAGTCCTGCCCCCAAATCAGCAACTCTATTAGCTACCATTCTCTGCTCTGAATGTTGTGGAAATAATACCATGGGTACTCCATAATATAAACTTTCATTAACACTATTCATTCCACAATGAGTAATAAACACATCAGCTTCTTGGAGTATGATAATCTGTTCAACACTATTTTCAACCTTAAAATTATTTGGTATATGTCCTAAATTTTTAATATCAGTATTTCGACCCACAGACATAATTACATCAACATCATAATCTTTAAATGCACTTATACAGTTTTCATAGAATTCAATATTTTTATTATTAATTGTACCAAGTGAAATATATATTAGTTTTTTCTTTCTCTCTTTAGATTCGACAATCACCTTTGATATTGATGGTCCTACAAAAGAATACTTACTAGAAAAAGTTTCTACTCTCGGTTGAAATTCTTTTGATGTATATACAATAGTATTCACATCGTTATCATTAGAAACTATAGAAATAAAATTTTTTACCTTATATCCTTTTTTTCGTAAGAGCTTTACTTTTTTATTAATGCGTCGCATACCAAAACTCATACGAATAATTTCACTAAAACTTTGCTTCATCATTTTTGCGGTATCTTTATTAATTGCAAAAGTTGTTGTAGAGCATATATATGGAATATTAAGTTTTTGTGCAAATAACTTTCCCCAAAAACTTAATGAATCTGATACAATACAATCTGGATTAAAATCTTTAAGTTCTGTACAAACTTTTACATCAAAAGATATCGTAGTATCTACAATCATCTCAATTAATCCAGCAAAATCCTTGCCTATTTTGCTCTCATCTCCAGGGTGTAATTCTGGAAGATACTTATCACAGCAAATAAATTTTGCTCCCGCACCCTCAATTTTATCTTTGAATTCTTTAAAAGAATAATACCATACTTCATTACCTCTACTTACCAATTCACGAACTACTTCAATCGTAGGATTAGTATGACCATATGCTGGAATACTGAAAAAGACTACTTTACTCATATTTTAATCCTCCTTTTACAATCTCTCTAGAACTCACTCTTCTTTACTTACCACTCCTATACTACCTACAAAATTTATCAAATCACGTTGATGAACAATTCCTAATCCTCTATCTTCATCTCCAAGTATCAATAATTTATCTCCTGCATTTATATTAAATATATCTCTGGCTTCTTTTGGAATAACAATCTGACCACGTTCACCAACTATGACAGTTCCAAAGAAAAATTTTCCTTTAGGTGGTACTATAATACCTGTTTTTTCTTCCGAATGATTAACTAAGTCATCTAGTTTGACATTGTACAATTTTGTAAGTTTAATGCAACTATCTATATCTGGAGTAGATTCTCCACTTTCCCATTTTGCTACTGATTGCCTAGAGACATCAAGCTTTTCAGCTATCTCTTCTTGTGTGTACTGGTGTATTTTTCTTAGTCTTTTCAAATTCGTATTAATCATATTTTTCATACCTCCTATATTTATAGTATTGGATTTATCACCTAAATTCTATCACCTAATCTTAACATTAATGTGTATACTTATATACATTTAGCTAACATATCTTCTTAAATTATAATTAGTTAGACAATAAATATTTAGTCATGCTATTATTATGTATAATAGTAAAGAGAGAAATAGTTTTATCATGACTAGAAAAAGTAAAAATTATATAGAAGATTTAATATGAAATAATTATACTAATTGAAAAGGAAGTAATATATGAAAATAGCAATCATAACAACAGAATTTTTAAAAGATTTTGTAGAGAATTCTATAAAAAAGTTAAATATTAATGCAGAAATTGAAATATATATTTATAAAGATTTTTCTCATGTTGGAGATTTGTATCTAGAAATCGAAGATAAATTTGATGGATTTGCAGTTAGTGGTCCTATTCCTAAGGAAGCTATTACAAAAAAGGCTGGGACTATAAAAAAACCTTTAGTTGATTTTGGTACTGATTTACAAAGTTACTATGATATGTTTCTAAAGCTTATTTTCAAATATAATACATTAGATTTTTCTAGAGCATACTTTGACCTAATGGATTGGGCAGATAATCCAAAAGACATCTCATATTATTTATCAAATGGTACATTTGGAGACTTAATGAATAGTATTAATAGAAATGCGTCTAAAATGAGTTTATCTGATATAGCAAAACTCGAAAAAAATATTGCAAAAAAACATATTAATTTATGGAATGAAGGTAAAATTGATTTTTCTACTACTCGTTTCAGTAGTATTGTTCCTATGTTACAAGATGCAGGAGTAAATTTTCATTTCATATACCCTGATATAGGTTTATTAAAAAGTACTTTTAACAACTTAATAAAAGATATTCATTTACATAGAATGAAGGGAAATCAACCAAGTGTAATATATATAACAGTTAAAGATACAAATTATGATGATTATACTTTAGACCAAGTTTATAAAATATTAAATAGTATAAAAAAAGATAAATTAACCGATTTTATAATTGAAAAAAATAGTAATTCTTTTAAAATCTTCACTAAATGTGAAACTATTAAATCATTAACTAAAAATTTTACTACGTGTTATATAAAAGAATCTATTGAAAATAGTATTGATATTAAGGTATGTGTTGGATATGGAATTGGTAATGATATAAAACAAGCTATGTCTAGTGCAATAAGTGCTAATAAGGAGTCTAAAATAAACCCTTTAAACTACAGTTTCTTAGTTAATGAAAATTATGAGACAGTAGGGCCTTTATTATCTGATAAGCTACTTACTGTTTCAAATAAAGTGACTCCACACATAAATACAATTGCTAAAAATTCTAAACTTTCTACTCTTACTATTCAAAAGATTATATCCGTTACTGAAATCCTACAAAGAGATGAAGTTACTCCTAAGGAATTATCTTCTTGTTTAAATGTAACAGTAAGAACTGCCAATAGATTTCTAAGTAGTCTATTAAAGTCTGGAAATGCTACTATATTATATGAAAAACAAAACTCAACAAAAGGTAGACCTGAAAGGGTATACAAATTATTTATATCAGAAAATGAGTATTAAAATATAGAATGCATAAAAATATTTTATATTTGAATGATAAATAAAATTATATAATTTTTTAAAAGGTATATCTTAAAAACACAAATATAAGATATACCTTTTGTAGTATTTATAATCAAACAACCAACAAAATTTCACGTTTTTTATAAGTATATAAACTAGTATAAAAATTATAATTCTATATTTTGAACTTTACATCTCTTTTAAGGAGTCGGAATACCCTCTGGAATAGGGCATTTGTATGTTCTTCCATTCATAGATTTATCAAATTCTTCTTTTGCTTTTTTAGCTATTTCTGGATTATTTAATATTTTAGCTCCAAACATAGCCATAATTTTCGCTGCATATATCATACCTTTTTCTCCTATAGAACTTCCTGCACAGGATGTAAACTGCCAACTATGACCTGGTGCACCTAGATTTGTACATCCTGTAAAAAAGTATGCTGTTGGAACTATATGCATTACATCTCCAATATCAGTAGAGCCATAACTATTAAAGTTTGTAACATTTCCTCCACCATAATATAGATGAGTTCCTTCTGGTAAATTATATTTACTTATCATAGCCTTATATTGTTGTGGGCTTTGTCTATCTAACTCAGCTGCAAAATCCAATTCCTCTTGAGTCCAAGGCTCTTGTTTAATATCATTCATACATTCTGATACAAGATTTGCTAAAACATGATTGTTTAAAGTATTATAGCATCCTCCTAAAAACTCTACTTCAACCTCAGTTTCAGTCATCATTGCAGCTCCTTTTGCTACTTTTATAAGTCTTTCATATGTACTTTCTACAGCTTCTCTACTTAAGGCTCTTGTATAATACCATACTGATGCTTTATCAGGAACTATGTTAGGTGCTACTCCTCCATCTGTAATAGTGTAGTGAATTCTTACATCAGAAGTAACATGCTCTCTCAAATAATTAGCTCCTACATTAGTAAGTTCTACAGCATCTAAAGCACTTCTTCCATTTTGAGGGTCTGACCCTGCATGTGCAGTTTTTCCCTTAAAATGAAATTTTACAGAGTTAACAGCTGTTGATATACCAACCGTAGCTTCACTAATTTTATTTGGATGGAAATTTATAGCTAAGTCTAGACCTTCAAATGCACCTCCTCTAGCCATAAATCCTTTTCCTGTTAATTGTTCTTCTCCTGGACATGCATAAAATACTATAGTTCCACTTAAATTCTTTTCTATCATTTCTCTTTTAAGTCCTACTACTGCTCCTACATGTGCAGTACATAATAAATTATGCCCACATCCATGACCATAAGCTCCCAGTTCAAATGCTTCTTGCTTTGTTGAAACTTTTTGATTTAAACCAGGTAATGCATCAAACTCTCCCATAAAACCTATAACTGGTTTGCCTGAACCAAAACTAGCTTTAATAGCTGTAGCTAAGCCTCCCACCCCTACTTCCACATCAAACCCTTCACTTTTTAGAAAATTTGCTGTATTTTCACATGCTTTGAACTCTTTAAATGCCTTTTCTGGATTTTTCCATATCTTCTTACTCAAATCATCAAGTTTAAATCTTTTTTCCTCTATCTCACTTATAGATATACTTCCTATCATTATTTCATACCCCCTATAAATCTATTTTAATATTAACCAAATATAAGTGGACCTATTATACTAGCAAATGCCACTGAGGCAATAGTAACTGTAACAAATCCCCCTATAATCATCTTTGGCAATAAATAATCTGTTGCCCTTTGTTTTTCTTCTAAAGTGCCTTCCATAGCATCAATACCTTCATTAGAAATTATCTGTGTTGCTGGATAAGCAAGCATACAAGTTACACCAATTGCAGCTGACATTCTTGGAGAATATCCTAATAATTTTCCTACGATTGCAGTAAAGAGTATGATAAATACAGCTCCTACAACAAGTATTCCTACAGTTGGAACAATCATTGAAAACAATGCAGTTGGAGTTACCTTAGCAAGTCCTCCAGGTAACATTAACATACAACCAAACATTATAATCCCATTAGATTGAGATTTATCTAAAATTCCTTTTTCTAAAAATCCTATTCTTGTAAAAATTAATCCCACTAACAAACATGCTATATTGGGATTTAAATAATAATTTGCAGGAGTAAAACCTGGTATTATAGTAGCCAATCCTACAAAGTTACCAATCATAGCAACAAATGAAAGTTTTGCAAGATATACTAAAGTAGACGATTTTTTACCTGATTCTTCTTTAAAAATCCTCATACTTGGAAGCTTAAAATCACTTTTTGATTCATCTTTTAAGAAATCTCCTTTATCTCTTTTAAATTTTAGTTCTTTATTTATACAATATGTAGTTATTGGAATACCAAAGAATTTTTGAAATGATAATACTAGAATTACAAATGCTGCAAGTTCAGGTCTATTTGCTGCTTCTGCAACAGTTGTTACAATAATACCAGCAACAGTAGAACCTGCTATTGGAGGTGCTGCTATTAAAGCATACTCTCTACCAAATAACATACTACCCACTGTTAAACAGCCAACCCCTATTCCTACAATACCTACTAATGCAATTACAACCGTTTTCCATTCATGACATAAGTCTTCAAGATTTATAAGTGTCCCTAAGTTAGTTATTAATAAAGCTATACCAAAGTTACTCATTGCAGCTAATATGCCTGATGCTCCTGTAATGTCTTTTGGTAGAATATTTGTCCAAAATCCTATTAAAAATATAATACATACAAATAGCAATGTTGAAATTGCACCTTTTGTTTTCTTAGATAAAAACTCACTAAAAGCATAAATCATTACACATACAGTAAAGCAAGTAAGTGGATTCCAAAAATTTTCCATTGTTGTTTCCTCCTGAATATAATAATTTTTTATCAATAAAACAATAATTATAAAATGTATATACTGTAGTTATTTTAACTACAAATAGTACAGCTTGATATTTCTCGTTTTTTATACGTCTCAAATTATTCTTAAAATAGTTAAATAAAGACAACTATAGTTAGCTTTTAAATATTAACCATATTTATTAATTTGCTAGATTTCTTTTAAGTATCTAATTTTCTGAGTCTTTATTTATTAATTTACTAGATTTCTTTTAAGTGTTTATCTTTCTTCGTCATTATTTATTAATTTGCTAGACTTCTTTAAGTATTTAGCTTTTTGCGTCATTATTTATTAATTTACTAGACTTCTTTTAAGTGTTTATCTTTCTTCGTCATTATTTATTAATTTGCTAGATTTCTTTTAAGTGTTTCGCTTTCTTCATCACTATTTATTAATTTACTAGACTTCTTTTAAGTATTTAACTTTCTGCATCATTGTATAAATACAGAATTATACTACAATCAGCTTCAATTTTAATATACATGTTAGAATACTTATATTAATTTAAATATTGAATATGTAATTTACGTTGTATATACGTCTCAAATTATTCCTAAAATATCTAATATAAATTAATAACATGTACATCATCACAGTTAAAACATATATTATTTCAATTCTTAAATTTAAACCTTCCTTTTGGTGCAAATTCTATCTGCTAGTACATCCCCCCCTCATTTATAAATTAGACTATCTCTAGAGACTTTAGAAATCATATGTCCAAAAACAAAAATTATTTATCATATTAAATCAATGATGAACTATATATTCATAGTAGTCCTAAATTATTCTTAAAATAAAAATAAAAAAATTTATTAAGTTCTAAAGTCACTAGTTTTTATTTTGTCAAACTATTCTTGATATAAATTATAATTTCAAACGTTATATTTGTCAATATATTCTGACAATAAATCGTAAATTTATAGTTTTATATAGTAAATAAATCATATTATGAACGTGTCCATCTCTTTACTTAAACAAAAACATAAAAGTGTCTATCCCTTTCATTGTCATAATATTTAATACTTTAATTATCACAATTCATTATATTTTAAACGAATATGAAGCCTATAAGACCGAATACTTTTACTATACATAAAAATGTGTACCTCCAGTTATAGTAATTAGATTTAATTTCTTTAATTACCACCATATTTAGGAGAGTACACATTTTATTTTACATATCTAATGAATTTAAATTATCTCCATTAGATTTTATTACTTCTTTATACCAATCAAATGATTTTTTCTTATATCTCTTAAAACTACCTTTACCTTCATCATCTAAGTCAACATAGATAAATCCATATCTTTTACTCATCTGTCCTGTAGTTGCACTAACTAGGTCAATTGGTCCCCACATTAAATATCCAAAACATTCAACATTATCCTCTTCAATTGCAGACTTCATTTGAGATAGATGCTTACTTAAATACTCAATTCTATAATCATCATTTATAGACCCATCGTCTTCAACTTTATCGTACGCCCCTAACCCATTTTCTGTAATTAAGATAGGTAATTGATACTTTCTGTAAATATAGTTTAAAGTAAATCTTAAACCTATAGGGTCTATTGCCCATCCCCACTTACTTTGTTCCAAATATGGATTTTGAATTCCACCAAATAAAGATTTATCACTTGATAAATTTTCTTTTGGAGTAGACACACTTGAAAAATAATAATTAAGCCCTATAAAATCTAACCTACCTTCTTCAAATGCTTTTTTATCTTCATCAGTCACTTCAATATTTATATTATTTTTTTCATATTCTCTTAATTTATATTGAGGAAACTTTCCATTACACATTGCATCAATTTGATAATAGTCACGGTCATTATCTAAAAATGCATTTAATACATTACTAGGATTGCAATTATATGGATAAATTGGATTTAATCCAAACACACATCCAACTTTATTATTTGGATTGATTTCTCTAGCCAACTTTGTAACCTTTACACTTGCTAATGTCATATTATACCCTACATTTGCCAATGTCTGAACCTTGTCTTGCATTTCACTATACTTAATCCCCGCTATCATATAAGTAAAAATATCAGAGTGCTCTGTTTGAGGGTCAATATGATTCATCTCATTAAATGTAACCCAGTACTTTACCTTACCATCAAACCTTCTTATTACAGTCTCACTATACTTTAAATACAAATCTATAAGCTTTCTGTTATTCCATGAACCATATTTATGTACTAAGTTCATAGGTAATTCAAAATGATATAATGTTACAATAGGTTCTATATTACTTTCTATCAATGTATCTATCAAATCTTCATAATATTTAATTCCTAACTCATTAGGATTCTCATCATCCCCATTTGGAAAAATTCGTGACCAGTCTATAGATACTCTTAATGCGTTAAAGCCCATTTCCTTAAATAAAGCTATATCTTCTTTATATCTATTATAAAAATCAATTCCATTATGAGATGGATAATCTAATTTTTCTTCTATTTTATCAGTAATTACTCTTGGTGTTTCATAAGAGCCTTTAGTTACAAAATCCATAATTGCAGGCCCTTTGTTATCAACATCCCATGAACCTTCACATTGATGAGCTGCAATACTTCCTCCCCAAAAAAATGTATCTTTAAAATTCATGAATTTCTCCTCCTAAAATTTATACTATTACAGTTAATAGCTCTTCTGATTCATCATTTGATGAAATTACATCTAAATAATCACTAGTATTTGTAACTACAGTTATTATAGTTGAATCAAATCCTTCTTCTATAATTTTATCAGATTCAAATACTGCTAAAGCATCTCCTTTTTTAACTCTTTGATTTTGTGTTACAAGACTTTCAAAGAACTTTCCATCTAGATTTACAGTATCTATACCAATATGAATTAATATTTCTAATCCTTCATCAGTCACTATCCCATAAGCATGTTTAGTTGGAAATACTATAGTTATAGTTCCATCTACAGGAGATATAACAGTTGATTTTGATTCACTAGGTGTAATTCCAACACCTTTGCCTAGTGCTCCAGATGAAAATGCCTTATCATTAACTTCTTCAAGTGCAATTATCTTACCTTTTGCAACACTTCCAACACTAATAGTTCTTGAGTCGTTTTCATTAACTACTAATTCTAATCCTTTTTCATTATCATTCTTAACTTCTTCTTTCTCATCTGAAGGTATTCCTAATAAATAAGAAGCTACTGTTGCTACTACAAATGCTACTACTACACCTATTATCATAAATGTAAAGTTGGATAGCTCTCCTCCAACAAGATACGTTGGTAATGCTGCTAATCCCCAAACCATTCCGTATGTTTTAACTTGTGCCAACCCTGCTATTAAACCACCTAGACCTCCACCTATCATTACTGCTACAAATGGTCTTCTATATTTCATAAACACACCAAACACTGAAGGCTCTGTAACTCCCATAAGTGCACTAAAACTTACCGTACCAAATAACTGCTTTTGTTCCTTATTTCTAGTTTTTAAGAAATATCCAAACATTGCACCACAAACTGCAATATCAGATATTGTTGCTGCTCCCATAAAAATTGGGTCATATCCTAATGCTGTCACAGAATTTAAAGCTATAGGCATAGTAAAGTTTGCTGCACCAAAAACTATTAAAAGTGGTTGGAAAGCTGCATACAGTGCAACAACACTCCAATTTCCTACTGTATCAATTAAAAACATACATGCATAGTTTAGTCCATCACCAATCCACATACCAATAGGTCCAAATATTGTTAATGTAACTGATAAAGTTATTATTAAAGATAGTACTGGAACTAAAAAGTAGTGTAATGCTTTAGGTAGGATTTTTTTCAAACCTGCAATTATAATTCCCATTGCCCATACACCTAAAAGTATTGGAATAAAGCTATTTGCATAAGTTGTTGCTTGTAAGTTTATACCAAAAATACTCAATCCTTCTACACCATCTATTGATGAAGACAATAACGTAACTGCTAATACTACTGCTATATAAGGATTTACATTAAGTCTTTTTGCTGAAGCTATTGCAATTAATACTGGTAAGAAGTGAAATGTAGCACTTCTTAATGTATCTAATATTTGATATGTAGGGCTATCACTATGAAGTATACCTGACATATTTAAAAGAGCTAATATACTTGCAAGTATACCAGCTGCAAGTAGTACCTCAATTACTGAAGTCATAGTCTCTGAGACTACTACAAATATGGAATTAAATATACCTTTGATACCTCTAACTCCTTTTTTTCTTTCACTCTTTATACTTGATTCACTTGAACTTAAACCTATCATAGACATAAACTCATTATATACATCTACAACATGAGTTCCTATTATAATTTGATAAGCAACATCATTAGAAACTACATCAATTACCCCTTTTAATTTTTTAATTTCTTCTGTTTGAGCTATACTCCTATCATTTAATGTCAATCTTAAGCGAGTAACACAATGTGCTACCGACTTTATATTTTCTTTTCCTCCTATGAATTTTATTATATTTTCATTTAACTCTTTATACTTCATCTGATTTTACCCCCAATCTTTGAGTCACCCTATTTATATGCAACATTAAATAAGTTTCTTCACTTATAGATATATCAACATTAAATTGTGATTTTACATATTTTCTTATTTTTTGAACACTTCCAAATGATTTTGGATAAAGTTTACTTACTTGTTTATATAAGTCTATTGAACCATCTTCATCTATTGAAGCTTCCTCTGATATAATTCTTTGTATGAAGTACTGTAGATGAGTTGTAAATCTCATATAGTTTGTTGAAGTTTCATCTAACTCTACATTAAAATGATATTTTATTATCGAAACTATATCTCCTAGAGTTCTTAATTCTACAATTGTGTCATCATGAGATTCTTTATTTACTTCCATATTTACAAAATGAAGTGCTATTGATACTGCTTCATCATCAGGAAGATTAATCCCCTTACTATCACCAATTAATTTTAGTGCATACATACCAATTTCAAAGTGCTTTGGATAAAATCTTTTGACATTCCATACTAAGGGACTTTTTATAAACTGATTCTTTTCACACCTTTTAAGCAAAAACTCTAGATGGTCTAGTAACGTTAAACTTAGATAATCACTTGATTTTATATTTAAAGCTTTCTCCCCATATTCAATTATTTCATTAATAAGAACTATGTTGTTAGAATCTGAGTTTTGTAGTAAGTAACTAAAGTGTTCCAACATATCATATGAATCTAGTATATAAGTTCTCTCTATTTCATTTTCACTTATTACTTGTCCTACTCTTTTTTTAAAACCAATGCCTTTGACAAATACAATAATTTCGTTTTTACCTCTTTTTACTAAGGCTACATTATTATTTAAAATCTGAATTATTTTCATATCTTCCTCCCTTCAATAAAAAGAACTCAAGCATATATGTATAGAGTATTCCTCTATTTTTTACATATATACTTGAGTTCTGCCTGCTAATCAGTAACATACTCAAAATTATGACTACGTCGCCATAACTAGAATTCTTTTTCGTTTAATTTTATATTCTATATATTATACTATCTATATAAATCTGTCAACGATTTCCTAGATATTTTTTAAACTTGATAAGTATAGGCTTGTTAAACAATCCTCTATAAAATTTACATCCTAAATTGATATTATTAAATGTTATATTATAGTCACTATGTAAATCCTTTGCCTATCTTATTTTAGAATAATATCTAGAATTCCTAATTATCGAAAAAATTAGTATTATTTTCAATACAAATTTTACTTTTTTCATAGAAAATCATATTCACAATTATTAATTTGTTAAAAAAAGAGTATAGATAGATTTATTTTCACAAAAATCTACCTATACCCACTATTCAAACTTTATTATTTTATAAACTTCACATATATTATATATCAAGTGCTGCATGATATCCTTGATATACTGCAGTTGTTATAGTAGATGGACGTACACAGTCACCTATTTGTGCCACATGTGGAGCACAATCTATTAACTCATCTACTATATTTCGATTAGCTCTTTGACCAAGTGCACATATAACATGTGTTCCTGAAACTAAAATTTCATTACCATCTTTATCAGCACAAAGAACACCCTTCTCTGATACTTTTAATCCTTTAAACTCTGTATGTACTTTAATATCTTGTTTCTCTATTTCACTTAAAAGTATTGGACGATGTCTTATATTTGCATCTGGAGCAAGTTCTCCTCTCATTTCTACTAGATTAACCTTCTTACCTTCTTTAGATAAATGTATTGCTGTTTCACATCCAGCAAGACCTCCACCAAGTACTATTATTTCTTTTGCAGTTTCTACTTTATCTTTTTCTAGATAATAATTATTTACAACTACTACATTATCACCATCAAGTCCTGGAATTGGTGGAACTAAAGGAGACGAACCTACTGCTATTATTAAGGCATCCACATTTTCTTTTTCTACATACTCTTTAGTAACTTCTGTATTTAAACGAATCTCTACACCTTCATCTTTTGCTAATTTGCTAAAAGTATTTCCAAGTTCATACATTTCGTATTTAAATGGTATAGCTTTTTCTCCTTTTAATATTCCACCTAATGCATCTGATTTTTCGCAAAGTATTACTTTATGACCACGTTGTGCTGCTGTTATTGCTGCTTTTAATCCACCTGGCCCTCCACCTGCTACTAAAACTTTTTTAGGTTTTAATACTGGATTTATTTCCATACCTTCTATTTCACGACCTATAAGTGGATTTACTGTACATCTTCTAGTGGAAGTTGCAGCTCTTTCAGCCATACAAGTGAAACATCTTAAACACTTAACTATATCTTCATCTCTATTTGACATTACCTTTCTTGGAAGTTCATGGTCTGCCAATAATGCTCTTGCCATTTCAACTACATCAGCTTTTCCACTTGCTATTATCTCTTCCATTTGAGATGGGTCATTTAATCCACCAAGAGTTGCAACTGGTACACTTACATGTTTTTTGATTTCTGATGCAAGATAAACATTACAGCCATGAGGTACAAACATAGATGGATGTGTTATTCCAAATCCTCTTTGATACGTTCCTGCTGAAACATGAAGTAAGTCAATTCTTGACTCTAATAACTTAGATATTTCAATACCCTCATCTAAATCATATCCACCTTCAAATAATTCAGAACCACTTAATCTAAATTCTATTGGGAACCCTGGACCTACAGCTTTACGAACACTATCTAATACTTCTTGTGCAAAACGTACTCTATTTTCTAAAGTACCTCCATATTTATCAGTTCTTTTATTAAAGTATGGTGATAAGAATTGATTGATTAACCATCCATGTCCTCCATGAACCATTATCATTTCAAATCCAGCTCTTTTAGCAAGACCTGCAACTTCACCATAAGATTTTACTATATCATCAATTAATTCTTGAGTTAATTCCTTTATTTCTAGACCATCAGCCCTTATACTTGGACTTACTCCATATTGTGACAAACCTTGCTTTTTATTTTTATCCACTAGGTAAGTCCCCGCATATTGACCAGAATGTGATAGTTCTACACTTGGTATTGCTCCATGGCGTCTTATAGCATCTGCTGTATATGTAAAACTAGCTAAAGAATCAACTATTTTTAAATCTAAATGATACGCATGTGAACCATCAGTTTCTGGATGAACCATGCACTCACTTATGGTTACAGCTCCAGCTCCACCCTTTGCTCTTAATTCATAAAATGCTGTTGACTTTGGTCCTATTGTACAATCAGCTGTTATATCTGTTCCACCCATTGGTGCAGAAAACATTCTATTTCTGAATACTACATTTCCTATTTGAATTGGCTTACATAAATTTGGATATTTTCTTTTCATAATATTATTTCCCCCATATTAACTTATTTTTTTACCTTGATATTTTGATACTTCTTTATTATTTACAAATCTATAAACAAATGTTAATCCTAATCCTATTATTGCCATAACAATTCCTATTGTGAATGCTCTTGTATAATTACCATCTACTGCATAAACATTTTTCATTACTGTAGGTCCAATGTATCCTGCAAATGCAAATCCTATAAACATGATTCCATAATTAACACTATTATTTTTAGGGCCAAACTGATCTACTGTAAATCCTGGGAATACACCCATAAATGACCCAAAACATACTCCTATAATAGAAATCCCTATGTAAAACTTCACTACATCTCCTTGTACTGAAGTTGATAGACATAATAAACCTACAATTGAAATTAGAAATGCCATTGATAAAGTATTTATTCTACCTATCTTATCTGATATATAACCTGCTACAATACGACCTGCTGTATTGAATAAAGCTAAAATAGAAACTGCCATCGCAGCTGTTGCTGATGTCATTCCTATCATATTTTGTGCTAAAGCAGATGCCATTGATGTACACATCAATCCGTAAAACGCTCCACATGTTAATAAAATAATCATCACATAGAATATAGATGAAGAAAGCATTTCTCTCCAATCTTTATTTTTTAATTGTTTGCCTTTCATAACTGGTGGAGTCCATCCCTCTGGTGCAAAATCATCTGGGCATTTTTCAATAAAAAATGATGCTCCACATACAATTATAAGAAATACAACTCCTATTGATTTAAATGCTGTTGTAATACCAAAGCTAGTAGTTATGCTATTTGCTATTGGTGGTATAATTACAGAGCTAAATCCATAGGCGGCAGTTGTTACTCCCCCTACTAACCCACGTTTGTCTGGGAAAAATTTAACAGAGTTACTTATTGTACATCCATATACCATACCTACCCCAAGTCCTAGTATGATTCCATATGTTAAAATTAACATTGGTAAGCTTTTTGAAAATCCAGATAAAATCATTCCAATACCAAATATAAGACCACCTACAAAAATAACTTTTTTAGGCCCAAACTTATCATTTATTCTTCCTCCAGTAATCATAGTTATAGGTCCAACAGAATTAGTAACCGTGAATACTATTGCTAAAGTTCCTGCAGTAAATACTGTTCCATTAATTCCACTTAAGTATTCTGCCATAGGTGTAGCAAATACACTCCATGCATAGATTGACCCAATGCACAAATTAATAAAACAACTTGCGATTAATATAATCCATCTTTTTTTAGTATAGTTCATTATTTTTTCCCCTCCAAATAATTCAATCTATTCCTTTTATTTAGGTTAATATTATCATAATAATGTTTTCATGTAAATACAAACATGTAATAAATTACATGTTTGTATTTATATTTTTTTTATTTAACCTATTTTTTTATAAATAATGATATAATAGACTTATTGATAATAAAACTAAAGAGGTGAAACATGGGAACCCTTAAATATGCAATATTAGGACTATTAAATAGAAAACCTATGACAGGATATGATTTAAGTAAAGAGTTTAATTTTCAACTAAATGAATTTTGGAGTGCAAAACATAGCCAAATTTATCCAGAACTAAAAAAATTAACTAATGAAGATTTGATAGTTCATGAAGTTGAAATTAGTGGTGATGTATTAGAAAAAAAAGTTTACTACATAACAGAAAAAGGAAAAGATGAATTTTTAATTTGGTTATCTAAAGATATTCCAATGGAACCTACTCCTAAAAATAAGTTTCGCTTGAGAGTGTATTTTTATAATAATTTAGATTTAGAAAATCGAATTGCTTTACTTAAACACCAACTTGTTCAGCATAGTAAACGACTTGAATTCTTAATAAGTCAAAAAAATGCTTATACTGAAATTCCTGATTTTTATGATGATTATTTTGGTGATTATCTTGTATTAGATGGTGCCATTATAAGAGAAGAAGGTCAAATTAAATGGCTAAATAACTGTATAGATATTTGTTTAAATCAAAGTAAAAAATAAATGTTTTTAAAGAGCTATACAACATAAAAAAGATGATTTCCATTTTGAATAGGAGTCATCTTTTTTATTCTCAATGATTCCTTTAACTATTACAGTAATACATATACTAATCTATCTCATCTTTTAACTATTTAAAATTAGAGCATAATTTTATATTTGATTCATTCTTAAAGTTATAAAAACTACTACAGTTCATATTAAATCATCCACGCTATATTTATTTTATATGTAAAAATACCCTACAAAATAGACTTTTTCGGTATCTACTCTATAGGGTACATTTTAATTTAACTCTATTTTCATATCTTTTTATGGATATTAAATCGAATCTTCGTCACAATCAATCTAATATAATAATTATAAGTTATTTCTCCAATATCTTTTTGTGAGTTTAAATAGTCGATACAAGGATGAAAAATTATACCCACTATTAGTTTTATATTCTTTTTATTTAATATAAATCCTCACCATTTGAAGCAATTACTTTCTTATACCATTCAAAGCTTTTCTTTTTCGTTCTTCTTAAACTTCCATTACCACTATTATCTCTATCTACATATATAAACCCATAACGCTTTTCCATTTCACCCGTACCAGCACTTACCAAATCAATAGGTGCCCATGTAGTATAACCTAATAAATCTACACCATCTATATAAACTGCATCACGCATAGCTTTTATGTGTTCTCTTAAATAATCAATTCTGTAATCATCTTCTACATAACCATTTTCGTCAGCTATGTCTTTAGCACCCAATCCATTTTCTACAATAAATAGTGGTTTCTCATATCTATCATATACATGATTTAATGTAATTCTTAAACCTAATGGGTCAATTGGCCATCCCCATCGGCTGTATGAAAGGTATGGATTTTTAGCAGATGTAAATATATTTCCTTCAGCCACATCATCTGTATTTTCATCAGTTCTAACACAACGACTATTGTAATATGAAAATGAAATAAAATCTACTGTATATTTATTCAATAATTCAATATCAGCAGGTTCCATTTTTGGTGTAATACCTCTTTGTTCCATATACTTTAGTGCATAGTTAGGATATTTTCCTCTAGATTGTACATCTACAAAGAAATAATTTTCTCTATCTAACTTCGTAGCTTCCCATACATCATTAGGATTGCAACTATAAGGGTATACACTTCCAGCTGCAAACATACACCCAACTAAGTTATTTGCATCAACTTCATGTGCTATCTTAGTTGCAACTGCACTAGCTACAAGTTCATGATGAGCAGCTTGATATTTTATCTTTTCAACATCTTCACCTTCTTCAAAATAAATACCAGCACCCATAAATGGAGCATGTAAAATCATATTTATTTCATTAAAAGTTAACCAATACTTCACTAATCCTTTATATCTTCTAAAGATAACATTACATAGTTTATCATAGAAATCTATCATTTTACGATTACGCCATCCACCATACTTTTCAATTAAATACATTGGACAATCAAAGTGTGTAATAGTAACTAGTGGCTCTATCTCATATTTTTTACATTCTTTAAATATATTTTCATAAAATTGAAGCCCCTTTTCATTTGGTGTTTCTTCATCACCTTTTGGGAATATTCTGCTCCATGCGATACTCATTCTGTATACTTTGAATCCCATTTCGCCAAACAACTTTATATCTTCTTTATAATTATGATACATATCAATACCAGTTTGAGCTGGGTAGTAATGCTCATCGTCAAAATTAAGCATTTTTAATTTTCCTGTAATAACTGCTGTTCTATCTTTTCCTGTTGGGCATACATCTACATTTGCTAGACCTCTTCCATCTTCATTATATCCACCTTCACATTGATTAGCAGCAGTAGCTCCTCCCCAGAGAAAATCTTTTTTAAAACTCATAGTTAAGCCTCCTAAAATTACAACTAAAGCATTAACCTATGCGAATACTTTAGTCTTTTATTAATACTTTAATATTTTACTAAAATATAACTGTAATCAGATTATCTTCTAATTCAGTATTTTTACTTTCTGTTTCTACTACATCTAAAAACTGTGATGAATTTGTAATAACAACTGGAGTTACAACACTATATCCTGACTCTTTTATTACATTAATATCAAATTTTAGTATTGTTTGACCTTTTGTAATCCTGTCACCTTGTTTTATACATGCCTCAAAACCTCTTCCTTCTAACTGAATCGTATTTAATCCAATATGAATAAGTACTTCAACACCTTCATCTGAAAGAATTCCTATAGCATGTAAACTTGGGAATAAAGTTGTAACCACACCATCTACTGGCGCGACTACTTTTCCATCACTAGGTATTATTGCCACACCTTGACCTAGTACACCAGATGCAAATGCCGCATCCTCTATATCGCTTAATTTTAATACTTCTCCTTTTATAGGGCTTGCTACTATCTCTTTTTCTAATTTAGCAGACTTAACTTCTTTTATTTCTTCTTTTACCTTATTTTCTACCTTTTTAGCTTCTTCTTTTTTCTCATCTTTATATAAAACCATAGTTAATACAAAAGCTACAACCATTGATATGGCTATACCAGAAAGAGCTACTATTAAGTTGCCCATTCCCCCATCTGGCTCAATCATCGCTGGAAGTTCGAATATTCCCATACCTCCAGTTATAAACTTTCTAAGATTAAAGAATCCATAGAAAGCTCCTCCAATACCACTAGCAATACAACTTATTATAAATGGTTTCTTTAAAGGTAGTAGTATTCCATAAATTGCTGGCTCTGTAACTCCAAATATACCAGATATAAAGTTTGGTATTGCCATCTCTCTTAATTTCTTATCTTTAGTCTTGAAAAATATCGCTAATACAACTGCTGAACTTGCAAATGTACAAGCAAAGAATGGCATCATAACATTATCGTATCCTAAAGTCATAACATTGTTTATATATACAGGAATAAATCCCCAGTGCATACCAAAAATAACAAGAATTTGCCAAGTAAATCCTACTATAGCACCTGCTAATAATGGACTAAAATCTCTTACTGAAAGTACAACTTGTGAAATAAGTGTAGAACCAAATGTTGCTATAGGACCTATAACTATAAGTGCAACAGGTAATGTAACTAATAATGTGAGCATTGGTACAAAGAAGAACTTAACTAAGTCTGGAATAAACTTATTAAATAATTTTTCACACCTAGATGCAAAATACACTATAAATATAATTGGTACAACTGTTCCAGTGTAATCCATTGATATTATTGGTAATCCAAGGAAATCAATATATACTGGTGATGCAAACATCGTTCCTTTAAATAGAGTGTACATCGCATCTGTACCTGCTGATATACTGCTACCTTGTATAGAAGGATAACACATTGTAGCTCCTAGTGCTAATCCCAACATTGGTTTTAAACCAAATTTTTTAGCTGAAGTATATCCTAAAAATAAAGGAAGAAATGTAAACAATGCATCTCCTGTTGCATTTATTACCATATATATACCAGATACATCACTGTATAGTCCCATTGCTACAAATAGAGCATTAAAACCTTTTAACATACCACAGGCTGCCATTATTCCTAATACTGGCTGGAAAATTCCTGATATTATATCTATACATTTATCTAACATACTACCTGACTTTTTCGTTTCTGAATTTGTACTTGAGTCATCTAAGTCAATTATTTCAACTACATCTTTATATACAGCTTCAACATGATTTCCTATAACTACTTGATATTGCCCTCCACTTTTCATTACAGTAACAATACCTTCCATATTTTTCAACACATCGTCATTTGCTACACTTTCATCTTTTAAAGTAAAGCGTAATCTCGTAATACAGTGTACTAATCCACTAATATTTTCTTTTCCTCCAACATTTTTTACTATGTCTTGTGCTAATTGTTTGTATTTTCCCATTTTCTCCTCCATATTTCGTTTAAATTAAATTTTTGAAATTTGAAGGTTTGGCCAACTCAATGTTACCATCCAACCATAGGTATATCTTTTTAGTATCACTCCTTTCAATGGCTATTCCTATATAAACTACTACAAGATTATTCAACTTATATTTTTGAATCTTTAACTACTTTAGCTAAATGTATAGTTAAATATATAAGTTCATCATCTGTTAATATGTAGTTATATTGTTTTTTAATAAAATTCTTAATCTTAATTACACATTCAAACTCTTTATTGTACTTAGACTTAATAATACTTAATAACTCTTTATCTGTCTCACCTTCATGTGCACTATTTAAAAGTAATCTCTGTGCAAAGAATTTCAGATGCATTATAAATCTATAATAAAATACTGATTCTTCATGAAATTCTATCCTAAAATGATATCTAACTATACTAAGTACTTCTTGTATTAGCTTTGTAATATCAGATGCCAAAGTATGACCTTCACTTAGCTGGGCATTTACTATATGAAAAGCTATAAATCCAGCTTCATCTTCGGGTAATTTTACACCTGTTTTGCTTTCGATAATGTCTAGTGCTTTCATTCCAATTTCAAATTCTTCTTTGTAAAATCTTTTAATTTCCCAAAGTATTGCATTTTTTACGTTTATTCCTTCTTTCATTCTTTGAATTGCAGAATATGTATGGTCACTTAGTGATATATAAATACTTTCATTTAAGTTCTTGTTTAACTTTGTCTGTGCATATTCTATAATTTCACTTGATAATTTCATGTGTTCTATAGGAATGTTATTAAGTAATTCTTGTAGCTTATTTGATATTTCTTTGTTTGATATTCTAAATACTTTGTTAACTTTAGTTTTATCTATTAGACTACCTTTTGATTTTTGATAACCAATGCCTTTACCCATGACGATAATTTCTTCATCATTTTCATCTAATGTGATTACAACATTATTGTTTAATATCTTATTAATTATCATGATTATCCTCCTTTTAAGCATAAAAAAAGCTTATCCATAATAATGGGCATACTCCTTCCTAGGATACTGCTATTATTAATGAATAAGCTTAGCTTGTACTTAAACAATTACTACCTAATTCCAATTATTATGATAAAACATTAGACATATTTTGTCAACGTTTTCTATACATTTATTTAATCTTCTAAGTTAGTCAATTATAATTACTTCTGTGATATTAAATTAAAATAATTTATTCTTCATATCTTTATTATATTTTTAAAATCAAAACTATTAAATTATATGATTCACTTATTTCTCAATAAATTACGTATTATTGTCTATTTTAGATTATATTTCAATTTTTCTATCTAAGTTATTATCTATTTTTTTATTTTAGGTATTAAAATAACTCTTTGTAATAATTTTATCTATCACAGTATACCATTTTTATGATTTACAAATTCAATTACTAACTTCTTAGTTTGACTTAAAATCCACTTAAAGAATAAAAAAATTTATGAATCTAACTTAATATTTTTTTGAGTAAATATAAATATAAAACAATTTATACTCAATACTACTAGAAATTCTATTAAAATCAATAAACAGTTAATACTATACTCTCTCTGTAGCAAAGAAATCAACAAAAATCTGAAAGATTCATAAAAAACTGCTATAAGAATACTTTGTACAATTGATATAATTATCCTTTCTAATAATCCTATTTTTATTAATTTTTTCTTACTCATCCCTACCCTATACATAATTTGATAATCTGGTACTCTCTTTATAAAAATAATTATTTGTGATGTTAGTATTAGAAGTATGCTTGATAATGACACTGCAAATATAATATTCAAAAGTAGTGACTTTTGGTCATCAACATATGTTTTCATAGAATAAGCAAAATCGTCATAGTCTTCTAAATTAGCATATTTATCATTATGTAATAATTTACTAAGTAAACTGTTATCTAGTTTTTCTTTAAAAATGTATATAACTGACTGATTTTTAGGTAAACCAAGGTTTTTGGGTGAAATATCTTTACTTGTATTTATATATCCTAAATCTATACCCTTGTTTAATGATTTTGGACTTAAAAAACCTATTACTTTAAAACTTATATTTTTTCCATTAATCTTTAATTGTACAGTATCTCCTAATTTATAATCTATTAAGTATCTATGCAGATAATTATTTATAATTATACTATTATCATTACTGTTTTCTTTAAACCAGCACCCATATTCTAAATCACTCTTCAATGTTGCTTCTTTATCATCAAATAAATCAACATTTAAATTATTTAAATCATTTATTACATCTTCTCTACTCTCCTTTGGCATTTTACTTATATAATTATTAATAGAAATATTGTTTACTGACTCTATGTTATCTATTTTTATAGGATAATATTGAAAATAATCTAGATTATTTTCAATAAGTTCTTTATCAACAATTAATTTTCCCTCTAGTGTTGTTTGATATATAACTGAATTTTTTATATCATTACCGACTTCATAATTGCTAAACATAGCAAATGTTATTTCAGATATCACAAATATCAACAAAACAAATATTATTGTTATCGTCAGTAAACTGGAACTAAAGGCATTCATTCTACAATCATTATTAAGATATATAAAAGTAATTGAGTATTTACCTTTAATAAATTTTTTAATTGTGCATACTATTTTTAATAATATATGTATCAAGCTATATACCAATAAGTTCAGTAGTATTACTCCTAAAATAAATAAAATACCTAGAAAGGACTTCACATATATTGTAAAAGAAATACTTGTTAAGAGTATTACAAGAATTATGTCTGGAATAAGATTGAACTTATATGAAGACAATATATTATCATCTCTATTTATCCCTTCATAAGGTATATTTTTAACAAAGCTTATTGGAATTAATGAGAATATTGATGTTTCAATAATTATTATAATTATTGAAATAAAAATATTTTTAATAATACTCAAAATAGAGATATCTAATAAATTAATATGCTGTAAGTTAATATAAAATATACTTATAGGTAGTCCCAAAATAATACCTATTATAATCCCCTTTATAGTAAGTGACATAAGTTCAGTAAATACTAACAAAGACAAAGTTCTTTTTTTAATACCTAAAGCTTTAAAAGTTGAAAAATCATTTATTCGATTCAAAATAAATACAATAAATGTAGAACACAAACAAATTCCAGTAATTAGTAACGAAATAGCTCCAATTAAATTTATCGAATCTAATTGCATAGATATTCTCTTCATTATTGACTGTTCTAGTTCGTCAATTGTTCTAACTTCAAAATTATTTTTAAATTTACCTTTTATTTGATTTTTAATGTTTTTCACATTATCTTTGTTTATTACATTTACATAAGCTACATTATATTTAGTTTCATTAGGTAAATACACATAACTTTCTCCAACTACCTCTTGACCAACCTCTGCTTCTTTTTGAGCTGTACTTAATGAAAACCTTTTTGGTATTATATCAGTAACTTTGAAATATGTATCATCATAAACTAAAGAATGTAGTTTTAAAAACACTTTATCTCCTATATTTACGTTTAATTTATTCGCTATTTTTTGAGACAAAATTATATCGTTTTCATTTTTTAATTTTAAAGGTTTATTTTGCATTTTTATATTATTTACTACGGTAAGCTCAGTACTTTCAATCATAGCGTTTGACAATATATTTGTGTTCATACTATTTCCTAACTGAAAGTCAATATATTTTTTATTTTTTAATTCTTCTAATTTATCTATTTGTTTACTTGTAAAATAGTATTTATTATATTCTATGTTTTGTATCTTTATATCCCCACCATTTGTTATAAGCATATTTTTTTCAACTTCATTTGAATATGTATCAGTTAGCACTCTTGTAAAGAGTAATATGGCTGTGGCAAATACAATAGATACTATACAAGATAGTTTTAATAATTTATTATTTTTCAAACTATTTTTACTATATATTTTATAAACATTGTAAAATATCAATTTATCACCACCTATTTTATAATAGTTCCATCTTTTATGCTTATAATTCTATCACTGTACTTTGCCATTTGGATATCATGAGTAACCATTACTATTGTAGTACCATATTCATTGTTTATATCCTTAAACAGCTGCATTATAGCATTACTATTAGTACTATCTAATGAACCAGTTGGTTCATCAGCAAATAGTATACATGGAGTGCAAATTAAAGCTCTTGCAATAGCAACTCTTTGTTTTTCGCCACCAGACAATTGTTTAGTATTGTTTTTTGTTTTTGATGTTAGACCAACTTTTTGAATCATCTTATCTACTATTTCACATTCTTTGTTGTCAGAAAAAATCAATGGTAATTTTATATTTTCTTCAACAGACATTGATGGAATTAAATTAAATGATTGAAATACAATTCCTATCTTTTTATTTCTATATTCAGCAAGTTGATTATCATTTAATTTTGATAGCTCCTCACCACAAATATTCACATCTCCAGTGTAAGCTTTATCAAGACCACTTAAAACACTTATTAGGGAACTTTTTCCGCTACCACTAGCTCCCATTATAGAAACAAATTCTCCTTCTTCTATGTGTAGATTTATATCCTTTAGTATGTTAAGTTCTATATTCAATAAGTTTACAACTTTAGATAAATTTGAGACCTCAATTATTGTTTTTTTCATAATATAATTTCCTTTCATATAAAACCTTTAAGATTAATTAAAACAGAGTATATAGGATACCTCTTTAATAAATATTCATGTTCTCCCATATACCATCTATATAGTCATTATCTAAAATGTAAATATTAGGTACATTTGTTATAGACGTAATTCTACAACAAATTATTATAATTGTCTTTTTCTTTAATAAATTGTTTAAAAAATACATAATCTCATTTTCATTTTTTTGTACATTCTACTTACTCATCCTTATTTAATTGAATTATATTAACATTATAACTAAATGTCAAACTCATGCTAAATCAACTATTTTAGGTTACACTATTATCAATACAATTTAAATTCTTAATCATCATCTAAGTAATATATTGACACAATCAAGTTCCACTCTTTAAATAATATATACATTAATAGATTATTTAAATCTGATGTCTTTTATAAAACAGTTCAACCTTTGTTTGGTCACTCTTACATTATCATAGCTATTGATATTTACACTTATGCTATGCAAGATAAAAAATAAAACTATATAGAAATTAAACACTGTATTCTCTTTATAAAGTAATTAGATTATTTAATTATGAATTAGTTTCTTTTTTGCACTTAATTTATATACTCAATAAATAATTGATTTCTCATAGAAGAGTATAAATGCATATTTAGAAAATAAAAAAAGGAATTTTTGATTTATACAATGAAGTAATTCTAGTTAATTCATCAATATTATTTTTTAATACTAACTCTTCCAGCTTTCTTCGATTGAGTTTTAAAATTTTATGAAAGTTAACTTTAATTAATACTTAATGCTATTTTTTTGAATTTCTTGTATCAATATAAATAAATATACATTAAAAAAATATCTTATTATATAGTCTATTTTACACCTTAGTTAATACAAACTATCTATTAGATTAATAAAATCTATATTTTCAAATACATCATTTAAATCATTATAAATTTGACCTTAAAATTTAATGGTAATCAAATTCTTTACCAATAAATATAAAAAAGATTAATGTGCTATAATTTCTTTAGCTAGTAAATTTTATATTTATTATAATGCAATATATTCATAAATTACTTTATTACAAAAAAATATTAAAGGTTAACATAAAAAATAGTTAGGAGATATAATTATGATTTTATATTTTAGTGGTACTGGCAATAGCCGATATGTAGCTCGCAAAATTGCACAAGAATTAAACGATGAACTAATATCATTAAATCAACTTATAAAAGAAGAAAAAACAAATGACTTAATATCAACAGATAAACCATTCATATTCGTATGTCCTACTTATGCATGGAGATTGCCAATAGTAGTTACAGATTTTATAAAAAGAACAAAATTTTTAGGAAACAATAAAGTTTACTTTGTAATGACTTGCGGAGGAGATACAGCAAAAGCTGTAAACTATATTAAAAAACTATGTAAATATAAAGATTGGCAACTAAAAGGCATGGCAGAAATTAAAATGCCAGAAAATTATATAGCTTTATTTCCAACAACAGATAAAGAAACCTCAAAACAAATGATTAAAGAGGCAGATAAACAAATATATAAAATTATTTCTGATATACGTAATGAAAATGAATTTGAAACCATTACCCCTAGTGGCTTAGGCGGTACAATTAAAAGTGGTATAACAAACATAGCTTTTTATAAGATAATTGTTCATGCCAAAGGATTTCACTATACTGATAAATGCATTGGCTGTGGAAAATGTGTAGCACTATGTCCTTTAAATAATATTAATTTAAAAAATCAAAAACCAGATTGGGGAAATAACTGTACTCATTGTATGGCATGTATTTGTGGTTGCCCTACTAAAGCTATTGAGTATAAAAATAATACTCAGAATAAAGAAAGATACTATTTAAAATAATACATTTTTGCCATTTAAACCATTATAAAAGGGGCAGTCTCAAAATTGAGATAAGCCCCTTTTTCATTGTTAAAATCATAGAAATATATTTGATTTCATACAAAAAAGAGAACCTCATGAACTAAAAAGTTAGTTTTGAGATACTCCCTTTTTGTTAAATTATTTTACTCACCTTTTCTTGCATCATTTTCACCAATATGTTGTATTCCAATAAATATAAGATTTATTAATTCTGTTAGTGATTTCCATTGTGATTCTTTTGAATCAAGATAATAATAGTTTTTTGTTCCTTCTCTACGTACATTGACAATTTCTGCTTCTTTCAATATTTTAAGATGATGAGATACAGCAGGACGAGAAAGATGTGTTTTTTCTGTAATTTCTCCCACTCTTATTCCATTAAAATCACTCTCTAGAAGTGTAATTAAAATCAACTGTCTAGTTTCATCACCCATAGCAGAAATAGCTTTACGACATTCTTTAAATTTAGATGTTATTTCTTGTATTCTTTGCTGACATTCTTTTTCCATAAAATCCTCCACTTCTTATAAGTACTTAACATTTGCTGATTCTTTTTGTGCTGTACGTCTATATTTAACATCTGGATATCCAATCACTAGTGTCATAAGTACATGATCCCTGTGTTTTAGACCTAAAAGTTTTTTTAACTTTGGTGAATTATTTGCTACATCTGAAAAATATCCACTAAATAAAACTCCTAGACCATAAGATTCTGCCATTAGTGCCATATTTGATGCTGCAAGTGAACCACTAATCTTATCTTTTGTAACTATAATTATTGCAGTAGGAGCATTCTTGAAAAAAAAGTTACCATCAATCGAAACTTCCTTTGAATATTTAACAACTATATTTGCAATAGGTTTTATTTTTCTAAAAAATTTCACTGCTTCCTTTTCATATATTGCTTTTTTATTATCCAAAACAATATATGATACATCTTGTGAATTTTTAGCACTAGGTGTATACCTACCTGCCTCAATAATTTGCTTTACAATTTCTGGAGAAACTTCTTTATCTTTGAATTTACGAATACTTCTTCTAGATTTAATTGCCATTAATAATTCATCTGAGTCTAATTTTGGCCTATTTGTAAGTTCTATTGGTGGTTCATCAAACCCTGTCAGTGTAATAGCTTCTTTTGGACAAATCGCTGCACAATGTCCACACATTAGACAGTCTTGATTTTTAATTACTGATTTTTTATTTTTTATATCTATATTATTTACTGGACAATCATTTTTGCAAAGTCCACATCCAATACAAAGTTCTTTATTAACTTCAATTATATGCTTATATCTCATATGCTTTTATCTACCTTTCGTTCATTAGTTTAAACTATTATAACACGTAGATATTTTTTATATTCATTGGTAAAGAATTTGATTACCATTAAATTTTTACCATCTCTATTACACAAGCTTTTCATAGATTTTAAAGCATTATTGTTTTCATATAGTAACTTTCTTTTATTTAAGCCTAATAACCACCTTCATAACTTGATACATATTTAGAATAGGCACCTATAACAACACATTTTATGTCTTTATGGGTTAAGTTTTGAAAAATCCTCATAATTGTTATCTTTCATTTGTAGTTATAACAAACAACAAAAAAGCACATCCCCAATCAGATGCACATTTTAAATAAATATATTTTTTATAAAAATTATAATCCATGTAGATTTCACCAGGTTCTTTTATATTAATTCAATATCCAAAAATAAATTCAAATTTATAGTTTATATAATATTTAAGCTTCATAAAACACATCTAGTATTTCTTTTTTAGTATGTGCATTTAAAAGCTTTTCACTTACATATTTACCACCTAAAATATAAGCTATTTTAGATATTAACATTATATCCTCATTGCCTTCAGATTGTGGCATAGCAAACATAATTATTACTTTTACAGGCAATCCATCTATACTTGGCCAATCTACACCTTCTCTAGATTTACCTATTACTACAGATGCTTTCTTGACATACTTTGTTTTTCCATGTGGCATAGCCATCTGATAACCTATACTTGTAGAGCCTATTTTCTCTCTATGCTTTAGTGATTTTATGAACTTGCTTTTTGAAGTTATACTTCCTTTATCGTATAATTTATCTACTAATTCTTGTATTATGCCTTCTTTTGTAGTTGATTTTAAGTCTAAAATAATACTTTCTTCGCTTAATATATCTCTAATTTTCATTTATTTTCTCCAGTACATTATTATCAAATAATATTTTAATATCCTCTTCTCTTTCGCAATCTATTATATAATTTACATAGTTTTTTTGCCTATATAGATTTGATACTTCAATCAGTATATGCTTTAAAAAACTATGATTACTAGTTTCTAAATAAAGATTAATCACTCTATTAACATTATCAACATTCATTATTACCTTATTTACTTTACTTTGATTGCATATATATATATTTAAATCTTTTCCTAATGAGATAGAATCATATTTACTGCTTAAATTCATACCCATTAAACTTCCCATCTGTCTTACATCAAGATTAAAATATATATTATCTTTTAAATACACTCCTAATAAGTTTGTATCTAAGTTCATACTCTTCCTAGGTTTATTAAGTAAAGCATTTTTTATATTATTGATATCACTTTCCATTAATAGCACTGATACAACTATATGTAATTTGTCTCTCAAATCTAAATTTACAGTAGATATTACAAAATCTACATCATCTAAATTTCGCTTATTCAACTGATGCATAGGAATTATATCAACTATAGTCCACTCAGGAAATTCTCTTTTTAATCTAGCTGCAAGAAGCTGAGATGTTCCATATCCTGTATTGCAAACTACTATTACTCTCTTACTACTCATATTTCTTTCTATAGCCGCTTGAAAATATGTAGCAATATACGAAACTTCGTCTATACTAATATCCTTCAGATTATAATGTTCTTTCATAATGTTTATAGTCATCATGCACAATCCCAATACCTCCGAAAATCTCTCTTGTATCTCTTCTAACAATGGGTTTTTTATTTGGATATCATATCTTAATCTGTTTAACATGTGCCTTACATGAGATACTAGACTTTTTTGTAATAGTTCATCATCTCTAAGACTTATATTTAAAAACTGTGACATATTCTCTATCATTATAGATGATACTTTTTCACTGTCACTTAATATATATGATTCATCATTGCAACTCCTATTACTTTCGCTACTAAATCCAGATGATACTAAATAAATATATATATATTTAATTTCATCTTTAGTTATTTTTACTCCATATCTATTTTCTATTTTACCTATAAGTGTAGTGACTTTTTGATATACTAACTCATCCAAATTACATATGGAAACTTCCTTTTCTTCCTGAAACTCTATTTGATTACCTTCTTTAACTCTCTTTAAACATATAAGTATATGCGTAATTAAATTTATATAGTAGGGCTGACTTATAACATAGCCTAAATTGTTTTCCAATTCTGTAATTATAGTTTCTACAAATATGATGGAATCAATATCAAATAAATTTATCAATGCACTAAATGTAGCAGAATCTAATCTTGTTAACTCAGATATATCATGCTGTTCATAATTTTCATCTAATAAATCATCTACCATCTTAGCAATCGATTTCCTTATGTCTACTTCTTTACCTATAATTTTAGTTCCCTCTAGGGTTTTATTAAGTTTTAAATTATATTCTTTTATCCATTCCTCTATATATTTAAAATCATTTACTATAGAAGTTTTACTTACATAATATTTATCCGATAACTGATTTATTGAAGTTATATTACTTGAATTTAATAATAGATATTTTAAAATTTCCATTCTTCTTTGCTCTACTGATAAAGATTTATTTCCCTTTGGTTGTATATTTAAACTATTAATTAGGTCTATATTTTTCTTTGCTGAAGCTTCGATTAATATTCCACAACCTCTTTTTATATCAATTTTTATATTAAAAGTTTCTAGATATATCTCAATAATCTTCAAATCTTTTTGTAATGTTTTGTCTGATACATTTAACTTATCTTTAAAGTATTTTATAGGTTTATATTCATTTTCATTTAATATCAATTTAAGAAATTCAATTTGTCTTGATACAAGCATACTTATGCCCCCTACCTATTTTTTGATATTTCTATTAAGTACCATTTTAGCATATTTTATCACTATGTAAGAATACTAAGATACTTCTGTATCATAAAAGAATTTATGATACACTTTACAAAATTAATATAATATATAATATAATTTCAAAATAAAAAGTAAGGATATTGAGATGTAGCTGACTACTTCTCAATATCCTTATTTTCAATCTTATTTATAATTTAAGCGCTAATTAATTCAAATTCACTACTTTCACTCTTTACAGTAGGTTTTGTTATCCCTATAATTAATGTTGTTATTACTGTTCCAGCTAATATGCAAGCTATATACGCAACTGGTGCACTACATGCAAATGGTATTACAAATATTCCTCCATGTGGTGCCATCAAGGTTATATCTAAACTCATACATATTGCCCCACCTATACAAGAACCAATTATATTTGCTGGAATCATTCTTAATGGGTCTGCGGCTGCAAATGGTATTGCTCCTTCTGTTATAAAAGATGCACCCATTATAGCAGTTGGCAGTGCTGACTTTCTTTCTTCTTTAGTAAACTTATTTTTAAATATTAACATAGCTAATGCTATTGCTAATGGAGGTACCATTCCACCTACCATTAATGCTGCTGATGGTTCAAATACATTACTAGAGAACATAGCTAATCCAAATGCTGAAGCTGTTTTATTAATAGGACCTCCCATATCTGATGCCATCATTCCTGCTAATATTGCTCCTAATAATATTTTATTAGTTCCAGACATACTTTGTAACCATGACTGTAAAGCTTCATTTAACCATGATGCTGGCGTATTAACTATGAAGAACATTATAGCCCCACTTGTGAATGCAATCAACAATGGACATATCAGTACGGCATTTACTCCCTTTAATACATCTGGTAAATTTTCTGTTATCTTCATTACTCCTAAAGCTATATATCCTGTTGCGAATCCTGCTACCATACCCCCTAGGAATCCTGAACCTCCAATAACTGCCATAAAACCAGCTATCATAGCAGGAGCAAAACCTTGCCTTCCAGCAATTGATTTAGCTATAAAACCAGCAAGTATTGGTATGAATAACTTAAATGCTGAGTCGCCTCCAAGTTGTCCAAAGAATCCAGCTATAGGGTTGTATGTTTCATGAGTTGGGTCTGATGCAAATATACCAAACATAAACGCTATAGCTATACCAATCCCACCTATTACTACAAATGGAATCATTTCAGATACACCATTCATTAAGTGTTTATAAATACCTTTTTTCTCTGACCCTTGAAGTATTTCTTTTGAATCTTCTAAAGTTTTTCCACCTGCCTTAATTTCTTTGGCCATGCCGTTTTCAGCATTTATAATTAGATTTTTTGCTAGTGAAATATTCTTAGCATCTGCTACTTTCTTTTGTAATACTTTTTTTCCTATAAATCTACTTGTTTGAATTTCTCTATCACAAGCTATTATCACGTACTCCGCTCTTTTTATATCCTCTTTAGTTAACTTATTTTCTATACCTATAGCTCCATGTGTTTCTATTTTAACTTCATATCCAAGTTCTTGTCCTGCTTCCTCTAACGCTTTTTTTGCCATAAAAGTATGAGCTATCCCTGTTGGACATCCTGTTATTCCAACTATAAGACCTTTACTTTGATTATTACTTAAATCTCCTGATTCTACAGCCTTACAATTAAATATATTTAATATTTCATATGGAGTTTCTGCATTTAGTAGATTCTTAATAAGATTTTCATCCATTAAATATGTAGCTAGTTTAGATATAATCTTAAGATGAGCGTCCAAACCTGATTCTGGAATTGCTATCATAAAAAATGACCTAAGTTTTTGACCATCATTATCCACAATGTCCTTATCTGTTCTTAAATACATCATCACAGGTTGATTTACTGCACTTGACTTAGCATGAGGAATAGCTATTAAATTTCCCATGTTGGTTGGTGATTCTTCTTCACGTTTATTAATATCAATTATGAACTTTTCTTTATCATTTATATACTTTCCATGATACAAATGATTTGCCATATAATCAATTACTTCTTTCTTAGTTTTAAATTGTTTATCTAATACAATACAATCACTACGTAATATTTGCTCTATCATAGACTCTCACCTCCTCGTAGTTTATTATCCAATCACTAATTCTTCTTTTTGTGAAAAGCATTTTAATTTATCTATGTCATTGAATAAATTCATTTTAAACTCTATAACTTCCCTTGCAGCCTCTATACATTGTGGATATATAGCATCTGGTTCATATAAACTTGGATTTTGTTCTAATACTTCTCTACACTTCTTATAATATGCTGATTTAACATCACTTGAAATATTTACTTTACAAACTCCTAGTTTAACTGCTTGTGCTATTTCTTCATCTGGATTTGATGAGCCTCCATGAAGGACTAAAGGTATATCTACTACTTCTTTTATTTCTTTTAATAAATCTAATCTAAGTTTTGGTTTAAACCCTTTTGGATATATACCATGTGCTGTACCAATTGCAATGGCTAGTGTGTCTACTCCTGTTTTTTCAACAAAATCCCTAGCTAATTGTGGATTTGTATATATTATTTCATCAGAACCACCTTCTCCTGATGTTCCAGTTGTCCCTATTGTGCCAAGTTCTCCTTCTACAGATACATTTAATCCTTTTGCTATTTTTACTACTTCTCTAGATATAGCTACATTTTCTTCATATGGTAAATGTGACCCATCAATCATTACTGATGTAAATCCACATCTTATAGCTCTTAATATTTGACTTTTATTTGCTCCATGGTCTAGGTGTATTACCATAGGTACCTTACTCTTATTTGCTTCTTGTATACAACTAGCTACAAAACTATCTTCTAGAAAGCTTAACTCATTTGGGTGTATTGCAAGGATTACTGGTGCATTTTTTTCATTAGCACTCTGTACCACTGCTTTAAGTATTTGCCCACTCCCTATATTAAATGCTGGTACAGCGAATTGATTTTCTTGTGCCACTTGTAACATTTCCTTCATATTTATTAACATATTGTACCTCCTGATATTTTTAATTTTGATTTATTTGTTATTGGTTTTGTTATTGTTTATATTTAAATAATATCAGGGTAATAAAAGTCAGAAAATAACAATCGTTTTCCTTATTGAAAAGGAACTTTTATTATATACTCTTAGTTCCTTTTCAATAAGGAGTTTTTAGAAGTCTGTATCATAGTTAATTATATTTCTTAGGTACAACTTCTCTTCTTAACTGTTTTAACATGCCTTATCTTTCCTAATTATTTATAATAATCAATTAGATAAATACAATTACAATGCCTTTAGTGTTTCAAATTATTACATTCTAACAAATTAATATTATAAACTAGAATAATAGTTCATAAAGCAAAGATATACTAAATTATAAAATTTTATGAAATCATTTAATGTCCTAATTTCGTAAAGTTATTTATTACCAATACTCAATAAGCTTAAAAGCTGACTCTAATAATTACGGTTCTTTGTAAGTATTCATTTAAATTCTATCCTATAGTTATATCATCTAATTTATCAAAAGATATAAGGCATATCAAATATCCTACTTTTATTTACTAAAAAATTAACAGGCAATAATAACATATTTTATATAGATGTTATATTTTACATACCTATAGCTATAAATTTTAAAATACTAGCACTATAGTTAATGCTATATTGATATCAAAAAAATTAAAAAGATATTAGCTATTTAGCCAATATCTTTTTGTAGATTTCGATGGTAGAAATGATTTATAGGAATCATACTCACAATTATCTAATTTTTTATTCACATAATCTTGACATAAAACACCAAAATTACACTCCTTAAGTTCAGTTCTAAGAAATGAAGAGACTTGGTTTTCTAACCACTAATTTATAAATTAGTATCTGTTATTTTATGTAAATCTTTTTCTATCCAATTTAAAAATTATTCCTAACGCTATATAGCATATACCAATTACTAATACACCATAAGCCATAGATACTCCTATCTTAAATTCTTGCATATTAGTTACAATAGAAATTGAAATAGGTCTATTGTAAACACCATAAAGTAAGGCTGACATTGTATATTCTCCAATTGTACGAATGAATACTAATATAGCTCCTGAAATTATTCCTGGCATCATATTGGGGATTATTACATTATAAAAGGTTTGTATCTTTCCAGCACCTAAACTCCTTGATGATTCTTCTAGTCCTAAATTTATTGACTTCATAGCAACCTCATTGGATGAAAATAGTAATGGCAAGGCATAAATTGTATATGCTATAGGTAAAATATAAAAACCACCTATTAAGGATTCATTAAAAGCAAATATACTTTTTTGATTAAATGTATTAATTAGGTTAACTGCAATGGCACTTGCAGGCATACTCCAAGGTAACATTATAATAAATTTTGCTAGTCGATTATATGTATTATCCTTTTTAATTACTAAATATGATACTGGTACAGTAATTATCAATCCTAATGCCACTGCCATTAAAGACATTTTCAAACTGTTTAAAATAGGCTGTAATACACGTGATTTTTGGAAAATCATCTGGTAGTTTTCCAGCGTAAAGTCCCTAGGAAATATGGTTGTCATAATTGAATGTGTACTTACAAATGATAAGTATACAATAGTAATTATAGGAAGCATAATCATAATAATTTGTATTTCAATAATAATCTTACATACAAATGTAAATAAGTCTTTTTTTCTATTATCGACTTTATAACTTTGAGATTTTAGAGATGATACTACTCCATATTTTTTGCCATAATACTGTAACAAAAGCATAAATGCAATTCCCATTAGTAATAAAGTAATTACTTGAACTGAGGCTATATCCATATGGTTATTAGCCTTAGACCTAACAATCTGAGTACTTAAAACTTTAAAACCACCACCTATAAGATTTGGTGCTGAGAAAGAACTAATACCTGATGCAAAAGTTATAATAGTGGAGGTTATAACAGCAGGTGTAATAACAGGCCATATTACATCAAAAAATACTCTTAGCTTTGATGCTCCCATTCCTTTTGCAGCCTCAACTGTTGAGTAATCCACATATTTTAAGGCAACATATACATTTAAATAAAAATACACATACTGAGTATAGGCAACCACAAATAAAATTCCCTTTAACCCACTAAAATCATAAGGTTTGTTGATAAAGGAGAGTAAAATTTCTATAAATTTTGTAACTATACCAGTTTCTCCATAAAGCTGAATACATGCAATTACCATAATTACTCCAGGAATCATCATTGGACTTAGTAAAAGAATATGTATTATTTTTTTGTGTTTATCACAAATAAATGTCATATATAAGGCAAGTGATATTCCCATAATTCCACATACGAATACAGAACCCAACCCCAAAATTATAGTATTACTTACTACCCTTAAATTATTAGTATTTGAAAAATATTCTTTGAAAACTTCAAAAGAATATCCTCCTTCACCTTGGAATGCTTGTGCAAAAGTGTTACCTATTGGAACGATAATATATCCAATCAGAATCCAAAATAATATACTGTATAAAATAATAGAAATAATATTTTTAGGTGTGAATTTACTATGGTTTATTTTTTTAATCATATTGTTCACCTTGTAACACACCTAAATATGCCATATCCCCTACGTTTAATTTATTACTATTATTCAGTCTATTAAGTTCAGTTACTTGATACTTTTTTCCATTATTTGATACTGTATATTCTAAAATTGGACCTAAGAAATTCTTAGATTCTACTTTTACTTTTACAAATCCGCTTTGGTTGGTATTTTGTAATAATACCATTTCTTCAGGTCTTTTATAAATATAGGGCTTTGTCTCTTTTTCAATGCTGAAATTAACATAATCCTCTTTTTCAATACAGTTTGAAGTACCTACAAAGTTTGCTACGAAATCATTCAATGGGCTTTTGTAAACTTCCATTGGCATACCAATTTGAAGAACTTTCCCCTTCTCCATTATAGCTATTCTATCAGAAATAGCTAAGGCTTCTTGTTGATCATGAGTAATAAATAAAGTAGTAATACCTATCTTTTTCTGTATCTCTCTTATTTCCTCTCTCATTTTGACTCTTAAAGCTACATCTAGATTAGACATTGGCTCATCTAATAAAAGCATAGTAGGCTCAGTAGCTAATGCTCTTGCTACTGCTACTCTTTGTTGCTGTCCACCAGATAATTCATCAATCTTTTTTTTCTTAAAATCTTTCATTCCTGCCAATTCTAAATAAGTATCACATTTTTCCACTATAATTTTTTTAGATAACTTTTTTATTTTCAATCCATAAGATACATTTTCTTCTACAGTCATATTTGGAAACAGTGCATAGTTTTGAAAAACAGTCCCCATATTTCTATTTTCTGGTTCTAGATTGGTAATATTCTTATCACCAACATAAATACTTCCAGAAGAAGGTTTTATAAATCCACCAATTATTCTTAAAATAGTTGTTTTACCACATCCAGAAGGGCCTAATAAAGTAAAAAATTCTCCTTCCTTAATGGATATATTAATATCATGTAATACTTTTTCTTTTCCATAATAATGATTAATTTCTTTTAATTCTATATTCTTCATATCGTCTCCACAAATTATCTAATATTTATAAATCTCTAAATATACACATGATGAATCATCATAGATTTTAAATCTAGGAAACTCTATTGCCATTTCATCATCCTTTTCTAGCTTCCTAACTTTTCTATATATATAGTCTATACCTTTAACTTCTGCTATTTTCATCATTTCGTCTTTATCAAAAATCTTATATCTATCATATCCACATGAAAAACCATCACTAGATATCATAATTTTCATTTTATATTCTATATCAATAAATCCACTTACACAATTATCAACAGCATCTTTAGAAAATTCTAAAGCCCAATATCCACCTACAGTATTTTTCTTAAGTCTATTATCTATTATAATTGGCATTGCCTTAGCTTTTCTCTCATTTAAGGTAAGGTTTAAAGAGTCTTTGCCATCTTGCATAAAATCAAATACTTTTTTATCAAGCCTACATAGAGTCTCATCTTTTAAAACTTTCACAGATTCATTATAGCTAACTAATAAAGTACAATCTCCCAAAAGTAAATACTCTATCTTATCTTTATAAAACTTTAATATAGAGCATGAACAAGAAGGAATATCTATTGCTTCTATTTCTTTATCACCTATTAATTTGCGATACTCTTTTGTTATTTCCTCAATGCCTTCTTTAATAATTACTTTTAAGCTATCTTCTCTTCCCACATTATCATGAAGATAACTATTCCACCAACTTACATACCATTTGGCATCACTTTCTGTAGAGACTAAGTTCTTATTATTTAAACCTGTAGCTCCATCAAGTACCCATGCTCCATAAGGTGATAAACCTATGATATCTTCGTTAAAATTGCCACTACCTTTATTGCATAATAATTTATAATCACTAATTTTCAGTCCCATTTTTATCTCCTTGCTCACATAAATTGTACCTTTACTATAATTAAAAGTTTTACATAATAAAAAATTTGCTTCAATTGAGCGACTACGTCTAAGAATCACTTCATATCTCCAACTACTTCGTCAGTTGCTCAAAAGCTATTTTATTTAATATTGGTGTATTAGTATCATTTGTTTGTATGAGCTATACAAAAACTATGAGATACCATAGTTCCCTTATACGTAAAATAGCGAGGAAAATCCTCACTATTTTTGTATATAATATTAAATTATTTAATTAGGCTATTTTATAGTTTTATTGTTATCTATTATATCTGTTTCCCATTTTTCAATCCAGTTAGACTGATTTTTTCCAATTACAGACCAATCTACATCCATAGCTTTATATTCTTTCGACATCCACTTTGGTGAATCTTTAAGTGCAGAATCTAATGTCGGAATACGGTTAAAATCATTTGCAATCATAGCTTGAACCTTAGCACTTCCAACAAAATCTACAAATTTAGCTGCTGCTTTTGGATGTGGTGCATTTTTTAAAGCTGCTACACAGTCTGTGATTACTACAGAACCACTCTCTGCATCCACAACTTCTAATGGCATATTATTTTTTTCTCTATTATCTATTATATCACTTAATACTGCAACAGATATAGCAGCTTCACCTTTACCTATTGCTGAATACATAACACTTCCACTATTGTAGTAGTTCTTTATATTTTTATTTAAATCTTCAAGGTACTTCCAAGCTTCATCTTCACTTTTAGTAGTTGAATAGTAATTGATTAAGTTACTAACAGTAGAACGCATAGATGATGATAATGAGTCTCTAGTAACTATTAAATCTTTATATTCTTCTTTTGTTAAATCGCTCCAATCTTTTGGTGCTTTATCAGCTGATAATAGTTTTGTGTTATAAAACATCATTACTGGCGTTTTTATAGTTCCATACCAATATCCTTCTGAATCTTTATAAGACTTGTCCAATTCATTATTCCAGCTTGGTTCAGTCTTTTCATATAATCCTTCTTCTTTTAATTGCATATATGTAGATGTATCTCCACCAAACATTATATCTGCTTGTGGATTATCTTTTTCACTTCTAACACGATCTGCTAGTTCACCTTTTAAGTTTATAAATTCAACATTAACTCCTGTTTCCTTTTTAAATTCTTCAGAGATTGCTCCTAGCATATCCTCTGCATGTGTAGTATATACTACTAATGTATCCTCTAATTTATCACTTTTTGCTGTGCTATCATTGCTACAAGCTACAAGTGATAATGATATTGCTACAGTTAATAAAATAGCTGCTATTTTCCTCTTCATATTGATTCCTCCCTCATATTCTCCATGTTCATTTTAAATGTTATTATTCTTATAGTCAACGATTCGACAATAATCTATATAATTGTATTTTTCTATAACAACTTATTTTATTATTGTTTTTTTCTATAATTACACTTATTTTTATACATATAATTTTTTTATTAACATTAATCCATTTTTCAATCTGGATATCTTATTTCTTTAAAACCTATTTTAAATATTAGTATTATTATCATTTATATACATAAAAAATGACCTATAAATAGGTCACCTAAAATAATGCTTATATAGTATATGAGATACTTTCTTAAATCACTTATTATTTTTTTATCTAGTCCACTTTCAGTAAATAGTGCATGTATGTGTATGGTTTCCATTTTAAGTCTTAATTAAAAGTGTGAACTACTGTAAAACCATACCTCATCCTCACATCTAAACTTTAAAGTTTTATCTATTATTTATTAATTGGCTGTATATTCACTAATTTTTATCATTTACAGTAGTCTTCTTATCTTAAAATAATTACAACCTAACTTTACTCATACATTATATTATATATAAATATTTTTAACAAAATTAATAATTAAATAACTATATTTTATTAACCATCTTATAAATGTTTATAGCCTATATACTAATCTTCTTCAATAAATTCAAACAAATTTTCGACTGTGGTATCGAATACTTTAGCAATATCCATCGCTAACTTTAAAGAAGGATTATATTTTCCATTTTCTAAGTGTACAATAGTCTCACGTCTTACCCCAACTGATTTAGCAAGTTCGTTTTGTGTCATAAGGAGTTTTTCTCTATATTCTTTAATTTTTGTTTTCATCGATATTGCCACTTAGTTACATATCCCCCTTTTATCAAAGTATATATACAAAATTAATTTAGATAACGATTGTATAAATAAAACTGCAATAAGAATTATACCAGTATCCAAGTTTGATATATTTATATTACTTGTATAAGGTGTTGCAAAGAAAATAGCTATTATAACTATAGAATACATCATTATTGTTATTGCAATCTGATTAACCTTTGATAGTATAAATTTAGATGATTCATCAACTAAATCATTATATTTTTTATTATAAACTGAATAGCATCCAAAGACTATTAACCAACTCAGTCCTGGAAGAGATGCAGTACTTGGACCTTTAAAAATATACTTAGTAGCTAATATAGCTATAAAAAGATAAGTTATTACAAGTAATTCCAATATGAGTTTTGATTTTACACCAGTTTCTGATTTAGACATATAAAATCCCTCCTTAAAAGTTATATATTCTTTAGTTTTTGTTTTCATTAATATAATTACATATCCCTCTTTTATCAAAATATATATACAAAATTAATTTAGATAACGATTGTATAAATAAAACTGCTAATAGAATTATACCTATATCCAAATTTGATATATCCAAAGCTCTTGCATGATTAGCTGAAAAGAGAACAGCTATTACAAATATAGAGTACAGCATTATTTTTGATGCAATTTGATCAACCTTTAATAACATAAGTTTTGATGCCTCATCAACTAAATCATTATATTTTTTATTATACATGGAGTCAAATACCCAAAAAACTAATAAGATTATAAAAGTAATCCAAATACCTTCTCCTTTAAAAATAAACTTTTCTAATAATAAGTCTATAAAGAAATAGGATAGCATCAGTAATTCTGAAACAAGATTTGCTTTAACACCAAGCTCTGATCTAGACATATAAAATCACCCCTTAAAAGTTATATATTTATAACACCTCATGTTATAAATATATAACTTTTCCAAATAAATTGCAAGAAAATATTGTAAATACTTAATAACATTTTTACAAGTATAGTCCATAAAAGATTTCATAATAGACATCTAATGGTTACAAATAATATTATAAAATTACTTTTTTATTCACTCCTATAGAACCAACTCTCTAAAAAATTCTTATACCATAAAAATATATTCTTTAGTAAGCATTACAGTACAGTACTAGATTAGTTTATTATATCTATTGTTTCAATCATATCATTTACCAACTATTATCCTAATTAATATAAGATATTGAAATGTATAATTATACAGCCTAAGTTCACTCCAATACACCCTCAAAAATACCTCTTTTTTTGTGGATTAAGTACAGTTGGGGATTTCATTAATGAAATAAAAAATACTAGTCAATATTGACTAGCATTTACAAGTATTTCTAAGTATTTCATTATTTATTTTTACAAATCATTGGACACGAATCTCAGGAATAATACACAGGATTAATTCATTTCATATACAATCCTATGTTTTCATCAAAAATATACGTCACTTTACTATCCCATGATATAATACAACAGAAAAAACTACAATCTATGGTGGTTTCATATATTCTTAGTTATATTAGTAGGAAAGAAGTGTACTCCATATTGAACTAATTATAAATTTTATTATTGGAATTATCATTTCTATTTGTGTTGGTATAAGTACAAATTATATATATGATAAAATTCTAAACTACTTATCTATTGCCATAGAAAAAGTAGTTTAGAATTTGAATTTAAAATTAAATCTTAAATTTATTTATTACAATTCATTAGTTCGAAAAAATATTTAGAGTCATGAGTTTTATAAAGGTTCAACCAAGAACTTAATGCTTCTTCTTTAAAAACATCTAAAACTTTTAAAACTTGTACTGTAAATTCTAATGGTGCAATTCCAGAAGCAGTAATTAAATTTTCATCATTAACCGCAGATTCCATTTTATAATATTTTTCTCCAGAATAACTTGGTATCACCATTTTTAAAAATTCTAAATCATTACTTGTATGATTTCTAAAATCTAGTAAACCTGTTTTAGCTAACCCTAAAGTAGCACCACAAATAGCTGCAACTATAGACCTTTGTTTCAAAGCCTCTTTAGATTTTTCTAATATTTTCTCATGACCTATAGATGTCCAAGTATTTCCCCCTGGCAAAATTAATAAGTCATTACTTTCAGTATTAAGCTCATCAATTGTAATCTCAGGTAAAACTTTTAATCCACCCATTGTTATAATAGGATTTTTATCAACTCCTACTGTAATTACTTTTAGTGGTTTTAATCCTTTTTTAAAATATCTTCCTGTATTTAATTCAGCAGTTAGATATCCAACTTCCCAATCTGACATAGTATCGAATACATACATATATACTTTTCTATTTTTCATTTTTTTGCTCCTTCTATAATTAACTAATATACCTAATTGTAAAATAACTTAACTGACATACTCTGTCAGTTAAGTTATTAAATTTGATAGTGATTAATTAATTCGAGTAAATCTTCAACCATTTTATCCCTAAGGCTTAATGGTTCAATTATTTGTATAGATTTTCTATAAGGTATAAGTATATTTGGTACATATGTAAATATTATCTCTTCTTGAAGTTTAAATATTGCTTTATTTGGAGTCCTTTCTTTTAAATAATATCCTAGAAGCCAATGCTGACATAAGTTATCTAATGTATTTATCCTTCCTTCTATAACTAATGGTATAATATTATCCTCATCTTTTGTTTCAGCCATAATCCCTCTTATAAAAAATTCACTTGCTGAAAATTCCTTTGGTCTATTAAAGGTATTTGATGTTTCTATGACACTAATAATTCTATCTACCCTAAAACTACGAATCTCATTTCTCATTTGACAAAATGCTACTATGTACCAATTATTATTCCAACGAACAATTCCATATGGATTTATAATCCTACATTTTGATTTTTCTTCACGAGCTGTACGATAGTTGATTTCTACAGATAATTCATTTGCTATACTATTTTTTAACTTTTTAAGTACAGATTCTATGGATATTTTTCCAGTTGGTTTTATTACTTCAAAACCTATTAAATGTTTTGTTAAAGTTTCTTCTTGTTTTTGATTTGAATACATTTTTAACTTTGATGTTGCTTTGTCTAGTGTATCATCTAAGAAACATCCCTCTTCTTTAGCAAATATAGCTGCATGAAGTAACGCAGTTTGTTCTTCTGTATCGAAAAAAAGAGGTGCTTTGATGAAATTATTCAAAAGTGTATATCCACCATTATGACCTGTATCTGAAATTATAGGTACTCCACTAGCAGATAATGCATCAATGTGTCTGTAGACAGTTCTTATATTTATTTCTAGTTTTTCAGATATTTGTTTTGCGGTGATTTTTTTATCTGAGTTTAGCATCCATAATATGGACATCATATTATCAATTTTAGCCATATAGTTTTACCTCTTCATGTGTGTTTTATAAGTTAATTATATAGGTTATTAGATTAATTTTCCAAAAAAGATATTAGCAATTTGCTAATATCTTTTTTGGATTTCAATGGTGGAGAGGAATCTCAGAAATAATACCCACGATTTTTAAATTCATCTATATGTAATAATAACTTAGTTTATTGAGTATACTTATAATAAAACACTAGGAGGTTTTATGTATTTACAATTAACTAAGGAACAAATTTTAAATTTAGAATCTAGTGGTAAAGCCTTATTCATATCTCTTTGGGATACTACTTATAATACTTTTAATTATTATAATATTCAAGATGGTGTGTTCTCTTCATATACTGAGCATCATAATAATCTATCTACTGCTTATTCAACACCTATAAAAGTATTTAAAATTTATTCTAGTGCTTTTGATATTCTATGATATCTATTATTTAAAGCTACTTTTCCACCTTCCATTACATCACAAATAGCTTCCCTTACATCTTTTTTCTGTAAAGCACCATATGTTCTTTTATTTATTTGACCATTAATAAAACCTAATTGAACAACCTGTTCTGATGCCCCATTTACAGGTATATTCGGATTATGAGTAACAACAATAACCTGTTGCTTTAATTTTAAATTTCGGATTCCAGTCACAACTAGATCTGAAATTCGTTTTGTATCTAAATCATCCTCTGGTTGATCAATTATCAAAGGTCTATCATCTAAGGATAAAATCAAAGCTAATATAGCTGCCGTTCTTTGTCCTGCTGATCCTTGATCTACATCAATTTCTCTTTTGTTATCAACAATCGACAATTTAACTTTATCCTCTGGAACCCAAAGCATTAATTCATTTATATCTTCTCTATTTGTTTCATATATTCTTCTCATATGTTTATTAAAATTTTTACTATAATTTTCATAAATTTCATTATCAACATCGCATAGATTTTTCATTTTACTTGTTAAACTTTCAAGTATCTTTTCTACACTATCCTCCGATTTATGTATATTACATATATCGTACATTATACCTGATTTAATTACTCCATCATCATCTATTTCACATATATCTTTCTTAAACGTAGTATCTGTCTTTCTTATTATCTTTCTAAACTCTTGTTCTGCATTTATTATATCTCCCATTAAATTCAACTTAATTTTTATACCTAAATTTTTATTATTCCATTCTTCAATTAACTCTACCCTTTTTTTTCTAACCTCTATATTTAGTTTATTTATTTCTGCTAATAAATCATCTGATTTATTTACCTGACTACTATAAGATTCTTCTATAGATTCTATATTTTTTAAATATATTTCTAAGCGTTTTTTATCTTCTACGAGTTTAGTGTATAGATTAATATCAACGGGTGCATCACTTCCTATTCTATCAACTAATTCTTGGTACTTTAGTTCTACACTATTCCTAGTATCATTCCATGGTAAATTTTCAGTTATGTTTTTTGTTTCCTCTTTATCCAATAATAAACTATCTATTTCTTGTAATATATTTCTTAACTTGCTATTTATACTATCTATTTTTGATTTAATAATTTCTTTTGATTTATCATCTAATTTTTCATTTATATCTTCTGGCATACTCAATAAATTAATTAACTTAGACATATCTTCTATCTTTTTAATACTCTCTTTATGCTCTTTGAATAAACCATTTATGCTATACTCTAAACTTTTTGTATTTTTATATTCTTCTATTATAGAAGCATAATCAGATTCCTCAAATACCTTCATTTTAGCTTCTATATCTGATAGATTAATCTTTATAATGTCTTTATTTACAATATCTTTCTTTAATTTGTTCTCTATTCTTTTAGACTCTTTCCATTTATCTTTTAAATTTTCTAGAATTATATCTATATCTTCTTTCATAGTTAATCCATCTATAAGATTAAGTATTACCTTAGGATCTTTAGTTATCTCATATAGCTCCTTTTGATTAAAAATACGAATAGGGAATCTTTTATTAATATCCATTGCCTTACCTTTTTCAACCCAGTGGTCATTTATTTGATCATAATGCTCTTCATATATATCATATTTATCCCAAATTAAAGCAATTTCTCTATTGTCTTTCAACATTTCTATTCTTATTTTTGTATTTTCTCTTAACATACCTATTTTATTTCTACCTTCAGATACTTTAGCAAATTCCTCAAACTCGCTTTTTAATGAATCGGTTAGTTCCTCCTCTCCATTTATTGCTAACCTAATATAATTTAATATACTAGATTTTCCAGATCCCCTTCCTCCTATAATAGTAGACATCCACGGACTAAACTCAAGTTCAAATTTATTTGGTCCTAAACCTATTTTAGCTCCATCTTCTATTTTTAACTTTTTTATAAAAAATCTACTAGTTATGTCGTTTGGATTATATCTGATACTATTATCATCATATCGCAATACTCCATCTTTTCCATCATGTAATGCCAACCATAGTGCATCCAAACTAGGTTCTTCCATTTTGACCCATGTAAAAAATCTACCTATATCTTTAGGTTTATGACTATCTGATCCTATAACCTCAGAATGATTTAACATAAGTTCTTTATATACTTGTGGCTTATTAAATTCAGGGTCATGCACTTCTAACGCTAATATACCTTCACTTTTTATACTATCTCTTAATGAAATGCCTGATTCTTTTTCAAATATACCTGATTCTATATCTACATGAGCAGGTATAGGTATCCCACCTTTATTTATAATATCTTGAATTACATATTCAAATGACTTTCTAGTACATCCGTCTGAATCCCCCTTGGTTCCGCTATACTCAATAGATCCTATTAACTCTGCTATATCCTCACTACCTTTATTTAAATCAAATATAGCTAAAAGGTGAATACCTCCATTAACTGTAATCTCAATGCCTGGAAATAGATATAAATCACGATAACCTTCACATTGTTCTTCTTCCATATTTACTAATTCATTCTTTAATACATCTATCCATGCCCCTGTATTATGATCAGTTATCGCTATACAGTCTATTTCCTTAGCCATTACATTTAATAGCCATTCTCTAGGTCTTATTTTTTTTAGCTCAACTTCATCTTTCCCATAATCAACTGATGCTGGTGTATGTACATGAAAGTCAAATTTCCACCATTTAGATCCTTTTATTTTCATATATTACTCCCTTCAACAAACATATCTAGATATAATTTTACACTATATTCCATATATTTTCTTGAATTTTTTAGTATCTAAAATTTTCTCTTAATGCAGTAATATGTAAATCATGAGTTATTTCATTGTCAGCAAAAGAAAAGACCACATTGAATATCATTTCAACGTGGTCTCTATATACTACTACCTCTTTAACATAATCACTTATAAACTTCTTACATTCTGGTAAATTTCTAGTTAAAACAAACTCTTTGAACTTTCCAAACATACTTCTAATCTGATTTTCTGTTATATCTACCCATCCTACATCTTTACTTTCTATAGATAGTTCATCTATCTTTAAATCTAAGCTCAACTTTATCTGCTCTAATTCATCTAATTTGTCTTTAAGCATATTGTTAACTATACCATTCATTATGGCAGTAAGTATATTTTCAATTTCTTTGTTTACTTTCTCCAGCTTATTTCTAAGATTATTTAACATTTCATGATTATCATTAGACTTAACTTTTAATCTTTCATTCAATTCCTTACTTAAAACTGGTATAGCTTCATCGTTTAATACATGCTTTTCTAACTCTGTAAGAACAAACTCTTCTAAATAATCTCTTTATTCTTACAGTCTCGTTTCTGTTTCCTACTACCACACCTATATGAGATGTAATCATTACCGTACTTATCCTTCCTTTTATTCCCCTGCATAGCATGACCACATTCACATTTTATTAAACCTGTTAGTAAATAAAGTGTAGTTGCTTTGTGTGATCCTGGTGATTTCTTCCTCTTTTGCATCATCTCTTGAGCTTGTATAAACACTTCTTTATCTATTATTTGTGGCATACCTCCTTCTATTTTGATGATTTCTTCTTCACTTTTTTGCTTGTGACCATTCCTTTTTCCATTAACCCCTTTCCTTTGTGTCTTATTAAATACATATACTCCTGTATATTTCTCATTACTTAATATCCCATGTAAACTGTTCTTCCCAAACTTATTGCCTCTTTTAGTCTTATATCCTAAATCATTAAGCTTATCAATAATATTGCTATATGAATATCCATTAACATACATATCAAATATTATTTTAACAGCTTGAGCTCCTTCTTCATTGACTAAATATGTTTTATCAAACGCAACATCATAACCTAAAGGTGCATCACCTCCATTATGTAGGGCTTTTAGTGCATTCTCTTTTTGACCTTTAGCAACTTCTCTAGCTAAATTTGCAGAGTAATATTGAGCCATTCCCTCTATGACTGACTCTAATATCAAACTTTCAGGTGAATTATCTAGATTTTCTAACACACTTACTACTCTTATTCCTTTTACTTTTAGCTTTTGCTTATACATTGCTGAATCATATTTATCTCTAGAAAATCTATCTAGCTTATGAACTATAACCATTGATATTCCAGTATTGTCCTCTTCACAATACTTAATCATATTTTGAAATTCTGGTCTATTAGCTGATGTTGCTGATTTAGCTCTATCTATAAATATTTTAACTATTTGTATATTATTCTTTTTGCAATACTCTTCAATAGCTCTGACTTGGGCATCTATAGATTCATCCCTTTGATTATCTGAGCTAAACCTTGCATATATTACTGCTTTTGCTGTTACCATTGATATTGTCCTCCATCATATTTATTTTTATAAACTATTTATCTAGTAAAAATATCTTAGATAATACTTCTACTAAGCCTCTTTTGATTACTACTTTACTATCACCTACTTCTTCATCTTTTTTTGACTTATAGTATTCCTTAGAATATAAATCTTTTCTGCTTATTGTTGTTTTTATTTCTTTGATCATATTTATATCCTTCCTATATATAATATATATTTGTAATATATTTTCATTCATTTCCTCTAATATGGCATGGTGGCTAAGGTGACATATTATTACAAAAAAATAATTGCCCTATATATTAACTTGATTTTTTTATTTTTTATATGCCACCTAGCCCCCTAAGCCACCCAACCTAAATGCTTAATAAATCTATCATTCTTTGACTTAGTTTCTTCTATACCTTCAGTTGCCGATACTCTTCTTAACTCATTCCAAAACTTAGATGGTTTATCAGTTCCTTTAGTGTCTATTAAATTTTGAGTCGCCCAAAATACATACTTCTCTAATATTTCTTTTCTATTAATTCTATTATCTCTTTCTTCATTCATATTTTCTCTAAAGAACATATACACTGGATCTTGGCTCTCCTTATATGATTTTATAGCTAATTTCAGAGCTTCTGACTCTGTAAACTTATGGTTATTTTCTATTAATCTATGAAGCCCTTCTAATGCCCACATTAATATTCCTTCTCTTTCTTTTATTAACTTATCAATTAAATTAACATCTTGCTCATTATCTTTAAATATCCTATTAAATGGTATTATCATCAATCTTCTATAGAAACCATGACTATTATCATAGGTATTAGGTAAATTATTACTTGCAAAAATCATCTTACATGTGGGTCTATACTCATATGGCTGAACATATTTAACATCTACAGTTATAACGTCTCCACTTGTTATAGCTTTCAATTTTTCCGTTTCAAAGTCAGCTTCGTTTTCTGATGATATATTAGCTTTCTTACCAACTATACAAGAAGCTGTGAAATTACCTTTTATTTGTTTAATTGATACAGATGATATATTATCCCTTCCTATCATATTTATAATCACATCACATAGTACACTTTTTCCATTACTACCAACACCATACAGTAAAAAGAACTTCTGAGCTTTATTACTATCCACTAATATATAACCTATTATTTCTTGTATGCTTCTTATTAAATCCTCATCTCCACACATACAATCATTTAAAAACTTTAGAAATATGGGGCATTTAGCACTTGTATTATAGGCATTATCAATTTTTTTATTTACAATAAAATTAGTTGAATATTTATCTAATGTTTTAGCATGAATATCATATACACCATTATTTAAAAATATATAGTTTGGATATGTTGGCATTTTTTCAACTTCATCAAAATCTCTATTTATCAATGCTATTATTTTTGATTCGTCTTTCCACTCCAAAATTTTGTATCAACAGAGTCTAAAATCTCTTTTAATAGCCTCTTTAAAGCTCTTATATCTAACTGATCTGATAATCCAGTTTTATAGTTATATACTAAATATGCTTCTCCATAACATCTTACTTCACATGTATATTTAAGTACTTTAACAAATTTCTTATAACTAAATATTTCTTCCTCTTTTTCATTATAATAAGTTATTTGTGATCTATATCTTTCATCTTTTATATCTAAATTGGGATTTATATATTGTTTTGCGAATTCTCTTCTTGTCTTTTGCATTACACTCTCTCCTTTATATAGGCTATCTTACATAAGATAGCCCCCATAAATTTATCTTGCTACTATTCTATCTATGTTACTATATACCGTTCCATTAGCTTGACTATTCTTTATAGTTACTACAACTTCTTTTCCAACTAATGTATCTACATCAAAAGTTTCATCTGATGTGTTTATCTTCATATCATTTAAAAATATATAAAATCTACTATTTACATAATCAGATATGTAATAACTAGTCATTTTAGTTACTTTAGTTACCATAAGGTCTATCTCAATCTCTACTTGTAGTACATTCTTAAATCCATACTGAGTTACCTGATCTAACTTTAATGTAACATTTGTAATTGTTGCATTATATTCACCTTCCTCTATTCCTTTACTGTTATTTTCTAATCCTACTATTAAATTACTTTGCTTTAATTTCATATTTATTTCCTCCTACTTACACCAACTATTACTTATATTTATATCGACCTTACAAGGTACTAAACTTACAAATTTACTCATTCCTGATTTCATGCTTGCTAATAGTACTTCACAAGCACTATTAGCTTCTTCTTCTGGTACTTCAATTACAATTTCATCATGCACTACTGCACATAATTTATAATTTTCATTACGATTTTTCATAAATTCAATCAATGATTCTTTTAATATATCTGCTCCAGTTCCTTGGATACAGTAATTTAACTTTTGATTTGGTTTTAAACCTTCTCTCCAAACTCTACCTCCTAAACTTTTTATCTCCTCTGATTGAAGTAATATATTTTGTAATGAGTATATGTTTTTATATGCATAAAAAAAATTAATTCTATATGTCATTGCTTCTTCTATACTTATTTCTTGCTTAGTACTTTTCTAATTTGATTTTGAATACCAATCTCAGTAATTCCATATACTATTCCAAAATTCAAAGACTTACCTATTTTTCTTTCAACATCAGTCACTTCATCTATATGCTTATTGAATACTCTAGAAGCAGTTATAGTGTGCAAATCCATATCATTATTAAATGCATCTATCATAGTTTTATCTTTAGATACTTCTGCAAGTATCCTTAATTCAACTTGACTAAAGTCTGCTACTACAAATGTTTTACCTTCTCTAGCTTTAAAATAAGGTCGCATTATACTAGGTACTGCTTGTAATGCTGGTTTAGAGCATGACATTCTACCACTTACTGCTCCCATTTGAATCCAATTAGGTCTTATAACACCATTATTATCTAAATATTCAGTTATTTTGTAACCAAAAGTATTTATATTTTTTGATAACTTACGATACTTACATAATAATTTAACTTCTTGGTAAATATCTTCAAATTGGGCTAAGACTTCATCAGCAGTAGACTTTATAGGTATATTCCTATTTTGAAAAGCATCTACTATTTGCTTTGGTGAATTTAAGTTTATGTCATAATTGCCTAACGTTAGTTTAAACTCTCTAGCTACTTCATTTGCTTTAGTTTCTAATACTTTTACCTCTTCCTGCCACCCTTCTAAATCAAGTTTTATCCCATTAACTTCAACTCGACCATAGCTGGAAGTATTTTAAGTTCTCGGTCTAATACTTCTAATAATCCTTTCTTAGATATTTCATCATAAAACACCTTATATAGTTCAAATGTGTACTTTGAATCTTTCAAACAATATTCTTTATGAGCTTCTGTGATTTCTTCATCAATCCAGTTATCAGAATCTTGAAGAGTCTTATCTAACTCTACATCAAAGTATTTTTTTACTAAGAATTTTAGATTAGCTTCTTTTAAATTAAGAATTTTAGCCATTATCATGGTATCTACATAGTTGGTTACACTAATCCCATTATGAATTAACCAGCTAACATCAAATATTGCATTGTGGAATATTTTAATAACTTTATTATTTTCCAATATATCCTTTACTTCAAGAATATTTTCATGTACTATTGAATAGTCCTCTTTACTATATAAGGATATAAGTTTTATATCTCCTTTAGTAAAATCTAGATTATTAGTTTCAATATCAACTGCTACATATTTCATTTCTTTAATCTCCTTAATATTAAATTTTCAAAGTTCTTATTTTGTCTTTAGTGAGTTATCTCTCACAAGTATTATTAAAACATATTTCAAATAATCTGAAAAAAGTGGTTATTTTTTTATTTTTTTCCCATCTCTTGACATAAAAAAAATACACCTTCATTCAGTGTATTTATCTTGAGTTTAATAAATCTTTTATTTCATTTAATTGTTTATAACTTATCTTTTTATCAACTACTTGCATGTTATTAATTTCTTTTTCAGCTTCTTCAATACAATATTTTATCTTTTCTTCTATATTAACATCATGCTTAAGTCCTAGTATAATATCTTGATTTTCTGCATCTAATATCTCATTGGCTAAATTTAACTCTTCTATTAGTTTATCCATCTTCTTATAATATTCTTTAACTAGCTCTACTCTTTCTTTCATATTCATTATAAATTAAAAGAATTACCTCAATCGGTAATTCACTTTTAACTCCATTAGTTATGTATCTATTTTCTTTATTAAACATATCTTTTTTACTCCTATCTACATCTTAATACTCTACTGTTGAATACTTATACTCTATTCCATTACTAATTTTAAATGCATATTCTGGATTAATATCTAACACTTCTTCTAAATCATAATTCTCAAGTATTTCATCCATTATCTCATGCTTGTCAGTTTTATTTAACCAAAAATCTATTATCATGTCCTTATCAAATAATCAATCTATTGTATGTTCATCATCTAGCATTGCTTCTAAAGCTTCTTTAGCATATTCTTTTAAGTATTTCTCACTTCTATATATTAAATATTCTTCTATTTCTAAGTATCCATTTATATCTAATGTTTCATAATTAGTAATAGCATTTTCTATACTCATATCTTTTATCTCTGAGTTATACCAAATGAAAAATGGAATAACATCCATATCTATATCTTTAATCTTCATTGTACTTACTACTTCATCTAGCTTACTAGGATTATTTAATAAGTATTCTCCTAATTCTTCATCATCTATATGATTAATTATTGATTCTATTACTTCTTGTGTACTACTTTCTATTTCATTGTATTTTCTTATTAGTTGTTGAAGTTCCTTGAAGAACAATCTATTCAAAATATCTGATTTTATTTTTATCATGTTACCCTCCACTACTCTTATATTTTTTATTAGGGCTTCTAGGGCTTTATTTTCTTAGCCCTGTTAGCCCTAGTTAATTACATAGGGACATAGAAAAAGTCTTAGCTTCTATTCCTAAGCTAAGACTTCCTATATCTTGTTATTTTCTTTAAAACTAAAGTATGTACCATTATCTCCTACTATAATATGGTCCACTAACTCAATCCCTAATATTTCTCCTGATTTGCTTAATCTCTCAGTTATTGATTCATCTTCTTTACTAATAGCTACACTGCCTGATGGATGGTTATGGAAGCATATTATTTTTGATGCATTTGTAAGAACTGCTGTCTTAAATACTTCTCTTGGATGTACTATAGCTGAATTTACAGTGCCAACACTTACTACTTCTATACTTACTGGCTGATTCTTTGTATCTAAACAAGCTACTATAAACTTCTCTCTATCACTATCTATTAAGAAGTTCTTTGCTAATCTATAAGCATCATATGGATTAGTTATCTTCCTAGTTTCATACAATACTGAACTCTCTTTAACTACTTTAAGAGATACAACATTTACTCTTTTTGCTGGTACTTCCTTCTCCATTTTTATCTCCTGTTATTATATTTCTTTAAATCAATCTATTATTCTATTTTAGTAATACATAGTTACACTTCTAAGCCCTATTAACTGTATGTACATTTTAGTTAACTCTATTTCATACTTATCTTGATAAACTCTAGCAATTATAATACTTGATATACCATTATCCATAATTACTCTTATTAGATCTTCTTCTCTATATGTAGGTAATATATTTACTTTCTCATTTGATTCTATCTGTATACATAGTTGTCTGTCATACTCATCTAAGTATTTTATTATGAACTTTTCTTTACTATCATTTATCAAACAGTTTTTTACTAATCTATCTACTTCATTATGATTAATGATATCTTTATGTCTATATAAGATAGATTTATCTTCAATTAACTTAAAAGATATTTCATTTAGCTTCTTATCAATTTAATCACTTCCTCTATTTCGTAATCTATATTAAAAATATATCTATAATTGATACCTTAGACTATAATCTATCCCATATATCGCTTGATTAAACTCCATATTTCGAACAAGCTTTACTTACAGCTTCACTAGGATCTAACCCCTCTGCTATAAGTCTTAAAACAAGTGCTATTATTAATGTCCACATATTTACTTCTCCTTTCAATTATTAATAGTTGCTTTATGTCTTACCATTAAATCAAAATAAGCATCTATACCTTAATAATATAATAAATACTTATTTTAGTAATTCATCTGTTGCTTCATTCTTAGTTATAACAGTAACTGCATAATCACTAGATAATAGGTATAGTGTTGAATTATACTTATCAATATCATCTTCATGTATAACAGCACTAAATTCTTCAATTAATCCCTTTAGTATGTTTACTTTTAGATACTCTACTTCTTCAATATCCTCAATTACACACACATATCCACCATCATCTGTTAATTTTCTGCTCTCTCCATAAGATTCATCTAAAATAATAATAACGTTGTCCACATTATCAACAATTTCTCTAGGATACTCAGATAATAGGTTTAAATCTTCTTTCTTCCATAAGTTAATCATATTAACTCCCCCTTTTAATTTTTGTACTAAAAAGAGATGTTAGTATTTCTACCAACATCTCCATGTATTAGTTTTTTGTATTCCTATCTAGTAGGATATCTATTTAATATAGATCAAGAATATAATATATATTTATATTTTTAATTATAACACTTATATAGCCTTTTTAGAAATATCCTATATTTAATATATCACTTTCTATGAGCTCTTCCTCTTTTATCAATGCAAATATATGCTCTACAAACCTTAAGATAATTTTATAATCATATGGATTATTTTCTAAATATCCTTTATACTCTTCTCTATATTTAATTCTTCCCTCTACTTTACTATAATGTTTTCTTTTATGTGAGCCTATTCTTCTTGCTTTTCTTAGTATTAATATTTCTTCAATATCAGTTATACCCGTACTTATAGGAGTCATATCTAGCCAATCACACAATAAGAAATATTTTGAACCACTTACAGCAATTTTTAGATCATGTGCAGTAGCTGAAGCCTCTTGAAACATGGTTTTATCTAAATTTGTTTTACATTCAGCAACTACATAACCTATGTTAGTAGCTTTTACTATAGAGTTATCGTCTCCAAAATTCGGTGAATAAGATGATTTCATATATATCTTTCTACTTATACAAAAATCTTGATCTTTTTCTTTAACTTCCATACCACCACCAATTTCAGGTTTGTTTAAACTAGAATTAAAATAAACTGATGAAAATGTATGTGTTTGTGAACCTATATCAAAATTTATATCAGAGTATTCCTTTCTTATACATTTATCAACTAAAATAGGTAAAAATTCTTCTATAATCGTATTATCTAACTTTAATTGTCCTTTTTGTCTATATAAAAAATCTTCTGGACTATCAAAGATTAGATTTAAGTCAATATATAACTTATATTCATTTAATAATCTTACCATTTTTTCTACTATTTCTTCTACCGTATTACCTTGTACATTTATTAACTGCTTGTACCATTTTTTATAAACTTCTATAGCCTCTTCTAATCTAAGCCTGTCATTAGTTGGCAATTTATCATTCTCATAACATGCCGCAACTAACTTATCATAATGTACCCTTGATTCTTCTACCACTATTTTCTCCTCCATATTATCATCTTCAATTTTAATTTTATTTATTTTATTAATAACCGTTGGCTTACTAATTGGTGATGTTTCTATATTTTCTACATTTTCTACTGCTTGATTGATTAACTCTTCTATATTTTTTTCCACACTAGTATTTACATTTTTTAACTCTTCAACAGCTATGCAACCAGCTTGTCTTATTTCATTATCTGTGTTAGTATCTATTTTCCTATTATTTTCAAAATGTAATATATCCTCATAAATCATTTGTCCATATCTATTTTTAAAAACTCGTTCTTGCTTACATATAAGATTTAAGTTTAAAACTTCAATTGCAATTCTATATACAAGTTTACTATTACTAATACTTACACCATTAATTTTCGATTCTCTACCTACTACAAATATAATTCTTGAATTATCTTTGCATACTCTCATTAATTCTCTTAGCACTTGACATATATCTTTAGCATACTGAATTGCAGTAAAAAATCTATTTGATCTATGTTTTCTATTTGACCCTACTTCTGATTTTGCATATCCTAAAACTTCATACCCTAAAGTTTCCACTGATTTTCTATACTGCTGATGATAATTATATACATTTATATATGGTGGCGATGTTATTACTAAGTCAATACTACCTTTAGATACTGGTATATTTCTAGCATCCCCATTAATAATATTGATATCGGAATTTCTAAAAGGTAATTCTAGTATTTGTTCTTTTAATTGCTCCCATTTTGAAAATAGTATATCATAATCTAATTTCTTATTATCTATGTCTATTAATACAAAGAATCCTCTTAATAAAATTTCCATATCACTTCCAATATAATCAATATATATTTTTTTTATGGTTTCTTTTATGCTACTATTGATAAAATTTTCAATAGTGATTCTTTTTTTTAATACACATTCTGTCGAATCTAATATTTTTTTTCTTTGTTCAATAGGTAAATTAATAAATGTATATAAATTTGCCATACTAAATGCACTAATATTTAATTCTATACCATATGCGTTATATCCTTTTTTAGAAGATTCATAAATTACCGTTCCACTACCCAAAAAAGGATCTAAAATGGAGTATCCTTCCTTTGCATATTGGTCAATTAATACTTCTACAAATTGTGGTGAAAATTGACCATTCCATGTAAATATATTACTTCTTTCTTTATTTTCTATATTAAGTAAACTTTGTTCTATGTCTATCTTATTAAATTCTATATCCTCATAAGGACTGTTTCTCATATATATTTTGCCTCCTAAATACTGTTCTATAATAATTCCTATTTCTTTTTATCATTTTAAATCTATACATCTTATTATATCTAATAATATTAATCTTTATTGACTATTTAGTCCCTTAGTATTTATATTCATAATAAAACCGTATTGACTTTTCGTCAATACGGTTTTCGTGGATTTCAATGGTGGAGACGAGGGGAGTCTATAAGTGGTTATTTGATTGTTTTGTTGGTTTTTGTAAATGTAGGTATATAGCTATTTATATAAAGTTAAATTTTCTTTTTTTATAACTTTTTTATGCATATATTTGTGTAATTGGGGTATGATTGGGGTATGATTTCTTAAGTTCTATAAATTGAGTCATTAATAAATGTCTATTGTTTAGTCAATCTATAATATAATAAATCTTAAATAGAGTAACTATTCTAAGTAGATACTATTTTTATTTATACATATCTTTATATACATTTATGAGATTCAAGTATGTACATTCTTATACTCTAATTTTTAAATATATTTTCTTAAAATTATAACAATTCTATGTTTAATTAAATTTATATTTTATTGTACTTATGTAAATGTAAACTAATCTATTCTCTAAATATATATTGTGATATAATTATATATAAATTAAAATAGGAGTATTATGTAAAGATCTTAGCTATACTCTTATAGAAAGGATACTTAATATATGGCTGTTAATTACCTAGATAACAACAATTTAGAGGATTTATATGATGAAATGCAGGCCGTATATCTTAATGATGATAGACCTTGGATAATCGGATATAGTTCTGGAAAAGATAGTTCTTGTGTAGTTGAACTTACATTTAGAATGCTTAAAAGACTACCCAAAGAAAAAAGACATAAAGAGATTTATGTAATCTCATCTGATACACTTATAGAAAATCCAATAATACTTGATTATCTAAAAAATAATATAGACAAGATAAATGAAAGTGCTACTGAACATGATTTACCTATAAGTGCACAGATTGTATACCCAGAACTCAATGATAGTTTTTGGGCTAATATAATTGGTAGAGGTTACCCTACTCCAAAGTCTATTAAATATCGTTGGTGTACTGAAAGGCTTAAGATAAAACCATCAAATAAATTTATAAAAGAAAAACTTGAACAAAAAGATGTTATTGTACTGCTTGGAGTTCGTAAAGAAGAAAGTTCCGCTAGAAAATCAAGGATAGAAAAAAGAGAAATAGAAGGTTACCTTCTTACCCCACATGAAACCTTAAGAGGTAAAAATAAACTAGCTTATGTGTATACTCCTATAGTCAATTTTAGTACAGCAGATGTTTGGGATGTACTCTATCATCAAAATGATAATTTCATAGATTTTGGTGGTGAATTTGGACCATCTCCATCTACTTCATGGGGAACTGATGCTATGGAATTATTTCAGATGTATATGAAAGGTTCTGGTGACTCAGATGAATGCCCATTTATAGCAGATGAAGCTAGTGCTAAAAGTAGCTGTGGAAATAGTAGGTTTGGATGTTGGATTTGTACTGTTGTAAAAGAAGACAAATCATTAAATGGATTTATTGAATCTGGTCATGATGAATTAAAGCCACTTTTGGAATTCAGAAGTTGGCTAATTTCTGAGAGAGATAAACCTAAAAATCGTAAAAAACATAAAAGAAATGGCTCTGTCATCAAAAAAGATGGTAGAATCATGTTTGGACCATTTACATTTGAAGCAAGACAAACTATTTTAAGAAAACTTTTAGAAACTCAACTTGAAATGCAAAAATTTTATCCTGATTTACAACTTATACAATTAGGAGAACTTAAAGCTATAGATGAGATTTGGGATAACGAAGAAGACTTAACTGGTAATATATTATCAAAAATATATAAGGAAGTTGTAGGTAAAAACCTACCATGGTCTGAATATAAAAAACCAGTATTTGATGACCTTACTTTAAATATTATATCTGAAAAATGTAGTGAGTATGATATAAATATTGATTTATTTAATAAATTAATGATAGATACAAATAAATACAAATATTTTAGTAATAATACTAAATTAAAAACTTCCATAGAAAGAATATTAAATCAACAGTGGCTTCATCAAGATATTATTGAAAAGATTGAAGAAGAAAGCAACAAGGAGTTAAAATATGAAAATAAATAAACTTGTATTAAAAAATTTCAGATCTTATGAGGAAGAAACCACCTTCAATCTAAATACTACTAGTGACAAAAACATTATATTGATAGGTGGTAAAAATGGTGCTGGTAAATCCACAATATTTGAGGCTATAAAGCTATGTATATATGGACCTATAGCTTATAAATATCAAGGTTTCAACTCTTCATATATATCTCGAGTTAAATCTAATATAAATAATAATTCTTTAAGAAATAGTAAGGTTGATACTTTAGTATCAGTAGATATAGAAATCAGTGAAGGTACTGAAAAAAACACCTATACTTTAATTAGACAATGGACTTTTAAAGATAAAAAATTAAATGAGACATTTTCAGTTTATAAAAATTTTTCAATTACACCATTAAATACTGATGAACTTAACTATTTTGAGAATTATATTACATCTATTATTTCTCCTAAAATATTTGACTTTTTCTTTTTTGATGGAGAACATTTGTATGATTTCTTTATAGGTAAAAATTCAAATATACATCTAAAAGAATCTTTATTATCTCTTTGTAATTTTGATACATTTGATATTTTAAAAAAAATGTTAATCTCAACTAACAGATCCAATAAGAATGTTTCAGATGAGATTAATGTTATAAAAGATGACTATTTAAATTTAGAAGCTGAAATCAACAATTTAAACTCTCAAGAAAAAAATCTATCTTATGAATTAGAAAAAATTTCAAGTGAAATTGAGAAGTTACAACAAGAACAATTAAAAATAAAGAAAGAATTCAGAAAAAAAGGTGGAATTTTAGCAGAAGAAAGAGAAATACTTAATTCTAGAATTGCTGAATTAGAAGGAAATAGGTTTATAATTAATCAAAATATAAAAGATTTTTGTAATGACATACTTCCCTTTTTAATTATAAAAAAACAAATATTAAACTTAGAAAAACAACTTAAAGTAGAGAATGATAGTATATTATATTCTCATCTTAAAGATAAATTAAATATTGAGTATATAAAAAGTCTACTTTCAGATAAGATCATGTCTTCCTCATTAGATGAAATAGCTCTAACTGTTTCTGAGGCTTTAATAGAAGATATAAAACCAGATAGTTATGAAGAGAACTTTGAATCTATCCATAACCTTTCTAATGATGAAAGTAGTAAATTATTATCTTTGATAAATACCATTCTAAATTTTGATAATAATTCTATCGTTAATTCCTTTGAAGAACATAGAAGTATTTCAAATGAATTAGCAGATATAAGACATAAGTTAAATACTAGCTTTAAAGATGAAACTTTGAATACATATATAAATGATATATCTAGTTTATCAAATAAAATTGATTCTTTATTAAAATCAAAGAATTTGCTAGTTACTTCTTTAGATAAATTAAGACTTGAAATAGCTGAGACTAGCACTAAAAGAGATAAATCTAAGGCTAAATATATATATTTACTTCAACATAATAATATTGTTGATATATCTTCTAACCTTATACTTATGTTAGATGAAATAATAACAACATTAACAGAAACTAAAATTAAACTAGTTCAAGATAATTTTATGTATATATTTAAAAGGGTTATTCAAAAAGACAATTTTATTAGCTCTATAGATATTGATGCCAACTTTAATATTTCTTTATATATAAATAAAATATATAACTCTTTAGAACTTGAAAATTTAGTAGAAAATATAGGATCTGAAGAAATGGAGAAGAAGTTGGGAAAATTATTTTTCGAGGATTTATTTAACTTATATAGTGTAAAAGATAAGGATGATCTATTCAATGCTATAAAAGTTAATACTCAATCTACATTTTTAAATCTAAGAACTAAAGTTGACATAGACGAATTCTCTAGTGGTGAAAAACAAATATACATTCTTTGTTTATATTGGGCTTTACTTAAATCTTCAGAGATAGAAATACCATTTATTATAGATACACCTTATGCTAGGATAGATGATACTCATAGAAATAATATTACTAGTGAATATTTTTCTACAATAAGTGATCAAGTTATAATACTATCTACTAATACTGAAATAGATGAAAAATCATATAAGATAATAAAGCATAAGTTAAGTAATGAATACTTGATTGAATATGATAACAAAAATAAAAAAACTATACAAAATAAAGGATACTTTTTCGAGGTGTAATTATGGGATTTAGACTTAAAACATCAGTGCAGACAAAAGAAATATTTGAAGAATTAGGATCTAGAATGAATTTGAAACCATTTGCTCTTTGCAAACTAGCTATCTCAATCTCACTAAGTGATAGTGAGACAATTGATCACTATGAAAGCATTGATAATAATGGTCTTGAACTTAATAGACAAACTATAACCAATCAATATGATGTTCTATTTAAAACTTTACTTGAACAGCATGCAGGTAGACATTTAAGTGATGATGAATACTTTCCTAATCAAGTTAAGCTTCATATAGATAGAGGTGCTCTTATGCTTAAAAACAGATATAATTATTCAAGCAACTTAGAACACTTTATCACCCAAATAGTAAAGGAAAATAATAATCTATAAATTGATTAATATTTATTAAAACATAAATAAATTAAAACATAGGATAGACAATAAATAAAATTGTCTATCCTATATTTTAATTATAAATATTTTTTCTAAATTCACTTATTTTATTTATTAAGTTCCCAAAATGCTTTATCTCTAATATATATAGGTGCGTTCTCACTAGGCATTTTGACTAAGCTTTCATGTTTAGCTAGATTCTTTATCTTATTATATATGTTATCTTCTTCACTTTTATTCTTAGAATTAAATATATATCTTATGTCTTTGTTATTTATATCTGATACATTATGTACTATCCAAGTTGAAATATAATTCTGATACTCATTTTCTGAAGTTGAAAAATGACTTAGAAGTTGTGTTGATAGAATAGTTCCTACTCCAAACTCTCTACCTTCTTTCAATATATTTTTTATAGATGTAAAGTTTCTACTCAAAAAATTATCAGCTTCATCTACTAATATCATTTTATTTAATTGTCTATACTCTCCATTTCCAGTTATATCACTTGATCCAAGTGCTTTCATTTGGCTATAGAATAAATCAAGAGTTATAGCGACTACTAAATTTTGTATTCCTGAATCATAATATGATAAATTTATAACTGTAACTCCATTTATTAAATCAAATAAATTTTTAGTCTTGTCACTATCTGGCTCAAATATTTCAAACTCATTAAAACTTGAAAGAGCTGCATACAATTTATCTTCTTTTTTTATATCTTGATCATCAAGGTATATAGATAGTACATCTTGCATTGTAGGATATGATTTTACCCATGTATTTTCATCATCTTTTTTTATCCCTTTTTTTTCATAAGCTTTCATAATTAATTCTCTCAAAGTAACTTCTTGCTTAGGTCCTAAACCAAATGCTTTTGCTATTGTCTCTTTTAAAGAATTCGCTGTGTGAACAGGTAGTAGTGGCTTTCTTCTTTCAGGTATTATTAAAGTTAGTGGATTATAAGGTAAATGATATATTTCATATACCTTAGCATTTGTTGCATCTACAAAATCATCTTTTATATAGTCACCTTTATAATCAAAAATCAGTATTCCTATTGGTTTACCATTTATATTATGTTTTTGTTCTCTATGAATTTGTGTTACTAAGGATTTAGTAAACTGTGTTTTCCCAGTTCCCATTGTTCCTATTATACCAGTATTAGGATGAGGCACTTTAATCGAATTTGTTGGATCCCAAACAAGTTCTTTATTATTATTTTTTATATTTCCAAATATAATTTTCATTAAGCCACTTCAATCATAATCTTTTGTTTTATTTAGCTTAACATCAGGATCTAAAATAACATTTTTACCCATATTTTGTATACCTATTGTACTATCTAAATACTTATTTATAAGCATTTCTTGTATAACAAAATCACTCTTTCCTCTAATATACTTCTCCTTCATTTCCTCTAAATCCATTACTATATTATTATATCCTTCTTGTTCTGAGAGATTTAGTATAGTTATATTATCTTCTTTACCTAAATTCCCATTATAATAAGTTCCCTTTTTAAATGATATTACAGCTCCTCTTCCTATAAATTCATCTAAATCATTACTTATCTCATAATTATCATTCAACAAGTTTGTTCTTATATCACTATTTATTATATCATCCCAATTTTGTTCATCCCATATATTATATAACTTCATTTTTTGTGCACTTACTATAGCTAGTTGTATCATAAAATTCCTGTACATAAGCTTTGTAAATTTTTGGGAATCATTTTCGCTTTCAGTCAAGTACTCTTCTATTAAATCTCTTGTCTTATTAGCCTGAATTATTGCCTTTTTTATGACACTTTCATTATTATCTCCAATTTTCACTTCAACAGGATAAAAATATACTTTTATTTTATTATTTTTATTTTCTATCCCAACAAGTAATAAGTCATCTGAATAAGATCCAGTATCTCCTGTTAGTTTCTTAACAGTAAACGGACCACCTGCTTGCTTTAATCCAGCTCCACCAGATACTCTAAGTATTTCTTCAAGAGATATTGGTATCCATATTATATTTGGATGATAAAAATAAGCTAAGCTTATTTTTATAGCTGATAATATGCTTAATTTTTCTCTAGGAAACTGAGATTTACTAGATATAAGCCTTAATAACCAATCTCCATTTATAGCATTGAAATAATTGATCAAATTAGGGACTGTGTCTTCTTCCACTTTAATATCTTTACTATTTAGAAATTCTTCAATTATAAATTTATATTGTTCAGATTTTCTAGTAACTGTTATAGCATCATATCCACTAGATGTTGTATATTGATCACTATAATGTATTATTAATAAGTCATTTGAATTCTCATCATCCTTAAAAAAATTTAAATCCACTTTTGGATCTATAAAAGTAACCCAATGAGATGTCTTATAAATTTTATTTAAAAATGAACTATTGTTTTCACTTATTGATGTTGTCACACTCAGATTATCGTTAAATGGATCTCCAGTTCCTATTGATTTTGTAAGTGAATTAAACTTCATTGAAATATTTAACAGTTCATTTTTAGTTGTAGCCATAAACTTAGATCCAAATCCAGTCCTATAAGTATCTTCTAAATATATTGATGGAACTCCTGCAACCAATCCATTTAATGATACACCTGTTTTTATATCACCCATAGAGCTACTTGTTATATTTACATCCTTATCCATTTGATATAAAGTCAAATGGGAATACTCATATAAATCTGACATTTTATCTTTTTTGTAAAATTTAACTTTATCTCTAAATAAATTTAATACATCTTCTTCAGAGTAATTGTCTACACTCAAATTTACATTAAAATGTTTTTTTATATCATTTATTGAATTATAAAATGCTATTTCTTCAAATGAATTTATAATACTTTTATCTCCATATATATAAATATCTATCGATATTAAGTTATTTATTTCCTCACCTTTCCCTAATTTCTTTACGTAATAATCAAATATACCAAGTAATACTTCTTTACAATCACCTAAATTTATTAGCTTTATCTTCATTACTGATTTACTTATATTCCTAAATAAATATGTAAAATGTTCTATAAATTCATTTATTTTTTCCTTTGTCAATTTAGAGACATAATCTCTAGATCCCTTATATCTACTCATGTCATGATCAACATAGTATGTCCACTCTGGTGAATGTCTTTGATCTACTACCTTATATAAACTATTCTTACCTTTATATATATAGGGCATTAGATACTTCGAGCCCAATAGTTTTAAGATTCCTTCTTTAACTTCTTCATCACCTATAACATTATTTATCATTAATTGGTAAGCCACATTTACTGGATGTAATGGCGTTAAAAATAATTCTTCTTCTTTATCTATTCTATGTATAGTCCCTACCTTAGCTATATTAAGTCGCTCCTTAGATAATACTTTGCCATTTTTTATATCTTCAAACACTTCTAATATAGTATTTATATAATTTTTTGATATGTTAACTAAATCCACATCATAATATGCCAAGCTTGGGATACAATCATTTACTTTATAGTAACTTATAAGGTTTTTGTATGCTTCTTTTATTCTGGAATCTACATCTAATTCTATTATTTTATATTTTTCTTCTGAAATAGTACAATGCATTATATTATTTTCTATGATATATTTTTCTATTTGCAAATTTTCTTTAAAATTTTCTTTTGGAAAATATTCACTAGTACCTTGTACAATTTTACTATTACCTAAATATTTAAAACTCTCCTTTCGTTCTCTCTTTAATTTCCAGGTTTTCATTCCACTTATAGAAATTGGTTGTTCTTTTTCTTCTTGTTTAACTATGGTAATTACAGATTGATCATATACTACATCAATTTTTATAAATTCAACATCTTCTTCCAATTCAACATTAAGTTCTAAATCTAGCCTTTCTTCTTCTTCAAGATTAATTTCATTTTCAAACTCATCTATTTGTATTTTTCTCTCAATTATACCTTTTGGGTTTATTACTATTGTATCATTATCTGTGTTAGTAACTAACATACTTCTTTTTGAATTAATAACAATTCCATAATTACTTTTTATATCATTTAATATATTCTCATCACAAGATACTATACAAATTCTAAATTCATATTTTATTATACCATCATTATATTTAACTTTAGTAAATGTAGTTTCTGAAATATTTATATTTATACTTATATAAGCTTTATTTCCACTTGCTTTTACTTCTGTATATGTTTTAGACATCTTACCTATAGAAAAACTTGTTTTTTCAATTTTCTTATCAAATTTTATGCATAAATTTATAATATCAAGTTTGTCTTTATTAAATAATAATATGTTTTTTCGTTTTGACTTATTTTCAATATCTGGTTTACTCCAAAGCTTTAGGTTTTCAACACATTCTATACATAATAACTCTACCTTATTGTTTTTCATTCTTTCTTGAGATGACTTTATATCTTTATAGGTAGAATACTTCCAATTCTCATCTTTTAAAAGATCTATACCTTTTGAATCAAAATGTTTCTCTAATTCCAGCTTAGGATCTCCATACTGATGTATAGAGTTTACAATAGAAAACAGATTTTCATTATCTAATAGTCTTTCTTTTATTGCCTTGCTACTTTTGTTGTCTAACATATTATCATCATAAAATAATCCAAATTTACTATATTCGCTCTTTTCAATTCTTCCTTTATTTAATATATCTAATATATTTTCATATTGAAATATTGATGAATTATCTTCTAATATGCTTTTATTCATTCTATCAAGTACAAAATAAAGTATATGTTTAATATCTTCTTTTAATTTATCATTTTCTAATTTATTTTGTATGTCCTTTTCTAAAGTTTTTGTATGAAATGGCATACCTTCTTTTTGCAAACTTTCTGTTCCTCTTATTAAACTATCTAATGTCATATTATGTATAAATAATATGGCTGAATCTTTAAATTCATCGCTAGCTACATTTCCTATAAGATTTCTAAGTCTAATTAAAAAATCATTGGTTGTATTATTATTTGAAGCAACTATTAATTGAATACCACTGACATTCATACTAAAAGTCTGATATTTTGATCCATTCATTATATTATATGTAAATGGTCTACTATTACTTTCTTTCTCTAAAACATCATACATAATTTTAACTTGTTCTTCTCTTTCAAACTGTATATTAAATTTATCACCACTTTTTATTTCTCTAGATTCAAAATATTCAACTAGATTTTTAGCTATATATCTATAAAATTGATCTGACATATTGTGCATCCCCACTATCACTCTTTTTTTCTATTATATTTAATTTTTCAAATAACTCTACTACTTTACTTTGAGAATCTCTATCAAAATAAATTCCTCTTTTTTCATATTCTTCAAATAATTCCTTTAATTTTATCTTTGGCTTATTTTTCATACATAATTTTGTCATAAATAACAGTTCTTCTTGATTAATTTTCAATACATTTCCCAATGGCCCTGCTTTTTTTAAAAAATTTAATTTACAATACTCTTCAAATAAATTTTTATACCTCTTATAGTTAGCCTCTCTTGAAGATTTCTTGAACTGATAATCTATTCTTTTATGTAAATCATATATTTCTTTTTTTATGTTATCATTCTTATAACTTGGAGTTTGTTCATCATAATCATCCCATTGTACATCAGTAATTGACTTGACATAAGTATCTTTTATATCTATTATATTTTCATATAACCTAAGTCTTTCATTTTCTGATAGATTTTTTATAATTTTATTTAAATCTACATAATCATACTTACTGATGTCATTATTAGTATTTAATATCTCCAATGTATGAACATGACTAAATAACATTCTAATATGACTTTCTAACTTTTTCCATCCCATTTTATAACTTATCCTTGTTTTAGATGCTTTTTCCCAACTTAAAATAAAATATACTTTTTCAGTTCTATCTTTATCTCCATCAAAAAAGTTAGATAATTTTATTGATAATTGTGATACATAGAAAAAATAATAGTACTTTAATAATCTTTCAAACTCGTTTATAATTAATTCTGGATAATTAAGCATAAATTCTAAATCTTCTTGGAATAATTTAGATACATTTTTACATATACATTTATAAATTGATTCAGATGTCTCTTCATTTTCAAGTTCAGGAAGATTTTTTAATATAATAAGTTCCATAATATTATCAGGTTCATATTCAAAACATTTATTTATTTTATTTTTTATAGTTATATTATCTGTATTATTTAATAAAACATCATATAAAAATCTAGATAATTTTTTATAATAACTATCAGATGGCATATGTATATAATTTAAAAGCTTTGGATGAAATATATACATATTTTCTTCTTCATCCAAAAATAATTCTCTTATTATACTCTCAAGTTGTACACTATCATCAGAAGAATTCACATTTATGTCTTTTATAAGTGACTTTATATCTTTTAACTGTCTTTCTTTTATGTTCATTTTCTTGTTATATACCAACCTACAGAATTCTCCAACACAATACTCAAATCTTTTTACCTTTTCTTTAAGTTTCGATTTTTCTTTATTTGTAGTTGTATATGGGAGTATAACTATGTTTTTGACACTATTATGTCTCGCGATACCTTTATCTATCATATAATTTTGTTTAAAGTATTCTTTATTTATTATAAGTTGCATGCCTTCACCCCATTTACTCTTATAAATTTGAATTTATCGAATTCTTTATCATATGTTAATTTATATTTAGACACAGTATCTCCTAATCTATCTTCTATATATAGTTCTCTGTTTTGATTTCCTAATTTATGTATCTTATTCATAAATACTACGAAATTTATGTAAGTATATTTATCATTATTGTTTGGCGTATATCCATATTTTACTCTCATTAATAACTTATATAAATTAAAATCTATATCTATTGTACAAGTATCTTGATTTTCTTTTTCATCATTTTTATACCCTATCTCTAAACTTGGCTTAAACTTGTGTAATTCTTCCTCACTACATTTTCTTAATTTGCTTAAATCTGGAATTATATTTAGCCTTTGACTTATTTTATATCTCATCTGATTTTTTCCAATGGACATATTTATTCTGTCATCCTGAACACTTCCATTCCAACTATACAAAGCTTCTTTAATATCATCATATAAATTACTTAAATAAGTTTTTTCTCCTTTGTTAAAATGGTATAAATTTCTCATGTAACTTATATATATCTCGTCTCTTAACTGTAAATTATTCTTAGGTATAAATATATGTAGTCTTATAAATGTATTTATTATATTATATTTTAATATTTTCCTACTCATTTCATTCTCTGAAGAATTCAAAGCTGACTCTATTATTTCTCTATTTGTCATAGAACTTTCTAGATAACTGTTTTTACTCAAATTCAGATATTGATTAAATAGTATTGTCATATCTTTTGTATTACTAAGCTTAATGATTATATTGTCTAGGTTTTCTGATGTGATATTTATAGGGTCAATTTTATTTACTGCATTTAAAATATGAGATAACTCACTATGATTATATAAATTAGATACAAATATATATTTTATGAATGCTTCATAATTTAGTTCTTCTATAAACTTAATTAAGTTTTTGTTATTTTTATTATCTAAATCAACATTAACAATAAAATCATATATAAAATTCAAAAGAGACCTTGTTGAAATTATAATTTTATATTTAACTGTAGATTCTATCAATATGTCCACCAAGGTTTCTCTCACTGAGTCTCTCATTAACATTTCATAATTATTTTTAATCGGACATTTATAATTGACAATACAATTTGTACAATTTGTTTTATAACTATTTATAAATATATTTTGATTATCTTCTGCTATTATTTTATTAATTATAGATTCTATATATCTAGATTTAGGTTTATCTGCATTCAAAGTATATATATGATAATCACTAAAATTAACAAAATGAAAATTCGAACTTTTATCATAATCATCTTCTGATATAAATATATTAAGTATTCCTTTATTTTCAACAAACTCTCTTAATTTAGTAAATTTATTAACATATTCTGATTCAAGAAAATTACTAAGTGCCCCTAAATTTATTGCTAATACTAACTTTTTATCTGAATTATCCATTTTCTTATCTGAAAAATCATCAAGTACATCATTAAGTGTATCTATTGATGTTTTATTTGGTTCAAAACTTTCTGTAGCATCATTATGAATTATAAACTTTGACATAATTTCTGGATATTTGTTATTTAAATATGATATTAAATGCGATTTGCCATCTCCTACTCCACCACATACCAATATCAACTCAGCTTTATTAGAATCAGCTGTATATCTTATAATATCAAGTAATTCGTTTTCTACTTGTCTTTTAACATGCATATATTTTTTAAAACTACTAAAATCTGAAATATTTTCTACTGCTTCCTTTGATGATTCTTTTAATTTCTTTAATTCATCTATCAAACAATCATTTGACATAATTTTAAAACTCCTTCTAATATACTCTTTTATACTACACTTATATTATAAATGCTATTTATTTCTTTGAGATCCCTTTATGTAAAAAAAACCATTATTTTATATTATAGTAAATTATAATTATATATAAAGTATAAATATATATAATTTTGTTTGTTATGTAATAGATATATTTATTCTGTCATCCTGAATACATACACTCCTACTATACAAAACTTCTCTAATATAATCATAATTTTGTATTGTATAAAGAGTTAATAACATATAAATATTATAGTGACTATAATAAATTCAAAAAACATCTTAAATTTCAAATATAAAAAACGCATTATATATAGTATACAATGTAATAATAAATTAAAGAGGACATTTTTAATGTCCTCTTTAATTTATTATTATAGAATTAACTTACAAGCATAAGTAAATTAATCCATTAATTCTATTATAAATTTTGCTCCTGCTTTAAATCCAAATTTATAACCAAGTTCCCTTTCAAATTCTATTAATGAATTAAACAAATCATTTAATTCAACCAACACACACTTCTTATCATCTTCTAAACTTTTTTCCAATAACTCATTAATTTTTTTAACCTCTTTCCAACATTCAATATAATACTCATCTTTTTCTAAAATATCTCTATACATGTGTTCATTTATCCAATAATCAAAATATATTTCTATAATTTCATCATACATTTTAGTACCTCCTTGACTTTCATCAAGCACTTAATATATACTTAAGTTGTTAGGTTAGTGTACATTAAGTACCTAATTTATAAAGGTAGTTGTTATATTTATATGGCAACTACCTTTTTCTAATAAGTGTTTAAATCTAAACTCAATATATTTTAATCTATATTACATCTAATTAAGTTTTATATATTTACCATTCAAAACTCCTTGAAACATAATTTATCTATTACTCAATAAATCATGCTTCTTTTTTATATCTCTTGTATCTTCTTACATTCTTCAAAAGAAAACAAATTTCCTATATACCAATATGGCCTAAATCCTGACTCACCATCTCTATTTTTAGCAACAATAATCTCACTTAAATTAGCACCAAAACCTTTTTCTCTTCGTCTCAGCTCTCTTATATCCTCAATTCCCATTGTCTTACAATAATTAAGAGCTTCTTTTTCTGTAGGTCTATGAATATATATAACTGAATTAGAATCCATATATATCTGCTTTGAGCTTCTCATTACTCTATCCCCTTTAGGTCTTTCATCTTTCAATTCATCATTTAATTGAGCAAGCTGAATAACTGGTATATTAAAATCTAAAGTAATCTTTTTTATTTGCCTTGATAAGTCAGCGAATTTAGCTTCTCCTACTTCTTTACCCTCATAATCCAAAATCTGCAAATAATCAATTATTACTAAACTAGGCTTAATATTCTTTATTTCTCTCTTTATTCCTGATACTGTATTTACAGAGTCATTTATATAAAGATTATTTTCTTGATTTATTATGCTTAAAGCTTGTATATATTTGACTATTTCATCATCATTTAGATTTCTATTTTTCATTTTTACAACTGATATTCCAGTCAGTGATGCTATATTTCTAAACAAAATCTGTATATCGCTCATTTCTCCACTTATAAAAAGTACTTTCTTACCTTGAAATATTACATTTCTAAGTATTTGTAACGCCAATGCTGTTTTACCTCTTCCACTTTTAGCTGCTATTGTAGTTAGTTCACCACCATATAAACCTCCTATAGTATCATCTAAGAACTTTATTCCAGTTTTAATACCTTCATTTACTTCATCATTTATATATTCAAAGGCTCTCTCTGATATGGCTGTTATACTTGAATCCTTTTTTATTAATTTCTGATTAGCTTTATTTATATCATTTTCTAACTGATATATAAGGGTATTATCATCTATTTCGCCAAGACTGAATTTATTGAATTTATCAATTATATTTCTATTTTTATATTTTTCAATAACTATACTGACATAACTCATAAAATTTGATACTGTTGGGACTATTGTTGACAAACTGGTAATATAGCTTATACCTCCAATATTATTCAAATGACCTTTTCTCTTTAATTCTTCTGTAAGAGTTATTATATCTATTACTTCATTTCTCTTATTTATTTCTTTTATAGCATTAAATATGTATTTATGTTCCTCATGATAAAACATGTCTTCATTTAACATTTGCTCTAACTCTTCTACTATTGTTGAGTCTAATAAAATGCTTCCTAATATTGATTGCTCTGCTTCTGTATTTTTAATTAAGTTGTTTGAATTATTTATAATATAACCTCCTTACCACTTTAATTGTGAATCATCTGGATTATATATTCCTGTCTCTTTATTTATGACAATTTCCTTGCTATGATAATTGCCCTCTAGTATCTTGGTAAAATTACTTGAATTCATTATCCAATCAAAATTTGCTTTCCATCCTGTATTATTATTTCCATTCAGAAAACTTGTTTTACTAACTATATTTATAACCTCTAATACAGCTTCTTTATCATATTCTCTTATTATTGAATTTATTCTCCTCTTTCTTGTGTCTGTTAGTTTCTTGACCTTTGAAAGTTCAATACAAGTTGAGTTAAATTTGCTTATAATTTCACTATATATAATATTATTTTCATTCTTTATATTCTTGATTGTTGTTGATTGATTGTTAATCGTCTGTTGATTAGGTTGTTGATTTTCTATGTTCTCTTGGTAAAGCTCCCAGTTTTCAATAGTTATGACTATATATTTGTTTGTTGTTTCGTATGTTAGAAAACCAGCATTTTTAAAAACCAACAAACAACTTCTAACCATTTGATAACTAACTCCTTTACCACATCTTTCAGCTATTTTGCTATAAGAAGAAATAAATTGTCCAGACTTTATTTTTATCCTTTTATTATCTATAAAAACATGATTTTCTTTATGACTAGCCATAAGTAATAGAGTTATTAATATTACTTTTCTTTCTGGTTTAATATCTTTCCAAATTGATTTATCCAACAACTCCCTGTAAAGCTTTATCCACCCTTTATTGCTCAATTGCAAACACCTACTTTAAGACTATAACTTGATACCATTTGCATTTTCAATAAACCAATCATCCAATTTGTTTTTTATTATGTATACTCGATTATTTATCCATATACAAGGGAAACCTTTATTTTTAGAATGACATAACTGCCTAAATTTTGATTCTCCTATAGGATAAAGCTTAGATGCTTCTTTACATGTTATAAGTTCAGCTTTATTTCTTTTCGCATTTTCAATAATTTTATATCCTTGCTTTTTTTCTTGTGCTTCTTCTTCATTCTTTACAATAATGTTTAAAGTAGCTTGTAATGTCTTTAAAACTTCTAAATTATTATTCTCTTTCATATTTTACTCCTCCTTACTAAAAAATAATTCTTCTACTGTTGTATCTAAAGCTCTAGATAGTTTAATCATCAAATCATTGCTTGGATTATTAGCCTTACCTGTTTCCAAGTTTGACAAATAATATCTTGATATACCAACTCTATCTGCCAGTTCTTGTTGCTTTAAACCTTTTTTAATCCTAAATATTTTTAAATTGATTCCCATACTTTTTCCTCCTTTTTTCTAGTTTACATTCGTAAACTTTACATTTTAATTATAATGTCGACATATGTGTGCTGTCAATAAGAATATATTATTTTTCTGTTCTCATTTGTGTACTTTTGGGATATACTTTATACGAGGTGATAATATTGCAAATTGGAAAAAACTTAAAAAAGATAAGAAAACAAAAAGAACTAACACAGATTCAACTTGCTGAAATTAGTGGCATCTCAAGAAATGCTCTAATAAATTATGAAAATGATAAAAGAATACCTAGTATAGATACCTTATCAAAACTCGCTAAAGCTTTGAAAATTGAAAAGACTATCTTTTATTTTGATATTGAAAATGAAGTAATGACTAATGAAGATGTTTTATACTTTTTACAGTCTTTATTCCCAGAAGAATACTATTCTTTTGATGAATTTTTAAATGCTATTTCAAATCTTATGGAAGATGATGATATTAGGATTACCTCAAGTTTATTGCTAGGTGCTTGGTCTGATAAAGACCAATATTATAAACTTGGTGAAAAATTAGAACTAAATGAAAATCAAGTTTATAATTGGATACTTTCAGATTGTGTATCTAATACTGAATTAGATTTTTCATTACATCCTGATGATATAAAAGAAATTATTAAAAATGATGTTCTTATAAAACAATCAATTGATGAATTATTAGATATTGGTCTATCAGAAGAAAATATAGAAGCAATCTATGATTACTTTAGTGAGGCAACAGATAATGGGAGTAACATTCGACTAAAAAAGTTAATATCTCAAAAAGAAAATATGACTATTAAAAATAATGATTACTTTAAATTATTACAAGAAAATAATGAATTAAAGGAAAAAAATAAAAAGCTTGAAAATACACTTAAAGAAATAAAAAAACTACTAACTAAAATATAAAAATATATCAATAGTATCTAAAACAATGGTAAAAAACTATGAAAGGAGCTACAATCATGAATAAATCATATATACCAAAATACACACATAAATTCCCTACTAATCTACCTCATGGAGATAAAAAATATACTTTAACATACATTAGAAGAATGATAAGTGAATTTGTATATGATATGAGTAACCTAGAAAATAACCCCTTTACATTCCCAGAAGTACAAACATTACTTGATGGTATAACAGTAGGTGGACATAAATTAAGTGACCAAAATCAAATACTAAATATAAAATCATCATGGGATTATGTAATAAAATTAAGTAACAAAGAAAACTTATCTTTAAATAAAGATACAATTTGCTCTATACATAAAATAGTTGCAAGAGATGAAGCTCTAATCGTTGGAGATTTCAGAAATGGTAATATAGGTATAGCTGGTACCACTCAATATGAGTGCATAGAAGCCACTCTATTAAATGATTTATTTGTAAGTGACATAAGTATCATAAATAAAATAACTAACCCCTTAGAAAAGGCTATAATAATAAATTTATGGTTGTCCTATTGTCAATTCTTTTATGATGGCAACAAAAGAACTGCTAGACTTACCTCAAACCTAATACTTATAAGTAATGATATAGGAGTTCTATCAATACCAGCTAAGCATAAACAAGAGTACAACACATTGATGCTAAACTTCTATGAAACACTAGAAGCTGATGAAGTTATAAAATTCTTATTAGAGAAATGTATTACATTCTTTGATGGATATAACTATAAATCATATAAGGAGCTGTTTAAAAATGGCAACTAAAAGAGCTAATGGAGAAGGCTCTATCGGAAAATATAAAGATGGCTGGCGTTCCCGTATAATGATTGGTTATAATGAAGATGGGAAACCAATAAGAAAAGAATTTTATGGTAAGACTCAAAAAGAAGTTAAAGATAAATTAGATGCTTATAAAAAACAATATTATTTAAGTTCTGATATTTCAGATGATAAAATAACTTTAGAGCATTGGTTTTACAATTGGTTGTTTGAATATAGAATAAAAGATTTAAAACCAAAGTCATTTGAAAGATATGAAAGCATCTATCGTAATTATATTAAAGATACTGATTTAGGCAATGTTAAATTAAAAGACTTAAGAGTATCTCACATACAAAAATATTACAATAGATTGCTTGATTCCAATAAAAGTATACCTACTATAAGGCAAATAAACACTAAACTGAAAACCTGCCTATCAGAAGCTGAAAAACAAGGTCTTATACAACGTAATTATTGCATTATGGTAAATATACCAGTTGAGAAAAAGGAAAATAAGCTTGAAATATTGACTCTTGAACAACAAAAGAATTTTATAAAAGCTATAGATGGTCATAAATTAGAGGTATTATTTTTACTTGCTCTTGGTACTGGACTTAGATTAGGAGAATTATTAGGACTTAAATGGTTTGATATTGATTTTAAGAGTTCTAATTTAACAGTTAAAAGAACTCTTCAAAGAACATATCTTATAGATAAACATGGAAATAGAGAGCTTAAAGTATTAGAACAAGAGCCAAAGACATCAAATTCTTACAGAACTGTGCCTATTCCAAAGGATGTTTTAAATAAGTTGAAAGAACATAAAGTAAATCAAAATACAGATATATTAAAAGCTGGAGAATTATATAGAAATGATAGTTATGTATTTTGCAATGAATTAGGTGTCCCTATCGATGATAAAAGACCTTTAAGAAATTTAAAGTCTATATTAAATAGCTTAAATATAGAGCCTATAAAGTTTCATGGTCTTAGAAAAACTTATGCAACTAGACTTTTTGAGAATGATGTCCCTCCTAAAACTGTACAAGTTTTAATGGGTCATTATGATATATCAATAACTTTGAATATATATACTCAAGTTATGGAAGATAAGAAAGTTGAAGCTGTAGAAAAGTTAGATAAAATATTTTCATTGTAAAGAGCAAATACATAAAAATACTACAAATTTATTAAGTAAATATGAGAAATGAATTGAGGATATAAACTAATTATATTTAAGCTTATATCCTTAATTACAAATTCAGATTAGACATTGTTATAGTTAATGTATTTGTATAGGATGGTTTAAGCTAACTTTATATGATTTCTCTAATTATTGAGAGAATCATACAAGAAATTCTAGATATATTATCTGGATCACTATTTTCCTTTGTATCTTCATTTGTATGTATATTAGGAATATAATTACCTCTTCGTAAGTTGAATTTTTTTCTTGATATAGATAGAGCATTGTAATTTGTAAAGCTTAGATGGTCACTTGAAGTTACTGAATTACATAAAAATAAATAACATACTCGAACAATATAATTTTTCAAAAATATTTTTATTACTCTCTTAACCTTTATTTCATCAGACTTATTTTTAAAACTTTTAATTATATCAACTAAAACTTTTGTCTTCTCTTTGTTTTTATTATTGCCAATGATATATGAAATTGTATCATAGTCACCTTCAGTTGCTATACAATCAATATTAATTATTATCTCAGATTCTAGGTCATGATAAGATTTTACAAATGATCTTGATCCCTTTAATCCTTTTTCTTCATTGTCAAAAAAAACAAATCCAACACTATCAATTTTTTTTTCTTCATTTATAATATTTAATTTTTTTGCAACCTCTATTAAACATAGAATCCCACTATAATATTTAATTTTTTTGCAACCTCTATTAAACATAGAATCCCACTAGTATTATCATTATAGTTATTTTCATTTGCTTTTTTACAATTTTTATATGCGTATTTCTGTTGATTAGGATTCAGCTTATCTTTCCTTTTATAATATAGAGATACTAAATATTTAAATAAATAGTCTATTCCTATAGATATGAAAATTATAGCAATTATAGGAACTATTATATTTTTTTCTAACATCTTTAAAATTAAATTTATCAATGGTACTATAAGAATATCTGCTATTAAAATTAATGCTACTATAAAAATAATTCTAAACATATTCATGTTCTTATGTATAATTTGATCACCTATAGAAAATCTTCTAGGTGTATCATAATGAGCTGTCAATATTATCACTCACTACATTACGATTTCCATTTTGACTTACTTCTTTTAAATTAAGGCCCTCTTCTCTAAACTTACTTATTATAAAATTTATAAATTTACTTTTTTGATCTTCAGTATACCTTATTCCTAATTTATTCAATATATCCTCCTTATTTTTATCCATAATTAAACTTATTAAATTCACACTATACTTTCCATTATTACAAGAACTTGTAAGAATCTAAATGTTATTAGAAAATAGCAATCAAGTAATTCTTACTAGTTTTTTCAGTTAATAATATAAATTCCTCCACATAATCAACATTAATTTTTTATTTTTAAATATAATATATACCTATTTCTTTGTCCATATGTGGATAGGTACTCATGAGTTTACAAGGAATTTTCTTAATATGTATCATATAATTCATTAAGTCATAATCTTTAGTTCTTTCTTTCAAATAATATTGATTTTTAAATTGTCTCTTAAGTTCACTAGACATATCATTAATATTTATGGACTCATAATGAATCAATATTCCTTCATTATTTATTCTACCACTATATTTTAAATATAATCCAAATGGAAGTCTATAAACACATTCTATTTTGCTAAAAAGATTAAATAAATTATTTATATTTAAGAATATTTTTACATTATTTTTTATAGATATCATTGTAATTTTATAATTACTTTTTATAAGTTTTTTATAATCTTCATTATACATTTTTAAATCTCCTTTAATTTCATTCTTATTTAGTTTTGTCATAAAATCTTATGTAATGATTTACCTACCATTTGAACATTTACTCACTAAAAATCAAGCTTTTCTTTAATTAATCTCAAGTATAAAAATTTTAGCTGAATATTCCAGATATTATTCAATCATTATAGTTAATATTTTGTTAACAATCTTAATAAATGTTTATAATCTATCCACTATTCTTCTTCAATAAATTCAAACAAATTCTCTACTGTAGTATCAAATACTTTAGCAATATCCATAGCTAACTTCAAAGAAGGATTATATTTTCCATTTTCTAAGTGTACAATAGTCTCACGTCTTACCCCAACTGATTTAGCAAGTTCATTTTGTGTCATAAGGAGTTTTTCCCTATATTCTTTAATTTTTGTCTTCATCAATATTGCCACTTAGTTACATATCCCCCTTTTATCAAAGTATACATACAAAATTAATTTCGATAACGATTGTATAAATAAAACTGCAATAAGAATTATACCAGTATCCAAGTTTGATATATTTATATTACTTGTATAAGGTGTTGCAAAGAAAATAGCCACTATAACTATAGAATATATCATTATTGTTATTGCAATCTGATTAACCTTTGATAGTATAAATTTAGATGATTCATCAACTAAATCATTATACTTTTTATTATAAATTAAGTAGCATCCAAAAACTATTAACCAACTCAACCCTGGTAGAGAAGCAGTACTTGGACCTTTAAAAATATATTTAGTAGCTAATACAGCTATAAAAAAATAAGTTATTACAAGTAATTCTAAGATAAGCTTTGATCTTACACCAGTTTCTGATTTGTACATATAAAATCACTCCTTAAAAGTTATATTTTAGTTTTTATTTCATTGATATTGCCACTTAGTTACATACACCCCTTTTATCAAAATATACATACAAAATTAATTTAGTTAACGATTGTACAAGTAAAACTGCTAAGAGCATTATACCTATATCCAAATTTGATATATCCAAAGCTCTTGTATGATTAACTGAAAAGATAACAGCTATTACAAACATAGAGTATAACATTATTTTTGATGCAATCTGATCAACCTTTAACAACATAAGTTTTGATACCTCATCAACTAAATCATTATATTTTTTATTATACATGAGATTGCACACCCAAAAAGCTAATAAAATTATAAAAGTAAACCAAATACCTTCTCCTTTAAAAATAAACTTTTGTAATAACAAGTCTATAAAAAAATAGGATAGCATCATTAACTCTGAAACAAGATTTGCCTTAACACCAAGCTCTGATCTAGACATATAAAATCACCCCTTAAAAGTTATATATTTATAACACTTGATGTTATAAATATATAACATCTTTAAATAAATTGCAAGAGAATATTGTAAACATTTAATAATATCTCTATAAATATAACTTATAAAAGATTCTATAATAATCATAGAATAGTTACAAATAATACTATAAAGTCACTTCTTTATTCACTTTTAGGTAGCTGTCTCTCTCTAAAAATTCTCCTAATATAAAAATCCATTCTTTAATAAACATTGAAATACATTACTTGATTATTTTATTATATCTATTCTCTCGACCATATCATTTACTAACTATCTTCCTAATAAACATGTAATATTAAAATATATAATTATATAACCTAAATGCACCCCCATATACCCACAAAAAAACCTCTTTTTCTGTGGTTGGGGTACGGTTGGTGGATTTTATCGCCAAAATAAAAAATACTAGTCAATAGAGGCTAGTATTTCCAAGTATTTCATCATTCTTTTCTCAAAATTGGTGGAGACGAGGGGAGTCGAACCCCTGTCCGTAAGTCTTTTCCTCGTTGCATCTACATGCTTAGCCAACTTCACTAGTATCTCGCCTCACATAACGCCAAGTGGCAGGCTTTATGCTTAGCCAGTCCCAATTAATCTACTTTAAGTCGAGACACCCTTAAAGTAGTTCCCTGCATAATGACGTCCAGTCTTAGTCGGCAGGAGGACTAAGAGGGACGAGCAGCAACTAGGCTGCTATCGCGAAATTATCGTCTGCGTTTATTTTAAAGTTCCCCAGTTTTTACGTGACCCAGAGTAACACGACATGCAGCCTCAAGTTCCAAACCCACGTCGAAACCTTTACGCCCCCTTGAGTAGTTTATAGTCCAGTAGACTTTTCGCAAACTTTATCACCATTTTTATTAAATTTTTAATGTATATATAATATAATACTTTTAAGAATAAAAATCAATGTTATGTTCTAGATAATAAAGAATTTTATTCTAAAAAATACACTTTTATCTAATTTAATACTTGCCTGTCATTTCTCTTTCTATACGTCTTTGTGCATCTTTCTTAGCCATATCTTGACGCTTATCATATAACTTCTTACCTTTTGCTAAAGCAATCTCTACTTTGACCTTACCGTTTTTTAGATATAAACTAAGTGGTATAAGTGAATACCCCTTTATAGTAGTTGCTCCAATAAGTTTTCTTATCTCATGCTTATGAAGCAATAATTTTCTAACTCTTAAAGAATCAACATTGAATATATTTCCTTGCTCATATGGACTTATATGAACTTGTTTCAAAAATACTTCACTATTATCTACAGATGCATATCCATCACTTAGGTTAACTTTACCTTGTCTTATTGATTTTACTTCTGTTCCTTTTAATTCAATTCCACATTCATAAGTTTCTTCTATAAAATATTCATGTCTTGCTCTTTTATTTGTTGCTAATACTTTCTTACCAGCCATATAAATCTCACCTTCTTTGCTAGAAAATTCTTCAATTGATATTAAGAATTTGCTAAATTTTCCATACTACTAAATCATTTGACTAACCTGTATAATAACATATTCAGGGATTTTAGTCAAGATTACACTAATGTATTAAGTTTCTTAAGTAATATGATAAATAATAAAGCAAAATAAATAACAAGACATATCAAATACATTCAGTACCAAGCTAAATTTAACTGATAAAATTAATTTATTAACTTCAAAACAAAAACTACTCTAAATTTTTATCTTTTATCTTTTAACATGCCCATAAGATATAATACCCACAAATAATAAATAATACTCAAAATATCTATTTAAATAATCACACACCCTTAAACAATCCTACTCCGACTAGAATCATCTTAAAAGATGTAAAAATTTGATGATAAAGTAGCCATTTTTCCAAAAAAAATGTAATATATAATTATATCTTGTAATATTTTAGAGATAAATATTAACTATAGTAGGGAGAAATTTGTATGGATTTAAGCAAAAAAGTAAGAATTTTAGAAAATGCATCAGATGGAAAAAGTGAATTTGAAATATTGGAATTTGAAAAACTTGAAGGTGCTTCTAGCCCAATGATGGCAATGGGATTATATTTTGCTAGAGAAGCTGGCTTAAGAGCTAGACAAATTAAGATAAAGTTAAATAATTCATCAATAAAAACAGAAGCTGGTGCGTTATATTATTATAAAGGTAATATCTCTTCTGAAACTAAAATTGGTGGTGTTGGTGGTCTTTTCAAAAAAGGAATATCAGGAGCACTTACTAATGAATCAATGATGAAACCTGTATATAAAGGTACTGGTGAAGTTTACTTAGAACCTTCTTTTAGACATTACTTATTTATGAGCCTTGATAATGATTCAATAGTTGTTGATAAAGGATTATTCTATTGCTGTTCTGATACAATAGAAGTAAAGGCATTTACACAAAAGAACTTCTCATCTGCTTTACTTGGTGGCGAAGGTTTCTTCCAAATAGAATTAAGTGGTACTGGTGTAATCGTTCTAGAATGTGTTGTTCCTCAAAGTGAAATTGTAGAGTATGAATTAAAAAATGGAGAAGAATTAAAGGTAGATGGTAACTTTGCAATAGCAAGAACATCTGGAGTTAATTTCTCTGTTACTAAATCAGATAAGTCTTTAATAGGTTCTGCTTTAAATGGTGAAGGTTTCTTAAATACATTTACTGGTAATGGCACAGTTTGGTTAGCTCCAACTCAAGTAATGTATGAAAAATTAAGCTTTGGAGCAATGCCTACTAATGATAATATGAATAATAAAGTTTCTAAACAAAAATAGTAGTTTTATAAATATTTATTAAATCATTATGAAATTTATAAAATTATTAATAGGTTTTATTGGACTAGTATTATAAAATCACTATGAGATTTATAGAATTACTATAAGTTTTATTAAACTAGTATTATAAAATCATTATGAAATTTATAAAATTACTAATAGGTTTTATTGGACTATTATTGTGAAATCATTATGAAATTTATAAAATTATTAATAGGTTTTATTGAATTAGTATTATAAAATCATTATGAAATTTATAAAATTACTGTAGGTTTTATTAAACTAGTATTATTAAATCATTATGAAATTTATAAAATTACTGTAGGTTTTATTGAACTATTATTATAAAATCACTATGAAATTTATAAAATTACTATAAGTTTTATCAGACTATTATTGTGAAATCAATATAAAATATAAATTTGAGAGCTTTTAATAAAATGCAGTATATGTATGTAAATAGATATGTACATCTATTTACATACATAAATATCAAGTTATAGTTTATGTATATAAAAATAAACTTGTATTTCATAAATACACTTTTTACTTCTATTACCTTCATTTTATTAAAGCTCTCATTTTATTATCTAACCTTCCTTTTTATTGGTTTTATCAATAGAGATAGAATTATCAACACTACACTTCCAGATATCAACCAATATTTTTCATCAAAACTGCCTTGACTCATAGACATTATAAAGAAATTTCCAACATACTTGTCTTTAGTCATCATGTTTAAAATTAAATATCCTATAGATATCATATATCCCATGATTGTATTGTTAAATAAATTCGAGAAAAACATTCCCAAACTTCCTATAAATATAGCTGATGCGAAACTTCCAACAATATACTCGATTACTGGAAAATCTCCACCTAAATATATTAAAATATTTACAAAGCCTATAATTAAAACAGCTATACTTATAATTGACATCAGTATTCTAATTAATTGTACAACAACTTGAGATAATGATTTTGATGATACTATTTCATCAATCTCCTTTGATTGTTCTAGTGAAAATATAGGTACCAACATTATTATTCCTAATATTGCAACATAATTTTCTAAGCATATGGCTGCCGAAATCCTATCTAAATTAGCTACTCCTTGTATTAGAGGAATCAAACATAACAATATAATTGAACATATCAAATTAATTAAAATGCTTAATTTGAAGTTTTCTTTTATTAAAACTAAACAGTTTTGAAAGCTTTGACCCAACATCAAGATTCCCCCTTCTTTTTTGCTCATATAAGAATATCGTTAACAAAACAATCACTAATGCACCTAAACTCATCATAAGTCGATTACTCATAATTTGATTAAAGTTTTGTGCAACAATATCCCCACTTAACACACTGTTATGTCTTATCATTAATCCCATTGTTGGATAATCCCCTTTAAGAGCTGTAGAATTTATACTGTAAAACCACCAAATTAATTGAACAATAATTGCTATTGGCGTATCTGTTAATATAGTAAGGCTCATACCTATAGCTGTAGCTATCATAAGAGTTGGAAGTAGCCACCATATTGTATATTTTATAAATGCTAAATTATCAACTGATATCCCTTCATTTTTACCAAATGCAATCAAAGGAAGCAAATCTTTTATACCTAAAATTAATACTGGTAATAACATCATAAAAACAAGTGCAAAATATCTTGATAAAACTATTTTGTATGATGATACTTGTTTTGAATAAATAATTTCTCTCATTCTTGAACGCTTATCTTTAAGTGACATGAAAACTGCCACAAACACTGGAAATATACTTAAAACTATACCTATATAATCACAAAAAATTCTTGCATATCCATTAGTAACTTTATCTTTTTGTATTGTATAGTTATAATTCTTCACTGCTTCATTATAAGTAATTGGAACTACTCCAAATCTTTGCAACTTATCAAAGGCATATGCAGACCCTCCACCTAAAATATCATCTACTTTTTGCATTATTTCTTCAAATCTTCCAATAGATACTCTTGAATAATCTATTTTTATGCTATCTCCATTTTTCCATAGTGCATTTATTTCCTCAATACTTCTACCAGTTATTTCTTCTATATATTGTTCTATAGTCTTAGTTTTAGTTTGGTCCAATTTTATAGATTTAGCTATTCCTGTTGGATATGTTGTATATGAGTTCTCTTGATATTCTCTAATTAAATTTATAGTTGCGTTGGGGATGACTTCTTCTGTTTTCATAGATTCTTTTTGACCATATGGATATTGATTGTGTATAGAATAATATTCCTCAATATTTTCTACCCTTTGAGGTGCAACTAGTGGATTTCCATTATTAGGGACAGTCTTACTTACATCTTTAGAAACTGAACCACCAAGTTGAGAAACATAGAAAAATACTAAAGCTATAATAAAAACATAATATACTATACTTTTTAATATATTTTTACATTCTTTTACAAATAGATTCATATCTTCTCTCCTCCCATTATAAGCATATAGCCATCTTCAATAGTTGGATTACATTCTACTGCATTTTCAAAAGGTTTATCATCTGATATGACCTTAAGTGTAGCCTTTCCACCTTGAGTCAGCATACCTATAACTACAAATCTACTTTTTATATTTTCAATATCTTTTTTGTCTACTTCAATACTATATACTTTTCCTTCAGCTAGTTTTGCTAATGCCTCAGTAGAGCCATTGTATATGACCTTTCCACTATCTAATATAGCCACATTTTCACATGTAGCTTCTATGTCTCCAACAATATGCGTTGATAAGATGACAATTCTATCATTTGCAATTTCGCATAATAGGTTTCTAAATCTTATACGTTCTTCTGGATCAAGACCTGCTGTTGGTTCATCTACTATTAAAACTCTTGGATTATGAATTAGCGCTTGTGCTATACCAAGCCTCCTATTCATACCTCCAGATAAAGACTTTACCTTAACATTTTGGTGATTAGTAAGGTTTACTTTACTTAATAACTTGCATATAATTTTTCTTCTTTTTCTTAGTGGTATATTCGATAAAACTGCTAAATAATCCATTGCTTTATATACTGTCATATTAGGATACATTGAAAAATCTTGTGGTAAATAGCCAACCATGTTCCTAATATCTTTAGTATTCTCAATAGGAATTCCACACATGTCTATTGAGCCTTCTGTTTTTGATAATAAAGTGGCTAATATTCTCATAAAAGTCGTTTTTCCTGCTCCATTTCTCCCTAAAAGTCCAAACATACCACTGTCGATTTCAAGATTTATGCTATCAAGAGCAATTTTTGTTCCAAACCTTTTACTAAGGTTAGACACTGATATTTTCATTTCCATATATAAATACACCTCCAGAAATAGTTTTATAGAATTGTGTTTCTATAAACTTTTTATTGTATTTTCATAATAAATTCTAAAACTTAAGATATTATTTATAAATTTCTAAATTTTTCCTAAAGATTTTAATTTTTCTACTTTTAATTAAAGTATCTATATTTTTAATTTTTACTTACTTTATTTGTGAATTCGTTTTATATAATAAAAAGATATGGTGGATGGCTAAAAGAATTATTTATAATGGATAGCTTTCAATGTGATGGTAAGTTGCTATAACTAAAAAATATTGCAGATAACTAAAAGAATTATTGGATATAAGAGATTAGCTTCAAAAAATAGTTAATTTGCATAATTTAAAAATAAGATAAGTATACAAAAGAATTGTTGGATATAAGATATAAATTTTTTTAAAAATTAATTCACATAATAAAAAAATACAATATCTAATTAAAAGAATTATTGAATATAATAGGTTAGCTTCAAAAATAAATCGAGTCACATAATGAAAAAATATTATAGATATACAAGAGAATTATAGGACACAATAGATAAATTTCAAAAATATAGTAGATTCAAAACTATAATTAAAAAATCCTCTATTTTATCAATTGAATTGGAATCTAAAAGATTATTAAATGCCTATTGTAGACTCATATATTTCAAAATCATATTATATAGTCTGTTCTAAGAAATATTTATCACATACTTGTATCCTAATGATACTAACTTCGGATAAATCATTTAGCCTTTTAAAATAAATTAAAACATATGTAGCTATACATCACAAGAATTCAAAATAATATACGTATTTCAAAATGCTACTATTAAATAAATAATTAAAAGGCTAATATAATATCTATTCTTCCCTTATAAAAAACATCCTTCTCCTTGTCTAAGATATGTAAGTACATCAACATTCATGTTTTTTAGTAATCATTACATTATACAAAATATCACTGCTTTTCCTTCATTAGCTGCTTCCTCTATAAACTTTTTAAGTTCAATTAAATTTGCCCATACATACTCAAAAAACTCTTCTTCATTCTCATCATCCATAACAGGGTAAATATTATTTTCTAACATCTCACCAATATTAAATTTTGTTCTAAACATCTGCTCTTCTAAATTGTTCATTGCTTCTGATAGTTTTTTTACATCATTAGCTGTAATCAACATTGCAGGTGGCTCTTCATCAATTTCTACAAGTACATTTCCACTTAGAACTAATTTGCTAAATATATTATCATCATCTCCTCCAAATGGACAACCTGTTAAAGTAAAGTGAATAGCATCCCATGCCTTATCAATATTAATAGAATTATTTTCATTCACATCTCCAAAAACAAACTCTTGTAAATTCCCTTCTGCTCGTTGTAGTTTCAAAACATTTTCTTCACTTATTTTAGTATAACATCCTATCATACCCATAATTCCATTCCTCCTAAGTAGTGTTTTTAATAATTTTAACACTAAATTTATACAAAGTAATATATTGTTATAAATTAAATAAAGCAAAAATTTATGTAAAACAAAAAAATAAGTGTATCTCAAATTTTAAAGGATACACTTACTTTATATTAAAAATTTATTTTTTAAATATTTGTTTTAACTAATTATTTTTTAATTAGCTATTTCCATTAAATATTTTTTAATTAGCTATTTTTATTGAACATTGAGTATTGTAAATTTAGCTATATCATAAATACTACAACTTCTCATATCTTTTTTAAATGTTTTACTTATTCCTCTATCTTTTCAACTATTTCAAAATCAATTTCTTTAAAATCTACATTTACACCCTCAACTTTTATCTTAACTAGGTCACCTATCTTATATGACTTCTTAGTTCTTTCTCCTACAACACTGTAAGAACTCTCATCATAAATATAATAATCATCATTCATATTTGCAAGTCTTATCAATCCTTCTATAGTATTATCCAACTCAACAAATATTCCAAATGAAGTTACACTAGATACAACACCTTCAAACTCTTGACCAACTTTATCCTTCATATAAAGAGCCTTATAGAAATCATGTACATCCCTTTCAGCCAACTCTGCTTTTCTTTCTTTTTCAGAAGACTGAACAGATGCATAATCAACTATAGTAGTAAGCTGTTCTTGTCTCTTTCCACTTATCTTATTATTTAAAGATTCTTTTATTATTCTATGAATTTGAAGGTCAGGATATCTTCTTATTGGTGAAGTAAAATGACAGTAGAATTTAGCTGCTAACCCAAAGTGTCCACTACATTCTGGTGAATATTTAGCTTGTTTTAAAGAACGAAGCATTATAGTACTAATAGCACCTTCTTCTTTTTTGCCCTTTATCTTCTCTATTATACCTTGTAATTCTTTTGGATGTACTTCCTCTTTATCACCCTTTATTACATATCCAAATGTAGATATAAACTTGCTCAATTCTTCCATTTTTTCCAAAGATGGTGTCTCATGTATTCTATAAACAAATGGTATTCCCATCCAATAAAAATGTTCTGCAATTGTCTCATTACTTATAAGCATAAATTCTTCTATTATTTTATTAGATATTCTTCTTTCATAAGGCTTTATATCTGCAACTTCACCTTCTCCATTTAGAATTATCTTTGCTTCTGGGAAGTTGAAATCTATAGCTCCTCTTTTTTCCCTTCTTGACATAAGAATTCTAGCCAAAACCTCAGCATTTTTAAAGTCATCTGCAACATGTTCAAAAGTCTTTTTAAGTTTTTCATCATCTTTCTCTAATATGTCAGACACTTCTGTATAAGTCATTCTAGCTTTTGAATTTATTATAGATTCACATATCTCATGTTTAACTACATTTCCTTTATGGTCTATTTCCATAAATATAGAAAGTGTTAACTTATCTTCAAATGGATTTAAACTACATACTCCATTTGAAAGAGTCTTTGGCAGCATTGGTATTACTTTATCTACTAGATAAACTGATGTAGCCCTTTTTAAAGCTTCTTTATCAAGTTTATTTTTTTCTCTTACATAATGTGTGACATCAGCTATATGAACCCCTAATTTAAAGTTTTTATTGGGTAATATTTCTATTGATATAGCATCATCTAAATCTTTTGCGTCATCTCCATCTATAGTAAATATGTTTAAATCTCTTAAATCTCTTCTTCTTTTTATCTCCTCTTGAGGAATTTCAACAGCTACAGCTTCAGCTTCTTGCAATACTTTCTTTGGAAACTCTTCTGGCAGACCATGTTCCCTTATTATAGAGTCTATTTCTACGCCTCTTTCACCTTTTTGACCTAATATCTCTATAATCTTTCCTTCTGGCTTTCTATCCTCTTGTGGCCATACTGTAATTTCACATACTACTTTATCATTATCTACTGCTCCACTAAAATGTTTTTTAGGTATATATATATCTTTAGTAAACTTCTTGTTATCTGGTGTTACAAATCCAAAAGTTTTACTTGATTGAAAAGTTCCTACTATTCTAGTTATCTCTCTCTTTATAACTTTTACTATTCTTCCCTCTGCTCTCTTTTCTTCAGTAGCAGGTACAACTATTTCTGCCATAACTCTATCATTATGCATAGCCCCATTTATATTGTCGCTTGAGATAAATAAATCCTGCGTATACTCAGCATCAGATTCCACAAATCCAAATCCTTTTTTATGTGATACAAATTTTCCAACAAAATATCCCATTTGATTTGGAGATATTATTTTTCCTTTCTTAGTAAAACTTATATAACCATCTTCTTCTAATTCATTTAAAAAATTATAAAACATTGGCATTTCTGATGAATGTATATCAAAAATTTCTGCTAATTCTTCTTTTTTTAGAGGATTATATGCACTTTCATTTATTAATCCTAACAAACTCTCTTTAAGCCCTGGTATCATTTTTCCCTCCTATTTTAATCTTTTATTATATTATTTTTTATATTATGTTATCCTTTATATTCCTTATAACAAAGCTTTTTTATTAATTACACATAACTTTTTATACTTTTTATTATTCCTACAAACTAAATTACTTATTTATATTTTTGATTTATTATAAATTGTAAAGGAATATCTTGAAACATCATTATAGTGATTTTCTAATCATAAATTATCTGTAATAAATGTGATTATTATCGTTTAAATTACTATTTATTATCTACTTTATCACCTAATTATACACTATCAGATAAGATTGGTAAAATATTCATCTCATATAAATATTACTATATAATAATTTATTCTATTAGTATACTCAAATCATGTAAAATTTATATAACTCAATTAATTTTTTAAACACAACTTTATAATATAAAACTCATAATAAAAGTAAATTTATATGCTAAATTAGGTTGATTTTTTATTATTTTTTATTTATGCTAGTACTAAAGACTTGCAAACGTTTTTTGACAAGTCTTTATTTTATCTAAACTAAACAAACTTTTTTTTACAAATAAATACATGAAATTTAAACTAATCTACTTATTGGAGGAGATAAAATTGGAAGAAGTAATTGCAAAAATTATTACTATAGAAAATGGCTTTAAAGAAATTGAAAGCATCGCTAAAAAGATTGTAAAAAATAATGAATCAAAAAAATGTTATTATCTATCAATCTACTTATATAGATCAGAATACTATCAAGTAAGAGAATTGGCAGTGTTTATACTTGGCTTTATATCAATAACGATTTCTGAAGCTTTGTTATTTTTAAAAGACAATGTGAGTAAAGATGAAAACTGGAGGGTACAAGAGATATTAGCTAAATCATTTGATTATTATTGTAGTGAGGTAGGATATGAAAAATCACTACCTGTGATAAAAGAATGGATTAATTCTGACAACCCAAACATAAAAAGAGCTGTCACAGAAGGGCTTAGGATTTGGACCAATCGAGATTATTTTAAATCTAATCCTGATATCGCTATATCTCTACTTTCCAGTTTAAAGGATAATGATAGTGAATACTTAAGAAAATCTGTAGGTAATGCACTTAGAGATATAAGTAAAAAATATCCAGATTTAATAAAAAAAGAATTAGATTCATGGGATATTTCAAATAAAAAAATTGAGTTTGTATATAAGCTTGCTTCAAAACGTATCTTAGCAAAATAAATTGGAGGTGCCCTTATTTGAAACTTCGCGATGAATATACTTGCCCCTTAGAACTAACACATGATATGATAAAAGGCAAATGGAAATCTATTATATTATGGAGATTACGTATGGGACCTACTTCCCTATCAAAACTTGAGAAGGAAATTAATGGTATTAATCAAAAAATGTTGCTTGAACAACTTAAAGAATTAATCGAATTTGGTCTTGTAGATAAAAAGACATATGAAGGTTACCCGCTTAAGGTTGAATATTTACTCACACCTATTCGAGGAAAGCAAATATTAGATGCTTTGGCTATAATGCAAGATATAGGAATTAACTTTATGCTAGATAATGGTATGGAAGATGTCCTTAAGGAAAAGGGTATTTTAAAATAGGTAGATATACTCTAAATATATACCCACAAAAAAGTAAGTAATTTACCATTATTTTCAACTGGTATATAATTAAATTACAGAAATATTATATTAATTTATTATATATTTAGGAGGTAAATTATTATGAAAGTAACTAGTACTGGTATAGTAAATGGCATTATAGAAGATAAATATGGAAAAAGAGGAACTCAGTTCAATGAAGGTGGTATGCCTACATACTCACTACCTCTAAAATTTGAAGATGCTCCAAAGAATACAGTATCCTTTGCTGTATTTTTAGAAGACAAAGACTCTGTCCCTGTATGTGGATTTGCGTGGATACATTGGTTAGCTGTAAATATAACAAGAGACGAATTAAGTGAAAATGAAAGTATAACAGCTACTGATTTTATTCAAGGTACTACTAGCTGGCATGGTAAGCTAGGAGGTCTTGATAGATTAGAAGCCAGTGTATATGGTGGTATGGCTCCTCCAGACAGACCTCATGTTTATGAGATACATGTATTTGCACTTGATACTATTCTTGACCTTGAAAAAGGATTCTATATGAATGAATTTTTCAAAGCTATGGATGGACACGTTTTAGATACATTTACATTAAAAGGAAGTTATTCTAACTAATTAGATTGACTATAGCTAATCATTAATTAAATGTCTACATTTGATTAATGATTAGCTTAATTGTTATTAGAATATTTTTTATATTTTAATTAACAAATTACATTAAATCCTGCAATTTACATAAAATTTAACACTCTACATGAAATTCAATAATAAATATAAAATTCAATAATAAATATAAAATTCAACAATCAAGATAAAATTAGATAGTCAAGATAAATCGTATCAGTTTATAAAATCAAATAAATTTATGATAAGTTTATCAATATATAAAATCTTAAGGAGTTGTTATGATAAAAAAAATAGACCATGTAGTAATTACTACTAATAATATAGAAAATTGTATCAAATTTTATACAAAACTTGGTTTTACATTTAAGGAAATGAATAAAAGATATGAGCTTTATGCTGGAGATTTCAAGATAAATGTCCATATAAAAGGTCATGAACTTTCACCACATAGCAAAAACGTACAAACAGGTAGTGCTGATTTATGTTTTGAAATAAACGATAATATTAATGAGACAAAAAAATACTTAGAACAAAATGATATTCAAATTGAACAAGGAATTGTAGAACGCACAGGATTTTTTGGTAAAATGAAATCCATTTATTTAAGAGACCCTGATGGAAATTTAATTGAATTGTCAAGTTATGGAGAATAGACTTTGGAAAATTTAATTTTATCAGTAAATGTTGTTCTTCCTTTGTTTCTCACAATGTTACTTGGATATGTTCTAAAAAAATTAGGCTTATTTGATGAACATACTTTAAATAAAATGAATAATGTTTGTTTCAAATCTTTCTTGCCATTATTATTATTTTTTAATATATATAACACAGATTTAAACGGCTCTCTTAATTTTAGACTTATGACTGTGGCTGTTATAATCATTTTTTCAACCTTCTTAATCTTAGTTTTTATTATCCCTAAAATTGAAAAAGATAATAAATCAAGGGGTGCATTAATACAAGGTATATTTCGTAGTAATTTCGTTATATTTGGTATTCCTGTCACAATCTCACTATTTGGTGATAAGAGCATTGGAGTCACATCTTTATTAATTGCAGTCATTGTACCTATGTTTAATGTGTTGTCTGTCGTAATACTTGAAATTTTTAGAGGAGGCAGAGTAAATATAAAACATATGATTAAAGGTATTATAACAAATCCACTTATAATAGCTTCTGCAATAGGTCTTATTATGTTAATTTTAGATGTAAATATTCCTACATTTTTACATAAGACAATTGGCGATATATCTAAAATCGCAACACCTTTATCTCTTATAATTTTAGGGGGTTCCTTTAGTTTTTCTTCTATAAAGGGACATATAAGACCCATTATATTGGGAGTATGTGGAAGACTTGTACTAGTACCTACTATATTCTTGCCAATTAGTATTTTTCTTGGATTTAGAAATGTAGAATTAGCCTCACTTATGATAATGTTGTCTGCTCCAACTGCAGTTTCTTCATTTACAATGGCACAACAGATGGATTCTGATAGTGAACTAGCTGGTCAAATTGTAGTATTTACTTCTGCATTTTCTATAATTACAGTATTTTTAATAATATTTATTTTAAAACAGAATAGATTTATTTAAACTAATTTTATTTAAACTAATCTTATTTAAAAATTTAGCTTTACTTACATGATATTTTCTAGTTGTATGCTTTTACTTGTACACCATATTTATAATATAAGCCCTAATGAAGATGATTCTATTAAGTATTATGAAAGTACTGTTTATATTTACAATACACTAGCTATACTATAAAACTTAATGGAGATGATTTTATGAAACCTTGTGAAAATACTGCTGCTATTTGTGGCTTATTTTGTGGGACTTGTCCTGAATACCCTGAAAACTGTCATGGTTGTCTCTCAGATAATGTTAACTCTGAGTGTTTAGTTTGTGACCACGGATTTAGAGATTGTGCAGAATTGAATAATGTTACACGATGTTATGAATGTGATAAATTCCCTTGTGATAGATTACATGATTTTAAAAACAAACATATTGTCAATGGAATTTGTCATCATAAAAATGTCATTGATAATCTACAGTATATGAAGGAAAACAGTGTTTTTAGGTGGATTGAAAAACAAGTCACTGAAAATACTTGTCCAAATTGTAATAAACTAATTGTCTGGTTTGATAAAGATACACATAAGTGTAAATAATCAAAATATCTAACTTAATATTTAAAATAAAAATGGCTGTCTCAAAATAGAGATAAGCCTCTTTTTCATTGTTGAAATGATGAAAACATATTTGATTTCATAAAAAAAGAGTGTCTCATGAACTAAAAAGTTCATTTTGAGACACCTCCCTTTTTATTTTTTACTTTACGTACTTTTATTAAAAACTAAATTTAATTTTTAAATATTTCCTAAATACACTAATCAAATAATGGCCAGTTATTCAACAATATCATTACTTTTTAACTATAAGTAATGCTAATGCATTTATAAAAAATAATACTGCTGTTATCTTTGTAACTCTAGCAAGAAATGCTTGTTTACCTTTTGGTTTAAAGTAAGCTTGACTTCCTTCTCCACCAAACTCTGAAGGCAAAGCATTTTTTGAATCTTGAGGCATTATGCTAATTACTAGTAAAATCCCTAGCACTACTTGCACACCCATTAAAATGTTGCTCATTATTGCCCCTCCTATCTATTTATTACTTAAATTTCATTACTCTTTAGTGTATCACAATAATATAGTCATTTCAAGACTATTAAAGTATAAATAACAAACAAAAATAATATGCAATTACTATATCTTTTTTGAATAACGTACTTCTAATAATTTTTTCCCAATATGTATCTCTTTCTCAAAATCATCACAAGTAAAACTATTTTTTTTATAGAAATTTATAGCTCTAGTATTGTCTTTTAGAACCCATATCGTTATATGTGAATATCCTAAATTGCTTAATCTATCAATGCAAAATTGTAATCCTTTTTTTGTCACAGATGTTCCCCAAAAATCAGGATGGAAATAGATAGAATATATTTCTCCAACATATTTTGGAGCATTATCCTCTTGGCTTCTATTTAATGAAGCAAAACCAGCAGGTATACCATTTACTTTAAAAAGATAATATTCCTCTTCAGCTTTTGGAATAACACTTTGGAAAACTTCTGCTCTTTTCTCAGAAGTGAATTCATCTATTATCTTATCTGGAATAATTCCTTTATACGCTTTTCTCCACGAACAAGAATGTATAAAGCCCATTTCTGTAGCATTTTCACTTGTAGCTCGTATAATCTCTAAATTCATAAAAACACCATCCTATTGACAAATTAATACGATTATCGTACTATATTAGTGCGATAATCGTATCATATATGGAGGTAAAAGTCAATGAATCCTGTAAAAGAGCTAAACAACCTGTGGCATATTGTTAGTATGCAGATGAAAACAGAAATGTGTAGTGGTAAGTATCCTACTATTCATGGTATTTCTTTAGTAGAATTAAGTATTTTAGAAATAGTTGAACAGTATCCAAATAGTATAATGAAAGAAATTAGTGAAATTTTAGAATTGCCAAAAAGCACATTAACAAGTGCTGTAAAACGTCTTGAATTAAAAAAATTTATTAAAAAAAATCCCTGTATTAAAGATAAAAGGGGGTATAACTTAGTCTTAACTGAATTAGGTTTAAAGGCTCAACAAGAACATAGAGATATAGAAATAATTGTATTTAGAAATCTCTTACATCAATTAGATAAAGATGAAATAGAAACTTTTATTCGTATTTTTTCTAAAGCTGTGAATAAAAGTAAGAAATGAAATATAAAAAAAGGATAAGTGAATTGAAAAATCAACTATCACTTATCCCTTATAAGATAAATTTTTATCTTTTATGTTATCTCTTTAATCTTTAATACCATATTTTTAATCTTCAATAACTATTTTTTTAAATTATAGAAAGATTTTAATCCACAGTATCTAGCTTGTTCTCCAACCATTTCTTCTATTCTTAATAATTGGTTGTACTTAGCAACTCTATCAGTTCTTGATGGAGCACCAGTTTTTATTTGACCAGCGTTTACTGCAACAGCTAAATCTGCTATAGTAGAATCTTCAGTTTCTCCTGATCTATGAGATATAACAGCAGTATATCCTGCTCTCTTAGCCATTTCTATAGCATCTAAAGTCTCAGTTATTGTACCTATTTGGTTAACTTTAACTAATATAGAGTTAGCTACTCCATTTTCAATTCCTTTTTCTAATCTCTCTGTATTAGTAACAAATAAGTCGTCACCAACTAATTGTAATTTATTTCCTAATTTGTCAGTTAATAACTTCCATCCGTCCCAATCTTCTTCATCTAAACCATCTTCTATAGTTATTATTGGGAAGTTGTTTGACCAATCTTCATATAAAGCAACCATTTCAGCAGCAGTTAACTCTTTTCCTTCTCCTGCTAAAACATATTTTTTAGTATCTTTGTTGTACATTTCTGTAGCAGCAACATCAAGTCCTAACATAACATCTTCACCTGGCTTGTATCCAGCTTTTGTTATAGCTTCAACTATTAATTCTAAAGCTTCTCTGTTTGAACCTAAGTTTGGAGCGAATCCACCTTCGTCACCAACACCACAAGCTAATCCTTTTTCTCCTAAAACTTTCTTTAATGCATGGAATACTTCTGCACCCATTCTTAAACCTTCTTTAAAACAACAAGCACCTACTGGTAATATCATGAACTCTTGAACATCAACGTTATTATCAGCATGCTCTCCACCGTTTAATATGTTCATCATTGGTACTGGTAATTGTTTAGCATTTACTCCACCTAAATATTGGAATAATGGAAGACCTATTTCATCAGCAGCTGCTCTAGCTACTGCCATTGAAACACCTAATATAGCATTAGCTCCTAATTTACCTTTGTTTGGAGTTCCATCTAATTCTATCATCATTGCATCTATTGCTGGTTGGTCAAATGCATCCATTCCTTCTATTTCTGGTGCTATTATTTCATTTACGTTAGCAACAGCTGTTTCTACACCTTTTCCTAAGTATCTGTCTTTATCTCCATCTCTTAATTCAACAGCTTCAAAAGCTCCTGTAGATGCTCCTGATGGAACTATTGCTCTTCCCATTGCTCCATCTTCTAATACTACTTCAACTTCTACAGTTGGATTTCCTCTTGAGTCTAATACTTCTCTAGCATATACTAATTCAATAACTGACATTTGTATATCTCCCTTCGATTTTCTATTAGTTAAATTTTCATTTACTGTAAACTTACGTCTACTATTTTACTCTACTTTTTATATTATAGTACATAAAGACTTTTTTGAAAATTAGGTACAAATTTATTTGATGGGTAAATTTGTAAAAGTTCCTATTTTTATTTTATTTTTTATAATATTTTAACTTATATAGTATTAAAAAACTTGATTAAAATTCAAAAGTAATCTTCAATACATAACATTATAGCTAGATTTAAAACATTAAACATAAAATGTACAACTAATGATTCTAAAATTTTTGCTTATATTTATATTTTCTTTTCTACTTATCAGAGTTAATTATTTTGAGATAAGTGAATGACCAGTCATTTCTTCTGGTTTTTCTAACTTCATCATATCTAAAACAGTTGGTGCTATATCAGACAATCTTCCTCCATCCAATAACTTTGCACTTTCAAATTCTTGACCAACTACAATAAATGGTACTGGATTAATAGAGTGAGCCGTTACAGTCTTTCCTGTTTCTGGGTCTAACATATATTCAGCATTTCCGTGGTCAGCAGTTATTATTGCACTTCCACCTAACTCTACTATCTTATCTATTAATTTTCCTACACAAGTATCTACAGTTTCAACAGCTATTACAGCAGCTTCTATACTTCCTGTGTGACCTACCATATCAGGATTTGCAAAGTTTAACACTATAAAGTCAAACTTATCTTCTCCTAATTTCTCCAAAGCTTTATCTGTCAATTCGTATGCTGACATTTCTGGCTGTAAATCATAAGTTGCAACCTTTGGAGAAGGTATCAATAATCTTTCTTCGCCTTTATTTGGTTCTTCTACTCCACCATTAAAGAAGAAAGTTACATGTGCATACTTTTCAGTCTCAGCAGCTCTAAGTTGAGTCTTTCCATTGTTAGCTAGATACTCACCTAGAGTATTAGTTAAAGATTGAGGCCCAAATGCTATATGCACGTTTTTTATAGTTATATCGTACTCTGTTAAGCATACAAAGAAGTTTTTAATATCTTCTCTTTTAAATCCATCAAACTCTTCACAAACTAGAGCTCTAGTTATTTGTCTAGCTCTATCTGGTCTAAAGTTAAAGAATATAATTGAATCATTTTCCTTTATACTTCCAACTGCCTTATCATCTTTCATAATAACTGTTGGCATTATAAACTCATCATTTTTTCCATTGTCATAAGAGTTTTGAATAGCTTCCTCAATAGAAGTTGCTTTTTCACCAATACCTCTAACCATAGCATTGTATGCAAGCTCTACTCTTTCCCATCTCTTATCTCTATCCATAGCATAATATCTACCAGAAACTGTAGCAAATTCTCCTACTCCAATTTCATCCATACTAGCTTGTACTTCTTTAGCATATTCTAATGCACTTTGAGGGTCAGTATCTCTACCATCAGTAAATGCATGAACATACACCTTTTCTACACCTCTATCTTTTGCCATTTTGATTATGGCTTTAAGATGGTCTATATGTGAATGTACTCCTCCATCAGACAAAAGTCCCATTACATGAAGAGAATGCTCTTTTGCATTATTCATAGCTTCACATAAAACTTCATTATTAAAAAAATCACCATCTTTTATAGATTTTGTTATTCTAGTTAAATCTTGATATACAATTCTACCTGCACCTATATTAGTGTGACCAACTTCTGAATTTCCCATTTGACCATCAGGTAAACCAACATCAAGACCACTAGCATTTATCAATGTGTTTGGATATTTTTTTATTATTTTCTCTAAGTTAGGAGTTTTGGACTTAGCAATTGCATTTCCCTTAACGTCCTTATTATATCCAAACCCGTCCATAATAATTAAAGCAACTGGTTTTTTCATCATTTCACTCCTTAGAAATTAACAAGGTCTAGGTAGTCATTACTAGCTAAACTAGCTCCACCTACTAAAGCTCCATCTATATCACTTTGACCCATTATTTCAGCTACATTTGAAGGTTTAACACTTCCACCGTATTGTATTCTAACTTCGTTAGCTAATTCTCCATATAATCCTTTTATAACTTCTCTTATATAAGATATAACATCATTAGCATCTTCAGCAGTTGCAGTTTTACCAGTTCCAATAGCCCAAATTGGCTCATATGCAACAACTACTTTTGCTAAATCTTCTTTAAGAACATTTTCTAAAGCTTTTTCAACTTGAACTTTACAAACATCTTTAGTTTTTCCAGCTTCTCTTTGCTCTAAAGTTTCTCCAACACATAGTATTGGGTCTATTTCTACTTCTAAAGCTTTTAAAACTTTTTTATTTACAGTTTCATCAGTTTCATTGAAGTATTGTCTTCTTTCTGAATGTCCTATTACAACATAGTCCATATCTATTTCTTTTAACATAAGAGGTGAAACTTCTCCTGTAAATGCTCCTTTTTCTTCGAAGTGCATATTTTGAGCACCTATCTTTATATTTGTACCCTTAGTAGCTTCTTTTAAATCCTTTAATAAAGTAAATGGTGCACATATAACAGCCTCTACTTTATCAGAATTAACTTTATCTTTAACTTCATTTACAAATTCTAAAGCTTCTTTTATTGTTTTATGCATTTTCCAGTTTCCTGCAATTATAGGTTTTCTCATTTTACAATCTCCTCTATATATTAGTTTATTTATTATCTAATGCTGCAATACCTGGTAATTCTTTACCTTCTAAGAATTCTAGTGATGCTCCTCCACCTGTTGATACGTGAGTCATCTTATCACCAAATCCTAATTGATTAACTGCTGCTGCACTATCTCCACCACCAATTACAGTAGTTGCATCAGTTAACTCTGCCATAGCCTTAGCTACTGATAATGTCCCATTTGCAAAGTTCTCAAATTCAAACACTCCCATTGGTCCATTCCATACTACAGTTTTTGACTCTTTTATAGTTTTTACAAAGTTTGCTATAGTCTTAGGTCCCATATCTAGACCCATATAGTCTTCTTTTACATTAGCATCTTCTGTTACTATTGGAGTTGCATCTGGTGCAAAGTGGTCTGCCATAACAACGTCTACTGGTAATAATAAATTAACACCTTTATTTTTAGCTTTTTCCATCATTTCTTTAGCGTATTCTACCTTATCTATTTCAAGTAGAGATGTTCCTACTTCATATCCTTGAGCTTTTAAGAATGTATAAGCCATTCCTCCACCTATTATTAGGTTATCAACTTTTTCTAATAATTCATTTATAACAGCTAGTTTATCAGAAACCTTAGCTCCTCCAAGTATAGCTGTAAATGGTCTTACTGGATTTGCAACAGCTTCTCCTAAGAATTTTAATTCTTTTTGAATTAAGTATCCGCAAACTCTCTCTTGTAAGAATTCTCCCGCTCCAACTGTTGAACAATGTGCTCTATGAGCAGTTCCAAATGCATCATTTACAAATATTTCAGCAAGTGAAGCTAACTCTTTAGAGAAGTTCTCTTCGTTTTTAGTTTCTTCTTTTCTATATCTAGTATTTTCTAATAATACTACATCTCCGTTTTTCATGTTTTCAGTAGCTTTTTTTGCATTTTCTCCTACAACATTGTCGTCCGCTGCAAATACCACTTCTTTATTTAGCATTTCAGATAATCTCTTTGCCACTGGTGCTAAAGATAGTTCTGGCTTAGCTTCTCCTTTTGGCTTTCCTAAGTGAGAGCATAATATAACTTTTGCTCCTTTAGAAATTAAATATTGAATAGTTGGTAAAGCTCCGTTCAATCTATTTTCATCAGTAATTACACCATCTTGTAATGGCACATTAAAGTCACATCTCACTAATACTTTTTTTCCGCACACATCAATATCTTCTATAGTTTTTTTGTTAAGCATTGACATAAATATCTCTCCTTTTAATAAAGTAATTTTTTATTGCCAAGTATAATATAGTACATACTTTTACCCTATTAAATATATCATATTATCATATTTTTATATATAGTATGTAACATTATTTAGGTGTATTTTATATATTTTTTCTTAAAAAAAGTCCTGAGTCCGTAGTATTAAACTACAAACTCGGACTTTGTCAATCTACTTTTCTATTTTCTCAAAGCTGACTATTTTGCTAATTGTGCAAAGTATCCTAAAGTTCTTATTAATTGAGAAGTATAAGACATTTCATTATCATACCAAGAAACAACTTTAACTAATTGCTTTCCATCTACTTCCATAACTTTTGTTTGAGTAGCGTCAAATAATGAACCGTAGCTTATTCCGATTATGTCAGAAGATACTAACATTTCTTCAGTGTATCCGAAAGATTCGTTTGAAGCTTCTTTCATAGCTGCATTTATTTCTTCAACTGTAACATTTTTTCCTAATGTACAAACTAATTCAGTTATTGAACCAGTTACAACTGGTACTCTTTGTGCTGCACCATCTAATTTTCCTTTTAATGAAGGTATTACTAGACCGATTGCTTTTGCAGCTCCTGTAGTGTTTGGAACTATATTTCCAGCAGCAGCTCTAGCTCTTCTTAAGTCACCTTTTGGATGAGGACCATCTAAAGTGTTTTGGTCATTAGTGTATGCATGTATAGTAGTCATTAATCCTTTTTCTATACCATATTTGTCATTTAATACTTTAGCCATTGGAGCTAAACAGTTAGTTGTACAAGAAGCTCCTGATATAACTGTTTCAGAACCGTCTAATATGTCACTGTTTGTGTTGAATACTATTGTTTTTAAATCTCCAGTAGCTGGTGCAGATATAACAACTTTTTTAGCTCCTGCTTGTATATGAGCTTCAGCTTTATCTTTAGATGTAAAGAATCCTGTACATTCTAATACTATATCTACTCCTAGTTCAGCCCATGGTAGGTCAGCAGGATTTCTTTCTGCTGTTACTTTTATTTCTTTTCCGTTTACTACAAAAGCACCTTCTTTAACTTCTATTTCTCCATTAAATCTTCCTTGAGCTGTATCATATTTAAATAAATGAGCTAACATTTTAGCGTCTGTTAAGTCGTTTATTGCAACAACTTCGAACATATCTTGTTGCTCCATCATTTTTCTTAATGCTAATCTTCCTATTCTTCCAAATCCATTTATAGCTACTTTAACCATTTTCGCTACCTCCTATAAAGTAAATGTATGTTTTCTAGCTCTATGCTAGGTCTTGACTTTTATAATAATGACAATATCTTATAAGCACTTTCTTCATCTGTTACAAGAACCATGTTTTTATGCATATTTGATATGGCTAATAAGGCTTCTACTTTTTCTGTACCTGCAAAGATTGCAATAGTTTCTTTTACTTGTTTAACTGTCTCTAAATCAATTCCAACAGTATTTAATTTATAAACTATTTCTCCATCTTTGTTGAAATAATATCCAAATGCTTCTCCAACCGCATTTTTAGATAGTATCTCATCAACCTTATCTTCTGGAAGTTTTCTTCTCTTTGCCATGACATCTGCTCTACCTATGCTAAAAACTAAAATGTCTGTTCTTTTAATATACTCCAAAGTTGTCTTAATCTCTGGCACTTGGCTAAGAGTTTTCATTGCACTTTCGTCCAACTCATCTGGTATATGTAAAAGTTTGCAATTAGAATGTAACTTCTTACTTATTGAAGCAACTATATTATTGGATTGCATCTCTACATCAGTCCCCATACTTCCTCTAGCTGGTACTATTGTAGAGTTTGGATATCTCTTATCAGTTTTAATAACGTTTGAAAACTCCAACATAGTGCTTCCACCTGTTATTGAAACAATATCTCCATCTTTAAGAATATTTAAGAAATACTCACATCCATATCTAGTTACATCTTTTAGTAAACTTCCATTTTCATCACAGCTTCCAGGAACTAGTATTACCTTTTTTATTCCAAGCTTTTCTCTTACTCTATCTTGTAACTTAGACAATCCCATGATATCACTCATGATGTCTTTAAGTTTATCTAACAAATCAGAACCTTCTTTAGTGATAGTCATTCCAGATACAGCTACATCTATAAGTCCTTGTTCTTTCAAAAACTCTGTTTCTGACCTGATTATTCTTTCACTAATTTCTAATACATTTGATAAAGTTCTTCTTCCTATTGGTTCACTTAAAGATATTTGTCTTAAAATAGAGTATCTTCTTTCCATAAGTTCAATTGCCTGTGGAATTAATTTCTTTTGAATTTCTAATAAGTTCTTCATAACATACTCCTTATTACTTTCCTTTCGGGACTTTTTTTGTCCCTAGTGTTTATTTAAGTCCCACAAGATATTTTTATTTTATAGGATTTGCGTATAGATTTCAATAGTTTTTCAAAAACTTTTTTATTTTTTTGTTTTGTAATATATTTCTCCACCATTTTCAAAGTACAGTATTTTTTCTTTTTTATATAAGGTTTTTTGTATATGTTTTTATATTTTTATTTAATTTATACTCTATGTGTTTTTCCTTTTGTAATTATTAAATTTAATAATAGTTTATTTATACCAACATTCTTATTGTTCTAATATTTAATGATTCTTTAAAAATGTTCATTTAATTATGTTTTCTAGTTTTTTAGTATTTTCCACTATTCTAATTTTCTCTAGTTTTTTAATATTTTAATGCTATTTGGTTTTCTAATATTTTTTAGTATTTTACTACTCTTCAATATTTTTATACTCTCTAATTCTATATCATTTTAATGTTTTCAATATTTTATTATTTTACTTCATAACATTTTTAGCCTAATTTCCATTCACCTTTTAATTAGCCTTTTCCCCTTGTTATACTGATATTTGTCTTTTACTTATTAGTATTCTTTTCTCTTGCTTGAAGATAGGATTCCTAATTCTTCACGATATTTGGCAACTGTTCTTCTTGCAACATTGATTCCTTTTTCTTTTAGTAACTTAGATATATGGTCATCACTTAAAGGTTTCTTTTTATTTTCGTCTTTTATTGTTTCCTTTATAATTTTTTTTATGCTTGTACTAGACGCCATTTCATTATTCTCAGTTTCAATAGCACTACTAAAGAAGTATCTAAATTCATACACGCCAAAAGGTGTCAGCATATATTTACCATTTACACCTCTACTTATAGTAGATTCATGGAATTCTAATTTTTCTGCTATGTCCTTCATTTTTAAGGGTTTTATATATTTTGTCCCTTTTCTCAAGAATTCATCTTGAGCTTTTACTATTTCTTCTGCAATCTTAAGTACTGTAGTTTTCCTACTCTCTATATTCTTCATAAGTCCTGTTGCTGAATTTAGTCTTTCTTTTATAAATTCTTTTGCACTTTCATCAGACTGTGAATTTTTTAATATGTCTTTATAATAACTATTGATTCTTATCTGATAAGAATCTTTTTCATTTAAATATACAATAAATTCATCATCAATTTTTTCTACTGTTACATCGGGTTGAATGTATACACTTTTTTCTACTGAACAAGTTCTTCCTGGTTTTGGGTCTAATGTCTTAATTATATTTATCAGTTCAACGCATTTTTGTAGTGACATATTGTATTTTTTACTTATCTCTTTATATTTATTATTTGCAATCAAATTTAAGTCTTTTGTAACGATTTCCTCTAAAATTTCATTATATATTCCTAAACTTGCCATTTGAATCATCAGACATTCTGAAAGACTTCTTGCTCCTACTCCACTAGGTTCCAACTGCTGAACACTAATCAAACATTTTTCAAAAAGTTCCTCATCTATCTTTAAAGTATCAACAATTACTTTTTCCTCAGTTCTTAAATACCCATCTTCATCTAAACTGTCAATTATATACTCACAGACTTCCAATTCTTTATCTGTCAGTTTATATAAGCTTATCTGAAATTTTAAATCCTCATATAAATTTGACGAATATTTAACTAAATTTTCTAGATTAACTTCATTATCGGGATTATAGCTTATCTCTGTTCTGTCTAAACGTCTTGACTTATCCATATCTTTTATATATTCTTCCCAATTTATCTCCCCACTTTTTTCAACTTCAACTAATGGGTTATTCTCTGCTTCTTTTTTAATCTCTTCTTCTAATTCTAACTTACTCATATTTAATATTGATAATGATTGCTTGAGTTGTGTAGTCATTATTAGCTTCTGAGACTGAGTTAACTCTAGACTATTATTAAAATTCATTCTGCTCACCTCTCAATTTTATTAAACTTATTTTTATAAAAGAAAAACCCTCCTGTATATGTATATTCTATCATTTAAAATATACCTTATGCAAAAGGGTTTTTTTTATTTACAATTTCATCTATTTTTTTATTTAATATTTCTTTTTTTTGTTACTTTTTTTTACTATATGGAGTATTTTGTAGTGGTAGTTCAGTTCTAAACTCTTTATCAAATACATAATAGGCATTTTGCACTGCTGGTGCTGTAGGAACTGTACAAATTTCTCCTACACCTTTTGCTCCATAAGCTAGTAAATCTTTGTTCTTTTCAACTATTACAGCTTGTATTTCTGGTATATCTGTAGACTTAAATAAACCTAGTGTACCAAATTTAGCTGTAGGCACAGAATCTACTACTGGGTAATCCTCAGTTAGAGCATATCCAAGACCCATAACTACTCCACCTTCTATTTGACCCTCTAAACTAATTGGATTTATAGCTCTTCCAACGTCATGTGCTGCTACTACTTTCTCCAATTTTCCATTTTCATCTAGCATTACAACTTGTGTAGCATATCCATAAGCAACATGGCTTACTGGATTTTCTTTATCACAACCCATTTTATCTGTAATACTTGCATATTCTCCGTAAAACTCTTCTCCATCTAAATCATGTAAAGTTTTACCAGATTCCAAAGTTTCTTTTAATTTATTTGATGCAACTTTAGTGGCTTCCCCTGTAAATACGGTCTGTCTTGAAGCCGTAGTATTCCCAGAGTCTGGTGTCAAATGAGTATCTGGAACTTCATGCACTATACTTTCAGGTGGTAAACCAGTAGCCTCACAAACTACTTGAGTCATAACAGTACCAAGACCTTGACCTATACAAGAAGCACTTGTTCTTATATGAACTCTTCCATCTTTTATTACTAGTCTGCATCTTCCAACATCAGGTATACCAACGCCAACTCCACTATTTTTCATTGCACAAGCTATACCTGCACGTGGATGCTTTTCATACTCTTCTTTCACAGCTTCTAGTGTTTCTGCCATTGCTGTTCCTTCATCTGCAAATTGACCATTTGGTAAAACTTGACCAGGTCTTATTGCATTTTTATACCTTATTTCCCAAGGTGATATCCCTGCCATTTCAGCAAGTAAATTTAGGTTACATTCTGTTGCAAAACAACTCTGTGTAACTCCAAAACCTCTAAATGCTCCACCAGGAGGATTGTTAGTGTATACTGCTGTTCCTGTTATATCAATATCTTGATAGTTGTATGGTCCTGCTGCATGAGTACACAATCTTTGTAGTACTGGACCTCCAAGAGATGCATATGCACCTGTATCAGATATTATAGTTGCTTTCATACCTGTTAAATATCCATTTTCATCACATGCTGTCGTAAATTCCATTTCTGTGGCATGTCGTTTAGGATGAACAATAATACTTTCTTTTCTTGTTAGCTGTACCTTCACAAATCTTTTCGTATGATAAGCAAGTAAGGCTGCATGGTGTTGAACACTCATATCTTCTTTTCCACCAAATCCTCCACCTACCATTTTATTTATCACTCTTACCTTCTCATGTGGAAGCCCTAACATATCTGCACATTCATGTTGAGTAGCAAATACCCCTTGGTCTGTTGAATAGATTATTACTCCATCTTCTTCATAAGGACCAGCTACTGCGCACTCAGGCTCTAAAAATGCGTGTTCTGTAGCAGGTGTAGTATATCTTTTAGTTACAACATATTTTGAATTTTCTATCTTTTCTTCAGCGTTTCCTCTTACTAAATGTTCCTTAACAAGTACATTACCTGTCTCATGTATCTTTGGAGCATCCTCTCTAAGAGCATCTGCTGTAGTACTCAATGGTGTTAATTCTTCATAATCTATCTTAACTAGTTTTTTTGCTTCTTCCAATGCCTCTCTAGTTTCTGCTGCTACTAAGACTATTCCATCGCCTAAATATCTAGTTATTTCACCTTCTGGTATTAAAGTATCCCAATCCTTCTTTAAGTGACCTACTTTTATAGTTCCTGGAATGTCTTTAGCTGTTAGAACTGCAACAACTCCTGGATAAGCTTTTGCTTCTTCTATATCTATTTTTTTGACTAAAGCTCTAGGATATTTTGCTCTAACTGCTGAACCATAAATCATACCCTCAATTCTCATATCATCTACATATTCAGAATATCCAAGTGCTTTACCTACTGCATCAACTCTAGGAAGATTTTCACCTACTAGACCTTTACAGTTTACTTTTGGTACATCTATATCTTCTCTAAAAATCTTTGCTGCTAAATCAACAGCTTTAATTATTTTTACATACCCTGTACATCTACATATATTACCTTTTAAGGCTTTCTTTATATCATCTTCAGTAGGATTATTGTTAACGTCTATGAGTGCTTTTGAACTAATTACCATACCTGGAATACAAAATCCACATTGTACAGCTCCTTGGCTAGCAAAAGAATATGCAAAAACATCTCTTTCTCTTTCTGATAATCCCTCTATAGTCGTTATGTTTTTTCCAGCTAATTTATCAGTTTTAAATACACATGCTTTAGTTGCTTTACCATCTATTATAACCATACATGTTCCACAAGCACCTTCTGAACATCCATTTTTAACTGAAGTTATATTCATATCTTCTCTAAGGAAGTCTAAAAGTTTTTTGCCTTCTTTTGCAACAACTTTCTTTCCATTTAATATAAATTCTACCATTCTCTAGCCCCCTTTGTTAGACGCCTATTTATATATCTCCCACTTGGAGTATTGCAGATTAATTCTTCCTCTCTAACTACTTCTTTTCCTCTTAAGTAAACATGTTCTATTTGACAATCCACTTCATACCCTTCATAAGGTGTATAATCTACATTTTGCAATTGTTTTTTTGCTTCTATTTTAGATTTCTTGTTTGGATTTAAGACTAATATATCTGCGTCACTACCTATTTCTATAGTTCCTTTATTAGGATACATTCCAAATAATTTTGCTGCATTAGTTGATGTTACTTCTACCATCTTATTGATAGATATTTTATTTTTACATACTCCATATGTGTATAAAAGACTCATCCTATGTTCTACACCTGGAGAACCATTCGGTATTTTGCTGAAATCGTTTATTCCAAGTTCCTTCTGTCTCCTATAATTAAAAGAGCAGTGGTCTGTTCCTATAGTATCTATCTGATTATCTGAAATAGCATTCCATAATATTTCATTATTTTCCTTATTTCTTAAAGGTGGTGACATTACATACTTAGCACTTTCAAATCCATCTAAATCATATAATTCATCATTTAATAGAAGGTATTGAGGACAAGTTTCAACTATTACATCCACACCTCTTTGCTTAGCTTTTAAAACTTCTTCCAAGGATTCTTTACAACTTAGATGAACTACATATACCTTAGAGTTTGCAACTTCAGCTATCTTCATAAGTCTTGAAGTAGCTTCTGCTTCAAGTATAGCTGGTCTAGTTAATTGATGGTACTTTGGAGATAAATTATTTTCTGCCCTTGCTTTATCCACAAGTTCACATATTATATCCCCATTTTCACAATGGAATCCAATAATTCCACCTATCTTTTCTGCTTTTCTCAGAGCTTCAAATATGACACCATCATCAACTTGGAGACTTCCTTTATATGCCATATACAATTTAAATGAAGATACACCCTCTTTTACCATATCTTCCATTTCATTACAAACTGAGTCATTCCAGTCTGTTATAGCCATGTGAAAACCATAATCTGAGTAGGATTTATCTTTGGCTTTTTCATGCCATTCTTCTAATCCTTCTTTTAAAGAGCATCCTTTAGCTTGTGTAGCAAAATCTAATATAGTAGTAGTTCCTCCAACTATAGCAGCTTTTGTACCTGTCTCAAAGTTATCTGCTGTCTTAGTAACCCCTGTATCTAAGTCAAAGTGAGTGTGTGTATCTATACCTCCTGGTATAACATAAGAATCACTAACATCGACTATGTCATCATTTTCTTTTGATATATCAAAACCTATATCGACTATTTTTTCATATTCTATTCTTACATCTGCACAGTAAGTTTTTTCACTTGTTACTACTTTCCCGCCTTTTAAAACAATTCCCATATAGACTCCACCTTACTTATAACGTATCAATTTATTTTATCTCAAGCAATTAACTTAAAGTAATTTTACTAAAACCCTTATACCACCTAAACTGTACTAGAATAGTTTTGTATATTGCTTTATATTAGATTATTGCTATAGCTAGTCTATTAATCTCATATATTTATCATCTCAGTACATATTACTCTAAGTTAATTATTAAATTTTTATACAATATTATTCATTTACAGCTTCTACTTGATTGTAGCAGATGCTTAAAGCTCCTTTTGGACATCTAGTTACACATAGTCCACATCCAAAACACTTGTCTGCATCTATATTTAATTTATCTGTAACTTCTAATGCTTCGTATACACAGCTTGTTACACATTGTTTACATTTGATACACTTGTTATCATCTACAACTGGAGCTACTGAATGAGTTCTAAATCCTCTAGCTGCCATTTTCTTATGAGTTAATCCTTTTATTTCATTAACATCAGAATATCCATTTTCATCTAAAAATTCATTTAATTCTTTAGCAATTTTTCCATAGATAGAAGGCCCTTTAAGAATTGCTTCTGTACATACTTGAACAGCACTTGCTCCAGCCATCATCATTTCAGCTACATCTTTTCCACAAGTGATTCCACCAACACCTATTATTGGTATATTTACAACTTGAGAAGCTTCATATATACATCTTATTGCTAAAGGTCTTATTGGTGCACCTGATAACCATCCATATCCAGCTTTACTTCCCATTATAGGGTATCCTGTATTTACATCTATAGCCATACATGGTCCAAATGAGTTTATCATTACAAGTCCATCTGCTCCTGCTTCTTCAACAGCTTTTGCAATAGTTTGAATATCAGTATGAGGACTCATTTTCATAAATACTGGTACATCTAAAACAGCTTTTGCTGCTTTTAAAGCATTTACTATTGGAGCAACATCTGTACCTACATAATGAGTAGATAATTCAACTGCATCAGCATAAGGTTTTACTAAAGGAGCAACCTCAGCTATTTGCTCTGCTGAATATCCCATACTTACTATCACTGGAAGCCCTGTTTCTTTTACTTTTTTGTATTCTTCTTCTATCCATTGTTCTTTTGGAAGCTCTGACCATAATTCTGTATTTAAGAAACCACTATTAGTTTTTGCCATACATGGTCTTGGTACATCTGCTGGTAATACAGATATAGTTTTTGTACATATAGCTCCTGCTCCACCTTTTGCTGCTTCTTGACAGAGAGCACCATCTTTTGCTCCAGGACCTGCTGCTGTCATAATTGGATTTAAGAATTCCATTCCATATAAATTAACTTTTAAATTAGCCATATTATTATCTCTCCCTTAATTAAATATTTTTAATATTTAGCTTATATTCTTTTATTTGTATTTGTATTTGTTATTTATCTTCTTTTTATATTATTTCTATTTTGCTTCTTCAACTTTATTATTCTTCTCTTTTTTAGAACCTAATTCATTGAAGAATATATTTAAAAGTACTGCTGATAAACTACCTGTTGTTATTCCACTATGGAATATTGTTTGTACCCAAGTTGGAAAATTATGATAAAAATCAGGATTTGTTAGTGGTATCATAGATAAACCAACACTAACTGCTACTATAACTCCATTTTTAGTTCCATCAAACTTTACTTTACTTAGAGTTTTTACTCCCCCAACCATTACCATTCCAAACATTGCAAACCCTACTCCTCCAAGAACAGGCTTAGGTATTGCTCCTATTATTGCTGCAAATTTTGGTAAGAAACCAAGTACTAGCAATATAACCCCTGCATAAACTGCTATAAATCTTGATTTTATACCTGTAAGACCTACTATCCCTGTATTTTGACCAAATGGAGTTATTGGGAATGAGTTGAATATTCCAGATAAAGCTGTAGATATTCCATCTCCAAATAGACCTCTTTTGATATTTTTACCTGTTACTTCTTTATCTACCATCTCATGGATAGCTATCATATTACCAACTGATTCTGTCATAAGTACTAACATAATTAAGCACAATGATAGTATTGCAGATGGTTCAAATCTAGGCATTCCAAATTTTAAAGGTACATTTAAATTAAGCCAACCAACTCCATTTACTGCACTAAAATCTGCCATTCCAACTGCCATGGAAAGTAGTGTACCAAGTACTATACCTACCAATATAGCTGTACTATTCCAAATTCCTTTTAAGAATTTAAATGAAAGTAAAGTTATTGCCAATACTGCCAAAGCCAATGCTAATGAGTTTGGTTCAACCGCTTCCAATTTGTTGTCAGTTATCCACTTTATCCCAACTGGAAATAGTGAAATACCTATTACCATAACAACTGTTCCAGTAACTACACTAGGGAAAAATCTTATTAATTTTTCAAACACTGGAGCAAGTAATATACAAAACAATCCAGCTACTATTACAGAACCAAATACTGTCTGTATTGCAACCTGAGAATCACTATATGATGAGGCTATTGCTGTCATACCTGCCACAGCGGCAAAACTAGTTCCTTCTATTACTGGTATTTTAGCACCTACAATATTTCCTATACCAACACTTTGTATGAGTGTTCCTATCCCTGCCATAAATAAACAAGCATTTATTAAAAAAACAATACTAGCATGATCTAGTCGTGCAGCACTTCCTATCATCATAGGAACCGCTACTGCTCCTGCACACATTGCCAAAACGTGCTGTAATGAAAATACCCAAGATTTGGATACGGGTAACCTTTCATCTACTGGAGCTATTTTAGGGCTTTTATCTTGAGACATTTTGGGTCTCCCTTCTTTATTTAATTTAATATTCTATTCCGTATATTTTATATCTATATACTTCATTTAAATTCCTATTTTTGTCTAAGTTCTATTTTACAACATTTAAATTCTATTCCATAGTTTTTGGCTTAATTCTCTACTTTTAGCTAGAATACTTTCTTCGTCTATATTTACTAACTTTCTGTCTTTCATAAGCACTTTTCCATTTATAATAGTCGTATCTACACTTCTTCCACTCATTCCAAAGATAGTGTGTCCCCCTATTGTGTTTTCTGTCAATGGAGTATGTGGTATATAATCAACTACTATTACATCTGCATAAGCACCTTTTCTAAGTACTCCTAAGTCATTTTTATAATAAGCCTTAGCTATTTTTCTATTGTTATCAAATAACATTGTTTGTGATTCTCCAAATCCAACTCTTGGGTCACTCAAGTGATGTTTATGAATTATATTAGCAACCTTTAATGATTCAAACATATCGCTAGTGTATCCATCAGTTCCTAGACCTACTGTAACACCTCTTTTTAATAACTCTATTGCTGGAGAGCATCCAACTGCATTTCCCATATTAGATTCTGGATTATGAACTACAAATGTATTTGTTTTGTTTAAAAGGCTAATTTCATCTGTACTTATATATATACAATGAACTGCTATAGTCTTTTCTTTTAATACCCCGAAATCATTAAATCTTTCTAAAACTCTCTTTCCATATTTGTCTAAATTGTACTGTAAATCGTCTAATCCTTCAGCAACATGTACATGGTAACCTGTATCAAGACCATCCATTTCTGAAGCACACTTATTTAATGTATCATCAGATAGTGTAAAGGCAGCATGAAGACCAAACATACCTTTTATCATGTCTGTATCATCTTTTTGAGCGTATTTTATAAAGTTTACGTTTTCATTGATACCTTGTTGGATTGTATCCCCACCATCTCTATCAGATACCTCATAACAAAGGCATGTTCTTATTCCTAAATCCTTTGCAACATCTGATATTGTAAACAAACTTCCTTCAATTGCATTTGGACTTGCATGATGGTCATAAACTGTTGTCACACCATTTTTTATACATTCTATATACGTTGCATATGCACTGTATTTAGTATCTTCTAGTGTAAGCTGTTTATCAAGTCTCCACCATAAATTGTTCAGTATCTCTAAAAAATTCTCAGAAGGTTTTCCTGGAACTGCCATTCCTCTAGCAAATGAGCTGTATATATGCATATGTGAATTTATTAGACCAGGCATGATTATCTTCTTGCCTGCATCTATAAACTCATGTACTGGATATTTCGCTTTCATTTCCTCTGTAGTACCTATATCTTCAATTAGATTATCGTTTATTACTACACATCCATCTTCCATATAGGGATTTAAAGAATCTTGGCTTATTAGCCTCCCATTCCCCACTAAAATCATAAATTTATTCCCCCTTAAAGCTAAGATTTAATTTTTAAGTACTTTCCCTGCTTTAATTTTATTGTATTTTCCTTCTTCAACAACACAATTTCCATTTATAATTACATAATCTATACCTGTAGGGTACTGCATAGAGTTGATAAAATCGTCACAACCAGTAACTGTATCCTTATCAAATATAACTATATCTGCAAAATATCCTTCTTTCAATTCGCCTCTATCTTTTATACTAAAGCTTGTAGCTGCCTTTTTAGTCATTTTATAAACAGCTTCTTCAATTGTTAACACGTTTAACTCTCTAACATATCTTCCTAGTATTTTAGGGAAAGAACCATAAGCTCTTGGATGTGGTTTTCCTGCTAAAAGACCATCTGTACATACATTTTGCTCGTCTCTTTTCATAAATCCTATTATGTGTTCTTCTAATCCATAGAAATCTACCATTCCAACTGCATTTTCTTCTTCTTTTAATAAATCAAACGTTGCATCTAATGGGTCTTTTCCTCTCATTTTTCCAATTTCTAACAAGCTCTTACCAATTGTATCTTTATTTTGTTCTGTCTTTACACTTGTTACAAATATTTGGTCTATTCCTGCAAATTCTATAAAGTTATCCCAACCTTCTATTCCATTTGCTATATCTTTTTTCATTTTTGCTCTTTCGTTTTCATCACTTAATCTTTCGATTAACTTATCAGTTCCTCCAGAATGTGCCCAAGGAGGTAAAACTACTCCAAGCATTGTACTTCCTGCCGCATATGGATATTGGTCAAAAGATACTCGTATGCCTTCTTTTTCTGCTTTTTCTAAAAGCTCTATAACTTGAGGTATATACTTCCAATTTGATTTACCACAAACCTTAAAGTGTGAAAAATGAACTTTTACTCCTGATTGTTTTCCAATTTCTATGATTTCTTCCATTGATGTTAAAATTGTATCCGCTTCACTTCTTTGGTGAACTACAAATACTCCATCATACTTTGCTACAACCTTACACATTTCTATAATTTCTTCTGTCAATGAATATGCACAAGGTATATATATAAGTCCAGTAGACAATCCTATAGCTCCTGCTTTTAATTCTCTCTCTGTGATTTCACACATCTTTTGAATTTCTTCTTTAGTGGCAGGTCTATCTTCAAGCCCCATCGCTTCCATTCTAACGTTTCCATGAGGTACTAAATAAGTTTCATTTAAACCTACCCCATTGTTATCCATCATTTTTAGATAATTCTCTGTTGTTTCATATTTCCAATCAATTTCATCACTTTCACCATCTAGGCCTGCTAAATTTTTTCTCCAAGAAGATATATGTTCTTGAGGTAGAGGGGCCATAGATATACCATCTTGGCCCAACACTTCTGTTGTAATTCCCTGTCTAATCTTTACCTCATTATATGGATTAACTAAAATAACTAGGTCTGAATGGCTATGAGTATCTATGAAACCTGGACATATAACTCTACCTTTTGCATCTATAACTTTGTCAGCTTCTTCATTTAAATCCTGTGATATTTTTAATATCTTCTCATCTTCTATTAAAATATCTCCTTCATATGCTGGTGTTTTACTTCCATCTACTATAAGCCCATGTTTTATTAAAGTTCTCACAAAACCATCTCCTAATTATTTTTTGTAAACTGATTTTAATATACCATAATATCCTTCTGCACCTTTGAATAATTGGTCTAATTCTATATACTCATCTATTGTGTGAGCAAGATTTTCTTTAGAAGGACCAAATCCTATTGTTCTTATTCCAGCCTCACCTGCATAATGGCTTCCATTTGTACAGAATGAGTATTGAGTTATTTCTGAATCTATTCCAGCTTCTTTTAATCCTTTATATGCTGCTTGAACAAATTCATCCTCTTCGTCATATAACCAGCCTGGGAAGAATCTTTCACTTTCTATAGTATTTCCTGTATAACAATCAGCTTTTTCAGCTGCATAAGAAACTTTTGCATTTAATTCTGCATCTTCTTTCATCATTTCATCTAATAATGCTTGTATTGGAGCTAATACTCCTTCTCTTGTTTCGCCAACTAATAATCTTCTGTCAAAAGTTGCTTTACAGTAATCTGGCACTACTGAAGCCCCTGGATATGGAGAAGATTTTATATCTGTTAAAACTAGTATTCCATCACCTAAAACTGGATGAGTTGGAGGTACTAATTGTTGTATCTTTTGGATTACATTAGCCATTTTATAAACTGCATTTACACCTTTTTCTGGATTAGCAGAGTGAGCTGGTTTACCAAAAGTCTCTACTACTATTTCTCCTCTACCTCTTTGACCAATCTTTAAGTTTAATTCTGAAGATTCACCTATTACAACATAATCAGGCTCAACAGCCTTACTTATTTCTCTAGCTGAAACTCCTTCAAATATTTCTTCGTGAACAACTCCTGCTACGTATAATTCACCTTCAAAATCTTTGTTAGTATCTTCTGCAAAGTATGAAACAGCTGCCATCATAGCACTTACTTGCCCTTTCATATCAGAAGTTCCTCTACCATATATTTTTCCATCTACTATTCTCGCTTCAAAAGGAGGAACGCTCCATTTACTTGCATCTGGAACTGGAACTGTATCTATATGTCCATCAAATAATATTTTCTTACCTGGTTTGTTTCCTTTTATACATCCTACTATATTTCCATATCTATCTCTTGACCAGCTATCAAAACCTAGTAAAGCAAAGTTTTCTTCTATTGCTTTTACTACATTTTCTTCCTGACCTGAATAACTAGCATTTCTTATTAAATCTTGGCATACTTCAGTTAATTGTTTTTTTCTTGTTTCATTTAACATTTTGATATTCCCCCATATAATTTTTAATTTGTTGGTGTTTCACTTTGACATTTTACTTTTTTAATTTATTCATACTCTACTTAATTTATTGATTTTTGACTTCTTTACATTTTATTTATTAATCTTTTATTTAGACTTTATTTTAATTTTAGTTAGCTCTTATTCTGATTTTATTTAGTTCTTATTTTAAGTCTTTTATTTACTTTGGCACTCACCATTCCAAACTATATCTTTATACTTATCAGGGTCAGTGTCTCCTTCTGTACTTATTAATAATACTTTAGAATTCTCATCTAATTTTAAAGCTGCTCTTAAGTCTTTTAAATCTTCACTTTCAAGAATTGAAACTAATGCTCCAGTTGTAACTGCTCCAGATTCTCCAGAGATTACTTTTTCATCTCCTCTTAGAGGATTTCCTAGTATTCTCATACCTTTAGCAGAAACCCAGTCTGGTGCTGAAACGAATGCTGATGAATAATTTTTTAACACTTCAAACCCTATAGTATTTGGCTCTCCACAAGCAAGACCAGCCATTATAGTTGGCATATCTCCTCCAACAAATCTTGGTTTTCCATCTCCTGCTTCTGCTGATTTATAGTAACAATCAGCTTCATCAGCTTCTACTACTACTGTTATTGGGCATTCATCATATATTGAAGCAACATATCCTTGAACTGCTCCAGCAAGTGAACCAACTCCTGCTTGCACAAATACGTGTGTTGGTCTGTCTACTCCATATTCTTTTAATTGCTCTATAGCTTCTTTAGCCATAGTTCCATATCCTTGCATTATCCATGCTGGTATTTCTTCATATCCGTCCCATGCTGTATCTTGAACCATTACTCCATGGTCATCAGCTTCTGCATAATCATTAGCTAATCTTACTGCATCATCGTAGTTTAAGTCTGTTATACTAGCATCTGCTCCTTCTCCTTTGATTTTGTTTAATCTAAATTCAGAAGAACCTTTTGGCATTAATACAACAGATTTTTGACCTAATTTATTAGCTGTCCAAGCAACTCCTCTACCATGGTTTCCATCTGTAGCTGTAAAGAAAGTTATTTCTCCTAACTTTTCTTTTATTTCTTTTGAAGTTAATTTGTCATATCCTAACTCAGATATATCTGTATCTAATCTTTGAGCTAAATATCTACCCATAGAGTAAGAGCCACCTAAAACTTTAAATGCATTTAATCCGAATCTATAAGATTCATCTTTAACATATATTCCGCTTACTCCTAGTGATTTTGCTAAGTTATCTAATTTAACTAAAGGAGTTTTTTCATATTGTGGAAAGCTCTCATGGAAAGCTTTAGCCTTTGCAATCTCTTCATCTTTTAAAAATTCAATACCTTTTTCTTTTTCCTCAGATTTAGGTAGATTATTTAATTTCCATTTTATTTCTCTCATTTATTTTATATTCCCCTTTCAAATTTTTCGGTGTCATTTTAATTTTTTATCTTTGTGTCTTAATAGTAAAGCAATTACTATGCCAATATTATTTATTCTAAAAATATTTTTTTTATGTTGGAATTACATACTTTTATAAAATTTCTTTAAATTTTATAAATTATGAATGTGAAAAATAAGATTTATAAAAGAAAAAATTCTCATATTGGGAAATTTTTATCAATACGAGAATTATCAATTCGAGAAACCGTTTCTTTGTTTTAATTTTTCCTTTATTATGCTCTTATTCTTTATATGTCTATTATTTTGTCAGATATATTACTGCCTTTATTTTCTATAACTTCTATTTCACTTTAACTTTTATTTCACTTTGTCACTGAACATAATGCCTTCATTTGCGAGTTTAAATTTACCTGATTACTTTGAAGAACTGAAACAGTGTTTAAATATCCTTTTTCCTTTAAGACTAGTTCCACTAAATACTTTTTTTATATAGTCAAATTACCATTTTAGCTATATTTTAACATATAGTCAATTTTTTAAAAATATATAACATTACTTATTTGTATATTTACATTAAAATACATAATATCAATTATAAAAAATCCGTTTTATACCTCAATTAGCTTAATTATAATACACAAATAATAAAATAATGTGTTATTTGTAGTAAAGGTAGACAATTAAGAGTTAATACCAACAAATTAATGTAAAAATAAAAAAAGAGTCTATTTTCATAAGACTCCTTTTTCTTTTATAGCTTATTTATCCAAGTAGATTGGCGGATATTTTAAATTTCTAAGTTCCTTATCAGCCTTTAATTCATGACCATCATTTAAGTCATATATTTGTAATAAAACCTTGTTTACGTATAAAGCATGATAATCATCACTATAAAAGTATTGATATTCATATTGAGGGTCATTTTTATAATATACCTTATAAAGGATACCCTTGTAACTTGCTTTTTTTGCTTTTTCTTTTATGATTTTACTTATATCGTCTTTTGAAACTCGCTGCTCTACCATGTATTTATTAATACGTTTTTCAGCTTCATTCCAGGGTTTAAAGGATTTATCATATACAAAAAATCCTGTAAATCCTATAATTAATACTAGTAAAATAACTCCATATTTTTTCATATAAACCTCCTTATTTCAATAAAAATTACCATATAAATTTATTACAGTAAACTTTGAATAGAAGATGAATGTACTTTCTTCTTCCATATATTTTTACTTATCAAGTATTTATTAATTATTTACCATACTACATTCGTCTGTAACTAATCCTTCTCATAAGTATCCAAAAATTTATAAATTCTTATGACACTAAAAAATAAGGACGTTATCTTCTGTTAATAAAAAGATAACATCCTTATTTTTTAGTATCAATATATATGACCCAACTAGTAGTTCAATCGACCCAACTGTCATTATTTTAGTCCAATTGTATATATGTCTAGTCTAAAGTTTTCTTACTTCGTATTTTAAGTTATTGCTGTTCCTCTTCTAATTTTCTATATAATGTAGCCAAACCGATACCTAAGTCTTTCGCTATTTTTTTCTTTGTCTTTGTATCTCTTCCATACTTATTCAACAACTTACTTATATAAGTCAACTCTAATTCTTTGATTGAAAGTATCCTTTCTTGATTTTCTACTATACCTTCAACTATATCATCTTCAAAGGTTCCATTTGTACTCTTACATGCATTTCCATTAATATTATAATAGTTCAAAATATCTAATGGAAGCATATCTTTGTATATTATTCCATCATCTCCAACTAAATTCATCATATACTCAACTGCATTTTCCAGTTCCCTTATATTTCCCGGCCAATTATAGTTAATCAACATATTCATCACATTTTTTTCTATTTTATTCAATTGAATACCTAATTCTAAAGAATATTTAGAAGCAAATTTCATCATTATTGCTTCAATATCATCTTTTCTTTCCCTAAGAGGTGGCAAATTTATAGGAATTACATTTAATCTATAATATAAATCATCCCTAAACTTACCTTCATTTACTAATTTCAGTAAATTCTTATTTGTAGCGGCAATTACTCTTATATCTAAATCAATAAGTTTATTTGAGCCAATTCTTGCAAATTTTCTCTCTTGTAAGACTCTAAGTAGCTTTGCTTGTAGAGGCATCGACAAATCTCCCATTTCATCAAGAAATATCACACCTTCATTTGCAAGTTCAAATTTTCCTACCTTACCGCCACTACTAGCTCCACTAAATGCACCCTTTATATATCCAAATAGCTCACTTTCAAGAAGATTTTCTGGAATAGCAGCACAGTTTATAGCAATAAATGGCTTATTCCACCTACTACCCTCTGCATGTATAGCTCTAGCAATTAGTTCTTTACCTGTACCACTTTCACCAGTTATAAGAACAGTTGAATTTGATTTTGCTAATTTCTTGGTTCTCTCTTTAACTTTCACCATCGCTTCTGAATTTCCAATTATAGACTCTATATCACTATTTCCCCATCCACTATTAACTTTTCCATGTCCTTTGTGGTTGATATATGTCTTGTCAAATATTATTATTTTGTCATATTGATTTATATATGGATATACGGGAATTATTTTGGCATTTATATTATAAATCTTGCTATCAATATCAATTTCTAGTAATTCATGTCCATTTGAGGAGGATTCAACAGATACTATATTTACTATATTTTCTATTATATCTTTCTCAATGTCTAATTTTTTTAGAGCTATATTGTTTATGTATGATATTTTGCTATTTATATCTAGAATAATAACGCCTTTTTCAACATTTTCAATTATTTCTATCATCATATTCATTTTTCTGCTACTATTTTTTGACACCTCATGTTCTTCTATCTTCATGGAAATTAAATCGCATATATGATTGACAAATTTTAGATAATTATCTATTTTTGCACTTATTTCTACTTTTTTAGTTTTATCTGTACTAATAGCTCCAATTACCCCTATAGTACGATTATTATATTTTATTGGTACTGCTATTATTACTTTATTTAGGCATTTCATGTAATGGGAACATTCTATACAAAGCTGATTATCACATATATCCAATACGACTAATTCCTGACCTGTCTGTATAACTTTATCATAGATAAATCCTTCAGTAACAACGCTTTCATTTATCTTTGATTTATATAGACCTGTGCCACTAATCCTTATTAATCTATCATCAACTATTTCAATATCTACATCTAACACACTAGCTACTGTTTCAGTGTATTTTATCATTTCTTGTTGAAATTCTTTTAATTTACTTAACATAGTTTCCCCCATTATAATTTAATTTACCAAATTATCAGTTTAGCTATATTTTAACATATAGTCAATCTTTAAAATATATATAAAACATTACTTATTTATATATTTGGATTAAAATACATAATATCAATTATAAAAAAATTGTTTTATATTGTGATTACATTAATTATAATATAGAAATAATAAAATGAATCATAATACAATAATAAAATACAAAAAAGCCTTCCCCATATAACAAATATATTTTTGGCACAAAAATATACATTATATGAGAAAAGCTCAATAGTTAAATATTTAGATAGATTTTTATATAGACTTTTTTAATATAAACTTTTTTAATTGTAGACTTTTTTTATTAGTTTTTAATTTTCATTAGTTTTGTTATTGGTTTTATTGTTATAATACTGCCATTGCTTCAATTTCTAAAACTGCATCTTTTGGTAATTGAGCAACTTGTACACATGATCTTGCTGGTGGATTTTCTTTAAAATATGTAGCATACACTTCATTAATATCATTAAAATCTTTTAAATCTTTTACGAATACTGTAGTCTTAAATATTTTATCCATACTTGTACCAGCTTGTTCTAATATTGCTTTTACATTATCTAAAGAAGCTTTTGTTGCTTCTTTTGGGTCAGATACTAACTCACCAGTTTTCATATCTATTGGAAGTTGACCTGATGTAGAAACTATATTTCCAACTTGTATCGCTTGAGAATATGGTCCAATTGCTCCTGGAGCTTTCTCTGTAGCTATTACTACTTTTGACATAATTTCACCTCCTATTATTAGGTTATATTTACAGGAAAATAAAATTTCCTAAACACCAATATCAATATGAACCTTTAGATTAAATTTCAAATCTAAAACTTCAAATAATCAATACTTAGATGATTATATTTATTTGTGTCCATGTTAACTTTTATTAAAGCAATTAACATGCCAAATTTTACCTATATATAAAATTTTGTGAAGTCATTCAAACCAGCTACATCTAAATATTTTTATAAAAAAACGCTTCAAAATTATTTTTCGTAATGTCAAATTTTTTCTCATATCTAGAAATTTACCAACTTGAGAATTCTTGTTTTGAGAATTTATATGTTAAAACCAGTTTTTTAATCCTAAATTATCAAGTTATTATGTATGAAAGAACTATAGTTGACAATCCAACCACTATAAATAGTAAAACCTTTACCCAAACCTTATTTACTCTAGTTATCATAGAACCTATTGAAAATATAATAGCTAAATATAATAGTAACCAAAAAATCATCAATACCCATCACCATTGCTGAGAACTCACAAATCCCTCTTTTAATAACCTTACTTCATAATATTATTCTTCTCATAATAAATTTATAATCTATCAGTAAATTATTATGTTGATTACCTCTCAGCAACTTTCTCCTTTCATATTTTTTAAATCTTTTATAGAATTGTATCATGTCTAAGTGAATTTTCATACTATTAAGTCTTTTTTATAATAAAGCATTAGCTCTTATTCTATGCCTAATAATGTAAGATTGTAGTTATTTTATTGATTTTAATAAATTTATTTAATATACTAATATTAATTATTTTTATGTGAAATTATTATTTATTAGGGGGATTTTTTAATATGGGTAAAAGTGAATTAACAGCAGAAACAACAGAGGAAATGTTAAAGGTATTAAGTGGTAAAGATTATAATGTTGCTTGTGATTTACATGAACTTGGTAAATCATTAGATTGCAAAATTGAGCCAAAGACAGGTGCTCGTTCTTACAAGATAGTATATTCCACTAAGAAACCAAAACGTAGCCTATTTACTATAGAATGTAACGAAAAAAAATGGAGAGTTAAAGCAAATCTTTTTCATCTAAATACATATAAAAATGTTGTAGAAGAATGTTCTAAAACTATTAAGGAAAGTATCACTAAAACTCGTACTTGTAAAAAATGTAATCCAAAGTGTATTGGTGGTTCTTCATTTGAATTAGATGGAAAGTCTTACTTGACTTGTATAGGAAGTGGTCATTATTTTGCAAATATGGAAGAAACTGATTGGAAAAACTTAGAAAAATTAATTATTAAGGAAAATAATATCATGCAAGAATCTTTATAATTTTTTATGATAATTATTAAGATATATGAGTGATACTAAATATTTAGATAATTATCATAAAATAAATGGAGTGTCCCAAAATGAACTTTTTAGTTCATGAGGCACTCTTTTTTGTATGAACTCAAATATATTTTCATAATTTCAACAATAAAAAAGAAGCTTATCTCTATTTTGAGATAGCCCCTTTATTATATACAAACATACTATGCCAACTTGCCCATTTCATATGCCTGTTTCATTGACTCACTTCCCTTAATATCACCTATGTGCCAAGCTCCTACACCATATACTATACCTTTTTCCTTAGCACCATTTAAACATGATGTAAACCCTCTAAATCCTTCTATTGTTCTTTCCATATCATCCACATTATTGTCTGCTGCTGCAACAATAAAATAGAAATCTTTATCACAAATTTCAGTATATCTAGAACAAGTTCTATCAATCATAGTTTTCATTTGTCCATTCATAGTATAAAAATAAACTGGAGTTGCCAAAACAATCACGTCTGCTTCAATCATTTTTTCAAGAATTTCTCCCATATCATCCTTCTGTGGACAACTTGCTCCTTTTTCATAACAAGCACCACATCCAGTACAGTAGTTAACATCTTTATCTTTTAGAAATATCTTCTCTACTTTATGTTTTGATTCTAATGCCCCTTGCATAAATTGGTCACACAATAAATCAGAATTTCCACCTTTTCTAGGGCTTGCGGATACTATTAATACATTTTTACTCATAATATACTTCCTCCACTTATTTATTTATACTGCTTTCTAATGTCTTTTCTTTTTCAGCAAGACCTTCTTCATATCTATCAATCTTAAAATTTAATCGTTCCAAAGTTTTTTGCATTTCTTCCATTCTTTTCGCTAACTGATTTCTCTGCTCTATTAAAAGTTCTTTTCTCGCTTTAATAGTACTATTTCCCTGTTGAAACATAGCCACATATTCAATCAATGTCTCAATAGAAAGTCCTGCACTTCTCATACATTTTATGAAATTAACCCACTCGCAATCTTTTTCTGTAAAGGACCTAATCCCACTTTTATTTCTACCTACAGGTGGTATCAGACCAATTCTTTCATAATATCGTAAAGTATCTGCTGAAAGCTCGTATTTTTTGCTAACTTCTGAAATCGTCATACATACATACCTCTCTCTTGATATTGTATAGATTAAAATATCATTAGATAATTCAAATAATATTCTATAGAAATTTCTTATTCTGTTTAGCCATAGTTAGTAACTTCTGAACCTCCCATGACTAAAATCACAAGTGTACGTAACTATTTTTTAATCAAAACTACTTACTCTATTTATCTACATGTAATTATTTTTTAAAATTATTTATCCTTCTTATTTATAGCTACTAATTATTTTTCAAAGATTTCTGCCACATCCTTTAAAGCATCTATAATTTTAATATGTTGTGGGCAACTTTCCTCACATTGTTTACATCCAATACAATCTGATGCTTTGCCATAAGTCTTAGTATAGTTATTATAGTAAACCATCTGTGTTGAAAATCCAGCATTAATAGCTTGTTTTTCTGAATTATACAATGCAAAATAGTTTGGAATAGCAATATTTTTTGGACATCCTTCTACACAATACTGACATGCAGTACATGGAACTGCAATTGATTCATTGATAATTTCTACAGCTTCGTCTATAACATCATATTCTTCTTTTATAAATGGTTTAAAATTTTGCATATATCCTGTATTGTCTAATAATTGTTCCATATTTGACATTCCACTTAAGACCATCATAACATTGTCTTTACTTGCTGCAAAACGGATTGCCCAAGATGGTATTGACATATCTGGATTATAATCATTGAATAACTTCTCTGCCTTTTCTGGTACCTTTGCAAGTGTGCCTCCTTTTACTGGCTCCATAACAATCACAGGCTTATTGTGCTTTTCTGCTATCTCATAACATTTTCTAGACTGTATACTTTCATTGTCCCAGTCTATATAGTTAATCTGTAATTGAATAAAGTCTACTTCTGGATGCTCAGTCAAGACTTTATCTAATAATTCTGCACTATCATGAAAAGAAAAACCAATATTCTTTATTTTCCCTTCTTTTTTCTTTTCTTCAATAAACTTAAAACTATCAAATTTTTTGGCTACCTCATAATGTGATACACCTATATTGTGTAAAAGGTAATAATCAAAATAATCTACACCACACTTTTCTAACTGTTCATTAAAAATAGTCTCTTGTTCTTCTTTTTTCTTTAAAACCATTAATGGCAGTTTTGTAGCTACAGTAAAACTATCTCTTTTATGTCTCTTTACTAAAGATTCTCTCAGTGCTATCTCACTTTTTCCCATATGGTATACATAAGCTGTATCAAAATATGTAAATCCTCTCTCCAAAAAAGTATCAATCATTTTATTTAAATATTCCATATCAATAGTTGTAACATCATTCTCATCTTTTATTGGTAAACGCATTAATCCAAAACCTAATTTTTTTGCCTCCATTGTTTTACTTCCCCCTTTAAATCTTATTTAATTTATTCCTTTTTAACTTCTCTTTTAAATCTATACAAATCTTGTATAACTATACTTTACTACTTGGAGTTAACTTCAAGTCAATAGCTTTTTTTATTTTTAGCCCAAATATTATAAAAATATAGTTTTTAATATTAATCCAAAGCATGTTCTTTCCACTTTCCACTTTTCCAACGCCACAAAAAACAGATACTTCGGAAAATCCAATCCATAAGCATTGCTATAAATACACTCAAAACACCAATTCCTACCACATAAGCTAATAAGTAGCTACACCCAATACGAAAAATAAGCATAGAGAAAATAGAAATAATCATAGGATACCTTGCATCACCAGAAGCTCTAAATGAATTTGGCAATACAAAGGAAAGAGGCCAAACAGTTATCCAACCACTAATATGGATAATCATAATCTCAAAAGCCAAATAAAATGTGATATTGGATAGATTGTAAAGATTAAGAATAGGATTTAATAGAAGTAAAATTCCTAAATTAAGTATAGCCATATAAAACCAAGATAATCTAAGCAGATACTTTGTATATAAAGTGGCATGTCCGAATTCCTTAGCACCTACACATTGAGATACTACAATAGTGATTGCTAAACCTAATGCTTGACCTGGAATGGTAGCTACATTAATAAGGCTTCCTGTTACGGCATTTGCTGTAATTGCACTTGTTCCAAATACAGCAATTAAACTTGTAAGAATTATTCTTCCTATTTGAAAAATACTGTTTTCTAAACTGGCAGGAATACTGATTTTTAAGATATTTTTGATTGTATTTAAGTCAATATCCCAAAAAGAATATGAACGAATAGAAATTGTTAATTTCGGATTACGTAACATAAGTATAGTTGTTGTAGCTCCAACAATTCGTGCAGTTAGAGTACCTATCCCAGCTCCTAATACACCCAATTGCAAACCGTATATTAGTAAAGCATTTATCCCTATATTGATTACATTCATAATAAGGGAATTAATCATAGCAGTTTTAGTATCTCCCATTGCTCTAAACAAAGCTACTGATGAACTATAAACAGCTATAAAAGGAAAGGAAACTGCTGTTATATAGAAGTATATTCTAGCGTTTCTCATGACATCATGCTCTATAGTTCCAAAAAACAACGATAAAAGTCTGTGATTAAAAATCAAGCAAATTGTCATAAATAACACAGATATTCCAAAGCTGACAGTCAACAGCTGTTTTCCAGCAAGATTACTCTTTTCTGAGTTTTTGCTACCTAGATATTGACCTGCTACTATAGCTCCTCCAGCAGCAAGAGCAGTTAATAGGTATATAAGCAAAGTATTGATGGTATCTACAAGAGAAACACCAGAAACTGCACTTTCTCCAACTGAAGATACCATTAACGTATCAAACATACCTATTGATAACATCAAAGTCTGCTCAATCATCAAAGGAATAACTATTTTTTTCAAACTTTGTTTAGAAAACATCCCCTTTTGAAAAACATCTATTTTCTGTAAGTCTTTACTTATTTTTTTTATTTTTGCCATAACACAACTCTCCCCTATCAATAAAATTCTTTCAGGGCTAATGATAGCATTGCATATTGAAATCGAAAAGTACTGTCTTTTTATGTTTATAGTATCAAATATGCTACTAAGTATCTCAAAATAAAGTGTGTTGAATTTAAAAATACTCTGCTTTATACTTAAATTCAAGGAGATGTTTTTATGAAAAATAATTCATCAAAAGTTGAACGATGTGAAACGATAGTCAAGATACAAAAAATATTAGGAGGCAAATGGAAAATTGAAATTCTCTACTATATATCTTTAAAAACAATACGATTTGGAGAACTACAGCGACAGATTGGAAACATTACTCAATCTACATTAACAAAACAACTTAGAGAACTAGAATCAGATGGTTTTATTTCTAGACATATTTATGAAGAAATCCCACCTAAGGTAGAATATTCTCTAACAGATTTAGGAATAAGTTTTGTTCCCGTTTTAGAACATATGAAACAATGGGGAAAGACTCATTTATCAAATGATAAAAATGAATAGTGTATACCCCTTTTAAAAAGCATTTTCCTTTTTATATTTATGATACAATATTGAATATAAAAAGGAAAATTTTGTTTTTAAATAATCTTATCTGTTGATTTTATAGTATCAGATTTAATATCAGCTTACTTTTAAGATTATATTTTACTAAGTAACGCTAAATAATAAAATTTTAAAGATTGTGAGGTAAAAATATGAATAAGAAAAATTTAGCTATATTAGTATCGGGTATGATGTTTTTTTCTAGTTTTTCAGTAATCTTTGCAGATAATGCTACAAAACAAGAACGACTAATAGGTAAAACAAGATATGAAACAGCCGTAGAAGTAAGTAAATTGGGGTGGGTTCAATCAAAAACAGCTATTCTAGTTAATGGTAACTCTATTCAAAGTGCTCTTTGTGCAAATCCATTTGCTATACTAAAGAATGCACCTATTCTTTTAGTAAACAGTAATAGTATTGAGAGTTCGACTAAAGCTGAACTTAAAAGACTTGGTGTAGAAAATGTGTACATAGTAGATAGTGGAAATAGTATTTCTGCTAAAGTAGAAAATGAGCTAAAATCAATTAACATAAAAATAAATAAAGTCGCAGGAAATAATATATATGAAATGTCTACAAATGTACTTAAAGAAATAGATAAAATAAAAAAAGTAGAAAATGTTGCTGTTGTAAATGGATTAAATGGGTTATCTGATGCAGTTAGCATAGCTTCTCCAGCAGCAATACATAATATGCCTATAATACTAGTATCAGATGAAAACAGTAATGATAGTAGTGTAAATTTCTTAAACAATAGGTTTATAAAAAAATCTTACATAGTTGGAGGAAGTAAGGTTTTATCAGACAATACAGTAAAAAAATATCCAAACAGAGAAAGAATTAGCGGTTTGGATAGAAACAATACTAATGCAAAAATTATTGAGAAATTTTATAAAGACAAAAAAATAAATAATGTATTTGTAGCTAAAGATGGTATTAACCAAGAAAATGCACTAGTAGATTCATTATCAATAGGAGTACTAGCTGCTAAAGAAAATTCACCTATAATGATATCTAATGGTAGCCTCGTAAATAGTCAAAAGGAATTTATTGAAAATAAAGATATAGATGAAATAACACAAGTAGGAGGAGGATATAACCAAAAAGCGTTTGAAGATATTTTAAAATTAAAAAATGTCGACATAAGAAATAAAACTAAAAAAGTATCTTTAATACAGGCTAAAGAACTATTAAAACAAGCTCTTCCAGGAAGTAATATTTTAGTTTGTTACTATGATGAAGATGATAATAAATACGACTGCAAAGTTATAAAAGATAATGTCCTATATGAGATAGAAATTGATGCCTACTCTGGTAAAATAATAGAAATTGAAAAAGATGATGACTTAAATGATAGTAATTTAGGTACAAAAAATATATCATTGGACAAAGCTAAATCTATAGCACTAGATACTGTTCCTAATGGTAATTTAATCTATTGTAAATATGATGCTGAGGATAATGAATATGAAGCTAAAATAGTAAAAGACAATAAAACATATGAATTAGAGATAAATGCATTTGATGGAAGAATTGTAGATATTGACATGGACAATGATTCTGATGATGACTTTGATGATAATGATAATAATCACAATAATAACTCTAATACTAATGATAACAATTCTATTATTAGTGCTGAAAAAGCTAAATCAATAATGCTAAGTAAAGTTCCTAATGGAAAAATAGTAAAATTTGAATATGATAAAGATGATAAAGAATATGAAGGTGAACTAATAAAAGGAAATACTGAATATGAGATAACAATCAATGCAATTACTGGTGAAATATTGGAATTTGAAATAGACAATTAATAAAATATATACTTTATTAATTATCACAAAGCCATAAATACTGGATTATTCCGTATATATGGCTTTTTTTATTTTTGTTTTTTAAATGGTTTATCCTCTCACATCGCTATATCTATACACATGTCTTTTAACTCAAATCTAATAAAAAGTTTAGTAAGTACTATATATCCTTATGATAATCTACTCCTTCAATTCTTTGATAATAATTCCCTTTCATCTACAAAATACAGTAAAAAGATTAAATTAAAACCCAGTCTTTTCTCACAACATCTAGAAAAGAAAGGTTTTTAGATAATATTTTATAATATTATTAATTTGCCTAAAATTATTGCGTGATTTACTCATGAACGAACAATAAAGTTAATATATAATTTGACTGTATTAAGATGAAAGGAGATATATACTATGAATACCATATTAAAAGTAAATGACATAACTAAAATTTATACTAAAGGTCAACAACCGAGTTTAGATAATGTGTCCTTTAATGTATCAGAAGGAGAATTTATAGGAATAATGGGGGCTTCTGGTTCTGGAAAAACAACTCTTCTTAACGTATTATCTACAATTGATAAACCAACAAGTGGGGATGTTTTCATAAACAATGTAAACTTAAAATCACTTAATGATACTAGTTCTGCTGATTTTCGTAAAAATAATTTAGGCTTTATCTTTCAAGAATATTTTTTACTGGACAGTCTCACAATTTTTGAAAATATTTCAGTACCTCTTACTCTAAAAAAACTACCTCCAGATAAAATAGAAAATCTAGTAAGAAGTCTATCCGAACGATTTGGCATAACTGCTCAATTAAACAAATATCCAAATGAATTATCTGGTGGTCAAAGGCAAAGAGCTTCAGCAGTTAGAGCAATAGTTAAACAACCTAGTATCCTGTTTGCAGACGAGCCAACAGGAGCTTTAGATTCCAATTCAGCTACTCAACTACTCTACTCACTACAAGAAGCAAATGAGGAATTGAATACAACAATTTTAATGGTGACTCATGATGCTTATGCAGCTAGTTTTGCAAATCGAATTTTGATTTTTAAAGATGGTTGTATTATTAAAGAACTACACAAACAACAAAACGATAGACATACATTTTACGAATTGATTATTAAAGAAATTACAAAATTGGATACTAAAAGATAGGAGGATAATTTAATGAACATTTTTTATATGGCAATAAAAAACCTTAAAAAGAACTTTTCATTCTATTCTCTATATATGCTTTCAGTCTCTTTTGTCATCACTGTATTTTTTGCATTTACTTCATTTTCGGTTAATAAGGTAATGCTAGAAAAGATTTCAACTGATGGTAGAGTTGAGTCTATGTGCAATGTTATCTCTATATTTTTAATGGCTTTTGTTATCTTCTATATGGCATATTCAAATCGTTTTTTCTTGAGACGTCGTACAAAAGAGCTGAGTATATATGCTTTTCTTGGATATCGCAAGTTTGCAATCCTATCACTACTTACTTTTGAGAATATATTAATTTGTAGTGGAGCTTTTATTGTAGGATTGGTATTAGGAGCATTGGCTCATAAGGGTATTGTCTTTGGAATTACTACTCTGCTCAATTTATCAATTGACAATTCACAAATACCATTTTTTAATATAAGTGCAATAGGTAAAACAACACTCTTTATAGTATTCGTTGTTTTAGTAATATCTATATCAAATGCTAAGTTTCTTTTTAGGACTTCACTTATAAAATTAGTAAGGTATGAAAAAAGTGCAGAAAAAAAGTTGAAGTGCAGAAAAATCCCAGCTTTTATGGGCTTTATTATGATTTTAAGTGGCTATTGTCTGGCATTAGATATTCTTCGTGGAACTAAGTCGGTATGGATACGTATAGGATTTTATCAAATAGGATTGGTAACTATGATTCTTATTGTAATTGGTACAACTCTCTTTATCAGTGCCTTTCTTCCATACATTATGCAACAGAGCAAAAAAAATAGACAAGCTTTCTACACAGATATGAAGATAATAACTATTCCAAACTTTATCTATCGTATACGCTCAAATTCTAAGACTCTAATTATGCTTACATTACTATCTGCTTCTACTTTAACAGTTTCAAGTGTTATGGCACTTTCTTTATACTATCCTATTGCATCAATTTCACGTATTGCACCTTCAGAGATAGAATTTAGGGTAGAAAGAAATGAACAGGTTGAAGATGTAAAACAAATTGTAAGTCGATATACTTCTGATACAGACGATGTTATTTTTACACAGACAGATATTTATAAAGTAACATCTTCAGCAAAAGACCTTCCTCTTGAATATGGGATTGGTACATCTAAAAATGAGCTATCTAATAATAGTTCATCTAAAGGAGTTATCTCAAGAAAAGCAGGATTTGAGTGTATATCTTTTTCGGACTATTGTACATTATTAGAAGCACAAGGTAGAACCAAACTGCTAAAGCAACTTACACCTTTAAATGATAATGAATGTATTTTGATGAAGTATCAACCAAATAATGATGGAAGTATTGAAAATGGAATGATTTACCCACTACTCATCAATGGTAAAGAAACACCTATAACTGTAAGAGAAACATCATTAAACAATACCATTTCTTTTGGTAATAGTGTTGGAACACTTATTGTTAGTGATAATATATATAAAGAAATAGAACAAAATAAATTGCCAGTAACAAGTATTTTGAGTATCAATGGTAAATCAATTAAAAACAATGAAAAATTATATGGTGATATTTCAGATTATCTAAATAAAAGCCCTTATTTACAAGGACATTCTCACAGGATTAATGATTTACTATCAATTAATAGCTCTACATTCCTACTAATAGGATTTCTCGTTATTTTATTCTTTATTGCTGTTGGAAGTATATTATACTTTAACAATATAACAGCAATTTTAGATTCAAAGTCTGATTATGAGATTTTACAAAAAATGGGCTACACTGATATACAAATTAAAAAAATTATTAAAAAACAGGTATTACCATTTTTTAATATTCCGTTTTTACTTGGGATGTTGGATTGTGCATTTGCTACTTTGGTCTATAAAACTGCTTTGATGCAAAATTTACTTGGAACCTCATTCTCACAATATATACCTGTAATTATTGCGGTTTTCTCAACTGCTATAGTATATTTAATATATTACATACTTACTACTAAATCCTGTTGTAAAATCGTATTAAAAAAATGATATTTTTCAAATCGTCATACTTAAATGTGTGGCGATTTGGTATACTTTATTTATTTATAAATATTTGATATAATACAAAACTATAAATTCATAGGTTTAATGTAGTCATAAACTTGATATAGTACAATACTATAAATTCATAAGGAGGTGTATAAGATTGCCAAACTTTAATTTAAAAACATTATTTTTAGGAAACTACATCCTATCACTCCTCTTTATGGGAATCTCTACAAGTATTGAAACTTATATGAATATACAAAGCATTATCCCCTTAATGATTTCAACATTATTGCTTATAGATATTACATATATAACTTCTTGTAATGTCAGAGAAAATAACATTATTTCACTATTTTGTGGGTTATTAGCACTAGATAGTTGGTATTTACTCTTGTCATTTGTAGCCACACCAATAGGTACTATTATTTTTAAAATATTAAACACAATTATAGCGTATGTTTCTATTAAGTTCATATTTTTATTTTTATTTCAAGGTAGTGGATACAAATTTCGTAAGATAACAGATATTTTGTTAATTATTACCTGTATTACTGCAATTATGGGAGCATTTATATCTGACAAAATGTATGCTTGTATGTATGGAATACAGTTTGTTGTAAGTATAATAAGCTTTTTCTATATTATTTTTTATCATTGGAAAAGAGTCACTTTTGTTATAAGAAGTGAAAAAAGACCTATACTGATTTCTGTATTTATAACAATTATAGGATTCCTTATTTATTATTTTTTCACACTAAAAATATCAAATCATATTGGTAATTTTGGAATCTATCTAACTGTATTGATATTTTCTATGAGTATTCATGGTATTGTACTTAAAGAAAATGATAGTTTTCCTATTTCAACAGTTTTTAACTTAAAACAAAGGTCTATTTTTCTTTTTACGAGTATTATAGTTATTAGTTTGGTAGTACTGCTTAGTAGTGGTAATTTTTCTATAATATTAATCGCTATAAATGTTTTATTTATGCTGATTTTCCTTTGTAACATTATTTTAGAATTTAATTTAAAGCATGAAAAAAATCAAATTCCTAGAAATAGTAAGTATACTTTTGCATTAGAGAGATTACAACAAGAGGAACAACTAAAAACAGATTTTTCTAATTTTTTACATGACGATGTGTTACAAGATTTGCTTTCAATAAAAAATATGACTAGTAAGTCATATCGTCCAGAAGTACAAGATATTATATATGAAACACTTAACAACTTAAATACACGTATAAGAAAGCAGATGCAGGACTATCATCCTGTAATCTTAAAAAATCTGACAATAAAAGAAAATTATCAGAATTTGATTGAAAGTATTTCTTCATCATTTCCACAAAGAAATATCCTGGTTGCCTTTAAGTGTTCTGATACTCTATTCTTGGTTGAGCCATATGATATATTGATGTACCGTCTAATTAAAGAATTATTGACCAATGTATATAAACACTCAAATGGTAGCCACGCATGGATAACTTTATCACTAGAAAAAGATATAATAAAATTATCTGTTGGTGATAATGGTGTGACAAATACATCCTTTAAAACTAATTTAGATACACCTAAAATGCCTTTAGATACAACAAAACATAAGGGCATTATCTCAATTAAAGAACAAGTAAAAAATCTAGGAGGAACAATAAATATTTCTGATAATATACCTCACGGAATTTGTGTACAAATTACAATTCCTATGAAAGGAGATGGTTCATATAAATATTTTGTTAGTTGATGACCACATGCTTTTTGCTAAAAGCTTGTCCATTGCATTAGAAGAATATGAAGAAATCGAACAATTTTATTCCACACAAGATGTTCATAATTTATCAGAAATAATTATAAATAAAAAAATAGATATTGTGTTAATGGATATAAATCTTAGAGACTTAAGTGAATGTGATGGCTTAGAGGTAGCTTATAATTTATTAGAAACTAACCCTACTATTAAAATAATCATGTTGACTGGATATGACCTACCAGTTTATAAATATAAAGCTAAAAAAATAGGTATCTGTGGATTCCTTAATAAAAATATCAGTCCAGATAGTTTAATTGATTCATTATTAAAAGTCTATCAAGGTCTAACTTGTTTCCCATCTGAAAATAATGAACTAATTATTGAAGATTTGACAAGTATGGAGAAAAAAATATTACAACTTATCTGTAGTGGAAAAAAAAGAAAAGTGATTGCTGATGAATTATACATAAGTGAAAGAACATTATCAAATCATTTACAACACATATATGACAAATTAGATGTTTCTTCATCAGTTGAGGCTATTACAAAAGCAATTCAAATGGGCTATATTTCTCCAGTATATTAAAAAAAATAGTGTGCTTTTCTCATTAAAAAAATGCACACTATTTTTTAATATACCGTTTATTTTTATATACTCATATTTTAAGCAACTAAAAAACAAACTAACCTCTTAATAAATATCTCTATATAACTCCTAATACATATCATCATATCCATCCCCATAATTACAGGGTTTTAAGGAACTTTCTTCACTTAAATACGACTCAAAATTACAACTAAACAAAATTGCTGGTTCTATATACATTTCCATAGGTGTATATCTCCATCTTTTTACCTTTGCCTCTATAACCTTATAAAAATCATCTAAACTATACCCTTCTTTTAATCTTTCATCTATAATGTCCTTAGTTATACCTGAATCAACTTTAAAATTTTTTCCTGATTCATTGTTTAATTTTTTTATAATAACTTCATGAATAGTTTCTAAAACTCCACAAGTCGATTCTTCATTTGATTCTTCAAGGGTATTTTTTTTAAAATTCTTTTTATTTAAATTGTTTTTTAATAACTCTTTTTTCTTTGTCTCATTTTCTGTTTCACACCCTGTATCAATTACCCACTCATAATCTTTGTCTATACTATATTCATCTATACAGCCGTATGTGCTGGTATTATTGGTTTTGAACAACTCATCTCTATGCTTATGTTTCATTGTTTTTTGATTATTGTTAATAGTTCCGTTAATATATTTCTCTATATTTGTGAAAATATCACTATTTTTTCCTACAACCCCTGTATTACTATCTTCAGAACATACATAACTATACACAGAACAACAATTTCCCTTTACTCCTCTACTTATTAATCTCAATATACCTAAATCTATAAATTCATTTATAAGTCTACTTATTGTAGATATAGATACATCAAGGTCAGATGCAGCTTTTCTTACTGTAATCATAAATTGCCCTCTTGGCAAAGTTCCTTTTAATCTTTGTATATTTTCTTTTCTCATTATATAATGATTAAATCTGATTCTATTTACATCACTTCGTTCATTAAAATACAATACCGCTGAATTTAATTGATAAAAGCCATTACTCATATTCCCACTCCTCCAATTTGAATAAATATTTGTTTGTAAAATTTTTTAGATTTCTAAATAACTTATTAAATTATTATTTTTATTAAAAAGAATTCTTTGATATTTTTATTTTAAACTTTTAATCATATTAAGTTAATGGTGCAGATTTAACTTTTTTATTTAAACAATAAGTGTAATATTATTTTTAATATAAAGATTTTATTAAACTTATCATATAATTTTTTAATATTATTTTATCTTCTCTATATTTTTCTGCTATGTACTAAACTCTAATTCATATCTTAACTTGTTTATATTATGATTTATTTAAATTATGGTTTATTCATATAATAATTTGTCACTGCCATAAACTATATATTTATATAAATACGCAATCAAAAATAAATCACTATGCTATACTAATTATTATGAAGATTATACTGATAGCTACAAAAACAACTATAAGGAGCTTTATACTTTTTATTAAACACAAGAAAAATGTATAACACCTTATTCATTATAAATTACAAATACCTAAAATTTTATGTATTATCAATTAGTTAATATACATATTTTACACAATGAGGAGGAATAGTTATGACAAACTCTAAAAGTAGAACAGAATATCTAAATCGTATTTGCAAAGTACAAGACTATATAGAAGAACATTTGCATGAACCTCTTTCTCTTGATGAACTTTCCAACATAGCAGGGTTTTCAAAGTTTCATTTTCATAGAATTTTCAAAGCCATAGAAAAAGAAACTTTGTCTCAGTATGTAAATAGGCTAAAATTAGAAAACGCAACTTCTTTTCTTATTCACCGCCCTGATATGACAATTACTGATATTGCACATTACTTTGGCTTTACTGATTCTGCTGTTTTTTCTAGAGCATTTAAAAATTATTATAAAATAAGCCCTATAAAATATAGAAATAATTATAGCAAGAATTGCAAAGAACCATATAAAATTTCTCAGTACAATAGAAGCATATCAAAACCTAAATGTAAGAATATTAGAGAGGTTAAGGGTGAAATTGAAATTCTAGAACTTGGTAATATGAACACCATTTACACTAGATATACTGGTTCATATGGTAATCTAACCAGTACTTTCCCAAAACTTTTAGAAAAGCTATTCATATATGCAAGTGAGCAGAATTTAATTGGACTTGAAAATACAAAAATATTAGCCATCTATCATGATAATCCACAATTTACACAGGAGCACCAATTAAGGACTAGTATTTGTATGACAATTCCAGACAACAAAGTTGTCAAAGAAAATGATAATCTTGGCAATATGATAATACCTTCTGGAAAGTATCTTGTGGGACATTTCGATATTTCAAAATACGAATATAGTGATGCGTGGGATTTTATGTATAGAGAATGGCTATCAAATGGCAATTACAAGCTACGTGCATCCTTTCCTTTTGAAGTATATCTTAATAACCCAAATAATCACCCTCAAAATAGGCACTTAGTCGATATATATTTGCCGATAGAACCTTTTTAAATAACCTCGTATAAATTATTCTTGTATTAAGGGTTCATAATCCCTATTTTATGGTTTGATAAGATTGATAAAATGAGGTGAACCAATGAAAGAAATAAAAATTAATGGAGCTAAGATACACAATCTTAAAAATATAGATGTTTCTATCCCAAAAGACAAACTTGTTGTTGCAACAGGTGTCAGTGGCTCAGGTAAATCCAGCCTTATGTTTGACATTGTATTTGAGGAGGGGCGTAAACAATATCTGCAATCTTTAGGTATACTTTCAGGTATTGATAAGGAAGATAAATTTGATAATATTCAAGGCCTAGCTCCTACTATAGCTGTTCAACAAAATATTATTCGTCAAAGTAATCCTCGTTCAACAGTAGGTACAAGAACCAATATACTTAATATGCTTACACTATTGTACTCAGCAGAGGGACAGATAATGTGTACAATGTGTAATACTCCTTTAGGCACCAATCTAGTTTGCAATAATTGCGGTCATGAAGAAGAACGATTGAGACCAAGTTATTTCTCATACAACTCTTCAGATGGAATGTGTATGAAATGTTCTGGACATGGAGCATACTTTGAGATTAATATTGAAAAGTTAGTCTTTGATAAACACGATACCCTAAAACAAGTCTTGGATAGAGCAAAAATTACACCAGGATATTTGAGAGTATTCTCTAAAAAATTCAACGATTATTTAGAGATACAATTCTTACAATTACCTGAAGAAATAAAAAATGAAGTACTCTATGGTCACTATGAAAATGGCAAAAAAAGTTCCTCTTTATCAAAGCTATTTCACAACCGTTACAAAAGGGGTGAGGATTTGAATGGAGTTTACACTATGACTGCTTGTTCTGAGTGTCAAGGCTTTAAGATTGGTGAAGAAGCACGTGGAGTTCTCTTAAATGGAAAACATATTGGTGAACTTGGAAAAATGACTATTTTAGAAATTGATGAGTTCCTTAAAATCTTATTAGGTCAAGGGAATTTAAATACATTTGGTACAAACCTTGTAAATGATATTTTATCCAAAACAAGACATCTAATAGAATCACGATTAGGTCATTTATCCTTATACAGAGAAATGTCAACTTTGAGTGGTGGAGAAATTCAAAGACTATTTTTAAATTCACATCTTGATTCAGAGATGGATTCATTAATTTATGTACTTGATGAGCCAACTGCTGGATTACATGAATCAGAAAAAATAGACATCTTAAAATCAATAAAAAAACTTAAAGACTTAGGAAATACAGTTATAGTCGTTGAACATGATAGAAATACAATTGAAATGGCAGAACATATTATTGATATTGGTCCAAAGGCTGGTATTGAAGGTGGACAACTAATTTATCAAGGAGATTTAAATGGTCTACTTAAATCAGACAAATCAATCACTGGACAATATTTATCAGGAAAATGCTCAATGCCTAACAGAGCAACCTCTAGAAATATTGATAGTATTGATAAAATGCCTTGTATAACTGTTCAAAATGCAAATACAAACAACCTTAAAAATGTAACAGTGTCAATGCCTTTGGGTTCTATGGTTGGAATATCTGGTAAATCAGGTAGTGGAAAGAGTTCACTTATATCAGACACCCTACTCCCTCTTCTTAGAAGTCACTTTAATAACCATACTATCAATAGTCAATCAAGTGTCCTAGAGAGTGAAATAAGTGATGAAGATGATTATGCAGTTGTTGAGACTATAGCAGATAGATTAATAGGCACTAAGTATATTTCTGGATATTCAGAAATATCTCAATCTCCTATTGGCAAAAATATGAATTCAACTCCTGCTTCTTATATTGGTATATGGGATAAGATACGTACAGTATTTGCAAATCAGTCAGAATCAATAAATAGAGGATTTACAGCTGGTCATTTTTCATTTAATTCTAAAGGAGCTTGCTCTAAATGTAGTGGTAGTGGATATGAAAAAGTCTGGCTTGGTAATAACTTAAGCATCGACCATATATGCAGTGAATGTCATGGAAAGAGGTTTAATGATGAGTCTTTATCCATTAAATATAAAAATAAAAATATTCATGATGTTTTAAATATGAGTGTCTCTGAAGCTGTAAATTTCTTTGAAGATATGCCAAATATTGTTTCACACTTAAAGGTACTGGAACAAATAGGTATGGGATATATAAAATTGGGTCAACCCACACCTACTTTAAGTGGAGGTGAATCTCAAAGAGTCAAACTCGCAAAAGAAATTGGTAAAAAACGAAATGGTAATATCCTTTATGTATTGGATGAGCCAACTACTGGTCTAAGTCTATATGATACTGCCAAACTAATTCAACTGTTGGATGAGTTAGTAGCAAATGGAAACTCTGTAATTGTTGTTGAACATGATATAGATGTTTTAAATGTTTGCGACTGGATTGTTGAACTTGGTCCAGAAGGTGGTGATAAAGGAGGCTATATAATTGCAGAAGGCTCCCCTAAAACTCTAAAAGAAAATCCAAACTCTATAACAGGAAGGTACCTATAATGAATAAAAATAGTTGCTTAGATTTGACATTTGAAAGTATAGAACCCTCAAATGTTGGTATGAGTTCAAAAAAACTTTCACAACTTGAACCTCTAATAATCTCTCAGTACAACAATATAAATGGAATAATTATCGCAAGAAAAGGAAATATCGTATTTGAAAAATATTATAATGGTTATAATATTGATGATACTTTTCATGTTGCATCAGTTACAAAAAGTGTTATATCAGCTTTAATAGGTATCGCAATAGACAAAGGATATATAAAAGATGTTGACCAAAAAGTTGTTGATTTTTTTCCTGAATATACTTGTAGTCCTACTGAAATATGTAAAAAGGCAGTAACTATACGTCATCTACTTACAATGACTGCACCATACCCTTTTAAAAATAATACTGAGTCATTAGAGAGATTTTGTAAACAGAAAGATTGGATAAAATATGCCTTAAATCAACTTGGTCAAAAAGGTGATATTGGTACTTTCAAATACTCTTCAGCTGGAACGCATCTACTTTCAGCTATTATCACAAAGACTACAGGAAAATCTGCTCGTGAATTTGCTAATGAATACTTATTTAAACCTATTGGTATGAAAGAGATACCAGATTATGATATGAACGGCTTTGGCTTTGAAGATTTATTTGGAAAAAATCTTAAGGGTTGGGCAAAAGATAGACAAGGTAATTCTACAGGTGGATGGGGACTTATGTTGAGCGCTAGAGATATGTTACGATTTGGTTTTCTATATTTAAATAAAGGTATTTGGAATAATAAAAGTATTATATCTAAATCATGGATTGAAGAGTCTGTCAAAATGAATACCAATGAGTATGGTTACCTATGGTGGCTATGTGAAAAAGATGGAGTTTTATGGTATTCAGCAATGGGAGCTGGAGGAAATGCTATCTGTTGTATTCCACAATATGACTTAGTGATAGCCATCCCATCTAAGATAGTTTTTAAACCTCGTGACAGATGGGATTTTATTCAAAAGCACATACTTACATCTATGATAGATTAACTATATCACAAATAGCGAAACCCTCCACTATAACACCAGACTTTGGTTTAGTGATATTATGATTGATACTATATACATAAAAGGAGATGAATACTAATGGAGACTTACACAACATCAGAGGTAGCAGAATTAATTGGTGTACATCCTAATACTGTGCGTTTATATGAGGAACTCAACTTAATACCTAGACCCAAGCGTAATACAAATGGTTATCGTATCTTTAATGATTTTCATATAGAACAATTTAGATTTGCTCGTACAGCCTTAAAAATTGAAGTTCTACAAAGAGGATTGAGAAAAAATGCTCTTGAGATTATTAAAACATCAGCAAATAGAGATTTTGACAAGGCTATTTGTCTTGTAAATCACTACTTGCAACAATTAGAAATAGAAAAATCTAATGCTGAAGAAGCACTCACTATTGTCACTCAGATTTTAAATGGAAATTCTCAGGAAACAAATAAACTATTTTTAACTAGAAAAGAAACTGCAGAATACTTAAATGTTACAATAGATACTCTAAGAAACTGGGAAATGAATGGTTTGCTAAAAGTAAAAAGAAAACAGAATGGTTATCGTGTATATACTGATGAAGATATAAAGAGACTTAAAATTATCAGTTCACTTCGTTTAGCAAACTATTCTCTTTCAGCTATTTTACGAATGTTAAATGCTTTGTCTTGTAATCCTGATACTAATATCAAAGTTGTCATTGACACTCCAAAAGATGACGATGAAATTATTTCAGTATGTGACAAATTGATAACTTCGTTAAAAGAAGCTGAGCATAATGCAAAAACTATGAAGTCCCATCTTCAAATTATGAAAAAACAATTTTCTTAACCCTACACTCTAACTCCAGACTTTGATTTGTGTGTTATCCTTAAGAACGAGAAAAATTCAACACACAAATCAAAGGAGGAATAGAATGGAAAACAAAAATACTCACTCTACATGGAAGAAAAAAGTAATCACATTTCTAGCAAGTCAATATATTTCTTTATTTGGCTCATCACTTGTACAGATGGCTCTAATATGGTATGTCACACTTCAAACATCATCAGGTATATGGGTAACAGTTCTAACTGTATGTTCCTTTATACCTCAAATGATAATTTCTTTTTTTGCTGGTGTATGGGCAGACTACTACAATAGAAAAGTACTCATAATTGTATCAGATGCAATAATTGCCATCTCTACATTAGTTCTAATCATATTTATGATGTCATCAACTGGAACAAAAAATGAATTGATAGCCATAGCAATAGTATCTGTTATACGTTCTCTAGGAAGTGGTGTGCAGACACCTGCTGTAAATGCAATGATTCCTCAACTTGTACCAGAAGAACACTTAATGCGTTTTAATGGCATAAATGGTAGTCTACAATCTATAGTACAATTTATAGTTCCTATTGTAGCTGCAGCAATACTTAGCTTTGGTAACCAAATAAATCAAGTTCTTTTAATCGATGTATTCACTGCAATTATTGCTATTGTATTGTTGATATTTATCAAGATTCCTAAGCATAACATACCAAAACAAGTTGAAAAAGCATCATTTTTTACGGATATGGTGTCAGGAATAAAGTACTGCTTTTCAGATAAATTCATTAGAAAGATACTTTTTAGTTATGGAGCTTTTATGTTTCTTTGTGTTCCATCAGGATTCCTTATAGGACTGTTGATTGAACGTACATTTGGTAGAGGTTATATCTATCTGTCCATTATTGAAATGATTGGATTTTTGGGTATGGTTTTAGGTGGATTGATTATAGGAATATTTGGTGGCTTTAAAAACAGAAACAAGACTTTTTTCTTAGCAATATTATCTTATGCTGTTTTTTCAATTATTTTAGGTTTTGTAACACAGGCATGGCAATTTTTTATATTTATGTTTTTTACCAATTTTTCAATTCCAATTATTCAAGCATCAGCTATGACTATGTTACAAGAACATGTAGAACCACAAATGCAAGGTCGAGTGCTTGGTTTACCTATTATTATATATACTGGCTTCATACCTCTTGGTATGATGATTTTCGGACCAATGGCAGATATAATATCTATTAATAATTTAATCATAATAGCAGGTATTATACTCTTATTTTTTGCCTTTTCTATTCCCTACTCAAAACAGTTTTATAAGCAAGGGATATTTAAGTCAAAAGAATCTAAATAATATATACTAAAATGAATCATACTATACAATGCTCAACTAAAATTATATACTGCCTTAATAATAAGTATCTTAGCCATTTCACGTGAAACTCTACATGCTGAGAATTCATTTTAAATATAAAATCATGATATCTAATTATTTTAAATCTATATGACTGTTTTTTAATATTGTAAGTGATTTAACTTCATCATCAGCAGTTATGTAAATCTATCTTCTTTTTTATAGATTTTATTTTAATCTATATCAATTTATTTATTTTGCAACTATTTTTAATAGTATTATTATAGTATTATTGATAAAAATAGCCTGCTAACTATATCTCATGTTAGCAGGCTAAAATATTTCTAGAATAATAAATATATTACTTTATTACTATTCTATTTTTTCGATTAAAATATATTCTAAAACAAATATCTTCAATTAATGAATAAATTGCACTTGTTATAAAGTACAGACCTATAGCTACTGGAGTTCTAACAGTCAATATAAGACTCATTATAGTAGTCACTATAGCCATTTGCTTGTTAAACTTTACTTGAGAATTCACCTTAAAATACGGTATATAATTCACCAAATTTGAAGCTAACATAATTAATGTATATATACAAGGCAGTATAAATAAGTTATCAAACGTACCTAAATTAGCAATCCATGGAATTATAATTGTTGTAAATTCCTTTGTCATATCTAGACATACATGATATAACGCATATACTACTGGCATTTGCACCAAAATTATAAGGCATCCAAGCATACTCTTCATGCTTTCTACAGAATTTACTTGTATTTGCTTTTCCAATTCTTTAGTATCATTCTTATACTTTTCTTTTATATGTTCCATTTTTTCTGCTAATTCTTGCTGTTTTTTTACAGAAAACCTTTGTTTTAATGATAGTGGCATTAGTACTAACTTAACTATTAAAGTTATAAGTATAATAGAAATTCCAAAATCTCCTGTAAAGTTAAATAATATACTTAGTAATCCTTGTAATATACTTGAAATGAAATCCATTTTATTCTCTCCTTTTATTTTTAGTTTTTAGGATTATAACAGATTCATTTCAAATTAAAATAAACTACAATACCTCCAAATATCATACTTTTGAAAAACGATATACTGTTTAGGCAATCTTTCTTCAGAATATGTAATTCTATTTACAAATATGTTTCTTATTAAAACATATGTAATTCTATGATTTAAGAGGTCTTTACAAAAATAAATTATACTACCAACGATAGATATCAATAATGTCATATAAATTAGTATATATATCATACTATCCATATCTAATTTCACTACATCACCTCTTCAGTATTTATATTTAGCTTTAAATAATTTCAGTGTTCATACTTGGTTTTAAATAATTATAGTATATAAATTTCCTAATGTAAATATACAAATTGTCATATTTATCATATTTTATTCGAAATATTTATAAGTATCCAACCTTTTCATATATAACATTTACTGAACCTCCCATGACTAAAGTCATAAGTATACGTAGATATTTTTTAAGCAAAATCCTTTAAAATATTCTTTTTAATATCTAAACAAAACAATATTGAATTTTTATATTGGATTCTTACATATAGTCATTAATACAATATTAAATATAACCAAATACTAAAATCAATGACTTTTTTTATGATTAGTGCTAAAATAATTAAAAATAGAAACTAAAACTCAAATGAATTTTCAAAAAAATAAACGGAGGTTACTTAAGATGATAAGTGATTCTATATCAAAAAGACGTAGTATTAGAAAATATAAAAAACAAAGTATTTCACATGAAACTATAGAAAAAATAATTGAAGCTGGAATAAATGCACCTTCATCTAAAAACAGACAACCATGGCGTTTTGTTGTTGTCACTGAGAAGGAAAAAGAATCTATGCTCAAAGCTATGAGTAAAGGTATTCAAAATGAAATTGACGACAATGGACTTCTTCCAGAAAGTCGTCAACATATCGCTGGTGCAAATTACACAGTTAAAATTATGGAACAAGCTCCAGTAACAATCTTTATTTTAAACATATTAGGTAAATCACCTTTAGAAAGCTTATCTGCTGAAGAACGCTTTTATGAAATGGCAAATATACAATCAATTGGAGCTGCAATTCAAAACATGTCACTTGAGGCTGTAGAATTAGGTCTAGGTAGTCTTTGGATTTGTGATGTATATTTTGCATATCGTGAATTATGTGAGTGGTTAGATACAGACAGCCAATTAGTAGCAGCAATATCTTTAGGTTATCCTGATGAAGAACCATCAATGAGACCTAGGTTACAATTAAGCGATGTAACTGAGTGGAGATAAATAATTATATTGAGTAAATAAGACTAAAAGAATTTATATTAGGCGAGGTATTTTAATGAAAAAAATAGTTAAATCTTTTACATTTTGGTTTCTTTTAATAGCATTATTTGAGATTTATATGCATCAAATTGGTCAAGATTCAAAGAGTATTGTTCTAATAAGCTTAAATCCTATCTTATCTATTATTTCTCGCACTGATAGTTTTCTTGTTTTTATGGATTCAGGTATGCAAATACCATGTAGAACGATTATGGGGTCAATTTCGATTTATTGGTACATAGCATCTATACTTTCTTTTCTTATTTATGGCATAATCTTAGATTTGATTAGAGTAATTATTTCTAAAATTGTACACAAAACAAAATAAACATTTTAAATAGTGCATTTTCTTGAGCTATTATGAAAATTTGATTGTTTTTTAAACAACCTTCTCAAGCAAGGCAGAGTATCTACACTCTACAATCTAACTGTAGCTCCTGAAAATGCACCTAAGGTTACACATGAATATTATTTTAGTGTTAATTAATAAAAATTAATTTAATATATTTAATATATTTCTTAGAAAGTATATTATACCTCCATAACCTCTTTGTGATTACCAATCACCTTATTTTGCTTTATAGTCAATGACTTCATTTCATGAAGTGCAAAGTATATACATACAATTGCTGCCGCGGCATCTGCTATTGGCCCTGCAAACATTACTCCATCAATTCCCATAAACATTGGTAAAATCACTATTAATGGAATTAAGAATAAAATCTGACGAGTCAAAGAAGTAAAAAGTCCAAGTACTGATTTCCCAATTGATGTAAAGAAAGTTGATGATATTATTTGAACACCATTTATAAATGTTAAAAATAAGAAAGTTCTAAAATAATGTTCTGCAAATATAAAATAAGTCTCATTTCCATTACCAAATATAGATGTAATTTGTCGTGGGAATATTTGGAAGCATAAGAATGCAATACTAGCTATAACAGTTGCACTTCCTACTGCTAACTTATATGCTTCTTTTACACGATTATACTTTTCAGCCCCATAATTGTATCCTATAATAGGTTGCATACCTTGTGCTATACCTATAATTATAGATATAAAAATCATATTTACTTTAATAATAATACCAACACAAGCAAGTGGAATCTCACTTCCATAAACTGACCTAGCTCCATAATATGCCAATGTATTGTTCATAACTATCTGTGTTACAGTCATTGCTAATTGATTAAAACATGAACTTGAACCTAGTGCAAATATATGTTTATAAATTATACTCTCTAATTTAAAACTTTTCTTATGTAATTTGATATGTTGAAAATTCTTTATATAATAAACACTGATTCCAAAAGATATAAGTTGCCCAATGACAGTTGCTAAAGCAGAGCCAGCAATCCCCATATTAAAAACAAATATGAATAGTGGATTTAAGATTGTATTGATGACTGCTCCTACTAACATACAAAACATAGAAGCTTTTGGTCTTCCATCTGCAAGTATCAACTTACTCATTCCAGTGGACATTATAAGAAATGGTAATCCGATTGATGTAATTTTTGTGTATGTGTGTGCATAAGGTAGTATTTCTGATGTAGAACCAAAGAATTTTAATAGTGGTGTCAAAAATACTGATACTATTACAAACAAACTTATTCCAAAAATAGCCATCAAACAAATAGAATTTCCTGCTGCTTTTGTAGCCTTTTCTGAGTTTTTAGCCCCTAATTCCAATGAGCATTTAGATGCTCCTCCAATACCTAATAACAAGGCAATTGCTGTACATATTGTAGTTAATGGGAAAGCAACATTTGTAGCAGCGTTACCTAATACCCCAACACCTTGCCCAATAAATATTTGGTCAACAATGTTATATAATGCACTTACTAACATTGCTATAATACTAGGAATTGCATACTTAGTTAATAATTTTGAAACTTTATCATATTCCAATGGTTCTTTATAGTTTTCTTCCAATTTCCTTCGCCTCCAATTTTGCTTCTTCATTCATATCAATAGCTAGAAAGGCAACCTTTTCTAACATTGATATAAATAACTCTTTCTCTTCTTTCTCAAACGAACTCAACAATTCTTCTACATATCCATTTGTTATTTTTAATATTTCATCATAACATTCTAAAGATTTCTCTGTAGGGTATAAATGCCATGTTCTTTTATCCTTTACACTTGGTTTTCTAGTGATGAATCCTTCTTTTTCTAAATTTGCCAAAGCTCTTGTTATATTACTAGGATTCACAAGGATTTTTTTAAATATAGTATCTTGTGTAATGCCTGGATTATTACATATGTGTAACACATAAAAATATTGGCTATTATTGATTCCAATATCCGCCAATTTCCTGTCAATATAATTTGTATTATATCTATTTATAATGGAAACCCATTTTAATAGCTCTCTCATATTCTCTCCTTATTTATTATTCACCGTTTTTTGCGTACGCAATAATCTATTTGCTCATGCAATCATTTTACTGCTAATTTTATTCTTTGTCAATAGCACCTAAGTTTATATTTAAATTATAAAGTCACTATAAATTTCATATATTAGACCATTACTTTAATTTAACTATCTTTAATTTTTCACTAATGTTTAATTACCTTTTATATTAATCTATTTACATAAATATTTTCTAATTCCTAATTCCTAATTCCTAATTCCTAATTCCTAATTCCTAATTCCTAATTCCTAATTCCTAATTCCTAATTCCTAATTCCTAATTCCTAATTCCTAATTCCTTTTAAGTTTATTTTAAAAATCATATTGACACAATATTTATTATCTGTAATAATATTTATATCGAAACGATATATATCTAAATGATATTAGGAGGCAATATGTTAGAATACATTATTTTAGGATTCTTAATGGAAGAAGAATTGAGTGGGTACGACTTAAAGCAATGGATGTCACATAGTACATCATACTTTTTTGATGCTAGCTTTGGCAGTATCTATCCAGCACTTAAAAGATTAGAAACAAAGGGATATATCTACTGTCGTGAAGCTATAGATGGTAGCAAATTAAAAAAACTATACTCTATAACTGATGCAGGTAAAGAATACTTTCTTGAATGGCTAAAAAAACCGATAAAATTTTCTAAAACAAAGCAAGACCATCTTGTTAATATATTCTTTTATAAGTATCTACCTAAAGAAGTAATTGAAACAAACTTAAAACTATTTATAGCTGAGGTTGAATTACTCTCAGATAAACTAAATAAACAAAAAATTGATGCAGAAAAAAATCATTGTATTGAAGAATACAAATACATGTATTCCACAATGATTTATGGAGTTGACTATTATAGTTTTGTAATTAATTGGTGTAAAGATTTACTAAAAAATTTGTAAGATATAATTTTTTAAAATAAATATACATAATAAAGGGAGATGAAACTTATGAGACTTTTAATACATGATTTAACTGAGGAAGAATTAGATAAACTATCACCTAGGCTTAATGAAAATATAAAATTACTTCCAAACACAAAAGAAATTCACAAATGTATTGGTTGTTTTAGTTGCTGGATTAAAACTCCTACTGAATGTGTTATAAAAGATTATTATAGTAATATGAGTAAACTTATAAATGACTCTGATGAACTTATTATAATAAGTAGATGTTGTTATGGAGGGTTCAGCCCTTTTGTAAAAAACATAATTGATAAAAGTATTAGCTATATCCTCCCATACTTTGTAATGAAAGATAATATGATGCGTCATAAAAGTAGATATAGCAAACAAATAAATTTAAAAGCTATATTTTATGGAAATCATATTACAGAAGCTGAAAAAGACACTGCTACCAAATTAGTACATGGAAATTCCATAAATTTTAATATGAAAGAACACTCTGTTTGTTTTTATGAAAATATACAAGATATAAGAGGTGAATCTATATGAATATAGCGATGATAAATGGTAGTCCAAAAGTAAATAAAAATAATTCACAGTATTTTTTATCTGAAATAGAAAAACTTATTAAAAAAGACAATAAAATTTTTACATTTAAAATAGATAACACTTCTAAATACCCTGATGCTTTTAATGCTATACTTAACTGTGATAGATTGGTAATTGCATTTCCTCTTTATGTGGATGGCATTCCATCTCATTTGGTTCATTTTCTAGAGGAATGCGAAAAATTTTTAAAGACACAAAATAAAAAGCCTATCCCAGTGTATGCAATAGTTAATTGTGGATTCTATGAAGGCAAACATAATCATTTGGCAATTCAAATGATAGAGCATTGGTGTAAAAAGGTCAATTTCACATGGGTTCAAGGTATTGGAATTGGCGCTGGAGAGATGTTTGGTTCACTGGAATCTGTGCCTTTGGATAAAGGTCCCAAAAAAAAATTAGGTATTACACTAAAAGAATTATCAAGAAATATGCTTAATGACAATATGAACATTGATAATTCTCGTAAAAATAATATTTTCATTTCACCTAATTTCCCTAGATTTCTATATAAACTTCTGGGTAATTATCAGTGGAATCCTCAAGCTAAATCAAATGGTTTAACTAAGAGTGATATACTAAAGAAATAAAAAAATAGAATGATATAACAATATCAAAAAAACCGTCAAGTACAGCAAAGCCATTCATCTTGATGGTTTTCATGATATTCATATTTACTACACAATAGATAGCATAAAATACTCCTAATTTCTATATGTTGCAATTCTTTTCTTTATGAGCTGTAATGATTGTGTAGCTATAAGCATTTACTGTTATAATACAATTATCTACACTTATATACCAGTTCTTTCCCTTTCTATTGATAATAGCATTTGGAGATTCTATTTTAGTTTTACACCAGTTCACTACATCATTTATCTCTAAAGAAAGGTTTTTCTTAATTCTTACCACACCTAATTCTGTTGTATGTAATTTATCTAGATTTCTAAGTAATTCATTTTCTGGATTCATTCGTATTAGAACACCTCACCCTTTATAAAATAAAATATATATTATTTAATTCTATTTTATCATAACCTTATAATAAAGTAATTTTTTCTACTGTTTATAAATTCCTTATTAACATATTAGAGTTATAAAACTATTTTTATATGAATTTCTCTACTTTATATTACTACATATTGCTACTTTTTTTAAAGAATTGGAACCCAAAACTGAATTTCGCTCAAACCACTACCATTAACATTTTCTCCATATTTTACAAAATCACATAAATTATTTTCATTTAATTGACAACTTGAATTAGGAAACCATTCTTGATAGATATATTCTACAACATTTTGCATACTATCTTCATTTCTTCCAATAAACATAAAGACAATATAATTACTTTTTGGAAGTGTAAATTTTTCCATTCCATTAGCTAATTTACCAAAACAAGATACTTGTGCTCCTGCAATATATGTAAACATAGGTGTATTTTCAACTTCTTTAAAGTCACTATAATCATTGACTCCAATTAAGAAATCTAAATCTACTCTGTTTTCTATCAATTGTTTATTTTTATGTAAACTTCTCCAACACCTTCCAATAATATGAAATCCCCTTTTTACTTTACCAGAATAGCCAACAATATTTATCTCTGTGCAATCGACTTTTTTAATGTCTAAAATCATATCTCCACGTAATTTTTTCCGATTATTAATATCAAATTTTAATTGTATTGGTAAAAAGTCTTTATGTTTTCTAAAAAAATTTGGACTATATTTAAACATTTTTTTAAATCTATGTGAAAAAGAGCGTTGTGTGTCATAACCTGAAATTAAAGCAATTTCAATAATTGGCCTTTCTGTAAAAATAAGCATTCTTGCTGCTTCAGTCAATCTACGTCTTTGTATATAATTATGAACAGTAAAACCTACAACTGATGTAAACATTCTATGTAAATGGTACTTTGAATAACCTGTTTCTTTAGCAATGGCATCTAAATCCAACATTTCATCTAAAAGATGTATCTCTATATAATCCAAAGCTTTTTCAATAGTAATTAAATTATTATCCATGTAGAACACCTCCTATCTTAAAGATAACATATTGTTTTAGTTTATTTTTCACATTCTTTGCTAATGTTTTGGTTTATTTTCTTACATATAAAAGGCACTTCAACTTGAAGTGCCTATACATTACATCTTTATTTTTTTAATTTAAATATCTATTACTATTTATAAGATTTAATATTTCAACTCTTTTAATGTTTCAACTCTTATAGAAACATACTTGTAACATTCCTTATTTCCAAAGTTTTATAGACTTATCTGTTAACTACGCTTACAACTTATTAGCTTTTTATTTAAGTTTACTATAATCTTCATCAGATACAGGTTCTAGCCATTCATTGAAAGCACCCTCAGCAGGCACCTCTATAGCTAAATGCTGAAACCAACTATCATGTGCAGCTCCATGCCAGTGCTTTATATCTGGTGGTATATTTACTACATCACCTGCATGCAATTCCTGAGCTGGCTTTCCAAATTCTTGATAATATCCTCTACCTCCAGTTACAAGTAAAATTTGCCCTCCCTTATGGTGTATATGCCATGAATTTATTGTAGAAGGTGCAAATGTTACATTGCCAATTGCTACTCCATTCGTGCTAAGCATATTTAAATAACATTCTCCTGTAAAATACTGTGCAAATGCTTTATTTTCCTCACCAATAGGAAAAACTGCTCCTACACCTAAATCTTTTTCTCTACTCATTTCTAATTCCCCCTATGCCTTAATCTAACTTTTTTACACTTCAAGTATACAACTTGAAGTTAACTCTAAGGCAATAGCTTTTACTATAATAATTTAATTTTTAATTTAGATTTATTTTTTAATCTATTCCTTTAAATCCTCATCCTCTATTATAGATTTTCTTATATTCAATAATTGGTCTACAAATTGATTAGCAGGAGAATTTAAAATATTCTTTGGAGTATCATACTGTTGAATAACCCCATGATTTAATACCAAAGTTTTTGTACCTAAAATCAAAGCTTCATAAATATCATGTGTAATAAATATAATCGTAACTCCTGTTTTTTTATGAATTTCTTTTATCTCTTTTTGTAATTGCTTTCTTGTAATCTCATCGACAGCACCAAAAGGTTCATCCATCAGTAAAATCTCTGGAGAAGAAGCTAAAGCTCTTGCAATACCTACACGCTGTTGTTGCCCACCCGATAATTCTGATGGATAGCGGACTTTCATATCATTCGGTAATCCCACTATCCCCATCCACTTGTCTACAGCATTTTTCACTTCTGATTTATTTTTTTTATTGAGAAGATTTGGTACATATGAAATGTTTTCTTCAACAGTCATATGGGGAAAAAGAACACTTCCCTGTACGCAATACCCTATTTTTCTTCTTAACTTAATTAAGTCCTCATTTTTAATATCTGTTTGATTTATCAAGATATTCCCACCATCTGGCAAAATCAAACCATTAATCATTTTTAAAAGTGTTGTTTTACCAGAACCAGATGAACCAATAACAGTTAAAAATTCTCCTTTTTCTATATCTAAATTAAGATTATTTATGATAGTTTTATCATCATATTGTTTTTCAATATTTTTAAATTGTATAATAGGTGTCATTATATTTCCTCCAATTATAAAAGACCTTTTTTACTCAAAAACTCATGTGCAACTTCTCTAGGCTCTAAATTGTTGTTTTCTACATCATAATTCATTTTAGCCATTTCCTTGTCAGTCAAAGTATTTTCAACCATTTTAAATACTTTTGATAACTCTGGATGTTCCTCTAATACTTCTGAACGAACAACATTTCCACATTGATAAGATGGATAGAAGTTTTTATCATCCTTTAAAACTACAACGTCTGAAACACTGTACTGACCATCAGTTGTAAATATAGGCATTACATCAATTTTGCCCTCATTGATAGCTTGATATTTTAATCCAATATCTAAGTCAACTGTGTTTTTAAAGTTTAATCCATATGTATTACACAATGGAGTATATCCATCCTCTCTCTCATAAAAATCATATTCTGCTCCAAATGTTAATTTAGAAGATGCATCCTTTAAATCCGAGATATTTTTTAAGTTATATTTTTCTGCAACTTCTTTTCTGACTGCCAACGCATAGCTATTAGAAAAACCATACATACCAGTCCATTGCATTTTAAGTTTATTTTTGTATTCCGATTGTAATTCACTAAACATATCTTCAGTATATAATTCATTTTTCTTAAGTACCATATTCCAACCTGTCCCTGTATATTCTGGATAAATATCGAATTCTCCATTTTCCATAGCTGGCTGAATATTAGACGTTCCTCCACCTACACCTTGTGTAATTTCTACTTTTAAACCAGTATTCTTTTCAATTAAAATATCCAACATCTCACCAAGGATATATTGTTCAGTCATAGGTTTTGTAGCAATATGAATAGTTTGAGTCTTCGAAGAATTAAAGAAATATGATGTAAAGATAGCTACTATGAGAATAAAACTTCCTAGAATGGCAAAAACTTTTCTTTTATTTTTCTTTTTTCTTTTTATTTGAAAAAATCTCTCTACTAATCCTAAAATAAAATCAAATACTAAAGCTAACAAAGCGATAAGTATACTTCCAGTAATTGTCATTACTGTATTATTTGTCGTGATTCCTCTATATATGGCTACACCTAATCCTCCAGCACCTATAAACGAAGCAATACCAGCTAATGCAATTGTCATAATGACCATGTTTCTAATACCAGACATAATAACTGGTAAAGCTAGTGGAAGCTTTATTTTATATAGTATCTGAAAATCTGTACTTCCCATCCCTCTAGCCGCTTCAAGAATATTTTTATCTACATTAGTAATTCCAGTATATGTATTTCTAACCATAGGCAATAATGCATAGATAGTAAGAGCAATAACAGCAGTAGTATTTCCAATTCCAGAAAATGGTATTAAAAATCCTAGCATAGAAATAGACGGAATGGTATATAGAAAATTAATAGTTCCCAATATGGGTTTAGATGAACTATGAAATTCGCTTACAATTATACCAATTATACCACCTAAAACTATTGCGATTATTATAGAAATAATAGAAATAGTCAAATGCTCTATAGATAATTTTATAAAAAAATCACTTCTCTCAGATAATAATGTCAAAATAGCATTTATCATTTATCTCACTCCTTTTTATGAGTTTTACTTAACAAGATTTAAATTTTAATTTAGTAATAGTACTCATTTTAATACATCAACAAATTATTCCATAAATTACATGTTAAGGTTATAATATTAAACTTGCAAGTAGGCACAAAAAAGTAACTATTAAAGAATATTTTCTTATATATTATCTATAAAAATAAGAAAAAATGCCAGAATCGTTAAAATCTTGATATTTAAACGAATTTCTGACACTATATTTAATTAAATTTGAATATTTCTCATATTATTTACTACTGTTAAGTTTAAGTATCATTTTATATACCCATTATACTTATTAATATATCATATATTAATTATATTTTATTTATTATACTATATACTTTGCTGTTAATGATACTCTATTATTGCACAATTGATTTGGAGTTCCTTGAAATATTACTTTTCCACCTTTTGTTCCACCTTCAGGACCCATATCAATAATCCAGTCAGCTCTTTTAATTACATCTATATTATGTTCAATTATTATAACCGTATTTCCATTATCTACAATTTCTTCAATTATAGTTACAAAATTTTCAATATCAGCCATATGAAGTCCTGTTGTAGGCTCATCCAATATATACACTGAACTTTCCTTGTTTAATTCGCTAGCAAGCTTTAACCTTTGACATTCTCCACCAGATAAGGTATCAAGAGTTTGCCCTAAAGTAAGGTATCCTATGCCCATTTTTTCAATACATTGTAATTTTGTTTTAATCTGCTTTAGACTAAAAAATTCAATCGCATCTGATACAGACATTTCAAGAACTTCTATTATATTCTTCCCTTGAAACTTATATTCTAAAACTTCTTTTTTAAATTTTTTCCCTTCACAAATATTACAAACGCTCTTTATACTATCCATAAAGGCAAGATTCATCTCTACTATTCCAGACCCTTTACAATTATCACAAGCTCCTTCTGAATTTGAGCTAAATAAAGAAGAATTCACTCCATTTGTTTTTGAAAATATACTTCTTATATTGTTCATAATGCCACTGTATGTTGCTAAACTTGACCTTGAATTTGCTGACACAGGGCTTTGGTCTATAAGCACAGCATTAGGATTTTGCTTTAAGAATTCATCCTTAATTAAGGTACTTTTACCTGCTCCTGCTACTCCAGTAACTAAAGTAAATACACCCTTAGGTATTTTAATAGATATATTTTTCAAGTTATTTTTATTACAATTTTTAATTTCTAAATATCCTCTAGCTTCTCTTACATTTTCTTTGATAGTAAGAGATTTACTTAAAGCATTTGCTGTCACTGTCCCACTTGTAAGTAAATTTTCATAACTTCCTTCATACACAACTTCTCCACCATACTTACCAGCTTTTGGACCTACATCTACAATATGGTCTGCAATCTTAATGACATCTGGGTCATGTTCAACAACTATAATTGTATTTCCTTTATCACGTAATTGTTTTAAAAGTTTATTTAATTTATATACATCTTTAGGATGAAGACCTACACTTGGTTCATCAAATATATACATTAAATCTACAAGATTACTATTCAGATATTTAACCATCTTTATACGCTGAGATTCACCTCCTGATAGAGAAGATGTCTCTCTATCTAAACTTAAATACCCAAGACCTATATCTATTATACTATTTAATTTTTCTATTATTCCCTTAAGTATAGGTTGGGCTTCTGGTTCATCTATATTTTTAATAATTTCAACTAATTCATCAATTTGCATACTAGTTAAATCTGCTATGTTATAGCCATTAATTAAAGACTTGTACACCCTTTCATGAAGTCTCCTTCCATTACAAACAGGGCATTTGTCTTCTATAAGAAGTTTACTCATTTTTTTCTTCGTAGCTTCAGAGATTTCTCCTTCTTTACTTAAATATAGACGATTAAACTTAATCAACAATCCTTCATATGTCATATTAGTTTGACCAGCATTTTCTCCTTTAATCTTTTCTGCTTCACCATATAAGAATTTTTCTAACTCTTTTTCTGAATAATCACAGATTTTTTTATCAAGGTCAAAGTATCTTGATTCAGCAAATATATTCCAGTGCCAAGAACCCACTCCAAATCCTGAAAGCAATATGGCACCTTCATTTAGTGATTTATTCGTGTCAAGAATATTATTCATATTAGGCATTAGCTTTTTTCCAAGTCCATGGCAGTCTGGACACATACCATAGACATTGTTAAAAGAAAACATGTTAGCATTACCTATACGTTCACTTCCAAATCTTGAATATAAGGTTCTTAAAAATGAGTTTACATCTGTAATAGTCCCTAGAGTTGACCTTGAATTGCCACCAAGTCTACTTTGGTCTACAATAATTGGGGTTGATAGATTCTCTATACAATCAGCTTTAACTTCTCCATACTTAGGTAAAAAACCTCTTATAAAAGTGCTAAATCTTTCATTTAACTGGCGTTGGGATTCTTTTGCAATTGTCTCGAATACAATAGATGATTTTCCGGAACCTGATACACCTGTGAATATAGTTATTTTTCTTTTAGGTATTTTTAAAGATACATTTTTTAAATTGTTCTCTTTGCACCCTTTTAAAATTATAAATTCATTATTCATATTTTACCTCCTACATTGTTTCTATTTAGATTCTTTAGAGTAAATCATAGTAATAGCTATAAATAAGTAAGATACTATTTCTATTAAATTACTTTTTCTTGTAAATACAGGTCAAATTATAGCATGTAAATTTTATCTGGTAGTATACTGGAGGGCTTAATATTTATAGAAAATACATTTATTTTATATAAACACTATTGAATCTATTTTATATAAATATCATAATTATATAGATACTAAATTATGTAAAGTTCTTAAGTTAAAAACTTTATATAATTGTATTAATTACAAAAAAAGTATCTTATCTATAATTCTAAAATCATAAATAAGATACTATATTTCATATATGTGTAAAATCAAATTTCACTACTATTTTTTGATAATATCGTCTTTAAACTTTCTCTTAATAAAACTGAAACTATACCTAATATTAAGAACATCAATCCACCTAATACAACATATTTTGTCCCTAATCCCGATATAAATAATCCACATACAGCTGTAGCAGTTGTTATTCCTAGATTGGATGCAGTTAAATATAATCCATTAGCAAAATCAGCAGCTTCTGATGCTACAGATGCAATCCAGTATTGATTAATATTAGCAGCTATACCAGCTAATACTCCCCATGCCAAAGTAATTAACATCATTGGTAAGCTAAACTGACCTAATAAGAATAATACTATGTATACTACTACCATTGAAAAAATAAAATATTTTATAAGTCTTATAGGATTCTTGCTAAGTGATTTTCCTGCTATAAGATTTCCAATAATATTTGCCATACCATATATCAATAACATTACACTAATTATCTTTTCAGGCAAATTTGTTACACTTTTAAGATACTCAGCAAAATAACTATACACTCCAAAGATTGAGCCATTTATTAAAATTACAGCCATAATAGAAAACCAAACAATCGGTTTTTTTAATACACTTAATTGAGCTCCATAAGAAAGTCTTTTTTCTACAGGCATAGATGGCACAAATATTAATGTAATTACAAATGCTATAGCATTTACTATAGCAAAGAATGACATAGCCACTCCTAATGAAACTGTGTTAGCAATAAAATTGGCTACTGGTACACCAATTACCATACCTGCTGATACTCCAACCATTACCCTAGCAACAGCTTTTGGCGCTTCTTCTTCACTTACTGATGCAGAAGCTGTTGAAAATGCAAGTGAGCAGTATATTGGTTGTAAAAAACCACATATTACACGAGCAATTAATAAGACTGTAAAACTTGAAGTAAACACTGATAAAATGTTAGCTAAAAGAAAAATTCCAAGAACAAATAGCATCGCCTTTTTGCGGTTTACTCCTGAGAATAATAAGGGCATAATTGGTCCAGATATTGCAATAGCAAGGGCAAATAGACTCACAAGAAGTCCTGCCTGAGAGATGCTAACATTAAAATTATCAGCAATTATAGGTAATATACCTATAATTCCCATTTCAGTATTTAAAATTGCAAATACTCCAAAAGTTAATATAAATATAAACAGGTTATTATGTTTAGTCATAAGTATTTTTTTCATCCACCTTTATAATTTTTATTCTATTTTAAAATAATCAATTCATTGTATTTTAATAAATTTATTTTAAAATCTTATTTTTTATCATTAACAAATCCTTGTTTACTTAGCGTTTTAGAAATTTGTGGATAATGGTTATAAGGATAACAGTAAAAATCAGTTACAAGCTCTGTCCAATTAGATATACGATTATTGTATGGTCTCTCTTTTAAATATTTAGCATAGGTTTCATCATACTCTTTTATTAACTCATGTAAATCATGATTATAAACTTCCTCAAAATAGACTGCATTTTTAGGCAAACGTGGTTTTAAATCAGGATTCTGAGCAGAATATCCAATACATAAACCTAAGATAGGAATAACGTATTTAGGTAAATTTAACTCTTTAATTACTTCTAAAGCATTTAAACGTACATCTCCAATTACTACAGTTCCTAACCCAAGCGATTCAGCCGCTACAACTGCTGTACCTAAAGCAATACCAACTTCATGAGACCCTACAATTAAATTATCAATATCTTTAATAACTTTATCTATAGACTGATTTTTTTCCTTACATACAAGATATGTTCTATAATAATCAGCACAAAATACAAGAAACACAGGCGCTTCTTCAATGTGCTTTTGATTACCACAAAGTAATGCAAGTCTTTCTCTACGTTTTATATTTTTAATAGCAATGACTGATACATGCTGAATATTAACCCAATTTGGCGCTGATTGTACTGCTTTTATAATCTGCTCTAAAAGTTCTTCACTTATAGGTTTGTCTAAGTAAGAACGGATAGAGCGATGTGAAAGCAGTGCTCCTATAACTTCATTCATAATTATTTACATCCTTTTCTATAGTATAAAAATATTTAAACTAGCTTCTAAAACCATTTTTTTCCAACCATTTTATTATTTCAGATTCTGAATTTTTACCACCACTTTCATAAATTTCAAGTGGATTTAAAATATTTGAATCATTACAAAATGTACGTATATCTGAAACAACATGACCTAGACCACCACCGCCATTGGTACAAAATGGAATTATAGTCTTACCTGACATATTATTTTCATATAAAAATGTTGCAACAGGAGGAGCCATAGTGTTAAACCAATTTGGAGTACCAATAAAAACTATATCGTAGTAATCAATATTTTTACATTCCACAGCTAATTTAGGTCTATATCCTTCTTTAACTTCTTTATTTGCTTTTGTCTCACATTCATTATAGTCATTTGAATAACCTTGTTCTGGTTCAACTTCAAATAAATTTCCACCAATTATATTTTGGATTTGTTCAGCGATTTTTCTAGTATTCCCTGTATAGGAAAAGTATGCTATCAGTATATTATTTTTCATATTATCACCCTTCTTATTTGTAATTTGTAGTTAACTAATTTAAAATAATTTATTTTTTCTGCATCATATTAAAAATTAGAAAATCAAGACAATCTATCTTTTTTTGATTTTCGTGTACTTTATGAAGTAATGAAGTTCTTTGACAAGACAATAAACGTAATTGCTCTTTGATTTTTCCATCTTTTTTTAATTGTAAAAACTTATCAATCATATTAGAGTCGCAACCTGCATCTTTAAGATTACGAATTACAGTAATATTTTCCTTTGCTATTTCACTCAACATAACACCTCCTTTTCTTAATTAATTCTAATACTATTTTTAGTCTATAGCAAATACTTATATCTTATATTCAGATATACTTGACAAGCATTTCTAATAACTATATGATAAAGAAAATTGATAAAAAGGAGATTTACATATGGAACTTAGAGTTTTAAAATATTTCCTTACAGTATCTAGAGAAGGAAGTATCACAAGAGCTGCAAATTTTTTACATGTTACACAGCCTACAATTTCCAGACAACTTAAAGAACTTGAAGAAGAATTGGGTAAAAAACTTTTTATTCGAAGTAACCACAATGTAACACTAACAAACGAAGGAATGCTTCTTAGAAAAAGAGCTGAAGAAATTATTGAAATGGTTGAAAAAACAGAATCAGAGTTTAAATCAATGGAAGAAACTATTTGTGGTGATGTCTATATTGGTAGTGGGGAAACAGATGCGATGAAATATATTGCTGATATTGTAAAAAATTTACAAGAAGATTATCCAAGTATACATTATCATCTTTATAGTGGAAATTCAGAGGATGTTACTGAAAGGCTTGATAAAGGATTATTAGATTTTGGAATTTTAATTCAACCTGCTGATATATCAAAGTATGATTATATTAACATGCCTGTAAAAGATATTTGGGGAGTAATTATGCAAAAAAATAGCCCACTTGCTACAAAAGAAACTATTAGCCGTAAAGATTTATTAGATGTACCTCTTATTTGTTCAAGACAAGCTATACTCCAAACAATATCAAAAAATGAATTTGCAGAATGGTTTGGAAGAGACTTTGATAAATTAAACATTGTCGCTACTTTTAATCTTGTATATAATGCAGCCATAATGGTGGAAAAAGGTGTAGGCTATGCTATAACTATTGATAAATTAGTCAATACAACTGAGAATAGCAACCTTTGCTTTAGACCTTTAGAGCCAAATCTTGAATCAGGCTTAAATATTGTATGGAAAAAGTATCAAGTTTTTTCACCTGCTGCTGAAATATTTTTAAAAAAGATGCAAGAAAATTTTACTATATAGAGAATAATTTATTAAGTGTATTTACTTATAAAAATGAGCTAGTCTAAATTATTTCTTAAGTGCTAAAATATGTAGTAAAAATGCCCTTAGAATTTAATTATTTAAATTCTAGGGGCATTTTATATGTTATTTAAACATATTTATTTTTTATATTATTTAATCTCCATGCTAGAGTATCTCCATCTGTTAATATTAACAATTAATCTTCACTTAACACAGATGTAAGCTCAGGGTCATTTAAAAGATGTTCAAAATAGCTATGTGCTGAAATATATCCTATTCCATACATTTTACGTTTTGAATTTACAACCTTATATTCATAACATGCACTCTTGACTTTATTGTAGTCATTAAAATCCACTGCTTTATAGATAGCTCTTTCATTTCTTGGTATATACTTTACATATTTCGGCTTGATAAAATACAAGTCGTCTTTTATCTTACGCTCACGTTTAAGCTTCTTTAAAACTTCTCCATTTTTTCTATGCATTATATGGTCATCATACTTATAATGATGAGCTATATGAGTAACATCACCCTTAAATTTATGCTCAAAATCCAATATAGTCTTCTTCATTAACTCATAATGTGTTCCTTCTTTTTTATCTATATCTGCAAGTATAATTACATTTTGAGATTTCACTCCAAGTTCTTTCAAAGCAGATTTAAATTCATTATTTCTAAGCTCTTCTTTTTGCTTTCTAGTCAGATTTCTAAACTTGGTATTTGCCTTAAAAACGTTAACCCCAGAACCATCTGATACTAGTACAACATATACATTATTAACACCACACTGTTTTATAGCATCTACAATTGCACTTCCACCCCATAAGACTTCATCATCTTGATGTTGAGGGTAAAATACTGCTGCTGACTTAAACTTCCTGCTATTACTCTTAGGAATAGGCATTTCAAGTTTTCCATTAAAATTCTTCGCAATTAAAAATATCATTAATAATATTAATATACTTATGCCTATGTGCTTTGTTTTATTTTCCATATTTAAAGTTTTCTCCTTCTTATTAATTCAAATATATGATAAACCTTTGTGGCAGATAGGTTGAAATACACAAATTATTTTACAATATTTTATAGTTTCATACACTCTTTGACACGAGCTATAATAAAATAAAAAAGCCTTCTAACCGTAACATTGCAAATATTACAGCTAGAAAGCTTCTTAATTCTTAAAATTTATTAAGCTTATTTTTAATCTGAACATGTCTATTTTAGATAAATTATACTTTAATTACTATATGAATACGACTATTTTCATAGTCTACATTTCTTTTAAAACTTCAAGTAACTCTTCTTCACTATACATGTACTTCTTATTACAGAATTGACAACCAACTTCTGCTTTTTTGTCTTCTTCTATTATTTCAGCTAATGATTTTTTACCTATTGCAACTAAAGCAGTTTTCACTCTTTCCTTTGAACATTCACACATAAATCCAACTTCACAAGTATCAAGTATCTTAGGCTCTAAACCATCTAAAACAATACTTAATATATCTTCTGGTGATTTTCCTTCTTTTAACAGATTCGTTACTGAAGGTAATTTAGCTACATTTTCCTCTAATTTAGCAATCGTCTCTTCTTCTGCATCTGGCATCAATTGAACTATAAATCCTCCCGCAAACTCTACTTCTTCTTCTTTTGTAAGTACACCTAAAGCTACTACTGATGGAGTTTGTTCTGATACTGCAAAGTAATAAGTAAAGTCTTCTGCAATCTCTCCACTTACCAATGGATAAGTGCCATTATATGGCTCTCTAAGACCTAAGTCTTTAATAACTTTTACAACACCTTCTGTACCTACTGCTGCTGCTACATTTAACTTACCATTTGGATAGTCTTCAACTTCTACTTGTGGATTTCCTACATACCCTTTTACCATACCTTTAGAATCTGCTGTTGCAATAATAGTTCCAATTGGACCTCCACCTTTTATTATTACAGTCAATTTATCACTATCATTTTTCATCATTAGTCCCATTATAGATGTTGCAGTTAATGTTCTTCCAAGTGCTGCTGTTGCTACTTTTGTAGTTTCATGTAATCTTCTAGCTTCTTCCACGGTGTTTCTAGTAGTTGCAACAAATGCTCTAACTTGACCATTTCCTGATGTTGCTCTTAGTACATAATCTCTCATTTATATTCCTCCATATTTCGTTAATTATCTAATTTCACTATATGCTATTTTAATTCCAATATATAAATACTTACCTATTTTAACCTTAGATAATAGTTCTTCTATATTAGATTTACTCTCAATCTATAAAACTTTATAATTCTGAACCTCCCATGACTAAAGTCACAGGGTTCCTGCTTCATAGAATTTTGCATACTAAAATATGTCTTACCAATTCTCCACAGGCTATCCCCGTAGTTCCTACGGTTCTTACATACGTTATTTATTTTAAACTCTTATTAGTCTTAATCCTTCTTTTAATATATTTATACTTGCATTTATATCTCTATCGTGAGTTTCATTACAACAAGGACAAATCCATTCTCTTATATTTAAATCCTTAATTTCCTCGTTTTTGTACCCACATTTATTGCATATTTGTGAACTTGCAAAGAATTTACCTACCTTTACAATTTGTCTACCATACCAATTAGCCTTATATTCTAATTGACAAACAAATTCTGACCATGACACATCAGAAATTAAGCGAGATAATTTACGATTTCTAGTCATATTCTTTACTTGTAAATCTTCTATGCAAATAATATCATTCTCTCGTATTAATTTAGTAGATAGTTTTTGTAGAAAATCCTTCCTTTGATTAGCTATATGTTCTTGAAGTCTTGCAACTTTTAACCTTGCTTTATTTCTATTTAAACTACCAATTGTTTTTCTCGATAATTCTCTTTGTAATTTAGCAAGTTTATTTAATGACTTCTGAAGATACTTAGGATTTTCTATAAATTCTCCACAACTTGAGATACAAAACTCTTTAATTCCTAAATCTAAACCTATCTGATTATTAGTATTTTCAAATGCTTCAATATCTATATAAGTACAACATAATGATACATAATATTTACCACTTGGTTCTTTGGATACAGTAGCATTAAGTATTCTCCCTTGAGGTACTTGTTTATCTCTTACTTTAACCATACCAAGTTTAGGTAATTTTATATATTGACTAAAGTACATAATATTTCCATTGGTAAAGTTAGTTCTATATGAAAATCTATTAGTTTTCTTTGATTTAAATTTAGGAAATCCTGCATTTTCTTTAAAGAATTTTTTATATGCGTTTTCTAAATCTTTTAAGGTGTTTTGTAGTGAAAATTTATCAGGTTCTTTAAGCCACTTTAATTCTCTTTTTAAATTGGTCAAATCAGAACTACACTGTTTATAAGTAAAAGTTTCTTTATCGTTTTCATAAACTTCTATTTTTTTAGCAAGATATTTATTATATACAAATCTACAACATCCAAAAGTTTTGTTAATTAACTCTTGCTGTTTTTTATTTGGATACATTCTAAACTTATAGGCTTTTTCCACTACTATCACCTCACTTTAATTGTTTTTTATGATTATTAATATACATATCCGAATAACTTCTATTTTTCATCACCCATTATAATATTAACAAACGTAATTATTTAAAACAATTATTTCGAAGGTTTTATATCTATTTTTAAATAACATATGTAAGAACCGTAAGTCCTAACTTTTATCATTTTTGAGGTTGTCGTTCACATAAGTTCGCTACTTCCTATGCAGTTCTCTTATGAACTTCTTACACTTTCATGCAAGCACAGACTATATCTTATCCTTCGGCATTATCCGTTAAGGTCTACCCACTTCCACTACCAATAGCTTGTAGTGTACTTCCCTCAAGAGGAATAGTCGTTGAAGTTTCTCCTACTTAGGAGCTTACCTGCTGATTGCCCATTTTAAAGTACTTAGGGTTTAACCTTATACCATCTAACCAATTTTTTCTACTTTCGTAACTTTCACACTTAGGTTTATTTCATCCTTATGTTTTAGTTTGGTTAGCTTTAGGGGTTTCCAGCAATTCAAGTAGTATTAGATAGGTTCTATCCTATCTCTACATATAAGTTTCCCTATATGCTGACTATTTTAGCTACTAACTCACGACTAAAGTCACAAGTGTGCGTAGCTATTTTTTAATCAAAAAGTAACAGTTCATAAAACACCATCAATTTGTTTTAATATATAAACCTGTATTTGTTGTATTTTTATATGATATTTATCTTCTATATACAAATATATACAAAATTTTTTTACATACAAAAATATCTTATTTTTTACATACAAAAAATATCCTTTGACTTTCTTCATTAGGTTCATCAAAAGTAAAATCTCCATAAGATTTTATATATTTAAACCCAGATTCTTTAAGCATATCAACTATTTCATCTTCAGTATACGCCCTTTGTTGATGTACTTCTTCAAATCTTTCAAACTTTCCATATTCATCTTTAATAAAAAATGTAAGCTCCATTTCAATTAGATTTTCTTCATCATCAAAGTAATTTTGCCACATATAGGCTATATCTTCTCTATTTTCACCGTACATATTATTTCCTAATATATTGGCTAATTTATAAAATGAGCTTATATCAAATATAAATATTCCATCTTTTTTTAATAATTCATATGTCTTTGAAAATACATTTTCCAAATCATCATCATAGGTTATATAGTTGAATCCATCACAAGCACAAAGCACACAATCTAAATCAGATATTTCAAAATCTAGTTCTGATATATCTTGTTGAAGTAAAACCAATTCTACGCCTTCTTTTTCTGCTTTTTCTCTTGCTACACTAAGCATCTCATCAGATATATCAATGCCAGCTATATCATAATCTTTTTTAGTTAATGGAATTGTAAGATTACCTGTACCACATGCCAATTCCAATATATTTTTTACTTTTACACCTTCACCATCTATTATATCTTCTATATATTTAACCCAGCCTTCATAATCAACTTCATTCATAAGTTCATCGTATACAAACGCAAAATCGCTATATTGACTCATCCTTTTTATTCTGCCCCTCCACAATCTTTTTCAGCCTCTTTTTGCGTGATGTAAGCATACCTCCGATTCTTCCAGCTTCCTTAGCTGTAAGACCTGCCCATCCACGTTCTCCAACTTTGTCCATAAGACCTAGTTCTGAGGCTATCTCATATTTCATTATATCATCATTTGTCAATATTTTAGTATTCTTGCCATTAGTTATCTTCTTTTCTCTTTGCATATTTTCTTTCAAAAAAATCACCCCTTCTTATTTGTATTTTTGTCAATTAAAAGAAATTTATACAAATATGTAAGGGGTATTTATCAATTCACATCTTTTTAAATTTAAGTATCTCTACTTTTTAATATTTATAAATTACTTCTTAATTTATAGCTTCTTTATATTTCAATAATTTTGCATAAACATTCAGTGCATTTACACATATCTTTTCATCAAAATTAAAGTTTATATTATGAAGACCATTTACAAATCCTTTTTCCTCATTTTTTGAACCTAACATAAAAAATAAACCTGGAACTTCTTTTTGATAGTAAGAAAAATCTTCTGATATCATAAGTGGCTCCAATTCCACAACAGTATCATTTCCAACAGCTGATACAAATTCTTGATATAAATCCTTGTCATTTTTAACAGCAATATAATCGTCTATGATATTTATATTAACCTTACAGTTATAAGCTACTTCAAACCCTCTAGCAAGTTCTCTAACTCTAAGTTTCATTTTCTCATACACTTCTGGGCTGAAACATCTCATAGTACCTTCCATCTTTATGTTCTCAGCTATTATATTTCTTCTAGCCCCACCTTCAATTCTACCAATAGTCAACACTGCATTGTCTATTGGGCTTATATTTCTTGATACTATAGTTTGAAGTGAACTTATAAAGTTTGAAGCTATTACTATCCCATCAATCCCATTTTGTGGCATAGCACCGTGCCCACTTTTAGACACTATTTCTATATCAATATCTCCTATTTGAGCCATAAAGTATCCTTCTCTTGTACCAACATAACCTTCAGGTAACTCTGGATATATATGAAGCCCATATATTTCATCAACATTATATTTTCTAAGCACACCTTCATTTATTAAAGCTTTTGCTCCCCCTGGCCCTTCTTCTGCTGGTTGGAATATGAATACTATATTATCATTTAGCTCTTCTTTATTGTCATTTAAATACTCAATTAACCCAAGTAATATAGTAGCATGTCCATCATGACCACATAAATGTTTTACACCCTCTTCGCTATGAAGCCCATCTATATCAGCTCTAAAAGCTATATCTTTTTTAGGTCTTTTACCTTCTATTATACCTACTATACCTGTTTCTAAATAAACTTCATATTTAATTCCCAATTTGTCAAGATAATCTCTTATGTACTTTGAAGTCTTATATTCTTTTCTTCCAATTTCTGCGATTGGGTTTAATGCCTTTCTATGTTTATAAAGTTGCTCTTGTAAATATGATGCCTCTCTCATGTAATCTCCTCCAAATTCTAATTTATTAAAAAATATTTCTATATCTCTCATAATTAAAATATTATATAACAAACTATACTAATTAAAAGTAAAAAATTAAATTTAATATAAAAATATTTTGCATTATTAAATAATTCACCATTAATAATAATTCCCCTGTTTCATAAATCAAAACAGGGGAATTATTAGTTAAAAATTTTATTTTTTAGCAAGAGAAGAAATGTTTAGCAAGTCCACCCTTAGCAGTTTCTTTATACTTATCCATCATGTCTATACCAGTTTCTTTCATTGTTTCAACAACTTGGTCTAAGGAGACAGAATGTGAGCCATCAGTTAATAATGCATAATTAGCTGCATCGTAAGCTCTTTGAGCTGCCATTGCATTTCTTTCTATACATGGAATTTGAACGTATCCATATACAGGGTCACAAGTCATTCCTAGATGATGTTCAAGTGCTATTTCTGCAGCATATTCAATGTGGTCTATAGTACCACCTTTTAAGTATGCTACTGCCGCTGCTGCCATAGAACAAGCTGCACCAACCTCACCTTGACACCCTACCTCTGCTCCAGATATTGATGCATTAGTCTTTATTATATTTCCTATTATCCCAGCTACAAGTAGAGCTTCGATTATTTTTTCGTCATCATACTTATAAAAATCTTGCATTGCAAAGAATATTCCTGGAATTACACCAGCAGAACCACAAGTTGGTGCTGTAACTATTATATTACCAGAAGCATTTTGCTCTGACGCTGCCAGTGCATATGCGTATACAAGCGTTGAGAAATTCTTATCTTTTTGGTATGCATTATAAAATGTACTTGCTCTTCTTTTTAATAATAGTTTACCTGGTATTATCTCATCTGTGCTTAGTCCATCATCAATAGATTTTCTCATAGCATCTTTTATAGTTGTTATATAATCTTTTATGTCTTTTGGTTCACATTCCAACACAAAATCTACTAAAGTCTTATTATTTTCCTTACACCATTTTACTATTTCATCCATAGTATCTAGGTGATATATACTGTTACTTTTGCTATTTCTCTGACCTTCTTCTGCTATAGTTCCTCCACCTACAGAGTATACAGTCCATTCAGCTGTTACATTTCCTTCTTTATCTAAAGCTTCAAACTTCATTCCATTTGGGTGAAAATCTTTTATAATATCTTCTTCCCAAACAATTTCAACTTTTTTAGGTGCTATAGTTTTTTCAATTATATAGTCAGTTAAGTGACCTTTTCCTGTAGCTGCCAAACTACCATATAATATTGCTCTAAAACTTTCTGCATCTGGGTTTTCATTTTTAAATCTTTCTGCTGCTCTTTGTGGCCCCATAGTATGAGAACTTGAAGGCCCACTTCCTATTTTAAAAAGTTCCTTTAAAGTATCCATATTATTCCTCCTAAATTTTCCGTATTATTACTTATTATTAGATTTTACGCACATATTTATTATAACCTAAATATATTAATTATTAGTTATTAAATTCGCATAAAATTTATTTTTTATTTCCATTTTGGTATATTTTATTAAATTAATATGCATATTTTGAGAATAAAACATTTATTTCAAATTTTTGTAATATTAATATAATATAAATATCTTATTTAAACAGTTAAGATATTAACTATACCTATTAAAATTAATTAATTTGTACTATAATTATTATTGTACTTAAAAAATTAAATTTAGATAAAAAAGGAGATTTGATTATATGTTATTTAAAGGTTCTGCTGTTGCTTTAGTTACCCCATTTACAGAGGATAATAATGTCAACTTTGAAAAATTAGGTGAATTAATCGAATACCACATTGAGAATGACACAGATGCACTAGTTGTTTGTGGAACAACAGGTGAGGCAACTACTATGAGTGAATCTGAAATTTTTGCTGTAATAAAATATACAGTTGAAAAAGTTAACAAAAGAATACCTGTTATAGCAGGTACTGGTTCAAACAATACTATGTTGTCTGTTCATATGAGTCAAGAAGCTGAAAAATTAGGAGTGGATGGTCTTTTAATAATAACTCCTTACTATAATAAGACTAATGAAAAAGGTCTTAAACTTCACTTTGAAACAATAGCAAATAGCGTTAAGTTACCAATTATTTTATATAATGTACCTGGAAGAACTAAAGTAAATATAAAGCCATCTGTTGTGGCTGAACTTGCTAAGATAGATAATATAGTTGCTGTAAAAGAAGCTAGTGGAGATTTAGCTCAAGTTGCAGAAATAGCTAAATTAGTACCTAAAGACTTTGCTATATACTCCGGTAACGATGATACTATCTTACCACTATTATCATTAGGTGGAAGTGGTGTTATCTCTGTACTTGCTAACATATGTCCTAAAGAAACACATGATTTAGTAACTAAATTCTTTGAAGGTGATATTGAAGGCTCAAAAAAATTACAACTTGATATGGATGCTTTAATTGCTGCCTTATTTATAGAAGTAAATCCAGTGCCAGTTAAAACTGCCATGAATATTTTAGGTTTTAATGTTGGAGATTTAAGACTTCCTCTAGCTGAAATGGAAGAAACTAATCTAAATGTATTAAAACAAGAAATGACAAATTTTGGATTTAAATTTTAGCAATATTTATATAAATAAGTTGATTTTTTCTTAAATATGTATTATTATTAGAATAATCAAATTTTAATATCCTATTAACCTAGGGTAGAGGTAGCTGTAACTAAGAGTATCCAATAGTAGCTGGCAGGCGTTAATGATTGGAAAAAGGATTTACAGCCGAAGAAAATATTTCTTGCAATTATATTTTCTGGGATTACACATAACATGTGTAATACTGTCACTTATATTATGAGTGATGAGCTACAGGGTTTACTTTGAGTGATAAATTAGACGTACAAAGTATACCTTTGTACGTTTTTTGTATATAATTAAAGTTGTTAATATAATATTAAAGTTTTTGGATATATAAAAATATTAACATATCTTACTTGTATAACTAAAATCAAATAAAATAATGTTTTAATAATTTAAAATTGGGGTGAATTTATATGAAAAAAGTAAATGTAGCGATAGTTGGTGCTACTGGAATGGTAGGTAGAACATTTTTAAAAGTATTAGAAGAAAGAAATTTTCCAATAGAAAATCTATTTTTATTCTCATCTTCTAAATCAGCTGGTTCTAAAGTAGTATTTGGTGGTAAAGAATATATAGTAGAAGAATTGAAGGAAACTTCATTTACTGATAGAGGTATACAAATAGCATTATTCTCTGCTGGAGGAAGTATTAGTGAAAAGTATGCTCCAATAGCAGCATCAAATGGAATCTTAGTAGTAGATAACTCTAGTCACTGGAGAATGGACCCAGATGTACCTTTAGTAGTTCCTGAGGTAAATCCAGAGGCAATAAAAGAACACAAAGGCATAATAGCTAATCCTAACTGCTCTACTATACAAGCTATGGTTCCTCTTAAAGCACTTGATGATAAGTACAAAATTAAGAGAGTAGTATACTCTACTTACCAAGCTGTATCTGGTTCTGGTGTTAAAGGAGTTGAGGATTTAGAGCAAGGAATGAATGGTAATCCTACTGGATTCTACCCTCATCAAATCTCTTACAATTGTCTTCCTCATATAGATTCATTTACTGAAAATGGATATACTAAGGAAGAAATGAAAATGGTAAATGAAACTATGAAAATACTTGATAACTATGACTTAAAAATAACTGCAACTACTGTAAGGGTTCCAGTAAGAAATGGTCACAGTGAATCTATAAATGTTGAATTTAACAATCCATTTGAGTTAGAAGATTTGGTAAAAACACTTGAAGAAGCTCCAGGTGTTGTAGTAGTTGATAATCCTGCTAAGAATGAATATCCAACTGCTGTAGAATTTGACAATAGAGATGAAGTATTTGTTGGAAGAATAAGAAGAGACTTTAGTGTTGATAATGGTGTAAATCTTTGGGTTGTTGCTGATAATATAAGAAAAGGTGCTGCAACTAATGCAATTCAAATAGCTGAAATGGCTTTATCATACGATTTAGTATAATATGCAAAATTGTATAAATATATAATTTTGTAAAATATTAATAATAACACAAAAACAAGCATTAGAAGTAACTGTAATATAAAACACAAAAATAAAAAAGAGGGGATTGATTTTATATGATATTTAAAGGTTCTGCTGTTGCTCTAGTTACACCATTTACAAAGGATAACAAAGTTGATTTTGACAAATTAGGCGAATTGGTTGAATACCAAATAGCTAATGGTACTGATGCTATAGTATCTTGTGGTACTACTGGTGAAGCTAATACTATGACTGATGAAGAACAACTTGCTACTATTAAGTATGTTGTAGAAAAAGTTAATAAAAGAGTTCCTGTTATAGCTGGAAGTGGTTCTAATGATACTATGCACTCAGTTAATCTAAGCCAAGAAGCTGAAAAATTAGGAGTAGATGCTCTATTAATCATAACTCCTTATTACAATAAAGCTAATAAGTCTGGACTTAAACGTCATTTTGAAACAATAGCTAACAGTGTCAAACTTCCAATTATACTTTACAATGTCCCTGGAAGAACTTGTGTAAATATAAGCCCTAGCCTTATAGTTGAACTTGCTAAAATAGATAATATAGTTGCTGTAAAAGAAGCTAGTGGAGACCTAGGACAGGTTGCAGAAATAGCTAGCTTAGTACCAGATGACTTTGCTATCTACTCTGGTAACGATGATACTATACTTCCTTTATTGTCTTTAGGAGGTCAAGGAGTTATATCAGTACTTGCTAATGTTTGCCCTCAAGAAACTCACGATTTAGTAGCCAAATTCTTTGAAGGCGATATAGAAGGTTCTAGAAAATTACAACTTGGTATGGATGCTCTAATCGCAGCTTTATTTATAGAAGTAAATCCTATACCAGTTAAGACTGCAATGAATTTATTAGGATTCAATGTTGGAGATTTAAGATTACCTCTAGCAGAAATGGACCCAGCAAATTTAGAAGTATTAAAGAAAGAATTAGTTAACTTTGGACTAAAAGTTAATGCATAGTAAAAATTGATGCATGGTAAAAAATAAGTTTGGTCAAAAGTTAGCCCTTAATCATAGGAGGAAATTATGTTAAAAGTTATAGCAACTGGTTATGATGGAAAAATGGGTAAGATTTTAGCCGATACTATAAGAGAAGATAGTGAATTAGAATTAGTTTGTGTTGCAGCTAGAGGTATGGATAGCTGTGAAGGTGACCTTAAAATCTATGAAGATATGAGCACTATAGTTGAAAAAGTTGACGTAGTTATAGATTTTTCTCATCACTCTAATTTAGATAATATCTTATCTTATGTTTTAAAAACTAAGACACCTTTAGTAATCGCTACTACTGGATATAATGATGAAGAAATGAACAAAATACATGAAGCGGCTAAAGTTATTCCTGTATTCCAATCATATAATATGTCTCTTGGTGTAAATGTATTAGTAAAATTGGTTAAAGATGCAGCTAAATTATTAGAAGGATTTGATATAGAAATAATAGAAAAACATCACAACAGAAAAGTAGATGCCCCAAGTGGCACAGCTGTTATGATTGCTAACGCTATAAAAGATGTTTTACCAAACGTTGAAAATAATTATGGTAGATATGGTCGTAGTGCGAAAAGACAACCAAACGAAGTTGGTATTCATGCTGTAAGAGGTGGAAACATTGTTGGTGAACATGATGCTCTATTTGCTGGAGATAATGAAGTACTTACAATAAGCCATCAAGCACAATCTCGTGGTATCTTTGCAAGTGGTTCTATAGCTGCTGCTAAATATTTAGTTAAACAAAAACCAGGATTTTATAATATGGACAGCATGTTAGGATAATAACAATAATATAATGAGAATACACAGTATAACTCAAATATATACAATAGATAAATTTATTTGATACTATGCTTATATAATAAAAAATCTGTAAAATAAAATGTAAATAATGAAAAGTAAGTATATACTAAAATTGATAAATAAGTATATAATAAAAGAAATATAATGAAATACAAGGAGAATTAACAAATGGTAAATTTAAACGATGCTTATGAAATAGCAAGATATATAAAAGAAGTTAAAAAGAAAACACCTGTTAAGGTATATGTAAATACTAACTCTTTACATTTCCAATCAACTGATAAATTTAAAGTATTTGGATGCAATGGTTCTTATATATTTATAGGTGACTATGAAGATATAATGGAAGTATTAGATAAACATGGTAAAGATATAATAGATACTCATGTAGAATACGATAGAAGAAATTCTGCTATTCCTCTAAAAAATACTTTAAGTGAACATGCAAGAATTGAGCCAGGTGCAATAATAAGAGACATGGTTACTATAGAAAAAAATGCTGTTGTCATGATGGGAGCTGTTATAAATATAGGAGCTGTTATTGGTGAAGGTTCTATGGTAGATATGAATGCTGTTATTGGAGCTAGAGGTACTCTTGGTAAAAATGTTCATCTAGGTGCTGGAGCTGTTGTTGCTGGTGTTTTAGAACCACCTTCTGCTACTCCTGTTATAGTTGAAGATGATGTTTTAATAGGAGCTAATGCAGTTATTCTTGAAGGTGTTAGAATCGGTAAAGGTGCTGTTGTTGCAGCTGGTGCTATTGTAACTACTGACGTAGAAGCTGGTGCTGTTGTTGCTGGTTCTCCTGCTAAAGTTATAAAAATGAAAGATGAAAAAACGGCTGACAAGACTAAACTTATGGATGACCTTAGAAATTTAGACTAATTAAATAAGTAATGTATAAGCAAAGGGGTGTCTCAACATGAATTTAATTCATTAGAGACACCCTCTTTTTATAATATTTAATTTATTCAATATAGTTTCTTATTTTTATTCTTGTTTATCCTTATCAAATCCGACTGCTTATTTCCACTATGTTTATTTATTTTACTAAATCTGATTACTTATTTTTATTGTATTTTATTCATTCTTATTCAGCATTTTAAACTATCTTAACTTTACCTTAGATTAATACATCGAACCACTATTTACTACTGGTTGTGCATCTTTATTACCACAAAGAACCACCAATAGATTACTTACCATAGCTGCTTTACGTTCTTCATCTAAAGTTACAACATTATTTTCACTTAAATTAGTTAGTGCCATTTCTACCATACTCACAGCCCCCTCAACAATCTTTTTACGTGCTGCTATTATAGCCTCTGCCTGTTGACGTTGTAACATCGCTGCTGCAATCTCTGGTGCATAGGAAAGGTGAGTAATTCTCACTTCACACACTTCAATTCCTGCAATATCAACTCTTGATTGTAATTCGTCTTTTAATTTATCTGCTATTTCCTGACTGCTACCACGAAGAGATTTCTCATCTCCATCTTCAGACACATCGTATGGATAAAGTCTTGAAACATTACGAATAGTTGAATCACATTGAATAGATAAAAATGTATTATAATTATCCACATTAAACACAGCCTTAGTTGCATCTATAACTTTCCAAATTACAACAACTCCTATTATAATTGGATTCCCTAGTAAATCATTAACTTTCTGTTTTTCATTATTAAGAGTCATCGTTTTTAAAGATACTTTTTTCCCTCTTGGATTAGATGATATATCTACTTTTTCATCAGAAGAAGATTTTGATACATTAATTCTCGATGATGTTGGATTTATTGCTGAACAAAATGGATTTACCCAATAATATCCCTCTTTTTTTATAGTTCCATAATAGTTACCAAACAAAACTAGAACTATAGCTTCTTTAGGATTAATCATTTTTAGACCAAAACATAGGATAAAGTCTACCAGTATAAATACAAGCCCTAAAATTAGCATAAGTGAGCCTATCCCAGCAAAACCATTATCAAGTTTTATTATTCCAAAAACCATGATGCTTATTGAAACTATTAAAAACAAGATAATCATTATCAAAGCCACTACTCCATTAAATGTTTTCGCTTCTTTCTCTTGATAAGTTTTTTCTTCTTTTAACATATCTATCACTCCCATATTCGTGTATTAAGTTAAGATATTTCTAATTTAATAATATCACTTTTAATGCCCTAAATGTTGAATTTAAAGTTAATACTCTAAATTTTCACCTATATATATCTTTAGTATTTTTAATATATCAATATTAATTTTTAAATGCCTTTTATGAAATATGAACTTATATTTAATATATATTAAATTTGAGTACACTTTTTTAAATATCCAGTAAATTGTAACCCTATTATCACTAATATTATTTTATATAGATTATATTAGTGATAAAATAAACTTATAGTAATACAACAAATTTTTATTAATTTCATAGGAGGAATTTATGTTGAAAGTTATAATTAGCGGTTATAATGGAACAATGGGAAGAGTATTAGCAGAATGTGTAAAAAAGGATAGTGAATTACAACTAGTGTGTGGTGTAGCTAGGTCTGCTGATGAAAAAGGTTGTCATGGTGATACAAAACTTTATAAAACAATGACTGATGTAACTGAAAAAACTGATGTCATAATAGATTTTTCACATCATGCAACTTTAGAGCCAATATTATCATATGCACTAAAAAATAATACACCTGTGGTATTAGCCACTACTGGCTATGATGAGAGTGATTTAAACAGAATAGAAGAAGCATCAAAAAGTATTCCTGTATTATTGTCATCAAATACATCTCTTGGAGTGAATATCTTAATCAAATTAGTTAAAGATGCATCAAAAATGCTAGATGGCTTTGATATTGAAATCATAGAAAAACATCACAATAGAAAAGAAGATGCTCCTAGTGGAACTGCTACTATGATAGCAAATGCAATTAAAGAAGTATTACCAGAAAGTATAAACACACATGGAAGATATGGTAGAGATTGTAAAAGAAAAGCAAACGAAATTGGAATACACTCTATAAGAGGTGGTAATATAATCAGCGACCATGACGTTATATTTGCAGGAGATAATGAAGTTCTTACATTAAGTCATCATTCTCAATCTGATGAGGTATTTGCAAACGGTTCTATAATCGCAGCTAAATTCTTAGTTGGTAAACAATCTGGACTTTATAAAATGTCAGATATATTAGGATAGCTTTTTATACATAATAAATCTCAATCTATTTAAATATCCATATTTTAAAATTTGAATACTTAATAGATTGAGATTTTAACATATTTCTAAAGTTTATAACTTCTATCTATTTCTTTTGCATATAAATATTTTCTTATCTATTATTTCACTTATTGATATATAATAATATCTTTTACTATCTTATAGTTTTTTATTTCTCATATAAATTATTGTATTCTATACACTGATACATAACCAGATGGAGAAGTACCTGTTGTTCCTGAGCCAAAGGTAAAACTTAAAGTTATTGCTGCTGCTCTAGCGTCAACTAAAAAACTTAAACTTACACTTACATCTGATGAGGTAAGTGTATTTACTGCTTTTGCTACAAAGTTATTTTGAGCTGTTCCATTAAAGTTAGTTGTAATTGCCATAAACCCTGCAAGTGAAAGCGTAGCACGTATACCAAAAGATACATTATACACTCCTCCAACTGCAAGATTTATAGTACTACTTGTTGGTAAAGTTATATTAGTTCCATTTATAAATGATGAATTAAATGTCACCAATGAATTATTCACTAAGCTTGGAGAAGTTACTGTAAATTGTGCATTATTTGATGCTAATGCTCCAGTTGCCCCTGTGTTTCCTGTTGGACCTGTTGCTCCATTGGCCCCTGTTGCTCCTGTTGCTCCTGTTGCTCCTGCCACTCCATTGGCCCCTGTTGGGCCTGTTGGGCCTATTGCTCCTGCTGTTCCTGCTGCTCCTGTTGCTCCTGTGTTTCCTGTTGGACCTGCTGCTCCATTGGCCCCTGTTGCTCCTGTTGCTCCTGTGGCACCAGCTGCTCCATTAGCTCCTGTTGGACCTGTTGGACCTATTGCACCTGCTGCTCCATTAGCTCCTGTTGCTCCTACTGCTCCTGTTGGACCTGCTGCTCCATTGGCTCCGGTTGCTCCAGTTGCCCCAGTTGGACCTACTACTCCATCTGCTCCTGTCGGGCCTGTTGCTCCTACTGCTCCGGTTGGACCTATTGCTCCATTGGCTCCGGTTGCCCCTGTTGCTCCAGTTGGACCTATTGCTCCATCTGCCCCTGTTGCTCCTGTCACTCCAGTTGCCCCTACTGCTCCATTGGCTCCGGTTGGGCCTGTTGCTCCTACTGCTCCTGTTGGGCCTATTGCTCCATCTAGACCTGTTGCTCCTACTGCTCCGGTTGGACCTACTTCCCCATCTGCTCCTGTTGGACCTGTTGCTCCTATTGGACCAGTAGAACCTGTTACTCCATTTAATCCCGTTGCTCCTGTACTTCCTGTTGGACCTGTTGCCCCTGTATTTCCTGTTGCTCCTGTTTCTCCAGTTACTCCATTGGCTCCTGTTGCTCCAGCATTTCCTGTTGGACCTGTTATTCCATTGGCTCCTGTTGCTCCTGTATTTCCTGTTGCTCCGGTTGGGCCCGTTGCTCCTGTTGCTCCAGCATTTCCTGTTGGACCTGTTATCCCATTTGCTCCTGTATTTCCTGTTACTCCGGTTGGACCTGTAGAACCTGTTATTCCATTTACTCCTGTGGCTCCTTTGTTTCCTGTTGGCCCTGTTATTCCATTAGCTCCAGTTGCTCCTGTATTTCCTGTTGGGCCTGTTATTCCGTTTGCTCCTGTTGCTCCGATATTTCCTGTTGGGCCTGTTATCCCTGTAGCTCCATTAGCTCCAGTTGCTCCTGTATTTCCTGTTGGGCCTGTTATTCCATTGGCTCCAGTTGCTCCTGTATTTCCTGTTGGCCCTGTTATTCCATTGGCCCCTGTTGCTCCAGTCGTTCCTTTAGGACCTGTTGGCCCTGTTGGACCTGTTGGGCCTATATCTTGATACAAACTTGGACCTGAATTGTCCTTATAATTACTCATATAATAAATCCTCCCTATTTTAAAATTAGAGCAACACTCTATAAATATTGAGTATTGCTCTAATTAATTATATGAATCGACAATTTTTTATGTGAGAATATATCTATTTACTTATATCAATATCTATACTTTGATTGTTAAAGGTTGTTACATTATTATTATTTTTACCCCAGTCTTCTATTATTGGAGTAACACTTATTTTCTTAACATTTTTTCTAATTTCATATTCTAAATAAGATTCAACATATTTACCTTTAGGATAACCTAAGTCATAGCCTCCTGCACCGCCAACAAATTCTAATTTTTTTCCTCTTCCATCTTTAAGTTCAAACTCTAATATTTTTGGTGCATTATCATCCTTATCAAAATTATATTTATTAGTTTTAAATCCATATATTATCCTAATCTTTGTAGGAGAAACTCTTACTTCTTTCAACACTAAATCAACATCAATATCTTTATTTTTTAATCTTACATTCTTATCTACATTATAAATTCTTGTATCTTTAACTATATTTGAACCATTTATATTCGTATTAAATGACCAATTTCCACTAAGATATCCATTTAAGTGCTCACCTTCTACTCCTCCCATATTTCCTATCTCTATCTCTTTTGATGTCTTTATACTCTTATTTAACTCATACTCGACTTTATTTATACTTATCTTTATATCATAGTCTTTATTTAAATCTATATTTTTTAATAAATCAAAATTTTCTACATCACTTTTTCCATCTCCATCTTTATCTAGATTATCAAGCTTACATGTCATAACCATATTAGTAGTGCCATCTTTATTTTTTTCTGATGTAGAAGCACCTGTTATTGAAACAAAGTTCATATCTCCAACTTTAATTTTAATATCATCAATTCCTAAGAATCCATTTTGTTTCTTTAACCCCAAAGCATCTTTATCAAGCTTACTATCATCAACACTTATGTTGAGGAATAGTTCTCCATCTCCAAGCATAATCTCATTTAACTTTATACTGATTCCTTTATCTGTAGCAACACTATCTACAATGTTTTTATAAGGTTTGAGTTCTTCAGTATCCTTATTAAAGAAATATTCTATTTGTTTTCCTATATGTTGCATATATGCTAGAGTAGTTTCATTAGTAAATGCAGATGTACCTAAAATAACTACTGATAATCCCCCTACTAGAGCATACCTCTTAAAATTATTATTCTTCTTATTATATTGAATCTTAGATTTCATTCTCTTTTTCATCTTAGATTTCTCTTCACTACTTAATACAATGTCATCATATTCTTCTATATCTATATTTGTCTCATTAAATAAATCAAATTTATCTTTCATAAAAAATCTCCTTTTCCTCTATATTTTTTATATTCAAATACTTGCTATTATTCATTTTATATTTAAGCTTTCTTCTTATTTAAATGAATTTTCATCTTTTTTCTACCTCTTGAAAGTCTATTATGTAGATTTTCAACAGTAGTTTCATTTTGTATAGCTATGTCTTTTAGAGAAATATCTTCTAAATAATACTTTCTAAAGAGTTCTGCATCTTTATCACTTAATGTACTTATAAGGTCATTTACTTCTTCTTCAATTTCTTTTTTATCCAATTTTTTATCTATATAGAGTATTTCTTTATCTTCCAATTCTAAATGCATATTATTGTTTGTGTACTTTTTCCTATAATTGATTGCTCTATATTTAGAGATAGAACCTATCCAATTTTTAAATGAATTTTTTTCAATATCAAATTTTTCTATGTTATTCCATATTGATAAAAGTACATCATCTATACATTCTTCTTCATAAATTCTAGCATTAGCAAGTGTTCTTCTGACTATAGATGTTATAAAATTCCCATACTCATCAATAAGCATTTCCATACCTTTTTCTTTTTGCTTTTTTATATTTTTGATTATAAGTTTATCCTCCAATTTAATACCTCCTTTGTAAAAGCCTTTACAATTACTAATACAATTAAAAATCTCATTTCCTATCAATTATTTAAATTTTTTTTATTATATTATAAAAATAAAACCAGTTAATCTGTATAAAGTTAAATTAATCCTACTTTAAATTGCTTTTTAAATGAAAAAAGCCCCAACACGATTAATAAAAATCATATTAAGGCATCCACAAAATTATATAATTGCTTATCTATCTTCATCAGTAACATTGAATATATAAGGAACATTTCTATAGTAATCACCAAAATCAAATCCATATCCAACTACAAATTTATCTTCTATTTCAAATCCACAATAATCTGGTACTAAATCTACTTTTCTTCTACTTGGTTTGTCCAAAAGAACACAACATTTTAAACTAGATGGGTTTTTAGCTTTTAAATGCTTTAATACAAAATCCATAGTTAATGCAGAATCAGTAATATCATCTACAACTAATACATCATATCCTGCTATATCAGTAGTAACATCCGCAACTACTTTAACCCTTCCAGTACTTTCTTCACTATTTCCATAACTAGATGTAGTCATAAAATTAACTCTAAGAGGTAAATTTATATTTCTAACTAAGTCCGCACAAAATATAAAACTACCTTTTAATAGAGAAACTACCATAAGATTTTTATCTTTATAGTCTTTTTCTATAACTGCTCCTAATTCTTTTAATTTATCTTTAATTTTTTCTTCTGAATACAACACTTCCCATTTTTTTGTTTCTATATCCATAAAAAGACCTCCAATTGTAATAATCCTTCTTAATTTTATAAGAGATTGCTCATTTTTTCAATACTCTTATTCAATATTAGCCAATATTATTGAGTTTTTAAGTACATTCAACAATTATTAACAATGTATCTTATATTTTAAGTAGTCGATATATTAATACTAAATTACATACTATATATTTTAGACAAAAAAAGAAAAAACTTGCAATAACAAGTTTTTTCCATTTATACATAATCACATTTTATTAGGGGTACTAACCAAATTTATTTATGCTATTTTTATTGTATTTATAATATAAAAATATTTTAAAATACTAATCAACTTTATTCATATCATTCATTACATTTAGGATTATCTCATCTGTTATAGACATACCTTTATCACTTACTCTACCTAAGTTTTGTATACTTTGCTCAACACTTGAACCAACTATACCATTTAGTGGTGGTACAAAACAATCCTGCTTAGCTATTATAGCACTTTGTACAGCAGCAGATGCAGCAGATGATAATTTCAATGCACAACCAGCTTTTGCTCCATCACATATCATTCCACTTAAATCAGCTATCATATTTTCTATAGCTCCCTCTATTTGCTTTTCAGTACCATTCATAAGCCAAGAGATACCAGCAGTTGCTCCAGTAGATGCAGCAACTCCACATCCACATACAGCAGATAATCTTCCTGTATAGTTTTTGATATAACCAGTTACTAAATGTGATATAGCTAAAGCTTTTGCTAGTCTTTCATCAGATTGTGGGAATTTTTTATTGTAAGCAACTATTGGAAGAATTGCTGTTAAGCCGTGGTTACCACTTCCATTTGAACTCATAACAGGCATTTTTATTCCTGCCATTCTAGCATCTGAAGCTCCAGCAGTTAACATCATTGCATAGTTTATAACATCATTACCTAAAAGACCTTCTTCCATAGATTTTTTAATTCCATATCCAACACCTATACCAGTTTTTTGCTTTAATCCATACTCAGCCATTTCTTCATTCATTTTTACTCCATCTAGTAAAAACTCTATATCTTTAAAATCCATATCTTCTATATTTTTTACTAACTCTTGTATAGTTACAGTATCCATTAAGCTTTCAGCTTTTTCTGCTGAAGCATTTGAAGCTGATACTTTTGGTTCATTATCTAGTAATACTTCTCCATCTTTCTCAAAGTATGTGAAGTTGTCATGTTTAGTTCTTATTCTAACCTTAGAAGTATGATTTGCTCCTTTTAATACAACCTCTATAAACACTTTCTCTTTTGTATCTGCAGGTGCTATTGATAAAGGATTATTATCTATATAATCTTCAGCTATTTTAACTTCTTCCTTTGTTAAGGTCTCTAACACACTTAATCCGTTTTCAGAATGTCCACCTACTATACCTAGAGCTGCTGCTATTTTTAATCCTAATCTTTCAGTACCTGGTATACCTACGCACATACCATTTTTATAGATACTAGGACTAACTAACATACGATTTTCAACGACTTCTTCTCCTAATAACTCTTTTGCCTTTGCACATGCTAGTGCTAAAGCTACTGGCTCAGTACATCCTACTGCTGGCTTAACTTCTGCCTTTAACATTTCCACTAATTCTTTTCTTATATCTCTCATTTTATATAAACCTCCCAATTAAGTTTAGATTTAGTACTCAAATAATTCTATTAAATAATTTCTTATCTATATTTATAGCAATATACATGCCATATTCTTTATTTTTTTTATTTTTTTATTTTTGATATGCTACAATCATTGGTATGGCTAATTCTATGTATATATTTTTTTTATTTATATAGAGATTTTATATTTTTTTCAATTGCTAAAATAGCGACAATTTCGCAAAAAGACAAAAAAAAATCTCAAAATGAGATTTCATATCATTTTGAGACGGTTCAAATATACTATCTAAATATATATATTCAAAATAATCATAATAAAAATTATGCTATTCTTAAAAGTTATAAATTAAAAAAAATTCAAACAATTAATATTTTTATTTGTATTTACGTTTTATACAACTTTTTATTACCTTCTTATATTACTATGAGATTATATTGTATTTTTCAATTTTTCTATATAATGTAGCTCTTGATATTCCAAGTGCTTTAGCTGTTAATTCTTTATCTTTTTTATAATCTTTGTATTTATCTAAAGCTTTTATTATCTCAATTTTCTCAAGTTCATCAAGTGGAATTACTTTATCACTTTTAACTTCTAATTCTTCTACAGATGTATTTTTTATTTTTTGAGGAATCACATTCATTGTAATTATTGGAGATGAAGACATGTTCACACTATATTCAATGATATTCTGTAACTCTCTTATATTGCCTGGCCACTTATATTCAATCAAGGTATCAACAACCCTACTGTCTATATCAATAACATTTTTAGCTAGTTTTTTTGAATACTCTTTAACCATATGCTTAATTATAAGTGGTATATCATCTTTTCTTTCTCTTAAACTTGGTAATTTTATAGGTATAACATTTAATCTATAATATAAATCTTCTCTAAATGTCCCATTTTGAACCATTTTTTCTAAATCTTTATTTGTTGCAGCAATAATTCTTACATCAATTAAAACATTTGATTTACTTCCAATCTTATTGAGCTCTTTTTCTTGTAATACTCTCAATAGCTTTGACTGTAAATGCAAACTCATATCTCCTATCTCATCTAAAAAGATACTTCCTTTATGAGCTACTTCAAACATTCCAAGCTTTCCACCTTTTTTAGCTCCAGTAAAAGCTCCCTCTTCATATCCAAATAGTTCACTCTCCAATAAATTATCTGGTATCGCTGCACAGTTTACAGCTATAAAAGGATTATCAACCCTATTACTATGATTGTGTATGGCTCTTGCAAAGAGCTCTTTACCCGTTCCACTTTCACCAGTAATAAGTACTGTTGAAGTTGATTTAGAAGCCATCAGTGCTTCTTTTTTAGAATTTCTTATAGCTGTACTTTCTCCAATTATATTTTCCAGTTTTATCTTATAATCTTTATTAATCTTATTGTAGTTTTTTATAGCGTCTCTTTTATCTATAAAGTCAATAACGTATCCTTTTAATTCATTTTTTAATACTATTTTATTGATGTTATATATTCCCTTTGAATCATATCCATATCTCTTATAAAAAAAGCTACATGATTTATCTTTCTTAAAGTTATTTATAGAAGGCTTCTGTATAAAGTCTAATTCAGCAAATATGTTTTTGCCAGTTATATTATCTTTTAGATTAAAAAGCTCTTTAAATTTTGAGTTATATTTATCAATTTTACCATCTACATCAATAGATACAACTGCCTTGTCCATATTGTTTAATAAAGTTTCTAATTTTTTCTTTTCTAATTCCAGTTCATATGTTTTAATTTGAGCTTTTAATTTGCTAGATATTAAATCTGCCATCTTGCCTAAAAAGTTTATAAGACCACTTTTATTATTTTCTATAATCTGTGCCTGCTCTTTTGTAAAGGCTATAAGACCTATAACACCATGAGAATCACCATCACATATAATAGGGCAACACACCTCTGCAAACTCTACACAAGCATCATTTTTATAACATTCCTTACATATATCACTACTCTTTGGGTCATCAATCAGTATTGTAATCTGTTCTGTAAGTGATTTTTTAAAAGCCGTATACTTATCTACTTTCTCACCTATTTTATCTACATATACTCCTGTTCCTGCAATCCTAAATAACTCCTTATTTACTATAGTTACATCTATATTGAGTACTGATACTATAGCCTCAGCTATGTTTTGAATATCAGTTTTTATATATTCTAGACCTATCATAATCATCATTCCTTGTTTTTTCTTAACATAAGTATTTGTCTTATTTCTTTAAGAATTAAGTATATCTTATTTAAAGTAAATTGGATTGACATTAGGACTACAAAGAGCATAACAATTATTATCAACTCATAATTTATTTCCATCTAAACATCTCCTTATAACAAAAGACTAGGCTTAACCTAGTCTTTTATATTATATCCATATTTATATTTTAACTCATTTATCTTCTTTTTCCCACATAAATATATTTTAATTTATTTGACTCTTTAATCATACCGTCAAAGTTTAATCTTGAAAATATATTGAATACTTCATGTGGATAGTGAATCTTTGCAACAGAACCACAAAACTTATGTTTAAGATAGTTTAACTTAACTTTTAAATTTTTTAAATTTAAATCCTCTAATATAACCTCTCCATTGCCCTTTAAAACTCTTTGTATTTCGGATGAAGCTTTTTCACAATCTGTAATAACATTAAATTGGTCTACTATTATTATCTTGTTGAAATGATTATCATCAAATGGTAAAAACTCTAACTTACCTTTAACTACATTGCAATTTTCATTATATACTAAAGAGTAACAGACATCTTCATAGTTACTATTCTCCAGTATAGTTACAGAAGTACCAAGACCTCTTAATCTCTTGCCTAGGTTTCCTATATGACCAACAAGCAATATTTTATCACCTACATTATACTCAATTGTATCCAAAAAACATTCTAATTCATCAGATGTATATTTAGCTTTAACTGGCTGTCTATTTATCTGATATAATATGCTTTTCACAATGCTTCACCTCTTCATTTCCTCAATTATAAATTATGTACAGATTACATTATAATAAATGGCGAGCAACTATTCAAGAGATATTTCATTAGTATTTTTTTAAACAATCTTTATGCATTTTAATATGTTATTATAGCGAAATTATTAGTATTTTGTTCATAAAAAACAGTATACTTTTTGAGTCTATTCATTGTTATTTTCATCCAGTTTTTTTATTTTCGATATTGATACTTCATATGCCATTTTTTTAATCACATTATTTTCATCTATTTTTTTCTCATACTCTCTACTTTGAACCCTACCCCAAAGCTGTATTCTATCACCAACCTTTAGATTCTTTGCAAATTTAGCATTTCTTCCCCAAACTATAGATGGTATATAATCAGATTTGTTATAAGGTCTATTTATAGCCACTAATAAATCAGTTATTTCCCTTCCTAGAGGTGTCTTCCTATACACAGGCTCCTTACATACATATCCATCTAGAAATATGCTATTAGGGTCCTTATTTTCCTCGTCTATGCTTTTTATTTCTCTGGCAAACACAGTAAGCACTAATCTATTTTTATTATTTAATGTTTTATTATATGATCTTAATTGTCCTACAACATTGACTAAATTTTGTTTATCGAGGTCAATGTCTTGAAGAAGTCTTTCTGATACAGTCATTGGAAGTATATCAAAAGAATCACTTAGTCTGTTTATTTTTATTTTCATGCTATAAAATTTTTCTCCAAATATCTCATGACTAAATTCTAGCTTATTGTCTAACTCCCCTCTTAAGTTTACTACGTTATTCTCATCTTTAACAGCTATCATATTTTATCCCTCCACAATTGTTAATTCTTATATTTCTGGTATCAGCTTATATAATAAATATATTTGTGAGAGATGTATTTTATTACAAATCTTTGATTGCTGTTTAAAAATTTTTATTTAGTTATAAATTTCATTTAATCTTTCAGTTTTAAACTTATAAAATTTCTATACGATTATATATCATCACTGATGAATTTCCCCATTTTAGCTTTAGATTAATTATGAAACTCTTTTAATGCTTTTTAAGTCATATATAACTCATTTTTAATACTTATATGCAAGTAAATTCAACAACTTAAATTTATACAAATAACTCAGACAACTATCAAGTCATTATAAACTTACTTTTTATTATATACAAGTTATATTAGACTTATTATGATAATATTTTTACTAATCTATTTTAATATATGAATACTTAGTCAGTTTATTGAGTATAAAATATAAATATTTAACTTCAAATTATACTTTAGTTTTTAGAAATATAACAATTTATACATCTAATTTACTAAATTATTATATATATTACATAATTGGCATGTTAATTGCTTTATATAATTATATTAATTTAATAAATAAAAAACTGCCTTAAAATATTAATTCAATATTCTAAAGCAGTTTATGATTTTTATTATTAGCTGTAATATTTAATAAATACTAAGCAGTCTTTTTATTTTTATTTGCAGCCATTATCATTGTAGCAGAAGTGTAAGCTATAACAACTATTACTAATGCTTTTAATATATCCATTGGTAGAGTTTTTACTATATATGCTGCTATGAAAACTCCTATTAAACCACAGATAGCTATTATAACTGATGCTTTTTTAGTATATGCATCTTCTTTTATGAATTTCATACTTGCAACTGGCATTAATAATGCACAAGAACCCATAACTATTGGGAATGCAACTTTTGAAGACATTCCTAAGAAATAAACCATTGCCATACCAGGAGCATATAGACCTATACCAGCTGTCATTAAAGCACCTAGTATAAAGTTACCTACTACACCTATTACTAATTTAACACCAGTAAGACCTAATTCATTTCCTCCACCTGGTAATACATTAACCCAAGGATGACCTAATAACATTAATACTGCTGTTAATGCTAGAGTCACACCCATAACAAGTTGTATTTTTCTCTCGTCCATTTTAGCTATTATTCCTGCACCTATATATGAACCAACAGCTGCTGCCACAACCATAGATACTAGAGTAACACCATCAACTGGTATGATTGATGTAAATATGAATGCTTCTGTTACAACTGGAATTGTATGTGCTACGTTTAATGTACCAGGCATTTTCTTATCTGGTATATTTAATTTTAAAGCTTTTGACATTGCTATTGTTGGAGCAAATGACCCTATTCCTAATGTATCAAAGAAATCTGTTATAAATCCTGTTACAGCAACTTTTGGAGTACTTTGTTCTTCTAGTTTCCCCTCTTTGTTTGCTTTAGCTACGTCTTTACCAAACACAACTGCAAAGATTGCTGCGAATACTACGTATAATGCCTTTAAGATTGCTACCATAATCCATCCTCCTATTTTTTTATTTTTTAATATATTCTGAATCTTATAGCCTAAAAGCTATAGAATAGTAGCCAATAAGAGGCTACTATTCTATTTTAATTTCCCAAGTTATTTATTACTTATTTAAGAATAAATCCATGTTTAAGTGGATCTTCTTCATCTATTACAAAGTGATTAAATCCAGTTATATAAGCAGAACCACTTATTTTAGGTACTACAGCATTGAAATCTGCAACTTTAGTTTCTTCAACTATTTCACCTTTGAATAAAGTTCCTAATATACTTTCATATACGAATTTTTCTCCTACTTTTAATTCACCTTTAGCATGTAAAGTAGCTAATTTAGCACTTGTTCCAGTTCCACATGGAGATCTGTCAACTTGACCTTGACCAAATATAACTACGTTTTTGTAAGTAGCTTCTGGATGAGTTGGCTCATCATATATTTCAACTAAGTCTACAGTTTTTATATGAGCTAAAGTTGGATGTTGTATTTCTATTTTTTCGTTTATTATATCTCTAAGTTTCATAGCTAGCTCAGTTAATTTACCAGCATTTTGAGGTTCGATTTTTAAACCTAATTGACTTGCATGTATTATAGCAAAGAAGCTTCCACCAAATGATATGTCAAATTTAACTGTTCCAACACCTGGTAAGTCAACTTCAACACCTTCTTTATATAAGAAAGCTGGTACGTTTAAGAATGATACTTCTTTAGCTTTTCCATCTACAACTGTAACATCTCCTCTTATTATTCCTGCTGGAGCTTCCATAACTACATGAGTTATAGGCTCTACTGCTGGAACTACACCTGTTTCTATAGCTGCTGTCATAGCTCCTATTGTACCATGGCCACACATGTTAAGGTATCCGCCACCGTCCATGAAGATTATTCCAAAGTCAGCATCTGGACAACAAGGTTGAGTCATTACAGAACCAAACATATCATTATGTCCTCTTGGCTCTAACATTATAGCAGTTCTTAAATAATCTAGATTTTTTTCTAAATATTCTTTTTTCTCAGGCATAGAATTTCCTTTTATGTTAGGTATTCCACCTACAACTATTCTAGTTGCTTCACCTGCTGTATGAGAGTCTATAGCTTGTATACTTCTGCTAAATTTCATATCAAATTCCCCCTTAGGTTTATTTTGCGTGCTCACGCATTTTTAATTTTAGGAAAGCTAATGCTTTTTTAACATCAACTTCATCCATGTGATTGTCTCCAACTACTTCTGTCTCTATGTAGCCTGTTGTCTTTTTATAATCAATTATAGTAGCTTTATCCAAATATGAATTGGTAATTACTAATCCATCTGCTCCTATAATAGTAAGACCTACTGTAGGTATATCTGATTTTACAAACTCTGATATAGCATTTGTAAAATCAATATGCTGGTTTCCTGCCATATCTAAAGTTATAATCACTCCATCAGGTCGCAATGATTCAATCCATCTTCCAAGTCTAGTTGCCAAAAATGTTTTCCATTCATTGTGCTCTGATGTCCCAACTACAACCACTCCTAACAAGTCTATGTCAGAATCATTATCTATCAAATCTAGTAATGGGTCTCTAAATATATGAAGTGATGTGTTTTTCATTGATGTAGAAATTCCCACAAAACTCATTCCCTTACTTAAATTTTTTATCCATGTTTTCTCATTTTAAGCTTTAAAAATGCCAAAGCCTTTTTAGCATCTATTTCATTTGTGTTGTTTTCTCCAACAACTTCTGTCTCAATACCTTCTTTTGATTTGTTCATATCAACTATTGTATTCATATATTGATTGCTTACAACAAATTTAGCTTGAGTACCATTAAATGTCACTCCAACTACAGGTATATCTCTTTTGCCTATTTCTTCAAATGTATTAGCATAGTCAACATGTGAGTTTCCCCATCCATCTGATGAAACTATAGCTCCATCTGCTCTCATGGCTTCCAGCCAAGCGGCCGTTCTTTGTCCCACAAAAGTCTTATTTTCGTTTCCATCTGGAGTTCCTACTACTATTACTCCAAGTAAGTCTACATCTTTATCACTTTCAACGATGTCTAAAAGTGGGTCTCTAAAGTGATGAAGAGATGTTTCTTTTGTTGAAGGTCCTATTCCCATAATATCCACCTCTCTTAAGTCATAGCTCTAAGGGCACCATCTCTGTATTCATTAGGAGATATAATCATAGGTACATTTCCCATATCTATAATTGATGTTCCTCCTTCAAAACCACTAGGTTCCTTTGAGAATAACTGATTGTCATACATAGCACCTTGACCTGCTATTTGCTTTACTATGACAACCTTTTTTGCATTTGGTCGAATTTTGTCAAAATATTCACGAACTTGAGTAGCATTTCTTCCGTCTTCCATTTTCAAAGACGTTCTTATTTCTTGTATAAAATCATCACACGCTCTAAATGCTGCAAGTGGAAGTGTTCTTTCGAAAGGTAAACCTCCCTTTAGAGTTACATCCACATGAATTATATAATCTTCAACTGATGGAGTTCCATATCTACCAAACACCATTTGTTCTTTCAGAATACCTTCTGAAGAACCAAATTCATGCATTTGATTTCCATCTTCATCTGCACCAGTTAACATTACGTATACACCAGTTAAAGTATGTGTAATTCCCTCTCCCAATCTGCCTAAAACTTTGGTTGATATTGGTATAATGTCCATAATAGTGTTAATTTCTCTGTCATAATCTCCAGGCTTTATTATATCCACTTTTATGTCTGTTATTAAATCTTCTCTTTTTTTTATTTCATCTATACTTGATAAGTTGATTGTAAGTACATCTTTCTTTATAGAAGTTTTTGAACCGAAATTAACTTCATTCATATGAAACGGTTTTATAACAAGTCTTCTCATTATTTTTTCTTCCATAATATCCACCTTTGTTCTTAAAACCCCTCTCCCAACTGTATGGGAGAAGGGTTTTATATTTTCAAATATAAATTACATTTTAAACGTGAGCTTTATATTCGTATGGTAATGGAACTATCTTACCAGCAGATGGTATTGCTACTAATTGCTCTAATGTATCTCTTAGTATATGTGTTTGCATTTCTATGTTATGTGGTTCACCAGCATTAGCACCCATTGGAACTAATGGAGCAACTGCTCTAGGAGTTCCGTTTTGTCTAACTACTGGAGGAAGAGCTGCAATTATTATTGTAGGTATTCCAGCTTCCTCTATTGCTCTCTGCACGATCACGGCAGTTCTATGGCAAGTACCTCAGCCAGCTGTCATGACTACACCGTCTACTCCTTCTTCCTTAAGTTTAGCAGCGATAGCAGGACCAGTTTCTTCAGTGAAGACATGTTGGTTTCCTCCACCACCCATGAATGCATAGTGCATAGGAGCTACTGCTTTTATAAATCCTTCTGCAGCTAATTCATGTAATCTATCTATAGGAAACATACAGTTTATATCTTTGTTTACATCTCCATTGTCATATCCACCATGTGATACCATCATTTCATCAACTGTAGCTGTATTAGGTACTGCTCTAAATGTAGTATCTCCTGCTAGATTAAATCTCTTGTCAGATTTTAAGTGAACACCAGCTGCTGTAGCTAAAGCTATAGTCATATCTTTTAATTCTTTAGTTACAGGAGTCCAAACTGGAGGAGGTGTTATTGGAACGAATATTTCAGATTGAAGTCCTTGTACTGTTGTAAGGCTCATATATTTCCTCTCCCTTCTATTTTCAAACGATTATTTATTATTTTTCTTCTTGCTTTGATTGCATTTCTGCTTGTTTTTCTTTTTCTCTCCTAATATTTTCTACATACTCTTGATTAGGCTCTGGACTTAATACCTCAGGATAGCTTAGCATGAATCCAACTTCTTGACCTATCTTAAGTTCGTAGTCAGTTATAAGCATTCTATTAGGTATTTTAAATTGTCCAAGTCTACCTTTCAGGTCTATAGTCACTCCACCACCTTTGATGTCAACTATAATACCCTCATAAAAAGTCTCTGATGAGATATATTTTAATCTATCCATTATAATTCTACCTCTCTACACTGTTTTAAACTTGGATCTAAATTTATACTATTATCTAAATCTTAGTTTTCGTCTTTTTCGTATATTTCTCTTCTTTTCTTACTCATTGGTAAAGATTGCTCATTATCTTCTAATGCTATTTTTTCTCCTGTAACTTTTTCTATAGCCTCTATGTTATTTAATTTAACATTTGGATTCCATTTTCTTTCAGGAGCTTTAACTTCTACACCAGCTATAGCATTTTTAAGCATAGCCATTATTCTAACAGCATCTTCTGGAGCTAATGTATTGTTAGATAATATTTCATTCTCTATACCTTGTTTAGACTTGTTATTGTCTACCATGTGAGTCATGTACTTATTACCAACAACTAGAGCACCTTGAACAGCTGAGAAACTTACACCAACTACTGGTATACCTCTCATACCTATTTGCTCTATGTGAGATGCGAAGTCTATATGGTTATTTCCGAAACCTTCAGTAGTTACTACAGCTCCATCAACTTCCATAGCTTCAACTAACATACCTAATCTCTTAGATACATAGAATTTCTCAGCATTTACTTGTGGAGAACCAACAAATACAACACCTACTAAATCTATTTCTTCATCTTCCATAGCTCTTATTACTAATGGCTCTCTCCAGTAATGTCTTGACATTTCTTTTGATGCAGGTCCTATACAAGTTAATGCATGGATACCACCATCTAATACTTCAAGTGGAGATAATACAACTGGCATGTTTCCTAAGTCAACGTTTGGTTGAGCTCCTAATGTACCAACTGGCTCAACTGGTAATATTAGGTTATCATGCATTGCACCTTGTCCCATTATTTCTTTTATAACAACAACTTTCTTTTTACCTTCTCTTCTGTATTGCTCTATTACTTCTTCGTCAACTACTAAAGAGTTGTCAACTGTTTTTAATGCTTCTCTTATTTCTTGAGTTACATAGTCAAATGCACGGTGAGCAGCTAGAGGTCCTGGTCTTTCCATGTTAGTTCCTGCTTTTATTGTTACTTGACCTTTGATGAATATTTCACCTTTGTCAGCAGCACCTGGTCTACCCCACATCATAGTAGTATTTAACTCACCTTCTGAAGAACCGAATTCACCTATTTGAACTCCATTTTCATCTGTACCAGTTAATACCATTACAGCTCCATCTATAACTCTAGTTATACCTGAACCTAATTCGCCTTCTTCTTTAGTAGCGATTGGTTGTATATCTAATACAGCTTCACTGTAAGTTTCATATTTATCAGGAGTTATTATTTCTAACTTCATATCTACAACTAACTCTTGAGTATCATTAGCTTCTTTACATATTTCTTCAGCATTTCTGATGTATAAAGTAGTTCCTTCTATTTTAGTTTCATCAGCAAATTCAACTTTGTCTATTTTAAAGTGTTTTTTAGTTAAGCTTCTTAAAAGTTTCTTTTCTGCAACTTTTGGAGCTACTTCTACTGCACCTGCTACTGGAGCAGCAACGTTTGCTACTGGAGCAGCAACTCCTGCTTGACCAGCTACTGATAAAGGTATTTCTAAACTTATATTTTTACCTTCACCTATGTGTATTTTAACTGTTTCACCTAAAACTCCTGTGCTTACTGGCACTACTGCTTCTAAAGCTGCTGGAGCTTCTTCTACTACTGCTTCTTCTACTACTTCTTTAGCCTCTCCTGCTTTGTATCCTTCTACGTTTTCTGTAGTCATTGGAGATAACGCATCTAAAGTTTCTTTTAACTTAGCTCCTAGTACTTGACCTATAGTTAATCCATTTTCTGGTATTGTTAATAATCCAGAATCCTCTAAGTCTGCAAATATTGCTGGATCTTCTAAGTTTTCTGGTGCTATTATTGTTCCCGCTTCAAATCTACAACAACATACTGCTGGGTCATTTGCATGGGCTTGAGCTGTTTCTAAAGTTATTGACATAGTATAAAATACCTCCTTACATTATTTTCTTATTTATTATTTTAAATCTCGATTCCTCAACAGGTAACCCCTTAACTGAGGAATCAAGTAAATTAAAACCTACTTAAATAGTTGTATTTTAACTATTATTTTTGTGGTACTACTCCCATTTGAGTAGCAATTGCTAAAGGTATCTCTAAGTTTATATCTTTACCTTCTTGTATGTGTATTTTTATTACTTGACCTGTTGTAGCCTGTGTCAAAGTAGATACAGGTGCTACTGGAGCTTCTACTACTTCTTCAGTAGATTCCTCAACATCCGTTTCTGCTGTTTTATACCCTTCTACATTATCTGTAGTCATTGGAGATAAAGCATCTAAAGTTTTTGTTAATTTAGCTCCTAATACTTGACCTACTGTTAAATGATTTTCTGGTATAACTAGCAATCCTGAATCTTCTAAATCTCCAAATATTGCTGGATCTTCTAAATTTTCTGGTGCTATTATTGTTCCTTCTTCAAATCTACAGCAGCATACTGCTGGGTCATTTGCATGAGCTTGAGCTGTTTCTAAAGTTATTGACATATAAAAATGCCTCCTTCTTTTGATTTTTAATTTATATTGATACCTTAACACTTTTAATAATAAACATTTTTACTGTTCCCTACTAACAGCTCCAAGTGTTAAGATTTTTAAACTACATAAGTCATCAAAATTATTGTTTTTTTCTCATTTGAAGTCACCTTATATATAAGCAATTCCTATGCCAACTTATTAACAAAAAGATTTTTTCTATAATAGATTCTTCTCTTATCGCTATTTTTAGCCAAATATCATATAAATATTTATTTAAAGCAGTTTATTTTTTATGCTTGTAAACATTTTCTCAAACAAAAAAAAGTGTCAATTTATCAACACTTTTTCATTTTTTTTAACATACCCACATACATAGCATTGTTATAGCCATTGATTTTGCTACATTTCAAACTCGCACTTATTATTTTGTCAAAATTTAGTCATGTGTCATATTTTAGACACATCTATTTTATACTGGTCTATCTTATAATACAATGTAGTTCTTGGTATATTTAATATCTTAGCTGCTTTAGCTTTGTTTCCATTAGACATTTTTAAAGCCTTTGTTATATTTTTTACTTCAATCTTTTGAGTAGCTTTCGTCAAATCCAAAGGATATTCCTCTTCTTCAATACTCTTATTAGTAGAATCCATCATATAACTTGGTACATCTTCCACCTCTATCCTAGAGTTTTGAGATAAAACAACCATATTTTCAATTGTATTTTTCAATTCTCTAATATTGCCTTTCCATCTGTAACTTTGAAATATGTCTATTACATCTTTACTAATTGTAAGAACAGGTTTATTATTTTGTTTACATATTTCTTCTAAAAAACTATGCACTAACAATCCTATATCTTCTTTTCTCTCTCTAAGTGGTGGTATTTTTATTTCCACAACATTTAATCTATAATATAAATCTTCTCTAAACTTTTCTGCTTTTACCATTTTCTCTAAATCTTTATTAGTAGCTGATATTATTCTGGGATTTATTTTTATTGTGGTATCTCCACCAACTCTTCTTATTTCTTTTTCTTGCAACACTCTAAGCAACTTAGCCTGCATACTAAGAGGTAAATCAGCAATTTCATCTAAAAATACAGTTCCATCTTTTGCAAGTTCGAATATACCTATTCTACCTTTTTTACTTGCTCCAGTAAATGCACCTGATTCATACCCAAAAAATTCGCTTTCAAATAACTCATTTGGTATAGCACTACAGTTAACAGGTATAAACTGACCTTTCCTCTCACTATAATCATGAATAGCTCTTGCAAATACTTCTTTACCTGTACCACTTTCACCCCAGATAAATATACTACTATTAGTTCTAGCTACTTGTTTTGCAATCGCTTTCGATTTTTCTAATTTATAGCTTTTACCTAAAATTTTGTCAAAGCTACCTTTAGATAAGTTTTTAACTTCATTCTTTAAATATTTCAAAGTATCATTTACTTTTTCAAGCTCAAGAGCAAGTATCTTGGCTTCTGTAACATCAACCTCTGTACATACAACACCAATAAATTCTTCCTTATAAAATATAGGATTTGCATGAACTAACGCATACATATTTTCTTTTTTATCCGTAAAATATAAGTCACTCATACCGATTTTACTATTCAATACTTTCTCTGAGATAGTATTCTCCAAAAATTCGTTCATCGGTCGACCGACTATGTCTTCAGATTTTATATCATACCTTTCCTCCATAAACTTATTCCATAATATAACTACACCTTCGTTATTTATAGCACAAATTCCTTCTTTAATTTGTCCTATAATATATTTTAAAGTCAAACCATAGTCTTCTAAGTGCATATATAGATAATCTCTAATATGTTCTTGTTTTAATACACCAATAATTTTATTATCTCTAAGAACAGGAAGAATTCCTATATTTTTCAATATCATTATATCTCTACACTCATCTAAGGTTAAACCTTCGCTGACATATATTACATCCTTTTTCATTATAAGTTTTACTGTCTGGCCTTCATATTTCTTATGCATGTCATAAAGATTATGTATATCTGTCATAGATATAATACCTTTTAATTCACCAGATGAATCTATTACCATTAGAGTTTTTGTATTGCTTTTTATCATTTCTTTTATTGCATCTTCAATTCTTGTGTCTTCGTCTATAGTTGTAAATTTTGTATCCATTACCTCTTCTACTTTTTTTACTTCTGGTATCGAAAACATAAAGTCCCCCCTTTATAGTAGTACATAATCAAAACTTATTTATACATATTTATTCTAGCATATCATAATAACAATTTATTCAATAATTAATATTAAAATTTCTTAAGTGATTATTATACAGATTTCTAATACAAATTCATGTAAGTACTAAAATGAATACTTAAATCTATACAAATAAAATCAAATGAATTATACCTTTAGTATGTTATTTTTTCAATACTATTTTCACCTTCAAATTATTTTTCTATTCATAAAACAGTTAACATCTATTTTTAAAAAGATTATAGTTACATAAAAAAATGCCTCAAAATGATTTTTAAATCAATTTGAGACAATATATTTTAAAACTTAATAACAAGCAGTATTCTGTATTAGTTTTTTACTCTTTTAGTTTGATACACCAATCCACAAATTGCTATAATACCAATAAGTATATATGGCATTATTTGCGTTTCATCACCTGTTTTTGGTGATTTTACCACTATATCATGTGCTGGTGGCACTGGTGGGTTTATTATTGTATCATTTTTTGATGGTACTGATGTATTTTCTACTATATCACTTGATGGTGGTACTGGTGGATTTATCACTGTATCACCTGATGGTGGTATTGGTGGATTTATCACTGTATCATCTGATGGTGGTATTGGTGGATTTATCACTGTATCATCTGATGGTGGTACTGGTGGATTTATCACTGTGTCATCTGATGGTGGTGATGGCTTAGGTTTATGCCCGTTTGAGTCATTATTATCATTATTTGGTGGTATTGGTGGATTTACATCTGGGTCTCCATCCGTTGGTACACCTATATTGAAATCAACTACTTCACCACTTTTTTGTTCTATTGTATAGCTCAATAAATTTTGCTTACTAGCTGGTAATACAGATGAGTGGTCTTTTTCTCCAAAATCAAAAACTGTCTTAAAATATTGAATGGCTTTTGGGAAAATATAATCATAAGATAATGCAGATACCTTATCTTTTACATTTGGCTTATCTATGCTCTTAAGTTTAAACTTTTGTTGTGTTGAAATCTCTACTTCACCTGTACCTATTACATTTCCGTTTTCATCATAAGCAGTTACTCCATCTGGTAATTTCAACTTAACCACACCACTATAACCTACTAGGGCTATAGATTCTGTTTCATAAGTTCCATCTTGAATTTTATCAAATTTAATATCAGTTAAACCACTACTTAAACTAGGTTTTCCTGTATCATTTGGCTTTAACTCATTACGACCAGCTTCTAATAATGCTTCTAAATAAGCTTTTCTATTTATTTGAGCTTCCTTGTCTTTCAGATATTTAGCTTTTTCTTCTTCAGTATTTGCATTCTCTATCAATCTATCATAAGAATCTATAAGAGTTTGATAAAGCTTAAGTCTCTCTTGTTCATTCATTTGCCCAAGCATAATCCAAATTGCATCTTGAGTTGCAAAATGAATCATACCTTCATATTCTTTTCCACCTAAATTAAATTGTTGCTTATATCCAAATCCATCAAACTCAGAACCTGCATATAGTATAGATTTAATTGCATCTTCATTTTTATTTTCTTGACCATTAAAATCTTCTGCTGGTAAGTATGGACTCTTATTTTTATTACTTGGAGATTTTAAATGATTATTGTAACAAAATGCAGTTTGTTCTCCATCTTCACCTTCTATTACATATTTACCATCCTTATGGCTTGCACCTATAAGACCCTCTATTACATAATCGAAAGTTAAAGTTTTTGTAATATCATCAAATCTTAAATCAAAATAAGGTCTATTTGAACCATCTGTTTCTTTTAATAAACAACTATTCTTTACTTTTGAATTTTTATTATTAGACCAAAAGCTAGTATTTCCATCTCGTGAAGTAAGTACCTCATAAATTTCTGACTGTTCATCTGTTTTTACATCATTTTCGTCTTCCCAGAAATTATATACAATCTTATTTATTTGAGATACAGTAAGATTAAGAATATCTTCAATGTTCTTCTTCAAACTCATTTCTTCCACTTCTAATTTTTCTTCTTCTGATGGTATCATTTCATTTGGTACTTCTTCTAATGATGGTTTATCCCCATCTGGTGTCTCTCCTACTGTTGGTTTTTCTCCATCTGGTGTCTCTCCTACTGTTGGCTTCTCTCCATCTGGTGTTTCTCCTACTGTTGGTTTATCCCCATCTGGTGTCTCTCCTACTGTTGGTTTTTCTCCATCTGGCGTCTCTTCTACTGTTGGTTTCTCTCCATCTGGCGTCTCTCCTACTGTTGGTTTATCCCCATCTGGTGTCTCTTCTACTGTTGGTTTGTCTCCATCTGGCGTCTCTCCTACTGTTGGCTTCTCTCCATCTGGTGTTTCTCCTACTGTTGGTTTCTCTCCATCGAGTATTATATCTTTTCCATCTACTTCGTCAGCATAAGATATTATTGGTGCAAATGCAGTAAATGCTATACTAAAAGCAATTACTAAACTAATTATACTTGATTTTTTAATTTTTATTTTCAAGATTTTCCTCCTATTTATATTTATAGCAGGTTGCACTACTAACTCCATATATCTTTTAAGTGCCCAGGTTTAAGATATACTTCACAGTTTCTATAAATAGGTTTTTAGTAATTTTTAATTCTTATTTTTAAGTATTTTAAGTGCACTTTTTATGAATATCCTAAAATATAATCTTATTATTTAAGATATTCTTGATTAATAAAAGACAAAAATATATTTTCACACTAAAAAAGATACCATAGAGTATCTTGATATAACACAAAAACTTTACCCTGTTGGATGATTGACTTCATTAAATTTTTACTTGTCAATATGGCCACATATTTGAGTCTTTATTTTTGTCTAATATAATTTTAATAGCTATTTCCATCATTATACATTATGCATTACCTTTTGTCTATTTCTTCCATATTATTTATATTATTCCATAATCTTATCGTCATATTGCAACAAAAAACATCCTTAAAGTAATTTTTCAAACTTTTCTAAGGATGTTTTTTTCATATATTTTTATATTATATTATTATTTATATTATATTATTTTATTTTTAATCTTACGTCACCTTTTATTCTTCTTATTAATGGGTGATTAACTGTTCTCATTACATGGTCAGTAATATGATATACACCTAATTTTAATTTTGGTGCAGAACCCATTACTGTGTTACTACAGTCAGTACAGTTTCCTATTAATATAACTTCTGCTCCAGCTTTCTTAAATTCTATACATTTTTGAGCTTGTCCTGGACAGTGTCCTGGATTTTCACATTTTAATGCACCTTTAATTTCTTGAGCTTGTTTACATTTTTGAACTGATACTATATCAGTAACTCCCATTTTAGCTGCTATGTCTCTCATTCTTTCTTCATTAGGTCCACATGCACAGACTAAAAGACCCATTTTTCTCTTTTCATTAACAAATGGCATAGTAACTATTATACCACCACTAGTTTTAGTTATTGGAGTATCTAAAGTAGTAGCTTTACCAGTGAAAGGTCCTCCTAAGATTATCTCTCCGTATTCACCTTTTATTCCACCAGCTCTTTCAATTAATTCTCCAACAGTAGTTCCGATAGGTACATCTTCAAATACTATAGATTCTTTTCCACTGTTTAATTGTCCAACTACAGTTACATTTTTAGATATAACTGGTCTTTTTTGCTCAACAGCTTCTACTATTCTAGTTAATGTCTCTACATTTATTACTACTGCATTAGCTTCTGAAGGTAATTGAGTTGGCTCAAGTAATTTACCTAGAACATCTCTTACTATCGCTCTCTCTTCTCCCATTGGGTACATGTCAACTAGTTCTGCAACTTCTATGTTATCTCCTGGCTTTATTACTTTTTTGAATGCTGCTATTGCTTCTGGATGCTTGCTTTTTATTGCTAGCATACCTTTTCCAGCATTAGTAACTTCCATAGCGTATTTTATACCTTGATAAACTATTTCTGGTCTTTCTTCTATTTCTTTTATGTTGTGAGCTAATAAAGGTTCACATTCAGCTGCATTTGCTAATATTGTTCCACCTTTTAAATCTATGTTTAATTTTATATGAGTAGGGAATCCTGCTCCACCCATTCCTACAACTCCAGCTTCTTTAATTAAGTCAAGTATACTTTCTCCTTTTAATGGTTCAAAAGTATCATCTTGTACTTCATCAGCTTCGATTACTATAGCTTGGTCATTTATTTCACTTATTTTTCCACTAACACTGGCATAAATATTTGCCCCTAATCCAGCTGGTTCTGCGATTAGAGTTCCTTTTTTTACTACATCTCCAACACTTACTACTGGTTTATCTGGACCACCAACGTGTTGTTTTAATAAAATAGAATATAGTTTGTTCAACTAGTACGCCCCCTTAAGTATATTAATTTTTTTATAAGCTGTTCAAATAATGTTAATGTTGTTTTTCTATTACAATGTCTTAACATATTGTTTATTTCTATAGAACATATCGCTTATTAACAAAGCAATTTCTATGCCAACTTTTAAACAAACTTATATCCTTTGAAAATACTGTCTTACAGCATTCATAACTTATTTAAAATATTTAAACTTATTTTAAATAAGTCAATTATTAGACACTTTTTTAATTAATTTAATCTATAATTATTGATATCGCATACATGCATAAAAAGTGTCAAAAAATAGACACCGTCTTTTTATCGACACTTTTCTAACATATATTATATAATTTACCACAACTTTACTTAAAATATACATTTATTACTTATTAATTCCTAGGTTTTTGCACTCCATTAGAGTCAACTATGTAATTATCTTTATATAGTAAGTCTGATACCTTTACTAAATTGTATCCATCTTTTTTAAGTTTACTTATTATAGTGTCCAAGTAGTTATCTACATCATTTATATTAGCATGAAATAAAACTATTGAACCAGGTTGAGATTCTTTTATTACTTTTTCAATTACGTGGTTTGGTCCAAGCTCTTTCCAGTCTATAGAATCCACATCCCACTTAATTACTTTATAACCTAAATCACTACAAATGTCCATAGCTTTGTTGTTTACATCTCCAAAAGGTGGTCTAAACAGATTGGTCTTTTTCCCTGTTATATTAAATATCTTTCCCGATGTCGTTTCTATTTCTTTTGTTATATCTTCTTTTGATATTTCTTTCAAATTAGCATGGGTATTTGAATGGTTTCCAATTTCATGACCTCTTTCATCTATAGCCTTTACAATATCTTCATTATCATCAACCCAACTACCAACTAGAAAAAAAGTAGCTTTTATATTATGTTTATCTAAAGTATTTAGAATTTCATCCATATTATTAGTTCCCCATGCCACGTCAAAACTTAAAGCTATTTTTTTCTCATTTGTATCAACTTTATATATAGGCATTTTTGAGTTGTCAGATTTAGAACATATGTACTTTATTCCACAAACAAAAGCAAATATTAATACTAATAATAATGAAAAAAATAAAACACTATATATCAAAGCTTTAGTTCTTTTAACTTCTCTTTTCATACTATTCCCCCTTTTAGATAATTTCTTCTATATTTAAAATTTATTTTTTTTTAGCTCAAAAAAGTACTGTAATATTTAATTTATAGGACAATAAAGAAAAAAACAAAGTCTATCTTGACCCAGTTAAATGCTCTAAAATACTCATTTATTTAATTTTTTTATATTTTTTACATTTTTACCTTTATTTTTCTGTATATATTGTTTTTATTTTGGAGAAATTAGTATTAACATCACATAAATAAAAGTGTTGTTAGACATCATAAACTAATTATTTGAGGAGGAAATTTACTATGTCAAATTCAAACAGAACAGTAGTGCCAGAAGCAAAAGCTGCTTTAAACCAAATGAAATTAGAAATAGCTAACGAAATAGGTTTATCTAACTATGAGAACATAGACAAAGGTAACTTAACAGCTAGAGAAAATGGATATGTTGGTGGATACATGACTAAGAAATTAGTTGAAATGGCTGAAAGACAAATGGCTGGAAAATAGATAGTAAATTTTGACACCTGGGTATCAACAGGGCTGCTAATTAGCAGCCCTATTTCTCTGTATTTATTTATAAAATTAATTTTATATGATTTGTTAAAGATTAATAATACTATACAAATTGTTCTTTTAATTTTGTATAAATTAGTTTAATATATTATATATAGAAATAGTTTGACGGAGGATGATATTTATGTTTGAAAACTCGTCTGAAGAATTAGCGTATCATAAACTTTTAATTTTATATATCTTAGAAAAAATTAAAATGGATTTAACTAATTCTCAAATAACTCAAGTAGTATTAGAGACTGAAATGATGAATTACTTCTCATTACAACAGCTTTTATCTCAGCTTATGGAATCTAAGTTTTTGACTACATATAAAGACTCTGACAGAGAATATTATGCTCTTACTCAAAGAGGCGTAGAAAGTCTAGAATACTTCTTTAATCGAATACCTACTAGTGTTACAGAAAAAATAGACAAGTATATAGATTCTAATAAAGAAAATTTACTAGCAGATACTCAAGTAAAGTCTAGTTTCGTAAAGCAAAGTGATAATGAATTTATTGTAAACCTTAGAGTCATAGAAAATCAGTCTAACTTAATAGATTTAAATCTAAATGTTTCATCAGAGAAACAAGCAAAACTTATTTGCAACAACTGGAAAAATAATGCATCTTATATGTATGCCGAAGTTATCGACTTACTTATAAGAGACATACATTAAAGCCTACAAACAAATTATAGTTGTAGGCTCTTTTCCTACCTTGATTTCTTTTATTAATTTATTATTTGCGGTTTCGTAAACTTTCACTGAGTTTTCTTGTGTGTCTGATACAAATAATAACTTTTCATCTTTAGATACTTCTAATCCCTGAGGAATTCCATTTATCTCAATATTTCCAATATATCTACTTGTTGTATAATCTAAAATTCTCACATTATTATAACCCAAGTCAGCAACATAAACTTTTTTGCCACTATAATTAAATCTTATTTCCACTGGTAATAAGAATTCATATAATACCTTTTTTATATCCATGCTTACTTCATCAACTATTATGAGCTTTCCATCAAGTGTTGATATATACATTTCTTTCTTTTGCTTATCAAGTTCTATATGCCATGCTCTAAAGTCCATATTAATTTTCTTTTGTATATTTTTATTTATTGTATCTATACATACTATTGAATTTATACACGGTACATATAATTTTTTACTTTCTCTGTCAAAGTCAAATCCATGTGGCATATTATCAACACCAATAATTCCTATTGGATTTAATGTGTCTTTATCCAATACATATATACTATTAGAATCTTCATTTGCTACAAATAATTCATTATCACTAAGTACAACTTGACTAAGACTTCCTCCTATGGAAACAGTATCAATTATTTTATCATTACTTAAATCTAAGACATAGAGTATACCATTACTTGAGCTAGGTATGTATATTAAATTTTTTTCTTTTTCTATGCAAAAATGATGTGGATATATATTATCTTCTAATACTATTTCCTTTTCTAGCTCAAGTGTAGAATAATCAACTATGCTAATGCTCTTTGATAGATAGTTAGAAATATAGATTTTCACATAACCCCTCCTCTCCACAATACATATACTACAATAATATATTATTTCATTAGCTTGTATTATGCTTTATAGTTGCATTATTACGCATATATTTGGTATTATTATTAATGTTAAAAAAATGAAATAATATTTAATGGAGGTCTTTTTAATGAAAGTAACATTTAACCCAAGTGGTGTCTGTTGTAGAGAAATGATTTTTGAAGTTGATGAAAATAATATGATTGTTGATGCTGAGTTCGTAGGAGGATGTAATGGTAATTTATCAGGACTTAGAAGCTTAATAATTGGTCAAAATGCTCTTGAAGTAGCTGATAAATTAAATGGTATTGATTGCGGTGGAAAAGGTACTTCTTGCCCAGACCAGTTATCTAAGGCTATCCGTCAATCTATATAATTACTACTATATAACATCAATAAAATTTATTAAAAACTTACTTTACATAAAAAGAGCTGTCTACCATCTTAGACAACTCTTTTTTATATTTTTATTTATATTCCTGTATTTATTTATAAAATTATAATTTCTTTACTAAAGTTCTCACTGTGCCAATCATGTATAAAGAACCTGCACTTATTATCACATCATCCTTATTTGCTGTTTCTAGTGTGTAATTTACTGCATCTTCTATCTCGTGTTTTGATGTTACATCATCCACATATTTTAATACTTTCTCTTTTAGTATATCTGAATTTATGGCCCTTGGATTGTTAGGTGTTGTTGTTATTACCTTATTAAAACGTGGCAATAATATATTTAAAACACTATCAATATCTTTATCTTCTAGCATACCTATCAATAGAGTTAAACTTCTCTCTTTAAAATTTTTATCAAGTGCTTTTGCCAAAGATTTTGCTCCATCTTCATTATGTGCACCATCTATTATAAAAATTGGATTTTCTTTTATTTTTTCTATTCTTCCTGGCCACTGAGTAGTTATAAGTCCTTTTCTTATAGATTTTTCACTTATATTTTCTAGTTTATTTATATCTTTTAGATATTTTATTACACTCATCGCCAATATAGAATTATTTATTTGATGTTCACCTATCAACTTTATTTCAAGGTCTTTGTGAATTTCTTTCATTACAGTACAGTCATATATTTGAGAGTCTATATCTGATTTTTTTATATTTACATCATCAAAATTAACTTCTATATATTGTGCTTTTTTCTCCTTACAAACTGACTTTATAACATTTTTGGCTTCATCAGTTTGGTCATATACTAGTACTACTCCACGTTCCTTTATTATACCAGCCTTTTCATATGCTATTTTTTCTATTGTATCTCCAAGTATACCTGTATGGTCTAAACTTATAGATGCTATTACACTTACAAGTGATTTTGTTATTATATTGGTAGCATCATATCTTCCACCTAAACCAACTTCTAAAGCTACAAAATCCACCTTTTGTTCTGAATAGTAATAAAATGCCATTGCAGTAACTACTTCGAATTCTGTTGGATACTCATAGCCTTGTCCTACCATAATATCTATTTTTTCTTTTATTAATTCAATTATCCTAGCAACATCATCTTGTGGTATATTTTCTCCATTTACTCTTATACGTTCAGTAAAGGTTTCTAAATACGGAGATGTATATAAACCGACTTTATATCCACACTCTCTTAGTATATTAGAAACAAAAGAACACACTGAGCCTTTTCCATTAGTTCCAGCTACATGTATTATATTTAAAGTTTCTTGTGGATTCCCCAATAATTCTAATAATTTTCCAATATTCTCTAGACCTAATCTTATACCAAATTTATTGGTTTGTGATATATACTCCAATGCTTCTTCATATTTCATTATCTAATTCCCCCTGTATCGGCATTTTCTTTTATGTTATCTAATTATAGTATATTTTCTACTTTTAATCTACTGACAAAGAATACATATAATCTAATACCTTCTACATTAAATCTAGTTACTACTTCTTTATTTTCTTTATTTATAAATTTTTATTTTTATACATTTCTACTAACTCAGTTAATGTATATATCGAAACTAAATCATACTTTGAGATATCCATATAATTAAATTTTATGTTAAATACCTGCTCTAATTTTTGAAGTAAATTAAAACAATTATCATAAACTAATCCTATCTCCTTATTAAAAAGACTACATTGAAATAATTTTTCATTATCAGCTTTAATGTTTAAACAATCTCTAACAACATCAGCAACTTTCATAAGAAGAGTATTTTCTTTGTCATACAAATCCAATTTAAAGTTTGGAATTCTACTATACTCATCAAACTCAAAACTATCCCAATGGTTTTTAGTTGCTAATAGTTCAAGTTTATCATTTAAATCAGATATCTCTATATCTGGATTTTCCGACAATATCTTAGCTATTTTTCCAGTAAACTTCGCTGCTACATAGCTATTACATTTTGGTGGTAACCTGTAGGAGTTGTTTATGTCACAACTTATATATGAATTACTATCCATTACACATTGAACATCATATTTTTTATTGTACCAAAAAGAATCTTCTACATCTAAAGTAAATCCTCTCACGCCTATAACATTATTAAACATTGCTGGATAACTTAAGTCAAAATTATTAGACAATGAACATACTATTATTTTTCCTTTTCTAAACAATTCATAACATACTTCAAATAATCCCTTGACACTTTCTACTCCTATGACTGATAAACTTAAGTTAATCAATCTTATGTTAGTATCTAGAAGATATTTTAATGCTTCTTCAAGAACTTTTATATTTGCAATGCTATCTTTTCCTAAAACTTTTATGACAAATAGCTCTACATCTTCATATTCCTTCTTTATTATTGATGCACAAGCAGTTCCATGACCATCTTCATCATCAAATTTATCTGATATAAAAATATAATCATGTATACATTCAAAAGCAATTCCTCCAACTAAGTTATCCTTTAAGTAATCATGTTCTTTATCTATTCCTGTATCTAATACTGCAACCTTAACTTTATTATTCATATCACATATATTCTCCATTACTAAAAGTTTTTAATATATCTATGCTAATAGTTCATCTTAAACTTTAATTTAAGTTGCACAATTTATCTTTTAAATGCTATATTTATTTCTAAAAACACAAATTAAGTATACTATATATTCAATTTATATTCATTATATCAATTATTATCATTAAATAGTTAAAAATTAAGATAAAATTTTTAGATTTATATCACAATTTAGAATTTTTTGTAAAAAGGAGATTATCCTTCTTATTAGACAATCCCCTTGTATACTTTATTAATACTTATTCATAATTAACTATCAATTGTATATTATACTTTTCAATCTAGATTACATAAATCTCATTTTTATTTAGGGGAATAATTATTTATATACTATAAGAAAATTAATTTAAATATAATCGTCTTGTAATCTATCTTACAAAACATACTATTCATTCTACAAAGTATGAATCAAAGTGTAAAAAAACACCAAGAACTGCGAATAAATATAAATTTAAATTACTATGTAAAAATTTGTACCAAGTACACTCTAAAAATTTATATAGGTATTATCCTAAGAAGCAATACCTACACCCTTATACATTATATCATATTTCAATAAATAAATCGCATAAAAGGAAGTCTTTTAATAGAATTAAACTATCTATTAATTTATTACTATAAGTTCTACAAATTATAAATAATTATTTTAATGTATATACTGTATTGCCTCAAACATTGATATAACCAATCAAAATAGATATAATAAAATGAAACAAATATTTATAGAATTTTATAAATATTCATTATTTTAAAGGGGTGATTGTATTTGAAACAAGAAACATCAAAAAAAGAAATCTTAAAAGAAAGTTTTCTGGCATCAATCCCAATATTTCTAGGATATATTCCATTAGGACTTATTTGTGGTATTATGCTTCAAAAAGCAGGTTTATCTGCCTTTTACATATTAATGATGTCACTTATGGTATTTGCGGGTAGTTCACAATTTGTAGCAGCTTCAATGCTAGCTTCAAATGGAAGTATAACTTCAATAGTATTAACTACATTTATATTGAATCTTCGTAACTTTTTAATGAGTTCCAACCTACATATGCATATAAAAAATAAAAATATGAGATTTTTAATGTATTTTTGCCATGGTGTTACAGATGAAACATTCGCTATAAACTTAGAAAAATATACTTATGGTACTTGGACAGATAGACACGCATTATACCTAAACAATCTTTGTATAATAGTATGGGCTGGTAGTTGTTTCTTAGGAGCATTTCTTGGAAAAATTGTTACTATCAGTGATTCTGTTGCAGGCTTCCTACTTACAGCAATGTTCATCACATTAGTAGTTAATCAAATTAAAAGTAAAGTATATATACTCGTTTCAATGCTTTCTATCCTATTATCAATAGTTTTATATACTTTCTTTAAAAGCAGTTTAGTTATCATAATAGCCTCTGTTTTATCTGCTTTATTTGGCTTTTATATACAAAAATTAACTCATAAAAAGGAGGAAGTCTATGAATACTAATTACATACTTATAGTTATTTTAGGTATGGCAATTGTTACTTATATTCCAAGGATTTTACCTATGATAATACTTTCAAAAAATGATATGCCTGATTCTATTAAAGACATTATGAAATTTATACCTATCGCTATACTTAGTTCACTAATAGCAAAGGATATTTTTTTTAATGGAGATAGTATATATTTGTCATTCACCAATCCCAAAATTATATCAGGTATCATAGTACTATTAGTAGCTTATAAATTTAAATCTATTGCTATCTCAATAGCTGTAGGTGCAATATCTATATGCTTTTTTGGAGTCATCTTTTAAAATTTTATGTCACTATACAGTAAAAAACTGAAATACTGTACAATACTGCATATAAAAATCAGTCATAATATACTAATAATTAATCTATTATAATTGTGTACTCTACATCTAAAACAATATCAATAATCTATAAGCTACTATTTTACATCATAATAAGGGCTGTCTTAATACAGAGAATTTTTTCTATATTAAGACAGTTTTAAATTAATAGCTCTGTGATGACTTTAAATATTTTTCAAAATATTTTACTTTACCTTTTTCAAAATTAATACATTATATCACATAACAAGCTTGTTAATGCTACTTTTAAATCTTTGAGCCTGTACTTACTAATAGGTATAAATTTATCATTAATAGTAATCATATTATCCCCAAGATCTTCTATTCTTCTCAAATTGACAATAAAACTTGTGTGACATCTGAAAAATCCATTTTCACATAATAATTTTTCTGCTTGTTTCATGCTCATATTAGCTTTATAATCTCTCCCTAATGTATGTACAACTAAATCTCTCTTTACAGTTTCAACATATAAAATAGAATCTATCAGTATTCTATTAAATCCTTTTTTACTATTTAAAACTATATAACGCTCCTTCTTTCTTTGAAGGTTATCAATACAAAGATTTACACCCATTGCAAAGTTACTATACTCTATAGGTTTTACTAAATATCTATAAGCACGTACTTCATAACCCTGGGGAGCATACTCTGAAAAAGCTGTTGTAAATATAATTTCTACTTTTTCATCAAACTTTCTTATTTTTTTAGCCACCTCAATTCCATTGATATCTTTCATTTGGATGTCTAAAAATATAATGTCAATTTTTTCTGGGTATTTGGATATTAAATCTTCTCCACAGGAGAATTCCAGTATTTGATAATTTAGACACCTTTCAGACAAAAGTTTTTCTGCAAATTCCTTCAGTATGCTTCTTTGTATTTTTTCGTCATCACATATAACTACCCTGAACATAATATCACCTCCAAATCTAAAATATCATTTAGTTTACTTTATTTCAATTTCCAAACTGTACTCATTGACTTTTCTATTCAAATTTTTTTACAAGTTTAAATTGTCGATTAAACTACTTCTAGTAATTATCTTTGATACATAAACTTAAATTATGATAAATTCATCTATTTTTCTAGTTATATTGTGTAAAAAATATATGAAAACAAATGTAATATGTATTTTATTATGCTATGTTAAATATCATAATACAGCAAATTTTTATTACTCATAAATTTTTTAAATGTAAGATTAATATAATCATAAAATAAGATAAAAATATAACACATCTGTAATGAATTATAACATCATATTTGTATATATAGAAAGAAAAACATACAAAAAGTACAAATTACGTACTTTTTGTATGTTTTTATTAACACTTTCATTTATTTTATTTTAGATTCTAAATTTATTAGTCTTTCCTCAACAGATTTAATCATCTCTTCAAATTTTTCTTTTTTAGCTTTTTCTTCTTCAATTAGACTTTCAGGAGCTTTTGCTAGGAATCCTTGGTTTGCAAGTTTTCCATTAACTCTTTTTATTTCTCCTTCTAATTTTTTCTTTTCTTTAGATAATCTTTCAATTTCTTTTTCAAAGTCAACTAACTCATTAAGAGGTATAAATATTTCAACACCATCAATAACTACTCCAACTGCATCTTCTGGTACATTAGATTTGTCTTTTGCTACCTCAACATTTGAAGCAGATGCTAAAGTTATGAAATAATCTTTACCAAGTTCAATAGCTTCTATCTTTTCCTCACTTGGTATTATTATCAATTTAGCTTTCTTAGAAGGTGGTACATTCATTTCTGCTCTTACATTTCTTATACTTCTTATACCTTCCATCAATAAATTCATCATTTCTTCTTCTTCAGCCATATTATCTTCTTCATTATATTTTGGCCACTCAGATACTATTATACATCCTTCAACAGTAGGAAGGTAAGTGTATATCTCCTCTGTTATAAATGGCATATATGGATGTAATAATTTTAATATCTTTTCAAGAACATAAGTTAATGTATATAATGCTGCAGATTTAGCATTTGTATCTTCTCCATATAATCTAGGTTTAACCATTTCAATATACCAGTCACAGTATTCTGACCAAGTGAAATCGTATATCTTCTGAAGTGCTATTCCTAAATCAAACTTATCCATATTATTAGTTGCTTCTTTTACAATATTATTTGCTCTTGATATTATCCATTTATCTGCTAAAGTTAAGTTATCTTTAACACTTTCTCTAGTTATGTTTTTAATTATATCTTCATCAATATTCATAAATACAAATCTTGATGCATTCCACAATTTATTGGCAAAGTTTCTAGCAAATTCTACTCTTTCCATATAGAATCTCATATCATTTCCTGGGGAATTTCCAGTTGTTAATGTAAATCTTAGTGCATCAGCTCCATATTGCTCGATTATCTCTAATGGGTCGATACCATTTCCTAAAGATTTACTCATCTTTCTACCTTGAGAATCTCTTACCAATCCATGAACTAATACATGGTCAAATGGCTTCTCATTCATACAGAACATCCCTGCAAAAGCCATTCTAACTACCCAGAAGAATATTATATCATATCCTGTAACAAGTACACTTGTTGGGTAATAGTAGTCTAAAGCTTCAGTTTTATTTGGCCATCCTAGAGTAGAGAAAGGCCATAGTGCAGAACTAAACCAAGTATCTAATGCGTCTTCATCTTGTTTAAAATGAGTGCTTCCACATTTAGGACATTTATCAGGCATTTGTTTTGCTACTACTATTTCTCCACATTCTTGACAATAGTAAGCTGGTATTTGATGACCCCACCATAATTGTCTTGATATACACCAATCTCTTATATTTTCTAGCCATTGTAAATAAGTTTTATCAAATTTTTCTGGAACAAATTCTAGTTCTCCATTTTTAAGAATATCTATAGCTGGTTTTGCAAGTTCATCCATCTTAACAAACCATTGCTCTGATAATCTAGGCTCAACTACTGTATGGCATCTGTAACAAGTTCCTACATTATGATTATGCTCTTTTATCTTAATTAGGTAACCTTGCTCCTTTAAGTCTGCTACGATAGCTTTTCTACATTCAAATCTATCCATACCTTCATATTTTCCGCAAACTTCATTCATAGTTCCATCTTCATTCATAGTATTTAACTGCTCAAGATTATGTCTTAATCCTACTTCAAAATCATTAGGGTCATGTGCTGGAGTCATTTTAACTGCACCAGTTCCAAACTCTAAGTCAACATAATTATCTGCAACTATTGGAAGTTCTCTTCCTACTAATGGAAGTATTGCTGTTTTTCCTATTAAGTGTTTGTATCTATCGTCTTCCGGATTTACTGCTATACCAGTATCCCCTATCATCGTCTCAGGTCTAGTTGTAGCTATTTCTAAGAAATCTTCACTATCTTTTAGTGGGTATTTTATATGATAAAAGTTTCCGTCATGTTCTTCATGCTCAACTTCTGCATCTGATAAAGTAGTTTTACAATCTGGGCACCAGTTTATTATTCTATTCCCTCTGTATATGTGACCTTTTTCATATAGTTTTACAAAGAATTCTATAACTGCTTCATTACACCCTTCATCCATGGTAAATCTCTCTTTATCCCAATCACAAGAATCTCCTAATTGTTTAAGTTGGTTAGATATTTTTCCTCCAAATTCATCCTTCCAGTCCCAAGCTCTCTTTAAAAATTCATCTCTACCTATTTCATACTTTGTCTTACCTTCTTCTTTTTTTATTCTTTCAACAACTTTAACTTCAGTTGCTATAGAAGCATGGTCAGTTCCTGGAAGCCAAAAAGCTTCATACCCATCCATACGCTTCCATCTTATTAATATATCCTGAAGTGTATGGTCAAGAGCGTGTCCCATATGCAATTGCCCTGTTATGTTTGGTGGTGGCATCATTATTGTAAATGGCTTTTTATCTGGATTTGGTTTAGATTTAAAATACCCTTCATCCATCCATTTTTTATATAACCTAGCCTCAAAATCTTTTGGATTATAAGTTTTTGATAAGTTCGTATTTTCCATTGTCTTGCCTCCTGTATTTTTATAAATAAATTTTTTAAAATATATCTAGAAATAAAAAAGAGCCCTTCATCCTCTTTAAAAGGACGAAAAGCTCGCGTTACCACCTTAATTCCAAAGTTTAAAATACAATAACATTAATCAAATATTGTTTAATGTTATTTCATCAACTTTGACTCTCAAAGAATTTAACGGTTCTAACCGTCTAAACTTACTAACAGTTCAGTTTAGAAACTCCAAAGCTACGTTCAGCAAACCTTATACTTAGAAAATCTTACAGCCAGTGAATTTTCCTCTCTTTTAGTAGTATTTACTTACTCCTCTTCTTCTCAGTCTTTAATATTACATATTATTATATACAAATATTATTCTCTTTGTCAATTATTTTTATTTTATTTTTTCTGAATTTTCTTAATTATTTTTTTATATTATATGCTGATTATTATATTCTATACTATTTTTTTCAACTTATTTTATCTTATAATGTCAATAACTATACTATTTTTTGTTTAAATTTTAACGCCATGTTATTTATTTTAGATTACATTCTATTTACATTATCTTTCTTATGTTCTATTTTTTATATTCTATTTTATAAATTATATGTTTTATTTCCTAAATAATTTACTTTATTTTTTACTATAATTGAATTTATTGTAAGTTTTCTTGCCAGAAATTTTTAGGTGTGATATTCTCTGTAATTGGCAATATTGTATATCCTCTCTCCTTCAAAATTCTTATAATATTGTTTAAAGCGTTTAAACTTTGTTCTTTCTCATGAATCAGCACTACTAATTCATCTCTTTTTCTTCCATAGTACAATATATTACTAACAATTTGACTTGTAGAAGATTTCCAGTCTTGTGTATCCAAATTCCAGTCCCAAATTAAATAATCATTCTCCATAAGTTTACTATATGAACCTTCTGGCATATATGGCTTACTTCCATAGGGTAATCTTATTAATTTTGAACTCTGACCAGTTATATCTTGTAAAGTATCATTACATGTATTGAACTCCCCCACTGTTACCTCTGGGCTTTTATATAGCTTATGTATATCATGACTTACACTATGAAAACCTATTGAATTTTTCTCTTCTAATACCCTTTTTACTTCTTCCTTATGATTTTTCATGTTTTGATTAAGCATAAAAAATGTCGCTTTGACATCGTTCTCTTTTAAAATATCAAGAAGTGCATTTGTATATTTTGATGGTCCATCATCTATCGTTATGTACGCTACTTTTTCAGAAGTAGCCCCTGGTCCTTTTGTTTCCTCTTGAGATGCTTTATACATAATTTCTCCTAATGTATTCCCTTGAGAAAGTAATTCTAGTGTATTTTCACCTTTTGTGCTTATATTTTGGACTGGAACATTATTGATTTTTTCTTCCAATAATGTCCCAGTTAAAATTAAAACAGCTATAAGAAATAACCTTATCATTACATGAAAAGTAGCCTTATTATCTTTAATTTTCATCCCCCATATCTCCCTTTTATAAAAGAATAAGTTTAAGAGTAAAAATTACTTTTTATACTTATTCTCTTTCTTATTACTTTTTATATCTCTACTAAATATTTTTTTAACTTTTTCTTCTTCCTTTTCTCCTAGAGATTCTACTCTTTTGATTCCCAAAGAAGTTAAAAATTGCAACACATTTAAATTATCAAATGGAGTTTCCATATTTGTACTTTCACTATATTCATCAACATTCTTAGTACCTTCTTCTACACTTAAAATACGCTTAGGACCTCCTACACAGCCTCCTACACACCCCATTCCTTCTATAAAGGTAGCTTCTATCTCCTTATTTAAAACTTTCTTTAAACCGTCCATACATTCTTTTGTTCCCTCAAATGCTTTTTCTTCAAATTTTATATTTTTGTCAATTCTTCTAACTGATAACTTAACTGCTTTACTTACACCTCCTGTTCTAGCATAAACTCTACCTGAAAGGGATGCCTCTACTCTATTACTTTCATCCATTATAGCTGGATTTAACTCTAATGCATCAAATATTTCTTGTAACTCTTTAAATGTAAGCACAAAATCAACTGCATCCTTTATATCTTCTAACATTGCTTCTTTCTTTTTTGCCATACAAGGACCTATGAATACAACTTTAGCATCTGGATTTAAAATTTTTACAGCTCTCCCACAGGCAATCATAGGAGAAACAGATGGTGATACATTCTCCAATATTTGAGGAAAACTATTTTGTATCAAGCTTACCCAAATAGGACAGCAACAGCTAGTTATAAAGCATCCTTCTTCATCCTTTTTCATATGTTCATAATAATCATATGCTTCTTTTGCAGTAAGCATATCTGCTGCCAAAGCAACTTCTATCATATCTTCAAATCCTATCTTTTTTAATGCAGTTCTTAATTTACCAGGGCTTACATCTTTTCCAAACTGCCCTACAAAAGCTGGTGCGACTATTGCATATACAGGACTCTTTATATCTTTCAACAACTTTATCATTGGTATAAATTCTATCTTATCTGATATTGCACCTAACTTACATCTTGATACACAATCACCACAAGCACTACATACATCTTCCTCATTACAATTAATATGCTTGCTTTTTATTTTACATGACTCATCTTCCTTATTATTTTCATCACAATATTTGCAAGCATCTGATATTATAGATATTATTGGTCTTTTGACTTCATCTAAATTTATAGCTTCATGTAATGCATCTTTTAAATTTTTATCTGTGTCTCCTGTTACATCTAATCCCATAGTTACTCTAATTAGATTTACCATGGTATCTTTATCAAATTCCTCATTAAAATCATTTTTTAAATTATTATTCAAATTATCATTTAAAATTTTTTCAGGTAGATTTTCAATATCCTCTGTATTATCATTCCACACTGCCTTTACAAGTTCTCCAAAAAGCTTCATCTTATATATTTCTAATATTTTAGAATTATCATTTCTAGTATTCATAAAAAATAGTACCTCCGTAAATTAAACTTATATATGTTTAATATTTACAAAGATACTATTTTTTATTTATTATTTACTTACTATTATTGATATAATTTATTTAATTTCTTTAACATCTCTATTTCAAGCATTATTTTCATTAAATGATAGTTAAATACAGGGCTTTTTTCTTCATCTATATTCCAGTCTAATTCATCCACATTATATGTTTTCTTAAGGTATTTATATGTATGCTCCTTTAAATAAAGTTTATTTTCTAATAACTCTATAGACTGCATATGAAAATGTATTTCTCTACATATCCTTAAGGCATTCTCAATTTTTTCTATATTAGTTTCACTCAAACTATAATCCAATTCATCAATAAGTTTTGAATATATTTCTTCTAATTTTTCTACTTCTTCTTCAAATCTCTCTACATCTAAATTATTTTTTCTAAGTATTTTGTCTTCAATAAGTAACATTGACAGTTCTTCTATCTTTTTAAACTCATCTATAACACTATTTAGATAATTTGGTCTAGCAACATAGTAATTAACAAGTACCCCAAACAAGACACCTACAGATGTATCCAGTACCCTATGTAAAGAATAATATACAGGGTCATTGTTTCCTACTCCTAGATGTATAGCCAGAAAAGTTACACAGGCAACTACTACTGACTTTATTTTAAACAGATTGCATAAATATATTGAGCACATTACTCCTAGACCACATAAAAAAGGGTCTCCAGCTTTAGTGATGGCAAAGATGAATCCTATTATACCACCTAAAATAGTACCTTCTACTCTATTGATTCCTGTTTTTAAAGAACCTTTTACCGTATCTTGGACAGAAATTATACATGCTACCAGAGAATAAAACATATTCTCAACTAAATAGTCTCCTAAAAGCATACATAACGTTACACTAATTCCTGTTTTTATAGTTCTCATACCCATCTTTTGAAGTTTCAAAGTTCCACCTCCTAAAAAGCACTTTCTATAAAATACGCATCCTCAAATTTAATATGTTCCTAGTATATCACAATTTTTTAAATTTACCCATTAATCATATTTTTTTATCAATTACTTCTTAATTTAGACAATAAAAAAAAACTGCTTTAAAGCAGTTTTTTTATCCTATCTCTACCATTTTACCTTCAATTGCAAAAATTATTTTTTCACACACATTTGTTATATGGTCTCCAATTCTTTCAAGGTATCTTCCTATAAGTAAAAGTTTTACCCCTTGGTCTATGGTATTTGTATTTTCATGCATTATTTTTAAACAATCAATTTGTACTTGTTCATACAAACCATCTACAATATCATCTTTAGTTCCTACATCATAAGCTATACTTGCATCAAATAAGATTAAAGCTTCTCTAGTCTGAGACATCATAGATTTACATTCTTTTGCCATCTTAGGAATATCTATCAGCTCTTTTATATAAGCTTCTCCACCTATTTTCAGCATTTCTCTAGCTATGTTAGCTGCATAATCTCCTATTCTTTCTAATTCTATTGATATATTTCCTAATGAATAAATAAATCTTAAATCCCTTGCCATTGGTTGCTTTAATACTATTAGTTCTATACTTTTATCCCTTATCTCTTCTCTTAATTTATTTATCTCTTCATCATTTTCTACTACGTTTCTTGCACCTTCTAAATCCTTCTCTATCATACAAGTCACAGACTTTTCTATTGCTTCTTCACATTTTTCCATCATAAGTACTGTTTGTTCCTTTAAAGTATCAATACTTATATCTAAGCTATTATTGACCATTGTCTAACTCCTTTATAGTTATATATTTTAACCAAATCTACCTGTTATATAGTCTTCTGTTCTTTTATCCACAGGAGTGGTAAACATAGTTTTTGTATCACTAAATTCTATAACCTCTCCATTTAAGAAAAAAGCTGTTTCATCTGATATACGAGCAGCTTGCTGCATGTTATGAGTAACTATGACTATTGTGTAATCTTTTTTTAAATCCTCTATAAGTTCCTCAACTTTTAATGTTGAAATTGGGTCTAGAGCAGATGTAGGCTCATCCATAAGGATAACTTCTGGTCTCATAGCAATTGCTCTTGCTATACATATACGTTGTTGTTGACCACCAGAAAGACCTAATGCAGATGATTTAAGTCTATCTTTAACTTCATCCCAGATAGCTGCTCCTTTCAAACTCTCTTCTACAATTTTATCTAATTGTTTCTTATCTCTTAGCCCTTGTGTACGAGGGCCATATGCAACATTATCATATATACTCATAGGAAATGGATTTGGTTTTTGAAATACCATCCCTACTTTAGTACGAAGATTTATGACATCATCTGAAATATATATGTCTTCTCCGTCCACAAAAATGTTTCCTTTAATTGTTACATCTTCTATTAAGTCATTCATTCTATTTAAAGTTCTTATAAAAGTTGATTTTCCACATCCAGATGGTCCTATTAAAGCAGTAACTTTATTTTCTTTTATATCCATATTTATTTTATTTAATGCTTGTTTGTCACCATAAAATAAATCCAAATCTTTTACACTCATTTTTATATTATCGATTAATTCCATTATTCACACCTCTTAAATTTAATAATTAGCCTTATTTAACTTCTTAGCAACAAATCTTGCTAGCATGTTTAGTGCTAATACGATTACTATTAAAACAATTCCTATACTAGCTGCTGTTGCTATATCTCCACTCTCTTTAGTCAGTAAATATGAGTGTACAGTTAATGTTCTTGCACTATCAAATATTCCACCTGGCATCTTAGCTACAGTACCTGCTGTAAGTAATATCGCAGCTGATTCTCCAATTATACGACCAACTGATAAGATTATTCCTGATAAGATTCCTGGTATTGCACTTGGAAGTACTACTTTATATAAAGTCTGAAATTTAGTAGCTCCCAGTGCTAATGATGATTCTCTATACGCTTGAGGAACTGTCTTTAAAGCTTCTTCTGTTGTACGAATTATTACTGGTAATATTATTATTGCTACTGTAAGCGAACCTGCAACTATTGAATACCCCATTTTTAATGTAACAACAAAGAAAATTCCTCCAAATAATCCATACACTATAGATGGTATTCCTGATAAACTTTCAGTTGCGAATCTTATGGCTGTAACTGCTTTTCCTTTTTTTGCATACTCTTGTAAATATATAGCAGCTAAGATTCCTATAGGGGTTGCTACGACTATAGAAACTACTACTGTGTATAATGTTGTAATTATCATTGGAAGTATACCACCATCACCTGATGCTGAATAATTGCTGAATAAGAAATTAAAATTCATATTTCCAATTCCCTTTATAAATATAAATCCTACTATGACTACTAACGATACTATTGTAAATAGTGCTGATAGGTATACTAATAACTTTAATGTATTCTCTCTGAACTTTCTCATCTTAATTTACCGCCTTATTTGAAAGTTTATTTAAAACTAAGTTTAAGATTAATATAAATGTAAACAGTACTACTCCAGTTGCAAATAGCATTTCTTGATGTGTACCAAATGCATATCCCATTTCAAGTGCTATATTAGTTGTAAGTGGTCTTACACTGTCTGTTATTGAAGTTGGCATAACTGGTGAGTTTCCTGCAACAAGTATTACTGCCATTGTTTCTCCTAAAGCTCTTCCTACTCCTAATACTACTGCAGCTAATACTCCAGATTTCGCAGCTGGTAATACAACTTTAAAGATTGTTTCTATTTTTGATGCACCAAGTGCTAATGAACCTTCTTTATATGCTTTTGGTACTGCTCTTATAGCTGTTTCTGATACAGATATTATTGTTGGTAACATCATTACTGCTAGTACTATTACTATTGCTAATAAACTTTGACCCTTTGGAAGATTAAACATATTTTGTATCATTGGAACTATCACTGCAAGACCAAATACACCGTATAATACTGAAGGTATACCTGCTAGAAGCTCAACTGCTGGTGACATTATTTTTGCTAACCTCTTAGGTGCTACTTCTGCGATAAATATAGATGTTAATATTCCTACTGGTACTCCTATCACAAGTGCTCCAAGTGTTGCAAATATTGATGCTACTATCATAGATGATATTCCAAATTTATTAGCAGAAGGAACCCAATCTGCACCAGTTAAAAAATCTATAAATGAGTATCCCTCAAATATAAATGGTCTTAGTCCTTTATAAAATACAAATCCTATTATCAAAAGTAAACTTGCAACTGCTACCAAAGCACTAAGTAAAAAAATATTTTTTGCTACTTTTTCAATTATATATTTTGTCTTGTTGCCGTTATTGTTGTTTTTTTCTAAACCTACTAACCTAGATTTTACTATCATAATATCCTCCCAATCGATTTTCATTCTGTATTCAAAATTTAAATTTTTATAATTCGTATCAATTAAATTTTCTATACTTTTATTCTACTTTTTTTAAGTTAAATCTATATTAGGATTAAGTTAAACAAGTGTAAAATTATATTCACTTTTTTAACATCGATTTTACTTTTAGAACTATTTTTGACATTTAGTTTACATTATGATGGTATTTGCTTATATTAAAATAGCAGATATAAGTAATAATACATTTCTCATGTAACTCATTACTTATATCTGCTATTGATATTTATTAATTAAATTTAGTCCTTTATAACATATACATTCATATTATTCCTTATTAAAATAGTAACCTGCTCCTCTTATTGTTATAATTTTTTGAGGATTTTTATAATCTTTTTCTATTTTCTTTCTCAATCCGTTCACTGCAACTACTACACTATAATTATCCTCTAAATATTCATTTAACCACACATGTTCATATATCTCTTTAGTAGTCAATGTCTTTTCAGGATTTTCTATAAAATAATTTAATAATTTATTTTCTGTTGGAGTTAATTTTATTATTTTGTCTTCTAATTTTATTACTCCACTAGTTCTATTGTATTCCTCTAATTTTGAATTACTTTCATTGCTATTTACATATGAATTTATTCTTCTTAAAATTGCTTTTACTTTTGCATATAAAATTTCCAAATTTAGAGGTTTAATCAAATAATCATCTCCACCAGAATTTAAGGCATTTAAAATACTTTGGTCTTCATTTATGTAAGTCATATAAACAATTGGACAAGTAGTTACATTTCTTATTTTCTTGCAAAGAGTCCATCCATCACCATCAGTTAGGATTATCTCTAAAAATATTAAATCATATCTATTACTAAATATTTTTCCAATAGCTTCTTCACAGCTATATGCTAAATCTATAGTTATCCCTTTTCCTTCTAAAAAGTTTTTCAATTCCTGGCAATTATTCTTGTCTCCATCTATTATCAATATCTTAGTTTGCATTATAATCACTCCTAAATATCATTATTCTTTTATATTAAATAACCCATTATTATGAAAAACAGAGATTTAATTTTATTGTAAAAACGGTTCCTTTTCCTAACTCTGAATCTACAAAAATTTCTCCATCATGTTCTTTTACAATGGATTTTACAATATATAACCCTAACCCTTGCCCTGTTGAAATGTCAGTATCTCTTGCTGTAAAGAATCGTTCAAATATCTTTGGTATATTTTCTGGTGGTATTCCTTTACCATTATCAGAAATTTTAATAACTGCAAATTCATCTTCTTTATTCATTGACAAACTTATCCTACCATCAAATGAAGTAAAGCTTAAAGCATTGTAAATTAGATTTTCAAATGCTCTAGCCAATCTTTCTTTATTTATCTTTGCATATATTTTTTTATCTAATAGAGAGAGTTCAAAGTTTACACCACATGCTTGTGTGTCTGGCAAGTTATTTTCATATATCTCTTTGATGAAATCATTTAGACATATCTTCTCACTAAGACCAATTTCTTTATCTTGTGATGTAAATTCTTGTAGACTACGTACTCTACTTTGTACTTCATTTGATTTTTGATTTATCGCAGATAGATAAGCTTTTGTCTCTTCATCTACATGAATATTACCAACCTTTATTAAATCTATAAATGCCTGTATAGCTGAAACAGGTGCTTTTAAATCATGTGCCACATCAGCCAAGAACTTTTTACGTTCATCTAATAGTGTCATAAGTTCATTAGTTCTTAATTCAACTTCATGCTCAAGATTCTTTGTGAGTTTTTCATTTTCTTTTATTATCATCTTGTTCCTATGTATCATCATAATAGAAAATAAAATAACAATTATAAACCCACAGTATTCTGTTTGCCATCCTGTAAATATAGGCTCAAATCTGTTACTAGTCACTGCATCGAATAATACACTAATACCAAACACAATATTTACTGAAACTAAAATATAGGAACTTATATGCTCAGAGCATGTCTTTTTATAGATTGAAACTAGTGAAGACATTAAGATATAAATAAATACAATATATTTATATATATCTATTAATTTTCCATATATATCAACAAAATCTATATAATATGGAAGAAGAACAACTGGTATTACAATAGATATAATACACATTGTAATCCCTAATGGTAAAATTAAAAATCTATATCCTTTATTTTCTTCTATTTTGGATATACTTCCATTTATACAAATAATACATAAGACCGCTATAAAATATGATGAATCCTCAACTGCATATGTAAAGTTTACTAAAGGAAGCCCCAATAGATGCACAAAAGGATATGATACATGTATTGCAAAGAAAATACACATACATCCAAAATAAAAGTAGAGTTTACTTTTTTTTGAAAAAAACCAAACAGCTAGTGAAAATATAGCTATTGCAAAAGTTGTGAAACAAATTATACTATAAAAAAGTAATCGATAAAATACCATATTACTTATGTCTTTTGTTTCCCCCAATGCAGGTGGATAATACAAACCACTATAATAATGTGAAAAATTAGATACATTGATTATAATTTCTGTATCTTTCTTTGCGACAAAACTTACTACTGAATTTTTAATTTTTGGTCTATACTTTTCTGTTCCTACATCTCCCAGTTTAGAAACCATTTCTCCATTTATCCATACTTCACTTGCACAAAAAATTTCAGGAATCTCTAGACTTAATACCTTATCCCTACCTTCATTTTTTATTCTCATACGGTAAGTAGCATTGCCATATGGTGATTGGTTCTCTTTTCTCATAGAGAAATCTGGATATTGACCTATAAAAACGTATTTTGGTTTTATATGTTGTTCTATAAAATCATTTGGTTTAAATATTTTATGGTTATAAAACTCCCAATCATCTATTAAAAAGACAAGTTTACTTTTAGTAAAGGTATTACTATCTATAGTTAAAATTCCATTACTTGCTCTAATAGACTTATATGTATATTTATTATCATATTTATACAGAAGATTTAATCCTGTTATTGCCAACAGAGAGATTATCAATACAATGAGAGTTCCTTTTAGTATATTATACTTTTTCATTGCATCAATCACATCTCTTTCATAGTAGTACTAAATAAAACAAGAACTATTTATTGATTACAGTATCCCACTTATGGTACAAATTTATATCCTTTTCCCCATACAGTTTGAATGTATTGATGCTCTCTGCTTAAAGAATTAATTTTTTTCCTCATCTGTGCAATATGAACCTGTACTGTATGTTGGTCTCCAATATCAGGCATTTTCCAAACTTGATTATATATTTCTATTTTTGAGAATACTTGTTCTTTATTTTCAGCTAGAAACAATAATATTTCAAACTCCATAGTGGTTAAATCGATACTTTTTTCGTCAAAAGTTACTTTTCTTGAGTTCACATTTATCACTAAAGACGAAAATTTTAACACATTAGGAACTGATGTAATGTTTTTATATTGCCTCATACGAGCATATATTCTAAGTTCAAGTTCTTTTAAGCTATATGGCTTTGTTATATAATCATCTCCTCCAGCTAAAAAACCCCGAACTCTTTCTTCTTCATGTTCATAATTAGATAAAAATATTATAGGTATGTTAACCTTTTCTTTTATAACATTGCATACTTTATACCCATCTAAGTCTGGTAATGCAATATCTAGAATTATACAATCTAAAACTACACTTTCTACTATCTTCATAGCCTCTTTAGCTGTCTTAGATATATATACATTAAAACCTATATTTGAAAAATAAATTTGATTTATGTTTAAAATATCAACATCATCATCTACAACCAGTAAGTTATACATTACACCACTCCATTCAAAATATTTCAATCATAGTCTAAGGTTTTAATTATTACAAATTATGATGTTTTATTTTTTATATAACTAGTATTATTATTTTATAATATCTTTACAAACTCGACTATAAAACTTAAGTATTTTTGAATAATTCTTGAATATTGAATTAAATATTAAGATTCATTATTAAATACTAATCAAAGTCTCCGATTGTTGGAAAATGGAGCTTAAGGTGATTTTATATTATAAATTTATTATTTTTCTAGAAACTTGTCAATCAGCCAGTTTGAGTATTGATTTATATGATTTATATAGTTATAATATAAAATAAATTGGATTATTTTGGTAAATGTATTGTTACAAAATGTTTATATTTCGCATCTTGATGTTTATAAAAACGTTATTTTCTTATTATAATTATATTATACTTTAAAAAAAATTCCCCTTTTCCAACAAATGGCTACTTTAAAAGCCAAAATTCCACGTATCAAATTAAATCTAACTACTAATTCAATAGTCTTTAGATTTTTAAATATTTTTGTTAAATTTAAAACAAAAAAAGGCTATGCAATATAAAATTATATTCATAGCCGGTTGCACCACTAACTCCATATACCTCTAGATGCCCAATAATAAGGTATACTTCTCAGTTTCTAAAATATTTTTATTAAAAAATTTTAATACACTTTAATAAATTTCCTTTTTATTCTAACATTGTAATATTATTTTGTCAATATTCCAATATTCTTTAGAGATAATGTACTAAAATATCTATTATATAATTAAAATATTTATATTCATATCACCAATAATAGACAATACCCTGCAAGTTACAGCAACATTTTTATGAGCTTATCTTGCAGGGTACTATATATTCATTTTATATTAAATATTTATATTATTGATTAACTTTAATAAATCCTTTTTCTGAAACAAGTGCTTGTCCTTCATCACTCAATATATAATCTATTAAAGCTTTACCTTTTTCTGATAAATTATCTTCTTTATTAACTAGTATAAATGGTCTTGATATTGGATATTTATTAGCTATTACATTGGCATCAGTTGCTTCAACATCATTTATTTTCAAACTATTTACTTTCTCATCAACATATCCAAATGATATATATCCTATAGCATTTTCATTTCCCTCAACTGTAGTTTTTATATTTCCTGAACCATCACTTATTTGTGCATCTTTAGTTAATTCTTCTGACTTGAATCCTACAATTTCTTGGAATCCATCTCTAGTTCCTGAACCTTCTTCTCTTGATACAATTACTATTGGAGCGTCATTTCCTCCTACGTCTTTCCAGTTAGTTATCTTTCCTGTATAAATACCTTTAACTTGATCCATTGTTAAATTTTTTACTGGGTTAGTAGTATTAGTTATCAATGCTATTCCATCTATTGCTATCTTAGTTTCCTTTAATCCAGCACTTTTTTCTTCATCTTTTAAGTCTCTTGAACTCATTCCTATCTCAGATGTTCCTTCTATAGCATTTTTTATACCTCCAGAAGAACCAATCTGTTGAACTTCTACACTAACACCTTCATTTTTTTCCTGAAACTTTTCTCCTATAGTTTCCATAAGAGGACCTATTGAAGTCGAACCTGAAACAGAAACTTTATTTGAGTCTGCTGAACCTCCTGAGCCAGAGCCACATCCTACTGCTAAAACTCCAACTAACATTGTACTAGCTAAAAGAACTCCTATTTTCTTTTTAAACATTTCACTTACCCCCGCTTATATTTTAATTTTTTTGTTGTCATATTTTCTATATTTTAATAATACATATTTTTTGTTAAGTGAATATTAGAGCGAGGTTAAGTAAGTGTAAATATTGTTAAATACATGTAAAAATTTAATTTTATATAGTATATTGCTAATTATATTAATTTTTTTAAGTTATTTTTGAAGTATATAAGTATAACGCAACATTTAAAATTATTGCAAACCTTCACTAAGATTATTAATTTGCCACATTCTATAATTCTTTTTCTAGTTTATTAACTAAACCAGCAAATACATTTAAGGCTTCCTCTATAGATTCTTTTTTTGTCATATCTACACCAGCAGATTTCAATTGTTCTAAAGGATACTCTGACCCTCCACTTTTTAAGAAGTTTAAATATCTATCTACAGCAGTACTACCTTCTGAAAGTATCTGTTGACTTAAAGCACTTGCAGCTGAAAATCCTGTAGCATACTTATATACATAGAAATTTGAATAAAAATGAGGGATTCTAGCCCACTCTATTCCTATTTGTTTATCTACTACTGCAGATTTTCCATAATACTTTTCATTCAATTTATAGTATATATCAGTAAATTCATCAGCAGTAAGTGGTTCTCCACTCTCTACTTTTTCATGTACAATTTTTTCAAATTCAGCAAACATAGTTTGTCTATAAACTGTAGTCCTAAATTGTTCTAAATAATAATTTAATAGATATATAGTTTCATCTTTAGACTTAGAATTTTCTAACAAATAATTTATAAGAAGTAATTCGTTTAAAGTAGATGCAACTTCTGCAACGAATATCTTATAGTCAGAATATAAAAACGGTTGACTTGTTCTTGAATAATGACTATGGACAGAATGACCCAATTCATGAACTAAAGTAAATAGAGAATTAAGGTCATTTTTATAGCTCATTAATATATAAGGATGCGAATCATAACTTCCCCAAGAATAAGCTCCTCCTTTTTTACCTTCATTATCATATACATCAATCCAGCCTTCTTCAAAAGCACTCTTTATAACTTTTAAGTACTCTTCTCCCAAAGGCTTAAGTGCCTCTAATATGATATTCTGTGCTTTATCATATGGTATATCCATATCAAACTTTTCTGTCAAAGGTACATATAAATCGTACATGTGTATTTCATTTAGCCCTAAAAATTTCTTTTTAAGTTCAACATATTTATTTAAAGTAGGAAGACTTTCATCTATAGCTGATATAAGATTATTGTAAACATCCAAACTTACATCATCTGAAAATAAGGAAGCCTCTATTGCTGAATTATATTTTCTAGTTTTTGCATAAAATATCTCTGACTTTATTCCACCATAAAGAGTTGATGCAAATGTATTTTTATATTTTCCATAAGTTGAAAATTCACCTTCAAAAGCTTCTTTTCTAACTCTTCCATTTTTACTTTTTATAAATAAAGAGTAATTTGAATGAGAAAGCTTAACTCTATTGCCTTCTTCATCTTCTATCTCAGGAAATTCCATATCAGCATATGCTAACATATCATATACATTTTCTGGAACTGTTGATAGCTCTGATGTAGCAGCAAGTATTTCTTCTTCTCTTTCACTTAAAGTATGAGGTTTATCTCTTAATATATCCTTGATATACTTTGTATAAAAAGATAACTCCTCATCCTTTAAATATTCATTTAGTTTATTCTCTTCTATAGCCAGTATCTCTGGAACTATATAAGAAGTAGCCACACCCAAATCAGTCGATAACATTTCTGTCTTAGTAGCTCTTCCTTGATTGTCATTGATTCTAGTATCTTCATGTTGTTTCATATGAGTATATACATATAGATTTTGAATAATTCTAGATGCATTTTCAGAAATATTTAATACTTTATATAAATTCTCTTTACTCTCAGAAACTTTACCTTTATACTCTTTTACCTCTTGGATAAGATTTTTTACTTTACTTATGTCTTTTTCGATTTCTTCTTTACTAGAATACATCTTATCTATCTTCCACTTATACTTTTCTTCTACTGTACTTCTATCAGTTCCCATATAATACACCTCTATTTTGATTTGTTTTTATATTTTATTATCTTTACAAAATATATTGTATATATTTTAGTCCAAATAATCTACATTTATTACTCCTTCTATCATATTTATTTCCTTCATAACATCATGTAAGTGTATTCTCTTACCATAAGATACAAAAAAATTAACTTTCCAGTATTCTTCATTACGACATTCTATTTCCATATTTCTTACAATAAGTTGACTTTTTTCAAATTTATCATATAAAAAAGGTATCGAATCCAAATTGCTTAATTTTAATATCAACACATTTTTTTCTTGACTGAATAAAAACGTATTTATTATCCTAAGTACAAATAATGCTATCATTACAAATAGCCCACCTAAAATTGATAGTTCATAATAACCATAACCTACTGCTATACCAATACACGCAGTTGCCCACATGCCAGCAGCTGTAGTAAGCCCTTTTACTCCACCTTTATTTTTTAAAATTGCTCCTGCACCTAAAAAACCAATTCCAGATAATACCTGAGCAGGCATTCTTGCTGGGTCAGCATTTGTATATAAATTATAATCAGAAAATAACTGAATTGAAGTTATTGAAACAATACAAGAACCTATTGCTATTAATATATGTGTCCTAAACCCTGCAAACTGTCTTATTTTTTCTCTTTCTAAACCTATTATTCCTCCTATTATTAGAGCTAATAGTAACCTTATTGCTATCTCCTTACTTCCTATGTCAACCATAATATAAAACCCTCCTGACCTAATCATAATTATGTCCTACAGATAATTTACACATCAGAAATACTATTTTATATCTTAATATTATTATTAATATATGTAAAATATAGCTATCTGTTAATTTTTGATACAAAAAAACCCACAACTGTGGGCTATTTGCTTAAGTACATGTATTTATTTATTAATATATCTATTTTCTTACTCGATTCTACTAACTCTTCTTGAAATATTTCTGGATATTCTATGTATGTATTTATCTCTTCCCTAACTGCTTCAATCTCATTTTTTAACGTTTCTAATTCATTGTTCGCCATAATAATCACCACTATTACAAATTTGTATATTTTTATATACATTTTATCAAACAATATTATATTTTGTCAATATTATGTCAATAAAACTTACTATAAAAATGCTCCAACTTGGGTACTGTATACCTAGACACTAAGCCTACAAACATACCCGTTACTAACGATGCCATTAACATAAATGGTAAGTATCCTATAGCAAGTATATTTTCTATGATTAAACTTGCAACTATTAATTGACCTATATTATGCCCTATTGCACCTATAATGCTTACTCCAATCAATGATAAACCTTTTATTTTACTTGCTAAATACATAAATAAAAGACTTAGATAAGCTCCTCCTATACTAAATAGAAGATAGGACAAAGGACCTGCGAATATTGATGACAAAATTACCCTGATAGTAACAATTATAACAGTATCTTTGACACCTAACAACATTAATGAAATTAAAGTTATAATATTGCTCAAACCCAATTTTGCCCCTGGAAATATAATTATAAGAGGATTCGGTATATATGTCTCTAATACATATAAAGCTAAACTATACCCTATCATCAGACCTAAAAATGTCATTTTTCTAGTTTTCATTAAGTTAACTCCTCCAAATTTTATCTATCATCTTACATTATAATACAAAATATATAAAAACACCTAATTTAGATTAAAATATTTTTCAATTTATTTAAAATAAACATTAGTGATTTCAATGTGTAATTGCCTCTATAATTCTTGACTTTTTGTATCATACTTGTTACAATTTTAATGATAATGAATTTCATTAGGAGGTGCTAATAATGACTGTTTACGATTTAAAAATAGGAGAAAAAGGACTTATTAATAGTATAGATGGAGATATTAAATTATCTAAAAGATTACTTGCACTTGGATGTATAAATAGTACTGAAATAGAAGTTAAAAAGGTTGCTCCATTTGGAGACCCAATTATAATCAGATTTAGAGGTTTTGACCTTGCTATTAGAAAATCTGATGCTAAAAATATTTCTTTACAATAATAGAGGAGGAGCTACCTGTGATTAATGTAGCATTATTAGGAAACCCAAATGTCGGTAAAACTACTGTTTTCAACCTACTTACAGGTTCAAATCAATATGTAGGTAACTGGCCTGGTGTTACTATAGAAAAAAAAGAAGGATTTATTGGGAAAGAAATAAAAGTTGTAGATTTACCTGGTATATACGCAATGGATACTTTCTCAAATGAAGAAAAGGTTTCTAAATCATATTTAGAAAATGAAGACGTTGATGTAATAGTAAATGTAGTTGATGCATCTAACTTATCGAGAAATCTTTATTTAACAACTCAACTTATGCAATTTAACAAACCTATAGTTATACTGCTTAATATGTTAGATATTGCAGAATCTAAAGGTGTTAATATAGATGCTAAAAAATTAGGTGAAGAACTTGGAGTAATTGTTGTTCCAATTATTGCAAAAAAGAAAAACGGTGTTGAGAGAATAGAAGAAGAAATTAAAGGAGCTACTCAAAAAGCTTTTATATATCAAACAAACTTTGGAAGTGAAACGGAAACATACAAAAAATTAGAATCCATTTTATCAAGATGTACAAAAACTACATATACACACAAAAAATCTATCAGTGATAAAATAGATAATGTAGTTTTAAATCCTATATTAGCCTATCCAATATTTATTGGTGTACTGTTCCTCTTATTTAAATTTACCTTTGATTGGGTTGGAGGACCACTACAAGAGGGCTTTGCTGGTATTATAGAAGCTTATATTTCTGCACCTGCTAGTGATATGTTATCTAACTCTAGCCCGTGGTTTAAGTCACTTATAGTTGACGGTATAATTGGAGGTGTTGGTGGCACGTTACCATTCTTCCCATTAATATTTACATTGTTTTTTGGTATATCACTATTTGAAGATAGTGGATATATGTCAAGAACAGCATTTTTAATGGATAAAGTTATGAGAAAAGTTGGTCTATCTGGTAAAGCTTTTATACCTATAGTTATGGGTATGGGATGTTCTTCTCCAGCTATAATGGCAACTAGAACATTGGAAAGTGAAAAAGACAGAAGAGTTACAGCTCTTATTGCACCACTTATGACTTGTGGAGCAAAACTACCTATATATGCACTATTCGTAGCTATATTCTTTCCACATAATGCTGCCTTAGTGACTACATCACTATACTTGGTTGGTATAGTTATGGCAATAGTGATTGCATTATTCTTAAATAAAACGGCATTTAAAACAGAGGCTGAGCCATTTATATTAGAGTTACCAGAATATAGAATTCCTACTATAGATGCACTTATTAAAAATACATGGAATAAATCAAAAGGTTTCTTAATAAGAGTTGTTACTGTTATGTTTGCAATGTCAGTTGTAATTTGGGGACTTTCTTCATTTAATATTTTTGGATATACAGAAGATATAAATGTAAGCTTTTTGGCTACTCTAGGTCATATTATATCTCCTATATTCAAGCCCCTTGGCTTTGATGATTGGAGAACTTCAGTTGCTATTTTAAGTGGTCTTGGAGCAAAAGAAATCGTAGTAAACTCTTTAAATATACTATATGGTAATCTAAATGTTGTATTGCCAACAATATTTAATGGAGTTACTGCATATACTTTCTTGATATTTACTGCTTTATATACTCCATGTATAGCTGCACTTGCAACTATGAAAAAAGAATATGGCAATAAGATGATGTTTGCATCATTTGCATATCAGTTTGTATTAGCATGGATAATGGCGTTTATAGTTAAAAGTATTGGTGGAGTATTATTTATGGGCAATTCAATAATGGAAGCTTTGATAGGCGGAATAATTATAGTTCTTGCAGTTGTGATTTTATTTAATAAATTCAAGTCTACAAAGAATGGAAATAGCTGTAGTGGATGTTCTGGCTGTAGTGGATGTCCAAGTTCTAATGCTTGTTCAGACGAGGAAAATAATGATAAAAAAAGTAGTACACACTAACATGTAGATGTCTTATATTTAAAGATACATTTAAAGAACTATCCTTTAAAGATAGTTCCTACAAAAACCTTATTAGAATAATATAGAAGCTATCATACAAACAATTTTAAATTGCTGTGTGATAGCTTCTTTTTTACTTATTCAGCTTCTTACTTCCTAATTTCATGTGGAACTTAGTATCTTTTGGAATACTTGGGTCTACTCCCCTTAATATAGGTATTTCTCCGCATATTAATTGTATAGGTATTATAAAGTTAAATGTTTGATAATAATGATTATCTGTAATATCTATTTTTAAGTTTTTATCATCTTCTGTAACTTCTCTACCTATAACAAATACATTGTCTGTCCATCCAGAAAGTACTTCAACCATCTTGGCTACTCTAGGCTCTTTTCCTGTATCTAATATAAATATAGTTGAATCACTATTTATAGCATTATATATACCATGTATGAACTCCTCAAACTCGTATCCAGTTACAGGTATTCTCATTGTTTCTAATAATTTCAACGCTGATTCTAGTGTGTCTCCATATATATCAGAATGACCTATTATTCTTATTTCTTTAGATTCAATTAGCTTTTCTTTGTTTCTTTCAATCCATTGCTCAGATAGCTTATACACTGATTTAAATCTATCAATTGCATCTAATATCTTATTTATCTCCTCATTATACCCTTTACTAGATATTAAGCCTTTTTCTCTAGCTATTTGAAGCCCTAATAACATTAAGTTCAACTTTGTACAGTAGTATCCTTTTGTTTTAGCTCCAGATTTTTCTTCACCACAATTTACTGTTAATATATAATCAGAAATCTCATCTATTAGAGCGTTTTTACAACCTGCCATAGATGCTATTTTACAACCATTGTCTTCTGCTAATTTCATAGCATTATATGTAGAATAACTACTTCCACCTTGAGATATCCCTACCACTAAAGTATTTTCATTGTTAAACTTAAATGTATCTTCAGTTATCATAAATGGATATATCACTACAACATCTATGTCTAATAAATTTTGTAAATATGCTTGTACTTGTAACCCTGAGTGATAACTAGTCCCTGAACCTGTTATTATAATCTTTTTTATATCTTCTTTCTTAACCTCATTAAACAAATTATCTGCATTAGATATCATTTCTCTCATTCTAGTTGGTGTCTCTAAAATATAATCTTGTATTCTCATTTTGTATGCCTTCCTTATCTATAATATATTCAACAAATTATAATTTAAGTTCTATAATAAACCTATAGCATGTAAAACAATTCCTCCTGCTATAATTCCTATAGTTAATTTTGTTACACTTACCTTTTTCTTTAACATATAATATATTAAAAAAGCAAAAGTTAAAGGCAGCATATTAGGTATTATTTTATCTAATATATCTTGTAGAACTACTTCTGCACCATTTAAGTTAAACTTCAAAGGAGTGGTTATACTTAACATCGTTGCCACCATTCCTCCTACAACAAATAAACCAACAGTTGTAGCCATAGACATTATTTTCTCCATAAGTCCTTCTTTTTGTATTCTTTCAAGGGAATTTACTCCGACTTGATATCCATATTTAAGTCCAAATATTCTAAGAGCAAATGCTGGTATATTGTATAATAGCAAGAATAATAGTGGTCCAAATATATTTCCTTCTTTTGCAAGTGATACTCCTACTCCAGCAGCTATAATTCTAAATGTTCCCCAAAATAGTGAATCTCCAATTCCTGCAAGAGGTCCCATAAGAGCTGTTTTAACAGCACTAATTGAACTTTCATCAAACTCTGCATTGTTAGCGTTTTCTTCTTCCATGGCTGCTGTTATCCCTAATATTGTAGGAACTACTACAGTTGTTGTATTAAAAATCTCTAGGTGTCTTTCTATTGCTTTTGCTTGCTTTTCTTTATTATTGTATAGTTTCTTTATTGCAGGTAACATTGAATAACAGTAACCTAAATTTTGCATTTTCTCATAATTGAATGCGCCCTGAAGAGCAAATGAGCGCCAAAACATACTTCTTAATTCTTTTTTTGTTAGTTTATTCAAAGTCAATCTCTCCTTCCGTTAAAGTATTAATTGCCAGTTGAGGATTTTGATTATTTTCTTTGTTATTTATATAAAAGTTTAATACGACTGCTACACAAACTCCAAATAGTGCAATTGCAGTTATATCTATCCCACCATAAGATGCTAAAAGGAATCCTATAAAGAAGAATACAGACATCTTTTTTGAAAGTAACATATCCATAAGAAGTGCAAATCCTACTGCTGGTAATAATGTTCCAGCGACGCCTAATCCATCTAATATAACTTTAGGTATTGCATTTATTAATATTGTAACTTTATCAGCACCAATCATGATTGCTAAAAAAGTTGGAACTGATGTACTTAAAAAGAATAGTACTACTGGTATCCACATCATTATAGTAACTTTCTTAAAATCAGCTTGTTTAGCATAAAAAACTGCTTTTTGAGAAAAGTATGAGTTTATTATTCTAACCAATACACCAAGAGATTGCGCTAAGACTGCTACTGGCACTGCAACTGCCAAAGCAACTTCTGCACCATTTCCTGACAATATAGCAAAAGCTGTACCTAATACACCACCTGTTACTACATCTGGAGGAGTAGCTGCACCTATTCCTGCAATTCCCATCCAAATTAACTCAAGTTGTGCACCAATCATAATTCCTGCCTTTATATCTCCTAAAACTAACCCTACTAACATACCTGTAACTATGGGTCTATCCAGCATAGACTGGCCAAATATACGCCCATCTAATATGCCAAAACCTGCTATAATAGCTAACATGACAGCTTGTACTAACATAGTAAACCTCCCTCTTAATTCAGTTTAAATTTAAATTAATTACATCACATTCTTAATTTTATTTTGACTTTCTAATAATTCATTTACATAAATAATTCCATTTTTTGCTTCCTCTAACCCTGATTTAGTTAATAGTTTTGTATCTTCTTCAACTGATAAAAGAACAGATAAAAGCATTGGTAAATTTACTCCTGTCAATAACTCAAATTTGACCCCTTTTAAAAGTAAATTAGTACATATATTTGCTACACTTCCACCAAATACATCTGTTAAAACAACAAATTCTTCATTAGTTTTGTTATCTGATAGTATACTTCTAATTTCTTTCTCAGCATCATCTGCTGATTTATCTTTTGTCATACAAAAGTACTCAACATTATTTAATGAACCAATTATTAATTTACTTGTATCAACAAGCTCTCTAGACAGTTTTCCATGTGTTGCAATTAAAAATTTTTTCATTTTCTTTCTCCTAAATTATTTTATTAAGTCTGATAGTTTTTTCTTTTTGTCTCTAGGTAACATTCTGAATTCTATATCAATTCCCAAATCAATTATTTCCTTAAAATTATTTATATCATTATCATCAACAGCAACTAAGTCTGTAAGCTTCTTCTTTCCTTCTTCATACCTTAATCCACCTACATTTATTTCTTTTAAAACTCCTCCTGAATTTTTAGCTACATCTAAAGCATCTTTTGTATTTTTTACTAATACTAATACATTACTTTTCTTTGATGAAGCAAATTTTTCTACTATTTCTCCAGATTCTTCTATCCCCCTTATATATAAGGTTACATTGCTAGGCTTAGCTAAATTTAATGACATAGCTTTCATTTGGTCATTTTTTGCTTCATCATTTGCAACTAAGATTACATTTATACCTAGTGACGTTGACCATCCATACGCTACCTGACCATGTATTAATCTGTCATCAATTCTCATTAAAGATATCATTTTCCTTAAATCCTCCATTCTATATTAAAATTTTTACTATTTATTCTCTTACTTAGCTATAAAAGCAAAAAGTATGCCAAATAGTGGCATACTTTTTTTAATTTTATTTATCTATTTTTTAATCCTGTATTCTACTGAGGTAGACCATAAATAATATTATAGATGTATCCTATTTCTGAAATAGGTATTTGCACACTATAACTTTTTTCTAGCACACTAAACGCATTTTTTATTAGTTTGATTTCACTATTATGATTTTTAATTAATAAATTCATATCATTATACTCTTCAATCTCAGCTTGTCTAACTAATCTTTCAATCATACAACTTAAGTGAACATATAAAGCAATCTTTTTATCATTAGGAAGTTTTTTCTTTTGAATATTTTCTATAGCATTTATTCCCTCTTCTATTCGTTCTATTATCTTTTTTGAATCCAAAATGGTCAGGCTATCTATTACTCTAGTCAATGAAAAATTCTTTATAATAGAATCATTTATATTTTTAATTTTTTCACTTTCTACTACTCTGCTAAGTATCCTAAAGACATCGTCTTCTCCTTTTCCCGATATCATATCCTCTAATAGTATGAAATCTACACCATTTACATTTGGATTGGCAGTCCCTACTATGGCCAATACATCATACATCTTGAAAATTGGGTCTTTATCTCCCATAGAGACAAGATTATCATAGTCATAGGGTATTATCTTAACATCAAAGATTCCCATTAAACTATCTGAAAGTAAGTGCTGAATTTTTATAGCAGTGCCTATTCCTGTAAAACAAGAGGATACGATTGCATACTCCTTATTTTTTTGAGGATAATACAATTGTATATTTGGTTTAGTTTCTTCATCCATAATTTCTGCAATCTCTTCAATATTTTTACTTTGCATTAATAAATTTCCTACCTCTAGTGCAGAGATAGTAGATATTTGGTCTATAAATAACATTGGACTATTTATTTTATTCTTTAAATCTTCATATATCAAATTGAGAGAACCCATATCAAATAGCACAACTAGTCCATTTTTTATTCTATCTTCATCCAAGTATCTAGACATTTGATTTGATACATCTGCTATAGTAGCATCTATAGGCATATCAATAGCTGTAAATACATTTTTACCTAGCATACGATTACATACATTTGCCATACTACTAGCTGTAGCATATCCGTGCGCTATAATCATTGCATTAATTTTATTAGACTTCATTCTTATAACTGTTGACTTAATAAATATAGTCATCATAATTATATCTGCATTATTAAGATACATATCTAATCTGTTCATTATTAATGTAGATACTTTATTTATTATAGAGTATTCTTTATAATTTTCTTTTTTTAAGTACATTAGTAATCTGCTTTCTAAATTCTTATATTCATCAGACAGTTGATAAGACTCATCCTTTAGATAAAGATATGATGAAAATGCTAATACATTATTCCCATCATATTTTATATTGTTGTTAACTTCTAGACTTCTAAATATATCCTGCATTATAGATATTATAAGATCCATAAGTACATTTTTATTTTCATCATTATTTGAAAAAATAAGATTATCCATTAATCTAATCATTAAATTGGAGCTGTTTTCGCTAAATAGCTTGTCTGTTATTTCGTTTTTTTCTAGACTATCAAAGTAATTTAAACACTCTATAAGAGTTTGATATATTATATTTCTTTTATTTCCTCCAACTGATATCTCAAGACTAGATTGGTTAGGAGAAAATACAATACTTTTGCTTTTCCCACTTTGGAATTGAAATACATCTGCATTTTCTATATAAATGTTCCTAGGAAGGTCCTGAAGTGTAACAAAGATATTTTCATTTCGTCTTTGGTTTTTTGCGTATGCTCGTCCACATGCATATTTTATTACATTTTTACATTCACCTATATTGCCTTTGAATTTTATCTTTAAAATTGTATTTAATGTAATTTGGGTTATCTCTATAGGTAAACCAAGCACTTTACTTTCTTCGTATATAAAGTGTTCTACAATCTTTCTTTTTTCAAGACTTCCTCTTTCTTCTATATTAGGTACATAAATATTTATAGGTATTCTTCTTAGAAAAGTTTGTAAAAATTCGGATAAACTCTCTGTTGTAGCAAACACTAATCTTACCTTAGCCCTTCTACTTACCCCATTCTCTCCAATTCTAGAAAATGTACCTGTATCCATAAATGTGAATAACTTTTCCTGCCCTTCACTGTTTAACCTATGTACCTCATCTAAGAATAATATGCCCCCATCAGATTGTTCTATTAGACCTGCTCTAGATTCAATTGCTCCAGTATAAGCTCCCTTTACATGTCCAAACAGTATACTGGACAATAGCTCCAAATTATTATAATACTGTGCACAGTTTAGTACATTATATGGAGCATTTTTTTCTAATATATTACTATTTACACTATATTCATATATTACCTTAGCTAAAAAGGTTTTTCCTACTCCACTTTCACCTGTTAACATTATTGTAAGTCCACCATTTGGATAAAGTACAGCCGTTTTTATTTGTTCTATTACCTCTTTTAAACTATTATCATGACCTATAATACTATTGAATACAACCTCTTGCTTTAATATTTTACACTCATTGTTAAGTTCATCTACACTTTCATAAATACTTTTTTTCGTAGGTCCTATTACATTATTTATCTTATTTTTGGGTAAAAAGATAACAGGTCTACTATTTATCTTTATAAGATTATCAGACTTGACCAAATCATTTAATAATCTACTTGATTGAGTTCTGCTTAAATTAAACTTTTTCACTATATCTTCTGTTACAATACCACCCTTTTTTTTAAGTTCATCAAAATTGTTAAATAATGTACATTCATTTACAAAACTTAAAATCTCATTCCTCATATTCAACCTCCAATATAAACATCAATAATACTATAGCACTAGTATATCATTTATATACTCATGAAAAAGCAGATTATATTCTTATCTTTTCTTAATTTTCTGTTATGGAGTAATAATATTAAATTTTTTATAGATAAAATCTTTAGCTTTTAGCCATAAATTCAAAATATCTATCTATAATTTAGTACAGAATATTTAGTATAGAATCTATGTAATATAGTTTCATTGTATTTACTATAATCAAAAGTAATGTAATATATATGTTTTTAGAACTTATTAATGAAGAAAATCTTATAAATTTTATTATTCTATGAATATTATTTCAAATTTACAAAGTCCATTAAGTAAATTTGCTTTTGTATAAATCTACTTAGAGTCTAAAAATGATATTTATAAATTTTTTATTATTATAATTTATTTATAATATAGTTAAATTTTTATCTAACTAGCCATTAATATTTAACTACTAAATACTCAATCAATCATTAATCTTTTTCCAAAATATACAAGTACAATTAAAAATTTATCTTGTAAGGGTAAAATGTATATTTTTTATAAATATAACGAAATGCTAAAAAGGACTTTAAAAAAACAGTCACACAATAGAAAATAAAGAAACTGTAGACATTTTAGATGCTTGTATTGTAGGAGGAATTATAGATGGTTGTTTAGAGATGATTTCTAAAAAATATAGTGAAAATAATTCAGAAGTAGCAGAAAATACTGCAAAAACTATTAGTACATTTATTGCACATGGTATGAATGGACTAAAAAATAAAATATAAAATAAAAATGTCTCAAAACAAGCTATGAAAGTCATTTTGAGACATTTATTTTTATATTATTCTTATTTACTATTTGCTCATATCTTTAGATTTATCTATAGCAGCAACAATAGACTTTATAACTGCTGATCTAAATCCTTCTTCTTCTAACACTCTAACTGCTTCTATAGTAGTCCCTGCTGGAGAGCAAACCATATCTTTTAATTCCCCTGGATGTTTGCCAGTTTCAAGAACCATCTTAGCTGACCCCATAACTGCTTGTGATGCAAATTTATAAGCTTGTTGTCTTGGCATACCAGCTAATACTGCTGCATCTGCCATAGCTTCTATAAACATAAACACATATGCAGGAGAAGACCCACTAACACCTGTAACAGTATCCATTAAATACTCTGATACTATTTCTGCCTCTCCAAATGATTCAAATAGAGACTTAATCATATTTAGTTCTTCATCAGTTACATTATTATTTTTACAAAGAGCTGACATACCTTCTCCAACAAGAGCTGGAGTATTTGGCATTACTCTTACTATTTTTTTATCTGAACCTATAATATTTTCTAATGTTTCTATAGTTTTTCCTGCTGCTATTGATACTATTATTTTATCTGCATCTATTAATTCTTTAAGTGGAGCTAAAGCTTTTTCACATATATTAGGCTTAAGTGCCACTAGTATTACATCAGAATTTGCAACAGCTACCTTGGAATCAGTTGTAGTCTTTACTGAAAATTCTGCTTTTACTTTATCTAAAGCAATTTGGCTTAAATCTGATACAGTTATATCTTCTGCTTTTACTAGACCTGATTTTACTATACCACCTATCATTGCACTTCCCATATTTCCTGAACCAATAAATCCTAAAGTTTTCATATCAAATCTCCTTTTTTCTATTAGTTTTTATTTTAAAGTAGCTAAATTAACTATGTTTTAACTGCTTAAAATTATCTTATTCTCATAAAATCTAACCATATTATATTAATATAAATTATTCCTTAATATATATAACACTTATTAAATATAAATTTAACGATTTTTTCATTAAACTTAACGAGCTAACTTCCAATTTAGAAAGTTAGCTCATAATTAATCTGAATTTTTTTAAATGATATCTAATAGTCTATACTATTATTATACCAGTTGCTTTTTTATATAGTAAGAAGTTTTGTTTACAAACAATCCTAGAATGTTTGCTCAGTTCTTCCTATTATCTCATCTTGTAGTGTTCTACTTAGATTATTGAAATGGTCACTATACCCCGCAACTCTAACTATTAAGTCTTTGTAATCTTGAGGATTCTTTTGAGCCTCTAATAATACATTTTTATCAAATACATTGAATTGTATATGATGCCCATCCATATTAAAGTATGCTCTTACTAGATTAGCCATATTATCCAATCCTTTTTCACCTTGAACTACTGATGGTGCAAATCTTTGATTTAATAATGTTCCACCAGTTTTTATATGGTCCATCTTAGCACAAGATTTTATAACTGCTGTAGGTCCATTAGTATCCCCACCTTTTTCAGGTGAAATTCCCTCTGAAACTGGTTTTGCACAAAGTCTACCATTTGGACTTGCTCCCATAATTTCACCAAAGTATACATGACAAGTTGTTGGTAACATATCCACTCTATATTCTCCACCACAAACAGTTGGTCTACCAGTTACCTCATTATAATATGTGTTGAATATCTCTTGCATTATCTCATCAGCATAATCGTCATCATTTCCATATTTAGGAGTCTTATTTGAAACTAAATTAAGTATAGCTTCATATCCTTCAAAATTAACATCAAGTGCTTTAAGTAATGTATCCATATCAAATTTTTTCTTATCGAATACATTATATTTTATTGCTGTTAAACTATCTGTTATAGTTCCTATACCAACACCTTGTATATATCTAGTGTTATATCTTGCTCCACCTCTTTGATAGTCCTTACCTTTTTCTATACAATCATCAACTATTGTAGACATAAGTGGGCAAGGCATATGTTTTGCACATATATTTTCTATTACAGCATTTCCTTCTATTTTTATATCAATCATATAATGTAATTGCTTTTTAAATGCCTCAAATAATTCCTCATAAGATTTAAAGCTTCTAGGGTCTCCAGTTTTAATACCTATTTGCTTTTTGCTAATTGGGTCATATCCATCATTTAATGTTAATTCAAGTATTTTTGGAATATTCATATATCCAGTTAAAACATATGCTTCTTTACCAAAGCATCCAGTTTCAACACACCCACTAGTTCCACCAAGTCTTGCATCTTCTATAGTCTTTCCAGCTTCCATAAGTTCTTGTACTATTGCTTCAGTGTTATAAAATGCTGGTTGACCCCATCCTTTTCTTGATATTTCACAAGCTCTCTTTAAGAATTTTTGAGGAGTTTTTTTACTTATTTGAACGTTTGAACTAGGTTGTATCAATTTCATTTCATCCATAACATCAAGTATTATATAACTAACTTCATTAACACCATCTTGACCGTCTGGATTTATTCCACCAGTGTTTATATTTGCAAAGTCTGTGTATGTGCTACTTTCTTTTAATGTTATACCAACTTTTGGTGGTGCTGGTTGATTATTAAATTTAACCCATAAACATTCAAGCAATTCTTGTGCTCTATCTCTATCTAACACTCCATTCTCTACATCTCTTTCATAGAAAGGATTTAAATGCTGGTCAAGTCTTCCTGGAGTAAAAGCATCCCATATATTAAGTTCAGTAGTAACCCCTATATGAACAAACCAGTACATTTGTATAGCTTGATGATAAGTTTCTGGTTTATGAGCTGGTACAACATCACAAGTTTCAGCAATTAGTAATAAATCTTTTTTCTTAGCTTCATCTGTTTCTTCTTCTGCCATTTGTCTTGCTTTCTCAGCATATCGCTTACCTAATATTACCATTGCATCACAAGCTATTGCCATAGCTTCTAAATCAGCTTTCTTATTATATGCATCTAAATCATTAAGAAAATCTAATTCTTTTAGTCTTGCTTCTACATCTTTCTTTAAATCTAAAAATCCTTTTTTATATATTGTATCTCCACAAACTGTATGTCCAGGAGCTCTTTGCTCCATAAACTCTGTGAACATACCTGCTTCATATGCTGCTAACCATTCAGGTGTCATTGCATTTATTATTTTTTCTCTTGTTTGTCTCTTTTTCCAGAAAGGTATTATTTCTTCCTGTTGTATTTTTTTAGCTTCTTCAGATACACTGAAATTTATTATATCTCTATTGTGCATTACATCTAAATCTTCTAAAGTATGACAACAAATTTCTGGATATGTTGGTGCTCCATTAGGAGAATCACCTTTTTCACCTACTATTAATTCTCCATCATTTATGCTAAGAGTTCTATTCTCTATATAATGCTTAAATGATAAAGCACGAAGTACAGGAATTTCTACACTTCCTTCATATTTTTTATAAGCCTCTGTCATAAGTACTGCTCTTTCAATAGATATGTGTGGTTCTGCGTTAACACTTTCTTCTCTTAATTTTTTAGTTCTCTCAAAAGTTCCTCTTGACATTTTATTACCCCCCAATCTTAGTATTGAAATTACTTGCTTCAAACAGCCTTTTTATTTCTTCTAATTTTTCTTCAGTTGGTCTTTGTAATTCTTCTCCCTCATACTTTTTATAAATCTTATCATACTTATGTTTACCAATATTATGATATGGAAGAAGACTTACAGCTTTTATATTCAAAGGCTTTAAAAATTCTATCATTTTTTTAACCTCTAAATTTTCATCATCTACATTTACTCCTACTATTAATGGTATTCTTATATTTATATTAGCTCCTAATTCACTCAGAAGTTTGACATTTTCCAATATTAAGTCATTTGATTTTCCTGTAAATTTTATGTGCTTTTCTTCATCAATAAGCTTAATATCATATAAAAATAAATCTGCACATTTTGCAACTCTCTCATAATTTTCTGACCTTGCATAACCACAAGTATCAATTGCTACATGAATCCCCTTTGATTTGCACATATTTATTACTCCACAAATAAAATCCATGTCTTGAGCCATTACTTCCCCACCTGATAGAGTTACTCCTCCACCTGATTCTTCATAGAAAATTCTATCCTTCTCTATCTCTTTAACCAAACTTTTTACAGAATACTCTTGACCAACAATTTCTCTTGCATTGTTTACACAATAGTCTAAGCAAGTTTCACAAAATTCACACTTATCTTGGTCTAAACATATTTTTGTTTCCCCTTTGAAGATTGCTTTATGAGGACATATGTTTATACATGCTTCACATCTTGAACATCTTTCGTCATTATACAAAACTTGTTTTGTATATGTTTGACTCTCTGGATTATGACACCAAACACACTCAAGTGGACATCCTTTAAAAAAAACTGTACTTCTTATTCCTGGTCCATCATGTATACTACATTTTTGTAAGTTTATAACTAATGGATTCATAATTTTTCACCCCTAAATAATATCCATTCCATTTTTTCATCTTTATGTAATTTATTTTCATAGGTTGTATCTATGAAAAGCATTTCTACAATTACATAATACTATATTTGTTATTATTTTGTCTATATTTTTTTAGTGTTATTAAAAAATTTTATTTTATTATGATATTTATACTGATTTTATAAATTAAATTTAAATATTTATTAAATTTATTTTTATAAGTAAATATAGCTATATCACATAAACAATATATTATTTTTGTTAATTTAGATATATATACTATAAAAATTAAATAAAAATAGAGACTACACTTTATCATGTAGTCTCCACCTTTCTAGTCATATTTAGAAATTCACATTTATTGTTACTGCTTTTCCGCCTCTATTTACTGTAATTTTTGTACTAGCTCCTTTTGAGAAAGTATATAACTTTTTATTTAGGTCATTCATACCTGTTATATTTGCATCTCCTACTTTAGTTATAATATCTCCTACTTTTACTCCAGCTTTTTCTGCTGATGAGCCAGATACTACTTCTGCCACATAAACACCTTTATCAGTACTTAATTTTGTTCCTGTAGCTGCCTCATAGTTTGATACATCTGTACCTTTTATACCTAGAGTCACTTTTTCATATTTTCCAGTTTTTATTACTTCTTCAACTATGCTTTTAGCTGTATTAATTGGTATTGCAAATCCTAAGCCTTCTGCTTGAGAAGCTTTTGCTGTGTTTATACCAATTACTTGACCTTTTTGATTTAATAATGGTCCTCCACTATTTCCTGCATTTATACTTGCATCAGTTTGTAATAAACCAGTCATATTAGTTTTTTCTGTTTGTATAGTTCTATCTAATCCACTTATTATCCCTTGAGTAACTGTTTTTTGGAAATCTAATCCAAGTGGATTACCTATTGCTATTGATATATCTCCAACCTTTACTTTATCACTATCAGCAAATTCTGCTGGTGTCAATCCAGTTTTATCAACTTTAACTATAGCTAAATCAAGTTGTTGGTCAAACCATACAACTTTACCTGAAGTTGTTGAACCATCATTGAATAGTACATTTACACTTGTAGCTTGACCATCTGATATAACATGAGAATTAGTAAGTATATAACCATTTGAATCTACTATGATTCCAGTTCCTACACCTTGTGTTTCAGTTGGTATTGCAAACATATTATTAGTATCGACGCTAGTTGTCGTAATACCTACAACAGATGGTGTGGCTTTTTCTGCAACTGCTTGATAAATATTTTGACTTTTACCATCATCATTTACAACTATAGGTGTAGAATTTCCTGTAGTCTTACTTCCTAAATTATCTTTAACTAAAATTATTGTTAGTAAACTACTAAGTATTGAACTTATTATAGCAACTAATATTACTAAACTTATACCTTTCTTTCTTCTTGACATCTCATACCACTCCCTATCTAATATAATATAAATTATCAAAATATATTTTTCCCAATTTTTCATAAAAAAATGAAATCATCTATTTTGAGTAAACTCTTTTTCGATGATTTCATTATATTATTTTAATCTTAATTAAACCTTAACTATTTAAAATTATTTAAGTCTTTTTTCTAATTCTTCCTTTTCTTTTTCATAACCTGGTTTTCCTAATAAGGCAAACATATTTTTCTTGTAGGCTTCTACTCCTGGTTGGTCAAATGGATTAACACCCAATAAATATCCACTTATTCCACAAGCTTTTTCAAAGAAATACACTAAATATCCAAAATTATATTCGTCTAATTGAGGTATATTTATTACTAAATTAGGTACTTTTCCATCTGTGTGGGCTAATAGAGTTCCTTCAAAAGCTTTATGATTAACAAAATCTACAGTCTTACCTGCTAGATAGTTTAGACCATCTAAATCTACTTCCTCTGAATTTATAGTTATATTTCTCTTACAGTTTTCAACATTAAGTACTGTCTCAAATAAGATTCTTTTCCCATCTTGGATATATTGACCCATAGAGTGTAAATCTGTTGAAAAATCTACAGAAGCAGGGAATAACCCTTTATTTTCTTTTCCTTCACTTTCTCCATAAAGCTGTTTCCACCACTCACTCACATAATGTAATTGAGGTTCATAGTTAACCAATAGCTCTACATCTTTTCCTTTTCTATGTAAAATTGTTCTAGCAACAGCATATCTATAACTATCATTACTTTTTAAATCAGGATTTTGAAATGCTTCTCTAGCATCACTTGCACCTTTCATCATAGCATCAATATCAAGCCCTGCAGCAGCAATAGGAAGTAATCCAACTGCTGTTAGTACAGAAAAACGACCGCCTACATCATCTGGTATTACAAAAGTCTCATATCCTTCTTCTGTAGCTAACTGTCTAAGTGCTCCTTTACTTGAATCTGTTGTTGCATAAATTCTCTTTTTCGCTTCTTCTTTGCCATACTTTTTCTCTAAGTAATCTTTAAATATTCTAAAAGCAAGAGCTGGTTCTGTAGTAGTTCCTGATTTAGATATTACATTTACAGAAATATCCTTACCTTCAATTACATCTAATAAATCCATAATATATGTTGAGCTTATATTGTGTCCTACGAAATATACTTCTGGAGCCTTTCTTTGTTCCTTTTTAAGCCCATTTCTAAATGAATGACTTACCATATCTATAGCAGCTCTTGAACCCAAATAAGAGCCTCCTATACCTATTACTAAAAGAACGTCTGAGTCAGATTTTATCTTTTCAGCAGATTTTTTTATTCTATCAAACTCTTCCTTATCATAATTTTTAGGAAGGTCTATCCAACCTAGAAAAGTATTTCCTAAACCCGTTTTATTATGTAACATGTCATGTGCAACATCTACATATGGTTGCATAACATCTATTTCGTTTTGACAAAAAAACTCCGTAGCTTTACTATAATCAAAATTTATTTTTCCCATTTAAATCCCTCTTTTCAGCATATTCGTTTTAAAGAGATTATAACATAAAATATGGGTGTTTTTTTTTAAAATTTGCCACAAAATTATACATATATCACCATTTATTATCAGGAAATCGATTCTTCTAAATACTATAACTATCTATAAATTATAAATTTTTAATCAAATAAAGTTATTAAAAATAGTATATCATCTGTATTTCACAGAAAATTAAAACATGCTATATGGATGATTGACAAGAAATAATGCTTTGTTTAAATTAATTGAAATACAGTTTATACGTCCTTACATGTAAATTTAAATAGATTTAAGTTGTAGGTAAAATCTTTATGGAAAAATCTAGTACTAAATTTATGATGCAGTATTAAAGTCGCTTTATTGGAATAGTTATACAGTCGGATAGTTGAATTATAAATAACCAATAAAAAAAAACTCTAAACTTATCATTTAGAGTTTCTCTTTCATTTATATTTTAATTCTTATATTATTTTTAATCATTTCCTAATCTCTTAGCTATAACTTGTTGTGCTATGTTGACAGCATGGTCAGATATTCTCTCTAGATTACTTATTACATCTAAATAAATAACTCCATTCTCTATACTACATAGATTATTATTCAATCTGTACATATGATTAGCTCTACAAGATTTTTCCATTATATCAACTTGCTCTTCGATTTTTATAACCTTGCAAGCCAAATCTACATTATCAGTTCTCATTGATTCTAATGCATAAGTATATGCTGAAACAACCTTATTGTACATAACATCAAGTTCAGATTGTCCTTCTTCTGAGAAAGAAATATTTGAATCTATTGCAACTTGTGATAATTCAGCTATATTTTTAGCATGGTCACCAATTCTTTCTATATCATTAACTGTGTTAAACAAGGTATCCACAACTTCTCTCGAATCATCATCTAAAGGTGCTTTTGAAAGTTTAAGTAAGTAATTCAAAATAGCTTTCTGCAAATCATTGATTAATCTCTCTCGTCTATATGTCTTGTCTATTTTTTCAGTTGCATGTTCTACTAAAGCCTCCATAGAAGCATTTAAACTTTCCTTAGCCTTTTCACCCATACGAAGTGTTTCTTTTATCGTATTTGCAAGAGCTATAGAAGGAGTTTCTATCATTCTATCATCTATATATTTAATAGTCTTAGCTTCATCTTCATCTATATCGCCTTCTTTATCAGGAACAAGTCTTATTGCTAGCTTTATGATAAGCTTTGTAAATGGTAAAAGTATTAAGACAGATATTATATTAAACAGTGTATGTGTATTAGCTATTTGTCTTGCAACATTACTTGGGTCCCAACTTGTAACCAAGTTTACTACTGGCTTATTTAATAATATTAAGAATATCACCGTTCCTAAAACATTAAAGATTAGATGCATCATAGCTGCTCTTCGTGCATTTTTATTGGCACCAATACTCGATAACAGCGAAGTTACACATGTCCCAATATTTTGACCATAAAGAATTGGCAATGCTGCTGATAATGGCACTAGACCTTCTGCTGCCAATGCAACCAACATACCCATAGATGCACTTGAACTTTGTATTATTGCTGTGATTCCAAATCCCAATAATAATCCAAGTAGTGGATATCTACCAAATGTAACTAGTAAGTCAGTGAACCCTTGATAGTCTCTTAATGGCTCAACTGCCATTTTCATAAAATCCATACCTGTAAACAATATACCAAAACCTATAAGTATTTCGGCTATATTTTTTATCCTAGGCTTATTTCCAAATAAATAAAGTATGATACCTATACCTAATGCTACTGGAGCCATACCAGTTAAATCAAAAGATACCAATTGGGCTGTAACAGTAGTACCTATATTGGCACCCATTATTACCCCAATTGCCTGCTTTAATGTCATTATGCCTGCATTTACGAAACCAACAACCATTACAGTAGTAGCACTTGAACTTTGTATTACTGCTGTAACTCCTGTACCTACTAAAACTCCCATAAATAGGTTACTAGTAAGTAATTTTATTATCTTTTTTAGCTTTGTCCCAGCAGATTTTTGTAGACCTTCTCCCATAAGGTTCATACCATATAAGAATAGACCTAATCCACCCATTAGACTTATTATAATGTTCAAATTATTTCCTCCTTGTAAAGAGATTACTGTATCTAAAAATTTTTATAACCTATTGTATTTTATCAAATTATAGGAGTGATAATGTTAAATTCATGTTAAATATTAAAAAATCATTAAATTTATGTTAAATTTTTGTATTATTAGTGTATTTTTGTATTATTTTTTCTGCACATTTTATACCATCAACTGCTGCTGTAACTATCCCACCTGCATATCCAGCACCTTCACCACATGGATATAGATTCTTAACACTTACTGACTCTAAAGTGTCCTCATCTCTTACTATTCTTATTGGTGATGATGACCTAGTCTCTACTCCAGTTAAAACAGCATCATACATTGCAAATCCATTCAATTTTTTATCAAGAGATATGAATGCCTCTCTCATAGTTTCTGTTACAAAACTAGGTAAACATTCACTTAAATTTGTAAGTGTATATCCAGGTCTATATGATGGCTCAACACTACCTAAATTTGTAGATGCTTTATTATTGATAAAATCTCCAACAAGTTGAACTGGTGCATTGTAATTTTTTCCACCTAATTCAAAAGCTAATTTTTCATATTCTTGTTGGAAATGTACACCTGCTAGAGGATTATCACTATTAAAGTCTTCTGGAGTTACATTTACTAAAAATGCACTATTTGCATTTACCTTGTCCCTTGCATGTTCGCTCATACCATTTGTAACTATTTCAAAGTCATTTGATGCAGATGCTATGACACTACCTCCTGGACACATACAAAAGGTATATGCTGTTCTTCCATTTGAAACATGCTCTATAAGTCTATAATCGGCTGCTCCTAGTCTAGGATGATTGTAAAACTCCTTATATTGTGCTTTATTTATTAAATCCTGTGGATGCTCAACCCTAGCTCCTATTGCAAAAGGTTTTTGAATTATTTTTACACCTCTTGAATACAACATTTCATAAGTATCTCTTGCACTATGTCCAACAGCTAATATAACTGTATCTGTATCTATTTTTTCAATACCATTTATCATTACAGATTGTATAGAATCATTTGATACAACTACATCAGTCACTTTTGAATTAAACCTAACTTGACCACCTAGATTTATTATTTCATTTCTTATATTTTTAACTACATTTTTTAATATATCTGTTCCTACATGTGGCTTATGTGAGTATAATATTTCATCTGGTGCTCCAAATTGAACTAACTCTTCCAATACTTTTCTGCATCGTATATCTTTTATTCTTGTTGTAAGTTTACCATCTGAAAAAGTTCCTGCTCCACCTTCTCCAAATTGAACATTTGAATTATTCTTAAACTTTCTAGTTGTCCAAAAATCACTTATATCTTTAGTTCTATTGTCTACATCAAGACCTCTTTCAAGTAGGATTGGTTCATACCCCATTTGAGCTAAAATTAAACCTGCAAACAAACCTGCTGGTCCACTACCAATTACTAAAGGATTATTCTTCAATTTTTTATTACCCATAGTCACATTTGTATATCTGATTTCCTTTATTTTTGTTACATCTTTTATTTTTGAACTGAGTATTTTATCTTCGTCTTTAACTTCTACATCTACAGAATAAACAAACTCCATTTTTCCTTTTTTTCTAGCGTCTATAGATTCTTTATATATACTATATTTAACTAAGTTTTTTTCTTTTATTCTAAGCTTCTTAAGTACAATATCTTTTAATAAAGATATATCTTTATCGATTCCAAGTTTTATATTAGATACTCTTAACATATTGTTTTCCTCTCTTAGATTGTAATATAAAAAAGCTAGGGTTATTCCTAGCTTTCTACAAATATAACTTCTATATTCTCTTTTACTAGATTTTCTACCCAAATCTCGTCTAACACAAAATTCTTTATTTTATTTACAACAATTGCTTTATCTAAATCTTTTTTCAAGTTTTTTACTAAGACCATTGCTTCAACTGACTTATTCAATCTTTCAACATACAGAGAATTCACTTTAATTAATATAACCCTTAATTCACACACATATAACTCTTCACTACCTAAAGTGATTTCATCATCATATTTATACACACTAAATTCATATACATTTTCATAAGGTGTTATATTTTCTATTCCTACATAGTCCATTTATTTATCCTCTTTTAGTTATAAGACCTCTTATAACTTTCATGTTATTAAATACCTTTTCTAAGAAGTTTTCTGCTTCTTCATTATCTAAAAGATTTATTTCAAGGTTTTCATTTTCTATAATACCTTTAGATTTACAGTATTCTTTTGCTATTTCTATTAGTTCATTTTTTTTATCCATAGATAAATCGAACTCTTTATAGTCTATTATTATATATTGTTTGGTATCAGGTGATACACCATTATTATATCCTATTTCTATATGATAAATAACCGCATATATTTCTTCTCCATTGTACACAGGTACTGCTGGATTAGATTTTATAAAGTTCGTTGACACAGCAATTGCATTTCCTAAACTAAGACTCATTATTAATACCTCTTTCTCAACATTATACATATATTATACTATATATTCTTTATCTATGACTTAAAGCTTTTCATAATTAATTAAGATATTTTTAAATCTTTATATCTTTTTCCTAACGTACTGGAACTTATATCGTATTTTTTTGATATTTGTACTTGAGTTATAGGTTGTCCTGCTTCTTTCTTAACATAATATTCAACAGCAGCTGCCCAACCATTTTCAGCTCCTTTTATATTTTCATGTTTTTTCTTATACTCATTCCAAAACTCTATACAGGCATCTATATTTTCTTTTTCTACATTTTCTTTAAGAGTATCTAAAACTTTGCACTCTACTTCAGCTAATTCATTTTCTGAATTAACTTTTGTTTTCTTCTTATCTCTTTCTCTCTTTAAGTATTCAGCTATACTTGGGTCTAAAAGCTGTTGTATATACTTGTATAGTATATGTGTATGATAGATTAAGAAAGTCTTCATATCTTTGTATAAGTCTTGATATTGATTAAATAAATTCATAACATCTTTTAAAATTATGTCTTTAACTTCATTTGATATACTTATAGTTACATCTATCAGTATGTTAGTTCCTTCAATATCAATAATTCTAGCTATCATACAACTTCCGCTTTTAAAACTTCTTAGAAGTTTTACATCTTCTGTGTAAAGTTCATTCCCACTTAGACAATCTTTTAATACTATTTTTCCAGAAGAAACTTCTTTTACTTCATAAATACTTACATATGATTCAAACAAACTTTTTAATATTGATACTTCCGATTGGCTTAAGTTTGCACCATTTTCTTCAAGAAACCCAACAGTCATGACCTTTTTATTTTCCATTATGTGGTCTTGTATTAAATAAGTATTAAAAAATCTTTCAAATTTTTCATTTACACTATCATTTTGCATTATATAAAACATTTCTTTAGCTTTTTCACATTCGTCTTTGAATCTGTCCTGTCTTGAATAATCATATAACTTTGAATATAAATCTGTATATTGTTTTTGTGAAAGTTCAGTTTTTCTGCATGCTCTTTCTGAAACAATATCTTTATTTAAACAACATTTCTTGTATTTTTTGCCACTTCCACAAGGGCATAGCTCATTTCTCCCTAACAATATGACTTCCACTCCCTTATTATTAAATTAAAGTACAATTTGTTATTATACCATTTTTTTATTAATCAATCTATAGTATAAGTAAATATTCTCTTAAATTTACTTATATTTTGGTATAATATATTAACTTTAATTAGGATTTCGATAAAATCACTAACAATCCCTCTTGTAGAAATGAATTATCGTAAAACTAATTCCTCTATAAAATTTTATTAATTGATAATAGTTTTTTACTTTATCTATTCTTTTTTGTTATGTGACTCTAATTGTCATTTTACATTCAACAATATTGTCTTTTCCTCGTTTATCTCCATTAGAAATATTTTGGACGTCTAAATTACTCGTTTTTAATTTGTTAATTTCTACTTTTTCAAGTTTATTACTTAACTTCAAATTCTTCATTAAACCTTCAAGTTTCAATACATTTTCAAGTTCACCATTGACTTTTATTTCTAAATTAACTTGTTTTTTATTGCTATTATCCAAACCACTCTCTTGATTAATATATTCTATGTTCACTATGTCTCTCAGTTCGTTTTCTACTAATAATACTATATCTTTATTTGTTTTTTTATCTAAAAATGAATTATTAAAATTACTTTTCAATTCTTCATTTCCATTTAATTCAACATTTTCTATATATTTATCATCTTTATAATTATTGTCCTTTATTTGATAATTATCTTGCTTATTTATTTTATTTATTAAATTTTGTTTTTCTTTCTTCAAACTAGTTAAGTTTTTTTCTAGTGGACTTAATACTATATTAGTTGCTAATATAATAATTAATATGAACAATATTTTAAGTAGATTTTTTTCTCTATTATTTAATCTCAAAAATAATCACCCATCTAACTTTTTATTTTAAATTTGTAATATTCTCCATCTCTTACAATGCTATCTATATGATAATATTTTATGTACTTTATTTTTCTTAGATTATTTAAAACATCTAAATCATTACATACTCCTTCCACTTCCAGTTTATTTTTATCTATGGATATTCTAGTAATATTATTTATTCCAACTGTCTCATATATTTTTTTTATTTCATTAAATTTTATTTTAGAGAATTGCTCTCTATTCTCTTCAGTCATTGGTATAGCCTGTTTTGATTCTTTTATTGACGTATTTTGACTTATGTAATTTTTAAGTTCGCTTATAGAGTTTAAATATATAAACGATTTGAATATAACACACATTAAAATTAAGACTATTATTAGTTTATATACTTTATTAGATGATTTAGTTTCTTTTAATCCATTGAGAAAATTTATAGTTTTACAAGGCTTCATTTAAATAATCATTCCTATACTGCTTATATAATTTATACTGCTACCTTCTAAATCTCTATCATAATTATTTTCTACTTTTACTTTATCTTTTAATTTCAATGGACTTATTTCAATATACCTATCTGTATCTTTAAAGTATTCTTCAACAAAATAATTTTCTATTCCATAGTAATAAATGCACTTAAAACTACTTAATAGCTTCTTTACTGATTCATAAGATTTTATTTCTTTTGATAGTAAGTATGTTTCTTCTATTTTTTTATCTCTTGTTAGATTTATAATAAACTGATTTTTTTTACACTCTATAAATACTCCTTCTTCTAAAAAATCTTCTATCAAGTCTAAGTTTATGAGTTTTTGTAGTATATCAAAATTTATATTTATAGCCTTTGGGTTTAAGTTTAGATTTTCTGAAATGCTCTTAATTAATTTAATAATACTTTTTGGAAAAAGAATCACTTGTATATTCAATTTATCATGGCTAGAATTTATAACTTTGTATTTTATTGAATAGTTATTTATATTTATCGGAATGTATTGTGTTATTTCAAATTCAATCATATTTAATATGTCTCTTTTTTTCTTAGTATCTATAACTTCAATATTCCTAATAACTATATCTTGAATTTGAATATTAAAGTATACATTTTTATATGATATTTTTGATTTAGCTATCTCCTCTTTTACAAGTCTAACTACATCTTCTATGTATCTAATCCTCACAACCTCATTACTATCATTTTTTATATTAAAGTTAATCTCTTTTGTAACTGACTTATCTATAAAAATTTTTTTATGATTTTTTCTTAAAAATACAATCCTTATATAATCATCATTTATCTCTAAGTTTAAAATTTTTTTAATTATAATCCTCTCCTTTAATTAAACTCTAAAATATATAGATATAAATACTACTTTGGATAGAATTGTTTAGAATTTATATTTACACTTATATCTGTACCACTATCATTTATAACAAGTTCAAATTTACCTGATGTACTTTGAGGAACTGGAACAGTATTTAAATATCCTTTTTCCTTTAAAGACTCTACACTTAGAGATTCTGCTATATTTTCATCATCATTAATAGCCATACTAGCTGCGGTTACTATATTTGCAGCATTTGTATAATCTGCATTTAGCTTAGCACTTTCTTGAACCTTGCTGTATTTAACTAATGCTATACTAGATATAACACCTAAAATTGTTACTACTACAATCATTTCAACGAGTGTAAATCCTTTTCGTTTTTTATTTATCAATTAAATATTCTCTCCTTTTAAAAGTTTTCTCTAATAAAATTTATTTTTTATCCTAAAAACTAGTAACTGCATTGAACATTGGAATAACCATCGCCAAAATAAAAATTCCAATAATTAATCCCATAAAAATAATTAAAATAGGTTCTATAAATTTCATTATTTGTTCTATTTTATTATTTAATTCACTTTCATAAAATTTATTTATTACATCTAAACTTTTATCTAATTTTCCACTTTCTTCTCCTGTGTTTGCCATTGAAATAAATAATTTAGGAAAAATATTTGCTAGATTTAAGGACTTACCTATACCATTTCCCTTTTTTATATAATTATTAGAAATCTTTAGTCTTTCACAAATAAATTCATTATCTACAACACTTGCTGACATTTCTATAGCGTCCACAATTTGTATTCCACTACTAATTAAGATAGACAATGCTCTAGAAAATCTAGTTGTAGCTACCAACTGATTAATCCTTCTTATAAAAGGCACCTTAAATTTCAGAGAATTAATCAATCTTTTTATTTTATCATTTGTTATAAAAAAGTAAATAGTTACTATTAAAAATAATATAAAACTGAGCATCAGAAAACCTAGATTATTTGTAACTATTGTAGATATTACTATTAAGGCTCTAGTTATTAAAGGTGGTTCAATTCCATTGCTTGTAAAAACCACCTGAAAATTAGGTATTACAAATACTAATATAAATATCATTGATACGATAGATAATATTATAAGTATTATTGGATAGATTGAAATATTTATTATTTTCATTTTTAATTTGTGTTCTTTATCATAATAATTAGATAAATCATTCATTATTACATCTAGGTTTCCACTAGTTTCTCCTGCTCTTATCATGCTTATAAAAAATTTAGAAAATGTACCTGTTATCTGAAATGATTCTGCTATTGAGTTACCTTTTTGGATGTGATTTGATACTATGTTAAGCAAATTTTTTACCTTTTTACTAGACTGCCCCTCAATGACTTCAAATATCTTCGTAATCTCACATCCAGATTCTAGTAATATACCTATCTCTTTGCAAATTACTCTAACTTCTTTATCACTAATTCTATTTAATACTAAATAAAGCTTTTCTAAATTATAAAATATACTTTTAGATAATCTCATGTACTATAATTCCTTCCAAATTATATTAATTATAATTAAATAAACTTAATATTTTCTAATTTAATACATTTAACTTTTTCTCACTTAAGTATAATTTATACTCAAATACTTTAATTAAAGTAAATTAAATGAAGTCTAACTATTTAAATGAAAGTTAACTATACAATTAAATTAAATCATTTCATTTACTACTAAACATTCTTCTAATGTAGTAATTTTCTCATTTATTAATCTTTTACAACTATCTTCAAATGTTATCATTCCATTTTTTTGTGCAACATCTTTTATAGTACTAGAATCATCCATATTTCTTATACATGTCTTTATATCATCATTGACTTCTAATATTTCATAAATTGCCGTCCTTCCAAAATACCCTTTGTCATTACATCTCTCACAACCTACAGCTACTTTAGTATTTACATCTCCACTAAAATTATCTTTTATCATAATCTCATGACTGCAATGATTACAAACTTTTCTAACCAATTTTTGAGAGATAACACCTATAAGAGATGCATTCAAAAGATATGGTGGTATTTGCATTTCTAATAACCTAGCTATAGAAGACACTGCATCATTAGTGTGTAAAGTACTTATAACTAAATGACCTGTTATAGCTGCTCTTACTGCTATTTTAGCTGTTTCTGCATCTCTTATTTCTCCAACCATTATTATATCTGGGTCTTGTCTTAATATCGCTCTAAGACCCACATCAAAACTTAATCCTACTTTTGAATTCACTTGAATCTGACTTATACCATCCATCTTATACTCTACTGGATTTTCTATGGTCATTATATTTTTATTTATGCCTTTTAAATCATTTAATAAGGAATATACTGTTGTAGTTTTTCCGCTACCTGTAGGGCCTGTAACTAATAATATCCCTGCTCTTTTATTTATTATATTATTTATAGATTTTATTGCTTCGTCTGAAAATCCAAGTTCTATCTTATCTTTTAAGAAAGTATCTCTATTAAGTATTCTTAAAACAATTTTTTCACCATAGACAGTTGGTATTGATGAAACCCTAATATCAATTAAGTTCCCACCTAACTTTACATCCACTCTACCATCTTGAGGAAGTCTTTTTTCCGTTATATCCATTGAGGCCTTTAATTTTACGACAGTAGATAATGATGGATATATATCAATTAAAAACTTTGATACTTCCTTTAGTTCTCCATCTACCCTCATTCTCACTATTAAATGCTCTTTAAATGGTTCTATATGTATATCACTTGCATTTTCTTTCATAGCCTTTTCTAAAAGATTTTCAAATAGTTTTTTTGCATAATCCTCATCAAGTTCAAAGTTATTGTAATATTTATCAATTTTCTCACTTATAAGTTCTTTTTTCTCTTTTTTCAATATAATTTCTTTCCCTGTAGCTAATCTTAAATCCTGTAGAGCGTATATATCTTCATCTTCTATTTCTACTACTAAATTATCATCTTGAAATTCTACTGGAAATACATTATATTTTTTTGCAAGTTTTTCTGGTATTAACATTGGCAAACTGCTTTCCTCTAATATAATCTTAATCACCCTTTATATACTTTAATTTATTAGGTATATTCATTTTTTTCATAGAGATATTTTCTTCAGCTTTTATACTTACTTTCATTGGATAAGTAGTTTGTATACTATCTAGATATTTACTGCCTTTATCTACATAATTAGATAGTTTATCTTTATCCCCAATGCATTTTATTTCATAAGGTTGTGCTACAGGAACTCCATTTATATTTATGTGGCTTCCTGCAAGTACAACTTCTGAATACTGATTGATTCTTTGACCATTTATTTCTATGTATTTTCCTCCATTTACTTTTAATTCATTTATGACTTTTACAAGTATTTTATTATAGTCTATACTATTGGCTATATTCCCTGTTTTTTCATCTATAGCGTCTATACTTAATATTATTCCGCTACCTTTCACATCTGAATATGATAGGCTATCTCTAAGAGTTTCTATTTCTGAGATTTTTTCAGAATTTTTTTGATTTTTTTTCATTGAATTAATTGCTTCATCTAATTTATCTTTTTCTTTTGTTAATTCCTTTATAGACTTTCTTGTCAATTTTATTTCTTTTCTTATTGACTTATCTTTACTTGTATAAACTGTTTGTTCATTACTATAATCTCTAAATATGGTTCCAACAAGTATACCTAAAATAGTACTTGATAGTATTATAAACACATATTGTTTTTTCATACTGTATTGCTCCTTACAAATTTATTTTTATATGATAAGTTTATTTAATTAACCATTTAACATTTACATATGTTTATTATATCAAAGTTATATATTAAAATTCATCTTTAGTATATAATATCATACATTGAACTCCTATCACTAAATTACTAATACCAAGTATATATCCCTAAATCTTATTTACAAAATACGAGAACTTTCAATAAACATTTTTTTGTATTATTATAAAAGCATAACTTTGAAAAGGATATTCCATTATCACACGTTAACTCAAACTAAAGATATTATAGCTAAGTAAGATATTTTTTGTAAAATTATTTCTAGAATATTAATTTTTTATATAAAAATCTCTATTAATTAATAATTATTTCTTAATTGTATCAAAAACGGCAAACTGGCATAGCTTCAAAGCTACGCCAGTTTACTAAAAATCATATTTTATAATTAATATCTAATTTAATATATATGTTCTTATACATTTTTCTCATATTTTAAAATTCTTTTAACTAGTTTGTCTCTTAACTTTCCAACTTCATCGAATCTCATGTTAGGAATATAGTAACTTTCTATAATATCATGCTTAGACTTAGCTCTCTTAAGATTTAACACTGCCCAACAAATTAAATCATCCAAAACTTTTTCATCAAATTTAATGTCTTCTTCATATTTAAGTAATTTTTCCCTATTTAAAAATTGATTTAAATTAATTGTCTCCTCTTCTTTAAAAGTTGTGCTTATAGTTATACCTATATCTAAGTCAGTTAATAATACAGTCTCAATTTTCTCAGGAATAAGTGGATAATGATAAACTTCTACATTTAAACCTTTTTCAATAGCTTTTTTATACACTTTATTTAATAATGTAGTTTTCCCAGTTCCTATTTCTCCATCTAAATAATACACCTTATTTACATCTTTTAAAATGTTTTCTGTATAATCTAAACATCCTACAGGAGTTATGGCTGAACCAAATAAATGTTTTGCTTTTTTTAAATTACCTGTGCTCTCAACTCTATCAAACAATTTTTTAATAAGTTCTTCTGTAACTAGATTCACTTTACCATAATCCATACAGTCAGAATACTTTTCCTCTATATCTCTAAAGATTGGTTCTGATGCTTTTAAAAACTTAAATGCTCTTTTAAATGCATTACTAATATCTTTATCGTATCCTGATATTTCTTGTCTGTTTTTTTCTAACTCTTCTGTATTCCAGTAATCACCTAAATTAATTATCTCGTCCAAAGCTCCTGGTAGCTTTGGGTCCATAGTGTGTGGAGCAGTTGCATCCATAAGTACCACGCCTAATTCCTTTATAACTACACCGTCCAATGAACTTGGGTCAGAAGGACAGTTATATAATTCGATATCATATCCTCTATTTAAAAATTCTTTATAAATTTTTTTCATAAGTGAGGATTTTCCTACTCCAGGTCCACCTTTTAAACAAAAAACTCTTTTTACATTTTCAGGAATTATATATTCAAAAAAAGAATATGAGCCTTGTGATGTGTTCCCACCTGGAAATGCCTTCTTTACCTTTCCTTCCATATTAGCGCCTCCTCATAATTTACAATATCTCTTAATTAAGATATTAATATTATACGAGTTTTGTTACAGCTTTATGCTTTTGATAAATCTAAAACTTATCATTCAATACCAATAACAAATTAATTTTATCTAATTATAGTAGATTTCCATACTATGTGATTTAACTTTTATATACTTTTATGTATGAATATAATTTCACTCTTTATACAGTAATATAGTTGTGTATTGTTTAAATCCAATTGTTTCCGTTGTAATTTTATGTTAAAATAATATTACAAAATACATCTGTTTTTCTTCAGAAACGGGTGAAATTCCCTATCGGCGGTAAAAGCCCGCGAGCCTTATGGCATAATTTGGTCAGATTCCAAAGCCGACAGTAAAATCTGGATGGTAGAAGAAAATAGTATATGAGTACCTTTATGTAATTTTGCATGAGTAATCTATACAACTCCTTCAACTACCGTATTTATTCATGAAATTAAACACATTCGAGGTACCTAAGATGTAGGTGCTTTTTTGTTGTTTATTTTATAACCATTCTGTACTTATAAAATCTATTATATAAAAGATTGGAGTGTTATCATGAAACAAAAATGGATAGTATTAATTATCATCTGTATTGGTGTATTTATGTCTACTCTTGATGGAAGTATACTAAATATCGCAAATCCTACAATCGCTACTGACTTTAAAATTAACATGTCACAAATTCAGTGGGTTGTAACAGCTTATATGCTTGTCGTAACAGCTACTATGTTATTTTTTGGAAAACTCGGTGATAAAGTAGGCTCAAATCGACTATACACGTTAGGATTTTTTGTATTCACAATAGGTTCTTTTCTGTGTAGTATATCACACAATTTATCAACATTAATTTCCTCAAGAATATTTCAAGCAGTTGGAGCAAGTATTTTAATGGCAACTGGACTTGGCATAGTTTCTAATGCATTTCCAGCAAATGAAAAAGGAAAGGCTATAGGAATCACTGGAGCTGTAGTTGGTATAGGAAATATGAGTGGTCCCGTAATTGGAGGGATACTTTTAGAACATTTCGGATGGCCTTCTATTTTTATTATCAATATACCTATTGGCATTGTAGCAGTCTTTCTTGGAATTAAATTTCTTCCTAGACCTGTTTTAGATGAACAAAATAATAGCTTTGATATTCCAGGTCTTCTACTATTTGCAACTTGTACTACACTTATATTACTTGCGATGAATGGAAAGGGAGATACAAGATTGTATCTAGGAATAGCATCACTTATAATATTCTTACTGTTGGCATTAAGAGAAGTAAAATTTGAACAAAGTTTTATTGACTTACCTCTATTTAAAAATAGAAATTTCACTGTAGGTAACATTATCGGAATAGCTTGTTATTTTCCTCAAATGGCAGTGTCTTTCCTACTTCCGTTTTATTTAGAGCAATTAAAAAATTTATCTCCTATGATGGCTGGTTCTGTAATGACTGTACATCCACTTATTATGGTACTTATAGCTCCTATTGCAGGTTCTCTTTCTGATAAACATGGTGCAAAGAATATTTTAACAGCATCTTTTTCATTTATGACTATTTCCCTTGTTGGAATGGCACTTTTAAAGGCAGATTCACCATTGTTCCTTCTAATTGCATGTTTAGTTATTTTTGGACTTGGACTAGGTGCTTTTAGTTCACCAAACAATAGTAGTATCCTTGCAGATGTCCCTCCACAAAAACAGGGATATGGAGGTAGCTTTCTTGCAACTGTTCGTAATTTATCATTTGCTCTTGGAACAGCATTTTTTAGTAGTTTCTTTGCACAAAGCCTTACATATAATCAAAATTTTAAAAGCCATACATCAGCTTATGTCACAGCTAGTAATCAATCTTATTGGATTGCAGCAGCAGTATGCTTTATAGGACTTATACTAACTATTTTCTTTATGAGAAAAACAGATAAATCTATTTCTTAAATAAAATTTATTGGTTATTTCATTAGTGAATAAATTTTTAAATATACTAATCTACATTAATTTATAGTAGTTTTGCTAAGTTTTATAATTTTTAACAATAAATTGCTAATATTTATTGCTTATAAACAACAAGGATGCCAAAAAATGACCATTAAAACCATTTTGAGGCATCCTATATTTTATTTTGATATTAATACAATTAAAACTAATCTAATCTTATATAGATTATCTAAACAAGTATTATGCCAACATTTGATATTTTAAATTTAATCTACTGTTATCTCATATCCATGTTGATTGTATTGATTTACAATTTCTTCCCATAGTTCTTCAACACCAGTCTTTTTTAATGAAGAAACAGGAATTACTTTTTCACTACTTTCCAGTTGTAATTTTTTTCTTATTATACTTATATGTTTTTGATATTGCCCTCTAGATATTTTATCTGCCTTAGTTGCAATAACTACACAGTTGTATCCAAAGTGTTTTATCCATTCATACATAAGCTTATCATCTGCTGTAGGCTCATGTCTAATATCTACAAGTAGAAGTATAGAACATAATTCTTGTCTACTTTCTAGATATCTTTCCATTATACCTCCCCATTTTTCTTTTTCAGACTTAGCTATCTTTGCATATCCATAGCCCGGAAGGTCCACAAAATAAAACTCATTATTTATTAGGTAAAAGTTTATAGTTCTAGTTTTTCCTGGTGTTTGACTAGTTCTAGCAAAGTTTCTTCTATTAAGCAATGTATTTATTATTGATGATTTTCCAACATTTGACCTACCAGCTAATGCTATCTCTGGAATTCCTTCTGCCGGATACTGTGATTTATTCACAGCACTCATAGTTATCTCTGAACTTCTAATTTTCATTCTTCTCACCACTCTTTAATAAAGCTTGTTCCAATACTTCATCCATGTGTTCTACGAGTACAAACTCCATTTTTTCTTTTACATTTTCTGGTATTTCATCTAAGTCAGCTTCACATTCTTTAGGAATTAAGACTTTTGTTATGCCAGCTCTGTGAGCTGCTAATAATTTTTCTTTAACTCCTCCTACTGCTAGGACTCTACCTCTTAAAGTTATCTCTCCTGTCATAGCTATATTGCCTGGAACAGGTCTTTTAGTAAGTGCTGAAATCACTGCAAGAGCCATAGTTATACCAGCTGATGGCCCATCTTTTGGAACAGCACCTTCTGGAATGTGTATATGGATATCATTTGTCTTATAAAAGTCTGGGTCTATATCAAACTTGTCCACTATTGACCTTATATAAGAGATACCTGTCTTAGCAGATTCCTTCATAACATCCCCTAGTTTTCCAGTTAATACAATTTCTCCTTTACCTTTAAGTACATTTACTTCTACTTCAAGTGTAACTCCACCAACTGCTGTCCATGCAAGACCATTTACTAGTCCTATTTGAGGATTAACTTCTGCAAGTTGATACTTAAAGATGTCCTTTCCAAGATATGTCTCCAAATCAGACTTATTTACAACAACTTCTTCAAGAGTTGGGTCTTCAACATATTTTTTTGCAACTTTTCTACAAATTTTACCAATAGTTCTCTCTAGTGTTCTCACACCAGCTTCTCTTGTATAATGATTTATTATGCTTCTTAAAGTCTCATCATCCATTTTTATGAAGTTTTCTTTTAAAGCATGTTCTTTAATTTGTTTTGGAAGTAAGTATTTTTTTGCTATATTTAGTTTTTCTTCTTCTATATATCCAGATACTTCTATTACTTCCATTCTATCTAATAATGGTCTTGGTATATTACCTAAACTGTTTGCTGTTGTAACAAATAGTATTTTTGATAAATCAAAAGGTATTTCTAAGTAGTGGTCTACAAAATCCTTATTTTGCTCTGGGTCTAATACTTCTAGCATTGCTGAAGCTGGGTCACCTTTATAATCTGCTGCCATTTTATCTATCTCATCAAATAAAAATACAGGATTTTTTGTTTGTGCTTCTTTTACTCCATTGATTATTCTTCCTGGAATTGAACCTACATACGTTCTTCTATGACCTCTTATTTCTGCTTCATCTCTAACTCCACCTAAAGATATTCTTACAAACTTTCTATTCAATGCTCTAGCTATTGATTTTACTATAGATGTCTTTCCTGTTCCTGGAGGACCAACTAAACATATTATAGGACCTTTAAGTGATTTAGCAAGTGTTCTTATAGCTAGGTATTCTAATATTCTTTCTTTTACTTTCTCTAAGCCATAATGGTCTTCATCTAATATAGCATTTGCCTTATTTATATCCAGTTTATCTTTTGTCTCTTTATTCCATGGCAATGAAAAGATAGTATCCAAGTAGTTTCTACTTACAGATACATCTGGAGACATTGAAGATATCTTTGAAAATTTATCTATTTCTTTTTCTATCTTTTCCTTAGTTGTTTTAGGTGCTTTTATTTTCTTAAGCTTTTCTCTATATTCATCAGCTTCAGAATTTATATCTTCTTCTTCACCTAATTCTTTTTGTATTGCTTTTAATTGTTCTCTAAGATAATATTCTTTTTGAACTTTATTCATCTGTTTTTTAACTCTTAAAGTTATCTTTTTTTCTATTTTTAATATATCTATCTCTTCTAATAATATAGAATATATAAGTTCAAGTCTTTTCTTAATATCAAATTCTTCTAATATTTCTTGTTTTTGACTTGACTTTAGATATATATTTGCAGCTATTGTATCTATAAATCTATCGACATCTTCTATATCAGCCAAAGATATTAATATTTCTGGTGATACTCTGTTTCCAATATTTATATACTCTTCAAAGGCATCAAATACATTTCTTACAAATGCTTCAATTTCAACTTCTGTCTCACTATCTAGATTATCACTATCAAAAACTATTTCTTCTATTACTGCTTTGAAGTACCCTTCTTCTTGTTCTATTTGCTTTACTCTACCTCTTGATACACCTTCAACTAAAACACGAACTGTATCTCCTGGTAATTTTATCATTTGTTTAACTTTACAGATTGTTCCTACATGATAAAAATCATCTTCTCCTGGCTCATCGACTTCAGCTTCTTTTTGAGATGTTAAAAATATAAGTTCTTCCTCCATCATAGCTTGGTCTAAAGCCTTAAGAGATATCTCTCTTCCTATGTCAAAATTTAATATCATATATGGAAATATTGCTAATCCTCTTAGAGGAATTAATGGTAATTCATGATCTATTTTAGTATAATTTTGTTCCATCAACATTACTCCTTTTCTAGTCTAATTATTTTGCTTTTAATATTATATATTCGAATAGGTTAACTTTCAACATTAATGATAAATTCTTAGCATATTATATTATTATTTTATTATGATATAATATTAATATTAGTATACTTAGATGTTATTTATCTTTTGGAGGTTTCTATTATGTTGAAATTGTTTTTAACCTTTTTAAAAATCGGTGCGTTTACATTTGGTGGTGGATACGCTATGGTTCCTCTTATACAAGATGAACTTGTAAACAAACAAAAACTTTTAGAGCAGGAAGAATTTATTGATTTTCTATCCATAGCTCAAAGTTACCCTGGAGTGCTGGCAGTTAATATATCTGTATTATTAGGATATAAACTTTATGGTATACCAGGAGTTCTTATATGTACCTTAGGCTCTGCTTTACCATCATTTTGTATAGTCTTAGTTTTATCATATCTATATTTTAAAAATTCATCATCTAAAATTTTAGATGGATTTTTCAAGGGAGTTGCCCCTGTTGTAATAGCTCTTATATTGTATTCTTTTACGAGCATGTTTAAGAAACTGCCAAAGTCTAGAACTAACATACTACTATTAATTATAGCAGTTTTATCTGTTGGTGTATTCAATATAAGCCCTATTTATTTAATAATTGGAGGAGGTGTATATAGTCTATGTCAGAAATAACACTACTCTTCTTAATATTCCTTAAAATAGGAGCCTTTAGTTTTGGTGGTGGGTATGCTATGCTACCATTTATTCAACAAGAATTTATATCTAAATACCACCTAATAACTAATCAAGAATTCTTAGATTTACTTGCTATATCACAATCTACACCAGGTCCTGTAGCAATAAATAGTGCTACATTCGTAGGATTTAAGACTGCAGGTTTCTTTGGTTCTCTATCTGCAACTATTGGTGTAACGATTTTTGCGTTAATAGGTCTAACTATTATATCAAAGTTATTTTCTAAGTTCAAAAACAATAAAAAAGTAGAAAACTTATTGATGGTTCTTAGACCAATTACTTTGGGATTCATATTATCAGCAGCTTTTTCATCTGCCAAAGAGGTTAATTGGGACTTATATGGAATAATTGCATTTATAGCTTCATTTTATCTTTTATATAAAGGAAAAATTGGTTCTATTGCAATTGTATTCGTCTTTGGTATTCTAGGTATATTACTCTCATTTTTATAATGTAATATCTAGTTTTATATTAAGCATATTAACATAAAAAAAGGAGCCTTTAAAGCTCCTTTTCATCATCTTATGCACTTTCCTCTTGATCCTTAAGTACTATGATAGGATTTACTGAGTCTTCGTTCACAGATTTCTCTGTTACTATAACCTTCTTTATATTATCTCTAGATGGTACTTCAAACATAGTCTCCATCATTACGCTTTCAACTATACTTCTAAGCCCTCTAGCTCCTGTATTTCTTTCTATAGCCTTTTTAGCTATTGCACGAAGCGCACCATCTTCAAATTCTAGCTCAACATCATCCAACTCTAATAGTTTTTTATATTGTTTTACTAGAGCATTTTTAGGTTCTTGTAATATCTGCATTAATGCATCTTCATCCAGCAATTCTAAAGTAGCTAAAACTGGTATTCTTCCTATAAATTCAGGTATTATACCATATTTTAATAAATCCTCTGGAAGTACTTTTTCATATAACTTCCCTAAATCTAATTCTTTTTTACTTTCTATCTTAGCTCCAAAACCTAGTGTTTTATCTCCACCACGTTTTTGGATTATTTTTTCTAATCCATCAAAAGCTCCTCCTAATATAAATAATACATTAGTAGTATCTATCTTTAGGAATTCTTGATGAGGATGTTTTCTTCCGCCTTGTGGTGGAACATTTGCAACAGTACCTTCTAATATTTTTAGAAGGGCTTGTTGAACACCTTCACCACTTACATCTCTAGTTATAGATGGATTTTCAGATTTTCTTGCAATCTTATCTATCTCATCTATATATATTATACCTCTTTCAGCTTTTTCTATATCAAAATCAGCAGCTTGAATAAGTTTTAGAAGTATATTTTCAACATCTTCTCCAACATATCCAGCTTCAGTCAATGATGTAGCATCAGCCATTGCAAAAGGTACATTAAGAGTTCTTGCTAGAGTTTGAGCAAGTAATGTTTTTCCAGAACCAGTAGGTCCTAATAAAAGTATATTACTCTTTTGAATTTCTATATCCTTGTTACTAGATTTTTTACTGTATATTCTCTTGTAATGATTATAAACTGCAACGGATAAAGCTTTTTTAGCTTTTTCTTGACCTATTACATAATCATTTAGAATTTCCATCATTTCCTTTGGCTTTGGTAATGATGTAGTATCTTCATCTATAGTATCTTCTATCTCTTCTTGAATAATTTCGTCACAAAGTTCAACACACTCGTCACAAATGTATACATTTGGACCTGCAATTAATCTTCTTACTTGATCTTGATTTTTACCGCAGAATGAACACTTTAATTGTCGTTTTTCTTCATATTTAGACATATTAACACCTCTCTCTATCTACGGTCTCTTTGTAAATACTTCATCTATTAAACCATATTCTTTGGCTTCTATTGCACTCATGAAGTTATCACGTTCAGTATCCATTTTTATTTTCTCTAATGGCTGACCAGTTCTTTCAGATAATATCTCATTTAGAGTTTCTTTTATTTTTAAAATTCTTTTTGCATGAATTTCTATATCTGTTGCTTGACCTTGAGCTCCACCTAATGGCTGATGTATCATTATTTCACTATTTGGTAGTGCTAGTCTTTTTCCTTTTGCTCCTGCTGCCAACAAGAATGCTCCCATAGAAGCAGCCATACCTATACATATAGTGCTTACATCTGGTTTGATGTATTGCATAGTATCATATATAGCCATTCCAGAAGTTATACTTCCTCCTGGAGAATTTATATATAAATGTATATCTTTGTCTGGGTCTTCAGCTTCTAAAAATAATAGCTGTGCTACTATAAGCCCTGCTGTGGCATCGTTAACTTGATCTCCTAAGAAGATTATTCTGTCTTTTAATAGTCTAGAAAAAATATCATATGATCTTTCTCCTCTTCCTGTTTGTTCAACAACTACAGGTACTAATGCCATGGTTTCATACCCCCTTTATTCTATATAATTTACAGTAGCTTTTTTTGAGCTACTGTAAATTATTATACGCATTTAACTAAATTATATTTGCACATCATTATATACTAAACATTCTATAACGTCAACTATATTAGTTAGCGTTTATTTTATTAAGCTATTGTTGCATTCTCAACTAATAAATCTATTGTTTTTCTTATCTTTATTTGTCCTTTTATATCTTCTTTATCAGCATCTCTTAAAGAAGCTTCTATTTTGTCTATTTCCATATTGTAAGCAGAAGCCATTTTTTCTAACTCAGCTTTAAATTCTTCTTCTGTTGATTCAATTCCTTCAGCTTTAGTTATTGCTTCCAATACTAGAGAAGATTTAACTAATTTTTTAGCATCTTCTTTTCTCTCTTCTCTTAATTCTTCCATAGTTCTACCAGTCATCTCTAATAATTGTTGTAATCCAAATCCTTGATATTGTAATTGATAGTTAAGTTCGTTTAACATATTATCTATTTGATGTTGTACCATAACTTCTGGTATTTCTATTTCTGTATTTTCAGCAACTTTTTCTACTACTGAATTTCTAGTTTCTGCATCTGCTCTATTTTTAGCTTCTTCTTCTAATTTAGCTCTTACATCTGCTTTTAATTCATCTAAAGTATCGAATTCACTAGTATCTTTAGCAAATTCATCATCTAATGCAGATAATTCTTTTACTTTTACATCATTTATTTTCACATTAAATACAACTGGTTTTCCAGCTAAATCTTGTGAGTGGTATTCTTCTGGGAAAGTAACATTAACTTCTACTTCTTCACCAGCTTTTTTACCTACTAATTGTTCTTCAAATCCTGGTATAAATGTGTTTGAACCTATAACTAAGTTATAATTTTCACCTTTACCACCTTCGAAAGCTACACCATTCTCAAATCCTTCAAAGTCTATTATAGCTGTGTCTCCATCTTCTAAAGCTTTATCTTCTACACTTACTAATCTAGCATTTTTTTCAACCATTTCTTGTAGTTTAGCTTCAACATTTTCGTCACTTACAGTATTCTCAACCTTAGCTATTTCTATACCCTTGTAGTTTCCTAATTCAAACTCTGGTTTAACTTCTACATTAAGAACCATAACTAATCCATTATCTTTGCTTATTTCTTCTATATCTAAATCTGGATTGTCTATTGGGTCTATATCTAATTCCTTGATAGCTTCTGGATAAACTTCTGGGAATAATATTTCTATAGCATCATTATAGAATATGCCTTTTCCGTATTGAGTCTCTATAACAATTCTTGGAGCTTTACCTTTTCTAAATCCAGGTATATTATATTTATTTCTGCTTTTATTATAAGCCTTATTTACTGCTGCTTCAAATTTATTGTTATCTACTGTTATTTTTAAAGTAACTTTATTACCCTCTTTTTTAATTAGTTCTGCTTTCATCCTTCTAATCCTCCTAGTGATATTTATGTAATACCCGATAATGGTATCATAATTCATTCTATTTATAATTCAACCACTTAATTATATCACATAAGTTTTTTTATTTACAAGTGTTCCATTAATATCGTTGTACTTATTTGATAAAATTTAATTTTTTGAGCGTTTTTTGCCGTTTTTTTGGATAAACACACCTTTATATGCGTATTTCTTCAATATTTATGTCATCACCTTCTATGTCCATAATAACAAAACTTTTATACGATACTCCTCTTGGAAGTGAAGTACTTCCAGGATTTATGTAAAGCACATCATCTTTAACTTCTCTAAACGGAGTATGGGTATGACCAAATATAACTATATCAGCTCCAACTTCAGTTGCCTTGTTTTCTAACATCTGTGTTCCATATTTTACACCATACTTATCTCCATGACATAAAAATATAGTCTTATTTGCCACTTCAAAGACAACTTCTTCCTCAACAGCATCAAAATCACAATTACCTTTAACTGCAATAATTCCCACATTAGTCATACTATGAATATATCTTGAGTCTGTAAAGTTGTCTCCTGCATGAATTATTAGGTCACATTCTTTCAAATATGGTATTGTTTTTTCCATATTTTTAATCATCATATGTGTGTCACTTACTATGCCTATCTTCATTACTTCACTACCCTTTTCATAAACTCTTGTTTCATAAGTTTTAGTGCATTTGCTCTGTGGCTGATTGAATTTTTTATAACACTAGGTATTTCACCAAAAGTTTTATTATATCCTTTTACTATAAATAAGCTATCATATCCAAAGCCATTTTTACCCTTTTCTTCAAAACCTATTATTCCTTCACAGATTCCTCTTACTACAAATTCTTTTCCATCTGGGAAAACTACTGCAATTGCAGAAACGAATCTTGCATTTCTTTTACTAATTGGTACATTTTGCATAGCTTTTAATAGCTTTTCTCTATTTTCTTCATCTGTTGCATGTTCTCCTGCATATCTAGCTGAATAAACACCAGGTTTTTTTCCTAAAGCATCTACTTCTAGACCTGAATCGTCTGATATGGCTATAAGTTTAGTTTTTTTAGCTATTGTTCTAGCTTTTATTAAGGCATTATGCTCAAATGTTTTTCCATCCTCAACTATCTCTATACCTGCTAGGTCAACATCTTTTAAAGAATATACTTTATATTCAAAGTCTTTTAAGATTTCGCCTATTTCTTCTAACTTATGAGCATTATTAGTAGCAATTACTACTTCATTACCGTACTCCATACCTAATATCTCATCTGCTATTTCACCTAAAGCTTCTCTTTGAAACCTTATTAATTCTTTATTCCCTTTTTCTCCTAACTCTAACAATAAATTTAAATCTTTTCTTGAAAAAGGCTTCTCTTCTCCAGTCCCCTGTACTTCTACAAACTCACACTTATCAGTCATTATTATATTCATATCTACCTGTGCTTTAGAATCTTCTTCATAACATAAATCTATCATATGTGTTTCATTTACTATACCAACACTAATTGCTGATACAAAGTTTGTTATTGGCATTTCTTTTATTGTCTTTGCTTTATATAATTTATATATTGCTTCTGCAACTGCTACAAATGCTCCTGTTATAGACGCTGTTCTAGTTCCACCATCAGCTTGTATAACATCACAATCTACCCATATAGTTCTTTCACCTAATTTATTCAAATCTACAACAGACCTTATTGCTCTTCCTATTAGTCTCTGTATCTCTTGTGTTCTTCCGTCGATTTTCCCCCTAGATGCATCCCTTATCTTTCTTTGTTGTGTTGCTCTTGGCAACATAGAGTATTCAGCATTTATCCACCCAGTACCACTATTTCTTAAAAAGGGAGGTACTTTATCTTCTACTGATGCAGTACATATAACCTTTGTCTCTCCCATTTCTATAAGAACAGAACCTTCTGCATACTTTGTATAATTTCTGCTTATCTTTACAGGTCTTATCTGGTCATTACTTCTATCATAACTTCTGGTCATTTTTTATATCCTTTCTTATATTTTTTATATTTTATAAAATTATTTTTATAATTTTTAGTTTCGTCAAATATTAATTTTTGTCTTTTTCACAGTCTTATTAGCTTACTGAACTATTCTATCATTAATTATAGTAGTTTTCTAGTAAATTAAACGACTTTTTAGCCCTCTAATATAGCTTTTACTTCATCTTTCGATAATAAATTCAATAATTCTAAAAACATCTCTTCGTCTATAACTTTAATACCTAAATCATTTGCTTTAGTAAGTTTAGAACCAGCTTCCTCTCCTGCCAAAACAAATGTTGTCGATTTACTTACACTAGATGTAGCTTTTCCACCTCTTTTTTCTATCATTTCTTTTGCATCATTCCTTTTTAATGTAGGAAGTGTCCCAGTCAAGACTATTTTCATTCCCTCAAATATTTTTTCTACCTTTTCTCCTGTACTGTCTGATGATTTTGTATTTACTCCTACACTTTTCAACTTGTTTATAACATTTATATTTTTCTCTTCCTTAAAAAACTCGACAACGCTGTTTGCCATTATACTTCCGAATTCCTCTAATTCTTCCAGTTGCTCACTTGTTGCAGAAATTACATCATCTAAGTCGTTAAAGTTAGATGCAAGTATCTTAGCTGCTTTAACTCCTATAAATTTAATACCTAATCCATTTATAAGTCTCCATAAATCATTTTCTTTTGATTTTTCAATTGAATTAATTAAATTATCAGCAGACTTTTCACCCATTCTTTCTAGGTCTACTACATCTTCCTTTTTTATATAATATAAATCAGATACATCTTGAATTATTTTTTCATTTAATAACAACGTAATTATAGATTCTCCTAAGCCATCTATATTCATTGCATCTCTTGATACAAAGTGTATAATTCCCCTTCTTATTTGTGCTGGACAAGACATATTTATACACTTTACAGCAGCCTCTCCTTCTAGTCTTACCGTTGGCTCTGAACATACAGGGCATTTTTCTGGCATCTTAAAATCAATTTCATCTCCAGTACGTTCTTCATTTATAACTTCTAAAACTTGAGGTATTATATCTCCTGCTTTTTGAACTAATACTGTATCATTTATCTTTATGTCTTTTTCTCTTATATAATCTTCGTTGTGAAGTGTAGCTCTACTCACAGTAGTACCTGCAAGTCTAACTGGTTCAAGTATTGCTGAAGGTGTTATTGTACCAGTTCTACCAACTTCCACTATTATATCTATTATTTTAGTTTTTTTCTTTTCTGCTGGAAACTTATATGCAATTGCCCATCTAGGGCTTTTTGCTGTATATCCCATTTCTTCTCTCTGTTTTATATCGTTTACTTTTATTACCATACCATCTATCTCATATTCCAAATTGCCTCTATTTTCCGTCCAGTACTCAATATGTTCAATAACTTCATCTATGCTTTTACAAACTTTATAACTCTGACTTACTGAAAATCCTAGTTTTTCTAAATACTCTAGTGATTCACTGTGACTTTTTAAATCGTACGCTTCTATATTTTCCATATTAAATATAAATATATCTAATGGTCTCTTTGCAGTTAATTTTGGGTCTAATTGTCTTAATGAGCCTGCTGCAAGATTTCTTGGATTAGCAAATAATGGCTGTTCTTGTTCTTCTTGTTGATCATTTACTTTTCTAAAATTATCTTTTGATATATATACTTCTCCTCTAACTATCAGTTCTTTTTTGTCGTTTATTTTAAGAGGTATACTTTTTACTGTCATTAAATTATGAGAAATATCTTCTCCTACAATTCCATCTCCTCTAGTTGCTCCTTTTTCGAACTCTCCATTATTATAAGTAAGACCTACAGAAAGACCATCTATTTTAAACTCAACAACATATTCAACATTATCTCCTACATATTCTTGAACCCTCTTGTCAAAATCTCTTAAGTCTTGTTCTGAGAAAGCATTCGATAGACTTAACATAGGAGTTTTATGTACAATTTGATTGAATTTGTCTAATGGCTTACCTCCTACCCTATTTGTTGGGGAATCAATTCTCTTTAGCTCTGGATTTTCTTCTTCTAAAGAAATTAACTCCTTCATTAATTTATCATATTCATAGTCTGATATTTCTGGGCTATCTTGATTATAATACCTTTCATTATGGTAGTTTATTTTTTCTATAAGTTTATTAATTTCATCTTTAACACTCACTTTTTGCACCTCTTTATATTTTTTAAATTATTTTTAAATTTCCTTATAATTGATTATTTCCTATTTATACATTTTTTAGTATATCACTTTTTTGACTTTAAATTTATTACAAAAAAAACTCTTATTAGTATCTCTAAAAATACCAATAAGAGTTTTTTATTTTCACTAGAATTTTTTATGTTTAATAGCCTCTTGATATATCTACAACATTATCTATAGGTTTATTCTCCATTATATAGTGTTTCAAATTATTATAAACCATATTAAATGTTCTTTCCTTATTCTTATCAGATACCCAAGAATTGTGAGGAGTTACTATGACATTTTCGCACTCCCATAACTTATTATCTTGACTTAAAGGTTCACTTTCAAATACATCTAATGCTACCCCTCTAAATTTTTCTACACATTCTTCTAAATCTTTCTGGTTAACTGTATTTCCTCTACCAACATTGATAAATACTGAACCTTCTTTCATAAGCTTAAACATGTCCTTGTTTACTATTCCATCTGTACTTTTTGTGGAAGGCATTGCTACAACAACTATGTCACACTCTTCAAATACAACATTCATATTGTCAGTAGCAAAACATTTATCAAAGTATTTTTTACTACTTCCATCAGTATTTACACCCCATATTTCTAGACCAAAAGCCTTTAACCTTTTAGCTGCTTCTGATGATATAGTACCTGTTCCAAGAAATCCAACTCTTTGACCATATAATTCTGATACGGAAAAATCCATCTTCCATTCTTTGTTTTGTTGCTGTTTAAAAAACTTTGCACTATTTTTATAGATTTCTAAAATATACATGACTATGCTTTCACCAATAGGTATACTATATCCACCTCTATTATTAGCTATCTTAATATCTCTCTTTAATACTTCTTCTCTTGGAAGTTGGTCTATACCTACACTAGTTGTTTGTATATATTTTAAATTTTCCATTTTAGAAATATCTAGTCTATTAAAAGGATTATATGTAACTAGTACATCTGCAGTGTTTACATCTTCATTATTTTCAATACTATCTTCAGAGTAATGTATAACATCATATCCTAATTCACTTATTTTATCAAACTTTTCTTTTCCATAGTTTATTGTAAATAAAACTTTCATCTTAATCTCCTTCATCCACTCACATTAAAATTTTTATATACTACAGTATAATATGATACTTAATGTATATTAGTTAAACTCACTAGAAGATGTTTCAAAATTATTTATGTTCAATTGTTTTTCCTAAAGCCATAGCATTACGTTCTTGAACTAAATTTTCTATTAAATTATTTAATGTCCAATCAATAGATGTTTCAGTTACAATAGCTGTAAAAGGTCTACTTATTCTCACTTTTTTTAATCCTTCTAAAAATGCATTTACTTGTGTACTTGGTGTGTTATTGAATATCACTGATTTACTCTTAATTCCATTTTCACATTCATTTGATATATTCCCATCCAAAATATCTCTTATTACATTTTCTCCATTTTTATCACTTAAAATTATGTGGTCTCTTATTCCAGCAAAATTACTAACATTTTTAATTAGTGATAATTCTTTTTTATTAAAATTTACAAACATGATACACTTTCTATTGTGTATTTTATCTAGATTATTATTATTTATCTTTTCAAATGACATTTCATCCATCCTTTCATTTATCTATCTATATATGTTAATTTACCCCATCCGTTTAAAATAATCAATTTTTATAGAGAATTTTTATATTAATACCCAAAATTATATTTAAATAATTATACTATCCAAAAGTAATCTATAAAACTAGAATAATTAGATTAGTATTTACAAATCCTAATCTAAAGGAGAGATACAATGAATACACTACTAAACAATAAATTTAGCATTAAAAATTTTTCAAATGCTTGGGTTATAGTAATTGGTTGTATGTTGATGCAAGCTGTTCCATTTAGTATTGTAGCAAGTATACAGCCTCAGTTTATAAGTTACGTTGTAGAAGGAGAAGGCTTTAGTTTAGCGTCTTTTTCTCTAATATTCACTATTGGTACTATAGCTTCAGCAATTGCATCACCTTTTATAGGTACATTATTTTCTAAGGTCAATATTAAGATACTATATTTATTAGGTTGTTTAATTTCTAGCATTGCATTTGCTGCTTTTTCTATATGTACTGAATTATGGCAGTTTTACACTGTATCATGTATTGTGCAAATTGGTGCTACAATTATATCTTCCATAGGGATACCAGTTTTAATAAGTGCTTGGTTTGATGAAGAAAGTAAAGGAAAAGCTCTTGGTTTTGCTTTTGCAGGTGGCTCTATTGGGAGCATATTTTTACAACCAATTGCAGTTCGCTTATTAGCTTCTCAAGGATATAGTCGTTCCTATCTAATATTTGGAATTGTAGCATTAATAGTTGGTATACCTGTAATATTATTCATACTTAGAATGCCTAAGGACATTAGTGAAAAAGTGAAATCCAAAGGTAAAAAAGAGAAAGTATCTAGTACAGTTTCTCCTTCAGTATGGGGTTATACATTAAAAGAAGCTAAAAAAATTAAGTATTTTTGGATTATGACAATTGGATTTATATTTGTTGGTATATATGTTTCATCACTATCTGTGCAATATCCAACTTATCTTAGAAACTATCTAAATCCAATTCTAGTAGGAATAGTAGGCTCCACCTTTGCTTTATTTGCTCTCATTGGTAATTTAATTGGAGGATTATTATTTGACAAATTTGGTCAGATAAAACCGCTTATTATATCTTTTATATTGGTATTTATAGCTACTTTATCACTACTACTTGTAGACAAATATTCTAACTTTGCATTTGTATTTGCTGCCTTGAAAGGACTTTCTGTATTTGCTTATATGATTGGTCCTGCTTATTTAACTGGTGCTTTCTTTGGTCAAAAGGAGTTTGGTAGTATATATGGAATCGTACAATTAATTTTTGCAGTGGGATTTGCGTTAGGTTCAACATTATTTGGATTATTGGTTGATAACTTTGGATATAGATTTTCTTGGTCTATTATAATTTTATCAGTTATAATTGCCTATACTTTACTTATTATAACTTCTATAGGAATGAAAAAAATGAATGAGGAAAGGCTCGATAAACTAATGCAATAATTGATTTTTAGATATATAAATATTATATAAAAAAGATGGAGCTTTTAATACCAAATAGAACTCCATCTTTTTATATATTACAATATAGCTAATTTTCTCTTGTTTTTAACTTTACTATCTATATCTTCATCCTTAACAATAGTAAATGCTTTGGTTGGACAGACATTTACACATGCAGGTCCTTCTGGAGATTCTATACAAAAATCACATTTATTTGCTGTCATTCTTTCTCTAAAACAAAGCTTTCCTTCGTCTATATCTTTTAATGTAACTATATCTATTGCTCCTATAGGACAAGCTAGCATACAAGTCTTACATCCTATACAATTTTCTTCATTTATTTTTATTGTGTTTCCTACCCTAACTATACCACCATTTGGACATGCCTTTGCGCAAGGAGCATCTTCACAGTGTCTACATTGTATTGGAGCACTAACTTCCTTTGTCTTTATAACAGAAAGTTTTGGGTTAAAATTTATCTCATCTGGATTTTTGTAAAAAATATCCTCATCTGAATGTGCAACTACACATCCTATCATACAAGTCCTACATCCTATGCACTTATCAGGGTCTGCTATAACAAAATAGTTCATTACTTAGCCACTTCCTTTCCTATACAGTATGTAGTGTGTAATAAATGATGAGATTTTTCTCCTAATGGTTCTACTAGATATTCATCATACAGCTTTTTAATCTCAGGGTTCTCATGAGATTTTCTAACTGCTAAATGTTCATCATGCACATATGTTGCTTTTGTTCTATTTTCATAGGCTAATTCTTTATATTCTTCTAGTAAAATTTTTGGTTGACCTCCACCACTTACACATCCAACAGGGCAAGTCATAACTTCAATAAAATCTACATCCAATTTTCCTTTTTCTAAATCTTCAAGTACTGGTATTACATTTTTTAGTCCACTCACTACTCCAACTCTTAGGTCTAAATCTCCTATTTTAATAGTTGACTTTCTAAAACCATTCTCTCCTCTTACTTGCTTTACTTCTACATTAGGAATACTCTCTCCAGTTATAAGTTCATAACCAGTTCTTATAGCGGCTTCCATAACTCCACCAGTAACACCAAATATAGTTCCAGCTCCACTATAGCTACCTAAAGGACTATCAAACTTTTCTTCTCTTAAGTTTTTGAAATCAATTCCCATATCTTTTATTAGGTAAGCTAATTCTCTTGTAGTTAACACTACATCTACATCTCTATATCCACTAGAATCCATTTCTTCTCTATCACATTCATATTTTTTACATGTACATGGCATTATAGAAACACTAAATATCTTTGATGCATCTACATTATTTATTTCTGCTCCATAAGTTTTAAATATCGCTCCACCCATCTGTTGAGGTGATTTACAAGAAGATAAATGATTAGTTAATTTAGGATAATTTTTTTCCATAAACTTTACCCATGCTGGACAACAAGATGTAAACATTGGGAGAGTTCCACCTTCTGTCACCCTTTTAATTAACTCACTACCTTCTTCCATGATAGTCAAATCTGCTGCAAAGTTAGTATCATAGACTCTATCAAAATTTAAAGCTCTAAGTGCTGCTGCCATTTTACCAGCACCTAAGTATCCTAAATAATATCCAAAATCTTCTCCTAAAGCTACTCTAACTGCTGGTGCACATTGAACCATAGTAAATACATTTGGGTCACTTAAAGCCTTTTTCACCCTATCCACATCACATACATTATGTGCTGCAAATATAGGTTCATTTATAGACTCTGGTATATCTCTTTCTTGTTTTTTGATTTGTAAAAATTCAAAACCTTCATCTATAACTGAGGCATATGATTTACAAGTTTGAACACATTGACCGCACATAACACATCTATCTAAATTTATTTCTTGTGGTTTCCCCTCTTCACCTTCAATAGCATTTACTGGACAGACTTTTGAACATTCTCTGCATCCAGTACATAAATCTTTATCTATATTTATTATCATAAACGTCACCTACCCCTGTATCCTTTATTTATTTGTTAACAATAAACTAAGTGCAGCCTGTCTATTCTTAGCTTTTTTGTCATCTATTGGAGTAACAAGTTTTAATGCTTCCTGAGGACATGCACTTATACAAGCTATTTTTTCATTGTCTTTACATAAGTCACATTTATAAGCTATTTTTTTATTTTCTTCTAAAATTACTTGTTCTACTTCTTTACCATCTTCATATTGTGGAAGTAAATCTATAGCTCCAAAAGGACATGCTAGCAGACAAGTTTTACATCCTATACACTTTTCTTCATTAACAGACATAATATTATTTTCTTTGATTATAGCTTTTTGTGGACATGAGTTTAGACAAGGAGCATCTTCACAATGTCTACATTGTATTGGCATACAGAAAGTATCACCTTTTACTAAATAAAGTCTAGGTATAACAGGTATATCAACTGTTCCAACTGTATAACCTACATTGTTATGTTGATTATGCATTGTAAAACAAGCTACTTCACAAGCTCTACAACCTGTACATTTGTTTGGGTCTGCTATTACAAAAGAGCCTATCTTATTTTTCATATTATCCCACCTTTCAATTTGCATATTTCTAACACCCTAGTTACTTTCCATTATATATATTTATATATTTTAATATTTTCTCAGTACTTATATTTCGCTTACATTTTTTACACAAATTGTATGTGTTTTCATATATTTTATCAGTGTCATCAATTAATGCTCCACAAATTTCACACTTTGAATATTTTTGTTTTTCTTTTTTAATACACATATACTCAGTCTCACTTTTTAATAACTCTCTGTGGGTTTGCATAAATATTCATTCGTCTTCCTCTCACAAACCCAATAAGAGTTATGTTTAATTTTTTAGAAAGCTCTATTGATAAATTAGTCGGTGCCGATTTTGATACTACAATAGGAATTTGAGTCATAGCTGCTTTCAATATCATCTCCAATGATATTCTTCCACTTACTGCTACAATTTTATCTTCCAATGATATTTCATTTAAAACACAAAACCCAATCGCCTTATCCATTGCATTATGTCTCGCTACATCTTCACAAGTTACTATATTTTTATCATAATTAAATATGGATACACTATGCACCCCACCTGTGTTTTTGAATAATTCTGACGAATTCAAATTTCTATCCATTATACTATAAACCGTATCATAATTTATTTTTATATTACTCTCTACAGGAACACATTTTATATAGTCTAGTGAGTTCAAAAATATAATTTGCTCATCTTCAATTTCCTGTTTTCTTTGAATATTTACTCTTGCAAAACGCTCCTTTTCGTTTATCTCCAAACTTAATAAATTTTTTTTATTTTTTATGTATCCCTTAGTTTTCAAAAAACCAACTACAAGTTCTTTCAAATTATATGGGGTACATAAAAATGTATTTATATATTTATCGTTCAAAATAAAACTAAGTGGATATTCTGCAATTATTTCTTCATTATCTGATGATAGTTCATATTCGTTTATTTTATTTACTTCTATATTAAAAGAATTTAAATATTTGTAATCCACTAGACTATAACTTTTTTCAAAAACTTCATCTTTGCTATTCTCTTGTAATTTAGTTTTTGAGTATATATTATTCATAAAATATTAGCCTTTCCGCTTTTTATAAATCTTTAATCCAATTAACTACTAAATATTTGTAGCAGTCATTTTATCTTTAAGATTTTGATACTCTTCTTTCACACATTTTTCTGCTAGTTCTTGGTCTTCAAGTTTCTCCAGTTTAACAGCACAATATTTATATTCTGGTGTTTTAGATATAGGATCCAAGTTTGCTATTGTAAGTTCATTACAAGCTCCAACCCACCACTGATAAGTCATATATGTTGCACCTTCCTTAACCCTATCAGTAACTGTCGCTCTTGTTATTACACTTCCTCTTCTTGAACTAATTCTAACTAACTCATCATCTTCAATTCCTAATTTTTCAGCATCATTGCAATTTATTTGAACACGGCCTGGTTCATCTTCTAATGAGCTAAGTGTTCTACAATTACCAGTCATAGTTCTTACTGAATAGTGTCCAACTTCTCTTACAGTACATAAGCTAAATGGATATTCATCATCTTCGACTTCCATAGGAGGTCTCCATTCAGCAGCAAATAAATTACCTTTTCCATTAGGAGTAGAAAACTTTTGACCTTCATATAAATACATAGTTCCTTTATCTTCTACACTTTCACTCTTACAAGGCCACTGAACACTCCCTTGAGCTTCTATCTTTTCATAAGTGGCACCTAAGAAACTAGGACATAATTGTCTAAGTTCATCCCATATTTCTTTAGTGTTTTTATAGTTCATAGGGTATCCCATTGCTGTAGAAATTTCGCTTATAATTTGCCAATCTGGTTTTACATCTCCTTGTGGCTCTATAGCCTTTCTCATCAACTGGAACCCTCTATCTGCACATGTATATACTCCCTCATGTTCTCCCCAAGAAGTAGCTGGAAGTATAACATCAGCATGAAGTGCTGTCTTATTCATAAATATATCTTGAACAACGACAAACTCCAATTCATCCAAAGCTTCTCTAACTTCTGATGCGTCTGGGTCACTTTGCACTGGGTCTTCTCCAAATATATAATAAGCCTTAAGCTTTTTCTCTTTTAGTACTAAATTTGGAACTTGAGTTAAACTATAACCATTATTAGGAGATAATTTTACACCCCAAGCGTTTTCAAATTTTTCTCTTATCTTGTCATCAGTTACATTTTGATACCCTGGATATACATTAGGAAGAGCTCCCATATCACAAGCACCTTGCACATTGTTTTGTCCACGTACAGGTCCTATTCCAACACTTTCTCTACCAAAGTTACCTGTAAGCAAAGCAATTGATGCAAGTCCTTTAACTACATCAACAGCTTGACCAAATTGACAGACACCCATTCCATAAAGTATCATAGCTTTCTTGCCTTTTGCATATTCCCTCATAGCTTTTCTTATAAGCTCTTCTGGAATTCCTGTAATCTTTTCAGCATATTTAGCTGTATACGGCTTAACAATTTCTTTATACTCATCAAATCCTTGTGTATGATTTTGAACAAATTCTTTATTATAAAGACCTTCTTCAATCAAGATATTTCCAAAAGCATTTACTAAAACCATGTTTGTTCCACCTTTTATAGGTAGATGTATATCAGCAATTCTCGCAGATTCAGTTAATCTAGGGTCAGTAACAATTAACTTAGCTCCATTTTTTTTAGCTTTTACTATTCTATTTGCTACTATTGGATGTGAATCTGCTCCATTATATCCAAATATAAATAAAACATCTGCATTTTCTATCTCTGGTATAGAGTTTGACATTGCACCACTACCTAATGAGTAAGCCAGACCGGCTACAGATGGTGCATGTCAGACACGAGCGCAATGGTCAACATTATTAGTTCCTACTGCAGCTCTCATAAATTTTTGCATTATATAGTTTGCTTCATTACCAGGACCTCTTGCAGAACCTGTTCCCATAATAGAATCAGGACCATATTTTTCTTTAATTTCATTTAATCTTGAAGCTGTGTAACTTATAGCTTCATCCCATTCAACCTCTTCTAATACACCTTGTTTTCTTATCATTGGCTTTTTTAGCCTAGGTGTTAAAATTTTAGGGTCATTTAGAAAATCCCATCCATAACGACCTTTTAAGCACAAACTTTCTTGATTTGTTCTACCATTAGCTGGTTCAGCTCTTAATATCTTATTATCTTTCACAACTAGATATAATTGGCATCCAGCTCCACAGTATGGACAAACTGTTAAAATTTTTTTCTCCATACATTTCCCCCCTTAGATTTATCCCCTGATAAGTAAAATTTACCTTAAAGATAATGAAATGTTTTTATAATATGCAAAATTACAAATATTTTGCAATACTATCTATTAAATTCAACAATTTTCTCACAATTCCTTTTATGTTTTAAAAAAAATATGTCATAATAATCTTTATATTTCAACTACCTAATTAAAATATTCTAGCTCTTATGACATATTTTTTAATATACGCTTATTTAAATTTATTTAATTTTCACCTAAAACGACATTTCTGCCAATCTTATTTTTCATTCTATAGTGAGTGATTACAGTAAATATCCCACTTCCAATCAGAATCAAATAGTACATAAATCCACCATATAAAAATACCGCATATCCCATCAACGGTTGAGGGAATACTGATTTGAATATAGTGAAAAATGCTAGTTCATTAGCTCCTACATTCCCAGGTGTTGGTATTGGGGATATTGCCATATATAAAAATGCTTGTAGTGTTAATATATAGATATAACTGTAACCTTGTAAATTAAATGCTTTGTATATCCAAAATGAAACACTAAAGTAAGCACTTAATTGAATAAAAGTTACTATTATAGTTAAAATTAACACTTTTTTATTCTTGGCAAAAAAACTTATCGCTTTACTATAATCATCTATAAAATTTTCTATAGAGTCAACCTTATTATCTAAAAATTTCAAAAATTTAATTTTTGTTAAATGCTTTATAGAAACTCTCATAAAATATTTTATTTTTTGAGGATTTAAAATAACTAATATTATCATAATTAAGACAAATGAGTTAATAGCTATCCCTAAAAAGACTAAAGGCATAATCACTTTCATCTGTTTTTCTAACATAGCAAAATTCATTAGAACAAGTATTGTACAATAAAAAGTAACTACTATTTGAAAAATAATAGATTTATTGGTAACAACTGCGCTTGCCTTACTAAGTGGCATTTTACATTTTTTAAGTACATATATCTGCACTGGCTGGCTTCCTGAGGCAAATGGAGTTATTAAATTATAATAAAATCCCATAATGGCTAGCTTAAAACCAATAAATCTAATATTAACTTTGTGGGTGCTTTCTATAATTATCTTCATTACCACTCCTTCAAGCATTATATGAGACATTATTGCCAAAGCACCTATAAATAAAAATTTCTTATCTACCATAACTATAACATTTGATAACATTTTAATGTCTAATGTTTTAAACACTAGATAAATCGTTATACCTATTAGTAAAAATAAAAATGTATACTGTAGTAAACTTTTTCTAATATTCTTTAGTTTATCCATTAAAGATAACCGTCCTTTTCTCAAGATTTAATACCAAATACCTTATTATTAGTATACACTACGAATATTAATATTTTATAACAAAATACCTTACAATTTTGTCATTCACAAAAAATATTAATCTATAAATTAAATTTTAATATATAGATTAATATTTTACAAACATTTTGTAGATATATATAATATTTTCACTAAATTACACTTCCATTTATTACACCCATTTATACCCTATACCCCACACAGTTTCTATTGTATATATGTTATATTGTTTTAATTTGCTTCGTATATTTTTTATATGCTCTGTAATAGCACTTATATCACTTTCTCCATCAAAACCATATACTGACTCATATATTCTTTCTTTTGAAAATACTTGCCCCTTATTTTTTGCTAAAAATTCACATATTAAATATTCACTCTTAGTAAAGTTGATTTTTTTACCATCAACTGAAACTTCTTTTCCTAAAAAGTTAAATTGAACATTTGATATAGTTAATAAATTTTTTTTCTCTCTATTTTCTCTTCTTAGGTGAGCTGTTATTCTAGCTCTTAATTCTCCTATACCAAAAGGTTTTGTTATATAATCATCTGCTCCTATACCAAGACCATACATAATATCACTTTCCATATTTTTAGCTGTCAAAAACAGTATTGGACAATCAACCTTATTTCTTATAGCTTTGCATACTTCAAAACCATCCATCTTAGGCATCATTACATCTAATATTATTAAATTAAAAGAATTAAAATTGATATCCATAGCATTTTCCACATCGCTAATTACTTTTACTTCATGTCTATCTCTTTTTAATACATTTTCAATTAGCTTTAACATATCTAAATCATCATCTATTACTAGTATCTTAGACATACTAACTCCTCCCTTTATGTGTTCAATAACATTTTAATGCATATTTTTACAAATTTATATCAACTATCATACTCTCATATTATAGATTACAATAACTGCTTAATATTTTACAAATAAAATATTTTAGATACAAAAACTTTATATTTCAAGCACTTTATATTTATTTTACGTATATTCGCTTAAATATCAAAATTTATAGTTGTAATATTTTAAATATGTAATAAAATCAATAATAAGAAAACTTCTTATTAACATATCTTTAATTATTTAAATTGGAGGAAAAAATCATGGATGAAAAATTAACAAAAAGTAATTATAATGTTCCATTTGACTATGCTCGAGAAAAATTTAAAGAATTAGACCCTCATACAATTAGTAAATTAAGCGATATACCTTTCAACAGTAATTCAAATAAATTCACACTAAATTTTTTTGATAGACAATATATTATAGACTATCCAAGTGGAGAAGTTTGGAATGGTAATGATGACCTTTGTAAAAATTTTGAGCTTAAAATTTTGATAATTAGATACTTAATCAATGCTAAAGGTATTCCTAGAACTAATAAATATGTAACTTTTAAAGAAGTACCAGGAGGTAATGTTTACTATCCAAACTTTTTAAATAGGACCCTCTCTAGACTTTCAGAAGTTTTTGCATCTCAAATAGACAAATACAAGTTAGTTATGGAAAGTATAGGAGCTGAAAAAGTAAACATGGGCGATTTAGCTTATAAGTTTACATATATGGGTAATACGTCTATGATATTTATACTTTGGTTTGGAGATGATGAATTCCCTCCAAATTCAAATATATTATTTGATTCTAATATAATTTATTACTTTAATGCAGAAGACTTAGCGGTTGTTCCTGACACAGCTATAGATGTAATTCTAAGTAAAATAAAGAAATTATAAATATCAATTAATATCATAATAAAACTTCTTATAGATTCATTTAAAATGTAATATGAAATGGAGTCAAAGACATGAATGTAGAAAATCAATCTTTATCAGATATTGAAATAATATTATCACACAGGCATGATAATGGTGCAGACTATTGGACTACACCTGATAAACGTTTAATAAAAGGTTCCCCTTTCTCCACTCTTGATAGTATACTTTACTTGTTAGAATTGGGAGTTAATCCTAATGATACTTTGCTTAAAGAATGTGCTGAATTAATATTTAGTACTTGGAGAGAAGATGGACGTTTTAAACTATATCCAAATGGAGGTATTTACCCTTGTCATACTGCTAATGCTGCTAATGTACTCTGTCATATGGGATATGCATTTGACACTAGGATACAAAAAACGTTTCAGCATTTTTTAGATACACAATATAGTGATGGTGGATGGCGTTGCAATAAATTTAGTTTTGGTAGAGGTCCAGAGACTGAATATTCAAATCCTCTTCCAACACTTAATATACTAAACGCATTTCGTTTTAGTGATTATTTAAATAAAGAGTCAAAGCTTGACAAAGCTGTAGAATTTTTACTTAATCATTGGACTATAAAAAAACCAATTGGACCTTGCCATTATGGAATTGGCACATTATTTATGCAAGTTGAATATCCTTTTCGTAATTATAATCTATTCCTTTATGTCTATGTTTTATCATTTTACAATAGTGCAAAAAAGGATAAGAGATTTCTAGAAGCGTTAAAAACACTTGAATCTAAAATAATAGATAATAAAATTGTGGTTGAGCGTGTAGTTCCCAAACTATCAAAATTATCTTTCTGTAAAAAAGGTAAGCCAAGTACACAGGCTACAACACACTACTATGAAATCTTAAAAAATCTAGAAAGAGAATAGTTATATACAAAAATAGTGGCTTTTCATTTTCATAGCCACTATTTTTTAAAAGATGTAATAATAGAAAATATATTAAGTTAGTTATTCTAGTAAATTTGAAGACTTCTGCTTCTCCTTACCTATCTCTAACATAATTTCATAATTTAATTTGATTTTCTTTAAATCAACTCCAGATATACTTTTAATAACCCCACAGTCTAACATTTCATCAAATTTCTTCCTAGATAAACCTAGTTTCTCACGTAATAATGTTGATACCTTTAGCTGAGATGGATATTTACTAACAATTCTAACTTGTGTAAGGTCATTAATGTTAATTCCTTGACCTACTATTTTATATTCTGGAATACCAACTTCTGCTCCATTTCTATGTAAAAGTTCTGCATTCATAGCATATTGCTCAACAAGATTATCATCATTTTTATGGAATTGTTCTAGTATTTCTTGATTTAAATTTTTTGGATTAACACGAGAATATATAGTTGAGTTCCATGTTGAATCACAATTTGAACACTTATATATTAGCCATATATCCAAATATTTATGTTGAGCATTAACTCTAAATAAACCAGAACAAATATATTCAGCCTTTTTTCCACATTTTTTACAGTACCTAATTACAGGTAGTTGGGAGATATATTTCACCTCCCAAGTAATTTCTTGCATAAACATAATTTCCTTTCTATAAGATTATTAAACTAATAGAAAGTTATGAAAAGGTGGAATATAATCAAGTATTTTTTTCAAAACAAGACCTCCTAATTTTAATAAATTTTAATTTCACACATATAAAAAGCTATTGCTTACTATTAGGTACTTTACAACTAGCTTTGTTAGCTTTTGTATAAGTTATTGAAATTACTTAAATTATATCATCCACTTAAAAGAAACTATACCTCAAACACTTTTATCAAAAGAAAATGAGCCAGTATAGTTATAAAACTATACTAGCTCATTCTTAAACATCTTTTCTTTTTTCTTGTAATACAATTCTTTGAATACTTTTCAAAGATAAGTAATATTTTTCTGATAAGTATTTTAAGTCATGTCCAACTTGATAATCTTCGTAAATTTGCATATTTCTAGTTGATAATTCTGAACGAGTAGATGTATTACTTCCCCATTCTTTTTTATTATTGTATTTTCTAGGAATATAGATATATTCTCCATCTACATATTCTTGTATTAACTCAAGTAATTCTTCTGGTAGTATATGTATTGCTTTTTTATAGCTCATTTTGCTCTCCTATTAAATAGTAATTTTTTATTAGGAATAGCAAAGGGCTATTTATATATTAAATTTTATATTTGCAATAGCCCTTGCTATGCAAAAATAAAGATTAAATCAAACATAAATTCTCACCCCTCCTTATATATCACAGCGATACATATAAGTCTAGCAATAGCATAAATAGTTGTCAATCAATATAAATTATTTATATATACTTTATACTTTATTTATTCTTGTAACTTATTACAGATATAATTAGAATCGTTAATTAATGTGAGCTCTTTATCTTAATGGATTTATTACTGAACAAGGAACACCAACTATACATTTCCCACAAATATCACATCCACCTATATAGGAATACTTAGCTTCATTTAGCATACACATCTCGTAACACTTCTTTCTATCAAATCCATCTTCTTTTAAAGCTCCTTTTACACATTTACTTACACACTTTTTACAACTGTTATTTTGTTTATACAAACAGTATTCTTGTTCTGGCCTTTTAGTTGGCTCTAATTCTAAACTTGTGATTATACTTCCTACTCTTCCACAACATCCTTTTTCTGTGATAAGCATATTATTTAGGCCAAAAGTTCCAAGACCTGCTATGAATGCTACATGTCTTTGTGACCAATCACTGACTAATTTATTGTTATCAAAATTATATGACCCAGGAATGGCATATGAGTTAAATCCTATCTTCTCTAGTTCTCCACATAAAAAATTATTCAGATCTGAAATTAATCTATTAGTTTCTACATATGCCCTTGCCCAAACTTCTGAACATTCAAATCCCCCAATATTACTATTATTCACACTTTTATCAAAAGGTATAAAATATGTAATTATAGTTTTACCATCTTTCAAAAAATCTTTTGGCATAGCATGAGATGTTCCTACAGCAATTTTTAGCTTCTGAAACATATCATCTTCAGCAGATGCATAAGCAAATAAAAGCTCTTGCCATTTTGTAGTTATATTATTTAATTTATAATACTCTTTTACAAAATTATTCATTAATGTTTCAATCTTACTTTTCACAATATCCCCCCTAGACAACTTTCCATTTAAAATTTAATGTTATTTATTTTATATTATATTATAGTACTTTATATTATGCTCAACAATTAATATTAAAACTATGTTTATCTATCAGTATTAAAAAAGCTTCTAATATCAATAAGATACTAGAAGCCTTTTTTTAATTATCTAATCTAATTTATTGAAATTCCTGCACTTGCATATCCTGCTACAGTATTAACTAATGAAAGTCCTGAAGCTGTTGCAGTAAATACTAGTAAGAATCGAGTTTGTGCTGTTGCTGCTATATTTAATCCAGTTACAATTCCACTAGAAATTGAACCAACTGATAATATTCCTGTAAGAGGTGGAGCCAGTGTAACTGTTGCTCCTGGAACAGCTGTAAATGAGTTATTTGGTGCAGTCGATTGGTAAAGTGTTGCTGTGATTGTAATCGTTGAACCAACAAGTGAAAGTGCTACTGTTGTACTAAAGTAAGCTGAAATAGATGTTATTGTTCCAGCTCTTGGCATTGAGAATGCAAAGTTAGTCAATGTTCCTGCTGCGTTTGTAAGGTCTATTACTCCTCCAATTATGCTTAAGCCTGGAGCTGAACTACCAAAACCAACAAATCCTGGTGTACCTATTAATCCACCAGCTATAGTTGTAAGTGATAGTGGTATACCTGATGCAAAAGGTATTATTGCACTAGCTCCTGGTATTCCTGTATTTCCTGTTGCTCCTGTTGCCCCTGTTGCTCCTGTTGGACCTGCTACTCCATCTGCTCCTGTATTTCCTGTTGCTCCTGTTGGACCCACTAATCCATCTGCTCCTGTTGCCCCTGTTGCTCCTGTTGCCCCTGTTGCTCCATCTGCTCCTGTGTTTCCTGTTGCTCCTGTTGGGCCTGTTACTCCTGTTGCTCCATTTGCTCCTGTGTTTCCTGTTGCTCCTGTTGGACCTACTAATCCATCTGCTCCTGTGTTTCCTGTTGCTCCTGTTGGACCTGTTGCTCCATCTGCTCCTGTATTTCCTGTTGCCCCTGTTGCTCCTGTTGGACCTGCTACTCCATCTGCTCCTGTATTTCCTGTTGCTCCTGTTGGACCTACTAATCCATCTGCTCCTGTTGGGCCTGTTGCCCCTGTTGCTCCTGTTGCTCCTGTTATTCCTACTCCTGTTGCTCCTGTATTTCCTGTTGGACCTGTTATTCCTACTCCTGTCGCTCCTGTTGCTCCTGTTGGGCCTACTAATCCATCTGCTCCTGTTGCCCCTGTTGCTCCTGTTACTCCTGTTGGGCCTGTTGCTCCATCTGCTCCTGTTGCCCCTGTTGCTCCTGTTGGACCTATTAGACCTGCTGTTCCAGTTGCTCCTGTTGCCCCTGTTGGACCTGTTGCTCCGTCTGCCCCTGTTGCTCCTGTTGGACCTATTAATCCTGTTGCCCCTGTTACTCCTACTCCTGTTGGACCTGTTGGACCTGTTGCTCCTGTTATTCCTATTCCTGTTGCTCCTGTTGCTCCTGTTGGACCTGTTACTCCAGCATCTCCTGTTGCCCCTGTTGCTCCTGTTGGACCTGTTACTCCTGTTGCTCCGTCTATTCCTGTTGTTCCTGTTGCTCCTGTTGGACCTGTTATTCCTATTCCTGTTGCTCCTGTTGCTCCTGTTGGACCTGTTACTCCAGGTGTTCCTGTCGCTCCTGTTGGACCTATTAATCCTGTTGCTCCTGTTACTCCAACTCCTGTTGCTCCTGTTGGACCTGTTGGGCCTGTTATTCCTATTCCTGTTACTCCTGTTGCCCCTGTTGGACCTGTTACTCCATCTGCACCAGTGTCTCCTGTTGCTCCTGTTGGGCCTGTTACTCCTGTTGCTCCAGGTGTTCCTGTTGCCCCTGTTGGACCTGTTGGACCTGCTAATCCATTTGCTCCTGTTGGGCCTGTTGGACCTGTTGGACCTGTTGACCCAGGTGTTCCTGTTGCTCCTGTTGCTCCATTCGCTCCTGTCCCTCCAGCTGCTCCATTTGCTCCTGTTGCTCCTGTTGCTCCCGTTGGGCCTGTTATTCCTATTCCTGTTGCTCCTGTCGCTCCTGTTGGGCCTGTTATTCCATTTGCTCCTGTTATTCCTGTTGGGCCTGTTGGGCCTGTTACTCCATCTGCTCCTGTATTTCCTGTTGCTCCTGTTACTCCTGTTGGACCTGTTACTCCAAATCCTGTTGCTCCTGTTGGACCTGTTGGGCCTGCTGAACCTGTTGCTCCTGTTGGACCTCTTAATCCTGTTGCTCCTGTATTTCCTGTTGCTCCTGTATTTCCTGTTGGACCTGTTGGGCCTGTTGGACCTGTTGATCCTATTCCTGGACCTCTTGGACCAGTTGGTCCGGTTGGTCCCGTTGCTCCTGTTCTACCTCTTGGACCCATTGGACCGGTTGGTCCTACACAAGATGGTGGACATCCATGATGACAATCATAGCTATTACAATTATCATGACCACCGTTGCAATCATCATAGTTATTGTTGCAATCATTATCATCAAATGGGCCAAAATATTTATTTCTACTCATTATTAAAAGCACCTCCTAATATATTTGAGCTTTTAAGCTCTATATATAATATGTCAAATTTAGTATTATTGTGACTTATCACTTATTTTTTAACTTATTAAAATAGTTTTCGTTGTGCAAAATAGCACTATCATTAGGTTTAATTTCTTTTGCTTTTTCATGACAATAAATAGCTTTATCTGTTTCTCCTAATCTGTCATAGCAAACACTCAATTGTATATATGGTATATATCCATAGCAATCATTCGATTTAAATCCTCCATTAGTATCATTTTTATCTCTTGTTAGTGCTACCTTATACCAAAAAATGGACTCTTTATATTTTTGTCTATCAAACATGTGCTTTCCTACATCACAGCAAACTTCTGCTCTTGGCTCATCAAATTCAAAGCTTCTAAATAAAGAATATAAGGCATTTTTTTCATCATTAATTAAGTAATAACATGTGGCTAAATCTCTGCAAGCACTGATACAATCCTCAATCCACCCTCTAGATGAATCTAAAAATTTAGTAAAACCTTCTACTGCTTCCTCATACCTCGCATTATAGTACAGCTCTCTTGAATAATAAAATTGATGTCTTGGCTCTAATACCCTACCTTCTGAAATCATTTTTTCAAATATTCTAAGATTTCTTAGAGGGTCCTGTCTGTGTAGTTTTTTATGAGATATTGCAATTTCAGAATAGAATATCTCTCCAACAAGAGGTATCACTTCATGAATAGGGTCAACCCATTTATAATTAGAGCTTCTTTTAAATAATCGTTCTCTATAATATGATAAAGTTGGTTTGCCGTTTTCATCAAAGGAGACATTGTATTTTGCCATAACAATATCAATGGAAGTATCTAAGCTTTCCTTAATTTCCAATAATTTTTTCCTATCATCTTCTAAAATTATGTCATCTGCATCAAGCCACATTGTATAGTCTTTAGAAGCTTTAGAAAATGAAAAATTTCTTGCAGCAGAGAAATCATCTATCCATTTAAAATCATATACCTTGTCTGTATATTTTGAGACTATTTCTTTTGTGGAATCTGTAGAACCAGTATCTACAACTATAATTTCATCTACTATATCCTTTACACAATCTAAACATCTTCCTATAACCTCTTCTTCATTCTTAACAATCATACACAAACTTATTGTAATCATAATGTACAACTCCTTTGTCTTCTATATATTACAGACATAAGTAATATATGGTATTTCTCTTTAATTTGTTATTGAAATTTCAGAAATTTTTAACGACAAAAAAACAGTATATAACTCTATCTACAATATTTACTTTATAGTTCATTTCTATTGAATTCAGAATTCTAATACTTTAATTTGTTTGATATATACTTTTGAGTTATTATAATCATAAGAAATTGTTAAATTTATTCATTCATAGTACAAAAAATTAAACTACTTTTTATTGGAGGCAAATTATGAAAAAATACTTTGAAACATTAAAATCTAATGGAGCAGATATTGCTATTTCAATAGACCCTAAAACGATTCTCACAGCAGCATGGACAATTTACAAGTGCCAGTTTGGTTGTAATACATTTGGGCATAGCCATTGTTGTCCACCTAATGTACCAACATATCAACAGACACAAGCAATAATAGATTGCTATGATAAAGCTATTCTATTTAGATGTCATGAAATGAGTATTGTCACTCCTTTAGCTGTCAAACTTGCAAGAGAACTATTTTTAGATGGATATTATAAAGTAATTGCTTTTGGAAGTGGACCTTGCACAATGTGCGCCAAATGTAACTCTGCTACCTGTAATTTTCCTAACAAAACGGCTCCATCAATGGAAGCTTGTGGCATTGACGTATTTGCTACAGTAAGGTCAAATGGATTAGAAATAAATACTTTACGAAAAAAAGGAGAAATTCAAAATCATTTTGGTTTATTGCTAGTTGATTAAACATGTTAATACTTTATTTTTATTTTAATAGTATAAAGTTTGTATTTATAATAAATCTTTGTACAAATATTAACCAGTGTGGTTATAATCCCAAGAAAAGTTTCTTTTTCTAAAAAAAAATAACCATGTTTAAATAAACATGGTTATTTTTTAGTATCTATATACTATAGATTAGATTCTAAAATCAGCTTTCTACTCTTCTTTATTCATTATATAATCAATTAGTCCATATTCTTTAGCCTCTAGTGCAGTCATAAAATTGTCCCTGTCTGTATCTCTTCTAATATCTTCTATTGATTTTCCTGTATTTTCAGAAAGAATTCTATCTAATTTTTCTTTTGTTTTTAACATATTATCTACTGCTATTTTTACATCTGTTGCTTGACCTTTAGCTCCACCCATCGGCTGATGAATCATAATCTCTGCATTAGGTAAAGCACATCTTTTTCCATTTGTTCCTCCTGCAAGTAAAAATGCACTCATACTTGCAGCCATACCAATACAAATAGTTGACACATCACATCTAACATAATGCATAGTATCATATATAGCAAATCCTGCTGTAACAGAGCCACCAGGGCTATTTATATATATAATTATATCTGAATCTGGGTCTTCTGATTCTAAAAACAGTAATTGAGCTACTACTAGACTTGCAATATCATCATTAATTTCTTCTCCTATAAATATAATTCTATCTTTTAACAATCTCGAATATATGTCATACGACCTTTCCCCTTGACCTGTTTGTTCAATTACATGTGGTACTAAATTCATGCTACCTTCACCTCGCAATTAATATTAAAATAAGAATTGATTTCGTCTCTTCTTTGTTCACAATTAATACTTGTATAAGAAATACATTTTGTATTTTGGATTTGATGATTTAGATTTAAAACAAATCTATGTTGTATAGGATAAAATTCATCTTTATTTCTATATACTTGTGGAGACTCTTTGTATAATTTTCTAAATGCTAGCGTAAATGATTGATGTGTAGAATATCCTGCTGTAATAGCTATGTCTATAATATATTTATCTGTAAATATAAGTTGTCTAGCTGCTTCAGTAAGTCTCCTTCTCTGTATGTATTGATGAATAGTACATCCTACAATATTTGTAAACATTCTGTGCAAATGATATTTTGAATAATTAGCAATATCTGCTATCTTATCTAAATTTAAATTTTCTGTAAGATTTTCTTCTATATAATCAATGATTTCCATAATCACATCTGTATTTGTTTTCAACTTCATCATCTCCTTTTAAGTATTATAACTTATGCAAAAACTTTTTTCTTAATATAAATTGCTATCTTAACTTAATTAATAGTTACAAAATATCCACAACACAATATTAAGTATTCCAACATAAAAATAATAATAGATATCATTAATATAATACTATTATTAAAATTTCAACTTGATTGCATCTTATATAAATCGCTATAGATTCTATCTATATATCTTGTTTCATATGTACTATTTTACTGAGTATTTTTATACCTTTTTCAATTTCATCAATACTAAGATGAGCATAACCCAGTATAATTTCATGGTCATATTCTAATGTATTTTTAATTGCATACTGCTGTATAGGATAAACTTTTATGTTTTCTTCAAAAATTTTATTAATCAAGCTTCCTGTAAACTTAATATTATAAAAATGAACAACTATATGAAGACCTGCTGCCTCACCTTTTATTTTAAATTCATTTTTAAACTCAGTATTTAATACTTCAATTAGGTGTTTACGTTTTCTATTATATAGCTTCTTCATTCTAAAAATATACTTTTCTAAGCTTCCATTTCTAATAAATTCAGCCAATACATACTGAAATATTGTTTCTGTATGAACATCAGAGTACATTTTTAAAACTTTATAATTCTCTAGCATATTGTCTGGTAGTAACATAAATCCGATACGAATAGCTGGAGATAATATTTTACTAAAAGAGCCTATATAAATTACTTTATTTGGATTAAGTTCATAAAGAGAACTAATTGGTGGTCCCTCATATCTAAATTCACCGTCATAGTCATCTTCAATTATATAGTAACTATTATCTGTTGCACATTTAATAAGCTCTAACCTTCTTTGAATAGGTAAAATGCCTCCCAACGGATATTGGTGAGAAGGCGTAGTATAAACAAAAGAAATGTCTTTTACCGATTTTATTAAATCAGTATTCATACCCTTATCATCTACTTTAATTCCAACAACTGAATATCCAATAGATGAAATAACTTTTAATAATCCTTTATGAATAGGGTCTTCTACAACTACCTTTTTATTATTTTTATATAAAAGTTGGGAAATTAGGGATAAACCTTGTGTTGAACCAGAGACAATCATAATATTTTGGGGATTACATCTAATCCCCCTAGTTCGAAATAAATACTTAGATATTTCTACCCTCAATTCCCATACACCAGCTACACTTCCATATCTAAAGTCTGAATCTGATAAATCATATAGTATTTGTTTATATAGCTTTGAAAATTCTTTACGTGGAAATAGTTTTAATTCTGGAATACCAGAACGAAAATCTATGCAATTTTTTTGTTCATTGATGTGCAAATTATCTGCACTTTCAAAAGTATAGTTTAATTTAAAGCCAACATTATACCCTGATATCCCTTTAGCTACGATTGTACCATAGCCATTTTTTGTATCCAAATATCCTTCTGCAATCAATTGATTATATGCATCCAAAACTGTATTGCGAGATACAGATAATTCTTTTGACAAAGTTCTAGATGATGGCAATTTTTGTTCAAACTTTAAGCTTCCATCCAAAATCATATCCTTTATCTTACAATAAATTTGCCTCGATAATGGTATGTTGCTATTTCTATTAATTGTAATCCACACTTTAATACCTCCAAAAGTGGTTCTATAAAATTTCTATAAAAGTGGAACTACAAAATCCACTTTTAACTTGCTAAGATTATATCATAAAATATAAAATAAAAAGGAGTCTATATTATGCTAGAAATATCAAGTAAGGTAAAAGAAATTTATCCTAATATTAAATTCGGAGTTATGGTTATAAATATTACATATTCAAATCCTAATAAAGAAAATTTTTTATTCCTTAAAAACTCTATAACTGAAAATATTATTGAACAACACCCAGAGTACAATCGTAAAGAAAAAATTAAAACAGAACCAATTTCAAGTTATATAAAATATTATAAAAAATTTAAGAAAACTTACCCTGTATTACTTCAATTGGAATCTCTTTTATTAAAATCAAAAGGTATTCCAGATGCAGGAATAACAGTTGAATCAATGTTTTTAGCAGAATTAAAAAACCTTCTTCTAACAGCAGGGCATGACTTTGATAAGATAGAATTACCTTTGAGAATAGATATTGCAAATGGTAGTGAACATTTTTATGGGATAGGTAGAAAAGAACAGGTTTTAACAAAGTATGATTTATTTTTATCTGATAACATTGGTATATTATCCAGTATTCTTAATGGACCAGATAATCGAACATCTATAACAAAAGATACTAAAAATATTATGTATTTTGTATATGGAGCTGATAGAATATCAGAAAAACAAATTCAAGACCATCTAAATGATATAAAAGACTATATTTCAAGTGCTTTTTCAGATTTAAAAGTTAGTTCAATAAATATATTTTAGTTAATTCGTAAAACCTTCATATTTAATAAATATTTTTAAAAAATAAATTAGTGAAGTATATCTTTTATTAAAACTAGATACACTTCACTAAAGTTAATTTCATGTAGATATTACTTATTTTGAATTTTACTTACAGTAAATATTTTATGACATTTATTATGTAAATAACCTGATTTTATGACTAAAGAGTTTCATAAGAAACAATTTCACTTAAAGGAACACGAGTTTTTTCGTGTCTCTCTGGGCTTTCTGGTGTTTTAGATTCGTATCCTATCAATAATATATTTATTGCTTCCAGATTATCTGGCAAGCTAAACTCTTCTCTAATTACATCTGGATTAAAATAGCATACCCAAACACTTCCTAATCCAAGTTCAGTTGCCTGTAACATCATGTGGTCAGTAACTATGCTTGTATCAATATCTGTAAGTTGTTTCCCATCAAAAGGTCTTGTCCAAACTTTTTCCTTATCTCCACACACGATAATAGCTAATGGTGCATCATATATATTGGCAGCCTTAGAAAGTTTATTCAGACCTTCTTTTTCTTGAATAACAATTAATCTTTGTGGTTGACGATTACCACCAGTTGGAGCTATTCTTGCAACATCTAAAACTTTCTCAAGTTTTTCTTTCTCTACCTTTCTATCCTGATAATTACGACAAGAATATCTTTTTTTTGCAAGTTCAACAAAATTCATTTACTTACCTCCTATCATTTTATTAGGCTAAGTTGATGATTCATTTAACCTATGCTATAATTTTATCACTATAGTTTTATATTACAATAATGCACTTTTTTGTAATATAGTACCTAAAAAGATACTTAAAATATATAAAAGGAGCTTAAAAATGAAAAAATGTTCTAGTGATTATAGTTGTCCAATAGAAGCAACACTTGCATTGATTGGTGGTAAATACAAGACACTTATACTTTGGCATCTCAAAGACACTATATTGAGATTTAATGAACTAAGAAAATTAATTCCTAAAGCAACACCTAAGATGTTAACTCAACAGCTACGTGAATTAGAAGCAGATGGTTTAATTATCAGAGTTGTTTATCCTGTTGTTCCTCCAAAAGTAGAATATTCACTATCAGATTTTGGAAAGAGTATTATTCCAATTCTAGATTGTATGTGTGACTGGGGTTCTGATTACTTAGAAAATCTATAGCTCATTATAGTTTAAATCCCATAGCTAGTTTAACAGTCTCCATTTGTTCTCTAGATGTCAACATTTCCAAAAGTTTAAAAGCTACATGTGGAGCAGTTTCTGGACAATATGAAGTTATAATATTTTTATCTACAACAATTGGTTCATTAATTACATTTACATCAAATTCTCTTAACTGTCTTTGCCTTTGACCATTTTTCAAATGATATGTAGTAGCTTTACGATTTTTTAAAACTCCACTTTTGCCAACTGGCAATGCTGCCACACAAATAGATGCAATTATCTTTTCTTTTAAATCAAACTCTCTTATTAAATTTAAAAAAGACATATCATATGCTTCTTCATAAAATCCAAACTCTTCAAAACCACCAGGAATAGCTAGAGCATCATAATCATCAACACATACTTCTTCTATAGTCTTATCAACAAATACTGGAATATTAAACGTACTCATAACCTTATTTTTAAAGCCACAAGTTACTACATCAATATCACAACCATAATCATTACGAGCCCATCCTATAACATCTATAAATACGCTGAATTCCATAGTTTCAAAACCTTTTGCTAAAAAAACTAAAATTTTCATATTACATTTTCCTCCTAAAATTTAGTTAAAATAAATATAGATAAGGTAATTAACATTTAACTATTAATCTATTTTAAAAATATTTTTACATGTATTAATTTCTTCTTTAATTGTAGATAGAACAATAGTTGTATTAGCTTTCTGAATTCCCTTGATTCTTTTTAATGTCACAGATATGAATTCTTCAAGGTCATTTGTATCTTCTGCTAATACTTTTATCAAATAATCATACTCTCCTGAAATATGATGACACTCCAATACAGTCTCATGTTCCAATATAGTTTGCTTAAAATCTTCCATACTTTCAGATAAATCAGTATTGATAAATATAAAAGCTAAAAGTTTGTATTTTGTTTTTTCTCGATTGATTTGGATAGTATACTTTTGAATTATATTTGATTGCTCAATTTTCTTTATTCGTTCTGATACTGCTGGTATTGATAAATTGACTTGCCTGCTTATTTCAGAAGTTGAGGCTCTACTATTCTTCTTTAGAGAATTAATTATTTTTAAATCTATCTCATCTATCGCTACTCACCTCCTTAATTATTTAGTATAATTCTAACTAATAAGTTATATTAAGTAAATAATTTTAATTATTTCAATAAAATTTAATATAATTATATTATTTCACCTTAAAATTTTAGTTTTTTCAAAGTAAATCATACATTATACCTAAGATTATCTAAGATTTAATTAATGTTATTCTTTTTGTTATTCGTAATACACTACTTATTTTTACAACAATAAAAGACACTTCATAATTTATAAAGTGCCTTTACTATATATTTAATTTTCATTCATTTTTAGATATCATACATAAATATTTTATTTATTGTAATCTTTAATATACTATTATAACAACTTAAATATTTATACAATTTCTATATATCTTTAGACTTCTCCACTTTTTGAACAAACATATCCTTTGGCATAGGTTTAGCATATAAATAACCTTGTGCATAATAACAATTAATACTCATTAAAAATTCCGCCTGTTCCATATTTTCAACACCTTCACAAATTACTTCTAGACCCAAGTCATTTGCCATCTCAACTACTTTACTTATAATCTTACCTTCACCTTTAGAATTATCTAATAGAGATTTATCTATTTTTAGAATATCTACAGAAACTTGGTTAAGAAGATTTAAAGAAGAGTAACCTGACCCAAAGTCATCAACAGAAATAAAAAATCCAAGTTCCTTAATCTTTTTTATCATATCATTTGATATACTATCATTTTCAAACAAACTTTCAGTTATTTCAAGTTCAATTATGTTTCTAGGTATATTATATTTAACAAGCAACTCTTGCAATCTATTTATATAATCTTTTCTCTGAAAATGTGCTCTTGATTGATTTACAGAAATTGAAATTGGTTTAATTCCAGAATCCATCCAAAAACGAGTCAATTTACATACTTCATCCAACACAAAAAAATCAACTTCTATAATACCACCACTCTTCTCAAGTATAGGAATAAATTCTGCTGGATTCATAAAGCCAAGTTCTTTATGATTCCATCTTACAAGTGCTTCTGCTCCAATAATTTCATTTGTTCTCATATCAAATTTAGGTTGATAATAAACTTGGAACTCCTTGTTTTCTAATGCATAATCTACTCTGTCAACAATCTCTTTTTCTTTTTTAAGATTTTCTCTAAGTGAATCATCAAAATATACAATAGATAGCTTGCCTTCCTTTGCTTTTCTTCTAGCAATTTCAGCATAATCAATAGCCTTTGTAACAGCAATATTCTCAGTTTCAATATTATATACTCCAAAGTTGGGCTTAACTTTAATACTAAAACCTTTAACTTCAAAATATGAGATATTTTCATTTATACAGTTAAGGGTTAGTTCCAAATCTTTTTTAAACTCGTATGGTAAAAGAAAAAGGAAATGGTCTGCTTTTACATGGGCCAATAAGGCTGTATCTCCGATAATCCTTTTTAGGACTGAAACAATTTCTTTTATGATTATATTTCCAGAATCTCTACCATAATTTTCATTTATTATAGCAAATTTTTTTATGTCAAAAGCAACCAGTGCATAAAACTTTCCTTTATGTTTTTCCAAAATTTTTGTTGTTTCTTTTTCAAATCCATTGTAATTCCAAATTCCAGTAATTGTATCTTTAAATGCTAAATCAAAAATATGTATTGAATGTCTTCTGTTAATTGCAATTATATAAGAAAGAGCAGCTATTATAATTAAGAAAAAGCAAAAAGAAACTAAAACTGTCTGAACTGGATGCTGATGAACAAATTGAGATAAGCTAGTTTCATAATTTTGAAACATTGTATACTTTGCAATAATTTCAGAGCACTCATCCTTATTAAGTGAATTTATTCTTTTATCCAAAATAGAATATAATACTGGATTTATATCTTGGCTAACCCCTAGAGATATATTGGTTTTATAATCAGTAACTAAGGTTGCTTTTAAATTATTATAATCCTTTTGTATATAGTTTTCAGCAGAATATGTATTTATAAACGCTACATCTGCATCGCCTCTTTCTACTGCATTTATAGCCATTTTTTCAGATTTATAACTTTTAACATTAGATTTTTTATAACGTTTTTTGATATACTCATCATTAAACTTATCACTGTCAACAACAGCAATATTATTAAACTTAGTATTCCTATAGTTCTTAGTTATTGCACTGTAGTTCAATTCCATATAAGGAGATGTAATTTTTATTCCATTCTGTTCTGCCCATCCATAATCAGAATTAAAAAAACATATAACATCTGCTTTTCCTTCTTTTAACATATTAATTGATTCTTTATATGAATTGGTTTCTATATAGTCTATCTTCAAACCAAGGTCCTTAACAATTAAACTAAACATATCTGATATTATACCATTAAAATTTCCGTTGTCTAAGTATGATAATGGATATGATTCTGGCATACTAACTAAACGTATACTATCATTTCTTTTTAAATAATTATGTTCTTCTTTAGAAAGGATAAACTCATTTTGATTACTAGATTGATAATACTTACTATATAAATTAAACTTATATGCAGGATTATCCATTTCTATGTCTTCTAGAGCATTATTAATTTCTTCTAACAATTGAGCATTACCTTTTTTTACAATACAATAAAATGGAGATGGAGAAAACTGAGCAATTACATTTTCATCTTTAGCAGTTCTTAGGCTACTAGTTAATATAGCATCCACTTTTCCATTTTTTAATGCACTTTCTAACTCTTTTTGATTTTTGAAATATTTAGATGTGTAATTAAATTCTTTTTCGTATGCAAATTTTTTTAAGCTTTCATTTCTACTATTACTTTCAAGTAATCCAATCACTATTCCATCAAAATTTTTATAATCATTTGGTAAATATTTTGAATTTCCATGTTTTACTGTAATGCGTGCATAACTGCTTCCCAAAGGCAATTCTGAGAAATCAAATTTTTCTGCACGTTCTTTTGTATATTGTGCAGATGTAAGCAAATCAATCTGACCATTTTCTAACATAGCTTGACATTCTTCCCATGTACCAGATACATATTCATATGTCCAGCCAGTATGCTTTGCAATCTCATGAAGATACTCATATCCATACCCACTTCTATCCCCAGTTTCATTATACTCATGATACCCTTCAAACTCAAAAAAACCTACCTTTACAACACGCTTTTCTGATGTAGCAATTGTTTGTATTGGGAGATACACAAATATTATACAGATAATTAAAGAAATTATAAAAGCAATTCTTTTAATTGACACAAATCTAATTCCCCCCTTTATAAAAAGTTTTTGTTGAAATTGCTTGCGATTATTTTAATAACAATACTTATTTACATTATGTTACTAATGATATTATATTCAAAATATACCTATTTATATAATCATAAATAAACATATATCCTTACTTATTACTTTAAATGTATACTTTCATATATAAAATTTATATTTATTTTGTTTCTAACAATTATATATGTATCTTAGCACATACTTTAAAATTCAACAATAGTATTCAACTGCTTCTACAGGTTGTAATATTTCATAAAAATAGTACATGCTATATTAAAATTATAAAGCTAATAGCCTTAATTGCTTTTATAGATTATACGATTTTATTAGAAATGAATTGTTATACAATTTTAATAAAAAAAAACATACATTAAAAATATTTGTAATTATACAAATACAAGATTTAGAACAATAAGTTTGACAAAGTAATATAATATATTGACTATATATAGTTTTTTATATGTTGACAAATATTTTTTTATATATTATAATCTCATAGAAATTAAATATCTCGGTAGGTGAGGCTACCATAGGGATACGGGTTGCTGCCGCAAAATAGTGGAGACACTATGAGAAGGTCAACAGTTTATGTCGATTCCAAGGCATAATCTAATGCAATTTCATCGCCCTATGAAGTTAAAGCTTGAACGATGATTAAACATTTTTTACTGTATTATAAATATACTTAGGTTTTCTATACCTTGGTTGTTTTTATTGTAGGTTTAATTCCCTTGTCATTGTTTATGCTTTGATAAGGGATTTTTTAATGTTTATTTTAGATTTATATATTTTGAATTTTGGAGGTGAGAAGAATGGACGCAGGAAGTAGTAATAACATAAGCTCTGTTGAGCGAAGTAGTCACTTATTTGAAGAATTGTACTATTTTGTACGTCTTATTTCTTCTGCCTATTTTTAATAAACTTAAAACTAGTGATGTTTTTCGTCACAGACTTATGTCTTTACTTCCTTATTTTCAAGAAATAGATAACTATTTAAGGAGGTCTCAGACATGATAAAAAAATTAAATAAAAAACTTATTACACAAACTATATATAATTCAACTTCAAAAGAACGTATACTTGATTCAGCTATAATGAAAGACTATATTTTATTAAATGAATATAAAAATTCTTATAATGGTTACTCTGAAAAAATGGTTAATATAATGAGAGACAAGTATGGTAATAACGAAATCACTCAAAAATCTGGTAATTCAATGATAAAAAAGTTTGTAAAAGCTTTTGTAAACCCATTTACCATTGTACTCTTTATTTTAGCTATAATTTCTTTTGTCACAGATGTTATTTTAGCAAAGCCAGCTGATAAAAATGTAACTACAGTCATTATCGTATTGACAATGGTAGCTATAAGTGGATTACTACAATTTATTCAAGAATCTCGTTCTGGGAAAGCAGCACAAGCCCTAAGTGATATGGTAAATACTACTATATCAGTTATGCGTGATTCTAAAGGATTAATAGAAATACCACTAAGTGATATTGTTGTAGGAGATATTATCCATATTGCCGCTGGTGATATGATTCCAGCTGATGTACGTATATTACAATGTAAAGACTTATTCGTTAGTCAATCTTCTCTTACAGGAGAAAGTGAGCCAATAGAAAAATTTTCTGATGTCTACAAAGGAGCTAGCAATAATATACTTGATTTAGATAATATTGCATTTATGGGTAGTAACATAATTAGTGGCTCAGCCATAGCTATTGTTATTTCAGTAGGTGATTGTACTGTATTCGGTTCTATGGCTCAGCAAATAACAAACAATAAAACTATAACAGGTTTTGAAAAGGGTGTTAACTCAGTTTCATGGCTACTTATAAGATTTATGTTTGTTATGGTTCCAATAGTTCTCTTTGTAAATGGTTTTACAAAAGGTGATTGGATGGAAGCATTTTTGTTCGCACTTTCAATAGCAGTTGGACTTACACCAGAGATGTTGCCAATGTTAGTATCTGCAAATCTTGCTAAAGGTGCCGTTGCTATGTCAAAGAAGAAAGTTATTGTTAAAGATTTAGGCTCTATACAAAATTTTGGTGCTATGGACATACTTTGTACTGACAAGACTGGAACTTTAACTAAAGATAAAGTAGTTTTAGAGTATTCTCTTGATATTCATGGAAAAGAAGATAAACGAATCCTTCGCCATGCATTTTTAAATAGTTATCATCAGACAGGGCTTAAAAATCTTATGGACATAGCTATTATTGACCATGCAAATGATAATGGTATGCAAGAGCTTTGGATAGATTATACAAAAGTTGATGAAATCCCATTTGATTTTAATAGAAGAAGAATGAGTGTAGTAGTTAAAAATAAATTTGGAAAAACTCAGCTTATTACAAAAGGTGCTATTGAAGAGATGTTGTCAATTTGTACTCATGTTGAGTATAAAGGTGAGATTCAGTTGATAACAGATGAAATACGTAAAGAAATTATTACAATAGTTTCTAAATACAACGATAAGGGTATGAGAGTTTTGGGAATTGCACAGAAAAATAACCCTTCTCCTGTAGATGAATTTTCAGTTTCTGACGAAAGTAACATGGTTTTAATAGGTTACCTTGCATTCCTTGACCCACCAAAGGAAAGTACATCTAATGCAGTAAAAGCTCTACTTAAAAATGGAGTTGATATAAAGGTTCTAACTGGTGACAATGATGCAGTAACAAAGTATATTTGCAAACAAGTAGGCATTAAAATCGAAAATATCTTACTTGGTTCAGACATAGAAAACATGGATGATAAAAATCTTGATAAAATAGTAGAAAATACAAGTATATTTGCAAAACTTTCTCCAGAACAAAAATCTCGTATAGTTGCATCTCTTCGTAGAAATGGACATATCGTTGGATTTATGGGTGATGGCATAAATGATGCTGCTGCTATGAAGGAATCTGATGTTGGCATATCCGTAGATACAGCGGTTGATATAGCTAAAGAATGTGCAAATATTATACTACTTGAAAAAGACCTTATGGTACTAGAACAAGGTGCCATTGAAGGACGAAAAACATATGCAAATATTATAAAATATATAAAGATGACTGCAAGTTCTAATTTTGGTAATATGTTCTCTGTATTAATAGCAAGTGCATTCTTACCATTTTTACCAATGCTACCAATTCAAATCTTAATACTAAACTTAATTTATGATATTTCATGTATAACTATTCCATGGGATAATGTGGATGATGATTATCTAAAAGTTCCAAGAAAATGGGATTCATCATCTATAAGCAAATTCATGACTTGGATTGGTCCAACTAGTTCAGTATTTGATATTACAACATATATACTAATGTATTTTATAGTATGCCCAAGTGTATTTGGTGGAAGTTTTCATAGCTTAGATACTACAGGTCAGCTTGGATTTATATCTCTATTTCATGCTGGATGGTTTATAGAATCTTTATGGTCTCAAACATTGGTTATTCATATGATAAGAACTCCACACATCCCATTTATTAAAAGTCGAGCTTCATGGAAATTAACTCTTTTTACAACAATGGGAATTGTTATTGGTACTGTTATACCCTATACATCCCTTGGTCATGCTATTGGTATGATGCCACTTCCAAGTATATACTTTATTGGATTGATTTTTACTATTTTATCTTATATGGTCTTGGTAACTCTATTAAAAAAGATATTTATAAAAAAATATGGAGAATTATTATAATTAATACTATCCTTCATCTTAATAATATAAACTTTAATTTATTATGCTATCAAGGTGACTATATAAAAATAACTTTTTTTGTTGACTATAATCACGTATTATGATAACATGATTTAAGCTATAATTAGCAAAATATATTTTAAATAAATAAGATAATATCAAAAGTACAAAGTACAATTTAAATATAAATAAACTAGAATTACTATTAAGATTAGGATGTGAATAATTATGATTTATATAAAATTAGTTAAACTTGTTAGAAAACTTAACTCTACACAAATGTATACGATGAAGCGTTGTGTAGAGGTTAATCTGGAAGCTTAGAGCTTTCTATCTTCATCGGCAAATATAGGTTGGATAGTATAGTTTTTCTGCTATGCTTATTTAAAATCGCCTATTTGCCGATAGATATATAGATTTTCTGGTCATAGACAACAATGCTTGTCTATGACCTTTTGTTTTTCCAAAAGCAGAGGTCGGCATTTTAAAATGCCTTTCCTCTGCTTTTTTTATTTTCATAAATTTTTTAATAAAAGAAAAGGAGTTTGAATTATGAGTTTATTAAAAGTAACTAATTTATCACAAGGTTTTATGGATAAGTCACTGTATGAAAAAGCTAACTTTGATTTATTCAAAGGTGAACATATTGGTATAGTTGGTCAAAATGGTGTAGGTAAAAGTACCTTAATTAAAATTTTATTAGGAGAAGTTGTTCCAGATGAAGGAGAAATCAAGTGGCAAACTAGTATCAAAATAGGTCATTTAGACCAATATGCAGAAATTAATAGAGATACAACAATATCCCTCTATTTACACACTGCCTTTGAAGAACTTTATAAAATAGAAAAGGAGATGAACTTGCTATACCAAGAAAGTGCTCTATCTGGAAATGAGCAACAACTAATTAAAGCATCAGAGTATCAAGAATTATTAATAGCAAACAACTTCTATTCTATAGACAATGAAGTGAACAGAATAGCAACTGGTCTTGGATTAGATTCAATAGGAATGAATCGTGTTGTTGGAGAACTTAGTGGTGGACAAAGGGCAAAAGTAATCTTAGCAAAATTACTACTTTCTAATCATGAAGTTTTATTATTAGATGAGCCAACAAACTTTTTAGATAAAGAACATGTTGAATGGCTTGCTAACTATTTAAGCACATTTAGTGGTGCATTTATTGTGGTTTCTCACGATTTTGATTTTCTAGAAAAAATTTCTACAGGTATTCTTGATATAGAGTTTGGAATGATTAAGAAATATCATGGAAAATATTCAGAGTTCCTTAAGCAAAAATCACACTTAAGAGAAGATTATATTCGAAGATATCATGCACAACAAAAGAAAATAGAAAAAGAAGAGATATTTATACGTAAAAATAAAGCTGGAGTTAATTCGAAAATTGCAAGAGGAAGACAAAAACAATTGGATAAAATAGAAAGAATAGCTCCTCCTAGTTTTGTAGGAAAACCAAATATTCAATTTTCAGAGACTGAAATATCTGCTCAGAATGCACTTACAGTAACTAATCTTGAGGTGGGCTACTACTATTCTTTACTTCCAAAGTTAAATTTCTCTGTTGATGGAGGTCAAAAAATAGTTATAACTGGATTTAATGGAATTGGTAAGTCAACTTTATTAAAGACATTAGTTAAAGATATTCCTTGTATCTCTGGAAGTTTTCAGTTTTCAGAGCAAGTTAAAATTGGTTATTATGAACAAGATTTAAAATGGGAAAATCCTACTAAGACACCCCTTCAAATAGTGGCAGATAAGTATCCAAAATTTAATACAAAAGAGATTAGACGTCATCTAGCCAGATGTGGTGTAAAGGAAGAGCATGTTTCAAGGAGTGTGTCTACTTTGAGTGGTGGTGAACAATCTAAGGTTAAATTATGTTGTATGATGTTATCTCCTTGCAATTTTTTGATTCTAGATGAACCAACTAACCATTTTGATGCTGAAACAAAGGATGCTTTACAAAGTGCTTTAAAACAGTTTAAAGGAAGTATCATACTAGTCTCTCATGAAGAAAAATTTTATAAAGGTTGGATTGATAAGGTATTTAATATAGAAAAACAATTAATATAAATTTATATGTTATATGATATATTGTTTAATTAGTACTTCAATACATGTATTAATATTTTAGTTAAAGTTTCATTGCTAGGAAACTTTAAAGAATAAATGTCTACAAGAGTATAAAGTCTATTGCTAAGATACAAATATTAATAGGCACTTGTTTAGGAGTGCCTATTAATATTAAAATTTGTTCTAATCAACTCTATTCACAAGTTTATATCCTAGACCTTTAACTGTTATAAGTACTTTAGGATTTGAAGGATTATCTTCAATTTTTTCTCTTATATGTCGTATATGTACCATAATTGTATTATCACAGATACTGCTATATACACCCCACACTTGTTCATAAAGTCTTTCTTTTCCTATAATTTTATTTACATTTTGAGCCATGTAACTTAAAAGTTGATATTCTCTTCCAGTTAACTCAATTTCATCTCCATTTTTATATACACGACATCCTCCTGTGTCAATAGTAATATTACCTAACTTAATAACTACATCATCCGATGGTATAATGCTTTGGTACTGTTGTCTACGCAATTGAGCTTTAACTCGAAAGACAACCTCTCTTGGACTAAATGGCTTCGTTATATAATCATCCCCACCACTACTAAGACCAAGTATTTTGTCAATATCATCATCTTTTGATGAAAGAAAAAGAATTGAGCAGTATGAGAACTCTCTAATTTTTTTACACACTTCTATTCCATCTACATCTGGTAACATTATGTCAAGAATAATGACATCTGGACATTCTGTCTTACACAAAGAAATAGCATCTAAACCATTATAAGCTTTAACAATATTTTTAAAACCATCCTTTATCAAAACTTCTTCAATTAGATTTATTATATCTTTCTCATCATCAACAAGTAATATTTTTTTATTAAAGTATGTCTCCATATTAAAATCGCTCCTATAAAGAGTTATTTTTTTCTATTTAATTCTATCGCTCTCTATGTTCTGCTTAAAGTATATTCAAATAATTAAATAAAATCAAGTATATATCAATTATAAATTAAATTCTAATTAATCATAACTTTTCTCATATTAATTTAAGCAGTAAAATAAAAACTTATCAGAATTAGCAAAGACACTCTCTCGTTTTAACAATTTCAATATTAATGAAATTATATTGTTTATGTAATAATTTCGTTAATTATATATATTATGATAGCAAACTACACTTAGCATTTTCGATATACTGTTTGCATACAGCCCACACCTTATCTATTGCCTCTTTATTATTGACATAAGGCGGATAAACCTCTTTGCTTGTAATAATTTTTATAAATGATATTGAATCATCAGCCATTTTAACAATTTGACCTCGATGATTTATTAGTTTTCCAGTAATACCTGTATAAACATTAGAGGTACAAATTGAAAAGTAAGCCTTTCCAATAGTTTCTGGCTCTAGTATAATAAGGTTTTGTAAAAATGCAAGTGTTTTCCAATAAGAATTAAACTTATTAATTGTTTCTTTACTCATTTTTGTTGCTGGAACCATAATTGCATTTACACTTATATTATAAGGCTTGTATTTTTGTTTCATCATAGTTGTAGCCATAAGTAAAGCCATTTTAGAATCCCCATAAATTTGATATGAATTATATTGTTTATCCTCTATGGCTTCCCCACTTAAAACTCCAAAATTAATTTTTCTTCTTTCATCAAAAAAATGTTTTATATTTGTGCTACAAACATTTAGAATTTTAGGATTATTTGATTTAGCAAGTACATCCAATAATAACTCAGTCATGAGAACTGGCCCAAATAGATTGGTAGCAAAAGTTAGTTCCACACCATCAATACTTTTTTGAAATCTTTTTTCTCCATGTCTGAAATGTCCAGCATTATGAATTAAAATATCTAGAACACCATATTTATTCTTATACATCTCACAAAAACTATAAATTGATTGTTTTGATGAAATATCAAGTTGAAGCAAATCTATATTAGTATTTTTAGTCCTATCAATAAGTTCTTCATGCACTGCTTCACTAGTCTTAATATTTCGACATGCCATTATGACCCTATAACCTTCTGATGCAAACTTAAATGCTGCTGCCTTCCCTATTCCTGAATTAGCTCCAGTTATGATTACAATTCTTTTCACACTAGCTACCCCCTTTTTCTTGATTATGACCATTCTTTGAACATTCATTAATTAGTTTTTTCTTTAAGTTCTCAAACCATTCTATTTCAAAATTTGTCCTATCAATCCCAAACTGTAAAGTCAATAATTCAAAATCAATTATATCTTGAATATCTCTTTGCATGTCAGAGGGTTCAGTGTATTGTGAAAAGTGATTAAACTGTGCTTGGTTTTCTTCTATACAAGTAATGAACTGTAATTTTACAATATTGATGTCTTGTTTTTTGATATTCTCTAACTGCTCTCTTTCTTTTTTGAGGTCTACAAGATAAGATTCTATTAATGATAATCTTTTTTTCGTTGGCACAAAACCCATAAAAAATAGTTTACTTAATTCCATATCCTTCATTTTACCTGAGATCATAGCAGTCTGTACCCATTTTAAAAAACATAATTTCCCTTCATCAGTTAATACATAAAATTTCTTATTTACACTATTTTCAATAATTTCTTCATATACTATCATTTTCTTTTCAAGTAATTTTTTTATTGCAGCTTGAATGCTTCCCATACTATTGCTACACATTGAAGTGAAATTTATTTCTATGATGTTTCTTATCTCATAAATTGTTAGCTTCTTAAACATAAGTAATCCTAAAATAATTTTATCCATTTTACTTACTCTCCTTTTATATTACTAATAGTAACATTCCTAATAGATAAAATCAACCACTAAAAAAACTAATGTAATGTCTTCAGGCTCTATCTACTAATAAAAAATGTCTATCAATCATCTATAAAAGTAGCCCATAAATTTGACTTAATTATTTATGAATATCTTTTCTTTTTAGGGAAGCATATAGCATAAAAGTTCAATAAGCCTGTTGTTAGGATTATTACTGCACCAGCTCCTAATGAAATTCTGATGAAAGAATTTATTAACTCTGGCTGAAGATTAAGCATATTCTGTTTTAAATGGATATGTTACAGATGGACTAGAAAAGTGTCAAACGGTGTTGAGTTAATGACTGATTCTTGGTTAAAAGAAATTAGAAGTACAGGTAGTAATGAATTTGGTGCTGATTTGATTATGCAATATATGAATAACAAAATATTAAAAAAAAATTAAAATTGTAATGTTGTTAAGAACAGACTTGCCATAAAGGAATAAATTCAAAAGAAGAAATACAATAAAAGCCCATAAATAACGGAAAAATCGTTATTTATGGACTAAATGATACACAGTTAAAAAAGATATATGTTAACTATAATTGTTATTATATATAGTTATACTTATTCTTATATTTATATATAAAACTAACTGTTAAAAATAAGGTTAATAGCTCAGCAATTGGTACCGCTAGCCATATACCATATATATCCAATATATTTGGTAATATCAGCAAACCTATAGATATAAAACCAAATGTGCGTAAAAAAGATAGTATTGCAGATATTTTTCCATTTGATAGTGCTGTAAACATAGATGATGTAAAAATATTGAATCCACAAAAAATAAAGCTAAAAGAAAATATATAAAATCCAGACCTTGTGACCTTATAAACATTGCTTCCTCTTTGAGAAAAAATCTCTACTATACTTGGTGAACATATCATAGAAAAAACAAATACCACTAAAGAAGCTACTGAGATAAATAATATACAAATTTTAAAAATGTACTTTAACTGTACATTATTTCTACTTCCATAATTATAACTTATTATTGGAGCAACTCCCATTGAAAAGCCAATATAAATTGAAGTTAAAAGGAACTGAGAATAAATAATTATTGTAATAGCTGCAACTCCATCTTCACCAATCAACTTCATCATTATAATATTAAATAAAAAAGTGGTAACTGCTGTTGATAATTGACTCACCATTTCAGATGAGCCATTAAAACAAGTCTCAAACAATACTTTCTTATCTACTTTAGGTATACAAAATCTAAGTATCCCGTTACTTTTTGAAAAGAAAACTAACCCTGCAATAGCAGGAATTAAATATCCTATACCAGTTGCAAGTGCTGCTCCACCAATACCCATTTGTAATGGAACAATAAACACATAATCTAAAATTATATTAGTGCACCCTGCACCTATCACTAACCATAACCCAAACTTTGGTTTCCCAGTTGTCACAAATAGACTTTGAAATAATACTTGTAATATATTAGCAGAAGCAAAAATCAAAATAATAAAAAGATACGAGCGACAATATTTAATCAAAATCTCACTTGCTCCTAACCATATAATAATATAATCCATAAATACAATCCCAATGCCAGTAATTATCATCCCAAGTACAACTCCAGATAATACGATTAAAGTAAAAACTTTCTTTGCTTCATCAGTCTCACCATTCCCCATCTTACGAGCTACTATAGCACTCCCCCCAGTAGCAAACATAGTTCCAAGTCCAACGATAATATTAATAATGGGACATACAATATTAATTGCTGATAAAGCATTTGTATTAACAAATCTTGAAACGAATATAGTATCAACAATTGTATATAGCCCCATAAAAATCATCATAAAAATAGTGGGAAATGCAAATTTTAATAGAGAAAACAAATTAAACCTTTGTGCAAGTAAATTATTCTGCGCATGAAGATTATCTTGCTTTCGATTTTCTGAATAAGATATATCACTCATTCAATTCATTCTCTTGTACATTACTTATATCTAAAATTATATCCAATCTATTAGACATTAAAAGACCCCCTTTCTCCATAAAGATTATATCTAATTGCTTGAATAGATTTTTAATTAATCTTGCTATTATACGTTATCATAATATCTAAAAATAACTTCTTAACCTTTACTCCAAGCATTTTATGATTTTAATCACTAACACTTGTTTTTATTGTTTAGTATCACATGAAACGTGTTTACTTATAAACATTCACATAGTATCTTTTTTCAACTCTTTAGAAAATATATGTATCATTACTTCTTCAATAGCCGAGATACTTGCTACAACACAAATCATACTAGTAAACAAACTTATGTTAACCAGATTATAAAATAAAGGGAAACAGAACAGCATAAATCCAGATATTTTATTTCCATATGTGTGTAATATAAAAAATGTATTGTATTTATAAATTACTATAATTATTGATGTAATACGAATGATAGCAATTACTACTATCCATAACACTATATACTTTGGTATATTTATTATGGGAAGCATAATAACAGATGTGGAGATTACAAAACATATATCTGCTATGCTATCAAGCCTTGAGCCAAATTCACTTGTTAGATTCATTTTTCTAGCTATATATCCATCTAAAAAGTCACTTAATCCACAAACAATATAGATTATAAAAAATAAATTAGAGAATACTTCTGTTTTAAGTAATACTATTGATAAAATAATTCTAAGTATAGTAATAATATTTGCTATATTTTTAATTCTCATCACCTCAAAGCAGTAAAATTGTTAACTACTTGCACTTTTATAATGCCTCATACCTAACTTCCAAAATCTCCACATAAACACTGTAAACAAGAATACAATTAAGATTGAATATATCAATCCATTCATTGTTATTGTACCAGCCAAAATTTGAGTTGGAATTGTTGACATAATTCCATATGGTAAAATTAAATAGAATAATAATTTAAAAACACCTTCATATATTACACCAGGAATTTTCATGTTCATTGGTAATAAATTATCTTCTAATCTCATTATAGCAGAAGAAGATATAACAAAAAATGAAACTGTTCGAAGTATAATCGCTACATCATAAAAAAGCAATGTCATCAATAGTACCATGCAGATATACATTATTATTGTGATATAAATTATCTTTGGATTTAATTCAGATACCCCATATAAAACTATAAGTATACTTGCTAAAATTAATGGGGACGAACCAATATTAATATTTTCAAATGTCAATCTAAATAGTGGGTCTATTGGTTTTGTAATATAGTAATCTAATTCTCCTTCTTGAATTTTTCTTGGAATATCATAAATACCAAAAAAGAAAATCGTCATATTTATTGCATTTATTAATGAAAAAGTTCCTATAAATATTAGCATTTCTCCATGTTGCCAACCCCCTATTGAGTCTATATGAGAATATATACCATTAAACATTAATAATTGTAATATAAATAATGAACTATCTACAAAAAATGCTCCAAAAAAATCAAATCTAAATACCATCATCTTTGATAATTTCATCTTTAGTAACATAAATATTATTTTGAAATTTTTTTTCATTATATCCCCGCCCCATCAAATAATGTTCTCATTCTTTTATATATGATTTTATTCACTATAAAAAAAAATAAAACCCATAATGCTATAATAATCAATCCTTGTGTTGCCTCACTGCTGTTTCTATCTATTAGTAACATAGATGGTAAATAAGCTGTATAATAAAATGGAAATATCTTCATAACTGATACTACAACTTCTGGCAAAAGTATTAGTGGTATCATTGTTCCTGTAACAAATTCAGAGATATTTTCAATTATCATTCTAAAAAATCCAATCTCAAGAAATTTAAACGACAAAATTCCAATAAAGAAATGAAGTTGCATCATAAAAACAAGCCCTAAAAAAATCATTAAAATTGAAATAAATATTTGAACTGGATTAGATGTAAAAGCAAAATCCAACTTAAATATGAAAATCCATACAAAAGCAGAAATCATATTAAATACAAAATAGAAACATGTCATTCCAAAATTTTTAGCAATAAAATAATTTTGAACATTAATTGGAATAATCATATATTTTGAAAATGTACCTAATTTTACACGATTACATATCTCTTCACTAGTACTCTTTGACATATCAATACCTGATAAAAATGAGCTTATTATGTAATAAGACAACATTGAATTAAATGTAAAGCCAGAAACTATTTCATTTTCACCAAAAACTGCTTTCCATAAGATATAAGCAAATAAAATTTTTATAATAGTAAACATCATATTAACTACTACATCAAATCTCCAGATAAGTTGTACTTTGAAATTAATTTTGGCTACTTCATAATATCTTCGTATATTTTGTTTAAATTTATAAAACATTGAATGACTAGAATATACCTGATTATAGTTGCTCACGATATTCCTCACTTCCTTTCTTATATATTCTCTCTACAATATTACCTATATCTTCTTCTTCAATTATCATATCCTTGACATCATAATTATCAAAAATCCATTTAACAGTTTCATTTCCTCTTTCTTTTGGCATAACTACTGATATCTTATGCTTTGTTTGCTCAATGATTTTACAATCTTTCGGAAATTTAATATCAGTTTCATCAGCGAAACTAACTGTTATTTTTTTATATTTTTGGAAATGATTAAACAATTCTTCTGTAGAACCATCATATATTTTATGACTATTTTCTACAACGATACTTCTACTACATAAGCTCTTAATATCCTCCATATAATGAGAAGTAAGTATAATAGTAGTTCCCTTTGTTTCATTCACTTCCTTTAGAAAATATCTAATTTGTTTTTGTGCTACAGCATCTAGACCTATTGTTGGTTAATCCAAAAACAATATTTTAGGATTATGAAGAAGAGCTACTATTAGCTCCATCTTCATTCTCTCTCCTAAAGAAAGTGTTCTAACTTGTACATTTAAATAGTCTGATACCTCAAATAATTCAATAAAGTAATCTAAATTTCTTTTATATTCTTCATTAGATATATCATATAGCTCTTTAAATAAAAGAAATGTATCTGCTGGTGTCAATTCAAAGAATAGTTGACTTTTTTGTCCCATAACAACAGCGTACTGTTTTTTAAAGTTGTTTTCCAAATTATTAGGATAATAACCCATAACAGATATATCTCCAGAAGATGGTGCAATAATACCAGTTAACATCTTAACAAGAGTAGTTTTCCCAGCTCCGTTTTGCCCTATTAATCCAACAAATTCTCCTTCCTCTACTTCTAAATCAAATGATGATATAGCTGTTTTCTCTGTGTATTTCCTGTTAAATAAAGATTTTACACTTCCCATAAGCCCTGGCTCTTTCTCAAATCTTTTATAAGATTTAGTCAGTTGCCTAAGTTCAATTATACTCATTTCAACTACCTCCATATTTCATAATTTATATAAAAAAGCCCACAGGTATATCTGCCTTTTTCTGTGCATGTATTGACCAGCACAAAAACAGAAAACTCCTGTGGACTAGAAAAGTTAATACTTTCTATTTCAACATAATTATAATCAAAATAATACTATGCAAAATTAATAAAAGTGTAGCAGATTAAAGCCTACTACACCATAATTTAACAAAGTAATATATATTTCAAATACTATCTGTTGTCATATGTCAGTTATCTATAAAGGCAGAATAAGACACACAAATTAAATGTATCAAAAATACACTTAAAAATTCTGATTATATAGAATATATGTGTCTCCAACTATTTAATTGTTGGTTACCATTATATAACTCCGACATCAAGGCACTCCTTTCATAGTATTATTATTGACATCATATCATAAAGATTATTTATGTTCAAGTATAGATTAAAACTCTAATGCATTTAGATTTATTTTATTTCTTCATAGTTAAATTCAAATCTAATTTACCATTTTTCTTTATAGTTTTAAAATGTAATGCTTCTATTAAAATTGATTACTTTTCTATAATAAATTTATTATAAAAAACATACTTCTCTCTACACATAATGCAATTTATTTAGTTCTATATTATAATATTGTAATAATAGTTTAATTTATAATACACTAAAACTATAAACTGCAAATCTTAAGGAGGTAATGTATGGAAAATAATACGATACAAAAAAGATTAAATGATTTATCAAAAAAGATTTGGCATATTTATGTTTTAAATCCAGAAGAAGAAGGTATTAAATTTATTATCTCCTTATTAGAGGATAACCTTACATTAATTGGAACAGGAAAGCATGAATTTTATGAAACATTAGAAGAATTTATTATAAATCTTAAAAAGGATCAAAAAGAATCAGAACAGATAGACTTTGAAATTATAGATGAATGGTATTCATGTACCAAAGTCACAGATGAAACTTTTATAGTATATGGGACTCTTTGGGTAATAGAAAAAAATTATTTAGGAAAAGATGTATATATAGAAATGGATACTCGCTTTACAATGGTATACAAAGTTATAGATGATATAATTAGACTTATTCATGTGCATCATTCTATTCCAAACTTTGACCAAATGAAAGATGAGTATTATCCTAAAACAATAGCTGAAAAAGCACAAGAAGCATTAGCAATGGCAAATGAATTTAAGCAAAAATCAGAAAAAGACCTTATGACTGGACTATATAATCGACATTTTTTTGAAGTACATATAAAAAAAATGCTTGAAACTGTTTCACATGGGTATTTTTACATTTTTGATTTAGATAATTTTAAGCAGGTAAACGATATATTTGGTCATATTCGAGGAGATGAGATACTAATACATTTTTCAAAAATTTTGACTAAAGTATTTGTCAATGATGCTATTATTGGAAGACTTGGTGGAGATGAATTTGCTGTCTTTGAATATAGTAATCAATCGAAAGAAGATGTTGAAAATAAAGCAAAAAAAGTTTTAGAATTGTGTTCTAATAGCAATTCTTGTTCTATAGGTATCTCTAGATTTGAAAATAACTCAGATACTTTTCAATCTTTGTACAAACAATCGGATTATGCTCTGTATTACTCAAAAAGAAATAATAAAGGAAGTTTTAGTTGGTTTTAGTTCTAAATATATTAAAACATATAAAGTAAAATCCAAAATGGTATGTTTTTATTCTATGCCATTTTGGATACTTATATAAAATTTATGATTGTTTTAACGTCTACCTTTTAAAGCAAATGTAATAAATAGTTTTTCAATTTGACTTTAATATAACTAATCTCTCGTTTTGCTTATGCTTCTAAATAATTTATTGTATTAGCTAGTGATTTAGTGCTAATAGACGAAACTATTATTGAAAACACTGTAGTAACAATTGTTGGTATCATTGTAAAAGGTGAAAGAGAAAAAATATTAGTAACTAAGGCACAGAGTATTACTGCTACTACAATTGCTGTTGGCACAGATTTACGTTTGAACCCAATTGACATTGCTATTGCTGAAAATCCTCCTGCTATAATAGCCATCAGCAATGTTAGAAAAATAGACTTACTTATTATACTAATTGAGAGATTATCATTAACAATTTGAAAAATTGATTCACTTAAGAAAAATATAACAAACATAAGTAAATTACTCAAAACCATTCCTCCAACCGTAAATAAAGTTACTAATAAGAACTTAGAATAAAACATCTTTTTTCTTTCAATTGGATAAGAAAATAGTAACACAGCTCGTTTGCCAATATATTCATCAATAATAAATCGTGAATGCATGACAGAACTAAGTACACAAAAACATGCCATATTTATAGAACTAACAATAGATAGTATCCCTATATAACCAAAAAATTCCCCATCTGAACCTGTCATAGACATATATGCAAACATATATAGCATACAGAAATTACACATAGTAATGACTGCCACAGCTATTAGATAGATTTTAACATTGGTACGCCTTAATTCTAACTTCATTAAATTATACATAAGTATTTCCTCCACTCATAATATTAAAAAAATAATCCTCAAGCCCATTTGGAAATTTTTCCTTAATAGAGGCTAAATTAATTTCTTCTACAATACTACCATTTACAATCACACCAATAATATCTGCCATATACTCAATTTCACTAAGAATATGGCTAGATATTAGAATAGTCATATTCTCTTCTTGAACAAGTCTTATAAAAAGTTCTCTCATTTCACGTATTCCCATTGGATCTAATCCATTTATTGGCTCATCAAGTATTAAAATACGTGGTTTATGAATAATTGCTCTAGCTATTCCTAATCGTTGTCTCATGCCAAGAGAAAATTGGGATACAGGCTTTTTACCTGTACTAACAAGTCCTACATCATTTAATGTTTTTTCAATATTAGCATCAATAGCACCCATATATTTAAGGTGTATTTCTAAATTTTCTGTAGCAGAAAGATTGTCATAAAAAATAGGAGATTCAATCATACATCCAAGTTGTTTCAATATTTTGTTATGATTTGTTTCAATATCTAAACCAAGAATGTTTATTTGTCCATAAGTTGGATTTAATAGTCCTGTTATAAGTTTAAAAATTGTTGTTTTTCCTGCACCGTTTGCTCCTAAGAAACCATAAATTACTCCCTGTGGAACTGTCATATTACATCTATAAATAACTTCTTTCTCATTAAAAGTTTTGGTTAAGTTTTGAACATTAATAATTTTATTATCCATATAATATCTCCTCATTTTTTAATTAATAGAAACTTCTTTTCGCTATGCATTTAGTTACTAAGCACAAATAGCAATATATCTTTACATATAGTTATATAAACCAACTATTTTTAACTTATAATAGTCATCATATTGACTATTATAGAATATCATAAGCTTCAAATATAGTCAATATGATGACTATTATATTTTAATAATTCTATTTTCAAGAGTGATGTCAAAGGATTATATTTTTTAATTAAAATTGATACTGTTATAGAGAATTTTTCTTAAAAAATCCATAAAAAAGGCTCTACAAAGAACCTTTCCTGTTTTTATTGTTTAAATCCTAATATAGGTAATTCCTTAATATCATAGTAAACAGAATGAGTAGAATAAAAACAATTGCACTCATATCCTAATTATCTTATTTATTTTTAAAATATTTTTTATTTATCTTTGAAATATTTTTAAATTTCTTTTCTTTTTCCGCCAAATAGTTGCTTTTATCATCTGCGAATATTGCTTCAGTTTTTAGCTTACGATAAGCTTCCCACCTTTTAGGAGAAAGTTCCTGATTTGCAATGGCTTCCCAAATAGCACAACCTGGCTCTGAAGTATGAGTACAATTACGGAAACGACATTTTCCGAAGTAAACTTCTACATCTGCAAAACTTTTATCTAAGCTCTCCAAAGCATGCCACATTCCCAACTGTCGCATACCTGGTGTATCAATAACAATACCACCACCTGATATTAAAAATAATTCTCGTCTAGTTGTGGCATGTCGTCCTTTATCATCATCTATGCGAATTTCCTTCGTATTTAGAAGTTCTTCACCCAACATACAATTAATTAATGAAGATTTTCCAACTCCTGATGAACCAAGTAAAGCAATAGTATAGCCTGATTTAATATACTTAGAAAGCTCTTTCCAACCATCTGGTTCTATAGAAGAAGTAACAACTACATCTACACCCAAAGCTACAGAATTAATTGCATGTAACTTGCGATATAAATTGTCACATAAGTCCACTTTAGTGAGTACTATTACCGGAATTGCCCCACTTTCCCATGCCATAGAGAGATACCTCTCTAATCGATGAATGTTAAAATCCTTGTTTAGTGACATACATAGAAAAACAATGTCAATGTTAGCTACAACTACCTGTTCCTCATTTGTCTTTCCAGCAGACTTACGTATGAACAAGCTTTTTCTACGAAGCACATGATGAATAATAGCATTGCCATTTTTATCAGTACATCGGTCTAACATAACAAAATCTCCAACAGCTGGGAAGTCAGATGGTATAGTAACTTCAAAACGCAACTTTCCTGATACCTCTGCAAAAAGTTCACCATTCTCACACATCGCACGATAAAGGTTCTTTTCCTGTGATACAATACGTGCAATATACAGACCACTATATTCGATACTCTGAGCTATAAAACTGTTATCTAGACCATATTCCTGTAAATCAATCTGTTTTATATCTTTCATTTTTCTTCCTCCTTTTCTAATTTCTCAGTGATTTTTTCCAGTGGAAAAGGTGGTTGTGCCAATGGTTTTAGTGCAATCGACATCAATTTCACTTGATTATCATCTGCTGCCACTCTATTAGAACTAAGATGACCACATCGTATGCAACGATGAATAATTGCCCACTCTCCATTTTTTCTTACCCACACTCCGATGGGTTCCATATTACCATCACAATCCGCAGCACGGTCACCAGGAATAATATCCACATGAAGACTATGTAGACAATGTGGACAATGATTTCTATGTTGTGTCCCAGAACCTTCAGGAACTACAAGGCAACCACACTTTTTGCAAATAAAGTTATCTAGACAGGAATTATCCTGATAATAAGCTCGTTTTCTATTTGTATAATTCATTTTTAAATCCTCCTTAAGATAAACATCTTACACTTTCCACTAAGTTCAATAATGCTCATTTTTATTGACTCAATATCTTATATTTTTCACAAAAAAAATCCACAGGTATTTATATCTGCCTTTTTATGTAGTATATATTTACCTACATAAAAACAGAAAACTCCTGTGGACTAGAAAATTTAATATTTTCTATTTCAACATAATTATATTTAAAATAATACTATGTTAAATTAATAAAGGTGTAGCAGATTAAAGCCCACTACACCACAATTTAACAAAGTAATATATAATATTATTATTTGTTGTCATATGTTAGTTATCTATAAAGGCAGAGTAAGACACAATAATTAAATGTATCAAAAATACACTTAAAAATTCTGATTAAACAGAATATCTATGTCTCCAACTATTTATTTGTTGGTTACCATTATATATAACTCCGACATCAAGCAAAACTCTCCTTTTCTAATAATATTATTGATATTTTACCATAAAATATCCTTATGTTCAACTACAATTTAACATACTCATACATTTAAGTTTATATCTTTTCTTTACTCTATATCATTTAAGATTCTTATCAAATCTAATATTAGCTCAATATTAATTTTTTATAATAAGTATCTTTTGTATTTTTCCTTATGATTAATCTTACTATAAAGCTCAAAACAAATTCTTATTTTTAGCTATACTCTACTATAGAAACTTTATTTAGTTTTGTTTTTGTTATTATCTAATACTACTCCAATAACTAACCCCATGGACAAACCAATAGCGAGATTTTTAAATACTAAACCCAAAATAACACCAAAGCATAATCCTAATGCCAAATAACTTACATTTTCATCTTTCATATCTCTTACTCTCTCCTACCCATATTTATCTATATTATATTAAAATAATCTTATAAAATTTAAAAGCGCATATCTTACACCTTTAAATTTTATAAGATTATAGTCTTTGCCCTATAGCTTTGAAATCAAGTTTCATATACATGTGTTTCCCTTTCCTAGAATATTTACACATATTGTAATCCTTTTGAAAGTATATTATAATAAATTGCTAAAATTATTTGTTCCATTTATTATAAGTAAACCTATTTTTTGCTTTTATTATAGTTTACAAGTTGTTACACAACGCTTGTAAATACATTTTTTATCCAATCAATTATTAAGTCCTTTAAGTGTTCTTCTGTATAACTTGTCCCAACTCCAAAGTTAAAATTTATATAGTTATAAGTATCAATATTATCATCATTTATCAAAGTATTTGCTTATTTTTATTTAATTTCTTGATAAATTACAGTATTTATTTGTATAAAAAATAGAGTTTTTTCTCATCTGACATTGTGACAAGTTTCCATGTAAGGTCAACATTAAAATTACTTTTTTAAGACATACTGCTTAAACCAATGTATTTATATGTCTTTTTTGTTTATCTATTTTATTAAATATATTAGTATTTGAATTTTGTTTATATTCTTTAACATCCTCATCTAATTTTTCTATTCTAGACTCTATTTTCTTTATTTCTTCTTGTGTCATATTTATAAAATTTTTAAGCATGCCTTCAAGCTCTTCACGAGTTTTACCTAATAAAGACAAATCTTCAGATACTTTATCATTGTTATTATAAGCCTCTTTATCGGTCTTTTTTTGTTCTAGTTCTTCTAATTCTTTATCATTTAATTTCTTATTTTTAATTTCTTCATTGAGCTCTTTAGTTATTAAAGATTCTTTCTCCTCATTTATATCTAGATAAGTCGAATTTTCATCTAACATTGTATTTTTATTTTCATCTTCTATATCACTATTTTTTATACTCATTTCTATATTAGAAAAGTCATTAATTGTTTCTCTTATTTCTGACTTAGGTAAGTTCTTAATCGCCTCATTTATTTTTTTAGTATAAATCTCTTGTCTCTCTTTCAAATCTCTAATTCGATTATTAAGTTCTTGTTTTTGCCTCATGATATTAGATAAATAATTGTCTTTTCCTGTATTAGCATTTTTATTAATAATCTTTTCACTAGTTTCTTTATTTATCATATCATTTTTATAACTAAATGAGTACTGACTTTCATGTTTATTAGAAATCTTCATTAATTTTATCCTCCTAAAATAAACTACTTCTTAAGTCTAGATTAATAGTTAAATATTGTCATTCACTTTTTACAACTTCAATATTTCTATAAAGTAAAATCTCTTTTATAAGAGATTCTTTATAATCTAAGTAAATTCAGTATTCGTCACAAGTTATATATATTATCGGAAATATCAAGTTTTTCTAAAGTATTTTTCTTGTAGTATTATATAAACATTTTCAACTTACACAATTTCTTATAAGTTATCAGAAACTTCATTTTGCTCAATCAACATTATTTTAAAATTCTAATTTGTAAACTAAATTTGCCACCGAGATTAAGTTACGTTGGCAAATCGGTGGCAAATACAATATATTATTAATATATAATCTATATAAATGTACTATTTCTTGATTATCTTAGCTACAGTTTCCACATGTGTAGAATGAGGGAACATATCTACAGGCTGAGCCTCGACACATTTAAATCCGTGCATATTTAGATAATCTAAATCTCTCGCTAAAGTAGATGGATTACAAGAAACATAAACTATCCTCTCAGGATTCATTGAAACAATAGTCTCTAGAACCTTTTCGTCACATCCCTTTCTAGGTGGGTCTACAACTACAACATTCGCAGTTTTACCCTGACTGTACATCTTAGGTACAACCTCTTCTGCCTTACCAACATAGAATTCTGCATTATGTATGTTGTTTAATCTAGCATTTATCTTAGCATCCTTTATAGCGTCTTCTATAATTTCTATTCCATAAACTTTTTTAGCCTTTTGTGCCAAAAATAAAGATATTGTACCTATACCACAGTAGATATCAAAAACAGTATCAGTATCCTTTAGACTTGCATACTCAAGAGCTTTATCATATAATACTTTAGTTTGGACAGGATTTACTTGGAAAAATGATAATGGTGAAATCTCAAACACTAAGTCACCTATATAATCATTTATTTTACCATCACCATAAATAACTATATTTTCTCTTCCTAAAATAGTATTCGTATCTTTTTGATTTACATTTACAACCAAAGTTTTAAAACCAGGTATATTTTCTTTAAGTACAGAAGCTAATTCTTTAAGATATGGAAGTTTATTTCCATTAGCTACTAATACAACCATCACTTCTTTAGTTGTAAAACCTATTTTTGTTACTAAGTGTCTAATTAATCCTGTATGAGTCTTTTCATCATATATACTTACCTTATAGGCTCTTATATATGTTTTTATTATCTTAACAATTTTATCATTTATCTCATGTTGTATTACGCATTTTTCTGTTGATATTACATCATGAGTCTTCTTTTTGTAAAAGCCAATAATTGGAACACCATCATTCTTTTGTATTGGAAATTGTGCTTTATTTCTATATCTATATGGATTCTCCATTCCTATAGTGTTATGAACTTCTACGTCATCTAACTTACCTATTCTAGCAAGTACTTGTTTCACTTCATTCGTTTTCATTTCAAGTTGCTTATTATAATCTAAATCTTGTATCTGACATCCTCCACAATCCCTAAGATTGTCATTACACACTCTTTTTACTCTAAACGGAGACTTCTCTATTATTTCAACAATATCTCCTACAGCATAATTTTTCTTTACTTTATTAATCCTAACTTTTACCTTATCTTGTATTAATCCGCCCTCTACAAAAACTGTAATACCATTGTACTTTCCTACTCCTACTCCGCCTTGTCCAATGTCTACTATATCTACAATATACACCTCGTTTTTCGAAAGCATAAATCACCCTCCAATCAATCTATTATATTTTAATCTTTACAAACTTTTTCTTTAAATTTATATTAAAATATTGCTATTAACTAAACTATATTTTTTACTAAGCTACAATATTTTATTTTACCAAAAAAAAAGGAGCTTATAAAGCCCCTTGACAAATAAATTTATTATTTTTCCTATAAAACTCTAGTTGAACCTCTATATACCACACCTCTTGATGCATCCACAGTTACAACTTCTCCATTTTCTACTAAATTTGTTATATCTGTTGCAGACACAATAACTGGTATATCTAAATTTATACCTACAATAGCTGTATGTGATGTCATTCCACCATTCTCTGTTACTACAGCTCCTGCTTTCTCTATATAATTGTTCATTTCAGCATCAGTAGTCGTAGAAACAAGTATATCTCCTTCATTGAAATCTACACAAGCCTCTCCATTCTTTATTACACGAACTTTACCTTCCACTGTTTGAGTACCTACACCTATACCTTGAACAATTTCTTCACTTATTACATGAACTTTTATTAAGTTAGTAGTTCCGCTTACCCCTACTGGTACTCCAGCAGTTATAACTACTAACTCTCCATTATCTATATAATCTGCTTGTCTAGCTGCCTCTATTGCTTTTTCTATAACTTCATCTGTATTTCCTGCAACAGAAGATTTAACTGGATAAACTCCCCATGTAAGAGCTAGTTTATTCATAGTCTTTTCATTATTTGTAGTAGCTATTATTGGAGATTTTGGTCTAAACTTAGATACCATTCTAGCAGTATATCCCGAAGAAGTAGACGTTATTATAGCTGATGCATTTAAATCTACTGCTGTTGTACAAGTTGCATGACTTATTGCATCTGTTACAGTAACATTATTAGTTCCATTTTCCTTTAGTAATCTATCATAATCTAAAGTTTCTTCTGTTCTTTTTGCTATTGTAGCCATCATTTTTACTGCTTCTACAGGATATTTTCCAGCAGCAGTTTCTCCAGATAACATTATCGCATCTGTTCCATCATATATAGCATTAGCAACGTCTGTAACTTCTGCTCTTGTTGGTCTTGGATTTCTTATCATAGAATCAAGCATTTGAGTAGCAGTTACAACTGGTTTTGCTAATTCATTACATTTTTTTATCATCATTTTTTGAACTATTGGCATCTCTTCAGTAGGTATCTCAACACCTAAGTCACCTCTAGCCACCATTATACCATCAGAAACCTTTAATATTTCATCTAGGTTCTCTACACCTTCTTGGTTTTCTATCTTAGATATTATTTGTATATCAGTTGCATTATTATTTTCTAGTATTTCTCTTATCGCTAGTACATCAGATGCCTTTCTTACAAAAGAAGCTGCTATATAATCTATACCTTGACTTATTCCAAACTCTATATCACTTATATCTTTAGGAGTTATTGCTGGTAAATTTATCTTAACACCAGGTACATTTACTCCCTTGTGATTTTTAACTATCCCTGAGTTTTCAACAATACAAACTATATCTTCTCCATTTATTTCTTTTACTCTTAAGCCAACTAAGCCATCATCTATTAATATAGAATCTCCTGCTTTAACGTCTTCAGCAAGACCTTTATAGCTTACTGTACACATTTCTTTAGTTCCCATAACATCTTTCATAGTTATAGTGAACTTTTGCCCTTCTTCTAAAAATACCTCTGGGTCTTCAAAATTACCTGTTCTAATTTCTGGACCTTTAGTGTCTAATAATATAGCAACTGGCTTATTTAATTTCTCTCTAACTTTTTTTGCCATATCTATTCTTTCCTTATGTTCTTCATGTGAACCATGAGAAAAGTTAAATCTACACACATTTAGACCATTTTGCATAAGTTGAGTTAAAACTTCTTCGCTTTGTGATGCTGGACCTAGTGTACAAACAATTTTTGTCTTCTTTACATTATTTAACATATTTGCTCCTCCTGAGATATTATTCCACAGATTTATTTTTAATACTAAAACTTATATAGATAATATTTTTGCCATCTCATAAGCTTCTTTGTCAAACACTTTCTTTTGAGCTAAAGCCTCACTTATTTCTAAATCAATTATCTTATTTTCTTTTATTCCTACGACTCTAGCTGATTTTCCATCTAGTAATAATTCTACTGCTCTTACACCAAGTCTACTTGCTAGTATTCTATCAGATACAGTTGGACTTCCTCCTCTTTGGACATGCCCCAATACGGTTACTCTTAAGTCTGCCCCTGACTCTTTTTTAAGTTCTTTTTCTAAATCGCTAGCACTTCCGACACCTTCTGCCAAAACGATTATACTATGTCTCTTACCTCTTTTTTGAGTAGTCTTTAGTCTTAAAGCAACTTCATCAACTTTAATTTCTACTTCTGGTACTATTATAGTTTCAGCTCCCCCTGCAAGACCTGCATATAGAGCCAAATCTCCACAGTGTCTTCCCATGACTTCTACTATATTAACTCTTTCATGAGAAGATGATGTATCTCTTATCTTACCTATAGCATCTATAATAGTATTCATTGCAGTGTCAAATCCTATAGTATAATCTGTATATGCTAAATCGTTGTCTATAGTTCCTGGTATACCTATAGCTGGAAATCCTAAATCGCTAAGTTTTTGAGCTCCTGTAAATGAACCATCTCCACCAATTACAACTAAACAATCGATTTTATACTTTTTAAGAATTTTTACTGCTTTTAATCTACCTTCTTCTGTTTTAAATTCTTCACATCTAGAAGACTTTAATATAGTTCCTCCTCTGTGTATAATATCTCCAACAGAAGATAAGTTCATTTCAGTTAAATCTTCCTCTAGTAATCCCTTATATCCTCTATTGATTCCATATACTTTGCATCCATAATATATTGCTGATCTTACAACCGCTCTAATCGCAGCATTCATTCCTGGAGCATCTCCTCCACTTGTTAGTAATCCTATAGTTTTCATCTTTTTCCTCCTTGGATTTTATGTCAATTTTTTATTATAATCATTGTTATTATATGTTAATGGACTTTTTTTGTCCCTATATCATTTTTCAATCCCATCAAGACTAAAAAAATTAAATGTCCTTAAATGTCCATTTTGTGATATTATATCACAAAACGGACAATATTTTTCATATTATTATAATATATTTAGATTTTTATCCGAAAAATTAAGCTTTTATTTTTATGTTATCTTTAGGAAGTAACTTTTCTAAGTTATTTATAAATTCATCACATATACAAGTCAATACTCCTGTCATTTTATATGCTTTACGCTTACCATTTATATTTTCATCCATAGGATATAGGTATATACTATCATTGCCTGGATGCTGTTTAGCTATTTCTACAATATTATTAGTTGTATCTGTATCAGACATACTATCTATTTTCAAATACAATTTTTTACCACTTTGTGGTTTAATATCTTGTATATTTTTAGTTCTTCCTGAATTATAGTTTCTAGTTGCAAAATCAGTGCTATCGTTTATATCTTTTATCTCTCTAGCTATAAGTTTTGCATTTTCGCCTTCTTTTATACTTAATGTTCCTTTTACATAGATTATATTGTCTTCATTTAAAATGACATTGTATTTTTGTAATAATTGAGGAAAAACTACTATTTCTATAGCTCCATACAAATCTTCTAATTCAATAAACGCCATAATTTCATTTCTCTTTGTAGTTTTTATAGTTTTATTCACAATCATTCCGCCCATTATGGCATCTGTTTCATTCATTTGTATATATGCTTCTTCATCCTCTTTTAATGAATTTAATTTTCCATTATCTATAGATGTTTTTTCTTGCAACTCTTTTTCAAATTGTGATAAAGGATGTCCACTTACATACATTCCCAGTACTTCTTTTTCAAGATTAAGTCTCTCTCTTTCTTCATATTCTTGTCTTTTAGGTAAACTATATATTTGTTGAAAATCATTATCTTCTTCACTATCTCCAAAAGCATCAAATAGAGAAATTTGACCTTGAACATTTTTCTTTCTATCCATAGATACACTTTCTAATAAACTTTCATAACCAGCCATTAAACTAGCTCTATTTTCACTTATATTATCAAAAGCTCCACATTTTATTAAGCTTTCTATTACTCTCTTATTTGTATCTTTTTGGTCTAACCTCTTAACTAAATCTACTAAATCTACAAATAATCCATTCGATTCTCTTTCGTCAATTATATTGTTTATTATGTTTACACCAACATTTTTTACAGCAGCTAGACCAAATCTTATATTATTACCTTCAACTGAAAACTTTGAAAAACTTTTATTTATATCTGGAGGCAATACATCTATTTCTAATGCTTTACATTCTCTTATATACTCAACTACCTTGTCAGTATTTCCCATGACACTCGTTATCAACGCCGCCATAAATTCAACTGGATAATATGTTTTTAGATAAGCTGTCTCATATGCTAAAACTCCATATGCCGCCGCATGTGATTTATTAAATGCATAACGAGCAAAGTCTATCATATCATCAAATATTTTATTAGCTATTTCCTCTTCTACACCATTTCTAATGCAACCTGCGATTTCTATATTGCCATCTTCATCAAATTTACCATGGATAAAATATTGTCTTTCTTCTTCCATTACATCCATCTTTTTCTTACTCATGGCTCTTCTAACCAAGTCACTTCGACCGTAACTATAACCACCCAAATCTCTAACAACCTGCATAACTTGTTCTTGATATACCAAACAACCATATGTTACTTCCATTATAGGCTTTAATTTTTCATGTAGGTAGGTTACATCTTTTGGATTGCTTTTGTTTTTTATATATGCAGGTATAGAATCCATTGGGCCTGGTCTAAACAGAGATATTCCCGCTACAATATCTTCAAAGTTGTCTGGTCTTAGTTGCTTTATAAAGCTTCTCATACCAGCACTCTCCAATTGGAATACTCCTAATGTGTTTCCAGATGATAACATCTCATATACCTTTGGGTCATCATAATCCATCTTTGAAAAATCTATTTTTTCTGTATAGTTTTTTATAACTCTATTTTTTTCTATTAAATCAAGAGTGTCTCTTATAACTGTAAGTGTTCTTAATCCAAGAAAGTCCATCTTTAAAAGACCCAGTTCTTCAAGTGTCGTCATAGTAAATTGTGTTGTTATTGCATCTTGATGTTTATATAGAGGCACATACTCATCTACAGGATTTTTTGATATAACTACTCCTGCTGCATGAGTAGAAGCATGTCTTAACATTCCTTCTATCTGTTTAGATATATTTATTATCTCTTTTGTTTCAGGGTCTTGGTCATACAACTCTTTAAGGTTAGGATTTGTATCTAGAGCTTTATCTATTGTCATTCCCAAAGCAAAAGGAATTTCTTTAGCTATCTTGTCAACTTTATTGTATCCTATATCTAACACTCTTCCTACGTCTCTTATTGCTGCTTTTGCACCCATTGTCCCAAAAGTTATTATTTGTGCAACATGGTCATCACCATATTTTCTCTTTACATAATCTATAACTTCTTCTCTTCTCTCATAACAAAAATCTATATCTATATCTGGCATAGATATACGTTCTGGATTTAAAAAACGTTCAAATAAGAGAGAATATTTTATTGGGTCTATATCAGTTATCTTAAGTGTATATGCTACTATTGAACCAGCTGCACTACCTCTACCTGGACCTACTATAATATTATTTTCTTTAGAAAAGTTTATGAAATCCCATACAATTAAGAAGTACTCCATATAGCCCATTTTTTCAATTACATCTAATTCATAATTTAATCTCTCCAGTATCTCATCACTGGGATTGTCATATCTCTCTTTTAATCCATTAAAACATAACTCCCTTAAATAAGTTTCTGGTGTATATCCTTCTGGAACATCATACTTCGGAAGATGTATAGTATTAAAATCAAACTCTACATTACACATGTCAGCTATTTTCGTAGTATTATCAATAGCTTCTAATGCATATGGAAATAATTCTTCCATTTCTTCTCTTGATTTCAAATAGAACTCTTCACTACCAAATCTCATTCTATTTGGGTCATTTAATGTTTTTCCCATTTGAATACACATAAGGACATCATGTATTTTTGAATCTTCTTTATTTACATAGTGGACATCATTAGTCGCAACTAGTGGAATACCAGTCTCTTTTGATAATTTCACTAATCCAGAATTTACTTCTTTCTGTTCGGGTAAATTATGGTCTTGAATCTCCAAAAAGAAATTTTCTTCTCCAAATATATCCCTGTAATCAATAGCAAATTGTTTTGCCTTTTCATAATTTCTATTCATTAAGGCACGTGCTACATCTCCTGCAAGGCATGCAGAAAGTGCTATAATTCCCTCATTGTGTCTTTTAAGTTCTTCCATATCAACTCTAGGCTTATAATAAAAGCCTTCTACATATGAAGTCGAAACTATTTTTATTAAATTTTTATAGCCTTCCATATTCTTAGCTAATAGAACTAAATGTCCTTGATATTTATCATAGTTTGGGTCTTTATCTCTAAGTCCACGTGCAGCCGTATAGACCTCACATCCTATAATTGGCTTTATTCCTTCTTCTATAGCTGTTTTGTAGAAATCTATAACACCAAACATACAACCATGGTCAGTGATAGCTATTGAGCTCATGTTTAACTCCTTAGCTCTTTTTATAAGTTTTTTCACCCTCGAAAATCCATCGAGTAAACTATACTCAGTATGTACATGAAGATGAGCAAAATCTTTGTCCATTAAATCACCTCCTGTTTTATAAATTTAATTTTACCACAAATATATGTCTTAAAACAAAAACAGAGACTTTTATCTCAAAATAGGAATTAACTTCAACATATCCCATTATATGTTAGAAATTAATGCTTATTCTGAGATTGTCCCCTCAATTTATTATAATGATTTTTTTCTCAAATCTGTCGCAATTTCCTCTATTTTTCTAAGCCTGTGATTGACACCAGATTTTCCTATCGGTGGCTCTAACATCTCTCCAAGTTCTTTGAGAGTCATATCTTCATACTCAATTCTAATATTAGCTATTTCTTGTAAATTTTCTGGTAAGCTGCTAATTCCTATAGTTTCTTGTATGAACTTAATATTTTCTACTTGTCTTACTGCTGCATTTACTGTTTTAGAAAGGTTAGCTGTCTCACAATTTACTATCCTGTTTACATTATTTCTCATTTCTTTTACTATTTTAGTATTTTGGAGACTTAAAAGAGCGTGGTGTCCTCCTATAATACTCAACAAATCTGATATTTGTTCACTCTCTTTAATATAAACAACATGATTATTTTTTCTAGCCACAATTTTACTATTAAAACCTAAAGAGTTTATAAGCTCTTTTAAGGAATCTGCAAACTCCTCGTTGTTAGTCACAAATTCCATATGATAGTTCTTTTCTGGGTCACTTATAGAACCTCCACCAAGAAAAGCACCTCTTATGAAAGCTCTTTTACATCCTTCGTGTTTAATTAAGCTATCTGGAATTTTGTTTATAGTAAAAAATCCTTCTTTATCTTCAAGTATACCTAATTTTTTTAATAACTTTTCTGAACCCATTTCACTTGTTACCATCAATACATAACTGTTATTTCTCTTTAACATTTGATTCTTATTTACAGAGATTGTAGTATTAATATTAAAATTCTTTTTTAATAACTTGAATACTTTACGGGCTATTGAATTTAATTCTGTTGTTATCTTTAGATTTAGTTTTTTATATCCAACAATTTGTATACTTCCCCCTGATTTGACTAGAGCTGACAATTCAGCTATATTACAACATTCATTTCCAGATACAATTCTCGCTAGTTCATTTTTGGTTTCAGTTGAAAAAGACATCTCTATCACCCATTAACTAATTTTTCTTTAACCTTTTTTTTATTTCTTGTAAGGCAACCTTTATTATCTCCTTTTCATCATCATATCTAGCTAGGTCTACAACTCTATCTAGATGGATAAATTTAGCATCAATAAAGCCTTCCTCTTTTTGTGGAATAGTATCCATATTCTTTGCTTGCATCAAATACCAAAAAACTGTTTTATGAACTGCTCTATTTTCATCCCAGTTTTCTTTGAATGTATAATGTATTTCACCTAAATATTTCAATATATCTGCTTTTACTCCAGTTTCTTCACTTACTTCACGTAATGCTGCCTCTTGGTTATTTTCCCCTTCTTCTACTTTTCCTTTGGGTAGCACCCAATCTCCATTGAACTTCCTTAGTAAAAGAATTGTATTGCCAAACAGGACTACACCACCAGCACTAACCTCTTCTCTCATCGATGTTCACTCCTTAAAACTAACATAATGATAAGGATTTCTACACAATTTTTTAAAATCCTTTTTTACTAACTTTTGTTGTAATTATGATTTAGGGCTAACTCAATAACTATGTTAGATATATACTTTGCATCATGTCTTATATAATTATTTTTTATTTCAATTAAATTCTTTTCTACGGTTTTTATACCTATCTCTTTTAATTTATCTTTTTGTTTTTTATCAAGCAAAACTTGTTCTGCTCCATCCTGTCTATAAAGGTCAAGCATTTCCTCTGGCAATATTTCATTGTTTGCTATTACATAATCTATTAAACTCTCATCAGTATGCTTCACTATAGCATTAACATGCTCTAATACGTTGTAACCATCTGTCTCACCTGGCTGGGTCATTATATTTGATATATATACTTTTGGAGCTACAGACGATTTAATGGCATCTACAATCCCATCTACAAGTAGATTTGGTATGATACTTGTATATAGGCTTCCAGGACCCATAATTATAATATCAGCATCATAAATAGAAGCAATAACATCCTTTAATGGTTTGACATCTTTTGGATTTAAAAAAATTTTGTCAATAGAGCTTTTTTGACTTTTCGATTCTTCTGGTATGCTAGATTCTCCATTTATTATGTTGCCATTCTCCAATTTTGCAACTAAGTTTACATCTTCTAAGGTTACTGGCAAAACTCTTCCTGTTATAGCAAAAATCTCACTTAATTTATACACAGCCTTTTCAAAGTTGCCATACAATCCATTCATAGCAGCCAAAAATAAATTTCCAAAACTCTGACCTTTCAAAAGTCCTTCTGTAAATCTATATTGCATGACTTCATTCATTGTTGGTTCTATATTTGCAAGTGCTAATAGACAGTTTCTTATATCTCCTGGTGGTAGCATCCCTAGGTCTTCTCTCAATACACCTGAACCTCCACCATCATCAGCAACAGTAACAATTGCAGTGATATTCTGTGTGGAATGTTTAAGACCTCTTAAAAATACTGACTGACCAGTACCTCCACCTATCACTACTACATTTGGGTCTCTATTTTCAACAATAGACCTTTGAAATAATTTTACTTTTTCATTTTTTGCTTTTTTATATATAAATAACGATACAATTAATGCAATCCAACCTAAAATTCCTACAATAATAAGTAATTTAGCCATGTTTGCCTCCACTATCGTAACATAGAGTCTCTATGTTTCTTTACAACCCTATATCCTTTATTAGATAAATCCTCCGCTATAAGATTTGTTATAGTAACTGACCTATGTCTTCCACCTGTACATCCAACACCAATTACTAAATGTTGTTTTCCTTCCTCTATATATTGAGGCACTAAAAAATGAATCATATCTAAAAGTTTTATATAAAATTCTTCACTGATTTTAGAATTCATAACATAGTCTCTAACTTCTTTATCATCACCAGTTTTAGATCTCAATTCTTCAACATAATATGGATTTGGAAGAAATCTTACATCGAATACTAAATCTGCATCAGCAAGTATACCATGTTTAAACCCAAAAGATACTACAGATATAGTTAAATTTGGATTATCTTCACCAGAAGAATATATTTTCTTTATTTCTTCTTTAAGGTCTTTTGGCTTCATATTAGTTGTATCAATTATACATGTAGATAATTCCTTTAAAGGCTCCATTATTTTTCTTTCCATTTTTATACCTTCTGGAATCTGCATATCTTTTGCCAACGGATGATTTCTTCTTGTCATTTTATATCTCTTTAACAGTACATCATCATCACAATCCAAATATACCATCTCATATTCATAATTTTCTTTTTCCAAGTAGTTTAAGCTTTCATGAAGAGCTTCAAAAAATTTTCTTCCTCTTATATCTATCCCTAGAGCAACTTTATCAATACTTGAATTTGGTTGATAACATAATTCTGCAAATTTAGTTATTAAAGCAGGAGGTAGATTATCTACACAATAAAATCCCATATCCTCTAAAGCTCTCATTGTCTCACTTTTTCCAGATCCTGAAAGACCTGTAACTATAACAAATTTCATTGCTAACTCCTCCATTTTATCTTACGTTTATTCTATTATAATGTTTTCTACTAATGATACATCTAGATTAGAATTAAATACAGTCTTTATCGCTAGTTCAAAGTCACCAACTCGTTCTGGACAATGTGCGTCTGAACCTATCACAAATTTATTTTTTAACTCTTTTATCTTGTTTAATTGATTAACATTCAAAAAAGAATGACTACTATTTATTTCAAGTCTAGTATCTGTTTTTTTTGCTCTCTTTGCTACTTCTTCTATATACACATCGCCTTTATCTCCAGGATGAGTAATTATAAAAATATCATTATTACTCATCGCATTTATTACAGCTTTTGTATTATATTCTTTTGCTTTTTCAGTTTTGAATATATAATTATTACAATGATTTAATAGACTTTTGAATGAGGTTGGAGTAGAGCCAAAATGATAACCAGCCATAATATAGTCAAATTCTTTGATAAATTTATCATCCATATCTATATTCCCTTTGTCATCTAATATGTTACACTCCATACCTAAGAGTATATTTATATCACTATATTTATCATTTAAATAATTTACTTCTTCTCTCATTTTAAGAATATCTTTTTTCTTTACACCATATGCAATATGTTTATAACTATGGTCTGATATTCCTATTGTTTTTATTCCCTTAGAAATGGCCACCTTTACATTGTCTTCAATAGTCCCTTTTCCATGACTATATAATGTATGTGTATGATAATCAGCCAGTATTTTCATCTGTTAATCCTCTCCAAGTATTTTGACTTCTTCTTCCAACATAACCCCAAACTTGGCATATACAGCACTTTTTATAACATATATTAAATCTAAGATATCTTTAGCATTTGCTTCTCCTTGATTAACTACAAATCCACAATGCTTCTCAGACACTTGTGCTCCTCTTAAAGTAAGACCTCTTAATCCAGTTTCCTCTATTAATTTACCTGCAAAATATCCTGTTGGTCTTTTAAATGTACTTCCTGCACTAGCAAAATTTAATGGTTGTTTAGTTGTTCTTCTTGTTGCCAAATCGTCCATTAAACTTTTTATTTCATCATAATTTCCTTTTTGTAATTCTAATTCTGCTGATAAGGCTATATAGCCATTTTTTGATATTATACTTCCTCTATACCCAAATTCCATCTGTTCATTTGATAGTTCAAATATATTTCCTTCCATATCCATTAATCTTACTGATTTTACTATATCTTTCATTTCGCCACCATATGCCCCAGCATTCATGGCTAATGCTCCTCCCAATGTTCCAGGTATCCCTGATGCAAATTCAAATCCTTTTAATTCTTGTTTTTGAAGAGCTTTACCTAAAACTGATAACAAAACTCCTGACTGAGCAATCATTCTAGTATCATTTATTTCATAAGAATTGAAATTATCGGCTAATTCTATTACAATACCTCTTATTCCACCATCTTTAATTAAAATATTTGAGCCATTTCCAATTATTAAATATGGAATGGATTCCTTTTTTACCAACTGAAGTACATTTTTTAATTGTTCTTCTGTTCTAGGTCTAACCAATATATCTGCTGGTCCTCCTACTCTAAATGAAATATGCTTTTTCATAGGTTCATCAACTTTTATATCATCTTTACTTAATATATTTAATAAATTTTCGTATATATCTTGATTATTCATTGTATTTCCTCCCAAATTATACTGAACTTTAGCTGTCATTCTTATTTAAATTACATTAATATATAGTATTAACTATATTCAATAATATATGATTTTGCTTATCATATGGATTTTATATTTTAAGTTTCTTAATTACAAACTATATTCAATAAATATATAATAAATTAAAAAAAAAAAAATAACAACATATAAAAGAATATAAATAATTTAAAAAAAGCATCAATATCACTGATATCAATGCTTTAAAAGGCAATTTAATTCGTATTATTTATCTAACTATTTTTAACATAGCAAAGATAATAAATTCCTCCAACTATTATGGAACCTCCAACAATATTTCCAAGTGTTACAAATACCAAATTAGTTATGAATTGGACTATAGTTATATTTGCTCCTAATGCCATTCCCATTGGTATAAAAAACATGTTTGCAACGCTATGTTGGAATCCACATAACACAAATAGCATTATTACTGTCCAGCATGAAGTTAACTTTGATACTACATCTTGAGATGCTGTAGCCATCCATACAGCTAAAACTACTAGAATATTGCAAAGTATTGCTTTTAAAAACATTGAAACTATAGTTGAATTAACTTTAGCTTCTGCTACAGCTATAGCTTTTGTAGCTGCATCCCCTGTCAATGTAGAAGAATAAAATACAAGTGCGACTAATAAAATTGAACCTACTAAATTTGCAAAATAAACCAGTCCCCAGTTTCTTAACATTTTTCCTAATGTTATTTTTTTGTCCATAAGTGGAATAAGCATTAAAGTATTTCCAGTGAATAACTCTGCTCCTGCTACCACTACAAGCATAAGACCTACTGGAAAGACCATAGCACTTAAAAAACTAGCTACTCCTGGGTCTATTTTACCGAAAGTCTGACTAACTATAATACTCCCCAATGCCCCTAAACCTATAAATGCGCCTCCAAATAAACCTAATAAAATTGCATTTTGTGTTGAAATATTCGCTTTTTTAATGCCAGCACTTATAGTTGCTTGTGCTGTTTCCCCAGGTGTCAAGAATCCTTTACTCATAAATCCTTCCCCCTTAAAAATTATACTTTTCCTTGTCTTTTTATGGCAATAATTATATAATAACAATATGATATATAATAAATTTTATTAACATAAAAAATATACTATATGCTTATATATACTTGTCTCATATAATTATACTATTTATTATATACCAACTTTGTTAATTTCGAAATAATTTATATCGAATTTGAAAAATTTACCTCTCGATTATTTATTTTACTTTTTTATTGTTGAGGTATTATATATAATAGATATATGTTTGTGTTATTATATATAATTACTTATTTTAATAAATATTTGAAGGAGGAAATTTTATGTTTGATATATCATTTTTCGAAATGTCGATATATGAAATAGCAGTTACTACAATATATATAATTAATTTCATGGTTATACTGAACCTTATCTTTAGAGAAAAAAGAAACATAAATACAACTCTAACATGGCTTCTTATATTAGTGTTAATCCCTGCACTTGGATTCATACTTTATATAGCTTTTGGTAGAAACATTTCAAAAAACAATATGTTTAGATTAAAAGAAAAGGACGATAAGATAATCAAAAGTAACATACTAGATACTCAGGTTAAGTTACAGTCTACTTCTGAAATTGATTCAGATATACATCAACATAAGGATATGATTTATGCATTAGCTAATTCAAATAATGCTCATTATACCAATAATAACGATGTGTGGATTTATGCTGAGTCTAGTCAATTTTTTAACAGTCTTCTTGAAGAACTTAAAAAGGCTAAAAAATATATAAACATACAATTTTACATTTTCAAAGATGACAAAATCGGAACTGAAATAATCGACATTCTAGTAGCTAAAGCTAAAGAAGGTGTCGAGGTAAGACTTTTATTTGACGCCGTTGGTGGTAGAACACTAAAGAATAGTACACTTTCTAGACTTAAAGAAAGTGGTGTTAAGGTTGGAAGTTTCTTCCCATCATTCTTAAAAATTGTAAACTTTAACTTAAACTATAGGAATCACCGAAAAATTGTTGTTATTGATGGTAAGGTAGGATTTGTAGGTGGATATAATGTTGGTGATGAATATTTAGGTAGAAATCCAAAATTTGGTCTATGGAGAGATACACATACTAAGCTTACTGGTGATTGTGTAATTGACCTGAATATGAGATTTATCCTTGATTGGAGATACACAACTAAAGAAGATTTAGACTTAGAAAAGTACTTTATAGAAGAAGAAGCACACTCTAATCATCCTTCTGAAAATATTGGGATTCAGATAGTGTCAAGTGGTCCAGATATATCAGAGCTTGACGAAATTAAATATGGTTACCTTAAAATGATTCAGAAAGCTAGAAAATATATATATATACAGAGTCCTTATTTAATACTTGACTCAACGTTTATAGATACTTTAAAAATAGCTTGTTTATCTGGTGTTGATGTAAGAATTATGATTCCTTCTAAACCTGACCATCCTTTTGTATACTGGGCATCATATTCATATGCTGGAGAGCTTTTAAACTTTGGAGCTAAAATTTATACTTATGGGCAAAATGCATTTTTACATGCTAAAACGATAGTTATAGATGACTCTATCTGCTCTATAGGAACAGCTAATATGGACATAAGAAGCTTTGAACTTAATTTTGAAGTAAATGCATTTATGTACTCTTCAAAAAAAGCATTGGAACAAAGAATTATATTTGAAAATGATATTTTAGATTCAAAAGAAATAACATTAGATATATATAATTCTAGGTCTACTTATATAAAAATCAAGGAATCAATTTCTAGACTATTATCAGCAGTTTTATAAATCTTTTATTTTATAAAAATTTTACATTTCAGTTTATTTTTTAAAGTTTTTTATATATATTATTTTTTTTTTATTGAATTTAGTCCATTTTTTTTATTTTTTTTAACTATTCTGAATTATTTTATATTATAATAGACTAGTATAGTTTTTATTTTTAATAGGTAACTTTTTTGCATTGTTTTTATGAATAAAGAAATTGTTGTATATTGTTCTTTCTTTATTGTTTTGGTTTTGTTCACCAACATAAGGTTGGGGTCAACTCATGGTTAATTATTTTTTGAAAAATAATAACTTTAAAAAGAAAAGGGGGATTTGTTATGTGCGATTTTATTTCACACAACAAGCAATTATTTGACGAACTAGATATATTTATTGACTCTCTTGCAACAAAGGAAGGTGCGTTAATACAAGTTCTACATGAAGCGCAAGGTATATTTGGATATCTTCCAAAAGAAGTTCAGCTTCATGTTGCTAGAAAACTTGGCGTAGCTCCTGCAAAGGTATATGGAGTTGTTACATTCTATTCTTATTTTACTACAGAACCTGTAGGTAAGTATAAAATCAGTGTCTGTCTAGGTACTGTATGTTTTGTAAAAGGTGCTGACAAGATATTAAGCGCTTTTGAAAAACAGCTTGGTATAAAAGTTGGAGAAACTACTAGTGATTTTAAATTTTCTTTAGAAGGTTTAAGATGCTTGGGGGCATGTGGTTTAGCTCCAGTTGTTACTGTAAATGGTAAAGTTTATGGTAAGGTAAAACCCGACCAAGTAAGCGAAATATTAGATACTTATAGAGAATTAGAATTGAATTGTTAAGAGGGGTGAATAAATAATGCGTAAAGTAAATTCATTTGATGAATTAAAAGTTTTGGCTGATGAGCTGAAACCTAATCTTAGCTTAAGAAAAAATTATTCTAAGGAAAATGTATTAAGAAGAGAATTACTTGTTTGTTGTGATACTGGATGTACATCTTCAAACAGTATGGAAATAGTTAGTGAATTAGAAAATGAAATAAAAAAATCAGGAATCCAAGACAAAGTTAGTGTTCGCTTGACTGGTTGTTTTGGTTTCTGTGCTCAAGGTCCTATCGTAAAAGTTTATCCTGATAACGTTTTCTACGTAAAGGTTGAACCATCAGATGCTGAAAAGATAGTTCAAAGCCACTTGATTAGAAATACAGTTGTTGAGGAATTATTATATGAAGAAGAATCTTTAAGTAAAAAAGTAGAAGAACAAGAAGAAATGTCTTTCTACAAGAAGCAATTACGTATAGCTTTAAAAAATTGTGGACTTATAGACCCAGATAGTATAGAAGAATATATTGCCAATGATGGTTATTTAGCCCTAGGCAAATGTTTAACTTCTCTTACTCCTCAAGAAGTTATTGCAGAAGTAAAAACTTCTGGTCTTCGTGGTAGAGGTGGTGCTGGTTTCCCTACAGGATCTAAATGGGAAGCTGCTTCAAAAAATCCTGCTGGTCCAACAGATAAAAAATTCGTTGTCTGTAATGCTGACGAAGGTGACCCAGGTGCATTTATGGATAGATCAGTACTTGAAGGTGACCCTCACAGTGTACTAGAAGCTATGGCAATATGCGGATATGCTATAGGCTCTGATACAGGTTACATATACATAAGAGCAGAATATCCAAAATCTATAGAAAGATTAAAAGTAGCTATAGCTCAAGCTGAAAAATATGGTTTACTTGGCGAAAATATATTAGGTACTGGATTTAACTTTAAATTAGAATTAAAATACGGTGCAGGAGCTTTCGTTTGTGGTGAAGGTACAGCTCTAATGCATTCAATTGAAGGTAGACGTGGAGAACCTAGAATGAAGACTTATAGTTCTTCTAAGAGTGGTTTATGGAAATCTCCTACTTGTTTAAACAATGTTGAGACTTTTGCTAATATTCCAGCAATCATACTGAATGGTGGAAGCTGGTTTGCTAACTTAGGAACTGAAGATTCTAGTGGTACTAAAGTTTTTGCTCTTGGTGGAAAAGTAGAAAACGTGGGGCTTGTTGAAGTTCCAATGGGTACTACTTTAAGAGATATTGTATTTGAAATTGGTGGAGGAATCCCTGAAGACAAACAATTCAAGGCAGTTCAAACAGGTGGGCCATCTGGTGGATGTATACCAACTGAGCATTTGGACATCCCTATAGACTTTGGTTCATTAAGTTCTATAGGCTCAATGATGGGTTCTGGTGGTATGCTTGTTCTTGATGAATCTGACTGTATGGTAGATATAGCCAAATTCTTCCTTGAGTTTACTGTTGAAGAATCTTGTGGTAAATGTACGCCTTGTCGTATAGGTACTACAAGATTATTAGAAATATTAACTAAAATTACAGAAGGTAATGGTACTCTACAAGATTTAGATGACCTAGAAAACCTTGCTGAAACTATACAAACTGCTTCATTATGTGGTCTTGGTAAAGCTGCTCCAAACCCTGTTTTAAGTACTCTTCAATATTTCAAAGATGAGTATATAGCTCATGTTGTGGATAAGAAATGTCCTGCTGGCAAATGTCAAAACTTACTTTCTTACTTTATAACAGATGCTTGTAAGGGTTGTACAAAATGTTCTAGAGTGTGTCCTGCTGGTTGTATAACAGGTTCTGTTAAAGAACAACATACAATAGATACTTCTAAGTGTCTAAAATGTGGTGCTTGTATAGATAATTGTACATTTAACGCTATAATCAAGAAATAACTTATTTGGAGGAGGAATAACAATGAGTTTAGTTAATTTAACTATTAATGGCAAACACGTTTCAGCACCTAGTGGAACTTCTATCTTAGATGCTGCGAAATTAATAAATATAAAAATACACAATCTTTGTCATTTACATATGAATGAAATAGATAAGCTTGACACTTGTGCATCTTGTCGTGTTTGTATGGTTGAGACAGAGAGAGGCCTAGTTCCAGCTTGTGGGACAGTTATAAAGGAAGGTATGAGAGTTCAAACTAATAGTGCAAAAGCATTAAATGCTCGTAGGACTATTGTTGAATTATTGTTATCAGACCATCCACAAGATTGTTTTGTATGTGAAAAAAATGGAGATTGTGAATTACAGACTATAGCTGCTGATTTAGGAGTAAGAAAAATAAGATATCAAGGTTCTAAATCTTTTGCAGGTAAGGATACTTCTACTAAGTCTTTAGTTAAAGACCACTCTAAGTGTATATTATGTAGAAGATGTGAAACTGTATGTAATGATATACAAACAGTAGGAGCATTATCTGGAGTTAATCGTGGATTTAATACTTTAGTTAGTACATTCTTTAACGCTGATATGGTTGAAACAGAGTGTACATTCTGTGGTCAATGTATATCTGTCTGTCCAACTGGAGCATTAACAGAAGTAGACAATGTACCTAAACTTTGGGATGTTTTAAATAGAAAAGAAAAAACTATAGTAGTGCAAGTTGCTCCTGCTGTAAGAGTTGCAATTGGTGAAGAATTTGGATTAGAGCCAGGTTCAATTTCTACAGGAAAAATGGTAGCTGCTTTAAAAGCACTTGGATTTGAACATGTATTTGATACAAACTTTGGTGCAGACTTTACTATCATGGAAGAAGCTACTGAATTTATAGAGAGAATTCAAAGTGGTGAAAATCTTCCTATATTAACTAGTTGTTGTCCTGCATGGGTAAACTTCTTAGAGCATAATTATCCAGATAAGTTAAATTTAGCATCTAGCTGTAAGTCTCCTCAAGGTATGTTTGGTTCTATAGCTAAAAATTACTACGCACCTAAAATATTAGGAATCAATCCTGAAGAGCTTTATGTTGTATCTGTAATGCCTTGTGTAGCTAAAAAATATGAAGCTTCAAGAGAAGAATTAAGTGAATCTGGAATACTAGATGTTGACCTTTCTATAACTACTAGAGAGTTAGCTAAGATGATAAAAGAGGCTGCTATCGATTTACCTAATCTTCAAGACCAAGATTTTGATAATCCTTTAGGAAAATCTACAGGTGCTGCATCTATATTTGGAGCAAGTGGTGGAGTTCTAGAAGCTGCTCTACGTACTTCATATGAGAAGATAACTAATAAGACTTTAGATAATGTAAACTTTACTAATGTTAGAGGTCTTAAAGGAATAAGAGAAGCAAGCATAGATGTTGATGGAACTACAGTTAATGTGTGTATTGTAAATACACTTAAAAATGCTAGAAAGATTATGGATAAGGTTAGAAGTGGAGAATGTAAATATCACATTATAGAAGTTATGGCATGTCCTGGTGGATGTGTTGGAGGTGCTGGTCAACCTTATCACCATGGTAATACTGAAATAGTTGATAGACGTGCAAATGCATTATATGAAATAGATAGAAATAAAGCTATTCGTAAATCTCATGAAAATCCTGATTTACAGGCTATTTATAAAGACTTCTTTGGAGACCCAAATAGTGATGTAGCTCATAAATACCTTCATACTCATTACTTCGATAAGAGCTGTATTTATGGAGAATGTCCACAAGAATGTGCTTGTGAGGAATCTAAATAAGCTCTAACAATTATAAAATTAAGTGTTCTTAAATAAAAGGATTGTCTCAAAATACTCTTAAGTATTTTAAGACAATCCTTATTAGTTTAATTTAATACAACTTCCTAGACTCATAGATTAATTAAAGAATCCCAGCCATCCTCATAAGTTGTTTTGCATTTGTAGTTTTACATCTTCCATCTTTTATCATATAGTCAAAATGGATTTTATCATCTACATAGTACTCTGAGAAATGATAGTTTACAACTTCAACATCTCCACTACCTGAAAGGTCACATAACTCAAAATCATGTGTTGTAACCATACTTATAACCCATGGTCTTGATAGCTTCTTTACTGCCTCACTTGCCCCAATAATTCTATCAGCAGAGTTAGTTCCCTTAAAAATCTCATCCACTAAAACCAACATTGGTAATTCTTTTAAGCTATATTGAATCATTGATTTTATTCTAAGAATCTCAGCATAAAAAGTTGATATTCCTTGGCTTACATCATCTTGTATTCTCATAGATGTAAATATAGCCATACAAGTTGCATCAAAATTTTTAGCGCATACTGGCCCTCCTGCATATGCTAATACTAAGTTCACTCCTATACTTCTTAAAAATGTTGTTTTTCCAGACATATTTGAACCTGTAATAATACATGTCTGAGAATTTAATTGTATTGAGTTTGCTATTACACTTTTCTCTGCTATCAATGGATGATATACTTCTTCAACTTTTAACCTTGGAGCATCTTCATATTTTATTACTGGAAAGCATGTATTCTCCTTTACATGACCAATAACTGTTAAACTTATTAGAGCTTCAAATTCCCCAATAGATTCCAGCCATCCTCTAATTTGATTTCCATACATTCCTTTCCATCGTTCCAGAGATTCTGCACAATGATAATTCCACATAAGAACACCACAAGCAATTATATATAATATCTGATTATATCTTAAATTCACAGCATTTCCTATTGAATTCAATTGTTTAATACCTTTTGAAACGCCACTTCCCTTAGAAAGTTTTTCTTGTAATTCTTTCAAGTAAGTACTTTCAAATGTCTCTTTTTCTAAAACCTCAAACATCTTTTCATATACTTGTATATTTCTACTAAATGAAAATAATGGAGAAAGAGTTTGCATAAGTTTCGTATGCCCAAAGCCACTAAATCCCAACTGTATTATAAAAAGTAAAAAAACAGGTAAAATAGGTAAAAAACCTAATGTAAAAAATATAAAAGATAGGATTGTAGCAGTAGGTAGACCCCAAGTAAAAATATGCATCCATTTAGGTATATATACATTTTTATTTTCTCCATACTCTATAAATGTTTCTATACTCCCATCAGAGTTATTTTTTTGCTCCTTACCAATTATATTGCTCAGTGTTTGAATATGAATAGAAAAGTCATCTTTTGATAAAAGTTCTTTTATTGCCATTTGTCTCTCTGATATTATCTTATCATCTGGATTTTCATTCCATAATGACTTATCCAAAGACTTCTTCCCATAAGATGTATTAGCCACACATATATATTGATACAATGAAGCTCTTCCAAACAAATCTAAATCTTTTGCTTGTGAATTCTCATCTTTTAAGTATTCTTTACCATCTATTTTGAATTCTTTCCATCCATCTCCAAATCGTTTGATATACTTGTCTATTACTTCACTCTTACTTTTAAAATATATTTCTTCTTCTTTTACTTTATTATGAATAACCAAGAGTGCTATAAATAATATAATTGCTATAGCTCCAACAAAAATACCTGCTATATTTTTATTATAAAATCCAATAGCAAATCCTGCTATCACTATCAAAAAAGAGATTAATCTTGCTGTGCTTATATTATTTGACTTTTTACTTAAGAGCAATTCTTTTTCAGTAGTACTTTGTAAAAGTTTACTAAAATAGTCTATTCCCATAAAAAATTCCAACTTTCTTATTATATAATAAAATTCAAATATAAAATTAATCTAGTGTGATTTTAATCTATTATTTTAAATTTTCCTTATATGATATATATTATTAATAAATATTATATACAACTTAATTTTAATATTATTCTTTACTACTTAGTATCAATTAATTTTGATAATTTTTTAGTAAACTCTTGAGCTGCATCATATCCCATTCCTCTTTGTCTAAAATTCATTGCTGCTACTTCTAATATCATAGCAGTATTTCTTCCAGGCTTAACAGGTACAACAAGTTTCTCTACGTTAACACCAAGTATCTCTTCATATTCTTTATCAAGTCCAAGTCTGTCATAATATTTAGTTTCATCCCAAGCTTCTAGATGAACTACTAAATCTATCATTTTAGAATTTTTAATCGCTCCTACTCCATATAGACTTCTAACATCTATTATTCCTATTCCTCTTATCTCAAGGAAATGTCTTATTAATTCAGGTGACTGCCCCATCAGCATACTTTCATCCAGCTTTCTTATTTCCACAGCATCATCTGCAACTAGTCTATTTCCTCTTTGAATCAGTTCTAATGCTGTTTCTGACTTTCCTATACTGCTTTCACCTTTTATCAGTACGCCTATCCCATAAATATCAACTAACACTCCATGAATTGTTGTGTGTGGTGCTAATTTATTATCCAAATAATTTGATAGTCTATTTATAAGTCTAGTTGTATTTCTGTTTGTACTCAAAAGTATTCTCTTATATTTTTTAGCTTTTTCTATTACATCTGGCTTAATTTCCAAGTCTCTAGAGATTATTAGAGCAGGTATTTCATATGAGAAAAATCTATTTAATACTTCTTCTCTAATATTATTATCCATCAATCCAAAGAAATTATATTCTGTTTTTCCAACTATTTGTATTCTTTCATACGCAAAGTAATCAAAATAGCCTGCAAACTGTAATCCTGGTCTATTTATATCTTGAGAGTAGACATAATAATCTACATCATCAGGCATGTACACAACTTTTAACTTTAGGTCTTTTATTATCTCTCTTATCGATACCTTATTGCTAGTTTCCATTAATTTTCTTCCTTCCTAAAAAAATTATAAACATTATCTGCAATGTTTTTATTCATTCCATCTACTTCTAGAAGTTCTTCCATAGTAGCTTTTTTTATAGCATCTACATCTTTAAAATGATTTAGTAATGATTTCTTTCTTTTTTCACCTATTCCTTGTATATCATCTAAGATAGATTTTGTCAAAGCTTTATTTCTTAAACTTCGATGATATGTTATCGCATAATTGTGAACCTCTTCTTGTATACTAGCAATAAATCTATATAAATTGGTTGTTTTATCTAGCTCTATTTCTTTTTCTTTGCATATCAATCCTTTGGTTCTATGCTTATCATCTTTGTACATTCCCCAAAGAGGTATATCTACATCATTAAGTTCTAAGACCTTTTTTACTGCACTAACCTGCCCTTTTCCACCATCCAACAATATCAAGTCAGGTAAATTTCCATGTTTTAATCTTCTATCTACAATTTCAGCCATAGAATCATAATCATTAGGTCCAATGACTGTTTTTATTTTATATCTTCTGTATTCTTTTTTATCTTTTTTAGCATTTGTATATACTACCATAGAACCAATCGAATCCACACCTTGTATATTTGATATGTCATAAGCCTCTATTCTTATTGGTAACTTTTCTAGATTTAATAGACGTTTTAATTCTTCCAATGCTCCAATACTTTTTTCATATTTTCTTTTGTTCATGTCAGAAAACTTTTCAAGATACTCTACAGCATTTTTTCTTACCATTTCAACTAAGCTTTTCTTTTCTCCCTTTTGTGGAACTCTTATCGTTACTTTTTGACCTTTTTTTGACGATAACCATTCTTCTAATATAGAACTATCTTCTATCTCATCTTCTATAATTAATTCTTTAGGTATATACTCTTGCTCATTATAAAATTGTTTTACAAATGAACCTAATATAGAAGCTCTTGGGCTATCCATTACACCTTCTAGTATAAAGTGTTCCCTACCTACAATTTTACCATTTCTAATAAAAAATACTTGTACACAAGCCTCATTATGAGCTCTTGCCATTGCAACCACATCTTGATTTAAGTCACTTACATTAGTATCTATTTTTTGCTTCTGTATCATTTCTTCAAGACTCTTTATTTTATCTCTATATACAGCAGCTTCCTCAAATCTAAAATTCATAGAACTCTCATTCATCTTTTCCTTTAAAAGCTCCATTAATTTTTCTTCTTTACCAGATAAACACATTATAATTTCTTCTATCATCTTTCCATATTCTTCTTTAGAAACATTTCCTGTACAAGGCCCTAAACATTTATTTATATGCAGATTTAAACAAGGTCTTGTTTTATTCTTTATTGCTTTTTCTATATCTATTTTACAGCTTCTTATTGGATATGTGCTACTTATAAGTTCCAAAGTATCATTCACAGCAGTTATATTAGTATATGGTCCAAAATACTTTGCCTTATCTTTAAGAACTCTTCTAACCTTTAAGATTCTCGGGTAATCTTCATTTGTAGTTACTTTGATATATGGATAAGTTTTATCATCTCTAAGTACTACATTATACTTTGGTCTATATCTTTTTATTAGATTACATTCAAGTATTAATGCCTCTAACTCTGAATCCGTTATAATATACTCAAATTTATATATATTCTTAACCATAGATTTTACTTTAGATGTATGGTTTTTTGAAGATTGAAAATACTGCCTTACCCTGTTTTTTAAAGATATGGCTTTTCCCACATATATTATATGGTCGTATTTGTCTTTCATTAAATATACTCCGGGCTCAGAAGGTAATTTTTTTAAATGCTCTTGTATATCAAACATCTCGCCCTCCAAAACATTAAATTTTATACTAAAATTATACCCTAAAATGTGAAATTTAAAAAGTTATACAATTTCCAGTACTCTAGACAAGTTAAAGTCCATATCCCCCTTCCATAATTGATTTAAAAACAAACCTAAATATGAAGAGTAATATGGACTTTATACTTTTGTTGACTGTTTACAACTTATAGTTAACTAACTTCTAAAAGATGTAATTAGCTTATATCTCTAATTTTAAGATTATCACATTTTACATGATTTAAGAAAAATATTTCTTTAAAAATTGACCTGTATAAGACCCATCAACTTTAGATACTTCTTTTGGTGTTCCAGTTGCAACTACAGTTCCACCTTTATCTCCACCTTCTGGTCCTAGGTCTATTACATAATCACAAGTCTTTATAACATCTAAATTATGCTCTATAACTATAATTGTATTTCCTGTATCTGCTAATCTTTGTAGCACTTGAATTAGCTTATCTACATCTGCCATATGAAGTCCAGTAGTAGGCTCATCTAATATATACAAGGTCTTCCCTGTTGGTCTTTTACTAAGTTCAGCTGCTAATTTTATACGTTGTGCTTCTCCTCCTGATAATTGAGTTGAAGGCTGTCCTAATTTGATGTATGAAAGACCTACATCCATTAAAGTCTCTAGTTTTCTTTTTATATTCGGTATATTTTCAAAAAACTCAACAGCTTCTTCCACATTCATATCCAGTATGTCAGATATAGTTTTGTCTTTGTATTTTACTTGCAGTGTTTCTCTATTATATCTTTCACCCTTACAAATTTCACAAGGAACATATACATCAGGTAAGAAATGCATTTCTATTTTTATTATTCCATCACCCTTACAAGCTTCACATCTTCCACCTTTTACATTGAAACTAAATCTTCCTTTTTTATAACCTCTTGCTTTAGCTTCATTAGTTGCTGCAAAAATATCTCTTATAAAGTCAAATACACCTGTATAAGTTGCAGGATTTGAACGAGGTGTTCTTCCAATTGGGCTTTGGTCTATATTTATAACTTTATCTATGTTTTCAATTCCTTTTATTTCCTTATGTTTACCAGCTCTTTGTTTAAGTCTATTTACTTTACTTGCAACACCTTTGTAAAGTATATCATTTATCAATGTACTTTTCCCAGAACCTGAAACACCTGTTATACATGTAAACTTACCTAATGGGAATTTTATATCTATATTTTTTAGATTATTTTCTGATGCTTTAACTATTTCTATAAAATTTCCATTTCCTTCTCTAGTAGTCTCAGGAAGTAATATTTGTTTTTTACCACTTAGATACTGACCTGTTATTGAGTTTTCATTTTCAATTATTTCATCCAAAGTACCCTGTGCAACTATCTCACCACCATGTATACCTGCACCTGGCCCAATATCTAAAACATAATCAGCTTCTCTCATTGTATCTTCATCATGCTCTACAACAATTAAGGTATTTCCTAAGTCTGTTAGGTGTCTAAGAGTACCTATAAGCCTATCATTGTCCCTTTGATGAAGTCCTATACTTGGCTCATCAAGTACATATAAAACTCCAACCAATGCAGAACCTATTTGAGTTGCTAATCTTATACGTTGTGCTTCTCCTCCTGATAGAGTTCCAGCCTTTCTTGATAAATTTAAATAATCAAGACCTACATCTCTTAAGAACATAGCTCTTCCTTTTATTTCTTTTATAATCTCATGAGCTATAAATCTCTGTTTCTCTGTAAGATTTATATTTTCCATAAAGTCAATCAATTCATTTACAGATAAGTTTGTAACTTCCATTATGTTTTTTCCATCAACTAAAACAGATAAAACTTCTTTTTTAAGTCTCATCCCTTTACATTTTGGACATGGTCTTTCTGCCATATATTCTTCAATCTTATCTCTCATGTACTCTGAGTTGGTTTCTCTATATCTTCTCTCTAAGTTTACTATTACACCTTCAAAATATGACTTATAATTTCTAGTTCCTCCAAATTTTGATTCATAAGTAAACTCTACAATTATATTGTCTTTGCCATAAAGTAATTCCTCAACAAAATCCTCTGGTAAATCTTTAAATGGAGTTGTCAAAGATACATTAAAATGTTCTGCTAAGCTTTTTATCATTTTACTATAATAAGTATCATCATTAACACCAGTTGACCCCCATGCTGCAACTGCACCTTGTTTTATTGATAAGTCTTTATTTGGTACTACTAATTCCGGGTCTACTTCTTTACTTTCTCCAAGACCATTACAAACATCACAAGCACCAAAAGGAGCATTAAATGAGAACATTCTTGGAGATAATTCTTCTATCCCAATTCCATGTTCTGGGCATGCAAATTTAGTTGAAAAAAGAATTTCCTCTCCGTCTATTATTTGTGCTATTACAAGACCGTCAGATAACTTAACTGCAGTCTCAATTGAATCTGCCAATCTAGATTCAATTCCATCTTTAATTACTATTCTGTCTACTACAACTTCTATACTATGTTTTTGATTCTTATTTAAATCTATATCTTCACTAACTTCATAGTTTTCACCATCAACTCTAACTCTTACAAATCCTTCTTTTTTGATATTATCAAAAACCTTTTTATGTGCACCTTTTTGTCCTCTAACAATTGGTGAAAGTATCTGTAATTTCGTTCTATCTGGAAAATCTAGCATTTTATCAACTATTTCTTGAATAGTCATTTGGCTTATTTTTTCACCACATGTAGGACAGTATACATCTCCTACTCTTGCAAATAATAATCTTAAATAGTCATATATTTCTGTTACTGTTCCAACAGTAGAACGTGGGTTTTTTGAAGTAGTCTTCTGGTCAATTGATATAGCTGGTGACAACCCCTCAATATATTCTACATTTGGCTTTTCCATTTGACCTAAAAATTGTCTAGCATAAGCAGATAAACTCTCTACATATCTTCTTTGACCTTCTGCATATATTGTATCAAATGCTAAAGAAGACTTTCCAGAACCCGATAATCCTGTAAAAACAATAAATTTGTCTCTTGGTAATTCTAAATCTACATTTTTTAAATTATGCTCTTTTGCTCCTCTTATTATAATTTTATCTTCCATAATGTTGTTTTTACCTTTCTATTTTTCCAATTTTTCTTCTAATTGTTTTACTTTATCTCTAAGTTCTGCTGCTCTCTCAAATTGTAAGTTTTGAGCAGCTTCCATCATCTCTGATTTTAATTTTTCTATATTATCTCTTATCTCATCTTTATCATCTGTGTCAGATATTCCATATACAACTTCTTCCTCTGCTACCTTAGTAGCTTCTATACTATCTCTTATACTTTTCTGTATAGTTTTAGGGGTAATGTCATGTTCTTCATTATATAGATTTTGTATATCTCTTCTTCTCTTTGTTTCATCAATAGCATTTTGCATTGAGTTAGTTATTCTGTCTGCATACATAATTACTCTTCCATTTTCATTTCTAGCTGCACGTCCAATAGTCTGTATTAATGCTGTTTCGGAACGTAAGAAACCTTCTTTATCTGCATCTAAAATTGCTATAAGTGAAACTTCTGGTATATCCAATCCTTCTCTAAGTAGATTTATTCCTACAAGTACATCGAACTTTCCTAGTCTTAAATCTCTTATTATTTCTGTTCTTTCTAATGTAACTATATCTGAATGTAAATATTTGACTTTTATCCCTATCTCTTTAAGATAATTAGTCAAGTCCTCACTCATTTTTTTAGTTAAAGTGGTTATAAGCACTCTTTCATTTTTTTCTATAGTTTTGGTTATCTCTCCTACCAAATTGTCTATTTGATTATTAATAGGTCTTACTTCTACAATTGGGTCTAAAAGTCCAGTTGGTCTTATTATCTGTTCTGCTATAGTTTCTGAATGTTGAATTTCATAAGGCCCTGGTGTAGCACTTACAAACAACATTTGATTTATATTTCCTTCAAATTCTTGAAAGTTTAATGGTCTATTATCAAGTGCAGAAGGTAATCTAAATCCATTCTCTATAAGAGATGTCTTCCTAGACCTATCCCCTGCATACATACCTCTTACTTGTGGTATAGTAACATGTGCCTCATCTACAATTATTAAATAATCATCTGGAAAGAAATCCATTAATGTATATGGCTTTTCTCCTTCTGACCTACCTGTAATATGTCTTGAGTAGTTCTCTATACCTTGACAAAACCCTATTTCTTTTAACATTTCTATATCGTACTTTGTTCTTTGTTCAATTCTTTGAGCTTCCAAAAGTCTATCATTTTCCTTGAAAGATTTTATTTGTTCTTGAAGCTCGTCTTCTATTTCTACAATTGCCTTTTCAATTCTTTCTGGTGTTGTTACATAGTGAGATGCTGGGAATATAACAATGTGATTTCTAGTACCAACAATCTTTCCTGTCACATAATCAATCTCTGTTATTCTATCTACCTCATCACCAAAAAATTCTATTCTTATTGCTTTTTCATCGTTACTTGCTGGAAATATCTCTAGTATATCTCCTCTAACTCTAAAAGTTCCTCTTGTAAAATTTATGTCATTTCTCTCATATTGTATCTCTATTAACTTTTTTATTACATCATCTCTGTCTCTTTGCATACCTGGTCTTATAGATAACATAAGCTCTTTATAGTCTTTTGGGTCTCCAAGTCCATATATACAAGATACAGATGATATTATTATAGTATCTCTTCTCTCTAAAATAGATGCCGTAGCAGAATGTCGAAGTTTGTCTATTTCATCATTTATGCTTGCATCTTTTTCTATATAAGTGTCACTGTGAGCTACATATGCTTCTGGTTGATAGTAATCATAGTAACTTACAAAATATTCAACTGCATTGTCTGGGAAAAATTCTTTAAACTCACTGTAAAGCTGTGCCGCTAGTGTCTTATTGTGAGCCATTATTAGGGTAGGTTTCTTAACTTGCTGAATGATGTTTGCCATTGTGAATGTTTTTCCTGAACCCGTTACTCCTAACAATGTCGAAAATTTCTCATTTCTATTTATAGAATCCACTATTGATTTAATAGCTTCTGGTTGGTCACCTGTAGGTTTGAAGTCTGATTTTATTTTAAAATCCACAGTATCACTCCTTTTTTTCGAACATTAGTTCCTAATATTTATTATTATATCATACCTTTCTAAAATTGTTTAAGTTATTTTAAATATTTTACCCATTTAAATTTTACTTAAATCTAAAATATAAAAAAAGACTTCTATCTTTACAATAGAAGTCTATAATACATGGAAAATAAATACTTTATTTAACTTATATAACAAAATCAAACGCTTCTTTTTCAACTCCATCTAGCTTTAAATCAAATATCTTTAATATAGTTGATGCATGTGCTCTCAAATCTCCGTTCTCTATAACCACACCACTTTTAATATTAGGTCCAAAAGCTATAAATGGAGGTCTATTACCTTTAGTAGGTAAATGACCATGTGTCGCAACAGCAAATTTATAATCTTTTATATCCGAATCCTTTATAATATTTCCTTCTAAATCATTACCAAATGAAATTCCTTCAATACCTTCAATTACCATTTCGAAATCACCTTCAAGACCAAGTTCAGACGCTTCCTCTTTGCTAAAAATATTCTCTATAAATAATTCTTCTTTAAATTCTTCAAGTAGTTGTCTTAACTCGGTTAATCTATCTAAGTTATTTACTATTATCTGAGCTGATATACCAGAGGAATTTACATAGGCATCAAAATTTTTAACTTCTCCGTCTTCTACTGTTATAAATCCTCTTGATTTAAGTAAGATATTTGGATTTATAACTTTATCAACTCTAAGATGACCATGGTCTCCAAGTATTATAAAGTTTGTATCTTCATATGTACCCGCATCTTTTGTAGCTTGAATTATATCTCCTAACCATTCATCATTCATTTTCAATGCTTTATCTACTTGCTCGTTAAATAGACCATAATTGTGTCTTGTGTGGTCCAATGTAGCCAAATGTATCAACATTAAATCTGGCTTATAGTCCTTTATAATATCTACTGTACAGTTTACTCCAAACAAATCCATGTTAGGTTCTAACTTCCAATCAATATAATGACAATGTTTATTGTAAATACCATCCATTATAATCTTACTAGAACTTTTTTCAAAAGTATCTCTTGGATTATCTTCTCTATTAGGAGCCCATATTTCTGCAATATTATAGTCTATATTTGGATTTGCTCCCATTACAGGCCATAATACGCTAGAGGTAGTTAGATTGTTTTCTTTTGCTACGTCTACAATAGTTTTTACTTTTATATCTTTTGAATACCAGTACCAATCTTTATTTTCTTTATTGGGGTCAAATTTTTCATTATGATATATACCATGTTTTTTCGGGTATACTCCTGTAACCATACTAGTATGGCATGGATATGTTAAAGTAGGATATACACAATTTATATTTTTTACTATAGAACAATTTTCTAATATAGATTTAAAATTTGGTAGATTTTTTACGAATTCCAAGTCTTTTTCAAATAAAGAATCCACTGATAATACTATAACTTTTGTCATTTACATTACCTCTTCATTCATATATTATTAAATACTTTTAATCAGTTACAGGTCTACATAATTATTTATTTGTTTTATCTATCACTGCTTGCATTGCAGAAGTTCCTTTACTTACTGCATCTTTTGGAGATATATTTAAATCAGTAAGTCCCTTTTTAATCTCATCCATTAACTTATCAGTTGCTTCTTTATATCCATTTAGCATTGGAAGTGCGACAGCATATTGTAATTGGTCAGTTGCAACTTTGTATTGAGGTTTTTCTTTATATAGTGTTTGTAATTTTTCTGACTTAGTTGCATCTTCAGTTGTTGGTAAGTACCCTGTTGATGAACTGAATTGAACTATCTTGTCTGTTTGAGTCATCCATTTTATAAACTCTGCACTTGCTTCTTTTTCTTTATCTGTTCCACCTTCAAGCATAACTAGGTTTGCTCCACCTGTAGGAGTTGCGTATTTTTGATTCTTTGGTAAAAATGCTGTTGATATTTCAAATTTACCTTCTGTTTGTTGCATAAGTCCTGCTAAATCTGCTGTTGATGTGAATATCATACCTACTTTACCATTTACAAAGTCTTGTTTTGCCACATCCCAAGCATTATAATCTTCACCAGGAGGCATTTTCATTATTCCATCTTTCATCATATCTTGCCAGAATTTAACTGGTGCTTGTCCTGCTTCATTATTAAATGCTACTTTTTTACCATTAGCTATTTCTCCACCACTTTGCATTACCATAGCTTCATAAAACCAAATATCTATTGGTGTTTCAAAACCATAAGTATCTTCTGATTTATTTGTCATTTTACTAGAATACTCTTTAAGCTCTTCCCATGATTTTGGACCTGAAGGGTCAAAACCTGCTTTAGTTGCCATATCTTTATTTATGTATAATATTGGTGTACTTCTGTTAAATGGCATTCCAACAAACTTATTTTCATAATAGGAATTTGTTAAAAGACCAGAAAAAAATCTTTCTTGGTATGTTTTATCAAAATACTTGCTCATATCTACTAAAGCACCTGCCGATGCAAATGTACCTGTTTGAGTTATTTCTAATAATGTTACATCTGGTTGGTCTTTAGAAGTTAAAGCTGCCTGTAATTTTGTTGCATTTTCATAATAATCTTTCTGTTTCAACATATTTACCTGTACATCCTTATGTTCACTATTAAACTGGTCAACCATTTTTTGTGCAGTTTCACCATTAGTTCCACCTAAAGGGGCCCAAAAATCTATCTTTGTAATATTGCTATCAGTCTTTTCCCCTTTAGATGCATTTGAATCATTAGAATTTGAACACCCAACTAAAGAACCTAATAATAATGTTATTGCTAATCCTGTTGTTAATTTTCTTTTAAGCTTCATTTTCATCCTCCAAATTTAGTCTTTAATTTTTTATTTTATTCCTGAATACATAAAGGCTTCTTTTACCTTTTTATTTGCAAATATATATACAAGAATTATTGGTAAAATTAGAATTATATTTCCTGCCATTATTACATTCCATGCAGTAATTCCTTCTGAAGATTTAAGAAGTGCTACTCCTATTGGTAAAGTTCTTATGGCATCTGTGTTTGTCATTACTAGAGGCCAGAAGTAATTATTCCAATGATATATAAAATTAAATAATATAAATGTTATTACTGCTGGTTTAGCCATGGGAACCATTATTTTAAACATTATTTTTAAATCAGAAGCATTATCTAGTTTAGCTGCTTCAATAATCTCATCTGAAATCTGCATAAAATTTTGTCTAAGCAAGAATATGCCAAATGAAGATGTCATAAATGGAATTATAAGAGGAACATATGTATTTATAAATCCAAACTTACTCATCATCATATATACTGGTAGAAAAGTTACTTGTGGTGGAATCATAAGTCCCATAAGCAAAAGCCCAAATAGTACCTTCTCACCTTTAAATTTAATTTTAGAAAATGCATACGCTGCTGGAACCATCACTAAAAACTGTATAATTAAAACACTTCCTGTTACAAATACACTATTTAGTAAATATCTAAAAAATGGACCTGAATTCCATGCTGTACTATAATTTTCTAGCACTATATCATTTGGTATAATAGTAGGGGGTAATTGCATCATTTCTTGTGGATTTTTAAAAGATGTTGATAACATCCATATAAAAGGGAATATAAATATTGCAGATAAAAGTAGTAAAATTAATACTTCTATTGATTTTGATGCTATTTTTTTTATATCAATTTTATCTTTTTTGATGGGTTGTATAATATCCATTTTCTCCTCCTTCTTGATAGGCCTTATAGTGTCTATTTCTCTTTATTGATAGTGAACTTTCTTTGACAGTAATCTGAAATTAGCATATGTAGCAATCATAACTATAGCCAGTAAAAACATACTCGCTGCACTTGCTTGTCCTATATCATAATATATAAATCCAGACTCATATATATAGTAAGATAACATGTTGGTTGAACCTAGTGGACCACCTTGTGTCATTATACTTATTTCATCAAATACTTGAAATGATGCAGTTGTTGTTGTTATCATAAGAAAAAATATTGTTGGTGACAATAATGGCAATGTCACTTTAAAGAAATTTGTTATCTTGTTTGCATTATCTAGTTTAGATGCCTCATATATATAGTTTGGTATAGATTTAAGACCTGATAACACGATTAAAATATTGTATCCAAGTGTTTTCCATATCCCTATTAGAATAAGTGACATTAAAGCTGAACTTTCACTTGAAAGCCATTTTGATGTTGGTAAATGCAGTGTTGACAGTATCCAGTTTAAAAAGCCATATTGCGGCTCCATAATCCAAAGCCACAATACAGCTACAGATACTAGTGAAATTACATGTGGTGTAAAGATTATACTTTGTGTCAAATTGTGTATTATAGAGTTTTTATTTAACCAAACAGCAAGTACTACAGCTAATGAGATAGATATAGCCACCATAAAAAAAGTATAAATTGCAGTATTCGTTATAGTCTGTATGAATTCTGGATTCTTTAAGAGTTCTGTATAGTTGTTTAAACCTACATTTTCAAAAGTTGAACTAAGAAGACTACCTGATTTGAAACTTAGAGATATTGTCTTAATTATTGGATATACTATAAACAATAGAGTTCCTATAATAGCAGGTGTTATATATAAATAGGCTTTATTAAATCGCTTTTTCATAAATATCTCCTTTAATTTTAGAATACATATTTTTACATTTTTTTATATCTTCTATTCTTTCTCCATGTTTATCAAAATAATATAAATCTTTTTCTAACACACTTATTCTTAAAGTTCTTCCAATATCAAATATATCATTTTCTGTTTTAACTCTTATCTCACTATCAAGAACAGACAGACAATATATAGTTTCATTTCCCAAGACTTCTTTAGTCATGACCTTTCCAAATAGGCTAAATACACCGTCATTTTTTCCATCTATATTTATACTCTCTAATGTTGCTTTTTCTGGTCTAAATCCAAACTTGACATCATTCTTGATATTTAATATGTTCATACAAGGATTTCCAATAAACTGTGCCACAAATAAGTTTTTAGGATTTTGATATATTTTCTTTGGAGAACCTATTTGCATTATCTTTCCTTTGTTCATTATAACTATCTTATCTGCCATAGACATTGCTTCAACCTGGTCATGTGTTACATAAACAAATGTAGATTTCAGTTTTTGATGTAATTGTATTAATTCTGTCCTCATCTGATTTCTTAATTTAGCATCTAAATTTGATAATGGCTCATCCATTAAAAATACCTTTGGATTTTTAACCATCGCTCTAGCAAGTGCTACTCTTTGTCTTTGTCCTCCAGATAGATTGCTTGGTTTTACATTTAAATATTCTTGTAATCCTACTACATCAATAACTTCTGTTATAAGTTGTTCTCTTCTTTCTTTAAGTACTTTCTTATTTTTAAGACCAAATTCTATATTTTCTTTGACAGTCATATGTGGATATAATGCATAGTTTTGAAATACCATAGCTATATCCCTTTTACTAGCATCCGTTTTTGTTACATCATTTTCTTCAATCTTTAGTTTTCCTGAAGTTATCTCTTCAAGACCTGCAATCATTCTTAGTGTAGTAGATTTACCACATCCACTTGGCCCTACCAACACTGTAAAAGAACCATCTTCTATAGTAAGATTTAAGTTTTCTATAACGGGATTTTTTTTATTATAAGATTTTGTGACATTTTCTAGCCTTATATCTGCCATTTTTTATCCTCCTAAAATATTTGATTTGATTTTACGATTTACTTATAGATTAATAATACTATTAATTTGTAAAGGATATATTAAGGCAAAGTGAATATATAGTAAATTTATTAAAATGAAGGTTAAATTATAAACATTTTTTGTTAAATATAATAAAGTTAAATGAATATGTTGTTTAAGTAATTTATGATTTTCTATAATTTCTATATTTAATGTTTCCTATCACAAGATAATTTTAATTTATAGAATAATATATAAGACTATTTATTTTTATAAAATTAGAGTTGAAAATAAAAAAGACCTCTATGGGGGATAGAGGCCTTTAAGTGGGGGAGATTGAGTAATTTATTTTTGCTATATTAAGTTTTACAATTATATTATGTCCCAAATTTGCAGGGTCTAAACATAAAATACAAAACTTTTTTTAATTTTAATAAATTTACTCAAAAAAAAATTACGTGGCTACGTCCTACTCTCCCAGGCAGTTTCCCACCAAGTACCATCAGCGCTAGAGAGCTTAACTTCTGTGTTCGGAATGGGAACAGGTGTATCCTCTCTGCTATTGTAACCACATAATCTTTATGCTTAATATTTCTATTAAGTTATTAGAATCTAGTAATACTAGTTTCTTTAGAGTTAGCACTCTAAAAACTACACATATATTTTACTGAATGAACATCAAATAATTTGGTCAAGTCCTCGACCTATTAGTATCGATAAGCTAAATACATTGCTGCACTTACACCTTCGACCTATCAACCAGATAGTCTTTCTGGGGTCTTACCCTTGCGGTGGGAAATCTTATCTTGAAGTTGGCTTCGCGCTTAGATGCTTTCAGCGCTTATCCATTCCGTACATAGCTACCCAGCCATGCCCTTGGCAGAACAACTGGTACACCAGAGGTACGTCCATCCCGGTCCTCTCGTACTAAGGACAGGTCTTCTCAAATTTCCTACGCCTGCGACGGATAGGGACCGAACTGTCTCACGACGTTCTGAACCCAGCTCGCGTACCACTTTAATGGGCGAACAGCCCAACCCTTGGGACCTACTACAGCCCCAGGATGTGATGAGCCGACATCGAGGTGCCAAACCTCCCCGTCGATGTGGACTCTTGGGGGAGATAAGCCTGTTATCCCCAGGGTAGCTTTTATCCGTTGAGCGATGGCCCTTCCACGCAGAACCACCGGATCACTAAGTCCGATTTTCATCCTTGCTCGACCTGTATGTCTTGCAATCAAGCTCTCTTTTGCCTTTACACTCTACGTACGATTTCCGACCGTACTGAGAGAACCTTTGAGCGCCTCCGTTACCTTTTGGGAGGCGACCGCCCCAGTCAAACTGCCCACCTGACAGTGTCCCAAGACCAGATTCATGGCCTATGGTTAGAGTCCCAGTACTACAAGGGTGGTATCCCAAGGATGGCTCCGCCAAAACTGGCGTCCTGGTTTCAAAGCCTCCCACCTATCCTGTACATGTAGTACCAAGACCCAATGTCAAGCTACAGTAAAGCTCCATGGGGTCTTTCCGTCCTGTCGCAGGTATCCGGCATCTTCACCGGAATTACAATTTCACCGAGTCTGTTGTTGAGACAGTGCCCAAATCGTTACGCCTTTCGTGCGGGTCGGAACTTACCCGACAAGGAATTTCGCTACCTTAGGACCGTTATAGTTACGGCCGCCGTTTACTGGGGCTTAAGTTCACTGCTTCGATTGCTCTAACAGATCCCCTTAACCTTCCAGCACCGGGCAGGCGTCAGCTCCTATACATCGTCTTGCGACTTAGCAGAAACCTATGTTTTTGGTAAACAGTCGCTTGGGCCTATTCTCTGCGGCCACCGGATGGTGGCACCCCTTATCCCTAAGTTACGGGGTCATTTTGCCGAGTTCCTTAACAACAGTTCTCTCGCGGGCCTTAGGATACTCTCCTCACCCACCTGTGTCGGTTTGCGGTACGGGTACCTTTAACCTCGATAGAGACTTTTCTTGACAGTGTGAAATCAGCTACTTCGCTACTAAATTTCGCTCCCCATCACATCCCAGCATTATCAAAGCGGATTTACCTACTCTGACTGCCTCAATGCTTGGGCACACATAACCAACAGTGTGCTTAGCTTATCCTACTGTGTCATCCCATCTCTCAAACGGTTATCGGTAGTACAGGAATATCAACCTGTTGTCCATCACCTACGCCTTTCGGCCTCAGCTTAGGTCCCGACTAACCCAGGGCGGACGAACCTTCCCCTGGAAACCTTGGGTTTACGGCCTGTGGGATTCTCACCCACATCTCGCTACTCATGCCAACATTCTCACTCCCATACTGTCCACATGTCCTTACGGTCATGCTTCAACCCGTATGGGAAGCTCCCCTACCCATCATTACTGATGCCGTAGCTTCGGTAGTAAGTTTTAGCCCCGGAAATCTTCGGCGCAGGATCACTCGACCAGTGAGCTATTACGCACTCTTTGAATGAGTGGCTGCTTCTAAGCCAACATCCTGGTTGTCTGTGCAATCCCACATCCTTTACCACTTAACTTACATTTAGGGACCTTAGCTGACGATCTGGGCTGTTGCCCTTTCGACTATGAATCTTATCACCCACAGTCTGACTCCCAAGTATAAGATGACGGCATTCGGAGTTTGATAGTCTTCGGTAGGTGCAATACCCCCTAGGACATTCAGTGCTCTACCTCCGTATCTCTCACCTTGAGGCTAGCCCTAAAGCTATTTCGGGGAGAACCAGCTATCTCCGGGCTCGATTGGAATTTCACCGCTACCCACAAGTCATCCCCGAGCTTTTCAACGCTCGTGGGTTCGGACCTCCACGAAATTTTACTTTCGCTTCATCCTGCTCATGGGTAGGTCGCCCGGTTTCGGGTCTACGTCAAGTAACTGAACGCTCAGTTAAAACTCGCTTTCGCTACGGCTCCACACCTTAAGTGCTTAACCTTGCTACTTAACGTAACTCGTTGGCCCGTTCTACAAAAAGTACGCGGTCACACAAGAAATGTGCTTCCACAGCTTGTAAGTGCAGGGTTTCAGGTTCTATTTCACTCCCCTCCCGGGGTTCTTTTCACCTTTCCCTCACGGTACTATACGCTATCGGTCACTAGGTAGTATTTAGCCTTGGAGGGTGGTCCCTCCTGCTTCCCACAGGGTTTCACGTGTCCCGTGGTACTCTGGATCATATCTGAAGTTTTCTCGTTTAACATACAGGACTATTACCTTCTGTGGTGGGTCTTTCCAAACCTCTTCAATTACGATACCTCTTCGTTATGATATGTCCGCAACCCCAATAAAGAAAACTTTATTGGTTTGGGCTATTCCGCGTTCGCTCGCCGCTACTTACGGAATCGAATTTCTTTCTCTTCCTTCAGGTACTTAGATGTTTCAGTTCCCTGAGTTCCCCTCATTAAGCTATGTATTCACTTAATGATACTTAGACATTACTCTAAGTGAGTTTCCTCATTCGGAAATCTTCGGATCAAAGTTTACGTGCAACTCCCCGAAGCTTATCGCAGCTTATCACGTCCTTCATCGGCTCCTAGTGCCAAGGCATCCGCCCTGCACCCTTAATAACTTGACCAGTTAAAAAGGTTTGATAGATTAAAGTCTATCAACTTGATAATTTTTAAAAGTTATCAGCTTTATATATTACAAATTAGATGTCATATCACTAAATATATATGCAGTTTTCAAAGTGCTAACGCACATCGCCAACGTATAAATCCCGTTGCTTAAAGTGCTAACGCACGTCGCCAACAAACAAACTTCACATTCGTTCAGTTTATTCTGTTGCTTAAAGTGCTAACGCACAGCGCCAACAAACAAACTTCACATTCGTTCAGTTTATTCTGTTGCTTAAAGTGCTAATTTTGAGTATTCGTAAAAACGAACCCTCAAAATTAAACAGTAGGTAATTCTCCTTAGAAAGGAGGTGATCCAGCCGCACCTTCCGATACGGCTACCTTGTTACGACTTCACCCCAGTTATTGATTCCACCTTCGACGACTTCTTCCAAAAGGTTAGATAATCGGCTTCGGGCGTCTCCAACTCCCGTGGTGTGACGGGCGGTGTGTACAAGACCCGGGAACGCATTCACCGCAGCATTCTGATCTGCGATTACTAGTAACTCCAGCTTCATGTAGGCGAGTTTCAGCCTACAATCCGAACTGAGAGTAGCTTTAAGGGATTAGCTCCACCTTACGGCTTGGCAACCCTCTGTACTACCCATTGTAGCACGTGTGTAGCCCTAAGCATAAGGGGCATGATGATTTGACGTCATCCCCACCTTCCTCCAGGTTATCCCTGGCAGTCTCTCTAGAGTGCCCAACTTAATGATGGCAACTAAAGACAAGGGTTGCGCTCGTTGCGGGACTTAACCCAACATCTCACGACACGAGCTGACGACAACCATGCACCACCTGTCACCAATGTCCCCGAAGGGAACTCTCCGATTAAGGAGATGTCATTGGGATGTCAAGCTTAGGTAAGGTTCTTCGCGTTGCTTCGAATTAAACCACATGCTCCGCTACTTGTGCGGGTCCCCGTCAATTCCTTTGAGTTTCACTCTTGCGAGCGTACTTCCCAGGCGGAGTACTTAATGCGTTAGCTGCGGCACCGAGGGGGGTAACCCCCGACACCTAGTACTCATCGTTTACAGCGTGGACTACCAGGGTATCTAATCCTGTTTGCTCCCCACGCTTTCGTGCCTCAGCGTCAGTTACAGTCCAGAGAGCCGCCTTCGCAACTGGTGTTCCTCCTAATATCTACGCATTTCACCGCTACACTAGGAATTCCACTCTCCTCTCCTGCACTCAAGTCTCCCAGTTTCAAGAGCTTACTACGGTTGAGCCGTAGCCTTTCACTCCTGACTTGAAAGACCGCCTACGCACCCTTTACGCCCAGTAAATCCGGATAACGCTAGCCCCCTACGTATTACCGCGGCTGCTGGCACGTAGTTAGCCGGGGCTTCCTCCTCAAGTACCGTCATTATCTTCCTTGAGGACAGAGTTTTACGACCCGAAGGCCTTCATCACTCACGCGGCGTTGCTGCATCAGGCTTTCGCCCATTGTGCAATATTCCCCACTGCTGCCTCCCGTAGGAGTTTGGACCGTGTCTCAGTTCCAATGTGGCCGATCACCCTCTCAGGTCGGCTACTGATCGTCGCCTTGGTAAGCCGTTACCTTACCAACTAGCTAATCAGACGCGGGTCCATCCTGTACTGGCTCACCTTTGATATTTAAGAGATGCCTCTCAAATATATTATCCCGTATTAGCATACCTTTCGGTATGTTATCCGTGTGTACAGGGTAGGTTACCCACGCGTTACTCACCCGTCCGCCGCTCTTTACCGAAGTAAATCGCTCAACTTGCATGTGTTAGGCACGCCGCCAGCGTTCATCCTGAGCCAGGATCAAACTCTCAAATAAAAGTTTATCAGGCTCAGATACTATTGTTATCAAAATATCTGGCTTTATGGTTTGTTTCTTGTTTTATAAATTAACCTACTGTTTAATTTTCAAAGTTCATTTTTCATGTTTGCCCTTTTCTTAAGGACAAGTAATACTATATCACCTTAAAAATAATCCGTCAACACCTTTTTAATATTTTTTATTTTATTTTTCATATATCAAGTTTCTTTAACTCTTCTAAATCGAGTGTTATCAACATATTAAGCATATCTTTTCTTTTGATTTTATCTTCATATTTTTCTATAACTTTTTTTCTAATATCACCTAATACATTTAAATATTCCTCATAATCTTCAGTATATATCTCTTCAAGCTCCTTTTTTATCTTTGATGATAATGAAGGGCTCTTACCCCCAGTAGATATACTTATAAGCAAATCACCTCTTTTTATATATGATGGGACAGTAAAATTTGATACCTCTACATTATCAACAACATTTACTAACTTCTTTTTTGTTCTACAATATAATCCTATTTCCATATTCAATTCTCTGTTATTTGTGGCAGCAATTATTACAGAAGCATTTTCTATATACATTTCTTTATAATCATCTTTTATTATCCTTATATCTCCTTCTAAATCATAAAACCTATTTGAAAGTTGTTTAGAAACTATAGTAACACTCTTATTAAAGTTTAAAAAATTCTTACATTTTCTATATGCAACTTCTCCTCCACCAATTATAACTACATCTAAATCATCTAATTTTAAATTAATAGGATATAGCATTTTATACCTCCAAAATTTATTTAATTACATAAATAAAGTATAGAAATTATAAATTAGTATCTATTCTTATTTAATAAAGCTCTAAATAAAAACACTATAGAATATCTAATTACAATTCCTATACTTTTTATAATTCTTTTTCTTTATAGAATCTATTTTTGTAGCAATCTCGCAATATCTTTAGCAAAATAAGTTATTATTATATCTGCTCCTGCTCTTTTTATAGATGTAATTGATTCAAGAATTACATCTTCATTTAATAAACCTTCTTTTACAGCATACTTAAGCATAGAGTATTCTCCACTTACATTATAAGCTGCTAGAGGTAAATCAAAATTGTCTTTAACTCTTCTTATGATATCTAAATATGATAATGCAGGTTTAACCATAAGTATGTCTGCACCTTCTAATATATCAAGCTCAGTTTCTATTATAGCTTCATTGCTATTTGCTGGGTCCATTTGATATGTTTTTCTATCACCAAAAGATGGTGCTGAATGAGCTGCTTCTCTAAAAGGTCCATAGAAATTTGAAGCGTATTTAACACTGTAAGCCATTATTCCTATATTCTCTAACCCATTTTCATCTAAAGCGTCTCTTATCGCTTGTATTCTTCCATCCATCATATCAGATGGAGCTACCATATCTGCTCCAGCTTTAGCATGACTTACAGATATTTTAGCTAAATACTCTAATGATTTATCATTATCAACATAGCCAGTATCAGTTAAAATTCCACAATGTCCATGACTTGTATATTGACACATACAGACATCTGTTATTACATTCATATCTGGATTTATCTCTTTAACTTTTCTAATTGCCTTTTGAACTATTCCATTATCATTAAATGCTTGTGAAGCACACTCATCTTTTTCATCTGGCACTCCAAATAACATTATATGTTCAATTCCTAACTCACTTATTTCTTTTATTTCTTCTTCTAACTTATCTATAGATAAATGATAAACATCTGGTAAAGATTTAATTTCTTCTTTAATATTTTCTCCCTCTACTACAAACAGCGGGTATATTAAATCTTCTACATTCAATTTAGTTTCTCTTACTAAATTTCTTATTGCTTTACTTGCTCTTAGTCTTCTTGGTCTTCTTAACATAGTAATCCTCCAAAATTAATTTTTTATGATTAAATCTATCAATGAATCTATAGTAGATTTAGTAGCTTCTTTATATAGCTTTATTCCCAAACTATTTATTGTATCTGTAGTTATAGGTCCTATGGATAGCGTTTTTATTTTGTCTAATATTTTAATATTTTCTTTTCCTATAATTTCAACAAGATTATTTACTGTTGAAGAACTAGTAAAAGTTATATAATCTATATCTTTAGAATTTAAAATATCTAATATCTCATCTTTTTTACCTTCATCTATTAATGTTCTATATGTATGTACTTCTGTTACTTCACAAATATCCTTAAGCTTGTCAACTAGATAGTCTCTAGCATTTTCTGCTCTTGGTATAAGTATATTATCACTACTTTTCAAAATAGGCATTAGCTCTTCATATAGTGATTCTGCTACAAACTTTTTAGGTACTATATCTGCTATAATTCCTCTTTTTTTCAATTCATTTGATGTAGCAGAGCCTATAGCACATATTTTTAAATTAGATAATATTCTTAAATCAAAATTCATTTCATATATCTTTTTAAAAAAGATTTCTACAGCGTTTTTACTAGTTAATATTAGATAATTATATTTGTTTATATTTTTTATTTCGTTTTCTAACTTAATATTATTTTGTATCTTTTCTATCTTTATAGTAGGTATTTCAACTGGATTTCCACCTAAATCCATTATTTTTTCCACCAATACACTATTTTGATTTCTAGACCTAGTTACAGCAATACTTTTTCCAAATAAAGGCTTATTCTCAAAGAAATTCAACTTTTCTCTAAGACCTACAACGCTTCCAACTACTATAAGGGTTGGCGGCTTTACTTCTTCTTTAATAGCAGTTTCATAAACATTCTCAAGTGTAGATGTAACTACTCTTTGATTGTACCTAGTTGCCCAACTTATAAGAGCAACTGGTGTATCTTTATCTTTTCCCTGTTTCATTAAGTTTTCACTTATTTTCTTTAAGTTTGATATTCCCATTAAAAACACAAGAGTCCCTTTATTGTTTGCAAGAGCATTCCAATTTAATTCCCCACTATCATCACCTTTCAAGTGACCTGTTATTACATGAAAAGATGAAGCATGTTCTCTATGTGTTATAGGTATACCAGCATAACATAAGCCTCCTATAGCAGAAGTTATTCCTGGAACTACTTCAAATTCTATCCCCTCATCTACTAAAGTCTCTGCTTCTTCGCCTCCTCTACCAAATACATAAGGGTCTCCCCCCTTAAGACGAGTCACATATTTTCCTTCTTTAGCTTTCTCTGCTATAATTCTATTTATATCTTCCTGTGGCAAAATATGATTACTTGATGCCTTTCCTACATATATAAGTTCACAATCAGGCTTAGCCTCTCTTAAGTAACTACTATTTGCTAATCTATCATATACTATTACATCTGATTTTCTTATACACTCTAGGCCTTTTAAAGTCATGAGTTTATAATCTCCTGGTCCTGCTCCTACTAAGTAAACTTTACCCTTCATAATTCTCATACTCCTTCAACACAAGTTTAGCTAACTTTAAACCTAACTCTCTAGGGGAAGAAATATCTCCATCTATAGACTTAATTACTACTTTAGTCCCTTCTGAATCTCCATATAGACCAGTAAGATGTATCTTATCTTGGATTATTTCACAATAAGCTGCCATTGGAATATGACAACTTCCATTAACACCATCCAAAAAACCTCTCTCAGCTAATATTTGGATTTCTGTATTTTCATCTTTTAGTGAATTTACTATTTCTTCTATATTACTATCATTACTTCTTATTTCTATAGCCAAAGCTCCTTGAGCAGGTGCTGGTATAACAACATCAACAGGTAAATAAGAACTTATTTTTTCTTGTAAATTCGCTCTTATTATTCCTGATGCAGCTAACACAATCCCATGCATATTTTCATCTTTTATTTTTCGTATTCTAGTTTCCACATTACCTCTAACTTGTACTATATTTAGGTCAGGTCTTTGCTTTAATAATTGAAATTTTCTTCTTTTACTTCCTGTTCCTATTACTGCTCCATGAGGTAAATCGTCTAAGTTTTTATATCCTTCTCTAAGTATTAGAACATCTCTTGGGTCTTCTCTCTTAGGTGTATGAGCAAATTTTAGTCCATCTGCTAAATAAGAGGGCATATCCTTCATACTATGTACTGCTATATCTATTTTTCCATCCAATAGTTGTTGCTCTATTTCTTTAACAAACAATCCTTTATCGCCTATTTTATCTAGGGAAACATTTTGAATCAAGTCCCCTTTTGTCTTTATAACTTTAATCTCAAAATTAATATTTGGATACTTCTTTTTTAGTTCATTAATTACCCATTCTGTTTGTATAAGTGCTAGATTACTACCCCTAGTTCCAACCACGATATTCATACTAAATCTCCTTTAAAATGTTACCTTCATCTATTTTATTTTGTTCTCTTTATTTACTAGTATTGTAGAAAAATAAGATATCTTATCTTCAAGATGTGCCTCTCGTAAATCTTTAAATACAGTTTCACCTTCTTGAGACGAGTTACTTACTAAAATAGCATGTTCTATTAGATTATATTTTTCTAGTTTCTTTATTATTTCTTTAAAATTCTTATAAACTTTCATCAATACTATTGAGTTATAATTTTGTAAAGCAAGTTCTATTTTATCATCTTCCATAGTACAAGGAACTATTACTAAGGCTTCCTTATCCATAACTAGTGGGAAATTTTGATTAGATGCTATATTAGAAAATGATGAAATTCCTGGTATAGTCTCAACCTCTATCTCATCTGATATTCTCTCCATTATGTACACATATGTACTATAAATCATAGGGTCCCCTAATGTTACAAACCCTACATTTTTTCCATTCTTAACATCTGCAGCAATCTCTTCAGCTACATTGTCCCATGCTATATTCTTTTCATTTCCATCAAAACACATTGGAAAATGTCTAGATTTTATCTCTATTGATTCATTTAAGTATTCTTTAACTATTGATAAAGCTAAGCTATCTCCACCTTTTTTTGATTCTGGAGTATATAAAATATCTAGTTTCTTTAATGTGCTAACTGCCTTCATTGTAAGTAAAGAACTATCTCCTGGCCCTGCTCCTATACCATAAAATTTAACATTTTCTGCACATTTAATCGCATGACTAACAAACTTATCTTGTATATAAGGATTTTCACCTAAGCCTTTTAAATGTATATTTACATTAAACCCATTCTCTTCTAAGATTGTTTTCCAAGAATCTTCTTCATCTCCTGCCATATCATTTATAGCATGGTCACCTGCAACTAACATAAATGGCATTAGATTTACAGTTTTTATATTTCCTTCTTTTAATCTTCTTATTACATGTTCTATTTCTGGATAACCTTCAACTGTACCAACATAAGCATTTACTCCATTATCTCTAAGCATATACTCTAATGCTGGATATGCCGAATGTGACTCATGAATAGTTCCATGACCCATGAATACTACTGCTTCATCATTTTCCATATGAGGGATTTGATGCTTAATTGCCTCTACAGATTCTTGATAGTCCTCAATATGTGTAAGTAAAGGTCTACCTAATACAATCTTTTTAAATTTAGATGAGTAGCTTTCCACTTGTTCTTTTAACTTGTTAAATTCTTCTCCACATATAATATGAAGAGTTTGAATTATTACTTCATCATATCCTTGTTCATATATTTTATCTAAAGCTTGTATTGGATTGTCTATCTCTATTCCATCTCTTTTTCTTATTTTATTTATTATCATATTTGATGTATAGGCTCTAAAAAAATCGTAATTTTTTAATGAATTTTTTATTTTATTTTCACATATATCTATTGTCTTTTCTCTCGTTTCATTATAGCTTGTACCAAAACTCACTACTAATAAGGCCTTCTTCATATGTTCTCCTCCTAAAAAATTATACAAGTATGTCTTTAATTTTGTTTATATCATTAATTACATTTTCATAGTTAATTGATTCTCTCTTAATAATTATCACTGGTATATTGAAACTTTTACATGCATTTACTTTTTCTAAGAAACCACCTGCTATTCCACTTTCTTTTGTTATAACTAAGTCTATGTCATAATGTTTATAAGTTTCTTCGTTTATACACTGGCTAAACGGCCCTTTCATAGCTACTATATTGTCTGCGTTTAAACCTAATTTTTCACAACTTAGTATAACTTCACTAGTTGGAAGAACTCTAACTACTAAGTTTTTATCATTTATTTCTTCTACAAATCTATTCAAATTTTTACTTCCTGTTCCTATGAATATATTTTTTCCTATTTTATTTGCTATTTCACAGGCTTCTTCAATTGTATTTACTATAAACTTATTATCATAATCTATTTTTTCAATTAGAGATTTTCTCTCAAATCTTATATATTCTATATTTGATAGTTTTGCACAATACATAGCATTTTTAGATACTTCAACTGCATAAGGATGAGTTGCATCTATTATTTTTACTATATGGTTATCTTTTATAAATTTTAGCATTTCCTCTTTTCCGAGTTTCCCTAAAATTACATTTTTTGTATGTCGTTGTGCAAGTTCCTTTCCATAATCTGTGGTCACTGAAAGGATATATGGTTGCTTTAGTTCATTTATCTTATCACATATAGATAAGCTATCTGAAGTTCCTCCTAAAATCAAAATCATACTGTATAGCCTCTTGGAGTTATCATCAACTCACCATCAATATAAGTAGATTTATTTCCAATTATAACCATTGTAGTCATATCGACTTTTTCAAAATCCATATTTTCAAAAGTACATACAAATTTTTCTTCCTTTTCTCTGCCTACATCTTTAACCACTCCAACAGGCGTATTCCCACTTTTAAATTCACCCATTATTTTAAATGCTTTACTTAAATGCTCACTTCTTCCTTTACTTCTTGGATTATATAAACAAATTACAAAGTCAGCTTCAGCAGCTAATTTCAACCTTTTTTCAATTACTTCCCATGGAGTCATTAAATCACTTAAACTTATATGACAAAAATCATGCATAATAGGAGCTCCAAGTATCGCTGCTGCACCAATACTTGCAGTAACACCTGGAATCACTTTTACTTTTATATCTTCTTTTTCTTTAGATATTAATTCTAAGATAAGTCCTGCCATTCCATATATTCCAGCATCTCCACTACTTACAACTGCTACCTTTTTTCCTTTTTTAGCTTCTTCTACTGCTTGTTTACATCTGTCAACTTCTTGTCTCATACCATTTTGAATTATTTCTTTATTTTGTATAAATTCTTCTATTAAATTTATATAAGTTTTATATCCAACAATAGCCTCAGAATCTTCAATTGCTTTTATTGCTTCTAAAGTCATGGTATCTTTGCTTCCTGGACCAATTCCTACAACGTATATCATATTTTTATTCTCCCCACTGAAAAAGTTATTCCTTTATATTTATGTTTTTCAACTATTAAATTACCTTTGCTCAAAAGATATGCTACAGGCTCTGCTACTGAATACACTCCCACATTTTTTTTAACAAAATCGGATTTATCAAATAAATTATCCACCTTTGATATTTCATCTATTGAAAATGTTTTAAATTGTATTTGTAGTACTTTTGATAAATCAATGATTGCCTTCTCATCTTTTTTCAGCTCTATACTTCCAATCATATTTATTGCTCTTATATCTATATTTTGTTTATTAAGAAATTCTACAAGCGAGTTATACATTAACTCACTATCTGTATTTCTTCTACAACCAATTCCTATTACTATATCTTTTGGAATTACTCTTATTATTTTTTCATTAATATAACCATTCTCAAACTCATTATCTGTATTTAAATTTTCAACATCTCTAATACAATTTATTTTATGGCTTATTATAACCACTTTTTCTATGTACTTATCTAAGAAACTCTCTTTTAATTCATCAATGTTTTCTATAAACTTAAATCCTCTAGTATCAACTTGATACCCTTCATCAACATATAAGCCAACACCTTTATTATTAACTAACATAGAATTCACTTCTTTTACATTTTCTCTGAAGTTATCAATGTGTGCATTTAGGTTCTTTGCTATCATGTCTAAGGAAGCTTTTTGATTTACATCAGTGGCTGTTGTTATTACTGGGTTAGCATCGATAAGATTACTTATATAATGTGTTAAATTATTTGCTCCTCCAATATGCCCACTCAATAAACTTATTACGTTTTTGCCTTTTTCATCTAGTACTAAAATTGCTGGGTCGCTAAATTTACTCACTATATATGGTGCTATACTTCGTACAACTATACCTGTAGCCATTATAAATACTATGTACTGAACCTCCCATGACTAAAGTCACAGGGTTCCTGCTTCATAGAATTTTGCATACTTAAATATGTCTTACAAACTCTCCACAGGCTATCCCCATAGTTCCTACGGTTCTTACATAAGTTATCTATTTTAAACTCTTATTAGTTTTAATCCTTCTTTTAGTATATTTATACTTGCATTTATATCTCTATCGTGAGTTTCATTACAACAAGGACAAATCCATTCTCTTATACTTAAATTCTTAACTTCCTCGTTTTTGTACCCACATTTATTGCATATTTGTGAACTTGCAAAGAATTTACCTACCTTTACAATTTGTCTACCATACCAATTAGCTTTATATTCTAATTGACGAACAAATTCTGACCATGACACATCAGAAATTAAGCGAGATAGTTTATGATTTTTAGTCATATTCTTTACTTGTAAATCTTCTATGCAAATAATATCATTCTCTCGTATTAATTTAGTAGATAGTTTTTGTAGAAAATCCTTCCTTTGATTAGCTATATGTTCTTGAAGTCTTGCAACTTTTAACCTTGCTTTATTTCTATTTAAACTACCAATTGTTTTTCTCGATAATTCTCTTTGTAATTTAGCAAGTTTGTTTAATGACTTTTGAAGATACTTAGGATTTTCTATAAATTCTCCACAACTTGAGATACAAAACTCTTTAATTCCTAAATCTAAACCTATCTGATTATTAGTATTTTCAAATGCTTCAATCTCTATATCAGTACAACATAGTGATACATAATATTTACCACTTGGTTCTTTGGATACTGTAGCATTAAGTATTCTCCCTTGAGGTACTTGTTTATCCCTTACTTTAACCATACCAAGTTTAGGTAATTTTATATATTGACTAAAGTACATAATATTTCCATTGGTAAAGTTAGTTCTATATGAAAATCTGTTAGTTTTCTTTGATTTAAATTTAGGAAATCCTGCATTTTCTTTAAAGAATTTTTTATATGCGTTTTCTAAATCTTTTAAGGTGTTTTGTAGTGAAAATTTGTCAGGTTCTTTAAGCCACTTTAATTCTCTTTTTAAATTGGTCAAATCAGAACTACACTGTTTATAAGTAAAAGTTTCTTTATTGTTTTCATAAACTTCTATTTTTTTAGCAAGATACTTATTATATACAAATCTACAACATCCAAAAGTTTTGTTAATTAACTCTTGCTGTTTTTTATTTGGATACATTCTAAACTTATAAGCTTTTTTCACTACTATCACCTCACTTTAATTGTTTTTTATGATTATTAATATACATATCCGAGTAACTTCTATTTTTCATCACCCATTATAATATTAACAAACGTAATTATTTAAAACAATTATTTCGAAGGTTTTATATCTATTTTTAAATAACATATGTAAGAACCGTAAGTCTTAACTTTTATCATTTTTGAAGTTGTCGTTCACATAAGTTCGCTACTACCTATGCAGTTCTCTTATGAACTTCTTACACTTTCATGTAAGCACAGACTATATCTTATCCTTCGGCATTATCCGTTAAGGTCTACCCACTTCCACTACCAATAGCTTGTAGTGTACTTCCCTCAAGAGGAATAGTCGTTGAAGTTTCTCCTATTCGGAGTTTACCTGCTGATTGCCCATTTTAAAGTACTTAGGGTTTAACCTTATACCATCTAACCAATTTTTTCTACTTTCGTAACTTTCACACTTAGGTTTATTTCATCCTTATGTTTTAGTTTGGTTAGCTTTAGGGGTTTCCAGCAATTCAAGTAGTATTGGATAGGTTATATCCTATCTCTACATATAAGTTTCCCTATACGCTGACTACTTTAGCTACTAACTCATGACTAAAGTCACAAGTGTGCGTAGCTATTTTTTAATCAAATTTATTAAATACTTCTCCCACAAAATCACTTAATTTCTTTTGAACTATATGTACACATGTTTCTTGAACATTTAAATCACTTTTTTTATTTTTTATTTGATATATAACACAGTTACTTACTAAAGATTTTATCTTTACAGCTAGATTCTTACCATTTTCTGTGATACAGATTATAGCAATATTACCCTCTATACTCATGTTTAAAATCCTTGTCATATAACTTTGAGTTATTATATTCTTCTCCTAAGAATCTTCCAACCATTATTAAAGCAGTTTTGTTTATATTATTTTCTTTAACTTTTACAGCTATGTCACTTAAAGTTCCTTTAACTATTTTTTCATCTGCCCAAGTTGCTTTATATATAACTGCTATAGGGGTATCTTTTGGATATCCACCTTCCAGTAATCTAGACACAACCTTCTCAATTTCTTGAACAGATAAAAATATTACCATAGATGTTTGATGCTTAGCATATGATTGTATTGATTCTTTCTCTGGAACTGGAGTTCTTCCTTCCATTCTTGTTATAATTACACTTTGAGAAATTTCTGGAACTGTATATTCAACACCTAAAGATGAAGCTGCTCCTAAAAAAGAACTTACTCCTGGAGTGCAATCATAGTCTATATTCAATTTATTTAAATCCTCCACTTGCTCTCTAATTGAACCATATATAGAAAAATCACCTGTTTGCAATCTTACAACAGACTTATTATTTTCTATACCTTCTCTCATTACATCTATTATCTCTTGTAAATCCATATGTGCACTATTATGTATTTGGCAATCTTCTTTACAATATTCCAGAAGTTCAGGATTAACAAGAGAACCTGCATATATTACTACATCTGCATTACTTAATAATTTGTATCCTTTTAGTGTTATTAATTCTTTATCTCCAGGTCCTGCTCCTACAAAATGTACTTTATTCATAATCATTTTCCCCTTTTTCACAAGATATTATATATATAGGATTTAGTGGTTTAAAGTATTCACCTTTTCCTAGTTTCTCTAGTTTAGAAACATTCAAAACGCATACATCTATTTCTTTAAATCCATATTTTTTTAGTAGTTTTAAAGTTTGATTAAAAGTATCTATTATTATAAAATTAGCTACAAGTCTTCCTCCTGTAACCAAACTCTTTTTAGACCATTCTATTATTTCTTCTAAATTATTTCCTGTTCCACCAAGGAAAATAGACTCAACCTGAGTATTTAATCCTATATCGATTGGAGCATATCCTTTTATTACTTCTATATTTTTTAAGTTGAATTTTTTTACGTTTTTATCTATAAGCTCTATAGCAACATCATTTTTTTCTATGGATATAACATTTAAATTTGGATAATTATATGCTGCTTCAATACTTACACTACCTGTACCAGCCCCTATGTCTATAAAGTTTTTAGCATTAACTAAATTCAACTTACTTATTGATATTGCTCTAACTTCTTCTTTAGTAATTGGAACTTTCCCTGTTATAAATTCACTATTCTTCATCTAAAATCACCACAACATTCATCTCGAAATTGTCCATTCTTATTATATCTTCTGGTTTTGCTATTGTTATTTTTTCATTTTCATATGACAAATTTTCTCCTACAACAATAATCTTATTTAGATTTCTATCCATTATTTCTTTACTTATTTGTTTTGGCCCTATCTTAGAGTCTGTAACCATACATACTTTTTTATGTGATAGTATATAATCAAAATCTGGTACTTTACCATGACTACTTGTGATATATACATCATTCATATCAACGTATATTTTTGAAAATATATATTGTAATGAACTAATTCCAGAAACCATATTTATTATTTTGTTGTCAATATTCTTAGATAGATATCTACCTATACCATATATTAATGGGTCGCCAGAAGCTATTACTGATATTTGCTTTTCTTTATTATTATTTATGTACTCTATAATTTCTCTCAAATTAGAATCTAAGATTATTTTTTCTCCTTTGAAGTTTTTTATAGATTCTAGATTCCTCTTACCACCAATTAATACATCAGAAGTGGAAATTAAGTTTTCACCTTTTTTTGTTATATAGTCCAAATTCCCAGGCCCTAGACCTATTATGTTTATCATATAAAGACCTCCACTAATGCATCTGTATTATCCGATTTACCTAACAATGACTTATCCATTGAAAATATCATCACTTCCACATCAATATCATCTGACTCTTCATTTAAGTATTGCTTTACTCTATCTCTACATTTATTACTTAATATATTATACACCTGTTTATATTCACTATTATTTATTATATCTACAGCTTCTTCAGCTGTTAGGCACTGATTTATTTTATTTAAAAATTCATATGTAGCTCCCATTAAGGCTAAATTTGCCACTAATATCTCACTTCGAGCATCTGCTACTTTACTATGAGTATTAAAGATACCAGCAGATACTTTTATAAACTTACCTATATGGCCAGCCATTAATATTTTTTTATATCCTATTCTTTGAGCTTCTTTAATCATATAGCCTACAAAGTTACTCGTTCTAACTACATACTTAATATCTAAGTTTAGTTTCTCTCTTATAAACTGTTCTCCATGATTTCCTGGAACCAGTATTATTTTATCTAAGCCTTGTTCTTTTTTCATTTGAAGTTCTATAGATAAAGATTTTTTCCATCCTTCATCACTCATAGGTTCAACAATACCAGTTGTACCTATTATAGATATTCCTCCAACTATGCCTAATCTTGGATTAAATGTTTTCTTTGCTACTGCTTCTCCTTGTGGAGCAAATATTGTTATTTTTAAAACTTTATTATCTCCAAGTATAGATTCAAAATTACTTCCTACAAGCTTTCTTATTTCCTCGTTTATCATTTTAAGTGGAGTAGGATTTATAGCTGGCTTACCAACATCTACACTAAGCCCTTTTTTGGTTACTACCCCAATACCAATCCCACCATAAACTCTAATAAATTTATGTAACTCACTTTGACTCTCACTATTAGTACTTACACTACCGATATCATATAAAGTAAGATACTCTTTATCCTCATCGTTTTTGGATACAATTTCAGCTCTTGCATAAATATCCATAGTATGAGTTGCATCTATGTCATCTCCACCATCTTTTTTTATGGAACACTCCACAAAAGAATTAGAAATATTTACATTATCGACCTTTAATGATAGTGGTATCCCTTTAGGTGTATCTATATTTATAGTATCAATCTTATTTTTTGTCATCAACATGTACACAGCAGCCTTAGATGCACCTGTTGCACATGAACCTGTAGTATATCCTCTTCGATATTTTTTACCATCTATATACACATATTCTTCCATACACATACCTACATAGTATATAATATAGCATTTACTATTGCTGCTGCTAAATTACTACCACCTTTTCTGCCTTTAGAAATTATATATGGTATATCTGTTTTTTCAACTTCGTCTTTTGATTCTTGTGCCCCTACAAAACCTACAGGAACACCTATAACTGCATCTAAATCTAATCTTCCTTCTGATTTCATCTCCATAACTTTATATAAAGCTGTTGGTGCATTTCCTAAAACAAATATCTTTCTTCCCTCTTCTTTAGCTGCAATCTCTACTGCTGCCATGGAACGAGTAATCCCTTTCTCTTTAGCTAATTTTGCAGTTTCTTCGTCTGCTACTAAACATTTATATTTACATCCTAATGCTTCTAGCTTTCTTTTATTTATCCCACTAAGAGCCATATTTGTATCAGTATAAATACTCGCATTATTTTTTAATGCATCTATTATACTATCTACTGCTTCTTCTGATATTTTTAATATGTCTAAGTAATCAAAATCTGCAGTAGTATGTATAGCTCTCTTTATTATTTTTTCTTCGATAGTATTCTTAAATCTATAATCTGGTCTAATCTCATCTATTATCTCTTGTATTAATTCAAAACTTTTTTCTTCTATTTTCATAGGATTCTTTATGTATTGCATTCTATTTCCCCCTTAATTCCTCCATTTATTATGTTCAACGTATAAATCTTATTATAAACAGAATTTATATTAGATTCACATAAAACATTTATTATATTTTTATCATCCATAAACTTATCAATTAAAATACCTATTACTGTACCACTGTGAGCAATGTTTACTCCATATGCTCCACATTTTTCAGCTATTTTTATGATTTCATTTAAGTACTCTTTTTTTTCTATATTTTCATTTGCTAAACTACTCAAAGTACAAGCCTCTCCAACTAGAGATAAGTTATCATTTTTCAATCCTTCTTCTAAAAGAGTAAATGACTTTTTTATGATTTCCCTATTTTCTATTTTTAAGGTATTATAATCTTTCCTCAGCCTAATTTTCATAGTATCTAGTACTTTATTGGGCTCAAGTATTATAACTTTTGCATTACTTATATTTCCTAGGTATTTTATAACAGTTCCATTTAGAGGATTAAATATGCTATTTTTGTCTATAAATATAGAATCTGTTGGCTCTATTTCTGCTGCTAATTTACAAATCTCTTCACTACTCAAGTCTTTATCTATCAATGATAATGTTGCCTTTATAGTAGCTCCTATATCGGCAGTCGAACTTGCCATCCCTTTTCCAATAGGTATTTTACTATCTATATTCAAAGAAATATTTTTAGTATCTTTTTTAGGTAAATTAAACTTTTCAAATACCTTCTCAATTGCCAATCTTGACTTATATCTACCCAAATTTATATCTACTAATTTTTCTTCAATATACACTTTGGAATACATATCTATTGCATATGAGCATAAATATTCTTCATCATCAATTATCCCTTGTACAAACTCTCCACAAGATGCTGGGCATATTCCATAAGATTTCATTTTAATCACCCAATAAACTTTTTATATTTTCTATAAGAATTTTATTATCCTCATGAGATTTTATAGCTACTCTTATAAAACTATCATCTAATCCTACAAAGTTAGATGCATCTCTAACCAATAGATTTCCTTGCTTAAACAAATCTTTTTTCAATTCTCTAGATATTTTTTTATAAATTTTTATCAAAATAAAATTAGCATCTGTATCATAGACTTTTATATTTTTTACGTTTCTCAACTCTTGTAACATGTATTTTCTTTCTTTTATGTAATATTCTTTACTCTTTCTAATATACTCTTTATCTTCAAAAATAAAATCAGATAGTATGTCTGCAAAAGAATTTATAGTCCATGGCTCTTTGTATTCATAAATTTTGTCCATAATGTTAGTATTGCTTGTAATACCATATCCTAACCTTAAGCCAGGCATACCAAAAAACTTAGTCACAGCTTTAATGATGAATATGTTTTTGTTTGATTCTATATATTTTACTAAGCTATACTCATTTTCATCTTCAACAAATTCCATAAAAGTTTCATCAACTATTAATAGCTTTTCGTGTTGACCTAATAAGTAAACAAGTTCCTTTAAGTCTTGAACATTCCCACTAGGATTATTAGGATTACATATAAATAAGCTGTCAAATTTTTCAATGTTCTTTTTTATTATATCTATATCAAGTTTAAAATTATTTTCCGAATCTAACTCTAATTCTATAATATCTAGATTGTTTAACTTAGCACTTCTTCTATATTCTGAAAATGTAGGATTTATTATAGCTAATCTTTTTTTAATACTCCTCATAAGCAAATAAATCACTTCTGTAGCACCATTTCCAGGTATTATAAAGTTTGGATTTATATCTATATATTTTGATATATTTCCTCTCAAGTTTGTATAGTTTATATCTGGATAATTCCTACACTCTTTTAATCCTCTTAAAATGTATCTTTCTAAATTTGGTAATACATTTGGATTTATATTTGAACTAAAATCTATTATTTCTTTTGGGTCTTTCCCATATAATTTTGCCATTTCATCTACATTGGCACCATGCCCTAAATCCTTCATCTATGTCCCCCTTAAGTTAGCAAACCATAATTTATATAATTAAGTTAATTAAAATCGCCCTACATAACATATATACTAGTGTAAATACTAATATAGATACAAAGGAAGATGCATACATAATTTTATTCGTTTTAATTATATCCTCTTTATCTATCTCCCTAAGCTTATCCCCTATTGTTGGCTTATATACTTTTTCTCCAAAATAAAAATTGGTACCTCCCAGTTGTATTCCTAAAGCACCAGACACTGCCCCCTCTGAAAAAGCACAATTTGGACTTTTATGATTCTTTCTATCTCTAATGGATATTTTAAAACAATTTCTATAGTTGTAACGTAAAAAGAAACTGCCAATTGTCATAAGAATAACAGATATTCTAGCTGGTATATAATTGGCTATATCATCAATCTTAGCAGAAGCAAAACCAATATCTTTATATTTCTCATTTTTATATCCAACAGTTGAATCTAATGTATTTATAGCTTTATACGCCATAGCAAGTGGTGCTCCTCCAATAAATGCATAAAACATAGGTGCAATTATACCATCTACAGTATTTTCTGCAACAGTTTCTACAGTCGCCCTTATTATCTCAGACTCACTTAAATTAGTAGTATCTCTACCTACTATATAAGATAACTGAGTTCTAGATTTCTCTATATCTCCAGTTTTTAATACATTATAAATTTTTAATGCTTCATCTTTTAAACATTTTGTAGCTAGTATTGTATAAATTAGAAAACTATTTACTGCAACACTCAATACTACATTAAAACTAAATAACTTCACTATAGCATAGGTTATTAAATACGTTATTCCAACAGTGATAAACCATAATATAAATCCGCCAAATTTTAATTGTTTATCACTCTTAAAAACCTTCCTTATTATACCTTGAGTAAAATTTATAAGCTTACCAATAAACCTCACTGGATGAGGAAAAGAATATGGGTCTCCTACAATTAAATCTGTCACATACCCTATATAAATAGATAAAATATTCATTTACTTATTTCCTTTATTCAAAAAATTTTCTATACAATTTAAATTATTATAAAAATGAGTATGAAGATATGTAGCTAAAGTGTTTCCTTTACTATAACCACCATCCCATTCTTCTACTATATTTCCATCTCTTTCTTTTTTCATCGAATATGCACACTTCTCATCACTCTCAAATATTGAATGATGAAACTCATGTCCTTTAATCGTCTCTCCCTTTTTAGATAAAAGAGTATTTTCTTTAGCTACACCAATACAGTATCCAAATCTCTTTAAAGAAGATGTCATCTTACTAATTCCACTAAATATACCAACCATATTAAATTCTTGTTCTTCTTGATTCAATAGTTTCTCACCTAGGTACATCAGTCCTCCACATTCTGCATAAATAGGTATATTGTTATTATGTGCTTCTAATATAGAGGTTCTCATTGACTCATTTGCTTCTAGTTCTTTTCCAAATATTTCTGGAAAACCTCCTCCAATATAAATATAATCTGAAGTTGGCACTGATGTATCTTCAAGAGGACTAAAATAATTTACTTCTAATCCAAGTTCTTCTAAAAGCTCTATATTTTCTCTATAATAAAAATTGAATGCCTTATCATATGCTATAGCTATTGATTTATTATTAACATGCTTTTTTATTCCATTATTTTCTATCAAAGTTTGAAAATCGAAATCACTCTCAAACTCATCACTTTCCGAGATTTCGATTATTCTATCAATATCTATATAACTTTCAATTTCATCAGCTAAAGTATAAAATTTTTCTCTTAGAGATTTCATCTCTACACTAGGAACCAATCCTAAATGTCTAGATTCTAAAGAAAATTTATTATTTGGAGGAAAATATCCCAATACTTCAACATTACAATATTTCTCTATAGAACTCTTAATTATTTGATAATGGCTATTAGTCTTAACATTATTTACTATGACACCTTTTATATTTACATCTTTATCTAATTCCTTATATCCTAGTACCATAGCAGCACTAGATGCTGCCATAGATTTTCCATTTATAACTAATATAACAGGTGATTTTAACACTTTCGAAGTATGTGAACTTGTACAGTTATCTAAATCTATTCCAAAACCATCATACAACCCCATAACACCTTCTATTACTGAAATCTCTGCATCCTTTGAGGACTTATTTACTATATACTTTATTTTTTCGTCATCTAACATATAAGAATCTAGATTTCTGGAATGTCTTCCAGTTATAAAAGTGTGGTATGAAGGGTCTATATAATCTGGCCCTACTTTATATGGCTGTACTTTCATATTTCTCTTGACTAAAGCTTGCATTATCCCTAATGATATTGTTGTCTTACCTACTCCACTACTAGTACCTGCAATTAAAATTTTTTTCATAATACACCTCCTACCTAAATTATAAATACAGAATCATTAATATTTCATAATCTCATATATTTTTTCTATATCTAAATGCTCTCTCAAAAAATCAGCCAATTTATCATATTCTTTATCTTTAAATTCATCAAAAGAGTTTACCTTGCTTTCTAATTCTTGTAGACCTTTTTTCATTCTTATATTATTTAAAATTTTCCTTGTAAAACTTATTTCATCGAAAATTCCATGAAGATAGGTTCCGATTACATTCCCATCTTTATTTATGCTTCCTTCAGTATAATTCACTTCTTCATCCAGTTTTTTTGTTATCAGGTCCAAGCTTCTTACACCATTACCTCGATTTGTAATACCCATATGGATTTCATAACCTTTGACTTTCTTACCTTTAAGGCCATTCATATATTCACCAGTACATTCAACAATAGTAGCTTCTACCTGTGTTGTAGTTTTTTCTTTCTCAAATATTGTTTCTGTATCTAAGAGACCTATACCATCAACTTCTTCAATTTCACTTTCAACATGGTAAGGGTCTTTTAATTTTTTACCTAGCATTTGATATCCACCACATATACCAAATATCAATTTACCCTGACTATATAAATTTTTAATTTGTGACTCAAGACCACTTTTTCTTATATATGTTAAATCATCTATAGTACTTTTAGTTCCAGGTATTATTACCATATCGGGATTTCCTAAAGATTCCCCATAATCTACATACCTAATACTTACATCTTCTTGCGTCTCAAATATATTGAAGTCTGTAAAGTTAGACATATGTGGAGTTCTAATTATTTCTATGTGTATATCGCTTTTATTCATTTTTTTCTTGAATCTAGTAGTCACACTATCTTCATCTTCTATTTTTATATCTGTATAAGGAACTACACCTATAACTGGTACTTTTATGATGTCCTCTAACATCTTTACTCCATCTTGTAAAAGCTCTTTTTTGCCTCTAAATTTATTAATTATTACTCCTTTTACTCTTTTTTTCTCATCTTCACTTAATAAAAGCATTGTTCCTACCAGTGATGCAAATACTCCACCTCTATCAATATCTCCAACTATTATTACAGGTGCATCCGCTATTTCTGCCATACCCATATTAGAGATATCTCTATCTTTTAAATTTATCTCTGCATTACTACCTGCACCTTCCATAACCACAATATCATAGGTTGAATTCAAGCTATCAAAGGTATCCTTCAATACATCTACCAATTCCAGTTTATAATCATGATATTGAGAAGATGGCATTTCCCCTATAACCTTCCCTCTTACAATAACTTGACTTTTGTTATTTCCAGAAGGTTTTAATAAAACCGGATTCATATCAGCTATTGGCTCTATTTTCGCCGCTTCGGCTTGAAACACTTGTGCTCTTCCCATTTCTAATCCTTCTTTAGTTATAAAAGAATTTAAAGCCATATTCTGAGATTTAAAAGGAGCAACCGTATAACCATCTTGTTTAAATATTCTACACAGCCCTGCTACTAAGATACTTTTACCTACATTTGATGCTGTTCCTTGTAGCATTATTTTTTTCCCCACTTTCTAACCCCTCCTTGTTAAAATTTACTAAAACACAAATAAAAAAAGTCCTAATGCTTCTAAAGATAGGACTTTTATACGTATTAATTAAAAATCTTTCACCCCGAAGACCTCTTGTTTTAAATTAAATTAGGCAGGTATCCTGGCTTAACTTCATCCTACTTCTATAACCTTCCCATCAAATTGACAGTGGTATTTATAGTTTCGTTGGTTTCACAGTAGCGGGGGCTGCAAAGGCATCTAACCTTTTTCCCTTTTAACATATAATTAAGAACCTAATTTTAATCTAATATTCTATTTTCATTGATATTCTTACAGACATATATTATAATACTTAATTTCAATTAAATTATATAAAATCTGTAAAATTCATTTTATCTACTACAGTAAATCCACTATTAACTTCTAAAACCGTAATAGATGAATTATCAATTTTAAAGTTCCAATGATATTTATAACTACCAGAAATCAAATGTGTTATTATATTTCTTATTGTTCCTGCATGAGAACATATAAGTATTGTTTTTATATCTGAATGACTATCATTTTCTAAAATTATATTATCAATCTCTTTTGCCACTCTTTTATAAGAGTCTATAAGACTTTCTCCACTTGGATATCTATAGTTGTTACCTTCTTCTATCATTTTTTCGAATTCTTTGGGATATTTGACTTTAATTTCCTCAAAAGTTATTCCTTCAAAGTCTCCAAAACTAATTTCTCTTAGAGTTTCTTTTTCTTCTATTTCTATTAACTTTAATCTTGATATTTTTTCTATTGTATCCTTAGTACGTGAAGATGGCGTCGTGTAAATTCTGTCTATATTTTCATGACTTAGATATTTAGTAATTTTATTTATTTGCAATTTACCTTCTTCACTAATACAACTATTTATGTGACCTGATAATCTTCCTTTTTTATTATCATTTGTCAATGCATGTCTTATTAATATTAATCTTATCATATTATCACCACTTTTTAGTTTTAAAAAAACATAAAAATTAACAAATATATATAAATCAAATATAAAAGTTCTGAAAGTTCTATTCCACAACCTAATATATCTCCTGTTACTCCATCAATCTTTTTATAAATATGTTTTTTGAATAATATTATAAATATAAAAACTACTATAGCTGAACCTAATATTTTAATCAATACTATATTAGGTAATAAGAATATAAATTTAGTAATAAGAATAACTATTAAAAATGTGTATATTATAGCTGTCATTAACATACTTGTAGTCAATTTGCCTATAAATAAATTTCCCATTCCTTTTTCTCTTGGTGTCACAGTTTTATATGTCAATAACATTACTCCTAATCTTGCAATCATTGGCATAAATATTATAATCCATAATGAGTTATTACTTATTATATTGTATATGAATCCAACCTTTAATAAAAGTACAAACATAATTGCTAAAAGTGAATTTGTGCCCAATCTTGAATCTTTCATTATTTCAAGCATTTTTTCTTTATCTCTATAACTGTATATTGCATCAAATGTATCTCCTAATCCATCTATATGGAGACCTCCAGTAATTAAAACACCAGCTAAAGTTATTATTATAGAAGCTATAAATGGCTCAAATAATAGTATAGAAATCCATCCTACTAAGTAGGTTAATATGCCAATGACAAAACCTACAAGTGGAAAATATACTATTGATTTATAAAATTCATCATCAAATCCTACATTTAATTTTATAGGTATCCTTGTTAAAAACTGTAGTATTAAAATAAATCTTTTCATAGATACATACTACTCCTTTATTTTCATGGGTATTCCACTAACTACAAAATAAACTTCATTACTTTTTGATGCTATGTATTGATTTATACGACCTACAATATCGGCATATATCCTACTAAGTTTATTCCCAGGAACAATTCCCATACCTAATTCATTTGTCACAAACACAAAGTATAGATTTGTTTTTTCTATTTCTTCAATAAGTTTTCTAACTTGTTCTTTTATGTACTCTTCCAATTTGTTTATTTCTTCTTGAGTAGACTCTTCTATATTTAGATTGTGTTTAAACATTAGATTATTTACTAATAATGTCACACAATCTAGTATAACAGTTTCATGTTCTTTGTATAGCTGTCTAATTATGGAATATATATCTTCATATATTTCATATGTATTCCAATTTCTAGGTCTATTCTCTTGATGTTTTTTTACTCTATCTTTCATTTCATCATCAAATGGAATAGAAGTTGCTATATAAGCTGTATTATTATTCCTGTTCAAACATAGTTTTTCTGCAAAGTTACTCTTTCCTGACCTAGCTCCTCCTGTTACCAGAATAATTTCACTCATCAAAACACTCCTATATATTAAATTTTTATGTCTTATCTTCCCATGTCAATTTCATCGAAAGTTGCCATATTCTTATAAGTATAATTTGAAGCTTCTATTATATTAAATGCTAAAGCAGCTCCACTTCCTTCACCTAACCTCATGTCCATATTTAGTAAAGGGTCTAATTTCAATATATCTAAGGCTCTTTTAGTCCCTGATTCTGCTGACGAGTGAGATGCTATCATATATTCTCTAGTTTTTGGATTTATCTTATATGCAATCAATGCTGCTGCATAAGAAATAAATCCATCTATTACTACTGGAATTCTATTAGCACTACATCCTAATATAACACCTGCCATTGAACCTATTTCAAATCCTCCTACTTTAGATAAAATATCTACTCCATCAGTTGGATTTGGATTATTAATCTCAATAGCCTTTCTAATTACTTCAGCCTTATGTTTTAGTCTTTCTTTTTTAAGACCTGCACCTATACCAGTAACTTCTAATGGGTCACATCCTGAAATCACAGATATTATTGCTGTACTTGGAGTAGTGTTTGCTATACCCATCTCTCCAATACCAATAAGCTTATAATCTTTTTCTATACACTGTTCTGCTATTTCAATTCCTATCTCTAAGCATCTAATAGCCTCTTGCTTACTCATAGCTGGCCCTTTCGCCATATTTGATGTTCCTTTTCTAATCTTATAATCTAATACTCCATCTAGTTTTTCATCACAGTTTATTCCTACATCTACAGCTACAACATCTGCCCCTACAAATTTACTTATTACTCCCACTCCACACAGACCTTTTGAGAAATTTGGAAATTGTAGTTTTGTTATGTTTTGAGGGTCAGGTGCTACTCCTTCTTCATATACACCATGGTCTCCAGCAAAAGCTATTATAACTTTTTTACTTGTATCAAAATTTTCATTGCCAAATATTCCTGATAATTGCATACAAATATCTTCTATTTTCCCTAAGCTTCCAGTTGGATGTATAAGCCTGTCCAATCTCTGCTTTGTTTTTTCAATAGAAGAATTATCTAAAGAATATATATTTTTTGATATACTTTCTAATAAACTCATTTTCTATCCTCCCAACATTTTTTTGTTTTTTAAATTATCTTTTTAGATAAAAAATACTCTTATTTTCTAAAAATTTCAACTTTTTATTTTTATTTTTACATATATACAAAAATTATTCTACATTTTATCTGTATTTCCTTTATTTTACATTATGAATTTGCATACAATCCGATGGTTTTTGTAAAAATATATTTAAAAGAACTTTAAGGAGATGATATTGTGGATGATTTTTCTAAATTAAAAAATTTATATGAAGATGGATATAGATGTATTTATCATGACTGTGTAGATAATAATTATACTATCTACCTTAAGAATTTTTATACGGAAGGTTCAGAAACTATAGAGTTGAGTAGCGAATCAGATTTCTCACAATTCAAAGATTATATAGATGGACTTAGAATGTCTTAATCACTATGAAACCCATTAAAATAGGGAGTTTAACAACTCCCTATTTTGAAGTCACAATTTTTTTTATAAGCTTTAAAAGTTCGTCTCGGTTTACTTCTCTTTCATTTTTTCTGTCCTTATACTCTTGAAAGTTAACAACTTTTGTATTTGGTTTCTCCATAAACTCACTTCCCATTTAACATTATTAACTTATCTTAATATATTTTATTCTATACAATTTATCTATTTCCTTCTATTTATAATACAAAATTTCTTAAATAATCCCAAATTTTCAAAACAAAATTTTCAAAATATACTAAAATCTACCTTTCAAATATAATATCAAATAAAATTTAATAATCCTTATACTTTATAGTATAATATACTCATAAAATATAATAAAGGAGATTTTAAATGAATATCTTACAAAATGAAAAGTTAATTATAGAATCAAACAGTTCTGGTGCTGAACTCACTAAAATATTTTCTAAAGAATATAACAAAGACATTCTTTGGAATGGCAATAAGAAATATTGGGGTAGACAATCACCTATATTATTTCCTATAGTAGGTAAACTTTTTGATAATGAAACTATAATAGAAGAAAATCTATACAGCATGACTCAGCATGGATTTGCTAGAGATATGGAATTTGAAATTGTAGACAAAGGAGATACATTCATATCTTATAAGTTAATAGACAATGAATCTACCTTAAAAAAGTATCCATACTCTTTTGAACTAATTATAAATTATACATTAAACAATGACAGTATAAATATAGAGTGGATTGTAAAAAATACTGACTCTAAAGATATATTCTTTTCTATAGGTGGACATCCTGCATTTAATATTCCTTTTTTTGAACAAAATGGTTTTTCTAAATATCATCTTGAATTTAAAAGAAGAAATGATGTGGAAAAAATCAATTTAAATGGTTCTTTTACTGATGATATAACATTTATTGGTGATTTAAAAAACTTACAGTTAAATCCGGAACTGTTCAAGAATGATGCCTTGATATACACCAATATAGATGAAGTATCTATATGTAATAATGATGGTAGCAAATATATAACTCTATCTATGTTAGATTTCCCTCTAGTTGGTATTTGGACTCCTTATTATAGTGAGTCTAATTCTACTGCTCCATTTTTATGTATAGAACCTTGGTATGGTCTTGCTGATAGTATGTATTCCAATAAAATTTATAAAGACAAGAAATTCATTAATAAACTTAGTAAGGGAAAAGTTTTTACTGCTTCTTACAGTATAAATATACATTAAATAAGAGTCAGTTACATGTGTTACCAAAGTTATAAAATATGTTAATATAAGTTAGTATAATAATATGAAGTGGTATTATTTAATATTCCTTAATCAAAAAATATTACTGGAATACAAAATTCCAGTAATATTTGATAACTAAATAATATGTTTTTACATAAGCCTATAAATATCTTATTTTTTATGGCTTAACAATACATACTTATATACGTTTTTTTAATTCTATTTAGAGCCTCATTTAATGTTTCTTTAGGACACCCTATATTAAGACGGATAAACCCCTCTCCATCTTTTACAAAGTAACTTCCAACTACCATAGTTAAATTTGCATGTCTAAAAAACTCTTTCGATTCTTCTTCATTTCTAAATACTTCTCTCACATCTATCCAAGCTAGAAAAGAAGAGTCTGATTTCATAACCTTAGCTTTTGGTATATATGTCTCAAAAAACTCATAGACTATTTGAAAATTATTTTCTACATAATTGGTCATTTCATCTAACCATTTTTCACTTTCATTATATGCCGCAACAATTGCTGGTATTGCAAATACATTTGGAGAAGTTATTGAGTTACTTTTTAGTCTTTCTAACAAAATTTCTCTAACTTTTAAATCTCTTATTAGTACATAAGATGTTTTTAATCCTCCTAAGTTGAATCCTTTATTAGGAGATACACAGATTATGCTATTTTTATAAATTTCTGGATGAGAATTCCATAAAGACACAAATCTATGACCTTTAAATACTACATCCCTATGAATTTCATCACTTACCAAAAGTACATTATACTTTAAGCATAACTCTGACACTTTATACAGTTCTTCCTTTGTCCATATACGACCTGATGGATTTTGTGGACTACAGAATATAAATAATTTTATATTTTCGTATTTCATTCGCTTTTCTATATCTTCTAAATCTAAATAATATCTATTATTATCTAATTTTAATGAACTACAGCATAACTTTCTATTATTATTTACTACAGCTTCTGCAAAAGGGTCATAGGCAGGTGTATTTATCAATACACCATCTCCTTCTTTAGTGTATGCTTGGACTATATAATGAAGAGTTGAAACAGTACCAAAAGTTAACTTTATCCATTCTTTCTCTACATATATATCAAATCGTCTTTTGTTCCAATTTATAACAGCATCATAGAAGTCATCTCCTATAAAAGTATAACTATAATCTCCTACTGAGGCTCTTTTTAAGATAGCTTCTTTTATGGTAGGAGCACATTCAAAATCAATATCAGCTAAATCCATAGGAATTGCATCTTCATTTAAGTCAAACTTTTCTTTAATTACATGGTTGCTCCATTTCCTACAATTCCCCTCTTTACGATTTAATACTTTGTCAAAATTATATTTCATAATTTTATTCTCCTAATATCATAAAATCTTTAGATGTCTTATTGAGTGAGACACCTTTTCCACCTATTATAGCAATGTCATCTTCTATCCTAACTCCCCCTATATTTGGAATGTAGATTCCTGGCTCACAAGACATTACCATTCCCTCTGTTAATATATCATCACTATTTGGATTTAGGGTAGGAACCTCTCCATCTCCAAGACCTATACCATGACCCAGACCATGATTAAAATACTCACCAAATCCATGTTTATCTATAATTTCTCTAGCTACTTTGTCAACATCACTGGCCTTAACGCCTTCTTTTATTGACTCTATTGCAGATAATTGTGCTTCTAATACCACATCATATATCTCTTGAATAATTTCAGGAGGTTTACCTATAGATATTGTACGAGTCATATCCGATTGATACCCTTGATAAACAACACCAAAATCTATTGTTATAGCCTCATTCGTTCTCAGTTTTTTGTTTGTAGGTCTTCCATGTGGCATTGCTCCTCTTTCTCCTGATACCACTATTGTTTCAAAAGACATTCCACTTGCACCTTTTTTCAATGCATGATACTGAATTAGAGCTGATACTTCTAGTTCGGTTATACCTTTTTTAATCTCAGAAATAACCTCACTAAATACTTCATCTGTAATCTCACATGCCTTTTTAATAAGTTCAATTTCTACTTTAGATTTTATAGCCCTTAATTTCCATAATTCATTGGTTATTAAACTGATTTCAAAACCTGCATTTTTTAGCAAAATATACTCTTGTATACTCATAGCCTGATTTTCTATTGCTAGCTTTCCTATATTCAATTCTCTTAATAATTCGATTATATTTGGTATATAAGAACCTTGAGATACAACTCTTTTTATGAAACCACTCGTTTTTTTATCTGCTTCATCAGTATATCTACCATCTAGAATTTGGTACTTTTTATCTTTAGTAACAAGTACATACACACCGCTACCTGATAATGCTCCTATATATTTTTTAGTATTTTTGGACTTAATCAAAAGAGCGTCAACACCTCTTTTATAGATTAAATCTACTAGTCTCTCTATTGTATTATTCATAACAAAATATTAGAAATCCAGACCTAAATCATCTAATAGGTCTTCTTCTTCTTTAGAGAATATGTTCTTTGTTTCTTCTTTTTGTTTTTTATTATTTTGTTGACGTTCCATTATTTTAAAGAATGGCCAATATAACAAGATTGCTAATACTAATTGTAATGCATTTGCTAATATAGAATGCCAATCTCCATTAGTTAAAAAACCTTCTAAGAACACTCCTACATATGGAGGGTCAAATACTGGTTTTGCTAACCATCCCCAGTGCATAAAAAACATTGGTAATGTACCTATTATAGCTCCACCAAATACATGTGGTATAAACATTATTGGATTTAATATTATAGGTGCACCAAATAATATTGGTTCATTTATTCCAAATAATGCAGGGAATAATGATACACGTCCAATTTTTTTATAAGATGAATTTTTTGACAACATACATGCGATTACACAACCTATACTAATTCCACAACCTGTAAATCCAAAGAATGCACTTGAAGCTCCTGCTGTAAAGAAATGAGGTATTGTTTCACCAGCTTGCATAGCTGCTATATTTTCAGCTATAAATGTAATCATTATAGGTCTAGTTATAGGGCTAAATACTGATGAATGTATTCCAAAAAAGAATATGGTGCATATTGCAAAATTAAGAGCAAGAACTGACCATGGATTATCCATACTTCCTACTAATGGAGATAAAAATTGAGTAAGTATCTGTGGAGGTAATTCTCCAAACACTTTTAATGAAATAAAACGAGCAACTATAAAAGTACCACAAACTATTATAGTAGTTGGTATTAACTCAAAAGACCTAGATACAAAATCAGGTACATTTTCTGGCATTTTTATTGTAATATTCTTCTTACTACAGAAATTATATAACTCTACAGAACCAAGCCCTGCTATCATCCCCGTAAATAGCCCTTTAGCTCCTAAGTTTCCTATTTCTAATGCACCATCTGGTGTGAATGATGCTACTAGGAATAGAAAAGAAAAAGTTGATAATGCAACACAACCTGGTATATATAATTTATAATAATTACCTAGATTAAAAGCAATACACATACAAGCATATAATCCTATCAAACCTATGGAAAGACTTACTGGCAAGTCCAGTATTGCTGCATTATTCAATATGAATTTGCTTATTGAGTTATTTTCTCCAAGCATGTTTGGAAGTGCTGGAAGTATTGCAAATATACTTCCTAATATTGTGAATGGTGTCATAGCTACCATACCAGCCTTTATAGAACCAAGGTGACGCTGATTGTCAACCTTGTGAGCTAAAGGCATAAATACTCTATTCATAAACGCTTCAAATTTTGAAAACATATTTAATCCCCCTTTTCCCTCAATATTCTTATTATCCTTGAGCTAATTGATGTTTCTTATAAGTTATTAATGCTAACTTCATAACTGTAGCTCCATCCATTTTTCCATAAACATCTTTATCTATTACTGCAAAAGGTTTATTTTTAGGCTCTAATATTCCTTTTAAAAAATCTATTTTGTGAGCTATTTGAGGACCTATAAGTACTATATCCCAATCATCAACCTCACTTTCTATTGAATCTGCTGGTATAGCTGTAAATTCAAAATCTTTTTCATTAAGTTTAGTACTTTCTTTTACTACCTTCTTCATATTTTGCATTAGCATATTAGTAGAAAATCCACCTGCACAACATAATAATATTTTCATAATAATTCCTCCTAAAATTTGTATTTTTTATTATCTCTTGAAAGTATTTAAAACTTTCTAAAAGAAAATTTATGTAAATAATTTATTTATACACTTCAACTACTTATCAAAACAATCTATCAAAGCCTCTATCAAATCTTTCGCTAGTTGAGAAGTCATGTAGTGGTCTTGGGCATGTACCATTAAAAGACTCATTGCTGGACTTTCAACATCTTCATTTAAATCTTGAGTTATTAATTCTGTCTGTATTCTGTGAGCTTCAATATCTATTTTACGAGCCTCCTCTATTAACAATTTTGCTCCTTTAAAATCTTTTGCCTTAACTTTTTTTAAAGCTTCGAAAGCTTTTGATTTACTTTCTCCTGCAGTTGATATAAGCTCCATTATTTGCACTTCTGTTGACATTTTCTTTTTCTCCTTTAAATAAAATTTCTTATATGTTTATATTTTTCTTCATCAAAATTTAAAATTAACTGTGTATATAATCTTATAATGGCATCTAAATCTTTATTACTTACTATCGAAAATGCACAATGACCATATCTGACTGGTACACAAGTTACTACACAAGGTTTCCCTTCATTTACAAGATGTGCTTCCCCCCCATCAGTTCCACCTGATTCAAACATATCGTGTTGAAGTAGTATGTTGTTTTCATCAGCAATTTCCATTACATAATCTATCATTTTTCTACTAGGGACTAGAGTCCTGTCTCTATGCATTAGCATTATACCTTTATCAATTTGTTTCTGATTTGTATAGTCTCTTACAAACTCGTTCTTAGCACATGCTACATCTATCACAAATACTATATCAGGATTTATTAACTGTGTTGCTGTCTTTGCACCCCTTATTCCAACCTCTTCACTACTTGTAGCTGCAAAGTGAATATTACAGCTTAGATTTTTCTTCTCTAACTCTTTTAAAACCTCACCCATCACAAAGCATCCTATTCTATCATCAAAAGCTTTTCCCACTAATCGGTCTGACAGAGCAAATTCCTCAAAGTTTGTTGTATAGGTCACCATATCCCCAACATGAATCCCTAAATTGTATACCTCTTCTTCTGTATATGCTCCAATATCTGCATATATATTTTCAGCTTTGCCATTATTATATGTGGCATTTATGATAGCAGGTATTTTTTTTCCTTCTCTTGTTGTAATTCTAATTTTTTGGACAAACTGTGCAAGAGGTTTTACCCCTCCTATTGTTATTAGGTGAATCATACCAAGTTTATCTATACTTCTCACCATAAATCCAACTTCATCCATATGAGCACAAATCATTACATTTGGTGCATTTTCATCTTTTATCTTAGAAAAAATTATACTCCCTAGCCCATCACATATAACTCTATCACTATAATCTCTTAATTCTTTTAATAAAACTTGCCTAACCTCCTCTTCATTAGATGCTATACCATCTGCTTCTGATAATCTCTTAAAAAACTCTATATTCATGTCTAACCTCCCAGGTAGATTTTTAACTTATACATAAACTCTTCATAGGATTGCGACTTATTTAGCATATCTACCATATCCTTATCTGTCATAATCTTACTTAGATACTTAGATATCTGTTTATGAAGTTCTAGATTTCCCTTTATTAATGAAATCATGAAAATAATCTTTGGCACTCTATTTTCATAACTAATATCAGTTTGTATCAAGGCCACTGATATAATATTTTTATTACCTGTCATTTCAATTGGATGAGGTATCGCTACACCATTTGTATAAATAGTGCTCAAATAACTCTCTCTTTCCCACACATCTTTAGGATAGGTCGGAGAACAAGCGCCTTCATCAACTATGCATTGTGACATGCTATCAAGGATATCCTTATATTTGAATTTATCTTTTATACATCTAAAATGATTCTTATCAAACAGACCTAATATGTATTGTTTTGGACTTGATATATTTCCTATATGTTCTGCAAATCTAATACTTTCTTTAATATCCAAATAATCTAGTTCGTCTAAAATTTCATTTATAAGAATAACTGGAGTATTTATTTCAAATAAAAGATTTGTTATTGAAAAAATCAAATCTGGTGCAAATTCTACTACATCCTTTTCTTCTAGTAATGAAAAGTTTTTTATATCAGCATTTGGAAAGATTTCTTTAAGTCTTAAATTTATCAAAAATGCGCTACCTCCGCCAGAAGAGCATATTATTGCTATCTTATATTTTTTATTAAAATTAGCCTCTTCTCTTTTTTCAAAAGGAACAGCAATGTGAGTTGCTATAAAACCTATTTCATCTTGACTTATTTTTATATGATACTCATTTTCTATAATTTTTGAAAATTGAATAGATAAATTAAAAACAGTTGGATACTGTTGACTTATCTTAACTGAAAAAGGATTTATTATCTTGTGATTCTTCTTTATGCGTTCTATTAAACATGCAATATGTAAATAAAATAAGTTAAGAAACTCTTTATCCTCCAAAAAATTAGAGTCATACTTTTTATCTATATCTCTAAAAAATTCATACATTATATCTTGAAGTTTATTTTTATCTATATTCTTTATAGTGGCTTTCTTATCTTTAGTCCTTAGTTTTATAAGTTGTTTTAAGTAATACTTTTCGTCATGAGTAAGGTTATATTTTTTATCTTTAAAAATTTTATCTAATAAATCATCTATAATTAAATCTTCTGTATATAAGTCTAAATCATTAATATCTCTCACCACTCTCATACTAACTCTTATATACAATATAATAATTTGTGCTAATATTTCCTCAAGCTCTGTTAAGTTAACTTCTAAGTTATGTTCATTAAGGACATTTTTTATTGTACTTCTGATATTATCTAATTTAAAATTATCTATAAACTTATTTCTATACTCTGTTATATTTCTATTACCTTTAAAATAACTCTCCACTAATATACTTTGAATTTCTTTTACAGAGCCTTCTATTTTGATTCCATAATGAGCCTTTCTTTCTAATTTTAATTCTGTATCTTTTATCTTTTCATCTACCTTTTTCAAATCATTTTTTATTTGAGATGAACTGACTAAAAATTTTTTACTTAACTGCTCTATAGTTTTATAACCTTCATTTATTAAAAGTTCTACTATTATAGACTCCAACCGTTGTTCTGGATTTTCAACTAAGTCTGAGGGTAAGTTTTTTAGGTAATGCTCGAATTTATCTTGGTCTTTAATATTTAGAATATATCCTAATTTAGACTTATATTCTAATTTGAAACCATTACATTCTTTTATAGTTTCTATCTTTTTTATTTCATTTCTGATAGTTCGAGTAGATACCCCTAACTTATCTGCAAAATAATCTATATTTAGATAACCACTACTATTTTTCAATGTTTCAAGAATAATGCGTTCTCTCATATCACCACCTCCCCCAGTATTATTATATTTTTCAAAGTAGTATTATAAACAAAAATATTTTCTTATAAAAATTAAACTCTTTATTTGTATTTATCGAAGTTTATATCCTAGTATATTTTAGCACTAAAATTTAAGATATATATTTCATAATAATAAAATATATAGTTCAATTTTTATTATATTTTAATTATATATGTAATACTTTACCAATAAAAGCTGATATTTTTCATCAATTAAATGAAAAAAATACACCATTATAGCTATAAATGAAATAAATTTTTCATATAACAAATATCCTAAACTTATCTAAAATAAATTTAGGATATTTTATTTTTTATGCTTTATTTACAGACCCACATACTTTAATCTTTTCTTTTACAAAGTCCTTTACTGATTGAAGTCCTGCTAATCCATATTTTTTAGGGTCTATAACTTCAGAATCTTCACTTAAAACTTTTTTAACTCCATTACTATATGCAATTCTTAATTCAGTTGCATAGTTAACTTTTGTAATCCCTCTTTTTATAGCCTCTTTTATAATATCATCACGTATTCCTGAACCTCCATGTAATACTAAAGGTATTGAAACTACCTTTTTAATTTCTGATAGTCTGTCTAAATCTATTTTAGGTTTACCTTTATACAGCCCATGCGCTGTACCTATAGCTATAGCTAATGAAGATACCCCTGTTCTATCGACAAACTCTTTTGCCTCTTTTGGATTTGTATAATCATTATTGTCTCCACCATCTAAATCATCTTCTTTCCCTCCAACTTTTCCAAGTTCTGCTTCAACTGGTATAAGAGACGGGTTACATGCTTCCACTACTGATTTAGATAGAGATATATTATTTTCAAAACTTTCATGAGAACCATCTATCATTATTGATGTATATCCATCCCTTAAAGCTTTCATTGCAAGGTCGAAACTTGAGCCATGGTCTAGATGCATTGCCACAGGTATATTTACTCTTTCTGCAGCAACCTTTGCGTTTGCTAGATAATAATCAAGCCCTGCATACTTTACAGTTGACGGAGTAGTTTGTAATATAACTGGAGAATTTAACTCCTCAGCAGCTTCTATAACAGCAATTACCATTTCCATATTTTCCACATTAAATGCTCCTACTGCATACTCTTCATCTTGTGCCTTTTTAAGCATAGATGTTGTTGTTACTAATGCCACATTGATACCCCCCAAATTATTTAATTATAATATTTTAACAAATGCTTTTAGTATTCATATATTGTTACACCTTTTACTACTCTATTTACTGTTCCCGTAGCTGACGGTGTGTCTGGCTTATTTTCAACTTTTATAGATACAAATAATGCTATAGTTTGTGCAAATAATATGTATGGCATTGCAAGATACACATCTGGTAATTTATTGTACTTTCCTTCAAATTCAAACTTTGTTCCTGAGAAATTATTTTCATCTTCTACTGATACTGAGCAAGCAAGTTTAGCAAGTTTATCTCTTTTTATTTCCTCTAAAACATCTAAGTCATATTTTCGTGTATATGAACAATTAGATACAAATTCAAAGACAAGTGTCTTTTCATCAATAAATGATTTTGGGCCATGTCTAAATCCCATAGGAGAATCATATACTGTAGCTATTTTCCCTGCTGTAAGTTCTAAAAGTTTTAGTTGTGCTTCTTGTGTCAAACCACCTAATCCCCCTGAGCCTAAGTATACAACTCTATCAAAATCTTTATTTATTAACTCATGTATTTCATCTTTTCTATCTATAACATTTTTTCCCATCTCAATTATTGCATGTATATATGACTTTTCTATATCCTCTTCTAAACTATCAAATATCAACATAGCAGATAACATCATACATGAAAAACTTCCTGTCATAGCAAAACCTTTATCATTTGATTTTGATGGCATTAATAATAAGTAATTATTTTCATCATTTTTAGTCATTTTAGCCAGTTCTCCTTCTGGGTTACAAGTTATAGCTAAATGATAAAAATTATCTACAACCTGATTCCCCAAATTTAGAGCAGCCAAACTTTCAGGGCTATTTCCACTTCTTGCAAATGAAACTAATAACGTTGGCACATCTTTTTTTAAGTAATCATATGGATTAGAAACTATATCTGTAGTAGGTATTGTTTCAAATATGTATTTTCTTATGTCATTTTTATTTTTAAGATACGGAAGTATTGAGTTGCCTACATAAGCTGAAGTTCCAGCACCTGTAAATATAACTCTAAACTGCCCATGATTATTACTTATTGTGTCTATAAATCTACTTAATCTTTCTTTGTTGGATTTATATATTTCATAAGTTTCTAACCATAGTTCAGGTTGTTGTTTTATTTCATTAGTCGTTATTATTGCACCTAAATCTTTTAGTTTTTGTTCTTCTAGTTTAAACATTTTTATTCCCCTTTCATACTTATAACATTTATTTTTGGTAATGAGGTTATAACCACTTTTAAATGTAAAAAAAATATATCTTTTTATATTTTTTACTTGGACTTTTTATTACTACTAAAACTAATTTTTAAATACACTCTATACATTTTGATTATTTTCATAATTTATTTTTAGTTTATATTAAAAAATTTATTAGAATTATATTATAGACGTTTTGGTATTTTTATTTTATGATAAAAATTTATTTAAACAAAGTGGTTATTACCACTAATCCAAATATAAATTAATTTGAATTTTTTGTCAATACATAAAATATTTATGTCAGTCAATTTTATATACATTTTTTAAAATTACTTTATCAATTATCTTTATTTGACCATTGATTTACCTGCATAAACTTCAGATTTATTTTTTTGACACAAAGTTTACAAATTTATGTGTCTGAATTATAATCATTTCTATAAATATAAAAAACACTAGGAGAAACTATTATGAAAAATATAAAAGTAGGTATGATAGGTCTTGGCTCTATAGCTCAAAAGGCATATTTACCTGTATTAGCAAAATCCGAGCGATTTGAGTTTGTAGGAGCTTTTACTCCAAATAAAACCAAGAAAGAAAAAATCTGTAGTGATTATAGACTCACACCATTTGATTCTATTGAATCTTTAGCTAAAAAATGTGATTGTATTTTTCTACATAGCTCTACAGAAACACATTACGATATTATAAAGAAATTATTAAATTTAGATACTCATATATATGTAGACAAGCCCCTTGCCTCAACAGTCGAGCAAGGAGAAGAGCTTATTGAGTTAAGTCTGAAAAGAAACTTAAATTTAATGGTTGGATTCAACCGCAGATTCTGTCCTATGTATAAAGAAATTAAAAATAATGCCACAGAAATTGTATCTATCAACATATGTAAACATGGATTAAATTCCTTAAGAAATGTTAGATTTGACAGTACACTTATAGATGACTATATACATGTTATTGACACTGCTTTATGGTTAGCAAATGGCGATGTCGAAATTACTGGAGAGGATTTATTTTTAACAGACAATAAAAATCTAATATTTGTAAGTCATAAACTTAAAGGTAAATATTTTTCTATAAATACCTCTATGCATAGAGATTCTGGAACAAAATTAGAACAAGTTGAAATTCTTTCAAAAGGTAAGATTCAAAGAGTTAAGAATCTTAATGTACTGGAAATAGAGGAAAATGGAAATCTAACTTCAAAACAGAGTGGTGCATGGGTAAATATATTAAAACAAAAGGGTTTTGAGGATATAACAAATCATTTCATTGATTGCTTAGAAAATAATATAAAGCCAGCAATTAGTGGAGAAGAGTGCGTTAAAGCTCAAAGATTACTAGAGAAAATTATAGGTTCAGTAAAATAGATATTTATTATAAAAATAGTTAGAGACAAATGTCTCTAACCTATTTTTATATAAGACTATGTTTTTATACATAAAATTCTATTATATGCATACTAAACCCATTATATTCACATTAGCTCTATTCAACTTAACTTTGTTACTTCAACTAAATTTTGATACTTCTCAACTTCTTCTAAACATACAAATCCAGTTTCCATATTTAGAGCATTACTTATACCACAAGCATTTGCAAACTTAAGTAAATATTCTATTTCGTACCCTCTTAAAATACCTACACTAAATCCAGCTATCGTGCTATCTCCACTACCTACAGTATTTACACATTTTACAGATGGTACTTTAACATCATATACACTATCTCTACTTAAATAAACCATTCCATCTTTTCCTAGAGATATACATACATTTTCTGCCCCCATTTCAAGAAGTTTTTTTCCTGATAAGATAACTTCCTCTCTTGACTCTATATTAATTCCTAATAAATTTCTTATTTCATCTATATTTGGCTTTATTAAATATGGTTGCGACTTTAAAGCTACTTTTAAAGCATCTCCTGATGTATCTAATATAAATTTTATATTATTTTCTCTACATAAATTACCTAACTTTTCATAATAGTCTATTGGCATATTTTCACAATAACTACCAGATGCCACTAGTATTTTAGTACTTTTTATTACTTCATCTATGTCATTTTCAAATCTCTCTAAATCACTTTTTTCCACCCTTGGTCCCTTTTCTAAAAATTCTGTACTTATTTTATTGTCTTCAATTATATTTAGACAATTTCTAGTTTCCTGCTTTATATTTGTAAATTTATTTTGTATATCTAATTTTTTAAGTTCATTTTGTATGAATTTTCCATTGAATCCCCCCAAAAATCCCATAGCCAAAGGTTTTTCTTTTAAAACTTTACATACTTTAGCTACATTTAATCCTTTACCTCCAGCAGTTGCATTTGTACTTACTACCCTTTGCACCTCACCTATATTTATACTATTTACTCTATACATTCTATCTATAGATGGGTTGAATGTTACTATTGTAATCATACTAGATTCTCCTCATTATTAACCTTTTACTTTTCTAAATAATAAATTAATATGTAAAAATATAAAATCCTCGTCTATAATACACCTCAAGTGGTTATTACCAATTTGAATATAAATTATTTCACTCGTTTTGTCAATGCATCATAATTTTGAAATAAATTAATAGTCTTACTTATTTAATTTTGATTAAAAAATAGCTACGCACACTCGTGACTTTAGTCGTGAGTTAGTAGCTAAAGTAGTCAGCATATAGGGAAACTTATATGTAGAGATAGGAAAGAACCTATCCAATACTACTTGAATTGCTGGAAACCCCTAAAGCTAACTAAACTAAAACATAAGGATGAAATAAACCTAAGTGTGAAAGTTACGAAAGTAGAAAAAATTGGTTAGATGGTATAAGGTTAAACCCTAAGTACTTTAAAATGGGCAATCAGCAGGTAAGCTCCGAATAGGAGAAACTTCAACGACTATTCCTCTTGAGGGAAGTACACTACAAGCTATTGGTAGTGGAAGTGGGTAGACCTTAACGGATAATGCCGAAGGATAAGATATAGTCTGTGCTTGCATGAAAATGTAAGAAGTTCATAAGAGAACTGCATAGGTAGTAGCGAACTTATGTGAACGACAACCTCAAAAATGATAAAAGTTAAGGGCTTACAGTTCTTATATATGTTATTTAAAAAATAAATATGAAAACCTTCAAAATACTTGTTTTAAATGTTAATATTATGATGGGTGATGAATAATCAGAAAAAACAAGTAAAGTGAGGTGATAGTAGTGGAAAAGTCATATAAGTTTAGAATGTATCCAAATAAAAAACAGCAAGAGTTAATTAATAAAACTTTTGGATGTTGTAGATTTGTATATAATAAATATCTTGCTAAAAAAATAGAAGTTTATGAAAACGATAAAGACATTTTTACTTATAAACAGTGTAGTTCTGATTTGACCAATTTAAAAAAGGAATTAGAGTGGCTTAAAGAACCTGACAAATTTTCACTACAAAACACCTTAAAAGATTTAGAAAACGCATATAAAAAATTCTTTAAAGAAAATGCAGGATTTCCTAAATTTAAATCAAAGAAAACTAATAGGTTTTCATATAGAACTAACTTTACAAATGAAAATATTATGCACCTTGGTCAATATATAAAATTACCTAAACTTGGTATGATCAAAGTAAGGGATAAACAAGTACCTCAAGGGAGAATACTTAATGCTACAGTATCCAAAGAACCAAGTGGTAAATATTATGTATCATTATGTTGTACTGATATAGATATTAAAGCTTTTGAAAATACTAATAGTCAGATAGGTTTAGATTTAGGAATTAAAGAGTTTTGTATCTCAAGTTGTGGAGAATTTATAGAAAATCCTAAGTATCTTAAGAAGTCATTAAACAAACTTGCTAAATTACAAAGAGAATTATCAAGAAAAACAATTGGTAGTTTAAATAGAAATAAAGCAAGGTTAAAAGTTGCAAGACTTCAAGAACATATAGCTAATCAAAGGAAGGATTTTCTACAAAAACTATCTACTAAATTAATACGAGAGAATGATATTATTTGCATAGATGATTTACAAGTAAAGAATATGACTAAAAATCATAAACTATCTTGCTTAATTTCTGATGTGTCATGGTCAGAATTTGTTCGTCAATTAGAATACAAGGCTAATTGGTATGGTAGACAAATTGTAAAGGCAGGTAAATTCTTTGCAAGTTCACAAATATGCAATAAATGTGGGTACAAAAACGAGGAAATGAAGAATTTAAATATAAGAGAATGGATTTGTCCTTGTTGTAATGAAACTCACAATAGAGATATAAATGCAAGTATAAATATACTAAAAGAAGGATTAAGACTAATAACAGTTTAAAATAAATAACTTATGTAAGAACCGTAGGAACTACGGGGATAGCCTGTGGAGAATTAGTAAGACATATTTTAGTATGCAAAATTCTATGAAGTAGGAACCCTGTGACTTTAGTCATGGGAGGTTCAGTAAGCTTTACTCATTGACAGAAATAATTGTATATTTTATAATCAAATTGTGGTTATAACCACTTAGAAAGGACTATAAATTTTTATGATAAAAAGAAATGATAAAAGACCAATATATGACCAACTTGTTGAGATACTAAGGACTAAAATTGAAAACGAGATGGAACCAAATGATAGAATGCTTTCCGAAAGAAAAATTTGTGATGAATACGGAGTAAGTAGAACTACAGTTAGACTAGCTATGGCTGAATTAGAACATATGGGATATATATACAAAAGACATGGAAAAGGAACTTTTGTTGCTGCACTTAGTCAAAATTCCCAAAACTTAATGGATAGTTATAGCTTTACAGATTACATGAGAACACAAGGAAAAAAACCAAGTACAAAAGTATTATCATTTGAGGTAGTGGAAAGTACAAAATATTTTTCTGAGAAATTAGGTATAACTCCTGGTGAAAAAATAATAAAAATAATGCGTCTAAGACTTGCTGATAATCTCCCTATGATGCTTGAAAGAACATATCTTCCTATGAAAGAATTTACAGGACTGACACAGGAAAAAATAGAACAAAAACCTCTATATGAGATATTTAGAGAAGATTATGGAGAGATTATTAAAGTGGCTGATGAGGAATTTTCTGCAGGAATAATATCTGATAAGGAATCAAAATTGCTAGAAGTCCCAGGTGATTCACCTTGTCTAAAATTACTTCGTACCACATATAATGATGACAATATAGTTATTGAATTTACCTTGAGTGTTGCTAGAAGTGATAAATTTGTATATAAGATAAGGCATGTAAGATAATAAATTTTAAATAGATTTCCAGAAAACTTAATGTTTTATAAACGTCAAAACTACAAATGATAGTACAAATTATAAGGAGGTAGTTTTGAAAAATTTTATTTATGCAGATAAATTTTTTATGAAGTATGGCATCAAAGAAAAAGGTTACCTTAGAATAATTGATGGCAAATTTGGTGAATTTCAACAAGAAAAACCAGATATTGCCGATAGTGTTATAGATTTTTCAGGTAAATATATTGCTCCTGGTTTAGTTGATACTCATATCCATGGACTTTTGGGTGTAGACATTATGGATAATACATTTGAAGCAATAAACACAATTTCAAAAGGTCTATTGAAGTATGGAGTAACGTCTTTCCTACCCACTACTTTAACTGATTCTATAGATAACCTAAATGACTGTATTGAAAATATAAGTAATAATTATGATAAAGTTGAAGGTGCAAAAATACAAGGTATTTATTTAGAAGGTCCCTTTTTTACAGAAAAATACAAAGGTGCTCAAAACGAAAAATATTTTAGAGACCCCAGCATTGACACTTTAAAGTTATGGCAAAAAAAATCAAAAAATTTAATAAGAAAAATAGCAATTGCCCCAGAACGTAATGGTTCAATAGAATTCACAAAATACGCTACTAAAAATAATATATCCGTAGCACTTGGCCACAGCTCAGCTACATTTGAGCAAGTTGAACAAGTTGTTAATTCAGGTGCTAAAGTGTTTGTACATACATATAATGGAATGAGCCCTTTAAATCATAGAGAACCTGGAATGGTTGGAGCTGCCATGGCATTAAAAGGTACTTATGCTGAATTAATCTGTGATGGTCATCATGTAAATCCTATAGCTGCTAAAATAATAATGGATATTAAGTCTAGAAATAATATTGCTTTGATTACAGACTGTATGAGAGCTGGTGCTATGGATGATGGAGAATATACTCTTGGTAGGTTTAATGTCAATGTAAAAAATGGTGTTGCAAGATTAAGCAGTGGAAGTTTAGCTGGGAGTGTATTGACAATGGATAATGCTGTAAGAAATATAGTTGATTGGAATATATCAACTTTAGAAGATGCAATAAAAATGGCTACATATATACCTGCTTTAAGTTGCAATATTGATAATGTCTGTGGCTCTATGTGCCAAGGTATGAGTGCAGATTTTATAGTGATAGATGATAACTTTAATATACATGAAACTTATATAAATGGTATATGTAAGTATAAGACTGATAAATAGATTCTACATAAAAAACATAGAGTGGATAATTAAAAATTATCCACTCTTTTATAATACTCTTCATTTTATACTATAAGTTTATAAGAATTAAATCCTATTTATCAATCTGTTCTCTAAGCCACTTAGTTGCCACATCCAACTGTTTATTTTCATCTTTTTCTTCAATGGTAGGTTTTATTCCTTTTTCATTGATATAATCTCCATTAGGTGTAAAATATTGAGCAGTAGTTAGCTTGTATCCTGTTCCATCTTTTAATCTTACAACTGATTGTACCAATCCTTTACCAAAAGTTGTAGTACCTACAGAAATACCTTCTTTATTATCAACGATTGCAGCTGTTAGTATTTCAGCAGCAGAGGCACTTTCTCCATTAGTCAAGACTACTATTGGAAGTCCCAATTTTTCTTTATCAGATTTCAAGTACTCAGTGTTTCCTTTGTTGTCTTTTGTATATACTATAGTCCCTTCACCAATTAGCTCATCAGCAACTTCTTTACATATATCCAGCATTCCACCAGGATTATTTCTAAGGTCTATTACTAATCCCTTAATATTTTTTGCCTTTAATTCTTTTAAAGCTTTGTCAAAGTCAGTATATGTACTTGATATAAATTGAGTGATTTCTATATAACCTAAATTATTATCAATTACTTTACTTTCTATACTTTTCTCAACTATCTGTTCTGTCTTTACCTTAAAGCTTAGTTGTTTGTCTTCTCTTAATATTGCTAACTCAACTATTTTTCCTTTTTTACCTTTCATCATACGCACAGCTTCATCTGAATTCTTATATGATACAGACTTTCCATTTACTTTTACTAGTTTATCCCCTGCTTTTACACCTGCTTTTTCTGCTGGAGAATCTTTCATAGGAACTACCACTAGCCCTCCATCTTTTGATGCACCTATATACATGCCTACACCAACATAAGAGCCTTCACTATCGTTTATTAAATCTTCCATTTCATCTTTAGTGTAATAACCAGAATACTTATCATTCGTACCTAAGAACAAGCCTTTTGATGCTCCATCTACCAAGTCAGCATCAGATACTTTTTTATAAAAATCTTGTTTTATAATAGATTCTAATCCTAACAACTTATCATATTTTTTATAGTCTTCATAGAGTTCTTTCGATATTACAACCTTATTCCCCAATGTTAACTGAAATGCTGATGTAGTCATCGCTGTTATAATTACTAAAATCACCCCTAAAAAAATAGCTTTCTTCTTTGAAATCACAAGATACATCTCCTTTTACATAAACTATTATTATTATATGACTAGCTGTTATTTTTATTACATTTACCCAAATATATTGCTTTATTGTAACAAACTATACTAAAATTTATATTAAATACAATTGCTGTACACATTATAACATATTAAGGGAGGAATATTTTATGAAAAAAGAATTTAGGAAAAAAGTTATTGAATCTAGAAAAAATAAGAGTGCAGATTTTGTACTTAATAATTCAAATTTAATAACAGAAAAATTACTTCAAATGAAAGATATAAGAAATGCAACTAATATAATGCTTTATCTAGACTTTAATAATGAAGTTCAAACAGATAACTTAATCCAAAAACTTTTATCCCTAAAGAAAATAGTCTCAAGCCCTGTAACAATAAAAGAAAATCATACATTAATCCCTACTCAAATAACAGATTTGAAAGATGGATTGAGAATTGGAACATATGGAATAAGAGAACCTAATGAAACATCACCTACAATTGATATTAAAGCTTTAGATGTTGTAATTGTACCAGCTGTAGCATATGATATAGATTGCTACAGACTAGGGTATGGTGGAGGATTTTATGATAGGTTTTTAGAAAATTTAAGAAAAGATGCCATAACTATTGGAATAGCATTTGATTTCCAGATATTCAATTCTATCCCAAAAGAAACTCATGATGCACAATTAAATTATATAGTTACTGAAACTAGAATTATCACTCCAAATAGTTTTAACACCAAATAGTTTTAGCATTATATAATGAGCATTTTAAGTCATGGCTTTTAAAATAATAAAATATATATAATTTACCTACAATAATAAAAACCATGACTTTATTGTATAAATCTTTAGTTGTTTAGTTATAAAACATATTTTTATTTAGTTGAATTTAATTCTATTCTATCTGGAAGCTCACTCATGTTTGTTTCAACCACTATGTATGGAAAAGAATTCTCCTTATCTTTATACTTTACCTTGACTCTCAAAACATCCTTTCCTTCTTCACTCACACTTTCTATTTTGTCCATTTCTATACCATATTTATTATTTCCTCTAGTCACTATGATATATATTTTGTTATCAATTTTGGCTGCCAATGCTCTTTCTTCGTTTGTATACTTATCCATGACATCAAGTATCTTTTCTGGTATTGAATTTCTTTGTAATATTGTATAATCTATAGGCTTTGATTTTTCTACAAACATACTTGGTATGAATATAAATCCCCCTATAACAAATATAAGAGCTATGACTCCATAAATTATACCTTTAATATTAAACTTTACATTCAATCTTATCACTCCTCCCATCTATTCTAAATATATGATTTATAACTTTATCTTAGACTCTAAATTATCGCTTAGAATATATTTATCCATAATTTTAAATATATGTAATATAATTAAAAAACATGTTTTCGACATTTTGTTATAAGTCAACTGTAAAATAAAAAGAGCTATATGAAAACAATTTAATTGTTTTCATATAGCTCTTAAATTACAATCTTAAAATATTTATTTGTCACTAACTCCCTCTTGGTATCCAGACGTTTTTGTAATCTGTCTATAAAGAACACAAACCAGTATTATGACGCCCATATATCCAGTGTATGGATATAAAATACCAACCAGCTTATCAAATGGTAGGAATCCACCTATAAGACCTAATATAGCTGTTATTAAAGTTATTATTTTAAACTTAGGATGATTATCATCAACAAATCTATTAGTTACTGACCATAATAGAGGTACAGCTGTTGTATATATACCTAATATAAGAATTATTGAGAATAAAATTCCAACTATTGGTGAAATCTTATCTGCTAAGAATAATGATGGTATTGCTTTTGAGTATAAGTTTCCTATATCAGAAAGAATAGCTAAGTGCATCATTATAGCTGCTGCCATAAGTGCTACTCCACCTAATATACCACCACAAATGGCTTCTTTTTTATTAGCAGCACCTGCTCCTAATCCTGTCAAGAACGCCATGACAACGATTGTATTATAAGTAGTATATATTACACCAGATAAATATGCGTTTGGTACTGGTCTAGCTACATCTACAGTACTAAGAACTTGTGTAGCCTCTCCTATATTACCTATATTACTAGCTAAACTTATACCACCAACTAAAAGTGTAAAGATTATTATTATAGGTCCTATTCCACCTAGTATCTTTGATAATTTATCAAGACCTAGTGAAACAGTTAATAATGCTACTACTGCCATACCAACTCTACCTACAAATGGATTTAATCCATAATATTCAGTTAAAGTTGCTCCTGCTCCTGAAATCATTACTACGAAAACACCAAATAAGAATAATGGTCCAAACCACTCAAAGAATATTCCTAAATACTTACCACAATAAACACGATAAATTTTGATAGGTTCTTTAAGTTGAAGTTCTTTACCTTTTGACATAACTGAAGCACCCATCCATGAGAATAATACCATTGAAATTACTCCACCAACAATACCTGCAAAACCATAAAAAGAGAAAAATTGCATTATTTCCTGTCCTGTTGCAAATCCAGAACCAATTACTGTTGCTACATAAGCTCCTGCGAAACTTATGACTGTTTTAACGTTTACCTTTTCTGACATATCTCAGTTACCTCCCCACGTGAAATTTTTCATCTGCTTAAACAATTCGATAAACTACCTATAATTTCCTTTAACATAAAATACATGATAACTGTTTTAGAGCCTTTTTAGTATAATAACTTAAAACTTATAATATGTTTTTTATACAGTATACCTCCTTTTATAAAATTTACTAGATTCTTTTTTGTCTAAGTAGTCTTTATATATAAAATTAATTTCCCTATAAACTATATATTAGTCATATTTTTCTGAATAGTCAATATATATTTGAATATTTTCTCTATTTTTGTAAAAATTTGAATATTTCATTACATTTTTGATATATTGATATCATGTATAAAAAAGAGAGATATAAATTAATATAGACCTTTATATCTCTCCTTCAAATATATTATATTATTAACAAACATGAATAATTTATATGCCTTAAATTCTTTTTGCAAGAATAGCCTCTTTGGCAACTTTTATTATATCCTCACAAGTTAATTCGTATTTTTTTAACAATTCATTTGGGGCACCAGATTCTCCAAATGAATCTTTAATTCCAACTTTTTTTACTATAGTTGGATAAGACTCTCCAACTACTTCACTTACAGCAGAACCTAGCCCTCCAATTATACTATGCTCTTCTACAGTCACTATAGCATTTGTTTCTTTTGCTGTTTTTAATATTAAATCCTTATCTATAGGTTTTATTGTAGACATGTTTATGACTCTAGCACTTATACCTTCTTCTTGTAACTTTTCTTGTGCTAATAGAGCCTCATTCACCATAATTCCACAAGCTATAATTGATACATCAGTCCCATCTCTTAAAACTGTACCTTTTCCTATTTCAAACTTATAGTTTTCATCAAATAAAACTGGCACTGAGCTTCTTCCTAGTCTGACATAAACAGGCCCATTATACTTAGATACTTCAAAAATCATTTTTTCTGTTTCAACACCATCAGCTGGAACAAGAACCGTCATATTTGGTATAGCTCTCATTATAGCAATATCCTCTACACTTTCATGAGATGCTCCATCTTCGCCAACAGTAAGACCTGCATGAGTAGCACAGATTTTTACATTTAGTTTTGGATAGCAAACTGAATTTCTTATAATCTCAAAAGCTCTTCCTGTAGCAAACATAGCAAAAGTACTTGCAAAAGGTATTTTGCCAGCAGTTGATAGCCCACAAGCAGCACCTATTAAGTTTTGTTCTGCTATACCCATATTAAAAAATCTATCTGGAAATGATTTATAGAAATCATGCGTTTTTGTAGATTTAGATAAATCTGCATCTAATACCACAACATTGTCATTTATTTGACCTAGTTTTACTAATGCTTTACCATATGCCTCTCTCGTCGCCATTTTACTCATTGTCAGCACCTCCTAGTTCAAGCAAGGCTTTTTCTAACTCTTCATCACTTGGAGCTGTTCCGTGCCATCCTGCTTGATTTTCCATAAAAGATATTCCTTTGCCTTTTATAGTTTTTGCAATTATCATTGTAGGTTTTTTAACTGTTGATTTAGCTATATCGAGAGCAGCAAATATTTGGTCAAAGTCATGTCCATCTATTTCAATTACATTCCACCCAAAAGCTTTAAATTTATCAACTATTGAACCTAAATTCATTACACTTTCTATATCTCCATCTATTTGAAGCCCATTATTATCTAAAAAAGCAATTAAATTATCAAGCTTATAATGTGCAGCACTCATAGCAGCTTCCCAAACAATACCCTCTTGAACTTCTCCATCACCAAGTAAAGTATATACGTTCCATGGAGCATTATCCAGCTTGGATGCCATCGCCATGCCACATGCAACTGAAAAACCTTGCCCTAAAGAACCTGTAGATATCTCTACTCCTGGCGTACCTTTCATATCTGGATGACCTTGTAACATTCTTCCAATTTTCCTTAGCCCATTCAGTTCTTCCTTATCAAAATAGCCTTTTTCAGCCAATGTAGCATATAATGCTGGTGCAGCATGTCCTTTTGATAATACAAATCTATCTCTATCCTCCATTTTAGGATTTGAAGAATCCACATTCATTTCATCAAAGTATAACGCAGTAAGTATTTCAACTACTGATAATGACCCTCCTGGATGTCCAGATTTGGCTCTATGTATCATAGAAACTATATCTCTTCTTATGATACGCGCAATCTCATTTAATCCCTTATGGTCTCTCATGCAATTACCTCCCTTGAGTTCGTAATTTTATATCAATTCCATATTATTATATCACTTTTATACTATTTTTTGCGTTATTTTTGATTTTCTTAATACGCACTACTAAAATTAAACCTTAAAAGATATTTTTAACGAAAAAAGGGATTGTCTAATAAAAGACAAACCCCTCTTTAAAAAGTAAACAATCCTAAACTTATTTGAAGTCCATCGTCTACTTTTATCATCATATTTTCATCTAGACAACCAATTTTCTCCCTCAGTCTCTTTTTATCAATAGTTCTAATTTGCTCTAAAAGAATTACTGAGTCTTTATTAAGCCCATATTCATTGGAACTTATCTCTACATGAGTAGGTAATTTGGCTTTATTAATCTGAGATGTTATAGCTGATACTATAACTGTAGGACTGTATTTATTACCTACATCATTTTGTATTATCAGAACAGGTCTAACGCCTCCCTGCTCTGACCCAACAACTGGACTTAAATCAGCGTAATATAAATCACCACGCTTTATTTCACAATTAGTACTCACCTTGGGCAATCTTCCCTTCATTTTTATCATCAGAAGATACTTCTTCAACTGTCATACCTAATTCAGCCAATGACAGATTAATTTGACCCATTTCTCTATAACCCGTTTTCATAGATTCTTTAATATGAATTCTCTTTTTCTGAGTTATATAGAACTGAAAAGCAGCTTTTGCAAAATCTTCTCTGTTACTGTTCTCCATCTGAACTATACTATCAACTTCAGAAACCAGAGAGTCTGGTAAAGTAACTTCTATTTTTTCTTTACTTTTATCGTACACAAAATCGCCTCCCAGATTATAATATCATGGTTTTATTTTAGCAAATAACTGTTTATTTGTACAAGCTCATTATTTTCCATATAAACACGGTCAACTCTTCTTGATATCATACATAACACTTCATAGTTTATAGTTCCTAAGTCTTGGGCTATACGTTCAGCTGTAACTTCACCTTCTCCAAATAGTATAACCTCATCTCCAACTTTTATGTCTATATCTTTGTCAATTCTAACCATTATTTGATCCATACATATTCTACCAACTACATCAAACACTTCTCCTTTAATAAGAACCTTTGGATTTTTTTGAATTCTAGTAAATCCATCTGCATATCCTATTGGAATTGTAGCGATTGTTTCTTTACCTGTAGTTGTATACTTTAATCCATAACTTATTCCTACACCTGGTTCAACTTGTTTTATATGTCCGATTTTTGATTTTAATTTCATGGCTGGTCTTAGTTCTAATCTTTCTTTAAATACATCATCAGATGGATAATGACCATATAATATTATTCCTGCTCTTACCATATTTAATCTTAAATCAGGGCAATCCATAATAGCTGCACTGTTTGATACATGTTTTATAGATATTTTTACACCAGCTTCATCCAACTTATCAGACATAAATTTGTAATTATTAGCTTGTTTATAAGTGTACTCTTTACTTACCTCATCAGCTGTTGCGAAATGAGTAAACATACCTTCTAAATCTATATATTCTAATTTATTTAATTTTATTATTTCCTGTACTGACTCCTCATTAGGTTGGAAACCTATTCTAGTCATTCCTGAGTCTATTTTAATGTGAACACAGGCTTTTTCTCCTAAGGATTTTGCAATTTCATTTATCTTTTGTGCTGTTTCTAAAGAATAAACTGTCATAGTTATTTTATTTTTTATAGAATCTTCGAAAGCTTCGTCTGGAGTATATCCTAAGTTCAAAATAGGAAGTGTTATGCCATTTTGTCTAAGTTCAATTCCTTCAGCAGTTCTTGCTACTGCTAAATAATCTACTTTTTCTTTTTCTAGTAATTTTGCAACTTCTACTGCACCATGTCCATATGCATCAGCTTTTATTACTCCACAAACCTTAATATCTTCTTCTAATAAATTTTTAATATTATTTAAGTTAAATCTTAAGTTATCTAGATTTATCTCTGCCCATGTAGGCACTGTTATTTTTTGCATTTCTTTAGTCCCCCTTAGTTTCTGTATTCAAAATCTTTGTATTTTACTGTAAATCTTGGCACTCCTTCCTTATCCAATACTTCCATTTTTTCAGGGTTCTTTGTGTCAGCATTTACATATAATACTTGCTTATTAAAATATTTATTATCCCCAGGAATAAAAGTTTCTAGAACCAAATGTCCTTTGGATAACTTTATTTTCATCTCTTCGTTTTGAAGATAGTTTTTTATAAAGTCTCCTATAAAAAGATATTGATTGTTCTTTCCTGTATTAGGCAATTCCACTATATCACTGATATTTGGATTTTTAACTAATATTTTATCACCTTGATACTCTATACTCTTCCCTTTTAAATGTTTTGGGGAAATTACTTCTAATTTATAGTTATCAGTTTTTTTATAAGTATGAATTAAAACATAATTGTGTGGGCTTTTATTTCCAAATACTTCTACATCAGCTTTACAACTGTAAGAATTCATATCAGAAATCTGCTTTTGAAAATCTTTGTATACTTCTTCTTTTGTGGACTGTCGCTTTTGGCATCCTATTACAATTATAACCAGTGCCAAAAACATAATACATGCTATGGTCCACTTTTTTCTCACATCACACCTCCTATTCTAGTCTATTCATTGTATAAAGCTTTTATTATATCATATCTACAAATTATACCTTTGAGTTTATTGTCATCATCTACTACAGGAACCCTGTTTATTGATTTTTTAATCATTACATTAGCTACATCATCAAACTTATCATCTTCATGAACTTTTATTATATCTTTAGACATAAGTTCTCCAACTTTATAAGCAGCCACTTGCTTTATATCTTTTTCTACTTTTTTTAAATCATCTAAGAAAATTAAACCTTGTAATAGGTTTATATAGAGAGGTGCTTCTATATATTTTTCCTTTTTAAGAATGTCTGTTTCAGAAATTACTCCAACAACTCTATTCTCTGAATCTACAACTGGCAGACCTCCTATTTTTTCTGCAATTAGCATGTTAGCTACATCTGCTATACTATCATCTTGTTTTGCTACTATTACATCTGTTGTCATTATTTCTTTTGCTGTTTTGTCCATCATAATGTAATCACTCCTTAGTCCTTAATTATGGTTATCGCATTTGCTATAGCATAATCTTTTGAATGTGATATTGAAACTTTTATTTCTAAAACATTATAATCTATGCACATTTTTGTGAGATTATTATAAGTTTTTACTATTGGTTTTCCCATTTCATTTCTGAGAACTTCTATGTCTTTAAAGTTAAATACTCTAATTCCTGTACCCATAGATTTACTTATAGCTTCCTTAGCTGCGAAATTACCTGCTATACTTTCTGCTTTAAAATTCTTAGAATTAAAATACTCAATTTCTTTATCAGTAAATATTTTTTCCAAAAACCTATTGTTTTTTTCTACAGCTTTTCTTATTCTATCAATTTCAATTATGTCTACACCAATATCAAATATATTCATTGTTCCTCCAGAAAATTTATAATGCTTCTTTAAATATTAATAATGAATTTATAAATTTACTATTGATAATACATATTATTATTTAGTTTATGTTACTTATCTTAATTTAATAATCATTATAATAAAATTGTAACTTTTAAAATTATTTGTAATGAATATTATATACAAATCTATTATATTATTTATTATACTACACAACTAAGCAAATTTTTTAAATTTTATAAAAATTTTATATATATTTATTATATGAAGATGATTTCACTTACATAAAATCAATCTAAACCTTCTTTATATTCTTAATTACAACATAATTTTGCAGTAAATTTAAACTTGTTGTGAATTTATTGTCACTAAAAACTTACATTTTTTCGTTATTTTATTAACATCAAAAACAAAAAAAGTCATTTTATCCAAAATATTTTTTGGTCAAAATGACTTTTTAGGATATAAATTAAATTATTAAATCCACTCAGCAGATTCTGTTAATATAACTGTTTTATTTTGAGCTACATTAACAAATCCTTCTGCTATTTTCGCCTCTTTAAAACTTCCATCTTTTTTTATCTTTAAAATTCCTACAGGTATACCTGAAACAAATGGTATATGACCTTTCAATACCCCTTTGTCTCCTTTTGTAGTTCTAACTACTACCATTTCAACGTCTCCATCATAAAAAGTATTATCTGGAGTTACAACTTTCAATGAAAATTCACTGGCCATGACTACATACTTCCCTTCGCTTTTTTAACAGCATCTTCTATTGTTCCTACAAACAAGAATGCTGACTCTGGTAAGTCATCATGTTTACCTTCAAGAATCTCTTTAAATCCTCTTACAGTCTCTTTAACAGGAACATATTGACCTGGATTTCCTGTAAATTGCTCAGCAACTGTAAATGATTGAGATAAGAATCTTTGTATCTTTCTAGCACGTGCAACTATTAACTTATCTTCATCAGATAATTCGTCCATACCAAGTATAGCGATTATATCTTGAAGTTCTTTATATCTTTGAAGTATTGATTGTACACCTCTGGCTACTTCATAATGTTCTTTTCCTACTATATTAGGGTCAAGAATTCTTGATGTAGATTCAAGAGGGTCAACTGCTGGATATATACCCAGTGATGATATTTGTCTAGATAAAACTGTTTTTGCATCTAAGTGAGAGAATGTTGTAGCTGGTGCTGGGTCAGTTAAGTCATCTGCTGGTACATAAACCGCTTGAACAGATGTTATTGAACCTTTTTTAGTTGATGTTATTCTCTCTTGAAGTGCACCCATTTCAGTAGCTAATGTTGGCTGATAACCAACAGCTGATGGCATACGTCCTAGAAGCGCTGAAACTTCTGAACCAGCTTGTGTGAAACGGAATATATTATCAACGAAAAGTAAAACGTCTTGTCCTTGCTCATCTCTAAAATGCTCTGCCATTGTAAGCCCAGTTAAAGCAACTCTCATTCTTGCTCCAGGCGGCTCGTTCATCTGACCAAACACTAGAGCAGTTTTGTTTATAACTCCAGATTCACTCATCTCTCCATAAAGGTCATTACCCTCTCTTGTTCTTTCTCCTACTCCTGAGAATACAGAAATACCACCATGTTGCTTAGCAATATTGTTTATAAGTTCTTGTATTAAAACTGTTTTTCCTACTCCTGCTCCTCCAAATAGACCTATTTTTCCACCTTTTAGATATGGTGCTAGTAAGTCAACTACCTTAATGCCTGTTTCCAGTATTTCAGCTGTAGTTTCTAGTTCATCATATGCTGGTGCTGGTCTATGTATAGGTAATTTAGGTGCAGATTTTGGAGCTGGTTTTCCATCAACTGGTTTTCCAAGAACATTAAATATTCTACCTAAAGTCTCGTCTCCAACAGGAACGCTTATTGGTCCACCTGTATCTACAACTTCCATACCTCTTACAAGTCCATCTGTTGCACTCATAGATATACATCTTACAGTATCATCACCTATATGTTGAGCAACTTCTGCAACTATTTCTTTATCTCCTAACTTTATTACTAACGCATTTAATAAGTTAGGTAGGCTTTGTTCACTATCAAACTTAACATCTAGTACAGCTCCTACAATCTGTACTACTTTACCTACATTTGCCATTTCCTAACCTCCCTATTTTAGAGCTTCAACTCCACCAACTATCTCTGTTATTTCTTGAGTTACAGCTGACTGTCTTGCTCTGTTATAACTTAACTCTAAATTAGATAGCATTTCATTCGCATTGTCTGTAGCTGATTCCATCGCAGTTCTTCTAGCACCTTGCTCTGATGCAAAAGACTCCAAAATTCCGCCATACACTGTACCTGATATAAATTGAGGTACAATATAACTTAAAACTGCCTCTGCTGATGGTATATATTGTACTTTTGATTTACTTTGATTTTCTTCTTTTATTACAATTCCATGGTCATCTGTATCTTTTTCAAAAACTAATGGAAGCAATTTTAAAATTTCAACTTCTTGTGATAAAGCTGATTTAAACTTTGTATAAGAAATATAAACTTCATCTACCTCACCTTTTTTATACAGGTCAATAATAGTTTGTGAAATTTCTATCGCATCTTCATATCCACAAGCTTCAACACTACTTATATCTTTTGCTATATTGTAATCTCTTTTGGAAAAGAATTCATGAGCTTTCTTTCCTACAGTTATAACTGTTTCCTTTTTACCTTGCATATGAGATACAGATTCCTTTAATACATTGGAATTGTATCCACCTGCAAGACCTCTGTCTCCAGCCACTACTATATAGCACTTATTTTTTACTTCTCTTTCTTTCAAAAATTCATTTCTAACTCCACGTGTTGTTTGGGCAATATCTTTTACTGTATCGTACAAAGTATTAAAGTATTCTCTTGAATCTTCAGCTTTTTCTTTTGCCTTTCTAAGCTTAGAAGATGCAACTAGTTCCATCGCTTTAGTTATTTGTTTTGTACTTTCAACAGTTCCCATACGTGTTTTGATTGCTTTAATTCCAGCTCCTGCCAATTAATTTACCTCCTTTTTTAAAAAGGATTATACTTCAACAACAAACTTTTCTTTAAATTCATTTATTGCATCTGTTAAATCATGAGTGAAGTCCTCTCCACCTAATATTTTTCTTGATATTTCTGGATAATTATTATCTACAAATGCATACAGTTCTGATTCAAATCTAGCTATATTATCTATTGGAATATCCTCTAGATGATTATTTATAACAGCGTATATTATCATAACCTGATTTTCAACTTTTATTGGTTGATGCTCACCTTGTTTTAATATCTCAACGATTCTTTCACCTTGAGCAAGTCTCTTCTTAGTATCTTCATCTAAGTCAGAACCAAATTGTGAGAATGCTGCAAGTTCTCTATATTGTGAATATGCAAGTTTTAATGTACCTGCAACTTTTTTCATTGCTTTAATTTGCGCAGAACCACCAACCCTTGATACTGATATACCAGGGTCAACTGCTGGTCTTACACCTGAATAGAATAACTCTGGTTGTAAGTATATTTGACCATCTGTTATAGATATAACATTTGTTGGTATATATGCAGAAACGTCACCAGCTTGAGTTTCTATTATAGGTAAAGCAGTCATTGAGCCTCCACCTAATTCATCTGATAACTTAGCTGCTCTTTCAAGTAATCTTGAATGTAAATAGAATACATCTCCAGGATATGCTTCACGTCCTGGTGGTCTTCTAAGTAATAATGACATTTCTCTATATGCAACGGCTTGTTTACTTAAATCATCATATACTATAAGTACATGTTTTCCATTATACATAAATTCTTCACCCATCGCTGCTCCAGCATATGGTGCTATATATTGAAGTGGTGCTGATTCAGATGCTGTTGCTGAAACTACTATTGTATAGTCTAAAGCTCCACCTTTTTCTAGTGAATTAACTAATTGAGCTATAGTAGAACGTTTTTGCCCAATTGCTACATATATACATATAACATCTTTTCCTTTTTGATTTAATATAGTGTCAATAACTATAGATGTTTTACCAGTTTGTCTGTCACCTATTATTAACTCCCTTTGTCCTCTACCAATTGGTATCATTGAATCTATTGATTTGATTCCTGTTTGTAATGGTTCATAAACAGACCTTCTATTTATTATACCAGGTGCCTCAGATTCAACTGGTCTAGTTTTTGTATATGCTATAGGTCCTTTTCCATCTATTGGTTGACCTAGAGAATTTACAACCCTACCTATTAAAGCTTCTCCAACTGGAACTTCAACTATTCTTCCAGTTCTCTTAACTATATCGCCTTCTTTTATTCCACTGTCATCTCCAAGTATAACAGCTCCAACTACTTCTTCTTCTAAGTTAAGTGCCATACCATATATTTCACCTGGGAACTCTAGTAACTCACCAGACATAGCTTTTTCTAATCCATATACACTCGCTATACCATCCCCAACTGTTAAAACACTCCCTGTATCTGTCAACTCAACTTTATTCTCATAATTTTTTATTTGCTGTTTAATTATAGAACTTATTTCTTCAGGTTTTAAGTTCATGGGTTCACCGCCATTCTTAAGATATTACTTCAGATAGCTTTTCTTTCATCTTATCTAGACGAGTTTTTACAGTGCCATCTATCTGTTCATTTCCAAGTCTAACTAGAACTCCCCCTAGTATAGTCTTGTCAACTACATTTTCTATAGTAACATTTTTGTTGTATTTACTTGAAAGTTTAATTTCAAGTTCTTTAATATCTGTTTCACTCATTGGAATAGCACTTATTGCTACACCAGCAATTACATTATTTTTCTTATTTAATAATTCTTTATAAGCTAATTCTATATCTTCTAAATATGATATTCTATCTTTATCTACCAAGACTTTTAGGAAGTTTTTTATGTTCAAACTTACTTCCTTACTAAAAATAATTTCTACCAAGTTTTTCTTTTCTGATTTTGAAACTAATGGTGATTTTAAAACTTTGTAGAAATCTTTACTAACTTTAGTCATCATATCTACTACTTTTTCTAATTCTTTGAACAATGCATCAGTTGAATTTTCTTCTTCTCCTAATTGAAATAGGGCTTCGGCATATCTGTTGGCTATTACATTTATCATTTAGCTTCCCCTACCTCTTTTATAAAGTTTTCTATCAATTCCTCATGCTTAGATTTATCTAAATCTTTTTCAATGACCTTAGATGCTGCAAGTAGTGCTATATTAGATATATCATTCTTAATTTCATTTATAACCTTTTGTTTTTCTTGTTCTACATCTTTACTTGCTTTTTCTTTTATATCAAGAGCATCTTTCTTTGCAGTATTTACTATATCATCTGATTTCTGTTCTGCTCTTATAGTTGCTTGTTTTATGATTTCTTGACCTTCATCTTTGGCAAAATTGATTTTTGACTCATATTCTTTTTTCAGAGCTAAACCTTCATTTTTTGCTTTTTCGCCTTCTGCCAAATCGTTTTTAATATCATTTTCTCTTGATTCAATTATATTTAATACTGGCTTAAATAAAAGCTTTCTCAGAAGTAAAAATATTATAAAAGTATTAACAATTTGGAACACAAATTCCCATGTTATACCTACTAGTGCTTTCTCCATAATTATCCTCCTTTCCATAAATCATAACTACTTATAATCACGAGAAGATAAAACTCTTCTCATGATTATAAGTTTGAGATGATTTACCTATAAACCTATCTCAAAATATTTAAGGACCAAATCTACATTCCTAAGTATTTAAAGAATGGATTTACGAATAGAAGTATTATTGATACAACCAAACCATATATTGCTGAAGACTCTGCTATAGCAACACCTAGTAATAAAGTTGAAGTTATATCACCTTTAGCTTCTGGTTGGTTTCCTACTGCTTCTGCAGCTTTACCTGCTGCTACACCTTGCCCTATACCTGCACCTATACCTGTTGCAACTGCTATTCCTGCACCTATTGCTGATGCTGCCGCTACTATTGCTGTTTCCATAATTATTTCCTCCTTAAAACTTTAAATTTTTAAATTATTTTATTTTTATCTTAATATAAGTTGATTTCTTAATCTAATTCTCCTGCACTTGATATAAACACCATTGTTAACATTATGAATATATATGCTTGTAACAATCCTGCAAATAAGTCAAAATACAAGTGCAATGGTACTGGTATTAATATCTGTCCAATTGGTATTGATAATCCTGGTATTAAACTGGATACAAAACCTAAAAGTTGATAAAACAGCCCCATTATAATTGTTCCACCTAAAATATTCCCAAATGGACGGAAACTTAACGATATTGGTCTAGCTAACTCACCTATAATATTGATTGGTAACATTATGGCAAGTGGTTGAGCCAATTCTTTAAAGTACGATAATCCCTTAAATTTAACTCCTGCAAAATAAATCATAAAAAATGTAATCATTGCCCATGCAGCAGTTGTATCCAGGTCGGTTGTTGGTGATCTTAATCCAAGTAATGGGCTTAAATTTGAGCATGCGAAAAATAAAAACAAACTTCCTATGTATGGTATCATATATGGCATTCTTTTTATTGTGTTTTTACCCATAACATTTGTAACCATTTTAGCAAGACCACCTATTGCAAATTCCAAAAATATTTGGATTTTACTAGTTGGAACTTTTTTTAAGTTTCTAGTCAAGAAATAAGATGCTATCGCTAAAAAGGCCATTATTCCCCAACTCACTAGTATTGTTTCACTAATTTTAAAGTTTCCTATGAGATAATAATGCGCTTGACTCATACTTATGCCTCCTTCCTCTTTAATTTATTTATAAAGTTTTTTGATAATATGACAAACTTTGTACTCAATAATCCTAATGCTGTTCCGATTATGTTTAAATGTGGTACTTTAGCTGAAGCAATTAGAACAACCGCCATTATAAATAACCTAATGGTATATTGTGCTGATGCATAAGCTTGTGCCTTTCCAGCAGAAAATGTCACCGATTTTTCCAGTGATATTGCCAATAATCTAAAATTTAACATAGCTATTATAGAGCCAAATATAAGTCCTAATAATACTGGCTTACTTAATGTTGATGTTATCAACATTAGCACAATTAAAATTACATCAAATATTACTATACCCTTTGTTACTGACCTTACTTGGTTAAGTAATTTTATATCCAATATATCACTTCCTTCGTGTATATACTATTAGAGTTTTATAAACACCACTGAAAGCTCCTCCAACACCTAACAATAAAAATATTATCGTCAGAACTGGACTAGTATTTAATTTACTATCTAAAAATTTTCCTAAGAAAGTACATCCTAATATTGATATTACAATCATCAATCCTATTTGACTTATTAAACTAAACAACTTTGCAATTTCCATATGTGTATTTCTTTTACTCATAAATAGTATCCCTCATTATTACAAAATAAATAACATTTAATTAATCTATATCATAAATTTATTTAATTATAAAATATATCTTACTACTAATCAGATGATTTTTCAAACACTTTCTTTTAATCATCCTATTCCATTGTCATAATTTAGCATTTATTGTCATGTCATTATCCTTTACTAAAATTTTATAAGCTCTATTCCTGCTTCTTTTAGCAATTCTGTAGACATGTCATCTGGATAATCACCTTCATAAACAATTTTTAATATACCTGCATTTATGCACATTTTTGCACACAAAACACAAGGCCTTGTAGTAACATACAAAGTTGCCCCATCTACACTAATACCATTATGGGCAGCTTGTATTATGGCATTTTGTTCAGCATGTAATGCTCTACATAATTCATGTCTTTCCCCTGAAGGAATATTTAGCTCCTCCCTTTTACATCCAATATTTTCACAGTGTTCAAGATTTCTTGGAGAGCCATTATATCCAGTTGTTAATATTTGTTTGTCCCTTACAATGACAGCACCTACTTGTCTTCTAATACAAGTTGAACGCTTTTTCACTACTTCTGCAATTTCCATGAAGTATTCATCCCATGATGGTCTCATAATTTACTTTTCTCCTCTTTGCTTATGTACTGGTCTTATATATTTATTAGATTTCAAGCTAAATAAATACTTATTTTTATATTATATACACATGTTAATTGAATGTCCAATAAAAAAAGAGCATTTTTACCATTTAAATTTTAAATACCCGTTATATGCTCTCTTTAATCTATTAAATTTATTATATCATCTTAATAAAATATTAATAGCCTTATCTAATATAAATTAATTTTTTGGATAGATTCCTTTGTTTAATATGGCTTCTAAAACCCCTCCAGCTATGCATCTAGCTTTATCTGATATTGTGAAAGCATTCTTAACTTCTTCTTTTCTAGGGTCTATGTCCAGTATTTTTAAATTTTTAGTTACCTTTGCTCCGTCTTTTAATAATCCTCTAAGCACTCCAGATATTGTTGCTCTAACTTCATGTTTTTTTTCATAATCACTAATATAACAAAGTAAGTCTCCCTTTTCAACTATGTCGCCTATCTTACATACATTTTCCATTATTCCAGTATACTGTGAATGCATTACCCTCTCTTTGGCAAAACCTTTTATTGCACCTGGTATTCCTGTATTTTTTTCTGCTCTACCATCAGTTATTATTCTTCCTAGGTTATGACCTCTCATTGTTTCTATCACAATATCTACGTCTTCTCCTGCACAAAACCCAGGACCTAACGCTATTGTAAGTGGTGCCATTTCTCTAGTTGTACCTAAGTTTTTCTTAGCTAATATTCCATCAACCAAAACAATCGGATTTATCTTAGATAACATTTCTCCTTTTGGGTCTATAATCAGTGCTACTTTATCTTGAGACAAAGTTTCTTCTATTTCTTTTTCAGTATTACAAAGTATGCACTCCACACCTTCAACAACTACCTTTTTTTCATAAACAGCTTCACAAAAAGAAATTTGTCTTCTTATAGCTAACGGTTCTTCTATTTCTAGAGCAATCACTTTAAAACCACTATTGTGTAATTTATGAATAACTGCTGTTGCTAAATCTCCTGCTCCTCTTACCACTATACAATTTTTCATGTATTATCACTCCTAATAGTATCATTCATACTTTATTTTTAATTAAATTAATACATATCAATTTAATTGTAAGCAACTAACATGCCACATTAAAAAACGCCACTATTTTGTAGATTCCTGTAAAATAGCCATTCTTTTTTAATTGGTAAAAACTTTTTATTCTCAATTTGAGAAATTTATCAATTCAAGAATTACTATTTTGAGAAAAATACATAAAAAGGAACCTTCTTACATAAAATTATATACTACATAAGAAAGTCCCTAAGAAATATTTATAGTTATTTATTTTTATTTAGTTCCAAATAATCTATCGCCAGCATCACCAAGACCAGGAATTATATATCCATGTTCATTTAATCTTTCATCAACTGATGCAACATATATATCAACATCATCGTGATATTTTTGTACTTCTGCTATACCTTCTGGAGCAGCTACTAAATTAGCTAGTTTTATACTTTTAGCTCCTTTAGATTTAAGTAAATCTATAGCTGCTACAGCAGACCCTCCTGTTGCAAGCATAGGGTCAACTACTATTATATCTCTTTCTCCTATGTCTTGAGGAAGTTTACAATAATATTCAACTGGTTTTAATGTTTCTGGGTCTCTATATAACCCTACATGCCCAACTTTTGCTGCTGGCATTAAACTTACTAATCCATCTACCATTCCAAGACCTGCTCTTAAAATTGGAATTATTGCTAACTTTTTACCTGCAACTACTTTAGATGATGTTTTTTGAATAGGAGTTTCTATTTCGACATCTTTTAATGGTATATCTTTTGTTATTTCATATCCCATAAGCATTGCAATTTCAGTTAAAAGTTCTCTAAAATCCTTAGAACCAGTATTTTTATCTCTCATTAAAGTTAATTTATGTTGTATTAATGGATGGTTTGTCTCTACCACTTTACTCATTTTGATAATTCCTCCTGATAAAACTGTAATTTTTATTATTTATTGTGTTTTTCTTCTATTGATTTAATCATATTTACTCTTCTAGCATGTCTATCACCTTCAAAATCTGTATTAATCCATGCCTCAACTATTTCAAGTGCTAGACCTTTTCCTAAAACTCTTTCACCTAATGACAACATATTTGCATCATTATGTGCTTTTGACATTTTTGCAGAAAATACATCTGATACAACTGCACATCTTATTCCAGAAACCTTATTTGCAGCTAGAGATATTCCTATACCTGTACCACAACATAATATTCCATAATCTACTTCTTTATCTATAACTGCATTTGCAACTACTTCTCCATAAACAGGATAATCAACAGAATCTGTCGCATTATTAGTTCCATAATCTACACATTCTATACCTCTACCTTCTAAATAGCTTATTATTTCTTTTTTTAAATTATATCCTCCATGGTCACAACCTAATCCTATCTTCATTTGTTTATCCTCCAATTCATATTTTTTTTACTATTTCGTTGACAGAATACATTATTTCTTCCATAGTATCTCTATAAGTATCTAAATTTCCACCAAATGGGTCAGATATATCTGCCTCATTTTCATTTACAAACCCTTTAAAAGTATACACTTTTTCTTTGCATTTTGGAACTGCTTGTACTAAAATTTCTTTATGATACTTGGTCATTGTTAGTATTATATCTGAGTTATCTATTAATTCCTTAGTAATTACTTTACTTCTATGATTTGACAAGTCTATCCCTAATTCTTTTAATACTTCTATAGAATTTTGGGAAGCATTCATACCATCTACTGTAGATATACCTGCTGATGATATGCAATATCCTTCAATATTTCTTCCTGATTTTTCAATTTCCTTCTTTAATATAGCCTCAGCCATAGGGCTTCTACAAGTATTACCTGTACATACAATAAGTATATTCATATTTTACAACTCCCTTTTAAGCCTTTATTACTTTATATCCTGCTGACTTAAGTAGTCTATTCATAATTGCTTGTCCAACTCCAGTCTTAGGGAACTCCTCTGAATATATGACATCAATACCCTTTTTATCCATTTCTATAAGAGCATCAAACAGATTACTTGCAACTTCTTCAAGAGTGCTTCCTAAATCTATCACTTCTCCATCATAAAACTCTCTATTTCTACTAATACACATTACACCTGTTTTTAGGCCTTTCTCTCTATTAGATTTTATCATATCATTTATCTTTGTTGCTACATTTTCTCTTTTTCCAGATATAATATATACATCTGCATTTGGAGAATAGTGTTTATACTTCATTCCAGGAGCCTTAGCTTTTTGATTATCCTCTTTTTTACTTAATGATGGGTCGAGCTTTACTTCTCCAAGAATTTCTTCTAAAACTTCTTTAGTTATACTTCCTGGTCTCAATATCATTGGAGTTTCTTCTGTTAAATCTAATACTGTTGACTCCAACCCAAAGTTACTATCTCCACCTAAAACTATCCCATCTACTCTTCCATTCATTTCTTCATATACATGTTTTGCTTTTGTTGGAGATGGTCTACCAGATATATTTGCAGAAGGCGCTGCAATAGGTACACCAGCTTCTTTTATTATTGCCCTGGCAATAACATTAGAAGGCATCCTTATTGCAACTGTATCAAGCCCCCCACTAGTTCTATATGGAATTATATCTTTCTTATTTAATATTATTGTTATAGGCCCTGGCCAAAGCTTTTCTATAACAAGTTTAGCTTTATCACTTATATCTTTAGCTAAATCATATACTTCTTCTTTTTCATAGATATGGACTATTAATGGATTATCACTAGGTCTTCCTTTAGCCTCATAAATCTTCTTTACTGCATTTTCATCTAACGCATTTGCACCTAGTCCATATACCGTCTCAGTTGGAAAGATAACTGTCTTACCTTCTCTAAGAAGTTTTGCTTGTATTTTTATTTCCTCATAATCAATATTATTTATATCAATACTACTTATAATAGTTTTCATCTTTTGTATGCCTGCTTTCATTTTAATTTTATATATAGTTTACAATTATTGTACCTACCAAAAAACCAATTATACAATACACACTTTTTGAATGCGGAAAAATTTCTTCCAATACAACATACATCATTGTACCTCCTGCTGTGGCAAGAAATACACCTATAAGAGACGTAAATGCTCCTCCAAAATAAACACCTAAAAAACTTCCTAGACCCATAGGTAGTCCAGCTATTACAGTAAATAAAATAACTTTACCTAGTTTCATTTTATTACAAACTAAACCCAATGCCATAGCCAATCCTTCTGGTATATTATGTAGACCTATAACTATAGCAAGAGTAATACCTAAGCTTTCAGTTGACATGAAAGAAGAACCTATAGCTAACCCTTCTGGCAAATTATGTAGTAATATACTTATGAATATAAGATACCCAGATGTCATACTTCCAGACACATCTAATTTTGTTTTTATGTACATAGTTATGAGAGCTCCAACAAATGTAAATATAACTGTATTGATTATCCCCATTTTATCCATTGATTCTTTCATCAAATCAAATACCACTACAGCTAACATTATTCCACCAGATAATCCCATAAAGAAATTTAGATATTTATCAACTTCCTTTTTAAAAATAGCTGATATTACTCCTCCTAATCCTGTCCCTATAACACCTGCCAAAAGTCCAATCATTGTTACTTTTAGTATCATATAACCCTCCTATACTTGTATATAACAATTATATACAGTAGAATATGATAACATGACCTAAAATGCAAAATAGCTGTTTCAAAATAGAAAATAATTTCTAGAAAGAAACAGCTTCTTTAAAACATTACTTATATTGCAGTCATTTTCTCTGTTTGGTCAACAGTAATTAAAGCATCTATCATTTCATCTATATCTCCATCTAAGAACGCATCTAACTTATATAAAGTTAAATTTATTCTATGGTCACTTATTCTACCTTGAGGGAAATTATATGTTCTTATTCTTTCTGATCTGTCTCCTGTTCCAACCTGGCTCTTTCTTTCTGCTGCTATATCTTTATGTTGCTCTGCCAATGCTTTATCGTAAAGTCTAGCTTTTAATATTTTTAAAGCTTGCTCTTTATTTTTTAATTGTGATTTTCCATCCTGACAAGATACTACTTCACCTGTAGGTATATGTGTTACCCTAACTGCAGAGTCAGTAGTGTTGACACTTTGTCCTCCATTACCTGAAGAACGGAAAACGTCTATTCTTAAATCATTTGGATTTATATCAACTTCTACATCTTCAACTTCTGGTAATACTGCAACCGTAGAAGTTGATGTGTGTATTCTTCCACCAGATTCAGTTGATGGTATTCTTTGGACTCTATGAACTCCAGACTCATACTTTAATCTTGAATATGCTCCCTTACCTTTTATCATAAAAGATACTTCTTTATATCCACCAACTCCAGTATCACTTGCACTTAATAATTCTATTTTCCATCTTCTTCTCTCAGCATATCTTGAATACATTCTAAATAAATCACCTGCAAATAGAGCTGCTTCATCGCCTCCAGCTCCACCTCTAATTTCAACTATAACATTTTTATCATCATTAGGGTCTTTAGGTAATAATAATATTTTTATTTCATCCTCTAAAGGTTCTACTTTTTCTTCCATCTCAGCTAATTCCATCTTAGCTAATTCTCTTAGTTCTTCATCTGACTCTTCTTGCAATATTTCTTTTGATTCTTTTATACTATCTAAAACATTTCTATACTCTCTGTATTTCATAACAATAGGTTCTAAGTCAGCATGTTCTTTTATATACTTTTGCCAAACTTTTTGATCATTTATTATATCAGGGTCACCTATTTTTTCACTTAAGTCTTTATATGTATCTTCCAATACCTCTAATTTTTTTAACATACTTTCACCTCGATTAAATGTAACATATCAATTGTTGATTATATCATATATTGTAACCTATAACAACTCTATCAATGCCTTGAATATCCTTCTTTGTATATATTTTTTTATATCCATTGCTTTTCATAATATTAATAACATCTTCAGCTTGATTATGACCAACTTCATATGCTAATATTCCACATCTATTTAAATATTTCTTACCTTGCTCTGTTATTTTTCTATAAAAATCTAATCCATCTTCTCCACCTTCAAGAGCATTATATGGCTCATAATCTTTTACTTGTGTATGCAAAGTTTCTATATCTTGCTTTTTAATATATGGTGGATTTGAAACTATGATATCAAATTTTATATTGCTATCACTTATTGCTGTAAATAAATCAGAATTAATGTATTTTATCTTTTCATCAACTTCATTTATAATAGCATTTTTTTTAGCTATTTCTAAAGCTATTTCTGATACATCAAAAGACATTACCTTAGAATTTTCAATGTATTTTGCCAAACTAACTGTAATGGCACCAGAGCCAGTACCTATGTCTAGTATACTTACATCTTTTTTTCCCTTACAGATTTCAATTATTTCTTCTACTAAAGTTTCTGTATCTGGTCTTGGTATTAACACACCTTCTTTAACAAAAAAATCTAATCCCATAAACTCTCTATTTTCAACTATATAGGCTATTGGTCTTCCATTTAATCTTTCTTTAGCAAAACCTATAAATTTTATTTCTTGTTCTTCAGTTAACTCTTTATTTAGATTTAAGTGAATATACAGTCTATCAACATCACCTAATGCTTTTTGCAATAATAACTCTGTGTCTAATCTTGGAGTATCACTTATATCTTTAAATGTATCTGAATATTTAATAATTATATCTTTTATCGTCATAATAAATATCCTTTTCTTTAATCTACCACTGCCTTTAACGCTTCTAAGGCTACCTCTAGTTGCTCATCATCAGGCTCTTTTGTTGTAAAATATTGCAACATCATTCCTGGGTATGCAACAATTTTAGTGAATCTATTATCATATTTTCCAAGAATTCTAATTACTTCATAGGATAAACCTGCTACTATAGGCACACATATGATTCTCATAAATATTCTAAGGATTGGATTTGGCCAACCAAAAAACGCAAACAGTATTATTGACACAGCCATAACTATAAATAAAAAATTCGTACCACATCTAGGATGTAATCTTTTAAATTTTCTTGCATTCTCTACTGTAAGTTCTAAATCATTTTCATAACAATATATAGATTTATGTTCTGCACCATGATATTGAAATACTCTTTCTATATCCTTGCTTCGTGAGATTAGTACTATATATGCAAACAATATCACTATTCTTATAATACCTTCTATTAAATTGAGCATAAAGTCATTAGGCATTACCTTAGAAAAAGCTCCTCCTACTAATGTAGGTATGAAAATAAATAATCCAGCAGAAAGTAGCATTGCTATGACCAATGAAAATATTATAATTATATCATTTGCCTTATCTTTAAAAATTTTCTTTATAAATAAATCAAATTTATCCTCTTCTGCTTCTTCCATAAAAAATTCTGAAGAAAAATTTAAACTTTTTATCCCTTGAATCATTGTATCTATCATAACAAAAGAACCTCTAACAAAAGGTATCTTATCTATATTCTTATCTCTTACCCAACTTTTTATTCTATCTTCTTTTAGTGCTATTTCTCCGTCACTTTTTCTAACAGCTACTGCTCTTTTGTCTTTTGATTGCATCATTACACCTTCAATAACAGCTTGCCCACCTACAGCTTGTTTTGACATCCACTCACCTCATTTTATTGTATTTAGAATACTCAATTTTACATATTTATTATTATAATACAAAAAGACAATTTAAAGTAGAATATGAATGTTTTTTTGTAATAAAATAGGAGTTGGCTTCCTCCAACTCCATTTTTATAAAAATTAATCCATTTTGAATCTTTTCTTGAATTTGTCGATTCTTCCACCTTTTTCTATGTTCTTTTGTTTTCCTGTATAGAATGGATGGCACTCTGAACATATTTCAACTTTTATTTCGTCCTTAGTTGAACCAGCAGCAAATGTGTTCCCACAAGCACAACGCACTTCAACTGGATTGTATTTTGGTTGTATTTCCTTTTGCATTATAGTCACCTCTTCTCTTTATTTAAAAAAATTAATTATATTAACTTTCTTTTTACATTATCAACTACATTATTATAGCACAACTTATTATGCCATTCAAGTGATTTTTCCATTACTTTATATAATCTATATTTACATTTATATTGCTGATATATTGCTGACTTTACAAATTCTTTATTGATTTTACAAACTCTTTATTGTCCTTAGTTCTTTTTATAAGTTCAATGACTTTATCTGTAATTTCCATTACTGAATTATTGCTCATTTCTCTTCTTAATCTCCAAAGAGCTGTCTTTTCTTCATCATCAAGCAATAAGTCATCTCTTCTTGTCCCAGATTTGTAAATATCTATTGCAGGGAATATTCTCTTTTCAGCTAACTTTCTATCTAGATGCAATTCCATATTTCCTGTACCTTTAAATTCCTCAAATATTACATCATCCATCCTAGAACCAGTTTCAACCAATGCTGTTCCTAGTATAGTTAAAGAGCCACCTTGTCTAATATTTCTGGCTGCTCCAAAGAACTTCTTAGGTCCATGAAGTGCACCAGGGTCAATACCACCAGACAAAGTTCTACCTGTAGGAGATATTGTAAGGTTATATGCCCTTGCTAGTCTAGTTATACTATCTAATAAGATTACTACATCTTTCCCATGCTCAACTAGTCTTTGAGCTCTATTTAACACCATCTCTGCAACTTTAACATGATGACTTGATACTTGGTCAAAAGTAGAATATATAACATCTCCTTCAATAGATTCTTTCATGTCAGTAACTTCCTCTGGTCTTTCATCTATAAGAAGTACTATAAGCTCAACATTTGGATGATTTTTAGCTATGCTATTTGCAACACTTTTTAAAAGAACTGTTTTCCCAGCCTTTGGAGGTGCTACTATTAATCCCCTTTGTCCTTTTCCTATAGGAGAAATTAAATCTATAATTCTTGTAGCTATTTCATTTCTATTAGTCTCCAGTGTAAGTCGTTCTTCTGGGAATATTGGTGTTAATGTCTCAAATGCGTTTCTTTGTATAGCTGTATCAGGATTTTCATCATTTATTTTTTGAACGTATAAAAGTGCTCTAAATTTCTCTCCGCTTTTTGGATGTCTAGTTATCCCTTTAATTTTATCTCCTGTTTTCATATTAAATCTTCTTATTTGAGATGGTGAGACATAAACATCTCCTTCAGTAGATAAATAATTTGAACCTCTTAAAAAACCAAATCCATCTGGCAAAATTTCAAGTACACCTACTACTTCATCTTCTTTTGATGTGTTAAATTCATCAACTATCTTAGATTCATCGACTTGTTTAGGCATATAATAGTTTTTATTATTGTTTCTGACCATTCTATTAGATATATTTGATGCCTTATTACAATCATTTACATTCGTTGTCTTATTATAATCATTTCTTTGGCTTCTGTTTTCTTGGTTTTGGGAAATATTTTGAGTATCTATTTCTTTCTTGTTGTATGATTTGGTAGGGCTCTTATATTCAACTTCTTTTTCTATACTCTCACGCTCTATATTTTCTTTTCTATTTTTTATGTCTTCTTTAATATCTTCATTTTTTTCTTTAATCTCTTCGTTTACTTTTTCCTCATTTTTACTTTTAGAATTTATAATCTCAATTAACTCATTTTTCTTATATGTAGTAATTGATTTTATTTTTAATTCTTTAGCTATCTCTCTTAGTTCAACTAAGGTTTTACTACCTAATCCTTCTAATACTTTATCATCTAAAATCAAAAAAATCCTCCTCATCTATATATTCATTTATATACATACTTATTTTGGAAATTGAAGGCATGAAAAAGAAAAGTCTTATTTAAACAGTTAAGTCTAATAATATCACTATTTATACATTATGGTCAATAAATAAAATTTAAAACACTGTTATCCATTATATTATTGTATCTCAAGTCCAATCTTAGCACGTTTTTATAAATTTATCACTATATTTATATCTTATAATAATATTTTCCCTTAAAATATGCAACTATTATAAAAATTTTTTTTTACATTTATAAATTCTAAAAACCATACATAACTAAAATGTTGTAAATTTTTAACTACATTAAGTTATATATGGTTTTTATATTTATGTATATTCACTGTAGTTATTTATCCTATTACATAGTTGCAATCATACTTAAAACAGCTGTTATGCTTGTTAATACAAGAATTCCCACAATCCCAACAGCTATTATTCTATTAATTTTTTTCTGACTTGATTTTGCCACAACACATCACCTTTCACTAATTATTTTTGAATTTCAAGTTCTCTAGCATCGCACACTTCAGATGAGTCCAATTCTTCATCTGTGCTATTGTATAACACATTTTTATCTTTATCAAATTCCTCACAAACATGTTTTAAATACTTAATAAAATCTTTCTTAAGGTCTTCTTTTTTTAGAGCAAAATCAACAGTAGCTTCTAAAAATCCTAGTTTATCACCAACGTCGTATCTCTTTCCTTCAAAGTTGTATGCATACATAGCTTCTTTCCTAGACAATATTTTTAAAGCATCTGTTAATTGCACCTCTCCACCTTTACCAGGTGGCAAATCTTTAAGAATATCAAATATTTCAGGAGTTATTATATATCTACCTAAGATAGCAATATTTGAAGGAGCTTTTCCTGGCTCTGGCTTTTCTACCATATCTTTTACCTTATAAACTCTACCTTCTATATTTTTTGCTTCTATTATACCATATTTATTAGTGTCTTCTAGATTCACTTTCTGAACACCTAATATTGTAGTTCTATACTCTTCATATGCATCTGTTAGCTGCTTTAGGCAAGGTACATCATTATCTACAATATCGTCACCTAACATTACTGCAAAAGGCTCATCGCCTATAAAGTGTCTAGCACAATAAATTGCATCACCCAATCCTTTTGGCTCTTTCTGTCTTATATAATGTATATTAATCATGTTAGATATATTTTGGACTATCTCTAACAATTCCTTTTTGCCTTTTTTCTCTAAGTCAAGTTCCAATTCTACGGATTTATCAAAGTGGTCTTCAATAGACTTTTTATTTCTACCTGTTATTATTAGTATTTCCTCTATCCCTGAAGCCACAGCTTCTTCTATTATGTATTGTAGAGTTGGTTTATCAACTATTGGTAACATTTCTTTTGGTTGTGCCTTAGTAGCCGGCAAAAACCTAGTCCCTAAACCTGCTGCTGGTATTACGGCTTTTTTAACTTTAACTTGCATAGAATCATCTCCCACTAATTAATAAATAAAAAGCCCTATCTTGATAGGACTTTAAACTTTTAGTATATTTTATCATTAATTCGATATATTTACCATGTGGATTATAATAATCTTTTATAATAGCTTTTCAAGTTCTGCTACTAAGCTGTCAAATTTTTTGATTGTATTTTCTATAGGCTTTGTATTAGTTAAATTTATACCACTTGATTTTAACAAGTTTATTGGATAATCTGAGCTTCCCTTTTTAAGAAAATTTATATAGTTATCTGAACCATTTTTTAGTATGTCTTGGGCAAAACTTACTCCTGCACTACAACCTGTTGCATATTTATAGACATAGAAACTATTGTAAAAATGTGGAATTCTAGCCCATCCGACCTTAGATAATTGGTCTAATTCATAGCTTTGTCCATAATATTTTTTAAGAAGTTGTCCCCAAACATCATTTAATACTAACGCATTTACACTTTTTCCTTTTTCCACTAACTCATGTATAGTTTTTTCAAATTCAGCATACATCGTTTGTGTATAAAGAGTATCTTTTATTAAGTCTAAATATTGTGTTATATAATAAGCTTTTTCATCATTACCTTTAGCTTCTCTTATAAGCATCTCATAAAGTAATGCTTCATTAGTTGTAGATGCAACCTCATGAGTAAATATAGATGGATTTGAATTAAAATAGTTTTGACTCTTAGAACTTAAATATTCATATACAGCATGACCAAGTTCATGAGATAAAGTTGAAACTGAGCCTAACGAATTATTATAATTCAAAAGTATATATGGATGATTTTCATAAACAGATAAGCAATACCCACCACTTACTTTATTTTCATGTGAATAGACATCTATCCATTTTTCATTGAAAGCTTTATAGACTACATCATTATATTCTTTTCCTAAAGGTGATAATGCTGAATACACTATACTCTGTGCTTTTTCATAATTAATATTATTATCAACAGCTTTAACTATAGGTACAAACATATCATATGAATGAATCTTATCTAATTTTAAGACTTTTTTCCTTAAATCTATATATTTGTGTAGACTGTCCATGTTTCCATTTACAGTTCTTATTAAATTATTGTATACTTTTTCATCTACATTATCAGACTCCAAATACATTTCTAAAGAAGACTCATAACCTCTCTCTTGAGAATAGAAAATATTCTTTTTAACTTGACCAGTAATCAAACCTGCAATTGTATTTACATTATCGTTGTAGGTTATAAGTTCATCTTGATAAGCTTTTTTTCTATTTTCTCTGTCTGATGATTCTAATTCACTAGCATATTGAGCTGGTGTCAAATTAGTTTTTCTATCCATATTCCTAAATAATTCATAAACTTGACTTGGAAGACTACTTATTGAAGACACTTTACTTAGGATGTCTTCTGACTTATCATCCAAATAATGTACTTTATTTCTTCTTATATCTCTTAAATATGCACCATATTTCCTATTTATATTTTTATTTGAAATAATTTTCTTATAATCTTTGTTTGATAATTTTAATATCTCTAATTCTAAATCCGAACAAATCCCCATATAGTTGCCATAAGATTTACTCATAGTATCATTCATATCTAAATATTTATATGAATTTTTATTAGTATCTTGTTTTAATTTTACATAGGCAGAAAGTCTATTTAATCTTATATCAAGCTTTTCCTTGATATTTAAGGCAAAAGACAAATGTGTTGGTGATTTTGTTACTTTACCTATGTAATTTTTTAATTCTTTAGTATCTTTATCAAAACTCTTAAGTTCTTTTTTCCATTGGTCATCACTTTTAAACAAAGATTGTAAGTTCCAACATGTTTTTTCATAATCTATTTCTTGTTTTTTTTCAGCATCATCTTCAGTATCATTATTCATGACAGTAACTGCTCTATCATTATTCTTTTGATATCCTTGGTCAGCTTTTATACTTATTATTAACATGCAAAAAATAGAAATAAATAAAGGTATTATTGCTTTGCACAATTTTCTATTCATAAAAAGCCATCCTTTCAATAAATTTACTTAATAATAGGATGGCTTTTTTTAGATATATTATTCAATTATTCATACTATATAAATAAATATCGAATTAATAGTTATCCACATAATAATCAACATATTCACAGGCTTTATTTACCTAGAAATTTAGTTATTTCAACATGAATCTCTCTTGATAATAGCTTTTGTTTTTTCTTTTTTTACATTTTATTAACATTTATGCCATACTTATCAACAAATTTTGTTGATTTATATGTTTTTTTTGTTAATAACTATACTTTTTTCAAAAGTCTATTAACATATTATACACAAGTTATCCACATATTATACACAGAATTTTATAAATTTTATTTTGTACATATCTTAGTAACTAAAACAGTCATATCATCTTCGATTTGTAACGCTTGTAACTCTAATGCTCTATCTAATATCAAGTTTGAAATTTCTTTTGGATTTGTAGTCTCTATATTCTTTAAGAAGTATATTAACCAATTATCTCCTAAATTGTTATTTCTTCCTGCATCTACAATTCCATCAGAAACCATTATAACATAGTCTCCTTCCTTAACCTTTACATTTTTTCTATCAATTTTTACATCTGATAATATACCCACAGGTAATGATGATGACGATATTAAGTCGACTTCTCCATCACCTCTTTTTATATAGGTAGAACACGCTCCCATCTTTATAGTTTCTAAACAGCCTCGTTTCAAATCTAAAATTCCCAAATCTAGAGTTGAAAACATCTCTTCTGAAGACTTTAATAGCAACATATTATTTATAGTATCTATAACTATTTCGTCTTTAATTTTTGCATCTATCATTTTTTCTAATATATCAATGGTAGCAGAAGATTCTTCATATGCTTTTTTACCTTTTCCCATACCATCACTTATAGCCATCATATATTTACCATCATTTATCTCCATATATGTGTAATTGTCTCCACAAAGAATATGCCCATCCCTTGACATTGCTGAAACTTCTGTAACAGCCTTATATTTTTGGGACTTAACGAATGTTGCCTTACATTTACCTCCTAAACAATGGCACCCTATTTTTCTAACAGACATATTTTCACCTACTAGGTCTGAAATTATGTTCACAATTTTATCTTCACACATACATCCATCATGACAAGTTTTCTTTTCTATTGATATTTCAAATTCACTGTTACTCTTCGTTAAGTAACTTACTTTATCAACTGTTATGTCATATCTCTCTAATTGCTCATATATATTTTTTTCTTTTTCTATATCCAACATTATATCGCCCTCTAAATCTTGAGATAACGATTTAATTGACTTTGAAATACTCCTTATCTGATTTGCTATTAATTTTCTACTTTCTGAGAACTTCACACTCCAATCATAATCTAATACAAACATTTTGTAATAATGATTTGATATTTTCACTATTGACTCTGGTTTCATACATTCCTTTCTAAAGTTTTTAGGTATATCGTTTAAACTTAACTCTCCCTTCTCCTCAATTTTTTCAAGAATGTTATATATCATAGTGTATGTATGATTAAATCTTGATTCCCAGCACATTCTTCTCATACTACAACTTTTACATTCATCATTATGAATCATATCTATTACATTGGCTATATCTCTTTGGTCTAGTACCTTATCCTTTTCCCTTATCTTGTCAAATGTATCTGCAAGGTCATCATAAGTTTTATAAATACTATTCAATCTACTATTAGTTAAGTTCTTGCTTCTCATAATATAATCGTATACGATTTCATTTGAAGCTACATTACTTTTTATTAATTTTTCAATCTTATTAAACAACCTCTCTGGCAACACTAGGACTATTAAGCAACCTAATAGTATATCTCTTAATTGCATCATATTAGAAGGAATACCAGAAGTATATAGGTATATTATTGTCCAACTTAGAATATATCCTAATATACAGAAATATTTATTTATTTTATTAAATGCACCACCTATTAATCCTGAAAAAGAATATATTCCCATATAAATAGCTGATGTCATGTTATTTAAAATGGATGCTACCCCAATAATTACACCACTAGATGCTCCCATGGTAGCTCCTCCTACTATGGAGGTCAGTAATATCAATACGGTTGATAAAATGGTCCTTATTGATATTCCAAACAAGGATATATCACCTATCCCCATTATGCTAAAGGTCAGCAGTAAACTTATTGAGATAGCTTCTTCTGTCCGTACAGACATCCTATTGTTGACATTGGCCATTAAACCTATCCCATAAGAAAACACATATATAGATATAAACATTATTATTGCTTCTACACCTGCTATAAGAAGATTGTACGTATACCTATTTGAAAAGAAAGCTTGTCCCATGGAAATTGGAAGTAATATCATTGCACCTATAAATGCTACCTTAGCAATTGAATCTGATAATTTTAATTTCTTATTCATCGCCATAAATATTGTAAGGCACACAGCATATTTTGCTACATTTCCAAAATCATTAGATGATAACAATATTCCTAATAATGTTGATATGAATACAGGTATCTTGTACTTGTCAATCTTTGATGCACATATAAAAAAGGCAATTCCTAAAGGGGCTACAGAGTCTACTATAATAGACCTACTAAGTAAAAATCCCATTACGGCGAATGCCGCCGTAGTAAAATCAATATATCCGCTTATTAATTTTATGACATTTGGTTTTACAGTCTTATTCTCCACAACTGCTACACTTCTTTGCATAAAAAAACCTCCTCTTTTGTTTATATTAAGAATTGTAACAAAGAGGAGTAATTTTTTTTGTCATAATCGGTTTTAAAAATCAAAAAATATTAATACATTTTTTTTGACTTTTGACATATTAAGCCTTCCAAATTATCGTATTCACTTACGGTTATTTCTTCTATTTCTAATTTTTCCATTATTATATTCAATATTTTTACACCAGCAGTTATAATATCCGCACGTTTTTCTTGTAGCCCTTTTAAGTTCTTTTTATCACTTAATGTCATGTTTATTAATTTTTGTAGAATTTCTTCTATTTCTTTTTTGTGTATTTTACTATTATGTATTTTTTCCATAGAGTAAACCTCTAATTCTTGATTCATTGCTGATAATGATGTAATCGTACCACCTATGCCTATAAGAGTTTTTAATCCCCTTTCTTTTATATAATTTAAAGTTTCATCAATCTCGTTATATATAAATGAACTCATATTTTCAAACTCTTCATCTTCAATGATATCATGCTTTAAAAATCTCTCTGTCATTCTAAGAGCACCTACATTTTCACTTTTATTAAATTTAATTCCATCTGAGTCGCCTATAATAAATTCTGTTGAACCTCCACCAATATCTATAACAATAATATTATCATCACCTTGTATACCTTCTAAGACACCCTTAAATCCCAAATTCGATTCTTCTATTCCTGTAACTATATCAACATCTATTCCAGTTTCTTCTTTTGCAAGTTTAACAAAGTAATCTCCATTTTTACTATCTCTAAGGGCAGATGTTCCCATACAATATACCTTCTCACACTTTTCACCATTACACTTTTCAGAGAATTCTTTTAAGGCATCTATATTTCTTTGAATAGCATCTTCTTTTATATATCCTTTACTATCTACACCATGCCCAATTCTAGTTGTATTAACAAACTTTTTTCTGTTTATGAGATTTCCATCTCTATAATCTGCTATTAATAATCTCATTGAGTTTGTCCCAATGTCTATAGCTCCTACTTTCATTATGAAATACCTCCTCAATAAAAATAAAAAGCCATCCTTAAACTGAATGACTTTTTTATCAAATCTTAAATTTTAAAATCAATACATCTGTAAACTTATTAGCAAGTTTTAATCAACGATTTATATCAACATAAACAGTTTCATTAGGCTTTACCATATTTAATCTTTTTCTTGCTATTTCTTCTAAGTCTCCTTCATATGATTTTTCATCTTTCTTTAAGCTGTTTATTTGTATTTCAGTCTTTTTTAATTGTTTATTTAGACTTGCTATTTCTTTTTTATATTCCTTGGCTTTTGTGTACTCAAATACAAACCCTGTTATCATACTAAAAACTGACATTCCTAAAAATAAACTGATAACAACAATTTGTCCTGAAAATTTTTTTCTTAAGTTCATTTTCTCTACACCCTTTTTTTAGTTTTATTTTTTTTCTTCTTAGGTTTTGTTTTTTTCTTGCTCTTTGATTTTTTATTTGATTTTCTTTTTATACCCTTCTTTGTTGCTATAAATATGTTTGGTATATAAAATATAATATCAAATAGTAGGTGTAGTGAATAGATTATAACGTAATACAAATTATTTAAAAAACTGACTATGTAGTGTATAACTTTTTTTAAAAAATTCCTCACAAAACAGATTATTTTATTGATAATTGATAAAACAATTTTACTTATGGTGTTATAGTATAAAATAAAACCAATAAACAAAGCCACAAAATGGTAATATCTTAAATCAAAAAATTCCGTAAGGTTTATTGTTAGAAATATTATAGCCGTTGCTAGAAACCAAAACAACACATCAAAGATTATTGCGAAATAATTGATAAATTTAAAGTTTCCTCTTAGACCTCTATAAAAATCAAACAATACTCCTATAAGTATTCCACCATAAATAGTAGCATAAAAAATACTTACATCTTGAGTGAAAGGTATCATCTATCTAAATACCTTTTTCAAGAAACTCTCTTGTGGCTTTTTAGGCTTTGCATACACCATAGAATTTATAGTTCCATCTATGCTAATTATATTTTCGTCTATACTTAGCTTGCTCATATCTAGGTTCTCGCCTTCAATCACCATCTCGCCTACAGAAGTTTTAAGCTCAACTCTTTTGTCATTAAAAGAATATATGTGCTCGACTCCTGAAATAACAAGCTTTGATCTATCTTTCAAAGTTATGTTCTGTTCCATAATATCCCCCCAGTAAATATTTCACTAATACTACTATTAATATACTAGAGGACTATCAATTTTATTCTAAAATTTCATACATTTCTTTTGCATCATTTTTTAACACATGCTCTTTTACTTCATTTATCTTAAGCTTCATCTTTTTCTCTCCAAATTGTATTTCTAATGTGTCTCCAATATTCACTTCTGAAGAAGATTTAGCAACTTTTCCATTTATAGTGACAATTCCTTTATCACATGCCTCTTTAGCAACAGTTCTTCTCTTTATAATCCTAGATACTTTTAAAAACTTATCTAATCTCATAATTATCACCTTCCTTAGTTCTATAGAAAAAGTGTGGCAAATTTATCCACACTTTTTCACAAGATTTCTAATTATCCATTTATTATATCCTTTAATCCTTTTCCAGCTTTGAAAACTGGTGCTTTAGAAGCTGGTATATCTATAACTTGCTCTGGATCTCTTGGATTTCTTCCTTGTCTAGCAGCTCTTTCTCTTGTCTCAAATGTTCCAAATCCAACTAATTGAACTTTTTCATTATTTACTAGTGCATCTTGAACAGAACTCATAAATGCGTTTAATGCAGCCTCTGCTTCCTTCTTTGTTAATCCACTTTTTTCTGCCATCTTTGATACTAATTCAGCTTTATTCACGATATTTACCTCCTAAAAATGTTTATAATATAGACTTCTATCTTTGTGATAAAAGTTCTAGATTTTTGACAAATTTCCTTCCACAATTTTATTGTTTTTTAGCCTGATTCCAAAATTCATCCATCTCTTCAAGTGTCATGTCTTCTAATTTTTTATTTAAATTCATTGCACTTTTCTCTACAAACTCAAATCTATTTATGAATTTATCTGTAGTACAGTTCAAGGCTTCTCCTGAGTCTATGTCTAAAAATCTAGCTAGATTTACTACCGAAAATAATAAATCGCCTAGTTCTTCCTTTATGTATTTTATATTCCCGACCCTGTGTTCGTCAAGTAATTCCTGATATTCTTCTTCAATTTTTTTAAATACATCTTCTACATTGTCCCAATCAAAGCCAACAAGGGCTGCTTTATGTTGAACTTTACTAGCCTTCATAAGAGCTGGTAGATGTTTTGGTATCCTTCTAAGACCATCTGTTACAGTGCTTTCGCCCTTTTCTTCCTTCTTTAATTCTTCCCAAGTTTTTTCAAACTTAGACATATCTAGTTTTACACCACTAAATATATGAGGATGTCTATGAATTAATTTTTTACAGATTCCATTTACTACTTCTTTTAAATCAAAGTAGCCCTCCTCATTTCCTATCTGACAATGGAATATAACTTGTAAAAGAACATCTCCTAGTTCTTCTACCATTTCATCTATATCATTATTGTCAATTGCATTACAAAGCTCATATGCTTCCTCTATAACAGAATTTTTTAATGACTGATGCGTTTGTTTTTTATCCCATTCACATCCAGATGGACTTCTAAGTGTATTAACTATTATTTCTAAGTCATGTACTGTATTATACATCTTTTTAGAACTTTTGGGTATATATAAGCTAGTTAAATAGTCAAAAAAGTTTTCATTTCTGTCCAATTCGCACAGTTTTATAAACTTTTTACTTTCTAAATCTTTGACACCTGCTCCATTTACTATACATACTTCTTGATTATAGTCATAGTATTCCATAAGCTTTAACTTTACATTAGATGCTATAAATTTATCATATACTTGAGTTATTATCATACTAGTATCTAAGTCTATATATGAATTTTCTATTTCAAAAGCATCTATCAATTTAAAGCCTTCAGATGGGTCTATGCCCAAATAGTTAAACATAGCGTCTACAAAGCTCATAGAAGGCAATATTTCTACTGTTATGTGCTTTTCATTGGCTAGTCTTTCTATTATACTTACAGTCTTTTCTGCGACTCTTGGATGACCAGGAACAGCATATATTAAGTCACCCTTTATAGCTTCTTCTATGATAAACTCAGATATTTTTAAATATACATTTTCAAAATTTTCTTCATTTTCATAAAAATAGTCTAAAGAAGTGTATTGTATAGTTTCTTTAAGTTTATCAATTATTGGATGTTTCTCTGTTCTAAAAAAGACTCTAGGGCTATTTTTTAAAGATTCTAAAACACCTTGGCTTATAAGAGAATAATCTCCTGGTCCAAGACCTACAATACTTATCTTACCCATAACATCACTCCTATTAGCAAATTTCACTTTATTTTTGTATTATTATGCAAATAAGGAGTTTTACTATTTGTATAGTATTTCCTTTATTTACATATATATTCCTATATTATCTTATAAGTTTAACTTTTTTTAACAATTTATATAATTTATCACCTTTTGGCATAGTTAAAATCTCTTCTTTTTTAACTCCGCCTATTCCAAGTATAACTACTACATATACAATTCCACCAATACATATTGCAATTATTGTAGATATGCTATTTCCTAAGAATCCAGCTAAAGCACCGTAACTCAACTTAACCATTATAAACATTGTCATAACTGTTATAAACGGCTTTATTATAAATTCTTTTTTAGGGAAGTTTACATTCATGTGTTTTTTAACATATAATAAGTTAATCATAGCTGCCACAAAGTATGCTGTAACTGTCCCAAATGCAGAACCCAATACATTAATATCTGGTATCCCTGTCAAAGTATAACTTATCACAATCTTACATAACATACCAGCACATAGGGCAATTACAGGGACTATTGGTTTTCCCATTCCTTGAATTATACCAGTTAATGTTTGTATTAAACCTAAAAATAATACACATGGAGTAAGAGTAAACAAAATAGTTCCTACAGAAGATGGTTCATGTGGAAATAAAAGACCCATTATTGGTATTGCTAAAGAAGCCATACCAAACGCACAAGGTAACACTATAAGTAAAGTTACCTTAACTGCACTCTTAGTATCTTTTCTAGCTTTTGACTTATTTCCTAATGCATATGCTTTAGAAATTGCTGGCACTAAGCTCATACTCATTGCAGTTGTTATAACTGCTGGTAAATTTATTGTGGCCATTGCCATACCTGTTAACTGACCAAACATTGAATTTGCTACTTTGTATGTAAAGCCTGCTTCCATAAGTCTTCTTATCACGATAACATTATCTATCATATTTACAAGTGGCATTACTGATGCTCCTATTGTTATAGGGATAGCAACAATTAAAAGCTTTTTAAAAATATAAGAAACTCTCTCATCTTTAAATCTTTGACTTGCATCTATCTCTGCTCTACGCTCTTTTCTTCCTAGCATATAAGCAAACATCAAGTAAATCATAGATGCTACTGAACCTATTGTAGCTCCTGATATAGCACCAGCTGCTCCAAAAGTCTGACCTAGACTTCTCATAAGTAGGTAGGCCAAAGTAAGACCTAATACAACTCTAAAAAATTGCTCTGCAACTTGAGACACAGCAATCTTAGTCATATCTTGTCTCCCTTGAAAATATCCTCTATATGCAGACATTGCAGGGACAAATAATAATGCTGGAGCAATAGCTTTCATAGAGTATAATGCACCTGGATTTTTCATTATGTTTGTTACTATGTAGTCGGCACCAAAAAATAATATACAAAATGATATTATTCCGGTTATAAATAAAACTGTATGTGATACCTTAAATATCTTATTTGCACCTTTAAAATTTCCAATGGCAACTTTTTCCGAAACCAATTTTGCCACGGCCGTTGGGAATCCAGCAGTAGCTAATGTTAAAAATAGAGTATACACAGGATAAGCAGCCTGATAGTATCCCATTCCTTCTGAACCAATCATGTTCCCAAGAGGGATTCTAAAAAATCCTCCCATTATTTTTACGATTACACCTGCTAGCCCAAGTATAAGGGCTCCCTTTAAAAAGGAGTCTTTATTTTTGTTATTGTTCATAACATAACCTCCATACTGTTTATATAACAAACTTTAATATACCATATTTTTGATGCTATATTCAATATTTTACACAAAAACTTCAAAAGACCTTCATTTAAAAGGTCTTTATGATAAAATTATTGAACTTGTTTTCCTAAAAAGTTAGCAGCAATTTTCAAAGATTTTTCTTCATTTTCTGCAATTGTATCTTTATCTTTTGAAACTACTACAATTGAACCTATACAGTCACCAGATGCACTAATTATAGGCATAATAACTTGACTAGTATATTCTTTTTGGTCTTCTTTAAATAAAGGTAAAAGGTTTTTATCTTTTGAATATTTTACTGTCCTTTCACTTATTATTGCTTCTAGCTCATCACTTATACTTTTTTCTTTATAATCTTTTTTAGGAAGTTTAGATACAGCTATTATAGAATCTAAGTCTGTTATCAATACACCATATCCTAGCACTTCAGCTAATGTTTCAGCATATTCTTGAGAGAATTCATTTAATTCTCCTATTGGAGAGTATTTTTTAAGTATGACTTCTCCATCTTTTGCTGTGAATATCTCTAAAGGGTCTCCTTCTCTAATTCTTAATGTCTTTCTTATCTCTTTTGGTATAACTACCCTTCCAAGATCATCTATTCTTCTAACTATACCTGTTGCTTTCATATTTTTTAATCCCTCCATAAATTACTTTAAGTTTATTTTTACCATTGTTAAGAAAAATATACAAAAAAAGCTATATCTTATCTAGATATAGCTTTTTTAAGCATATTACTCTTTTTTTAGTTTTTAGATTGTGATTTTATTTATTACTTTTTCATCTTTTTCCACTTTAGCTTCTTTAGTTAATTTTTCTATTTGCTCTTGATACTTATTTTTTAACAATTGGTCTTTTATAGTTTCTTTTGCATCTTCAAATGATGTTTGCTCATTTACTTTGTCTGTTACTTTAATTATATGATATCCATATTGAGTTTCAACTAAATTAGATACTTCACCCTTTTTCATAGAAAAAGCAGCTTCTTCAAACTCAGCAACCATTTGTCCTCTTGAGAAGAAACCTAATTTACCACCATCACTTGCTGTAGAGTCTTGTGAATATTTTTTTGCTACTTTTGCAAAATCTTCACCTGATTTAACTTCTTTAAGAGCTTCTTCAGCCTTTTTCTTAGCTTCTGCTTTTTTCTCATCTGAAAGTGGCTTGTTATTCTCATCTACTGTTTTTAATAAAATATGAGAAGCTTCTACCTCATCTTTTTTAAATTCATCTTTGTGCTCATCATAGTATTTTTTCATTTCTTCATCTGATATTTTAGTCTTTTTAGCGAAACTACTTTGATAGTTTTGCATAGCTAAATCTTTCTCTTGTTGGTCTTTTAAAAATGCATCATCTATTCCTAACTTTTTAAGCTGTTCTTTATATTTTTCATCCTTACTCATAGCATCTTTTAAATCTTTAAGACTTTTTTCAACATCTTCTTTCTTAGGAAGTAAGTTATCTTTTTTAGCTTGAGAATATATTACTTCTGTAGTTATAAGTTGGTCAAGAATTAAATCCTTAAACTTGTCCTTATACTTTACACCTTTTTCAACTTCCTTATCCCATATATCTTTTCCATAAGTTTGTTCCATAGAATCTTTATAAAGAGCTATAGTTTTTTTAAATTCATCTGATGATATCTTTGCTCCTTCAACTGTCGCTACAGTTTCTTCTTTACTAGAACTACAGGCAGTCATAGATACTACCAAAATCATAGCTATTGCCAATGTTATTACTTTTTTCAAATTTAAAACATCCCTTCTTAAATTTACAAGTTATTTCACCTTGCACATTTTTTCTAATAATTCTTCTAATTCTGTAACTATATTATAACCTATTTTCTGTTTAGTTCTATACTTTGTTATTGGAACTAATAATATTTCATCTTTTAATTGTCTTATTTTTTCTATTTTCAATACCTTACACAATGATTTTATATAAGCTATTGTAAGTAGTGTCTGAACTGGTTTAGGTATATCAGAGAATCTGTCCTCAAGTTCTTCTTGTATCTCCAACATATCTTCTTTATTTTCAATAGAAGCTATTTTTTTGTACATTTCAATCTTAATCAATTCATCTTTTATATAATTATCTGGAATGTATGCATTTACACTTAAATCTATTTCAACATCAATTTCTTCCACAATAGGCTCACCTTTAACCTTTTTAATTGCATCATTAAGCATTTTAACATACAAATCATAACCTATGACTGCCATATGACCATGTTGCTGAGAGCCTAAAATATTTCCAGCACCTCTTATTTCAAGGTCTCTCATTGCTATTTTAAAACCTGAGCCAAACTCTGTAAATTCCCTAATAGCTTTTAATCTCTTCTCTGCTATCTCACTCAGAGTTTTGTCTTTTTCATATAAAAGATACGCATATCCTTGTCTGGAGCTTCTTCCAACTCTACCTCTCAATTGGTAAAGTTGAGCTAATCCCATTTTATCTGCATCATATATAATCATTGTATTTGCATTGGATATGTCCATACCCGTTTCGATTATTGTAGTACAAACTAGTACATCATATTCTTTATTTAAAAATCCTAGGATTATATTTTCTAATGATTTAGAAGTCATTCTTCCATGTGCAACAGCTACTCTAGCATCTGGTACGAGCTTTTGAATCATACTTGCCATTTCTTCAATATGCTCAACTCTATTGTATACGAAAAATACCTGTCCACCTCTACTTAATTCTCTCTCTATTTCATCTTGAATTACGCTTTCCTTACTCTCTGTAACATATGTTATTACAGGGTGTCTTTCTTGTGGAGGTTCTTCTATAACACTCATGTCTCTTATTCCACTTAAAGACATATGTAAGGTTCTTGGTATAGGAGTTGCTGAAAGTGTAAGTACATCTACTGTAGATTTAATTTTCTTTAAAGCTTCCTTATGTTTTACCCCAAATCTTTGTTCCTCATCAATAACTACAAGACCTAAATTTGGTAAATTTATATCTTTGGATATTATTCTATGTGTTCCAATCAAAATATCTACTAATCCTTTTTTGGCATCTTCAATAATTTGTTTTTGTTGTTTTGGCGTTTTAAATCTGCTTAAAACTTCCACTCTCAAAGGATAATTTTCAAATCTCTCTTTAAATGTATTATAGTGTTGTTGAGCTAGTATGGTTGTTGGAACTAGTACAGCAACTTGTTTTTGGTCCATACAAGCTTTAAAAATACTTCTAATCGCCACTTCTGTTTTTCCATAACCAACGTCTCCACATACAAGTCTGTCCATTACCTTACTTGATTCCATATCTTTTTTAGTTTCTTCTATTGCCTTTAATTGGTCTTCTGTCTCTTGATATGGAAATAATGACTCAAACTCTGCCTGCCAAGGTGTATCTTTTGAAAACTTATATCCTTGTATTTTTTCACGTTTTGCATAAAGTTCAATTAAGTCCTTTGTCATGTCCTCAATTTCTTTTTTGACTTTTGCTTTTGCCTTTGTCCATTCATTGGTTCCAAGCTTATTTAACTTAACTTTTTCTACCTCTGCACCAATATATTTCTGTACTTTATCCATCTGGTCTATTGGCACATATAGATTATCTCCACCTTGATAAACTATTTTCATATAATCTTTTTTAATAGCATTGACTGTAATCTGTTCAATCCCTGTGTATCTACCTACACCACTATTTTCATGTACTACATAATCACCAACACTTAAATCTAAAAATGATTCTATCTTTTTCCCTTTTTTAGCTTTTTTATTGCTAGCTTTAGATGCTCTTTTATAAACACCTATCATTTCATTATCTGTTATAACAACAAACTTTATTGATTTATACTGGAAACCACTGTTTATATGTGCAGGTACGATTACAATTTGAGAAGATTTAATTTCAATATCTCTATCTTTAGAAACAGTTGTTTCTAAGCCTTTATCCAATAAATCTTTTCTTAATTTAGTTGCTCTTTCCAATGTATTTGTTGCTAAAATTATTTTGTATCCATTATATTTCAGTCGATTTAATTCTTCTATAAGCAAATCTACTTTTCCATTGAATGTAGGAACTTCTCTACTTTCAAAGTTGATTATAGATTTTATAGAAAAATTATTTATAGACTTTGGCAATAGTGAGTTTAAAACTACAGACTTGTCTTTTACTAGATATTCTAAGTCTGCATAATGATATAATAATTTTCCTTGGTTTTTAATAGCCAAGCCTCTTTCAAGATTCAGTTTGTAATTTTCTCTAAACTCATTTATATAATTTTCGCATCTTTCTTTAAGCCTTGTTATATCATTGATAAATACTATTGCATCATCTGCTAGATAGGTAAATATACTTTTGTTTTCTTCTGGATAAATATAGTCTATATAGTTTTCTACACCTTCAAAATAAGTCTTGCTTGATATATAGTCTATATTTTGAAATGTACCTTCATCAGTAATCTTAGTTGTTTCTTTTTTTAGTTTAACTAATGCATCTGTAGTTTTCTCTGGATAAATAAATTCTCTAGATGGCGTTATAGAAAATTGTTGTAATTTATCAATTGATTTTTGTGAATATACGTCAAAAGTTCGTATGGAATCTATCTCATCATCAAATAATTCCATACGAATTGGATTTGTATATTCAAGTGAAAACACGTCAATAATTCCACCTCTTATACTAAACTGACCAAACCCCTCTATTTTTGAAACTCTTTCATACCCTAATGAAACTAGTTTCTCAGTTAGTTTTTCTAAATCTAAACTGTCTCCCACCTTATAATGAGATACACTATCAAGTAAAACTTGTTTTGGTATGTATTTTCTTAAAACCGCTTCAATAGAAGTTACTAAAATTATTTTTTCCCTATTTGCTAGTTTTAACAATACCTTTAATTTCTTTGCCTCTTCGTTTCTGTCCTTTGCATCTAAGTGATAAAAATAAATATCTTGAAATCCTAAATATTCAACTTTATCTTCAATATAAAAACTTAAATCTTCATATACTTTCTTGGCTTCTAAATCACTACTAGTTATAAAAATCATTTGTCGTGACAAATCATTAAACATAGAATAAGATATATGAGGTTTTTGTACTGGCAAAAGTCCATTAACCAATAATGAGCCTTTTGTATTTTTTATACAGTTTATTATATCTTTATACTCTTTTGAATTTTGCAAAGGATATAAAAAAACATCATTCATTTAAATCTCCCTCTCACTATCCATTGTATTTGTTCATAGACATATCTATGTTTTCTCTTATTATAGAGTCAATAGCACATGCCGCTTTTTCTAATGCTTCATTTATATTATCAGATTCTTCTTTTCTAAATCTAGAAAGTACAAAATCAGCTAAATCTTGCCCAATTGCTGGCTTAGATACACCTACTCTTACTCTTGGAAAATCATTTGAACCTAGGCATTTTGTTATAGACTTCATACCATTATGCGTTCCTCCACTTCCCTTTTTTCTTATACGTATCTTTCCAACCTCTAAATCTATATCATCATATACTACTACTATATTACTTAAATCAACCTTGTAATATTTATATATATCTATTAATGTTTCCCCACTTAAATTCATATAAGTTTGTGGTTTTACTAATAATACTTTTTCAGTACCTACTCTACCTTCTCCAATTAAAGCCTTATGCTTTATTTTAGTAACACTAATGTTGTATTCTTTTGCAAGAATATCTATAACATCAAATCCAACGTTATGTCTAGTCTTCTCATACTTCTTTCCTGGATTACCTAACCCTACTACTACGTACATTTCTTACCTCCTGTTATATAAATTTGTATAACAAACTATAATAAAAATCAAATATATTATACTCTGTAAATATTATTATAATTGTCGATAGGGAAATAAAAGGTGTAAAAGGAATTTGCTTTTTTATGTTTATACCTTTAAATATTTTAGTTATGTATAAAACAATAAAAAACAAAAACGCTAAAATAAATGATAAAACTATCACATAAAATACATAATTATTTCCCAATGCAAAGCAACATAAGCTATAGAGACCTACATCTCCATAGCCTAATCCTTTTGTTAATTTAGCAATAATATAAGGTATAATAAAGCCTATCGCTAGTCCAATTATATGATTTATATAGTCAAATTGCACAACATTGCAAAAGACCAAAAAAATTATACCTTGAACTATTATACCACTAACTATTGTTATATCATATACATATATTGTGTAGTAATCTATAATGGATATAATTATTAGAAATGGAATTAATACCATATATTGTACACATTCTACACTAATTCCAAATTTTATATATATTAATAAAGATAAAACTACAGTTATTATGTAAATAAAAAACATATTATATAGATTTTTCTTTGCTCTATCACAAAAAATACATAGAGATTTATTTATCAAATGTGCAAAAAATAAGGAAATTATTATTATATACTCCATAGCCTATAGCACTTTAGTAATAGGGTTAATAATAATATTGTCCTTATCGAATACTTTAATTCACTTTTATAAAAATTAAAACTTGATTAAATTTAACTATTATCTACATAATCATAGAAAAATAAAGTTCAAGTAATTGTTTACCACATAAGATTGTTATTAATGCTCCAATTGATATAAATGGACCATAAGGTATAACAGAATTGTATTCCTTTTTCTTTATCTTACTTAAGATTATCACACAAATTCCATATACTGCTCCCACATAAACACTTAATAGAGCAGTCAAAAGTCCATTTTTAACACCCATATAAAGACCTATCATTGCAAATAGTTTAATGTCTCCTCCACCCATACACTCTTTTTTTACTATAAATTCAATCAAAATCACAATAAGCCAAACGCTTCCTCCACAAATAAAAACTCCTATAATTGAACTTTTAATTGGTATTTCTTTAAAAAGGAGATTAAAAATTATAGCGAATATAGCTCCAAAAATCAGTATTTTATCTGGGATTATAAAGTGGTCAATATCTATAAATGTTATTATAATCAGCAAAGATACAAGAACGAAATAATAAATAGTTGTTGTAGATATTCCATATATCATGAATACTGTTAAAAATAAAATTCCTGTAATTAATTCTACTATAGCATATCTAATAGAAATTTTCTCACAACAATATCTACATTTTCTACCACTAATTAAATAGCTTAGTACTGGTATTAAGTCTATAGGTTTTAGTCTAGTGTTGCAACTCATACAATGTGATGGAGGTCTAGAAATAGAAATTCCCTCTGGAATCCTAAAAATACAAACATTAAAGAAACTTCCAAATACTAGACCCACTATAAATACATATAAATTAACGATTATAATGTCCATTATAATTTACTCCACCTATCATTCTTGTCAGAAATTCTTGGTCAGTACATCTACTAAGTGCCATATCTTTTGTAATTTTTCCGTTTTTATAAAGTTCCATTAAATCTTGGTCCATAGTCTTCATACCTGCTTTGACGCCAGTTTGTATCATGTTTGGAATTTGATATGTTTTACCTTCTCTTATTAAGTTTTTTATTGCTGGAGTAGCAAACATCAATTCAATTGCAGCTATTCTACCTTTTCCATCTGCTGTAGGAAGTAATTGCTGTGATACTACCCCTTCACAAACTGTAGATAGTTGAGTTTTTATTTGTTGCTGTTGAGATGGTTGGAACATATCCACTATTCTATCGATTGTCTTAGCTGCTCCAACTGTATGTAGTGTTGAAAATACTAAATGACCTGTTTCAGCTGCTGTTAATGCTATTGATACAGTTTCAGGGTCTCTCATCTCTCCTATTAGTATTACATCTGGGTCTTGACGCAAGATAGCTCTAAGAGCTGAGTGAAAACTTTCAGTATCAGTTCCTACTTCTCTTTGATTTACTAAGCTTTGTTTATGGCGATGTACATATTCTATTGGGTCTTCAAGTGTAATTATATGTTTTTGTTGTGTTTCATTTATTATATTTATCATACTTGCAAGTGTTGTACTTTTACCACTTCCTGTTGGACCTGTAACTAAAACTAGTCCTTTATGTCTGTCAGTAAATGATTTTATATTTTCTGGAAGACCTAATTTCTCAAAAGTTGGTATCTCCGCTGTTATAGTTCTTATTGCTATTGCGTAATTTCCTTTTTGTCTATATGAGTTTACCCTAAATCTCTCACCTGTTTTTAGAGAAGCTGAAAAATCAGCTTCTCCATGTTCTTCTATTACTTTAAACATAGATTCCCCTGCTATGTCTTTTGCCATTTGCATTGTTATTTCTGGTGTAAGTATCTGTTCACTTAGTTTTACAAATCCACCTTTTACTCTAGCTACAGGATTTGTTCCAACTGTTATGTGTATGTCTGATGCATTTAGTCTTATACCTTGCTCCAATAAATCATAAATATACATAATATTTAATCTCCATATCTTCTATTAGTTTACTTATTTTTTTAGCAATAAATATATAAAGTTATTTTATTACTTGTTCATTTATACTAAGTTATATTTTTTTGTTTAGTTTACTTTTTTGTATGAACTTATGTCATGACTAATTGAAATTTTATCTTTTATGTCATAATTATCTAATATATTTGAATCTACATTTATATTAAATTTAACTTTAGCTTCAACTTCATATTTTGAATTTAAGTTTTCTTCAACACCTAATCCAAGAATATTTTTTTGCCCATCTTTAACTTCTACCTCTTTTATTCCATTTTTATCACCAGTTACTATTAAACTTAACTCTGCACCTGAGCCATTTTCTTTTAATTCTGGCCAGTTTTCCTTTGTCATGTCATAGTCAGCTTTATAAAAAGGTATTTTTATAGTGGCATCTTCTGTTTTATCAACTTCTTGAGGTTTTAATTCTTTCAGTCTACATTTTATCTCTGCTAAAAGCTCATTCTGTATATAGTCAAAAGTTGTTATCAAGGCCATATTGTCATATTCTACTGGTATCTTCTCATAAGACAAACTTTTTAATTGATTGCATTGTTCTGATATCTCATATAGTAAATCTTTATATTCCAGAAAATTTTCTGCTGTATTTTTATTTCCATTAGAAATATTATCACTTAATTTTTCAAATTTTTTTACATTATTTCTCAAGTGAACTCTCAAAGCATTAAACCCTTCATTTTGACTTGGTAAAATCTTTAACAGGTTTTCTAACGTCTCCCATTTACTATTCCAGCTATATCTATTACTATTTATTATAGGATTTTGTATTAAGTCATGATACTGTTGAGAATTTGGAATTCCATCAGATACTTCTACTTTTTGCTCATCAATATGAAATGTATGTCTATACTCAATCATATTTTGCATTGCCAAGGAAATATTATCTAACGATTTATAAGTGTATGAAAACGTAGGATTTAATTGTTCTTTTTCAATTTTACCTTCTTCTAAAAACATTTTTAAAAATAGATCATTATTCACCAACTTTGTCTCAATAATCGTAGTTGAATCTATATCACTAGACAAAATATTTTCACTTATTTTACTTATATCTCCAGAAGTATAATTCTTCCATATTTTTAATATAGAATCTCTATGTGATAGAATATTTGAATCTATATATTCAAAATCTCTATCATCAATTATATTTGAATTCTGTAATTTTTTTAATTCTGTACTAGCTTTTTCTAAATCAGAAGAAGCCTTACTTAAATAAGACTTTATATTATTCATATAACCTAGTCTTTCTTCTGGAAGATTTTCCTCGTCTTGATTATTAATATCTATATCTGATATGTTTCTTAATGTTGACCTAGATATAGATTTTTCTTTATTTTCACTTTTAAATTCATTGTCCATTTTTTCAAGCTCATCATATAATTTTGTATATGCTTTATCAACACTATTTTCCACACATGTCTCTGCCAAATACTTTGCTTGTATACCCTCATTAGTAGTTTTTGTAGATTTTATTCTATTAGCTATCTGATTTGAAAATGTCAACCCAACAATAGAAAGCAATGCTACTACAACCAAAACTAGAACTAAAGCTGCCCCTCTTTCACTTTTATATTTATTCCACTTCCTCAAAATCTCACCCCCAAGTAAAATTATTTATCCTTAAATATTTCAGTTACAACTTTAACTTCTTTTTTACTTGAATAGTCACTCATACTTTTCCCAGTTGCAGTTATTTTATATATTTGACCATTTTTATCTTCTACAGTAATCTTTATCTTATTTGCAATACTTTCTTTGTCAATTAAATCTCCATCTTTATTTTCTATTGTTGTAATCTTTTCATATGGAGTATCATATAAACTCACATCGTCTTTGCTAAGTACTTTATCATACACAACTTTTTTTGACTTATCTATTAGTTTTTCATACACGACAGTTCCATCTTCTCGCTTTTCTAAGCTATCAAAATCAAATTCTCCACTCTTTATTTTTCCCCTCAGATTTTCTATTTCACTTTGAACATAGTTTAAGGAACTTATATCTGTATCATTTTTAGTGTTAGCTTTGTTATTAGTATTGATAATATTAAAAAATGCAAATAGTATAATGCCCATAATAGCCAGAGCTACTAATACTTCCATTAAGGAAAATCCTTTTTCATTACTCTTTTTACCCATATTTTATCAACCTACTTATTTTTAAATAAATTCTCATTACCCAATTCTAGACATAACATCAAATGTATAAGTCTTATTATTTAAATCACTATCTTTCTGACTTTCTTGTGTTGATTCATTATAGTATATACTTACAGTATAAATAGATTTATCAGCTTGCTTCTCTATTTTAAATGGTGTTTCCTTCATTTCTTTATTATTTTGAACTAGTGGTTGATTAGATATTATTTCTTCTCTAACCGCATTTTCGGCATCAGGAGTATCCTCTTGAATTCTCGTTACAGAATATACTCCTGTATTATTTTTAGTTTCTATAGAAACTTCATACCTTACGATATTATCTGGTGTCTCTATATTATATTCATAATTACTACCTGAACTAGCTTTTCTTACCTCTTTGCAGTTTTCTAAATCCCTATTTAGATATTTATTAATCAAATTAACATTTACTTGAGCATCTGTAATGATTTGTTGTTTCTTTACTGCTGATGTTATACCATTAAACACTTTATAAGAAATACTTAAAACTACAGTTAATATAAATACTGCTACTATTATTTCTAATAAGGTAAGACCCTTTTCATTATTTTTGTACAAGTTTATCACCTATCTTTAAAGCCTATTTAGCTTTATTTTGCACTAGACTTAAATGGATTATATTTTCCTGGTCTCCATGAAGATGGATTATCTGTATCAAGTATCATAGTAGTATTATCCTTAGTGTACATTATAAATTTAAATGTAGCATCTACTACACCTTCTGCTTCTGGAGCCACAACTTCTTTTTGTGTTTCTTTCTCTGTAGCTGCTCTAAGTACACAAGTATTACATAGATAACTAGTAGACCTATCTAAAAGCTTATCATTTTTTAAAATTTCGCCTTCTTTTATCAATGGACAATCATTATATAAGTGCCATTTATCTTCGCCTTCTACCCAATATATTTTTGTATCTTTATTTATGTTCACATTTTTAATTAAATCCTTATTGCTTGTCGTTTCTTTTTCTTCTTTTTCTGGCTCTATGTATGAAGTCATTGTATAATCTAATATCTGAGTAACATTTTTTTGCTCTTCTAAATAAGCCATTAATTTTTTGACATTTCTATAATCCCCTCTAACACTTATTGTTGTTGATACACCATAAAAATGTTCATATTCTCTAATACTTCCAACATCGTAACTAGTTAAGTCAATATTATATACTTTCATTTTCTTATCTAATCCTATTAAAAAAAGTCCATCTTGCATATCATATAAAAGATTTTTACTTTTTTCTTTCAGCTCACTTTCAACTTCTTTAAGTTGTTTTTCATATTTTGGCATAAGAGCTGTTTTCTCTTTATATGTATTTAATTTTTCTGTAGATTGTTTTACAGAATTTTTTGTAGCAACATATTTTTGGTATTGAGGATAAAGCCCAAAGTAGCCATATGATAAAATAGCTAATAAAATTATGACTTTTATAAGAATTCCTTTTAAGCTAACCTCCATTTTAAATATATCTTTTATATCTTTTTTAAATATATCTTTATTCATTAGTTAATACACCTTCTTTCAGGTATAATGTCATACTAAATGTATAGTTAGAATCTTCTTCATTATTTTTTATGCTATGTAATTTAACATCTTCAAAATAATACAAGCCCTTTAATTTATATAAAAATTGACCTACATAAGAAGAATCTTTAGCGTTTCCTTCTATGTTTATAACATTTGGTATCTTATCATATAATGGTGTTTTATCATCTTTTTCTGTATCATCACTATCAGTTTCACTATCTCCAGTTAATGCTTCTGATACATTTGTAGTCTTATCTTCATTTAAATCACTGCTGGTTTTATCTCCATCACTATTACTTTTCGTATTTGATTTTGTTTCACTTGATTTATTTGTGGTAGTTTTATTGTTATTTGAGTTCTCAGTTTTATTAGTAGTTCCAAGGTTTTGATAAGTCGTTGATAAGTTCGTTAGTTCAACTCTACTTGGAGTATTTTTATCTATATCATCCAATAAATTTTCCCATTTTACCTTTTTCCCAATTAACATATCATATACCTTTATTTCTTCAGTTTTGCTTTGTATCATTTTTTCTATGTTTCCAATCTGATAATATGCAGATTCAATATTTCTTATTTCATCATTAACATTTTCAAGCTCTTTATTGGCTAGATTATTAAAAAAAATCAAACATAAATATGGAATAGCAAGAACTAATATAACTATTGGTGCTATTTTCAGTATGTTTTTCATTTGTTTGGCTTTCATCTGTTTTTTGAGTATATCCATTGGTAAAAAATTTATATTTTCAAAATCTTTTTTACCTTTAGGTTCTATCATACTTCCTAGAATCTCTACGATTGAGTTTATATCGTCTTCGTCTATATCTCCAGTTATCATATCAGATATATCCATTATTTCAGTAAGACCTTGAGAAACATAATTTGAAAATGCAGAACTAAAAGCCTCGTAAATCAATTTATTGGAATATCTTTTTCCTAAGATTAATATAGTGTCTGTAACTTTACCAAAGTTTCTTGATGAATAGTAATTCATAAGACCTTTTGATTCTTCTACTACATTTAATAACTGCATTTCCATGTCTTTTGCAGTTATTCTTATAGGTATGTTATCACTAATAAATAAAGTATCTTTCTTATATATATTTATAATTGTACTATTGTCACTTATATTAGTTACCATTATGTCACTGTAATCTAAATTTTTAAGGATTCTTAAATAAGCTGTTGATAACGTATCTATTCTATCTAATATTAAATCGAACTCATGCATTATCTCTACAATTGCGTTTATTTCTTCCTTTTTTATAGCTCCAATGATAAGATTCAAACTTGACTCCTCACCAGTTGAGCTATCTGATGTTTCACTAGATACTTCATATGAAAACACATATTCATCTGATTCCAAAGCCATCATCTCATCCATTTCTAGCTTCATAAATCCATCTAAATCCTTTTTATCCATCTTAGGGAGTTTTTGGGGTTTTAGAATTACATCTCTTGTATTTAAACAAAAAACTACGTGTCTTGATTTTAACTTCACATTTTCTAATGCGTATCTCAATAGAGCATACTTTTCCTTAGAAAAATCTTGTGCAATATCCTCTATTGAAAACGCATTAAAATTTTTTATATAAAACTTATCTTTATCATGTTTATATCTGCCCTCAACTATGGAAATAGAATCGCCATAATATGATACATAAACCTTGTTCATTTGTCCTTTCCCTCCTACATAGCATCATATATACTAAGCATTGGCATAAATATTGATACAACCAGTACCGCAACTATAATACCAACTGCAATTATTAAAACAGGTTCTATCATTGATGCCATCCTATTTAAATAAATTTCGGATTCATACTCATAGAATTCGGCCATCTGTCTACTTATATTCTCTAACTCCCCTGTCTGCTCCCCTATAGCTATCATCTGTACTAGTACAGAATCAAAATATGTATATCTTTCTAAGTTCTCTGCTAAGCCCTCACCTCTTGTTATTCCATCTTTGGCTGATGCCAAAATCTTTTCTGCCATGGTATTATTTACACTATCTATAATATAATCAAGCCCCTGAACTAAAGGGTATCCTGTTGATACAAATAGATACAATGCTCTTGAAAACCGTGTAGCCACCATACAGTTTATTCCTTTTCCTAAAATAGGAATCTTATTTATGACTCTATCTTTATGTGCTCTACCAATGGGTGTTTTTAGATACTTCTTAAATTGGTAAATAGACAATATAATAGCTAGAAGTACTATTATCCAAAAATTCTTCATAAACACACCAAACCCCATAACAATTCTTGTTATAAGTGGCAGAGATGCTCCTACTGTTGTAATTGAATTCACCATCTTAGGCACCATAAATGCTGTAAATATAAAAATCATTACAAAGGAAGAAATCAAAACTATTAATGGATATGTTGCCGCATTTCTAAGCTTTTGCTTAACCCTGTGTTCACTATCATAAAATGAAGCCATACTTTTTAGTACTTCATCTAATTTACCTGTAGCCTCACCTGTAGCTATCATAGCTCCAAGTAATTTTGGAAACTTTGATTTTGGTGAAAGCATTGAATCTGCAATAGTAGAACCTATTTTTATTTCTGCTACTATACGATTAATCTCTTCTCTCAAGGTAACATTAGTTGACCTTCTAGCTAATGTTTCTAGACCTGAGATACTATTTATACCAGAAGATACTATAATAGCAAACTGTCTACAAAAGTGGCTTATCTGGTCAGCTCCTAAGTCTTTTTTTCTCTTTCTACTAAAGACACTTATGTTTTTACTTTTACTTTCTTTAATTTCAAGAACTCTAAGATTTCTTTTTCTAAGGAGACTTCTAGCTTCATTAAAATCATTGGCTTCAATTACATCAGTTTGTTTTTTTCCATCCTCTTTTATTACTGTATACTTAAAACTTTTCATAATATCATCCTTTAATCAGTCATCAAAATTATTCTAATCATTTCTTCTACTGTTGTCTTTCCATTTAAAACCTTTTTAACTATATCCTCTTTCAGACTAATCATGCCTTGTTTTCTAGCCACCTTTAAAATTTCTCTTTGATTGGCAGATGAATCTATTAACTCTTTTATTTCTGGTGTAATTTCAAGCATCTCAAATATACCTAGACGCCCCTTATATCCTGTATTATTGCATCTTTCACATCCTTCTCCTTTATAAATAGTTACTGATTCATTTACATCAATACCAAGAGCCTTTTTTTCTCCAATGTCTGCTTCATATGAAACCCTACAATGCTCACATATTTTTCTTGTAAGTCTTTGAGATATTACCCCTAAAACGGATGAAGTTATCAGAAAACTTTCTACATCCATATCTAAAAGACGTGAAATTGCTCCAACTGCTGTATTTGCATGTAATGTACTTAAAACTAAATGTCCTGTAAGAGAAGCTCTAATTGCTATTTCTGCAGTTTCAGTATCTCTTATCTCCCCAACCATTATTATATCTGGGTCTTGACGCATAAAAGCTCTAAGCCCACTGGCAAAGGTAAGACCTGCTTTTTCATTTATCTGAGATTGATTTACACCAGGTAATTCATACTCTATAGGGTCTTCTATTGTTAAGAGGTTTCTATTTTCTGTATTTAATTGATTTAACATTGAATATAGTGTAGTTGTCTTTCCACTTCCAGTAGGGCCAACTACCAATATAAGTCCATAAGGAGTGTTTATCAACTCGTCATATATCTTAGAGCCATGTTCATCTATTCCTAGTACTTCTTTACTAACCATAAAATTACTCTTATCAAGAACCCTCATGGCTATCTTTTCATCCCTATTAGTTGGCATTGTAGAAACCCTAAAATCTATAGGTTTGTTATCTACTTTTAAATAGATTCTGCCATCTTGCGGTATTCTCTTTTCAGATATATTTATATCTGACATTATCTTGATACGACTTACTACTGCTTTGTATGGTGCTGAGTTCATCCTCATATATTCCCTTAACATTCCATCTATCCTAAATCTAACACGCATGTAATTTTCGCTTTGTTCTATATGTATATCACTTGCTTCCATTCTAACAGCATTTTCTAGTATGTTGTTTACTAATCTTACTATTGGAGCTGCATTTACATCTTCTTCAAGTATTACTGTTTCTCTTACTCCACCAGTTCTATTCTTGTTGTACTCAGTCATAGCTTTATTTATTTCTGAATGTGCATAAGCATGACCTATTGCTTTGTTTATATCTTCTGCACTCGATATAAATATCTCTACATCTTTACCTGACATACGTCTTACATCTTGAACTGCTTCTCTATCTTGTGGGTCTGACATGGCTAGACATATCTTGTTTCCATCTATTTTGAATGGAAATACAGCATATCTTTTGCATATATTTTCTGGAACCATTTTTGTAGCTAATGTGTCTATTTCTGTTCCTTCTAAAAATACACTTTCTATATCCAAAAGTTCTTTTAATACACTTATTAATAAGTTACTATCTATAAGACCTTCTTGTACTAGAAATTCTCCTAGTCTTTTTCCACTGTTTTTTTGCTCTGATAATGCCCATTTAAGCTGGTCTTCTGTTATGTATCCTTTTTCAACCAGTTTGTCTCCTATTCTAACTTTTTTAGCCACAGATTTCACTCCTTTACTATCTCAATTATATCATCATTTGTGATTGGACATTAAATAAAATAGTATAAAAGACAGGAAGATTTTCTTCCTGTCTTTTTTATTATATTTATCATTAAGTTTACATATAATTAAATATTGAAGATACTACTCAGCACTAGTTTCTAAATTATCTATAAGAATTATATATATTTTACCATTAAAAGCATCATCTAACTCATGCTCTTTAGCTACATCTACATTTGTATAAACCTTATCTTTTCCTATGTCAGATACTAGTTTATCTGCTTGTTCTTTTGTTATTGTTACGCCATCTATCAATAATGCTAATTTTTTACTATCACTAACTTTAACTAAACCATAAGTTCCACCAATATCAGAATTTTCTATATCAGATTCCAAGTATGATTTTAAGTGTGTTTTTATATCTGTAGGTAATGTGTTAGTATCTGCATAATAAGATAATGCTGCACTCTTAACTGAACTATAATCAGACTCAACACTTGCTACCTTAGCCTTATTTATATTACTAAATAAAGCTGGAACTGCTACTACTGCTAATATACCTATAATTGCAATTACTACCAATAATTCCACTAAAGTGAAACCTTTTTTATTCTTTCTTAACTTCATTTTTATTCCCCCTCAAATTTTTTAATTAATACTTACTTATAATATATCTGGTTAAAAATCTAAGTAAAATTATTTACACGTACTAACCAGATTTATTTCTAGCATATAACCATTTTAAAACAAAAAATGCTATGAAAATAAAAGTATCCATAAATAAATACAATTCCATAGCCGGTTGCACCACTAACTCCATATGTTCTAAGGTGCCCAAATCACAGAACATATATCAACGTTTCTATTTTTATTAAATTCAGGGTAATGCATAATTATATATACATATCCACTTATATTATATAATAGTTACCAAATTTTATCAACTAAGTTTATATTATTTATATATACCAATAATTTACATATTGAAACACAGTTCATACAAATAATTATACTATACAAAAAAAGAAACATCTCCCTACAATTATCATATATCGTAAGGAGATATTTATAAATTATCATTTAGTTTTATCATTGTCATTTCCATCCTTTGCTAATATTTATTTGAAAGCTAGAAGCTATTACAATATAGTATTTTATTAAAATCATCTATTATAAACATTCTATCTCTTTTAATTATGATTCAGCCACAATCACTATATAAATGAAACTCTTCATTTACAGATATGCTCATTGTGCAAAATTACTTTCTTTACAGTAACTTTATATAATCCAGAACCCTCTCACAAACATCAAAGATATAGAATAGATACTATTTTCAATTCTTATAAATAAACTTTCAATAGACTTTTATATTCCTTCTAGATTGTGGCTGAATCATTTAAGTATTAGGGGTTCATCTTCTGACCTTCCCATTGGAAACACCTCTTTCTTTGTTTATATTTACATAATACTACATAATCTGAAATTTTTCAATACTTTTTCCAAATATTTTTTATATTCATAATATTCATTATTTATGCACTTTTTCATATTTCTTTTTACGTATCTATTATAAATTCTAAAACATAATCTTTTTCTAAAATCGCATATACTCTTATAATAAATAAAAGACAGCTCTATAAATTTAAGTATCAAAAAAGAGTTGCTCAAAAGTTTTATATCCTTTTAAGCAACTCTTATAAGTCCAATAAATTAGAATAATTTACTTACTGATTCGTTAGAGAATATCATTCTTATAGCATCTCCAAATAAAGGAGCTACAGTTTTTATCTTTATTTTATCTATTCTTTTTTCTTCAGGAAGTTGTATAGTATCAAGAACTATTAACTCACTTATCTCTGAATTAGAAATTCTCTCAATAGCTGGTCCTGATAATACACCATGAGTACAACAAGCATAAACATCTTTTGCACCAAACTCTTTAAGTGCATTTGCCGCATTAACTATTGTTCCAGCTGTATCTATCATATCATCTAATAGTATAACATTTTTACCTTTAACATCACCTATTAAGTTCATAACTTCACATACATTAGCTTTTGGTCTTCTCTTATCTATTATAGCTATTGGCACTTCTCCATTTAAAGAATTAGCAAATTTTCTTGATCTAGTAACACTTCCTAAATCAGGAGATACCACTACTAAATCTTCTATTTTCTTTTCATTGAAGTAATCTGCTAATATTGTTCCACCTAATAAGTGGTCTAGTGGTATATCAAAGTATCCTTGTATTTGAGCTGCATGTAAATCCATTGTTAATACTCTATCTGCTCCAGCAGCAGTTATTAAGTTTGCAACTAATTTAGCAGTGATTGGATCTCTTGCCTTAGCTTTTCTGTCTTGTCTTGCATATCCATAGTAAGGAATAACAGCTGTTATTCTTCCTGCTGATGCTCTCTTTAATGCATCAATTAAGATTAATAACTCCATTAAGTTATCATTTACTGGGCTATTAGTAGATTGTACTACAAACACATCACAACCTCTTACTGTCTCGTTCATGTTTACACATATTTCACCATCACTGAATGTACCTACTTCACAGTCTAGCACTGATACACCTATATAGTCAGCTATTTTCTGTGCTAACTCTTTCGATGAATTACCTGCAATAATTTTAATCTCGCTTCCGCTAGTATTCATTTATGTAACCCTCCTGAAAATTTTAAAATCCTAATGAATATAATTTATAATAATTTCGAGCTAAATTTATTAGCCAAAATAATAAACTAATGATTACTTACCTTCTTCATCTTTTTGCTTTTTCTTCTCTACCCAGCCTTCTTTAATAACTTGTCTTTCTCTAGCTATTGCCAAAGCTCCATCTGGAACATCGTGTGTTATTGTTGAGCCAGTTGCTATATATCCTTTTTCTTCTACAACTACTGGTGCAACTAGGTTGGAATTTGAACCTATAAATGCATTATCTTTTACTATTGATTTAAATTTATTTTTACCATCATAGTTTACAAAGACTACTCCACATCCTATATTTACATTTTTACCAACATGTGCGTCTCCTATGTAAGAAAGATGAGATGCTTTTGAACCATCTTCTATAATAGCATTTTTTACTTCAACAAAATCACCTATTTTTACATTGTTTCCTAAGTTACTCTTTGGTCTTAAATATGCATATGGACCAATAGTAGTATTTTCTCCAACTTTACTATCAATTATAGTTGAATTTTTTACTTCTGTACCATCACCTATTTCTGAGTTTGTTATAGATGAATTCATTCCAATTATACAATCTGAGCCTATCTTTGTTTTTCCTTGTAACATAACACCTGGATATATTATAGTATCATTACCTATCTCAACATCAGATTCTATATAGGTAGAGTTAGTGTTTATTATAGTCACTCCATTTACCATATGAGATTCATTTATTCTTCTTCTCATAATCTCTTCTGCTTTTGATAATTCTACTCTTGAATTAACACCCATAAGCTCTTCAATAGTTGAACCTGCAAATGCACCAACTTTAAGACCTTTATCTCTCATTATTTTAGCAGTATCAGTTAAATAATATTCGCCTTGTGCATTGTTATTATTTAACAAATCCAATGCTTCTCTAAGGCTCTTACCATTGAAACAATAAATTCCAGAGTTTATCTCACTTATCATTTTTTCTTCTGAATTTGCATCTTTTTGTTCCACTATTCTAAGAAGGTCGCCCTTCTTATCTCTTATTATTCTACCATAACCTGTTGGATTTCCAACTCTTGTTGTAAGAACTGTGGCATGATATTTATTTTCTATATGATATTCAAATAATTTTTTTAGTGTCTCTTCCTTTATAAGTGGAGTATCTCCACAAAGTACAACTATTATATCTTCATCATTAATATATTCTTTAGCCATCTTTACAGCATGTCCTGTTCCAAGCTGTTCTGTTTGCATAGCTATTATAGTTTCTTCTGCTAGTTTTTCCTTTACTACATCAGCTTCATGCCCCAAAATCACAACAGTATCTTTTACACCTGATTTTTTTGAAACATCTATAATATGGTTAACCATTTCTTTTCCACATACTTTATGAATAACTTTTGGGTATTTAGACTTCATTCTTGTTCCTTTGCCTGCGGCAAGGATTATAGCTTTAAAGTTCATTGATACACTCCATTCAATCTAATTTAATTTTATTCGTATTATTCTCTCAATCAATATACATTATAATACATTTATTTGACAATTTGTATACAACATATACATTATCACTAATAATATAGCACTTTTTTACTAAAAAGTACATATTTTAATACAAATTCTACATTTAAAAAGAGCCTAAATGTTCGGGCTCTCTCCATTTTATATATTTATTATTATTCAGCAGCTACTTCCCATTGAACTAATGCTTCATGATATGCTTGTAAAACTGCATCTTCTAAAACTTGTCTCATTTCTGCATTTATTGGATGAGCTATATCTCTGAAATTTCCTTCGCCTACTTTTCTGCTAGGCATTGCTATAAATAGGCCATTATGGCCTTCTATAACTTTTATATCATGTACTACAAACAAATTATCGAAAGTTATTGAAACTATGCATTTCATCTTACCTTCTTCTGTTAATTTTCTTACTCTTACGTCAGTTATCTTCATACCAAAATATCCCCCTTTGATTTTGACAGAAATTAATTTATATTAAAATTATTATCGCTGGAATAAATTAATATAAACTGTTTTTTAAGTAATTCTATGAACAACTAGGGATATCCTCTTTTTATTTTTACATATTTTTCTAAATATTTTTTTTATTAATCTTCATCTATCTCAAATTCAAATTCTGAATCTTCTTCATCTAAATCTTCATTTCTATATTCATCTTTAAAAGTCTTTAAATTTGGCTCTACTACTATTTTATCTCCATCGACATCCAACTGAATTAATGAGATATAATCTTTTACCATCTTTTCTGAAGGATTTGTTGTAGATATGAATACTCCAGTACCTATAACTTCTGCACCAAATTCATTCATAAGGTCTACCATTCCTTTTATAGTACCTCCACCCCTCATGAAATCATCTATAATTATAACTTTACTGTCTGGCTTAAGGGCTTTTCTTGGCAAACTCATACTCTCAACCTTAGAGCTTCTATTTCCACTCACATATGTCATACTAAGAGTAGGACCTTCTGATACTTTTATATCTTTTCTTATTATAACTAGAGGTAAATTCATAGCTTTTGCAGTCATAAGTGCCATAGGTATACCTTTTGTCTCCATTGTCACAACATAATCTGCATCTACATACTCAATATTTGAGGCAAATATCTTTCCTATTTTAGCAGCTATTGTAGGGTCATAAATTAAATCAATCAAGTATAAAAAACCACCAGATAATATTCTAGACTTGTCGCATATTTTCTCACATAATTCCATTAAGAACTCTGCATTTTCTGCTATAGAAGTTTTAGGTATATATTTTACTCCTCCTGCTGCTCCTGAGATAGTTATAACTTTACCTAAATGCAGTTTTTCAAATACATTCTTTACGACTAATAAATCTTCACTTATTGTTGATTTTGCTGCATTAAATTGATTTGTAAAATAACTTAATGTATATATTTTATTTGGATTGTCAGATAGTATTTTAACTATCGCTCCAATTCTCTCTGTTCTTTTAAATTTCATTACTATTTCCTCCTACAAGTACCTTTATATAACGTTAAACTAACTAATGCATAACAATTCTTATTGTGGTATAATATTACTTATGTTTTATTATATTCAAAAATAAAATACATATAATATTATATGCATATTAATTATAAAATATTGAACATTATATTATTATACCACAAAAATAGTTCATATTGTAGGACTTAATTAAAAAGAAAGGTGGTTTTATTATGAATATACACTTTATAGGAATTGGCGGTATCAGCATGAGTGCATTAGCTGAAATATGTATCAATAAAGGTTACCAAGTTTCAGGTTCGGATTCAAACGAATCATACCTATTAGACAAACTTAGAGACCAAGGGGCAACTATCTATATTGGTCAGAAAAAAGAGAACATATCAGATAATGTAAATATGGTTGTTTATACAGCAGCAGTTCATCCAGACAATGAAGAACTTATAGCTGCTAAAGAAAAAAATAAATTAGTAATGAACAGAGCTACTTTTTTAGGTCAAATCATGAGGGAATATAAGAATTCTATAGCAGTTTCTGGAACACATGGAAAGACTTCTACAACATCTATGTTATCCACAATCTTTGAATATGCAGACTTAGACCCAACTATACTAGTTGGTGGTAACTTAAGTATGATAGGTGGTAATGTTAAGATAGGTAATTCTGACCACTTTATAACTGAAGCATGTGAATATGTAGATAGCTTCCTTAATTTTAACCCTAAAATATCTATAGTCCTAAATGTTGAGGAAGACCATCTTGATTATTTCTCTGGTATAGATGAAATCAAGGCTTCTTTTAACAAATTTGGTAAGCTCTTACCTCCAGATGGCTATTTCATAATAAATGGTGATGATGAAAATGTCGATGACATATTATATGATGTTAAAGCTACTATTATAAAATACGGTAGAGACTCTGATAATGATGCTGTAATAAAAGATATTCACTTTGACAATGGTGGTCATGGAATATTTAAAATAGAATATCAAGGAAAAGACTTAGGAGAATTTGAACTTTCTGTATATGGTCTTCATAACATATACAATGCATCTTCTGCTATAATAGCAGCTCTTGTTTCTGGTATTGATTTAGAGACTATAAGAAAAAATATAAAAATTTATAAAGGTGTAGGAAGAAGATTTGAAGCTAAAGGATATTATAAGAATGCTTTAGTAATAGATGATTATGCACATCATCCAACTGAATTAAAAGCTACTTTAGCTGCTGCTAAAAAATTAAAAAAATCTACTTTATGGTGTATCTTCCAGCCACATACTTATACTAGAACAAAATCTCTTTTAGGCGAATTCTCAGAGGCATTCTATGCTGCTGATAAAGTTATAATAACAGATATATATGCTGCTAGAGAAAATGACCCAGGAGATATACATTCTAAAGATTTAGTTGAAAAATTATATCAAAACAATGTAGATGCTATCTACATAAAAGAATTTGAAGATATAGTAAAATATTTACATGAAAATGTTAACGATAATGATTTAGTAATAACTGCTGGTGCTGGTCCAATTTATAAAGTTGCAGACTTGTTGGTTGAAAAATAATATATAAAAAATAATTTAGGCTATCAAATATCTCATTTGATAGCCTTCTTAAAGTCCTATTTCTTTCCAATCTCAAATATCTCATTTTTAAGGTAATCAAACAAACTTGTATGAACTTCATAATAAGATACAGTTTTCTTAGAAGTAACTTTCACATAATCTTTTCCCATTGTTTCAACTTTTACAGCAAAATTATCGCCTTTTATGTCTATAGTAAAGTTATATTCACTTCTTTCCTTACTTTTCTCAGGCTGAACTTTTCCTACAACCCTCTTTGAAATCATCTTATGTGCTAAATCATCAAACTTCCATCTATGAACTTTTTTAATTTCTTTTCCATGAGATATAGTCACTTCTTTCCAATCTTTATAGTGACTTAAAAGGTCAAATGAGGTATATATACTTTCATCTAAAAGCTTCTTAAAAGCATTCTTAGAATCAACTGGAACTTTATAATACTCTTCCTTGTTTACAGTATATACTCTAAAAAAATTAAGGTCTGTAGAAAATTTAACGCCATCATCAGAATATCCTTCATAAACTGCTTCATAAGAAGATGTAGTATTTCTTACTTTCTTAAAATCTGAGAAAAAGAACTTTATGTCATTCCACATATCCTCTTCAATTTTTATGTTTTCTATATTTTTGTCTGATATATAAATCTTCTTCTTCTCTTTTATTTGAGTCATTAAAGACCTAGTATCTTCTTCTTCTGTTTCTACCTTCTTTGGAACTTCACTTTTATCCTTTTCCATATTCAATCCTATTTTGAAGGATATAAAGTATATTATAAAGAAAACAACTACTCCTATTAATATCGCAGCTTTTTTCTTTAGTTTTCTTTTCTTACTCATTTAACCACCCCTAGAGTTTATAATCATAAAACAATTATATAACTTTTTACACTTTTTTTTAAGGTTTAATTATTTATTACACTTATTTCCTTGACAATTAGTACATGGTTCAACGTGAACCGTTATACCTTTTACAAATTCCATATGTCTTATTATATGTTTTTCCAATTTAGTAGCAATGTCATGACCTTGTTTAACTGTCAAATTTTCATCAACGCATATAGTTAAATCAACATATGCCATAGCCCCATGTTTTCTAGTTTTTATATCCCCTAGATTCTTAACACCTTCTGTATCAGCTACGATATAATTTAATTCTTTTATTTCTTTTTCATCAACTGAAACATCCATCAATTCATTAACAGAACTTATAAGTATATTGATTCCTACCTTAGCTACAAATATAGCTACTACAACTGATGCAATTGGGTCTAAAGGTTTAAAGCCTAAAATAGAACCTCCTATACCTATAAAAGCAGCTACTGAAGATAATGCATCCGACCTATGATGCCAAGCATCAGCTTTTAAGGCTGGAGAATTTATCTTTTTAGCAACTTTTATTGTTATTCTATATTGATACTCTTTTATCAAGATTGAAATAACTGATACCACTAATGGTAATATTGATGGGACATGTAATGCATCTAGGTTAAATAAAGATTTAATTGCTTCTATACCTATTGTTATAGAAACAAATATAAGTAATATTGATAATACGAATGATACCAATGTTTCTGCTTTCTCATGCCCATAATTATGCTCTCTATCTCCTGGTCTAGAAGATACATAGTTACCTATTAATACTCCTACAGAACTTATGATATCTGATGCTGAGTGTAATCCATCTGCAATCATTGCACTAGAATTACCAATAACCCCAGCTATCATCTTAATTATTGTTAATACTATATTCCAAAGTATCGACTGTATGGTTATTTTATTTGCTTCCTCATACCTTGTTTCCATTTTTATTCCTCCTTATAAAACAACTCTAACTATTCTGAACCTCCCATGACTAAAGTCACAGGGTTCCTGCTTCATAGAATTTTGCATACTAAAATATGTCTTACAAACTCTCCACAGGCTATCCCCGTAGTTCCTACGGCTCTTACATAAGTTATCTATTTTAAACTCTTATTAGTCTTAATCCTTCTTTTAATATATTTATACTTGCATTTATATCTCTATCGTGAGTTACATTACAACAAGGACAAATCCATTCTCTTATATTTAAATTCTTCATTTCCTCGTTTTTGTACCCACATTTATTGCATATTTGTGAACTTGCAAAGAATTTACCTACCTTTACAATTTGTCTACCATACCAATTAGCCTTGTATTCTAATTGACGAACAAATTCTGACCATGACACATCAGAAATTAAGCGAGATAGTTTACTATTTCTAGTCATATTCTTTACTTGTAAATCTTCTATGCAAATAATATCATTCTCTCGTATTAATTTAGTAGATAGTTTTTGTAGAAAATCCTTCCTTTGATTAGCTATATGTTCTTGAAGTCTTGCAACTTTTAATCTTGCTTTATTTCTATTTAAACTACCAATTGTTTTTCTCGATAGTTCTCTTTGTAATTTAGCAAGTTTGTTTAATGACTTTTGAAGATACTTAGGATTTTCTATAAAGTCTCCACAACTTGAGATACAAAATTCTTTAATTCCTAAATCTAAACCTATCTGATTATTAGTATTTTCAAATGCTTTAATATCTATATCAGTACAACATAATGATACATAATATTTACCACTTGGTTCTTTGGATACTGTAGCATTAAGTATTCTTCCTTGAGGTACTTGTTTATCTCTTACTTTAACCATACCAAGTTTAGGTAATTTTATATATTGACCACAGTACATAATATTTCCATTTGTAAAGTTAGTTCTATATGAAAATCTATTAGTTTTCTTTGATTTAAATTTAGGAAATCCTGCATTTTCTTTAAAGAATTTTTTATATGCGTTTTCTAAATCTTTTAAGGTGTTTTGTAGTGAAAATTTGTCAGGTTCTTTAAGCCACTCTAATTCTCTTTTTAAATTGGTCAAATCAGAACTGCACTGTTTATAAGTAAAAGTTTCTTTATCATTTTCATAAAATTCTATTTTTTTAGCAAGATACTTATTATATACAAATCTACAACATCCAAAAGTTTTATTAATTAACTCTTGTTGCTTTTTATTTGGATACATTCTAAACTTATATGCTTTTTCCACTACTATCACCTCACTTTACTTGTTTTTATGATTATGTAATACTGGATGTCTATATTTTACACACCATACTATATGGTATTGTACTAAATATACATATCTGAGCTACTTCAATTTTTACTCACCCATCCTAATATTAACAAGGTAAATTTTTTTAAACAAGTATTTTAAAGGTTTTTATATTTATTTCTAAATAACATATGTAAGAACCGTAAGTCCTAACTTTTATCATTTTGAGGTTGTCGTTCACATAAGTTCGCTACTACCTATGCAGTTCTCTTATGAACTTCTTACACTTTCATGTAAGCACAGACTATATCTTATCCTTCGGCGTTATTCGTTAAGGTCTACCCACTTCCACTACCAATAGCTTGTAGTGTACTTCCCTCAAGAGGAATAGTCGTTGAAGTTTCTCCTACTTAGGAGCTTACCTGCTGATTGCCCATTTTAAAGTACTTAGGGTTTAACCCTATACCATCTAACCAATTTTTTCTACTTTCGTAACTTTCACACTTAGGTTTATTTCATCCTTATGTTTTAGTTTGGTTAGCTTTAGGGGTTTCCAGCAATTCAAGTAGTATTGGATAGGTTATATCCTATCTCCACATATAAGTTTCCCTATATGCTGACTATTTTAGCTACTAACTCAAGACTTAAAGTCACGAGTATGCGTAGCTATTTTTTAATCAAAATATACATCTGGACATAGATTAAATCTACTATTACATGCAAATGTATACTCTTTACTTTCAATAAAGATTATCAATCTTCTATAAAATGAAAAATCACCTAGCTTAAGCTAGGCGATATATATATTATACACTATTATTTAAATTTATGCTTCTTTTATTATCTCTACTACCATCTTAGCAGAATCATATAAGTCTTTTATAGCTATATGTTCACTTAATGTATGAGCATTTTTCATACCTATTCCTAAAGTTATAGCTTCGATACCATTTTTACTTAATATATTTGTATCACTGCCTCCTCCTGTAGATTCAGTATGACCCTCTATACCTAAGTTTGAAAAAGCTTTCTTTGCAAGTTTTATTATTTCAGAATCTTCGTTAACATCTATTGGAGTATATGCTCTGTTTACATCTATCTCAATTTGAGCTCCAAAATCTTTAGCAGCTTTTTCAAAAGTATCTACCATATGTTTAGTTTGAACATCCAATTTATCTTCTTTTAAACTTCTAGCTTCTGCAACTATATTAACTTCACCTGTTACTATATTTGTAGCTGTTCCACCGTTTATAATTCCTATGTTAGCAGTTGTTTCTTCATCTATTCTAAGTAAATTCATATTTTCTATTGCTCTAGCTGCTACCATTATAGCACTTATACCAGCCTCAGGCTCAAGACCTGCATGAGCAGTCTTTCCTAATATCTTAACATTTATTACATCTTGTGCAGGAGCTTTTACTATTATTTCTCCAGGAGAACCACCACTATCTAATACAAAAGCATATTTAGAATCTATTTTTCCATAGTCTAAATTTTTAGCTCCAACTAATCCACATTCTTCACATATAGAGAATACAACCTGTATATCAGTATGTTCTATGTTATTTTCCTTTATATATCTTAAGCCTTCTAATATAGCTGCTATACCTGCTTTATCATCAGAACCTAATATTGTAGTACCATCACTTTTTATTATTCCATTTGCTTCATCCACTATAGGCTTTACTCCTATACCTGGAGTTACTGTGTCCATATGTGAACTAAATAATATTTTCTTACCTTCTTTATTTCCTTTTAATGTAGCTATTATATTGCCAGTTTCTCCATTTGTTTTTTCACCAGCATTATCTACTACAACTGAACAACCTATTTCTTCTAATTTTTCAACTAATACTTTAGCAACATTCCCCTCTTTTAAAGATAAACTGTCTATCTGTATTAATTCAAGGAACTCGTTTAAAATTCTTTGCTCGTTTATCATAATCTTCCTCCATAATATAATAGGTATTTCAACATATATTGTAGTGTAATATTTAAATATTATCAATAGTTTTTAAGTTTTTATATTACTTTCCTTAATTTTTTTTAGTAAAGTGAAAGTCAAGGCTAAATTCTTGCATTTTTATTATTTCTATCTAACTATATTTCTTTGTCTAGAATCTATAAAACATAACCAATATCCTAAGCTATTTGTTCTATTGTCACAAGCTTGATATCTTAAGAACCCTGTGCTTCCATTGTCTGGCTGTTCACTTCTATTTCCTGGAATAGCATAGATATAATGTTTTCTTTTATTATATTCATCATATTGAACTCCAAATAAGTAATGTCTATATTTATATGAATGCAATACTGCATCACTATACATCGTATAATTCAACACATTTAAATATCCTAAATGTGGCATTGTATATCCACATAGAGTTGTAGGATTTATCTCTATTTTCCACCATCTTGTCTTATCTATATAATCTGTTGCAAAAGGTTTTACTTCTCTAAATAATTTCAAACCTTTCTTTATTTGTCTAGGCATAAGTAATGTACTAGCTTGTTTATTTCCACTATCCCCCTGACTTACTCCATTGGCTCTTTTTATTTTTTCAATATTATTCTGCTCTTTCTGAGCTTTCTTTGATTTAGTAGGTTTTAAAGAAACAACAGATTCCTCTTCTCTGTTTATTTCAAAATCTTCTTCATCATCTTCATTATCTTCGTCACATTCATCATCATATTCCATATCTCTATATTCTTCTTGCGCCTTAACCTTATTGTAGTTTTCTATTTCCTTATAATTATTAAATTCTTCTATTTCCTCATCACTAGAATCTTCTATGTCCGTTCTTGCTTTTAATTCTCCATCTTCAACGTCTTCATCATCTTCCCAATAATCTTCGTACTCATCTTCATCATATTCTTCTATAATATATTCTTCATCATCGTCGCTACCTTCTTCTCTATCACTATCTTCCTCATTGTCTATCTCTTCATATTCTTCGTCTTCTTCCAGCTCTTCATATTCTTCATCTTCTACCTCTTGGAATAATATGTCCTCATAATTTTCAATCTTATTTCCTTTAAATCCAATTAATGGTATATTTCTTCCATACAACAATGCAATACCTTTTATTTCATCATCATAATCCTCTAAGTCTAAAACAAATTCACCTCTTCCTTGTTCGTTTAAAATTATATTTCCTAGGTCTATTAACCCATGGTCACCTTTTATTGCCACTGCTTTATACCCATCTTTAACATATTTTAGATTTTCTACATATAATGCAATAATTGCTTTTTCATCATTTACTTCAACTTTTGCAAAAGCTTTTGGCAGTACTCGTTCTTTGTATCTAAAGTTTATGTCTTTAGCTTCTAGTATTATATAGTCTCTTTTAAACTTTCTTTTAGAACCCACTGCAATCCCCCCTTAACACAGTTTCTCTAAACAATATATGTTAATAAAATAAAAAAAAGTACCTTCTATTTAGAAGATACTTTTGTATTTATTATATTTGAAAGAATTGCAAACTCTTCTATACTAAGAGTTTCACCCCTTCTTTTTTCATCTATATTAGCTTCTTTTAATATTTCTCTTATTTCGTCTTTATTAAGAAAACCAAGACCTCCCAACGAATTGAGAAGAGTTTTTCTTCTTTGCCCAAAAGATGCTTTTACTGTTTTAAAGAATAGTTCTTCGTTATGAACATCATATTTTCTTTCAGCTCTTACATGTAGACCTATAACTGTAGAATCTACATTTGGTTGTGGTATAAACATATGTCTTGGAGCTTTTGCTACAATCTCTGTTTCACAATAATATTGAACAGCTATAGATAATGCTCCATAATCTTTAGTACTTGGTATAGCATTCATTCTATCTGCAACTTCTTTTTGAACCATGACTACTATGTCTGTTACAGGTATATCTTCTTCTAAAAACTTCATAACTATTGGCGTAGTTATATAATATGGAAGATTTGCCACAAGCTTAACTGGCCCACCATTTAATTTATCTTTTATTAGTTCTTGTATATCTACTTTTAATATATCTTTATTTACTACTTCTGTGTTATCTAAATCTGACAATGTATCTTTCAGTATAGGTATTAGATTTCTGTCAATTTCTATAGCCACTACTTTTTCTGCTACTTTACCCATTTCACGAGTAAGAGTACCTATTCCAGGTCCTACTTCTATTATGTTGTCGCCTTCTTTAATCCTAGCTCCAACTAATATTTTATCAATTATATTACTATCTATCAAAAAATTTTGACCTAAAGACTTTGAGAATTTAAAATTATATTTTTGTACTACTTCTTTTGTTGCACTATGTGAAGATAGTCTATCCATTATTTACTCCTTTTAACTTATTTTAAGATTTAATTTTTTTAATTATACATATTTGTATGTGTTTAAAACAAAGTATTTATTAGAAATAATTTGTCTTAAATTAACCTGTAATTTCACATCTATTTTATATAATATTTTTCATATACTAAATATTCCATTTAGAGTTGTTTTAATGCATCTATAAATTCTTCTCTTTCAACTCCATAATTATTCAATCTATTTAAAAATTGTTTTGCGTTTCCATATCCAATTCCAAGTATTTTACCAAGTGCATCTCTTCTATGTGATGCATCTTCGTTACCTATAAGACCATTTCTAATTAGGTCAACTTGTTTAAATTCATTTCTTTTTTCTGTATTTTCAGTTCTAACTTTATTCAAAGCTGCTATTATACTTTTAGGAGTAGCATTTTCAATTCCTATGTCTCCATCTTTTTTAGCTTCTTCTCTTGGTAGAAATGCATGTTTACATCCTGGAACTTCTGATGCTATTTTTTTTCTTATTTTTTCACCTGCAAAGTCTGGGTCTGTAAATATTATGACACCACGTCTTTCATTAGCAGCTTTTATACGCTCCATTACACCTTTTGGAAATCCAAATCCCCCTGTAGTTATAAGTTCTGCATCTATTGCTCTCTTAACTGCTGTAACGTCATCTCTACCCTCTACTACGATTATTTCTTTTATCATATAAATTCACCTTTTATTCGTTTTTAGTTTTTCTTTACATCTATTTATTTTAAGGTTTTTATTTGATTTAATCAAGGTACTAAGCTATTTATTTTTATTTGAAAACATATCTTAATTAAAAAATCATTTTTATTAAATGAATACTACTTTGTTTTTTATAACCTTATTTACAAATAGTAGTAGAGATACTTTGCTTTATATTTAATATGTTAATATCTTTTATTAATATTAAGTATATTATGCCATCTATAGAACATTTGTATATGTCAAAAGGTGAATTCTATATATCAGAATCCACCTTTTTATACACATAAATTATCATTTCATTTTGATACATTCTATTTTAAATTACTTTTCTATAAGTTTAACTCTCTTTTTCTGTCTTTCCATCATATTTTGATGTCCATTTATTTAGTATAGCTTCTCTATTTCTAGCTGATAATTTTAAATCATTATCTATCATTTGTTCTAATGGCTTTTTAGGGAATCCTTCTGGTATTGGATTTCCTGTATCAATTGTAGTAACTGCAAAATTCTTAGAATACTCATTCATTGCTTCTTTACTTATCGCCCAATCTAAAAATACTTTTGAAGCTTCCTTCATATTGTCTTTTTTCACAAGAGCATTTGATTCTAACTCCCATCCAGAACCCTCTTTGGGAAATACAACTTCTACTGGATATCCTTCCTCTTTTAATTTTATACCTCTATTTCCAAAAGATATACCTATAGGGTATTCTCCAGAAGCTGCTGATATTGCTGGTGCTGAACCAGATTGAGTATATACCCCAATATTTTTATGTAGCTTATCCATGTATTGCCATGCTTTTTCTTCACCCATAATTTGTATAAGTGCTGATACTGTTAAATATCCTGTTCCTGCAGAAGATGGGTTAGGCATAGATATAAGACCTTTATATTCTGGTTTTATTAAATCTTCATAAGAGCTAGGAACTGGTATGTTTTTATCTTTTAATTCTTTAGTATTTACTGTTATACCTGTCATCCAAGCATCTATTCCAACCCAAGAAGGAACTTCCTTATCATCTTTAAAAGCAGGATTTATCTTATCAAAGTCTTTTGGAGTATATGGTTCTAACATTCCTTGATCATCTAAAATTATCATACTTGTAGCTGCAACTCCCCATACAACATCTGCTTGAGGATTATCCTTTTCAGCCAGTAGTCTTGCTGTTATGTCTCCTACTGATGCTCTAAAAACATTCAATTTAACATCTGGATATTTTTCTTTAAATGTAGCTAAATATGTGTCTATACTATCTTCTTCAATTGCTGTATAAACTGTTAACTCTCCTTTTGTCTTACTATCAGTCTTTGAATCTGAACCTGATGAGGCAGTACTGCACCCTGTTATTACACTCAATAAAAGTGTTGATAATACTCCTAAAGAAACTAGCTTCTTAAATTTCATTTTTTCTCCCCTAGGCAACATCTTTTTGTTGCCATTTTTGTGTGTTATTTTTTAGTTTTTTTGTTACAAATTCGTACAACAATCTTACTATTATATTTGTTAAGAGCACTAATACTGCCATAGCAGCTGATGGTCCTATATACCCTATCTCATCTAACTTTAGTATTGATATTGATGCTGTTTGAGTTTGAGGAGTATATAAGAATATTAATGCTGAAACAGTAACCATTGAATTCATAAAATAATATACTGCTATTTCAAGTATCGATGTTATAGACATAGGAACTGTTACATTGAAAAACACTTTATAAAATGGTATATTTATAGATTTTGCAACTAGTTCATATTCTTTATCTAGCATCTTTAGCGATGAATTTGAAGTTATGAAAGAAACGGTATAGAAATGAACTATATTTACTATAACTAGTATCATTGTACTCCCATATAGAAAGTTTAATGGATTATTTGATGAGTTAAAAAAAGTTATATATGATATACCTAAAACCAATCCAGGCAATGCCATAGGTATCATTGATAAAAAGTAAGCTATTTGTCTTAATCTAGGGAATTTATCTACTTTTTCTATCATATATGCACTAAAAAATACAAATATAGTTCCAAATATCGCTGTTAAAGTTGATATTTTTAAACTACTTAAATATGTTTTTATTCCATTTCCAGATATTCCTTTAAATGTATAATGCTCTATTGTGAAATTTAAATTATATGGCCATAACTTTATAACTGAACCTATAACTGAAACGAATATCAAGATAAAGATTAATAAAGTTATAAAACTACATGCTATTAAAAACACTCTATCTCTAAGCTTATTTTCCTTAATCTTATATGGTATAGATTTTGCAGTTATAGTCATCTCCTGTTTCTTGCTTGCCATCTTGTCTAATGCAAAAGCTATTAGTACAGGAATCAACATTACCATAGAAACAGTTGCTCCCATTGGTATATTAAATTGTCCAACCACTTGTTTATATATGTCAGTAGCCAATACATTATAGTTTCCTCCAACTACCTTTGCCGCTCCAAAATCTGTAAATGCTAGTATAAAGGATACAAAGAATGAACTAATTAGTGAATACTTTATACCTGGAATTGTGATTTTATAGAACTTTTTAAATCCACTAGCTCCCAAGCTATCTGCTGCTTCATAAAGTCTGTAATCTGCCATTGAAAGTGCGACAGACAATATTAAGAATGCTTGTGGAAATGTAAATAGTATCTGAGAAATAATTATTCCTAATGGACCATATAATTGTACCTCAAATCCCATAATTGTAAAAAACCCCTTATTTCCAAAAAGATATATAAGTGAAATACCATATAACATAGCTGGCGCAAAAAGTGGAAAAATTCCCATAGTTTTAAAAAAGTTCTTAAATTTTATATTTGTTCTTGTTATTGCATACGAATATATAAATGCTAAACATAGTGATATTAAAGACGAAACTGTAGATACAAAAACTGAGTTCTTAAACGATTTTATAAGGCTTGGATTTTCAATATACTTACTAAAGTTTGAAAAGCCTATAAAATTTCCACTTGTATCTAGAAAAACATTTTTTAATAATGATACTAATGGAAATAATATAAATACCATTAGTAAAATTACTGAAAAAGTTAAAGTATACTTTTGTATAGTACTATCACTTATTTTTCTTTTATTTTTTACTTTTATCATTCATTCACCCCTAGCTATTAAGCACATCCCTCTGATTTATACGCTATAATTCCTTTTGGTATCTTAAAGTTTATTTTAGAACCTATACACAGATTCATTTGTTCCATAACTTTTGAAACTACATCTATTTTTATTTGCTTAGAACAATACTCAACTGTAATTCTATAGTTAAATCCTCTAAATTCAATATCCAAAATCTCACCAACTTTTATATCCTCATCTTTAGAATCTCTATTAAATTCTATACTTATATCTTCTGGTCTAATTGCGATTTTATTAATACCATCATCTATAAAATTAATTGTTCCTATAAAGTCAGCTACAAAAGGTGTGTTGGGATTTTTATATACTTCTTTTGGTGTTCCGACCTGTATTATTTCTCCATTATTCATAACAACCATCTTATCAGATAAACAAAGTGCTTCATCTTGGTCATGTGTTACCATTATAGTTGTAATTCCTAGTTTTCTATGTAAGCTTCTAATTTGCTCTCTAAGTTTTAACCTTACTTTTGCATCTAATGCAGATAAAGGTTCATCAAGAAATAAAAAGTCTGGTTCTAAAGCAATTGCACGAGCTAATGCTACTCTTTGTTGTTGACCTCCGGATAATTGTGATGGATATTTTTTCTCATATCCACTCAATTCTACAATTTCTAGAACTTCTTTAACCTTTTTTTTGATATTAGATTTACTTATATTTTTATTTTCTAATCCAAAAGCTATGTTTTTGTAAACATTCATATTTGGAAATAATGCATATGACTGGAAAACTATACCAAAATTTCTACTTTCAGGCGGTGAATTGGTCATATCCTTATCGTTTATTATTATTTTTCCATCATGTTTATCTTCAAGACCTGCAATTATCCTAAGCAATGTACTTTTACCACAACCACTTGGACCTAGTAAACAGATAAACTCTCCTTTTTCAATGTCAATAGATATATCTTTTAGTACTTTGACTTGTCCATAACTTTTACTTACATTTTTTACTTGTAAAAAAGACATTTATAAAACCCCTCCCAAAGCCAACCTGAACCTAAATAGGTCTTCTCTATTTAAACTCTTGCTTTCAAGTTAATAGTTATCTGAAAGCAATTTACTTTTTATTTTCCTTCTTTATATCTTCTTTCATCATATATTCTAGAATTACTTAAATAAAAATTTACATACCTATTTTAATAATCGGTTAATAACGTAATTACTTGATATATTATAGTTATATTTTAATCTTAATATTAAAAATAACTTATTTTAATCTGTAATATCTATACTTCTAAATTAATAGTAATAAGTAAAATATGTTGATTGTTATAAGTTAATACATAATTATTTATAAATATTGAGTTTATATTGGTTCTGAAAAATATTTTGAAAATTTTAACACGTTAAAAGAGCCTAGATATAAAATTTATATTCTAGGCTCTTTTTTATTTGATTTTATTATTAAACTTAACTCTCTTTTTCTGTCTTTCCATCATATTTTGATATCCATTTATTTAGTATAGTTTCTCTATTTTTTGCTGCTGATTTTAAATCATTATCTATCATTTGTTCTAATGGTTTTTTAGGGAATCCTTCTGGTATTGGATTTCCTGTAGAAACTGTAGTAACAGCATAATTCTTAGAATACTCATTCATTGCTTCTTTACTTATCGCCCAATCTAAAAATACTTTTGAAGCTTCTTTTATATCATCTTTTTTTACAAGAGCATTTGCTTCTATATCCCATCCAGAACCCTCTTTTGGAAATACAACTTCTACTGGATATCCTTCCTCTTTTAATTTTATACCTCTATATCCAAAAGATATACCTATAGGATATTCTCCAGAAGCTGCTGATGTAGCTGGAGCTGAACCAGATTGAGTATATACACCAATGTTTTCATGTAATTTGTCCATGTATTGCCATGCTTTTTCTTCACCCATAATTTGTATAAGTGCTGATACTGTTAAATATCCTGTACCAGAAGAAGATGGATTAGGCATAGATATAAGACCTTTATACTCTGGCTTTGTTAAATCTTCATAAGAACTAGGAACTGGTATGTTTTTATCTTTTAATTCTTTAGTATTTACTGTTATACCTGTCATCCAAGCATCTATTCCAACCCAAGAAGGAACTTCCTTATCATCTTTAAATGCAGACTCTATTTCCTCAGAACCTTTTGGGGCATATGGTTCTAACATTCCTTGCTCATCTGCAACTAATAAGCTTGTAGCTGCAACTCCCCATACAACATCTGCTTGAGGATTATCCTTTTCAGCCAGTAGTCTTGCTGTTATGTCTCCTGTTGATGCTCTAAAAACATTTAATTTAATATCTGGATATTTTTCTTTAAATGTAGCTAAATATGGTTCTATACTATCTTCTTCAATTGCTGTATAAACTGTTAAATCTCCTTTTGTCTTACTATCAGTCTTTGAATCCGAACCTGATGAGGCAGTACTGCACCCTGTTATTACACTCAATAAAAGTGTTGATAATACTCCTAAAGAAACTAGCTTCTTAAATTTCATTTTTACCTCCCCTAAGCAACATCTTTTTGTTGCCATTTTTGTGTGTTATTTTTCAACTTCTTTGTGACAAATTCGTACAAAAGCCTTACTACTATATTTGTTAAAAGCACTAATACTGCCATAGCAGCCGATGGCCCTATATATCCTATCTCATCTAACTTTAGTATTGATATTGATGCTGTTTGAGTCTGAGGAGTATATAAGAATATTAATGCTGAAACAGTAACCATTGAATTTACAAAATAATATACTACTATTTCAAGTATTGATGTTATAGACATTGGAACTGTTATGTTAAAAAACACTTTATAAAATGGTATATTTATAGATTTTGCAACTAGTTCATATTCTTTATCTAGCATCTTTAGCGATGAATTTGAAGTTATAAAGCAAACTGAATAAAAATGAACTATATTTACTATAACTAGTATCACTGTACTTCCATATAGAAAGTTTAATGGATTATTTGCTGAGTTAAAAAAAGTTATATATGATATACCTAAAACCAATCCAGGTAATGCCATAGGTATCATTGATAAAAAGTAAGCCGTTTGTCTTAATCTAGGAAATTTATCTACTTTTTCTATCATATATGCACTAAAAAATACAAATATAGTTCCAAATATTGCTGTTAAAGTTGATATTTTTAAACTACTTAAATATGTTTTTATTCCACTTCCCAAGATACCTTTAAATGTATAATGCTCCATTGTAAAACTTAAATTATATGGCCATAGTTTTATAACTGAACCTATAACTGAAACGAATATCAAGATAAAGATTAATAAAGTTATAAAACTACATGCTATTAAAAATACTCTATCTCTAAGCTTATTTTCCTTAATTTTATATGGCATAGATTTTGCAGTTATAGTCATTCCTTGCTTTTTACTTGCCATCTTATCTAATGTAAAAGCTATCAGTACAGGAATCAGCATTACCATAGAAACAGTTGCTCCCATTGGTATGTTAAATTGCCCTACTACTTGTTTGTATATGTCAGTAGCCAATACATTATAGTTTCCTCCAACTACCTTGGCCGCTCCAAAATCTGTAAATGCTAATATAAAGGATACAAAGAATGAACTAACCAGTGAATACTTTATACCTGGAATTGTAATTTTACAGAACTTCTTAAATTCACTAGCTCCCAAGCTATCTGCTGCTTCATAAAGTCTATAATCTGCCATTGAAAGTGCAACAGATAATATTAAGAATGCTTGTGGAAATGTAAATAGTATCTGAGAAATAATTATTCCTAATGGACCATATAATGGTACCTCAAATCCCATTGTTGTAAAGATTCCTTTATTTCCAAAAAGGTATATAAGTGAAATACCATATAACATAGTTGGTGCAAAAAGTGGAAACATCCCCATAGTTTTAAAAAAGTTTTTAAACTTTATATTTGTTCTTGTTATTGCATACGAATATATAAATGCTAAACATAGTGATATTAAAGACGAAACTGTAGATACAAAAATTGAGTTTTTAAACGATGCTATAAGACTTGGATTTTCAATATACTTACTAAAATTTGAAAAACCTATAAAATTTCCAGTTGTATCTAAGAATGCATTTTTTAATAATGATACTAATGGAAATAATATAAATACTATTAGTAAAATTACTGAAAAAACTAAGAAACATTTCTGTATCGTGCTATCACCTATTCTTCTTTTATTCTTTGCTGTTATCATTTATTCACCCCTAGCTATTAAGCACATCCCTCTGATTTATACTCTACAATTCCTTCTTTAGGTATCTTAAAGTTTATTTTAGAACCTATACATAGTTTCATTTGTTCAGCAACTTTTGAAACTACATCTAACTTCATTTGTTTAGAACAATACTCAACTGTAATTCTATAGTTAAATCCCCTAAATTCAATATCCAAAATTTCTCCTACTTTTATATCCTTATCTTTAGAATCTCTATTGAATTCTACTTTTATATCTTCTGGTCTAATTGCTATTTTATTAATACCATCATCTATAAAATTAATTGTTCCTATAAAGTCAGCTACAAAAGGTGTGTTGGGATTTTTATATACTTCTTTTGGTGTTCCAACCTGTATTATTTCTCCACTATTCATAACAACCATCTTATCAGCCAAACAAAGCGCTTCTTCTTGGTCATGAGTTACCATTATAGTTGTAATTCCTAGTTTTCTATGTAAGCTTCTAATCTGCTCTCTAAGTTTTAACCTTACTTTTGCATCTAATGCCGATAAAGGTTCGTCAAGAAGTAAAAAGTCTGGTTCTAAAGCAATTGCACGAGCTAATGCTACTCTTTGTTGTTGACCTCCTGATAATTGCGATGGATATTTTTTATCATATCCACTCAATTCTACAACTTCTAGAACTTCTTTAACCTTCTTATCGATATTAGATTTACTTATATTTTTATTTTCTAATCCAAAAGCTATGTTTTTATAAACATTCATATTTGGAAATAATGCATATGACTGAAAAACTATACCAAAATTTCTACTTTCAGGCGGTGAATTGGTCATATCCTTATCGTTTATTATTATTTTTCCATCATGTTTATCTTCAAGACCTGCAATTATCCTAAGCAATGTACTTTTACCACAACCACTTGGACCTAGTAAACAGATAAACTCTCCTTTTTCAATGTCAATAGATATATCTTTTAGTACTTTGACTTGTCCATAACTTTTACTTACATTTTTTACTTGTAAAAAAGACATTTATAAAACCCCTCCCAAAGCCAACCTGAACTTAAATAGGTCTTCTCTATTTAAGCTCTTGCTTCCAAGTTCATAGTTATGCTGAGAATAATCCCCATGGTAATCTGAACCTCCTGTAACTACCAAGTTGTACTTCTTAGCATAAAAAAGTGATTCTTTTTCCAATTCTTTATTGTGTGAAGGATGATATGCTTCTATGCCATCTAATCCTACTTTTACCATATCTTCAATAGCACTAAAATTGTCCATTTGACCTGGATGGGCTAATACACAAATTCCACCAGAGTTTTTTATAGCTTTTATTGCATCTCTATAATCCACATACTTTAAGGATACATATGCCTTACCATTTCCTCTGTGAAACAATTCTTTATATAGACTGGAATATATATTATCTGTATATCCTTTATCTATAAGAGCTTTCATTATGTGCTGTTTAAATATTCCAGTTTTTGATGAGTATTTCTTTACATCTTCTAGAGATATTTTGTATCCTAAATCTATAATTTTATTTACCATCTTAACAGATGCTTTATGTCTATCACATACCATTGGATTACATAGACTTTTTATTTCTTGACTATTTAAATCTATGTTATATCCTAGAATATGAACTCTTTTTCTATTTTTGTAATCATAAGCCGAGATTTCTATACCTGGTATTATTGTTATTCCATAATGTTCTCCAAGTACAAGAGCTTCATCTAATCCAGATAAAGTATCATGATTTGTTATTGCTAGTACATTTATATTCTTTTCTGATGCTTTTTTTATTATTTCTTCTGTAGTTAAATTATTATCTGATATACTTGTATGACAATGTAAATCTGTTAACAATCTTTATACCTCCCTTTTATAAACTGTATTTCCATTTACAATAGTATTTACAATCTTTGGATATTCGCTATCAATATCTACTAAAACTAAATCTGCCTTTTTATTTTCTTCTATGCTACCTCTTTCATCGTATATACCAACTGCTTTAGCTGGATTTGAAGTAAATAAATTGACTGCTCTATTTAAATTGTTAGTTTTTTCTGCAACTATGCACATAGACTTTATCATAGCTGATGGAAGATAATCCGAACAAACAATGTCACAACAGTCTTCCAATATAGCATCCATTGCTGTTAAATTGTTATTGTGAGATTTTCCCCTTACAATATTTGGTGCACCCAGACAAGTTAAGACACCTAGCTTCTTTGAATATTTTGCAACCTCAAGAGTTATAGGAAATTCAGATACATTGACTCCTATATTTTTTATAAAATCCATCTTTTCTAATGTATCATCATCATGTGAAGCAATATTTATATTTTTATTTTTTGCTTTTCCTATAACATTAGCTATTTTATTCCAATCCAAATTATCATGTAAATCTACTAAACCATCTAGCCATGTATCAACATAATTTTCTGTAACTCCCCATATTTTAGTAGCATATTCTCTATAAAATTTTGGATTTGTATACTGACCTTGACCTGGAGAATGGTCCATTATTGATAAATAATCTATTTTATTTTCCTCTAATAATTCTGAAACCTTATCTAAACCTTCATGATATAATACTTCGTATCTTAGATGAACCTTATGATTTATACTCTTACTATCTACATTTTTGTATGAATCAATATTTTCAATCATCTTTAAAGAATTGTCAATACTTCTAACCCCTACTCCATCACCTAAAGATATAGAATGATAAACTGTAGTTATTCCATTTGCAGGTAATTTTTTATCAAGTTCATAAAATGCCATATTAAATGGTAATAATGTACTTGGTCTTGGCTCTATTTCCTTTTCAATAGCATCACTATGAATATCTATGATACCAGGTATGACATACAAGTTTTTTGCATCTATTATTTCATCTATCTCATTAAAATCAAATGCATAGTCAATCTTATCATTTGATACTTTTTTTATTGTATCTCCTTCTATAATTAAATGAGCATTTTCAAGTATTGAATCTTCTAATACAATATTTGCATTATGAATTAGTTTTATCATCTAGGCTACCCCACTTTCACTCATAGTCCCTTTTGCCATAGTAAAGGTCTTATCTATAACAGTTTCCATAAATTCTATATCATGAAAAATTCCTATCATTGTAGTTCCTTGACTTTTAAGTTCCAACATTTTTTCTTTTACATATATTTTAGATTGATTATCAAGCGATGCAGTTGGTTCATCAAGTAGCAAGAGTCTAGGTTTTTTAACCATAGCTTGAGCAAGATTTAATCTTAACTTTTCTCCACCAGAAAAATTATTTGGATAAGCATCCCATAAATTTTCCTTTATTTCAAATTGATTAAGTATATCTTTTGCCATATCATATGCACAAATTTTTTCAAACCCACTCTCAATTAATGAATGTACTACTAGTTCAATTGCAGTTATACGTGGCAGTGTCTTTAAAAACTGTGATACATACCCTATTTCCTTTTTTCTAAGGTTTATCATTTCTCTGTCCCCAATTTTAGCTAAGTCTACATTTCCATATATTTCTGAGTTAAATATTATTTCTCCAGTTGTTGGTATGTATGTTTTATAAATACTTTTTAATATAGTTGACTTACCTGCTCCAGATTTACCTATTATTCCTAAGAACTCCCCTTTTAAAACTTCAAAATTTATATTATTACATGCTTTTATAGTCTTGTTTAATGCATGTAGCTCAAAATCTTTACTAAAATTATTTACCTTAAGTATAGTTTCTTTCATTTTATTCAAAGCCCCCATTTTACTTATTTACAAACAATATTTATAACAGTGAATTTATAAGTTGCTGAGTATATGGGTGTTGTGGGTCTTCCATTATTTGGTCTGTAAGACCAGACTCAATAACACTTCCATTTTTCATTACAATTGTCCTATCAGCAAGCATTTTGATAACATCAAAGTCATGAGATACAACTACCATAGAAATTTTCAGTTCTCTTTGAATTTCTCTTATTAAATCCAAAACTTCGGCTTGTACAGATACATCTAAACCTGTTGTAACTTCATCTAGTAGCAATATTGGAGGATTATTTGAAAGAGCTTTTGCTATTTGAACTCGCTGTTGCATTCCCCCACTAAAGTATTTTGGTTTATGGTCTATTCTCTCTACAGGTATGTTAGTTTTTATTAGAAGTTCTTTGGCTCTATCCCTTATTTTTTCAACGTTATATAAATTTGCCATTAATAATTTTTCTGCTATGTTACCACCACTGCTAAAATCCAAGTTTAAACCAAGATGAGGATTTTGATATACAATACCCATAAAATGATTCTTTATATACCTCTTTTTCTGGTCTGAAAGTTCTAATATATTTTCATCTTTATTGTAATGTGATATATATACCTCTCCACTGTTGGCATGTTCTTGAAAAAATAGTATTTTTAATAATGTACTTTTTCCTGAACCAGATTCACCTACAATACCAAGAACTTCCCCTTCATAAAGTTCTAGATTTACATTATTACATGCAACTATAGAGCCACAATATTTGCATATATTGTTACTTTCATATCCTGTGCTTTCAAAACACTTTTCACATCCATCTCCATAAATAAGATTGATATTTCTCCCTATTAATACTTGTTTATCTACATTTTCTAATCTTTTAGTTTTATTTATATTACTCATTCCAAGCACCTCCAATTGTCACATCTACACCGTTATTTCTTAACCTAACCTTTTCACAATAACTTGTATCTGAGCAACTATAGTACTTTTCATTAGTGTCACTATCATACACTTCATCCAAAAATGTGTTTGTACTTTTACATAAACTACAATACTTTCCTTCAAATTTTTCCTCTTCAAATTTATAATCTTCAAATTCTAAAGGTTCCACTTTTGTATATGGAGGAATTGCATATATCCTTTTTTCTCTTCCTGCACCAAATAAGAATAAATTGTCTGACATGTTTAATTTTTTTATGTCAAACCTTGGTATTGGAGATGGATTCATTAAATATCTATCATTTACTTTACATGGATATTCGGCTGCTATTGATATATCATCAAATCTAACTATATCTTCATAAAGATATACCCACATCCTGCTATAATCTTCTTCTGAATGCATTCTTCTCGTTTCAACTTCACTAGGTTCTACTATTCTAAGTGTTTCTGGTATTGGTACTTGAAATATCAGTATTTGGTTAGATTTTAGTTTTTCTTCTGGTATTCTATGTCTTGTTTGAATCAATGTAGCATCTAATGTATCTTTTGTGGTTTCTACATTGCTTACATCTGCGACAAAGCTTCTTATATTACAAGCATTTGTAGAATCATCACTTCCTTGGTCAATTACTTTTACTACATCACTTTTACCAATTAATGATAGTGTCAGTTGTAGACCTCCAGTACCCCATCCTTTAGCTATAGGCAATTCTCTTGAACCAAAAGGAACTTGATAACCAGGTATTGATACTGCTTTTAATATTTTTCTTCTTATTTCCTTCTTCGTGTTTTCATCTAAAAAACCATAGTTATATATCACCTAAACTTACCTCCATAAACTATTTTATTCTTTCTACATCCGCTTTAAAATCTACATAATGAGGAAGCTTAAAGTGAGATATAAATCCTAATGAATCTATTCCATCTATATGAAGCAATACAAACTCTTCATCTTGTGCTAGTTTTTCACTATTTGGTTCCAAAGATTTATCTAGTATAGCCATAGATATAGCCTTATTCTCGTTGTTCCCCATACAAAGACCATATCCTAAAGACATTTTATTTCTATCTTCTGAACTTTTTTTAGAACTTTCAGTCTTGTTTTGTGATGCTTTGGAAACTATTTCACATTCAGTAACCAACATGTCACCAACTGTTATTTGCTCATCTTCATAGATAGGATGTTTTATTTTTATAGATACATTACCTGTTCTAAGTTCACTTATATATGGATGTTCATCACCAAAACCTCTTACAATAGTATAAGCAAAACCTGATACCACTCCACTTTCACCTCTGGTTAAAGCCTGTAATTTTGCCGACCTAGAAACTGGAAATCTTAGACTATTTCTTGTGATATCATCTATCACTTCCTCTGATTTATCTTCACACACTTCTTCTTGTAATAAATTTTCTTCTCTAAATATATTAGATATCTTTGTAAACTTAGGTATTTCATCCACTTTTTCTAATTCATTTATGAAACTATCTTTAAAGTCTCTATTCTTTTTTTCGTCTTCTTTTAATAATTCTACATTTAGTATTCTATTCTCATAATCTCTTGTTGCTCCAAGATATTGACCTCCTGGTATATCTTTAAATGTAGCTGATATTCTCCTCTTTATTCTCATTTCTTCTGTATTTATAGGTTCTGAATATGTAACTCTAGGCATTGTTGACCTTAAAGCTCTTATATAGAAAGATGCTTCTAATATATCACCTTGAGCTTGTTTTATAGCTAATGCAGATAGTTCCTTGTTGTATAAACTACCTTCAGACATTACTTTATCTACAGCATAAGACATCTGCTCTTTAATCTGCTTTACATCTATAGGCAAACTCTCTCCTTTTACTCTATAAAATTCAAGTATATTTTTAGCCTGTAATATAGCTTCTTCTCCACCTTTAACTGCTACATAAGCCATTTTTATAGTACCTCCCAACTTAATTTTGACGACCTTGGTATAAAAACAAGTTCTCCTTTTTTATCCACTAAAATCAAATCTACTCCTATTGGATAATCTTTATTTATAGTAGATAATCTTTCTAGAAATTCTTTTTTAACTCCATCTATATATAAACTATTTTTAGATTTTATACCAGGACCACTTAAATCAAGTTTTATATACTTAATTTGATAATCTATTGATAAATCATTTACTTGATGTATTATAGTTGCACTCTCATCTGGATATTCAAAAGAACCTATTCTAACTTGCAGTATATCTATTTCTGAATTAATATCTAAAAATAGATAATCTGACTTTTTATAATCTACTTGATTTGACATTGTAAGTGCTCTTATGTTTTTTATATCTTCTTGAGTATGATTTTCTACATAGAAGGTAACCTCTTGGTCTAATAGAGTAATTGCTATACCAATTGCTCCATTTGATAGTTTTGTATTATTTTCTATATTTATATTATCTATGTTATTTAATTTCCCAGGAAATGAAGCACTATCTAGCAGTTTTCTATATATTTCTTGTGTATAATTTACCATGATTCTCCTCCTATTTAATCCATAGTATTGAATTGAACTTTTGTTTTATTAATCAAACTAAACTCGTCAATAATCTCTTGCTCATATCTTAAGCTCTCTTCATATACACTTTTATTTATATAATTTTTTAACTCATCAAATTTAGTGTTATTGCTATGTAGAACTGCATCTATAGCTGCTAAATAAACAACTTTCTTATCATCATTTTCTGCAACTATTCCATAACCTAAACTTTCATCCACCTTTACACTACATTCTGTCACTAATATCTCTCCTAAATTAAATGTTGCATTATTTACACTTTCATTAGCTCTTACCATCACTGTAGCTAAGTTAGGTTCTTTGATTATAGAAATACTTGATATGTTTTTTATCATTGAATATATTTTTTCTAGTTTCCCTAAATCCATATTTATCAATATCTTAGTACTATCAACTGTATACAAGATTTTGCCTCCTTAATTTACTTTTCGTTTACTTACCTAAGAATATAATAAACAACTTAAGTTAAATAGATATTATGTTTCAGTTAATTCTAATGGATATCTTGTAAATTCTTTTTTAACAATGTTAAGAAATTATATATTGAAAATGTAAATTAAATCACTAGAAATAAAAAAGTAGGTTTTCCCAAAATAGATATAATCACCTTTTTCATTGTTAAAATGATGAAAATATATTTGATTTCATAAAAAAAAGAGTGCCTCATGAACTAAAAAGTTCATCTTGAGACACTCCCTCATTTTGTACTTATAATGATTTATTTTAATATATCATTATAAGTTTTAATTGTTTATTTTATATTAAAAAACTTTTTTGCATTTTCTTTTGTAGCTCTACATACTTCTTCATATGATATACCTTTTTCTTGAGCTATTTTATCAGCAACAAAAGCTACTTGAGAAGGGTTATTTCTCTTTCCTCTGTGTGGCTCTGGTGACATATATGGTGAATCAGTCTCTATAAACAGCCTTTCCAGAGGAATTTCTCTTACTACTTCTCTAGTTTTCTTATTATTCTTAAAAGTAACTGTTCCTGAAATTGATATATAACAACCCATTTTAACATATTCTCTAGCTAATTCCACATTGCCACTATAACAATGGAGTACACACCCTATTTCAGGACTTTTAGTACTTTTTATTATCTCAAAAGTATCTCCATGTGCATCTCTATCATGTATTATTATTGGAAGTTTTAACTCATTAGCTAACTCAATTTGCTTCTTAAACCACTCTTTTTGCTCTTCTCTTGGAGAATAATCATAATAATAATCTAACCCAATTTCTCCAATAGCTACAACTTTTTCATTTTCAGTTGCAAGTTTTCTTAAAGTATCTATTGCTGTATCATCTAGCTTTGATACATCATGTGGATGTACTCCAACTGCTGAATATATAAAATCATACTTTTTTGCTAGTTCAATTGCTGTTATTGATGTTTCTATATCTGCACCTGGATTTACAACTAAATCTACACCTTTTTCTTTTAATGAACCAATAAGTTCATCTCTATCTTCATCAAAACTTTCATCGTTTAAATGTGCATGTGAGTCAAATAACATTTTTAATCTCCTTACTGTTTAATTGCCTATTAACGAACCTCGCATCCATCTTTAGCCCCTTGTGTAAATGGTAGAACATATGGGTCTCCATCATCACCTGCTGCTAGTATCATACCTTGAGATTCTACACCTCTTAATTTGACTGGTTTTAAGTTACATACTACTGTAACTTCCTTACCTACCAAGTCTTCTGGCTTATAGTATTCAGCTATTCCTGATACTATTTGTCTTGTTTCTGGTCCAATTTTAACTTGTGATACTAATAATTTATTTGCTTTTGGATGCTTTTCACAGCTTATTATTTTTCCTACTCTAAGCTCTATTTTATCTAAATCATCAATAGTAATTTCTTCTTTATGCTCTAATGGCTTTTCTTCTACTGGAGGTTTCCCAGAAAACATCTTAGTTAATTCTTCTATTTCTTTTTCTACATCTAATCTTGGGAATAAAGGTTCACCTTTAAATACCTTTACATTTTCGCCAATAAGGCCAAATGTTTTTGTACTTTCCCATGTAGTTATATCACCTTGACCTTTTATTCCTATATGCTCATATATCTTATTTGCTGTTTCATTCATTATAGGATTTATTAATGTTGCAATTATTCTTATAGATTCACATAAATTATATAAAACTGTATCTAATTCATCTTTCTTAGTTTCATCTTTAGCTAGTGCCCAAGGCATAGTCTCATCTATATATTTATTAGTTCTTCTAACCAACTTCCATACACTCTCTAATGCTTCATGGAATTGCATTTTGTCCATTTCAGCTTCAAAGTTTTCTCTAGTTGATACAGCTTGTTCTTTTAAATCTGCATCAAAGTCAGTTGAAACTTTTGCTGTTGGTATTATACCATTATTATACTTTTCAACCATGGCTACTGTTCTGCTTATTAAGTTTCCTAAATCATTTGCTAGGTCATAATTTATTCTTGTTACAAAATTTCTATGGGTATAACTTCCATCTTGTCCAAATGCAAACTCTCTTAATAAGAAATATTTAAGTGTATCTATTCCATATCTTTCTATTATAGGTTCTGGATAAACCACATTACCTTTTGATTTACTCATCTTATCATCAGCAAATAATATCCATCCATGTCCAAATACTTGTTTTGGAACTTCTAAACCTAAAGCCATTAAAAGTGCTGGCCATATTATTGTATGGAATCTCACTATTTCTTTACCTACTATTTGAACATTTGCAGGCCAATATTTTTTGAATTCTTCATCATTGTCAGTCATATATCCTAATGCCGTTATGTAATTACATAAAGCATCTACCCATACATAAATTACATGTTTTTCATCAAAAGGAACTTTTATACCCCAGTCAAAAGTTGTTCTTGTTACGCTTAAGTCCTCTAATCCTTTATCTAAAAAGTTTGCTACCATTTCGTTTTTTCTAGCAGCAGGGAAACAGAAGCTATCATCCTTAAATAACTCTTTTAATCTATCTTCATATTTAGATAGTCTAAAGAAATAAGATTCTTCTTTCACTAAATATGTTTCTCTTCCACAATCAGGGCATTTATTTCCTTCCAATAATTGAGATTCTGTCCAGAAACTTTCACAAGGAGTACAATATCTACCTTCATATTCTCCTTTATATATATCACCTTGCTCATATAATTTAGTAAATATTTTTTGTATTATGTCTGTATGTCTTTTTTCTGTTGTTCTTATAAAATCATCATAAGATATATCCATAGTATTCCATAAAGCCTTTATATCTTTTATCATTCCATCAAGATATTCTATCTCTGACATTCCTTGTTCTATAGCTTTCTTTTGGATTTTTTCACCATGCTCATCTGTTCCTGTTAAGAACTTTACATCATATCCACAAAAACGCTTAAATCTAGCTATCGTATCTGCTGCTACTGTTGAATAAGTATGACCTATGTGTAATCCTCCACTTGGATAGTATATTGGTGTTGTTACATAAAAACTCGGTTTGCTCATATTATTTACCTCCTAATTTTTTTATCGTTCTAGTTTTATAAATATTTCATTGAAATAATAAAAAATCGCCTCCTATGAGCTAACATAGGGGCGAGATTATTCACGGTACCACCCTAATTCATCTATAATAATTATGTTTCACATGAAATGTAGAAATTCACTTTATAGACATCTTAATAGACTATAACGTGCCCAACCGTTTTATCCTAGCATATATGCTCAGATAAAAAGCTCCAAGACCATCTTCAATAAAGCTTTTGACACTAGCTTTCACCTAACCTAGCTCTCTGATAGAAAAAACCTTTATTTACTCTTCTTTTCATAGCTTATAATTTATATTACTATTTATTTCTATATAATCACTATATTATAAAATTTTTCCCACATTGTCAACAAATTATACAAATATTACATAGCAAATAAAAACAGCTGCTATAACACCAGCGACATGACTAATCATAGCACATGACAATGTATGCCTAGTATTTTTTATCTTTAGACTTCCATAGTATATTGCCATTGTATAAAAGATAGTTTCAGAAGAACCTACAATTGTAGCACCCATTTTTTCTACTAAACTACCTATTCCAACCCTATTTGCAAGTTCACTATACATACCTAAAGCACCACTTCCAGATAAAGGTTTTACACTTATCAGACCTATTAATTCTTTTGGTATACTCATCATATTAGCTATTGGTGTAAATAACCATTCTAACATATCAAGACCTTTACCTGTTTTGAATATTCCTATTGCCAGGAATATTCCTATTATATATGGTAATATGTCCCATGCTGCCTTTAGTCCATCAATTGCCCCTTTTACAAAACTATCATACACATCTATTTTTTTATATTTACCATAAACTACTATGTACAAAATTATTATTGGTATAAGTAAGTTTGAAAACACTTCCATGTATCTACATCCCCTTTATCTATATCTTCTTTGAAAAAATTTACATGTTATTATCGCTATTGCTGTAGATATAATGGTTGCAAATAAGGTTGTAAAAATTATTTCACTTGGATTTTGAGCTCCCATATCCATCCTTAATTTAATTATGGTAAATGGAATTATTTGTATAGATGATATATTTATTACCATAAACATAATCATATCATTAGTTGCTGTATCTTTTTTGTTGTTTAAAGTTTGAAGCTCACTCATTGCCTTTAAACCAAATGCTGTTGCACCATTTCCAGCACCCAGCATATTTAAAGCAATGTTCATAACTATATAAGACATTGCTTTGTGACCTTTTGGAATAGAAGGAAACAATCTTCTCATTATAGGATTTAATTTCTGGCCTATCTTTTCGATTAGACCTGATTCTTTTGCAATATTCATTACACCCATCCAAAGTGCCATTATACCAGCTAGACTTATTGCAAATTCTATACCTTTTGATGTTTCACTTAATATAACTTTATTTAATTCACCCATATTTTTAGAAATCAAACTTCCTATTATTCCTATTGATACCATATAAAACCATATTTTTCCTATCCTAATCATCCTCCTCTTTAAATAATTTTATGATAGTTAGGTAATACTTTATACTTGAAAGTTGTACTATATTATGTTTTAGTATAAGTGTGGGAGTTTTTATAATTTTTAATATTTAATAATAATTAAGGAGAGAAATAATGAGAAATCTAACACTTCTTACTGATTTATATCAGCTGACTATGTTAAATGGCTATTTTGAAAAAAATATTCACGAAGACATTGTTGTATTCGATATGTTTTTTAGAAAAAACGCTTGTGATGGAGGGTATACTATAGTTTGTGGTATTGATCAGGTTGTTGAATACATAGATAATCTTCATTTCTCAGATGAAGATTTAGAGTACTTAAAAAGCTTAAATTTATTTTCTGATAAGTTTCTAAAGTTTTTAAAAGAATTTAAGTTCACAGGAGATATATATGCTGTTGAAGAAGGAACTATCATGTTTCCTAATGAGCCATTGATTACTGTTAAGGCACCTTTATATCAAGCTCAACTTATTGAAACAGCATTGTTGACAATAGTCAATTTTCAATCTCTTATTGCTACTAAAGCCTCTAGAGTTTGTTTTGCAGCTCAAGGAGACCCTGTATTTGAATTTGGATTACGCCGTGCACAAGGTGCAGATGCAGGTATATATGGTGCTAGAGCTGCTGTAGTTGGTGGTTGTACTGGAACTGCAAATGTATTAGCTGGGAAAATGTTTGATATACCTATAATTGGTACACATGCTCATAGTTGGGTACAAAAATTTGATACTGAACTTGATGCATTCCAAGCATATGCTGATGTTTATCCAGACAAATGCTTACTACTTGTAGATACTTATGATGTATTAAACAGTGGTGTACCTAATGCAATAAAAGTATTTAAAAATATTTCCGAAAAAGGATACAAACCTATGGGTATAAGACTAGATTCTGGAGATTTAGCTTATTTATCTAAAGAAGCAAAAAAACAATTAGATAGTGCTGGTTTTTCAGATATTAGCATTACTGCATCTAATGACCTTGATGAATACACTATATCATCACTTAAAGCAGAAGGAGCTACTATAAATTCATGGGGAGTAGGCACAAAGCTCATTACATCTTTCGATTCACCTTCTCTTGGAGGAGTTTACAAATTAGCTGCATCTTGTGAAAATGGAACTCTTGAACCTAAGATAAAAATTTCTGAAAATCCAGAGAAAATAAATAATCCTGGTTACAAGAAAGTTATAAGAATATATAACGAAGACAATAAAGCAGAGGCAGATTTAATTATGTTACATGATGAAGTTATAGATGAATCTAAACCTTTAGAAATCTTCCATCCTACATATACATGGAAAACGAAGATATTTACAAACTATAAAGTTAAAGAGCTTCTTAAACCATTGTATATAAAAGGAATATGCAAATATAATAAAAAACCTGTTCTTGAAATAAAAAATCATGTACAATATGAATTAAGTACTATCTGGGAACAATACAAAAGACTTTCAAAACCACACATTTATAAGGTTGATTTATCTAGAAATCTTTGGTATTTAAAAACAAAAATGATAGATTCTAAAAAAGTTTTATAGCATTAATTATTTTTATTTAAGGGGGACTGTTTATTTATGGATGTTACAGATTATAGAATCATAGAAATTTTACAGGATGATGGGAGAATTTCTATGAAGGACTTAGGAAAAATAGTTGGTTTAACTTCTCCTGCAGTTTCAGAAAGAGTCAAAAGATTAGAAGAATCTGGTGTTATAGAAGGGTATAAGGCTATTGTTAACCCAGATTCATTAGGTAGAGTTATAAAGGCATTTATTCATATTTCTCTTCCAAGTAATGGATATACAGAGTTCATTGAATCAGCTGGAAAGGACCCTAGAATTGTAGAATGTCACCATATAACAGGTGATGATTGCTTACTTTTAAAAGTCATTGTAAAAGATATGTACGAATTAGAAAATGTGATTGATACTATAAAGAAAATAGGCTCTACTAAGACCTCTGTTATACTATCAACACCAATACAAGCAAAATCAATATTGTAATATAAGTTAAATACTAATGGTTTATTGACTAATAGACCATTAAGTATTCTTAATGAGATTCCAATTTTTGATATAAAAAAAGTTGTCTTTCATAATTTTATAACAAAGACAACTTCTTTTATGTTTTTGAAATCTACATATTTTAAACTTTATCTAACCATTTAAAATTCAATTATGTTAACTAAATTTATACATGCGTATAATTACTCTTATACAAGTAATTTGTTAGAATGTATTCCATATATGTCTTTAATACACTCACTTCTTCACTTTTATCTAATAGTTTTATTGTAGAAACTATATCTGCATATCCAAGAAGTATTATGCCTATAGTATCTTCATCCACTAGATTAAATACATTAATTAATTCTTTTCTACTCAAATCATTTTTCTTATACAAGGACAGCAGTATCATGTGATATCTTACATATTTGCTTATAAGTTTATATGTCTCTGTTGATAAATCTAACTTTATCCCCATATTGTCTATTATTTGAGCACCTATTTTTTCATGATTTGTAAAATGAACTCTTCCTGTTTCGTCTAAAGTCATACTATCAGGCTTACCTATATCATGTAGAAATATTCCTAACTTTAGTGCATGTAACTTATTTATACCATCCCCAATACATACATTTAAATAATTTGATACATGTTCTCTTAAATGTATTGGGAAAAAATCTTTATCATTTAACACTATTTCTAATTCTCTTAATGCATTTATAGAGTGTTCAAAGCAATTAACAACATGATACTTACATTCTCCTACAGACTTCATACATTTTACTTTAGGTATTATTTTTTCTAGTTCTTCCTTTTCATCTAGCTCTACAAACGTTTTGTATGTATATTTTCTCTTTAAACTCTCTATTATAATTTTTTCTATTTCCATAAAATCACCTCAGATTCAGGTTTTATAAATCCAGGACTTGTTTATAAACTACATCCTTTTTTAATTTTCTATCTTTACAAACTATTTTTATTGCATCTTTTTTGTTCATACCACTTTCAATTAGTTTTAAAACATATTCTCTGTCTGTAAGAGCATCATAATCTTCTTTTTTTGACTTTTCACCATGAAATCCTTCTACGATTAATACGAACTCGCCTCTTACTTCTTTTTCATCAAATATTTTTATAACAGTTTCTATATCTTCTCTGATTATCTCTTGATATTTTTTTGTAAGTTCTCTATTTATGGAAATTTTTCTATTTCCAAGAATCTTAAACATATCTTTTAGTGTATCCTTCAATCTATGTGGTGATTCATAAAAAATTATAGTTCTACTTTCTTCTTTTATTTCTTCTAGTTGCCCTTTTCTAACTTTTTTATCTCTATCTAAAAAGCCCTCAAAAACGAATTTATGTGTATCCATACCAGAACCAACCAAAGCAGTTACAAATGCTGTTGCACCTGGTAAAACTTCTATTTCTATATTGTTTTGTATAGCTTGTTTTATTATTTCTTCTCCTGGGTCAGATATCCCAGGCATACCTGCATCGCTTATCAAGGCTATATTTTCGCCATCAATTAGTTTATTTATTAAATAATCACCCTTTGAATCTTTATTGTGTTCATGATAACTAGTCAAAGGTTTTGAGATTTCAAAATGATTTAAAAGCTTTATACTATGTCTTGTATCTTCTGCTGCAATTAAATCCACTTCTTTTAATACTCTTAAAGTTCTATATGTTATATCCTCTAAGTTTCCTATTGGTGTTGGACATATGTACAATTTCCCACTCATCTATAACTCTCCTATATCTTCATTATTATATATTGCTTTTAATTCTTTTGTATAATTCCCATCTTCTCCATAAACATACAATGGGTCTAATATTTTAAGCTCTGGTCTTCCATCTTTTACAAATTGAACTAAAACCAAATTAGGTGCTTTTTTAGGTCTTGGATGTACAAATTGGATAACTTTTGGCTCTAGTTTATATTTTCGCCCTAAAGTTATTATATCAACTAACCTTGTTGGCCTATGTATCATGAAAAACTTTCCTCTAGGCATAACTAATCTAGATGCAGCTTTGATTACATCTTCTAAATTACACTTTACTTCATGTCTTGATATTGCTTTTTTATCATTTGGATTTTTTATTCCATCGATATGCATATATGGAGGATTTGATGTAACTACATGATAACCATTTATATCTAAAACTTTATCTATAGATTTTATATCCTCATTTATAATCTCAACTCTTTCTTCCAAATTATTTAATTTTACAGAACGAGTTGCCATTTCATATACATCTTCTTGTATTTCTACACCAATAATTTTTTTAGCTTCACTTTTTCCTGCTATTAAAATAGGTATGATTCCTGTTCCTGTACCTAGGTCTACAACTTTAGCATCTTTTTTTATTTTAGTAAAATTAGCTAATAAAACTGCATCTATACCAAAACAAAATCCATTAGTATCTTGTATAAGTCTAAGACCTTTTAATTGTAAATCATCTATTCTTTCTGAATCTTTTAATTGCATATTCATAAACGCTCCTCAAATATTAATAACTTCAAGTATTATTTGCTTTAAAAAAGGTAGGAAAAGCCCTACCTTAAATTTAATCTTCTAATTTCTTTAACTCTCTTAGTGTGGCTTCATCTAATCCATCATTATCTTTGCATTTACCGCCACAGCCATCACATTTTTTAGGCTCTCTAAGTATTTTTATCTCTTCTCTTGTATATATCTTTACTGTTTTATCCTGAAACTCTACTTTAATTTGCTCTAATAGAGGATTTACTTCTACAACTTTTCCTTTTCCATCATCTGATTGCACTAGTGCACCTACAATAGGCATTTTTTCTATCGCCTCACTATATACATCATGCTCATATTTTAAACAGCAGAACAATCTTCCACATATTCCAGATATTTTTGTTGGATTTAAAGACAAGCTTTGATCTTTTGCCATCTTTATTGAAACTGGTTGAAAATCACCCAACCATGATGAACAGCAAAGTTTTCTACCACAAGGTCCTAGACCTCCTATGGATTTTGCTTCATCTCTAACACCAATTTGTCTAAGCTCTATTCTCGTTTTAAATATAGCAGCTAAATCTTTTACAAGTTCTCTAAAGTCTATTCTTCCTTCTGCTGTAAAGTAAAAAATCAATTTATTTCTATCAAAAGTATATTCACAATCTATTAGAAACATTGTTAACTCATGTTCTTTTATTTTTTGTTGGCATAATTCAAAGGTTTCTTTTGCCTTTTCTTTATTTTCTAGATATATTTTTTTATCTTCTTCTGTAGCTATTCTTATAATTGGTTTTAAAGGGGAAACTAGTTCGCTCTCATCCATTTCTTTTGGCCCTACTACTACTTTTCCATACTCTAAACCTCTTGCAGTTTCTACAACTACATCCATTTCTTGCTCTATATTAAAATCAACAGGGTCAAAATAATATATTTTTCCTGCACTTTTAAACCTTATACCTACTATTTTTATCATTTAATCACCTCGTATATATTTAAAGACATAACTTGTATGCTTATATTGAAATTGCAATTGCTCTTTATTTTACTCTTTGCATCTTCTATTATATCAATAATCTTAGACAATTGAGAATAACTAATTTTTCCACTCATATTTTGAATAAAAACTAGCTTATCTACATTTATTAGCATATTTTTATTAACATTTTCTTTTAATAGGATAATATCTCGAAAATAGTTTATCATAATATCCAATAAACTTATAATCTTACCTCTGTATTTTTCCATATTATTTGGTATGTTTAGAATCTCTACTATGTTTTTATCTAACATTACTTGAATATACTGTTGTATATCTTCTCTCATCACTGAAAACTCAGTAGACTGAGATAGATTTAAAGCATTCTCAATACTTCCCCTTGAAAAAGTAGCCAACAGTTGAGCTCTTTCTTCCTCTATACCTGCATTTATCAAATAATTTTTTAAATCTTGCATTGGTATAGGTGAGAACTTTATTATATCACATCTAGATTTTATAGTTTCTAATAAAGATTCTTTGTTGTTTGTGACTAAGATTATTATAGCATAATTTGGAGGTTCCTCCAGTGTCTTTAAAAGTGCATTTTGGGCTTCTACAGTCATTTTTTCAGCATTGTTAATTATATATATTTTATAGTCCTTATGAGGTCTTATTACTATGTCTGATTGTAAACTTCTGATTTGAGCTATTTTTATGCTATTTCCATCTGGCTTTATGAGTACATAGTCTGGACTGTTTTCTAGATTTACATAGTCAAGCAACAGCTTGGATAGTTCATCAGCAAACTTCTTTTTCCCTATCCCATCTATTCCCTCAAACATATACGCATTATTAAGTTTATTTTTCTTTATAGAATTTGTTAAATATTTCTTTGCAAAACTTTGCCCTATAATATTTTCAAAATACATATTTATCTCTCCATAGATTTTATTGAATCAAGAACTATTTCATAAACTTCATTATGTATACTTTCAATACTTCTCAATTCGTTATCTGAAACACAATTTATTTTTTTCCAATTATATTTATCTGCTATGTATAAAGCATTATTATAAGATTTCTTTAAATACTCTATATCACTTTCATGAATATCTTTTTCTTCTTCTCCTGTAATCTTATTTTTTCTATTTTCCATAAGTTTCTCACTAAACTCAATAGGGACATCTAGAAATATAACACAATCAGGTTGTGGTATCTTAAATAAATTAAATTCATAATCAGCTAACCAGTTCAAATATTCTTCTCTATCAGAAGCATCCATTTTAGAAGCCTGGTGTACCATATTAGAAGTTGTATATCTATCTGCGATAATTATTCCACCTTCATTGTAAAACTTCTCCCAATCGGTTTTAAATGAAGCATATCTATCTGCAGTAAAAAAAGTTGATGCTATATATGGGTCTACATCTGAGGCATTTTTACCAAAATCTCCTTTTAAATACATTTTTACCAAAGCAGATGATGGAGACTCATAATTTGGATATTCTACCTTCTTAATCATATAGCCTTCTTTTTCTAATCTTTCATATAATCTTTTTGTCTGAGTTGCCTTTCCACTTGCATCTGAACCACTTTCTATAATTATTAACTTACCTTTCATTTTCATCTCCTCCATACAAACACTTTTTACTTTTTAATATAATTTTTATTTAGACAACTTTATATAAATATTCTATACATTACTTATTACAACTATAAGTTTTTTACTTCGCATTATAATTCTAAACTTTGTATTATAAATTTAAATATTTTCTAAATCTATTACTTCTATAAAATTTAAATCTACATCTTTTAATCCACTTACAACCATACCTTTAGAATTACAGAATATTAAATAATCTATTATTTCTTTGCTGATAATTTCTCCAGGCGATATTATGCTTATTCCAGGTGGATATGGGACTATACACTCACCACAGACTTTACCTATGCTGTCATATATTTTAACACTTTTTTTAGTTTTATAAAATGCTTCTCTAGGTGTTAATATTTTCTTTGGAATAAGAGTGGGATATTTTTTATTTTCTAACTTTGTAAATTTAAAGTCTTCTTTTACAATATTGTTCAATGCTGTTTCTAAACTATTGAAATCATTAGTACTATTTCCTATCGTGCATATTAAAAGAACTCCATAATAATTAGATAATTCTACTTGTATATTATATTTATTTCTTAGAATATTTTCTAGTTCATAACCTGTTAGACCTATATTTTTAGAAGATATAAATATTTTTGTTTTATCATTTGTATCGTATATCTCAATATTTTTGTTAATATTATTCTTAAAAACTCTAATTCTATTTAAAAGCTCTTTCATTAGTTCTTGTCCCCTATTTTCATATATATCTACTGCTAATTCCAAAGAAGATAACAATATATATGAAGGACTTGAGGATTCTGTGATTCTCAACATATTTAAGAGTTTATCTATGTCAATTCTATTTCCTTTTATATGTATCATTGATGATTGGGTAAATGATGGAAGTGTTTTATGAGTACTCTGCACAACTATATCTGCACCTTGCTCAAGAGCTGTTTTAGGAAGTCTATCACTAAGACCTAAATGAGCACCATGTGCTTCATCTATTATCACCACCATTTTTTTATCATGTGCATAATTACAAATATATTCTAAATCATATGTCATTCCATAATATGTAGGATATGTAAGAAGCACTGCTTTTGCATCTAAATTTTTATCTATTACATCAATTACATTATTTATGGATATTCCCTTTAAGACATTCGTATCTTCACTTATCTCACAAGAAATATACTCTATATCTATATCTCCCAAAATACATGCATTTATAACAGACTGATGACAATCTCTATTTACAATTATTTTACTTTTAGGAGTACACACTGACATTATCGCGGACTGTATTCCACAACTACTTCCATTCACTAGATAATATGTATAATCGCTTTTAAATACTCTTGAGGCTTTCTTCTGAGAACTCTTTATAATCCCTTCTGGCGAATGCAAGTTATCTGTTCCTAATATTTCAGTAGTATCCATTTTATACAAATTTTCTAATACATTTCTATATCCTAATTTCTCATAAATTCTGCCCTTTTTATGACCAGGCATATGAAAAGATATCACTTCTTCATCTACAATCTTACTTAATTCATTAATTATAAACATATATTATATAATACTCCTTTTTTCACATAGTATTTCTTTTTTCATAATACATCTTTTTAAAAACTTCAATTCTTATCTATTTTACCATTAAAAAAGATACAAATTAAGATTTTTATAAAATTAAATACCCCATCCTAAATATTTAGAATGAGGTATTTAATATAAAAGTATAAATTAAATTATTCTCTATCATCAGACATTAAGCTTGGTATTAAGTATAATCCAGCTAAACCTACAATGAAGTATATTATTCTACTTACCATTTCATATGTTCCACCAAAAATACTACCTATTAAATCTGTACCTAGGATACCAATTCCTCCCCAGTTAAGAGCACCGATTATAGCTAAAATTAAAGCAACTTTTTTCATTTCTATCACTCCTCAAGAATTAAATTTTTATAATAGTCCATAATTCCTGTGTTTAGTTTTCCCGAAATGAAAAAAGAAATACATATTTTTTGTTTTTTTTTACAAAAAATAAAAAAATTACGTGGCTACGTCCTACTCTCCCAGGCAGTTTCCCACCAAGTACCATCAGCGCTAGAGAGCTTAACTTCTGTGTTCGGAATGGGAACAGGTGTATCCTCTCTGCTATTGTAACCACATAATCTTTATGCTTAATATTTCTATTAAGTTATTAGAATCTAGTAATACTAGTTTCTTTAGAGTTAGCACTCTAAAAACTACATATATATTTTACTGAATGGACATCAAATAATTTGGTCAAGTCCTCGACCTATTAGTATCGATAAGCTAAATACATTGCTGCACTTACACCTTCGACCTATCAACCAGATAGTCTTTCTGGGGTCTTACCCTTGCGGTGGGAAATCTTATCTTGAAGTTGGCTTCGCGCTTAGATGCTTTCAGCGCTTATCCATTCCGTACATAGCTACCCAGCCATGCCCTTGGCAGAACAACTGGTACACCAGAGGTACGTCCATCCCGGTCCTCTCGTACTAAGGACAGGTCTTCTCAAATTTCCTACGCCTGCGACGGATAGGGACCGAACTGTCTCACGACGTTCTGAACCCAGCTCGCGTACCACTTTAATGGGCGAACAGCCCAACCCTTGGGACCTACTACAGCCCCAGGATGTGATGAGCCGACATCGAGGTGCCAAACCTCCCCGTCGATGTGGACTCTTGGGGGAGATAAGCCTGTTATCCCCAGGGTAGCTTTTATCCGTTGAGCGATGGCCCTTCCACGCAGAACCACCGGATCACTAAGTCCGATTTTCATCCTTGCTCGACCTGTATGTCTTGCAATCAAGCTCTCTTTTGCCTTTACACTCTACGTACGATTTCCGACCGTACTGAGAGAACCTTTGAGCGCCTCCGTTACCTTTTGGGAGGCGACCGCCCCAGTCAAACTGCCCACCTGACAGTGTCCCAAGACCAGATTCATGGCCTATGGTTAGAGTCCCAGTACTACAAGGGTGGTATCCCAAGGATGGCTCCGCCAAAACTGGCGTCCTGGTTTCAAAGCCTCCCACCTATCCTGTACATGTAGTACCAAGACCCAATGTCAAGCTACAGTAAAGCTCCATGGGGTCTTTCCGTCCTGTCGCAGGTATCCGGCATCTTCACCGGAATTACAATTTCACCGAGTCTGTTGTTGAGACAGTGCCCAAATCGTTACGCCTTTCGTGCGGGTCGGAACTTACCCGACAAGGAATTTCGCTACCTTAGGACCGTTATAGTTACGGCCGCCGTTTACTGGGGCTTAAGTTCACTGCTTCGATTGCTCTAACAGATCCCCTTAACCTTCCAGCACCGGGCAGGCGTCAGCTCCTATACATCGTCTTGCGACTTAGCAGAAACCTATGTTTTTGGTAAACAGTCGCTTGGGCCTATTCTCTGCGGCCACCGGATGGTGGCACCCCTTATCCCTAAGTTACGGGGTCATTTTGCCGAGTTCCTTAACAACAGTTCTCTCGCGGGCCTTAGGATACTCTCCTCACCCACCTGTGTCGGTTTGCGGTACGGGTACCTTTAACCTCGATAGAGACTTTTCTTGACAGTGTGAAATCAGCTACTTCGCTACTAAATTTCGCTCCCCATCACATCCCAGCATTATCAAAGCGGATTTACCTACTCTGACTGCCTCAATGCTTGGGCACACATAACCAACAGTGTGCTTAGCTTATCCTACTGTGTCATCCCATCTCTCAAACGGTTATCGGTAGTACAGGAATATCAACCTGTTGTCCATCACCTACGCCTTTCGGCCTCAGCTTAGGTCCCGACTAACCCAGGGCGGACGAACCTTCCCCTGGAAACCTTGGGTTTACGGCCTGTGGGATTCTCACCCACATCTCGCTACTCATGCCAACATTCTCACTCCCATACTGTCCACATGTCCTTACGGTCATGCTTCAACCCGTATGGGAAGCTCCCCTACCCATCATTACTGATGCCGTAGCTTCGGTAGTAAGTTTTAGCCCCGGAAATCTTCGGCGCAGGATCACTCGACCAGTGAGCTATTACGCACTCTTTGAATGAGTGGCTGCTTCTAAGCCAACATCCTGGTTGTCTGTGCAATCCCACATCCTTTACCACTTAACTTACATTTAGGGACCTTAGCTGACGATCTGGGCTGTTGCCCTTTCGACTATGAATCTTATCACCCACAGTCTGACTCCCAAGTATAAGATGACGGCATTCGGAGTTTGATAGTCTTCGGTAGGTGCAATACCCCCTAGGACATTCAGTGCTCTACCTCCGTATCTCTCACCTTGAGGCTAGCCCTAAAGCTATTTCGGGGAGAACCAGCTATCTCCGGGCTCGATTGGAATTTCACCGCTACCCACAAGTCATCCCCGAGCTTTTCAACGCTCGTGGGTTCGGACCTCCACGAAATTTTACTTTCGCTTCATCCTGCTCATGGGTAGGTCGCCCGGTTTCGGGTCTACGTCAAGTAACTGAACGCTCAGTTAAAACTCGCTTTCGCTACGGCTCCACACCTTAAGTGCTTAACCTTGCTACTTAACGTAACTCGTTGGCCCGTTCTACAAAAAGTACGCGGTCACACAAGAAATGTGCTTCCACAGCTTGTAAGTGCAGGGTTTCAGGTTCTATTTCACTCCCCTCCCGGGGTTCTTTTCACCTTTCCCTCACGGTACTATACGCTATCGGTCACTAGGTAGTATTTAGCCTTGGAGGGTGGTCCCTCCTGCTTCCCACAGGGTTTCACGTGTCCCGTGGTACTCTGGATCATATCTAAAGTCTTCTCGTTTAACATACAGGACTATTACCTTCTGTGGTGGGTCTTTCCAAACCTCTTCAATTACGATACCTCTTCGTTATGATATGTCCGCAACCCCAATAAAGAAAACTTTATTGGTTTGGGCTATTCCGCGTTCGCTCGCCGCTACTTACGGAATCGAATTTCTTTCTCTTCCTTCAGGTACTTAGATGTTTCAGTTCCCTGAGTTCCCCTCATTAAGCTATGTATTCACTTAATGATACTTAGACATTACTCTAAGTGAGTTTCCTCATTCGGAAATCTTCGGATCAAAGTTTACGTGCAACTCCCCGAAGCTTATCGCAGCTTATCACGTCCTTCATCGGCTCCTAGTGCCAAGGCATCCGCCCTGCACCCTTAATAACTTGACCAGTTAAAAAGGTTTGATAGATTAAAGTCTATCAACTTGATAATTTTTAAAAGTTATCAGCTTTATATATTACAAATTAGATGTCATATCACTAAATATATATGCAGTTTTCAAAGTGCTAACGCACAGCGCCAACGGATAAATCCCGTTGATTAAAGTGCTAACGCACGTCGCCAACAAACAAACTTCACATTCGTTCAGTTTATTCTGTTGCTTAAAGTGCAAATTTTGAGTATTCGTAAAAACGAACCCTCAAAATTAAACAGTAGGTAATTCTCCTTAGAAAGGAGGTGATCCAGCCGCACCTTCCGATACGGCTACCTTGTTACGACTTCACCCCAGTTATTGATTCCACCTTCGACGACTTCTTCCAAAAGGTTAGATAATCGGCTTCGGGCGTCTCCAACTCCCGTGGTGTGACGGGCGGTGTGTACAAGACCCGGGAACGCATTCACCGCAGCATTCTGATCTGCGATTACTAGTAACTCCAGCTTCATGTAGGCGAGTTTCAGCCTACAATCCGAACTGAGAGTAGCTTTAAGGGATTAGCTCCACCTTACGGCTTGGCAACCCTCTGTACTACCCATTGTAGCACGTGTGTAGCCCTAAGCATAAGGGGCATGATGATTTGACGTCATCCCCACCTTCCTCCAGGTTATCCCTGGCAGTCTCTCTAGAGTGCCCAACTTAATGATGGCAACTAAAGACAAGGGTTGCGCTCGTTGCGGGACTTAACCCAACATCTCACGACACGAGCTGACGACAACCATGCACCACCTGTCACCAATGTCCCCGAAGGGAAGTCTCCGATTAAGGAGATGTCATTGGGATGTCAAGCTTAGGTAAGGTTCTTCGCGTTGCTTCGAATTAAACCACATGCTCCGCTACTTGTGCGGGTCCCCGTCAATTCCTTTGAGTTTCACTCTTGCGAGCGTACTTCCCAGGCGGAGTACTTAATGCGTTAGCTGCGGCACCGAGGGGGGTAACCCCCGACACCTAGTACTCATCGTTTACAGCGTGGACTACCAGGGTATCTAATCCTGTTTGCTCCCCACGCTTTCGTGCCTCAGCGTCAGTTACAGTCCAGAGAGCCGCCTTCGCAACTGGTGTTCCTCCTAATATCTACGCATTTCACCGCTACACTAGGAATTCCACTCTCCTCTCCTGCACTCAAGTCTCCCAGTTTCAAGAGCTTACTACGGTTGAGCCGTAGCCTTTCACTCCTGACTTGAAAGACCGCCTACGCACCCTTTACGCCCAGTAAATCCGGATAACGCTAGCCCCCTACGTATTACCGCGGCTGCTGGCACGTAGTTAGCCGGGGCTTCCTCCTCAAGTACCGTCATTATCTTCCTTGAGGACAGAGTTTTACGACCCGAAGGCCTTCATCACTCACGCGGCGTTGCTGCATCAGGCTTTCGCCCATTGTGCAATATTCCCCACTGCTGCCTCCCGTAGGAGTTTGGACCGTGTCTCAGTTCCAATGTGGCCGATCACCCTCTCAGGTCGGCTACTGATCGTCGCCTTGGTAAGCCGTTACCTTACCAACTAGCTAATCAGACGCGGGTCCATCCTGTACTGGCTCACCTTTGATATTTAAGAGATGCCTCTCAAATATGTTATCCCGTATTAGCATACCTTTCGGTATGTTATCCGTGTGTACAGGGTAGGTTACCCACGCGTTACTCACCCGTCCGCCGCTCTTTACCGAAGTAAATCGCTCAACTTGCATGTGTTAGGCACGCCGCCAGCGTTCATCCTGAGCCAGGATCAAACTCTCAAATAAAAGTTTATCAGGCTCAGATACTATTGTTATTAAAATATCTGGCTTTATGGTTTGTTTCTTGTTTTATAAATTAACCTACTGTTTAATTTTCAAAGTTCATTTTTCATGTTTGCCCTTTTCTTAAGGACAAGTAATACTATATCATCTTAAAAATGATTCGTCAACACTTTTTCAATATTTTTTTATTTTTTATTTTTAAAAAGGTTATAGCTCTTTGTTTTTTTTAATCAATTTAATTAAAACTAATAGATATAACCCTTGATATTACAAGCAATACCTGCATATATAGTTTTACCTATTTTGCAATTTTATTTTCATAAGAATATGAATTAGCTCTGACTCTATCTGCCCAAACATTTATACTCTTAACTTTATTAACCTTAGTTGTACCTTCAAAAATATCCATTGCATCTTTACAAAAATATACCATAACATCAAGAACTAAAAATCCAACACAAAATAAACATAAAAAATCAATTACTTGAAACATCAGACATTCCCCCAATAATTTTTTATATATAGTATTCTCAGAAATTATTCCATTTCCCTTCCCAAAAATTATTCTAAATATTTTCATAATAAATTACTTTCAATCATATTTTCTAAATATAAAATCTCAATCAACAAAAATTAATATCATTTTGTAATATTTGTTGGTAATTTATAAATTAAATATCTAAAAATTTATTTGTAATATATAAAAAGCATTCTACATTGACATTTTAAATAAAATAAAGCTATTTATTGCTAATTTAACAGCTATACTTTATTTAAAACTTGGTAGAATGCTTATATTTTTTAGTTCTCTTCTTCTTTATTTGGATTATTATCAATAGGTTTCATAGTAGGGAATAATAATACATCTCTTATAGATGGAGAGTTAGTCAATAACATAATTACTCTATCTATACCGATTCCTAATCCTCCTGTAGGAGGTAAACCTACTTCTAATGCTTTTAAGAAGTCTTCATCCATTTCAAAAGCTTCATCATCACCTAATTCTCTTTTTCTCAATTGATCCATGAATCTTCCTTTTTGGTCAATTGGGTCATTAAGCTCAGAAAACGCATTAGCTAATTCCCACTTATTAGCAAATGCTTCAAATCTATCAGTCCTTCTTGGGTCTTCATTATTTCTCTTAGATAATGGAGATACTTCAACTGGATGATGAGTTATAAATGTTGGTTGGATTAATTTATCTTCTCCAAATTCTTCAAAGAAAGCATTTATTACTTCTCCTCTTCTCATTCCAGGTTTTATTTCTATACCTTTTTCTTTAGCAACTTCTAACGCTTCTTCGTCTGTATCTATAGTAGAAAAATCTACCCCAGAATACTCTTTAACACACTCTTCCATACTCATTCTTTTCCAAGGAGGTGTAAAGTTTATTTCTGTTCCTTGATAGTTAATTATCATACTTCCTGTAGCAACTTCAGCCATATGTGCGATAACATTTTCTGTTATTTCCATCATATCAGTATAATCAGCATATGCTTGATATAGTTCTATTGCAGTATATTCAGGATTGTGTTTTAAATCCATACCTTCATTTCTAAACATTCTTCCCATTTCATAAACTTTATCAAATCCACCAACAATAAGTCTCTTTAAGTATAATTCATTAGCTATTCTTAAATACATTGGTATATGTAAAGTATTATGATTAGTTATAAATGGTCTAGCATTTGCTCCACCTGCTATAGTGTTTAATATTGGAGTCTCAACTTCTAAAAATCCTCTATCATCTAAGTATGTTCTCAATGCTTTTAATGCTTTTGTTCTAGTTAAAAAAGCATTTTTTACTTCTGGGTTTACTATTAAATCAACATATCTTTGTCTATATCTTAATTCTTGGTCTTTTAATCCATGATATTTTTCTGGTAGTACTTGTAGAGATTTACATAGTAATACTACAGATTTAGCCTTTACAGATATTTCTCCCCTTTTAGTTTTAAAGATTTCCCCTTCAATTCCAACTATATCTCCAATATCATATGTTGAAAATACACTATACTCTTCTTCCCCTATAGCATCTAATCTTACATAAGATTGAATTCTTCCTTCTTGGTCTTGAATATCTATAAAACCAGCCTTACCTTGTATTCTCTTACTCATTATACGTCCTGCTATTTTTGTAGTTTCACCTTCAAGAGAATCAAAATTATCTTTTATCTCAGCAGAATAATGAGTTCTATCATATCTACTCTCTTTAAAAGGGTCTCTATTTGATTCTTGTAATTTTTTTAGTTTATCTCTTCTTACTTGAAGTACTTCACTAAGGTCTTCTTGAATTTGTGCTTCTTCATTGCTTTGTTGATTATTTTTCATTTTTTTCCTCCAGATTATCTTCTTATTTCTAATATTTCAAACTTAGCAACTCCATCAGGAACTTGCACTTCTACAACCTCTTTTACAGCTCTTCCTAAAAGTGCTTTCCCTACAGGAGATTCGTTTGATATTTTTCCATCATATGGGTCTGCTTCTGTCGAACCAACTATAGTATATTCAACATCTTCGTCAAATTCTAAATCCTTAACTTTAACTATTGATCCTATTGTAACAACATTAAGGTCTATTTTGCTTTCATCTATGATAACAGCTTTTCTAACCATATTTTCTAATTTTAGAATTCTTTCTTCAACTTGTGCTTGTTCCTTTTTAGCTTCATCATACTCAGCATTTTCAGATAAATCACCAAAAGATATAGCAACCTTTATTCTCTCTGCAACTTCTTTTCTCTTTACAACCTTTAAGTTTTCTAATTCTTCTTCTAATTTATCATATCCCTCTTGTGTCAATAAAAACTCTTTATTTTCTTCCATTATAAATACAACTCCTTCACAAATTTCTTAGGAATTTTCCTAATTATATTTTAAAAATTTTATAATCTTTTTTTAATTTATGCGCTATATTATAAGTCACTATTATTTTTATGTCAAGGAGTCTTCCATATAGTACTCCAATTTCGACACAACTTCTTGATAGTCTTCTATTTTGTTAATTTCATCTCTTAATCTTGCAGAATTTCTAAGTCCTTTTAAATACCAAGCGATGTGTTTCCTCATTTCCCTTACAGCTACATACTCTCCATGTTCTTCTACTGCAAGTTTTAAATGCTTAATGGCAGTACTTATTTTTTCGTTAAGAGTTGGCTCTGGCAAAATCTCGCCTGTATTCATATAATGGTTTATTCTTTTGAATATCCACGGGTTACCTTGAGCACCCCTACCTATCATTATAGCATCACAACCAGTTTTGTCTAACATATTTATTGAATCTTCTATTGTAAATACATCACCATTTCCTATGACAGGTATGTTTAAACTATTCTTAATTTCTGCAATTATATTCCAATCTGCTTTGCCTGTATAAAACTGTTCTCTAGTCCTTCCATGTATTGCTAGAGCACTTATTCCACAAGCTTCTGCTATCTTTGCTATTTCAACAGCATTTACACTATTATCATCCCATCCTTTCCTTATCTTTAAAGTTACTGGTTTTTTTGAATTCTTCACTACTGCCTTTAATACCTTCTCCGTAAGCTTAGGATTTTTCATAAGTGCTGACCCATCTCCATTTTTAACTACTTTTGGAGCTGGACATCCCATATTTATATCGAGAATCTCATTTGAATAATCATTCATTATCTCTGCTGCTCTTCCCATAAAATCTGGCTCTGAGCCAAATATCTGAACAGCTACTGGATGTTCTTCCTCTTCTATCTTAAGCATTTTTTTAGTATTTTCATCATCATAGCAAAGTGCCTTACCATTTATCATTTCTGTATATAAAAGTCCACAACCTTGTTCTTTACAAATTAATCTAAATGGAAGGTCTGTTACCCCTGCCATAGGTGATAGAAAAACTTTATTTTTCAATTCTAAATTTCCTATTTTCATTGCTTTTCTCCTATTTTTTCCTTTATTTTATGATTTGATTTTAAAGTTCATATTTCCTCATTATAATATACCACATAAAGCTAGGAAACTATCATAAAAAGGGAATTGGATATATAACCCAATTCCCTGTATATTAATTATTCTTGGTTTTTTTCATATATTATTCTCAATCCTTCTAGTGTTAAAAAACCATCTACATAATCTATACTTTTTGTCTCTGAAGCAATCAGTTTAGCTAATCCACCTGTAGCTATAACTTTAACATCATCACAATTTAATTCTTTCTTCATCATGCTTATTATTTTATCCACTAAACCAACATATCCATAAATTATTCCAGATTGCATAGCTGATACAGTACTCTTACAAATAGTCATACCTGGTTTAGTTAATTCTACCCTAGGTAATTTAGACGCACTTTGAAATAATGCCTCACTAGATATTTTTATTCCTGGTGCTATTGTCCCACCTAGATATTCACCTTTTTCAGAGATAGCGCAAAACGTAGTTGCTGTTCCAAAGTCAACAAGTATACTTGGTGCTCCATACTTTTCTATGCCTGCTACAGCATTAACTATTCTGTCTGCTCCAACTTGTTTTGGATTATCATATTTTATATTTAGACCTGTTTTTATGCCTGGACCTACTATTAATGGATGTTTTTTACAGTATTTTATACAAAAGTTTTCAAGAGAATGCATAACATTTGGTACTACAGATGATATTATCACATCATTAATAGAATTTATATCAACATTATCATACTCAAATAAACTACTTATTAGAATTCCATATTCATCAGATGTTTTTTCTCTATCTGTTTTAATTCTCCAATAATTAACTAATTTATCACCTTTATATATACCTAAAACCATATTAGTATTTCCAACATCAAATACTAGAAGCATATGTCATTAACCTTCTTTCTATTTTTTGCTTTTCTTAAGTACAGTGGCAACGGCAGCTACTACTAAAGCTCCTACTATTGCTTCTGGTACCCCATTTGCTGCGGCAAGAGCCATTATTACTTTTCCTGCTGAACCACTTTGACCCATTGCATGAAGATATTTGTCAGCATATAAGACATATATCATTCCTAAAACTCCAGCTGTATTTAACAAGGAACCTATAGCTCCTGTAATTAAACCTGATATGTATACCTTATTTGTAGCCTTAATTATTAACTGATATACATAATAAGCCAATATACCTATCATAACTCTTGGTAATATTGAAACTAACGGATTTATAAAAACAAAGGATGTTATGGTTGGATTTATTATAGCATTTAGGAGACTTGATACTCCAAATATAAATCCTATTGCACCCCCAACTATTGGACCCTCTATAATAGCTCCAATAATAACTGGTATATGCATTATAGTTGCTTTTGTAGGTCCAACTGGAATAAATCCCAATGGAGTCATAGATAGCATAATAGAAATAGCTGATAGTACTCCTATTATAGTCATTTTTCTTACATTTACTTTTCTTACTGATGCACTTGTGTTCATCATAAAAAATACACCTCCGTTCCAGCTCATAACGATGCCGGACTACTTAATTTTTTCGTTTTTTGGTCTTTTTTCTTATATTTCTGAGTCAGGCTACCATTCTAGGATGCCCGCTCTAACAAGAATAATTTTATCAAGATGAGTTGCTATTGTCAACAATTTGACAAGAAAAATATGCTAATTTCATCATATTTCTCGTTTTTTTACTATATCTTTATACGCTATTATATTTTCTACACTATCCGCTTTTTTTACTGCATTTATTATACTTTTTTCCACAACCTCTACAGCTAATGAACCCAATAATGTTATATCTGCTTCTATTTCTCCTGCTGATATTGTGAATATTGTATCTCCATCATGAGGTGTGTGAATAGGAAAAATAGCTTTAGCATATCCATCATGTCCCATTTGAGATATCTTTTTACATTCAGCTTTAGTTAACTTAGCATTTGTTGCAATTACTCCAATTGTAGTATTATCTATACTAAATCCACCTTTACTTTCGCCTTGTTTCATTAGCTTATATGTATCAATGGTCTCTGTCTTTTTATCATTTAAAGCACCTGCTATAACCTCACCATTTTCATAAACATCTCCAAGAGCATTTACAGCAACCAATGCAGATACAATTAGACCATTATCCAATTTTATGGAATAACTTCCTATACCACCTTTCATGGCATACTCCTGACCTCTTATCTTTCCAACAGTGGCTCCACATCCCGCTCCATAATTTCCTTGATTTAAAATATCCTTGCTTGCAACTTCACAAGCTCTATAACCCATTTGTAAATCTGGTCTACACTTAAAATCTCCTGCGCCCAAATCAAATAACACTGCTCCAACAACTATAGGTACTTTTCCTACACCTACATCAAACCCAATTCCTTTTTCCTCCAAGTATCTACTTACACCACAAGTAGATTCAAGACCATATGCAGAACCTCCAGCTAAAACTACTGCATGAACTTTTTGAACCATATTCACAGGGTCCAATAAATCGGTTTCTCTAGTCCCTGGAGCAGAACCTCTTACATCAACACCACAAGTAGCTCCTTCTTCACATATTACTACTGTACATCCAGTAAGACCATCTCTATCCTCAACTTGCCCAACCTTTAGTCCTTCTATATCCAAAATATTATTATACATATCCTTTTTCTCCTCTTATAGAAACTTCACCCGAAATGATTTCTTTTACAATTCCATCACTACTTTGAACTAATAGATTCCCATCCTCATTTATGTCTAAACATTTCACTAATTCCTTATCAGTGCCTTTTAATACATATATATTTTTATCTATAATTGCAGAATAATCTCTACATATCTTTAGAGTTTTTTCTTTAGAGTTATTTACGATATAATCTAAATATAGCTTTTCAAATTCAGTCAACACATTTCTAACAATATCTACTCTAGATAATTTGTATCCTTCTTTATACAATGATGTAGCTTTCTCGGCTATTTCTGGCTCAAAATCCATTATCTTAACATTTATTCCAATTCCAAGAACAACATAATTTGTTCTCTCAATTTCAGCAGACAACTCTGTTAATATACCACATATTTTTTTACCATTTAAAATAACATCGTTTGGCCATTTTATTAAGGTGTTTGCCCCTAAATTATTTAAAGCCTTCGTTACACTTGCTCCTGCTCTGAACCTCCCATGACTAAAGTCACAGGGTTCCTGTTTCATAGAATTTCGCATACTAAAATATGTCTTACCAATTCTCCACAGGCTATCCCCGTAGTTCCTACGGTTCTTACATAAGTTATCTATTTTAAACTGCTATTAGTCTTAATCCTTCTTTTAGTATATTTATACTTGCATTTATATCTCTATCGTGAGTTACATTACAACAAGGACAAATCCATTCTCTTATACTTAAATTCTTCATTTCCTTGTTTTTGTACCCACATTTATTGCATATTTGTGAACTTGCAAAGAATTTACCTACCTTTACAATTTGTCTACCATACCAATTAGCCTTATATTCTAATTGACGAATAAATTCTGACCATGACACATCAGAAATTAAACGAGATAGTTTACGATTTTTAGTCATATTCTTTACTTGTAAATCTTCTATGCAAATAATATCATTCTCTCGTATTAATTTAGTAGATAGTTTTTGTAGAAAATCCTTCCTTTGATTAGCTATATGTTCTTGAAGTCTTGCAACTTTTAACCTTGCTTTATTTCTATTTGAACTACCAATTGTTTTTCTCGATAATTCTCTTTGTAATTTAGCAAGTTTGTTTAATGACTTTTGAAGATACTTAGGATTTTCTATAAATTGTCCACAACTTGAGATACAAAATTCTTTAATTCCTAAATCTAAACCTATCTGATTATTAGTATTTTCAAATGCTTCAATATCTATATCAGTACAACATAATGATACATAATATTTACCACTTGGTTCTTTGGATACAGTAGCATTAAGTATTCTCCCTTGAGGTACTTGTTTATCCCTTGCTTTAACCATTCCAAGTTTAGGTAATTTTATATATTGACTAAAGTACATAATATTTCCATTGGTAAAGTTAGTTCTATATGAAAATCTGTTAGTTTTCTTTGATTTAAATTTAGGAAATCCTGCATTTTCTTTAAAGAATTTTTTATATGCGTTTTCTAAATCTTTTAAGGTGTTTTGTAGTGAAAATTTGTCAGGTTCTTTAAGCCACTCTAATTCTCTTTTTAAATTGGTCAAATCAGAACTGCACTGTTTATAAGTAAAAGTTTCTTTATTGTTTTCATAAACTTCTATTTTTTTAGCAAGATATTTATTATATACAAATCTACAACATCCAAAAGTTTTGTTAATTAACTCTTGCTGTTTTTTATTTGGATACATTCTAAACTTATAAGCTTTTTCCACTACTATCACCTCACTTTACTTGTTTTTTATGATTATTAATATACATATCCGAGTAACTTCTATTTTTCATCACCCATTATAATATTAACAAACGTAATTATTTAAAACAATTATTTCGAAGGTTTTATATTTATTTTTAAATAACATATTTAAGAACCGTAAGTCCTAACTTTTATCATTTTTGAGGTTGTCGTTCACATAAGTTCGCTACTACCTATGCAGTTCTCTTATGAACTTCTTACACTTTCATGTAAGCACAGACTATATCTTATCCTTCGGCATTATCCGTTAAGGTCTACCCACTTCCACTACCAATAGCTTGTAGTGTACTTCCCTCAAGAGGAATAGTCGTTGAAGTTTCTCCTATTTGGAGCTTACCTGCTGATTGCCCATTTTAAAGTACTTAGGGTTTAACCTTATACCATCTAACCAATTTTTTCTACTTTCGTAACTTTCACACTTAGGTTTATTTCATCCTTATGTTTTAGTTTAGTTAGCTTTAGGGGTTTCCAGCAATTCAAGTAGTATTGGATAGGTTCTATCCTATCTCTACATATAAGTTTCCCTATATGCTGACTATTTTAGCTACTAACTCATGACTAAAGTCACAAGTGTGCGTAGCTATTTTTTAATCAAAGTTATAAAGGGTGCCTTAAATGGCTCCATATCTGGTTTTAAAATAATACTCATCCAAACTCCTTCATGAGGTTTGGAATCCCAGGTTCTTCCTAATCGACCTTTTCCCATATCTTGATGTTCACTTAAAATCACAGTTCCATCTATATTATTTGTAGCTATTCGTTTTGCATATTCATTAGTTGAATCTACAGTTTCAAGGTGTATTATATTCTTTCCAATAAACTCCGTATTTAATTTATAGTAAATATTCTGTGGACTTAATAAATCCGTTGGATTTTCTGATAATCTATAACCTTTTTTATTTACAGATTCTATATTGTATCCTTCTTCTTTTAGGGCTTTCATGTGCTTCCATATAGCTGCACGTGATACCCCTAATTGTTTTGATAATTCTTCTCCTGAAATAAATTCAGATTTTTTATTTAATATAATTTCTATTATCTTATCTCGCATATTTCACCTCTAATATGACATAATTTCATGACTTATTTTCTTCTAATAAATAATTATACATTATTAATAGACTTTTAATACTATTAATTTTAAATTTCCTTTTCAATATCTTATCACAATAATATTTATATTTTATGTGGAGGATTTATTATTTTACTTAAATCTTCGTAAAATAATAAAAAACTGAAAGTATCAATCAAATTAACACTTGCAAATATACTTTGCTCATTAATTTAATATTATACTTTCAGTTTTAGTATTTAATCTATAACAGATAATAACCTTAAAATAATCAATATTTTAAAACTATTTATCCTCATCAGATTTATTATCTAAATTTTTATTTATATCAATAACATTGTTTCTTTCTACTTCATCTTTTTCTAATTTTATAGTTAGTTGTTCTTCAACTTCTTTAGGAGAATTTTCCTCTGTAATTGCATTTTCAATATCATTTAATGGTAATTCTTTATTAAATGCTTTTACAAATTGCTCTGCATCTAAAGTTTCATATATAAGTAAAGCTTGTGCTACATACTCTAATCTATCCATATTTTCTTGCAGTATACTTCTTGTCTTATCGTATGCACCATCAACTATACGTTTTGTTTCTTGGTCTATCTCAAAAGCAACTTCTTCAGAATAATTTCTCTTACTTGAAAAACTATTGCCTAAGAATACTTCATCATCACTATCAAATGACATTGGGCCAAGCTTAGAACTCATTCCATATTTTGTTACCATACTTCTTGCAGTAGCTGTAACTCTTTCTAAGTCATTTGAAGCACCTGTAGATACATCTTTAAGTACTAACTCTTCTGCTACTCTACCTCCAAGTAAAACTACAATGTTTTCTTTCATTTCATTTTTCGTAGCATAGAATTTATCTTCAACAGGAAGTTGCATTGTAAATCCTCCAGCTCTTCCTCTTGGTACTATTGTAACTTGATGAACAGGGCTTACTTCCTCAAGTACATGAGCACAAACTGCATGCCCACCTTCATGATATGCTGTAAGTCTTCTTTCTTTTTCACTTATTACTTTTGATTTTTTAGCCACACCTGCTATAACCTTAGTTATAGCTTCTTCTATAGTATCCATCTTAATTTTCTTTTCTCTTTTTCTAGCTGTCAATATTGCAGCTTCATTCATTAAGTTCTCTATATCAGCAGGAGTAAATCCTGGTGTTCTCCTAGCTAACACATCCATTTTCACATCATCACTTAGTGGCTTATTTCTCGAATGAACTTTAAATATAGCCTCTCTACCTTTTACATCTGGCGTACCAACAACAACTTGTCTGTCAAATCTTCCTGGTCTAAGTAAAGCTGGGTCAAGTATATCTGGTCTATTTGTAGCTGCCATGATTATTATACCTTGGTTTACTCCAAATCCATCCATTTCAACTAGAAGTTGATTAAGAGTTTGCTCTCTTTCATCATGACCTCCACCAAGACCTGCACCTCTTTTTCTACCAACTGCATCAATCTCGTCTATAAATATTATAGCTGGAGCACTTTTCTTAGCTTGTTCAAATAAGTCTCTTACTCTAGAAGCACCAACCCCAACAAACATCTCAACGAAATCAGAACCACTTATACTGAAAAATGGAACTCCTGCTTCTCCTGCAACAGCTCTTGATAGATATGTTTTACCAGTTCCAGGAGGACCTACCATAAGCATACCTTTTGGTATCCTTGCACCCAATTCAATATATTTCTTAGGATTCTTTAAGAAGTCTACTACTTCTTGTAAATCTTCTTTTTCTTCATCCAATCCAGCTACATCCTTAAATGTAACTCTAGTCTTTTCATCATCTTTATGAACCTTAGCCTTTGACTTACCAAAGCTCATAACCTTTCCGCCTCCACCTTGAGACTGATTCATAAATACAAACCAAAGAATTACCATAAAGAATATTAATAGTAATGTAGGCAACATTTCAACAAACCAAGGTGTAGATGGTTTAGCTTCACCACCAAAAGTTAGTTTACCAGCCTTAGCTTGGTCTAACACCTCATCTGCAAGTTTATTTCCCATTACTTCTGTTGGAACATATGACTTAAACTTTGTATTTGTATCTTTTATAGTACCTTCTACGGAAGTTTGATTTACAAAGTATAATCTTGATATATTCTCATCAGTTAATTCTCTATACACTTCGGAGAATTTTAAATCTTTTATTTTTTCTGTAGGCTTACCTGAGAATTGAACTATACCCACTATAATTATAAAAACGAGTAGATAAAAACCTGCCCCTTTTAGCAACTTATTCAATATAGAAGCCCTCCTTTCATACATTGCTTTGCTCTATAATTTGTTAAAATTAATTTTTAATACTTCTTTTGTGCTTTCGTCAATTTTATAATTCTCACTGATTTTATAATCTCCAACACATATTATTCCCTCACTATCTGTGATTATAGGAATTTTACACCTTTCTTCTCTTGGGATTTTTAAATCTATGAATAAATCTTTCACTTTTTTACTTCCCATAGCAAGCTTTATCTTATCACCTTGCCTTCTGCTTCTTATTACTATACCCCCTTTTACCTTATTAAAATCAAACCCTTTAGATGAATTGTCTAATTTCATACTCTTATACCTATCTATACTCATTATTTGGGTCTCAATAATTTGTTTTAATTCTTTTATTTTAATAAACCCATTACTAGGTACATTGTAATAAAATTCAATCTCCTCATTAACAATTTCCTCATTGGTTAATATTATACTGTCTTTTTTTCTATAAACAAATATATTTCTTGGAAGAGTTAACATTTTATTTACTTTCGAATTATCCTCTAAAGACATTATATCCTCTATATGTCTTTGGTCAACAAAATTAGTATCTCCTAGTATATGTTTTATAGAATTTCTAAGAACCCTAACTTTGATAGCATCATGCAAGCAAATAAAATCGTCTAAATTTATCTCTACAAAGCCCTTTTCTTTTACACTTGAAACTTCTCTAAATTTAGCTTCTGCCTCTTTCTCAATATAATCGTTATCAATTTTTAAACTATTGCTCATCCTCACTATAGATTCTATTACATTTGAATTAAAATTATCCTTCATATATGGTAAAAGGTCTAACCTTATTTTATTTCTAGTGTATATATTTTCTAAGTTGGTTTTATCTATTCTAGGATTTAAATTATAAGCTTCACAATAATCCTCTATATCACTTCTTTCCACATCTAATATTGGTCTAATTATACAATTATCTCTAATATAATCAATTCCCTTTAGACCTGTTAGACCTGTTCCTCTCATGATACGCATCATAACAGTTTCAGCTTGGTCATTAAGATTATGACCTATAGCTATCTTATTAGCTTTAATCTTATCCTTAATTTCATAAAACATTTCATATCTTAACTTCCTTGCTCCTTCTTCTAATGATAACCCCTCATTTTCACAATATTTTGGTACATTAATAGACTTTACAAAGAATACTATTCCCATATCCTCACAAAGTTTAGATACATATAATGCATCTTTTTGAGCTTCTATCCCTCTTATCTGATGATTTAAATGTGCTGCATATATTTCTATATTAAAATCTTTTTTTAATCTATTTAGTACATGCAATAAACAAACTGAATCAGGTCCTCCAGAGAGACCTAAAACTATTTTATCGCCTTTTTGTATTAAATTATGTTTATTTATAGTACTTAGTACCTTATCAAATATCATATTTATCCCTCTTACACTTAGTTTTATTCACTTTTAAGTATACTTTCTATAAAAAAACGCTAAACCCTTGTATCAATTTTAAGAAATTAAAGTTTAATATAAATATAATAATACCAAATAAATTAAATAAAAGGTAGTTTTTTCACTACCTTTATAAAATTTCTAGAAAATAGCTATAGTTATTATTTAATACCTATGTATATATCTATTTTATTCCTACCTAAAAATAAATCTTGTATCTTTATATTATAGTCTATTTTCAATTTTATGTGTTCCCCTTCTTGTATATTTATATCCAATTCTCTTGTATCAATATCAATTAATAGAGTACCTTGTGGGGTCACATATTTTGTAGCGCTACTTTCTCCACACTTAAACAGCATTGTTGAGTTAATAGCACCAAATTTTTTGATACTAACTTCATCTTTAAGTATCTTTATAGTATTAGTTATTTCTATATTTTCTTCTTTTTCTTTGTAAATAACATATATTCCATCATTTTTATAAAAAATTTTACCAAAGGCAGTCATCTCTATGGTGTCCATATTTCCTTTTTCATCATATTGTCTAGTATTTATACTTATTTTTACACTCAACGATTTTTCCTCCATAGATTCCTCATATACGCTAATATTTTTGTATTTCTACTTTTTGAATCTTATCAATTTTTTTCTTTAAGAATTCTCTTGCTATATCCGAAAACTTCTCATGTATGTCTGATACATAATATTGATATGTTCCATGAACTTCTGTATCGTTTATAATATTTTGTACCTCTAAAATCGTTTTTAAATCCTTAGCAGTCTCTTTAGCTGGATTAACTAATCTTATATGTTCTCCAACTTCTTCGCCTATTGTTCTCTTCAAGATAGGATAATGAGTACACCCTAATACTAAAGAGTCTATGTTTTTTTCTTTCAATTCTTGTAAATATATCTTTGCCGTCAATTTAGCTACTTCTGTATTTGCCCAACCTTCTTCAACAATAGGCACAAATAAAGGGCATGCTTTGTTAACAATTTCTATACTTTCATCTATTTTAGATATTTCTAAATTATATGCTTTTGAACTTATAGTTCCTTCAGTTCCTATTATACCTACAATTTTATTTTTTGTAGAACTTACAGCTGTTCTAGCTCCTGCCTCTATAACACCAATTATAGGTATATCATATTTTTCTTGAGCTTCTTTTAAACTTCTTGCAGTAGCAGTATTACATGCTATAACTATGGCTTTTACATCTTTAGTTTTTAGAAAGTTTATAGCTTGAAAAGTATATTTAATTATAGTTTCTTTAGATCTTGAACCATATGGTATTCTGGCAGTATCTCCAAAGTATATTATATCCTCATTTGGTAATATCTTCATTATCTCTTTTAGAACAGTTAATCCGCCTAATCCCGAATCAAAAACTCCTATTGGCTTATTACTCATTTTTATACAACACCTACTTTACAATTTTGTGTTTAACAACAACTTATTTATCGCTAAAATTTATATTTATATTCACAGTTAATATATTATTACCTAAATGATTATTATAGTTTATTTTAAACAAAAAATAAAGGAGCTATCTTAAATTAGAAAATAATTTCTAGAAAAAGACAACTCCTTTCGATATTTCAAAAATTTATATTTATTTTGCAAACACATGATTCCCTATTTTCATATATGGACTTAGTCTATTTATCCATTTGCAAGTGGCTATTTCTGGATTCCAAAAATATACTGCTTTATTAGTTGGGTCAGTTCCATAAAGTGCTTCTTGAGCTGCTTTACATGCTGAATCTGTTGGTGTCATATTTATTGACCCATCAAGCACAACTGAGAAAGCATTTTTTTGATATATGACTTCTTCTATTGTGTCTGGAAATCTAGGGTCCAATATCCTATTTATTACTACAGCTGCCACAGCTACCTGTCCCTCATAGCTTTCTCCTCTAGCTTCTCCTGCAACCAACCTAGATAATAGCATCAAGTCATCATTAGATAAATTTATGACTTCTTTCTTTGCTATATTTTTTTCTTGTTTATTTATTTTATTAACTTTCTCTGTTGGTTCATATGCAAATACCTCTTTAATAGGCATAAATATACAAGTCAAAGCTAATAGTATAGCCATCAGTTTACTCCACCTGTCCATGATTAAAACCACTCCTTACAATCTTATTTTTAAAATTTTTTCTCTAAATCCTTTACTACTTCAAGTACTTTAAACTTAATTTTTACTCTACTTGTTTTCTTTGGTGTATCTTGTTTTATTAACTTATATTCTTTATCAGTTAATACTTCTTTCAACTTATCATCTGTGGATTTATCTATTACTCCATTAGATTCATCAACAAAGCATAATGGTGGAAACATAACACACCACCAATTTTTTCCTTCGCCTTTTCCAATGATAATTTTTAAAGCTTTATATTCACCAGCTGGAAGAACTATATTAGAATATTGTTTAGTAGGGAAATTACTGTATTGTATACCTACCTTTACACTGTAATTATATCCATTTTCAAGAATAATATTTTTACTTATTTCTTCCAAATTGCTATATTCCCTTTTTATAATTGCTTCACTTTCTTCTATGCTTTTTGAATTTTGAAGCTTTGGCTGTAGGTATTTTATTACTTCATCTCTAACTTTTAACTTAAGTTCTTGGTCTTCATCTGTATTACTATTTGCTATAACATGAAATCTTATTAATTTATCTTTATAGTCTTTTGATATACTATCGACCTTTTTTACTTCACCATTTATTACTATTGTCATTATTGATATAACTGATATAAGACTTAATATTAATATTCCCAATCTAATCTTAACTTTTCTCACTGAAAATCCCCCTTAAGATAAATTTATATCATCAATTATGTCCAATTTAATTTAATTTATTCATAATATTTTTTAATATTAATAAAAAAAGCTATTTTAAAACGATTATAATCATTTTAAAATAGCTTTTTTCACTTTATATTTTATAAGTCTTTATTAATCATAGCCTTATCTATCATAAACTGTTCTGCTTTTTCTATATGTTCTGTAGCGTACTTCTTAGATAGCTCACTATCTCCCTTAATTATAGCATCAAGTAAGTATCTGTGTTCTTCAACAATATTATGTGATGTGTCATAATCAGACATGTAAGTAACTCTAAACCTATATACTTGTTCCCATAATGAGTTTATCAATTGGATTAATTTTTTATTGTTTGTTGCTTTAAATATACATTCATGAAACTCTACATCAAGTTTTAATAATGAATCTACATCACATTCTAAAGTGCTTTTTTTAAAGTCTTCTGATATATCTTTAAGCCTTTTAATATCTTCATCACTGATTCTTTCAGCAGCAAGATATGCTGCTAAACCTTCTAAGCTCGCTCTTACTTCTAATACATCCATAATATCTTTTAATGACATATTTGCCACATAAGCACCTTTTCTAGGCAACATAACAACTAAACCTTCTAATTCAAGCTTTCTTATTGCCTCTCTTACTGGAGTTCTACTTACTCCCAATTGTTCTGCTAGCTGTACTTCCATTAGCCTTTGACCAGGCTTTAATTTTCCTTCTAAGATTGCTTCTCTCAAATTTTCAAAAACTACATCTCTTAATGGCTTGTAATTATCCAAGTTCAGTTTAGTTAAATTCTCCACAAATTTCAACCCCTTTTTGACTGCTATTAACAACATATACCTGTTTATATTTTTTTAATAATTCTTTTTTTCCAATTAGAGCATCTTCTTTACTTTCAAATAATCCAAAAACTGTAGGACCACTTCCACTCATCATAGAACCTAAAGCATTATTTTTCATCATGATTTGCTTTATATTATCTATTTCTTTGTGCTTACTTATAGTAACATTTTCAAGAACATTTACCATATTTTCTGATAAAGCTTTTATATCTTCAGATTTTAAACATTCTATCAAATATTTATTATTTGGCCTTTTTTTAATATTATTCAAATCTAATCCTTGATAAACTTCCTTAGTAGAAACAAATAAGTCTGGTTTACATATTAATATATTTATATCACGTGGCAAACCTTTGATATCAGTTAGCTTTTCTCCAACTCCTTGAGCTAAAGCAGGTTTTCCTGATATGCAAAATGGAATATCTGCTCCTAAATTAAATCCTATGTCTTTTAATTCATCTTCAGATAATTCAAGCTTCCACAATTGATTTAAACCTACTAATACTGCGGCTGCGTTAGAACTTCCTCCAGCCATTCCCGCTGCTACAGGGATATTTTTTTCTATGAATATTTCTACACCTTTTTTTATATCAAATTTATTCTTAAGTATTTTGGCGGCTTTATAAACAATATTATCTTCATCTAAAGGAATATCTAAACTAGTGCTTTTTACCTTTATTTCATCTTCATCTAATTCTTTTACTTTTACTATATCGTATAAATCTATCGTTTGCATTATCATTTCAACAAAATGATAACCATCTTGCCTTTTTCCTAAGACATCAATGGATAAATTTATTTTTGCCTTACTTTTTAGTTTTATAAAATCCATTCTATCCTCCTTGTTTAAAGAATAATGCATCACTAACAATAATATTATACTACAAAAAATAAAATAATAGGGTATTATAATACCCTATTATACTTAATTACTTTAAATTTTTTAATATTAATCTACTAATACGACTTTTTTTTCTAAAATAAGACACTTGCCAGGCTTAATTGGTTCATCAAGTTTTATATCATTAAGCTCTGCAATTTCATTTTCTGTTGTATTGTATTTTTTTGCGATGTTCCAGAAAGTATCTCCCTCTTTACATATATATACAATTATACTAGGAGCCTTAGACAAATCATATACACCTTGGTCTTCACCTTTGATGATAAAGTTTTCTGCCTTTTTATCTAGTGCTTCAGTAAATCGCTTAATTTTTATAACTAAGTCTATTTGGTCTCTATTCAAATCAACTTCAATTTTATCAATGCATGCTGTATTAAATACAGATGCTGTATCAGTTAAATTATCCATCTCTATATCATGTTCAAATGGAATTTCTTCACTAATTTTGTAAACTAATTTTAGACCCTCAACTGGAACAAATAAAATCTCAACTTTTATAATCCCTTGTATAATACTTTTATTTTCTTCAATATAACTATTTTCTATAGACATAGTTGGACAAACGCTTACAATATCTTTTATTTGTATATCATCATTATCATTTCTTATGCCTTCTCTAACCATAAATGTCTCTTCACTATTTCTTAAAGTCTTGTTTAATTGAATAGGCTTATGGTCAAATTTTATTATTTTCTGAGGAGAATATGCATCTTGTAATACTTCTCTCGTCACCTCATCTGTAACTTTCACTTTACAACAAGCCATACAATCTATTTCTAAAAGACCTGTATTACTTTCACTATTTTGTTTGAAAATATGATTGAAGTCTGACATGGACAATAAGACTTCCTCAATCATACCATCACTAACTCCAGGTACTTCTACAAATTGAGTAAACTCAATACCTACTCTATCTAACTCTACAAGTTCACCCTCATATGTACAAGCTAATGGATTTATTTCTAATACTCCACCAATAATAACCTTATTGTCAGTCACTCTGCTTTCTTTTACTTTAACAGATGGATTCAAACTTATTATAGACTGAATTTCTTCTGTGTTTATAGTTATAGTATCTCTTATAGAACTTTCTGCTTTTTCTATTCCAACTATATCTTGAAAACAAATTTCTTTTCTATGCTTTTGTATTCCTTCTACTTGTGATACATCCTTTACTATATCTAATCTTTGCTTTTCAAATAAACTTCCTCTTATATTCATAAGAGCTCCTACTTTGATTTTTCTCTCATTCATTATAGTACAATCCATATGCTCTACTTCTGAAAATAACATGTATTCCATATCTTGAACAACATTATCTTTTTCTATAACTTCGTTTATATCTACTTTTCCATCTACATTAGAAATAGTATTTTTATCATCTGCAATATAGATTACATTATAATTAAAGCTTCCCCTACAAAGTATCTTCCCATCTGCCATTTCAATTTTTTTAAGTGATATGTACCCTTCTGTCTTTACAATTTCATATACATCTAATTTTTTGTCTGGTACTACCGCCTCCGCCTCAATAAATGTTTGAAATTTTCCAAAGTCTATTCTATTGTCAATCTTAATTACATCTTTAATTAATTCCATACTTTACCTCCTTAAGTATTATAAAAGTATCACACTATATTTATATTTAAGGAGCAAAAAAAAAATTACACCTATTTTTAATAGGTATAATTTTAACTTATCTGTAATTTATCTTGATCTCTAAAAACTTGCAATTTTACATTAGATGTTAATAAATCTGAGTAACTATAAGATACTCTAGGGTATCCATTACTTTCATCATCTAATTTTATAACGAACACGCTTGGATAAACTTTTTCTAGTATACCCTCTTTTGTAATAATCTGCTTTCTTCCTTTATTAGCTTTCAACAATATTTTCTTTCCTATATGTCTCTCTAAGCTTACTCTTATCTTATCCAGAGTTTGAACAGTAGCCACAATATCACCTTCTTTAACGTTTATATGTTTACATAATATCACATATAAACATTTTTGTCAAATGTTTAAACTAATTATTTTATATATTTTTTGCAAAAATGTCAATACTATTTTTGAAGATATACAGTATAATTATGCTAATTTTTGTTAATGTAATATTGTTTTTGGCATTGCCCATCTAAATTTCCCTCTTGTTTCAGAACCGCCGATACCCTTAACACCTGTAATAGTCTGCTCTATGACCTCGTCAATAGGCACTACTACATCAATTCTTGAACAAGCAATTTTCTCAACTACAAAAACAGGGTCTAAAGCATGTATCATTATTCTTCCAGGTGAACTTGCATAATTTGCTCCTGCACTTATTATTTTTTCATAATTTGATTGGCATGCTCCTGCAAATATAACAAGATTATCCAAATTTGGTTGCCATTTACGTGCTTCTTTTACCGTTTTCATAAAGTTTAAAGAGTTTCTATAGTTGCTCATATCTTCTATATCTCCTCTTTTTATTGTCATTGCATCATGACCTGTTATTACTAGTATATCCGGATTATATTTTTCTAGTAGTGCTCTTACTTCTTTATACTGGTTTTGCTCTGAAACTGCTACTCCTACAGCAGGTATTCCAAGTTGAGCGTATACATCCAAACAAATTTTTAGATATTCTTTATCTCCATCTATCTGTAATACTTTTCCAGGCATTCCATATGTGTTAGGATTTAATTGAAGTTTTGGAACTGCTCTTGTCATTCTCTTTTGTCTTTCTTTAGCTTTTCTCACTGACTTATATAATAAATTTTCTACATTTTTATCTATTAATATATCTTTTATATCAGGTGCTTTTACTAATTCTAAATCATCAATATAAGCATCTGCTATTACTCTAAATGCAATACCCTTTAGTATAGCTATTTTTTCATTATTTTCATCTACACCAAAAGAGACTATTTTAAATACTATATCTTTGTTATGTGACTTTCTAGCTACAATGTCTCCTACCTTCATAGTTAAACCTCCAATAAATTTTTATCTTAGTTTATACTATGTTCGATATAAAACTTTGTTTCCTAATGTCAAAAAAACATTTCTTATAATACGTCTCTTATTACTCTTAAAGCATTTTTATAGTATATCTTTTCTATTTCATCTTCACTAAATCCTTCTTTTTTTAGGGGTTCGTATAATTTACCCATTTGAGATATATCCTCAATCTCAACCTTTGAATCTATCCCATCAAAATCTGAGCCTAGAGCCACAACATCTATTCCTCCAACATTTACAATATGTTTTATATGTCTAAGCATATCTTCAAGCTTACTTTCGCTTTTATCACTTAAAAACATATGGAAAAAGTTTATACCTGTAACTCCGCCTTTATTTGCCAATACTCTAATCATATCATCAGTTAGATTTCTAGAATGATTCATCATTGCTCTTGAATTAGAGTGTGTAGCAATTATTGGCTTAGAAGAAATCTTCGCAATTTCATAAAATCCTCCATCTGAAATATGTGAAACATCAACTAACATTCCCAATTCATTCATTTTATGTACTACTTCTCTTCCAAAATCAGTAAGACCTTTTTCTCTATACTCTACTTTATTATGAGGAAAACTCAATTCATTCACATGATTCCAACTTATTGTCATCATTCTAACCCCTAAGTTGTAAAATTTAGTTAAATTTTCTATCTTACCTTCAAGTACTGCACCTTCCTCAATAGATAAAAGTGCTGTAAGTTTTCCTTCTGATTGATTTTTCATAATTTCTTCATAGTTAGTAGCTAAAGCTATCACATCACTATTTTTTTTCATTTCCTCATGAAATTTATTTGCCATGCTCATACAATAATCAAAAGGATGCTTTACTTCTTCAGTATCAACAAAAAGGGCAAATGTTTGAGCTAATGAATCCCCTTTTTTCAATCTGTCTATATCAACAGAATACTTGTTAGACTTAAGTTCGCTTGTTTCTACATTTTCCATTAGCTTTGCTATAGTATCACAATGTAAATCAATAAATTTCATATTTATACCCCCTGTATATTTTATATTTATATCCAAAAATAGAAATAGTTGTCCTTATAGACAACTATTGACAACTATTTTTTAATATTCTTTTTGATATTACTTAATCTTATTCCTCTTTTAAGTTAGGTATTACTCTTTTAACCTCTTCAATTTGATGCCATGTCTTATCTATATTATTTTCACTAATATATTTTTTTAAATCAGTTAAAGATGTAAAATCTTTAACTGATAAATTGTCATCATCATCTGCAAATCTTAAAATAAACATAAGACTACCTTACTTTCCACAACATTTCTTATATTTTTTTCCACTTCCACATGGGCATGAATCATTTCTTCCTATTTTTGCTTCTTTAACTATAGTTTTAGATTTTTTGTACGCTTTTATTATTTCTTTTCTTTGGTCTGCTGGTAATATTTCTTCCCAACCTTGTAGATTATATAACCAATGAGCTTCAACAGTTACCATATTGTTATATAATTTTTCCCAATCTATTTTTATAGAAACTTCTTTATCAGCTTCTACACCTTCTAAAACTATATCTTCTTTTAAACTTTCACTTATTCCATCTATGAATCCCATGAAAAATTCATTAGTAGTTCCAAATTTTTCAGCTAATTCACCTACTTTACCTTCAACAACATCCATTTTATTGTTTAATATTTCATTGTATATTCCAGCTTCAATTTTTAAATATGCTTCCCAGAATTTTACCTCTGCTTCTTGACTTTCATGATTATCACTTAAATTTCTCCATTCAGTATATAAACTCATACTTTTTTCCTCCTAAGTACATCTATATTTTTATAGTTTTTATAGTATAAAATCTTTTAGTTAGATTGGAAGTTTCTTCTTTTTGATTATACCATATTCTATTTAAAGTTAACTCTTATATTATATCATAATTAAACAATTCTTTTAACACTTTTATAGCATACTCTTGGTTTATAAAGTAAGGGCTTGTAGCAATTGTTATTACTTTAGCTTTTTTAATTAAGTTTTTTATCTTATCCAGTTTGAAATCAAACGGTATATACTCCATATCACTTGAAAATATATCCAAGTCTATATCAAGAACAAACTCGGGCTCTATCTCTAAATCAAATCCATATAAACTGTCTATTATTATTAATTCTGAAAATATTTTATGTTTTAGTGCTGGTTTTATAAAACTTCCTACATTTAGAACCTCATTTGTATACCTAAATACATCTTCTATATTGTTTACATCTACATCATAGCTTTCAGGCTCTCTAGTGTCCTTATGTTGGTCTACATGTACTAACTTACATCCTCTTGTAAATTCATCATTCATCATAGATTTTAACCAAAAATAAAATGCATGATTATGATTATCAAACACGTATATTGTTTTATTTCCCAGGACATATTCGACCATATTCTCCAATCCTATTGCTTTTATTTCCTCATTTTCGTCTATTTCATTAAAAACTACCTCATTACCCAGCTTTACATTATTCAATGTACCACTTATAAGTTTTGGTACATATATACTTTTATTTTCTCTCTTATCATATGAGAATACATTGTTCCCCACTGGTTTTTCTATATAAAATCCATTATATTCATAACTTTCCATAAGACTTAATTTCCTCCATTTTTATAATCTATAAAATCTAAAATGCACTTATTGCAAATCATATTATCTACTATAGAAGACATATTATATAGCTAAATATAACATCTTCTCTTAATATGTATTATACAATAAGTGCAAAATATATTACATTCCTATAACAAAGCCATCAGCTTCAATTGGAAGATAACTAACTCTTGTATTCAATTCCACTTTTCCAAAAAATACTACCCAATATGGTCTAAAAATACTTTCAATTTTAACTATTTCAATTTCTGGAATTCCTCCCATAAACCTATGAGTTAACCTCATAGCCATCTTGTTTGCTTTTGCTTTTACTCTTCTTTCATCTTTATCACTATACTGTACAATATTACAATCTACATTTTTTACTATTTCATGTACTGGCAACTCTTGCACTATACTACCAGCACCTGTAGAACCATTCACCAAGATTTTTAATTCATTTGTATCATTAGAATGTTTTTTTTTCATAAAAATAGATTTATTTTTATGAATTTTAAGTGTGACAACTTTAAACTCTATATAGTGAAGTCTAACTTCATGAGTATCTTTGTTCTTTAATATAAATTTGCTAATCAAAGAGTTTTTTCCATTTTTGGCTATATCTATAGCTTCATCTTTTGTAATTTTTATAGGTAAGGCTCTTATATCCATAAAATCATTCTCTTTCTTATTTTTTTCTTGTCATTTTTACAACTCTATATAGATAGTCAAAAAATATTATAACTACAACTGTCATAACTCCATATGGAATTATCTTTCCAACTATAATATCATTTCTAGTCACTATACCATAAAATATAAATCCTGTTATTAAAAAGTACAATAGTACTAGAAAACCATCTATTCCAAGCCATTTTATTTCTAAATCTTTTTTTACCTTAGACACTAATTTAGACATAGCAGTTTCTCCTTTTATAGATTATTTTGTGTATTTAAATTTTCACCTATTCTGTTTCCAATTATCCATGCAATAAATGAAAGAGGTATAGCCATTACAAGAGGTTCTAGCTCAAAACTTTGGACTGGGAATATTTTAAAATAACCAAAAGTAACTCCCCCTACAATCATTCCTAAAACTCCACCCATAGATGTCCTCCTTCCATTTCCAAGAAGTCCACCTACTATAGGTACAAATGCTGAACCCATCCAGATACTTCCTACAAATATACATGCATCATATACATTTTCAAATCTAAATGCTACACTAAGTCCCATAACTGCTGCTAAACATACACCTATTCTAGTAAACTTTACTAATTGTTTCTGAGATAACTCCTTTTTCGTAATTCTTCCATATATATCATTTGCCAAGGTAGCTCCTGCCGCTAAATAATAACTATCTAATGTTGATACTATAGAACCTAAGATTCCTATTATAAATATTACTCTTATTCCTTGTGGTAATGTCTCCAAAACTAAAGTTATGTACCCAGCAGCTGGTGCCATTTCTGGATAAGTGGCTCTTACTATAAGACCTGTCATAGTTAAAACCATATCAAAACATATCCATAAAGAAAAACAAGTTAATAAGGCCCTTCTACCAACTTTAGGGGAGTCTGCTGCTGAAAATCTTTGATAAAAAGTTGGGTCTGAATAAGCTCCAAAAGAATATACAATTAACATCAGTGCTTTCATCGCTGACATACCTTTGGTAGGATGCATAAGCTGAGGTGCATCTTTAAGTGCTTCTGTAAGACCTTGAAAACCTCCTATTTGTTCAAATTGACCTGGCATAACCATAGTTAGACCAAATACCATGCAAAAAAATAATACCATATCTGTAATGGCAACTCCCATAAGCCCACCAAGTACTGTAAGTACAACGACTACAACTACCATTATTAAACCAATCAATTCTTTATCTATTCCCCAAGCTACATTACCTATAGTTCCCATAGCTGTTATTTCTCCAAGCTGTGCACAATATATAAACATCAAGATTGCTCCAATTATAGCAACCTGTTTACCATAAAAACTTTCCAATAGGTCAGGAACTGTTATATTGGTTCTTATATGAATTCTCGGCCCAACCCATAATGCTAAAGGCATCCTTCCAATATGTGCAGCTATTGACCAAACTGCCCATGCAGATATTCCATATATAGCCGCATATTCTACACTACCTACCGTACCAACGCCCCCATACCATGAAGCAACCAAAGTACCTACTATCAATGACCATGGTAAGCTTCGATTTCCTAGGTAATAGCTCTCCATATCTTTTACATTTCTAGAAAAATAATAACCTATCCCTAATAATATAAATGCAAATATAACTATAATTCCATTTTCCCACAATGCTAACATATCTAATCTCCACGTTCTTATATTTTAAATTTTTACTTTAATATGTAAATATGAACAACTCTACCCATTTCCATAAAAATAGGTAGAGTTATATAATAATTATAAGTATTTAATCAATCTCGTTATTAAGCAATCTTGTTATTCAAATTGTTATTTTCTCTTTTATTTATCTTATTTAGAGCATAAGTGGCAAATATACCTATAACTGCACATACTACAGATAAAATGAATATATATGTATATCCTGTTTGTCCATATTTATCTAACCAATTACCTGCTATAGTGTAATAAAATGCGTCTGGAGAAAATCCTATAAATGAGGCAAATCCAACTACTGCTCCTGTAGTTTCTAAAGATATATTAGATTCTGAAACAGATGCAAAGTATATTCCTCTAAATCCAAACAAGATTACACTTAGTATTATCATATTTATTACAGCTATCCATATAAACCCTGCACCTTTAGGAATTACCAAGTAGGCAGCTGTACTTACTGTCATTAGTATAAATCCTACAAACATTACTCTTATAGATGAGCCAACTTTATCTGTTATGACACCAGCAACAGGAGATGCTCCCATTTTTATAACATAAGTTCTAATTATTGATAGAGCTGAAACTAAAGTCATTGGCATTACATAAACTTCTGATAAATATGGGCTTAAGTAAGTTAAACTTGAGAATACTAGGTAAGTTGAAAATATTATAAGACCAATTAACCAAGCCTTTGGCATTGTAACTACTTTTAATAGTGATTTAATGCTTAAGCCTTCATCTGATGCTCCAGTATCTTTTTTCTCTTCTACTAAGAAGAATAAAAGTATACCACATATTATAGATGCTGCAGAATATAACCATACTACATATTTGAATCCTATTGTTATTTCAGCAAATTTACCAAAGAAATAAAGACCTATAAAAGAAATTAATGTACCTGATACACCTGATAATCCTTCATAAAAACCAAATATTCTTCCTTGCTCTGATTCACTACCTTGCATTCTAACAACTTTAACAGATGCTGAGAAGAAAGTTAATATTGTTGTAAATCCCCACAATACAAATATTAAAAGAATCATATTATATGATGGGAATGTTGAGAAGTAAAACCCAAGTAACCCTGAAGCAATTAAAGAAAAAGTTATCAGCTTTCTAACTGAGAATCTATCTGCAAACCATCCTCCTATAAAATAAGATACCATTCCTACTAATCCATATAAACTCAATAAGTTCCCTATTTGTGTATGACTTAATGCTAAAGCTTGTTGCATTGGGTCATAAAATGATGATTTCATATATGGTAAACTATACATAGCTGTTGTTCCAAATGCCAATATGAATATTATCAAAAATCTTTTAACATTACTTTTGTTTTCCATTGATTTTCTCTCCTTAAAATTTTGTTATTTGTAATTTTATTCATATAATTTTATTTTAATTTTTCTATCGCTTGTTTAAAATCGTTTATTATATCATTTGAAGATTCTAATCCTACAGCTATTCTTATTAGATTTTCTCCATTCATTTGAACTAATGTATGCTCTTCTCCTAAACTTGTTGCTATTGTTGCAAGTTCTAAAGAGTTCATTAATCTTCTACTAGCTTGGTCTCTTGTCAAACCATTGATACCATCTTTTAGTTTAAATGAAACTACACCTCCACCTAAACCATTCATTTGAGTTTTACAAAGCTCATATTGAGGATGAGATTTTAGTGCTGGATATTTTACTAATTCCACGCTTTCTTCTTGTTCCAAGAACTCTGCTACTGCTAATCCATTCTCACAATGCTTTTTCATTCTCATATCTAACGTTTTCATACCTCTTAAAATCATCCATGCACTCATTGGTGGTAAAGATGCTCCTGTAAAACAACATAAACTTGGCCATCTAACTAAGTCTATTAATTCCTTCGAACCTGCTACTGATCCCCCTAAAGTATCCCCATGTCCATTTATAAATTTAGTAAGACTATGTATTACTAAATCTGCACCTAAATCTATCGGTCTTTGTATAATTGGTGTACCAAAAGTACTGTCAACTATTGCTAAGCTTTTATTTTCATGAGCAATTTCAGCTATTGTTTTTATATCTACCAAATCCAATGAAGGGTTTAAAGGACTTTCTATATAAACAATCTTAGTATTTGGCTTCATTGCATCTTTTATATTTTGCGGATTTACTGCATCTACAAATGTAACTTCAACTCCAAATTTAGATAATAATTCAGACATAAATAATTTAGTGTGCGAGAATATCCCATCTGAACTAACTATATGGTCTCCACTTTTTACTAATGCTAATATAGTAGATGTTATTGCCCCCATGCCTGATGTACTAGATATTGCACTTTCTGCATTTTCAAGCATAGCTAATTTATCCTCTAATTCTGTAAGTGTAGGATTACACTCTCTTGTATATACATATCCCCATGTCATACATAACTCTTCAAAATGTTCTACTGTCTTTGCTGCAAATGTTGCTGTTTGGCATATTGGTGTAGCTAATGCACCTGTCGTTGGGTCTGCACTATGTCCCCAATGTATTATTTTTGTCTCTAAATCTTGATTAATATTATTACTCATTTTAATTCCCTCCTGGTTTGACTTATTTATACAACGTTTTCCCTGCCAAATTTCACCAATTTAGCTTAATCTTAATACAAATTTTTTAAGTATACTTTTATATTTGTTATAATTCCTAAAAATCTTACACTTATTTTGTCTTTTTACAGTTCTAATTATAAACTCTATAGTAACTATAGAGTCAATATATTTTTGATATTTTTTTTACAATGTTTAAAATATTTAGCACAAAAATAGGTATACCTTAGAATAACTAATGTCACTCTAAGATATACCTATTTTTATGTTGTTCCTTAAATAATTACATAAATCATTAATTTTTTATGTAACACATAAATTTTTAAAGATTTATTATCTCTTTATAGATATACTATAGTTAAATATTTTAATATTACTTAATATCTTTAATCAGACATACTCTAAAAGTAAAATTATATAATATAAAAAATATTTTACAAAACCTTTAAGAATTTTTTATGCATTATAATTTAAAATAAGATTAGTTAGAGATATAAATATCTTTAGTTTATTTATACCTCTAATTTTTCATAAATTATCTCTCTATTATATTGATTTTTTTGCACGAATAAGTGTGCTTTTAGAGATTCCAGTCATCTTCACAACCTCTCTATATGGTTTAGAGTTTAATAATCCTAATGCATATTGTATCTGTTGATTACTGTATTTCTTTGGTCTACCATCTTTAAAATCCTTTTTCTTTCTAGCAAATTCCTTGCCTAATTGAGTACGCTCTATTATCATATTTCTTTCAAGCTCTGCAACTGCAAGCAATGTAGTTAGAAAAAATTTACCCATTGAAGTATTTTCTAAGAGTCCTATATTTAAAATATGAACACTTACTTCTTTAGCAAATAATCCTTCTATTAATTGTATTCCTTCTGATGTACTTCTAGCTAGCCTATCTAATTTAGTTGCAACAAGTAAGTCGCCCTTTTTCAGAGATGATATAACTTTTTCAAATTTAGGTCTATTTGTAGTAGTACCTGTATAAGTTTCTTTTATTATCTTAGCATCGTTATATTTGCTCAATATTTCCTGTTGTTGCTGATACAGACTATTGTTATCTGTTTGATTTTTTGTACTTACACGACAATATCCATATATAATAATAATCACTTCCTAACATAAAGATTTAGTACAGAAGTTGCCTAGAGGCTTGTATCTAATCATCTTTATCCATTTTACTAAAATGGTTTTTTAGTGTCAATACTGTTAACTTTTGACACCATAATAATTCCTTTATAATTTGTTTGACTATGTCAAAAATTACCAATATAATGAAATTAATGAGTTTACACAAATTGGAGGAAATAATATGAATAGTCTGTTAAAAGAAGCAATAGATGAATTAAAAAACATCAATTGTGGCGAAGTTTTTTTATTAAAAGAATTGTTCAAAGGCTATGAATGGAACAGGTTGGAGATGAATATCAGATTAAAATTAGGAAAACTCTTTTTATATGAAGTGGTAAGTAATCCCAATTTGAATGTAGAGGTTATTAATAAAAACTCTGCTTATCAGCAAATGTATAAAAAAAAATAGTGACTTAAATGTATATGATAATATAATCCTCTTGTTGATTCAAAAGTTAAAACTTTTAATACAAAACAATCGTGCTATTTTAAATATTTATCAATATGTCTAAATTTATATAATTAACACATATAAATAGTACTATTTAAATCACATTATTTAAGATAGATAAATCTTAACCCTACTCCAGTATAAATACTAAAATAGGGCTTAGAATTATCTATATTTTTATCCTATAAAATGCTTCGATTTTCCTCTTGATTGAACATATATATCTGGAGAGATACAATAGAAACGTGAATTTATGAAATTTCCAAAATCAGAAAACTTAAGCTTGAACTTAGGTATTCCAAAACTTTCAGGTGCTATCTCATCAACACCAAAATAAACAACAATTCCATCATCTGTAAGATAAAAAGCTTGGTCCTCAGGTATGACTAGTTCCACATTAGAATAATACATATCTCTATTTTCATTTATTTGAGATTTTATATAATCAGTTATTATATTTATATAATCAACCCCATCTCTAAAAACGTCATCAAGCAAAAGTTCTTTTCCAGTTGTCAAATCTATATTGTAATTATTCAATGTATTATATTTAGGTCCAGAGTTACTAGTAAACGCCATAAGACTTAATATCATACTTAGCACATAATTTTTATTAAAAGTAACTGCATAATTTGTAGATACCCAGTAGCTTTGCTTTGGAAGTGAATTTTGAGAAGCTGCATTATTATATTCTTGTTCTTCTTCCTGTAAACCATTTTTAAAATTGTTTACAGTCATTTTTACAGCATTGTTTATGTTATTTAAAATCGCTGGATTTACATAAGTAGATTGATTTCTAATATTGTATATTATAGGATATTTTACATCGTATGAAAAATACTTACTTCTTTCAAAGTCTTCATTAAATTGCACATATAATATGTTATATGTACAAGTATTTGTAGATTGATAATTTTCCATTAAAATCCTCCCCCTTTTATTAAAAAAATCAGATACAATATAATATGCTTAAAACAGTAATAATGTTAATAGTAAATGCAAAGAATAGAAAGTATCTAAAACAGCAAAAAATGACTGATTTTGTGGTATAATACATAGGATTGAGAGTTATTTTATAGGAGGAAAGATATGTTATTATTAGCAGATAAATGGAAAGAATATGAACTTATAGATATGGGAAATGGAGAAAAATTAGAACGTTGGGGTAATTATGTACTTAGAAGACCAGACCCACAAGTTGTATGGCCAATGGAATCTGAATGGGCTCTATGGAAAAATCCTCATGGACATTATCATAGAAGTAATAAAGGTGGAGGTCAATGGGAACATAAAAAAAGATACCCTGAACAATGGACTATAAATTATAAAAACTTAAAGTTTCACATTAAACCAACTGGATTCAAACATACTGGATTGTTCCCAGAGCAAGCAGCCAATTGGGATTGGATGATAGACAAAATAAAGAAAGCTAACAGACCTATAAAAGTGTTAAATCTGTTTGCATATACAGGAGGAGCTACAGTAGCTTGTGCATCTGCTGGTGCAGAAGTATGCCATGTTGATGCAGCAAAAGGTATGGTTAATTGGGCAAAAGAAAACATAGAGTTATCAGGTCTTAAAAATCAAACAGTAAGATTTATAGTAGATGATGTTGTAAAGTTTGTTGAGAGAGAAATAAGAAGGGGTAAAAAATATGATGCAATAATAATGGACCCACCTTCTTACGGAAGGGGACCTAAGGGAGAAGTATGGCAAATAGAAGAAAAACTATATAGTTTTGTAGACTTATGTATGGGAGTTTTATCAGATGACCCATTATTTTTCTTGATTAATTCTTATACAACAGGCTTTTCTCCAATAGTTCTTGAAAATGTACTTTCTACAACAATAGGCAAAAAAACAAATGCAGGAGATATATATGGAGGAGAGTTAGGAATACCAGCTTCTAGAGATGGTAAGATTCTTCCTTGTGGTATATTTGGAAGATGGGAGAAAAAATAATGATAAAAGTCATATATGAAGATAACCATTTATTAGTTGTAGAAAAACCAGTTAATATATTGTCTCAAGGAGATGATACTAATGATAAAGATATGGTAAATCTTTTAAAAGACTATATAAAAAAAAAGTATAACAAACCTGGAAATGTATATATCGGTTTAATACATAGATTGGATAGACCAGTAGGTGGAGTTATGGTTTTTGCAAAAACATCAAAAGCAGCATCAAGACTGTCTGAACAAGTAAGAAATAAGACTTTCAACAAAACTTACCTAGCTATTGTACATGGAAAAATGAAATCTTATGAAGATACATTAAAAGATTTTTTATATAAGAATAAAAAGACCAATATGGTAACTGTAGTGAAAAAAAATCATAAAGATGCTAAAGAAGCCGAGCTTGACTATAAGATATTAGACTTTAAAGAAAATCTAAGTTTAGTTCAAGTTAACCTGAAAACTGGTCGTTCTCATCAAATAAGGGTTCAGTTTGCAAGCAGAAAACATCCATTATATGGAGACCAAAGATATGGTAAAGAAGTAAATAAAGTTGGACAACAAATATCTCTTTGGTCTAATAAAATAGAAATCTATCATCCTACTACAAAAGAAAAAATGGAATTTACATGTCATCCACCTGATAAATATCCATGGAATATATTTTAAATCTCAAATGAGGTGATTGTATGAGTAAAAAGTTTTCAATAGGAGAAATGTCAAAACTTCATAAAATAAGTATACAGACACTAAGATACTATGACCAAATAGATTTATTTAAACCCGTTCATGTTGATCAAGAAAGCAATTACAGATATTACTCAATTGACCAATTTTCACAATTAGATATTATAAAATACTTAAAATATCTAGGTATGCCTCTAAAGGAAATTAAATCTAAACTTGATGAAAACAATGAAGAAATTCTAAAACTACTAACTAATAAAATTAACATAGTTGACGAAAAAATTAAAGAATTAGAACTTATAAAAAAGGTACTAAGTACTAAGAAAGAAACAATGGAAAAGGGTATGAAAGTAGATGATGTTAATAAAATAGTAAGAAAGCATATTCCACGAAGAAGTATCTTATCTATAGAATATGAAGAAGGATTAAGTAGTGAAGAAACTATGGAACTTTCGAGAAGACAAATAGCAAATATATTAGAAGATAATATATCTGTGTTTTATGGTGGTGTGAGTGGACTTGTATCTATAGATAGATTTTTAAAGGAAGATAAAGTCATTTATGACAATAGTTTTGTTACAGTTGAAAGAGATTTATTTGACACAAAATCACAAAAATATATAACAGAAATTTCAGCTGGCGACTTTATCTGTATGACATATAAGGGACCTTACAAAGAAAATTATACTGCTTTTAAGAAGCTGGTCGATTATGTTGAGTATAAAAGAATACCTATTGAAAATTATATATATGAAATACCTATAATAGACCCTTTGTCTACAAACAATGAAGAAGAGCTTCTAACTGAAATTCAGATACAAGTTAAAAAGAGAGAAATTGATTTAAGATGTTTAGTGTAATTGCCTTCTCTCAGTAAAATTTTTAAGAAAACAGGTGGGAAAATAGCTAATGCCAATTCCCACCTGTTTTTAGTATAAATTAATATTCTTTTCTTGCACCATCTTTCAAGAAGAGTTTTTCATAAAATTAATATATGTCTTAAATTAAGCCATCTCATCTCTAAGTGCATCAATAATATTTTCTTTTTTTATCTTATTAATAGTATACAGCATTGTAATGAATACGATAAAGAGAACGCCAAACACGCTGATTCCGATACTTACCCATGGAAACGTAAAGTTAATATCATCTGTGACCATTCCTTTATGAATTAGCCAAGAAGAAATTACTGCTATAGGGAGCCCGAAAAGTAGAGCCCTCATACCATAAAAAACACACTCAAAATTCATCATTTTTTGAAAATCACGCTCAGACATTCCAACAGAGCGAAGCATGGCAAGCTCTCTACGGCGTAACTTGATATTCGTAGAAATTGTATTGAACACATTAGCAACAGAAATAAGAGAAATCATAATGATGAAAGTATAGGCGAATACGTTAACAATGAAGATGTAATTGCGGTTCTCATCCATCATTCCATACATATTGTACAGATTATGCTCAACTGTAATCCCCTCGCTCTCGATAATCTTTTCCATTTCTTCAACTGACTTAGTTGGATTCTTTGATTGAAATCCCATGCTTTTAATTCCTGTAGAAGCATCGAGAGTCTCAAACTTATCTTTGGCTGAATAAGGAGCCAATACTCTAAAGCTTGCTTGTTTATGATTGGAGTTTCTTACACCTGGAGGAGAATCAGGTGGTACTATTTTTACAAATGTAATGTTTACATTTTGCTTTTCAACTTTCTTCAACTCACCATTGGTTTCAGGAATAAGATTAACATCCATGGAAGAATTTTTGAAAATATCAATAGTATGGTCATCCTCAACAACCATAGAAACAGCAATCATTTTTGCATTTTTCCCAGTATATTCTTTTGTGTTTAATCCAAGACCTTTGATAATATTCAGATAAGTACTATCATCAAGAAACTGCATATCTACTGGTAGATTAACTGTTTTATTCTTTGAATGTAAACCCTCATGGTGCAAATAGTTATCTGTAAGCTTATTTTCTTTAACAACACATGAATAGGTCATAATTTCTTGATACAAGCCTTCGTAAACACCATTGGCACTCTTCATCTTATCATAAAGCTTTAGCATTTCACTGTCTCTCATACCTTGTGTAGAAAAAATAATGTCATGGTCAGTAACCTCTGACTTCTGACTTGACATCTGTTTCAAATCCTCTACCAAAGCACTAGTTGATATGAATAGCACTATACTTAGAGCTAATGATAGAACTATACTGCGATAGCGTTTCTTATTTCTTTTAAAATTTTTCAGTGCAAGGGTTCCCTCCAAACCATAAATGCGTTGCGCAAGATTTGATGTCTTCACAGCTTTAGATTCGACTTTTACTTCGTTTGTCTGGCGTATACACTCCATTACTGGTGTACTTGCTGCTTTTCTAGCTGGAATATAGGCTGAGATTAAGATGGTAACCATGCTGACTACTACTGCAACGATGATTGCAGGGATAGACAACGTCAAGGTCAGAGGGACGTTAGTGTATAGAACATTTGCAAAGTTTTTGGCAATAACAGAAATTACAAGCTCAATACTGACTATACCAACTGCAACACCAATTGGTATCCCAATAGCACCAATACAAAGCCCCTCAAACAACACTGAATTCCGTAACTGCTTTGCTGTAGCTCCAACAGATGAAAGGATTCCAAACTGCTGTGTGCGTTCATTCAGTGACATATTAAACGAATTATAGATTAGAAAAATTGATCCAATCATTATGATAGCAAGTACAATTCCGCCAACTGAATATAAAAACACATTGAACAGATTGTTGTCAGAAGCTCCCATGAAACGCAACACATTATCATTTAAAATGTAAGCATTCTCTCCAGTGCTACTTGCATAGGAATGAACTTGGCGCGGATTTTTCAATGTTGCAAACAAACTAAAGCTATCCACTTTGAATTGCGCATCTGCTTTGGTTATCAAAGTATATCCTGGTGCAGAAGATTCCTCAAACACGGGTTTTCGACATATACCAACAACTTTATATGTTCTCTTGTCTTGTGATACAAAGGTTTCACTTCCAGCAGTGTATGGGTTCCCTTGACCAAGTCTATTATTTCCATTTATACGTTTACCTACATTCAAGGAAATAGTATCACCTACTGAGAATTTGACACCACCATCTGTTGCAACCTTACTCGAAACAATAATTTCCCCACTGTTTTTAGGTAATCTGCCAGATATCAAATCTATAGGCACAGTATCAAAAGTTTCTTCGTTAAATCCAGCTATAAAAAGATACGGTTTATCTGGGTTTCTATTGCCACTAAGCGTTGCATATCCAACATTTTCAAATACTGTAGTATTTGAAACTTTATCATTACCTTTCTGTTTCTGGACGAAAGATGAATCAACATCTAAAAAATCAATGTGCCAATCACCATATTTCGAAATAGCACCCTTTGTCATATAGTCTATCAAAGAAACTCCAAAAGTCGTGACTGCTGTAATCATGGCAGCAGATAGCACAACTCCTATAATCGTTACAAGAGTTCGTGTACGATTTTTTTTCAGTCCTTGCAGGGCAACTTTGTTGAAAATATTCATGGACGATTCACCTGTCTTTCATCACGCACTACTTTTCCATCTGCAATACATATAATTCTATCTGCCTGCAGAGCAATATTTTCATCATGTGTGACAATTATAAGTGTCTGGTGATATTTATTATGGCTTTCTTTCAGTAACTGTATAATGTCCTGTCCATTTTTACTGTCTAGACTTCCAGTAGGTTCATCAGCAAGCATAACTGCTGGTGCATTCATCAAAGCACGACCGATAGCTACACGTTGTTGCTGACCTCCAGAAAGCTGGTTTGGTAAATGCGTTTTTCGTTCTTTTAGTCCAAGTAACTCTAAAAGGTCATTTAGTCGTTCTTGGTTAACCCTTCGCTTGTCCATAAGTATAGGTAGGGTAATATTTTCCACTACATTTAGTGTTGGTATCAGATTGTGAAACTGATAAATCAATCCAACCTGTCGTCTGCGGAAAATAGCGAGTTTTTCATTACTCTGACCATATACATCCTGCCCCTCCAAATATATCTTTCCACTTGTTGGCACGTCTACACCTGCAATGGCGTGTAACAGCGTAGATTTACCAGACCCAGATGAGCCGATAATTGCTGTAAATTCTCCCTTTTGGATAGTAAGTGAAACATGGTCGAGTGCAGTGACCTGATTTTCACCCTTTCCGTAAATCTTGCATAGATTTTGAATTTTTAAAAACTCCATTATGTGAGTCTCCTTTCTTATGGTTTACCCATATAATAGAACTTTCAACTTACATCTCTGTGACTTTCAGGTGAGAGATTAGTCACTTTGGGAAACGAATAGCAAATATAGCACCACCCTGCGGATGATTTTTTGCAGTAATTGTCCCTCCTTGACGCATTATAATCATCTTACAGAGAGATAATCCAATCCCATATCCTACCATATTTGTATTTTTTCCACGATAGAACCTGTCAAACAAAAATGGTAAATCTTCTTTCTCAAAACCCATTCCGCTATCATGAATAGTAATCTCAGTAAACAATATGTTATCCTCACAAACAATCTCAATCTTACCATTATCACCTGCCTTTTCCATACAATTTTTAAGGATATTTTGAATTGCTTCTGAAAGCCAACTTGAATCTCCCTGAATACTCATCCCTTTAGGTACGTCTACTTGTAAAGCAATATTGTGCAGTTCCATTGGAATCATAAACGGTCTAAATGCAGTGTATATCAAGTCATTTACATCTATCTGTTCGCTTTTGAACTCTACAATACCCGCATCCAATCGGGATAATTTTAATAGAGAGGTAATCAACCAATCCACCTGTACAAGCAATTCTTCTGTCTCCCGTATCAAATCTTTTCTCTCATCTTCATCAGGATTAGTCTCTAATAACGACAGGATAATAGTTACCGATGTAAGAGGAGTGCGTAGCTGATGAGCTATATCAGCTAAAGAATCAGCTAGATGTTTTTTTTCTTTTTTTAGTGCGTCATTTTGCTCCCTAATACGCAATGTCATTTTGGTTATCTCACTTTGCAGAATAGAAAGTTCTCCTTCGTCTACCTCGGCAATATACAGATGGTCAGCATTATGAAGCACAATATCAATTTGTTCTGAAATATGTGCAATACTTTTGTATCGGGATTTAGTAAATATTAGAAATACTATTCCAAAAACGGCATCAGAAGCAATAACAAGTATTCCAGCTGCCGTATTGATTGAAAATCCCAGAGTTACAGTAACAACAGTTATTAATAAGAACAAAATAGTAAATTTACGAAACTCCCTATTCCGAAGCATACCCTCCCCCCAATCTATACCCTGTTCCACGAACAGTCAGAATTATTTGCGGACTTGAGGGGTCATTCTCTATCTTCTCTCTCAAGCGTTTGATATACACAGTCAATGTATTGTCATTGACAAATTCACCCGCTGCATCCCATAATTCGTCAAGCAGCCTACCCCTCGTAATAACACTTTTGGGATTGCTAATAAATACCAGCAATAAGCGGTATTCTAAAGCTGAAAGAAAGACTTCGTTGCCATTTTTTTTCACAATGCCACTTGCTGTATCAACAGAAAGCCCACAGATTTCAAAAGTTGACCCAAAACGCTCACTTTTTCTTAGTGCTGTTTTGATTCGTGCAATCAATTCACGTGGACGAAAAGGTTTTGTGATATAGTCGTCTGCACCCATGTTCAGCCCAGTAACAACACTTGATTCATCTCCAGAAGCTGTCAGAAAGATAACAGGAATATCTTTTGTTTCTTTAATTTCTGTGCAAATCGTAAATCCATTTCCGTCAGGCAAGGAAATATCAATTAGTGCCAAGTCAAATTTATTGCCAACAATCTCGCCAAGTGCTTCACTTCTTGTGGGAGCGTGGGTTACCATAAATCCTTCTGCATTTAGCAAAAGAATAAGGTTCTTGGCAATTGCCTTATCATCCTCAACCAAAAATATCCGTTTCATTTATTTCATCCCCCTTTATTTTACTGGTTTTATACTTTCTATCTGTTAGTTTTGCGAGTAAGCTAAAATAAACCATGTATTTCCTATTTTTTAGCCCCTTTAATCCGCTTAAAAGAATAATCATGCACTGCCATTCTATCTTTAGTTTTCCAAAGTTTAGCAGTATATTTTGTTGTTATATAATCATAAATAACCCTTCATTGCTTTATTATATTTCTTTTGACACAAAGATACAAGTTGAGTCATAAAACACGATATAGGTAAAAACATTTTCACATAATTAGTTTATAATCATACTCCATAATCTTCACTACATCCACAGTAGTATAGCTATTAATCTTAATATTTACTAATTTTTTCTATTAGTTCTAACGTAAGTGTACATTTTATAATTTATACTTGAAAAATTAATCTAGAAGTCTTATTATATAGTTATATATACCTCATATTATAAGGTATATGATAAAACAAAGTAGGTGAATTTATGGACTTGAATAAAGAAGTACTTAAGGGGCATATTGATACTTTAATATTATCAATACTAGACAAAGGAGATTCATATGGCTACGAAATAGCAAAAGTAGTTAGAGATGAAACAAGTTTTGAATTAAAGGAAAGTACTCTCTATGTATCTCTTAAAAGATTAGAATCCAAATGTCTAATAAAATCATATTGGGGAAATGACCAAGGTCTTGGAAGTAGAAGAAAGTATTACAATATAACTGATGAAGGAAAAGAAAATTTAGAAGTAAAAATTCAAGAGTGGAACTTTATACAAAGCGTTATGAACAAATTTCTAAAGAGGGGTGAATAGATTTATGAAAATAATAGAAGAGTATTTAGGAACACTATATAAAAATGATACTAGCAAAGAAATTCAAGACTTAAAAGAAGAATTGAGAGAGCATCTAATGAATTCTACAAACGAGTTTATTGAGAATGGATATGATATAGATGAAGCACAAAATAAAGCAATAGAAAGATTTGATGGTAATAATGAAGTGTCAGTAGAACTACGTTCAATATTCAAACAAAAAATAGAACCTAAAAAAGTTTTATTACGAAAATTATCAAATTTAAGGATTGTATTTTTAAATTTATTTGGATGGCTTTTTGCTGCTACTGCATTCACAATAAATAGAAGTTTTGGTCATATAACTCCACCATGGCTGATTATAGTTTTAATAATATCAATTATTGTATTAATAATTTTAAGTATCTTAATTAAGAAATTAAAAAAAGAAATAGAAAATGATTACAATACGTAACCTTATAACTATATTTTAATTTCTTATTTATTCCTAATAAATAAAGATTATGAAGGGAGCTTTTATATGGATAAAAAAATGTTATTAGAAAAATTTCTTGATACACCAGGAGTTTCCTATATCAATGAAAAAATGAATTTATTTAAAGACACTAAATGGATTTCATTTGGCACTTATATAATGACTGTCGATAGTTTTTGTTATAAAGAAGATTCAAAACACTATAATCCAATAATGGGTACATTTGATTATGAATCAGAAATTTTTATAGTTAATGCCTTATACAAAGATGTTGTCTATTCTATCAAGAACAAAAAACTTTATAGCAATGTATCTAAGGGAGATAAGATAGTTGTTACAATTAAATATTCTTATGATAAATATGAAAATCTTATACATGAAGAAATTCATGATTATCATCTTTATCCTTTATCTATTGATTAAAATAAAAGGCGAAAGCCTCTAGAGCTAACGCCTTTAAAATAGTTTAAAATAAATATAAACTATACAATTAACATATATGACTGTAAATAAACTTGTATAAAATATATAACTTATCTACAGTCTTTTTATTATACAAAATTTATAGCCTCTTATATAAGAATTTTATTCTACTCTGCTATATTATAAACTTTTAACTTGTCTTTATTTAAATGTTTCTTCTTAACCTCTACTAAGGCTTTTAATGTATCTAAAGATGTCATTATTTCAGTAGAAAATTCAATAGCTGTTCTTCTCATCTTAAATCCATCTCTTGTAGAGTCATTACCTTTAGTTGGTGTATTTATTACTATATCAACTTGCTTATTTCTTATAGCGTCTAATATGTTTGGTCTAGGCTCTTCAATTCTGTTTACTATATCGGCTTCTATTCCATTTTCTCTTAAGCTTTTAGCTGTTCCTTCTGTAGCAACAAAAGTATATCCTAACTCTTTCATATCTTTTGCTATCTCTATAAACTCATCTTTATCAAGATTATTAACAGTAGCAAGGACTACTCCTCTTTCATCAGACATATGTCTACCTGCTGCTAAGAATCCTTTGTATAAAGCTTCTTCTAAGTTTTCTCCTACACCTAGAACCTCTCCTGTAGACTTCATCTCAGGTCCTAGACTTACCTCAACCTTAGCTAATTTAGACATTGAGAATACTGGCACTTTTACTGATACTAGTTTTGGCTCTTTGTAAACTCCTGTACCATATCCTAAATCCTTTAATTTAGCCCCTAACATACATTTAGTCGCTAAGTCAACTATTGGTACTCCACTAACTTTACTTATATATGGAACTGTTCTACTAGCTCTAGGATTAACCTCAATTATATATAGTTCATTTTGGAATTCTATGAATTGTATATTAACCATACCAAGTACATTAAGCTCTAAAGCCATTTTTTTAGTGTATTCTACTATCTTTTCTTTTATATCATCAGATATATTTTGACTTGGATACATTGTTGTACTATCTCCTGAGTGAACTCCAGCTCTTTCTAAATGCTCCATTATACCAGGTATTAATATATCTTCTTTATCACATATAGCATCTACTTCTATTTCTCTACCAGTTAGATATTTATCTATAAGTACTGGATTCTTATGGTCTCTATCAAACGCATCATCCAAATACTGAATTAATTTTTCTTCGTTATAAGTTATTTCCATACCTTGACCACCAAGTACATAAGATGGTCTAACCAATACTGGGTAACCTAACTGCTTAGCAATTTCAACACCCTCATTAGTTGTCCATACACCTTTTCCTTTTGGTCTATTTATGTCTAGCTTTTCTAGTAAATCATCAAACTTTTCTCTATCTTCTGCTGCATCTATATCTCTAAAGTCTGTTCCCAATATAGTTATATTTTTTTCATGTAAAAACTTAGCCAATTTTATAGCTGTTTGTCCACCAAACTGTAGTATTACACCTTCTGGTTTTTCTTTCTCTATTATATTTAAAACTTCTTCTTCTGTTAATGGTTCAAAATATAACTTATCTGACGTATCAAAATCTGTACTTACTGTCTCAGGGTTATTGTTTACAATTATAGTCTCAATGCCCATTTTTCTTAAAGATTTTACACAGTGAACTGAGCAATAGTCAAATTCTATACCTTGACCTATTCTTATCGGTCCAGAACCCAATACAATTACCTTTCTCTTATCACTAACAACTACCTCATCATATTGCTCATAAGTTGAATAATAGTAAGGTGATAGAGCTTCGAATTCTCCCCCACATGTATCAACCATTTTATAAACTGGCTGTATATTATATAAACTTCTCAATTCGTATAATTTTTCTGGGCTTATTTTCATTAAGTCAGATATACCTTTATCAGAGAATCCCTTTTTCTTCAATTCATGTAAATACTCTTTGTCTAAGTTTTCTATTTTTAGAACTTTTAATTTTTCTTCTTGTTCTACTATCCATTTAAATTTATTTATAAACCACTTATCAACACCAGTTATTTCTGAAATCATTTCTACTTTATAGCCTCTTCTTATCATTTCAGCTAAATCAAACAGTCTCTCATCATCAGGTACTACTACTCTAGCCTTTAATTCTTCTAATGTTCTACCTTCTGATGGAGCATGAACCAATGAATATTTTCCTGTTTCAAGTGATCTTATCCCTTTAAGAATTGCAGCTTCAAAGTTACTTCCTATACTCATTATTTCACCAGTTGCCATCATCTTAGTTCCCAATTTTCTATTGGCATGTCTAAATTTATCAAATGGCCATTTTGGTATTTTTACTACTACATAATCTAATGTTGGCTCAAAACAAGCATAAGTTTTTTTAGTTACTGCATTTTCTATCTCATCTAAAGTGTATCCTAGAGCTATCTTAGCCGCTACTTTTGCTATTGGATAGCCTGTAGCTTTTGATGCTAGAGCTGATGATCTACTAACTCTTGGATTTATTTCTATTATCGCATATTCTAAACTATGCGGATTTAAAGCTATTTGAACATTACAACCACCTTGAACTTCTATTGCATTTATTATATCTATTGATGCTTTTCTAAGCAATTGATACTCTTCATCACTTAAAGTTTGACTTGGGGCAACAACTATACTATCTCCTGTATGAACTCCAACTGGGTCTACATTTTCCATATTACATACAGTTATACAGTTACCATTTCCATCTCTCATTACTTCATATTCTATTTCTTTCCAGCCTTTTATACTCTTTTCAAGAAGAACTTGACCTACTGGACTTAATTGTAAACCATGTGTAAGAGTTTCTCTTAATTCTTCCTCAGTATCGGCTATACCTCCACCAGTTCCACCTAATGTATATGCTGGTCTTACAACTACTGGATATCCTATTTTATTGGCAAACTCAAGACCTGCTTCTAAGTTTGTAACTATATCACTAACTATTACAGGTTGATTTATTTCTTTCATTACCTCTCTAAATAAATCTCTGTCCTCGCCCTTTTTTATAGAATTTATAGATGTTCCTATAACTTTTACATTGTATTTATCTAATATACCAGCATCATGTAATTCTACAGCCAAGTTTAGTCCTGTCTGACCACCCATACCTGCAAGCAAACTATCTGGTCTTTCTTTTTCTATTATTTTTTCTATAAATTCTATTGTTAGTGGTTCTATATATATTTTATCCGCAATCTCTTTATCAGTCATTATAGTAGCTGGATTACTATTAACTAATACAACTTCTATTCCCTCTTCTTTTAGTGCTTGGCAGGCCTGTGTTCCTGAATAGTCAAACTCTGCCGCTTGACCTATTATTATTGGTCCTGACCCTAATACTAAAGTTTTCTTTATACTATCTAATTTAGGCATAACTCTTTCTCCTTATCTAAACAATTTTTACAGCTCTTATCTTTATCATCTATATAATCAATTTTAATTACTTTATTTCATCTTAAATTTGAGTTTTATCATTATACATATCTATGTTAATTAAATCAATCTATTTTTTGATTTAAGTTATTCTTATTTTTTAGCTATATATCCTCGTATTATTATTTTACTAACTCTAAAAACTTATCGAAAATATAATCATTATCTTTTGGTCCTGGGCAAGCTTCAGGATGGTATTGGACACTGTATACATCTAGATTCTCATGTCTCATTCCTTCAACAGTATTATCATTTAAATTTATATGTGTAACTTTCATTTGTTCAGGAACTTCTGAAACATAATATCCATGATTTTGAGAAGTTATAAATACTTTTCCTTCTTCTAAATCTTTAACTGGGTGATTTCCACCTCTATGTCCAAATTTAAGCTTAGCAGTCTTTCCGCCAAGAGCTAAAGCTAAAAGTTGATGCCCTAGGCATATACCAACTATAGGCTTTTTACCAATAAGGGCTTTTATATTTTCTATAACATCTTCTAGGTCTTCTGGGTCTCCAGGTCCGTTTGATAAGAATATTAAATCAGGATTTATGCTTAATACATCTTCTGGAGATGTTGTAGCTGGAAATATTGTTACATCACATCCACGAGCTACAAATGATCTTAATATGTTTCTCTTAACTCCAAAATCCATAACAGCTACTTTTGGACCATTTCCTTTTATATGCTCTACTTCTTTTCTTGTAACTGTTCTAACTGCTTCTGTATTTGAGAATTTATCCAATTTATGTTTTACATCTTCTAATTTACTCTCTTCTAATGTAATTATACCTTTCATTGTTCCATTATTTCTAAGTATCTTAGTCAAAGCTCTTGTATCTATTCCTTCAAGTCCAATAACTTTATTTTGCTTTAAATATTGGTCTATATCAATTTCACATCTAAAATTACTTGGAGAATCACTTTTTTCTCTTACTATAAATCCCTTTACTTGCACTTTTTCAGATTCTGCTGATGATAAATTTATACCATAATTTCCTACAAGAGGATAAGTCATAGTAACTATTTGACCATAGTAAGAAGGGTCTGTTAAAACTTCACTATATCCTATCATAGAAGTATTAAACACTACTTCTCCTACACTTTCTTCTAAATATCCAAATGCCTTTCCTATAAAAATTGTCCCATCTTCTAATATTAACCTTGCTTTCATATTACAGTACCTCCTATAATTCTCTTTAGGCAAGCTAAAGAACATTAACTAAATATAAGCTTTTAAATATCTATATATATTTTTCACTTTTACATTCTAGTTTTATACTTATTTACAGTTATTTTTTATCTTTTTCTATTATACTACAAATTTCTTAAAAAAAAGAAGTTATCTCAAAAGTAAAAACTCATAGAAAAAATAACTTCTTCTTTATTAATTTAATAATTAAATTCTTAAACTATACAATCAACTCAATTTCTATTCAGCTATATTGTAAACTTTTAACTTATCTTTATTTAAATGTTTCTTCTTAACCTCTACTAAGGCTTTTAATGTATCTAAAGATGTCATTATTTCAGTAGAGAACTCAATCGCTGTTCTTCTTATCTTAAATCCATCTCTTGTAGAGTCATTACCTTTAGTTGGTGTATTTATTACTATATCAACTTGCTTATTTCTTATAGCATCTAATATATTTGGTCTAGATTCTTCTACTCTATTTACTGTATCAGCCTCTATTCCATTTTCTCTTAAGCTTTTAGCTGTTCCTTCTGTAGCAACAAAAGTATATCCTAACTCTTTCATATCTTTTGCTATCTCTATAAACTCATCTTTATCAAGATTATTAACAGTGGCAAGGACTACTCCTCTTTCATCAGACATATGTCTACCTGCTGCTAAGAATCCTTTGTATAAAGCTTCTTCTAAGTTTTCTCCTACACCTAGAACCTCTCCTGTAGACTTCATCTCAGGTCCTAGACTTACTTCAACCTTAGCTAATTTAGACATTGAGAATACTGGCACTTTTACTGATACTAATTTTGGCTCTTTGTAAACTCCTGTACCATATCCTAAATCCTTTAATTTAGCCCCTAACATACATTTAGTCGCTAAGTCAACTATTGGTACTCCACTAACTTTACTTATATATGGAACTGTTCTACTAGCTCTAGGATTAACCTCAATTATATATAGTTCATTTTGGAATTCTATAAATTGTATATTAACCATACCAAGTACATTAAGCTCTAAAGCTATTTTTTTAGTGTATTCTACTATCTTTTCTTTTATCTCATCAGATATATTTTGACTTGGATACATTGTTGTACTATCTCCTGAGTGAACTCCAGCTCTTTCCAAATGCTCCATTATACCAGGTATTAATATATCTTCTTTATCGCATATAGCGTCTACTTCTATTTCTCTACCAGTTAGATATTTATCTATAAGTACTGGATTCTTATGGTCTCTATCAAATGCATCCTGTAAGTATTGAGATAATTTTTCTTCATTATAAGTTATTTCCATACCTTGACCACCAAGTACATAAGATGGTCTAACCAATACTGGGTAACCTAATTCATTGGCAACTTCAATACCTTCACTAAGTGACCATACACCTTTTCCTTTTGGTCTATTTATGTCTAGCTTTTCTAGTAAATCATCAAACTTTTCTCTATCTTCTGCTGCATCTATATCATCAAAATCAGTCCCTAATATAGGTATATTTTTCTCATGTAAGAACTTAGCTAATTTTATAGCTGTTTGTCCACCAAACTGTAGTATTACACCTTCTGGTTTTTCTTTTTCAATTATACTTAGAACTTCTTCTTCTGTTAATGGTTCAAAATACAACTTGTCTGATGTATCAAAATCTGTACTTACTGTCTCAGGGTTATTGTTTATGATTATAGTTTCTATATCCATTTTTCTTAGAGATTTTACACAGTGAACTGAACAATAGTCAAACTCTATACCTTGACCTATTCTTATTGGTCCAGAACCCAATACTATTACCTTTTTCTTATCACTAACAACTACTTCATCATATTGCTCATAAGTTGAATAATAGTAAGGAGATATAGCATCTATCTCACCTGCACAAGTATCAACCATCTTATATGCTGGTTTTATATTATATAGACTTCTCAATTCATATAATTTTTCTGGGCTTATCTTCATCAAGTCAGATATCCCTTTATCAGAGAATCCTTTTTTCTTTAATTCAAGAAGATAATCTTTAGTTAAATCTTCAATTCTCATAACTTTTAGTTTTTCTTCTTGCTCTACTATCCACTTAAATTTATTTATAAACCATTTATCTATACCTGTAATTTGCTCTATCATTTCTAACTTATAGCCTCTTCTTATCATTTCAGCTAAGTCAAACAATCTCTCATCATCAGGTGCTACAACTCTTTTCTTTAATTCTTCAATACTTCTCTCTTCAGATGGCACATGCACTAATGAATATTTTCCTATTTCAAGCGATCTTATACCTTTAAGAATGGCAGCTTCAAAGTTACTTCCTATACTCATTATTTCACCAGTTGCCATCATCTTAGTTCCTAATTTTCTATTTGCTTTTTTAAATTTATCAAATGGCCATTTTGGTATTTTTGCTACTACATAATCTATAGTTGGCTCAAAACAAGCATAAGTTTTTTTAGTTACTGCATTTTCTATCTCATCTAAAGTATAACCTAGAGCTATTTTTGATGAAACTTTAGCTATTGGATATCCTGTAGCTTTTGATGCTAGAGCTGATGATCTACTAACTCTTGGGTTTATCTCAATAACTGCATATTCAAAACTGTGCGGATTTAATGCAAACTGAACATTACATCCACCTTGAACTTCTACTGCATTTAATATATCTAAAGATGCTTTTTTAAGCATTGCACATTCTTTATTACTTAAAGTTTGAGTTGGGGCAACAACTATACTATCTCCTGTATGAACTCCAACTGGGTCTATATTCTCCATATTACATACAACAATACAGTTTCCTTTTGAATCTCTTATTACTTCATATTCTATTTCTTTCCAGCCTTTTATACTTTTCTCAATTAATACTTGTTCAACTGGGCTTAATTGTAATCCATGTGAAAGTATCTCTCTTAATTCTTCTTCATTATCAGCTATACCTCCACCAGTTCCACCTAATGTGTATGCTGGTCTTACAACTACTGGATAACCTATTGTAAGTGCATAGTCAAGACCTGCTTGTAAATCTGTAACTATATCACTAACTATTACTGGCTGATTTATTTCTTTCATTACATCTCTAAATATATCTCTATCTTCACCTTTTTTGATAGATTCTACTGAAGTTCCTATTATCTTTACTCCGTATTTATCTAGTATGCCTTTTTCATAAAGTTCAACTGCTAAGTTTAATCCTGTTTGTCCACCCATACCTGCAAGTAAACTATCTGGTCTTTCTTTTTCTATTATTTTTTCTATAAATTCTATTGTTAATGGTTCTATATATATTTTATCTGCCACTTCTTTATCAGTCATTATAGTAGCTGGATTACTGTTTATTAATACAACCTCAATTCCTTCTTCTTTTAAAGATTGGCAAGCTTGTGTACCTGAATAGTCAAATTCCGCTGCTTGACCTATTATTATTGGTCCTGACCCTAATACTAAAGTTTTCTTTATACTATCTAATTTAGGCATAAATTTTTCTCCTTATCTAAATGGTTTTTACTATCTGTAAATAATACTAAATCTATATTAATGCTAAGAATTTGTTAAATATACAATCTAAATCTTCTCTTGTTGTGTATTCTGGAATGTACTGAACACTATATATTGGTAATTCTTTATGTCTTATTCCTTCTATAGTATTGTCATTTAAATTTATATGAGTTACTTCTGTATTTTCTGGCATTTCTGAAACATTATATCCATGATTTTGAGAAGTTATAAACACTTTTCCAGTTTCTAAACATTTAACTGGATGATTCCCTCCTCTATGTCCAAATGTAAGTTTTGAAGTCTTTCCTCCTAATGCCAATGCCAAAATTTGATGTCCTAAACCGATTCCTGTCAGTGGCTTTTTACCTACTAAATTTTTTATATTTTCAACTATATCATTTACATCTTCTGGATTCCCTGGTCCATTAGATAATAATATTAAGTCAGGATTTATATTTAAAATTTCTTCTGATGTAGTCATCGCTGGTACTATAGTTATATCACAGTTACAAGCTTTAAGAGACTCTAGTATGCTATTTTTAACACCAAAGTCTATAACTACAACTTTTGAACCAACACCTTTAATATTTTCAATTTCTTTTCTTGTAACATTTTTTACTGAATCCTTGTTACAATGCTCTGCTAACTTAGACTTAACATCTTGTAATGATGCATTTTCTAAAGTTATAATACCTCTCTTTGTTCCATTGTTTCTAATAATTTTAGTTAGTGCTCTTGTATCTATTCCTTCAAGTCCTATTACCTTATTTTGCTTTAGATATGTGTCTATATCCATTTCACATCTAAAATTATTTGGGTTATCACTTTTTTCTCTTACAATAAGTCCTTTTACTTGTACTTTATTTGATTCAACATCTTCTAAATTTATTCCATAGTTACCTATAAGTGGATAAGTCATAGTAACTATTTGTCCATAATAAGTTGCATCTGTTAATAGTTCTCCATATCCAGCCATTGAAGTGTTAAATACAACTTCTCCAACAGTTTCTTTTAGATATCCAAATGCTTTTCCTTCAAATACTGTTCCATCTTCTAAAATTAATTTCCCCTTCATATAAGCTACCTCCCAAATATTTTATCTAAGCATTTTCTATTTCTTTTACAATGTTAATCGCTGATTCTCTTGGATTTTCTGCTTTTGTTATAGGTCTTCCAACAACTAAATAATGAGCTCCTCTTTTTATTGCATCTGACGGAGTTACAACTCTTTTTTGGTCTCCAACCTCTGCTGATTTAGGTCTTATTCCTGGACAAACTGTTATAAAATTAGTTCCACATGCTTCTACTATCTTATCTACTTCCTGTGCTGAACAAACAACTCCATCTATTCCTGATTCTTTTGCCAGTTTAGCTCTCTTTATAGCTAACTCTTCTGTTGTCATATTGCATCCTATATCCTGTAAGTCTTGGTTGCTTAATGAAGTTAGAACTGTTACTCCAACTACTAAAGGTTTTTCTATGTTTAATCTTTCTGCTTCTTCTTTAGCAACTAGTGCACACTGTCTCATTCCTTCCATATCTGATACATGTATTGTCATTAGCCAAACATTATCTCTAACTGCAGCTCTTACTGCACTTTTCATAGTATTTGGAATATCATGAAATTTCAGGTCTAAAAATATCTTTTTTCCTTTTTCTTTAAGATAATCTATTGTTTTTCCTTTTGTAGCAACATACTGCTCTAGTCCTACTTTAAATATATCTACACTATCTTCTAATCTGTCTATTAATTCTTTAGCTTTATCAAATTCGTCAGTATCAATTGCAACTATCAATTTTTCTTTACCATTTATCATTTTTACATCTCCTTTTTAATAAAGCCTAAATCTTCATAAAAAAATCCTCACACCAAAAGAGGCACAAGGATTTTATCTATACATAACTCAATTCTCAGCTATGAGATATCTTTCCCAGTCTCTCTGGACTAGTTTAAAAGACTTTATTATATTTAAATTTTTATTTTATACTCATCAAAAACCTCTAGAAGATTTACTAGAGGTTATATATTAACACTATCTATAACCCTTTAGTCTCTCTGGACTAATTTAAGGAATTTAGCTGTAATATTTTTCTTTATTAATATAACTTTATGTATCTCTAAGATAATTTAAAGTTTTATCTTTTTTTATAATTAAACCACTAATTGCTTTTTATGTCAATAAGTCTTTGAATTATTCTTCATCTTTATCAAACAATTTTTTTTCAAAATATGACTCTGCATTATATATCGCAGCAGCTGGATTATGCCCAGTTACTCTATCCTTGACAATTAGAGTTGTTATCGGAGCTTCCATATATTTCATGGCTAATGTATCATGTCCAACACATAATCCAAGAATTACATTGAGGTCAACTTTAGCTTCATTTAAAAACAAAGCCTGTCCTATTGGATTACACATTATTTCATCTGCACACTTTGATATTGTTTGAGATGCTTCTAAGCCAACTGTACTCTTAGGCATTGCTCCATTTTTACATATAACCGAAAATACTTCAAATCCATGGTGTTCAAATATTTTTTGTACTGTTTGCATTTCTCTTTTTAATCCAATACAAAATGCTATACCTATTTTTTTATAATCACATTTCTTAGCAAACTCTATTATCTCTTTTAATCTAGTATATTGACAATACCCTTCTGTCTCAACTAGTCCAGCATTATAAGCTATTTTCCTATTTTCCTCTTCCTCATAAAGCTGTTTTGCTTTTTGTTGTAGTTCAACTTCTCTAGTAGGACATATCTTCATCAGCTTATCCATATTTCCATCAGAACAGCCCCTAAGATTACACTTTCCACACTTGTACATATCCAATATCCCCTTCCAAAATTTTATTCTTCTTGTGATTCTTCTTTCTCTGGAGTTACACTTTCTTCTGGTATTTCTTCTTCTGGTTTCACATGTTCAACTACGGTTATAAAATATGATTTTCCTATTTTATTTCTTATAGGAAGTTTTTCATATGAAACATCTATTTTATTTTTTATACAAGCTATATCAAAATGCCTTAATCCTGCACCTAAGCTAACTTTATTCATATCTTCACAATGTTTCTTAGGTTTTTTTTCAAATAAATGAAGACCTCGTTCATCCTTATGGAAATACCATGGCTGAGAATTTTTTACAGATGGAGCTCTTCTTGTAAATTCTAATACTTCTTTCCACTTTCTATTCCTATTTATTTTATTTATCATATCTTTTACTGGTTTTCTATCAGGTCTAGCATATCTTGTCCTAAATAAATCCTCATTTCTCGCTGGATATCCAAAAGCTATTATTATATAAGGATACTCTATTTCTTCTTCCTTATCTTCTTCTGTTTTTATTCCAGCTAAATAATCTAAATCGTCTTCTTCATCTTCTTCAGAGCTTTTGTTTCCAATATCCACAAATTCTAAAATATCTTCTCTCTTTAAGTTTCCTTCCAGCCAACAGGTAGCTACACCCAATGTTGTAAGACGTAAAACTACACCTTCTGTAGCAAAACCTATATTTTGTAAATAGTCTTCACCTTTATTTGATGTGACTACTATATAATGAGGTGCTTTTACTTTACATTCCTTACCCATTAAAAAATGTATTATATGACCTCTATCAACAACATGCGCCTTAATATTTAAATCTTCATTTAAATATTCTAAATTTTTACAACTTCTCTTTATTTCTTCCATTAATGGCCTTTTTATCTTATTACTGGAAAAATTTCTTACAGATTTTCTATAAAAAATGGCTTCATAAAGCTCCATTTATGCCCTCCTAACTGAAATCTTCTGTTCATAATATATAAACTACTATATTTAAACATATATAAGCTTTGCCAGAAAATTTTTTATTTCATTATTTATATTTATCTCATTATTATATTATAAGTTTTTTTCGGTATTCTTGTATAGCTTTTCACTAAAAAAGTATTTTTATTTCTACTTTAATACTAATATCAACAAAAAATATTCTTCCACTTAAGTTTGTACATCTAAACAATCTATTTTAATTAAAATAGATATTTTTTATTTCTCAGTTTACAGAGTATAAATATTTTAAATATGACCCAAAATCTAAGTAATGTTATAATACTTTATAAGTTATTCAATATTAAAAATATAGGAGGATGGATATGAATTTAAATAGAAATTTAGAAAAATATGCTGAATTGGCAATCAAAGTCGGAATTAACATACAGCCAGGTCAAACTTTACTTATAAAATCACCAATAGAATGTGCCAATTTTGCAAGAAATGCACTTAAAGAGGCATATAAATGTGGTGCTAAAAATGTATATATAGAATGGTCTGATGAAGAAAGTTCTCTCATTAAGTATTTGTATGCTCCAGATGAAGCGTTTCATGAGTTTCCAAAATGGACAGCAGAACAATATGTAGATATAGCAAAAGAAGGTGGAGCGTTTTTATCAGTATATGCTCAAAACCCTGACTTACTAAAAGATGTTGACCCTGAAAGAGTTGCAAATTTTCAAAAAGCATCTGGTAAAGCTTTAAAAGAATGGCGTTCTTATACTCTAACTGATAAGTGTAAGTGGAGCATAGTTTCTGTACCAACAAAAGCGTGGGCAAAAAAAGTATTTCCAAATTTATCAGAAGATAAAGCAATAGAAAAACTATGGGATACTATATTTAAGTGTTCAAGAGTAGATGGTCAAGACCCTATAAAGGCATGGGAAGAACATAATGAAAATCTTAAATCTAAAATGGAGTTTTTAAATAAAAATAATTTTAAAACTCTAAGATATAAATCTTCAAAAACTGATTTGACTCTAGATTTGCCAAAAGGCCATATTTGGTTAAGTGGAGCATCTAAAGACCCTAATGGAATAAGTTTTAATCCTAATATCCCAACTGAAGAAATTTTTGGAATGCCACATAAATTTAAAGTAAATGGAACTGTTTATAGTACTAAACCCCTTGTTTATGGTGGAAATATAATCGATAATTTCTTCTTAACTTTTAAAGATGGTAAAATAATAGATTTCTCTGCTGGAAAAGGATTAGATACTTTAAAGAACCTTATTGAAACAGATGAAGGGTCTCATTATTTAGGAGAAGTTGCTCTTGTTCCATACAATTCACCAATATCCAATACAGATATAATTTTTTATAATACTCTATACGATGAAAATGCTTCTTGCCACTTTGCAATTGGTTCTGCTTATAAAACTTGTCTAGAGGGTGGAAACAATTTAAAAGATGAAGAATTAGATGAATACGGTGTAAATGACAGCTTAACACATGTGGACTTTATGATTGGTTCTGCGGATATGGATATTATCGGAGAAACTTATGATGGAAAACAAATACAGATTTTTAAAAACGGCAACTGGGCTTTTTAATCTATATTTTTAACTAAAAAGGGCTGATGGAAGTTATACCAGACTTCCCAGCCCTTTTTAATGTTGATGATAAATATTTTTTTATATTAATTAATCTCATTTTTATAGATTAATTCCTATTGTTTCAAACATAAGTATCTAAAACTTATATTTATATTATATATAAAATATCCTATTTAGCACAACCTTTATTTTAATTTACATGCTAAAAATTTAACTTTGCTATTTCAACAGCAGATTTTGCATCCTTTGAATAATAGTCAGCACCCATTTCTTCAGCATATTCTTCTGTTAAAACTGCACCACCTACAAATACTTTTGCATTTATATCATTATCTCTTAATGCCTGAATTGTATCTTTCATACTTTGGACAGTTGTAGTCATAAGCGCACTTAAGCCTACTAACTTTATATCTCTTTTTTTAGCAACTTCTACTACCTCTTCAATTGGAACATCTTTCCCTAAGTCAATAACCTCATATCCATAATTTTCTAACATTATTTTTACTATATTTTTTCCAATATCATGAATATCACCTTTTACTGTAGCAACTATTATTTTTCCTTTAGATACATTATTACTACTTTTACTTAATAAAGTTTCCTTTATTGTATTTAATGAAGCTTTTACTGTTTCTGCTGATTGAATCAATTGTGGTAAAAATATATCTCCACTATCATATCTCTTTCCTACTTTATCAAGGGCAGGAATTAGAATCTCATCCAATATATAATTTTCATCCTTTTCCTTCAAAAGATTCAGCGTTACATTTTTTGCGTCATCTTTTAAGCCCCTTTCAACTAAAACATCTAGAGACAACTCTTTGTTAGCTTTAGTAGTAGAATCTGATTTTTTTGAGTTATTTATATTACTGTATTGATTTATATAGTTAATACATCCTTTATCTGTATTATTTAAGATTTTAAAAGAATTAATAGCCTCCATCATACTATATTCATTTGGGTTTATAATTGCTAAATCAAGTCCCGCCCCTAGAGCTAATGTTAGAAAAGAAGCATTAAGTGCCTTTCTATTTGGAAGTCCAAAGGAAATATTTGAAACACCTAATATAGTTTTTACTCCCAATGCCTTTACCATTGTTATAGCCTTTATAGTCTCTATTGCTTCTTCTTGTTGTGCTGACACAGTTAATGATAAACAATCTATAAATATATCTTTTGGCTTTATTCCATAAGAAACTGCTCTATCTACTATCCTTTTTGCTATTTCAAATCTTTCTTCGGCTTTTTTAGGTATCCCTTTCTCATCAAGTGTAAGTCCAACCACACATGAACCATACTTTTTGACTATTGGTAATATGCTTTCTAAAGACTCCTCTTTGCCATTTACAGAGTTTACTATTGTTCTACCATTATAATATCTAAGTCCTTGCTCAAGTGCCTCTACATTGGAAGAATCGACTTGTAAAGGAGTATCTACTACTGCCTGTATTTCTTTTATTAGTTTTGGCATTAATTTTTTTTCATCTATCTCTGGTAAGCCAACATTTACTCCTAATATTTGTGCTCCAGCGTTCACTTGTTCTAACCCTAAATTTATTGCATAATCTACGTTTTCATTTTTCAATGCTTCTTGTAGAGATTTTCTGCCTGTAGGATTCAATCTTTCTCCAACAACTATAGGTGATTCTACTTCTACAAATTTTGATGGTGAGCAAACAACACATTTATCAATCTTCTCTATACTTCCTTTAGTAACAGAATTTATATTATCAGATATTTCTTTTATAAAACTTGGGTTTGTACCACAACATCCGCCTATTATAGTAGCACCAACCTCAACGAATTTCTTGACACCTTCAAAAAACTCTTTTGCATCAACATCATATATAGCCTCTCCATCAACTATATTTGGTAAACCAGCATTTGCTTGAACCATCACAGGTATTGTAGCTCTTGATACTATTTTTTTAACTATCGGTAAAAGTTGTTTAGGCCCTAATGAACAATTAACTCCTATTGCATCAACACCCAATCCTTCTATAGTAGCCACCATACTCTCTGGCATACATCCAGTAAAACTTCTTCCACCTTCATCAAATGTCATAGTACAGAAAACAGGTAAATCAGAATTTTCTTTAGCTGCTAATACAGCTGCTTTAGCTTCATATAAGTCCATCATAGTCTCTATTACTATTACATCAACACCAGACTTAGCCCCCTGTAACACTTGTCTTTTAAATATTTCATATGCTCTATCAAAGCTTAAAGTTCCCATAGGCTCTAGCATTTCTCCTATAGGACCAATATCTAATGCTACATATCTTGGTTTAGTATTATCTACATTTTCTATAGCTTTTCTAGCCACTGAAACAGCATTATCAATAACTTCTTCTACTGTATACTTACTATCTAATTTTAGCTCATTACATCCAAAAGTATTTGTAAGAATTACGTTTGAGCCTGCCTCTAAATATGAGGTATGTATTTCTATAAGTTTTTCTGGATTTTGAATACCAAACACTTCTGGGTTTTCACCTAACCTTAAACCTTTTTGTTGAAGCATTGTTCCCATTGCGCCATCAAATATTAGTATATTATTCTTTAGATATTGTCTTATTTCCACAAGAATTCGCTCCTTTTCTATATGTACAGTTTCTATAGTTTTTACAATTTTCACACGATTTTTCTTTTTTAGATTCACCTATTTTTATATTAGAAATGCCTATGATAGCCACTACAGACTTTCTCGGTATCATAATTCCATTGGAGGTAATTGTTAGACCTATTTGTTTCTGAGCATTTAAAACATTTAATATGTCTATATTTTTCTCTATTGGTAAATCTCCATATCCTGGGCTATATCGCATAGTTATAAATTTATTTTGTTCTGAAAAAACCTTTTCTACATTATCTTGAACGATGTCACATACTTCTTCTATTGCTGTTGTTCCACATGAATCTATTATTAGTCCTTTTGTTAAATCTGAATAAGAATGTCTTTTTATTTCTTTTTCTATCTCTAATCCTAGGGTAGCTGCCATAATTACACATTCATTACATTCTTTTAAAAGTTCATATATGTCTTTACTTTTTAATGTTAAATTTGTTCCCTCTAACTCTACAACATTATCTTTATTTATTTTAATAGGATAAATCCTAGATAAATATCTAGGATTTATTTTATTTTTAGTTATATCTACACATTCATCAATAGTATCTTTAAGGTCTTTATCTATCTCTTGACCTCTGTATTGTAAGTATCTTAAAACTTCACTTTGATTTATGTTTATATTTCCTTTTTCAATAAAATTATTCTCCATATATATTTAAAGAAAATCCTTTATCCAAAACATCTTTTGCATATTCTTTTGCTCCAAATAAAGATAAATCTCTGTAGTTTCCACATTCTATTGCTGTAGCTGCTGGCATTTCATCTGATTCAACCACTTTTTTTAACGCTTCTTCTAAACCAACCTTAACTGTATTGGCATCTACGTCTCCCCACAGTATTAAATAAAATCCTGTTCTACATCCCATTGGAGATAAATCTATTACACCCTCTAGTGTGTCTCTTAAATAAGTTGCTAAAAGATGCTCTAAACCGTGCATAGCAGCAGTTCCAAAGCTTTCTACATTTGGTTGTAAAAATCTTAGGTCAAATTTACTTACTTTATCTCCCTTTACTCCATCAAGTACACTACACTTTCTTACAAAAGGGGCCTTTACTTTTGTATGATCTAACTTAAAACTTTCCACTTTTTCCATTATTTAATCCTCCATTATCATTTAAAATTTATTATATTAATTCTAAAAAAAACTCCCCCTATCCATTATTGATAAGAAGAGTATATTATTTCAAATCGTCTCATCGTTGTTAGCAGGACCACCTGATAAAAGGTTGGTATAGGATCACCGAGCTAACTCTCTCCCCTAACTCTTGATAAGTATCTTATTAAACTGACTTAAATTATATATTACTTTTTTATTTTTGTAAACACTTTATTGCTATATTATTTATACATATAAATATGCTTTTATTTTATAACTCAACTGATTGTATTAGTGGTAGTTGTACCTCAAATACAGTTTGATGTTTATCACTTAAAACGGTGATTTGTCCATCATGTAAGTTCACAATATTTTTTGTAATTGCAAGACCCAGTCCAGACCCTCCAGCATTTCTATTTCTTGATTTTTCAACTCTATAAAATCTATCAAATATGTTTGGTAAATCTAATACTGGAATTGGTTCTCCATAATTTATGACCTTTACAACTGCCATATCTCCTTTTTTCTCTGTAACTATGTCTACATAAAGTCCATCTTTTCCATACTTCATAGCATTAGTCATAAGATTCTCAAATACTCTTACCAATTTATTCGGGTCAGCTTTTACAATTAATTTTTCTTCATTAAAATTAGCTCTACTAACCATGAATTCCTGTTTAAAATAAATTTCAAATTGAGATACTATCTGACTTAATAATTCTACTAAATTTATTTCTATTTTATTTAATCTTATTGTGTTATTTTGCATTTTTGTCAACTCAAACAAATCATTTATAAGTACATTTAAACTTTTTGATTTTTCATATGCAATATTAATATAATACATCATCTGTACTTCATCTTTATACTTACCTTCTTCTATCAATCCTAAATAACCCATTATTGATGTCAAAGGGGTTCTTAAATCATGCGACACATTTGTTATTAAATCTGTTTTGGTTTGCTGAGCTTGTCTCTCTTCAACAGTTATGTTTCTAAGTTGATGAATAATACTATTAATTTTATGTGCTAGTTCATCAATATCATCAACTTCTTTATCCTTTAACCCTTCTAAGTCATACTCAATATCTATATTTTTTTGTAAATCGCCTTCATCCATTGAATTTACAGCATCTACAATGATTTCTAACTTCTGATTTTTTTTATTATTTTTTCTTATAAAATCGACAAGTTGTTTATTTCTCTTGTATGATATTAAAGAATAAATTGCTAATGATGAGAGTACAAATAAAAATGGATAAAATAATCCCTCACCTATAAACGCTCTTAAATCTCTTAAATTATATACAAGATAATTAATTGTAGATAAACCAGTATTAACATATAACACTTTTATTATATAAATGCTTGTTAGCATAATTATTAAGGTAATAATGCAACTTATCGTAAAATCTATTATAGGACGAAACATATGATTTAATAAGCTTTTATTTTTCAATTTTATATCCTACTCCCCATACAGTATGAATTATTTTTTCTCCATCTGTATATTTTTCAATTTTATCCCTTATTCTACTCATATGAACCATTACAGTATTGTTAGATTGATAATATTTCTCTTTCCATACTTTTTCAAATATTTCTTCTGTACTGTATACTCTTCCCTTATTATTTGCCAATAAGTACAGTATATCAAATTCTCTTGACGTTAAAGTTATGTCCTTTCCAGCTACTGTTACACTATGCTTTTCCTTATCTATTAATACCACTCCAACTTCTATGATATTTTTATTGTCATTATTAGCTCCACTAAAATAATATGCTCTTCTAATCAATGATTTCACTCTCACAGTAAGTTCAAGTGGATTAAATGGTTTTGTAAGATAATCATCTGCACCAGTCATTATTCCTTGTATTTTATCCATGTCTTCTGATTTTGCACTCAACATAAGTATTGGTATATTCAAACTTTCTCTAACTCTTCTGCAAACTTCTATCCCATCCATTTTTGGCATCATTATATCCAACACCATTAAATGAATATTTTCTTTTTTTAAAATATCTAGAGCTTCTTCTCCATCTTCAGCTTTAATTACATTATATCCACCATTTAAAAGATATATCTCTATAAGGTCTCTTATTTCTTTTTCATCATCAACAACAAGAATTGTATTCTCCACTTTTACACATCCCAACTTAACTTTTGTATATAGTTTTTATTCATATAAAATTATACTATACTTTAGTTAGTGTAATCCATTAAATTTACCCACTTCTTAACTTCCAATATTATACAATTAACTTTAAATATTTATATTATTTATTTTGCAAATATTCTTCTAAAGTTAAATCTTTTGAATAAATTTCCTCGGCAATATCCTTTCCAACATATCTAATATGCCATGGTTCATATGCTGTACCTGTTATATCTTCTTTACCCTTAGGATATCTTATTATAAATCCAAACTTATGAGCATTTTCTGCCAACCATATAGCTTCTTTTGTACTCCCAACAAACCATCTTTCTGGGTTTGTTAAGTCTATACAAAGTCCAGTTTGATGCTCACTATAACCAGGCTTTGCCACATATGCATCTGCTTTTTCCTGTCCCTGAGATTTTACCCTTTTTGTATAAGTCTCTTGCTGAGTACTGTAAGATCTATATGCTGAAGACCCTAAAAATTGTATTCCTTCTTCTTTAGCTTGCTTAACTAAATCTTCAACTGCTTTTGCAGGTACTCCTGCCATTTGTTTTTCCTCTTCTGTTGCTTCTTCAACAAAAGGTATATTTACTTTAGTAATATTTTCGGGAGCATAATCTTTGCCAATTCCATTTGTCTTGTTTACCAGTAATATATTTGCTATACTATTTGAGTGATTTTTATTTTGGGAATTTGATTCAACATCTTCTTCTGAAGCAAATTGGGCAGTTCCTGTTGGGTTTTTGTCTTTTATAAGAAATTTATCTTTAGATATAAATACACTTATAAATACTACTATAATAATGGCTAATATTAATTTAAATTTTTTCATGGTTACATCGTCTCCTTTTTGTATGTTTGTCTATAATGTTAATTTTAGAGTATAAATTTTAAGTATTTTATAAGTAAATCTTAAGTAAATCTTAAATTTAATATTTTTGAAAGGTGGTGCTAAAAATGTCTATACAAAAACTTCTTAGTAAAGCTCGCAAGGCTATACAAGACTTCGATATGATACAAGAAAATGATAAAATTGCTGTTGGGCTCTCTGGTGGAAAAGATAGTTTAACATTGCTTCATATACTTAAAAGTTATCAAAGATTTTCTCCTCAAAACTTTGAATTGATAGCTATAACATTAAATACTGGTGGTATTGATAATTCTCCACTAGATAAGTTGTGTCAGGAAATAGATGTGCCTTTTTATGAGTTTCAAACTGATATAAAGGAAATTGTATTTGATATAAGACAAGAAAAAAATCCTTGTGCATTATGTGCTAATTTAAGAAGAGGTGCCTTAAATGATAATGCTAAAAAGCTTGGATGTAACAAGGTAGCTCTTGGACATCATAAAGATGATGCAATTGAAACATTTTTAATGTCTATGTTTTATGAAGGCAGAGTAAATTGTTTTTCTCCAAAAACATATTTAGATAGACAAGATTTAACTGTCATAAGACCTATGATTTACATAGAAGAGTATATGACTAAAAAGATTTCAAAAGATTCTAACTATCCTATTATAACAAATCCATGCCCTGCAAATGGTCATACTAGAAGAGAATACATAAAAAATCTTATTGCTGATTTAAACAAAGAAATGCCAGATTTTAAAAGAAATGTATTTGGTGCTTTAAATAATTCAGAAAAATTATTTATATGGGATAAAGAAAAAATAAAAAACTTTAAATAGTAATTAATATTTTTACACACAAAAAAGCAAGATTGTATTAATTATAAATAATCAGTATATAAGCTACACAATCTTGCTGTATTTTTATTTTTTATCTTATATTGTTTTAATGTATATTTTAACAGTTATTAATAATATCTATATTATCTAATACACTAATTATAATAACTTGAATATTTTGTATCTTAACTCAATCTATTCTTACAGTTTCTACATATTCTAATAAATAAAATAATATTTCATATTAAATTAGAATGTTAAATTCTACTATCTCTGGTATATTAAGAAATCTAAATGGTAGCTTTGTACTTCCAAGTCCTGAGCTTACATATAAATGATTTCCATTTATCTCATAAAACCCTTTAGTATATTTTCTCCCATATGGAGGAGTAACTAGAGCTCCTTTAAAAGGTACTCTTATTTGACCACCATGGCTATGCCCAGATAAAACTAAATTCATCGCATCCTTACTGAGCATATCAACTAAATCTGGTTCATGTGCCAACAATAAATTAAAATTTTTCTTATCAGTTTTATTCTCCAGATATTTTATATTAGGATTTCCATTTAATATTTCATCAACACCTAATATGTTAATATATTTGTCCTCAGCTAATTTTATTTTTTTATTTTCATTTATCAAAAGATTGAAGTTGGAATTTTTCATAATCTGTCTATAATACCTAGGAAGTTTATACATATAATCATGATTGCCGAATACTGAAAATTTTCCCAACCTAGCATTCATACTTGATAAAATAGTTGTAATTTCATCTATATCTGGATTTTTATTGGAATAATCAATTAAATCACCAGTAAATACTATTATATCTGGATTTAAAGCATTAATCTTATTAGCTACTTTCTTAAGGTTCTTAGTTGAGTAAAAACTTCCTATTTGAGTATCTGTAATTTGAACTACTTTTATACTTTCAGATTTGGGCTTTACTGTATCATTTTTTACCAAATCTCCACTTTCACTTATACTATATTTTTTCACAATTAATAGACTCGGTTCTATCGCAACTGAGTATATAAAAATCAAAATAACTATCAGTATAAAAATTTTTAAAAAAGACTTAACTTTTAAATTCAAAGCATCTACCTACTTATTTACTTTCTTAAACTATTTGCATTACAGATTCAACTTTGTCCATTTTTCTGTCATGCATTTTTGGCTTATTAGCTAAAAACCATTTATATGTCGCTGTAAGCCCTTCTTTTAATAATACATTTGGTATATAAAGCCCATGTTCAATAAGCTTATTTATATCAAGATTGAAGTCTATATTTCTAAATGGGAAATAGGTTCTTTCTCTAAACTCCACTTTTTCCATATCTACATACTTTATAATAGGTTCTTTACCAATAACTTCTCCACATGTATGTATAAGTTCATCCCAAGAAATTAACTGTGGATTTGTTACGTTATAAGCCTCTCTTACATGAGGATTTTTCATTATACTTTCTAATACCTTTACCAAATCACCAATATATATAAATTGATTACTCACTTGTTTTCCTTTTGGCACTGGTATTTTTTCATTTTTTTCTATTTTTTCGAAGAAATAATATTCTCTATATAAATTATTATTTTCGCCATATATATAAGTTGGTCTAATAATTATATATGGTATAGAGCTACTTATAACAAAATCCTCTGCTTCTTTTTTATTTAGACCATATTTTCCCCAGTTTTCATTTTCACCCTTCTCATTTTCTTCTTTAACATTTCTCCCACTATCTTTGTATACTGCTCCTGCTGACAATACTATATATTTCTTTAGGCTATCTATGCTTAAAAAATCAATAAGATTACTTACATCGTCTTTTGTATATGCCGTCATATCATATATGTAATCATACTTTCTTCCCCTGATAATGTTTTCCATATCTTTGCGAACTTTTCTATCACAAATTAGATGTTCTTTAAAACCTGTATAATCTATTTCCTTTTTACCATTTGTAAGTATATCAATTTGATACCCACATTTAATTAAACGCTTAGCAAGTGCAGAACCTATGAAGTCGCTTCCACCCATAATTAAAATAGATTTCATTTTAAGTGCATCCTCCTCTTTTTTAAATGACTTCCTTAATTATAATATCATATTTTTAAATATGCTACAGTATTTTGTATTATTTTTGTTTATAAAAGATGTTTATAGCAAAATATCTTTTATAGAATCTACACTTTCTACAATATAAGTAGGTTCACTTTCACTAATCTCTTCAAACGAACCATATCCATACAACACTCCAATAGAATCTATGCCTATTTTTTTTGCACCAATTACATCATATTTTCTATCTCCAACCATGATAACTTTATCTTTATCTTCCACATTACATAAATCTAATACATATTGTATAACTTCATTTTTATTTACTCTTGTCCCATCAAGATTACTACCTGCTATATATTTGAAATATCTATCTATCTCAAAATATTTAAGTATAGTTTCTGCAAAAACTGTTGGTTTAGAAGTAGCTACTAATAATATTTTACCCTTTTTATATAACATTTCTAATATTTCTTTTACATTCTTGTAAATTTTATTTTCAAATATTCCTTTATCTGAAAAATATTCTCTATATTTTTCAACAGCTTTTTTAGCTTTTTCATCCTCAAATTTATAATATTCTTTAAAAGTATCATATAAGGGTGGTCCTATAAATTGTTCCAAGTTATCTAAATCTTCTTTTATACCAAAACTATCCAAAGAATATTGAATAGACTTTGTTATTCCTTCTTTAGGGTCTGTAAGCGTTCCATCCAAATCAAACAATACTATTTCATAGTTTTTTTTCATATTTAAATCCTCCATATTTATAAAAAGTAATATCTTATATTTTATATTTATATATTTTAAAAAGCTATAGTAATAGAATTTTCTAATACTATAGCTTAAATAACAATTAAATCTTACATATTTAGTTTTAAAATAAATTTGAATAGCTCTATTTAACTGTTATAGCTGAAACTGGACATCCTTCTTCTGCTTCTTTACATAAATCTTGTAAATCTGCTGGTATTTCTCCTTCAATTGCAACTGAATGTCCTTCATCACTCATACTAAAAACGTCTGGACATGTTCCTATACACGCTCCACAAGCTACACATACATCCTTATCAACAAATGCTTTCATACTAAAATACCTCCCCTAAAATTATCATTTTTTAATTATTGTTTCCTTAAGATATTTATCCAATATATGCCAATTTAAACATATATTTATTATTTTATCACTATTGCTTAGTTTATTATAGTATCTTCATATCCATGTCTATAAACTTCGCTACTTTTCATCCATGATTTTACAGTATATTGTAAACTTAACTTTCTATTTAAAGTGAGTTCATTATCATTATAATCTCTTATAATATCGTTGCTCTTTTCCATTGTAAATATAGTAAAATCGCCTTCTCCACCAACCTTTATTCTACCTTTACTTCCATGTAAATCGAAAATCTTTGTTGGATATTCAGTTACTTTTTCTATACATTTTTCTAAAGATATTCCAAGTTCCATAATTTTATTTATAACATTTAAAAGAGAATAATTTATGTCTTTCATATTTTTTATATGCATATCAGTGCTTATTAAATCTGGTTCTAATCCTTGATTTACTGCTTTTTTAAAAACTTTAAAATCAAACTGGTCTAATCCATGACACACGTCAAATAATACGCCTCGATTCTTTGCATTTATTACTGACTCTCTCAATGTGCCAAATTCATTAAATATTCCATGTGTGCTATTTCCATATACAGGTGTAACCACATCTCCTTTTCCCAAAATATTCATTACTTCATCTATATATGATGGATGCTCACCTATATATACCACTAATGGTAAATTTAATTTTTTAGCAACTTGCTTTGATTTTTTAACTATATCTATCCCATTTTCATTAGATTGAAACCTACTTGCTTTTACTTTTATCCCTTTTATCTTTTCCATATTTCTTTCTACAATAGACTCAACATTATCAAAATTTATAACATCTAAAGAGGTTGATTCGTTTAATATATTTAGTCCCTCATTTGTTACGTTTAGAAATGAATACACTTCAGTTTTACACTCATCCATATACTTTTTCTTAAAATCATAGTAATTTAAAGGACCTGCTGTACCTGCATCAAATATGACTGTTGAACCTTTTTCAATTCCAATTGAATCAGAGTCCATACCTGTAGGTAATTTTCTCTTATAACAATGGGTGTGAACATCTATAAATCCAGGAGAAATATACATATTATCAGCATTTATTATCTCAAATTCTTTATTTGTAAGTAATTTCTCTTTTCTTATCTTTTCTTTGAGATTCAATCCAATAGCATATATTTTCCCATGCAAAACCAAGATATCTTTTTTTTCAAACTTGATACCATCTTTTGGAGATATTATTGTCCCATTTCTTATAAGTAAATTTTTCATTTATTCCACATCCTAATTACAGTATAATTTCTCTAATAGTTTTTCTTACATAAAGAAAATAAGTCTAAAAATAAAAATAATTTAGACTTATTCATTATATTATACTATATTCATTATGTTAAATTAAATAAAAACTTCAATTTACTTTAAGAAACAATTAAGTATTTGTTGTTCAGCTTCTTCTTCAGTAAGACCTAATGTCATCATCTTTAGTATTTGGTCTCCTGCAATTTTTCCAATAGCCGCCTCGTGTACTAAGAGAGCATCTGGATGATTTGCAGCAATCTCAGGTATGGCACTAATTTGAGAATTTCCCATGATTATTGAATCACATTGAACATGTGCAGAACAAAGAGAATCCCCAATAACACAAGGATTGAATTTTTGTTTAGAATTATCTTGTCCAACTGTACGAGAAATTACTTGAGCAGAGGAATTTTCTCCCTCTAATACAACCTTCATATTAGACTCAGCAACTTGATTTCCATGAGTCAATAATTTTTCAAATACTACTATTTTAGCTCCTTTACCTAGGTTTGCATCCATTTCCCTTTTAGTCGAATCTACACCCTTAATTTGAATTGTTTCCATCTCACAATATGAATCTTCATCCATATTAACAATAGTAACTGGATTTAAAATTTTCTTTCCTTCTCCATCACCTTCACCATAATGTTTTTCTACATATTTTAAGCGAGCTCCTTTACGTAAGAAAAATCTATGTATTCCATTATGTTCACTATCATCGCAACCACAATTATGTATTCCACATCCAGCAATTATAACAACATCTGCATTTTCTCCAATTTCAAAATCATTATAAACCATATCCTGTACACCAGCTTCTGTTACTATTACTGGTATATGGACATTTTCGCCTTTTGTATTTGGCTTTACTATAATATCAATTCCAGGTTTATCCTTTTTAGGAACTATAGTTACATTTTCAGTTGAGTGTCTCTCTATTCCTTGCCCATTTTTACGTATATTGTATGCTCCTAATGGAGTTCCACGAAGTTCAGCAACTTTTTCTAAAAGATTTAAATCTGTTTTATTCATTTAATTTGCCTTCCTTTCTAATTAATTCATATCTTTCATTAATTCACAACTTGAATTAACTTGGCACATGATTTCAGGTAATATAGCATCTTTTGTTCCATGACTTTTTACTGAACCATCTTGTAAAACGATTATTTCATCAGCTAACTCTAATATTCTTTCTTGGTGAGAAATTATGATTATAGTCTGGTCAGACTCTTCGTGGATTTTCTTAAAACTTTCATTAAGCTTTCCAAAACTCCAAAGGTCTATCCCTGCTTCAGGTTCATCAAATATAGAAACCTTTAAATCTCTAGCAAAAAGAGTTGCTATCTCAATTCTTTTCATTTCTCCTCCAGAGAGAGAGTTATCAACTTCACGGTTTAAATAGTCTTTTGAACACAATCCAACATCCGTAAGATATTGACAACATACATCTGTAGACAATGGTTTTCCATGAGCAAGTGTAAGTAGATTTTCAACTGTCATACCTTTTATTCTTGGTGGTTGTTGAAATGCATATCCTATCCCCTTCTTTGCTCTTTCTGTAATACTAAGATTTGTTATATCTTCTCCATCTAAAATTATCTGACCACTAGTGGCTTTTTCAATTCCCATGATAAGTTTAGCAATTGTAGATTTTCCTCCACCATTTGGCCCTGTGATAACAATAAGTTTTCCTCTCTCAAATGAAAGGCTAACATCATTTATTATTCCTAGTTCCTCATTGTTAGACTCAACATTAAAGGAAAGATTTTTTATTTCAAGCATAATACCCCTCTTTTCTGTAAAATATTACATTGATATCCATTCTTTTATTATATCAGTAATTTTTATATACCAGCAACTCCAAAGAGACAAAATATGTATTAAATAATAAAACAGACTTATTAAAAAACAAAAAAGATGAGTCTTATACTGACTCATCTTAAAAAGTTCTTATTATAAAGTTATATGTATTTGAAAAATTAACCTTCTATATACTCTAGTATTATTTTTTGATTATCTTTTAACATAATCTCTTCTTTTTTAGATTCTATTCCATTCTTTTTTATCTTTACCTCAGCTACAAAAGCATCATTACCTTCAACCATTTCTAATAACTCATAAGCTTTTTTACGTCCTATTTTAGTTGCTATATCTTTTAACACTGCCATTTTCTTAAACATTTTATCACCTCTACTCAAAATTTACAATTGATTTTTAATTATATAAACCTAGTCTTAGACTAACTTATAATAATTATTGTCTCTAATTATATCAGATATCGAGTAAATTTAATACTTTGTAAAATTATTTATCCTCTCTAACCAAATAATCATTTCCATCTTGGTCTTTAAATGAAAACATCCTTCCATAAGGCATTTCCATTAGTTCACCAACCTCAACTTCATTATTAGCCATTTGTTCATAAGTTCCATTAATATCTCTTGTACTTAAAATTATTGACGGATGAGATAAATCTATCTCTTTATTTTGTTTCATCATTAGATTTTTATCATACAGTACAAATGTCGTAAACTCATTTTTGCTTGGTGCTATTTCTAACCATTTCACATTTGGGCCCATTTCCTTTTCATAAGTTACTACAAAGTTTAATTTTTCTGTCCAAAACAATTTTGCATCCTCTTGATTGTTTACATAGAGGCTTATCTTTCCTATTTTATTTATCATAACAATACCCACCTTTATTATTAAATAAATATCTAATATTTTTTATATTTAATAATATACCCATATATATTATTTTCTATAGATATATATTTCTAATATTTATCCCATATTATATAATTCTAAACTATAATGTAATTTATTTATCCCATATTATTATAGACTTTATTTATATGATTTAATCATTCTGTATCATACTTATAATTATGAAAATATGTACACTAAAAATCACTCTTAAATAGTGTTTTATATCTAAAAGTGATTTTATATATCCTATGCAATTTTATGTTTTAGCCATTTTGTTCCTCTTAATCTTAAACAGTATAACGTTCCTCTAACAAGCCAATCTGTGTACATACCTATCCAAATACCAAGTACTCCAAATTCTAACACAACTCCCAATACATAACCTGTAAAAATTCTAAAAATCCACATGCCTATTATAGCTGTCATCATTGTATATCTTGTATCTCCAGCCCCTTTTAACCCTGCTGACAATACAAATGATATAGGCCATATTACCATAGCTAAACAATCACTTCGAATCAGTTGTGTTGATACAGCAATTACACTAGTATTTTGAGTATACATACTTGAAATCCAAGGTGCAATTGGTATAAATATAGCTCCTACTACAAATAAACAAATTGTTGCAAATTTAGTTAGGTATAAGAGAGTACTTTTAGCCCCTTTAATATCTCCACGCCCTATATACTGACCTACCAATGTCGTTGCAGATAAGGCCAAAGCATTTCCTATTACATTTATGATAGATGCAATTGACATTCCTATTGCATTGGATGCAATTGCTGAGGTACCCATAGTAACTATAAACACTTGAACAATTAATTTCCCTGCGTTAAAAAGTAATTGTTCAACGCCTGCTGGTATTCCTATATTAAATATAGATTTTTGAGTTTCAATATCAATCTTAAATGGAAATATTTTACCTATAGATATAAATTCATTTCCTTTAAATAAAGCTCTTATAATAACTATACATCCAATTATTCTAGCTATAGCAATAGACATAGCTGCACCTGTTATACCATAAGATGGTGTTTGTAGATTTATACCTAGAGGGTTTAAATCAATGCCATATATAAGTATATATCCTAATGTTACATTTACTATATTCATAAACATAGTAACATACATAGGTTTCTTTACATCTCCACATCCTCTTAAAATACCATTTGCTATTTGTTGTGTTGCAATAAATGGATACGTAAATAATGTAAATTCTATGTATAATTTTGCATTTGATTTTACCAATTCTTCTGCTGAACCATAAAATAAATTAATTACACCCGTTCTAAAAACCCACATTAATATTGTTATTGTAAATGATAGTATTACTCCAGATACTAGAGCTTGCTTGATAGTTTCATTCACTTTTTCACTATCCCTTTTACCTATCTGTTGAGCTACAACAACAGTTGCACCAACAGATAGTGCAGCAAATACAGATATAAATATATTATTTATTGAGTCAACCATTCCAACTGCAGATACAGCCTCTTCTCCAATATGACCTGCCATCATCGTATTAAATACCCCTAGAAGCATGACAAATGTCTGCTCTATCATTATAGGAATTGCTAATTTTATAACATTTTTCCTTATAAACATACTTCTCCCTCTTTTCCCCATTTATGTAAATTTAAATTTTAGTTAACTTATCAAACTTTAAGTTGGTTTTTAAAGTTAAAATTATATTATTGACATCATAATATACTATGTCCAAATAATATTATTCTTGTTTAATATCATTTGAACACAGTACATCTTTATAATTATTTTATGTTTATTATTTTTTATGGATACTAGAATTTAAATATTTATATATTTAAATTAGACAATTAGTATAATTAACTATTATAAAAGATAGCTATATTTCGTTAATATTGTATCATTATTGTGTAATAATCACAATAAATACATGTCACACATTTATCCATATTTATCCATGTTTTGATTACTCCAATTTATATAAAAGATAAGCTAAAATATAAAATCTTACAATATAAATGTAACAAAACTGACTCAATTTAATATTGTATTTTATAGACTATTTTTAGGATGTGATACTTTGGTTAATTTGAATGCAAATAATTTAAATGTAAATATGGTTTATCCTGTTTCTGCTACAGCTCCTATACGTTTTAGAAGATACACTGTTTCATACTCAGAAAATATGAGCAATATTTATTTAACTATAGCAACCTACTTCGATACACTTGGTTTAGGAACAGTAAGTATTGATAAAGTTTATGGTCAATGGGCTTGGGTTGTTGGTGACATATATGATTTAAATCTATTCGTTTTTGTTGGAAACTACCCTTATGAAATTGCTAGAAATAGATATGATGCTTTTGTTAATATTCTTCCAATTGCAATTACTTCTATTGCAATTGGAGATAGAATATTCTTCATTTCTAACTCTTGTTTATTAAACTCAAAAATTACAGTTAGATTTATATCCAGTCATCCTACACTTAATAGAACTGTTGATTATGGCAGTATTAGAAATTTTATTTTGTAACATTACAACATGATGTACTATTTGAAACAATATCATAAACTAAATCATATTATTAAATTATAGTAACATTATTAATCAGTACATCATGTTTATCTGTTACAATTTTATCACATTTTATTATTTAAGATAATTTTTAGTACTTAATATTTCTATTTACTTATTTTTTCTGTTCTAAATCCTATCTCTTTGTTTGCTAATTTATAGCCTTCTTGTATCATTTCTTCTCTTGTCAACGCATTCCCTAATAAATTATCAATACTAAGTTGTTTTCTATCACTAAAATACTTATCCAATAATGATTCTTCTATATCTTCTTGAGTTGCTAAATGTCCCTCATGCATTATATATTTTACATCAAAACCTTCTTTATTCAGTACCTTACCTAGCAAAATGCTTCTATGACATCGTATAGGCTCTTGCATTGCTCCTAATAAAACTATTTTATATCCCATCTGACATCCCTTTTTTAATCTTTCTATCCCTTTTAAAAAAATCTCTTCCTCAATTACCTTTTCAAAATCTGCATAACCTTCTTCTGTATATACATCTTTGTTAGTCCTTTTTGCTCCAAACTCCTTACCCATGTATATATATACAAATCCAGATTCTCTAAGAGATTCGTTAAATGCCTCTTTATTATATTGAATATTATATTTAGAATATGGAGTTTCTCTAATATCAACTACACAGTTTATATTGTACTTTTTTATCATATCAATAAGTTTACTAAAGGGATAATTTGAATGTCCTATCGCAAATATTTCCATATAATCACCTACTATTCTTAAAAATCAATATTCGAAATACAATTGATTATCCTACATATAAACCTTCTATGTTACAAATGTATTTAACAACTTCTATATTTTCATTTTGACAAGTATATACATTACTAAATAAATCGTTTATTTCTAATGCTATTTCTAAATAAAGCATATATATAGATATATATTCTTTCTCTTAGTGCCAGCTTCATAAGAATATCAATTATATAATAATTATACCCTTATTTCTCCAAAATCAAATAAAATATCATTTATTTGTTCTAAATACTTGCACTCTTTTTTACTTATAACTTTCTGTATGTATTTTTTATTTTCCTGCTTAAAATGCTTATCTTTAGATTTATCTAAACCCCAAAATAAACCAAAAAATAATCTCAAAAATGAAGGTGTCTCAAAATGAACTGTTTAGTTAATGAGGCACTCTTTTTTGTATTAAATCAAATATATTTTTATCATTTCAACAACGAAAAAGAGGCTTATCTCTATTCTGAGACAGCCCCATTTAATAGCTTTATCTTGATTAATTTTAATCTCTTATAAAACTCGTTTCACTGGTATCTGAACTTCTGTTAGCCAATCATCCTCATTCTCTTTATTCCATATGCCATCTATATAAGACTCTCTAGGATTTCCAATTACTTCATATTTGTTGTCCTCTATCCATTTAAATGCATCTGCATAAGTCTTTCCTAATGTTGAATATGAACCATTGTGTAATATACAAACTGCATTTTCAACTTCATCTAGTTCTTTAAACTTTAATATATCTGTATCTTTCTTTAAATCATTTATAGCTTGACACATCTCAACATCCATATCAGACTCTCTATATTCACCATCATGATATATATTGAAACAATAATCAGGAGCCGCACATGTACACCCTGTATTTCTCATTTCTTCAGCCATTACGTTTGGAAATAGATTGAAAAGTTCATCATACCCCTTTAATACCTTTCTCATAGAGGCAATTTTAACTTTTGGTAAAGACTTAATAATTACATCATTCATATTGACTTCTCCTTTCAAATTCACAAGGTAATTACGCAGTTTAATGAGTTTATATTCTTCACTTTTGATTACATCCAACATTTCTTTTTCTTTATTCATTAAAATATTTTCAACCTCTTCAGGATTTTCCACAGCTTCTTTTATCTCAGCTAATGATAAGCCCATTTGTTTTAAAGTTATTATCTGATGTAATTTAGGTAATTGCTCTGTTGTATAGTACCTATATTTTGTAAACTCATCTACATATTCTGGCTTTAATAAGCCTATATCTTCATAATACCTTAATGTCTTTGTAGTTATTTTATTTATTTTAGAAAACATTCCTATAGAAAACATCTCATCACCTGCGCATTAGATTTGATTAATTTAAGTTTAGACCTTCCCCTTAGGTTAAAGTCAATACAAAATAAATTATAATTGTATTAATTCTTCAATTCTATCTCCACTTAATACCAATGTATCTCCTGTTTTTATAACAGTTGAACCTTTAGGTACTAAAACCTGTTCCTTTCGTTTTATCATAACTATTAATATATCCTCTGGTATATTAGAATCCATTATACTCTTATTTGCCCACTTACTACTATCATCAACATTTACTTCTATAAGTTTAGAGCTAATCTCTCCATCATAATCATTAAATGTTTTTAATACTGGTGTGTTATCATCAACCAAATCGAGCTTTTTAGCTACAGTTGGTATTAATGTTCCTTGTATTCCTACTGAAAGTAACGCTATAAAAAATATTATATGGAATATGTCATTCTCTATGATTACACCCTGAGTAACTGCATAAATCGCAAAAACTACTGAAGCAGCACCTCTAAGACCTACCCATGATATGAATAATTTTTCTTTATTTGAAAATTTAAATTTTGCTAGAACTATAAATGTTGCTAATGGTCTTGCAATAACTATCATAAATATAGATATTGCCATTGCTATACCAAATACATTTGGTAGCTTGGAAGGGAAAGATAACAATCCTAACATAAAGAATAACATTATTTGCATAATCCATGAGATTCCGTCAAAGAAATGAACCAAACTTTTTTTATGAGGTATCTTACTGTTTCCTAGAATAATACCTGAAATATACACACTTAAATATCCATTTCCTCCAAGATACTCACTAAATGCATAAGAAAGAATTGCAATAGCTGTTATAAATATAGTATAAAATCCTTCTATCTCGAAGTTTGAATTTCTTAAGATATAAACAGACAGTCTTGCTAGTACAAATCCTATAGCTAAACCAAAAAATATTTGCTTTATTACCATTGGCACAATAAGTTCTACTCCAGAATTATTCATCAATGTCAAAAGAATTAGTGTCAACATATACGCTATTGGGTCATTGCTTCCACTTTCGACTTCCAATAAGGAGGCAAGAGAACCTTTTAAATTTAGTTTTCGAGAACGCAACACGGCAAACACAGATGCAGCATCTGTTGAAGCTGCAATTGCTCCAATTAATAAGCCTTCAAGTAAACTAGTTCCTACTACCATATGACAAAATATACCTGTTACTCCTGCTGTAATTATTACACCCAGTGATGACATCAGTATAGAAGGTATTGCAACAGGCTTAGCCATATTCCAGTTTGTTCCAAATCCTCCAAAGAACATTATAAATATTAGTCCTATAGAACATAATTGTTTTGTTAATTCATAGTTGTCAAAATAAATTCCTACCATACCATCAGACCCAAATAACATCCCTAATAAGATAAAAATTAATAATATTGGTACTCCAAATTTATATAAGACCTTGCTAGAGGTTATACAAATCAATAGCACTAAACCACTTATAATCATCAATTCTGTCATAGCATCAACTCCATTTCATATAAATTTTGTAGATTAAAATATATCTACAATTTTATTATTTATTCAAATATAACATGACATAAGTTTTATAAGTTATGGTGCATAAAGTACAATTAAAATTTAATAATACACTAAAACATGAGTATTCTACTCAAATTTATATATTTATTTTAATTATATTCATTTAATATTCAAAATTTGAATTATTTTTTATTAATATTTCATTTTTCAGTTGATTATTTAATATATTTCATGCTCTTATAGTAGTTTTATATATACTATGAAATATATAATATTTAGATAAGTAATAAGAAACTAACATACAATGTTAGATACTTTAGATATGAAATCTTCAAAATTTCATACATTGAAATATTTCTTTATATATATTATTTTATATTTGTTACAAATTATTGTCAAATTATTTTTCTTAAAAATAGAAAAATTGCATAATTTTTTTCAAATTATGCAACCCATAATATTTATTCCCAAAATTCTTTTATCCCTTCTATTATCTCACTATAAGGCAATAAAGTAGCTTCTACTATTGATTTATTTGTTTTTTCTAGATAATATTTAATCATATGATATCCACAAGCATATCCTGCACAGTAAGGTAAGCCAACTGGAAAGTATCCTTGCATTTTAGCTATATCATCACCATAAAGATAGGATGTTATGTTTTGAAATCCAGTCTCTTTTAAAGCATCTTTAATTATTGGTTTTATACATGTGTTTAACGTCTGGATGTCTGTTTTACTAACCCAAGGTCCTACCATATCCTCGCCAAACATCCATGTCGCAAAATTTTCTGCAAGCCCCTCATTAATCATCATCTCTTCTAATGTTATACTATTACTCCAATCTATAAACTGGAATCTAATATTATGATTACATTCATGTGCTAGTGCTACTTGTAATCTATTAGTTGTGTATTCATTAGGAACCAATGATATGAACATATATCCAGGTATTCCACCATCGCCCCAATATCCATCACTTAAAATTGTATAAGGACTATTTGGATTAGCCAATAAGATTGAATATTTATAGTCCTTAATATTCAAATCGTATCCTTCTCTTATAAATGAGTTTATAGACTCTTCTATGGTTTCTTTGCAAGTGTTCCAAAGTTTATCATCAGATAGTGCATTTATATTATTTTTTTGATTTTCATCAATATCCTTAGGTGATAAAATCCCCATCATTTCACTTGCCATAATTACATCATATCCACCTTCTTGTCTAGCAACCATTGGAACATTTATGCACTTCCACTTAAGTTCAAAAGGCTTCATAAGTTCATATCTGTATATATCTTCTTTCTTGTTTAATGGTGCATTCATTATCTTCTTGTATATCTTATCTGAGCGAACTTCTATAATGTTCATCTTTATCATCTCCTTCAAAATAGAGTATATAGAATTACGTCGCGTCAATGTCAATATACATTTTATATAATCTAGCTTTCTTCAATTATAGTTTCGTCTATAGTTTTGTCAGAATCATCACCAAACAAGTAATAAGATACTCTATTAACAAATCCATTCTGTTGCCAGTAAATTACATCATCTAATAAAAATGGATTATCAGTAATTATACTATCTACATTTAAATTAATCATTTTTTTCATTAATTTGCTGTTATTGATAGTCCACACAAAAACTTGCTTTCCTTTTTGGTGTATATTATCCACAACGTTTTCAGTTATAAATGTAGACTCTATTCCATATATATCAACATAATCCCAGTTGTAAAAATTTCCATATGCAACCGCAGTTAAATAACATGTTATTATATCTGGATTTAATCTTTTGACATTTTTTAATACATCTTTATTCATAGATGCTACAACACATTGGTTCTCTAACCTGTTTGATTTAATTAATTCTAAAACCTTTTTTTCTACATTAGTTTTTTCATGACCATTAAGTTTTATTTCTATTAAAAGTTTTATTTTCCCTTTCGAATACTTCATAGCCTCATCAAGAGTTGGTATTTTTTCACCTGCAAAACCTGAACTAAAGTGACTACCTGCATCATAGTTCTTAATTTCATCATAATTTACTTCCCAAACATTTCTATTTACACCAGTCACTCTCTCAAAGTTAGAATCATGAAATAAAATCAATTCCCCATCCTTAGTTTCTTGTACATCAATTTCGGCATACTCAGCTTGAGTTATAAAAGTCTCTTTAAAAGCAGCTAGTGTATTTTCCGGAGCAATTAATGAAGAAACTCTATGAGCAGTTGCTGTTGTATTATAAAAAAATGAAGAGTTAAATAAAATATCATTATTTAAAGAATACGCTATAGATTCAATATGTAGGATAAATAAAATTATGGATATTTTTAGAGTTATTCTTAATAGTTGAATTACTGAGTTTTTTTGTTTCTCAGATTTTTTTTCATAAATTCTAATATCATTATATTCATAATAAAATGTAGAAATAAAACCTGTACTAATTATAAATATAGCTATTGATGAAATAAATGTAGCATAGTCATTGAACAATATACACCTATTAATAAATATATCTTTCAAAAAATTTGCATCAGTATAATTTTTTGTCCATATCCCTATCAATATAACAATAATATGATATATTATATATCCTATAATACTGACTATTAAAGATATTCCTAATGAATAAAAAATCAACTTTATAGCTTTTCCTTTTGTAAGGTTATTACTTATATTTCTTGCCTCTTTAAAAGCATCTGTATTTAGAGTTATTTCATGTATACTAAAAATCCATCTAATAACTGATATATATAATATTAAAATTAAAAACATATAAATTATATTTAAAACTATATTAGAATTTATATACTCTAATATGTATTCTGGAAGCTTTATTTTTCCAATAAACCCTGAGGTTAAGGCTATGTTTGTAAGTGGAACTATCAGTAGCACAAATACAAATAACAATATATTTTTAGGATACAATATTTTCATAGATTTTTTTAAAGACAATTTAATAAGTTTATACAATGTAATTTTTTCAGAAATTCTTGATTTATCAAAACAAATAATTACTGAAGTAAATTCAAAAAACATATAAAATGTTAATATCACAATTGAAAGTATGGCTAATAATATTGATAAAGGATTAGTTAATATTTTTCCTATATTATCAGTGCTTAAATAAACTATATTTGCACTTTTCATAGAGCTACTTAATACAAATTTAATTGATGGCAATATAATTATCAAAGCCAATCCCTTATGAAACAGTTCAAATGTAATTAATGTGGTCCAGTTATATTTTATTAATTTTACAAAAGTATCTAAGATATTCTTATTCATGATGTCCCCTTAATCTTTTTATTGTATTTTATCCTGTAAACCTCATAAATATATACTATTTTTTTAAATTAATAATTTTATTTAAGCTAATACAAAGAATTATATTTCCCCAAATATATTATTATAACTGCAGTTTTATTTAAGTTAATTTCATATGTAATATTGGAAATGGATTGCCTTGCCCATCTATTTCAGACCTATCAAATTCTTTAAATCCTAAATGAAGATAAAATCCCACTGCTTTTTTATTTTGTTCATTTACATCAACATATTTTATATTATATTTATCTATAGCATATGTTATTAACTTTTTACCAATACCATGACCTCTATATTCATCTTTTATAAATAGCATCTCAATTTTGTCTTTATCTATTCCCATAAAGGCTTTTATTATATTTTTTTCTTTAACACAGACTATATTTTCTACTTCTTTAAGCCCAGTTTTAACTAATGGTCTTAAAGATTCAATATCTTTCTCTATTAAAAAATCATGAGTGGCTCTTACTGATGATTCCCAGACTTTCAACATTTCCTCATATTCGTTTGAATTTATTTGTCTCATTTCAAAAATTATTTCAGAGTTCATAAAAACTTCCTTTCTGTTCTATGTGATTTTTAATTGTTCCTGATTATTTATATAAAATTTAGAAAGGGCTATGAAAGTTAATATCATAGCCCTAATTAAATTTAAATATAATCCATTATATTTTTATAATTATATACTAAAGTCTAACAAATTTACTACAAGAATTCATATTAGCTATACTAATGGAGCTTCTATCTGAGTAGTAAAAAGGAATTTATGGCAGTGACCATCATTAACAGTAGTATTTCCACATACCAAATGAACATGTTTGTTAGTTCCTGGTATCTTAATAGCTGGACCTGTTGTAACACATATCTTATGGAAATGGTCAAGGAAATCCACATTATCATTTATTTTATGAACATGATTTGTACCACCATTTATTGGTATAACTTCACCAGTAACTCCTGCTGCACGATGGTTATGTCTATCGTCGCATTCTTCTGCTAACTTAACACTTTGTGAGTATTCATGAACATGTGTCATTTCTTCATAATCATTATAGCACTTATTACATTCATTATATTTATAATCATCATATACATAATCTCTTTCACATTTATAATTTTGATAACTCATTTTTATATCTCTCCTTGTTATATTATATATTTAGAAATTCCTCTAAAGAATCTCTAATATATAGTATGAATCAGAGTCAAAAAAGTTCATATTTTGTAAAATTATGTATTAATTTAATTATTCATTCCAATGTTTAGGATGTACTAGTGAAGCTGGTAATTTTGTATTAGAATCTCCTTTTGCAGTATTAACTTGCAATTGTGTTAAAAATATACTATTTTTAAGATTAGCTCCTCTAATATTGCAATCTCTTAAATCTGCTCCTATTAAATTTGCTCCACTTAAATCTGCGTCTTTTAAATTTGCTGCTATCATGAATCTTCCTTTTAAATCTGCTCCTATTAGATTTGTTTTTCTAAGGTCTGCTCCTATTAAATCTATACTTTTACTTAATTTTTTCTTGTTTTTAGGATTAGAAGTTTTAAGAAAAGATTTGACTTTTTCCATTACAGACTCACTAGCTTGTGCTAATAATGAATTTACCTTTACTCTATGTGATGTGATATCTAAATCAATTAGCTGTTCTGGATTCATATTAGTTATCTTTTCAGTTTCTTCAATTATTGAGTCAATTTTTACTTTTATTGCATCTGCTATATCTAATATAGATGCTTCTTTAAGATACCATAGCATTTCATGTAACTGTCTCATAATTAAAAATACTTCAGACATTTGACTTGCTAATTCTGATGATTGCATCCAGTCTCTACCTTTATATGTTACTTGTGCTACTTTCTGACCTGAACCAAAACAATCATATGCAGTACAGCCTTTAAAACCTCGCTTTATAAGATTGCTATGTACAGAACATTTAAAATCTGATTGCAAATTAATACATGGATTTCCTGATTCCTTATCAACAGGAAATCCATCTGAAGCAGAAAAATAAAGAGCTAGACAACAAAGTCCAAAACACTTTTCACAATCAATTTTTAACTCATCAAATAATTTATTATTATATATTTTTTTATGTATATTTATCATATCTATTCTCCTTCTCAGTATGGTTTTTAATAAACTGCTATTTTACACTTCAACCTCTTATGTAACATTTCTTATTCTTAATTATAATTTAATATGTTTCTTATTCCAATAGTATATACATTGGTTTCTTGATATTTGTAACAACACTTTTTATACTAGAACTTATTTTAACTATAACATTATACTAATAAGTTTTCATCCAATCATAATATAGCTCATGAGCTATAAATATTTTTAGAAGTTGAAAATTTCAATGTTTTTAGAATCCATGATATAATAGCCATAGATACAACCTATAAAATTAAAAATATGCAAATTAACTATACAAAGCTAAGTATCTCATTTAACTTTACAATTCTAGTATAAATAAGCCTAACAACTATATTACTATTTTAAGTAAATACGATTAACTTATTTGCAGAGGAGAGAATATTTATGGAACTATTGCTACATAAAGAGAAAAAGTATAATTTTTTTGTTTCAGATACTTTCACAAGTAACATGCTAGTACCAGTTATTAAAAACCTTTTATATAAAGCAGAAAATGAATGGGATGATTATGACGAGATATATCATTGTTGCCATTTAATTGAAACAGTAAAACAGAATCCAAATATTATAATGGACTTTCACTATATAAAAAAAGATGATAACATAATTGGAGTTGGATTAATGTCACATGGAATACTTGATATACCACTTTTTTTCCCAGACACGATAAATATTTCAGAACCTACAGATAATATTTTGGTATTCAATTATTTTCATATTTCTCCAGAAGACCGAGGTAATGGTGGACGTTGGTTAAGAGATATCATTATTCCATATTACTATGGTAAAAAATTCAAAAGTATTTATGTAAAATCAAGTCATCCTAGAGTTTTCAACCTATATAATAAATTAGGTAAATGTATTGGTGAATATATCAGTAAGAGTGATAATGGACTTTATGAGCGATTAGGCAAAATGTTCAGAATATCTCTTGAAAAATAAACTTATTACAACTGCATATTAATAAAACCACAAGAGAATATAAAGATAAATAAGCTTTAATTCTGTAATAAACTCTTGTGGTTTATACTGTACTATAAAATCATAAATAAAATACTTTATCCATGATTTTACGCTTTTTTAACTACCGAAGACTTCAACTTCATAGCTCCGAATCCATCTATTTTGCATTCTATATCATGCCCATCTGATGGGTCATGTACTAAACGTATATTTTTTACTTTTGTTCCAATCTTTATAGATGATGAACTCCCTTTTACTTTAAGATCTCTAATTACTGTAACAGAGTCTCCATCATTTAATATATTTCCATTTATGTCTTTAATAATATTTGAATTTTCTTCTGTTCCCAATTCTAAGGCCCATTCATGAGAGCATTCTGGGCAAACTAAAAGAGTTCCATCTTCATAAGTATATTCTGAGTTACATTTCGGGCAATTTGGTAAACTTTCCATATTTATATGTCCTCCACTTGTTATTTTTAAATTTTTTTACAACATAAAATTTCTTTTGAGCCTATATGATATCATATTATACTTATATTTACAAACTACTCTTTTTCCTAAGGTTTAAATTCTTCCATTACACCATATCAATACATAGGTATGCTTCTTTTTGATTCCACATAATGGATGTACTATGAATATCTATAGAATCAAGATAACAAGGTTGTCCAATTTGGAATCCAGAATATGTATTTTTAAATTTTTTATTTAAATACAACAAAATATTATTTTCCTTATCAATCACATAAATACATTGTTCAATATTATCTAAAATAGACTTATATTGGTTCATATGTTGACTTACTTTCTTTTCTTTTTTACGTTGTAGAAATATTGATATAATTTGAGAAATCAAAGATAACGTGCTGACTTCTTCCTGTGTCCATAGACGTAGTCCTGTACACTCATCAAATCCAACAAATCCACTGAAAACCTGACCATCTCTATATGCACATTGAAGTGTAGAATGGATACCCTGACTAGAGAACAGATCTTCTAACTTAGGAGGTAGTGTATGAATGTCACGACAATAGAAAACTAAATCTTCTCCAAAAAGCTTTTCATAATCATTATACTCTTGATAATCACTATTTTGTAAATTAGCCATTTGAGAAGAAACTCCAGTATTACACCATTCATAAGTGTTCGATGTATATTGACTATCTTCTGTATTTTCAAAAATATAAACACGACTCACATTAAACTGTTTCCCAACAACTTCAAGTATCATATTAATTGTCTTATCTATATCATCAGACTGATAAAGCATACGGAATATATAACGTGTAAGGTTATCAGGACATTCAGCATATTTCTTTTCTGAATCAATAGCTGTTCCAAGAGAAGAGTAATTAAATTCTTCCAAATCTTCAAAGTAACCTTGATCATAGATGACATAATTGTTTTTGCCCAGAGTTTTTGCTTGATATAAAGCCTTATCCGCTCTTTTATACATCTCCTTAAATGTGTCACCATCTTTTGGATATATAGCTATTCCAATACTACATGTCACTTTTATGGAACTTTTCTCTTTATGAAATAGATGACGAAACATATATAAAAGTTCTTCTGCTTTCTTTTCTGCATCTTTTAATGAAGAAATATTCTTCATTAAAATAGTAAACTCATCTCCACCAATCCTGCCAACAATATCATTATCTCGCATTATTTTTTTCATACCTGCTGCTATTTCAGTGAGCACTATGTCTCCAATCATATGTCCTTCTGTATCATTAATCTGTTTAAAATTATCTGTATCAATCATAAACAATGCACCCATAACATCTAAATTCTCTTCAAAATATTTCTTAATCTGCCTCTCGGTTTCAGCACGATTATAAATTCCTGTTAATGCATCTTTCTCTGATATGTACTGTAATTTCTCAATCTGCTTTCTTTCTTTAGTAATGTCAAGTCCTATACTGTAAAAAGATGGTATTCCATCCCAACTATCTTCTCCACTAACATAACACAACGTGACAGTCCATACGCGTTCTTGCTTTGAGCGTGTATATATTCTTGTTTCAAATACAACATTATCTCCAGACTCTTTTAAATCTAGTGCCAATTCCTTACTGCGTTTATAATCCTCAGAAAATAAATATCTACATTGATTATCAAGTTCTTTTTCAAACTGTTCCTTTGTATATTCAATCATGTTCAAGAATATGTTATTATGCCAAAGTATTGTACGAAAATCTCTTGCATCTATTCTAACCATACCTGCTGGAATAGTTTTCAAGATTGATTCTCTTTCCTGGTCTTTTTTCGCTAGCTTATACTCAGCACTATACATATCATAAGATAACTCTATACGAGCTCTTCGACCTTTCCAATCTATCATGCGATTTTTAATCATAAATGTTCTTTTCAGTTTTTTATTGTAAAACTCCCATTCATATATATCATCTTTCTTTAAATATGAATTCGTACAAAATGGACATGGAGAAGTTCTTCCTTGAATTACCTCATAACATTTCCTTCCAATCAGCTCACTTGGTGATGCTTGTAAGGTATTACACGATTGTTTATTTAAATATAACAACTCATACGTATTCATATCGCTAATATAAACGTTTCCAGCATACTCTGACATCATCCATTCAAAATTCTCTTTACTTTCTTTTTCCTTCTCACACAGTTCATCTTGCTTTATTTTTAATTCATTGATATTTGAATACAATATATAGATTATTGCTTTTTCATGTTCCTGTGATTCGATTAATATGCCATTCATTATTACCCAAAGATTACTTCCATAATTTATTGGAATGCAAGTTTTATGCTCTCCACTCTTCTTACCATTATGGTAAACATCGAAAAAATAATCTCTCATAGATTCAAAATCATCATAATCATCTTCATAATAATCTCTTAGATTAGAAAATTCATTTAAAAATTCTTTTTCTGTATATCCTAACAACTGATAAAAAGCTGCATTTCCCCAGATAACTGTAAATGAATCATCTAAAAAATGCTTACTAACTCCAATACCCATAGATTTTAATATTTCTTCTGAAATAACTTCATTATTTATTGTTTGTTCTTTTTCAAATACTTTATCTAACCCAGCATTATCTCGTATCATTTTTTGTTATCCTCCTATCCTTATCACCCTTTTTCAATACATTATGCTTTTTATAACATAATGCTAAAAGTGAATCATCAATGTGTGTTAACCTATCTTATTTACAGCTTCTTCTTAACTTAAATCCATATTTAAATTTCCCTATGAAAATATATAAGTTCTCTTTCCCTGTTTCTTTTTACTTAATATTAAATCTTTTGTAATTATAATTAATCTTTTTTCAAATTTAAAGACGAAAGTTTTATTTATTTGACTTTGATAATCTACTTAAGACTATTTTAAAAAATTTAGTTTGTAAGGTTTGTTTATTGTCATTTAAATGATAAGTTTGATTTGTTGTAAACAAAGCTTGATTTATTTAATATATAGAACTAAATTTATTTCTACTTCAATCATAATTTTTTCATACATATCTCAAGTTTGCCTTCTTTTAATGAAATTATATCATAACTTGATTTTTAAATCAGTTCTTTTCTAAGTCAAAGAGACAATACAAAACAACTGAAGTTACTTCACTAAAAATAACCATATAAGTAATTATCTTATATGGTCTTGATTATTCATTAATATAAAGTTTTATTTCAAGATATTATACAATAAATATGCTTAAGGTAGATTTCCTTTTTTAATGCTAGTAATTGTTACTTCTATACTATACAATATATTTACTAGATAATACTCTATATACATGTATTGCTCACTTATAACCAAACTATATATTCTTATTTATAATGTATTTCCATGTTGCACTTTTATTGAAAGTTTTTTTATTTAGTTTATCTTGTCTTTTTTATTTAAATATTCTATTAGATAACTAATTCCCATACCTATAAAACTACCAACTATTCCCCACATAAAATTCTCTGTAATAAATCCAATTGATATTCCTACTATAAAGCCACCTATCATGAAGCTATCTGACAGTTCATCTTCTGACTCATTTTCATCATAATTTATACTATTTGTAGGCAATTTGCTTGACTCAATCATGTCTTCAATTTTATCTGTATTTTCCTAAACCTCCCATGACTAAAGTCACAGGGTTCCTGCTTCATAGAATTTTGCATACTAAAATATGTCTTACCAATTCTCCACAAGCTATCCCCGTAGTTCCTACGGTTCTTACATAAGTTATTTATTTTAAACTGTTATTAGTCTTAGTCCTTCTTTTAGTATATTTATACTTGCATTTATATCTCTATTGTGAGTTACATTACAACAAGGACAAATCCATTCTCTTATATTTAAATTCTTCATTTCCTCGTTTTTGTACCCACATTTATTACATATTTGTGAACTTGCAAAGAATTTACCTACTTTTACAATTTGTCTACCATACCAATTAGCCTTATATTCTAATTGACGGACAAATTCTGACCATGACACATCAGAAATAGAGCGAGATAGTTTATGATTTTTAGTCATATTCTTTACTTGTAAATCTTCTATGCAAATAATATCATTCTCTCGTATTAATTTAGTAGATAGTTTTTGTAGAAAATCCTCTCGACAATTAGCTATATGTTCTTGAAGTCTTGCAACTTTTAACCTTGCTTTATTTCTATTTAAACTACCAATTGTTTTTCTTGATAATTCTCTTTGTAATTTAGCAAGTTTGTTTAATGACTTCTGAAGATATTTAGGATTTTCTATAAAGTCTCCACAACTTGAGATACAAAATTCTTTAATTCCTAAATCTAAACCTATCTGATTATTAGTATTTTCAAATGCTTTAATATCTATATCAGTACAGCATAATGATATATAATATTTACCACTTGGCTCCCTAGATACAGTAGCATTAAGTATTCTCCCTTGAGGTACTTGTTTATCCCTTACTTTAACCTTACCAAGTTTAGGTAATTTTATATATTGACTAAAGTACATAATATTTCCATTTGTAAAGTTAGTTCTATATGAAAATCTATTAGTTTTCTTTGATTTAAATTTAGGAAATCCTGCATTTTCTTTAAAGAATTTTTTATATGCGTTTTCTAAATCTTTTAAGGTATTTTGTAGTGAAAATTTGTCAGGTTCTTTAAGCCACTCTAATTCCTTTTTTAAATTGGTCAAATCAGAACTACACTGTTTATAAGTAAAAATGTCTTTATCGTTTTCATAAACTTCTATTTTTTTAGCAAGATATTTATTATATACAAATCTACAACATCCAAAAGTTTTGTTAATTAACTGTTGCTGTTTTTTATTTGGATACATTCTAAACTTATATGCCTTTTCCACTACTATCACCTCACTTTACTTGTTTTTTCTGATTATTCATCACCCATCATAATATTAACATTTAAAACAAGTATTTTGAAGGTTTTCATATTTATTTTTTAAATAACATATATAAGAACTGTAAGCCCTTAACTTTTATCATTTTTGAGGTTGTCGTTCACATAAGTTCGCTACTACCTATGCAGTTCTCTTATGAACTTCTTACATTTTCATGCAAGCACAGACTATATCTTATCCTTCGGCATTATCCGTTAAGGTCTACCCACTTCCACTACCAATAGCTTGTAGTGTACTTCCCTCAAGAGGAATAGTCGTTGAAGTTTCTCCTATTCGGAGCTTACCTGCTGATTGCCCATTTTAAAGTACTTAGGGTTTAACCTTATACCATCTAACCAATTTTTTCTACTTTCGTAACTTTCACACTTAGGTTTATTTCATCCTTATGTTTTAGTTTAGTTAGCTTTAGGGGTTTCCAGCAATTCAAGTAGTATTGGATAGGTTCTTTCCTATCTCTACATATAAGTTTCCCTATATGCTGACTACTTTAGCTACTAACTCACGACTAAAGTCACGAGTGTGCGTAGCTATTTTTTAATCAAATAACAAATCATCTAATGTTGTATTAAATATATTTCTTAGTAACATTAAATTCTCTATATCTGGATATGTTTTATTGGATTCCCATTTTGATATAGCTTGCCTAGATACATTTAGCATTTCAGAAAGTTGTTCTTGTGATAAATTTCTTTCTTTTCTTAGTCGCTTTAAATTTTCTCCAAAGTTCAATATTATCACCTCATCTCAACTTAATTATATTTATATATTGATTGATTCACAATCCTTATATAGTTGCATTTTGTTAACTAATAGTTGCATTACTAATTTTATCTATAGTTTAGATTAAAATATAGCAAATATTAAAGAGGCTATATCATAATAATTATAAACTACTATGATATAGCCTGAATATTAAACTTCTCTTGTATTTTTAATGATTTCACGAATCTTTTTAGCATTTTCAGCAATATCCCCAACATTACCTTTAGTTAATAAACCACCAAAACCACATACATCAACACCGTTTCCAAGCCATACATGCAGGTTATCAAAGTTAATTCCACCACTTGCCAAAACTGGCATATCAGGTATCGGTGTTTTAAATACCTTTACTAGTTTAGGTCCATAGAAATCTGATATTGGAAAAGCCTTGATAAAGGCAGCTCCTAAGCTCAATGCATCTACTGCTTCAGTCAATGATGTACATCCTGGAGCATAAGGAATTTGATATCTATTGCAAAGCCTTGCTACATCTTCATTGTAATTTGGTGCAATAATAAATTGAGCTCCATGTAAGATAGCATGGCAAGCTGTTTCACTATCCAAAATGGTTCCTGCTCCTACACAAAGGGATTCACCATATTTTTTATTAAGCCCTTGAATTATTTCTCCAGCATTATTCAAAGTATAGCTCATTTCCATAACCGTTATTCCACCTTTTATACAACCTTCAGCAATTTCACATGCACGATTAAGTGTTTCTTCTCTTACAATTGCAAGAGCCCCACATTCTGCCATTCTTTTGGTTATATTCATCTTTTTCATATCATCACCTCTATATTTATCAAACCATTTTACTTTTCCATTAAGTTAACTTCATTTTCATAAGACATATATTAGTCATATGCAAATGTGATTCCCTTATCTATGTTATCTATTATCACTATATTGATTAAGTACTCCTCTATAATTTTTAACCACTTGCTTAATTTCTTCAAGTGCTTTTCCAGTTGGTTCAGTTACAGGAAGTCGTGCAGTTCCAACGTTAATTCCATTAAATACAACAGCTTTTTTTATAACAGATGGAATTGTTCCCAGCTTTAGGATACGACGAAGCTCCTCTATACTACTTTGAGCTTTTTGAGCTTCTTCCAAATCCCCCTTCATGAAATTTTCATAAATAGCAATATCAATCTCTGTAAGAAAGTTTGCTGTTGCAGCAACAGCACCTTGTCCACCAGCCTTCAAACTATCAAGAATAAGTGAATCTGAACCTGAAAATATACTAAAATCCTCACTCTTAGTTACTTCAATATAAGCTTTCATGTTGTCAAGTTTACCACTACTATCTTTAATACCAACGATATTCTTTATCTTTGCCAATTCACGCACTGATTCAGGCTCAATATTAATCCCTGTCTTACCTGGCATGTTATACATCATAATGGGTAAATTAACTGAATTAGCAATAGTTTTATAATGTAAAATTAATTCCTCCTGTGTTGGTGTCACAAAGTATGGTGTAATAATAGATAAAGCGCTTGCTCCAATAGATTCCATTCTCTTAGATAAACTTATAACTTCACGAGTTGAATTACCACCTGTTCCAACAAAAACAGGTACACGATTATTAGTGTGATTAACAACAATTTTTGCAAATTCAACCTTTTCATCATCTGTTAGCACATGACATTCACCATTAGTTCCCAAAATAAATAACCCATAAACTCCCTTACCTACTAGATAGTCAATTAACTCACATGTTGCCTGTGGATTTATATTTTGATTTTCATCAAAAGGTGTTATCATTGCACATATAATACCTTTATATTTCATAAAATTACATTTCCTCTCTAATAGACTTTCCAAGACTTCCTCCTGGATGCCACTTCAAATACTGTTGTACATCAAGTTCTTTAGCATATTGTAATGCAACACTTAAGGACTGTAAGACTATAGTTTCAGCAAGAATCGAAGCACGAGGGGCTTTATTAAGGCAATCACCTTCCTGTTTAACACCTGCAAACAAGAATATATCAGAAACATCCTTTAAGAATGAATTTGTATTACCACTTACACCAATTATCTTTGCTCCATTTACTTTTAATGTCTCAATAGTTGCTTTTAATTCTTGAGTCTCACCACTATTTGATATTGCAATAACAACATCCCCAGCTACTACTTGACCACTTGAGCCATGTACTGCTTCTGTACCATGTAATATATATGCTGGCGTTCCAGTAGATGAAAGTAATGATGAAATATACCCTGATACATGTCCTGGTTTACCAATACCAGTCACGTGTACACGTCCATGATTCCTTTCAACTTCAAAAATTAAGTCACATGCTTTATTTATAGATATTTCATCTATTGATGCAATAAACTCTGATACTTCATTAGATAGAGTGTCTAGAAATTCAGATAGCGTGTTTTCCATAATAGACTTATCCTCCTTTAAATTATGGTAACCATACCTATGACTTTTACATTGTTACTTTAAGACTAGATAGGTTTTATAAATTGTAAAATATTATGTAAGATTGAGCCAACTACGTTATAATCAATATTTGGGAAAGTTGCACCCTCTATACCAAGAGTTCCATAAACTGGATATAGTATAACTGGTAAAAATGCAAGTAATAATCCTACAACAAACGACCCTGCAATAGCTCCTCTCCATCCTCCTGAAGTATTACCAAATATCGCAGCTGTACCACCTGAAAAGAAACATATATGAGCAGCTGGAATAATTACTACAGGGAATATACTAGGAAATGATGCCATAATAACAATTGCTAATAGACCCGCAGCATATGCTGATATAAAGCCAATAATAACTGCATTTGGTGCATATGGAAATACTGTTGGAACATCAAGTGCAGGACGTGAACCTGGAATATATTTTTCTGAAATAATTACGAATGCCGCAGTTATTTCAGCTAAGAACATACGAACACCTGACATCAGTATTGACATACCAGCTACAAATGTAAATGCCTCTATAAGTGGAAATACTAACCAATGTGTTGAACCAGCGATTTCTTGAGTAAATGCCTGTCCAGCTTTTAATGTTGCAATATAAAATAAGATTAACATAACTATAGATAGACCCATTAAAAAGTCTCTAAATATTGATAACCACTTAGGAAATTCTATAGTTTCTGTTGTATCATCTTTATGCTTTGAAAATAAACGTCCTATATATCCTGATAGACCATAACCAATCATATTGAAGTGACCAATGGCTTGTTCATCTCCACCTGTCAATTCACGCATAAATGGCTGACAAAATTGAGGTAGTGCAGCAGACATAAATCCTAAAATAACTCCACCTATTAAAATAGTGATTGTATTATCGAATCCATGTGCTTTCATGATTAAAACTAATACACAAGAAAAGAATAAACTATGACCTGTTGTAAAGAAAATATTTTTAAACTTTGTAATACGTGCAAAAACTAAATTTAATATAAATCCAAGAATTAATGTACATGAAACTGCAAAACCGTATGTACTTTGTGCAAGTGCTGTAGCTGCTTCTGGTGAAGCTATAACACCAGTAATTCCAAACCCATGTTGGAACAATTTATTGAAATTCTGAAGTGCACCAGTCATAGCAGATGCACCAATACCAAATATTAGAAAGCCAATAAGCGTTTTTGAAGACCCAGTAAATACTTCAACAGCTGATTTCTTTTGAAGAATCAATCCTATACATGCAACTACACCAAGCAAAACAGCAGGTGTACTCAACAAACTAATAATAAACTCCATAAACATTCCTCCCTATTCTCTTAAATTTATCCCTCTTTTGAAGCAAGGAATTTTTCTAGTGCCGCCTTAATCTCGTTACGGTCAACAATATTACGAATTCCAATTATATCGAATTTCAAATTTTTCTTTTTTAATTCTTCAGCAACATCAATTAATGTTTCTACAGCATCTCCATTGAATCCATTTAATGAATCCAATGAACCATGTTCTACTTCGATTGGAAAGTTATTTTCTTTAATAATTTGTTGAGTTTTTATTTTTAACATTAAACTTGAGCCAACTCCTGCTCTACATGCGATTAAAATTTTATACATTATTAAATCCTCCTTTATAATTCGTGTCTTTTTATAAAATCAATAATTTCTTTACCTTCTTTAGCAGTATCCAACACACTAAAGAATTCATCTTGTTCCAATAATTCAACCAGTTCAGACATAGCACGTAAATGACTATTATTATCTACTGCACTTAAACAAAATACATATTTTACAGGGTCATTTTCATCATTTCCAAACTTAATAGGGCTATCTAAAGTAGCAATACCTATTGCAATCTCTTTTGAGCCAGCCTCTGGTCTAGCATGTGGAAGTGCCACATGTTTTGTAATTACTATGTATGGCCCAGATACTTTTGCTGAGTCAATCATGGCATCTACATATCCCTCAGTTACTTTATTGTTTTCAACTAAAACAGAAGCTGATTGTCTAATAGCATCCTCCCAATTCTTAGCTTTTATCTTTAATTTTATTAGTGTTTCACTAGTAATCTCACTTAGCATAGGCCCCTCTCCTTCCTTAGATGTAAAATTCTCTATTTGTGCAAAATAAGCTAATAACTCGCTTGAAAGCATACTTTCAGAAGTTACTTTTGCATATTTTTTTATTATATTCATAACCTCATCTATCTTAGGTTGTCTTAAAAAAATATCTCCCAATTGAATGTACACTTCACGTGTAATCTTATATTTTTCTTTTGTGGTCATAACAGGACTTACTTTAATTACTGGTACATCTGTCTTTAGACTCTCTGTATTATAATTAGTAGTAAATACAATGTCTACAGGTTCACTTATATTTTCCAAACCAACTGATTCTGACATTGGTATAAAATGCAAGTCAGGAAATAAGTTTGTAAGTTCTGCATGTAAAATAGCTGAACTCCCAACACCATTTGAACAAACTATTAATGCTATTCTTTTTCTAAAGTCTTCGAATTCCTTTTTATTTGAAAAAAGAGTTGCAAAATGCATTGTTAAGTATGCTAATTCCTCTTCTTGAATTTCTTCTCCAAATAATCCACAAAACTCTTTCATTGAATTACTTACAATTCTATAAACTAATCTATATTCTTCTTTTACCTTTTCACAAATTGGATTATAAATAGGCAATTTAAACAAAAGTCTATAATAAGCTGGTCTAAAATGAGAATATAATTGTTTAAATATCTTTTCTTGACTTATATAATAAACCCCACTTAAATATCCAAACCTTGTCATCATTTTATTTACAATTTCTGAAATTACAGCCTTATCTTCTGTATCTTCTTCATAATTTCCTACTGATATACCTAAAATCCAAGCACTAATATACATTATATTATGAGGTCTTATCTTTTCTTCACTTTCATATACTTCTAATAATTCCTTAGCAAATTTATATTCCTTCATTGAACTCATAACCGAAATATTAGGAATATCTATATTTTCTTGAGTAACTATTCTAGTTGAACACATCCTTGCTTTTAGAAAGATAAATATATATATAAATTCTATTAATCTATCTTCAACAAAATTAATTTCGTATCTTTTTATGAGCTTTAATATAATTTGTTTGGCTTCTTCAAAACTATCTAAATTATATTCTTCAATAAAAATATCAAATACTCTTGAGCTCTTCTCATTAGACAGAGTTTCTATAATATTCTTAATAAGTACCCTTCTAATTTCCATTTCATTTCCAACTAAATAATAACCACTTATACGATTGTTCTTAACATATATGCCTTTTTTTTCAAGATTTGGTATTAAATCCTTAAAATCAAGATTTACAGTAGACCTACTCACTTTTATAGAATTTGTAAAATGGTTAATTGAGATATCCTCCATGTTAATAAAAAGCATTAGGTACATATATAAAAGTCTTTCTTCTTTACTAAAGTAATAAGTATTCTTAGAATAGTTTTTTTCTAAAATTTCTTTAATTACTTTTTTAGTTTCTTTTCTAACGATAATATCTTTATCAGCTCTTAAACATATAAGTGGTACTTTTTTTACTTTAAGCATGTCATTGATTTTATTTATTCTATAAGTAATTTGCCTCTTTGATGAGTTGGATTCTTCTTGTAATCCATTAGCTGTAATCAATGTGCTATTTAATAAAATCTGGAGAATTGATACAATTTCTTTGTCCACTACCATTAATCCCTACTTTCTTATTAAGATTAGTCTTCATATTATCATTGGATTCTTTCATCACCTCCACAATATTTATTTTATTGGAGAATTTTATTGTTTTCAATTTCATTTAAGTATAACTTTTGTTTTAGATTGAGACAAAAATTATACTTATCTAAAATAGATACCATATTACAATTGTAGATTTTATAAATAAAAAAGGTTTCTTTAGTAAAGAAACACAAGAAAACTGATTTTATAAATAAAAATCATATTCACTTTTAGCACATTATTTCACTTAAAAAGCACATTAATTTAAAATAAAATTGATGTGCCTTATCCTACTTATATAATTCTAATACACTAGATTTGTCCATTAACTTTTACTCTAGTATCATACTTTTCTAAAATTAATCTGTCTAAATACAAGATTCAGTAACTTATACTTCTTATGATTTTAATATTTTAATCCAAGTAGATTACAATTTTTTATTATAAGTAGTCTATACTTATTTCATTCTTTTAAGGGTTTCATCCAATGAAATACATTCTGCATATCTTCCATCCCATATGAGTTCATTGTAGTATTTATATGACTGTTCTGCTGACATAAATGAATTATCAACAGTTGTATTCGAATAAGCCGGAACTATTATGTTAAAACCATGTTCAAATCCACATTTTATAGTTGCATCAATACAGTAATCTGTTTGAAGTCCAACGATAATTATATATTTTTCACCCTTATTTGTTAAATATTCTAATAGACCAGTTTCTTTAAAAGCGCTGTTTACTTCTTTATCAAATATTTTTTCTTTATCGTATGGTTTAAATTTTTCATATATCTCAAAACCATTTTTACCCTTAGTCAACTCATTTTCAGCCCCATCATCATGACGTACATATATTATCTCTATGTTATTTTTTCTAGCTGTATCAATCAAGTTTTCTACATTTGCTACAAATCCATTAAAATTATATAACTCTTCATTTGTTATTAGTTTTTGTGTATCGACTACCAATAAAACCATATTTATCCCTCCTTGAATCTCTTTTAAAATTTCTTTATATTTTACCATAAAAAGTAAATACAATCTTATGTAGTCTTTCATTTCTTTTATAGTATATTTTCCTATAGTGTATTCTCCAAAATATTTTTTAATTTTTTACCTTTAAGATACTCTTTCATATATTTTAAATTTTATCTCACAAGATTTTCTAGACATAAAAATATTCCCTTCATGGTAACAGTTTTATTATTTCAACTTTCTATCATAAAAGGAATATCTCAATTTTTAAATACACTCTAAACACTTTTTAATAAATATCTTATAAATTTTTATCTCATTGGAATATATCCACGATACTGTGAATATGCATCCATAGTAGCTATATCACCTAAAAATACTGATGCGATATTGAATTGTGGCTTTAGATATGGAAACTCCTCTTCTTGTGCCCATTCTGGCTTTTTAATAAATGATTTTGCCTCTTCAACCACAGCTTTATACCATTCTTCTTCTCCTTCAAACCATAGTTCTACTACACGGTCAAAAGCAGTTGCTCCATAGTTAATCATAATTTTACTACTTACAAAACGATTAACATAACAGCAGTTTGTAAAGTATGGAACTACCTCATCATAGAACCATTTTTCCCCTTCTTCTTTAGAAATGCCCTCTGGATACTTAATCATAAATTGCCAACGATAGTTTGGTCCATCTTGCACAGTACGTCCTTTTCCTCTAAAATCTTCTTCCCAGTTTATTGGAACAAAAGCAAATATAAATGGTGGACATCCGTTGTCCCCACCTACTGCACGTCCTGCATCTCCACTTTCTGCATTCTCATGAACTTTTTTATTTTCCACATCTGGTATACATCCTTGCCAACGAAGAACATCCATAGGCATGTACTCTGTCATAATTCTATTTGCCATTTCAGGCATATGCTCATCCACAATCCAATAATGCTCTGTTAATTGCATCTTACGTACCCCAAAGCGTTCTCCTTCATTCGGTGTAGGATATGCTTGATAAAAAGCATATTTAGTACAATATGGTCCAAAATTACTAATACTATCTGGAATATGGTAACGATATAACCAGTCCATTAATTTAGGTCTATACTCTTCCTTAGCAAGCCCTACGTATATTAAACTTCTCATTATTTTAAATTCAAATCCCATAAACATTCTCCTATAATCAAATTATATTCACATGCTTCAATTTTTCTCTTTTTTATCTTTGTTCAAAATACCTCTAGTAAACAAATCTACACCTGCTCCCACATACCACACTCCTACTGCCATAGCTATAGCAATTTGAATACAAGTGTCCTGTAAATTAATAATATTTTCACCTGTCATGATAGTTAGACCTATAGCCCAACCACAAAGCCATGATGGTAAGAAAATTATTTTTTCAAATAAAGATGCAATTATAACTGCAAAGAATCCCAATATACTAAGTGTTAAAAATAATTCTAGGTTTTGATTGAAATTTATATGTTCCATAATTAAAATGGCCAAAAGTGCCCATAAATCTCCACACCAAAACCCAAACATTATTTTTAATCCATCTTTTTGTTTATTACCATTAGTTACATATAACCCTGCACAAATTAATGCTACTGCTCCAGTTTTTATTCCTATATAAGGTGCTAATACTGCCCATAAAGGAGGTAATAAAGCAATTCCTATGGATAGTGTTAATATTTCTTTTTTCTTTCTATCCATTTTCTATATTGTAATTAGTAAATTTTCTAGTTTGTCTCATTCCTATTAGCTTAATTGCTATTGGACTTATAATTATAGATGCTACAAAATAACTTAGGTATAGTGGTATTATTAGTACTACAACTGACACGATAAGTGCTATGGGTATATTTTTTACTGTATTGATAGCTACAGTTTGTCTAAAGCACGGCTTTTCATTCATATAATAAGCCTCCTATAACACTCCTTAAAAAAGAGTCTTTATATTTCAATTATTCTCCTAACGAAACTTCAACTTGCTTTTCTTTAGTTAATGGTTCTATAAAATTATAAGCTACTTTTCTTTCTTTAAATTCTGGTGTTTTACGAATTTCTGCATAATGACCTTCCATTTGTTTAATATCATCTCCATGTATAAACTTACCTGGTAAAGTATCATGAGCATGACCTAATTGCTCTTTTGGAAAACTAAATACAGTTTTTCCATTTGCTGTATCCAATTCTCCAACTATACCACATAGAGCACATATTGATTTTTTAGTACCTGGTTCAAGGTAGAATAGCCTATTATGGCAATGTGGACAGACTCCTTCTTCTCCTTGGTATGAAGCTTTTTCAAAATCTTTTGCTGCTTCAACTATATTTATTCCTATTTGACGAACTTGAGCAAGTTTTTCATCATTCATGACTAGTTCCTTTGCCCATGGAAACCAAGCATTATCTATCACTTTCCACATTGGTATTAGAGCTAACATAGCATGCTCACATTGAACTCTTGTACCCCAGTCTGAACCACCTATTCCCATAAATGATATTACTTTATCTTTAAGAATCCTTGGGTCTGGAATTTTTCCTCCTGTAGCTTCTGCAACTTTTGTTCCTATAATATTATTTCCTTTATCTACTCTTGGCCCAAAACGATCCATTATCGTATGAAATAATCCTGATGCTCCTTCTTCGAATATTGGGTCTGAAGCTACTATCCCATCTGCATCTTTCATTTTGTCAAGTAGCCACTCAAAATCATCTTTTAGTACACACATACTACCTTTTCCAGATAATAAAGTCTTAACACATGCACAGCACCCAGTACAATGTTTAATATTAAGAGATGACATTTGAATAAATTCTACTTCAGCTCCTGCTTCTTGAGCTCCTTTAAGTGCTACTTTACACATTGTGTCATTATTTCCATTTTTTGTTCCGAAAGAAATACCTAATATTTTCATTTTTAACTCTCCCTCTTCAGTATTTATTAATCTTCTTTCATTTTTAATATATAGAATCCATCATCTAGAGCATCTATAATGATGTATCCTCTATCATCAACAATAATATCTTCTGTTACTGCCAAACGTGGTCCAGGGAATCCTGGAAAATAAGACTCTTCTGGCGTTTTATTTGGATTTGGTGGTATGAAATATGCTAACTCTTTGATGTAATATGGGTCTGATACATCATAAACTCTTAAACCTGCGTGGAAATAACAACAATATAATCTATCTCCTCTTTGCTCTAGCCATGGTTTATTATCCATTGGTTCATGAAGATTATGTGGGCCAAATGGTCCTGGCTTTCCTAGACCTGCAACATTAAAATTAGGATAAGGAAAATCCTTTGGTACTTCAGGATATGGGAATTGAGCAATTAATGTTGGCTTTGTTGGATTACTAACATCAACCATATGTATATTGTTCATGGCTTGAACATCTGTGATACTATCTGGTTTAAAAAATTGAAATCGCTCTCCTTCATTTTGAACAACTACTAAATCCCTTCCTGGTAATGGTAGTGCTGTATGAGTTCTTGCTCCTGCAAGTCTACTAGAAAATGCAGGCATAAATGGTAATTCACCTAAACATCTTGGTCTTGTTAAATCCTCAACATCTAACACAACTAATCCAGCTCCACCATAACCACAATATGCTTTTTCATCTCTTACAAATGGAGGCCCATGAAGCCATCCTTTATCCATAAATTCTGGGCAATGAGGTGCTCCTGGATCAAATGTCTTATTTGGATATCCATCTGCGTATTGGTCTGGTCTCCACCACTTGCCTATTTCTACTGGATTAGTTGGATCTATTATATCTATGATTCTGTAAATCATACCTTCAAATCCAACACAGTCACTTGATAAATGTACATATCTTCCACCATTATACATAAATCTATGAACACCCATCACATGCTTTAATCCACAATCCCAATATCCTAAAAACTTAGGATTTAAAGGGTCTTCTTTTAAACTATATATTCTAATTCCTGCTTCACACTTAATACTTGATAATTTAGCTTGGTCAACAAGAGCTCCTGGTCCACTTCCACAGCTCATAGCTACTATCATTAAATCATCTGCTATTTGAATTTTTGGAGTTGTTGTTGTAGGATACTCTTTTGGGTCTAACATTTGAAAATGCTTTATAAATTGTGGATTATAAGGATTTGTAATATCACTAATCATTACTCCATTTTTCTTACTTCCGCCAAAACAGCATCCATATAAATAGTATTTTTCATCTCTTTTGTACAGAGCCATTTGAAACATTCCACAAGTTCCATCTAAGTTATTAAAGGAACAAACTTCAAGATTTTTAATATAACCGTTATTTCCTTTACCTTTTGCATAAAATTTATCTTCCATTTTTTCTCCCTTCTCATTTAAGGTATTATCAATTGATATACTTTCATTTTATGAGATAAACTTACTTAAATCCAATATCGTTTTCATGGGAATATATAAGTTATTCTTATTAATAAATTTATAAAATCTAGTGTGAAAATATGTTTAAAATATATATTTTTATACAAATATTTTTCAATATCCTTTAAAAGTAAATTTTCTTATACTATAATAAGTTTTAATTATATATAAATGATGTTTACGAACAATCAAGTTTAAATAGGGGTGATTATTTGAATACTAAACAATTAGAATATTTTATATCTGTAGCAGAAAGCCTAAGTTTTACCAAAACAGCAGAAAAATTTTATATTTCCCAAACTGCTGTTACACAGCAAATAAAAGCTTTAGAAGAACAAATAAATGTAACTCTATTTACAAGAAGTAAACGACATGTTGAACTAACACCTGCTGGAAAAGTTTTTTTATCTGAGGTACGTACTATAATAAAAAATATAGATGATGCTATTACAAAAACACAGCAATTTGCACATGGTTTTTTTGGAACTTTAAGTATAGGAATTTTAATAGGATATGAAAAAAACAAATTTCAACAATATTTAAAAGAATTTTCTAATATATACCCTAATATATCTATGGAAATTTGTACTAATGAAATAACTGAACTTTTAAACTTAGTAAAAAATAATTTTATGGACCTTGCATTTGTAATTAATCCAGAAAATCAACCATTAAAAGATTTTGAATATAAAACTGTAGAAAGGTATTCCTTGGTAGCTCTTTTACCCCCTGGTCATCCACTTTGCAATGAGGATTATATTGATTTAATTGAACTACAACATGAGAAATTTATTTTTGTAAAAGAAACAGGAGATGAATATGGTCAAAAATCCATGATACAGAATAGATATCGTGAAGCAGGATTTGTGCCTAATGTAGTTCAACGTTCAAATAATCTTAACACTATTGAATCACTAGTAGCATCTAATATGGGGATATCCATTTTACCTTCATTTTGTGTTCTAGATACTATGATAGAACATGGTATTGCAATAGTACCTATAAAAGAAGTAGAAGATAGAATTGAAGTTGTAGTTGTATGGAATAAAAACAATACAAACCCAGCATTAGAAAAATTTATTTCTATAGTATAAAATTAATTATAAAAATAGCATTAACCACTTTTATATGGTTAATGCTATTTTCTACTTAATTATATTAATTAGGTTTACCAAAACATCAATAATGGAACACTATAAATATGATATAAAAATATTATCTCAATACATCTAATTTCTCATTGTTCATCAATCTAAATACATGATTTGTATTTATTAAGGAACTATCGCCATAAGTTGTATGAGCTAACACTGAACTAGCAACTCCAAATTCAACAATATCTTCATTTCTCATCTTTTCCAAATATGAATATATAATTCCTGCTACATATCCATCCCCAGCACCTACTCTATCGTATATTTCTAGTTTATATTCCTTACTTTCAAAATAGCCATCATTATTTGATATGTATCCCTTTATAAATCTATTGTTCATATTATCAAATCTTCTCATAGTTCCAGCTACAATTTCTATATTATACTCTTTTCTAATTAATTCTGAACTCCATTTTATATCTAAAGTATCTATATTAAGTATTTTATTTATATCTCTATAACTAGCAAATAATCCGTGACAATATGGCAGTATTTTTTTATAATCGTTTACTAAATCATCATAAGTCTTATCTGGATTTAGTGATTGTCTAAAATTAAAATCAAAGAATACTTTTATTCCCTTTTCATAAGATTCTTTAGCTAGTTGTAAAGCAATATGTTTAACTGAATCTGTAAGTTGCATAGCAATACCACAAATATGAACCACATCAATTCCTTCTAAACATTTATCAATATCATAGTCTTGTATCCTACTCTCGCAAAATGAACTATTTAACCTATTTAAGTAAGTCACTTCTGAAGGTCTTTCCCCATATCCACTTTCAAGAAAGTATACCCCCATATGATTTCCTCCATATGTAATAAAGTCATCTTTTACTCCAAACTTTCTTATGTTTGCACTTGATGCTTTACCTACATTGTTATTAGGTAACTTTGTTAACATATAGGTATTATATCCAAAGTTTTTAAGTCCAGATAATATATTTAACCCTGTACCTGTAATTACATAATTTAGTTGGTCAGTTTGTGTTAAAAATTTATAATCAGGTACTGAAAGTCTCATCATTATTTCACCAAAAGCTAATATATTCATAAATCTATCCCAATAATTCTTTCATTATTTTATAAAGTGTTTTTATATCTTCTACTTTTGTATCACCTGTTACTTTATCGATTATTGATGTATAAACATGAGGTATGACCTTTTCTACACCATTATCAAGTGCAATTTGAACTATCTCTTTAAAGTTATCTAAGTCTATGCCTCCTGTTGGCTCTAGATAAAAATTATGTTCTGCACAAGCTTTTACAACTTCTATATATTCATCTTTTGTTTCAAGCCCTCTCATTGGGAAAAACTTAACTGAACTTCCTCCCATATCCTTCATCATAGCTATGGCTGTTTCTATAGGAACTATGCCATCTTCCTCCTTTGAACTTAATGGACCTGTAGATATCTTTACAAATCCTGGTTTACCAGTTGGAGAAACTAATCCATTTATTATACTATCATTTTGACTAAGTAATGCTCTAGATGTAGCTACACCTGTAAATACTTGATTTATATGTTGTGGTTGAAGTTCTTTAGAAATTTGAGATACCATATTTGACTGATTCGGATCTCCAGCTCCAAGACCTACAGATACTGCATTATCTATTTCCTTTGAGTATTTTTTCATATCTTCAATAGCTGCTTCTACAGTACTATAATTCTTCGATAATACTCCTACTAATACATGCCCATCACAAGCATCATATATTTCTTTGGCGTTTTTTATACTTCCTGCAAGAACATTTAAACAAACTCTATCTTTATAATATTTTGGCGTACAATTCATATCACTTACCCCCGTTAGTAAAATTTAATAAATCTTTATAATTTTATTTATCTTATTTTCTATTTTTCTATTATCTCTTTTATTCTATTATAAATAATATCTAAATCATCTTCACTCACGCTTCTTATATCAACCTCTATATTGCCTTCATTAGACTTATAATCTCGAGTGTATATAGCTATCTTTCCACCTCTAAGTTCGTTTATAATTTGTTGTGTTGATTTATTTATTATATCTTCATTAAAATTAATCTCTCCACGTAATATTTCTCTCCCTGCTGAGTCTCTAGTTATATTCGCACTAACCCCTTTTAAAGTATTTATCTTATCTATAAATGGATTTAACTTATCCTCCATTTCTTTTAAAGTTACTTTAGCACTATTCACATATCTCTCAATTGCGCATGTTAAACCTATTATATTTTCTTTTCCTATTTTCATAGCTCTTCCAATACCCTTTGATTGAAGCTTTACATTATCTATGTATTTTTTCCTACCTATTACTAACCCTGAACTAGGACCCTCTATAGCCTTTGCACCACTGTATATAACTAAATCTGCTCCTAATTCATAGTATACTTTTAAATCTTCCTCTGCTGCTGCATCTACTATTAAAGGTAGGTTGTATTCTTTGGAAACTTGCACTGCATCTAATACACTTAGCATACTCTTTTGAACACAATGATGAGATTTAATATACATAATTGCTGCTGTATTGTCATTTATCTCTCTTATTATATGTTCCTTACTGCACATATTACTATAACCAGCCTCAACAACTTCTCCACCACCAAGTCTTATCATTGTTTCTACTGGAACTCCATAGTCAACATTGTGTCCTTTAGGAATTATTATTTCCCTTTTAATTTGTTTCTTAGGGTTATTTATATTGTAAATTAAATTTATATCATCCTTTGCTATTATTGCACCTACACTCTGTGCAATTCCAGCAGATGCACTAGAAACTATTACTGCACTTTCACAGCCTAATAAACTCGATATATATTCACCAGTTTTATTTACAAGCTCTTCTACTATGAAGAAATTTTCACACCCTTGACCTATTGCTTCAATAACTTCCTTATCTAATGTTGACACCCCTAGTATAGTCATCTTACCTGAAGCATTTATAACACGTCTTACAGAGTACTTTTCAAATATACTACTCATACAATCAGCCTCTCCCATCTATACATTCTATTTTATGGACTAACATATATTCAAATACTCTCCATTTATTACTACAGCCCTTGGTTTTATGGACGTATTTGTGATTACTGAATTATTCAAAGAATCTTGAAGCTCTTTTTCTTCATTTACTACATCAAATATAGTTAAATCAGCATCATATCCTTTTTTTATTAAACCTTTATTTTTCAAATTTATTGCATTTGCTGCATTTTTAGTAACCTTATTTATTATATCTTCAAGTGAGTAACCCATATATATAAACTTTTCCATTGTTGTAGATAAACTATATACTGGACCATTTATTCTATTTTTAATATATATATCTGTACTTATGGTATCTGGAAAAAGTCCTGCATCTTTAGCTTTCATTGCAACATCCATACTAAAACTTTCTGTTCCATGACCTACATCAAGGATTATACCTCTTTTCCTAGCTTCTATAATTTCCTCTTTAAGTTTATTACCTTTCAATATTCCATTTGGTTTTCCGTTATATATATGAGTTAATATATCACCTTTTTCCATATATCCTAATATATCCTCTATAGTTGGAGGAGAACTGCCAAAGTGAACCATCATAGGTAGATTAAGTTCTTTTTTAATTCTTTTAGCTAACTTCAAAGGTTCAATACCATTTGAAATTACAACACTTTTACTCATTCTAGCTTTGATTCCAATAATAAAGTCTTTATATTTTTTAACTGCATATTTAAGCGCCTCCTCATCTATGCTCATCATATTTGAAAGTTCATCTTGAGACGTTATTCCCTGCTTTGCAATATTTATCAAAGCATACACATTTGTTTTGTACTTTTTAGTATCCTCATAAAATTTTTCTATATCTAAAGCACCTGTTGTCCCTGTATCTACCACAGTGGTAACTCCACTTTTTATTCCAACCTCATCAGGATAATCCTTATAAATCTCTAACCTTTCATAGCAGTGTGTATGTATATCTATCCATCCTGCACTAATAAATGTCTCTCCATACAGCTCTATGATTTGGCTTGCTTGATACTTAGAATCATCTATATTATTTGTTACCTCTATTATTTTACCTTCTAATATAGCTATATCAATTATATGTTTATCTACTGTTTTTCCACCTTTGATTAATATGTCTATCTTCACTTTACTCTCCCTCTAAAATAATCTTAAATTTGCTCCAAGGTTCAATAAAGTCTAAAAGCATTATTTCATCTTCCTTTATTCTACCAACCCTATTTTTTCTTTCATCTTCACAGTCTTGAAGTATCAATTGTAATTCTCCTTTATACTTTCCAAAGTCATCATTACCAATCACTACGTCTCCTCTTTTAAAAACAGTACTGTTATCATGTTTAGGGAAATGTTCTTTAGCATATTTTTTTCTTACCTCTGTAGACCTGGCCACCTGGCTAGTTATGTCTCCTCTTCTAAAGTGTTGCTCTTTTATCATTATTATCTTTTCTACCTCAGAAATTTGCTCCTCAGCTACTACATTAAATACAATTTGATATTTATTTACTTCAGACATTCTTTTTAGTTCATCTTCACTTGCATATGCATTTCCTACAATCACATCATCAATCAAACCAGTTGCAAATAAGTGCTTAGTAGCTGTAGATATATCTAAATTTCTATGCATTTCAAGTGTGCACAATCCATCATTTATATCCCAAGGTCCTATCGTTGCATGTTTTGAATTAACAAAAGCAGCAGTTCTTATTCCATACTTTTTAAATCTATTTGAACATCTTACAAAGAAATCATAGGGTAAACCTGTACCCCTTTGAGGGTAAAAATTATGACAACCATATATATTATTTACATTTGGCTTGTACGTAATTATATTATCTAAGTATGCTACATCATTACTCATATTTAGCTCTACTTTTAAATCATATGGATTAAAAGAAATCATGGCTTCTTTACTTCCATCATATCCATAGTCAAGTCTTATTCCACTAGCATTTAACTCATTGAAGAATGTTAAATCATCATAAGATATTTCTAATATATCAAATATATTTGGAGCTATATCAAGGATTACTTCAAATCCCAAGTCTCTTGCATAGGTTATAATCTCTTTAAAATGTTTTTTAACCTCTTCCTTTGGTCTTGTAATTGAAAGCATACACATAAATATTCTTTTAAATCCATACTTTGAAGCCATTTTTATATATGCTTTATCATCTTTCATATTACTATGTTCTGGATATACTGATATCCCTAATCTTCTTTCCATCTTTCTCCTCCTCAAGTTACATTTTTAAAGTATATAAATTATTAAAGGTGAAGGTAATTCCTCCTACCTTCACCTTTAATAATTTATAAGTTTCTTATATTTACAATACAAAACTTCTATTCTATGTATTTTTATAAACTTTCACTCATTTCTTCTTGCTCCCTTTGTAATTGTTGTTTTTCAAAAACCTTGAAGAATGGATAATAAACAACAAATGATATCACAAAGTTAATTAATACTAAGATACCTGCCATTATACTCCAGTTAGTACTCATTACAGCTGCTATTGGTGCTGGCATTGCAAAGGGTAGTCTTGCTACCATCATAGGTATAATCCCTGTAATAGTAAGAACATACGACAAAGCTGTCATTATCATAGGTCCAATTATAAATGGTATCCCTAGTATTGGATTCATAACTATTGGTGCTCCAAATATTATAGGCTCATTTATGTTAAATAGCCCTGGTAAAAATCCTAATCTACCTAAACTTTTTAGGTATTTTGACTTAGAAAACATAAACATTATAACTAATGCAAGAGTAGCTCCTGCTCCTCCTATCCATACATACCATTGTAAAAATTGTTCTGTAAATATATTTGGCATTGCATGAGCTGATACTCCTTCTGTGAATGCAGTTATATTTTCTGCTATGGACATATCCCATATAGGTCTTATTACTGGACCCATTATAGCTGGACCATGTATTCCAAGTACCCAGAATACTGTTATTAGGAATACTGTCAGCAGTCCACCACCCAAACTGTTTCCTGATAAGAATCCTTTTAAAGGTGATAACATAGAACTTAACGCTGTACTTATATCAAATCCTAATATATGTCTTATTACCCAGAATAACATTAACACCACTGCTGTTGGTAATAATGCAGTAAATGAGTTTGAAACCTCTGGTGGAACCCCTGCTGGCATCTTAATTGTAATATTCCTTTCCTTCATAAAACGATATATCTCAACTGTAATTAATGATGTTACAATTGCTCCAAATAGTGATGGCGAATTAAGTTTTGCCATATCCATCCATCTTCCAGCTTCTATAACTCCATTTATCGGTTCAATCACTTGAGTTGGAACTATTGTAGAAACCAAAAATGCCATAACTGCAAGCATACCAACACCTGTTGTATCTAGGTTGTAGCTTTTGGCAAGTGATGATGCTATTCCAAAAGTAGCATATAGAGATAAAAATCCTACAGTATATCTAAATGGTATATCTAATGTTGCCTTGAATGGAGCTATAAAATCCATATAAGCATCAATAGGTATGTTTAGTAATATTGTAAAAAATGAACCCACTATTGTTAGTGGTAAGGTTGCTATTATACCTGCCCTTACAGCTCTCATATGCCTTTGATTACTTATCTTCGCCGCTACAGGCATAACCTTACGTTCTAAAAAACTTGCGAAATTTTCCATAATTCCCCCCTGTATTAGTGATATTTTCCTTTATTTATAATTCAATAACTATTTCATAATAAAAATTAATTTTTATGTAATTGGTAATATCACTTATTTGCTTAAAAATATTATAACATTATAATGTTTAGTTGTAAACATTATAATGTTATAATATTTTATAAAGGAAATAAAAATCCTGAGCATATTATCACTTTAATAAGCTCAGGATTTTTATTATATTTCATATTTAATTACATAATTTTGTACTTCTGTATTATATCTTGCAAATGATAATTCAACTATGCTATCATTTTCATCATATGTTTTTCTCTTTCTTCCTAATAATTTGTCTTTCTCAAGATTTAGAGCCTTTGATATTTCTACTTCTGATTCTTCTATAAAAAATTCATCTTCAAATCTAGTTATGTTTATATTTCGTCTATATAAGTACATATATAAAGAACTGTGATTATTAAAGCTTTCAATAGTTAGATTTTCGTCAAAAGGTATATAATGAGTAAAATATATGTATGGTTTACTATTCAAGTAATACATTCTAGTAATCTTGCTACAGTTTTCTCCAAATATACAAAATTCTTGTGAGTTTGCATCATTTGTAATTTTTTCAATTGAAATAATCTCTTTAGATAACTTATGACCTTTAGATAAGAGTATACTTGAAAAAGAATCTGCTTTAGATAACTTATTAAAAAGACTATTACTTATTACTTTTGTACCTTTTCCACTTTTTTTCTCTACATATCCTTCTGATTCTAATATCTCAATAGCTTTTCTAATAGTAATTTTACTAACGCCAAACTCTTGCTCTAACTCTTTTTCTGTTGGAATATTTTCATCAATTTTATATTCATTATTTAATATTTTTTGCTTTAATATCTCTACAACTTGTATATATAATGGTTGATTTCTTAACATGATTCACCTCTTAGATTATATGTTATAATATTATAACATATAATCTTATACTTTAATAGTAGTATATATTAACTTTAAACTTAATATAAAAAGAGTCCTCAAAATAAACTTAATGTATATTTTAAGAACTCTCTTAATTTGTTCCTTTTAATTCTTATTTATCTTGTAGCTTCAAATGTAAATCAACGATTTCCTCAGCTAACTGTTGAAAATTCATAGAATTCATTAAGTGGTCTTGTGCATGTACAAGTATGACACTCATTTCTGTCTTGTTTCCACTAGCTTCATTTTGTATTAATTCTGTTTGATATCTATGTGCTTTATTTATAACTTCCTTAGACTCTTTTAACAATTCTTTTGCTTTTTCTATATTTCCATTTTTAGCTTCTTGTATTGCCTCAAAAGCTAATCCTTTACCTTCACCTGCATAACCTATTATACCAAAAGAAATCTCTATAATTTTTTCGTCCATCCTTTGATTCTCCCAATTTATATATTAAAAATAAATTATATTTTCTATTACTTCGCATTGTTAAGTTCTATTGCTCTATTTAGAACAGCTTTTCCATCAACTGTCCCATAGTGCATCATATTTATAACCTCTACTGGTATATTATATGGCTTAGCTATTTCCTGAGCCTTAGGTAATATGTATCTAACTTGTGGACCTAATAATAAAACATCACATTTTTCTATTTCATTTTGTATAGTTGATTCTGGTATTGCCCAAATTTGTGACTCTATACCGTTTTCTTTAGCTGCACTTTCCATTTTATTAACTAATAAACTTGTAGACATTCCCGCTGAACAAGCCAACATTATTTTTATCATATATTCCCCTCCTATTTTTTGTTAATAACATTTTAAACATTATAATGTTATAATATTTATTTAATTCTACCTTAAATGCTATATACTTTCAACACTTTTTTATTATTTTAATGTTATTAGTTGCAAAACAGATAAAAACCGTATCATTTGCTTGTGATACAGTTCTTCATAACTTAATCCACTGAGCGTGTTTTTATTACTTAACTATAAGTGATTAATCATTGAATTTTATTTGCTTAAACCTTAATATAAAATACTCAATACCCCAGTATATCTAATTATAACTATTAATAAAACTATTTTATTACAAATTTATTTTTTGTCTTCTATAAATAGATGGTGATACTCCTGTTTTCATTTTAAATTTTTCAATAAAATAACTAGTACTTCCAAATCCACACTGATAAGCTATATCTGAAATTGAATCATTAGTTGTAATTAATAAATTTGAACTAGCTACTAAACGGTAATTAGTAATATATTCAAAAATAGTGCAATTCATATATTTTTTAAATTCACGACAACAAGTACTTTTAGATAAATTAACTTCTTTTGCTAAATTATTAAGTTCAATTTTCTCCATATAATGATTACATATATAGCTAATTATATTTTTTATATGCAAACTATTGTTTCTAGCTTTATCATTAGGAAATGATACAAAATAAGATTTTATTAAAATATTCCATACCTCTATTAATAAGATAAATATCTGTAATTCAAACCCCATTTCCTTTTTGTTATACTCTTCATAAACTTTGAAAAGCTTGTTTAGTATAACCAATTTCCATTCAATATCATTTTTCAAAATACAATAATTAATTCTAGAATTATCTATATAAGGTTGTATATATTTTATATTTACAATACTTCCTGCAAAGCTAGATATAAAGTCTGAATTAAAAACTACACTTATATAAGAACAATCACTTCCCTTATAATTTTTTGCTTGATGTAATTGCCTTGCATTTATAAATATCCCTTCTCCTTCAGATAAAATTATTGAATCTCCATCAACATTAAAATTAATATTACCCTTTATTACAATACAAAATTGCAACTCTTCATGCCAGTGCCAATCAATATATCCCAAAATATTTTCACTTATTTTAGTTTGATAGACTGTAATTGGAAATTCAAATGAACCTTGTTGTGTTACTTCTTTTTTATTTTTATTAGTAACAATATTATCCTGCATAAATCCATCCTCCTTTTACTAATTTCGATTTTTTTTAATTATATATAACTTGATAATATAACGATATTTATTGCCTATATTATTATATATTTTTTGTGAATTAGTCAATATAATTATAATTAAGAAATAAATAATAAATAATTTTAGGAGATAAAAACTATGAGAAATATAAAAGATATTAAATATATACAAAATGAAAATGCAAGAAATTTACACAAATCTAAAGTAAGTATAGACTTTATTAACAAAGAACAAATAGAAAAAATTAGAAATTTCCATAGAAGCTTTTCAGAGTATAAAGTAACTCCTCTTCACAGTTTAAGTGAATTAGCTAATGAATTAGGTATTAGTAATATCTGGATAAAAGATGAGTCATATAGATTTGGACTTAATGCATTTAAAAGTCTTGGTGGTTCATACGCGGTTGGAAAATATATAGCAAAAAAATTAAATATGGATATTTCTGATCTTTCTTTTGAAATGCTAAATAGTAAAAATATAAAAGAAAAGCTTGGAGACTTAACTTTTGTAACAGCCACTGATGGAAATCATGGAAGAGGGATTGCTTGGTTTGCAAATCAAATTGGACAAAAATCAGTAGTATTTATGCCAAAAGGGTCTTCTGAGATAAGATTAAATAATATTAGAAAAGAAGGTGCAAAAGCATCTATAACAGATTTAAATTATGATGATGCAGTAAGATTAGCTACTAAATATGCTGATGAAAATAATGGTGTTATAATACAAGATACCGCTTGGGATGGTTATGAAGAAATTCCAACTTGGATTATGCAAGGATATGTTACTCTTATTGATGAAGCTATAAATCAAATAAATTCTTTAGATAATGGAATTCCTACCCATGTATTCCTTCAGGCAGGAGTTGGCTCTTTTGCTGGAACTGTACAAGGATATTTAGAATATGTATTTGGCAATAATAGACCAATAACTACGATAGTTGAACCAAATGAAGCAGCATGTATATTTAAATCGGTAGAAATAAATGACCAAAAACCACATGCTGTTACAGGTTTTATGGAAACTATAATGGCAGGGCTTAATTGTGGTGAACCTAACACTATAGGTTGGAATATTTTAAGAGATTATTCTGATATGTATATTTCTTGCCCTGATTATGTAACTGCAAGAGCAATGAGAATACTTGCTAACCCATTAAAGGGAGACCCTACGGTTGTATCTGGAGAATCTGGTGCGGTAGGTTTAGGAATTTTAAGTTTGATTTTAGAGGAAGATGGATTAAAAGAAATAGCTGAGAAGCTAAATATAAACAAAGACTCAAAAATACTTGTTATAAGTACAGAGGGTGATACTGATCCTGAAAATTATAAAAGAATAGTGTGGGATGGCGCTTATATGTCAATTTAATAAAATAAGGTAGATTAGGTGTTTATCACCTTGTCTACCTTTATTTTATTTATTATGTTATATCCCTTACTTATGATACGGTTCTCCATTATTTATCCTATATGCTCTATAAATCTGCTCCAACAATATCAATCTCATCATCTGATGAGGAAAAGTCATCCTAGAAAAAGACAACTTATAATCAGCTTTTCCTAGGACTTCATCAGAAAGCCCTAGAGAACCTCCAATTATAAAACAGACATTACTATTCCCTCTAACCGCTAAATCACTCATCGTCTTAGCAAGCTCTTCAGAAGACAAATTCTTTCCATCAATAGCTAAAGCTATAACATAACTATTGTGCTTTATCTTCCCTAAAATTTTCTTACCTTCTTTATCTTTTATAATTTCCATTTCCTTAGCACTCAAATTCTCTGGAGCTTTCTCATCGTCCAACTCTATAATTTCCAACTTACAGTACTTAGAAAGTCTTTTTTTAAACTCATCAATACCTAATTTTAAATATTTCTCTTTAATTCTACCTACCACAACTATACTTATATTCATATGTTTCTCCTAAACTTAATTTTGCTATAAATTTATATCCTAATAGAATCTATAAACTCTTATAAAATTATCTCTCTCTTTCTTGATTTGCATACTCTATAAACTCATCAAAAGGTACAGCTTTGCTGTAATAATATCCTTGATATATTTCACATCCTAATCCATATAACTTATCTCTTTGATTTAAATTTTCAACATACTCTACAATTATATCAAAATCCAAATGCTTTGAAAGATTTACAATAGACATTATGATTTCACTGCTTCTTTTATTTGTAAGTATCTCTTTAACTAACGAACCATCCAATTTAACTATATCAAAATTATTATTTTGAAGATATATAAGAGAGCTGTGCCCCATGCCAAAATCATCCATAATTAACTTTACTCCCAAGTTATGTATCGCATTTATACGTTCAATAATTATTTGTGAACCTGACAATGCAACTTGCTCTGTGATTTCTATACCTAGCATATTGGGATTTATATCATTACTATTAATTATATTTTTTATTTGCTCTGGCAACTTAGGGTCATCAAGTTGGTCTGGAGATATATTTACAGAGAATTTAACAGGATTTCTCAGTAGCTTTTCACTCTTCTTTAAATCAACACATGCTTTATTAATAATATACTCTCCAAGCTCATCTAAAAAGCCTTCTTCTTTAGCCAAGATTATAACTAGTGGTGGATAAATGAATCCCCCTATTGAATGTTTCCATCTAAGTAATCCCTCTGCACCCACGACACTTCCATTATAATTAACTTGAGGTTGATAAAAAAGTTCTATCTCTCCTCTTTTCATAGCAAATTTTAAATCTGAAGCCAACATTTTTGAAATTGACCCTATTTTACCACTGTAATTTAAAAGATTTGGCTGTTCACCTGTTAATTCATACCTTTTTATTAAATTTGTTAAGTTTTCTATATTATTCTTAAACATGTATGTATATCTATTTTGCGACATTTTTATAAATGGTATATAAATCATAACCCCAATACATAGATTAAACAATTGTAACATACTACCTCTTATAGAGCCTGTAGCCATATAGCCACTTAAAAATATAGGTGATGTCCATTCTACAGGAGAAACTGTACATGGAACAAACCCTATAGACATAGCTATATAACTTGTAATAGTTAAGATTATAGGTGTAATTACAAAAGGTACAAACATAATATGGTTAAAAACAATTGGGATTCCGAAAACTAACATCTCATTTATATTAAAAAGAGCTGGTATGGAAGCAATTTTGGCTAGCTTTCTTACATTTATACGTTTTTCACTAAGAAAAATCGCAATTACTAGACATAGCAAAGAACCGCATCCACCCAACAAGACCATTGTATCAAAAAAAGTCTTAGTAAAAATTTCTGTTGGCAATTGATTATTATTAACTAAATTGATATTAATCGCCATACTATTTTCAAATAAACTTTTTGCAACTGTATCTAGAACATTACTCCCATGAATTCCAAAAAACCACATGAAATGCATCAAGAAAATAAATAGTAAAGCACTCATGAGATTTCTTCCCATTTTACTAAACACATTTGAAAATAAATCGTAAAATATATCTTGAAAGTTTGAACTTCCAATTAGATTTATCATTATTACTCTAAAAATAGAAAATAAAAATACTACAATTATGAACGGAACTATAGCCGAAACTACCATATTAAAATCTGCATCTGCTCCCTCTGTATGAAACTTTACACTTGTGACAAAAGATTCTGTAAGTTTTACAAACAATACAGATGATGTCATAGCTACAATAATAGCTGTAAATAACCACTTGGTCTTAAATACTTCTATATAATTAAGTTCATTGCCACTTGAAAACACTAAAAAAGAGCACATTGCAACTATAGGAACAAGTACTGTATACTTGCTCCCATATATTTTCCCATAACTATAACTTATTGTTAATAATATTATTAATGAAATAATTCCTAAAGTAGAATCATTTATAAAGTTAAGTATATTTGTAATTTCTCCATTAAACAAACTTGATAAATACTTTTGATAAGCATCAATTGGAAGATTCAAAATGACAAGAGCAGTTGAACCAGCCATAATAGCAGGTATCGCTAAAATCATTCCTTGCTTTATAGAATACAAAATTTTATTATCTTCGACATTTTCGAAATTTCTTTTTAGCAAAGTTATTCACCTCTACTTCATTTCATAAACATTAGAAACATCATTTCGTGATAGTACATCTAGTTTTACATCCTGTCCAACTACTATATCATTTGATGCTAATACTCCTTTTGAAGTCTCATATGCCAATTCTGGAAAATTATTTTCTTTGCTTAAGTGTGCCAATAATATAGATTCTGTCCCTTCATTAATAAGCTCAACACAGAAATTAGCTGCATCTTCATTAGATAAATGACCAGTATTTGACATTACTCTTTTCTTTAAAGCATATGTATATGACCCCATCATAAGCATATTAGGGTCATAATTTGATTCTAACACTACTAACTTAGATTTATATAGGTGTTTTTTTATATTTTGAGTTATACATCCTATATCAGTAGCTATAGATATCTTTTCATCACTTTCTGTATAGAAATTGTATCCAACTGGGTCAGACGCATCATGTTCTATTGAAAAAGGTCTAACTATAATATCTCCTAATGAATAAGTTTTATCATTTTCAAAAACTTTCATATTTTTATCTTTGACATCTCCTAACTTATCCTTCATAGAACACCATGTCTTTATATTAGCAAATATTGGTATATCAAACTTTCTTGATAATATACCTGCCCCTTTTATGTGGTCAACATGCTCATGTGTTATAAATATTCCTTTTAATTTATCTGCATCTACATCAATGTCTTTAAGACCTGTAGTTATTCTCTTTCCACTTAATCCTGCATCTACTAGTATATTGGTATTTTTATATCCTATATAATGGCAATTTCCACTACTGCCACTTCCGACTGAACAATACTTTAGCATTCCTTCACCTCTTTTTCTGCCTTATAAATTATATTATACCAAAAAAACAGGAGTTGTCTCGAAATTGATTTTTTCTAATCAAATTTTAAGCTCAACTCCTGTTTTTAATAAAGAAATATTCCTTCTATACGGCTTACACTTAGGTAAATATTAGAAATTTTTCTAACTTGCTGTCTTCAGACTTGCTTTACTTTAGCACACAAGATAATACAATCTATTTTTATTCAATCACCTATATAATCTCTACCTTGTATTAATGAATTGGCAACATCATTTTGGTTAAGAGTTCGCTCGTTGGGCGATTTGGCGTATTTAGGTATTGATAATAAATTTCTCCAAGCATTTCATATGGACTACTCTGTACCCATGCAAACAATTCTTCTAATGTAGAGTCTTGTAAAAGATAATCACCTTGGTCAATTGCAGTAACTATCTTTTGTGCAGGTATTTCTATCCCCTGAATATCATCTACGCCTTCCATCTTAGTTGCAGTAGGAAAACCTATTTCAATACTTAAGTTTTCTAAGTCCATATTGTGAAAGCAGACAATAGGTGCTCCTGCTACGAAAGTATTTTTACTTTTTATATAGTCCATGATTTTGGCATATCCTTGAGCAGAGAACTCTTGAAATTCAAGCATGAAGTTAATTGTTTTCCTTATTACTAAAGCATAATATGCACTCTGTTCAACCACAGTAATATCTGTTATTCTTGACATTTCATTTCCTCCAATAAGTTTATTTTATTTATAGTTAATATGATATCATCTAGCATATATTGTGGCTTGTTCTACAATGCTCTTTTTAAACCCCAAAGTAATAATATTATTAAATGGCACAAACATATTTAAATACTATACATAATATTTTCAATATACAAACCATAAAGCAAATTACTTTAAAAATACATTATAAATTGCTAGGAGTATCAACTCTATATTCCATAAGGACATTATATATAAATAGAGAGATAAATAGATTATTGTATAGTCATCTTTAATACGTTATAATTTTCTTGACATTCCAGTGCAGAGGATAGTTTACAATTAAAATCGAAGGAGGCAATTATGTATAGAATAAGTCAGTTTTCTAAAATATCTGGTTTGACTGTAAAAGCTCTACGCTATTATGATAAAGAAGGTATTTTAGAACCGTCATTTAGAAATGAAGAAAATCAGTATAGATACTATGATGATGATAATTTGAAAAAAGCAATGCTTATTAAGTATTTACGCTCTTTAGATTTTTCTATAATAGAAATCAAAGAAGTTGTTGAAACTGTCAAAAATGAAGATGATTTAGTATATATCTTACAAGAAAAAATTAAATTTATTGAAATGAATATTTCAAGAGAAAAGAAACTCATACAGAAAATTAGCATGGGTACATCTTCATTAGAAATTACGCATGAGAATAACAAATACAAAATTGAAAACATTGAAATTCAAAAAATGCTTGTTGCTTCTATCAGATTCACTGGAAAGTATAGCGACCTTGATAAGTATGTCCCATTGCTTTATAAAGCAGTAAAAAATAATAAAGATGGAAAACATTTTAACTGCTATTTTGATGAGGAGTATGTTAAAAATGCAGACATAGAATTATGTGTACCTCTAAAAAAGCACATTACAGATACAAGTATTGAGTGTAAAGTATTACCTAAAATTAAAGCAATATGTACAAAACACTATGGTAGCTATGATACTTTATATCTTGCATATAAGGCTATGTTTAAATATGCTAATGCTAATAACTTGAAAATTTTGACTCCAAGTAGAGAAGTATATATCAAAGGGCCTGGTGCTATTTTCAGGGGAAATCCTGCTAATTATATAACTGAAATTATTTTGCCTCTTGAAATAATAGAAAAGGAGTAATTATGAAAAAATTAATTGAAAGTTTTGTTCCACAAGGCGGGAAACACTGTATTACTAATTCGCTGAAACAAATTTTTACTTATTATGGTTATCCAATGTCAGAAGAAATGTTATTCGGATTAGCATCAGGTATATCATTTCTATATTTAAATCAATCTGCCTCACCTATGATAAATGGAAGAACAAAAATATTTGAGTTTGAAAATAAACTTGTCAAACGATTAAACATAGAAATTAAATGTAAGTCTGGGAATAATTATCCTAAGATTTTTGACAGTACAAAACATTTGGTTGATACAAATAATCCAGTCCTAATTTATGTAGATATGCCTTATATGAAATATCTAGGAATGAACCAAAATAACCATTTTGGAGGTCATGCAGTCGTTTTATTTGGATATGATGAAACATCAAGAAAATTTTGGATAAGTGATAGAGATAATCATGATTATCCGATAAAAATTCCCTCTGGGCAAATATCTCAAGATTATCATATGGTCGATTACGATGAAATTGAAAAGGCACGCAGTAGTGTATATAGACCATTTCCTGCAAACAATAAATATTTAATATTTGATTTTACTGGTTTCAGAGTGATTGATAAGGTAATTTTACAGGAAGCTATAAAAGAAATTTGTGATACAATGCTAGATCCACCAGCACAACTTATGGGTATTAATGGAATCATGAAATTTTCAAAAGAAATACTAAAGTGGAAGCAATTTAGCTCAAACAAACTACGCTTGGCTGGGATAACAAATTATTTTCAAATCAGTAAAGATGGTGGAACTGGCGGTGGGATTTTCCGCAAGATGTATGGCGAGTTTTTAATTGAATCTGCTCCAATAATAAAAGATGAGAGACTATTTGTGATAGGTCAAAAGTTTATTGATGTTTCTGAACATTGGAACGAAATAGCTAATGATATGTGGGAATTATCTCAGACAGCTAATGTTGAACTTTTGAAGAAGATGTCTAATTCAATCTCACAAATTTATGATGATGAAAAAAATTTGTATTTATCATTAAAAACTACTGTAGATTAGAGGTTCTTAAGAACCTCCATTTCTATTTTTTCTGTTTTTTACACAAAAAAAGAAATGCTCCAAATTCTTATTTTGAAACATTCCCTGTACAGAATTTACTTGTATTCACTTATAATCTTATTTATATCTACCCCTTTACTACTCCATAGCTCTACAAAAGCTCTTCCATTAGCATTTTTATGTTTATATTTATTAAAGTATTCATTTAAAGTCTCAAAGAATACTTTATCGCCAACTTCTTTTCTTATTTCATTAAAAGCTATTGCCCCTTTTGTGTAAACATTCAAGCTGTATTCAGTAGAATTTTTATACTCATTTGTTGGCTTAAATATATTCTCACTCAAATAACTCTTTGTCTGTATTTCCATAGTCTTTAGAAGTTTATTTGCCATTTCTTTACCATATTTCTGTTCAAAATACACTATTGTAGAATATTCAGTAAGTGCTTCATCCAACCAAGGTTCACTTATTTCATCATTTCCAACAGCAGAATACCACCATTGATGTGCTGTCTCATGAGCAATAACATATTCAAGTAGAAATTCATTTTTTTCATTATATAAACTTTGGTCTATCATAACAAGCATAGGATATTCCATCCCACCTATAAAAAAATCACTTGCTACAACAGAGTATTCTTTGTATGGATATTTGCCAAATAATTCACTAAATATATCTATTGAGTCTTTTGCAACTTCAGTTGCTTTTTTAGAAAGTTTTTTATTTAAATTGTATGTACTAATAGCTACTCCTTTTGAATCCACTTTATTTACATCAAATTTACTACTTAATATAAATGCAAAGTCTCTAACATTTTCAGCTTCTATTTCATATAACATCTTTTTATTGTCATGTTTGTCATTTATAAGTTTTCCTGTATGAGCAATTTTATATTTATTTGGAATCAATAGTTTCACATGAAAATCGCTAGTTTCACTATAAAACGGGTCCCCAATTGTTTCATAACTCTTTAAATTCCATCCTCTTTCATCATTAACACAAGCTATAGGAAACCAATTAGTAACATTTATAGTATTTTCTCCATATCCAAATCTTCCAACTGAATTTGGCATTTTTACATTATATTTTATGTCTAATGGTATTTTTTCATTTGGTTTCAATTCTTTTCCTAATTCTATTTCTAATATATCATTTTTATCCCCTTTAATTTTATACTCCATTTTACTATTCTTATTTAATACATTCTTTATATCTATGTATCCTTCATTAAATCCATTAGGATAAGCTCTTGTCATTTCCTCTTTTTCAAAAGGAGCAAAATCTTTTTTGGAAAAAGCATTTGGATATATATGAAAATATACTTTATCCATATTTGATTTTGTATTATTTATGTACTCAACATTCTGATTACACATTAGCCTCTTAGTTTCATCATCAAATATAACATCCATATTATATTGATTTATCTTAGAATTGTTTTTTTCTTTGTACGTTTCTAGACTGTCATCCTTTTCTATAAAGCAACCTATTATTAATACCACAAATAGAATTGCTACTGATAATGTTCTTCTTACTTTTTGGTTGAATTTTATAACCAAAATATCTCCTCCCTTTCAAAATGAATATTGCTAGAAAATATTTACATGCTAATCTTGTGACCTTTTATTTGTTTACAGACAAATATAATATAAAAAATGATATAATTTAATCTGAGGTGATAAAATGTTTTTCAAAGAAAGCAATGAAATAGATTTAGGTGAAATCACTATTCCCAATATCTTTATAGATATATTTATGCCAATGGCGGACGGGTTATACGTAAAAGTTTATCTTTTGGGTTATAGACAAGCATGTGATATTACTTCTAATCCTAAGTTCGACAATAATTCAATAGCCAAAAACCTAAATATACCTTTGTCTGATGTGTTATCTGCTTGGAAATTTTGGGAGGAAAAGAAGATTATAAAAATACATGACAATGGAGAATTTGATAGTTTTAATTATTCAATAGAATTTTTAGATTTAAAAAATTTCTATATTGAGAATATATTAGGTAATAATTCATCTATAAAATCTAATACAGATCAAGTTGTATCTACTTCTGAAAATCCAAGTATTAGAAAAATGTTCAATTCCATAAATAAAATAGTTGGCAGATATCTCGACCCAAGTGAAAAAATAAGTATTATGGATATAATGAATAAATACAATATGAGCCCTGATATGATACTTTGTGCTTATGAATACGTCAAAGATAAAACAGGTACATCAAAACCAGTTAAATACATTGAGGGTATTATCAGGAATTGGTATGATTCAAATTTATATACACCAAAAGATGTTGAAGACAGCTTTTTAGTTAGAAGTGAGAGATATATTTTATATAAAACCATTTTCAATGAGTTAGGATTTTCAAGACAACCATCAAAGTCAGAAAAAGAACTTATGGACAGTTGGTTTGATAAATTTGATATGGATATGGACTTGATAATAAATGCCTGTTCTAAGTCTAAAAATATTTCAAACCCAAGTATATCTTATATAAATGGTATAGTTAAAAATTGGAATGAAAAAAATATAAAAAATTTAAATGATTTAAAGCAAAAAGAGGAAGAACGTATAGTTAAGGAGAATATTAATAAGAAGCAGATTAATACTACTCAAAACAACAATACTTACAAGAAAACTAAGTTTCATAATTTCAACGAAACATTCACTCAGTATACCTCTGATGAACTCGATGAGATTATTAAAAAAAGTCAAAAAGAAAAGTTTAAGTAGGTGATTAAATGAATGAAGATAAAATAAGAAAAATACTTGCTAAATACGATAAGAAAAGAGATAATAACGAACTCTTATTAGAAAATAGAAAAAATGAGGTATATAATAGAATTCCGGAAATAAAATCTATAGATGATGAGATTTCTAAAATAGGCCTTAGCTTAGCTAGAACAGTACTTTTAAATCCTAAGTCTAAAGATGAAATTGTGAATAAATCTAAAGATACTATAGAATCTTTAAAGGTAAAGAAAGAAGAACTTTTAGTTGAAAATAACATACCTCTTGATTATCTAGAAATAAAGTTTCAATGTGCTTCTTGTAAAGACAAAGGTTTTTTACCTAATGGTGAAAAATGCTCTTGTCTTAAACAAGAAATTGTAAATGAAGCTTATAAAATGTCTAATTTAGATAGGATTTTAAGTCAGGAAAATTTTTCGAATTTTAACTTGAATATATTTTCTCCTAAGAAAGGTTCTAATGGAGAAATATCTCCTAGAGAAAATATGCTAAATAATTTAAGTATCTGCGAAAATTTTGTTCATGATTTCAAGAAAGATAATGATGAAAATTTACTGTTTTATGGTTCTACTGGACTGGGAAAAACATATATGTGCAATTGTATTGCAAAGGAATTATTGGACAAAGGAAATGTTGTAATCTATCAAACTTCTTTTAGAATATTAGATATTCTTGAAGACTATAAATTTAGAAGAGACACAAATAATCAGATAAGTGAAGATAATTATAAAAACTTGTTTGATTGTGATTTATTAATAATAGATGACCTTGGTACTGAACTTAATAACTCTTTTACTAGTGGAGAAATCTTCAACATTGTAAACACAAGACTAGTTACTGGTAAAAAAATTATTATCTCAACCAACTTAACACCATCCCAAATAGGAAACACTTATACTCAAAGAACTCTTTCTAGAATTTTAGACAAATTTAGGATTTTAGAATTTACTGGTGATGATTTGAGATGGGAAAGATTTAAATAAAATAGCCCTTAAAAAACATTTTTTTATTTTTAAATAGAGAGGTAAGAACAAACTTGCTTCTCTGTTTAAAACTTATACTAAAGAAACTAATCTCTCTGCTATAAGTACACTTCTAAAGTATTTTTAATACATCTAATTCTTTATATTACTTGTAATTTATCAATATTGTAAACTTATCAGATTATATAATACTATTCTAAAAAGATTCTAAATTTTAATCTTAAAATTATATCATTACAAATAACTTAATACTTTATTGTAATTAAATTTAATTTTTCAATCAAAAAAAGATACTTAAAAGTATCCTGTAACATAGAAAATTATATTAATTTGAATTTATGTACTTTGTGGAGCTGGTGATAGGAATCGAACCTACAACCTGCTGATTACAAGTCAGCTGCTCTACCGTTGAGCCACACCAGCATATAATCTAGTATTCATCTCTAATTCAAAAATGGTGGGACTAACAGGGCTCGAACCTGTGACCCCCTGCTTGTAAGGCAGGTGCTCTCCCAGCTGAGCTATAGTCCCATACTGGTGACTCGTAGGGGAATTGAACCCCTGTTACCGCCGTGAAAGGGCGGTGTCTTAACCTCTTGACCAACGAGCCATAATTTGGTGATCTATCCGCGACTCGAACGCGGGACACCCTGATTAAAAGTCAGGTGCTCTACCGACTGAGCTAATAGACCACATTTTTTCGACTTTTTTCGTCGTTTCTTTCACTCACAAGTTATATTATAACTGCTGTACAATTTTTAGTCAATAGTTTTTTTATTTTTTTTAGCATATAATTAAAATCCTCTTGAACTACCTATTTTCAACAAGTATTTTAAATAAAATATGTAATTAGAATACAGAAATTCAACTTTAATTACACATAGAATATACATAAATAATTTTAACTGAATAAAAATTTAATACAAATCTAACACAAAAGAGTATCTCTAATAACTATAATCATTACCTTGAGATACTCTTTCCTTATTATTCATAACTTAAATTGTTTAATAAAATATTAAGCAAATATATTTTTTCTTATTATTGTTTGAGCTCTATTAGGCCCAACAGAAACCATGTCTACACTCACTCCGACCAACTCTTCTATTTTAGCTATATATTTCTTTGCATTTTCTGGAAGATTATCAAAATTATCTACTTGAGTTATATCTTCATTCCATCCGTCTAATTCTTCATATATAGGTTCACATTTTGCTAAATCATCTAATGATGCTGGGAAATCTGTTATTATTTTATCGCCCATTTTGTAAGATGTACAAACTTTTATCTTATCAAATCCAGTTAAAACATCTAGTAACATAAATGAGATACTAGTTAAACCATTAACCCTAGCTGCATACTTAACTATAACTGCATCAAACCATCCACATCTTCTTGGTCTACCAGTAGTTACTCCAAATTCATGACCTTGTTCTCTTATTTTATCACCAGTTTCATTTATTTGTTCTGTAACAAATGGTCCCTCTCCAACTCTTGTAGTATATGCTTTTACTATACCAACAACATCTTTTATCATATTTGGCCCTATACCTGCACCAATTGCAAATCCACCAGATGTTGGATGAGACGATGTAACAAATGGATATGTTCCTAAATCTAAATCTAATAAAGTTCCTTGTGCTCCTTCAAATAATACTTTTTTACCTGCTCTTACCGCATCATATACAATAACTGACGTATCTGCAACATATTTTCTTATCTGTTCTGCATATCCTATATATTCATTATATATAGTTTCAAAATCAAATAATTCTTCTTTTCCATATATATTTTTAACTATTTCATTTTTAGCATCTATCTGAGCTTTTAACTTTATAGCAAATTTATCTTTATCCATTAAATCACATATTCTTATTCCAGATCTCTCTGTTTTATCCATATAACAAGGTCCAATACCTTTTTTTGTTGTACCTATCTTTAAATCGCCTCTGGCTTCTTCTGACAATGCATCTAGCTCTTTATGATATGGGAATATGACATGGGCTCTATCACTTATTTTTATATTTTCTGTACTTATATTATCCGCTTTAAACATTTCCAATTCTTCTAAAAATCCTTTAGGGTCAAATACTATACCATTTCCTATTATATTTACTGTTTTTGGATTTAATACTCCTGATGGAATTAAATGTAATGCATACTTCTTACCTTCCACAACTAATGTATGCCCTGCATTATTTCCACCTTGTCCTCTCACTACTACATCTGCTTGAGTAGCAAGATAATCTATAACTTTACCTTTACCTTCATCTCCCCATTGAGAACCAACAATTGCAACTGTTTTCATGTAATTCACCTCTATATTTTATATACTCTCGAACGCTTTACTTATTTATTCTATCAAACATTCGTATTTTTTTCAACTTTTTTAGCGTTCTCCAATATTTAACAAATACTTTTCTATTTTTGAAAATTCATCTTTCTCTATAATTTCTTTTTCATATTTTATAACTTTTTCCATAAATTTATCCACATCTAAAAGTTTTTCTAACTTACATATGTTAATTATATTTCCAAAGTTTGTATTAGTCATATTTATATAATACTGACTATCCACAATACTAGCATAAACAACAATCGATTCTTTTAGGTTATTATCAATTATTCTAAATAAGTTTATTTCATCAAGTACTTTAATTATATTGGGATATATACACTTTAAGCTTATTTTTTCCATATTATTCCTCCTAATAATTAACATTTATACACAGATAAAGCAAGCCAAAAGCTTGCTTTATCTACTTATTCACACTTATCAACAGAGCACCTGTGGATACTGTGGATAATTTTTTAGCTAAATTTCAATGTTTAGACATATTTAGTGACAGGTATCCACATTTTTCCTGTAGAAAGAAAGGATGTTCTGTGGATATTCGTTAGATTATAGGTCTCTCAACTTATCCCCAAATCTTTGAACTTCACCAAGCCAAACTAGTTCTACAGAACCAGTTTCACCATGTCTATTTTTTGCTATTATTACTTCTCCTATATTTTTACTCTCAGAATCAGCATGATAATATTCATCTCTATATAAGAACATAACTATATCTGCATCCTGCTCTATTGCTCCAGATTCTCTTAAGTCAGATAACATAGGTCTATGATCTGCTCTTTGTTCTGGTGCACGTGATAACTGAGATAATGCTACAACAGGACAGTTTAATTCTTTAGCTAAGACCTTTAGTGACCTTGATATTTTAGATATCTCCTGCTGTCTACTTTCATTATTGCCTTCACCTTCCATAAGTTGAAGATAATCAATAAGCACTAAGTCCAGACCTTTTTCTATTTTCAACTTCCTGCACTTTGACCTTAATTCTGATATTTTTATACCAGGAGTATCATCTATGTGTATTTTCGCATCTGATAACACCGCCATAGCATCTATAATTCTAGGCCAGTCATTATCATTAAGTGTTCCAGTCTTTATTTTTTTTAATTCTACACTAGACTGTGAAGATAGCATACGTTGTACTAATTGTTCTTTAGACATCTCTAAACTGAACACAGCTACAGAAGCATCACCTTTTAGGGCTGCATTTTGCACTAAGTTTAAAGAAAAGGCAGTTTTACCCATTGCTGGTCTAGCCGCAATTAATATTAAATCGGTCCTTTGAAGACCATTTATTTTTTTGTTTAAATCTTTAAAACCAGTAGTTATACCAGTCACATCACTCTTATTAGTGTATAACTTTTCTATCATATCATAGGCATCCATTAAAACTAAGTTTATAGATTTAAAATCATCACTAGTTTTCTCCTGTGATATATCAAATATACTCTTTTCAGCTTGTTCTAAAACATCTTCAATTTTAGTTGCTCCACTATATCCTAGATTTATTATTTCATTAGAAGCTTTTATAAGCTTTCTAAGCACAGACTTCTCTTTTACTATATCAGCATAGTATTTTACGTTTGAAGTCGTCGGTACTATAGTAGAAAGACTTGTAATATAACTGATTCCTCCAATATCATTAAGATGCCCTTGTTTTCTTAGTTCTTCTGTTAATGTTATCAAGTCTATAGGCTCACCTTTATTACTTAAAGTTATCATACATTCATATATTATTTTGTGAGCCTCTTTATAGAAATCATCAGGCTTTATAGTTTCTGTGACTGTTATTATAGCATCTTTATCTAGAAGTATAGAACCCAATATTGATTGTTCCGATTCTACACTATGAGGAGGAATTCTCGTCATATCTTCCATCTTTATCACCTCTAGTTATTACTGTTTTTCTTTTACATCTACTCTTATTTTAGTAGTTACTTTTTGATGTATTTTTATTTCTACAAAAGTTGAACCTAGGGCTCTTATTGGCTCATCTAATAATATTTTTCTTTTATCTACATCTATATCTTTTTGTTTCTTTAATTGCTCAGCAATCTCTTTAGCAGTTATTGAACCAAAAAGTCTTCCACCTTCTCCTGCTTTTGAATATATTTCTATATTAATTTCTTCCATTTGTTTACCTAATAAAACAGCTTCTTCATATTCTTTTTGTGCTTTTATTTCTTTAGACTTATTCTTTTCATTTAATTCTTTTATTGCTACATTATCTGCTTGCACAGCCATCTTTTTAGGAAATAAGAAATTTCTTGCATATCCATCACTTACTTCTTTCATTTCCCCTTTTTTACCAGTCCCTTTTACATCTTTTAATAATATAACTTTCATCTATTCTTCCTCCTCCAAATACTCCTCTATTATTTTATTTACCATCTTATAAGCTTCTTTTAGAGAAACATCTTTTAACTGTGCTCCAGCTATATCTATATGTCCCCCGCCTCCTAATTTCTCCATAAGCACATGTACATTTATCTGTCCTAAGGACCTTGCACTTATAAATATAGTATCATCTTTTTCACCTAATACAAAGGAAGCTTCTACTTCTTTTATGTTTAATAACTCATCAGCAGTTTGAGCTATTATAACATTTATACTATCTATTTCTGTACTTGAATATGCTAAACATATCCTATTATTAATTATTTTAGTACTTTGAATTATTTCAGCTTTTATTATGAAGTCTTTTACATCAGAATTGAAAAACTTTTTAACCTCAATAGTATCTGCTCCAACTTTTCTAAGATAAGAAGCTGCTTCAAAAGTCCTAACACCTGTTTTAAACGCAAAGTTTTTAGTATCTAGACTTATTCCTGCTAAAAGTCCTTCAGCTGTGAGTTTATTTATTGTTACATCTTCATCCATATATTGAACTAATTCTGTAACCATTTCACAGGTTGAAGATACATATATCTCATGGAATAAAAGTACTGCATCATTTATGAATTCTACACCTCTTCTATGATGGTCTATTACTACTATCTTCTCTGATAGCTTTAATAACTCTTCACATTCAGTATAATTAGGTCTATGAGTATCAACTACCACGACTAACGTATTTTTAGTACAGTTGTCAATAGCTTCTTCTTTTCCAATAAATAGTTTCTTATAATAATTATTTTCATTTATTTTATTTATAAATATTTCTATAGATTCATTTACAGAGTGTAAAACTATGTTTGCTGTTTTGTTACAGGATTTACATATATCATAAACTCCAACTGCCGCTCCCATAGCATCCATATCTGGATATTTATGTCCCATTATATAAACTTGGTCACTTTGTTGTATAACTTCTCTTAGAGCGTGACCTATCAATCTGGACTTTACTTTGGTTTTCTTTTCTACAGCTTTAGATTTTCCTCCATAAAATACAAATTTATCTTTTGTTTTTACAACAGCCTGATCACCACCTCTACCAAGTGCTAAGTCAAGGGCACCTGTAGCAAGTTTTAGGTTCTCATTTAATGTATCTCCATCTATACCAATTCCTATACTTATAGTAACAGGAAGATTATTTCCATAATCAATATGTCTTATTGTATCTAAAATAGAAAACTTCTCAGTTTCTAATTTTTTCAACTCTTTTTTATGCATTACTAAGAAAAATTTATCTTTTGAAGTTCTTCTCAATGCACCATTTGAATTTAATTCCAAAGCAGAAAGTATTTTTTCTACTTCAACATTAATTAAAGCCCTCTTATCTTCTGCTGCACTTTTTAATACTTCATCGTATCCATCTACTTGTATTAGCATTATTGCATTTTTTTCATCATCATAATCTTGTTTTACTTTTAAATATTCTGTCTTGTCTATCCAGTATAATATCATCAAATATTTAGGATTTTTTTCTTGATCATTTTTTATAACATTATAAATTATTGTATATTCTTTTTCTTTGTAGTTTATTTCTGTGTACATTTCTTTATTTTCATTTAATACTTTTCTTAAGTTAAGATTTTTAACTATATCTTCTATATTTTTATCAAGTAAATCTTTTTGACCAATCATATCATAAAACTTCCCATTGTACCACGATATATTTCCATCAAATTCTAAGATACACAGTGGTATTGGAAGGTTTATTATGGCTTTCTTGGTTGTCTCATCTATATCTAAAGATAAATTTTGAATATACTCTGTCCATTCATGACGTCTAATATTAGTTGTTCTCCAATTGTGAAAAACCATATATACAAAAATACAGAAAAATAAACACCCTACATACAAGTTGTAATAAAGCAAAATTATACTAGAAATACCAATAACAATTATATATAAATTTATTTCTGGCATATTTAATTTAAAGGTTTGTTTATTACTCATTTCTATCCTCCTAAGTGGATTTATAACTTCTCACCTTTCTAAAGTCAATTATACTATCTACCATACCAACAAAAGATATTCCCATAAATCCAAATAAACATAAAACTATCCCTGAAAGAAACATAATTTTATTTGGTCCCTGTCTTATCCATTTCTTTAAAAAATAGATACAAACTGCTATACCTTGAATTACAAACATTAAATTAAAAACTAGCTGTAAATTAGTCATTATTAATTCTGTATATAGTTTTGAACCAATAATTTGAATAAATAAGACTAATAAATAAAGTAAAAAAGTTGTGAGTATAGCATTTCCTGGTAAATAAAAATCTGCAAATTTAGGAAATCTTATATTCATCTTTGTAATTCTTTTGATAAAAAATACACTTAAATAATATGTTACAAATGCTGATAATAACCCTTGTAAAAATAGCATCATTGGTAGCATATTTGTAAAATAACTTACAATCTCATCTGGCTTCATTTTATCAAATAATTTAAGCTCAGCTGCTGAAAAACTATTTTTTTGAATATTTACAATTTCTGTTATCATCTTAGAAACTTCATCTAATAGGTTTACATTTAAAAATGTTTTTAATACAAAGAAATATACAAGCATTGAAAGTACAAATATTATCGTTCCACCATATATTGGTTCAAATTTATTACTATCTTCTTGTTCAAAACTTCTCTTTAACATCTTTCCTATTGCTATACCTGGTAAAGAATACATTATACATATATTTAATGCATAAGAAATGTCTGCAAATAGAATTAGTACACAAAATGTAATCAAAATAGATATAAAAGAATACTTTCTATCAGTAATAGCACCTATAATTACATATGGAACAGCTGCTAATATACTAAACATCCCTAGCATTGGAATATAGGCTATCACTAAAGCGATTATTATAGCTAAAATTATTATAGACATTGCTTTAGATAGTCTAATTTTATTATTCAATTTAATATCACTCCCTATTGTCCATATGTTTTTTTAAATTAGATAAATCTCCATACCATCTTTCAACGCTATGGTCTTCATCTATACCAATTTTTATTTTTTCTTTGACTTTATAATCCACATCTCTAAAACTAATTCCTAATCTCTTTGCTAAGAGATATGTTATCATTATTATATTTGCTAGAGTATCTTGAATTGCTTCATCTAAAGGTTTTACCCCTTTAAATAATAAGTTAAACAAATCACTTACACTCATTAATATTTCTGTTTTCATCCATTCTATTATCTTTATGTTTCTCGTTATCTCAGAACCTTTATCTATTTTCACGTTTACAACCCTCCTTAATATATAATATTATATCATAAATAATAATATATTTAAGTATATAAACAAAAAAACGAGCTTTATAGCTCGCCTCATTTAGATATATAAATACCTATAATAAAAAATGAGCACAAGGCTCATTTTTTTAGTCTAATGTATATGGTAAAAGTGCTATATTTCTAGATCTTTTTATAGCAACTGTTAATTCTCTTTGATGCTTAGCACAAGTTCCAGATATTCTTCTTGGTAATATCTTTCCTCTTTCAGTTATATACTTTTGTAATCTCTGAGTACTTTTGTAATCTATTTTAGCGTTTTTGTCAGCACAGAATTGACAAACTCTTTTTTTCTTACGTCTTTTTTTATTCATCATGACTTTTTTCCCTCCTTTTTAAAATGGTATATCGTCATCATCTATAGCTTGGAAACCTTGTGGGTCTAGACCTTGAGGTTCAAAGCTTGGCTCAAAAGCTGGAGCACTCTCTCTATATGAATTTTCCGATTTATTCTTACTATCCAAAGCTTGTACTGATCTAGTACTTACTTTTGTAAAAGTTCTCTTTTCACCTGATTGTGTCTGATAATTGTCTACTCTTATAGATCCTTGCAATGCAACTAATCTACCTTTAGTTATGTAGTTAGCACAAAATTCAGCAGATTTACCCATTACTTCAACAGGTATAAAATCAGTTTCTTTAGATCCATCTTTTTTTACATAGTCTCTATCAATGGCTATTGTAAAGGATGCCACTGGTGTTCCTGTACCTGGGATGTATCTTAATTCAGGGTCTTTAGTTAATCTTCCCACTAATACAACTTGATTCATAAAAACACCACCTATTTTTTATAATAAAACCCAGTTATTAAGCAACAACTATCATGTGTCTTATTACGTTTTCATTTATCTTTAAGTTTCTGTCTATCTCTTTAGGAACGTCTACTGCTGATTTAAAGTTAACTAATACGTAAAAACCTTCTGTAAACTTAGCTATTGGATAAGCTAATTTTTTAGTTCCCCAAGTATCAACTTTAACTATTTCTCCGTCAGTTGCAACAACTTCCTTAACTTTGTTTAGTATAGCCTCTCTTACTTCTTCATCAGAGTTTGGCTTTACCACATAAACTAATTCATAATTTCTCACTATAATTCACCTCCCTTTGGACTTAACGGCTCTACACTCTTAGAGCAGAGAAATGAGACTAAAATCTCATACCTACACATTTTATCATTTATTCTCATTTATGTCAATTTAAATTTTGGACAAAGTTTAATATAAGGTAAATTATATATTCTTAAATTAACAAGGGATGGCAATAGCCATCCCCTATAATATATCTATATAAGTTATTATTTTTAATTAAGCTTCAACACCCATAGCTTCTTTTAAAACTGATGCTATATTTTTTATACCTTCTATTATTTTTTCTTCTGGCATATTTGAATAGTTAAGTCTGAAAGTATTTTCTCTACCACCATTAGGGAAGAATCCTCCTCCAGCAACATAAGCAACATTCTTTTCTAAGCATTTTGGCATTAATTCTTTAGCATTTAAGTTACTTGGAAGCTCTACCCATGTAAATAATCCACCTTCTGGATGAGTAAATACTAATCCTTCTGGGAATTCTTCTTCCATAGTCTTAAGCATTACATCTCTACGTTTAATATAAACTGCTTTAATTTTTTCAACATGTGCATCTAAGTCATACATATCCATGAATTTACTTACTTCCATTTGAGATATAGTTGATGCTTGTAAGTCTGCACCTTGTTTTGCAAAGTTAAATTTAGATAATATTTCTGGAGAAGCACAAGTCCATCCTAATCTGTATCCTGGGCAGAATATTTTAGAGAAAGTTCCTAAGAATATTACTAATCCTTTTGTATCCATTGATTTTAAAGATGGTAAAGATTCTCCTTCAAATCTTAAATCTCCATATGGATTATCTTCTATTACTGGTATTTCAAATTTGTTTACTATTTCCATGAATTTTTTACGTCTTTCAAGTGGCCAAGTTCTTCCTGTTGGATTTTGGAAGTCAGGAATTACGTAAATCATTTTTATTCTATCAGTTGTTTCTAGTATTTTTTCTAATTCTTCCATTATCATTCCGTTAGAATCAGTTGGAACGTCTATGAATTTAGGTTGATAAGATTTAAATGCGTTTATAGCTCCTATGTAAGATGGGCTTTCACATAAAATTACATCACCTTCATCAATAAATACTTTTCCTGCAAAATCTAGACCTTGTTGAGAACCACTTGTAACTAATATATCATCTTTGTCTACATTAGTTTGATTTTTCTCATTCATTCTAGCTGCTATTTTCTCTCTTAATGGTTCATATCCTTCTGTTGTAGTGTATTGCATAGCTGATCTTCCATTTTCTTCAAGCACTGCAACTGATACTTTTTTCATTTCTTCAACTGGAAATAATTCTGGAGCAGGCATTCCACCAGCAAAAGATATTATTTGTGGTTGTTGAGTAAGTTTTAAAAGCTCACGTATTTCAGATCCTTGTAAACCTTCCATTCTTCTTGCATATTTAATTGCCATAATTAAAGCACCCCCATGAAAATGTTTTCTTCATTTTCTATTATACCAAAATTTTGGATATTAATATACGGTATTTGACATTTTTTAAATGTTAAATTTATGTCATTCTTTTATTAGCTTTTTTACTCTCTTTTCTAAAGTCTCTCTATCAAGCATTATTAACCTTGAACACTTAGTACATTTTATCTTTATATCCATTCCAGTTCTTATGATTTCGAATTCTTTACATCCACATGCATGTTGTTTTTTTAATTCGACAATGTCTCCTATTTTTAAATCCATTGGCATAAATAATTAGCCTCCTAATCTAGCTTCTCTGCTTCTTTCGAACCATCTTCTAATTTACTTATACAATAAATTCCTTTTATATCTACATTATTTTCAGTTAAAATTGTTTTTATCTTTTCCATGTCTTCAAAAGAAAATTTAATTGATATTCCACAACTTGCTGTTATTTCTCTTGGTGTTGGAAGAGCCATTACCTTTAGACCATTTTCACCAAATAACTTTTCTGATCTTATTGCATGATGTGTCGAATTAAATGACACTATATACATCTGATTCATTGCTTAATCCTTTCTGACTATCTGTTTTTCTTTAAGTTAATCATTATTATTAGTTTTTATATTATTAAACAAACATACATTATATAGAAATAGTATTTGATGCATTCTTTAATGTTTCAACTATAGTATACATATTTGTAACTGAACCTACTTGTAGTTTGTCTTTTAAATTGTAGTAGTCTAAACAAGTACCACAAGATAAGACTTCTACGCCTTCATTTTCAAGTATTTTTAAATTTTCTATAGTTTCTTCATTTTCAGCACTTAGTGTTACTCCTCCATTAACTAAAAGTACATATTTAGGATAAGGCTTAGATTCTGTCAAAGTATATATAAATCCTTTTATTAATACTTTCCCTAATTCATCATTTCCAAGTCCCATTTTGTCTGAAGATATAAATACACATGTATCTTCTAGTTCACATTCTTTCTTGTCTACATTATTTTGTTTATCTAAGATATTTTGACCTTTTATAATTTCTATAGATATAAAATTCTCTTTTTCGTCAACAATATTTGCCTCACAATTTAAAGATTTAGCAAGTTTTAATACATTTTCTTTAGCTGTTTCATTGTCGACTGTTGTAACTACAATACCTTCTTCTATGTTATCCAATTCTTTTTTTGTGTTTATAACTGGTTTAGGACAAGCAAGTCCTCTAGCATCTATTTTTATACTCATTGTTTGATTCATCTCCTTAAAAATATTCATACAATTTATATTTTATCATAGATGTTATCTTGCTTGTTATAGATTGTTTCTATAGCCTTATAGGTTTATTTTTTTACATTATTTCTAAATTTTTATACATAAATACACCTTTTTGATAATATTCTAACTCTTTTTCTTTTGAAATACTTGAATATAATTGACCTAAATCTATATATAAATTAGCCAATATTCTACTATTTCCTAAGTCTGATACTATTTTTATACATTTAATTAAATACTCAATTGCAAGGGTAATTTCATTTTGATTTTTATACATATTAGAATAGAATTTTAATGCTTTATATTCATTGAACTTATTTTTATTTTTTATTGATGAAGCTAAAGCTATTTTGCAATATTTTCTAGCTAAATCATAATCTTCTTTATCTATATATGCTTCTATTATCTTAAATAAACCTGACATCATGTATTCGTCTTCATCATTTTTCTTTATATCATATACCTTTTGTGAATATTCAAGTACTCTATCTGTCTCACCTATTTTTCTGTAAACATCACAAATTGTTAAATATACATTTGCTAATCCAGTTTTATTATCTTCATTTTCAAGTATCTTTAACGCTTTTTTAAAATAATCTTTTGATTCTTCATATTTTCCTATTTCAAGCATATTATTTGCTTTTAACACCAAAATATCGACATCTTCTTTTCTATCATTTCTATTATCTATTTCATTTATTTTATCTATGTACTTCAATGACATATTTGGATTATCTAATTTTATGTAGCAATATGCCATCTTACTGTATAGTTCCTTGTATATGTTAACATCCTCAAACTTACTCTCTAACAAAATTTCCTCTGCAAAATTAAAGTGGCTTATAGCACCTTTATAAAAGTCTTCTTGCATGTATATTTTTCCTATGTTTAAATAGCACTTAAGTATATTTTCACTATCACTATTTTTTATAAAGAAGTATAATGCCTTTTCAAAGTTTTCTATAGCATCATTATAATCAGATTTTTTTAGATTAATATTAGCCATTAAAAAATTACATCTGCCATAGTTCTCCATTAAATCGTATCTCTTACATATATCTAAAACTTCTTTTATTTGGTCCTCAGCCTTGTTTAGTTCATTTTCTTTTATATATATTTCGCTCTGTAGTATTAAATTATCAGTTATCTTTTTTGACTGCATTTCTTTGGTTTCTAATAAGTACTCTACACTTACATCTAACTTATCGCCTAGATATTCCAACAGTTCATAGCTAGTATGAGATTTATCCCTCTCTATATGGCTTATTTGTGCTGCTGTTATCCTATCTCCAGCTAATTCTTTTAATGTCATGTTTTTTTCTTTTCTTAATTTTTTAATCTTTTCTCCTAAGCTCAAAATTTCCATACTATTCCCACCTTTTGAAGACATTTTTTTATAATATAATTATAACTTATATTTATTTTAAAAACACTACTTTTATTTTACAATATTTTCTGTGTACATTAAATGATTTCCCATAAAAATGACTAAAATTTAGTTTATTTTGAATTTAATTAATTTAAATAAATCATTTTTTAAATTTGTTACTATTTTGTATTCATATATTTGCTCATAACGACTATAATTATATATAAGAATAGTTTTTATGAGAGGAGAAATTTTTATGAAAAATAAGAAAATAATGTTAGTGTTAAGTATATTATCTATATCTATATTTGCAATTGGTTGTACTAATGCTCAAGTTGGTAATGATACACCTAAAAAAGAAGCTAAGAGTAATACAAATGTTGAGCAACCAAAAGAGGAAAACAATACTGAAAAAGAGGCACCTGATAAAAAAGCTACATCTACTCCAAAAGAGGAAAAGAAAACTCAATCAGCTGTTATTTATTCTTTTGATGTAGATAAAACAGATTTAATAGAAAACAAGATTGACTTAAATAAAGTTGATGAAAATACTTTATTTGAGGAACTTCAAAAACTTAAAGTTGTTCCAGAATCTTCAAAACTAAATTCATTTACTACAAAAGATATTGATGGTGTAAAAACTGGTATATTAGATGTTAACTCTGATTTTACAAATTCAAATTTAGGTAGTGATGCAGAAACTTTAATGCTTGATTCAGTTGCTCGTACTTACATAAAAAATATGAATGTTGAACAAATAAAAATTACTGTTGATGGTGGTAATTATGAAAGTGGTCATATAGTTCTTGAAGAAGGAGATTACTTAAAGTAATTTTTTAAGATATACTTAAGCCATGCTATTACAAGAAAATAGTGTAGATTGTACAATCTACACTATTTTTATATTCTTATATTATTTAATTATTATATGCTACTTGTTTTTTGAAATTTTATTTAGAGCTTCTACTGCTTTATCTATTTCATCCTTTGTATTGAAATATCCTATGCTGAATCTTACTGCACCTTGTTTTAAAGTACCTAAAGTAGTATGCGCTAGTGGAGAACAATGTATTCCTGATCTAGTTGCTATATTATAATCACTATCTAATAAAAAAGTAACCTCTCCAGAATCCATGTTTCCTATATTTATAGCTATTACTGATGCTCTTTTTTTACTATCTTTTGGTCCATATATCTTTATATCTGGCACTTCCTCTAATTTGTCTATCATATATTGACATAATTCTTCTTCATGTTGTCTTATATTGTTGATTCCTCTTTCAAATATAAATAATACGCCTTGGTTAAGACCTGCTATTCCAGGGGTATTATGAGTCCCTGATTCATATTTATCTGGGAACAATTCTGGTTGAACCATTTCTTCTGATTTACTACCTGTTCCACCTTCTTTTAATATATTTAAATTTAAACCATCTCTTACATATAATATACCTGTTCCTTGAGGTCCAAATAAGCATTTATGACCTGGCATTGCCAACATATCTATATTACATTCATTTACATCTATGTCATAAACACCTGCCGTTTGTGACGCATCTACTAAAAACAGTATATTATGTTTTTTAGCTATTTCTCCAACTTTTTTTATATCTATTAAGGTACCACATACATTAGATGCATGTGTTGTTACAATCAATTTAGTATTTTTCTTTATTGATTTCTCTAATTCATCATAATCTAAAAATCCCTCATAATCGCATTTTACTACAGTATTTTCAACACCCTTTTTTTCTAATGCTTTTATAGGTCTTATTACTGAATTATGCTCCATAGATGTTGTTATCACATGGTCTCCCTCTTGTAATACACCCTTTATTGCTAAATTTAAGGAATCTGTAGCGTTAGATGTAAATACTATATTCATAGGATTACTCACATTAAACAACTTAGCTATATTCTCTCTTGTATCATATATTTCCCTAGCAGCTCTCATAGCAAGTTTATGTCCAGCTCTACCTGGATTTGCACAGTAGTTTTTCATGCAATCTAAAACAGCATCATACACTCTTTCTGGTTTTGGATATGTAGTTGCAGCATTATCTAAATAAATCATAACAATCTTCCTCTCTGTTTTATAGTTTTGTTCTATTCAAGAAGCATTGATACAATACTATTTAAATCATCATCATTATAGTATTCTATCTCTATTTTGCCTTTTTTCTTTCCTTTGGAAATATTTACCTTAGTTCCAAAGATATTTCTAAGTTTATCTTCTACATCCAAGATAAATACATCTTTAGGCTTAGATTTTTTTGGTACTTCTTCTTTGTTTTCAGATATTTTTTTAGCTATATTTTCGACTTCTCTTACAGAAAGCTCTTCTTCCTCTATTTTTTTTGCTATTTGTAGTTGTAAATCCTTATCTACAATTCTCAACAATGCCTTACCATGCCCTGCTGTAATTCTACCACTATCTATCATTTCTATGACATCTTGTCCAAGATTTAAAAGTCTCAGTGTATTGGTTATATGAGGTCTACTTTTACCAACAGCTTCTGATATTTCCTCTTGAGTTACATTATAATGCTCTATTAAACTTTTATATGCTAGAGCCTCTTCTATTGAGTTTAAATCTTCTCTCTGTAAATTTTCAATTAAAGCTATCTCCATTATATCTTTCATATCTATATCTTTAATTATAGCAGGTATTTTACTTTTATTTGCAAGTTTTGATGCTCTAAATCTTCTTTCCCCTGCTATTATCATATACTTATCATTTTCATCCTTCTTAACTACTATTGGTTGTAATACACCATAGTTTTTTATAGAATCAGACAACACTTTTATCTTTTCTTCATCAAATTGTTTTCTAGGCTGAACTTCGTTTGGATATATTTCGTCTATATCTATGTTGACTATCTCTTTTTCTGAAGTTTCTCCTTTAATCTCTGGTATCAATGCACTAAGACCTCTACCCAATCTGTTACTTCTTTTAGACTTATTCTCCATACTACTATTCCTCCTCTTCTAAATCTATAAATTCTTCTGCTAGTTCCAAATAAGCTATAGCCCCCCTACACCTTTTATCATAGTAAATAACAGGTTTCCCATGACTTGGAGCTTCTGCAAGTCTTACATTTCTTGGAATTAGGGTCGTATATACACTTCCTTTAAAATATTTTTTGACTTCTTCAACTACTTGTATTGATAGATTCGCTCTCCCATCAAACATACTTAAAACAACACCTTGAATCTCTATGTCTGCATTTAATCTTGATTTTACTAATTTTATAGTCTCCATCAATTGACTAACACCTTCTAAAGCATAATATTCACATTGTATAGGAATTAAAACACTATCTACAGCAGTTAGACAATTTATTGTAAGCATCCCAAGTGAGGGTGGACAATCCAAAAATATATAATCATATTCATCTGCTACTGCTCTTATGGAATTTCTTAAAATATACTCTCTATTACTTTTAGATGTAAGTTCTATTTCTGCACCTGATAGCTCAGTAGCTGATGGAACTAAATCTATATTTTCAAACTCAGTATTTATTATTGCTTCTTTAATATGTAACCCATCTAACATAATTTCATAGATTGTATTTTCCACTTCGTTTTTATTAATACCATATCCACTAGTTGTATTTCCTTGAGGGTCCAAATCTAATACTAATATTTTCTTCCCCAAAGTTCCTAAACTAGCACTTAAGTTTACATTTGTTGTAGTTTTTCCGACTCCACCCTTTTGATTGAATACAGCTATAACTTTGCCCATGATGTTCCCCCCCTTTAAGAATTGAATTAATTTTAAATGTTGACTAGGTGTTTTTATAATTACAAATAATGTCTATAAATCAATTTATATTACAAGGCTTATATTACAAAAAAAGATTACTGGTAAGCAGTAATCTCTATTTTTTAGGGATTTTTACAACAACTTCCATATAATCTCCCTTATCTATTTCATTATACTTAGCATCAATTCCTGTATTTGATATAGCATCAAAGGCCTGCTTTATAGTATTTATGTAAATTCTTATACTCATAGCACCCTTTATATTCTGTTTTTTATCAGGCTCTTCTTGAACTTTAGTTTCTTCTAATATCTCTTGTATCAATTTCTCTGTTTTTTTAACAGTCAATTCATTTTTTATAACTTTTTCTAGTACACTTTGCATTAAATCTTCACTTGGTAGTTTAAGGAATGCTCTAGCATGTCTTTCTGTTAAGTTATTTTCTATCAACTTCATTTTTATGTTGTTTGGAAGCTTTAATATTCTAAGCTTGTTTGCTACAGTAGATTGATTTTTGCCCAATTTTTCTGCTAATTGCTGTTGAGTAAAAGCATGTTCTTTTATTAAGTTTTCATAACCAATTGCTTCTTCAATGAAATTTAAGTCTTCTCGTTGCAAATTTTCTAATAACGCTAGAACAGCAGAAGACTCATCATTCATATTATTTATAATCGCTGGTACAGTTTTAAGTTCTGCTAATTTAGCCGCTCTTAATCTTCTTTCTCCAGCAATTAATTCATATTTGCCATCTTTTGCTCTAACTGTTATAGGTTGAATTATACCATATACCTTTATAGAATTACTCAATTCCTCCAATGAAACTTGTGAAAATATTTTTCTTGGTTGGTATGGATTTGGAACTACATCTTCTATAGGTATCTCCATAACTCTTTTATCTTCCATAACATACCTCTCTTATTTTAGATATAAATATTTTTGTTCTCTATATGTACATACAAATTTATTTCTGCATCCACTTTAATAATTCCTTTATTTTTGTTTTGTTTAAGGTAAGCTTAATTATTTCTCAGGAAATAATTAAGCTTACCTATAATAATTTTTCAACTATATAATAGGATTCTTAGCTGGTTTGCCAGCTTTTCTAGGGTATTTAACTGGTGTTTCTTTTATTTTTTTAAAAATTAATATATTATGATTTAAATCTATTTCTGGTAATTCCACATCTATTTTTTCAACAAATTCTAATCCCAAAATATCAATAGCTTTTTGTGATTCTTCTAGTTCTAGATTAGCATTTGGACCTTTTAAACAAATGAAGTATCCTCCAACTTTTACAAATGGTACACAAAATTCCATAAGAATTGGTAATCCAGCTACAGCTCTTGCTGTAGCAATATCATACTTTTCTCTATACTTTTCATCTTTACCAAAATCTTCAGCTCTTCCATGTATAAATTTAATATTAGCTAATTCTAATTCTCTACCAACCTCCTCTAAAAAGTTTATTCTTTTATTCAAAGAGTCTAGTAAGGTAAGTTCTAAATCATCTAAACATATTTTTAATGGTATCCCAGGAAATCCAGCACCTGTACCAACATCTATTATAGACATACCATTTTTTATATATCCATTTTTTACAGCTGAAATAGAATCTAAAAAGTGCTTCACATATACCTCTTTTTCATCTTCTATCCCAGTAAGATTCATCTTTTGATTCCAATCAACTAATATCTCTCTATATTTTTTAAATTTTTCTAGCATACTATCATTAGTAATTATATTAAAATCTTCAATCCCATTTTTCAGAAGCTCTATGTTATTCACCTTTGCCACCTCTAGTTCTTCTGACTTGTTCTAGGTATATAAGTAAAACTGATATATCAGCTGGAGAAACTCCAGATATACGAGAAGCTTGTCCTATTGAAATAGGTTTTATATCATCTAGCTTCTGTCTAGCCTCTAATCTAAGTCCTTCTATAGATGAATAGTTTATTTTCTCATCTAACTTTTTATTCTCAAGTTTCTTAAATTGATCTATTTGTTTTAATTGTTTTTCTATATAACCTTCATATTTAGTTATTATTACGCATTGCTCTTTAACTTCTCTTGAAACATCTTCACCAGCGCCTTTTCCTAATTCTTCAAGCAATTCATAAGTAACCTCTGGTCTTTTTAAAAACTCATACAACGAAATTCCAACTTTTATTGGTGTTGCTCCTTTTTCTTCTAACAGACTATTTACTTCTTTTGGCGTAACTCTTTCATTTTTTAATCTTTCAAATTCTTTCTCTACAGCAGTCTTTTTATTTATGAATCGTTCATATCTATCTTTTTTAACTAATCCTATATCATAACCTTTTTGAGTTAGTCTCATATCTGCATTATCTTGTCTCAAATACAACCTGTATTCTGCTCTTGATGTCATCATTCTATAAGGCTCATTAGTCCCTTTAGTAACAAGGTCATCTAATAAAACACCTATATATGCTTCTGAGCGGTCTAATACAAATGGTTCTTTTCCTTCTATTTTTCTAACTGCATTTATACCAGCCATAAGCCCTTGAGCTGCTGCCTCTTCATATCCAGAAGTTCCATTAAATTGACCAGCACTAAATAAGTTCTCTACTCCCTTTATTTCCAAACTTATTTTTAGCTGTGTTGGGTCAACACAATCATATTCAATAGCGTATGCAGGTCTCATTATCTTACAGTTTTCAAGCCCTTTTATTGTTTTGTACATATCTAATTGCACTTCAAAAGGTAAACTAGTTGAAATTCCTTGGATATACATTTCTTTAGTATTTAACCCTTCTGGTTCTATAAATAGTTGATGTGATGTTTTATCACTAAACCTTACTACTTTATCTTCTATAGAAGGACAATATCTTGGTCCAGTACTTTCTATTACGCCACTATACATAGCAGACCTTTTTAAATTATCCAATATAACTTTCTGAGTTTCTTCAGTAGTTCTCGTTAAATAGCAAGGTTCTTGCTTTTTTTCTATATTTTCATTCATAAATGAGAATGGAGTTACTTTTTCATCACCTTCTTGTAAGGACATTACAGAAAAGTCTATACTATCTCTATGGACTCTAGCTGGAGTTCCTGTCTTAAACCTTCTCATTCTAAGACCCAATTCAACTAAACTATCTGTAAGGTATTTTGCATATCCTAATGCATTAGGTCCTTCATAAAATGCAACCTCACCCATATATATTTTTGAATTTAAATAAACTCCAGTAGCTAGTATTACAGCTTTAGATTTAAATGAACATCCTAATTTAGTCCCAACTCCTATTACAACATTTCCTTCATGTAAAATTTCCACTACTTCATCCATAGCTATATCAAGATTTGGTTCATCTTCCAATGTCTTTTTCATTTCTTCATGATATTTAAATTTATCTGCTTGAGCTCTTAAAGAGTGAACTGCTGGTCCTTTTGCAGTGTTTAACATTCTACTTTGTATATATGTCTTATCTATATTTAATCCCATTTGGCCACCCAAAGCATCTATTTCTTTAACCAATTGACCTTTACCAGTTCCACCAATGGATGGATTACAAGGCATTAATGCTATAGAATCTAAAGACATTGTTATTATCAAAGTTTTATATCCCATTCTTGCAGTAGCCAAAGCAGCTTCACACCCAGCATGTCCTGCCCCAACTACTATAACATCATATTTTCCTGCTTCAAACTTTATCATTTATAATTCCTTTCTTTTTAAATTAATGTTTCATGAGAAACACTATAATTTTTTTAAAACCTCTATAATAAAAAAATCAAATTTGCTTTTAAACCTTACTTACCTATACAGAAGTTATGGAATATATTATCTAATAAATCCTCTGTTACTGTATCTCCATTAATATAACCAAGATAATCCCATATATTTTTTAAATCTACTTCTACAAAGTCAAATGGCATACTTTGTTCTAAAGCAATTAAAGCATCTGTGGCAGATTTATATGCTTTACTAAGTGCATCTTTATGTCTAGAATTTGTTACTACTAAACTCGAATTATTTTTAACGCTACCTTTATATACCATAGACTCTATTTTATCCTGTAATTCTTCTATACCTTCTTGTTGTAAAGCTGATATTTTTATTATACTATTATTTTCTACATATTTAAGTATTTTTTCTTCTTCAATTTGCTGTTTTAAATCATTCTTATTTAATAGTACTATTGTTTGTTTATCTCTAAGGCTTTCCAATATCTCTATATCTTCTTCTGACAACTTTCTAGATGCATCTAAAACCATTATAATCAAATCTGCACTCGTAAATGATTCTCTAGATTTTTCAACACCTATTTTTTCAACTATATCATCAGTATCTCTTATACCTGCTGTATCAACGATTTTTAAAGGTATACCTTTTATATTTACAAACTCTTCTATAACATCTCTAGTAGTTCCTGGTATATCAGTAACTATAGCTCTGTTCTCTCCTAAAATGGAGTTAAGTAGTGAAGACTTACCTACATTTGGTTTACCAACTATTACTGTTTTTAAACCTTCTCTAAGTATTTTTCCACTTTCAGCTGTGTCATATAATTTTTTAATTTCCTTTTTAAGCTCATCAGTTTTTTCTTTAAGAGTTTGATATGTTATATGCTCAATGTCTTCTTCAGGATAATCTATAGCAACTTCCACATGAGCTAATATCTCTGTAACTTTATCTCTTAATTCTCTTATCCTTTTTGATAAAGAACCCTCTAATTGGTTTTGAGCAACTTCATGAGCTATATCAGTTTTGGCTTTTATAACATCAATTACTGCCTCTGCCTGTGATAAATCTATTCTCCCATTTAAAAATGCTCTTTTAGTAAACTCTCCAGCTTCTGCTAATCTAACATCTTTTGATAATATTAATTCTAAGATTTTCTTTACTGAAATAAATCCACCATGACAATTGATTTCTATTACATCTTCTCCTGTGTATGAATTTGGACCTTTCATATATGCCAATAAAACTTCATCAATTACATTTCCATCGTCTACTATATTTCCATATATTAATGTTCTCTTATTATATTCTTTAATACTCTTCCCTGACATAGACTTAAAAATTTCTTCTGCAATCTTTAAAGATTTTTCTCCACTTATTCTAATTATTCCTATACCACCTTCTCCAGGTGCTGTAGCTATTGCTGCAATTGTATCATCTATAAACAAATTTATCACCTCTTAATTTATAATTTTTTACATATAGATTTACTTTTGACTAATCACAATAATATAATAATATTAAAAAATAAAACCCCCTAATGTTTAGGAGGTTGATTTTATCTTTTACACTCAATTACTAATCTTCTATATGGATCGGTTCCTTCACTATATGTAATTACATATTTGTCGTTTTGAAGAGCTGAATGTATTATTCTTCTCTCATACGGATTCATATAATCTAATTTTTTAGTTTTTCTTGTTTTCGCTACTTCTCTAGCAACTTTATTAGCATATCTTATTAAAGATTCTTCTCTTTTTGATCTATAGTTTTCTATATCTACAAGCACTCTTGTATGAGAATCTTTATTTATTTTATTAAGAGCTAATCCAGTTAAAAATTGAATAGAATCTAAAGTTTCCCCTCTTCTACCAATTAAACTTGCAGCTTCTTTGCCTTCAATATCAACCATGATTAAATTATCTTTTTGAGATACATTGACTTTGGCATCAACATTTGCATTTTTCAACATTACCTCTATAAAATTTTTAGCTACATCTAGTTCCTTCTCGATAACAAAAATTTCATAAGTCCCATCTTTAGCACCTATGAGACCTAAAAACCCCTTGCTCGGATTTTCAAGTATTTCAACTTCTATATCCTCTGCTTTTAAATTTAATTCTGCTATAGCCTTACTTATAGCTTCTTCCCTACTTTTACTTTTTATTAATTTTAGGCTTTTTCTCATTAACTTTTTCCTCCTTAGAGTTAGCAGCCAGCTTAGCTTTTAAAGGATTCATTATTAAGTAGTATTGAGCTATTGAGAATAAGTTACTTACTGTCCAGTACAATGTAAGTCCTGCTGGGAATATAAATCCCCAATAGAAAGACATACCTGCCATTACATATGTCATTACTTTCATAGAGCCTTGTAATTGATCTTTTGGAGTCATTACTTTTTGCATTACATATGCACTTGCTCCTGAAAATACTGCTAGTACATAATCTGGTGCTGTTAAGCTTTTTATCCATAAAAAACCATTATCAGCTGCTAAAAATGCAGCTTGATTTGCAAAAACGCCATGAGCAACTGGCTCTCTCAAAACGCTAAATAATCCTATTAATATAGGAAACTGTATTAATAAAGGTAAACAACCAGATAGTGGATTAATTTTAGCTTCTCCATATAACTTAACAATTTCTTCATTTTGTTTTTCTGGCTTATTTTTATATTTTTCTTGTATCTCTTTTATACGAGGTTGTATATCTTGCATTGCCTTTGTTGACTTAGTCTGCTTAACTGTTAATGGTAATAAAATAATCTTTACAAGGATAGTAAAAAGTATTATAGAAATACCATAATGATTAACAAATTCAAATATTACCTTAAGAATCATTCCTAAGAAATTTCCTATTATATTCAATTTTTTTATACCTCCTAATAGTTACTCTCTTTTATTTTAGAGGATCGTAACCTCCTGGATGAAAAGGATGACATTTTAAAACTCTTCTTACGGTTAAATACATACCTTTTACAAATCCATATTTCTTAAATGCCTCTATTGAATATTGTGAGCAAGTTGGATAAAATCTACAGGTAGGTCCCTTTAAGGGAGATATATATTTTTGATAAAATCTCACTAAATAAATACATAAATTCGATAAATGCTTACTTATTTCCTTTAATATATAAATTATTTTATTCAAAGTTATGAACCTCCATACTTATAGCATACAATTTAAATAGAAATATCCGTTCTTTTAACTAAATTTTTTATAGACTTGTCTATGTCTTTAAAAGTAGCATCTTTACTAGATACTCTTGCTATAAATACTATATCATATCCAGGCTTAATTTTTTCATCAATATTTAATCTGTAGACTTCTTTTATTAGTCTTCTTACTCTATTTCTAGTGATGGCTTTTCCTACTTTCTTAGAAACAGAAATGCCTATCCTACTATAATCTGATTTATTTTTAAGTATATATATTACTAAATATTTGTTTGCAAAAGATTTGCCGTGTTTATATACTTTTCTAAAATCAGAGTCCTTTTTTAACCCTTTAGTCCTATTAAAGTCCATAGTTAACCTCCATAAACACAGCTATGAATTGTAATTATTTACACAAAAAGGCCACCTTTGCAGCGGCCCTTTTGTAATTAATGAGTTAATCTATTTCTTCCTTTAGCTCTTCTTCTCTTTAACACGTTTCTTCCGTTAGACGTCTTCATTCTTTTTCTGAAACCATGTTCTTTACTTCTTTGTCTCTTTTTTGGTTGATAAGTTCTTTTACTCATTATTTTGCACCGCCTTTCAGATTTCATTTTCCGTTTATAAAAATAATAACTTTACCCTCAAAGTAAACATAACACATATAATTATAAATACTTTTATCACTGTTGTCAACGAGTTTTTGGGACGCTTCTATCACAAAATCTACCATATATATATTATGTATTTTTTTTATTGAAAATACTAGTAAAAATCTATTTAATTTTATTCTAAATTATTTTTTTCAATTATATGCACAAATAAAGCAATTTTAACATGTTTATATTTTTATCAACAATTAGTTAATATTGTGGATAAATTAGTTACAAATCATTGAAGTTTGACATATATTTTGATATTATAAATATACTTGTTGATAATGTGCATAAATGTTATCAACTTATTAAAAATTATTCACAGCTTGTGGATACTTTTGTGTATAACTTTTAAGATTACTGACAATACTCTAGTTATAATCACCATTTATTGTATGTTTATGTTATTTATAACTTTATCTACATATTGTTTATATCTTTTCATATTTTTTTAATAATTTATACTATTATTAATTTATCAACACCATTATCCATAAATTTAGTTATTCTGTAAAATTTATATATATTTTTGCTTTTCTGTTAATAACTTTGTGGAAAATATTAATTATTCTGTTCGGAGGTTTATATT